>CP075366.1:0-2758789 GCA_019454145.1 Fimbriimonadaceae bacterium | reverse complement strand
GGGCGGTCTCCAGATGACTTCTTGGCTCTCGGTTCCGAGGCGTTAAGGGAAGAGTATCGCCTTGCGCAATCAAAAGCCGAACAATTCAATGTTCACAAAACTCGGCTGGTAGCAGAAGCAACCCAATTAGAAGCAAATCTTGCGCAGATGGGAGTCACCGCCGTAACTGCCGCCGATGCACACTACCCGCGGCAGATTGAACTTTATGACCCTCATCCACCCGAACTGCTTTATCTCTACGGAAACTCACGGCTACTTACCGCGAAAACGTTTTGTGTGCTGGCCAGCAGAAATTCCTCGGAGCAAGCACTCATTGAAATCGAAAAATCTACGGAGAATCGAATTCTGCGGGGCAATACGCTGGTCACCGGGCACGACACAACGGAATATCAACGCAGTGCGGTCACTGCGTTGCGGTGGGGTGCGCCGCGAATCATGGTGCTTGATACTGGTTTTTACAACGCTCTTGGCGATGACCTCCGACAAGAACCATTTGCGGC
Organism: Fimbriimonadaceae bacterium; assembly: GCA_019454145.1. Classification (GTDB taxonomy): domain Bacteria; phylum Armatimonadota; class Fimbriimonadia; order Fimbriimonadales; family Fimbriimonadaceae; genus UphvI-Ar2. The sequence goes on along the minus strand of CP075366.1, from coordinate 2,758,289 downwards.
GGCTCGGCTGTGGCGGTACAAATTTGATCCTAAAACCGACCTTGCGATCTCTGCGGTCAGTCCATTTGGTGGATACCATCGCAACAGCAACCGAGTACGCGACCGCCTGATCGGCGGGCTGAGCATGATCTTTGAAGGAATCAATATCAAACCAGGCGGCAACATGGAGCGGTTGCTTAAACTCGGGCTCAAGGCAGGTCGGCAAGTTTCAATCAGCGAAATCTCTCCCGGCTACGAATCCCTCATTGACCTCGGGGCAGAATTCTTGCCGCTCCAAGCTCGCTAACTTACAAGTTCATCCACCAATCGGCGGTAACTCTCGTAACGTACCCGGGCAATTTCACCAGTCTCGACTGCTTCTTGAACGGCACAGCCGGGTTCTTCTAGGTGCAGGCAGTCGCTGAATTTGCATCTGCCCACTTGGTTGAATTCCGTAAAGCACTCGGCGATTTCCTCAACTGAATCGAACTCCACCGCGAACTCACGGATACCCGGTGTATCAACGATCCGTAAATCTCCAGCTTCGACAAGATTCGCCCGAGTAGTTGTGTGTTTTCCCCTCCCGTAACCTTCGGAAATATCGCCGGCAAGGGCCGAACCGGGCACAAGTGAGTTCAACAACGAAGATTTACCCACTCCACTGTGACCGACAAATACGGCGGTTTTCCCCGCGAGTTCTGCCCTAACCGCTTCGATTCCTCTATCCGTTTTGTTGGACACTGGAAAAACGCCGACTCCCATTTCTGCATAAGGAGCGAGTTGAGCTAAATCTTCTTGCAAAGCGGCATCGGATTCATGCAAATCCGTTTTGTTGACGACAATAATGCCTCTCGCACCGCCTTTGTGGATGGCGGCAAGGTAGCGGTCGATAATCCGCACATGGAGCGGCGGAGCGACGACCGAGACAACAATCGCTACCACATCAATGTTGGCAACAATCGCGCGTTCTCGGTTTTTGAAGTGCGGGTCGCGGCGAGTCAGCACGGTTCGGCGGTCAAGAACGCTGATAATCCGCTGACCATCGCCATGAGACTCTAATCTCACTTGATCTCCCGGAGCCAGGGATGCCTGTTGCTTCTCTAAGACTTCTTTGATGAGTTCGCAAATGATGTCTTCACCGTTTACTCGGACGACTGCCTTCGCTTTGGCAACCGAGATCACAGTTCCGATTGCGTCTTCGTCGTGATTGGCATCTTGGAGCAACTGCAGGCTCCAGCGGTCAACATCCCACCGAGATCGGGGATGTTTGGGGTCGCGCTGACACTCTGCCCGTGAAGCGGCGGCCCGACGAGTGAGGTCTTTCCGTTCTTTGCTTGTAAGGTTTGCAAGCAGGGTACGAAGTTCTTCTTTTTGTTGTGGGTTCAATGGTTCTCTGTTTTGATGCTAATTTTAGCTTGGTTGAGGCATCCTAAAACGATGCAGGCAGAAAATCTAATGCCGTTGCCTTCAACCGGAACCAGAGAAATTACTTCAGGCTCAGATGAATTCGCGTCGGCATGTTTTGGATAGTGTTGATCAAGCTCATATTTGTTTTGCCTCCGCTAGTTATTTGCCTTTCGGGCAGAACTTGATTCTACCTGCTGAACAAGCCGCGAATTGGATTCGATCTTGCAAGGCATAATGACTGATATGTCCAGCCATTTTGGCGAACTGTTCCGCATCAGCACATTTGGCGAATCGCACGGCCCCGCCGTGGGCGTTGTTGTGGATGGTTGCCCGCCGAGACTGGAGATTTCGCAAGTTGAAATCCAGGCGGAGTTAGATCGCCGCCGCCCTGGACAATCCAAAATCGTCACTCAGCGCCAAGAGGCCGATACGGTCGAAATTCTTTCTGGGGTTGAAGAAGGGCTGACCACCGGAACACCGATCGCGCTCCTAGTGAGAAACACCGATCAACGTAGCCGTGACTACGATGAAATGCGGGAAAAGTACCGACCCTCGCATGCAGATTTCACATACGACGCCAAGTACGGTATCCGGTCTTGGTCAGGCGGGGGGCGGGCATCGGCTAGAGAAACCATTGGCCGCGTCGCCGCCGGAGCGATTGCCAAAAAGCTATTAAGCACCAGATATGGGGTTGAAGTTTTGGCGTGGGTAGCCAGCGTTCAGAATATTCAAGCAAACGTTGATCCTGATACGGTGACACTTGAGAGGATTGAATCAAATATCGTTCGATGCCCTGACCCAATTATTGCTGAGCAAATGCTCGGATTGATTGAAGAAACTCGCAAACGGGGAGATTCAGTTGGCGGTGTTGTTCGAGCCGTAGCGCGAGGCGTTCCGGTCGGCTGGGGTGAGCCAGTGTTTGATAAATTGGAAGCAGACCTCGCAAAGGCCTTGCTGTCGTTGCCGGCAAGTAAAGGGTTTGAAGTCGGTTCGGGTTATACCGGAACCTTGCTCACTGGTTCAGAGCACAACGACGCTTACCGGAGCGACGACCAGCAATCGGTTTACACAACGAGTAACCACAGTGGCGGAATTCAAGGCGGGATTTCTAACGGAATGCCGATCAATCTCAGCGTTGCTTTCAAGCCGGTAGCCACTATTCTCGCCGAACAAAATACGGTCACAACCGATTACGAAAATACGACCCTCAAAGGCAAGGGCCGCCATGACCCTTGTGTTCTGCCGCGAGCAGTACCGATGGTTGAGGCAATGATCGCGCTCGTTCTTGCCGACCATGCTTTAAGACAACAAGCTTTAAAGCGTGTGGAAGAATCTCGCTAACACGCGAGATTCTTCGTCAAACTCCACGCCTTCCGATTCCAGCATCTGCCGTTGAGTGATCGCCAAGCTTGGATCGCGCCTACCGACGAGCAGATCACCTTTTGCTCCCACCACTCGCCACCACGGCAGTTGATCTCCGAAGTTCGCCATCCACCGCCCGACCACTAACCCGCTCGGGCGGTTTGTCATACATTGCCCAACTACGCCGTAGCTGACCACGGTTCCGTAAGGAATTCGAGAGCAGACTTCGATAAGTTCGGTTACGCGCTCGCTTCTATCCATTCCACTAACTCGGGCGATCCTCGTTCAATAACTTCCTCGGCACTATGCGCTCCACTCACATGGATTTTAATCAACGGAACTGTGGAGCCAACTTGGATCGCCCAATTGTTGAGCCTCAGGCTGGTTGCTCCCATTGTCGTCGCCATGTTCATGATTTGCTCACCTTCTAAGCCTTCCCCGATCTGGTGAGAGACTTGTAATGCACATTGCATTTCCGCGAACATATCAATCGGCCCGCCGCTTGCCGGAGAATCCATTCCTAAGCCAACTTGAATTCCTACATCTAACATTCTGCGCACTGGTGCAATCGGGCACCCGAGATTTTGATTGGAGCGGGGACAGTGAGCAACTACCGATTTGCCTTGTTTGATCCGAGCAATATCGCTTTCGTCTACATCACAACAATGGACGAGTTGAGTGCCGATTCGCAAGAACCCAAGCATATTGAGGTAGGCCACGGGAGACAATCCACGTACTGGAGGATTCCAACCGGACTTCCGCTGAAACTCTGCAAACGGGCCGTCCGCCTTCTCCGTGAGCATCCGTTCATACACTGACTCCGCGCAGTGAATGCTGAATGGGCCAGCCCGGCTTACTACTCTCCGCAAACTCGCCTCATCCACCGTGTAGATCGCATGAGGATTGGTATAAGCGCTGAGGCCACTATCAAGTTCTTGGAGACGCCGTTTCTCTTCAACCGCTACGAATTTTTCATCAGGGTTTTGGTGCTCTAAAAAGGTAATTAATTCCTGAAAAATCACTCCGCCTAGACCGGCTTCAAGAATCGCCATCGCCGCGCCAATTCGGTCGGAATGTTCTGCGATGTAGCCAACGCCGGTTGCACGGTTTTCCATTGCCGCGGTTCGGCAAGCCGCGATGACATCGCTCGCAGATTCTTTAGTTTTCAGGGCCGTGATTTCTCGTATGAAACCAAAGAAATCGTTCGATTCAATTTTGCCGAGCATTCCCCGGTATTCAAGATGGCTATGCGCATTAACAAAGGCCGGAGAGAGCACGTAGTCGTCGGGCATCCCAGTGTGAGGGCGAACGGCAACGATTCTGTTCCCTTCAAGTTCGACTTCTTGACCCCAGATCAACTCCCCGTTGACCACACACGCATACGGTCTAAGAATCATTGCGCATCCCCATGACTCTCAGATAGTAGCGCACTCAGAGTTCAGTATTCCAAGCTTGCTGAAGCTGGTCACTGTTCAAGCTTTTGACATGCATATCACCAAACAAGCAGTTGTATCGAAACTTGCGTAAGTTGGTGGAAAATTGTGGTTCTCCTATACTTGCTATCATTGCCGGGGCCGCTCCATGCCAATGGCCCGCTGCATCAAACAAGAAATTAGTTTCTGATGGGTTCTGTAATCCGGTTTGCGAAAGCTGCTTAAAAGCGATTTCGGTTCTGAAAAAGTAACTCGTTTTGTAAACCGTATGCATCGTCGGATGGTTATCAAATGGAATAAACGGGCGGTCATCCAGTACATTAGTGCCGTCGTCGCTCGGGCAGCGGAAAAGCTCCAAGCTCTTAATATAAGGTTGAACTGCTTCATGCAAAAACGGCATGTTAGGAATCAATGCTTGGAACTGCGGGTAAGCATTCCAAATCTGCGGCTGGGCCGCATCAATAGGATCAACGGCAAACGGGAATAAATCATCGTAATCTCCCATGTACAGCAGATTGCCTTTACCGATTTGCGATAGGTTGCTGATGCAGGCCGTTTTCTTTGCCGCGGCTTTGGCTTGAGCGAACACTGGGAACAAAATCGCGGCAAGGATGGCGATGATGGCGATCACAACCAATAATTCAATGAGGGTAAATCCAGCTCGTTTCATGCGATTCATCACACCTTAACATCCATCATACGGCCTATGGGATGTAAAACGTGCCCTAATCGGGGGAACTTCTGCTCTAATGCGGACGCTATAATGAGAGACTAGGTTCGGGCCACCCATTTATCATGAGTCAGGCAAAGAAAAAGAAAGCAGTTAAAAAGACGAACGCCCGAAAGATTCTGGGCGGGATTTTTTATATCTTTTTCTTAAGCGGACTTGTATTTGCGGGCGGAATCGCCGGATGGCTAAACGGCAGCGAGGTCATCCGCGAAACGGTTTTACAAGGCTTAACTAAAAAAACCCCACAAAAAGTTTTTTCTGATTCAAACGATGGTGGCGACAGCCTGACAGTGTTGATCCTTGGTTGCGATAAAGACCTTTATTACGGTGGCAAGCAAGTGATCCATTCTCACGCCCGCAGTGATATGATGATGGTTGCCCGGGTGGATTTTAATCGCAAAATGGTGGGAGCGATTTCCATCCCGCGCGATACACTCTGCGAAATTCCTGGCTACAGAAGGCAAAAAATCAATGCTTACCATGCTATCGGCGGGCCGGAGCTTTCCAAAAAAGCAGTTGAAAAACTATTGCCTGGTGTCAACATAGACCGAGTTGCTGTCCTCAACTTTGATGCCTTCGTTGAAATCGTTGATATGCTTGGCGGAGTTGAACTTTATGTCCCCAAAGACATGAAGTACAACGACAATGCAGGCAACCTTCACATCAATCTTAAAAAGGGCCGACAACATCTGAACGGTACTGATGCCCTTGGGTTTGTTAGATTCCGAAAAGGAAGCAACGGTGGCGATTCAGACTTTGAACGCCAAAAACGCCAAAAAGATTTGATGCTTGCGCTTAAAGAAAAGATGATCAAGAACTGGACGCAAGCAACAAACGTTTTGGACAAAACTGTAGACCTTTCAGGAAAGGCATTTGACAACGAAGAGATGGCTTCTCTTGTGTTATTTATGAAGTCTGTAGAAACAGAAAAAATCCGGATGGGTCAAGTCCCCGTCGTTGATATTCCGGGCACCTATGACCTTTCGGTTGACGGAACCAAGCTTGATAAAGCTTTGCGAGAATTCCGCGTCGTTCCAATGTCGGATAGTGAATACGCTCAACTGAGTACAAAATAATGAGCGGTCGGTACGATGCAGATGCCCCGGAGGGTGAAAAGTCTTTAGGGACTCAATACGTCGGCAAAAAAGATATCAAATGGATTGCCTTAATTGTTGTGGCGCTGGCCGCCCTCCTCATTCCTCTTTATAAGATCATGAAGGTGCAAAGTGATGAAGCAAGCTGCACCCGCAACATGAAGTCTATTGCTGCTTCTATCCAGCAATATGCGGAAATTAACGATAAGCGGTTTCCCCCTATTTTCGAACCAGGCGAAAATGGCTCGCCAGTTCTTTTCAATGGCAAGCCGATCACTTGGGCGGGTTTGCTAACGCTCTCCTCGGGAACAACATTCAAATGCCCAGCCGCCGAGCCAAACGAGGTTGTTAAGGTGAATGGAACATCCTTTGAGGCCTCGATGTGGACAAAGAAAGCTAAAAAACTCGACCACATTGAGCTTACTTACGGAATGCTCTCTGCGCTTAATGTCCGCGCTGTTTCCGACGTTGCCTACGACGACGAGACCGTTTTGATAAGTGAAACTTCAAACAATGGATCGCAAAATGTATACAACCCTTTGCCCTTTAAACTTACTAACGGCGAAGTTGTGCCCTACGACGCGTTTTCCATAGGCTACGATACGAGCGAGTTCTTATACGATGAGTCTACAAAATATGTGACAAGACTCGCATTTAGAAACTCGGCTGGCGGCAACTTTGGCGGAAGTTCAGTAAAAGGCCGACACAAGGAAGGTTCGCTTCACGTAATTTTTGTTGACGGTCACCGAGGAAGAATCTCGCCAGAACGAGCGGCAGTTATCCCTGGTCGCCACGAATGGATCGTCCGCTAAACGCTAACAAACAAAAAAGACCCCAAGCCAAACTGCTTGGGGTCTTTTTTGTTCTGCGCCTTAACTTGTGAACTTCTTGAAGTTCGCTTCGAACATATCTCGAAGTTCGGTTGCCTTTGCATCGTATGCGGCTTTATCAGCCCATGTTTCGCGTGGGGTCAGAACTTCAGTTGGAACGCCTGGACAGGAAGTTGGAATGTTGAGTCCGAATACAGGATCCTTTTGGTACTCCACATTGTCAAGTTCGCCCGCCAGAGCGGCGGTGATCATTGCCCGAGTGTAAGAAAGCTTCATGCGGTTGCCAACTCCGTAGCCACCACCGGTCCAACCAGTGTTGACCAACCAGACTCGAACGTTGTGCTGTTCAATCTTTTTCTTAAGTTGTTCTGCGTAAACCTTTGGAGGCAATGGCAAAAACGGCTGACCGAAGCATGAGCTGAAAGTTGCTTGTGGTTCGGTAACACCAGCTTCGGTTCCAGCAACCTTGGCAGTGTAGCCATTCAGGAAGTGGTACATAGTTTGGTCAGCATCCAATCGGCTGAGTGGAGGCAAAACGCCAAACGCGTCGGCGGTGAGGAACACCACGTTTTGCGGATGTCCACCCACACTAGGGATCACCGCACCATCTACGTTTTGTAGAGGATAGGCGCATCGAGTATTTTCAGTGTAAGTCGTGTCGTCGTAATCTGGTCGGCGACGATCATCCAGAACAACGTTTTCAAGAACGCTTTGGAACTTGATCGCGTTCCAGATTTGAGGTTCGCCTTCTTCGCTGAGCTTGATGCATTTTGCGTAACATCCGCCCTCAAAGTTGAACACGCCAGTATCACTCCAACCATGCTCGTCGTCACCAATCAGGTTGCGGTTCGGGTCAGCAGAGAGCGTGGTTTTTCCGGTTCCGCTCAGTCCAAAGAACAGGGCGGTGTCGCCGTCTTTACCGATATTTGCCGAGCAGTGCATGCTCAAAACATTCTTCAGCGGCAAGAGGTAGTTGAGGATGGTGAAGACTGACTTCTTCATTTCACCCGCATACTGGGTGCCCATGATCAGGACTTCTTTTTCTGAGAAGTTCAGCGCGATAACTGCATCGCCCTTGGTGTTGTCCTTTTCTGGATCCATCGAAATGGTGCAGAGGTCAACTACTGTCCAATCTGGCTCAAATGTCGCGAATTCTTCAATTTCAGGGCGAATCAGCAGAGTACGGATAAACAGCGCATGCCATGCCTTTTCAACGATAAATCTAACCTTGATTCGGTGAGCCGGATCAGCTCCACCGTAAGTGTCTACGATATAAAGGGTTCGACCAGCGATTCCATCTTGGGCGCGCTTGCGAAGGTGAGCAAACTGCTCGGTGGAGATTTCTGCGTTGTTATCCCACCAGATGTTGTTTTCGGTTTCTGAATCTCGAACGACGCACTTATCTTTTGGAGTGCGACCGGTGTACTTTCCGGTGCGAGCGACAAAGGCTCCGTTGGCGGCCAATTCACCTTCACCGTTGCGAATCGCTTGTTCAACAAGTTCAGCAGGCGAAAGGTTGCGATAAACGCGAGTGGCATCAGAAAGGTCAAAGGAGCTGTGTGTCGGCATCGTTAATCCCATATTGCGAATCCTCGTCGAGTCGGTGGGAACCGAAGTTGGAGTCGTTCAAGTGTAACCAACTCTAAAACCATCCTTTGGGACGGGCCATAATGCCCTATCCATGATTATTGAAGTGAGCTGTGGAACCGTAGAGGAAGCTCTGCTTGCCGCAGAATTCGGGGCTGATCGAATCGAAATCTGCGCGGCATTATCAACCGGAGGGGTTACTCCTAGTCCATCAACTTTTCTTGCAATCAAACGGTTAGTGCAAATTCCCGTCTTTGTGATGGTTCTGCAACCTGAGGCAGATTTCACTCCTAATGAACCTGATTTTCAGGCGATGCTGGAAGATGTGGAGTGGTTTGCTGAGAATGGAGCCGACGGACTCTGCTTCGGATGTTTAGACTCCGTTGGCAGAATTGATGAGTTTCGGAATCGAGAACTCATTGCAAGGACAAAAGGAAAACCGGCAACGTTTCATCGGGTTTTCGACGAATCACCGAGGTCTCAGGAAGACTTGAGATTACTCAAAGAGTTAGGATTTGCCCGAATTCTTACCTCTGGCTGCAAAACGAATGTGGAAAACGGGATGGACGGGCTCAAAGAACTACTCCTGACTTCTCCTATTCCAATTTTAGCGGGTGGTGGTGTTCGCGAATCAAATGCCAAGGCTCTCCTAGAATTAGGGATTGCGGAAATCCACTTCTCACTAAGAGCCGGACAGATAGAACGCACCGGTTATCAGGGGGCAGCGTTGCCAAAGATTGATCCTGAGCGCATAACGCGAGTTAAACAGGCATTAATCGCCTAGCTTATCAGCAAAGCGTTGGAGCGCGATTGGGATAGAAGGCAACAAACGATTGACCATCGGTTGCTTTCCTTGCCAAACCACTAAGCCGATCACCTGACCGCTAACAATTAACGGTTCAATATTGGCTCCTTCCACTCGAGCAGGTTCGGTCTGCGAATTGGTTTTTCCACCCTTTCCAGTTCGGAACGCCATGCTGATTTCAGCATTAAATCGCAATGGAAGGATCGGAACTTCTGTCGCAGGCCAAGAGGTCCAGAGTGCCATTGAAGAGCCCTGCTTGAGGGCGATTGCTCCCAGTTGATGATTTGAGTGGCGATCGAAGAGTTCTCCGAGCCAAGCCATTAGTTCATCCTGACTTGGTCGGCTGAGCAACGGCTCAAGGAGGTCAATTTCGTTGGAGGCTTCTTCCACAGGTTTGGCTACTGGCTCTGATGTTCTGGAGTTCAGCCAAATACCGACTGCAAGCTTATCGCCGACTTCAATCTTGGCGATTGAGTAGGGAGTGCCATCAGTTTTGAACTGAGAAATGAGGACAGCCGCTGGCAGATGATGGAGGTCTTCAGATATCTTTTTGAGCTTTTGTCCAAGGGCTTCCATTGGTTCCAAGCCAAGGGTTTGGCAGACCGAAGCGTCGAGCGCAACAACCCGATCACTTTTTTCTACCAGTAATGCACCGTCGGGCGCACTCCCCATGAAGTCACTCAGCGCACGCCGAGCAGCTTCTAAATGCTTGTCAATACTCACTATGAATGCCTGAAAACCCGTACGGCTCCAACCCGTACAACCTATTGCACCGTCATATATTGATCCGTCACGGGCCATATCAGGTAATTCGGGCGTAATTACCTGGCAAAACTGTAACAATTGCCAGGATTTTTGAACTAGCAATCAACCGAATCGGCCTGAAATGTAGTCTTCAGTTCGAGGGTCTTTCGGTCGCAAGAAAATATCTCTTGTCGGGGCGAACTCTACAAGTTCACCATGCATAAAGAATGCCGTAACCTCGCTGGCCCGCTGAGCCTGCTGCATGTTATGGGTGACGATAACAATAGTGTATTGCTTTTTCAGTTCCAGCATCAAGTCTTCGATCTTCGCAGTTGCTACCGGGTCGAGTGCCGAGCAAGGTTCATCCATGAGGATGATTTCTGGGTTCACGGCAATGGTTCGCGCAATACAAAGTCGCTGTTGCTGTCCGCCGGAAATTCCTAGCGCGCTTTGGTTCAACTTATCTTTGACTTCATCCCACAAAGCTGCCCGGACAAGGCACCGCTCGACTATTTCTTCAAGCTCGGCTTTCTTTTTAATACCGTGGATTTTTGGACCGTAAGCGATGTTATCGAAAATTGACATAGGGAACGGATTCGGCTTTTGGAAAACCATTCCCACCGTCTTGCGGAGTTCGACTACATCCACTTGAGGGGCATAAATGTCGTGCCCATCTATTGTGACCTTCCCTTCCAAACGGGTGCCGTCAATGAGGTCATTCATGCGGTTGAGGCATCGCAAAAACGTGGACTTACCGCATCCCGAAGGGCCAATCAGCGCAGTAACACGTTGGGGGCGCATTTCCAACGAAACTTTTTTGAGGGCCTGAAAAGTACCGTAGAAAAAATCCACTTCTTTGGCTTCAATTAAGCCAGTGGCATCAGTAATCGCTTCTTCAGGCTGCATTTCGACAACCGCCTGAACTGAAGTGGATAACGCGGTCTCCATGGAACAGCCTAGAATAACACACTTTTGTTAAGAGTTCATAACAGTCCGGCTGGGGAAACATCTGCTCTATTATTCCCACAGAAAGAATTTTGAATATGTCCAAATAGGTAGTGAGTGCGCTGAACTTCAATTCAGCGCACTCACTCATGATCAGGGCTTGATCGTACCGCCGCCACCACCGAATCCGCCATCGCCCATCATCTGCATGAGTTTTCCGAAAGGCGAATTTTCGAGTTCAGTAATGTCTCCAGCTACTTGCTGCTTCAAACCATCGGGCAGATCATAGATCGAGTATTTTCGATTCATATCAGGTTCTTCAATATCCAACAGCTCACCACTAAAGCCAAGTGAAGGAGTCAGGAACATGGCAAACTTGAGTTCGTTCCGGTAGCCAGCCCGCATATTACGGAAGTAGCTATCCATATTCCCCAATTCAGCCATGAACGACGGATTTTTGGAGAGCATTCCCCACACGGCAAGTTCCATTCTTCCGAACGGCATATTCATTTTCATCGCAGAACCATCGGTACTCACTGCGACCAAATATTGAGTTTTGTGAACTTTCATCGCTAAGCGACCAGCCGGCGGCAAGCCGTTTGGAAATACCTCAGTAGGTTCTTCGTTTCCAATGCCACCCGATCCCATTGACATGCCAGCACCCATCATGCCTTGCATCATTTGTGATACGGACACCGGCTCAAGCGCGGTTTCGGCGTTCACAGCACTGATCTTTCCATCCGCGCCAAACACAAGCTGTTCAACCACTGTCCGAGTAGCTTGCGGCATTTGAGAGACCTGCAATGGTGTGCCAGCTTTTAGTGAATTTCGATGAGCGCGACTGAGCGAACCGTAGAGTCGCAGATGATCGGTTGAAGCTGTCTCTCCAAAGATCGACATGAAAATCTGCGGGGCGAACATCCGCATAACGTTGCTTGCCACGGAATTCTCCGATGCGTTGGGATATTGGTAAACAAAATCTGCAATTGGATCAAGCGGTAAGAACATTCGGTTTTGACCTAATGCGAGCATTTGGGCTAATGCGGTTCTGCTCACCCGATCAGCTCTTACCTCTGCTGGATCTTTAGGTGTGAGCATCCACCAGCCGTCTGCTTCCGACTCCACTACATCATGCGACTCGACGAATTCTCGAAACTCTCCAACCGTCTCAGATAACTCGTTCGTAAACTGATATATTTCGTCCGGCAATGCGGCGACTAACGGTTTCTTAAGAAGTTTTGCTGTTTCGATCAGTCCATCACCCAATTCATATCTCATGGGTTCGTAAAGATCGGGGCGCATAAGAATCTCGCGCGCCTTTTTGGGCATGGTTAGAGTTGCCGCAGAAGGATCGAAATCCAACTTCAAAGCATCTTTGACCTGCTTTGTTTCCTCGGACCATTCTATTTTCAGGTCGTCGCCCGGTTTCTTATCCTTTTTAGGAGCTTGCTCAGAGGCAGGGGCCATTGCCTCGCTAGCTATGGCTGTGAATTCACTGTAATAATCGCTCCCAAAGCTCGTCGAGGTTTGAAGAAGTGTCTTACCCGTGCGACCCATCACTTTGGCGGTACACGTGATGCCACCACCGCCGAACATTCCGCGCCGCGACCGAGAAAGGACAAGAAGCATCTTCGCAGGGGGCTCCTTGATCTCTTCTTGTTTCGGCATCATTCCCATGATCATGTTCATGTATTCGGGATCAACACCCATGCCTTCGTCGTCATCCCCAAATGTAGGATCGTTCATCAGCTTTACACTTTCGTTGTGTTGCTTGATCCATTCCTGAACATCCTGAGCATTGAATCGGCCCAGGGCAACTTGAATCCGGTTTGGATTGCTACTGAGTACGATTCGCCCTCCCGGCTGCAGACTGGTAAAAGATTGAAGAGGAGCACCTGCAATTAACTCAGAAAGGATTTTTTGCTCAAGCTCCGGCTCATATTCGTACTCTTCGCCGTCTTCGTCCTTGATCGTTCTCTTCTTCATCGAGTCGAGGAACGTCTGGCGAGCTTTTATTACTTGTTGAGCGTATGCCTGCTGTGATGCCTGCCACTGCTGGTTCCGCAAGGTCACATCCGGAAGCACCTGCATTTCATCACCATTGAGAGTCCAGATGGTCGCCGTTACTTTAGCGATCTGCTTAACAATGTCTTCCGTTTCTTTTCCGTTCGAATAAACTACTACAACTTCATTAGCAACATCTGGGTGGATATTGAGTTTCCATCCGGTCTGTGCCTCTATATCTTTAGCGAGCGTACTGAGTGTTCCACCGCGAAATTCCAGGTTAAGTGCTGGAGTCTGGAGAGAGCTTAAAGCGGATGGCCCAAGCATTGCGAAAACGAAAAGAGATGCTGCCATGAGAGTTCCTCTGACTTTACAACGGAATTGCTGCGCAATAGGTTCTCATTTCGGGATTTTGTTTCGAAATTGATGTCAATAGGTCGCTGTTTTTGAGGGTCTAAACTTGCTGGCATGGTCGTTTTGGTTGCCCATGTCCACGCAAAATCCGAATTCTTGAACGAGTATCTAACTGAGTGCAATGCCATGCTGGCACCTTCGCGAGCCGAAGAAGCGTGCATCACTTACGATTTTTTCAGCAAACCCGACGATCCAAACTACATCGTCTTTGTCGAAGAGTGGACAACCGCAAAAGGATTAGAGGATCACTTCGCTATGCCCCACTTCAAACGGTTTGTGGAAGTCACCGGGCCTTATGTGGAGGAAGTAAAAATCCGCACATACGAAGTCTCATCATTCAACGATTTATAGGCATATTCCCTCGCAGAACTGCGGGAATCTGACCAGATAACTACCGGGATTGAAGCCAAAAACAAGCTTTGGCACGCGCACCTGTTGTACAGTACTATCAACCCAGGCCGGGGGATGAGCAACGAAATCCAAGTTCATGTTGCTTTTAGGAGAGGAATCAAATTGCTCAGATCCCGGCAAACTAAATTCTTAGTCTGCAAATACTGTGCCAATCCTGATTAAGCTGGTTGCTGACGGCTCACTACAACGTAAACATCGTTGCCCATCACGCTAGATTTGCGAATAAAGAACGCCGCTTTGTCTCCAACGGTATTGGCGTAATGCGCGTCGGCATCATCGAAAATAAGAGTTCCTAATCCGGGAAGTTTGATTGAACCTTGAACCGTAGGCTTGCCGAGTTCAGCCCATGTAAAGAAATATTTATCGCCCACCACTGGTTCAATCGCCATGCCCAGCAGAATACCTGCCAGACATGGCGATATCACAAGGCCTTAGAACTTAACTCCGCTTTGAGCTGGCGGCAATGATAATCGGGGAAAGCCACCAGAAACAAGGCAGGAGTACAAGAGCCCCCATGATTGCGGGCAAACTTCCCTTACGCTCACCAATTTTGTACCAGAACACCGGGACGATGAGAAGCCCAACGCATGTGAGAGTCAAGAGCCACCATAGAGGGTTCATCTTGGCGAGCTTAGCCATTAAAAGCAAATTCAAGAAAGGCACAAACGCAAACCAGGCGAACTCTTCTTTTTCTTGCTGGGCGATGATGAACAAGCACACAGCCCAAACAATGTACATCGTAATGCCAGCTTGGAGCATTAACGGATTTTCTGTAAACCGAGCGAGAACGCTGTTCATATTCGGTAATACGAGAATGTAACGAACTGGGATTCAAATGGTTTAGGCCCGTGACTTAGCAAGGCTAGGAGATTGACCAGTTGCATCTTTGGATGCTTCTTCTGGGAAGTCAACCTCAAACGTCGAACCTTCGCCGAGTCGGCTATTGATTGAAAGCTTCGCTCCATGGGCAGAAGCCAATTCCACAATAACCTTGGTACCAAGACCACTACCGCCGCTTGTATCCCAATTGGATTTCGCGCTTCCGCCCAGTATCTGGCGGATCGTGCCGGGCGACATTCCTGGACCCGAATCAATAATCTGCATGACGTGGTGACCCGCAGCATAGCGATACTTCACCGTGACACTGCCGTATGCAGCATCTTGTTTGCCAGAATTCTCGGCTAACCACTCATCCGGAATAGTTTCGTGAACCGCTTTGATTGCGTTCCCGACTAGGTTTTCGACAATTCTGATGACATAAAGATCGTCAAAGGCAAACTGGGGAGCACCCGACTGAAGGTCGTAAATGATGCGCGTGTAGTTCCGTCGTGCGTTGGTTTCCATGTACTCGGCGGCTTCACGGACGACAGTTCCGAAATCTCGAACCTTTTTGACTGGAACAAGAGGTTTACCAGCGGCAAGGTCGTTAATGAGCTTGGCGTAGCGGTAAACCCGTTCGCTGTAAGGTGCAAATACGTCTTGGTAGGTGCCTTCGAGCATTTCTAAGTAGAAGCATGCGTCGCTTTTCACTCCAGCTTCGTTGAGGGTTTCCCGCAAACCTCTCAAGTTGCGTTCAAAGTCGGGAAGAAAAGTGACAAGGACGCCGGCTTTGTTGGCAAGGTCATGAGCGGCGCGTCCCATCCCTTCGAGTGCCGCAACTTTTGTACTGCGCTCAAGCATCCTGGAATTACTGATCGCGAGCGTTGCAACGTCGCTGATCGTATCTAGAACCGCTTCGTCCGTATCATCAAACGGCCCGTGAATCTTGTTGACGAGCTGTACAACCCCAATTGGCTTGAGACCAGAAATCTGGAGCGGCACGGTGATCATGTTGTTCACCGTTAATCCGGTTCGGCGCACAATCGCTCGGCGATGAGGGTCTCCTTCTGTGCCGTACTCGTTGATCATGGATTTTCCGGTTTGGAAAACTTCTCCGGCAACTCCGTAATCATCGGGAATATCAAGCCTTTCTAGCTTGCGCTCGATTTCTTCCGGCAAAACGTGAAGAAACTTCAGCGTTTTTGTAGATGGCTCGTGAATGTAGATTGAGCCCCCAGATGAGCCAACCGCTTCGACGCAAATACGGAGCACCTCGCGTAACACCACATTGGTGTCCGCGGTCGATGCTAGTTTTTGGGTTGCCATGTGGACGGCATCCAGGAGTCGAGCTAGTTCGGCCATGCTTGCATACAACGGTTTTTAGTCCAGAGGGGACTTTAGTCCTTTATTTTAACGTATTATTTGGCGGAAGAGTTTCCTTCAAAACCCAAAAACCACTAGTTTTCTTGAAAATTTTCGCTTTTTTCTGAATCTTCTTGCGGCTCTTCTTGAATAGGTGCAGGTTTTCGCAAAATAACGAACAATGCGATACCCCCACCAAGAGCGATTAACAGGCTTGCCACTTGCCCATTAGTCAGAGGCCCAACGAAAGTATCCGCCTGTCGAAAAGGTTCTGTAATGACCCTCAACAGACCGTAAACCGTTACGAAAATTGCAGACAAAACGCCCTTGCGTTCTGTCCAAGATCGCTTGCCAGCCCAGATCAAAAAACCAGCCAATGCAAAGTGGGTGGTCATTTCATATAAGGTGCTTGGGTGTCGGGGCACTCCATCGTGAGCATCTGGGAATATCACTCCCCAATTTGCATTGGTCGGCACGCCCCAAAGTTCGCCGTTGATAAAGTTGGCAATTCTCCCAATGCCAAGCCCGAGCGCGGCGGGAACGGTGACAACATCGCCCAACTTGGCAAATGACATATTTTTGCGCTTGGAATATATCAAGAGAACCAAGATCACCCCGGCGAGTCCGCCGAAAAACGCCATTCCTCCTTGGTTGAACTTAAAGTAATAAAGAGGATCTTTCATCCAGATTGAAAGATTCTGCAAACAGTAACCCAAGCGACCGCCCAGAACAACGCCAGCGATCAGCCACATCATCAATCCTTCAAGGTCGTTTTCTTTTAGCTCTCCTAACTTGCCAGCGCGAATTGCCTTTTTGAGAGTCTGGAAGCCGAGGATAAAACCGATTACATAAGCAAGCCCATACCATCGCGGGCCGATATCTGTTCCGAACAAATGGACTCGAAAAATATAAGGCGACAAGTTGTGAGTCCAGATCATCGTTGTTAGTTTAGCTACTTGTTAAGTCCTGATTACGGCCCAACCCAGCCATAACCGCCAGTAAACTAAAATCTATGCCCCGTCGCGAAGTTGACGAATGGATCCTGGAACTTGATACGTCTTTTTCCAGCCGAGAGGTTGGTCTCCCTAAAATCGCGCGTCAGCGAGGATGGATGCCACATATCGACCTGCTGGAAGCCCCTACCCATTTGCTCATCCGTGCAGAACTCGCGGGAGTTGTGGCAAATCAGATTCATTTGACGCTTAATCAAAGTCGTCATTCATTGGTTCTCCGTGGAGAACGACCTGACGACCTTTCTTCGCGACCAGAGCGATATCAGGCGCACCTTTTAGAGATAGATGAAGGGGCGTTCTTCCGCGAAGTAGTCCTTCCGCAAGGTTCGTATAACTTCAAACAAATGTCGGCCGGATTCAAAAACGGAATTCTTACAATCATCATCCCCAAACAAGATCAAGACGACATGGTTCTCGTCGTAGAACAAATCACTCTTAAACGACTCTAATGCCAGATTCTCAGCTTACTAATGAAGACGAAATGATTGATGCGGTCATTGAAACCGTAACGATTCACGACCAGGCTGGTGATCCAGAAGAAAAACCCGAAATTCCTTCGGAACTCAATATACTCCCTTTGCGAGACAGCGTTATTTTTCCGATGCTGATCGCACCGCTGAGCGTAGGCAGGCCAAATTCCATCAAGCTCATTGATGATAGCGTTGTGAGTTCACAGAGGATTATCGGGATGGTTGCTCAGCGTGATCCGGAAGTGGACGATCCGAACTTTGAGCAGGTTTATGATATCGGCTGTGCGGTAATCGTTCGCACTTTGATGAAAGGCACTGATGCTGTGCGAATGATCGTACAAGGGTCGGCGCGATTCCGCATTACGAGTGCGATTACCACCGAGCCTTATCTTCGTGCGAACGTTGAAGTTCTGGCTGATGAACCAGTTCCCGAGGAACTAGCCGAAGAAGCAGAAGCCCTGCGCCGCTCCGTCGCGGCGCTTTTTGAGCAGGCGGTTCGACTCTCGCCCAATATGCCGGAAGACTTGGCTTCGCTAACACAATCAGTGACCGAACCGAACGTGATGGCGGATTTGATCGCGGCCCATATTCCCTTTTCTGTTCAAGATAAGCAATCAATCTTAGAAACTACTGACGTTATCGAACGACTGCGAAAGCTGTTGCAAATGCTCGGTCGAGAGGTGAGGGTGCTTGAACTCACGTCCAAAGTTCACGGCGAAGTGACAGCTGAGCTCTCCCGGAACCAGCGCGAATACTATCTGCGAGAACAACTGAAAGCCATCCAGCGTGAGCTGGGTGAAACGGACGATTACAGTGAAGATTTAGAAGAACTTCGGGATTCGATTGAAGAAGCCGATATGCCGGAAGAAGCCCAAAAAGCGGCTTACAAGGAAATGGATCGGCTCCAGCGTATCAGCCCTGGCTCTCCCGAGTACACGGTCGCCCGCACCTATATCGAAACGATGGCGGCGATCCCATGGTCGAAATCCACCGAAGACCGACTTGACCTCGATGAAGTTCGGGCCGTTCTTGACCGAGAACATTCTGGGCTTGATAAGATCAAAGATCGGATTCTTGAATTCCTTGCGGTACGGATTGTCAAAACTGATAGCCCGCCTCGCCAGCCGATCCTCTGCTTTTACGGCCCGCCTGGGGTTGGGAAAACATCGCTCGGGAAATCCATTGCCGATGCGATGGGGCGAAACTTTGTCCGTCTCTCTTTGGGTGGCGTTCGCGACGAAGCGGAAATTCGCGGTCACAGGCGCACATACATTGGCTCACTGCCCGGGCAGATTGTGCAAAGCCTCAAGCGGGCTGGTTCTAACAACCCGCTGTTTGTGCTCGATGAGATTGACAAACTCGGCAACGACTTTCGGGGCGACCCAGCTTCGGCAATGCTTGAAGTTCTTGACCCTCAGCAAAACAACGCCTTTCGCGACCATTACTTAGATGTTCCGATTGATCTGAGCAAGGTGTTCTTCATCACCACAGCAAACCGGCTTGATACAATTCCACCAGCCCTCCGCGACCGAATGGAAATCATCGAGCTCGGCGGCTACACAGAAGATGAAAAGTTTGATATCGCCACTCACCACCTCGTGAATCGGCAACTGGAGGAACATGGTCTTAAGTCAAGTAAGTTGGAGTTCAAACCAGAAGCACTTCGCTATTTGATTCGGCACTACACACGCGAAGCGGGTGTCCGAAATCTTGAACGCGAAATTGGCTCGGTCATTCGTAAGGCCACAGTTGAATTTGCAAAGGGAAGAAAAGCCAAGATCACCGTCACAAAAGCTTGGGTTCAAAAAGCCCTTGGCGCACCACGTTACACAACCGATATTGTTGCGGAACGCAAACTCCTTCCTGGTGTTGCGGTTGGCCTTGCTTGGACCCCAGTTGGGGGCGAAATCCTGTTTATCGAATCCAGCCTTTATCCAGGCAAGGGCCTAACCGTAACAGGTCAACTGGGTGATGTGATGAAAGAGTCGGTTACAGCCGCGCTTTCCTATATCCGAGCCCACGCAAAGCAACTTCACATAGAGTCAAGCGTGTTTGAAAATAACCAAATACACGTTCACGTTCCGGCGGGGGCAGTTCCCAAAGATGGCCCATCTGCGGGGATCACCATGCTCACGGCTCTGGTAAGTCTGCTCTCTGGTCGCCCGAGCGTCGAACGGCTTGCGATGACGGGAGAATTAACTCTTACAGGCCAGGTGCTTCCGATCGGCGGCGTGAAAGAAAAAATCTTGGCGGCGTTCAGGAGCGGGGTCAACACCGTGATTCTGCCGATGGAAAACAAAAAGGATTACATGGAAGAGGTGCCAGAAGATATCCGTTCGCAACTATCAGCCCACTTTGTGACTCAGGCGAGCCAGGTTCTCAAACTCGCGTTACAGCCGGTCGTAAAATAAATAAGTCGGTTGCCTTTTAGGCAACCGACTTATTTTTCGCGAGATCGATTTTCTACGCTACGCCTTTTGCCAATCGGGCAAAGCTATCGCGATCAACCGCTCGCATTGCGCATTCGTCGTAAGAAACAGCACCGGACTTGAAGTGGTCAGCCAGACTACGATCCATGGTAACCATTCCTTGGCTCGAGTTCGTTTCGATAACCGAATACATCTGGTGGGTTTTTCCTTCGCGAATCAAGTTGCGAACCGCCGCGATACCCAACATGATTTCCAAGGCTGCAGTTCGACCACCACCAAGTTTCGGCAAGAGTTGCTGACTAATTACGCCTTCTAGAGTGTTCGCCAAGAGAACTCGAATCTGTTCTTGCTGGTCGCTGGGGAAAACGTCAACGATACGGTCAATCGTGCTTGGTGCGTTGCGGGTGTGCAGTGTTCCGAATACAAGGTGACCAGTTTCTGCAAGCGTGAGAGCCGCTTCAATCGTTTCCAAGTCGCGAAGCTCACCAACCAGGATGATGTCGGGGTCTTCCCGAAGTACCGCCCGCAAGGAGTTGTGGAAGCTGTAAGTGTCTTCGTGCATTTCCCGTTGGTTCACCATGCACTTTTTGTGTTTGTGCAGGTATTCAATCGGGTCTTCGATGGTGAGAATGTGGCCGTGGCGATTTTCGTTGATGTCGTCAATCATCGCCGCGATAGTGGTTGATTTACCGCTACCAGTTGGCCCGGTAACCAAAACGAGTCCGCTTGTTCGCTTAGAGATATCTCGGATAATCGAAGGCAATCCAAGCTCATCGAAGGTCGGAATCCGGTTAGGAATAATCCGCAACGCAGAAGCAGTTGCTTGCCGCTGTTGGTAGACGTTCACACGGAACCGTGCCAAACCCTTGACGGTGTAACCGCAGTCAAGTTCTTTGGTTTGCTCAAATTTCGTGATTTGGTCGTCGGTCAGGATTTCGTACAGAAGTCGTTGAGTGTCTTCTGGCTTTAGCACTTCGTACGGCAAATTCGTGACTTCACCGTCTAAACGAATCATCGGCGGCAAGCCGGCAGTAATGTGAATGTCACTGGCTTTTCGCTCGTATGCGATCCGCAATATCTCGTCGAGGTGGATTCCGGTTACGCTTGCCGCTTGGGAATCAGCATGATAAGCTACTTGTTGCGCATCATCGCCGACAAAGAACTTTCCTGTGAACTTTTCGGGTGTCCGCACTTCCAGTGGCACGGAAGCGGGCATATGGGGATTAACCGGCTCAGGGGCTATCTCAGAAGATTGGAAAGAGATCGGTGCCAAGTCTTCTGGCAAGTCTGGCATGGCAGGCTTTGGCGGATCCCCAAACACGTTATCCGGTTTGGCTTCTTCACCTTGTACCGGCGGCACATTATCTTCCTGTGGCGGAGGCGTGCCCCCGTTTAAGTGCTTTTCCCAACTAAATTCTTCAGACATTCTCCGCCTCAGATATGCAGGTGAGCGCCTTCCGCAATCACGGAGACTCCCCTACTAATTATCTTTTCGGCACTTTCTGATGAAATCCCCAACATTTCGTTGACCCAAAGCTCCCAAACGTATCCTTCGCTCTCTTCACGGGTGCGTCCAGACCGGGCTAATGCGGCGACGGAAGATGAAATTGCGGTCACGCCGCAGAGTTTTCCGGCATCTCCGCCGTGATCTCCTGGCTTTACGTAATACGAGAGGCCCTTGACCAAACTATCAGGGAATCCCCACTTTTCAGCGCAGGCTACGGCAATGTCTCGATGGTCGCAACCAAAAACGACTGTTTCAGCTTGCCAAGGTGGAACGCCGCGATCCATCAGAGCCATGACTTTTTCATAACTCGTCGGGTTACTGCGATCCAATATTGTTTTTCCGATGAGGTGAAGCAAACCGCAGGTATAGGCTTCGTTTTCATCTACACCAAACATATTTGCAATCCCACGAGCAACCATTGCAGTATCTACGGAGTGACGCCACCATGTTCGTCTGCGGATTGACTCTTTATCAGTTTTCCCTAAAAACATATCGAAAACGCCAACTGCCATCGCCGTTTGGCGAACTTGACGTAGCCCAATAAACATAACTGCTTCTTTAATTGAGCTGACTTTTTTGGGCAAGGCAAAGTGAGCTGAGTTTGCCATCGCGAGAACCTTGGCGGAAAAAGCAGGGTCAACAATAATCGCTTTTTCGAGCTCTCCGGCGCAAGCCGCCTCGGAAGACGTCATTTCCATTATCCGGAAAATAACCTGAGGCAAGGCGGCGAGTTCTTGACTCTCCGCAAGGGCCTTGGCATTTGCTTCGGATGACGCCTGGGTGGGTTGTACTGACATGCTGTTGAATTATTCCCTCTAGGAGTAGATTACGCGGATAACCTCATCCACACTTGTAACCCCATTTAAGATTTTAGCCATTGCGTCTTGCTGAAGTGTACGCATTCCGTTATCAATTGCAAGTTTTCTTAATTCGTGGGCCGCGCCGTTGTTTAAAATGAGGTCGCGCATCTCGTCATTCATGGTTAAAAGTTCATGAACCCCGGATCGGCCTTTGTATCCAGTGTTCTTACATTTGTCGCAGCCCTTCGCTCGGAACAAGGTCAATTCGCCGTGAGTATCTGCACCCAATTCTTCTGGAACTGGGAAACCGTAGCGAAGTAGGCTCTCGCGAGTTGCGGTGTACTGCTCTTTGCAGTTCGGGCAGAGGCACCGAATCAATCGCTGGGCGAGAATCCCAATGATTGATGAACTGATCAAGAACGGTTCAACACCCATGTCAATCAAGCGACCAGGTGCTGAAGGCGCATCGTTAGTGTGCAATGTGCTGAAAACAAGGTGACCAGTCATCGCCGCTTCCATGGCGATGGTGGCGGTTTCTTCGTCCCGCATTTCACCGACCATGATGACGTCTGGGTCTTGTCGGAGCATAGAGCGCAAACCGGCCGCGAAGGTCATTCCAGCTCGGTTGTTAACTGCGCATTGGTTGATGCCATCGAGTTCGTATTCAACCGGGTCTTCGATGGTAATGATGTTCTTAAGCCCATCGTTCGATTGGTTGAGCAACGAATAAAGCGTGGTGGATTTACCCGAACCAGTCGGACCAGTAACAAGCACAATTCCGTAGCTCCGGGTGGCCATGTCTTCAAGGCCTTTAAGGTTGTGCGGCAAAAATCCGAGTTTGGCAAGACCGACGTTGATTCCGCCTTTATCCAAAACCCGCATAACGATTTTTTCGCCGTAAACAACTGGCAGAGTGGAAACCCGGAAGTCGTAATCTTTTCCGTTGACGGTTGCGCTGATACGGTTATCTTGCGGAGCCCGTTTTTCCGCAATATCCATATTGGCGATGATCTTAAACCGGCTAGAAAGTGCGTTGCTCACCTTGCGTGGCAACTTCATCACATCAACCATGATGCCGTCGATGCGGAAACGAACCGCAACTTCGTTTTTGCGCGGTTCGATGTGGATATCGCTGGCTTTATCTGCAACGGCTTGGCTGACGATGAGGTTCGCCAAGCGGATGATTGGTGCGTCATCTGGTTCGTCTACGGATTCATCATCATCAGATTTCGCGGCGGTAAGGTCAATGCCCGCATCAAAATCTTTCATCACGCCATCGAGTTCGTGGGTGACACTGTGATCACTCGCGTAGTATTCAGCCAGTCCTTGATTGATTTCTTCTTCGACGGCAATGAACGGGTGGATTTCCAGCCCTGTGTTCATGCGAAGTTCATCAATAACAAAAACATCTAACGGGTTGCCCATCGCCACATCAAGGTGGCCATCTTCGATTGCTAGAGGCAAAACTTTGAACCGCTTTGCAAACTGCGGGGTCATTAGTTGCAGAGCTTCTTGGGATGGCCCTCGTTCGGTGAGATCGGCAAACGGGATATCCCAGACCTTGCCTGTACAACGGACGCGATCTTTATCCGTTATTAAGCCAAGGTCAACCATAACCTTAGCAATAGGATCGTTACCACCCAGTTCAACCTGTTTATTAACCGCAAGTTGAAGTTGGTATGGGGTAATCAATCCCTCATCCACAAACATGTCACCCGTGAGCATCCCACGTAACTCTTTCCATATCTGCAGTGGATGGTCAACCAGCACGATTACCAGGCCCTAAACATCGTCAGCGCAGTCAACTCACCATCAGCCAAACCTCTCGGGACTCAGGTTGTTTACCGTTAAAATTCAGTTATGATTCTCGCCACCGCAATGGCTATGTTGCCGATGTCGCATGCCCCTATGACATCACACCTTGGATGCGCTTGTTCAGTACTAGCCGCCATGCCACTTCAAGCCCAGCCGATGAAGAATTGGCCCAACAACATAGCGTGGGAATCAGAAGCAGGCGAAACGCACCTTAAAAACATCAAGCAACTCACATTTGGTGGGCAAAACGCGGAAGCGTATTTTGATCTGACAGGAAAGAAAATCACTTACCAATCCCGGCAACCTGGCTATCCCGACGAGCAGATTTTTACGATGAACATTGATGGCTCGGGCAAAAAGCTGATCAGTACTGGAAAAGGTCGGACGACGTGCTCCTACGTTTCTCCTGACGGAAAATGGCTTTATTTCAGCAGCACTCACGCCACTCAGCCAGAAGGTCAACCGCCAGTTGACATGAGTAAAGGCTACGCCTGGATGGTGAATCCCAACTTCCGCCTCTACCGATCTCGGCTTGATGGTTCTCAGTTGCAAACGGTTTTGAGCAAACCCGGCTACGTTGCAGAAACCACCATCGCGCCTAGCGGCAAGTTCATGACCTGGACAGGCAATTTTGAAGGTGATGTGGACATTTACCGCAGTGACCTGGATGGCAAGAACATCAAGCGGCTCACGAACGAAGTCGGTTACGACGGCGGCCCATTTGTGAGTTACGACTCCAAAGTAATTGTTTACCGGCGCTCAGCTCCGTTTGCGAATCAAGATGAAGTCAAAGCTTATCAAGACCTACTCAAACAAAACTTGGTTCGGCCCAACAAGATGGATTTGTGGGTTATGGATGCGAACGGCAATTACAAGCGACAGATCACCAACTTAGGGGGAGCTTCGTTCGCGCCGTTCCTTCATCCAAACGGCAAGACGATCATCTTCAGTTCTAACCACCACGACCCGCGGGGACGTGAATTCGATTTGTTTGTGATCAATAAAGATGGCACGGGTCTGAGGCAAATCACCTTCTCGCCAGAATTCGATGGCTTCCCGATGTTTTCGCGGGATGGTAAGAAACTGATTTTCGCCAGCAACCGACACGGGTCGGTGGAAGGCGAAACGAACATCTTTATCGCAGACTGGAAAGAATAGATTTGGAGGGATAACCCCTCTCTAGCCCTCCCTAGAATTGGGGAGGGATTTTTTGTTTCACTTAACAATTGCTTAGCATTTAAAGGCGACTTCTTTTTCGCCTCTCCCCCAATGCGGGAGGGAGAATGAGAGAGGGGTTAGTAGAACAATCATCTTTAGGATCAAAAGGCAACCCCACCATAACCCTCCCCAATCTTGGGGAGGGAAATTCAAGCTGATATCAGAAAGCTAAAAACCTATTTTGAACTTGGGTGGCGCGGGTGGAACCCGTGAACTGCACTACGGCACGTTGTGGGAGGCGTTCCGAAGATGATGCTCTAAGCTGAACACTTCCTCTAGCTCGTGCTCGCTTAGTGCCGCAGTGACTTCTGGATCTCCGTAAACTGCGGTCTTGAAATCCACACCATCCCACGCATTCGCCGCGTGTTTTTGAGCTATTTTATAGGCATCTTTTCGCATCAAACCTTTACGAATCAATGAAGTCATCAAGTGTTCACTGAACACCAAATCGCCCATGTGGCGGAGGTTGCGGTGCATATTGTCCGGCAACACAACCAGGCCTTCGAGAATGGATTTCATGCGGCGAAGCATGAAGTCGGCGAGGTGGCAACTGTCGGGCAGAATCACCCGCTCCATTGAACTGTTGGTCAGGTCGCGCTCGTGCCAGGTGGCGACGCTTTCGAGCATCGCGCCTGCGTTCCCACGGAGGATTCGGCTGAGTCCGACTACGGTTTCGCTGTTCCAAGGATTACGTTTGTGCGGCATCGCGCTACTGCCGGTTTGACCTTTCTTGAATGCTTCCTGCACTTCCAGGATTTCCGTTCGTTGCAGATTGCGGAGTTCGGTCGCTATACGCTCCAGGCCCGCGCCGAGCAAAGCGAGCAAGTTTAGGAAGTCCGCATGGCGATCACGGTTAATGATTTGTGTGCTGATTGGTTCAGCTTTCAATCCTAATTTTTTACAAATTGACTCTTCCATCGCTGGGTCAACGTGAGCGTGGATTCCGACTGCGCCGCTGATTTTGCCGTAGGCAACTGTTTCGCGCATGGTGTGCAATCGCTCGATATTCCGCTCGAGTTCCCTGGCCCAACTCGCGCATTTGAATCCGAATGTGATCGGCTCCGCATGAATGGCGTGGGTTCGACCTATCATTGGCGTGTGTTTGTGTTCTTCGCCAAGCCGCTTGATTTCTGCGAGTAAGGCATTAGCTGAATCCATGAGCACCGAACAACTGTCACGGAGCATCATCCCCAGTGCCGTGTCAATGACGTCGTAGCTTGTGACCCCAAAGTGAACCCACTTTCCAGCGGGGCCGATGTTCTCTTCCAGGTTCCGTACGAACGCCGCAAGGTCGTGCCGGGTTTCGAGTTCGATTTCATCGCACCGAGCGATATCAAACGCCGCTTTTTCGCGGATTTGCGCCATTTCCTCGGCGGGAACAGTGCCGGCTTCACAATGGGCTTCACAAATCGCGACCTCTACTTCCATCCATCGCCGGTACTTGGCCTCGCGAGTCCAAATATCGTTCATGGCGGGGGTGGTATAGCGGTCAATCACGCAACCAATTTACCAGCGGAATTATTCAAGGCCTAATAGCCTCGTGTGTTGCATCTTTTGGGTCGCAGTGGTCTTGGTAGTTTGCTGAGGCAATCAGCATTGCCCCCTCATTACACCTACTGTTTTACTTTCCGGGAGTTCGTGCGAGGGGCGGACTCCCACTTAGTTTTTTGCAACCAAGATGAATGAAAAATCTCCAGTGAAGTGGCTCACCGACAAAGCCTACAACCTACTGACTCTCAGCGGGCGAGCGATTGCCTGGGCAGATTCTCAGGTAGGAATTCGAGAAAGTGGGATCAATAAAGGCAAAGCGGTTGAAGCGTATCAGGAAGTTGCCGGTTTAGGAACCGGCGGCGGATTTCCCTGGTGCGCTTCTTTTATTTATTGGTGTCTGATTCAGGCCAAAGGCGACGCTCGCCGATTGCCCGAACGCGGCAAATGCGCCGCTGTTCGCAATTGGGCGGCCTGGAGTAATGCTCAACTTCGAACTTCTTTAGTCGCTAAACGTGGACGGCTGTTTTATTGGCTGAATGCTGATGGAACCGGTCATATCGGTTGGTGTTTGGGGCCGAGCGTACTTGGGATTTTCCGCACCATTGAAGGCAATACAGATGGCGAATCTGGTTCGCGGGAGGGCGATGGTGTCTATAAACGGTCTCGCACTTTGCATGCTCTGCGCAAAAAACATAAGTTTGGATTTATCGATATGGAGGGATTGGAATAAATGGATCAACTACTCAACAGCTTGGCGGCTAACGGGCCGTGGGCGATTATGGCGGGATGGCTCCTCACGCGAGTCATTAAAGCTTGGACAGACGACCGGAATCAACTCGTGAATCTTCTCACGGAATTCAAAGATGCGCTCATGTCGCTCAAAGGCGCGGTCGAAGAACTCAAGAGCGAAATTAAAAGCAAGGAATAACAAATGGAATTATTTTTAAAACGATTGGGATTGGATTCCGGGAGCCTCCGGTTGGCTTACCTTTTAGGTCGAGAACAAGGTCGCAAGTTTGTGCGCGGGGCACTCATCTTCCCTGGCATTCGGATGGTAGACCTACAGCGACAAGCGGCTAAGAATCGCGAAGAAGCACAGCAACTTATTGATAAACGAGATGCGATGCTCGAAGCAATGCTGAACTTTATCGAAGAATTTGTGAACTTGGACGAGGATTAGCTATGGCGCAAGATCAAGTAGCGATTCAGCAGGAAATCTGCAGTCGGATCGCCCAAGGCGAAAGTTTGCGGCAAATCTGCAAATCGCCGGATATGCCGAATCCCTGCGTAGTCTACAAATGGCTAGCCGACGATGCGAGCAAGGACTGCGAATTCCTGAACCAATACAAGGTTGCCCGCATGTGGCAAAGCGAATCGTTTATGGAACGTATGCTCGAAGTTGCTCGTGACAAATCTATCTCACCAGAAAACCGCAAACTGGAAGTAGATGCGCTTAAAACCGCCGCTAACAGACTAGAAAGCAAAAAGTATGGGGAGAAAAAACCTACAGAGATTGTCGTAAGGGTGGTTCGAGAGGTTGGAAGTTGAGCTTAAGGTTCGTAAACACGAACTTCATCCGGCTCAGCTGAAAGTTATCAGTGAAGCAAAGCGGCTGAATGTTTTGGCGTGCGGACGGCGATGGGGCAAAACAGTTTTGGGGATGGAGCTCGCGATTCAGGCGATGCTCGCCGGACAACCAGTAGCTTGGGGTGCGCCTCACTACAAGTATTTGGCGGAGCCGTTCCGCAACATCCGGCAGATTTTGGGGAGCGTGGTGAAACGAGCTAGTCAATCGAACTGGCGCTTAGAACTCGCAACTGGCGGAACTCTGGATTGCTGGACTTTGAACGATCCGAACGCCGGGCGTGGACGCAAATATGGGCTCTGGATCCTGGACGAAGCGGCATTTGTTCCGAACTTGCAACGAGTTTTTATTGAAGCGGTTCGACCAACTCTAATGGACTTGGCCGGGAACGCTTGGCTCCTCAGCACTCCGCGCGGTCGCGGATTTTTTTGGGAATGCTTTCGTCGTGGGCAAGACATCGCCGAATCCGATTGGATGAGCTGGCAAATGCCCACCTCTGCTAATCCGCATATCAACGAAAATGAGATCGAATTCTCTCGGCGAACAATGAGCGAATCATCTTTTGCGCAAGAGTTTCTCGCTGAGTTCGGTCGCGACGACGATTCTGTGTTTCGTGGAGTTGAAAAGTGTGTCGGATCTTCACCTGGTTGTAAAGCCGAGCCAAAAAGGAGCTATGTTGCGGGAGTTGACCTCGCGCGGATATCTGATTACTCAGTTGTTACGGTTTTCGACGACTTAGGGCACCAGGTGTTTTTTGACCGCTTCCGTCGGGTGGCGTGGGAAACACAAATCGCCCGTGTTGCCAGCGTGTGTAAAGATTTTCGATGCTCGGCTGTGGTTGATGCGACTGGTGTTGGCGATGCAATTGTTGACCGGATGATTGCGGCGGGGATTGACGTTCTTCCTTTTCGATTTACGGGAGCGAGCAAAGAGCGCTTAATTGATAATCTCGTGATTCTGATTGAAGCCGAGGAAATCTGGCTATTAGATGAGCAGGTTCAAACAGATGAACTCCTTGCCTTCCGAGCGATTCGCCGCCCAGGGGGCGGTATTAGTTATTCTGCCCCGACCGGAGGACACGATGACTGTGTGATGGCGGTTGCATTAGCTTGTTCAAGGCTGGGAATCAAAGGGTTTGAAATTTTTGTGGGGAACGATCCTCACAGTTAGGAAATATTTATGAATTTATCAAAAACGAACTCATCAGGAGTTCTGACTAAAGCGTGGAGTTGGCTGACTGGCAACTCCACTTCTCGTTCTATTTTGTGGAATCCGCATGGCGTCGCTATCCGCGAAACTGATGCGGCCAACAACAGTGCAGTCATGGCATGCGTTTTCTGGGCAATGCGAAATGTGGGTCAAGCCACGCCGCTTGTCCAAAGCATGGGCGCACGCGGTTGGGAAGGCATCAATGACCACGCTCTCACAGAATTGCTGCGACGCCCGCAGGGCGGAATCCATCGTTCCGACCAAAGTAGCCTGACGGGAAGAAAACTCTTAGCGGCGATGGTTTATTCACGGATGCTGGATGGAAACGCTTACGCGCTCAAGGTGCGGAACAGTTCCGGGCAAATGATCGGTCTCGATTGGCTCCCGCATACAGCCGTCGATCCGATTCCAATCAAGGGCCGACCTGGCGTGGTTGATTATTACGAAGTCCGTTCTTCGACTGGAAACGAAAAAGTCGCGAAGGAAGATATCGTCCACGATATGGATGGAATTGATCCTGAATGCCCTACTCAGGGAATCAGTCGGCTCAAAAGTGTGATGCGGCAAATCCAAACCGATAACCAGATTGCGGCCTATTCGCAGAGTTTGCTCTCAAACCCCATTCCAAGCCTGCTTGTGAGCGCAAAGGGAGACGGCGTTCGGCTATCACAAGGCGACGCAGATTACGTTGCACAAAAAATGCGAGAAGTCGCTGGTCGAGAAAAAGCGGGTGGCGTAGTCGTTCCTACATTCCCAGCTGAAGTGACCCCGATTGGGTTCAAACCAGATGATTTGGCCGTGGGTCAGCTGAACAAACTGCCTGAGGAACGAATCACGGCGGTGCTTGGCATTCCCGCTGTGGTTGTGGGCCTCGGCGCTGGCTTAGAACGTTCCACATATAGCAACATGAAAGAAGCACGTGAAGCCGCCACCGAGGAGTTTTTGGTTCCACTTTGGCAGGATTTGGCGAGCACTTTCACTGAGCAGTTGCTGCCTGAATTTGGCTCAATGGAGAACCTGCGGGTTTGGTTTGACACTTCGGCGGTAGGAACTCTGCAAGAGGATCAAGACGCCTTGCATAAGCGAGTGAGGGAAGATTTCCGATCTGGCTTATTAGACCGAGCCTCCGCCAAAGTGGAACTGGGAATCCCGGTGAATGACAGCGACTACGGTCAGTATTGGGTTCGCATTTAGTGCGAACCCATTTACATCAAATTCTTTCGATTCGGAACAGGTCGTAAAGTTCATCCCCGAACTGCTCCACGGCTTTTTTCACCATCCGTGAATAGCGCACCCGCAAGGTTCCACACGGAACGCCTAGATTCTCTGCGATTAATTCCCATTCAAACCCGTCTGCCCTTGCCGATGCCAGCATGATCAACTCTGGCATTTCTCTTTCAAGCCCTTCTAGCACCATTTTGTCAAGTGGATTTGACAGAACACGGACTGTAAATTCATCTAGCTGACACGTTTCAATCCTCCCCCTTCTTGCCCTAAAGTCCAGCACAGTGTTCCGGGCAAGAAACCAGAGCCCTTCTTTGTATCGAATTTTTCCATTTTCACATCTGCCCCAAGCTGTCAGAACTGCATCCTGCTCTAAATCTTCGATGTCAGCCCCGCGAATTCCAAGTCGATAACACCACGTTCTTGTGGCCTTGCGAACGTACTCTTCGATGTCTGGGCTCCAACGAATGATTGATTCTGAGGAAATAGGATTTTGAACGTATTGAGCGTTTGCCATAGCAATATAGTATATTTTTGTCTACTATTTTGTCAAGCGTTGTCAAGAGTTTTATGGTAAACTTCTCCACATGTCAAATGGGATCTCGCCAGAGCAGCTGAGGAATTTCCGCAATTCCGTCGGATTGACGCAAGAGCAGATGGCACTACGGCTCGGAATTAAGCGCCCCCGGTACGCGAATTTTGAAATTGACCCCGATAAAAAAGGGCATAGCAAACCGAACAGCACTATTCTTGACCGCCTAGCGGCAATGGGATTTGAACCTCAGCCTGGCCCGCCGCTTATTCCTGCTTCTCAGTTGCTAGTGCCTGTGCCTTTTATCGGCTATGTCGCGGCGAGCGACCCAGTGGATTGGACTGACCCATTTGAAAGCGATGAGTTTGAATTTGTTCCGCCCGAAATGGGAGATGCTAGAGGCCGGTTTGCCTGCAAAATAGCTTCAGATTCCATGATGCCGTTGCTTGAACCTCACGACGTATGCGTGTTCCAGCGAACTGAAGTGCCAAAAATCGGGCACATTATTCTTTTCCGCTCGAAGGAAAATCTAGTCACTGTAAAGCAACTCAAGCACGACGGCGAATCGTATTTGTTGCAGCCTTTGAACCCGAGATACCAAGTGAACCCAGCCGAAGGTTCGATGCTCGGGTACCTTGTTGGGATTGTCCGCGAGCGCGGCACTCAACGAATCACAATCTTCGATTCGTCAGGGATTCTTCCTTAAACATGTCAATTTCAACCCAAGCTAAGCCTGCATTTATGGTTCGCGATATTCCCATCGCGAACCCGCTTGTGCTTGCACCAATGGAAGATGTCTCGAATTTGGCGTTCCGGTTGATCTGCAAACGCACAGCCAATCCTGGGCTGATGTTCACCGAATTTGTGAGCGCAATGGCGATTCATTACAACGCCAAGAAGACGCTCAAGAAGATGAAAATCCATCCGGACGAGCGTCCGTTAGGAATTCAGATTTTCGGCGGCGATCCGGAAATCATGGCGGAAACCGCCAAAGTCTCTGAAGAAATGGGGGCCGACATTGTGGACATTAACATGGGATGTTGGGTGCCTAAAGTCTGCCGGACGGGCTCAGGAGCCGCTCTTCTGAAAGATCCAGATCACGCTGAGCGTATTGTCAAATCTGTTGTCAATGCTGTCAAGGTTCCGGTAACAGTCAAGGTTCGAGCAGGATGGGATTATTCGCTGTTCGCCGCGCCGGAATTGGCGAAAAGATTCCAAGGAGCCGGAGCACAGATGCTCACCCTGCATGCTCGGTTCGCTAAACAAGGTTTTGAAGGTCAAGCCGATTGGGAATTGATCACAAAACTCCGAGATGTTCTCACAATTCCGCTTATTGGCAACGGTGATGTTAAAACACCCGAGGATGCCATTCGAATGAAGTCGGAAACTGGGTGCGACGGTGTGATGGTGGGCCGAGCAGCCATCTCTAACCCATGGGCGCTGGCACGTATTCAAGCCGGGTTAACCGGGCAGCCGATTCCTGCTGAACCAACTTTAGATCAGCGAATCGAAACTGCTCTGGAGCACGCTCGCTTGATGATAGCCCACGAGTGTGAAGCTGATTCGTTTGAAGAAGCTCAAACGCTAGCCCATTTTGCGGAGCAAGAACCGAGAGCCATTCGAGCTTTGCGCGGGCAACTCCCGCTCTACATCAAAGCGGCACCTGGATCGTCAGTTGTTCGAGGAAAACTCAGCGGTGTTTCGACTTATAATGAATTGGAATCATTATTAAGAGATTTTCAGAACTCCCAACATGGGGAGCAAATCTAAATGTCAATAGCAGCTGTCGTCAACACTTTTAATTCAGAAACTTATATTGATCTAACATTGCGCTCTGTATTAGCATTGACTAATGAGGTTGTTCTCTGCGATATGCATTCAACCGATAGAACAATCGAAATCGCGCAATCGCTGGGCGTCAAGGTAGTGTTTCATGAACCGATCGGCTACGTCGAACCAGCCAGAGCATTCGTGGTAGATCAGACCACAGCCGACTGGATTCTGATTATCGATTCTGATGAGGTTCTTTCTCCTTCGTTGGTGCCCATCCTCAAAGAAATCTCACAGAAAAACGAGTACGACGTAGTGTGGCTACCCAGTGAGAACCATATGTTCGGCGATATTGTTACTGGAGCCGGTTTTGCTGCCGATCAAGATAAACATGTGCGCTTCTTTAAGCGTGGAATGGTGACTTTGCGACCAGAGATTCATGCAGGAATTATTCCGGTTCCAGACGCAAAGCACCTGAAACTTGATTCAAAACAGCATGGTTCGATGATTCATTTCAATTATGTTTCTATTGAGCAATTTGTTTCAAAGCTGAACAAATACACGTCCATTGAAATTGATGGTCGCACCGAGCACAAAACAAAAAAGCCTCTCCGTATTTTGCGCCGTACTATCCAAGAGTACCGGCATCGGTTTTACCGCCGCGGTGGGAAAAACTCGGGATGGCGTGGTTTTGCGCTGAGCCTGCTAATGGTTGTTTACGACATCGTCACTGAGCTTAAAGTGATTGAGCGAGCAGAAGGACATACTCCGGAAAAAACAATCGCTGGCTACCGGGCGTATGCCGAAAAGATATTGAAAGGCTAATGCGAGTTTATGATTGAGTTCCAAATCGGATCTTCATCTCGAATTGGTAACTTAACTGTCTCCCACTTTCCGGCTAAGCCATCTCTCATCCCGGCCCAATAAACCAAGCCCTTTTCAGCAGTTCCGTATCGCAGTTTCCTTAAAAACATTGACTGCCTTAAATATCTTGCAATACGTTGAAATTCCGAACCGCTTAAGTTCAGTCTCGCTGAAAGCCCACGATTTCTGCCGATGATGTACTGCTTCCACCTTGCAAATTCCCTGGTCGTTCCGCTACTGGCGTGTGTTACCTTCGCATTAAGGTCAACCGCCACTGGAAGACCTGCGGCTACAAATCGTATTCCCCAGTCCACATCTTCCCAATAGAAACCGTATTCAGGACGCATTGGCCCAACTTTTTCTGCCGCTGAGAGACGAATCAGCATTGCCCCTCCATCAATCCAGTCGCGAAATACCAGCCCTGACTTTTCATTGAGATCTTCGCAATGGATGTCCGCTTTCCAGCGTTTGCGATCAAAACTGCCTCCTCCATGATGGATTTGAAGCGACTCGGGTACCAACTGCAACGGCCCCAGCAAACCTATGGACGGATTCTGATCCATGCTTGAAATCAGTGAATCTACGGCACCAGGCGTAAAAGTAACGTCATTCGTGACAAAGAGCAGGAATTCATAGTTCGCCGCTCGCTGAACCGCAAGGTTCACAGCACTGGCAAACGCGAGATTTTCTGCCTCCGAAATGACTTGAAAATCGCCCTCAAGCTTCTTTTCGGCATTACCATCACTACCATTAAAAAAAATATCCAAGTCGCCGCTGCCCGCGAGACTGTTTACGCACAGCGAGGTCATTTCATGTTCTCTGTAAGTGAGTACAGTTATTTTTAAACGCGACACTTTAAGCTACCTCTGTGAGATTTTGGTACCCTGCTCTGGTGCAAAGACTTCCGATTTCCGTTGTCATCAATACTTACCAGGCGGATCAATACCTTGACTTAGTTCTTCAAGCAGTTGCCGATTATGCCTCAGAAATCGTTGTTTGCGATATGCATTCCACTGATAAAACCGTAGCGATTGCCGAGTCGTTTGGAGCCAAGGTGGTTTATCACGAACACGTTGGATACGCAGCTCCGGCCAGGAAATTTGCGATTGAACAAGCCACCAACGAATGGATTTTGCTGCTTGATGCAGATGAGGTGGTTCCACCCGGTTTTTGGAAGGCTTTTGCACAAATGATTGATGAAAATAAATCTGAT
This sequence comes from Fimbriimonadaceae bacterium, assembly GCA_019454145.1. Classification (GTDB taxonomy): domain Bacteria; phylum Armatimonadota; class Fimbriimonadia; order Fimbriimonadales; family Fimbriimonadaceae; genus UphvI-Ar2. The sequence continues at coordinate 2,723,223 of CP075366.1, read as the reverse complement.
ATCGTCCATTTTTCCTGGACAAACTATATGTTTGGACAAGCAATGACCGTCGGAGGATTTGACCCGGCCCAAGAAACTCACATGAGATTCTTCAAAAAAAGTGCGGTGGAATGCACGGGAGTGATCCATAGTAGCGTCGTCGCAAAACCGGGAGTTCGGCATTGGACAATTCCTTACGATCCCAAGCTTAGCATCCAACATTTCACTTATCTTTCTGCCGAGAACTTTATTTCCAAAAGTAATCGGTATACAACGCTTGAATCACAGCAACCGAAGTTCACCCAAAAGCTCACCGGATTTAATATCCTACGGAAAGTAGTTCGGGATTTTATTAAGCGGTACTGGCTTAAAAAAGGATACAAGCTCGGCTGGCAGGGATTATCCATTAGTTTGCTGATGCTCGCTAACGACGCTATGCTTTACAGCAAAGTGCTCGAGCAAAAAAATGGATCAAACGCAGAAAAAGTGCTCGAAAAGCATCGTGCAATCGCTCAGCAGGTTCTTAAATAATTTGCTCGTACAGTGCTTGATACTGGTCACGAACTGCATGCTCTGAATACCGCTCCAAGAACCATTCGGTTTGCCCAGGAACGGGGTTCGGTTTTTGCCAAGCAGACTCAATTGCGTCTTTGATTTCTACTGGTGCCTTGGGATTTGGATAGGCAGCCCACTTATCATAAATTTCTTGGGCATTCCACTCATTGCTCAGCACCAGCGGCACCCCTAAACATCCCGCTTCCACGCCGGCGATCAGAAAATCATCCACAAATGAAGGCACGCAGAACACCCGGGCGTTTTTTACAAGACTTGGCAAAACCGATCGTCCAACCGCACCCAAAAAAACGATGTTTGGATCAGATTCTGCCGCTTTCTGGCATTGCTGGTAATAGTTTGAATCGCTAACGCCACCAGCGAAAACCAGACGCTTGCCAGATCCTTTCATTGCTTCAATCAGCCCTAATTGGTTCTTCCTGTCCAGAAAATTGGCAACGCAGAGAATGTAATCGCCAGATTGCTGAGTAGGCGACAGAGCGTCGTTTAGAAACTGCTCACTCACTGCCCCACTCGGGATGCAAACGCACTTTTCTTTGGGCGCATCGAACGCTACGTGGATTCTCCCGATCACATCCGGGCTAGGAACGACTATTTTCGCTGCATTCTTAAGCAAGTGCTTCGTTTTCTTGGAAAATCGTCCTTCCAAAGTTCGCAAAAAGCGCCACTTTTTGATGCTTGCCAAACTTCCGCCGCGGTACCAAATCGGAGAAACAATATAGGGCACTTTTCTTTCTATACAGATTTCAGCGAGGTTCCAAAAGTAATCCATCGCACCGAAAAAGTGGACAATGTCGCCTAAATCCTTTTCCTCTGGGCGAAGGATTTTTGCATCGTGCCCGAGATCACCCAGCATTTTCTTAACTTGAGCCATCTGAATTTCGGCGCCGCCTTCGATGATCCCGCCGTAGTATCGACCGACTAACGTAACCCGCATTTACGACTCCTCAAGCAAACGTTCGCAGGCGGCTTTAACTTCTTCAACCGAGACGTTCATACACTTGCGTTGACAGGTTTCGGGAGTGCGGGCCGCACATTCGCAATATCCACCGAAGAACGCCACCTTTTCACCTGGTGGGCGGAAGTGGTCGGGCGAAGCCGGGCCAAAGATTCCGACGAGCGGGCAACCTACTGCACCCGCGATGTGCATCACGCCCGTATCATTTGTGACAAGAATCTTGCACCGCCGCATGAGTTCAGCTGATTCAAGAGCCGAGTACTTGCCCGCCACATCTAAATCGGCGATTGAGCCAAGCCGACCAGCTTCTCTCGGCCCGCCAACCGCAACAATTTTAAAACCCTTCGATTTCAAAAACTCCGCAATCGTTTGGAAGTTTTCTAACGGCCACTCTTTATTCGGGTGAGAAGCCCCAACCATCACTGCCGCCCAGTTGCCTTCGCTTAGGTCTGAATCAACCTGCTTGACTGCAGAATCGGTTTGGGGAATGACATAGTGTTTTTCACCTGGAATTACACCGATTGATTCCAAAAGTGCCTGTGGACCACCCATGATTTGATGCACGCTCAAATCCTTTTTTAAGCCTATATCCAGCCAGTTATCGTGTTTGGAACCCTTAATCCCAATGATCTTTCGCACGCCAGCTGCTTTAGCGAGGCGGAGTTGCTTGTTCTGAACGTAGCTAAAAATCGCCAGATCGAATCGCTCTTTGAGCAACCTCCAAAAGAGTTTGAACTGACCATCTTTCCGATCCCAAACTTCATCCGCAATCCCGCAAGCGGTGATGAGTTCCAAACCCAACGCCCCCGTCACTGCGACGATTTTTGCATTTGGCCAAGCGGTTCTCAGCCAACCCAGGGTCGCTGTGTGGTGAACACTATCTCCTAACGTCGGTGGCAAAAATATCACGACCTTTTTCACCTCCAGCTTATCCACCTGACCCACGATTGAGAGAATACTCCCACCAACCGCCTCCGCCCATGTAAAATCACGCGGTCAACGTCGATGCTTTTTCGTTCCCTCATTCTCAAGTCTGCCGCTTTGCCGCCTATTAAGAAATTCGTGAAAGGCTCGCGCCTCTTCCGGCCGATTGTCAAGCGGTTCATCGCGGGCGAAACTCTCGCCGAAGCGATGAAAACCGCCGAGGGATTGGCTGACCAAGGATTCCTGGTTTCGCTGGACTTATTGGGCGAAAACGTTGCCACCGCCGAAGAAGCCGAGCAATCAACCCAAAATTATCTCGACGTGATCAACCAGATCGGGGCGAGCCCACACAAAGCCGCGATCAATATTTCTATCAAACTCACCGCGCTTGGGCTAGATCAAGGCTTAGACCTCGCCGAAACCAACTACCGAAAACTTTTAGAAGCCGCAAAACCCCACAACATTTTTATTCGGGCGGATATGGAAGGCTCGCCGTATACACAAGTCACCATTGACCTTGTTCGCAAAGTTCGAGCGGATTACCCCAATACGGGAACGGTTTTGCAAAGCTACCTGTACCGAACCGATTCTGACCTTGACATTTTGATGGCAGATAAATGCCGACTCCGCATCGTGAAAGGGGCATATCTTGAACCCGAATCGATTGCTCATCCCGAAAAAACGACTGTTGACAAGCAGTACGTCGAACACGCGAAGAAACTCCTCACCCGCGGCTACTACCCCGCCATTGCCAGCCACGACGAGCACATCATCAACCAGCTGAAAGAGTTTGCCGAGCAGCGAGGAATTTCTCGCAATGGCTACGAATGGCAAATGCTGTTTGGCATCCGGCGCGACCTACAAGCGAAACTTCATGATGAAGGCTACAATGTGCGGGTTTATCTGCCGTTCGGGGATGCGTGGTATCCGTACTTTACGCGGCGCCTGGCGGAACGTCCGGCGAACCTGCTGTTTATTACACGGTCACTGATTCAAAAGTAGGTTTAGCCCCAAGCGGAGTTTGGGGTGTTTGGGTCATAATAAGAGTTCGTCGGGGTGTGGCTCAGCTTGGTAGAGCACCTGCTTTGGGAGCAGGGGGTCGCAGGTTCGAATCCTGTCGCCCCGACCAACTCAAAATTTTTGTCCGCATTTGGAATTTATTATCTCTATTTAGAGAGCCTCTTGATTTCGTCTTCCAAAATCAGAAGCATCTTTTTGTGATGCTGTTTGAAGTATAGAATTTGGTTTACAGTATCAACTACAAACTCATACTCAAATTCTTTTGATAATATCACACTGTAATAAAGTCGCACCTTTGACTTAAACTTTGGTGACCAACCTCGCTTTAGCAACCCCTTGGCAACATTGAATCGTGATTCTGGATTACCATGCAACCACAACGCGACCTCGTCACAGGCATTTAGATAATCTAAAAGCTTCTGGTCAAACTCAATAACAGCTTCACGGACATCACTTATGTCAGACTTTGCATATTTCACAAAAGCTACTACTTCATCAGTAAGCGATTCCATCTCACTGATCGTTTTGTCCAATGACTCCTTTTGCACGACAATGTTCTTTACAATTTTACTAGCCCGACTATTTACAGTCATAGCTTTTACAAATTTGTTAGCAAACTCATTAACTCTCACATTCTCAACCAATTCTATGATTGGCTTGACAGATGACTTCATTAAGTCCCTTGCCGATACTAGCTTCTCAAGCCGTACTGAGCTACGCGCCAAGCGTAGTTTCACGCGCTCATTGATAGTAACAGCTATCCACCCAAGGACGATAGTAAACACCGCTCCCAAAAGTAACGGAACGATTGTGCCAGGGTTATTTATATCTACGCCTTTGAAGGCTTTAATCCAATCCACATAAAGATTCTACACGACTCAAATCACCGACCAAACAGCCAGGAATGGCGGGCCAGCGTCACGAATATAGATTCATGATACAAGTCTTTGCGAGATACAATTTTGAAGTTGGTTTGGTGATCGTCCAGAAAATCATCCTTTGGGCGATCAATCGTTGGGTTAAGTTAAAAATGCCAAGTCTGAAAAGTGTTTTCTACTCGTCTAGCTTTGCGGAGGGGTTACTCTCTTTCTCCCCCTTTCGTCAAGAAGTTGTATATTGTTCCTTATGTTTGATTATGCCAACTTAGGAGGGACATACATTAAAGTACCCGCTTGGCTACTCTTTTTAAAGATTAGAAATTGCCTGAGCCAGCCATAGATTTTCATTAACCGAGCCTCTAACAATTTATTCAGCACTTGTTAGAAGCGAAAACTACTTTTCGCGGTCGCTCGACTTACGAGACACGACGCGAATCGGTGTGCCCGCCAGCACAAACTTCTTCCGAATTTGGTTCTCCATATACCGCTGGTAGCTGAAGTGGAACAGATCCGGGTTATTGCAGAACATCACGAATGTCGGCGGGCGGGTTTCTGCCTGAGTCACAAACTTCACCTTGAATGGCTGGCCCTTACGAGTCAGAGGCTTGTCGAACTGCGCTTCTTGGATGAGGCGGTTCATTACACCCGTGCTTGCCCGGAAGTTCCAGTTCTCCACGGCTCGGTAGACTGCTTTCATCACGCCATCCATACCGCTGGATTCTTTAGCCGATGTGAACCGCACAAACGCATAATCCATTTCGGGGATTTCCGCAAACAGCTTGCGCGTGAATTCCTTTTTGATATCGGTGAGTTTGCCGAGGTCGCCTTTGGGAGGCTCGATCAAATCCCATTTGTTGACGGCAATTACGAGAGGTTTGCCGAGTTCGTAACTCATTTTGCAGACCCGCTTGTCGCCGTCGGTTAAACCTTCGTGTCCGTCAATAACCACGAGGGCGCATTCGGCTCGCTCTAAAGCGCGTTGAGCGCGGAGCACCATATAGTATTCAATCGAGCCCTGAATCTTGCCTCGGCGGCGAATCCCGGCGGTGTCAATCAGCCGAACCTTTTCGCCTTTCCATTCCACCAGGCTATCCACTGCATCGCGGGTTGTTCCGGGGATGTTGCTGACAATTGCCCGCTGCTCGCCCGTGAACGCATTGAGTATCGAGGACTTCCCTACGTTTGGGCGACCAATGATCGCTAGTCGGAGTTCATCTTCTGGCTCGGTGTTAGGGTCAACAACTTTGGCGAGGCCATCGAAAACTTCCGAAAGCAATCGGTCGAACCCTTTATCCTGCAGAGAACTCACCGGATAAACATCGCCCACGCCTAAGCTATGGAACTCATTGGAATCATCCACCCGTTCCTGGTTATCTGCTTTGTTCGCCACCACGTAAACCGGGCGGTCGAAACCTCTCAGGTAGTCGGCTAAATCCCAGTCAGCGGCGTTTAAGCCTTCCATCGCATCAACAACAAATAAAACAACGTCGGCTTCCGCCATAGCAACCTCGGCCTGAACCCGGATTTGGTCAACCAGCGGATCTTCATCGCCAAATAGGATTCCGCCGGTATCTACAATACGATATGTCCAATCTTTCCACTTACTTTCTGCATATAACCTATCGCGAGTTACCCCCGGCGTATCTTCAACAACGGCGAGCCGATATCCAATCAAACGATTGAACATCGTGCTTTTGCCAACGTTCGGTCGGCCTACAATCACCAGTGTCGGGAGACGGAGTGCCATAAGGGGGAGTAGAAAACTGTACCTAATATGAGTTCGCAGCCCCATTCCAAAACACCTGCTGTCGGTATTCTTCGGGGTTGGACTTTATGAAAGGATTCGTTGTCTTTGCTCTCGCCGCTTCCGTGAGTTTTGCGAGCGCAAACACTTCCAAACTCGGCGACGATCTTCAAAAATTCCGCTCCACCGAAACCTATTGGATGTTTGAGGTGGGCTACAACGAGGGTAAGGCGATTATTGGCAGTGAAAACGCCAGGCCAGGTTCAATTTTCGCTGTAAGTTATGTAAAGCCAGAACCTCGATTGCGTTACAAAACTAATCCCGCGCAAATCGTTCACTCCGCCTACTATATGCCAACCCGTTCTGGCCCACTAGATGGACACCCGGCAAACACTCTTTATACATTTGGATACCGAGTTATAGCTCGTTATTGGAACGAATATATCCCGGGCGTCAACACATTCCTTGACCTTGGCTGGGGCATTTCGTGGAGCAGCGACGTCACCCAAGACCTTGCAAACCAAATCAACTCAACTCCCTCCATTGGAATCGGCACCATGTTTCAGTCGGGCAAATCGGAGTTCATTTTTACAATCCGCTGGTTTCACATGTCGAACGCAGCCACCAATAACGATAACCAAGGATTTAATGCGTTTCAGTACACTCTCGGCGTTCGCTTTTAGATCAAACTAATGGCCATGTCGCTCGCAATGACAGATGCCGATCTCAACTCGGCAATTGATACTTTAAGAAACTGCAAATACCTGGGTTCAACGGTAGCGGCGTTTGATGCTCCCAAACTTGAGCCGACCAGTAATCCGTTCCGCTCGCTTGTGCGGATCATCACTTTCCAGCAGCTTTCGGGCAAGGCGGCCGAGACTATTTACAACCGATTTGCGGTTTTGGTTGGTGCGGACGATGAACTTGCACCCGAACACTTGCTCAGCCACGATATAGAAAGTTTACGAACGGTCGGGCTTTCGCGCCAGAAGGCTTCTTATATTCTAAACATAGCTCACTCATTTCATGATCTCAATCTCACAACCGAGCGCTTGCTGAGTTTGCCTGACGATGAGGTTCGAGCTGCCCTCATTAACATCAAGGGAGTGGGACACTGGACTGTGGATATGTTTTTGATGTTCTACCTGTGCCGCCCCAATATCTTCCCAACAGGTGACCTTGGAATTCAGAACGCAATACGCCCTATGATCGGCAAAGAAAAATTTAAAGCACCTGAGATGGAAGCTTTTGCCGAGCAATGGCAGCCTTACAGAACGGTTGCCGCTTACTATCTTTGGCGTACTTTAGATTCGCCAACCCAAACTCCAGAGTAAAGATTTCGCTTAATCTTTGCCTAATTGAGGGAGATTCATGTTATTCTGATACTCGTATGAATACGTTACTTGCTGCCGTCGCAGCCATGTCGATGGGTGCTCCAGTAGTTGCAGACGATGTGTTGCCCGACGCAAGTTTGCTCGCCTATGAGCTTGCATCTGCTTATGTCACAACAAGCAATTCCGAATTGCCTCCTGGCACGAGAGCTTTGCGCTTCTCTACCGCCTCAGTGAACTACGGCTCCGGTCGTTTAGAAATACGTGGCGGTGCAATTTCTGGCGGTCTGCAACTCGTTAACCAGCGAGTTTATCGAACCGATGGAACGTTTTGGGATCGGCCGGCAGGAACCTTCATTTATCACCCGACTCACGGGCACATCCATTTTGAAGACTGGACAGTGTTCCGTCTCAAACAAATTACAGCCGGGGGAGGAGTTGGTGCCACAGTTGCCACCGGAGCAAAAACCAGTTTCTGCATCATCGAACTTAGACACCATGATTCAAATGCCCCTGGTCATAACACTGCGCCATCATATAACTCGTGTGGTCAGGTGCAAGGTTTACGACCAGGTTGGGCTGATGTCTACGGTGCAAGTCTCGACGGCCAGTTCATTGATCTCACAGGCGTTCCAGATGGCATTTATTGGCTTGAAGGCGAAGTTGATCCTGATAATTTGCTGTTGGAATCGGATGAGACAAACAACGCAGTACGAATTCAGGTTGCCATTGGATCTGTGCCTACGGCGGTTGCGGACAGCTACGAAGACAACGATACTCAAGCGATTACAGACGCACGACCAGTGGGAGGCGTAAATAGCCCGAACCTTGGGTTGGTACTAAACGAACGGATCATTAACAATCTCTCGATGGAAGATTCGGCCGATTGGTACAAAATGCGAATTCACGCAGGAGCAACGGGCAGTTATGTCCAAATGGACTCTCCGTACCTTCAACAAAGCAACCTTAACCTGACTCTTCATAATTCATCGGGAGCTCAAATTCGCTCCTCGACCGGCAGTTATAGTTGGGAAAATATTTCGTTGGCTGGATTGCCTGAAGGCGATTACTACCTGAAAGTAACCAAATCAGGCAGTGGAAACAATCCGTTGTACAGACTCATTATTTCCCCAACTCCGAACAATCCTCCGTTCCTCAACATGGAGCTGCCAGCGGTTGGCACCAGATACGTTGAAAAATCTTACGCAACCTTCCCTGTTCAATGGAACGGCGGCGACCCAGATCAAGATCCTAAATTCGTATCGATCCTGCGTTCACGGGAAGCAGGAAACCATGGAATCGCAGAACCAATTCCTGGCTACCAAGACATGCCAAATGCTCAAGGATCGGCGAATATCAACACCGCTGAGTTTGGACTAGGAAAGTGGTTCATCCTTGGTGTAGGAACCGATGGTGGTGCACAAACCTTGTCATGGGCTCCTGGAGCGGTCTGGATATACATCAAGGGCGATATCAATAAGGATGGTCACGTTCATGAAGATGACTACTGGATGGCGATCAACTTGATTTCTACGAGTAGAAAATTGAGTGATCTTGACTTTGCAATTCTTGATATGGACAGGGATGGGAAGATCTCCAGATACGATATGTATCTGCTATGGGAACTCGCCCAAGACGATCATCACGATTAATCGAGAGTTAGTGCAAACGGGAGCAACTTATGTTGCTCCCGTTTTTTTGTGCACTTCCCGCTAAAAACAAAGTAAAACCACCAGGTGACCACGGCATACCGACGAACCTTTCTTTTCAACCTCGGAATGTCGGCATTTTGGTTTGCCACAAGTTACAAGTGGTTCATCCTGCTTTTTGTTCTCATTCCTGATAAAGTCAGCACGATTGTTCCCGGCGGAGAAAAGAATGGCGCCTGGGGTTTGGTGCTCGGCACGGGCGCATTTTGGGCACTCATTGGCCCCTCTATTTTTGGAAGAATTTACGAAACGGCATCAGGAAAACTCCGCAATCGCGGGCCTTGGATAGCTCTCGGAAGTGCCATTACTTGCCTTGCAATTTTGCTCATTGGTGGAGCCAATTCTTTGCCAGCTTTAGCCGCTGCCTATTTGCTGTTACAAATCTCCGATGATCTTGGCACCGGCCCCTACGCGGGAATGGTTGCCGACAGCGTTCCGAATGAGCATCGAGGGTATGCAAGTTCTGTTCTAGGCGGATTTAAGCTATTTGGGCAAATTGCCTCAGCGCTTGTCGCCCTCAAACTTGGAAAACCAGAGTTAATTCTAATTGGCATCGCCGCAGTGAATGTTGTTAGTGCGGCGATCACTATCTACACGATCCGCCATCTGCCCAACGCGGATCGAACGGAAACAAAGCGTCAGCCTTGGGTTGAAGAATATCTGTCGCCTTTCAAAAATCCCGATTTTCGCGCTGTATGGCTTAACCGGTTCATTGTCGCCTTCGCATTTGGATGCGTAACTGCATACGCATTGAACTTCTTGAAAGATATGCTGCCCGCTTATACGTTGTTTGGCGCAGATCTGAAAGACGCAAAATCTTCGGCCAACATCCTTGCGCTGACCATTAGCTTTGCAGGAATTTTTGGAGCTGTGTTCAGTGCAAGAATTGCCGACCGCACTGGACGTAAGCCTCTCCTGATAACCGCCGCAATTATTCTTTCACTCAGTCTGTTCCCCGTCGCATTTTTCAAAGAATTCACGCCGATTTGGATTTGCGTTTTTCTTTTTGGGATTGGCAATGGGATTTTCCAATCAAGCGATTGGGCAATTGCTTCAGATGTTCTCCCCAACCCGGATAAAGCCGCTACCGAAATGGGGGCTTGGCAATCTTCAGAGACCTCAGTTCAAGTTCTGGTTGGCCTCATTATGGGCCAGTTGATTGATGCGCTAAACCGCCAATATCCGGGAGAAGGGCGAGGGTATCAGGCGATGGTTATCATCGCCTCAACCCTCTTTCTAGCCTCAATCTTTGCCGTGCGGAGTATTAAATCGGCTCGATAGTTTATTTCGTAGGCTTTTGATATGTCCCTGAGGTAATTGCCAACTCCAGCGCATTGCGATCCGTCATGTACGCCGCACTATCTGCAGTAGCCATTGGAGCTTTGTCTTTTAGGGCCGGAGGAAACGCCCATAACATAATCGTGTTCGAAAGATCTGGAATACCTTTTGCTTCTTTGCCTGCTAGAGTGGGGTTCGACTCTATGCGAGTACCCATTACCAAAAACAACGATCTATCTTTTACATAAGGCTCTATCTGCTTTTCAAGCGATCTACTATTCCCCATTTCAGTGGGGAATCTATCATCCCAATCCGCTTGGTAAATCACAATTCCAGTGGCAATTTGCTTAATATTGGATAACGCTTGTGTTTTCTTAGCCGCTTGCTTAGCTTGGCTGAAAACAGGGAACAAAATAGCGGCAATAGGGGCGAAGCAACTGCAGAGTATGGCAATCACGACTATTGTTATGATCAACCCGGTGTTGTTTTTTTTCGGAGCCATGGGTGGCTGTTCGTACTGAGGTTGATACGTTGCTTGCGGTTCGGGCTGAACTGGCGGAGGCATTGATCCCACAACCGAAGAAACCTTAACGAGCCGACCAGACTCAGCTTCTTCAATATCTGTATCCGCATGCAAGCGACCATCGCCGACAAATAAAGCGATATCCGCCTTGGTAAATGGCCCAGTTTTGGCACCTGTGCTATCAAAGATGAAATACATCGTGCTCGTATTATACGATTCTAAGCCCTAGTTATTGACTTCTAAATTCCCCGGACCAAGTAAGTGCCCGCAGGTATCCTGCCTAGTTCAAATGAGCTTTGCACAGCGCACAACATTTTGCGGAGAACTTACCGCGCAAAACGTCGGTCAGACCGTTACAGTCAACGGGTGGGCGAATAAGGTTCGTGACCTCGGCGGACTTTTCTTTGTTGATGTGCGCGATCGCACCGGCATTGTTCAGGTGATCTTCCCCGAGAACACGAAGGCCGAACTCCGTTCCGAAACCTGCCTGAGCATCACCGGCACCGTGCAAATGCGCGATGAAGCTAACCGCAACCCAAAACAGGCGACTGGCGACATTGAAATCGCGGTCACCTCTTTTGAAATCCTCAACCAATCCGTGACATTGCCGTTCCCTCTCAGCGATGAAGCCCAAATGGAAAAGGTGAACGAGGAACTTCGGGTGAAGTACCGCTACCTAGACTTACGCCGCCCTTCGATGCACCGAAACCTTAAGCTGCGTGCCGCGGCGGTGCGAAAAATCAGAAGCTTTTTCGACAACCAAGGTTTTATCGAAACCGAAACTCCTATCATCACAAAGTCCACGCCTGAAGGTGCCCGCGACTACTTGGTGCCTTATCGCCTTAATCCAGGTGAGTTCTATGCGTTGCCGCAATCTCCCCAGCAGTATAAGCAACTCTTGATGGTGGGTGGCTTGGAGCGGTACTACCAAATCGCGAAGTGCTTCCGCGATGAATCTCAAAGGGCCGACCGACAGCCAGAATTCACCCAGCTCGACCTTGAAATGTCATTCGTTACGCAGGAGGATATTTTGAGTTTGATTGAGGCAATGACTAAGCAAGTCATTAACGAGCTCATCCCGCAATTCAGTCTTGAAAAAGATCCGGTAACAGATTTTCCTCGCCTGACCCATGCCGAATCTATGCGGTTATACGGCAACGATAAGCCTGACCTGCGGTTTGGTCTGCAGTTATTCGATGCTTCTGAATTGGTGAAGAACTCTGAATTCGGAGTATTCGCCAGCACGGTTGCAGCGGGCAACTTTGTTCGCGGAATCCGATACCCGGGTGGGGCACAACTTTCACGTAAGCAAATCACCGAACTTGAAGACTTGGTGAAATCTTTCGGAGCAAAAGGACTCGCCAACTTCGCCGTCATTAACCCGAGCGAGGACGTTGAAGGCTCTCGGTTGATGGAAAGTGGCGTGCGGATCAAGGGCGGTATTTCTAAGTTCCTTTCTGAAACCGAAGTAACTGAACTTATCAAACTCAGCGAAGCCAAGGAAGGCGACTTACTGTTATTTGTTGCCGACAGTTGGGTCGTGAGTTGCGAAGCTCTTGCCCGGCTCCGATTGCAAATTGGAACCAACTGCGGTTTGCGCGACCCTCGAAAACTCGCTTTTGCGTTCGTTGTGGACTTCCCGCTTGTGGAATGGAACGAGGACGAACAGCGATGGGATCCATCGCACCACCCATTCACAAGTCCGAAAGCTGAAGATATTGAATTCCTCACCACCGATACTGGTCGCGTCCGCGCCGACTGCTACGACATCGTGTGCAACGGTTACGAATGGGGGAGCGGTTCTATCCGTATCCACTCGCCGGAATTACAAGCACAAATCTTCAAGATCATCGGTGTAACCGAAGAACAACAAAAGGAAAGGTTCGCTCACATTTTGGAAGCATTCCAACTGGGTGCTCCACCACATGGTGGAATTGCAACTGGAATTGACCGATTGATCATGTTCTTGATCAACGAAGACAACATCCGTGAGGTTATTCCGTTCCCTAAAATGGGTAACGGTTACGACCCGATGATGGACGCTCCTTCACCAGTTGATGAAGCCCAATGGAAAGAAATGGGGCTCCAACCCGCGGCTCAACCAAAAGTGTAATCCTGCCTTAACAATGTGGAAAACTTGGTCACCGGATGGTCAAAAATTATTGATCATCCTGGCCTAAGTGTTCTCATCAAATTTGAACCTAAATTCACCGTTTTGTCAGTATTTTTATGTTCCTCACAAGGCATTCCACCGACGTGTGGAAAACGGTGTGAAAAACATAGTTGAATCTAATTTGCCCCTGTGCAATCATTGCCAAACACTGGAACTGAATGAAGTGTCCTTACTGCGGTCATGAAGAGCAAAAGGTGCTCGATTCCCGACCCGCAAGAGAATCCACATCCATCCGCCGCCGGCGCGAGTGCGATTCATGCGGTCGCCGCTTTACTACGTTTGAAGAACCAGAAAAGCCACGCCTTTACGTTATCAAATCTGACGGCGGGCGGCAACTGTTTGACCGAGAAAAGCTACTCAGTTCCATGCTGCTTGCATGCGGTAAACGGCCAGTGCCAGTGGAAAGATTAGAGCAATCCGTCGCTCACATCGAAAGAGACCTGCTTGACCAATTTGAGTTAGAGGTGCAATCTTCTGATATCGGCGAACGGGCGATGGAGGAGCTTTATCACATCGATACCATTGGCTATATTCGCTACTCTAGCGTTTACCGTGCGTTTGATTGCCCCGAGCAGTTTGCAGAAATTGTCAAGAAAATGCAACGCGATTCTCGGGCAAAATCTAAAGCAACCGTTTCTTCTCGGTAATTCGCCATGCGCCAGCTTTCGCGCCGACAGCTTCTTCAATCAACCGCCGCTGGGCTTGTTTTGCCAGCGCTCCCAAAAATTATTCCCGCTATGGATCAGCCAGTATTTCCTCACATTCACCCTCGAATTGCAAAGTTCGAACAGCTTGCCTTCGGAATCTTTGTTCACTTTGGCCTGTACTCGTTAGTCGGAAAGGGAGAATGGACAATGTTCTCTCACGGAACTCCACGGGATGAATATATGAAACTCATGTCACGTTGGTCGGTACCGGATTTCAGTGGTCAAAAATTGGCGCAATTAGCAAAGTCTGCTGGGGCCAAATATGTCACGCTCACAAGCCGACATCACGATGGCTTTAGTCTTTACGACACTCATGGTCTGAGCAAGTGGGATGTCACTAAAACCCCCGCTAGGCGGGATATTATTCGCGACTTTGTGGATGGGTGCCGAAGCGAAGGTATTGTCCCTTGCCTGTATCACACAACTCTGGATTGGTCGGACGACCGTTTCAAGAGCGATTGGAAGGGCTACCAACAATATCTCCGCGATTCGGTTGAAATCATTTGCTCTAACTATGGCGAACTCGGGGCAGTTTGGTTTGATGGTAACTGGAGCAAACCAGAAGCAGATTGGGAACTGGATGCCCTCTATTCGATGATCCGCAAACTTCAGCCAGAAACGATGATTATCAACAACACTGGTATTGGAGAAGAAGGCAAGCTTGTTCATTCTGAAATTGATGCTGTTACTTTTGAGCGCGGACGGGCAACACGAGTAAGCCCCAACAAGCTAACCAATAAGTACATCACAGGAGAGATGTGCCACACAGCAAATTACCACTGGGGAATTGCAACCCGGGATTTTAATATGCTCAGCCCTGCTTCTGTCATTGAGGAACTCTGCCGGGCAAGAGCGGTTGAAGCAAACTTTCTTATGAATCTTGGCCCCACCGGAACCGGAGCAATCCCAGATTACGAACAAGCAATGTTTGAAGTTGTTGGAAAGTGGGTTGATTTGCATGGTGGAAGTAACAACCCGATTTATCGAGGCAAACCAAAGGATATTAATGGTGAAGATGACGACTTTGGGCTGATTGTAAACAACGAAGCCTATTTGTTCATTTTCGATCTCACGGCAACCGCTGATCCTCGAGCAAGTGGTACTAACTCACGCGGGCCAGGGCCAAGGAAGTTCACTGGACTCCCGCCTACTTATGTCAATGCAAGGTGGCTTGATAGCGGCGAGGAACTAAAACTTGAGCATGAAAATGGATCATCTGTGCTTCATGCAACCAAATATCCGTACGGCACGAATACAGTAGTTCGCATCGCACACTTAACTCAGTGATTCCGTTCTAATTCAACCCATTGAACAGACTTGAGCACCTTGGTTGCAAAATCCATTGCGCCGGGAGTGCGGTGATCAATAACTGCGATCACGGCTCTGGCTTCCTGATCATTTGTAAGCGCACGACCAGCTATTTGTAGCTCAATGCCTTGGATGACAACCTTTCCTGTCAAATCGTAATCTAGCCCCCGATCAGTTTTATGCTGCGTCAGAATCAATTCTGATTTAGCCCCTTGAACATAACCCGCCAGCCATTTTGTCAATGCTGCCTTGAACTGGTCTGGATCTTCAAAAATCACCTCGGCGCGATCCCACACGGTTCCCACAATCATTGCAGGGAAATTATCTGAATCCAAAAGTAAGCTACGAGCTTCTGGTCGGCTTTCACCTTTTGTCGGCAGAAAAGCGATGCCCAAATACGATTTCAGGCCCATTCCGCCGATATTTTCAATCTTGAAATCTCCGGTTGACGGGTTCACATACATAACCGAACCCAGAATTTTCTCCATTAGTGGCTGGTCTTTTCTTGAGCAGTCCAAACTGACATCATATTCCCAGCCATCTATGAGCACCCTTTGCCAAGCATGGACTTTTCCGCCATCGGCATCGACTTCGAGCACAAATCCTATTGATTCAGTTGCCCCAAATTGGTAAGCCTCAAGCACTGGAGATTCGTTAAGAATGCTCTTAATTTTGCGACCATATTGCTGGCTAAACTGACCGAACTTTTCCGTATAGGCTGCGCTTAGTTTTTGGGCTTCTTCGGGAGTTTTTTTGCTCGCTGATATCTTCAATTTGACAGATTGGTAATCAAGCGTGAATTCTAACCCATCAATCAGTTGCCTTTCTTTTGGAGCCTCGGGCAATTTAATTTTCATGCCGGATTGGTCAAGGCGGTACTCCTTCCAAACTGGTTCGTCAGCGCGGATGGATAATCCCAAAACAAGTGCAAGCAGGCTCATATTTTTTCCAATGAATAAGCCAGCGAATACGTCATCCGCTGGCTTTAGAAACGTTTTTTAGTTTACTTCTTTGCGACTTCGGCCTTGACCGTTCGCTCGATGTCAGCTTTGATCGTGTCGTCGAATCCTTCCCAGGTTTCTACGATCACGCCTTTGCGGTTGATCAGAACAAACTGGGGAACACCCGTAATCTTCATCTTAGTCGCAACGTCGTCAGCATCGTAAGTAAAAGTAAAGCCGTATTTGTGATCGGCTTTGTATTTTTTGGCTGCTGCCGATCCGGCTCTTTCTTCCATCACGTTGACGCCAACAACGGTCAACCCTTTGGAATTCAGCGAGCTATGCAGGCTCTGCATTGTCGGGCTCGCCTTTTTGCAAGGGCCGCACCAGGTTGCCCAGAAATCGAGCAAAACAACTTTCCCTTTGAGGCTCGCATTCGTCAGCGTTTTGCCGTCTGTGGTCTTCATTTTAAAGGAAGGAGCGGTTTTTCCTTCCAAGGTAGCAGTCTTGTTTTGAGCAACTGCACTCATCACGCCGACCACGAGCAGTGCGGTCACGGCGGTTCCAATTCTCATCCAGTTCTTATTCATCACTCTCACAATTCTAACGTCTCAGACCTGTTAGGAGTTCATTTTTTGGGCAAAGCGGGGGATAATTGCCCGTGATGAAGCGGTGGTTGCCATGGTTAGCGATTCCAACCCTTTTCAGTATTTGGGTGGTACTGAAACATGCGGTGGGCAATCTGCTTTCGGATACAGACACCGCCGTTTTGCTTGCCAATATCCGTGAGCGGAACAATCCTTGGAGTTGGTTTGCCGGGGATTGGCCCCTCTTCAATCACTTCTACCGACCGATTTCAACCCTTCCCTTTGAATTAGACAACGCCCTGTATGGCAACAACGCGGCAGGCTACGGCCTGACAAACGCGATCATTTGCGCGATCTGTATATTCGCAGCGTTTTGGTTTTTCCGCGAATTCACAGATAATGCTCCTGCAACCGGGGCGGCGACGGCTCTGTTTGGTGTTTGCCATATCACGATTGAACCGCTACGCACCATTGGCTCAGTTTTCTGGGTGCTGCCTTGCGTTGCTTTGATTGGCTTCACCCGTGGGAAATTCAAAGAAAAGCTGCCGAGCGTGCTGATCGCATTTTTTACATGCCTATTTATTACTCAGATCCTGCCAAATACTCCGCTAGACTTTAAGAGCCGAATCGTTGATTGGCTTCCCGGTCGCACCGCTAGCACGATGACGATTTTTGCGTTGATCGCGCTTGCGAGCTACACACGGTTTGAGCGGCTCACTGCGGCTCGGAAACCACAGCCGCCAACGCCTTACGATGTCCCCGCAACAAAAAGCACCGTTGTCGCTAATCCCGGTCGAGCACCATGGATATGGGTGGTTTTCGCTATTATTGCGACAACGCTTGCTCTCGGTGCTTATGAGCAAGCGATTATGATTCCGGCTCTCATTACAGGAATCTGTATTACTTTTGCTCTAAATAATCGAAAGCCGCACTGGGCCAACCTCGCCACTTTTTGGGGACTGCTTATTGCTTACATCCTTGTTCGGCGCCAACTTGTGCCGAGCGACGTATCCGGCTATCAGGCTCAGCAGTTCCGCTCCGGTCCAGGGGTTCTGCTTGATCTGACGAACTATATATTTCCGGTTGGCGCGCAAATACCTATTCTGTGGTCTACCCTCGAACTTGGCGTAGTGGCACTCATCACTGGTACGCCGCTTACTCTCGGGTCGCTGTTGGTTGGAAACGTCATTGCTCTCAAAGAAGCATTCCAATCGCGTAACAGGTGGGTTTTGCTTGCGAGTTTGCTGATGGGTTTCTTTGCGTTTTTGCCTATGGCCTGGCTTAAGTTTTTTAGCCACTACCACTACTTCCCGTCAGTGTTTTACTGTCTGTTTGTAGTGCTGATGCTCCAGGTTGCGTTCAAAACTTTGAGGGCGGCGCTTTCTCCTCCGCCGATTGATGCAAACAAGCTTTTAGGCAAAATTTAGCTCTCACGAATGTGCTGTTTTAGATTAGCTAGTACGAATGAGGTAAACCCCACTCACGCTTATGCCACGCACGTACCACCAAGATATCCGCATCGGAACCCTAGCCAAAATGCCCGGATGCTTAGATTATCTGCCGCAAATCCTTCCCCACGGCTTTGAATCTTTCCAGCTCACCAACTGGGCGGCCCTGCCCGATGATGCAAATACTGTTGACGGGCTGAAAGAACTTGCCGCCAAAACAAAAGATGTTTTGGGTGGAAAAGCGATCATTGATAGTGTTGGCATTTACGGTAACCCACTCACCGATCAGACCACGGCTGACCATTGGGCGATTCTCATTGAAGCCGCTCCCGCCTTTGGAGCAACCACGGTCTGCGGATTTACTGGTTGTATTGAAGCCCCAGTCGATGAAAACATTGATCGTTTTAAGGAAATCTTTGCGCCCCTCACCAAACTCGCGGAAGACAACGGTGTGAAGATCGCGTTTGAAAACTGCGACATGGGCGGCACTTGGGAAAAGCCGAACTGGAACATCGCCCACTCCCCCCGCGCGTGGGAGATGATGTTCAATGCGGTTGATTCAGATTACATTGGCCTGGAATGGGAGCCTTGCCACCAAATGGTTAGCCTGATTGACCCATTGCCTCAACTCCGCAAGTGGATCGGCAAAATTTATCATATTCACGGAAAAGATGCCTCGATTAACTGGGACAAACTGAAAACAGATGGTCTGCGGTGCGGAGAGTGGTTTGTGCATCACCGCACGCCTGGTTTCGGTGATACGAACTGGACTGATCTCATTTCTATTCTCCGCCACCGTGGCTGGACAGGTTGTATCGATATTGAAGGCTGGCACGATCCGGTTTATCGAGATGACTTAGAAATGACGGGTCAGGTTTATTCGCTGAACTATCTCAAGCAATGCCGAGGCGGAGATTTCATTCCAAATCCAAAATAAATCAACCAATTTTCAAAATCCAAGATCGTTATCACGGCATTTCCGTTCAGGAAATGCCCTCAAATCTAAACGATAGTAGTCCTTTTTACTCTTTTGTGCTTTGAAACTTGTTGTTGTTAACGCAATTTCACTTTTGGGACTTACGCAATGTGTAAATCTCCTCTACTTTATCGGCAATAGCTCCGAGAATTACTGGCAGCGACCTCGTCGCTTAGTAATTGAAGGGCAATTAGCTGATCAAGACTTCATATCTTGATGAAGGTATCCATGATAACGCTCAGTGCAGAGGAGAAAATGCAAAGCCAGGAAACCAACAAGGGAAACATATTTAGGTCTGTTCTTGTTGGCGTAATACTCACTTCTATTATTGTTTGGTGTGTTATCCGGAACTACCAAGGTCGGGCGCATGAAACAAAGGTTATTCAATTTTTTGGCAGCACCCGGCAAATCACGGGGCAACTAAGAATCCTCAGCCAGAGTATGGTTGAAAATATTCTCTTGTTAAACAATGCTAATTCGCCTAGCACTGTTCGTGTACAAGCGCGCAGCAGTCTTCGGCAGCAACTCACAGAGTTTCGCGTCCTTAATGCTCGCCTGGAGTCTGAGCTTGAAGATAACAAGAACTATTTGAGCGACCACAAACTTTCCAGTTCATATCGCTCATCACAGCCTTCTTTTTCCGTTATTTCAACTTCAGTCGGTGACTTTTTAAAGGATCCGAGTAACGATTCAATTGATATCGCACGACTACGACACACCGAAGCGAACTATCTTAAATCTGTTGATCTGGTGAATGCTGCCCTCTTGCGAAGTACCGAAGATTCCCAACTAGATGATCATCGCGCTCAGATGTACAACGATTACATTCTAATGATGAGTACCGTTCTCCTCATGGTGCTTGTACTCGCTCCCAGCGTCATTCAACTCCGTAACAAGCTCGCAGAACTTAAAGCATTGGGAGCAGAACATGCGGCTCTCGCTTTAGTTGTAAAACGCACTGTAAACGTCGTTGTAATGACGGATATCAACCGGAAAATCACTTATGTCAACGATGCTTTTACGCGATTGACTGGATATACGTTTGAAGAAGTGAAGGGCAAAAACCCAGCTTCGTTCATGCAACCTCCACATGTTGATCAAGAGGTAGTTGAGCAACTGCGAAATGCTCTTAACAGTAAAGAACCTGCCAGAGTTCAGCTAGAAAATATCAATAAGAATGGCGAATCCTATTGGATTGATCTCACCATTGAGCCTCAGTTTGACGAAGATCATAACCACGTTGGATACTTCTCAATTGAAGTTGATATGACCGAGCATATCAAACTTAAAAATGAACTCGCGCATAGTCAGGCGATGCTTGAAATGTCATCGGAAATTGCCCAGGTCGGTGCCTGGGAGCTTGATCTAGCAACCTCAAAAATTAGCTGGTCTAAAGAAGGTTATGTCATCTTTGATGTAGATGAAGATTTTGACCTCACCCTAGAATCAATCCTTGCCTACACTTCACCTGATACTCGCGAAGAAATCATTAAAGAACTTGAACAGGTGGCATCCGAGAACAAACCATTTGACATGACACTTTACTTTGTTACGGCGGCAGGCAACAAAAAATGGGTGCGTAGCATTGGCAGAACGGTTTTTGAAAATGGCGCAGCGACTAAGATTTGTGGCTCCGTTCAAGACGTAACTGACCGGATGACGTTGGAAAAAGCGCTGAGAGAATCTGCACAAACTGATCAACTCACTGGTCTTCCGAACCGTGCTCAGGTGTTGCATTTGATCCATGCTGCAATTCACAAATCTCAAGCAGATCCTGACTACCACTTTGCCGTTTTCTTTTTAGATTTCGACCGGTTTAAGGTAATCAATGACAGCTTAGGCCATGCCTGTGGAGATCTGTTACTCCAATCTATCGCTACCCGTTTGCGGCACACCTTGCGAGATTCAGATGTAATCGCATACCCAAGCGAAATGTCAACTGCGGCCAGGCTGGGCGGCGATGAGTTTGTTATTCTTGTTGACGGACTTGCCACTCCTGAAGCAGCCGCAAGCGTTGCCGACAAGTTGCTGGTCGCGCTTGCAAAACCGCATCAAGTAGATGAAAACTTGGTGATTTCCACCGCGAGCATGGGAATTGTGACAAGTGCAATGGGGCTGACTGCTCCCGGCGACTTTTTGCGGGATGCCGATACCGCAATGTACGAAGCTAAACGCAATGGCAAAGCTCAGTATGTGATTTTTGATACATCTATGCACACTCGAATTCAAGAACGTCTCAAGATCGAAATGACGATGCAAGACGCGCTCGATAATAATCAGTTCATTGTTAATTACCAGCCTATTTTTGATATGAACACTGGGGCGATATGCAGTCTAGAAGCTCTTGTGCGTTGGCAAAGTCCAACCAAAGGGTTGATCCCGCCGAATGACTTTATTCCAGTAGCCGAAGAAACTGGAATGATCGTGCACATCGGTCAGTTTGTTCTAGAAGAATCTTGCCGCCAACTCGCACAATGGCAGAAGCAGTTTGGCGCTGATGTAGTACCCGCCATCAATGTTAACGTCGCTCGCCAGCAAATGCTGCGTGAAGGCTTTGTGGATATGGTGCTTCAAACTATTGAACGCAACGGAATCGCACCCAGCAGTCTGCACATTGAAGTAACGGAAACTGGAGTGATGGAAAGCCCTGAAATCACCGTACAAGTTCTCAATCGGCTCGCTGCACACGGTATTCAAATTAGTTTGGATGATTTTGGCACCGGGCTATCTTCGCTCGCTTGTATTCCGCAATGGCCAATTCATTGCATTAAGCTTGACCGATCGTTTATATCAAACGTATTGCAGGATGAAGACGCACGAGCTCTTGTTCGCGCGATTACGGGATTAGCGGAAGATCTGAACTTGGCGGTCGTGGCAGAAGGAATTGAAACCCAGGAGCAACGGAATTACCTTTCATCCGTGAACTGCCGTTATGGGCAAGGTTATTTATTCTGTCGCCCTCAAAGCAGCCAAGATATCGAATCGTTCATTCTCTCAAAGGGTCTTGCCGAACAAACGAAGGTGGGTTAATATTCTCGCCGCTTGACAATAATTGATCGTCTTCCGCAAACTGCGTTAAGGCACATTCAATGTATACAGTTCTTTCCAGCGATGGAAACCAATACGGTCCAGTAGATTTGAACACTATTCAACAGTGGATTCGAGAAGGGCGCGTCGTGCCTGATACCGTGATTTTGGATGGAGTCACGGGGAATCGTGGCCCTGCATCACAATTTCCTCTGATCGCTCCACACCTAAATCAAGGTTCCGCTCCTGCCCCCTACCAGCCGCAAGTCATTAATCAAGTGCATCAGCCAGGCGGACAATATCCACAAGTGGGAGCGTACACCCAACCTCCAAATCCGTATGCACAATATCCGCGTCCCGGAATGCCGGGTGGAGTTAACCATTATCCGAAACAAAAAATTGTTGCCGCACTTTTAGCTTTCTTCCTCGGCGGATTAGGTGTTCATAAGTTCTATTTAGGCAAAAATACTCTCGGAATTATCATGCTGGTAACAAGTATTGGGCTTGGCATTTTGACGTGTGGAATAGCCTCAATAGTTGTTTCTATTTGGGCGTTTGTTGATTTCATCCTGATTCTTTGTGACAAAGAAACCGACGTGAAC
Source organism: Fimbriimonadaceae bacterium (assembly GCA_019454145.1). Lineage (GTDB taxonomy): Bacteria > Armatimonadota > Fimbriimonadia > Fimbriimonadales > Fimbriimonadaceae > UphvI-Ar2. Next base: position 2,700,537 of record CP075366.1, on the reverse strand, counting down.
GGCTATCCTTTGGTGTAAGCCATGTTGGCCCTGATCTACTTGCTCATGACTCAACCCTACGATTTCGTCGCGCCGGATGCAACCATTGTCAAGCTTCCGGGAACTTACAAATTCACCGAAGGGCCAACTTGGACGCAACGTGGAACTCTTATCTTTTCTGATATTCCAGCAAATACGATTTACGAATATAACGGCAAAGAGGTCACCAAGTGGCGGGAAAGCACAAATGGAACCAACGGTAACACGATTGATCGTGAAGGCAATGTTTACAGTTGTGAACACACCTCGCGAAGCGTGACAAAAACCGTGAATGGAGTCACCACCCCTATTGCCAGCGTGTTCGACGGAAAGCGGTTGAATTCTCCGAATGACATTGCTATTCATCCATCCGGCCTGATTCTGTTTACTGATCCAACGTACGGCATTCGACCGGAGCAGATGGAGCAGGAATTCAAGTTTGTTTATCAAATTGAACCTAAAACTAACCGATTGGAACAAGTCTATAAGGGGCGTAATCAACCAAACGGTTTAGTATTCTCTCCTGATGGCAAAACCCTGTACGTTGCTGATTCTGGCGACGGAGGGATCGACGTTTTTGATTACGAACCGAACAAACTTCTTACTCCAAAATTCAAGTTCGATTCTCCTGGCCCGGATGGAATTAGAGTTGATCGCGAAGGCAGAATCTGGGCCGCCTGCGGGGACGGCATCAACGTTTATTCAACAGAGGGCAAGCGACTGCAAAATATAAAATTTCCTGAACAACCCGCAAACCTTTGTTTTGGCGGAGCCGATGGCAAAACACTGTACGTGACAGCACGCACCGGAGTTTATTCACTCCAGCTATATGTAGCTGGAGTGATGCCGGGTTTCTCTAACTAGAACCGCTTGGTGTATCCAAACTTGAAGAACGCGGCTGAAGAATAGCTACCGACTTGAATCGAAAACTCAGGATTGAAGTCGTACCGCAGGCCAAGATTGAAATTCTTGGTATCCCATTCGCCAGCAAGTGAGAAGCCTTGCGCAAAGTACAATTCCGCGCCAAAGAACGGTTCGCCGTCGAAATAGCCAGATCCAATACCAACGTGGGCTATCAATCCGATTGCACCTTGATCCACGGCAAAGTCTGGTGTTACGAGAGGAATTGAGCCCACAACATAAAGTGACTGGTCAACTGCATGAGCCACATCCATGACGCCAACCGCAAGCCGAAACTGCTCTAAATTTGCGGGAACGATATACAGCTTTGCGTTAGCAATGAGCTTATTGTCACCGCCATCTCGATCTAGATAGCCTACACCGACTTCCACATCTTTTACCAATCCGTAATTGAAGGTAATCGTGTTGAAATCTTCGCTGAAAGCCGCGCCCCAATTCATTTGGCCCGCACTTGTTACAAAGGCAGTGGGAATAAAGATTAACCCTGTGGGCCCCCATAGAGTTTTGCCGTAACCGGGTGAGATCGTACTGCTTTGCCCGAGCGTTGTAGATTTTTCTCTCATTGCAGGGTCTAATTTAAAATTCAGTTCGGTGTTTCCCGTTGCAAAAGTTGCCGCACTTGCCAAAACCGCCAAAATCGTAAGTGTTGTTTTTTTCATTGATTTTTCTCTCATCTCACCAAAAGGTGAATGCCCTCATCGAGTGAATCGATGAACGTTATATTTCGTGGTACGCCATTAAGTTCTCTATAAATCCGATCTTTATGGTTCCTCTATGCGGCATCACAGATTGCATATAGGAAGTTGACAATTCGGGACTCTGCAACCATTATTTGATGCTTCCAGTCTTAACCTACAACTGTGTTGCCAGAACCCACCAAGCACGAAAAGAACGTTGCCGCCGCAATCCATATCGCCGGGATATTTGCTCCGCTGTGGGTACCGTTTGTCGCTTATTTTGTGACAAAAAACACATCGAAATTCATCTCTTCTCACGCATGGCAAGAAGCTATTGAAGGCATTGTTTGGAAGGCATTGCTCTTGGTAGTGATGGTGATTAGCCTCACTTGGACAATCGTGCGGTTGGTTTATCACTTCCAAACTAACTGGGCCACATTTGAATGGCAAGAAGTCGCTACAAGACTGATCATCAGCGTTGTTGTCTTCTTGAGTCTCTTCATCTGGAATCTGCTACAAGCTTTCAATCAGGCGCGCAAAGCGTGGAAAGGTCAGTGGCCTAAGCGAGAACTCAAAAAACTCGCCAAAGCCTCCGCCGAAAACACCTTGCCCTAGCTTCTATTTGGCAATATCACTGCGGAACTGCTTGCCAGAAAAGGAAACGCCATCTACCCCGGCGTAAGCATGTTCTCGTGCTGATTCTAAATCTGAACCCACTCCGCAAACGGCGATGACTCGGCCGCCCGCCGTTACTAAATCGCCACCGGAATTTGCCGTGCCTGCGTGAAAGTGGGTAACTGAATCTGGAACCGATTTTACGGAAATCTTGTTCCCTTTTTCATATTCGCCCGGATAACCGCCACTAGCAACTACGACCGTACAAGCCGCGTTGTTTTGCACACTGATTTCAGGAATGGCTTCACCCTTTGCGCAAGCAAGCAAGGCTTCCGCAAAGCCATCGCCCAGCCGCGAAACAATTGTTTGAATTTCCGGATCACCGAACCGGACATTGTATTCCAGGCAGTAAGGGTGCTCGCCCACCAGCATCAGGCCGCTAAACAGTACACCTCGAAAATCAATATCTAACTCTGCCAAGCTGGCGAGAATCGGCTTGACGACTTCCTCTTCAACTTGAGCGACTAAATCATCCGACACCCAATTAACTGGCGAATAGCTCCCCATTCCACCCGTGTTTAGCCCCGTGTCGCCATCGCCAATGCGCTTGTAATCTTGAGCAACTGGCAAACTTCGGATTTGCGATCGGCTCACCAGTGTAAGTAAGCTGAATTCCTTTCCTCGCAGTCGTTCTTCAACAACAATCGTGCGTCCTGCATCGCCCATGATTCCGCCGACCAACATTTCTTCGATCACAATTTCTGCGTGCTCAAAGTCATCGCAAACGACAACCCCTTTCCCGAGGGCGGCTCCGCTTGCTTTGATGACCACTCCTTCATCTGAGGCACATAACTGGGCGGCAAATTCTTTGGCTGCGCCGGGATCACTGAATACTTGATGTCGGGCCGTAGGAACTCCCGCCCGCTTCATCATATCTTTGCTGAACGCCTTGCTTCCCTCAAGTCGGGCTGCATCTTGCCCTGGGCCGAACACAAGAAAACCGTTCTCGCGAAACATATCTGCCATCCCAGAAATCAGCGGATCTTCGGGGCCAACAACTACTAATTCGGCTTGCACCTCTTTGGCCCAATCGAGCAATCCTTTGCGATCATTGATTTTGATTTGGTTGCAAACGGCAACTTCTGCAATGCCCGGATTCCCAGGGGCACAAAAAAGTTCATGCCCTTCTCCCGCTAACTTCCAGCAAAGAGCATGTTCGCGACCACCACCACCAATAACCAATATTTTCATGCCTAGATTTCCCTTCTGTATTCAAGTGCGCTGAGCAAAGTCGCCGTGTCGGCGTAATCCAATTCTCCACCAACGGGCATACCGTGAGCAAGCCTTGTGACTTTAACGCCTAGTGGTTTGATGAGCTTAGCTAAATAAAACGCAGTCGTATCGCCTTCAACAGTTGGATTCGTTGCGATAATAACCTCGTCAACCCCTTCAACTAAACGAGAAACGAGTTCTCGAACCTTAAGTTGCTCCGGCCCGATACCATCCATAGGGTTCAGCAAACCGTGCAGAACATGGTAAAGCCCTCGAAATTCATTGAGCCGTTCCATTGCGGCAATGTCGCGTGGTTCTGCCACAACGCATATCACATCACCAGACCGGCGAGGATCGTTGCACAGTTCGCATCTATCGGCTTCGCTTACGTTCTGGCAGATAGAACATAGTTGTAGGCTCCGCTTAGCCGTGATCAGAGATTCTGATAATCGGCGGACATCATCTTCTGGCATCCGCAAAACGTGAAATGCCAGGCGTTGCGCCGATTTCGGGCCAACTCCTGGCAATCGTTCTAACTGAGCAATAAGCTCCGCCAGTGGGCGGGCGTACTGCATAAATTAGAACCCAAGCTTATCAAGCCCGGGGATATTGGGCATGATTTCTTGAACTTTAGCGTCGCGAGTTTCGGTGGCCTTTGCAAAGCCATCCTTTACCGCCGCAACGATCATATCTTCAAGCATTTCAACATCTTCTGGATCAACTGCGCTCGGGTCAATCTTAAGGGATTGCAGTTCGCCCAGACCATTGAACTCGCACTGGATTGCGCCTTTTTCAATGCTGAATCGCTCTGCGGCAAGTTCAGCATCAAGGTTTTGAGCGCGAGCCATTGCGCTTTGAGCTTGGGCCATGAGGTTGCCGCCACCCATGTTCTGACCACCAAAATTCTTAGGGAGTTTCATGAGACATCATTTGGTGCTTCATTTGCCGTGCCAAAAATGCGTTTTGCCGCATCGGCTAGGCGATCACCTTCTAGTGGAGATTCTACCGAAGCCTTCTCCATTTTCGGTGTGCGGCGGGTCACTTTGCCGTTAGAAATGAACTTAAACATCACTTCTTCGCCAGTAATCGCTTGCCACGATTCCCGCAACGCCTTTACCAGCGCAGTTTTTCCAGTCACCCAATCTGAGTGAACCGCTTTCTCAAACTCTACTGTGACCACTCCGCTGTCTTTTCCGGTGGCAACACTTCCGGGCAAGTGGATAGCCGCTGTGGGTGATTTCGCGCACATTTCTGCGCTCACCCGTTGCCAAACTTCATCTTCCGGGCCAGCAGTAGCCGTTTGAGTTTGCGGCTCTTCCGTTTTAACTTCTTCGACCTCAAATGGCTCTTGATTGGATTCAGTCTCAACGGAGGGCGAGGGTTCCGCTTCTTTCTGCGCTACTGGTTCTCGCACTTCTGCAACTGCGCTTGGGGATGAAGTGACTCGTTCTACTGGCTTTGCCTCCTTCATCACTGGTCGCTGAACTGGCGCAGGGATCGGCGCGGACTCTTGCAAAAGCAAGGCCACCTTCAAACATTCGGCCTCTAGCCAAATTCTTGGAATGCTTACTTCACGCACTGACTTATGCCGAATGGAGATTTCAGACCTAATTTTCAGCAGTTTCTCAGCGCCAATGCGGCTCGCTTTTGCCGTCAATCCGGCTTCCATCGCCGCATCATTGCCATTGCTGCCCGCTTGCAATAGCGCTCGTGTTAAGTCAGCTAGGCGGTACATCAAAGATTCCAGAATGGACTGCGGATCGCGACCTCGCTGATAGATTTCTTCAAGCCCACCGATAATCGCTTCGAGGTTTCCCTCCACCATCGCCAGGATCAGTGAATCTGTGACCTCGTCATTTAACAAGCCAAGTTGATCGTAAACATGCTCCAGCGTGAGTTTGCCATCGGCCGTAACTATCGCTTGCTCAAGCAAGGTCAGCGCATCTCGATAGCCTCCATCACTCAGCCGAGCGATAGCCGTGACTGCCGCTGGTTCAGCATTCAAGTTTTCTTGCTCAATCACGTAGTTCAAGCGGGAAACCAGGTTTTGCATTGAACCACGGTGGAATTCAAACTTCTGGCAGCGACTCCGAATGGTAGGCGGAACCTTATGAAACTCGGTAGTCGCAAGAATAAAAATAACGTGAGGCGGCGGTTCTTCAATGGTTTTGAGTAACGCATCAAAAGCTTGGCGGCTGAGATCGTGAACCTCGTCAATGATAAAAACCTTGTATCGGCACTGCGCTGGCTGATATTCACTTGCTTCGACAATATGATCGCGAACTTGCTGTACGCCGGATTCACTGGCGGCATCTAGTTCGATTACATCCATGCAACTTCCAGAAGTAATTTCAGCACAAATCGGACAATCTGCGGGGATTTCACCGCTTGGCCCGCCAGTGCAGTTCACAGCTTTGGCTAAAAGACGTGCAGTTGATGTCTTACCTGTGCCCCGTGGGCCGGTAAACAAATATGCCTGTGCGATTTTGCCCTGAGTGATGGAATTCTTAAGGGTGCGAACGACGTGATCCTGCCCAACCAAATCTTCAAACGACTGGCTTCGATACTTTCGGAACAGGGCTAGATAACTCACTTCGGTCTCATCAACTTTATCTGAATCCAGCCCAAAACGGGAGGAATTTGGGCTTCATTTCTAAAAATAGAGTCAAGCGCCGGGAGGGCTGCATCGCCCAGTCCTCTGATTTACCGCTGCTGCCTTCCGGCCCTGACGGGGTTCACCAAATTCCTGCCGCGCAGTTCCCGGCGGCAGTTCCTTAGAACTGCCGCCAAGCGCTTGACTGATTAGTTACCGGTATCGCTGCGCATGCCAGGGACATCAATGATGTCGTCAGCCGTGCGAGCACCAGTTGGTACAAAGTTCTTGGTTTTCACAACTGGGGTTTTGGTTGACCATTCCCCGGTTCGCAACAGCTGATCGCGAGTGAGCTCAAGTCGGCAATAGACGACGCGCTGACCATTTCGGATTTCTGTATTCAAGAAGTTTGAATCGGTCATTCCTTCGCCATTGAAGCCAAATCGGTCTTGGATGTGAGGCGGGCCCGAGCGAGGATTGTAATAAAACTCGACGTAATACTTATCCGTTGTAAACGGATACATTACGGGATCACGGGACATGTCTATACGTCGGTAGAACGACTGGTTCTTGACGAAGAGCGCATCTTGCATGAAGGTGACGTCTTTTTCAGGATCCAGGTCAACTGTATCGCTTCGATCCCATTTCATCCCTGCTGGTACGCCATTCGGGTTGTCTGCGTCACGTAGGGTGATGCGCACGCGAGTACCAACCGGTTGAACGTTCCAAGTGCCTTCAACCCGCAAAACGCGACTGTCTTCTACAACCACTTGAGCACTGAACCCAACGTCGTAAGGAGGCTTAGTGTCGTAGTTCCACTCATCGTAGTAACCGCCCAGCAAGGCAAAGTTTCCTCGTTGAGCCATACGAACAAGCGTGTTATCTAGGTTGGACTCAATGGTGTCGCGATTCTGCCGATTTTGATACTCAGTTGGGTTTTTATTGAACTCAACTTCTGCTTTGTCCAGCAAAGATTGATAGTGCTCGGCTGCTTCCATTAGCTTGCCGTCGCGCAAGAGTGCCATAGCGAGAATGTTCTTTCTCGCGGCCTGCATATCTTTTACTTCGTTTGCTTGTTCCCACCACTTAACCGCATTATCGTAATCGTCATCGATTTTGTGATACCAAAGCCAACCGGTTTCGAAGAACAATTCGTACGTGTAGCTATTGTTTCGCGCGCCTTCTTCTCCGAGCGCGAGCGCACTGGGAATATAACGGCGGTCAGAACGATTTTGCTCGTCCGTAAAGTTGTAGGCAATGTGCCACATACCAGTGGCATAGACATCGATCTGCTTAGGATCAAGCATCGTAACCAATCGAATAACTGGCAAGATCGCGTCATAGTTCCCTTCATCAAAATAGGTGTCAGCACGAACCCACAGAATTCCCGCAACCATCTCACGGAATCCTGCCAATGCAATCAGCAATTGGTCGCCGCTCAGTCCACGAAGGTCACTTCCAATTCTGGGAGAATAGTTTTTCTCCCAAACTGGATAATTGATTCGGGCAATGGCTCCTTGCACTACTAAGCACAAGGCCATTACTGCGAACATCGGAGCGCGTTTGAGTTTCATATTGTCAGACCTCTTTTCGGTCGAAAATCATCATTCCACCAATCAAGAACACGGCTACATAAGCAATTGCATACGCCACCATCTGAAGGTAGTACATCTGCTCGCTTCTCAATTGTGAGCCTGAGTTAATGATCGTGTTTTGAACGTTGAACTGTGCGAAGTTCGGCACCAAAGTGTGGATCACAGTTGCGGCAGTTTTAACCATCGCGTTTACACTGTTGTTTCCAGCGATATCTTGGAATACCGGACTAAACAAAGTCCCAACCAAATAAACACCGCCAGTCAAGAAGAAGTTCACGATTGGCGATGCAAATGTTGAGAAAAACATCGCAACCGCCGCAAGTAAGCTCATTTGGACGAAGTACATCATCGGCGCGCGGGCCAGAGTCATGACAACGTCCATACCAGCTTCTGCCTGCATGATCTTGAAGACCAGAACCAAGATGCCCGTCATCAAGGCCATCATCAAGCCAAGTGCGCCTACTGCTCCGAGATACTTTCCAAGCAAGAATTGCCAGCGATAAACCGGCTTACTTAGAATCGTGTAAATCGTGCGCCGTTCAACTTCGTTAGGGAGCAAATAAACCGTTAGAACAATCGCAATGACTGCGCTTGTGAGCTGGATAACCCCGAGGGTAAAGCTAACAAGAACTGTGTAGCTTGACCGAGCCGAGAGAACACTCAAGCCGGGAGCAATAACCAGGAACAAAACCCCGATCAGAAGGATGATGAGCAAAACGCGTCGGCGAATTGCTTCACCGATTGTCGTTTTTGCAATGGAGAGAATTACGTTCACGAACTCACCTCTTCTTCTTTAGTATCCGCTTTCTTATCGTCTGTCATTTTTCCTGTCACACGGCCCTTAGCCAAGTTGTCACCTGAAACCGATTCAAGGAACAAGTCTTCGAGTCGCTTTCTCCGCGGGATAACACTCACAACCGAGCCACCGCTTGTGCGAATTGCATCAATCATTTCGTTCGGGCTCATCGTGTCTGGCAAGTCAGCGATCAGTCGTCCAGCACGAAGGCTGAGTGTCATGTCGTCTCCCTTGAACTTATCCGCTAAGTTTTCTGGAACTCCGTCCGCCGTAACTTCAATACGACCACCGCTCAAGAGATCATCCAAACGGCCTTGGTGAACCATTTCACCCTTGTTGATAATCGCAACGCGGTCGCAAATGCGTTCAACGTCGCTAAGTTCGTGGCTACTAATAAAAACGGTTCGTCCTTCATCTCGGAACTTGAGGATCAAGTCACGAATTTCGATGTGAGCGATAGGGTCAAGACCACCCGTTGGCTCGTCAAGGAACAAAAGTTCAGGATCGTTCAACAAGCTTTGAGCCAACCCGACCCGTTGTTGCATCCCTTTTGAATACTGGCTAATTGGGCGGTTATAGTCGTTGCCCAAGTTCACGCGGTTGAGCAAGTTAACGCAAAGTTCTTTGTCTTTAATTCCAAACAAGCTTGCGTAGAACTGAGTGATTTCCAACCCGGTCATGTGCTCGTAGTAGTACGGCTTTTCAGGCAGATAGCTCAATCGCTTGTGGCTTTCGATGTCACCAGCTGGGCGGCCAAGAACGTTTGCCTCGCCCGAAGTTCCATCGATAATGCCAAGAAGAATCTTAATAGTTGTGGTTTTCCCTGCACCGTTGGGGCCAAGAAAGCCGAAAATCTCGCCTTTCTCAACTTCCAAGTCAAGGTCTTTAACCACACTCTGCATACCAGAGCTTGTCTTGTATGTCTTTGTCAGTTTTTTTGTTTCAATAGCCAGGTTCAAGAGAGCAAGCCTCCACGGAAAAGTGCGACCGGATTATACCAATCCCACTAACAGCAGACCCAAACGATCCGCCCACCCATATAACGCAATGTTTGCGCCAGCCGTGCCCGAACTTTGAAGTTTTTTAGCCGAATGCCGAAAGAGCCTCGCCGATATACCGCTCAACCAGGGCAGTGCTCTTTACTCCGGGTGAAGTTTCCAACCCACTACTTGCATCCACTCCCCACGGTTTAACAGTTTTTATGAGGTTGGCGACATTTCCGGCGTTAATTCCTCCAGCCAAGATCACTTTCCCAGAAAACTCTCTGACAAACTCTGCGGATCTCCCTAAATCAAGCTGTTGACCTGTGCCACCCCCTAGGAACTCATGGAAAGGATCAAGCAGAGCAACCGACCACCCCTCGGTGGCTTTGATCCAATCTTGAACCGAGTCTTGAGGTTTAGGCCGAAAAACCGGAATCCAACTGCTGATTTCTGAAGGTGCGGTTCCTTCGCCTTGATAAGCATCGAAGCCCGGCAAAAGGTATTCAGATTCATATTTTGCAAAGACTCCTATCAGTGGAATGGAAACGTTGCTTGCCCTCACCAACGCAGGTAACTCGTGGTCGTTCAAAAATCTTGGGCTTTTAGGTTCGAGCACAAAACCGAGTGCTTCTGCACCGTGCTGGGCGGCAAAAATAGCGTCTTCGGCGCGGGTAAGCCCGCAAACTTTAACTCGCCACATTCTCCCAACCCATGATCCGGTTCACGGCGGCAGTTATGTCTGGCTCACGGCAAAATGCAGTTCCGATTAAAACAGCCCTTGCGCCTGCTTCGCTTACACGCTTCACATCTTCGTGTGACTTTAGCGAGCTTTCACTCACTAACAGCGCTTTATCTTTGAGCAGTGGGAAAATTCCCTCGCTCGTAGTTAAGTTCTCGTTAAATGAGTGTAAATCTCGATTGTTGACGCCTATCAAATTGGCCCCGATTACGATTGCGATCTCTGCTTCCGCAATCGTGTGGACTTCTACTAATACATCCAATCCTAACTCCCAAGCCAGTGATTGAAGATCAACGAGTTCAGGCTTCGTTAATCCCGAGACAATGAGAAGAATTGCATCGGCCCCCATCGCCCTTGCCGCGTACACGTCCAGTTCGTGAGTCGTGAAGTCTTTGCGCAGAATCGGCAAGTCACAGGCGAGATGGCAGATTTCGAGATTCTGTTGACTTCCCTGAAAGTATTTTTCGTCCGTGAGCACACTCAAGCAATCAACTCCCGCTTGGTTGTATGAAGTTGCCACCGAAGCCGGGTCAAAGTTTTTACGAATTACACCCTGGCTTGGACTCGCCTTTTTGACTTCTGCAATCAGGGAAACCGGATGCTTGCTATTCGCCAAAGCTTTCCGAAACCCTCGCGTTGGTGCCTGATCGTGGGCTTTTGATTTCAGTTCGCTCAAATATGAGTGAGTGTTGATTGCGTTGATTGTTGCCCGTTTCTCGGCAAAAATCTGATCAAGGATCGTCATGCGCCCGCCAGTTGGTTAAGTAAGGCGATTGCTTTTCCAGTTCTCACGGCATCCTGGGCAATTTTTGCCCCACTAGCGACATCGTTTGCTATCCCAGCGAGCACCAGTGTCACCGCCGTGTTAGGAATCAAGGCCATTGATTTTGGAGATTCGGGATCACTCAATGCTTCTCGCAGAATTTTTGCGTTGCCTTCAACACCGTCGCCATGAGCTAACGCGCTTTCATCAAGAGTTGAGATACCAAAATCGCTCGGCTCCCATTTCCCTTTGCTAATATTTCCTGCCTTAACCTCTACATATTGTGTAGCTGCACACGGCGTGACTTCGTCCATTCCGTCCTCGCCATGAACTACAAAGGCGTGTTCGGTTCCAAGTTCGACTAATGCTTCCGCAACTGGAACCATTGAATTAGGATTAAATACTCCAACCATTTGTCGCGAGGCACCTGCTGGATTAGCTAACGGCCCAAGAAGATTGAATAACGTTCGAATCCCCATTGCTTTGCGGACTGGCGCAACGTGCCGAACCGCTGGGTGATGGCTCGGGGCATACAAGAACACTAATCCAGACTTTTCGAATCTTGCTTTCTGATCAGCCTCATTCCCTTCAATTGGAACTCCCAAAGCTTCTAGCACATCTGCGCTGCCGCATTTACTGGTGACGGCTCGATTTCCATGCTTTGCAACTTTAGCTCCGCAAGCAGCGGCTAGAATTGCCGCTCCAGTAGAAAGATTAAACGTTGGTCGCCCACCTCCGGTTCCACAGGTATCAACTAAGTTTTGTGAATCAAACTTAAACTGAACCGCGTGTTTCCGCATTTCTCGGGCAAACCCCGCTAACTCTGCCCCAGTGACTCCTTTTACCTGCATAGCCGCAAGAAATCCGCCAATCAAGCCGTGATGAACTTCGCCCAACATTAAGAAAGCCATCACTTGCTCGGCTTCTTCGGCGGTGAGATTTCCACCGTCAACTATTCTTGCGAGAGCTTCTTGAACGTTCATCAAGGACAAGTTTACTTCCGATGATTCTCATGCTGGTAACATCGGAACTATGTTCGGCGAATACATTCCCATCCTGATGATGATGGGCCTTGCCGCCGTGGTCTGCACGGTCATGGTTTTGGGCAGCTACATTCTTGGCCCAAAACGAATCACAAGCTACAAATCATCCGCTTACGAATGCGGCGTCGAACCATTGGGCCAAGCACTAGAACGAATTCCGATCAAATTCTATCTGGTCGCAATTATTTTTGTACTTTTTGATATTGAAGTTGTCTTCCTTTGGAGTTGGTTTACTGTCTTCAAACACGGATCTACGGCATTTCAAATCTTCACGGGAGTCGATATTCTCGTGTTCTTGGTGATATGGATCATCGGTTATCTCTACATCATCAAAGTCGGCGCGCTTGATTGGGACGAAGCAGTATCCCTCGCGCCAGAAAAACTCCAGGATTCCAATCTCACAATTTCTGAGCCGATTGGTGACGCGGTGTTCAATAAGGAGGCGACTTCGTAATGACCACAGTACGTGCTGATCTTGCCCTGCTCGATAAAAAATTCTCGAAGAAGATTATCAAGCAGTTTGAAAACCGCGGTGACACTTATGTATGTGTCGCACCCAGCGATCTGCCCGCCATTGTCGAAGCGCTAAAGAGTGATCCCAACACAAAATACGATTATTTTGTCGAATGCGTCGGGGTTGATTATTCCACTTGGCAACATGCCCGAGATTTAGAAGGCCGGTTCGAGGTTGTTTACAACCTGTTCAGCACTCACATCAACGAACGCTTGTTCGTCAAAGTGGCAGTGAATGACGGTGAATCCATTCCAACTCTGAAAGACATATTTCTTGGCGCCGAATATCCCGAACGCGAAATCCAAGACCTTTATGGAGTTGTATTTGAAGGCAACGAGGCAGAACCCGGCGAACGATTCCTTTTGCCCGACGACTGGATCGGATTCCCCTTGCGCAAAGAAGTTCCCCTCGGCGGCGAAGATGTTGTGTTCCACGCTGGAACTGAAGGGCCAGCGGTCGAAGATATTCAGATGCCCCATGCTGGCGAATCGTTTGAAGGCGTAACTGGCTCAGAAGAAATCTCTGGACGATAATTGAGTTCCCTAAAATTGGGAACCCAGCAAGTTTCTTTTGAACCTAGAAAGTTCCCATTTGAACCTAAATTTGGGAACTCTTTTTGTCTAATTTTGCGTAGTTCCCAGCAAGAGACAGTCATCCGGCGAGTGAAAGCTTGTCGTTGCCTGTCTTTTCTTTTTTGCGGCCCCCTAGGAGGGTTCGCATGGAGCAATTCATATCATGAAAAAAGCATTTACGCTTATCGAACTGCTGGTCGTTATCGCGATCATCGCAATTCTTGCAGCAATCCTCTTCCCTGTTTTTGCTCAGGCCAAAGAATCGGCCAAGCAAGCCTCGACCATCAGCAACGCCAAACAGATTGGTTTGTCGTTTAACATCTACGCCACGGATTACGATGACAACTTCCCATGTTCATATGCTTACCGCACGGCTACAACCGAGCAGTATTGGTGGAATTTCGCCTTCTCGTTCCCAAATGGAAGCGCATTGCCTTCAACTGGCTACTTAGATGGAGAAGACTCCGTAGGCTGGGGTAACGCTATTTACCCCTATGTCAAGAACTACGACATCTACAAGACTGGCAATGCGATTGAGATCGCTGGAGTTGCCGCAAACACTGCGGCTGGTGCGCCCGCGCAACGCTACTCCAGCTTCCAAATGAACGGACTGCTGTCACATTACAGTTTGACCGCCATCACAGGTATTTCCTCAACTCCGCTGACTTGGCAAGGGTATGGAAAACAAATGATCAAGGGCTTTGCAAGAGCGAACCCTCGATTAATCTGCAATGCCTCTGGTCCCTGCCGATTTAACCCCGGTCAACCAGCTCAGCCAGGCGCTAACCAACCATTAGGAAGTCAGATCGGATTCTGGGGAACAACCTCGCCAGTATGGTCATTCCGTCAGGGTCAGGTCTTCATGTATACAGATTCTTCGACGAAGTTCATTAACTTTGGTCGAGGTCTGGCAAATGTAGCTTCTGGCGTGAATGCCCGACACCCCTACGTTAACCTAACGGCGCAGGGATATCCAGGTGGTACTGGTTTTGATACGGTGGTTTGCCAAGAAACTCCAACATCAACTGCCTACCACTGTGCATTCCGACCGGATGTGGATCGACCATGATGGTGAGAGGATTCTTCCAGCTAATTACTGGCATCGTGGCTCTCGCCGTTTTGGTATTGGTGACTGGATGTGCTCAACCTGATGCAGAAACTCCAGGCGCGAATCCTACGTCAACGGAAAACACCAGCGGAATGACTGCTGTACCCGAAAGCAGTCTCAACAATAGTTCAGTTCCTTCATCCGTAGGTGATAGCGGTAATTCTGGAAAGTAGCTGAACTTCATTTCTATCCACTTCTCGGAGCCGGTTTGGTCAAACAAGCCGGCTCCGTTTTTTGTTAAAACTCATTCCCCATCTCCGCACAAGACAGGCATAGGCCCTTCGGCCCACTTTCTACTTATTTTGGCGTCTGGCACAATTCAACTATAAAATAAAGGTGAGTTCCATTATTTTATGCATTCTTGGGAACAGTATTGAACGAGAGGATTCCCTAGGATTCCGGCACCTTAGATTTGTTTCTCGTAAATTAATCCTATTTTTATGAGTATTTTTGCAGTTCCTTAAAAAAAATAAAAATGTGGGAACAAAGGCACGCAACTTGAGGTACAAAGTAATGACGTAGGTATTAAGGCCATTAGCCTGGTTCGTTGTGCCTATGACTATCTTGTTCCTGTATTTGCAGGAACTCGGAGCACTAATACAATGAAAAAAGCATTTACGCTGATTGAACTGCTGGTCGTTATCGCGATCATCGCAATCCTTGCTGCCATCCTCTTCCCTGTTTTTGCACAAGCAAAAGAAGCAGCTAAGAAGACCCAAGCATTGAGCAACATTAAGCAAATGGGTACCTCAGCCAACATCTACATGGCTGACTACGATGACAACCTCATGGCTGCTTGGTCAGTGCGGGCTGACGGTACTCACCGCTTCAGCACCATCCACCCAGCACCATCAGGATCTATCGGTTCCGGTTGGGACTCCGCACAAATCATTGGTGAAGTGAACGCGATGTGGCACATGTCCATGTATCCATACATGAAGAACAGCCAAATCATGCAATCGCCTAACCAAAACTTGACCACCATCCCAGGTGAAGTCTTCAGCACCAACACTGGCGCTCCAAAACCTTGGCAAATGGGCGTTACCATGAACGGTCAATTGAACACCTACAGCGGAACCGCAGTCACTGCAGTTTCTGCTACCCCATTGTTCTGGTCCGGTACCGGTAACCTCAAGTTCAACGGTCGTGCAAGTGCAAACCCATCCATGAACTGCGGAACCACATTTGTTGGTAACTGCCGATTCAACCCAGGTGGAGCACCAGGTACCGACAGCGGTGCTGCAAACTACGGTCTGTTCTTTGGTTACGGTAACTTCTCCGGTGGTTATCGCCTCTGGACATTCGGTGGCGTGAACGGTGGCGGCGGTGTTATCTACACCCGAGTTGACAGCTCTGCTAAGTTCCAACGCGCAGGTGCTGCACAAGCTCCTAACCAAAACAACGAAGCTCGAAACGACGCATACGCATTTGCTAACACCAGTGCTTATGGTCCAATGGGCAGCGGATTCTCCTACTGGGCAACCAACGATGGAGACTGCGGTAACTTGACCACCACCAACACAACTGGTGGATATCGCTACGTCTGCTTCTTCCGACCTGACCGACAAGACTAATCACATGAAAAAGATCGCAACTATCCTGCTGCCCCTGACCCTCATTGGGTCGATGCTACTCATCGGATGTGCTCCTGCAGAGCCGCCGGCTGACGATTCGCACATTGTAAAGCAAAGTGAATCACCGATTCAACCGGAATCATCCACGAATGCAGGTGGTGGCGGTGGTGGAGCCGGACAAGCAGAAATGCAAACCGGTCCATAGTCTAAGGTCAATGACATAAACAAAATAGGTTGTCCAGAATCTGGGCAACCTATTTCTATTTTTGCAGTTAATTGCCTTGATTCACTCCTCAAAAATCACCGAAAGGTACGTAAGCAGTTTCGTAAAGGCTGTAAACTAAAGCGGCATGAGTCAGACCTTCATTCCAAGCACCGAAACCGTGTTCGAAAAAACTGGCGAGAACACGATGATCGTGAACATGGGTCCGCAACACCCCTCTACTCACGGCGTGCTTCGGGTGATTTGCGAACTAGAAGGCGAAACCATTGTTCGCGCCAAATGCGTGATCGGCTATCTCCACACAGGGATGGAAAAAGAAGCCGAATACCAGACTTATCATAAATGTGTGGTCATGACCGACCGCATGGATTACCTTAACGCAAACGGAAACAACCTCGCTCATGCCTTGGCAGTTGAAAAGCTGATCGGTTGTGAAGTTCCGAAGCGAGGTCAATACTTGCGAGTCATGCTCGCCGAACTTTCCCGAATCGCCAGCCACTGCGTCTGGTTGGGAACTCATGCACTTGATCTCGGTGCGATGACTCCATTTTTCTACATCATGCAACAGCGAGAAATGATTCTCGATATGTTCGAGATGTTCTCAGGTGTTCGTATGATGCCGTCTTGGATTGTTCCGGGTGGTCTGCGTGGGGATATTCCCGCTGGTTTAGAAGTCAAACTCCGCAAGTTCCTACTAGAATTCCCTAAGGAACTTCAGGTTTGTGAGAACCTCCTAGTCGAAAATCCGATTTGGAAAGAGCGCACGCAAGACGTTGGAATCCTCACCGGTGCCGAAGCACTTGCGCTTGGTTGCTCCGGCCCAATCGCTCGAGCATCCGGCGTTGCATTTGATCTCCGCAAAGCAAAACCGTACAGCAGTTACGAAGATTTTGATTTTGATATCCCCATCGGTCATGTCGGCGATGTGTACGATCGATTCTTGGTTCGGATTGCCGAAATGAAGGAATCCTGCAAGATTCTTCAGCAATGTATTGATGGATTGCCCGAAGGGCCGTACAATACGCTCGACCGAAAAGTCGCTCCGCCACCACGCCACGAATTAGATAGCAGTATGGAATCGGTGATCCACCACTTCAAACTGTATACGGAAGGATTCCGCGCTCCCGCTGGCGAAGCTTACGCGGGGATTGAGGGTTCTAAAGGTGAACTCGGTTTTTATGTTATTGGCGATGGTTCCAACCGACCTTACCGCTGGCACGAACGCCCTTCAAGCTTCATGAATCTGAAGTCACTTGAGGTCTTGGCAGTTGGTCGCTTGATTGCCGATGTCATTGCGATTATCGGTTCTATTGACATCGTGCTCGGCGAGATTGATCGGTAGCCAATTCGTTACAATCAATCCATCATTTCGGTCTCCCTAGCTGAAATGGTACGAAAACTATTCGCAACCGCACTTTGTGTTATCGCAGCAGCAGTCTCTCAAGCTGGAACTATGAGCTACGTGAGTGGTCAAGCTACTCACTCGGCAGGTACTTGGCCTAGAGTACAAATTAACCGCGGATGTCTCTGGCAATCGAGCACTTACAGTGATTATCCAAACCGCATCGTTCAATATGAAGCAGAAGGTGGATTTCAGGTTGATCGCCCTGGTTATACAATTACTTATCCTGGAACATCCTTCTTCCTTGATCGGGATGACATTACTATCAAGTTCAAAATTAGATGGACGGGTAATAACGCACTGGATACGCCACCAGCAAACACTACTGGTGTTGTTGAAACTTCTTATCTAATCAATGAGTTTTGTCAGACCCCGAGCGGTATGAACGGTTATGTCAATGGTAGTGCGAAGACAGTATTGAGAGACGACATCAGCGTGCCCTATGATTCGAGTTGGTATGGTCTCAATATCTTGCAGGTTGATCCTACAATGCCAATCAGTGCTACTTACTATTTGGGTTCCTCTACCCCGCTTGTTTATCGAGATATCAATGTTACTTTTGGATCTTGGAGCGTAGTTGGTACTAATCAGTGGGAAGCCGAGGCCACTGTTTCACTTTATGATACTGGGACACCTGAAGAATTTGATGTTGAATTACTAGCTACACAAATTGATCCCTGGACTGCTGCTTCAATGCAAGTGGAATGGTTCCATAAGCTTAAGCTGGTGAATGGCTCTAGTATCTAAAATCTAGAAAAACCTCAATAATTTCCCTTGTGAATGCAATCTCCGGTTTTGGAGATTGTATTCTTTTTGTGGCAGTATGTTAATTCGGTTAGCAATAGATTCAGACGCCGTACCTCTTGCTCAAGTCAAAATCCAATCCTGGCGCAAGGGCTATGCCAACATCATTTCTGCCGAGCACCTTTCATCCCTCAGCATTGAAGTCGAGGCAGAAAAATTCAGAACCCGAATTGAGCAGGGTGATCACCTGCTTGTTGCAGACTCAAATTCCAAAGTTGTCGCCTATTCCCTCTGGATGCCTTATCCATTTAACGAAGATTGGCCGCACAAAAATATGTTGGCCAGTTTGTATGTACTGCCGGAATATGAAGGCCAAGGGATTGCAACCTCCTTGATCCGTGAGAACGCGGCGCATTCGCTCAGTCAAGGATTCTCGGGAATGATGATCGGAGTGTTCGCAGAAAACGCTCGCGCAAAATCGCTTTACATCCATTTAGGTGCCGAATTCTTCTGCTCGGGCACTTTTGAAGTCGGGGGCATTCCTTACCCCGATGAAATTTACGCATTTAACGATCTTCTAGCCCTAACTGCTCGGTAGCGGAACAACTGATAACAGGCCCAAAGCCTTACAACAAATTGCAAATGCAATAATCCGCCCTTAGATTCGTTGTATAAAGAAAAGCACCACCCTATGTGCACCTTTGAACTTAATTAGTTGTCTATTATTAGTTGAATACCACTTTTTTTTATGTGTTATTTCCTCTTTCTATTGTGTTGCCAAATTTTTGGGAACTTTATTTGAACGATCCCGAATAATCGTTCCGTCCACCCGGTAGGCGGGAGTTTTCTCGCTGATTAGAGTCCGCAATCATTGGATTCGGCCTTGAGGATAAACAGAAAGAATAATGAAGAAAGCCTTCACATTGATTGAACTGCTCGTGGTCATTGCCATCATCGCAATCCTGGCAGCAATCCTTTTCCCTGTGTTCGCCCAAGCGAAAGTTGCCGCCAAGAAGACAAAGAGTCTGGCAGAGCTTAAGCAAGTCGGTACCGCAACTGCGATCTACCTTGGTGACTACGATGACCTTTACCCGCTCGCCTATGGGTGGCATCCTTCTATCGGATGGGGCCACACATACTTGCACGACGTACCCGCTGATTGGTATCCAGGCAATAGCTCTGCTTACCTATCATTTGTCGGTGCCCATCCCGCTAACTCCACCGAGCCATATCGCAAGAATATGCAGCTGCTCAAAGTGGATGGACGGACTTCGAATATCACCGGAGATGATTTCAGCATTGCTGTAAAGTCAGTCGGAGAAGTTGGCTATACGTTCAACGGACTGCTGCAGTCGTATAGCTCAACGGCAATGGAAAGAATCAGCAACGTTCCAATGTGGACTTCGTTCTACGGCAACATTAACATCCAAGGCTATGGACTTTCCGATCCGCAGCTTTATTGCCCAAACAGCGCGGCTGGATGCACTTATGTGCCTACCACCCCTACCTGCGATGGCGATGCGCAAAACGGAGCCTGGACATATGCCATCACTCTGGATCCGATGGGAAGCCACCATATTTATGGGAACGGCGAAAACTGGGTTCATGCCGATACTTCAGCTAAGTTCAAAAAGCTTGGCATGAGCTACGGTGGAGCTTCTGACTTCAACAACGACCCATACACCCAATACAAGCAAGATGGAACTCCTGGCGGCGGTTGGTACGATGCCAACTACTGCCACATGTACCACTTCGCCCCAGACTGGGACGGCACAATTGTTGGCACTCCGGTTGAGGAACTTTGGCCGTAATGAAGACAAAGTTTGTCCTGGCTCTCTTCGCGGCAATCGCGGCTATTGCAGTTGTTGGTTGTTCTGGAGAACCTGCACCGACGGCAGGGGATGCTGAAGCCGCCAAGGGGATGGAAACAACCAATCCTCCGGCAAAAGCTCTTCGAGAGCAATCTGAAGCAAAGCCTCGAACTGCACCTTCAGACCTCCGAGGACAATAAGAAAAATAATCTGGCTCGTTTGCACGTTACGAGCCAGATTCCATTTTCATTCTCTAATTTTTAGCCTAAATGGGAGATATAAACCCTGGGCCAGCTCACCAAAATTCAGTAGAATAGAACCTACCGATGAGCGACCTCATCCAACTCGGCGCGGTCAATGAACGACCCAAGGCTCCCCGTCCTGAAGACTTGGAGCTGAAGTTTTCGCAAACCGCGATTGACCAACTCAACGCACTCAAAACTCATTATCCAGAGGAAAAGGCGTGTATTCTGCCAGGCCTTTGGATCGCTCAGCGCGAATATGGCGGATACTTGAGTGCCAACGCAATTGCCGAAGTTGCCCACCGATTAGAACGATCCTACGCTGAAGTTGAAGGTGTCGCGACGTTTTACAGTATGTATAACACCGCTCACGCTGTGGGCAAGCACATGATCGAGGTGTGCACTTGCCTTTCCTGCCATGTGTGTGGGGCGTACCGAATTGCCGATCACCTCAAAGCAAAGCTCGGCGTAGAATTCGGCGAAACTACTGCCGACGGATTATTTACGTTGCACGAAGTGGAATGTCTCAACGCTTGCGACCGAGCACCATTGCTTCAAATAGGCGACGAATACCACGGCCCCGTGGACGCCGCTTACATTGACAAGCTCATCGACACTCTTAAAAGCCAAGAATCTACGGTCGTGAAACTTGCAGACGAAATCGTCAAAGTTCATTTGAAAGACGGTAAGAACTAAATGCGGTGCGCCCCAATGGGGCGCACCCTCTTATTTATTTTTCTTCGGTGCCCATGCCCATAGTGTTACCACGGGCTTTGCCGTTTGCCGGAGCCGCTTCACCAGCATTGTAAGTGCCAGCGGCAGGTTCTTTGTACTCCCCTGCTCCTGAATCATCTTGAGAACAACCTGCGAAAAGACAAGTGCTCAAAACTCCTGCTATAAGAATCACATATTTCATCTTAGTAGAAGTTTGGCGTCCCAAAGTTTTCGAAGTCAAAGTCGGGCATGAATAGCATTGTGTGGCAGAAATTGTTATCTTGCCATTCATTCCAAGTTGGTTTTCCGCCAGCGTTATATCGTGCCCAGAAGTCATTGCGATAATCACTAAATTGCACTGCTGCCCCTGCCACACGAGTGAATTTGGCGTGAGTATCTGCATATACTGCATTAACACCTTGTCCAAAAACCCACATACTGCGGCCAGCTGGATCAGTTAATTCACTCCACTCTCCGTTGCGCGCACTTGAGCAGGTAGCAGTAGAAGGCACATATTGGCAAGGTGAAGTGGTCACGTTGCAGATCAAAGAAGGCTGTGCGTATGTTGCACCCTTAACGTTATGGTTGCCTTGGGTCATGGTCAGCATCCGTAATTTAGCGACATCATTTACTGCTGTTTGGGAATATGCTGTGAGCAGGCCGTTAAAGTGATAGCCGTTATTAAAAAATGGCAATCCTGCTGTGTACACCCAACCGCTTAATGGCTCTTCGTTTCCACCAGGCGAAGCAAAAATTTGCTTGTTTTTGATGTAAGACATTGTCGAGTTGGGGAAGACATGCCTTCTTCGATTATGATAAGTCGCAGATACCGTTGGATCCCAATCCGCCGGTGTATCGATGTACGAAAATGTGAATGTGCCCGTGCTATCCGAAGCAAATGCGAGGGGATAGAGATCATCGTAGTCCGTTGAGTAAATCATAACGGATGTAGCAATTTGCTTTTCGTTTGATATGTCTTGAGTTTTCTTGGCCGCAACTTTGGCTTGCGCGAAAACTGGGAATAAGATTGCCGCTAGAATTGCAATGATCGCGATGACGACCAGCAGTTCAATCAATGTAAATGCTTTTTTCATAGCTTAATTTCCTTTTCTCGAGAAAGAAAAAGAGACAGCCAACCTCCGCGAATTCGCAAAGGCCTAGCTGTCTCCACTAAGCGCTACTCAAATTCGGTTTTTGCGAGTTCCCTTAATTAATGAATTTTCACGCACAGTTGAATGGAAGACACACTTCCGGACTCCTTTATGTAACCCAACCCTTTGATATCATTCGCAATCAATTGGGAGATGATTATTTTTGCCTGTAACAAAACAATGTAAAGACCGTGATCTCAGATATTGATGCTTCTCACAACATTACTCGCAAGCATGCTCCTCTCGCCGAAGACAACGGCCGACTGGCAAGTAGAAACCTCTTGGGTTGAAAACGTAACTGGTAGCCACACACACAATGGTTCACCAGTAACTTTCGTTGATCCTTTATATAGTTCAGTTGGCAAGTCACTTATTGTTACAGATGCCATAGGTGTTGCCACATCACATGGCGATTTAACTCCAAACGAATCAAAGCTATCCAACTATGATGCGAAGTTTAAAATCCGATACATAGGTGCCGGGTCACCACCTGCTGCTCGATCATTTGGTGCAACTGTTGATGTATATCAAGTGGGGAGAGCAGCTTCTTTCATTTTTGGTGTCAGCCAGTTGCCGCAAGGCTTTTGCTCAGTCGCAAATATAGGCTGGGGGTCATACGGGTACAACGTTCTACATAGTTACGGAATTGGTGTGTATGACGAATATATTGATCAAAACACCTCCTATCCGATTCACCACAACTCTAGCAACCCTGACTATGCTTACGTAAGCGGAACCGCTGGCACAGCGATCTATGGTTCGGATGCTTCAGGCCCCTACTGGATTCTTACTATCGCAGGAGGATTTGACCAAGATATTGATATCACTAGCCATGCAGGCATTGAAGGTATTCAGGGCAATTCAGAAATTGGTACGAAATTCGTCGTTTCCAGCTTCAACAATAGCCCCATAGACTGATTATCAATCAATCTTCTATTCTTCGACCAAATAAGTGACCGATCTCTGAAGTTATCAGTGATCGGTCGCTTTGTTACTTTTCTACCGCAGGTCTGTAGAATTGCTACTTTCCTGGCGCCGCACTACGACCACCAGCCGATTGCTGAGCATCCAACTTCTGCTGCATCACTGCTTCGTCTGGAGCTGATGCAGAGTCGGGCGACGCGTAATCCGAAGCCTTGTTCGGGGTCGGTTCTGAGCTTGAACAACCAACCGCAAGGCCCAGGAAAATTACTGACACAACTGCAATGGTAAGCCGTTTCATTTGTCCTCTATATCCGGAGCGAAAAGACATTCGACAAGCTTGGTACCGCAGTAGTATGGCGAGTTGCCCGTACCATCTGCTGAGTAGTAACGGTGTGGGTTCGTTTTGTGATATGGCGTTGTTGGAGCAGCTGGTGCACCAATTTTATGACCATAAATGACTGACCGTGCTGATGTATCTGAATAGACAACAACCGCACCTCGACCATATCTAAAGAATTTTAGACCCGCCCACATATTGGTGCAGAAGGCTGGGTTGCCAACTCCACTTTGAATGTTACAGTCATCAATCGAACTGTATCTGCAAGGACCAGTTCCAGTACACTGCATATATGGGTTAGCCCATGCTAGACCATCCCAGTTATCATCATCCTGCCAGAAAAGGGGTGTTCTACTGACTTGCGCAATTGCAGTGTGATCGTAGTTATTCAAGAAACCGTTCATCGAGAAACCGACTTTGGATTTTGATTTCTTGCCAGGTGCGAATGGGAAGTTGACGGGAACTGAAACTTGCCCGGGCATTTCCAGCATTTGAAAATTCTTGCGATAAGGTTGGGTTGAGTTGGCCCATTGGATCTTATCTTCTTCTTCCAGATACAAAGTAGATGGATCGGCCCAACCTGCCGGAACCGTTGCACCATAGGACCACCAGTAAGCGAAACTTCCTGCGCTGTTGTAAGTTGCCCATGCAGATGGAAACTTATCGTCGTAGTCCGCCAGGTAAATCATGGTTCCAGTACCTTGTTGCTTGATGTTAGAGAGTGCTTGAGTTTTCTTCGCAGCTACCTTTGCCTGAGCAAAGACTGGGAAGAGAATGGCTGCTAGGATTGCAATGATTGCGATAACAACCAGCAGTTCAATCAATGTGAATGCTCGTTTTTTCATTTGAATTTCAAGTTCCCAATTATTTGGAAACAGGCCTTCAGACCTAATTATATAGAATGTCGTGATGAAAAGCAAGCAAAACACGTCAGCCGATTATTTTGTGCTAAGCCTGAAACTGCATTCTTCATTCTGAGTAGAATCTAAGGTGCGTCATGGCCGAACTCAAATTGCTTTTCGAACACGCTCATAAGCCCGATTTTCGTACCCTCAAGGGGTATCTGGCAAATGACGGCTACAAAGGGTTAAAGAAATCCCTGAAAATGGAAAAGCAAGCGATCATTGATGAAGTCAAAGCATCCGGTCTTCGAGGTCGCGGCGGGGCTGGCTTCCCTACTTGGATCAAGTGGAACGGCATCCCCAAAGATAAAACCCAACCCCACTACATTTTGTGCAACGCCGACGAAGGCGAGCCTGGCACCTTTAAAGATAAGCAACTGATGGAAGAATGCCCCTTTGAACTGATCGAAGGCATGACCATCGCTGGCTTCTGCACTCAAGCTGAGGTTGGCTACATCTACATCCGCGGCGAATTCGTAGATGCCGCTCGTTCGCTCCGTAACGCGATCGATGAAGCCTACGCCGGTGGTTATCTCGGCAAAAACATCCAAGGATCAGGATTCGATTTCGATCTATACATCCACCTGGGAGCTGGCTCCTACGAATGTGGCGAAGAATCCGCCCTCATGTCATCACTGATGGGCGAACGTGGGATGCCTCGGCTCAAATTCCCTCACGCCCCTTTGCCAACCATTGCTGGTTTGTTCGACCGACCAACCGTCATCAACAACGTCGAAACTTACTGCTGTGCCCCATACATCGTGGATCGCGGCGGCGAGTGGTACGCAACCCTCGGCGCATCGACCAAAAATTCCCGCGGAACCAAGCTCTTCTCTGTTTCGGGTCATGTGAACAAGCCCGGCAACTACGAAATCGAATTCGGCACCACGCTCATGGAACTGCTGGAACTCTCAGGCGGAATGAAGGGCGGCAAGCTCAAAGCCTGCGTTCCTGGAGGTTCTTCGGTTCCGATCATCAACGCTACAGATACGGAAATCGCAGTGATCGGCTACGAAGAAATGGCTGAGGTTAAAACCATGGTCGGTTCCGGTGCCTGTATGTTCCTGAACGAACACACTTGCATCGTCAGTTTTATTTGGCGAACCGCACTGTTTTACGCCAACGAATCGTGCGGTAAGTGCACTCCTTGCCGCGAAGGCACCAAGTGGATGGAGCAAATCCTCCGCCGCATCGTGATGGGCAACGGTCAGCCAGGAGATATGGAACTGCTCCTGCAGATCACTGAACAGATTGATGGTCGGTCGTTCTGTGGATTAGGTGACGCCGCCGCCTGGCCGGTCGCAGCTGCTCTCCGAGTCTTCCCTGAGGAGTTTGAGTACTACATCAAACACGGAACTTCGATGGTCAAATCCGCCGAAAGCAAAGCCATGGCACCCGCTTGGCAACAGCCTGTGCTTGCCTAAAGAGAAATATAGTGCCGGATTGAGCTTCCTCAATCTATAATCCTCTCCATGACCAAAAACCGCATGGAGGCGTTTTCCGATGGAGTTCTCGCCATCGTTATCACGATCATGGTGCTGGAACTCAAAGTGCCCCATGGCGCGGATATCGAAACCCTCAAACCCCTCTTGCCCATATTTCTCAGTTATGTTTTGAGCTTTGTTTATATAGGCATTTACTGGAACAACCACCATCACATGCTCCACACTGTTCATCATGTTAACGGCAAAATTCTTTGGTCAAACCTGCACTTATTGTTTTGGCTATCCTTGATACCCTTCAGCACGGGATGGATGGGTGAGAACCATTTTGCGGAACTGCCAGCCGCCGTTTACGGCTTTAATTTGCTGATGTGTGCAGTTGCATACTTCGTGCTTCAAGGTGCGATTATTCAGGAACACGGCCCGGATTCTTCCTTGAAAGCAGCAGTTGGCAAGGATTGGAAAGGAAAAGCCTCTCTCGTTTTTTATATCATTTCTATGCCACTTGCCTTTGTTAACCAATGGATAGCTATGGCAATTTTTGCCATTGTCGCAATCATGTGGTTTGTGCCCGATAAACGGATTGAACGCACCCTGCACCACGAGTAACCAACCCAGCGCGTTGACCTAATTCAATCTAAACTAGAGGTACGAATGCTCAGCCCGTTCCTCCCCGACAAGATGCAACTTAGCCAGGAGCAGATGAATGCTCTCGACCAGATTGCACATTACGCGATGGGCGGTCGGCTGATTTTTGTGACAGGTCGCGCCGGAACAGGAAAATCCACATTACTCCGTGCATTGAAGTCCACTTTCCCTGGAAAGGCCGTGATTCTTGCCCCGACGGGGCTTGCCGCCGTCAATGCAGGCGGGCAGACTATTCATAGTTTTTTTAACTTCCCCCTTGGCCCGCTTGATCCTGCTACTGCGGAGATTCCGTTGTTTCGATCCGGCGCGCCTAAATCCCGACTCATAAGAAATCTAGAAGCCATTTTCATTGATGAAATTTCAATGGTTCGCGCCGACCTGCTCGATGCCATTGATATCAGCCTCCGTAAAAACCGAGAATCGGATCAGCCGTTCGGAGGGGTTCCCATTGTGGCGTTCGGAGACATCTGGCAGCTTGAGCCGGTTGTTGCTGGCAACGCGGAACAAGAATTCCTCGCCCACCATTACAACAGTCCGTTTTTCTTCGATTCCGCTGTGATCAAATCAATCGGCATCGACATCATTGAGTTAAAAACTGTTCACCGCCAGGCAAACGATCAAGAATTCTTATGGTTGCTTGACCAAATCCGCGAAGGCAATACAAACGAACTTGAGCACATCAATGCAAAGGTTGCCCCCGCACCTGACGAAGGCATCCTCAACCTTACAGTCACCAATGCAAAGGCGGGCGCAATTAATAACCTGCGATTGCTCCAAATCAATACTCCCGAGCACCATTACGAAGCAAAGATCGAAGGACAGTTTGGGCGAGAACTACCCGCCGAAGAAATTTTAAGATTGAAACCAGGAGCACGCGTAATGTTTATCAAAAACTCCACCGAGTGGGTGAACGGGTCACTTGGAACCGTTATCCAGCCCACCAACGAAACCATCTCTGTTCGGCTTGATGAAGGCAAAACTGTTGAAGTTGGGCGGGAGGTCTGGGAAAAAAATCGCTATTCGTGGGATCGAAGTCGCGGGCAGATCGTCACCGAGCCAGTCGGAAGTTTTACGCAATACCCGCTACGGTTGGCATGGGCGGTCACGATTCATAAATCTCAGGGGCTGACTTTTGACCAGATTCATATTGAACTTGACCGCCCAGCTTTTAGCCACGGACAAATCTATGTCGCTTTGTCACGATGCCGATCTTTACAGGGATTAACACTGTCTCGCGAAATCGGTGCCAAAGAATTAATTATTAATGCAAACGTCACTGACTTCGCTTATTCGAGCGGCTTACTTTCGTAGGCCCATTACCCCAGACCGCTAGGAAAAGGCCCTAATTTTGATTTATTTTTAACTTAAAAATTGAGTTCCACAATTTTTAGAAACTTTTTGGAGTCAGAGGAATTTTGCCGTATACTGTAGTGAACCCTTAGGAGGGTCATGCCAATATGAAACGTGCATTTACATTGATTGAACTGCTTGTGGTGATTGCGATTATCGCAATTCTCGCAGCAATCTTATTCCCGGTCTTCGCCCAGGCGAAGGTTGCAGCTAAAAAAGCTAAAAGCTTGGTTGAAGTCAAGCAAATGGGTACTGCAACCATCATCTACGAAGCTGACTACGATGACCTCATGCCACGCGCATTCGGTTCATCGCCAACTGCTTGCCCTGAAAACAGTGGACACTGTTTTAACTACTGGCATGCTGTGCCTAACGATTGGAGAGCTGGTTTTAGCGCTGATTACTATCAACGACAATCACAAAACCCAATTAACTCAACTCAGCCTTACCGCAAAAACTACCAAATGACTCGAATTGATGGTGGCAACCAGTACATCGTTGTAAACGAAACTCCTGCACCTGGTAAGACTCCATTTGAAGTCAACTACACTTACAACGGTCTTCTCTCCAGCTACAGTGCATCTGGTGTCAACCAAGTCAGTAGCACGCCGATGTGGCATTCCTATTGGGGCAACCTGAACGTAAAGGGCTTCAACATTTCAAGCCCAGCACTTTACTGCACCCTGCCAGGGTCATGTACATACACTCCTGCTACGGCAACTTGTAATGGCGGTACTACCAACGGTGCTTGGACAGTTGTCATTATCATGAACACCCAAGCTCAGTTTGGAACCCACCACATTTATGGAAACGGTGAAAACTATGTTTACACTGATTCCTCAGCTAAGTTCAAGAAACTCGGCATGCAACTCAATGGTGCTTCCGACTATCGAAACGATCCTTGGAGCCGATACAACAAAGATGCTAAGCCAGGCGGCGGCTGGTACGATCAGTACTACTGCCACCTCTTCGCTTTCACCCCAGACTGGGATGGCGTAGCACCAACCGCTCCTGTTGAAGAGGTTTGGTACTAAGTTGAAAAATTTCTTAGCACTGTTGGCAATTGTAGGGATTCTCTGCGTAGGCATGGTTGGATGTTCATCTGAACCCCAGCCAACTGAAGGAGACGCTGCGATTATCAAGGATACACCTGCGAATACTAACCCGCCAGCAAAAGCATTGCGGGAACAAGCAAACGCTGGTCCAGGAAAAGTCGAAACCCCGGACGGCCACTAACTAAGGAAAATACATTTGGTCGGTCTGATTAAGAATCAGACCGACTTTTTTATACCCCATTTATATAACCCGCTAATTAATTCCCAAGCTACTCTCCCTCTGTGTGCGACACTCATAAGGATGGTCGCTGCGCTTGAATCCTTACTCGAAAACGTTAGATCATCCTTTTTAGCCATGGTTGGGATTGCTGTGGCATCTATGGCAATACTTTTGCTCGTTAGCATTGGGCTTGGTGTACAAAAAGATATCACTGGGCAAATTGATTCGCTCGGCGCCGACCTGCTGATCGTTGTTCCCGGCAAGGTTGATCTTGGTTCGTTCAACCCAAATTTCGCGGGAAAATCGTTCCTCACTGAAGAAAATGCCTCCGACGTCGCCGCCTTACCCGGAGTCAAGCAAGTCGCGCAGTTTTCATTTGCAGGCGGAGGCATTCAGTCCGGCGAAATGGATGCGTATCCCATCATCATTGGAGCGACTCCTTCGTGGTTCAACATGCAACCATCCAAGCTCGCAGAGGGCAACTATTTCACAACGGACAACGAACTGGAGGCAGTTTGTGTTCTCGGTTCAATAGCCGCCGAAGAACTGTTCCCGAATAAAAACGCGGTCGGGCAAACAGTAACGATCAACGGGGAGAAATTCAAAGTTACCGGGGTGATCAAGGATGAAAAAGCGGAAAGCAGTCCGTTCTCTGCTTTTAGTTTGGTCAACGTTGTTTACATCCCAATCGCTCACATTCGCAAAAATGAAAGTAACGTTCAAGTAGATCGGATTCTTATTCAAATAGATAACAAAGCAGAACCCAAACAGCTTGTTGCTTCTGTTTCTCAGACTCTAGGGCAACGATTACAGGACACGCAGTATTCCGTTCTCACTCAGGAGGATCTCCTTAAACTCGTATTCGACGTCCTCGGAATTCTTGGAACTCTGGTGATTGGCCTCACAAGCATAGCCCTAGCCGTTGGTGGACTTGGGATCATGACTGTGATGCTGATGTCAGTGGGAGAACGCACGAAAGAAATTGGAATTCGAATGGCAGTGGGAGCTTCTCGCAAAGCCGTGTTCAAGCATTTTTTAACCGAAGCCGGGCTAATTGGTTTAGGTGGCGTTGCAATTGGTCTCGTGGTTAGCTTGATAATTCTTCAAATTATTGGCCAAACAACAAGCATTAAACCGCTGGTGACAATACAAACAATCAGCCTAACCTTCTGCGTCGGAATTGGGTTAGGCTGTATTTTTGGTGTCATTCCGGCGTTGAAAGCCGCTCGACTGCACCCTGTTGAAGCACTCAGAAACGAGTAGCTATGGGGATGGACCGAAAACGCTGTCGGTGGCTTTTTGATCGTTACTACCAATCGTGATCGTTCCACCGCCGGAGCAAGTTGGCATTTTTTTAAGGTAAGCGGGCACAAGATCAGCTTCAGTCGGAGTTGTCCCTGTAGCTTGTCCTTTATCCATTGCCCATTGCTGCTTTGCGTCGTCAATCACGCGCAAGTTTTCCCAACAAGCTTTTTCTTGCGAAGTAGTTCGCATTTTCACCCAACCGGGAACTGCGATTGCAAGAAGCATCCCGATAATCAGGATGACGATCATGATTTCAACCAGTGTAAATCCTCGACGCATACGGCACCTACACTCCTTCTTCCACGAATCGCCAAAAAATCCCACAATAATTGCAAGAAAATTGTGGGATTCTTAGTTGGTTAGAGTTCTGCTTTTACTTTTGCAACGAACTCGGCAAGAGTCATTGCACCAAGGTCACCGTCTTCGCGAGATCGAACTCCGACCGTGCCCGCTTCCGCATCATTGTCCCCAATGATCAGCATATAAGGCACTTTTTGCCGCTGGCTTTCTCGAATCTTCTTTCCAAGTGTCTGACGTGAATCATCAATGTTTACCCGTAGTTGAGGAGAGTCAACTTGGTCTGACTTAAACGGAACCTGCTCACCCTCAACTTCCTGTCGTGAATCGTAACCCAACAGTTGACTTGCAATGTGAGCCGCATAACCGACGTGTCGATCTGCGATGGGCAAGATTGCAACTTGAACTGGTGATAACCAAAGTGGGAACGCACCTGCATACTGCTCAGTGATCAATCCAATCATCCGCTCTAGCGAGCCAAACGGAGCACGGTGAATCATGATCGGACGGTGCGGTTTGCTGTCTTCGCCAATGTATTCCAGATCGAAACGTTCAGGAAGATTGTAGTCAACTTGTACAGTTCCCATCTGCCATTCACGACCTAACGCATCCTTGATAATGAGGTCGAGCTTCGGCCCGTAGAACGCAGCATCTCCCGGCGAAACTTCGTAGTCCAGACCGAGTTCATTACAAGCCTGCATAATTGCCGCCTCGGCTTGCTTCCAATTGTCTTGGTGACCAACATACTTGTCGCTTTCTGGATCCTTGGTTCCAACTCGAACCCGGTATTCAGAAAGGCCAAGTTTTTTGAGCACGACCATCATGAGATCAACAACTCCTTTGAACTCATCCAGTAGTTGATCTGGCCTCACGAACAGGTGGGCGTCGTCTTGAGTGAAGCCTCTAACCCGGAGCATTCCCGCCAATTCTCCGCTCTGTTCGTAACGGTAAACGGTTCCGAATTCCGCTAACCGAACTGGCAGTTCTCGATAACTTCTAAGCGTAGAGCTATATATTTCAATATGAAACGGGCAGTTCATCGGCTTAAGGATAAACGTTTCTTTTTCCTCGTCTTCCATGAACGGGAACATCTTTTCTCGATAGGTTAAGATGTGCCCTGACTTTTCGTAGAGCCGGTGGCTGGCAATGTTCGGAGTCACGACTCCCTCATAGCCTCGCCGCACTTGTTCCTCTTTCAAGAAGTCCATCAGAACGTCGCGGAGAATTGCACCCTTCGGCAACCACAACGCAAGCCCCGGCCCGACTCGCGGACTGAACATAAATAAACCAAGCTCTCGACCGAGAATCCGGTGATCCCGCTTTTTAGCTTCTTCAAGATTGTGTAAATAAAGCGCAAGCTCCTCTTTGGTTTCAAACGCCGTTCCATAAATCCGCGTGAGCTGTTTGTTCTTCACGTCACCGCGCCAATAAGCACCTGCGAGATGCATGAGTTTGAAATGCTTAATAGGCTTGGTGGATTCAATATGCGGGCCGCGGCAAAGATCAATGAATAAGTGTTCCTTGCCTTGTTTATCCATTGCGCGCTGTTCGTAAAAGCTAACTTCCTCACCGGGCGGAATCGCATCCAAGAGCTGGAGCTTGTAGAGCGCAGTTGCTTCCCCTTGGCCTAAGGTGCACTCTTCTAGCACGATTCGGCGAGCTTCTTCGACATCCTTCGCTACTTTGCGAACGATAGGCTGGTCAAGGTTGGCAAGCTCGCGCATGCGGTGCTCGATTTTGCTGAGTTCTTCCTCTTTTAGCGGCTCATCGAATTCAATATCGTAATAAAAACCGTTTTCGATTGGGGGGCCGATCGCTAATTTTGAACCAGGATAGAGTTCTGTAACGGCCTGAGCCATGAGGTGGGCGGCGGAGTGCCGCAAGCGATATAGGGCTGATTCTTCGTAAGATTGTTGTGCCATAAGCGTTTCCCTCCCATACAATGGGAACAAGTTGTCGGCCCAATTATACATTCTGAGAACCCAGCGGCCCAATTCGTCGTCTAACTGAACGTGATACTTCGACGCATTCTCACAGGTGCCGCGATTGCTTCTGCGGTTCTGGTTCAAGCACAAAGCCTGGCAAGTGCCCAAACTCAAATGGGATGGGCGTTGAACGGCTTGGGGCAACTAACAAGAACAACTTTTGAAAAGATTGGTTATGAAGAATCCAATGGATTCAGAACAGATTACACCTCTACTTTAGCTATTCGACGAGGTTTGGTCTCGGGTGATGTTTATACTGAAATCGAATACAAATCTTACAAAGGAACGGCTCTTCAAACTCGCGTAGTCACCGAAATTTCGCCTACTTCTGACCCCAAAGTATTAGAACGTCGGCTCTGCTACTACGATGCTACACGCAATACATATGCGATTTGGAGCTACGGTCATCTTGGAGCTAAAGCAGATATTTCCATGCTTCAAACCTTGAAGAAAGTCGTTCGACCAGACGATGCGATATTGGCGCAGCTTGCCGAAGAATCTGAATATGCGGCGGCTAACGGAGTTTCCGCAGCAGTTTCTCGATGGCGACCGTTTCTATCACTCGCAACCGTAGCAACGTCAACCGGAAATATTCAGGCTGTTTTGAGTTCGGGGGCGAAATACAACGAGCACAACTATGCAATCAACGAACCAACTCCTGGTGACTATCATCTCAGCCGAGTTGATTTCTATGGAGAACGTCCGGGCGGAGCGGCTTTGCTGATTACTGATTGGTCAATAGCAGTGTATGAATCCAGTTTGCCAACAACTGTGAACTTTACGTTTAATCCTGGAACCGCCAAACCTATGGCGAACTCAATTTTCCAAGGAAAATAAACAGTCGGAAAACTCTTCCCAGGCATCTTCCGTTGGCGGGCCGACCATTACAAGGTCGGCCCGCCATGCAAACTCTCGGTCAAACGGCCAATCCTCTGGATTTCCCTGTATCACTCTTTTTGAAAGGCTCGGAGGGAAAGCTGACTCAAGTTCTTCTGATGAAACCCCAAGATTCAGCAAGCGCCAGTCACTGTCGTCGCCGAAGTCGGCCCGGAGAAGGCGACACCATAGTTCCACGTTGGTGAGTTGATCAGCATGATAAAAGCCAATCACTACTTCTGGAATAGTTTGCAATGAGCCATCCCATTTGGCGCAAAAACCCGTGACTCGTTCCGTCACATAACCTTTACGCCAAAGCATGATCTTAGCCCCTTGTTGGCATCATGGCGATCAATGCAGAAAGGGTTCTTGTTTGGGTGTAAACCGTGCCAGGGCCTACCATTTCCGCAACGATGCCTTCACCGCTCGTTACAGAACCGATCAGGCTTCTCGTTGCTTTGCGCAGGTTGTAGCCCATTCCCGCCGAAAACGCGACCAAGTGTCCGGTATCCACGATATATGGCTGACCACCAGCGAGTTCAATCGGATGAATGGCTCCGTAACTACTTAAAAGTAGTAATCCCGGCCCGCTGATCTGCGACATGAACATTCCCTCCCCGCCAAAGAATCCTTTCATGCTTGCTTGCGTTTGGTAATCCAGTCGCACATCACCTGCCAAAAAAGCACCACTTGTGACTATCAATGGTCGAGAAGAAACGTCCACCTGTACGATGTCTCCTGGAAAGCCTGGAGCTAAAATCACTTCCCCTGGTCCGTTTTGGGCGGTAAAGGTAGTCTGAAAAGCACTTTCACCAGTAAGCAAACGACCAAACATTTTGCCCAGTCCACCGCTGATTTTTGAATCTAAATGCACGTTTGCCGACATGCTCATCATCGAGCCGCTTTCGGCACGGATCGTTTCACTGGCTTCGAGCATAATTCGCGCTACCGCGAATTCCGGCTTAAATAAAATCTCATGCTGCATTCCGTCAGTTTACAGTTATGCGGACGAAGATTATTTTTCCTTTTTCAAAACGACCGAACACATTTCTTGCACGAAGACTTCTTTGCCTTCCACAAACTTGCCGGATGGAACGGCGAGTATCACAATCAGAGTTCTCGCAGTTGGCAGTTCATCAAAGTCTGGGTCAGCCAATTCCCGATCCAGCATTCCAATATGGGCGAGCCCTCGCATTTGTACTAACGCTGGGGTTTTGAGTTGTTCGTTAACCACGTATGGCCAATAGTGCGAAATCTCACCGCCGATGTTCAGATCAACTTGGCTGAGTTTTAGATCGAACTCCTTGAGCTTTGTCGCTTCAGAAATCCTCAATGCGGTTCTAATCAATCGAGCGGAGGAAAGCAGACTGGTTAATCGATAATCAAACATCTCACCTTCTATTTCCGCCATGCCGTTGATCTCTTCAAAGGTGAGGCTTTCCAAATATTCGCGCAGTTTTTTGATGTCAGTTTCAGGCTCAATCTTGCCTTCCATTTTCATCACGCCTCGCCAGTTGCCAGTGAATTCGGGATATCGCTGTCCATACAAATAAGGCACCATCCAACCGTCATCCGTGAGCTTGACCCTCACTTTTTTCAACTTGTTGAAGCCTTCGAGCGTTTTTGTGTATTCAGGGTGGTTTCGACCAACATCAAGCCAGGCCACTGTGTTCCACTTGTGTTTGATGGCAAGCGTCTGAAAAATATTCATCCCTTCAACTCCCCAGAAAATCGTTTGCTTGGGATTGAATTCTTCTTTTGCTAGCGAGTCGGGAACGAAGTCTTTGCTTTCGTCGGGATCATCCAGCCACCCATACGTGCTAATGGATACCGCCCCTAAGGCTCTTGATTTTGTTTTCCCATCAAGCCTAAGGAAAATAGATGCCGCCCCGGACTTAGCGACTGAATAAGTAATCGTTGGAACTGCCCCATCCACGACCATCTCGTCGTAGATTTTTTTGATTTCCGTCCACCACATCAGTTCATCTTTATCGCTAGGAGGAGCGCCTTTGAACGCATTTGCGAGGATGTTTCGCGCTTCGCCTGTCACGGGCAAAGCCCCCTCACCCGATTGAGATTGCGCCATGCGAGTCGCGAGTGATCCCGCATCGATACTGAGTAAACAGGACATCACTGCTCGGCTTTCCGGACGAACAAGAGAAACGAGAACACTCCGCTCGAACATAAGGAGTTCCCGTTCTTTTGCCGGAATTTGATCCATCGAAAGTTGAAGTAACCGGTTCGCTTCGTTGTTCAGTTTCGTTGTGGATTTCGACCAATTCGCGCGCGCAATTTCCTGCATCTTTTGAATGCCAATCTGCAATTTCGCTCGCAAGGTCAACCCGGCATCGGAATTCGGCCCGGCGATAAAAATCTTCTTCAGTTTCTCGTCTACTTCAAAGTTCAGGCAAAGCTCTTTGCAGGTTCGTTTGAGCAAGGCCAATTTATCGGTGCCTGGGTTCGAAAAATAATAAACCATTGGGCGTTCGCCGATCGCCCGATCCATCACAAGGCGGTATTCCGAGCCCTCAAACTGCTTCGCGGCAAAGTCACCAAAAGTAGACCATTCTAATTTTGGTTCAGGCGTAGTTTGCTGAACCAAAACGCTCGCTAATAAAATGCTCAGCACCCTTAGAGTTTACAGCACTAATCTAATTCTAGTTGGCCCAGGAACATTTTGCTTGCTACTCTTTTGCTAGCACAGCATAGCAATCAATCTTATAGTCAACCCTCTCACCATTTTGAGAAACTGATGCCCCGGGAATAACCAAAACGACTTTTAGGGTTCGTTCCGCAATGCGATCAGCAAGTTCTTCATCTTTAAAAACTCTGTCTTGGAGGACTAGACGAGCCTGTCCTCTTAAATTTGCTATGCCACGCCGTTTCAAACGTGGATGAAATGTCTCTACCCAAAATTGAGCGATATCGGAATTGGCTTCAATTGAAAGCTCATGTACGGGCAGATCAAACTCCTTCACTCCACGTTCTTTAGCCTCTCGCAAAGCTGCTCTCATTAGCCGAGGATAGAACAACATTGAACAGAAATATTCCCTGCACACCCACAAATCAGGATTACTTGGCATATTGGTTATCTCTTGATCGGTCAAAGAATCAAAATATGCTCCTATATCTTCGCGCGATGGTCGGCGTTTGAGCATCTTGTAAGCCTTAATAATGCCCGACCAATTGCCACTGTAAGTAGGGTACCGATTCAACATCGCATAGGGAACGAGCCACCCATTTTCACTTGTTGCAAATCGAAGCATGGGTAACTGGATCATTTGCTCTGAAATCTTGAGGGATTCTTCATTCGGATACACTAGCTGCGTATCAAGCCACTCCACGGTGTTCCATTTCTTTTGCACTCCGATTGATTGGTAAATATTAAGTGTATCTATATCCCAAGCAAATTTATGTTTTAGCTTTGGTGTGTAATTCAGCAGGTCTTCCGGAAAACTGACCCCTCTATACATTTCAGCTATATCAGGCTGGGTGATTGGCACTACGCAACTAAACGTCCCTGCCTGTATTTCTTCACTATCCGAAACAATTTTGAGATAAAAACTGACCTCCCCGCTGGCAG
The DNA here is from genome assembly GCA_019454145.1 of Fimbriimonadaceae bacterium. GTDB lineage: Bacteria > Armatimonadota > Fimbriimonadia > Fimbriimonadales > Fimbriimonadaceae > UphvI-Ar2. The sequence goes on along the minus strand of CP075366.1, from coordinate 2,663,543 downwards.
AAACCGAGCCAGTAAGAAGAACATCTGCACCCGAATCAAGCATCGATATTGTTCGCTGTGTCTGCAATTTCTGATTTGCAGCAAATGCGTCGTCCTGATTTTTCGGAACGGACATTGATAATCCCGCTCTCATGCTCTCCATCACAATTTGGCGGGCTCGTCCATCCAAGGGTAACCCTGCTGATTGATGCCCTTTCAAAACCGCAGATACGAGTTGATTAACAGGAACATTATTAAGCACGGACATAATCGCCCGACTTGCAGGGGACTTCAAATTTATAGCAATTTCCTGCTCAAAAATAGCATCTGACGCCTGAATCGGATTCTCTGCCTCGCTTTCTTGACGCGTTGCTGCATCCAGAATATTATCGAGTTCTTTATTCGAGAGCCTCCAATATTCTCTTGTTAACTTTTGTAATCGGGTAAATGCCACAGATAGCCTTACCGAAAGACTCCGACCCGCATCTGCATTAGGGCCGACAATAAAAATCTTCTTCAGTTTTTCGTCTACTTCAAAGTTCAGGCAAAGTTCTTTACAGGTTCGTTTGAGTAAAGCCAATTTGTCAGTGCCTGGATTCGAAAAATAATAAACCACTGGCCTCTCGCCTATCTCTCGATCCATCACCAGACGATATTCCGAGCCTTCAAACTGCTTCGCGGCAAAGTCACCAAAAGTAGACCATTCTAATTTTGGTTCAGGCGTAATTTGCTGAACCATTACGCTCGCCAATAAAATGCTTAGCATGATCAGATTTTACAACAGGAATCCCGCCAAGTCACAAATTAAAAAATCACAAACGACGTAGACTAAAAATACGTGTCTAACGACGAGCCAGAGATTATCAAACAAGCGGAAGAAAGCCCGCTCAGCACAGTATGGAAACTCGCCTGGCCCGCCGTTGCGCTCAACGCCCTCCAAACCATTAACTCTCTGCTCGACAGCTATTTTGTTAGCCACCTAGAAGGCGATGCCCTCACCGCGATTGGTGCGGCCACGACAACTTTGTTCCTGCTGATTTCGCTCAGCATGGCGGTTGGGGTTGCCTCCACCGCTATGGTTGCACGGGCTTATGGAGAAGGCGACCCCACCAAATACCGAGAAGCTAACCGCAAATGCCTTGGGTTTGCGATCCTTTCCGCACTCATTCTGACGATTGTCGCGGTTCCATTTGCTCCGACCGCTGCGGCATTTTTGATTCCCGGCGATGCGCCTCACGCCGCTCGGTTGATGGCTCAATACTTGGGAATCGTCACTCTGGTTTTAATCCCATCGTTTATCATTCAAACGCTCGCCGGATCGTTGCGCGGCATTGGGGATACCAAATCGCCGATGGTGATCTCCGGTCTGCAAATCGGACTGCATATAGTTCTGAATTACCTGCTGATTTTTTCCACCACGCGCTACCACTTTCACATTCCAAAAAGTATCTTCGGCAACGTAACCTTTCCGGAGATTAGTTTCTTTTTCACCACTCCCGGAGCGGGAATGGGGCTCAACGGTGCCGCCCTTGCCCTGGTTCTCTCCGCGTGGATTTCTGCGCTAATTTATCTCATCTCCACCACGCGAACCCCGCTCGGCGAAGTCTGGCGCATCAAGTTCCCGGGCATGGATTGGGTGAAGCGCATTTTCAATCTTGCGGCTCCCGCTGGCCTCATGTCCGTTGTCCGTGTGACTTCGCTGATGGCATTCACCAGCATCCTCACGCAGGTTCCCAACGGCAAATTCGCGATCGGCGCAATCCGGCCAGGGTTCAGTATCGAAGCTCTTGCTTTTATGCCCTCGTTTGGTTTGGCGATTGCCGCGTCTGCGTTGGTTGGTCAATCCCTGGGAGCCAAAGACCCCGCGCGCGCGAAGAAACTCGGTTGGATTGCCGCCCACCAGGCAGGAATTGTGAGCACAGTTGCGGCGATCTTCATTTTTATCTTCGCCGACCCGATCACCCACAACGTGCTTCAAGGTCAGCCGGAATATGCGGCTCAGGCCGCCAGTTACCTGCGTCACGTCTGCACCACCGAAACCCTTTTTGGTTACGCAATGGTTCTACTGAGCGCGATGCAAGGGGCGGGTGACACCAAACGCCCATTCTGGCTCACCCTCATCGGCATGTGGATTATCCGGGTTCCGCTCGCGATGTTCATGTCCCTGGAAGTTATCAAGCTAGGAGTGGTCGCAATCCCCGGGCTGGGAATGGGAGCCGACGGAGCTTGGACAACGCTGGCAATCACGCAGGCGGTTCAAGGGATTGCGTGTATCGTTCTTTGGCAACAGGGCAAGTGGGCTTTCGCGAAGGTTTAGCGCTTCGCAATGTTTTTGAATATGTCTACAAACCGCTCGCCAATCGCCTGAATATCGAATGTCCGCTCGGCGTAAGCGCGGGCTTTAGAACCCATCGTTTTCAAGCCATCCGCATCCGACATCATTTCCCGCGCCGCGGAAACAAACCCATCCGCATCAGTCGGAGCGACCACCCGGCCTGCGCCATTATCGGCAACGATTCGCGCCGCCAGGTTTTCTGGCGGAACAGCGAGCAACACCCCGCGACCCGCGCAAAGGTAGCTCAGGACCTTGCTCGGAACGCTGAACACACCCGCATCCGGTTCCAAAATCGCGACCAGAACATCCGCTGAACCCATCACTTTAGGCAGATCCTCGAACGGTTGGAAAGGCAGGAGCACCAGGTTTTCTAATCCCAACTCTTCTTTGCGCTGTTTGAGGTAGTCCATCCCCCGGCCCTGGCTGATCACGACCGTACGGACATCGGCTTCGGCTCGGAACGCCTCGGCAACCTTCACCAAGAGTTCTGGGTTGTGCTTCATGCCGATGGTGCCGCTGTAAATGAAGTTGCGGGTTTTATCGAGTCCGTGCTTTTTGCCCCAACTGTTCACACGGTTGGTCAGGGGCATTTCCTCCAACGGCGCCCAGTTTTCAATCACCGTAACGTCGCCTTTGGGATTGCGGATAAAGGGACGGAAAGCTTCGGCGATTACCACCACGTGGTCGGCTTTGGCAAAAGTGGATTGCTCTAATTTATCTACATATTTGGCGGCGGTGCCACCGACCAGCTTTCCGAGTTTAGCAGGCAGAATCGCCCCGGCTGAGTGCCCGAACAAATCCTGCACCCAGTTCACAAACTTGATGTTCTCGCGCCAGCAGGCTTGAATCAGCCGACTATTCACAACTGGCGATGCGTTGCCCGATAAAACCACGTCCGGATGAAACGCCTCAATCACTTCGCAGACGATGGCCGCGTGCTGCGGATCATCCTTAAAAAACAGCTGTTTATAATTCTGCCGATCCATCATCCGCCCGAGATCAATGGGTTGCGAATAAAAGTTCGGTGGATCGCCTGGAAGTTTCTGGTTGACTCCTTGCGGCGTGCTGGGAAGATTCACGCTAAAGCAGTGCATCACCTCATGCCCTTGGCTAGCCAATTCACGGGAGAGTTGAACTGTGAACGCGTGCCCTGCATAGTCGTGAACAAGAATCCTCATTGTTGGCGCACCTGCCCGGCTGATTCTGCGGCAAGGAATTCTTTATATGCCATTCCAATCCCTTGCTCAAGTTCAATTTTGGGCACCCATCCAGTTGACCGCAGTATCGAACTATCCATCAGCTTCCTCATCGTTCCATCCGGTTTGGTCAAGTCATGCTCAATACTTCCGGTGTATCCGATCACTTTTGCGACCAAATGGGCAAGGTCTTTGATTGAAATTTCGTGTCCACTACCTATATTGACTAGATTCGGCGGGTTTTCCATCAGGAGCAGGTGCACGATTCCCTCGGCGCAGTCATCCGCATGGAGAAATTCGCGTAAAGGATTGCCCGTTCCCCACATCACTACCGATGGTGCATTGGCAATTTTGGCTTCATGGAATCGGCGAATCAATGCCGGCAAAACGTGGGAGTTTTCGGGATGGTAGTTGTCGCCCGTGCCGTAAAGATTCGTTGGCATCGCACTGTGGTAGGTAACTCCGTACTGCTTTCGGTAGTAATCGCACATCTTGAGCCCGGCGATTTTCGCAATTGCGTACGCTTCGTTTGTTTCCTCAAGCGGCCCGGTTAGTAATGCGTCTTCGTGCATTGGCTGGGAAGCCTCTTTTGGATAAATGCAAGAACTACCCAGAAAACATAGTTTTTTCACACCTGATCGGTAGCTACCTTCGATCAAGTTGGATTGAAGGGTCAAGTTCTCGTAAATGAACTCTGCCGGGTACGTGCTGTTCGCATAGATACCGCCTACTTTCGCCGCGGCGATGACAACTGCCTCCGGTTTATGACTTTGCAAAAAGTCAAAGACATCCATCTGGTCAGTGAGATCAAGCTTCTCGCGGGTCGCGGTGAGAATATTATTAAGTCCGTGTCGGTTCAGGGCGCGGACAACCGCCGATCCGACCATTCCTCGATGGCCAGCTACATAAATCAAACTGTCGGCGGTTAAGCCCATTTTACGAGAAAACTCCGCCAGTTTCTTTGGCAGTATCGTAGTCTGCTTTTGCCATCAGCCGGGCAAGATCGTCGAATTTCGTCTTAGCTTCCCAACCTAATAGGTTTTTGGCTTTGGCTGGATTTCCAAGAAGCTGTTCCACTTCGGCCGGGCGGAAATACTTTTCATCCACCGAGACAAGAGTCTTTCCGGTTGCTTTGTCAATTCCTCGTTCTTTCACTCCAGAACCTTCAAATGCCAATTCGATGCCCAGTTCTTGGAAAGCAACTTCCACAAATCTCCGTACTGTGTGCATTTCTCCGGTTGCAAGCACGAAGTCCTCTGGCTTGTTGTGTTGCAGCATTTGCCACATGCCTTCTGTGTATTCCGGTGCATAACCCCAGTCGCGCAATGCGTCAAGATTCCCGAGGCTAAGTGAATCTTGCATACCCAGCTTGATCTTCGCCGCCGCTTGCGTGATTTTGCGAGTGACGAACGTGCCACCTCTACGCGGACTTTCGTGGTTGAACAGAATTCCATTCACCGCAAACAGATCGTAACTTTCGCGGTAATTGACCACGATCCAATAACCGTACAGCTTGGCAACTCCGTAAGGCGACCTGGGATAAAACGGAGTGGTTTCGCTTTGCGGAACTTCTTGCACTTTGCCGTATAGTTCGCTAGTGCTTGCCTGATAAAACCGAGTTTTATCCTTCAAGCCAACTTCTTTGATCGCATCGAGAAATCTGAGTGTGCCGACGCCATCAACTTCGGCTGTGTATTCCGGCACTTCAAAACTCACCTTAACGTGGCTTTGGGCAGCGAGATTATAGATCTCGTCTGGAGCAGTTTTTTCCAGCAGCCGGTTGAGATTACTGCTGTCGGTGAGATCTCCGTAATGCAGAAAAAGACGCTGATCTAGAATCTCGGGATTTTGGTAAAGGTGGTCTATCCGCGCGGTGTTAAAAGATGAAGATCGGCGCATCATGCCATGAACGACATAACCTTTCTCTAACAATTGCTCCGCAAGATAGGAGCCATCTTGCCCCGTGATACCGGTGATAAGTGCCGTCTTCATGTAACTTCAACCAACTTCTTTGCACAAATCCGCAGCAAAGAATTGCTTCGGTCAGTGTACCTTCGGTTTTGAACCTCGCCCAAGCAAGGACATCCCTCAAATATGTCGGTGATTTGAACCCTAATTTCCAGTCTAGCTAGACTAATTCTGTCAGTCCAAATTCGGCGTGTAGAATAGAAACGGCGCGACGCAGTTCGCTTTCAGGAATCAAGCAACTCAACGAAAAGTCGCTGTCGTTGGTTTGCAAAACCGGAATGCCTTCGTCTTCCAGCAAGCTCAGCACTCTCAAGAACACTCCAGGTTGCTGCAAAAAGTCGTAGGCGATCATGGAAACCATCGTGCAGCCCTCTGTGACCTTGAACTTCAGTTCTCGAACCTCGCCCATCGGCTCTAACAGCTTGCGCTGAGTTTCTAATGCTTTAGTCGGTTCATTACTGCTCTGCACCAAATACACAGTGGTTTTGTCTCCGGGCATTGGGAGAACCAAGGCATCCAACATATCCTGCACTTCGGGATACTTCTCGCGGGCCACCGCAAACCCAATGCTCGTTGGCCCAAGGTTGGTCATGTAAACATTGATCTGATACCGCGCCAAGGCATCGTAAAACCGCGCTTGGAGTTCCCGGCGATGCTCGGGCAAACTGCTCGTGAGATCAACCTGCAGATAAACCAATTTCCCGGAGTGAGTGATCCCCGTCACGCGGCGACCTGGGAGATTCCTCACTGGAACAACTTCGGTACCTGGTTCTTCGCTAAAAGTGCTCTTAACCCAAAGTGGGATATCGAACTTCATTGCGATTTCGGCCGCCCGCGGGTGAAGAACCTTCGCGCCTAAATGCGCGATTTCTGCTACTTCGTCGTACGTCACTCGGCGGAGAGTTGGTGCTTCTGGAACAAAATCGGGGTCAGCGGTCTTCACACCATCTACGTCCGTGTAAATTTCAACCGAGGTCGCCCGCAAAGCCGCCCCGAGCGCACTTGCCGTTGTATCCGATCCTCCCCGCCCGAGAGTGGTGAGTTCTGCCCCAGGCAAACCGCCCTGCACCCATACCCCTTGAAACCCGCAAACAATCGGCACAAATCCACGCTCGCAGGCTTCCACAACGCCCAGCGGGTTGATCCCCAATATGCGTGCGTTTCCGTAAACGCCGTCCGTGCGAATACCGGCTTGACCACCTCGCAAGCTCATGCTCGGGCACCCCATGCTTTTTAGAAGGGTGGCAAAAATAGAAGCGGAAAGGATTTCTCCGCACGCCATCACCAAATCCATTTCGCGCGGGTCTGGCTCGGTGGCTAAATCGACGTCAAGGAGAAGTTTGCTGAGTGTGTCGGTAGCATACGGTTCGCCTTTGCGACCAACCGCGCTCACAACCACGACTGGTTGAAAGCCTGCTTCCTTGGCTGAAATTACTTTGAGAGCCGCTTGATGTCTCGCTTCGGGTGTGCGAACACTCGTACCGCCAAACTTAAGAACTTTGTATCGCATCAGGCTTGCGCTCCCGGATAACGCGCTTTCAATCCATCACGAGCTTTTTCGGCACCGCTTACGCCCATCAACATCAGCAGCCGGTCGTGCATTTCACCGAGGTGCTCAATGTTTGCTCCGAATTCAATAACTTGGCTGACGATACTGGCAACTAAGCCTTCTTCGTCGCGCATATTCACCGCATGAACAATGAGAACGGCACGATCTGGTTTGACCTCAAAAGAACTGCCGCATTCTTCAAGGACTTTAATGAGTTCGTCGCGGCGGTAATCAGGAACAACAAAGCTCATTCCATCGCCCGAGAATTTGAGGAAGTCGAGACTGATTTCTTGTTGATAAACCTGATTGAGAATCCTGAGCCGGTGTTTGGAAACGTCTCCATCCAAGCCCGTAATCCGGGCGCTAGCAAATCCAGTTCGGATTTCTATTTTGTTGACGCCTCTGGCTTTTTCAAAATCGGTTTCGCCCAGAGCAACGGGCAGGTTCTCGGCGTTCGCCAAGTGCTTACCAAATGGAGCGTTTCCTAAATCGTTTGGTCGTGTTTCTTCCGCCAATGTTGTTCTCAGCACCGGGCCACGTTGCCCGAAGCTGAATTATACGGTGCATTATTTATCTTACCGGGCCTATATTTGAGGAATTCATTTAACTGTTCCGCGCGAAAAACGCTCTTCTAGTTCTTTCATTGCATTCTGATATTCTTCATGGTTAAATAAATTTATAGTCATTTTCATATCTAATGTCAAAGGGTTCTCTCTAGTACCTACATTATGGTTCGCCTGCACCAAAGCGTAATTCCTCGCCCCAAAACTTTCTAGCTCAGTAATCATTTGTTCGGGGAATCTACTCATCGCTCTGACTGCTCGGCAAAGTTCCTCTTCTGCAGATGCTCTTTGAATATCTTGACTCCAAAGCATTGCCTCTTTGTATGCTGTTGCTAGCTGACGTCCTACAAATACTATTTCCTTTGGATTGCCGGGTACCCCAGGCTCTCCCATTGCACGAGGTAGCTCAACCTCCATAATCTTCTTAAGATTGTCTACTATTCTATCTAATACATTCATCTTCTTTTTAACCCATCCACTAAAGCCTGATAAAGTAACCACATCACCACTTCCAAATACTATTCCGGCTTTATGCGAAGATCTCAGCTCATGCAGTTTTTCGATTTCATCCATCATCACTTGAAACAGCAAATAATTTTCCCAGTGTCGACCTTGGGTAGTTGCAATTTTTAACGAATTTGGACTAAGCGATCTTAACCATTCATTACTAGGGTCATTGATAATCAATTTAGAGCACAAGAGGTCACTAAATAAGTAGCCCAATTGCATTACTAAGTATCCCAATATATCTTCAGGTGAGTCAAATTCACGTGTCCAAACCTTATCTGTATTTCTAACTTTTTGAATAAATTTGAATACATCAACAGAATCAACAACTGAACTAAAATCTCCAGATGGGTTATCTACGTATGTATTTAAATTATGAAGTACATTTCTGTCTATAAACGCGTATACAGGAATACCTTTTCTTCTCGCTGCTTCATATTCAATATTAGTAATAGATTTACTTGTTGAGTCATCTACGCAACCATACCTTCCTCCAATGACAAGGACAAAAATATCTGCACTATTATCAACATTTCTTACACAATTCTGAATAGTATCTAGAGATGGGTCAACAGGAAATGACTCGTGTTCCGAAGCTAGGATACGATATCCGCACTTTTCAAGAGATTCGCGTAAGGCAGCACGGACTTGCTTCAGGTCATAGTAAGTAGACGATATGAATATTGCTGGCAGTTTCGACATTTTAGCTTCTTCGTCTTTGCTTATTTTATCCTTTAGCCAGCTTATTTTGCCAATATCTCGTTACACCGCTCGAACACGGACATCGGTATGTCCAAATCTGCGGACCCAGCATTTTCTGTGATTTGCTTAATGCTAGTCGCTCCGACAATAACCGAACTCACATTGGGCTGGCGCAAACACCAGGCAAGAGCCAGTTGGCCAATAGTACAGCCGTGCTCTTTTGCGATTGCTCCGAGTTGATTCACGCGTTGCAAAGTTTCAGCTTCCATATCCTTAGCCATAAACATATTGCTTTTGTCGTCGGCGGCACGGCTTCCTTTAGGCGGAGCTTTTTTCGGTTCGTATTTGCCCGTCAGCACCCCTTGAGCCAGAGGTGAAAACACCACTTGACCAATCCCGTACTGCTCGCATGCGGGAATCACGTGCGATTCGATATCGCGATCAAGCATGTTGTATCGCGGCTGGTTGCTCGCCGGAGGCACGCAGTTCAGTTCCTTTGCCATATGGCAAGCGCGAACAATTTGGTCGGCACTCCACATGCTGGTTCCCCAATACAAAACTTTGCCCTGCCGGATTAGGTCATCGATCGCCCGAACTGTTTCTTCGGTCGGAGTTTCCGGGTCAAACCGGTGGAACTGCATGACGTCTATGTAGTCCGTCCTCAACCGTTTTAATGAATGGTGAACTGATTCAAAAATATGCTTTCGGCTCAACCCACGGTCGTTGACTCCGTCGGTCATTGGGAAGAAGCACTTTGTCGCCAAAACCAAGTCGTCGCGACGGATTTTGCAGATAGCTTTTGCGAGGCTGGTCTCCGCCGCGCCAGCATGATAAACGTCGGCGGTATCGAAAAAGTTGATTCCCAGATCAAAGGCTTTGGCAACAATTCCAGCGGTAGTGTCGTCTTCCAGAGTCCGCCCGTGGGTCAACCACCCACCCAGGCTCACCGCGCTCACTTTAATTCCATACTTGCCAAGCTTTCGATACTGCATGAAAACAGGTTACCTAGCTTAGTAAACGGTAAACTTATTTCATGCTACTCGCCGCTTTGTTATTAGGAATATCTCCTTTTCAAACCCCTAAAGTTGAACCCGGTGAACCAAAACTTGCGGCGAGTTGGAAAATCACCGACAAAGCGGTTGACGAAAGCTCAGGATTGGGTGCTAGTCGTCTTGCCCCTGCAACCTACTACACACATAACGACAGCGGTGATGTCGCCCGTTTCTTTAGATTCGATAAGCGCGGCACCATCACCGGAGTTTTTCGACTATCGAATGTAAAAGCCATTGACTGGGAAGATATGGAAGTCGCCACCGTCAACGGAAAAAACTTTATCTATCTGGGAGATACTGGTGATAATGCCCGATCGAGGAACGAAATTTTTGTTCACCGTGTAGCTGAACCTTCACTCCGCGACGAAACCGGAGTGATTGAAAACATTCAGACCTACACTTTTGTATATCCAGATCGTAAAAACGATTGCGAAGCGTTGCTGGTCAATCCCTCTGATGGCTCGATCTGGTTCGTAACAAAAGCCAGGGATCAGAAGTCTTCGGTGTATGTGGCTCGGAACCCAAAGCCTGGATCAGTCCAAAAGCTGGAGCTCGTATTTGATGATCTCAAGATCAATACTGGCGGATTAGGGGGCAACTTGATCACAGGGGGATCAGTCAGCCCGGACGGCAAGAAAGTTATTCTGAAAACTTACTCAGGCGGCTATCTCTACTCAGTTGATCAAGAATTTGGCGATTGGGTGAAATCCAAGCCGATTCCTGTTCAGTACCCACTCGAAAAGCAAGGGGAAGCAGTCTGCTTTTCAAACGATAACGCCTTTCTCATTTCGTCTAGCGAGGGCTCCCCATGCCCTATTTCTGTTTTCGCTGTTCCTTCTGGGACCTCAAGGTAAGGTCCTAGAACGAGTTTTCCCCAGTTCAAATCTGGGGTGTTTGACCCAGAAAATTACCTGTCCCTCTGCCATCAGCACCCGACGGCACCGAAATTGATAGGGGTATAAACCCATTGCTACCCGGCGGAGAGGTCTGCTGCTAGCACGCAAGAGGCACAACCAAATGCGGAAATTAATACTCACAAGCTTGGCTTGCGCGACCGTGATCATGATTCACCCGGTTCTCGCATTCGCACAAGAACAAAAAGAAAATACGGTTGAGACCCAGGTCAAGACAGAAGTGATCCCTTACGATGTTCAGTACATCTTTAACCGAGACATCACTCCTGGTCGTGTGAAGAAAGTCACCGACGGCAAAGACGGTCTGAAAACAATCACAATCACCAACACCCTGGAAGAAGGCAAGGTTATCGACACCAAAAAAGAAGAAAGTGTTGAGCCAGCTATTGATGCGGTCTTCCACATGGGCAAATCCGGTTTGCAACTCACTGATCGTGGTTCGTTTACTCGCGCCAAAGTGCTGACTATGGAATCCACCGCTTACCTTCCTAGTGATGGAAGCGGAACTGGTCGCACGGCCAGCGGACTCCAAGCCAAGCACGGAATTGTTGCCGTTGACCCTAAAGTCATCAAGATCGGAACCCTTGTTTACGTGGAAGGATACGGCCTCGCCGTCGCAGCGGACACAGGCGGAGCGATAAAAGGGAACAAAATAGACGTGTGCATTCAAAGCCGAAGCGCAGCCATGCAGTGGGGACGACGAAAAGTGAAGGTTCACATCTTCACGGATCGCCACACAGCGGGAATGGCCAAGAGATATCGCTAAGCGATCATCTCCGCGCTTTTGGGTTAAAAGCAGATAAAAAATTCGGTCAACACTGGCTCACATCAAGCAAGGTCATCGTGGCGATTCTCGCCAAAGCCGATGGCCTTGCTGGCGTTTTGGAGATCGGGCCTGGGCCGGGAATCCTTACGCAGGGATTAGCGAAACAATCAAAACTCGTCGCAATAGAGCACGACGAGCGTATGATTCCCGCGGCACAAGCTTATGCACAGAGTGCAGAGATCATTTTCGGCGACGCCCTGCTTGTTGATTGGTCACAAATTCTAGAACGGTTGCCTAAGCCAGTTGGAATCGTCAGCAATATGCCGTACAACATCACTGGCCCGTTACTAGAGAGAGTTTGCCAGCAAGCGAATCTGATCGACCGAGCGGTTCTGATGATGCAACGCGAGGTCGGCGATAAGATTCTTGCCAAGCCAGGCGACCGGAATCGGGGAGCTTTGAGCGTTGTCATGCAGGCGACATTTGATATTTCAATTGTCTCTAAAGTCCCCCCTGGCTGCTTTTCTCCACCGCCCAAGGTGGATAGCATCGTTCTGGATTTCCGCCCTCGTTCGGCTCCGAACCAAGCTGCACTCAAACTCGCCCGGCAAGGATTCAGCCAACCGCGCAAAACCCTGCTCAACAACCTCAGCGGCGTTCTTGCCAAAGAAGAACTGACTTCACGCTTAGCCGACATAGGATTACACGCATCTATCCGTCCGCATGAACTAACTTACGAACACTGGGTGAGCCTTGCCGAGCCATAAGGTGCATGAGGTCGCAATGGCGTTAGGATTCGATCTCGTCGGCATCTGCGATGCCGCGCCCCCGCAATCCTTACCTGTGCTCGAAAATTGGATCGCCCACGGCATGCACGGGGAAATGGAATACATGGCAACCAGTTTGCCGCTCCGTGCCGACCTGAATACGATTCTTCCCGGGGTGCAATCGGTGATCGCAGTGGGATTGAATTACTACCAAGAACCGCCACAATCTGATGTGAAAATCGCCCGCTACGCGCTTGGGCGGGATTATCACAAAGTGATTCGTGGCAAGCTAAAAAAACTCGCCGGAGTTCTGAGTCAAGAGTTTCCCGATCACCAGTGGCGACCCGCCGTGGATTCGGCTCCAATCATGGAACGCGAATACGCCAACCGCGCAGGGCTCGGATGGTTTGGCAAGAACACTTGCCTCATCAACTCTCATCGCGGATCATGGTTTTTTATCGGCACTTTGTTGACCACCGCCGTGCTTCCCTACGATTCCCCGGCTCAAGGTGGATGCGGAACTTGCCGCGCTTGCATTGACGCTTGCCCGACGGGCGCCATTGTTCAATTAGACGGCAACTGGCAAGTGGATGCAAGGAATTGCATCAGCTACCTCACCATCGAAAAACGCGGAGAGTTTTCCGAAAAGCAATCCGAGCAGATCGGCGATTGGACGTTCGGTTGCGATATCTGCCAGGAAGTCTGCCCGTTCAACCAACCGCGTGATTCGCAGCCGCTTCGGGCGCAAATCACTCAGGAGCCAGATTTCTTGAAGGTACGACGATTCCCTAGCCTGCAACAACTGACTCAAACTTCAGATGATGACTGGGATGAACTTTCACAGTCATCACCAATCCGCCGAGCAAGAAAATCTGGCATTGAGCGAAATGCTCTCGCTAACTTGAAAAATAAGCACTAACGGCGAAGACGCCAATTCCGCATTTCATCCACAAACACTACCTGGTGGGCGAGCCCCGCTAAGTCGCCAAACCTGCGCCTGAATTCATCTCGCACTAGATTCCGCCGCGAGTCAGTGAGGCTGGTTCCCAGTAATTCTGGGAAGTACCGCCGGGTGGTTGCATTCCACATATGAGTGTCAATCGGCACGACCGACTGGTGCCCCAGCCCGAACAGAGCCACACATTCCGCTAACTTTGGCCCGACTCCTGGCAACAACTGCAACTGCTCCATCGCTTCATCAGCCGGAATAGTTTTGAGATGATTGAGCCAATCTATTCCGCCGAGTTCTAACGCCCGCTTTGCGCACTGCGAAATCCGGGGGGCGCGATATCCAAATCCTTTTGCCCGCAATTCGCTCTCGCCTATGCACGTAAGAACGTCCAATGAAGGGAATACCCGCCAAGTTTTGCCCGACCATTCACCCAGCACCTCTCCATATTCAGAGAGGCAGTTGACCATGCCTTCAATCCGAGAAATGTGGTTGTTTGCAGAACACAAAAACGAGAACAGCGTTTCCACTGGGTCATCTTGAGTGATCATCCGCAACCCATAGCATTCTTTGAGGGCATCGGCTAAGCCAAAATCTCCCGCAAGAATCTTCGCCCACAGTTGGGTCTGATCCACATCAATTCCAAAAATGCGCCGGCACTCAGAGGGATTTGCATTCGACTGAACGTGCCAACGATTGCCGTCTACTTCGATAACAAACGCCGCACCGGCGATTACTCCCCAGTGCAGGTGCCCACGAATCCGCCAGCGAAACACCTGCCCGCTCCGAACGCACATTGCCAGATTCACATCCGGCGAATCAATTTGATACTCAAACGGCCAATCGCTCAAATGGTTCCTTCCGGAAGCATTTCAACGAATTGGCCTTCGGTCAACACCTGCACGCCGAGTTGTTCGGCCTTGGCGAGTTTGCTTCCCGCCCCTGGACCGGCGACGACGTATGTCGTGTTTTTGCTCACCGATCCGGCGGGTTTGCCGGCTAAATCCATCACCCATGCTTCAGCTTGCTCTCGGGTGAATTGTTCAAGTTTTCCTGTAAAAACAAATGTTAATCCTGCGAATTGGTCACCCTTTGGGGCTTCTCCTTCTACCGGATCAACCCCGACCTGGAGAAGGGCATCAATGAGGTCGGAATTCTCTTCCTCCCGGAACCAATCATGGATTTCCTCGGCGGTTCGTGCGCCAATATCTTGGATGTCGTCGAGTTCTTCCGCACTTGCTTCACGGATGGCCTGAAGAGTTCTAAACTCCCGGGCGAGGTCGGCCGCCGTCCGTTCACCGACAAGAGGAATACCTAGTGCAAAAACAAACCGGGCGAGGGGGCGAGTCTTGCTTGCCTCAATAGCATCAATCAAATTCTGGGTGCTTTGCTCTCCCATCCGGTCAAGAGCCAGGAGTTCTTCCTTACGGGAATGGAGCGCGTAGATGCTGGGAACGTCGGTCAGCAACGGTCGCTCGGCTGGCTCTGCCAAATAACGGACAATCTGCTTCTCTCCCAACCCATCGATATCCATCGCTTTGCGACCAACGAAATGGATGATCTTGCTGGCGATTTGTGCCGGGCATCCCTTTTTGTTGGGGCACCGAAGAGCAATATAACCCGCTTCTTGAACTAATTCCGTTTCGCAAATCGGGCAATGGGTTGGCTGGATATGGGGCGTTGAATCGGCTGGACGCTTATCCAAAACTGGGCCAACGACTTCCGGAATAACGTCTCCCGCGCGTTGGACGATGACCGTATCTCCGGCGCGGACATCTTTGCGTTCAAGCTCGCCGTAGTTGTGTAAAGTAGCCCGGCTCACGGTAACCCCACCAACGAATACCGGCTCCAAATGAGCGACTGGCGTCACCACGCCTGTGCGACCCACCTGTGCGCCGATTTCGACGAGTTTTGTAAAGGCTTGCTCACTGGGAAACTTATATGCAGTCGCCCACCTCGGCCCTCGTGCCGTGTTACCCAACTCGTTTTGTAGAGCCGATGAATTCACTTTGACCACACAGCCATCAATCCCAAAATCCAGCGAACTCCGAAGGGTCAAAACTTCCTCGGTTCGACTAATGACTTCTTGAATCCCCTGGCAAACCCAAAACTGCGAGCGACGCGCAAATCCGAGTTTTCCGAGCCAATCCATCAGACCGCTTTGTGAATCAGGCAATGCTGATTCAATAGCTCCAACACCGTAGGCAAAGAACCTGAGCCGACGCTCTGCCGTGAGTTTGTCGTCCAGTTGGCGCATCCCCCCGCTCGCGGCATTACGCGGATTGACAAATGGGTTCTGCCCTTTCTCGACGCGTTCTTTGTTTAACTTTTCAAATATATCCTTAAACATTAATACCTCACCACGAACTTCTCCACTAATCGGTTCGCTTAACCGTAGCGGGATATCACGGATAGTTTTCGCGTTATGAGTCACCACCTCACCCGTAGTTCCATCTCCACGGGTTGTTGCTCTGACAAGGGCACCATTTTCGTAGGTGAGGCTCAAGCTCAGACCGTCGTATTTCAGTTCAACCAGGTATTCGATCTTATCATCGCGACCCAAAAACCGTTTGATCCTTTCATCAAAAGCAAGTAGTTCCTCTGCACCAAAAGCATTGTCCAGGCTGAGCATCGGAACCCCGTGGCGGTGCTGTTCAAAGCCTTCAACGGGGGCCGCGCCAACCCGATGAGTAGGACTGCTAGGATCGTTGAATTCAGGGTGTTGTTCTTCGAGTTCTACAAGTTCCCGGAACTGTAAATCGTATTCGGTATCGCTGAGTTCTGGCTGCTCGTATTGGTAATAAAGCTCGGCAGCACGAGTTAAAACCTGCCTGAGTTCTGCAATCCGAGCACCAACATCCATCACAGATAATTTACCGCCCGAAAGCGATTGTTATCCGCCCATTATCTGCTTGAGAAAAGGCTGTAAGCCTGGAATTTGAGCCGCGAACATTCCGAAAGCCATCCGCGCTAGAGAAATATATCCCGCGCCAGTTTGCCAAGCGTTCTGTCCGGCCTTCACGGCATTGTTCCAAAGGTTGCCCGCTTGATCCATCAGAGTCGGCGGGGTTGCTGGTTTGGTTGTGTTCGCGGCAGGTTTTACCGCAGGATCGGCAACTCCTTTGAGTTTTACATTAAGCGTGGAATCGAGTTTGCGTTCGGTTTTTGAACCGTCGCTGATCGACGTCACCGTGCTAACCGAAGAGTTCTTCATCGCAACAGTTCGTGCCGCCCCTTTTGCGGCATCGAACACCACCGTTCCAGAGCCATTCAGCACGGTTTTCACTCGGCTGATCGCGTCTTTTTCGTTCTTGACAACCTCAAGCGATTCATCTTCAAAAACTTCGTACTCTTGCTTCACGGTAACGGCAATAGTGGCGAGGTCGCCTTTCATCTCACTAACCGTGCAGGAATACTGCATCGGCGAATCACCGAACATCCGCGAGAACTCCCACTTGCCGCCGACTTTGAGTTCATTTCCATCCAACTCAATCGGGAGATAAGTGATATCGGGGAATCGTTTGACATCCAAACCTGGAAGCCTTACGGGAAGCATGATGTTTGGCGCGTCTGACTTCAGAACCTTTCCGCCGGGAGTCATGCTCACCGTGGTTTTTGGGAAATACCCTTTAGCCGATTCAATATCAAGCGGTAGCTTTGCACCGTTAAACTTAATATCAAATGCCGTAAGTTCGCTTGACGCTCTCAAGTTCTCAGCGTCTTTGGAGAGTCCGGCGACTTTGACCCCCATATTGACTTCGGCTTTGCCTTCATTGCCACCAAGCAGAGGCAGAAAGCCGTTAAATACAACCGCAACGTCGTAGTCCAGCTTTGTTGTGGCATCAAACTGATACACACCCATAGCTATAGCGGAAGCCGCAACCAAAGTCAACATCATTAAGATTTTGACGCCTAAATTTCCCTTGCGAATCAAAAGCTAGGAATATTCCCCAGTGCTGGCCTACGAACTGAGTTCTTCAGGCCCCAGGCCAGTCACACCGCGCTGAACTTCATGCAAATCTTCCGGCGTTCCCGTAGCAACGACGACCTTCATGTGCTGGTGCAAAACGGTAGAACCGTTTGGCACAAATTCTTTGCCTTCCGCTTTGCAGAGAACAATTAGAACCCCTTCTGGCAATCCAAGATCCTTGACTTCTTTTCCTTCATAAGGTGCGCCTGACCTCACTTCAAACTCGGCGGTGAGTGGTTCGTCGTCTATGAGTTTCCAGCCGTTTTTAGCCGCGTCTCGCTGAAGCAATGCTTCATAGATTGGGGTGTCCTTCAAACCTTCAGAGACCGAATATGCAGTAAATGCGGCGATCAGTAGTGGCAAGAGTAAATCGTAGCTTCCGGTCATTTCGCCAATCAAGATGATCGCCGTTAAAGGTGCGCGCACTACGCCACTGAATAAGGCACACATCCCCGCGACTGCACATGCAGCGACGCTTATCTCATCCGATGGCACAATAAGCTGGGTGATGTGAAATCCTGCCACTCCCATCACTGCACCCAGTGAAAGCAGAGGGGCAAAAATGCCACCTGGGGCACCCGTGGCGTAGCAAAAATGCACCAGCAAGAGCCGAATGATCAGATAAGCAATCGCGGGCCAAAGAAGAATCTCACCGTGAAGGGCGGCTTCGCTGAGTTCGTGGCCTCCACCGAGCAAAAGAGGCGAAACCAGATAAGCAAGCCCGACCATCACTCCAATCACACACGCTACGGCGACGGTGCTTTTCTTCTTCCATTTGCCGACCACCTTTTGGCTATCCAAAAGCCCGCGGTTGAAGATCACGCCTAATATTCCGCCAAACACACCCATTAGCACGAACAAAGGGATGTACATCAACGATGGAGCAGGGATGGGCGGAACATTGAAAATTGAAACTTGCCCAGATACAAGCCGTGAAATGACCGTCGCGACCGCCGCACTCAAAAGGGACGCACCAAAAACAACTGGTTGGAAATCTCGCTGAAGTTCTTCTAAAACAAACGTCACTCCGGCCAGTGGGGCGTTAAATGCAGCGGCAAGGCCCGCGCCCGCGCCAGAGGCGATCAATGCCCTTCGCTCGCGACCAGTCGCTTGTGTGAAGTCAGATACTGCGGTTCCTACTGCACCGCCCATTTGCACGGTTGGCCCTTCGCGGCCCATCACCAATCCCGAACCAAGCGCAAGTAAAGAAGCTGTAAATTTCACCCACAGCAGTCTCGCCCAATTCAATGACGCATGGCCTTCTAACACCGCCTTCATGTGCGGAATACCGCTACCGCCTGAATTGGGATCAATTTTCCCGACAAATAAAGCAAGCAGGATTCCAGCCGAAGCAATAAGAGCGACAACGAAGACGACAAGTATAGGGTTCTGCGGAATCTGGCTGGTAAACCACATCCGCCATGACTCAATAAAATGCAAAGCTAAGCGAAAACAAACGGCAACCGTTCCAGATAAGACTCCTACTAAAACTGCACGAGGAAATAATCGGCGCCGGACAACTTTGGTGGCGAGGTACTCGCGAACCTCCTCTTCTAATCCGACCGTGCTTTTTTCAGATACTTCCGATAATTCTTCCTTATTTTCCAAACCGTAGACTTATACTATCCCTTCTTCACGATGCCTGAGGGGTACTGCCGGGAGCCCGCTACCAGTTCCGACTGGTTTATTCGTGTAGTTGAGAACCCTTTCTAGCACGAGCTTTACAACCCCGGCAACTGGATAGGCGAGCATCATTCCAAGAACCCCGAATAGAGCTCCGCCGCAGAAAACGACAAACATTCCGACAAACGGATGGAGTTTGACCGCTTTGCCGACAACTCGCGGCGTGATCCCGATATCCCAGGTCGTTGTGATCGCCGTGAAGCACAGCATGATGACTCCAGCGAACCACCAAGAATTAGGAAGATTCAAAAACCAGTTTGAATGAACTCCACTTGTCCCGGTGGCGATCACGATAATAAACGCGCTGATCAAACCGCCGATGTTCGGAATGAGATACAGACACCCAGCAACAAACGCAAGGATGTAGCTATAAGGAACGCCCATCACGGTGAGCATGATTGCCTGCACTGTCATGTACAGCGAGATGTTGACCATCACGCCACGGAGATAGTTTTGGAAAACATCGCCAACATCATCCAGAAAATCTTTCACTTCCATGCGTATGGCGGGAGGAATCCAGTTCGCAAACCTTGACCGGAACATCTCCAAATCCATCATTAGGAAAATCGCGAAAAGTGGCGTAAAGGCCAACAATACAAGTTGACTGACCATTCCGCTGAGAAACGCAACAAACCCATTAAATGCCCGTTGAAGAGACTTACTAATGTTTTCTCGATAAGGGTCAACGAATTGCGCGGTAAATGCCCTTCGGGTAGAAGGCAGACCCACTTGCTCAAGTGTCGAGCGGTAGGCAGAAAGCGTTGTATCTACTGCCCCTAACGGGCCAGCTGGCTTTGCAATAACCGCGGGATTCCACCGTACAAAGGGGTTGTCATCCGCCGATTCCTCAGCGAGTCGCTGCGCTAGGCTTTGAACTGATGACCGAACGTCGTTGATCTGTTTGCCGATTCTTGGGCCGATGGCAAGACCAAGGCCAAGAATAGAACCAAAAAATAGCAAGCTGATCAACATGACCGCAGCCGGACGGGGTAATCCCCATTTGTTCAGCCTTCTAATAACTGGTTCCAGCAGAACCGCAGTTAGCCAAGCGAGTACGAAAGGCAATAAAACGCCCCGCACACTCCAAAGGAACCATACAGTCACCGCTACTACGACGACCCATAGGAATATCCTCCAGCTTTTCATGCGGGGCGTTTATCTGGCCGTCGGCGCTTATGCGCCTACTTCGTCAGATTCGATACCTTTTGCTTGTCTCTTAGCTCGTTGTTCAGCGATCCAGTCTTCAGTTTTGTCTTTCGCTTCTTTCAACTTGTCGCTGAGTTCGTGTCGCATTTCGTCGCCCGCTTTAGGAGCAAACAAGATGCCAGCAACTGCACCAACCAAAGCGCCGAGACCAAACCCAGCTAAAAGATAAATCAAACCATTTTTGTCGTCGTTTCCACTCATTTCTGAACCTCAGATGATACACGCTCAGGCAGTGCTTTCACCTTTCTCTGCTTAAAGTATGCCGCAAATAACTTTGATCCCAAAGACAATAGAGTCTTTGCCGGGCCATTTTGACGGAAACCGCTCAGTGCATTCATGATTTCATGCATAGGGTCTGGCTTGTGCGCCAGCATCGCCTTGAGAGAATTCACTTGTGCTTGCTGTTCGGTCAGACGCTGATCTAGCTTGGCTAGACGGGCATCCATTGCCTGAATAGATTTGCGCATCTCTTTTGCCATCCGCAGCATGAGAACCACGCCAGCAAGCAGAAAAACTGCAAGGATGACGGAAAAGATAAGCAGAAAATTGATCATTGCGGTTGGCATAACTATTTGATCCTTCCTCCCGCAACCACTGTTTCGCCGCTATAGGCCACCGCGATTTGCCCGGGAGTGACCGCGCGAACTGGCTCATCGAAGACAATCACTGGCTCTGGGTAGGCATACAGAGTTGCAGGGCGAGCATCCATGTTGTACCGGATTTTTGCCATGACCTTAATGGGAGCCTCGTGGCTTGAATAAGCACTCCATGTCACGTCTTCAAGATAAACCTCGCTTTGCAAAAGCTCGTCGTGGTCGCCCACGATCACTTTATTTTCATCGGGGATCAATCCGATGACATAGAGCGGCCTTTCTTGCGAGAGCTTAATTCCCCGTCGTTGACCAACCGTGAAATCGGCAGTACCGGAATGGGTTCCGACCTTTTTGCCAGAAGTATCAACCAGATCGCCTTCGGCGAAGATTTCTGGTTTGTTCTTACGCATAAACTCGCGGTAACCGCCCGCATCGCTAACAAAGCAGATTTCTTGCGAGTCTGGCTTATTCGCAACTGGTAAACCAGCTTCCCGAGCGATTCGGCGGCACTCAGCTTTATCGCCGAGTTCGCCCAACGGAAACATGACCTTGCTTAATTGTTCTTGCGTAGTCGCATACAAAACGTAGCTTTGATCTTTGTTACCGCCCTTGCTGCGCATCAATCGGTAACGATTCCGATTCTTGTCGTACCGAATTCGCGCGTAGTGACCAGTTGCCAGCTTGTCGCAACCGAGTTCTTGCATTGTGTTGAGTAGCGCATCGAACTTGACTTTTCGATTGCAGGTCACGCAAGGGTTAGGAGTACGACCCTTGGAATACTCGTCAATAAACTCATCAATAACCGTTGACTTGAACTGATCCTTGAAGTTGATCACGTAATGCGGCATATCCAGCATCCGGGCAACACGGCGGGCATCTTCTACGGCACCAAGACTACAGCACCCAGCATGGCGAGGATCGGTTTGGCTTTCTTGCCAAATTTGCATCGTCACACCGATCACATTGAACCCACGATTTTTCAACAGTATCGGAACTACGCTACTGTCTACTCCGCCGCTCATTGCGACACAAATCGTGGGTTTCTTGTTCACTTCAATAATTCTTTGATTTCTGGCTCGTCAAAAGCGTGCTCAAGTTCCTCAAAGCTTAATGCACGAGGCTCACCATTATTGACGATCAAAAGGAAGGTGGGCGTGCCCTTGATCTTCAAATCTTCAGATGAAAGGTGGAAGTCGGCATTCACCTTATCCAGCAATCGGCTTTCGCCCGTCGGGCTCTTTGCTTCCTCTAGCAGCGGCCTCAGTTCATCTAGAGACAGGCCGGATTCTCGCGCGATTTCCAGCAGGCCAGCTTCTGTTTTCACACGCTCGCCATTCCCTTCATCGTACGCACGATTCACGAATTCCCAGAATCGTTCTTTTTCCGCCGCAAACTCCGCAATCATTGCGGCTGTTAAGGCCATTTCGTGACCCGGCAAATTGAAGAGCGGAAACTGTCGGAATCCAATTCTGATCTTGCCCGAATGCTTCTTGTACAGTGCCTCAAACTTCGGGCTAGTTGAGCGACAGGTTGGACACAACATGTCCGCAAATTCGATAATGACGATCTTTGCGTCTTTGTTCCCTTTCATCTTTGCCGGGATCGGCAAAATCTGATCGTTGGTGAGTTCCGTTTTGAAATCTTTGTAGAACTTCGCTTCTTTTTGCATCATTGTCGTCGTAATGCCAAATGCACCGACCGCCAAGATTGCTGCAGCAGCCGCAACTGTGACATCAATTTTGGAACCCTTTTCATCGGTGGGCTCCCCACTTTGGGCAAGCATTCCGTGAACAATAAACGCAATCAACATGTTAACAGCTGATGTTAAACACCAATAGCAAAGCTGCTGGAGAACATTAAGTGAAACGACTTGTAGGAACAAATGAAAACCGAAGCCAATTCCCGTAAGGATCAAGCTTGCATTTGCGGCCCGAACCCAATTCTTGCCGGTTGCTTTCACTCGAAACCATGCAAGCCCAAATAACAGCAGGTAGCAGATCAATCCAAGGTAGGCGACAGGAATACCGTAAAAAGATCCGGCCGGGCTATTGACAACCGCCGCACAGTTCACGGTAGCGTTCGCGGCACATGGCACTTCTTTTTCGGCTGCGTGGGAATAAGAAAGCACTCCGGTTACGAACACTCCAAAGAGCGATAGAACCATAGTCACGCGGTTAAGCAAGGTCGAATTCACGGTGTAATTATACGTTGCGCAGGCGTCCGTTCTCTCAGACTCATTGAACCAGGCGGCCCTGGTACCATAAAAGCCTCGGCGAATCCTGCCAACTCTCCTTTCCCATGAGCAACGTCACTTTGCTGCAACCTGGTTCCCGACCGAGCAATATTCCAACTCGGCGCGGCACCTATTTTGTGCAGACGTGGGGTTGCCAAATGAACGAAGAAGATAGTGAGCAAATCGCCCTCTACCTCAAAGATTTAGGATTCACTGCGGCTCAAGATTGGCGCGAAGCGCACGTTGTTGTACTCAACACATGCAGTGTCCGCAAAAAACCAGAAGACAAGGCGTTTTCGATGCTCGGTCAAATCGGCGAGGTCAAAGCGATTCGACCAACCATGGTGGTAGGTGTTGCTGGATGCATGGCGCAAGTCCGAGCCGACGAAATTAGAAGGCGAAACCCATTTGTTGATTTCGTGATCGGCACCGCCCAAATCGGACAGATCCCTGGATTGGTTGAAGAAGCCATCCAAACCAAGAAATTTCAAAAACGGTTGGAATTACCAGAGCGAAAAGGGGCAGTTGTCACCAACATTCCGCAACGCCACTTAGAAAGAGGCGGAAAACTCAAAGCGTTTGTTCCGATCCAATACGGATGTGACAAGTTCTGCACTTTCTGCATCGTTCCAACCACCAGGGGGCGAGAACGCTCCCGGCCAACCGAACACGTCATCGAGGAAGTCCGCCGACTAGCCGAACTTGGCACAAAGGAAGTAACCCTTCTTGGTCAGACCGTGAACTCCTACGGAAAGAATCTTGCCGAAGGCAACGTACCGTTCTCTAAGTTACTTAAGCTGATTTCCGGTATTCCTGGAATTGAGCGGATTCGATACACCTCACCTTATCCACGAGATTTCAAAGCCGATCTTATTGATGTTATCCGCGATGTTCCTGAAGTGATGGAGCATTGCCACATGCCTCTCCAGGCTGGCAATAACGATTTGCTCAAGCGGATGAAGAGAATATACACCGTGGAATCTTTCCGCGAGATTGTGGACAACCTCCGATCTGCGGTTCCTCATATCGGTCTCACTACCGACGTAATTGTTGGATTCCCCGGCGAAACTGAAGAAGAATTTGAAGGAACTCTTGCGGCAATGCAGGAATTCAAGTTTGATCAAGCTTATATGTTCCGCTACTCTCCGCGCCCCGGCACCCCTGCCGCCGAAATGGAGCAAGTCCCTCAAGAAGTTTCAAAACTGCGATTAGCAAAGTTGCAAGAGGTTCAATACGCGGTTCAAGCAGAGGAAGCCCCGAAGTGCATAGGCCAAATATTAGAAGTGATGGTTGAAGGGCCATCGCCTAAGAACCCCAAGATGCTCCAAGGCTACACGCCGTGCTTCAAGATGATTCACTTCGAAGGCACTGAATCTATTCAGGCAGGCACGATCGTTCCTGTTGAACTCACTGAAGCCCACCGCTGGGGATTCATTGCTAAGCAAGTGTAAAGTCAATATCCAGCGTCCAGATTAACTCGCCCGGTTTCGAAATCGCCCGATTGCAAGCGTCTCAAGACATCGCCGACCGCTTTCCAACGTAGGTCATCCACTCCTGCGCCACTGCCGCCGATGTGAGGAGTCATCACCACGTTTTCAAGCGATGCCCAATCCAGAGTGCCAGGAGCACAGTCGCGCGTATCGTTTTCACCCGGATACCGCCACCAAACGTCCAGACCTGCTCCGTGAAGTCGTTTAGATTTCAGTTCTGCGAATAGGGCCGCTTCGTCAATAATCACACCTCTGCCAACATTGACAATAATTGAATGATCTGGAAGCAAGGCAAGTTTTTGAGCGGTGAGCAACCCTTTAGTTTCGTCGGTGAGCGGTAGGCAGATATGCAGAACGTCTGCAAGCGCAAGTGCTTCATCTAACCGGCGGATATTCCATACGTCAAACTTATCTATAATCCGCCCCTCTCCTTTGCGGATCCCAATCACCTTCATTCCCAAAGCCGAACACACCTTCGCGACTCGCTGACCGATCTCCCCAAATCCGAGAATCACGGCTGTTTTCCCCGCGAGGCCAATTGTTCCGGCTCCCTCGTATCGCTCTGTCCATTCTCTGCCTCCATGGAGAAGTTGCTTTCGCACAAAATCACGCCAAGAAAATGGCTGCCTAATCCCTTTGCTGCGTTCACCCCAATCGCGCATGCGCATCCGCCTATCTAGGGCGACAATGTTTCGACTGACCGCCATCATGAGAGCGACAGCTGTTTCCGCCGTCATCCCTGCGTTGTGATGCAGGTTATAGACACCAACTTCGGGTCGGTTTTTGAAAGTATTTCTGGTAGCACCGGGCAACCCCGCCCAAGGAATAATAACCGCCTTTAGGTGATGGAGACTGTCGGCTTCTTCGGACTTCACGACACCTTGAACTAAGATTTTGGTATCCGCTGGTATGTCTTTCCCAGTTGAAAAAGAACACTCGCCAGTTTCACCCAAAAGGTTAAGGTCAATCGGTTCCGTGAGATGAACTCTCACGGAAGATGCACCACAATATCGTAAGTTTGAGGTGGAGGGGCAACCCCTTCAGCAATTTGACCAAAGCCTGAAGACGAAGTACGATCCAGCCCGTTATCGTTTACTCGATCCTTTCCTACACTCCAAATAATTTTCCGCTTAGGATCATAACCAAATGGTTTACCACTGAATCGATCAATTATGCCCCTTTTCATGTTCAGGCTACGCAGTTGATTAAGAGTCTGAGGATAGCTCCCAGTTTGCATTTGGAACAGTTTGCAAGCTATTGCCACCCGGCTGAGATCACGTTCAATATCAAAGCTAGTGCGAGTCTCAAAATAGTTCTTAACGGTTCCCGGTAGCACGAAGCTCAGCAGGTATTTGCCGAAGGAATTGGGAGTTTTTTGCTTCCATTCGTTTAAAGCTTTCAAATCCAGTTTTCCGCCAGATTCATCTTGATCAAATTCATGAAACCTGTCTAAGTACGAAGTGCTGGCGCTGGCAAGAGCGTCGGCTTTTTCCGGATCTTGACCATTGATGGCAGCACGATACACTTCTATCAGTTCTTTAGCAGTTGCATTGCGATCAAGCGGCTTTTTATTGCCTCTAAACCCCTCAAGAAATTCGACTTTCTCCTTTTCCTCAGTAGCAAAGACAACGTCAGCCGCATCTTGAGGAAATCTTATAGTAGCGATATAGTCGGCCGCATTGATCCAGTTGCCTTTTAACCCTGGTTCTAACCCAACTGGAGTTGAATCTTGATTGTAATCATCTAGAAGCTGCTTCAGTTCAGCACTTGAATATTTGTTGGTGGCAAGCAATTTTTGAAGCATTCTCTCGTTATTTGCACATATTGCTCGAGCAACTAGAAAGGCCATGCCGACATTAGTTGCTTCGTCTATTCGCTCGGCAAGTCTGCGAGAAGCAAGATGTAGGCGAATGGAAAAAGTTTTATCCCCTTGATGCAATGCCACCTGGCTTGCCAGATTTAATAATCTACCTATATTTTTGGCCTTCGATAGCTGTGGATAAGACATGTACAAATTTTTGTATACTGGCAAACCCCATTCCAATTTTTCGTGCTTCTCAAATAACTTCAAGAAACCTAGGGACTCATCATAAATAATTTTCTTTTGCCCCGCGGTGAGTTCTTCAAAAGGAACTTTCTGTGGCTCTCGAACCTCATAAGGCAAAATCTCAAAGTCAGAAATCACGGCCTCTAATCCGTTATCACCCATGATTGGTTTTTGGTTTAAATTCAAATCAGGAGCAAGGGCAAGAATGTCGGAATGTGGCACCGGCTGGACAATGACGTTTCTTGGCCTGTCGCAACTTGCGATGCCTAACCCAACCAAAATTAGAACTCCGACGCCAAACTTCATTTCACTCTAACAACTCTATCTTTAGTGTCGTTTGACCACCGTTCAATTTGATCTTTGCCACCGTCATCTTTTCCATCTGGACCGACGCTCCATGCAAGACCGCGAACAGGGTCGTAGAGAAAATCTTTGCCCGAATAAGCATCCTTTACTGAATCCGATAAACCATATTTCCGAAGCTCCGCCATATCTCGCGGCAAAGAACCCGTTTCGGCTAATCCGCGTTGAGCGGCGACAACTACTTCAGTAAGACCCCGGCTGACCCCGCACTTAACTGCCGCGCCAAATGCTGAATCCCAGACTCCCAACGAAGCTTGACCAATCAGTAACCCAACCGCATTTGAGGTCTTCTTTGCCCATGCCGGCACCGCCGATTCTTCTGTAGGCACTCCATTCAAAATCTCTGCCAGCTTCGCCCGCGAAAGCTCCGTGCTGATGCCGTCCCCTTCCAGCTCACTGATTGCAATCCGAAAATACGGCGCAAATGTTTCAATGGTTTTTAGGCGGTTGAATGGTTCGCTGTTTCCCCTTATTTCCTCTGTCAAATCATGGTCATCAAGGCTAAACAACTCAGTCATTTCGTTGCCATGTGGCGGGAATTCGGTTGTTGCAATCGTTGGAACAAAAAACAGAGTCCATTCCCCGCGGATCGCTTGAGAAAGGCCAGTCCTTGCAGGATCAATGGTTAGGGCTGGCTGTTGCAACTGGGCAAGTTCTTTGCTCGACATCGAACCTCGAATCACGATCTGTCGGATCGCTCTTTCGGCAATTGCATCAATCGCGTTCCCCACTAACTGAGAGACAAACGAAGTCGAGCTTTCATATAATCTGCTCGCTAAATTGCGGCTCGCCTTGAGAGCGCGGATTGCGTACTCGGGGTTACCTCCTTCATCAACCGCATCTGCGTAAGCAACCAAATATTTGCAGGCAGTTTTTATATCGACGTAGCCAACAAAGTTGAGATTTTCAGCACTTGGTGGAGGAAGCTGCCATCGTTTTTCAATAATCGGCTCGATCTGGGAGAGAAATTCTTCACCAGATGCTACTAAGTTGGCTTTATCACCCGCCACCCAATCCTTAGAGGGCTTTTGAATAATTGGATTCAAAACTACACCGCTCGACTTGACCAAAGTACTGATTTTTGGAAGCGCATCTAAATCTCCTTCCACCGGAGCGAATGTGAGTTCTGGCGCGACCGCTAAACCAGATTCAATCGAGATTTTTGGCACGGGTTTGACCTGAGCGTCTTCGCACCCAAGACTTAACACACATAGGACGGAGAAAACGGAAAAGCGTGAGAATCCAACCACGCCTTCATTATACGAAAATTACTACTCTCCTTCGTGCTTGAACTTCTCGATGATATCGTAAGCGTATTCGCGCTTTTTCCAGCCTTTGATTTCAACACTCTTTTGTTCAAGCTGCTTATACACTTCAAAGAAGTGGAAAATTTCGTCCAGAGTGTGTTGGTGCAAATCAGACATTGATTCGCGGTTTCCGAATCGAGGATCTTTGCTGGCAACGCAAAGAAGCTTCTCGTCCGGCATTCCACCATCTACCATTTCCAAAACTCCGATTGGCTGAGCTTCGACCACGATGCCAGGATACGTTGGGTGGCTCACCAACACAAGAGCGTCGATGGGGTCGCCATCGAGGTAGGTGGTGCGAGGTAGGAAGCCGTAATCCCATGGGTAGAAAAGAGGCGAAAACAGTACGCGGTCTAGCTTCATCACGTCCATTTCCGGATCGTATTCATATTTATTTGTGCTGAACCGAGGGATTTCGATAATCACATTTATTTCTTGAGGTGCATTTTTCCCCAGCGTTACATCTCGCAATCCCATAACCGCCTCATGGTACTCGGCTTGCGAACTTGGTCTGTAAGTCAAATTAGCTACGCATGGGCGTAACGGGCCATTAATTCGGGCCAAGTGCCCTTCTCAATCGCATCTCGGATTTCTTGCATCATCCGCGAATAAAACCAAAGGTTATGCAAACTCGCTAAACGAGCACCTAACGGTTCTTCAGCTTTGAAAAGATGCCTGACATAAGCTGCGGAATACCGCTCGGTTGGCGGAAAAATCGAATCCTCATCGAACCACCCCTTGTGCTCCGCCCACTGCAGATTCATCGCGTTTACACGCCCTTGCATTGTGTACAAAGCGTGGTGCCGGGCCATTCTAGTTGGCAAAACGCAATCAAATAGGTCAACTCCACATTTAACAGCGTGGAAGATATCTTGCGGATGACCTACTCCCATCAAGTAACGAGGCTTATCTTTCGGCAATAGAGGTGTAGTGAATTCCACAACCGGATACTGCATTTCCGTTGGTTCACCTACACTGACGCCCCCAATCGCAACGCCATCAAACGACATGCTGCTCACAGTTTCAGCGGATTCTCTACGTAAATCTTCATGAACGCCTCCCTGCACGATTCCAAATAGATTAGTTTTTTCGCCTTTGGAGGCGAGGTTTCGAGGCAGCCACTTATGAGTGCGTTCCATTGCTCGGGCGGCTTCTTCGCGGGTGCAAGGATACGGTGGGCACTCATCCAAACACATAGCGATATCCACGCCGAGTTTGCTCTGGATTTCCATCGATTTTTCAGGCGTAAGGAACAATTCGCTCCCGTCCAAGTGACTCTTGAAAACTACGCCTTCGTCACTGATCTTGCGCCACTTGCTGAGACTCATCACTTGATAGCCGCCGCTATCGGTTAAGATCGGCCCGCGCCAGCTCATCAATTCGTGGAGTCCACCAAACCTTTCGACTAAGTCTTCTCCTGGTCGCAAAGACAAGTGATACGTATTAGCAAGAACTTGCTGGAACCCCGCCGCTTCTAAGTCTTCGCTTCCAACAGTTTTCACACTGCCCTGCGTGCCAACGGGCATAAAAGCAGGGGTTTCCACTGTTCCGTGTGCCGTATGAATTCGACCTCGACGCGCGCTGGTATGAGGGCAAGTCGCAAGTAGTTCGTAGCGAAGCGGAAATTCAGACACGGTGAAAGTATCGTCAATAACTTGATTTCTAATCGGGACTGACAAAAAAATCCCCGGCAAGCTGCCGGGGAAAGTTCAAAGTTCTAAATTGATTCTCTTTACTTCTTGCGTCGGCGAGCGGCTGCCAAGCCAAGACCAGCTAAAACCGCCATGGTCGCTGGTTCAGGCACAGCTTCGGTTCCCGAAACGGTCACCATATCCCATCGCAGAGTTCCAGTTGTTGCGTATGAACTGCTTGAGTTTGAAGCTGAGTATTGACCAGCAACGACGATGTTCGGATCAAAGACAGCAACCATGCGAAACACGAAGTTCGCATTATTGTCCACGCCCGAATCAGCAGAAAGGTCGTTGAGGTTAAGGTTAAACCAGGTGTCACCTGCATTCCCATCCAGGAGAGCACCTTCTGTCCAGGTGGTGCCACCGTTTGCCGAGTAATCAAATCGGGTGAATCGGCTAGACGTGTTACTCTTACGAACGTCGAAGCTCACCATGATGTCTTCAAAACCTACAGTGGAAACCGCAAACTGAACACCACGTTGTCCATTTTCCGTTCCTTGAGCTGCATAACCAGTGGTTTGCCAACCGAAGTTTGGTGGTGACGTAGTTACAGGATCGCTTGATCCGCCGTTTGCAACACCGGAAGAAAAGCTACCTGTGACGCCAAGCAAAGAAGCGGTGCCTAGACCGATGCTGGCAGTTGGGCTAGATACGCCTCCTGGAACCGTAGATGAGCTTGTGCCGTTAAAATCCCACTGAGTGATGATCCCAGCTTGAGAGGCGCCAGCGATCAGCACGGCACCAAGAGTCAAAGTTGATTTCATTTATGTCTTCTCCTGAATCGCAACATGCGACTAATTAAGATAATTTGAGATTCAGGAGTTAAGGAGCGGTTAACACGCAGATACTATTCCCCCGCATAAATGCGGGGGAATAGAGAATCTTAATTACATCTTAACTTCTTGCTTGCCAGTCGTTCGCTTGAACTTCCAGCGTCTGAATACTGGCACGAAGAACATGTAAACGCCACTTAAGCTCAGGAAGAATAAAAGGAGACCGGCTACTGGAAGCCCCCATTCGTGCCAGAACTCGGCAAACAAAGATAGGTCATGGATATCCTCCGTTAGCTGGTCGTTGCGCTGACCAGTACTGAGTACATCCCCGGTGGTGCCATCTACCTGGACTTCCCGATATCCGCTCTTGCTGAGAACCTTCC
Organism: Fimbriimonadaceae bacterium; assembly: GCA_019454145.1. Classification (GTDB taxonomy): domain Bacteria; phylum Armatimonadota; class Fimbriimonadia; order Fimbriimonadales; family Fimbriimonadaceae; genus UphvI-Ar2. The sequence goes on along the minus strand of CP075366.1, from coordinate 2,632,557 downwards.
AAACGTTGTCTTCTGCGTGGTATTCCAGCCTATCTATGTGAGAATGCTCGGCGAGTTCCGTAAAGCCCGCCTGAAAAGCCGCTTCCATCACTTGATCAACCGGAACTAACTGCGAAGGGTGATCAAACGGTGCGCCAGTTTGGGTTTTAGGACGCATCCAATCCACTTTCCCTTTAATCGCCAAAAAGAAGCCAGATGCAGAAATGACCATCAGAAAAAGGCAGGCGATTAAACCGGCCCATTTGTGAATATTCCGAATGCCCTTGTACACGAGGTATTTCTACTTCATTTCTTGGGCTGTTTGCGCCAGCCTTACCAATAAATGTCCGTAAATCTGCGCCATTTTGAACAAGCTGGTTAACGCCATCCGCTCATCAGTTTCGTGAGCTGGGCCATCGCCTTCCCATCCCGTACCGATAGCTACGCAGTTTGGAACCGCGCGAGCATAAGTTCCTCCGCCCATCGTTCCCGGTTCTTTGGTTTCACCAGTTTCAGCGTGGTGAACTTCGCAAATCGTTTTTACAAGCGGGTGATCAATCGGGAAATAGAGCGGCTTGCTGTCGCTCATCGAAACGAGCTTATAATCACCAGGAAGTTTCGCGAGAAACGCAATGCACTTGGCTTTCAAGTCGTCGCCTTCAAATGTAACCGGGTAACGAACGTTGAGGGTGAACTTCACCTGATCGCCTTCAGTTTCGACGATTCCCATATTCAAAGTGAGTGGCCCGCTTGGTTCGTCTGCCCCCGCAATTCCGATTCCATTTCCACCTATATGCCCTAGCTCAAACAAAGAATCGTAGTCGCGCTCTTGGTTTAATGGCACAGCATCTTTGAGAAATCTCAGTGCACGGATCGCAGCAGAATCTCCACCAAATGGTCGAGCACCATGCGCCGCCTTTCCATGTGCCGTGATCGTCAGAATGTCTCCGTTCCAGTTAAAGTCGAGATTTTTATCCCACGCTTCGGCGATGCACATTTCCATTGTTGGTCGCCAACTTTCGGAAACCTGAACCCGCGCAACACACGAATCAATCACGATGTTTGGCCTTTGCCCTCCTGTGAGTTCGAGCATTGTGACTTCACCTTTTGGCATTGTGCGTTGAACAAGAAAGTCGGCAATTCCTTTTTCGCCATGAATGCAAGGCCAGCCAGCATCTGGAGCAACTCCGATCGTCGGGACTTCCTCGGTTTGCATGTAACGCTTCACGCATTCAAAGCCACTCTCTTCGTTACAGCCAAATACATTGCGAATCCGAACTGGAATATCGGGCCAGCAGGCTTGAACAGCCTTAGAAGCGTAAAACATCGCCATCGTCGGGCCTTTGTCGTCGCTAGCTCCCCGGGCATATACGTAGCCTCCGTCAATCTCTGCCCCGAACGGCTCGTGCTTCCAACCTGGGCCTACCGGAACGACATCCAGGTGACCCAGCGACATCACCATTTTTTCGCCCGAACCAAATTCCGCCCAGCCACAATAGCCCTCAATATCTGCGGTTTTCATCCCCGAATCTTTTGAAAGCCCCAACATGAAGTCAAGTGCATCGCGATTCGCTTGCCCAAACGGTGCGTTTGGTAGGGCAGGTTCTTCAAGACTAGGAAATCGAAGAAGAGTTTGGTAATCGGAGAGAAGTTGAGATTCGTGATCTCGGAGCCAGGCTTGCACCTGGCTCACGATTTCCTGCTTAGACATGCCGCTCATATTACTGTCTTTGTCAGAACAAAAGAAGTGTGCGGCGCCCGAGCGGCGGCAAGAGCCACCACACACTGCCAATGTTCTTCCCGAAAACTACCTGGACTCTCCAAGTATCCTTACTAGGTCACAGCATCAAATGTCATTAAAAGTGAACCTAGACCACATTTACGAGCTTTTTAGAGCCACATATTCAACCGAGCCGAGCATTGTTGTCCATGCTCCGGGCCGGATCAACTTGATCGGTGAGCATACGGATTACAACGATGGGTTTGTTCTTCCATGCGCGATAGATCAAGGCATTACCATTGCCGCTTCGCCATCCCCTGACGACATGAACCATTTGCTGAGCGAGCAAGTTGGTTTGGCTCTGCCTTTCGCATTTGGGGCTCATGAAAAGCCAGGTGATTGGGCTATCTACGCCGCTGGCGTTGCTTCAGTTATCAAAGCTAAAACGCCAATCCAAGCAGTAGTTACATCGAACCTCCCAGTTGCGGGAGGAGTGAGTTCATCTGCGGCATTAGAAGTTGCATTTGCCACACTTTGGAACCATCTTGACGGCTTCAATCACTCCCCAAAGGAACTTGCCCTCTTATGTCAACAGGCAGAAAATAACTACGTCGGCGTCAACTGCGGCATTATGGATATGCTCGCTTCCGCTTGCGGGGTTGCTGACCATGCTTTATTGATCGACACCAGATCACTAGAAGTTCAACCTTTTGCCATCCCCAGCAATCTATGTATTGTGTTGATGGACACAGGCAAAGCGCGAACCCTTGCCGCAAGCGGATACAACGAACGCCGTGCCCAATGCGAAGCGGCAGCGCAAGTGCTAGGCATTCCATCTCTGAGAGATGCAGAACTCTCCGACTTAGCACGTCTATCGGATGAGATGCAGATCAAACGGGCAAGACATGTGATTTCTGAAAATCAAAGAGTTCATGACTTTACCGCCGCCCTAGCGCGACAAGATTTGCCAGCAATCGGGCAACTGATGGCGGAATCCCATGTCAGTTTGCGGGATGACTATGAAGTCTCATGCCCAGAACTTGACATCATGGTTCAGGCGGCACGTAGTGCTCCCGGTTGCATCGGAGCGCGCCTTACTGGAGCAGGATTTGGGGGTGCAGCGGTAGCCTTAACTGAATCTGAATTAGTCGGTGATTTTATTAAGGCGACCGAACATTCTTATTCACTTGGAGTCAGAACCTATATAGCTTCACTCAGTAGCTGTAAACCAGCTGAAGGAGCAAGAGTTCTAGTTTGACCAAATACGCCATGCAAGAAGAAATTTTGAAAAAGTGCCCGAGACCATCTCAAAAATGCCAGGACACATGGAAGAAAGAAACCAGGCGGCAAAAAGAAATGCGAGGAATGGGTTAATGGCAATGCCTGGAACATCTAGAACAAGTGAATCTCCCCGAGGTGTGCGTCTCACACCGACGGAAGTCAAAGTATTGAGTCTTATCGCTCAGGGACACAGCAGCCAAGAAGCGGCCGACAAAATGGTCGTTTCCAAGCGAACTGTGGATTTTCACCTGGCGAACATCTACCAAAAGTTGCAAGTCAACAATCGAGTGCAAGCGCTCCGCGCCGCAACTCGGCTGGGCTTGATTCCTTTCGAGCCGTTCTTTGGACACGCTCAAGGCGAATCCTAAGCATAGGCCGCTAAGCGCAACTTTCAATACGGTTCCGATTTTGATCGGAGCCGTATTTTTTTGTCTCACACTCATATACAATCAACCATAACTTGCCAGATATCTTAAAACCTCTTCTCGATATCATGTATCCGCCCAAATGTGGGGTCTGCGGGCTGATCGGTCAGCCGGGCTTGTGCCCCAAGTGCAAGAATAATTTTACGGTTCTCCCAACTCAAAGAGCCCCACTCGCCCCTTTAGCAAGCCTTCACGCGCCTTACCTTTACGATGGAGAAGCAGGTACGGCTATTCAGAATCTCAAATTTCGACGAATCACTTCTCTCGCCACACCGATGTCCGAAATCATTTTGGAATACGCCCAGAAGCACCTCGACGGCAAATACGACGTGATCATTCCCGTGCCAATCGCGCGCACTCGCAAATCCGAGCGGGGATTCAACCAAGCGGAATTGCTTTGCTTAGCATTTCCGCCCGACTTAGTTAGGCCTGGTTACCTCAAGCGAACGCCCTACACAAAACCGCAGGTGAATCTCGACCGAAAGGCGCGGCTCACTAATCTCCAAGGAGCATTTATTACAGTTGATCTGCCTCTAGGAGCCAAGGTTCTCCTGATTGATGATGTTATCACTACTGGGGGAACGGCTATCGCTTGCGGCGAAGCCTTAATGGCTGGAGGAGCAGGTGAGGTTCACCTGCTCACCTTTGCGAGCCAGCCGCTCAGTTAGGCGGCCCTAAAATTTGGGCGGTCTCTGCGCCCTTGACGTCGATCAAGGGTACGTTTTTTAAGCTTTCGCAATTGAGCCTCTAGCTTATCGACCACGCTGTCAATAGCCGCATTTGCGTGGCTATCAACTTCCCGTCCGTGCAAAGGAACTCCGTCGGCAAATACCGTTACTTCTATTACGTGGCCATGCTTATCCTCGCAATAAGCTAACTCCGCTTTTGTGGCATGGCTAAAATATCGGTCAAGTTTGCTGAGCTTTTTGATCGCGTAGTCACGGTCGTGATTACTCAAGTTTCCATTTGCGTTTCGAACTAAGACTTCAAGCATTTGTGAATCCTATCCTCCTGTTCATCGGCGGATTGTCGCCACAGCGTAGCAAGCAATTCCTTCAGATTTTCCGATTGATCCGAGTTTTTCGTTCGTTGTCGCTTTAACGCTCACCCGCTCTATGGCTACTTCAATTGACTCCGAAATCACCTTGCGGATTTCCAGACTTTTCGGCATCACTTTGGGACGCTCGGCCACTACTGTGGCATCTATGTTTACTATATGCCAACCCTTAGATTTCAGCAAATTCGCCGCCTCAGATAAGAAGCGCACCGACGGGCAATCTTTCCACTGCTCGTCGCTGGGCGGATAATGAACTCCTATATCACCTTCTCCTGCCGCGCCGAGAAGTGCATCCACCACAGCATGTAAAAGAGCATCCGCATCGCTATGACCCTCTAAACCTGGTCGCTCGTCGAATTCCACTCCACCGAGCCAAAGCGGGCGATTTGGGTCTTCACTAAACCGATGCACATCGTAGCCAAACCCCATCCTGTATTCAGGCATCTGGGGCAAATCGCTTGGATGAGTGATTTTCATATTTTCTGGTTCTCCTTGAACCAACTGCACGGGAAATCCAGCGGCAATAAGATAACCCACATCATCAGTCAGGTCGTCTTCTATTTGGCTGAGCGCTTGCTCAAACCAGTCGCGACGGACAACCTGCGGAGTTTGCACTCGCATGATTTGAGAGCGGTCAAGCTCATGCCATGAGTCGTTATTTGCTTGGCGCACAGTTTCCGTCAGAGATAATCCGGGAAAGGCCGCCCCGTGCTCAAACGCAGATGCAATGACCCGTTCGATCAGGTCGGCACTCGCAAACGGCCTCGCGGCGTCGTGAATTAAGACGTGGGTGGAGCCTCGAGGAACGTGGGCCATTGCGTTGCGAATACTCTGAGCCCGAGTTTCACCGCCCGAAACAACGAATGTCATTCCTGGTTCTGCGGCAAGGATTTCTGAGATTTTTTCTTGCCTTGTAACGACCCCCACCCCGGAAACAAGGGGGCAAGAGATAAGTATTTGGTAACTCTTTCGCCAAACGGGAATCCCATCGACTTGAAGATTTAGTTTGTCGCTACCGAATCGAACCGATGAACCTGATGCCGCGAGAATGGCAAAACATTTTGGATTCGGTAACGTATTCACGATCTTATTTCACATCGCTAGTCTTGTGGGCTGCGTCAGCAAAAATCATCTTGCCGCGCTCTGTTTGAATCACTTGCGTGACTTCGACAACCGTAGTTTGACCGATGAGTTCGTTTCCGCCTTCAACAACGACCATCGTTCCGTCGTTGAGATAACCAACCCCCTGGCCACCCTGGTTGCCTTCTTTGATAACCGTGATTTCCATCGTTTCGCCAGGCAGAACATTGGGTCTGAGAGCTAACGCAAGGTCGTTGACATTGAGAACCTTGATCTCTTGGATTGTTGCGCGACGGTTCAAGTTAAAATCGTTACTGACCAAATCGGCACCAAGTGCTTTGGCCAGCTTGACCAATCTATCGTCAACTTCTTCTAGCGAGTTTCCGGCGTAGCGATCACGAGTTCCAATTTCAACCTCAAATTCAGCTTGTATGCGCTTTAATACTTCAAGGCCCCGGCGGCCCCTCTGGCGGCGTAAGCCGTCAGCTGAATCTGCAATGTGTTGAAGTTCTCGTAAAACGAACTCAGGAACATACAGGTCACCGTCGAGGAAGCCAGTGCGAATTAAGTCATACACTCGACCATCTATCAAAACATTTGTATCAAGAATTTTCAGACCGGTGCGTTTACTTTTCCCGCCGCTCGTTTCCCAAGGCAGATATGGCGCAAGCGAGCGGAGCAAATAAACCATTGCCGCGCTGCAACCAATCACCAACCCAATTGTTAAAAGAGTTCCTTCTGGTCGCCCTTGCAGAGTAATAAGGAAAGGCATTGATACGAGGATTCCGGCGACCACTCCAGTAAACGTGCCCAGCATCAGGGTGACTTTGTCGCCAGAGGGCATCTTTTCCCAGTTGATGACAAATTTTTCCCACTTGCGCAGAAGAAATCCGCCGGTTGCAGCACCCGCAATCAAACCCAACAGCCCAAGAGCGAATGGATTCGTTGGAAAGCTTGGATCGACAACGGGATCTTCGGTGCTCACTCGAATGGGTGGTTTTTTCGGCCGATCAGTTCCATCATTTTCTGTTGATGGTTCCTTACCAGGTTCGGTCCCTCCTACCTCGTCAGGATTCTGTTCCCCACCCTTGCCTGGATCAGTGTTCGGAGTGACTTGATCTGGAGGCTTTGTCGTGTTTGTTTCGTTCGGCTTGTAGGATTCGGCGGAACGGTTCGACTTCTCGGTACCCTCCATCTCCCGATTAAACGAATACAGTTTGTTACCAACAAAATCAATATAACCGGGCAACAAGGAAAGGCTGAGGATAGCTCCTAGAATTCCACAAGCTACAACAAATAACAGCTTTCCTCGATGTTTCATGAGTTGGTTCCGGGAATCACTTTAATCTTAGCCCCATCTAGCAAGAAGCCCTGTAACGCTTGCCCTACTGTACCGTGGCTAGTTTTAATATATCCGGAATCAATAATCAGGCCAGGTCGGGTTGAATCAACACCAATCCAATTTTTGCCGTCCCAAACTTCCACCCAAGCGTGGTAATAAAAGTCGCCAGCGTAATAAACGAGGCCGTTTGCAAATCGGGTGGGAATTCCGGCTGACCTCAAAATCGTGCCAGTGAGGATTGCATGGTCGCGACAAACCCCTTCTTGGCTTTTAAGAATTTCTTTCGCATCACGCATCACGCCAATGCCCGCATTGACACCCATTTTGTTGTGGACGAAATCGCGGATGAGTTGCACCGCGTTCCAGAGATTCTTTTCGTTTCCGACAATCTCCTTTGCTAATTTCTTAAACTCCGGATCATTGCTGGGGACTCGTGCTTCTGGTTGGAGCCATTTCTTCTCGACCCCTTTTGCCGCATTCGCAATCGTGATTTTTCGATCTGCGTTCAAGAACGGCTTGATATGGATCACCCATGCGTCTGACTTTTTGCCAACGGTTTGAGCATCACCACTTGGCATCTTGCTTAAGTCGACGCCAGAAACTTGAAATCGAACTGGTTTTGTGCGGTCAAATTGCCCTTCAACGTGCAGTCGGCTGGCAGATGCAAGATCAACTTCTGCCATTCCTGTGAACTTTCGGGCTTCCTCTTCCGATTCCGGATACATCTCGATTCCCAAAGGGCCGACCATTTTAATTAGGTCACCTTTGGAACTCAGATACAGAGTGCTTGGTGCGCGAGGGTCAACAATTTCGACCACATTAGCGGTGACTTCTTGACCGTTCACCGTCACCTTTTGTGTCCCTTTCGAATTAATCGTTACTTCAACTAGCTCCAACGTTTCTGGTGAAAAAATAAGTTGCTTCATGCCAGATTGCGATAGTCCGCCCGCTTTAACCAGGTCGGTTGCATCAAGAACGATTGACTTCCCTTTCGGTACAGGAATGGTTTTTGAAGTCTCTCCTTCACCCGTCACCATGGATGACTCGATTCGATCAGCAAAAAATAGTGCGTTTACGCTCATTGTTCGACCTGAGCTTTCCATCCGGAATTCGCTTTTGAGCGGTGCCCCTTTTGCATCCGCCCAAGTGGAAGTATCAACCAGTATTCTCATGCTGGCGCCGAGCATTTGAGTGCCGATTTCCATTCGGCTCCGCGTGAGGCTGACCTCTTTACCATTCAACTGCGCGGGGTTTGTTTCTGCGTAGCTGTATCCAATCTTTTGCCCCTGTAGATAGATTCCCATCCATTCGGTTGCGGCAAAACACCAACTTGTAATGGCAAAAATTGCGGTTGCTGTCGCTAGCCGGATAAGGGATTGAATTCGTGGGAAGGGCTTCATGGTCTTACTTATATAACAACATAGTAGACGTTTTGGTGAACCCCGAGTTGAGCCAAAAAAACTCACTTAGACCCATAAATATGAATTTTTGAGTCGAATATTGAGGATTAAAGCGTCAAGAAGTCGTGTCGAGCTACCAGTCATTGTGCCCCCGACGGTTGACCAACGAGCGGAGCTATTGGTAAAACGACGACGCCTAACATCATGCCCAAATCTCTAGTCATCGTAGAATCTCCCGCTAAAGCCCGCACCATCAGTAGATTTTTGGGCAAAGATTACGAAGTCTTAGCTTCTTTTGGTCATATCCGCGATCTTCCCGAAAAGGCAACCGATGTTCCGGCTGAACTCAAGGGCAAGAAATGGGCAAAGCTTGGCGTCAACGTAGAAGGCGACTTTGAGCCAGTCTACGTTGTGACCTCAGATAAGAAAAAGCAGGTCGCAGAACTCCGTTCCGCCGCAAAAGATGTCACTCACCTTTTACTCGCAACTGATGAAGACCGCGAAGGCGAAGCGATTTCTTGGCACATTCTCAACGTTCTCAAACCCAAGAAGTCAGTTGAAATTCAGCGGATCGTATTCCACGAAATCACTCCCGAAGCAATTGCCGTAGCAATCGCAAATCCGCGGCAAGTTGACGAAGCTCTTGTGAAAGCACAAGAAACACGCCGCATTCTCGACCGGTTGTATGGCTACACGCTTAGTCCACTTCTTTGGAAAAAGGTCGCGCCAAAACTTTCCGCTGGGCGAGTGCAATCCGTTGCCGTGCGCTTGGTAGTGATGCGAGAAAGAGAACGGCGAGATTTCGTTGTCGCTGGCTACAGCAGCATCACTGCAACCCTCGCTGCGGCAAGTGAATTCAAAGCTCGCCTTCAAAAAATTGATGCGGCTAACGTTGCCGATGGGCAATCGTTCGACAGTAACGGCGAACTCACCAACAGCAAAGAACGGTGGCTGAAATCCGAAGAAGCCGCATCTATGAGCGACCGCCTAAAAGCCGCAAAACCGTGGAAAGTGGAATCCGTTGACAAGAAACCTGGCGTAGAAAATCCTCCGCCGCCATTCATGACTTCCACGCTTCAGCAAGAAGCAAACCGCAAATTCGGATTTTCCGCTCGGCGAACCATGCAGATCGCGCAAAACCTTTACGAAGGTATTGATATCGGCGGCGGCTCCGTTGGTTTGATTACTTATATGCGAACTGACTCACTCACACTGGCAGACCGCGCATTGCAAGAAGCCCGTTCAGAAATCAATCGGCGATACGGTGCGGAATACGTTCCAAAAACCGCGCGGCAATATAAATCTAAAGCCAAAAATGCTCAAGAAGCCCACGAGGCCATCCGTCCAACTGATCTCACCCGCGACCCGGCAAGCATTAAATCGAAACTCACCGACGAGCAGTTCAAGCTGTACGATTTGATCTGGAAACGCACGCTTGCTTGTCAGATGGAAGCTGCCCGCGTTCTCAGAACTCGAGTTGCAATTCAAGTTGAGGATTCCGGTTCTAAATACACCTTCGGAGCAAGTGGAAAGGAAATTAGCTTCCCTGGATTCCTGAGAGTTTATGTCGAAGGCTCAGACGATCCCGAAGCTGAACTCGGCGACAAAGAAACGGTACTGCCATCTCTTGAAGCTGGTCAACCGCTGGATGCCAAAAAAGTCGAAGCCAACGACCACGAGACCCGACCACCCGCACGCTACACAGAAGCTTCGCTTGTTCAAAAACTAGAAGCGGAAGGCATTGGCAGGCCATCCACGTACGCCAGCATCATCGGCACAATCCAAGATCGTGGATACGTGTTCAAATCGGCGAATCAGTTGATTCCTACTTTTACTGCATTTGCCGTGACCGAACTGCTAGAAGGAGCTTTCCCCAAGCTAGTTGATCTGCGATTTACCGCAAGCATGGAAGACGAACTCGACGAAATCGCCGATGGAAAGCGCGATATGGTCGCTCACCTTAAAGAGTTCTATTACGGCACCAAAGATGAGGAAGGAATTCTGGACAAAGTTGAAAAGCGAGGGCCTGAAATTCCGTTCCCACACATTCAACTGGGCGAAGATATCGTCATCCGCATCGGGCGCAATGGGCCGTTTATTCAACGTGGCGAAGGTGGCCCCGGCAACACTGCCTCGATTCCTGAGGACATTGCTCCAGCCGACCTCACTTATGCGACAGCATTGGAATTGCTGGAAGCGAGAGCAAAAGGGCCAGAAACGCTTGGTACTGACCCGAAAACTGGTCGCAATATCATCGCGAAAACCGGAAGGTTCGGCCCTTATTTGGAATTAGAACAAACCGAAGCCGAAATCGAAGCCAAAGAAAAGCCGACCCGGGTTTCCCTACCGCCGGAAGTGAAACCAGCAGACGTTACGCCAGAAGATTTGCAAATCATCCTTGCTTATCCAAAGGTACTCGGCAAACATCCGGAATCTGGCGAGGAAGTGAAGCTACTCATCGGTCGATACGGCCCCTATCTCACCGCTGGTTCGCAAAGTGCGAATCTCGGGGATGACTGGCGAGCGCCAGTTCAACTCAGCTTAGAAGAAGCCGTCGCTTTAATTGCCGAGGGTGGATCGAAACGCAAGTCTTCAGCTCCTAGCGCTCTTAAGCAATTGTCGGACGAAATCAAAGTGATGTCAGGTCGTTATGGACCGTATGTCACCGATGGGAAAACTAACGCAACTATTCCAAAAGGCACTGACCCTGAAGCATTAACTCTGGCGCAAGCGCAAGAACTGATTAAAGCCCGAGAAGCGGCTGGCCCATCGAAACGACCGAAGCGTCGTGCGTCGGCCCGTAAGAAAAAGTAACGGCAGGTTTGTTCAATAAACCTGCATGGATTGATCAACTTCTGTGGCCCAGGCGTTCATTCCGCCCGTCATGTTTTTCACTCGTGGAAAGCCAGATTGCGCTAAGAATTCGGTGACTCTTCCGCTTCTGCCGCCCGTTCGGCAGATCACGATTACTTCTTGCGAGCGGTCAATCTCGCCGAGGCGGTCAGTGACTTCACCCATTGGAATACTGACGGCACCTTTGATCATCCCGTTTTCCAGTTCGTGCGGCTCACGAACATCAAGTAAAAAAAGTTGATCTCCGTTTTGTAAACGAGCATTAAGCTCGTGAATAGAAATCTCGAAATCCATGCCCCAATTCTACGCGCTTGTTAGCCAGTTTTTTCAACTCACCGAAATCAATGCTTCTTCAGAACGCCTTTCGCGCACTTTCTGCAAAATCTTTTGATTGACGGGCTTCCCAAGGATTGGGTCGTCGTGAAGAATGCTAATCGCTCCTTGGCGTGCCTGTTCCAACACTGGCCCGTCGCTGATCAGGTCAGCTACTCTGAATTCAAGCATTCCGCTTTGCCGAGTCCCCATCACGTCGCCTGGCCCGCGAATATTCAAATCTTCTTCCGCGATTTTGAACCCGTCGGTGGTTCTTTCCAGAACTGCAAGTCTCTGCTCAGCGTCCGCAGTCGTCGCGTCGGCAATCAGGATGCAGTAACTCTGATGCTCTCCTCTTCCAACCCGGCCCCGTAACTGGTGCAGTTGAGATAACCCAAACCGGTTGGCATCTTCGATCACCATAACCGTGGCATTAGGAACGTCTACGCCAACTTCGATAACCACCGTGCTCACCAGGATCTGGATTTCGCCCGCTCGAAACTGCTCCATAATTGCTTCTTTTTCTGCGGCTTTCATCTGCCCATGAAGCAATCCAACCGATAGATCAGGATATGTCTCTTCACTTAAGCGATAGTACAAATCCTCAGCGGCTTGAGTTTGCATCTTGTCGCTTTCGGTAATCATCGGACAAACAAAGTACGCTTGCCTGCCTTCGCCGATCAAACTACGCACAGTGGCGTAAACCTTCTCTCGGTCGCCCGGTTTTTTCCAGTGAGTTTTGATCGGTTTTCGACCCGGTGGAAGTTCGTCAATCACACTTAGATCAAGGTCGCCGTATAGGGTCATAGTTAGGGTTCGAGGAATCGGTGTCGCCGTCATAACTAGCACATCAGGGTGCTCGACCCCTTTCTGCCGTAGAGCCATGCGTTGAACTACCCCGAACCTATGCTGTTCATCAATAACAATAAATCCGAGTTTTTCAAACTTAACACCCTCACTAATTAACGCGTGAGTACCGACTAAAACTTGGCTTTCGCCCGACGCGGCTTTCTCCAACGCTCGCGCCTTGTTTTTGCCCGTGAGCTTTCCAACGAGCAGAGTGACTATCACTCCCAGCGGTTCAAGCAAACGTTTTAATACTATTGAATGTTGCTCAGCGAGAATCTCGGTTGGAGCCATCAATGCCGCTTGGTATCCGCACCGAACCGCCGCTAACATGGCGCAAGCCGCGACCGCGGTTTTCCCGCTCCCCACATCACCCTGAACGAGCCGGTTCATGGGAAATGGTCGCTCCATATCGTCCCATATTTCCTGCACAACCCGTCTTTGCGCGCCCGTTAGCTCAAATGGGAGCATCGCCGCACATTGAGAAATCAAGTCCCGCGTATCGTGTTCGGCAACTTCCCCGAACAAATCCACTCGGCCAGCCATCTCTTCCACTCCAACTTTTGAAATCGGAAAGCCGATGCCGACTTCTTGCTTTACTTCGCTTCGGCGCATTTGCAGAGCGAGTTGAAGATAGAGGAAGTCTTCGTAAACCAATCGGTGGCGTGCCCGAGCCAGCTTTTCCTCGGATTCCGGCTGGTGCATTTGGCTGATTGCTGCACCAAGGCTCATCAGCCGGTTAGTTGAGCGAAACTTTTCCGGCAACGGGTCATCCATCTGCGATGCAAAGTATTCAATTGCCGATGCCGCCGCCCGACGTACTGTTCGTTGGGCAACGCCTTCACTCAACGGATAAACAGGGACAATTCGGGCGAACTCGCCGGAATCATCGTCCACGTCAACGGCTTCCCATTCCGGTGAAGCCATTTCTAACCTCCGACCCTGCCCTTCTTTGACTTGCCCGAAAGCCATGACTTCACCTTCGACTTTTTGTAGCTCTCGTGCGATCCAAGGTTGGTTGAACCATGTGAGGACAACTTGACCTGTACCGTCATCCAATATTGCTTGGATCAGCACCTTTCCGCCTCTTGTGGAGCGAGTCTGTACTCCCGCCAAGGTTCCTCGCACGGACTGAGCTTCTCCGGGCCGGAGCATTACGAGATCGGGCAACTTGGTGCGGTCATCGTATCGGCGGGGCAGATACCAAAGCACATCTTCGACCGTTTTGAGTCCGAGTTTTGCTAGAACCATTGCCGACTTCGGCCCAACTCCTTTCAGAAATTGGACATCCATCTGCAAACCTCGCGGCGAATCAACGCTTTGCGTACCCATGAACCACACATTCAGACTCTCAAAGCCTGGCACAGGACGCGCGTATTTCGGCGTCAGCTACACTATGGCAGTGGAAAAACCAGAAGAATTTTCTGAGCAGCCAGAATCCGGGGTTGAGGAGCTCGCCACGAACACGGAAAAGATTGCTCAGTCTGCCCGCGCGCAAATGGAAGAAATTGATCGCGATTTTGATTCCAGGCTCCAAGATATGGGAAACAAGATCACTTCTGGTCGCAACCGATATGAGGCTAGCAAAACAAAGCCAGCAAATAACAGCTCTGGCCTTGACCCAGAATCTTCTCGCAGCTTAGGGACTGGCCTCACCGTAGCCTACGCGATTATTGGGGTTCCGTTGTTTGGCTGGGGTGTTGGAATGATGATTGACCACTTCACACAAAACAACACGCCGGGAAGTATGCAATGGGCTTCTGTTTTAGCTCTCGTCGGAGCGGTTGTGGGAGTGACTTTCGCGGTGATCGTCGCTGGTCGAATGAACAAGTGAGCCAGCCTGTTATCGCCTTAATCGGTCTTTTGACCGGGCTGATTTCCGGATTGGTCAGCTTTTTAGGTCTATGGGCTATCAGCGCCTTTATGGCGCGTACTTTTGATCGTGAAACGCAACCCAAAGTGCCTTGGCCCGTACTCATCATATCGCTGATTTTAAAGCTGCCGATTCTGTTCTTCGGTTGGCAGTTGAATATGTCGTTAGGACACCCGGGCCCTGTCGCTTTTGGGCTCGGAATTATGTTGGTATACTCGCTCGCGGTCGTCAGGGTGACCCTGAAACCAAAATCTGATTGAAGCGAAAACAATGGAGTTCCTTGTAAATTCAACGTGGCTAATGGCCTCCGAAGAAGTAGCCGAAGCCGGTGCCGAAGCGGCGCACGGTTTGAGCTTTGCGGGACTCATGTTTTACATCGCAGTTACTCTTTTAGTTGTCGTCGGATTTCTTGCAGTTGCCAAGACTGGTTTGAACACTCGCTTCTTCAAAAAACCAGCGACTCAGCTTCTCGAACAACTCTACGTATTTATTGAAGGCCTCTGCGTTAACATCATCGGCCCCCACGGACGCAAATACATTCCGATGTTGCTGACTCTTTGGCTGATGATCTTTACTGGCAACTTAGTCGCGTTGATTCTCCACGCTGGCCCAACTGCCGACCTCAGTTTTAACTTAGCCATGGCTCTTATCGCCGTTGGCTATGTGCAGTACGAAGGGATGCGAGCCAACGGAGTGCTCGGTCACTTTTCTCACTTTGCCGGGCCACGGCTCCCTCTCGCCATGGCCCTGATCATTACCCCGATGATCTTCATTATTGAAATCATCTCCGAGACGATGAAAAACGTCTCTTTGAGCTTGAGGCTCTACGGAAACATCCACGGTGGACACGAAGCCGTGGTCGCCATGAACAAACTTGGTGGCGGATGGGTTCCCGTAGGTGACTTCCTCTTCCCCATCAAGCTCCTCACCTGTGTTGTGCAAGCGCTCATCTTCTGCTTGTTATTCGCCGTCTACCTTTCCTTGGTGACACATCACCATGACGAAGGGCACGACCACGGAAACGACGAGGGTCACGCAGCACCTGCACACTAAACGATTTCATTCGATTTCACAATCGCAAAGAAAACACTCTGGAGGAAACTAGAAAAACAATGCTCCCATTCGCACTCGGTCTGTCCGCTCTTGGTTGCGGCATCGGTCTCGGTCTCATCGGATACGGCGCTATGCAAGGCATGGCTCGACAACCAGAAGCTATCGGTAAGCTGCAAACAGCTATGTTGATCGCTCTTGCGTTCGTTGAACTTGTCTTCCTGCTCACCGTCTTCGTCGGCGCTGGCGCGTTCAAGCCCTGATCTAAGATCAATCATTTTTCGGATGCAGGTTCCTGGGAGCTTGCATCCGACCTGACCTTCAATCAATTTCACTTCTACAAATTCAATGAGCCAATCAGAAGTTAATAAAGCTCCATCTGCTGGATCAATCGTCGGGATGATCATCCTTGGCGTAGCAGCCATCGTGGGTGGTGCGATCATTGACCAACAAAAGATGTTCCATGGCATGGAGGATTCGCTCCACCACATGGGCATCCCCCTTGAAATCGGCAAGACCATCGCCACGATTGGCGTGTTCTTGATCATGTTCAAGATTCTGCACCTGTTCTTCTTCGCCCCATTATTTGAGGCTATTAATGGAAGAACTTCGGAACTTGAAAATACATTCGGCGAAGCTGAGTCGCTCCGAAACGAAATGACTCAACTCAAAGCCGACTACGAAAAACGAATTTCTGATACAGAGGCTTCCGCTCGCGAACAGATCCAGGCTCAGATCAAAGAAGCGCAAGACCTCAAGAAAGATCTTATGGCGGATGCTCAGCGCAAAGCCGAAGAATACAAGCAACAAGCCATCGCCGAAATTGACGCTGAAAAGCGCAAGGCGTTAGTTGATCTGCGCATTCACGTCACCAACCTTTCGTTGCAAGCAACCGAGAAGATTCTTAGCGAAAACGTGGACAACGATCGAAACCGCAAGCTCATTGACGAGTTCTTGAGCACAGTTGAGGTTAAGAACTAGTGGCAGAACAACGGGTTGCCAAGCGATACGCCAAAGCGCTGTTTAACGCCGCGCTGAAAATGGATATTGTGAGCAGTGTGAGCGATGACCTCACTACGATCACCAATGCAATCCGTAACTCGGATGGATTCCGAGAGTTCCTCTACAACCCTCGCACCTCAGATACCAACAAGCTGGCGATCTTTGAAAAAACGTTTGGCGACAAAGTCACCGCAACGACCCTGAGTTTCATCAAACTCCTCGTAAAAAAGCGACGAGACGATGAAATTACTGGCGTCAAAATCGCATTTGATGAACTCCGACGCAATCACGAACAAGTGATCCGAGCGATCATCGAATCTTCATCCGAACTCGACGACAAACAAAAGAAAGCCGTCGTCGCTAAGATCGAAGAAGCAACTGGCAAAAAGCTAGAAACCGAATTTGCTATCAATCCCGAACTCATTATGGGCGTTAAAGTCACCTATGGCGACTACGTGCTTGATGGTTCCGTTCGCGGTCAACTCAACCGCATGAAAGAACGACTGCTTTACGACGTGCTTAAACAAGCCTAAATTCACCCACCCATTACTAAGACCATGGCCATCAAACCCGAAGAAATCACCTCGATTCTCGAGCAGGAACTCAAAGCCCTTGATAAAAAGGCGCAAGTCGAACATGTCGGCACCGTCCTTCAAGTCGGCGACGGCATTGCTCGCGTTTACGGACTTCCCGACTGCCAAGTCGGTGAAATGCTCGAATTCCCCGGCGGAGTTATCGGACTCGCCCTTAACCTTGAAGAAGATTCAATCGGGGCCGTTCTTATCGGCGACTCCAACGCAATCAAGGAAGGCGACCCAGTTAAAGAAACCGGACGAATTATCGAAGTCCCTGTGGGTAAGGCACTTCTCGGTCGGGTTGTCAACGCGCTTGGTCAGCCAATTGATGGCGCTGGCCCAATCGCCGCGGAAGAATTTAAGCTTCTGGAAACCAACGCTCCTGGCGTTGTTGACCGACAGCCGGTTACCGAGCCTCTGCAAACCGGTATCAAGTCAGTTGACGCGATGATCCCCATCGGTCGCGGCCAACGTGAACTTATCATTGGTGACCGACAAACCGGTAAAACCGCGATCTGCGTTGATACCATCATCAACCAGGCAAAGCTCAACGAAAGCTGCGACGAAAAAGATAAGGTTTACAGCATCTACGTTGCGATTGGTCAAAAAATGGCCAACGTTGCCCGCGTTGTAGAAACTCTCCGCGAGCACGATGCAATGAAGTACACCATCGTTGTTGCGGCATCGGCTTCTGACTCCAACGCGATGCAGTACCTGGCACCATTTGCTGGTGCGGCGATGGGCGAATACTTCCGCGACAACAGCATGCACGCTCTTGCGGTTTACGATGACCTGAGTAAGCACGCAGTTGCTTACCGTGCGGTATCGCTCTTGCTCCGACGACCTCCCGGACGCGAAGCTTATCCTGGTGACGTTTTCTACCTTCACTCACGCCTTCTCGAACGAGCGGCAAAGCTCTCCGACGAAAACGGCGCAGGTTCGCTCACCGCGCTTCCGGTGATCGAAACCCAAAGCGGCGACGTTTCGGCCTACATCCCAACTAACGTGATTTCGATTACCGACGGTCAGATCTACCTCGAGCCAGACCTGTTCTTTGCTGGTGTTCGACCTGCGGTAAACGTTGGTATCTCGGTTAGCCGGGTAGGTGGTAACGCTCAAACCAAGGCAATGAAATCGGTTGCTGGGAAAATGAAGCTTGAAATGGCGGCATACCGCGAAGTTCAAGCGTTCGCCCAGTTTGCAAGTGACCTTGACCGCGCTACCCAACTTCAGTTGCTCCGTGGTCAACGATTGGTTGAATTGCTCAAGCAAGGTTTGGCAGTGCCATACGCACTCGAAGATCAAGTTGTTGCGATCCTCGCGGGTACCAGCGGTGTTCTGGACGAAGTTCCAAACAACCTGGTTCAAGAATTTGAAGCTTTCCTTCTGAACTTTGTTCACGAACAATATCCAGATGCAATCGAAAGCATTCGAATGAGCAAGGGTATGAGCGATGACGTTTCGGAAACTTTGAAGAAAGCCAACGCCGAAGCGCTCAAACAATTCAAGGCAAACCACAACCTCGACTAATTCATAAGCAAGAATGGCAACGCTCAAGCAAATTCGACAACGCATCCGTGCGGCAAAAAACACCCAGTCCATCACACGGGCGATGAAACTGGTTGCGGCCGCTCGTCTCACCAAGGCAAAGAACCGAGTTGAAGAAGCTCGACCCTACAGTGAGAAGATGTACGAATTCATCTTGAGCGTTGGTGGAGCTGGAGAACTCCCTGCTCACCCACTTCTTCAACGAAGAAACGAAGTCAAAAAAGTTGCCCTGGTTTTAATCACGGCGGAACGCGGTTTGTGCGGGTCTTACAACACAAACTTGCTCAAAACCGCCAAGAACTGGCTGGATTCCCAAACTACTGAAAAGGCGCTTGTCACCGTTGGCAAAAAAGGCAACTTGTTCTTTACCAAACGCGGATACGAATGCTTGTTCAATATGTCGGTTCCAACCGCTGGTGCAGACTTAGAAAACGCAGTTGAATTGACCAACGAGCTAGAGCGACTATTTACTTCTGGCGAAGTTGACGCGGTTTACCTCTGCTACAGCAAGTTCTTCTCTGCGATCCGACAAGAGCCACGAGTTGTACAACTTCTACCAATCGAA
This sequence comes from Fimbriimonadaceae bacterium, assembly GCA_019454145.1. GTDB lineage: Bacteria > Armatimonadota > Fimbriimonadia > Fimbriimonadales > Fimbriimonadaceae > UphvI-Ar2. Next base: position 2,613,649 of record CP075366.1, on the reverse strand, counting down.
CCTCCTCAAACCGAGGATGGGCACGGCACTTCCAAGGAATACGACTTCGAGCCAGGGCCAGAGGAGCTACTCTCGCTTCTCTTACCTAAGTACTTGCTCACTGTCACTTACCAAGCCATGTTGGAATCATCTGCTTCCGAACACGGTTCACGGATGACTGCGATGAGCAACGCAACGGATAACGCTGGCAAGATGATCGGCGAACTCTCGCTTAAGGCGAACCGAGTTCGGCAAGCCAGCATCACCACCGAGATTCTTGAAATCGTCGCTGGTGCGGAAGCACTTAAGAACTAATCAGCAGATTAATAAAAAGAAATGCCCGGTCTCCATTGACCGGGCATTTTCTATTTTGTGTTCACCCTCATGAACTCGTTATCTTAAGCGCAAGCATCGCAAGGGAGCTTTTTGCTTTGAATCTGCTCTAGGATCTTACGCAATTGCTTGTGCGCGCGATGCAGTCGGCTACGGATCGTCCCAACCGGGGCATCGAATCGTTCAGCGATTTCGTTGTATGGGACGCCTTCAACGTCGGCCATCCAAACCAATTCTCGCTGCTCATCGGTGAGGTGTTTCAAGCCGCACTCCAGTTCTTCGCTTAGATGATCGCCCAACAGAGCTTGGACAGGATTCGGACGACTATCAGGAGCCTCAAAGCTTACTGTGTCGTCGTATCCGTCGGCTCTCAATGGAGCATCCGAACTCACGGTCTGGACGCGTCGTCCTCGGCTGCGCTTCATATCCAAGAAGAGGCGGGTGACAATTCGGAAAATCCAGTTTTCGAATGGTCGGTCGCCTTGGAACGAATCGTATTTACGAAACGCTCGATAAAACGCTTCTTGGGTCAAGTCTTCAGCATCCGGACGATTACCTGCCAATCGATACGCCAAGTTAAAAACCTTTTTGTATGACTGCTCCATTTGAGCTTGGAATTCGGCCTGTGTATTTTGTTTTAGACTGAGACTTGCCATTTATTTTTCTTCTCCTTTCAAGGGTTCTGCTAGTCAGAACACGTTCCTTTGTATTTAGGTTCCCCAGTATAGGACTATTTGAGACGTAGCGTTTCGTAAATAAGTTACGGTTCAGCATAAAGACAGTATAAAGACGATCTTGAACCATAGATTTTAGGTTCAAATTCGCATAAAAAAGGCTGCCTTCAGGCAGCCCTCGATTTAATAATTCTCGAAAATTAATTGCGCTTTTTTCGTCGGGCAAGGGCCAAAGCGCCGATGCCGAGGCCAATCATAGTCGCTGGTTCTGGCACTGGAGCGTTGCCTTCAAATGTGAAGCTATGGAGTTCGGCCCCGTTTGTGATGTTCAACGAGGAGGCGATGAGAGTGCCTTCAATATTCTGCCCTTGGTTGACGGCTGCACCGACTGCAAGAACTGACCCTTGAAGTTGTCGATCTGTGACATTCAGGGTAGTGGCTTGGTAAAAGTTCCACAGGGTTCGATTCTTGTTTCCGTGGTACTCCGTGCCCCAGTTTACAGAAGTTCCGGTGACATTGAAGATGATCGTCTCAAGGCCGTTTCCGCCCACAACATCCAATGTTTTTCCGCCACTCAGGAGCGAACCGTTAATGTTGTAAACGTTCAATCCTCCGGTGTTAGTAATCTGGATTGAATAATTGTTAGGGTTGCTTATGTTCACACTTCCCGCTGCCAGTCCACTAAGGGTTGATGATTGCAACGAACTATAGGCAAATTGATTGGTGAAAGTAGAAGCCTGCACCGCCGCAGATCCAGCAAACATTGTTCCGTCGCCGTTCATCAGCGGGGCAGGGTTGGAAACTGTGCCTGCAACGTAAGCGTTGCGCCCGCTGTTAATTTGAGTCGCACCGTTGTTTGCGCCACCGTTCAAATTTCCGCCGAGATAGAGGCCCAGATTTATTGCCGATCCAATTGTCGGATTGGGAGTAGTGCTGTGAGCATTGAACACGTAACTGTTTACAGTTGTCCAGTTTCCACCAACAGCTACCGCACCATCGGAATCTCCACTCTGCGCGATCGCATTTCCAAAAATGAAGGCATTGAAGTCATTGGCTACGCCGAGGTTGACGGCATGGGCCGAAGCCACCAAAGCGAATGCGCACAATGACGCGGCGAATTTAAATTGCAACATAAGAGTCCTCTTCTCCAAGCCCACAAAATTTGTGAGCAATACAGAAAACTACATGTAGTTCTCTGCTCAACGATTACATACTACCAAAGGACTGAGATGCTTTAACGAGTTCCGAGACCAGTAAATCTACCGAATCTGCAACTCCTTCACCAGCTGTATTTGTAACGACAAGATAAGCTTTATCTCTGGCTGGTGCGATCCATACAGAACAGTAATTCATCGTATTGCTTCCCGTGTGGTTGAACGCTACTCCACCCGCCCAAGATCGTGGTGCAATTGCCCATCCCATGCTGTAATAGGTTTTTAATGGCGGATTAAGCATTTCTTTAATATAGAGTTGCGGCACTACTTTGCTCTCACCCTTAAATGCTTTGAGATGTTCTTGAATGTACTTTGCCCATTCTGGAAGAGTCATGTGAACACGGCCAGCGCATGTAATCACCGCCGGGTTATCGTGCCCAGGAATACGACTTTTTGTCGGCACCCCATCTTTATGAGGCCAAGGTTGCCCCTCACCGCACGGGCCAAATCCGAACTCCTTGATGCCCATGCTGGCAAATTGCTCGCTGAGTAAATCTTCAATTGGTTTACCTGTCACTTTGGCGGCAACTGCTCCGGCAATCACAATTCCAAAGTTGGCATATTCGTATTTGCCGATCTCGGCTTGCGGGGCGTTTTCTAAAAAATACTTGGCGGCGATCTGTACTTGCTCGGGAACAGTCTTGCCCCGGGTGAGGCTGTAATCGAACTTCTGACCGATTCCGCCCAAGTGGGCAAGCAAGTGCCGAGTCGTGACTATTTTGTATTTTTCATGAACCTTGAACTCTGGAAACACTTTGTCCAAGGGGATATCAAGGTCAATCTTCCCTTGCTCGGCAAGCCGAGCCACCACCATTGCGGTCATTGACTTAGTACAGCTACCCATGTGCCACATATTTTTTTCGGTGGCAGCGACTGATCCATCCATCATTAAGGCACCGCGAACAAACATGTATTCAACACCTTTGCTTGTCACCACCGCAACTCCTACCGCTGGCAACTTGACAGCGTGCATTTGCTCCTGAACTTTTGTGGGGATTTCGCTGTACTTTGCCGCAGGCAATAGCAAGGTGCTGAAGAGGGCCGAAATCATTTAACTAATATACTTTTTTGACTCGCATGGAGTTTCGTAAAGAGGCGGAGGGGCAAGTGCCCCTCCGCTAATCGAATTAGCCAGTCGGAATTGACCAGCTCTTGCGAAGATTTTTGACATCCGAGCTGGAAGAAGCCAATGGCTCAACCGTAAGCACATCTCGGTGAGCTTGCTTGACCGTAATTGACTTCGTGAACTTCTCCTCGCCTCGCTGGAATTCGACCTCAACAGTTGCGCCTGCTTTCATCAATTCTTGCCAAGAGGTCATTACGTTACGTGCTTCCGCAGGATCACTGGCCTTGGCTACGCCGTTGACGGATAGGATTTCGTCGCCCCGCTTCAGGCCAAGTTCATCAGCGTCACGAGAAACTGTAACGGTGCCTGTGCGACCGGGGAAGAATTGGAATCCGGGATCGTCGTAAGGTTCTTGAGTGGTTTTCATCTCGTAGCCGAATTTCATAAGCTGCGATTCGACTGGCAGTTCACCTGGCTTCAGCACCCACTCATCGTAGACCTGACCCATATCTGGCCCACCAACCGCGATCAGATGCTTTCGGATGTCACCTTCTTGGAATCCCGCTTTGCCATTTTTGCACTGCTCGTAAAGCGCGTACATCACATCATCCAGAGATTTTTTGCCGCTAGTTTTGGTGCGAATTTCAATATCTAGAACGAGGCCAACTAACCAACCCGTGTTGTAGTAATTGACTCCAAATCCTGAGCTGTTGCCTTGACCGTTCGCCGCCTCGCCCACTCGGTAACTGGAATCGTAAGGGCTTACGTTCATCCGCTCTGCATTTGCTCGGGTGGTGCGAGTGTTGCTCACGATATTGCGGAGGAAATAAGCCTCGTCAAAAATCCCGTAGCGATAGAGCAACATATCAGCGTAGTAATCGGTCACGCCTTCTAAGAGCCACAGCGCACCAGTTTTTGGCAGTTCAAGGTAGTTAAATGGGCCGAGAACGCTAGAGCGAATACGTTTGACGTTCCAAGCATGGAAATACTCGTGCGCCATAACCGAAACCGTTCCCTGCCCAACACCGCGTGCAATACCCATAGTCGTACTGCTGAGGTGCTCAAGCCCCCAACCGCCATCAGCGGATGGCAGGATAGTGAAGTGCCATACGTACTTTTTGAACGGCAAACCACCCCAGAACCGGCTTTCTGCATCGGTTACTTTTTGGCAGTATTCCAACACCACTTTTCGATCAACCGTCGAAACATCACCGCCGTAGTAGGCGATTTCATGCTTTACACCGTTGTAGGTGTAATAGTCGGATTCAAACACACCGACCGTGACTGGGTTATCAGCGAGAGTATCGTAATCGGGAGCAACGAATCCCTTATTCTTTTCTTCTAAGCCGCAGGTTGCTCGCCATTCATTTGGAAGTTTGAAGTTCAGGGTGCAAGCTTCCTTAAGCCGATCCTTTACATACAGGTAATTGGCTGGGCCGGTAATGTGGGTTCGAGTTGTCACAGGGCCGGAGGCCACTTTGTAGCGTAGCCTTACATCGCCTTGCGTTCCGCCCGAGACTTCCCAAGTATTGTTGTCTTTTTTTACAACTTCAGCCGATCGTCCAGCACGAACTGCAGTAACGTCTGCAATCCGCTTATAGTTTTCTGCAAGCCGATAGGAGCCGGGTGCCCAATTCGGAATCTGCAACTGAACTGCTTCACCTTTACTGGGGATAACCATTTCAACTTGAATTCCGTTTCCACCTTCTTCCATCGTGATGGTGTAGGCAATATCGGCATACGCCATGCCTAAACTGCTAAGCAGAAACCCAGTTGTCAACAAAACTTTCATAGGTATTTCTATTAAACCACCAAGTTTCTCAAAATCAGTTGATTGTGAAGGTGAGAATTTTGCTATTTTGGCTCAGTACTGTTTTCACATCCTGCCACAGGTAAAACCTCACTATGTCACGGCCACTTGAGCCAACCATCCATACAGACTTCAGCCACCGAATGGATTACAGTGGATACCTACACCTTGATCGGGTGCTTTCCGCGCAAGAACCGCTGAGCAAACCCGAGCATCACGATGAAATGCTGTTCATCATCCAGCATCAGACTTCCGAGCTTTGGATGAAGCTGGTAATCCATGAACTTACTGCGGCAATCAAAAGTATTCAGGATGACCAACTTTCGCCTTGTTTCAAGATTCTTGCTCGGGTCAAGCATGTTCAACGAATGTTGTTTGAACAGTGGGCAGTTCTTGAAACTCTTACCCCTACGGAGTACTCCCAATTCCGGGATGTCCTCGGCAATTCGTCAGGCTTCCAATCTCACCAATATCGAATGATCGAATTCTTAATGGGAAATAAGGAATCGAGTTCGGTCTCCGTGTTCAAGCACCAACCAGAAATTCATGCACAACTTAGCAAGGTTCTCCAAGAACCATCTCTGTATGAGCACTTTTTGATCTATCTCCATCGCCACGGGCACGCAATTCCTAAAGAAGTAATCGAACGCGATTTTTCAGAGAATCACGAATCGAACGACGAAGTGATTGCTGTCTTCAAAAACATCTACGACAACCCTCACGACAATTGGGATGCCTATGAAATGGCCGAAAAGCTGGTTGACATCGAGGAGCAGTTCACCCTCTGGCGTGTGCGGCACATGCTAACGGTTGAACGAATCATCGGTATGAAGACCGGAACCGGCGGAAGCTCCGGCGTGATGTTCCTACGCAAGGCTGTGGGAATTCGGTTATTCCCTGAGTTATGGGCAGTCCGCACAGAAATCGGGAGATAACTTGGCAACCCCATTCACTCACCTGGAAGTCAAGCAACAGATTGCACCCCTGTTCTCTCGCCACAATCCGGGCGGTATCTACTTGGCAAACCACTCGCTTGGACGCCCCCTTGACCAAACCCAACTCGATATCAACCGATTTCTGGAGCTGTGGTACACGAACATTGACGATGCTTGGGGCGAGTGGCTAGAAACTCTCAGCAATTTCCATAACCTCGTCGGCGACTTACTGCAATTGCCTGAAGGTGGTTCAGTCAATTTAAAAACGTCAGCCGGACAAGGTTTGAGAGCAGTTCTTAACTCACTTGCTGGCAAAAAGATTAATGTAGTGACTTCCAGTATGGAGTTCGACAGCATTGACTTTATCCTTCGTACTTATGAATCACAGGGCTTGATTGAGTGTAATTTTGTTGAGCCGACTTCTCATTCGGGAGAGGTTCCGCTGTTTGTTGCTAATGACTTCATCAATGCGATCACCGAAGGAACTGACCTTATTGTCATAAGCATAGTCAATTTCACGACCGGGCAACTGTTTCCAGAGATTGAGAGGTTAGTCAATCATGCTCACAATTGCGGTGCACTCGTTTTGCTCGACACTTATCACAGCTTTGGTGTGATCCCTATGGCGTGGCCCGGGGCGGATTTTGCAATCGGTGGAAGCTACAAATATGTCCACGGTGGCCCTGGAGCGTGCTGGCTAGCAGTTGCCCCGAAAGTACAAAACCAGCTCCAAACTCTTGATACAGGATGGTTTGCCAAAAAGGAATTATTTGGATACGAACGCAATGCAGACCGCGCTACTGATGAGCGGGCTTGGTGGGAATCAACTCCTCCCGTCATCTGCGCCTATCAAGCTTTAGCGGGCCTTAATTATCTGAATTACTTCACAATCGAGAAGCTGAGGGCGACGAATCTGCATCAACAAAGCGAATTGCGGCAGGCGTTTCAAGCTGAAGGTGTTCCAATTTTCGTTCCGGAAGATGCCGAGCAATTTGGTGCTTTTTCACTCCTTCCAACCGCAAACCACCAAGAGTTGGTGGCTCAACTCAAGCAACACGGCATAAGAGTGGACTCTCGAAACGGATTCGTTCGGTTTGGCCCCCACCCGCTGAACACCGTGGAAGAGTTTATGGACACGGCAGACGTACTAGCCGGACTACTCGCTAAATAGTTTCGCGAGTGTTGGCTTGATCGCATCGCCCCATATTTTGTATCCGGCGGCGTTAGGATGGAGCGCATCTGGCATAACGGAAGCGCTCATTTTGCCCTCAGAATCCAAGAATCCTTTGTTGACATTCTGGTATGTCACATAAGCGGGCCACGATTTCTTTTCAATCATTTCGTTAACCGCATCGTTTTTCTTGCGGTTCTCGGTGATTTCAAAATCTCGCGGCAGAATCCCGATAATCAACACCTTGGATTTAGGGGCTTTTTCGTGAACTTTATCTACGATTTTGCTGATGCCTTCAAACACCTCAGCGGGTGTGTTTGAACTCACATTGTTGGTACCGATCATGATCATGCAGACCTTGGGATTAACGCCTTCAAGTTCGCCATTATCTAATCGCCATAAAACGTGTTGGGTTCGGTCGCCGCTAATTCCCAGGTTCAATGGTTTGTAAGGGCCAAACAGTTCATCGAAGTGATCTGGCGCGACGCCTTTCCACTGGGCGTTTGGCTGCGGACGGCCTCCCCATCCATGTGTGATCGAGTCACCAATCAGAACTAGCTCAAATTTTTCGCCGGACTTTGCTAGCTTAACCATTTCTTCATGCCGAGCCGTCCACCCCGCATCTGTTCGATTGACCGGAACGATGGCAGAGTTTTGTTGGAGCAGCGAAACGGCAAGCAGAGCTGAAATCATTTTCTCAGCTTACTGGCTGTGATGATTTTTTGCAGCACTCTTTCGGTTAAAGGATCGCTCGGATCATTGGGAGAACCCTCATATCGGACAATGCCATCGGGCGAAATCACGAGTACGAATGGGATTCCACCCACCATGAGTTCCTTGTAAATTTTTGCATCCGTATCCGAATAGAGCGGATAGCTGACGGGGCGTTTAGCTGCAAACTCTTTGATAGTCGCCGCATCTTCTTCTGAGACTCCAATGATGTCAACGTAATTTGAGTACTTTTTAGCCCAAGCTTCAAGTTTGGGCATTTCTTGAACGCAGGGGCCGCACCAAGTTGCCCATAAATCAACGATTAAAACGCGACCCTTCTTGGGGGCGGCTTTGCCGTTAACAATCTTGCCAAAATCGGTTGTTTGCAGTTTTTTCCCACGGACATCATTTTCTGCAGATAATTGCTTTGCCACAATTTTTGGCCAGCCATTGCTACTCTTCAGGTCGATTTTGCCCAGGGTAATTTGTTGATCCGCATGTTGAGTCCACACCTTGGGTCCAGGATCACGCAAATATCCAGAATTCCCTAGTACATCTCCGTTACCGTCTAAGAACAAAATAGATGGGAACGCGCTCACACCGTATTCGCGAGCCAGTTGCTCATTTTGTTTAGTTATCTTCTCCGGCAACTTTTTGCCTTGAGGAAAATCAACTTCAAGCAAAATGACTTTTTCTTTCGCCCACGATTTGAATTCTTCCGTAGTAAAGACTTCTTCTTCCAGCCGTATACAATATGGACACCAATCTGAGCCAGTAAAGTTGGCCAGAATCGGTTTTCCCGTTTGCAGAGATTGAGCTTTAGCCGCCTCCCAGTTTGCCGACCATCCAGGAATGCTGACTACAGGTTCTGGGAAAAACAGTATGGTTGCGGCAAGGAGGGAGATCATCTCTTATCTAAATAAAAGCACATTTGATGCCAGATGGTTCCATTAATCAGCCCATTGGAGACTTGTGCTTCTTGATCGCATCACGGATTTTTGGCAAGAATTCCATGATTGAAGTGCCGGGGCAATCGGTTTCCCCAGGTGCGTAATCCATGTGGCCCTTAACCTTCTCCGCTGAGATATGGTACTTGTCGCTCAGCCAAAGAACTGTTGCCATCAGCGACTTCTGCTGATCTGCATTGAATTCATCGTCGGGGAAAGTCCCTTCTACAACCACCAGTGCATGACCGCGCACATCGTAAGAAGTGTTTGTATCACCAGGCAGATTGATTGGTCGGCATTCGGCAATTCCGCCTTGCCAATCAATGTAGTAGTGATACGGAATATCTGCCCATTGCGGCTTCTTTTTACCACTAGCAAGTTCATCTTCCCTTTGTGACCAAGCCTGTAATCCGCGCAACTTGCTGAAAAATGCTCTCGCTTTATCTTGTTTGACGCCTGTGTGGTGAACCGTGATTGTCGTAATTTTGTGGGGTTCTAATTCCAAAACAACTTTGTTTGCTCCCCAATCCTCACGTGAATAAATCCGTGGCTGAGGGAAAGGCTTGTCTTGGGCTAAAGCAATGCTTGCCACCAAAACGCTAATCATGCACAGACTCTACCAACAAACTGCCTTTGAGGGCAGAAATGCCAAGCGCAGTGAACCCAATAATCCAAGTTGCTCCACCCAGCGGAGTAATCGCACCCAGAACTTTGATATTCGTTACAGCAAGCAGATAAAGGCTTCCGCAGAACAAAATCGTCCCGATTCCTAGTACCCAGGTTAACCACTTCCACGTTCTATCTGAGATTGCCGACAGAGCCAAAACAATCCACACAATGCCGACCCACATGTGATAATCCTTGCTTGTATTGAAGACTTCAAGGCCGTATTCCGAGAGACTGCTTTTGAGCGCGTGAGCACAAAATGCACCCATCGCAATTGCCAAAGCAAAGTTGAATAAAGGTAGAGCCGCTCGTTTGGAACTGTTACTCACGATTCATTGCCTCAGCGATCATCTGATGAAATTGGTGAACACCTAATTCACGTTTCGGCGAATAGCGACCCCTATCATAAAATCGACTACCGACGCCTTTCATCGTCATTTCAACCACGACTTCGTCTTCCCGTTCGACTCGGTCAAGGTCGCCTCCAGCCCCTTCCCCGACTAGCTCTGGCTTCCAAACGAATGGCAAGAAAGTCACCTTTGTGCGGTTGACGGCAAGAGGCTGAATGATGTTCACACTGAGCCCCCACGGATAAAAATTCAGCATCAGATTCGGGAATAGCCAATAGTAGTACGCACCGATGCGGGAACCGAAATCTGGACTGCTTTCGGGAAGATCAAACGCTGGTTCCCCGGTTCCGGCAAACCCCACCTGTAAGTTGCCATGTTTAATGAGTTCTGTGCGGTAATTCCCATAATCCAAAGTAGCGTTGAGGGCCGCGTGGATGTACGGGATGTGAAATCCTTCCAGATAATTATCAACATAGAGTGCCCAGTGAGCATTCACCAAGTAGTCGCGCTTGCGTTCTGGAGCGTGAATGAACTGTTCAATGGGCATCCAGCCGATCCGTTCTTCGATTTCGGCAAAAACGTCTTGTAGAGTGACTTCAGAATCGCTAAGCTTTGTGAAGTAGAAGTTCCGCCACTCACCAAACGGAATGTGCGGAAGATTATCGCTTTCGCACGGGAAGTTTTTGACGTCCTCAAACTCGGGCATCGATTGAAATTTGCCGTCTAGCCCAAACCGCCGACCATGGTAACGGCATCGGAGGCTGTTCGTGTTCCCGGCACCCTCGCAAACTAAGTTGCCCCGATGCGTGCAGACATTGGAAAGCAAATGCAGTTCATCTTCACGAGATCGAGTGAAAAGTAACGGTTCATCTACAAAGCCCGGCAAAAGCATGAAGGGATACACCGAGCCTGGCACCTTGACCTGATCGAGCCAGATTGTGAACTGCCAGCTCCGAGCAAAAATTTTGTCGGCACTCTCTCGGAAAATTGCTTCATCGGTATAGAACGCGCTCGGAATTGTCCAAGCCTCAGTGATTTCCGGGTTCATTTCAAATTTCATTTCCGCCTCCTAGAAATTCAGTTACTTTTTCGATGACTTCTCGGCTTCGGATGAGCCGGTAATGCCCCAATTTTTCTGTAACCATTAGTTCGCAATTTGGCCAGACCGCCGCCATTGCTTGTGCCTGCTCTACCAAAATTTCGGGATCGTCTTGATCGTGGATGATCAATCCCTGCGCCGTGAACCCCTTAGCCGCGACGTCGCCGTGGAAGCTTTCAATCAACCCCGGGCCGAAGTAATCCTCTGTGTGTTGCCACATCGCTTGCTGACCGGCGGAATCTAACCCGACAGCGGCACTGAACTCAAAAAATCTTGGCTTGATGTAACAAAACGCACTGAGATAAACCGCTTTTTCAAACCTCAGCCCGCGTTTCATCGCCACGGTGGCGGCGCACGTTCCGAACGAGTGAGCAACCACAGCATAAAACTCGCCCTGTGCCTGCGCTAAAAGTGTGGCGGCATCGGCATAGAGAGGAGCATAACAATAATCACCAGCGGAATCGCCATGCCCGGGGGCGTCAATCGCGATGACCTCATAACCTGCATCCACCAGCGGCTGAACGAAAGAAGAAAGATTTAATCCCCTGCCGTTCCAACCGTGCATCAAAAGAATTCGTGGCCCGCTTCCCCAACGCCAGGCGGCGATTCCATCGCCAAATGTGAAACGTTCGCCCGTATCCGCGACTGCGGCTTCTTTGCGAGCCATTTCAACTCGAACGGGAGTTGCGAAAAGCCAAAGGGCTTCTTCAGGAGTGGGAATCCGATCCATGGTTGCGCCGATTCCTTGCAGCGAATCAGGAATCCGAATCGGCGTATCCATAATCGGAGTCTATCAACCATTAGCCATTTATCCTGGGCCTCCCGGTATGCTGGGTTGATAGCTATTCAGTTGAACCTCACCCATCCATCCTCTGAAACCTTGTTGGCCCGCGAGATTATTCTCTCTCACGGAACCAATGTCGCGAGCTATCAGCTGGTCAACGATGGAATAACCAAATGGTTTAACCGTGACCAGACGAGCGTAATTGGTTATGTAGACCACTTTGGAATACGGGTCGTCGCAGGTAATCCGGTTTGCCCAAAGGGAAAACTCCCTGAAGTTCTTCGAGAATTTTTTGCGGACTGTAAATTGGCTAATAAGCGTCCGTGTTTTTTTGCTGGAATCCCTCCGTTATTGGATACGTGCGAAGAAATTTGCCCCAGTTCACGTATTGCTATCGGTACCCAGCCTTGTTGGAATCTTGCTGAGTGGAAGCAAACAATTACGGCCCACGCCTCGCTCAAAGAGCAACTTCGGCGCTCTCGGGCCAAAGGCGTTACGATTCGCGAATACTCGACCGACGAGGCAGAGAACAATCCCGGGCTACAAGCCGTACTTGATTCGTGGCTCGCGCATCGGGGCCTGCCTCCTCTGCATTTCTTAGTTGAACCTCAAACTCTTAACTATTTGGTTGATCGTCGCACATTTGTTGCTGAACAAAACGGTGTGCCAATAGCCTTCCTGAATCTATGCCCCATTGCAACTCGGAAAGGTTGGCTAACCGAACAATTCCCTCGCTCCCCATCTGCCCCAAACGGGACCGTAGAACTCATGCTTCACACGGCGGCACTTCAGCTTGCCGAAGAAGGGTTTGAATTCCTCACAATGGGCTTGATTCCGTTCTCAAGTACAGTAATGAGTAGCGATTTGCCCAAATGGTTGAAGGCACTCGCAACCTGGGCACGAGCCCATGGTCGGAGGTTCTATAACTTTAACGGGCTGGAAAACTTTAAGTCGAAGTTTCATCCGCACACTTGGGAAACGGTTTACGCAGTTGTTCCCGAACCAACAATTAAACCTATCCATATCGCCGCAATAGCTCAAGCATTTGCCGATGAACCACTTCCCCAATCTATTACTAAAAGTTTGCTGAGGGCCGTACGACAAGAATACCGATGGTTAGCTCGCAAAGATCGTTAATGCTTGTACCGCGATCTTCCTCGGGCTCCCGGTAACTTGCGTTTGTCAACTCCAATTCGACCATCGCTGATCCCCATCATTTTGCGCAAACCAGAAATCTCATCACGTACTTGAGCGGCTTTTTCAAATTCCATGGCCTTAGCAAGTTCCTTCATATTTTTTTCGAGCGCGCTGATGAGCACAGGAATATCTTCAACCCTAATCGGTTGCCCATCAGCCGCTAACTTCTGACCGACTTCATCTGAGTATTGGGCGACAGTTTCTGCAACAGCATCGTAGGAGCGGACAGTTTCCCGCACTTCCTTCTTTACTGTTCGCGGGCGGGTGCCATTCTTCTCATTGTATTCCGCCTGAATCTCCCGACGGCGGTTCGTTTCATCTATTGCGGCTTGCATTGATCGGGTAACTCGATCCGCATACATGATCACTAACCCGTCTTCGTTCCTCGCAGCGCGACCAATAGTTTGGATCAGAGAAGTTTCGGATCGCAGGAATCCTTCTTTATCCGCATCAAGAATGGCAACAAGCGTAACTTCGGGCAGGTCAAGACCTTCGCGAAGAAGGTTGACGCCGACGACAACGTCGTATACCCCAAGTCGGAGATCGCGCAGAATCTCTGGTCTTTCGAGCGAATGAACCTCGCTGTGGATGTAGTTGACCCGCACATTCAAATCTTCTAGATATCCGGTGAGATCTTCTGCCATTTTTTTGGTGAGAGTCGTCACCAAAGTCCGTTCTTTTCGCTCAACTCGCTTTTGAATCTCAGTAATCAAATCATCTATCTGCTTTTCGGTTGGTCGAACGCTGATTTCAGGATCAATAACGTAGGTCGGGCGGATGATCTGCTCAACGCGATTGTTCTCGACTTCTAATTCAAATGGGCCAGGCGTTGCTGAGACATGGACAACTTGAGGTACGCGATCCAAGAATTCATCGAACTTGAGCGGCCGGTTGTCGAGCGCGCTCGGCAATCGGAATCCGTAGTCCACCAGAACACTTTTTCGCTGACGGTCACCGTTATACATCGCCCGAATTTGCGGCAAAGTTTGGTGACTTTCATCGATGAAAACAATCGCATCTTTCGGAAGGAAGTCCAGAAGCGTGTAAGGAGGATCACCCGGCTCGCGACCATCAAAATAACGCGAATAGTTTTCGATTCCGTTGCAGAATCCGACTTCTTTAATCATTTCGATATCAAATTCGGTTCGCTGACGCAATCGTTGAGCTTCTAGTAGTTTGTTGTTCGCTTCAAAGTAAGCGACTTGCTGGGCCGCTTCAAATTTAATCAATTCAAGAACATCATCAATCTTTTCCCAGGGAGTGACATAGTGGGTCGCCGGGAAAATTGAGCATTGTCTCGGTTCATCGTAGACTTCCTGAGTCAGAGGGTCAATTAGTCGAATCCGCTCAACGCTATCACCAAAATATTCGATCCTCGTAACGACTTCTTCATCTTTTGGCTGGATATCCAAAATGTCGCCTTTGACTTTAAAGGTTCCTCTTTCAAGTACGAAATCATTACGAGTGAACTGCATCTGGATCAAGCGTTCCATCGCCTTGTCCATCGGGAATTCTTCGTTTTGAACAAAAGTGATAACGCTATCCGCGTAGACATCCGGCGAACCAAGGCCGTAGATGCAACTCACACTGGCGACCACAACAACATCTCGCCGCTCTAGCAATGCCTGAGTCGCAGCGTGGCGGAGACGCTCGATTTCTTCGTTTGTACTCGAATCCTTTTCAATATATAAATCGCTTCCTGGCACATACGCTTCCGGCTGGTAGTAGTCGTAGTAGCTGATAAAGTAGTGAACGGCGTTGTCGGGGAAAAATGCTCGGAACTCTTGGCACAACTGAGCCGCCAACGTTTTGTTGTGGGCGATGATGAGGGCTGGGCGTTGGCTCTCTGCGATCACGCTCGCCATGGTGTACGTCTTTCCTGTTCCAGTAGCACCCAGAAGAGTTTGGAATCGAAATCCACTGTCCAGGCCATCGACCAGCCCTTGAATTGCCGTAGCCTGATCACCTTTCGGAGTGAAATCTTGGCTTAGCGCAAGAGGCGCATCAAATCGTACGATGGTGGAAGACATCTTCCGTTATTATACGCCGGGAATGCTTGAAACAGTAATTGAATGTCTACTAGCCTAGGCCGCTTTTTGGTCAAGGTTTAGGCGGTCTAAGTAAGCCGGAATGGGAATCGGTTTTGAATAAAAATAACCTTGTCCGAGGATACAGCCGAGTCTTCTCAAAAGCTGGACATGTTCCTCGGTCTCAACCCCTTCAGCAATAACTCTCAGATTCATGGATTTAGCAAGAATGAGGATAGTCCGGGTCAATTCGATATTTTTCGGGTTATCCGGCATGTTGATGACAAAACTTTGATCTACCTTCAAGCAGTCAAGCGGAACTTTCAGCATCATGCTGAGTGATGAGTAGCCCGTTCCAAAGTCGTCCAAAGCGATCTTTAACCCATACTCGCGGATTTTTTCCAGCTTTGCACAAACGCCGTCAATGTCATCAATCAAGGTTGATTCAGTCAGTTCCAGCCAGAGAGCCGCACGGTGGAAATCGTGCCGACTGATTATCTCTCCAACGCGTTGGACAAATTCAGGATCAATGAGCTGTCTTGCCGATACGTTTACTGAAATATTGATCCGGGCATCAGGGTCGCCTTTTCTAATTTCCGCAAGTGTTTCGCATGCCGTTTCTAAGGCCCAGTAGCCCAGTTCGCCAATCATGCCAGTCGTTTCTGCAACCGGAATGAAGTCGGCTGGCGAAACAAATGTTCCGTCAGCCTTTGTCCAGCGCATCAGCATTTCTCCGGCTACGGTTTCACCGGTTGACATATCCACAATCGGCTGAATCGCCATCCAAAATTCTTTTTTCTCCATCGCCCGGCGCAAATCGTTTTCAATCTGGAAGCGGCGAACAATGGTTTCCGACATCCAGTCTTGATATTCTTCTAAGTGACCAGAGGACTTCGACTTTGCTTCGTACATCGCTATGTCGGCATGGCGAAAGAGGTCAGTAAAAGACATCCGTGGCCCGACATTGGATGCTAATCCGATGCTCGCAGTACATGGTTGAAGCAAATGTTCGTCCACCACGAGGGGCTCTTCTACTATCGAGCGCTGGAATCGTAGCAGTGCGGTTCGGAGCCGGTTTTGTGAATCCTCGCCCGACATCATGACAACGAATTCGTCTCCGCCAAACCTGCCGACGACAGCACCATCAACGTGGGTTTGTAATCGTGCCCCAAAAGCGATGAGAACACTGTCTCCATAAGCATGGCTATGGAGATCATTCATGAGTTTGAAGTCATCAAGGTCAATAATTGCGAGAGTTACGTTTGGTCGTGGCCCACCTGGTTTCGCATGAAGCTCATTCAAAACTGCAATTTCAAACCCCGCTCGGCTCATCAAACCAGTTAGCGCGTCGTACCGCACTTGAGTATCGAGAGTTTCGTTTAACTGCTCAAGCTGGCGGTTCTTTGCAATGACCTCAGCCCTTGATTCGGAAATCGCAATAAACCCTTTTTGAATCCGATTCCACGCTAAAAATGAAGACAAGCCGACTGCTACACAAAATCCTGCTGATGAAAGAATCCACATCCAGAAGAAATCATTTACAGCTTGGAATTGCTTAAGATACTGCGAGTACTGCAAATCAACGCCAACAACCGCTTCCACTGAGCCATCGGCATTAAAAATCGGTGTATAGCCACTGATAAAAGTGCCCCACGAATCTTTGTATGGCCGAGCGTCCGTTTGAGTTTCACCTGTTCTGAGAGCTTTGATCAGTTCCCCTGGCGGATCATCATATACATCCCCCCAATAAGATTTATCGTCAACTCCATCGCCATCTGAATCTCCCGGCGGAGTTGGGTCAAGGCCAAAGTGAACTTCTCCGTTTTCTAGATAACAAGTGTAAACATAGCGTATATTTTCGTTTCTGACCAAAATCTGCTTGAGCTTTTTGTTCTCATATTCGTAAGCTCCGTTATCCGTGCCATAGTTGCCGCGCAACGCTTCATGAACTTTAGAATCCAGGCGAGTAGCTGCACTGGCCGAAATCATTACGAGATCCATCCTGACCTCTTTACGAACTGTGTCTTCCCACCGCTTAGCAACCATGAGGCCAATAAAATAGAGGGACACGAATATCAAGGCGGCGGATCCTATTCCGATAATCCGACGGTCAAAACGCAGAATCATATCTGCCCGAGCAAATCCCTTTGATAGCCTTAGCAACCTAAGTTACTAATTCGGCTAAAAAAATTTCCCTCGTTACGTTGCATAAGAAATTAACCTGAATACAGCAATAATTTAATCTGTTAGCTAATACTTTTACTGGGGGCATTTTTCGCAGCAACGGCACATCTGATGCAATCAGGCTCAGAATACAGTCCCCGATGCCAGCATGAAAATCAATCAAAATTACTTTATGTCCGACTCAATCCAAAATCGAGGTTATGCCTATCCTGAATTCCTTGTTGACACAGATTGGGTGGCAGAGCATGTAAACGACCCAAGTGTGATAATTGTTGAATCCAATGAAGATCCACTCCTCTATCCTTCGGGGCACATCCCAGGTGCATTTGAAGTGGATTGGACTCTTGACTTAAATGATCCGCTGGTTCGTGACTACCTTGATAAAGATGGGTTTGAAAAACTCATGTCGCGGATTGGCGCGACTCCAGAATCCAAAATCGTTTTTTATGGCGACAAGAACAACTGGTGGGCTTGTTACGCTTTTTGGGTATTCCAACTATTCGGTCACACCAACGCCGCAGTAATGGACGGTGGAAGACTGAAATGGATTAAAGAGAACCGCCCTACTTCCACAGAAAAACCAACTGCTGAATCTACCAACTACCAAGCTCCGAATCGTGACGATTCTAAGCTCAGAGCTTTCCGTGATGAAGTGCTTTCTCACGTGAAAAAGCAAGGGCAACTGGTAGATGTCCGCTCCCCCGAGGAATATAGCGGCGAACGAATGCACATGCCCGACTACCCCAACGAAGGAGCTTTAAGAGGTGGTCACATTCCCGGTGCGAAATCAGTGCCTTGGGCAAAAGCCATCAATCCCGAAGACGGCACCTTTAAGTCCATGGAAGAACTGAAAGAACTGTACGAAGTTTCACAGGGACTGAAATCCAACGAGCCAACGATTGCTTATTGCCGAATTGGGGAGCGATCTTCCCACACCTGGTTCGTTCTCAAGTATCTGCTTGGACATTCAAACGTTAAGAACTATGATGGTTCGTGGACAGAGTGGGGCAACAGTGTTGGCCTGCCTATCGAAAAGTAAGAATGCCCTACCCTGAGCCGATTCAAGGGTTCATCGAGACCCTTAGCTTCCTGGAGGATCGAGCGGATCGTATTCAAGCTCTCATTGAGTTGTCGAAATCTTATCAGCCGGCACCGCACGAAAAGCCATACCCGACTGAAAATCGGGTGCCTGGCTGTGAATCGGAGGTTTACACCTGGGTTTCATTAAAAGAAGGAGCATTGGATATCGAAATCGTTGTTGATAACCCACAAGGATTGAGCGCAATGGCGTTAGCGGCCTTGCTATCGGAAGCTCTCCAAGGCAAATCACCTTCATCTGCGGAATCACTTGATGGAGAACTTGTATTCGCGCTCTTCGGGCGAGAACTCTCTATGGGTAAATCGCTCGGACTCACCAATTTGGTTCAGCAGGTCAAAGCCCAATCTTTGAAACTTGCATAATAAGCCATGCTCGGAACGCTCGCCGCTCTTATCACCACCCAAGCTCTCAGCACCGAGAGCCGGTTTGAGCTAACCGCTCCGCTTGCGCTTCCGCCCGTTTACATCCACCACGAACTCGCCAAATACGGAGTCGGGCAATCCACCGCTCGCCGACTAGACCTCCAAGCCAGAGTTTTGTGGATCGACGCCACCGCCAACCTTGGGCGAGTTAATAGCGAACAGAAAATCGCTGGCATTGTCGCCAAAGCCAAAGAAGTCGGGTTCAACACGCTGGTATTCGATATCAAACCGATCAATGGGTATACGATGTATCCATCCAAACTCACTGAGCAGATTACGTTTTGGCGGGATGCGAAGATGGAAGCGGGATTTGATCCGCTAAAGATTTTCTGCGACGAAACAAAGAAGCAAGGCATTTCTCTCTTTGTTGCGATGAACGCGTTCAGTGAGGGTCATAGCTACGGCAAACGAGATTTCGGCAAGGAAAATAATCAGTTCTTTAAACCAGGCTGGGGATATGAGCACCCTGAGCTTCAAACCGCTCGATATATTCCTGTTCCGACTTGGAATGGGTTTGAAATCGCACCTGGCTTGGACCCGGCAAACTACGATCAGCCAGTTGCGGTATTCACCGACCCTAAGAAAGCGAGCGGGGAGTGGTTCGTAGCGGTTGAGAAATCGGGAAACATCCGATCCAGTTCAAGCGAAAAACCAGCATCTCTCAACGGTTTGGCGCTATTCGCCGCTACTGGCAATGCAGCGACCGAACTTGCCCGTTACAGCCCGGGCAATAAAATCGTGATCCGTTCAACCGCTAAATTCGTTCCCAGTGGCGAAGACCAGAATCAAATCCCGCTGATGATGAATCCGCACAGTGAGCGGATGCAGCAGCGCACTTTTGCATTTATTGATGAAGTCGCAAAGAATTACGAAATTGATGGGCTACTTTACGACGACCGACTCCGATTTGGCGGCCTGGATTCTGATTTCTCCGAAACTACTCGCATCAAATTTGAGCAAGCGATTGGCGAATTTGTGGATTGGCCCAACGATATCTACACCTACAATTACTCTCCCAGCTTGACTCCTTATCTTCAACCGGGGCGACTCTTCGACGCTTGGCTAGCTTTTCGGGCGCAGACTTTATCGAGTTGGGTTGCCAAAGCTCGGGCCCACCTCAAAGTAAACCGACCGACCGCACAGTTCGGAATCTATGCTGGTTCTTGGTACGGCGATTATCAGAAGTACGGGAACAACTACGCAAGCCCCAACATCAATGCTGGCTTCCCGTTTCTTACTTCGGCGTACCGGCAAACTGGCTTCGCATCAAAGTTAGATGTGCTGATCACGGGATGCTACTACCCTCATGGAACGGTTTATGAAGCGGTAGGTTCAGGCGGTGTTCCCGGGCGAACTGTCGAAGCGGGAGGAATCCTCAGCAACCGGGTCGCTCGTGACCAATCGTGGGTTTACGCCGGGATCATGCTCGATACGTTCAAAACGAACCACGAAGGGTTAGAATCTGCTCTCCAAGCAGCTACGGCAACCACTCAAGGAGTGATGGTCTTTGACCTTTCGCACGGAATCGAAGATTTCTGGCCGATCTTCAAGCAGGCGTTTAAGAATCCAGCAAAGGCACCGCACCAGGTTCCTGGATTGATTGATCAGGTTCGCAAAACCAGGGCAGAGTTCGATGCAAAGGGCTTTAAAGAACCACCATTCCCCATTTTTGAAGGTGCGCCTGGCACAGGGTTCTAAATCTTAACGGACAATTTACTAGATCGCGGACTGGTCGCCTGGTAGGCTGAAATTGATATGACAAGAACTGGTAGTGCCGTGTGGAACGGCGGAATTATGGATGGCAAAGGCACGGTTTCCACCGAAACCAAAGTGCTTGACCAAGCCCCTTACAGCTTTAACGCACGATTTGCCGAAGGCCAAGGCACCAACCCCGAAGAACTCATCGGAGCCGCTCACGCAGGCTGTTTTTCAATGGCGCTGGCGGGCCGACTTGCTAAAGAAGGATTGACCGCCGACAGTATCAATACGAGTTCAGCGGTGACGGTGGAAAAAGATGGCGATGGATTCACCATTACGAAGGTTCACTTGACAGTAAAGGCATCGGTACCCGGCGCAACCGCCGAACAATTCCAGCAATGTGCGAAGGATGTTGAAAAGGGTTGCCCAGTCAGCAAAGTTCTGAACGCGACCATCACGATGGACGCCTCACTTTCTTAATTTAGAACAGCGTGGAAGAATATTCTTCCACGCTGTTCTAAATTTATCGTTTCAGTGTAAAGTGGTAAATGGTCGGATTAACGGGATTATCATCGCGTGCCGATCCTTTGTATTCGTTGCCAGATTGTATAACTCGACCAGTAAACGACTTAGATTCTGTAGTTGATCCATCTGCGGATGAAAAAGTAACAAACACCCTTACTACACCATCGTTGGCAAGTGATCCGCTTACCTGCGCAGACGCGTCGGTCATAATTTCACCCTCTCCAGAGAATGCGCCAAAGTTATCAAGTGCTGCTCCAAATGTGACAGCAAATCCGCCTTCGAGTGGATTGGTTGAAACAAGAACGCCGGAATAGTCGCCAGCAATTACAGTAATGTTTGTATTTACTGCCTCATTCAGGACTCCACTCGAGCCACCACACCCAACTAAAGTAAGTGATGCCATTACAAACCCGCAGACCCATCTAATTGTGCCCATGCAAGACTGACGCGTAATCAGAATCAAAGATTCATCAGATTTCAGATGAAATCTTTAAAGAGGATCAATTCTGACTAATTCCAAGTCGGTCGGGTAGCGGTTTTCGCCCACCACGCGATCTACCCGACCAGACATGGTGACATTCTCAACCCCAACCCGCCCTTGGATGAGGTGCTGGTTCCCGGAATCATTTTCGATAAGGATTAGCTCAAGCTCGCCGTTTTCCTGGAGTTGCCCGGTGACGGTAATTTGTTTCGTATCCTCAATGTCACCCCAGCCAGTAACTCGCCCGTTGCTCCGAAAGCGCAAATCCACCCACGCATCGAATTCTCCGGGGGAGACGGATTCGATATCACCCACAAACTCTCCGACGGCGAGGTTGATTTTATAGCTGTATCCGCCACATCCAGCGAGTATTAAAATACTCAGTAACCCTATTGCCCAAACCCTTTTCACGATGAACCAGACGCCTGAAAATGAGTGAGGCAACGTCTGGGCCTACAACAATACGAAATTGATAGATCGGGTCAATCATCTTTACTTGGACGTTGATTTGATTTCACTTTTGTTTTCTCTATGTTCGCCTGTCTTTTAATCTTTCTTAGAGATCGTCTACTCAAACCCGACAGCCGCTGAAGCTCTTCAGCCTTATTTGTTATCAGCAGAATGTAACAAATGAAGCCAACTACAATCGGAATCCAAAAAAGAAGCTTGCGTTCTGACCGAGTTGCGCTATTTGACAGAATCTGCGGCCAAAATGTGTAGATGAGAATAAATTCAAGAACTGCTGTAATAAACCCTGCGAAAACTCCCCACTTCACACAGTAGTTCTCTACCTTTTTACGACTATTTATCTCCTCCCTCAGTTTTTTTGCGACTGCTGGATTCTTTATTGCAGAGTGCGCCCTTTCAAGGTCATTAGGCTCAAAATGACGTAACACTGCGAAGGACTCAAGTTCAGCACGCCCTCTCTTCCTAACCCTCTCTGCAGAATCGTATCCAACATATTCCCAAGTAGCTATTGAAATTGCGCTTGCGATCTCATCTTCATGCGATACCAGCATCGCATCTTCTAGTTCCCCACGTAAAGAAATCCATCTTTGCCACGCATAAAACGGGTAGGCAAAACTACCGCCAAAAACAATGAGCCCAACAAACAAACCAAATCCAAAACAAAGAAAAATAGAAGCGATGAATACAATAAAGAATCCTAGAAACGTTAATTGCCCTACGAAATGGTTTTCATCCTTGTAACGCTGAAAACGTTGCCAATTGCATTCACCAACTGCATCAATCAGCTTGGCGAGTTCCTCTGCGCTTACAGATTTCTTCTGAAGTTCCGGGCTCAATTCTATTCAATTGTAGCGGAAGGAATCGCATTTACGATACTCGCCCAGATTGTTCGCATCCCACACCTAAAAAGAAGCGTCAAATACCTTAGACTGCTGGTAATTCCACCGATAATCTACTTGACTGAATGAGCCAATCACCGCCGGACACACTGGGCAAATACCAGATCATCCGCGAGATCGCCCGATCGAACGACATCGTTTACGAGGGCTACGATCCCGTGATGAATCGGCGCGTTGCGGTGAAAGAGCTTGCCGTGCCAAGCGGTTCCACGGATCAGCAAAAGCAAGACCGGATCAAACGGTTCATGCGCGAAGCCAAGGCCGCTGGCTCGTTGGTTCATCCGAACATTGTTACCGTTTACGATGTTGCCGAACAAGATGGTCGCTTTTATTTGGCGATGGAATACCTGGACGGGCAAACTCTGCGTAAAACCCTGGATTCAGCCGGAACACTGGAAGCAGACGAAGCTATTGAAGTTGCGATTGAAATATTGAAAGCCTTGGCATTTGCTCATGGCAACGGCGTTGTTCACCGAGACGTGAAACCAGAAAACATCCAAATCCTGGAAAACGGGGCGATTAAACTCACCGACTTTGGTATTGCCAGGCTAACCTTTGAACCGAACATCACGATGGATGGGCAGGTTTTTGGAACGCCTTCGTATATGTCTCCAGAGCAGATCAATGGTCGCGACATTGATGCTCGGAGCGACATTTTTAGTTTGGGAATCGTGCTTTACGAGATGCTTGCCGGCAAAAAGCCGTTCACTGGCGATTCG
Organism: Fimbriimonadaceae bacterium; assembly: GCA_019454145.1. Lineage (GTDB taxonomy): Bacteria > Armatimonadota > Fimbriimonadia > Fimbriimonadales > Fimbriimonadaceae > UphvI-Ar2. Next base: position 2,590,191 of record CP075366.1, on the reverse strand, counting down.
GTTGTCAGCATTACATACGCGATTATGAACGCGGAGCCGGAATATCTCTCTAACGTCAACCATACGGTTTGGTCGGTGCTGATCAAGGCATTGGATAAATCCCCACAACTGAGGCACAGTAGCGCGGATGCGCTGATCAATGATCTCAAACAAGCTTTGAAATCACTCAGTTCTCAGGTGCTAGATCCGATTCAGCCACAAATGCCGATGGCTCAACCTCAGGCGAACCCTTACCAAGCGAACAGCCAGTACACGCCTTACGGAACCCCCAACCCGCTTTACAATCCGTTGCTCCCAACGGGTAACGCTCCGCCACCAGTTGTATCTCCAGTTCAGCAATACAATTACCAAGCTCAACCACTTGGTGGGCAACCGAACCAAGCGATTTACACTCCTTACGGGCAAGCACCCGGGCAGGTTCAGCAAAACTATCCACCGCAACAATATCCTTCTGCGTACAGCCAGGGGGCAGCTTATCCTCCAGCCCAGATTCCGGTTTATTATCCACCTCCACCACGGCGGCAGATTATCTCGCCCGAAGCATTGACCAATCTCGGACGACTGCTGATGGCGTTCGTGATTATCGGAGCTCTCTGCGGGCTTTTGATTTTTGGCATCCGGCTATTAAGCGAGGCTGGGACTGAGCTGACCAATCGCGTTCCCGCGCAAAAAGTTACCCAACCGACCGATACCAATCAACCGGCAGGTCAGCCGGATAACCGAACGACCCAGAATAATTCAGTGCCACCGCCGGTCAACGAACCTACTTCCCCAACAACTGAGAACGTAGTTCCCCAAGGCGACCCAAGCCAACTGATTTTTGAAGCAGAATCGCTGGTTGATGAGGGGACTGCCGCCTCCACCGCCCGTATCCGCAACGAGAAATGGCGACAAGCGAACGAGAAGTTCCGGGATGCGATTCAACTGGACAAAAGTCAGGAAAATCAGATCAAAACTAAGGCTTACAACCGATATGTCACCGCCAGCAATCAACTGGCAAGCCTTAATGCAAATGCAGGTGCGCGCGAAGCTCTCTATCAGGCACTTGGTTATGCAAACACCAACGCGGAGCAAGCTAATGTTGAAGCACGGCTCAGGCAGTTAGGTAGCTAAGGGCTTCGTTAGGGTTCCGCGAAATACGCGGTGAACGGCATCAACAAAGAAACCGTCCCTAAACTCTCTGTGATCTCTAATTTCAGTTCCGAAACTTTGACTTTTGAAAACTGAACAATTCGCCGCCGACCAATCGTGGTTCCACGAGTGACCTCATGCCAGCCATCTTTCGCGAGCCCCGAAACCTTCCATCCAGCTATAGCTTGACCACCTCCCAGAATCTCTCTGATCTCAACCATATTGCATTCAGTTGGGTTGGGAAATCGGATCGCCCAAGTCGGACTCTTATCCGACTCGTCTGGAGTCCAAACCCAACCATGATTTTGGGAGCCTGATGAAAAACCGCCATTGATCGAGTCAAGCGGATTTGCAAAAAGCTTCTCACGCATTTTTTTGAATTCCATGAGAGCCTTTTCATCTGCCGGTGATATTTGCCCTCGGCGATCAGGCGGCACGTTGAGCAACAGGTTAGATCCACGTCCAACTGAGCCAAGCCAAATATCCAACAGCTTCTCAGGAGTTTTAACCGTTGTATCCTCGCTTGCTCGCCAAAACCAGCCCTTGCGGATAGATACGTCGCACTCGCTCGGAACCCAATCCTTTCCGCCTTTCTTACCCTCGGTGAGTTCAGCGTATAGTGGAGTTCCAGGCACATAGCGGTCGCGATCAATGGTGTACCAGTTCGTCTTCCCTGCGTAGCCATCCTCATTCCCGACCCAGCGGATATCCGGACCAGCATCAGAAAAGATCACTGCTTTGGGTTGCAATTTCCTTACTGTTTGGTTGAACCGCGCAAAATCATAAACTTGTCTTTTACCGTTCGGCCCTTCGCCGTTTGCGCCATCGAACCAGACTTCAAAAATTTCTCCGTATTTGCCGCCAAGAACCTCTTCCAACATTCCAACAAAAACATCGTTGTATTCTGGGGTTCCGTATTTTGGGTGATTGCGATCCCACGGCGACAGATAAACCCCCATTTTCAATCCGTACTTCTTGCAACTGGCAGATAGCTCGGCAAGCACGTCTCTGCCGAATCCGCTTTCTCTAACTGTATGAGTGGATAGTTTGCTGGGCCATAAACAGAATCCGTCGTGATGTTTTGCGGTTAAGATCACCGCTTTCATCCCTGCATCTTTGAACACGCGGCACCACTGGTCGGTATCTAAATTCGTGGGAGCAAATACTTTGGGGTCTTCTAAGCCACTACCCCATTCTTGATTGGTAAATGTGTTGGGGCCAAAGTGGACAAAGGCGTAGTACTCCAAATCGTGCCATGCCCAATGCCTTTCGGTGGGCACTGCAGTCTGCTGGGGCATCCCGTTTTGCAATCCAATCGTCATCGCCAATAAAGCTCCAACCACAGGTTCAATCTACCCACATCGCACGGCTCAGGCTCCCTTTTTTTCAATGGTAAAATCGCCCTTCAATCACCGGGAGAGATGGCAGAGTGGTCGATTGCGACGGTCTTGAAAACCGTTAAGGTGAAAGCCTTCAGGGGTTCGAATCCCCTTCTCTCCTCCAGATAGAATTGCTACAGCATCCGTAACGTTCAAGCTTATCACCCGTCCAGTGCATTGTATGCTGAACATTTCTAACGCCTTCTTCGATAATTTTTAGTAAACTAGGAAAAGTTGGAATTTCCAAATATATGCCAAAGCTTTACCCTGGTCAAGTCGAACTCCTGGTTTTTGACAATCATCAAATCAGAGCTCTGGCTTCGGTTGCCTGCACTGAGGTTTTCAGCACGATTTCTGCAAAGGAACCCATTTCCATCAGGGAGATAGCGCAAGAGCTTGGAAAAAGTCCGGCCAGCGTTGGCGAGCACGTTTCGACCTTGCTTGCAGTAGAGCTTATTGTTCCCGCCGGCACCCGTAAGCGTCGCTCTCGCACGGAAGCCCTTTACATCGCCAAAGGCCGCGAAACGAAAATGGTTCTGCGCGGCAAGCCATGGGGCATCATCATGGAATACCTCGCCCGATTCCGTGGTCAAATGCGGATGGCGGAACGCCAATTTGAACTCACCCAAAAAGCGGCGCAAATCGAACCTGGCATCAACGACTATCTGCAATACAGGTGGAGCCGCGCTTACCTCAGCCGCGAGAATAGTGCGATTGTTCGCAAGGCTTTGCACGAAGTCTACGACCTCATTGATGAACTTTCAGAATCTGACCAGGAAAAGCGGATTGAAGGCGAGCATATCCACGTCAACGTTTCAACTTTGATGATTCCAACCCAAAGCGAAAGCAAGAGAATCCTGAAATCGAAAGCAAAAGAGGATTAGCTACGCTTCGCTCGGAGCTTCTTGCTCAAAAGAAACTTTCACGACCTCTTGATAATTCAGCTCGGCAAATTCGACTGCGTACTCTAAGTTCTTAAATTCGTACTCCTTATTGTCATCGTAAAAGGAAACATCCACCGCCGGAGGATTGAACACCTGCCATACGATTGCCGGAATAACGCTCATTACTCCACCGATGAGAATAACCAGCCGCCTTTGTAGCCTGGTCATGTCATCAAGGGCGTTCCAAAAAATTGCGACTAATATAATCGGAAAGGCCAAGGTGATGATAAATCGCAAAGTTCGGTTGACAACAAATACTTTCTTGCAAGATTTGCAGATCGGCACCTTCGTTTTTTTGAATCCAAATAGAAACAGCACCGGTAACAAAAAGGTGAACAGTAAATTGGTGCGGTTGCTGAGAATCGACCAATAGGTATCCGGTGTTTGCTTGCATACCACGCACTTATCCGGAAAAATCGGCACGGCTTTGAGCGATAAAACTACATCATTACTGAGTGGCATTACGGCGCAAGCTTATCACGCCAACAACACCGCATACAAGCCAGCAAAGGTACACAAACCACATTCGGAATGCGAAAGCATCGGATTTTTCTGGGACAACCAATTTGGCTTCGCCTGCGACCCGATCTCCAATCGGAAGCATCGTCACCAGCGCACCCCGGGAGTCAGTCGCCAAACTTTGCCCCCTAGCGCCAACCCGCACCAAAGGCAACCCGCTTTCAATGGAGCGCCACACAGAACTCATCCAAAGCTGGTCGTGGCAAGGTGTTTTTTCGTACCAGTCATCTATGCTCATCTGCACCAGCACCTGGGCGCCATTCATACAGTGTTTAGCGGCAAGATCAGGAAAAACTCCTTCAAAGCAGATCAGTTGCCCAATTTTGTAGTCGCCCGCATCCAAGGTTTGAAAGTTCTTGGCCGGAGACAAGTCGCCTGCGGGTAAATCAAAGTTCTGCAGGAACGGCAATTCACGAAACGGAACGAACTCGCCGAACACAACTAAGCGAGTTTTATCTGCATAACTCCACTTTTCGCCGTTCCATAAAAAGGCGGTTTGGAATGTCGTTTCTCCTTCCACATGGTTACCACCCATGATCACAGGCACCAACGGACGTTCACCGAGTGGCGTAAAGATTGGATCACCTTCATTGTGCCCGGCATATCCCTCGGGCAGAATCAGCAAATCCGACTTTTGAAGAACCGCAGAATTCAGCAAATCTGGAGTCGCTTCTAACAAAAGTTTCTTTTCTACATCTGGCGGTGAAAATGCCATGTCAACCCCTGGCTGACCAAGAGTGAACGATTTTGTGACCCCTTCCGGGCGCATTGCGAATCGAGCCGTGCTCAACATCAACAGCCCGACGAACACCACGGTCATTCTCCACACAGTTGGCTGATTTGGCTTTTGCTCTTTGGGATACATCAGTTCCAAGATGATCAGATTTGCGATGATCACCCACGCTGAAACCAAGAACATTGTTCCCCACGCTGCGTGCTGAACAATGCTTGGAACCCGCCACAAAGGCAGACTCACATTGCCCCAAGGGAACGCCAAAACCGGAACGTAGGCTCGGAATCCTTCAATTCCTGCCCAGACCAGCGGCACTGCCCACCACCATCCTCGAGCGAAGGATCGGTTGAGCAGCCAACCTAAAAGCATAAAGAAGAATCCTGCCAAGAATGCACTGACAACCCACGGCAGTAAAGAAAGTGTTAGGTTGCCAGTCCAGCGAAAAACAAACGGGAACAGCCAAAACATTTGAAATCCAAAATAAAGAAATCCGAACAGGTACCCCCGCTTAGCCGCGTGCCAACCGCTTTCGCTATCCCTAAGTTGGCGTAACCACGGCACAAGCGCAATAAAAACGAGCAAAAAGATATTCGCAGGCGGAAAAGCCAAACTCAGCATGATCGCTGAGAGAACAACTGGCCCAAATTCAGCGGCGAGTTTCTTCATGGCAACCACTTAAATGCCGGGTATCCGAGAATCTCAGCATCTGCCAGTACCCATCTGGACGGCGGATGAGTTCAGTGATCGAAGCATTTTCGAGTCGAAAACTCTTTGCGGTCTGAACTGTTCCACGCATCAACCGGGCCATCAGCAAACCGCCTGTTCCGCCGTGGGTAACGATCACCGTGTTTTCACGCGCCCGATCCAACATTCGGTTCATCCGGGCGAGACGGTTCCATACGTCTTTCATGGACTCCCCACCCTCAGGTCGAAGCTCGTGTTCTCCCAACCCGCGTTGTCTGGACTCAGCGGAAAACCAAGCCCGGATCGCAGTGTAGTGGGCTCCTTCTAATTCACCGAAGGTTCGCTCGCGTAAATCCTCGCGGATTTCCAACTCCAAATCGAGCGAAGTCGCTAGCGGTTGAGCGGTTTCTACGCACCGGTTGAGGTCGCTACTGAAAACGCGCTGAATTCTCTGATCTTGCAGTGCGGCTATCAAACGGTCAGCTTGCCGCCGTCCCGTTTCATCAAGATCGACGTTCGAATGCCCTTGTGCAAACCCGTTGGTGTTCCACTCAGTTTGGCCATGACGAACAATAAATAAGCGCATGCAGACTTATGGTTATACCGTCCATGGCGCCAGCGACCCGACCTCCTTGCCGCCAGAATCGATGCGGAAGGTGCCAAGTTTCAAGATTCTCACCGGAGCGGGGGGTAATGCGGTGTTCAAAATAGTCATAAGTCCTCGCGATTCGTCAAACCGTTTAACAATTCCCATTCCAAAATCATCCCCGCTTTCGTGGGCAAAACTACAAATTAATCCGTGGTAGGTGCGTGGGTCAACCATCGAAAGCCGCGCTGTATGAGTGTGATCCAACATTCGAGCGATTTCCTCATCGCCAAGTTTTGACTGAGTGACCAGGTGCAAAACGTCTCCGCTAATCTCAGAATAATCGTTGGTATCTGGATTTGCCAGCATGGTTCCGCTGCCCAGCCGCGAACCAATCACACAAATATCTTTCAATAGCACTTCATGTTCCGAACATTCTTCAATCAGTTTCAGCCACAAAGCGCGCCGCTGGGCTTCGTGAACCAAATCTGGGAATCCAGCCGAAACAGGAACGGCTTTTGCTCCTACCGGCCAGGGCCAGAACTCCAATCCTGTTTTTTCTGGAGCGAGAATTTCGGTTGGTTGAACCATCATCGCCAGGTTCAACAATAAGTGTCGCATTACTGGGTTTGAACCAGCATCTCCACAAAGAATAATGCCGCCGTCTTGCATCTGCTGCGCTAGCTCGCCAACTGCCGACAGCCAAGCGATAGGGTTGCGCTGAACATCCAGTGTGCCAATAAATCGCCAAGCGATTTGCTTCCCTGCCCGCCAAAGACTCACCCGACCAGGAGTGCCGTGATCGCAGTTCCCTAAATCAGCAACGATCAAATCTCGGTGAGACTGTTGGTTGATCCAGTCTCGCCAGCTGTGCCCCGCCGCACCAATGAGCAGCGTGCATTCCATGATTAATCTTCGCCGAGTTTTGCGCTCGGGCGAGCCCGGAGAGTCGCCCATTCTCGAAGGGCGGTGATGTCTTCGCTCATCATCCGGCTAAGCGGCACTTGAGTTTCTGCTTCCTCTTTGATATCCTTGAACGTCACTTCGCGGTCAGCAAAAAACGCGTGGTTGAGCGCACCTACGACCAACTGCTCGATTTCTGCTCCGCTGAATCCCGCCGTAGCCTTCGCCAATTCTGCGACTTTGAACTTCTTCGGATCGCGTTTGCGTTTACTGAGGTGGATTCGGAAAATCTCTTCTCGCTCCTTGGTATCTGGAAGATCAACAAAAAAGATTTCGTCAAATCGTCCTTTTCGCATCAGTTCAGGCGGAAGCTGCTGAACGTTGTTTCCTGTGGCAATCAAGAAAACAGGTTTTGTTTTTTCCTGCATCCAGGTCAGAAAGGTCGAAAATACTCGGGCGGTGGTTCCGCTATCGCTTACTCCGCTACCCATGCCAGCAAATCCTTTTTCTAGCTCGTCAATCCACAAAACGCACGGGGCGAGGCTTTCTGCGATCTTAATAGCGCGGCGCATATTTTGTTCGCTCTGACCAACTAAACTACCAAAAATCCGACCGACGTCCATTTTGAGCATCGGAAGGTTATAGGCACTGGCAACCGCTTTAGCAACCAGAGATTTACCGCAACCTTGAACCCCGATAATAAGGATTCCTTTGGGGAATGGAATTCCGTAATCCCGCGCTGCATCAGTGAAGCTCTTGGAGCGTTTCACGAGCCAATCTTTGAGCAAGTCGTGACCGCCAACGTCTTTCATCGAACTGCTGCTAGGATAAAACTCCAACATTCCGGTTTTGCTGACAATCTGCTTTTTTTCTTCGATGATTTTGTCAACGGTGAGTTTCTTTTCTTCGACCAAGCTCCGAGCTAAAGCACTCTCTATTTCGTCTGCGGTCAATCCTTGAGCACTGCGAACGATTGATTCTCGGAGGTCATCGGGGAGGCTCACATCTACGTTAGGCACATCTTTCATCGCGGCAATGACACTATCGAGTTGTCGAGAAATATCATCTTGTTCTGGGAGAGGGAAATCTAAAACTGTGACGTCTTTTTCTAGTTCTACTGGCAACACTAATTGAGGCGCAACCAAGATCAAAGTTTGAGCTTTTCCACGCAAGCGAGCCGCTAAATCTCGGAGCAACCGGATCACCCGAGTGTCCTTCATATACGGATGAAAATCTTTTAGAAGAAAGACCGTAAACTCCGCGCTTTCGTGGATCTGCGCTAAAGCTTCTAGTTCTCCGGGCAAACTACTTGCTTTCACTGGCCCGCTCGCCCGCCGGACGGCTGGTTGCATTCCTTGCGTCACGCTCCAGGTATGAACTTGCCGATTAAGCTTTTCGCAGACCTTTCTGATCGCGTCTTCGACTCGGCGTTCTTCCCAGCTTGAAATAAACAGAATCGGGTACTTGGCCCGAATCAGTACTTCAATCTCGCGTGTTGCATCCATGGAATCAATCTACCTTCCACACCCAGGTTAGGTTGCTAAAAAGGAACTGTCATCTGCTCAGAAATGTGATCCTATGCCAGCTAATGGTGATGTAATGGTTGCCAGTGCATATTGTTTTTAGAGCCATGCGCTCTAAATGAGAGAGATTATGAAATTTGCCCATTGCATCGCTACGCCCATGGTTCTGGTTGGAATCGGGCTAGCTTCGGTTGCCAGTGCCCAGAGTCTGTTTTCGTTTGCTTCAACCAGTGTTGGAAACGAATGGGAATTTGGGTTTAACTCAGGAAACATTGCCTTAAATTCTTCGATCAGCACAAGCGGAAATCCTGTGACCTCAAACTCCAATAAGAGCTTTAGCGGACTTGACAGTAACGGTCAGCAACAGACGATGACTCTGAACTCTTCGGCATTTGCGACTGCACAGTACGGAATCTTGAAGTCGAGCGCACAAGCGACCATTAACAACCCATTTTTTGATTCCGGTAACCCCTGGTATTGGAACCCTGAAACATCAGAGGTGAATGAAAACGGCGTCCCTGATTACTTCTTGGTCGCTGGGACATCGTCGTATTCCGATGTCTTCACCTACACTGGCTTAGGAGCAGGATTTACCGTGAATTTCTTCTATCATGTTGACGGAATTATGCAAGGCGATACTGCATACAACGTTCTTAGAGTTACGAATAACGGAATAACTGAGAATTTTGATGTTGAACCAGGTGCAAATGGAGTTGTCAGCCAAACCTTTGTTACTCAGAGGTACACGCCCAATGCGAATTCTCAAATTATTCACTCAACTTCGTTAACAAGCGGGGTTTCAGCTCGAGTTTACGAAATGGATGAAGGAGTCAACATTGTTGGCAATTCTAACTTTGCAAACACTGTATCGCTAGTCGGGATGGTCGCCTATGATGCACAAGGGAATATTGCTTCCGGTTGGTCGTTTTCTGCAGGTAGCGGCGCAACTTATCCTGTACCAGAGCCAGCAAGCATGAGCCTGTTAGCTTTAGGTGCGGTTGCCGCCCTTAGACGAAAAAAGAAGTAAGACCCTCGTTCAATTGAACTTTTGCCCAAGCATTTGCTTGGGTTTTTTTATGCTTGATTGATAAATTCTTTTCAGCTAATGATCATGTAATGATCGCGTGGATATATTGAAATCAGAGCGGTTGCTCAACTTTGAGAGAGAGAGAATTCCATGAAATTCAGCCAGATATTTGCTATGAGTGCCATCTTTGCTGGCCTCTGTTTAGCGCAGGTTGGTCATGCCCAAACACACGGTAGAAACACGTTCACCGTCGTCGGGGTTACAAATAATGGCTTCGATACATTTGCACTACGAGGGATTGATGCTGACTATTCCGAAACCGGCGGTTATGTTCAAGCATCGGGAACAGGCTCATACAGTGGCTTGAACCGCAGCGATGAACTTGGAACAATGACTTATAGCGGTTTTGGAAGTGCGAACAGTCAATACGGCATTCTAAAAACCTACGGCTGGGGATCGCTCTCCAATTCGTTTTACAACTCTTCAAACGAGGTTTACTACAATCCTGATACGGACGAGGTGAACCCAAACGGAACGCCCGATCGATTCGTAACATTTGGTCAAGCCCAATATTCCGACTACTTCCAGTACAGCAGTCCAACGGGCAACATCAGCGCAGGCGTAAAGGTTGATTTTTGGTACTACGTCCACGGGACTCTTTCAGGAGATAGTGCTTTTCATTCGATTTTAGTTGAGAATGACGGAGACTCTGATCTTTTGCTTCTCGAATCGGACGGTACCACCCAAAACATCAATCAAGTTTGGACAACCAAAAAGTTCACGATCGGTGCCGACCTAGCCCTTCAGCATTCGACAACAATCGTCAGCCAATTTGACAACCTTTCTACCAAATACTGGGGGGATAACACTGATCTGGAGGGCACGGCAAATTTCGGTAGCACGATCACTCTAGGTGGAATGCATCTCTATGATGAAAACGACAACCTAATTACTGAGTGGACAATGACTGCCCTATCTGGAACCGATTACCAAGCCGTTCCAGAACCTTTCACCTTTATTGTTCTTGGAGCAGGTGCGTTGGCTGCTCTAAAACGCAAAAGAATTTAACACTGTTCCTTATGTTCATTGAATAGCCCGAGCTTACGCTCGGGCAACTTTTTAAGCGGAATTTCGGCTTTGCGCCTCAGCTTCTCTCAGCCGAGAGATTAAATAGCTCATTACTTTTTTTGCGCTTTCGTTTGGATCAATGCGCTCCCCCGGCTTGAGTTGATATCTTCCAATCAGGCGGTCTACATACTTTTGCTCCGCAACCGATCTTGTATGGCCTGTTTTGTGTCGCCAAGAATTGACCCAATCTAGTAAGGCAACCACATCCTTCTGCATTCCGGCAAAGCTCAGAGCACCGATAGCCCATTCCATAGAAATTTGCTGATCGCGAGAAGCGCCTCGCCGATACGCTCGCCTCAGACCATCACTAATGTAATCAACGCCCTTTGACCAATCACCCCGCTGGCAGCTCACTATTCCAACAAGTGCATGGAACATCGGGCGCATGTTTTCATTTGGCTCTCGTTCCAGTGCTTCAAAAGCCTTTTGAGTCGCATTGTATGCGTTTTCCCAATCAGCCAGGATCACATAGACGGCGGTCGTATTCGACCAAATCACGGAGAGGTTAGAACGAACCAGAGGGCGGTCGCTCTGACCCAGTTCAGTAATCCCGAGCATGTAAAGTTCCAAGGCTTTTTCGAATTCACCGATATGCCAGCGAAATGAGCCCTCGCTCACTCGGCAGTTTACGGCCCGTAAGAAGTCTCCGCTTTTCTCGCTCGTAATGACTGCGTCTTGAATAGTAGCTATTGCCCCTTCAAAATCTCGTCCTTGAAACTGCGCGAATGATCGCACAAAACCAACTCTGGCCCTCTGAATAAGATTCATATCCATCTTCATGAGAATTTCGGTTTGCTCAAGAACTATTTTCCAGTCGTTTTCTTTTCCGTGTACAGCTTCAAGAACCCTTATGCGAGTATCTATTTCCTGAGATTTGCTCAACTGCCCAGATTCAGTCAATTGCAATAGAAATTTAAGATAGGCCATCCGATCGCGGTTGAATTCGCCTTCGGCTCCTCTGGATGTAAAAAATGCGGCCGCATCTTCGGGTGAGTCTTCTATGCCTCGCGCAAACATTCTGCCTAGAACTATTAACTCGTCTTCAGTCCATCTGTTAGCAACGTCTGGGCCAGGAACCGCTAATGAATTGCAAAAATCAAACAGCCCAGCTGCTTCTTCTTTGGAAATATCCGAGGCTTCTTTTGCAAGACCAATCTCTCTGATGCCTTGATCAATTCGATCCAATTCATATAAAGACCGGAGATACTTTTGCCAAATTGAAATTGAGCTCGGGTCGTGGGTTAGTGCTGCGCTTGATGCCTCGGTGCCTAATGTCCATTGTTTGTTATCAGAGTAAAGATCATATAACCTCATTAACTGGTCGAGGCATAGTTTCCGCCAGGATTCTTGCCAACTCAATAGCCAAAGTCCACTCCCTTCCGAAAGCAGGTCTTCTTTGAATTTGGGCAGTAATCCAGATAATCGCTGAAGCTCGTCTCGCTCATCAATCTCATCGCCAGACTCTTGTAATGCTTTTTGAATAGCTATCGCATCTACATCAATCAAGTCCAGATTGAGTTTCAGTTGGTCGCGATCAACTTGAAGAGCATCGCCTAATTGTTTTTTTAAACGTACGAGTGCAACTCTTAAGCGATTGCCCGAAACTTCATATTCATCATCTGGATAAAGGTCTATCGCGCAGCGGCGACGGTCGACCCATTCTCCATCGTGCATGGCTAAATAGCCTAATAAATTTGCGCTTGAGCCCAGCTTGACTTCTTTACCATTCTCCAGGATCAACCGGGCAGAACCAAGAAGATGCAAAGTAATCATGCTCAATTTATTCTAGTCGCGAAGTGCTGTCACTGTCACACTTGAACAAATTATCGGTTATGGAATGACTTTATTTGACCTCAAAGCAACTTAATTTGTTTAAAAATTCGCTTGATGGGCGAGCACCCAGCCCAACTGACTCTCCTATATTAATCGAGCCGGAGACAATTTGTATTCCTCCATCAATGGGATCAAAGGTATGGCCCATGTGAGCATCAAGATCAAAAAACTCAAAAACTTGATTTGTGCATGCCAAATGCGCCGAAGCGCTTACTCCCAATCGAGTTTCCGCCATTCCGCCGATCATTGATTTCCCGAAGCCAGACTCAACAACCGAACCAATGTCGGCTCCACCTAAAAGTCCGCCGCTTTTACAAAGTTTGACGTTCACCAAACTGCAGCATCCTCGGCTGAACAATCCGAACGCATCTTGGGCAGAAAAGCAACTTTCATCAGCCATGACCGGAACCGGTGCATTATTGTGAAGCCATTTCAGACCTTCCCAATCTCCGCGTTTGACTGGCTGCTCGCAGAACTGAATATTGAATTCGGCGATTCCTTCGAGCACGGTCATAGCCGCTTCCCGGTCGTAGGCTTGGTTGGCGTCCACTCGGATGTCAACATCTGGCGCACCTTCTCGAACCGCCTCAACTCTAGCGTAGTCATTGGCTAATCCATCTCCCAGCTTGAGCTTAATCACTTCAAATCCCTGGCTTGCAATTTCTGCCGCGCGGGATTTTGCTTCTTCTGGGTCAACAATTCCAATAGTGAGATCAGTTTTTAACTCTCGTTGAGATCCGCCTAACCATGCCCACAAAGGTAAGTTTGCACTTTGTGAAACCAGGTCGTGCAAAGCAACATCAACGCCACAGATCGCCGTCGTTTGAGTCGGCATCAGCTGAAAGCAAGTTTTAATGAGGTGCCGAAGTTCAAGGGCATTTTTGCCAATCAGGAACTCTGCAAATATCTTGAGCGATTCAACGCAGGTACCCTGATTTTCGCCATTGATCGCATGAAACGGAAGGCACTCACCCCAGCCCGTTACACCGCCAGCATCAATCGCTACGAACACGCCACTTGCCGCATGATTCGTCATCGTGGCGATCTTAAACGGCTTGACCAGGGGGATGTCAAACGGATAAATCCGCACACGATCTACTCTTAATGAACCGTTCAACTAAGGCACCTGGTAAATGCGGTCAATGAAAATCTGCAAAGAATAGTGTCTATCCACACCCGTGAACGCGAGATGCTCCAGCGTGTATCCGCCAGGGCTGTTCAACATAGAGTTACCACTTGCGAAGTTACTGACTTGACCAGGCGCGAGAACACCCTTGGGGATGGCAGCAAGATTCACTTCCACGGTTTGCCAAACTCCCGGCAACAAATCTTGACCGCCGGGAAGTGAGCCACCGATCAACCCGCTGTTTGCAACCCACTCAATGCCGCCCGATGTGCCTCCGTTCGCACCGATTGCTCCAACACCTCCGACTTCCCGCAGTCCGAGAGCTAATTTTGCCGGAGCCGAAACATACATATCAATCCGCAGTTTTTGATTAACATCAATATAGGGGTTTGGCCTTCCCGTTGAGTTAAATGTAGTCAGCCGCATCCACTTGAATCCGGCGTTCCATTTAAACTCCCATTGAGCCTCGAAGACCTGATTTCCAAACCCAGTGAGTGTGCTGATTGGACTGGGCATTCGAACAACGCGCCCATCATTGAATTTGGTTTCCAGGTAGCCGCTTGTTGAACCCGAATACCGCGGAACCCGAAACATCGTGCCACTGTCCAAGGCCGCTGATTCAAAGTCTTCAACGATTGTTTGGGCACCAGCAAGTGCGAAGCACAGAATAACTCCCACCGACAAAGCCAACCGGATACAACGCATTCCTCTATCGTATCGCCAAACCTACCGCAGTTGCAAACAATTTGCGAGAATCAAGCAGTATCCAGGGCAAGGCGACACATCACTTCAACACAATCCGGAATCACGGCATCGTTAAAGTCGAACCGTGGAGTATGAACACTCGGTGCTTCCGTGACCCCTGGCTTGCGTAATCCCATAAAGTAAAACGCCGCCGGAACGTGCTCGCCGTAGAAACTGAAATCCTCTCCTCCCATCACTGGGGCTGCGAGTTCTTTCACTCGGTCGTTTCCAATGACCCCCGATGCAACCCGCTTGACATTTTCGGTTGCGCCTTGTTCGTTAGCGGTTACCGGATACCCTTCCGTCCATACGATTTCGGCAGTGCAACCCATCGCGGCGGCTATCCCTTCAGCGATGGCAAAAATTCGCTCCTTACCGAAAACTCTTGTTTCGGCTAAAAGCGTACGCATCGTGCCTTTGAGTTCGACTTCTTCTGGAATCACGTTGAACGCAGTGCCACCGTGGATGCTGGTTACACTGACAACGATTGAATCCAGCGGGTCAACGTTTCGGCTCGCGATGCTTTGCAAACTGGTCACCATTTGCGCGGCGGCAACCACTGGGTCAATGGTTGTGTGCGGAGCGGCTGCATGACCACCTTTTCCGCGAATGTAGATTGTGAATTGGTTTGTCGCGGCCATCATCGGCCCGACCTTCCAGAAAATCTCGCCTTGGGCTTCTTCGGGCCAACCGTGGAGTCCGTAGATCATATCGGCTTTGTTGCCCAGAATCCGACCATCCAAAACGCCATCTTCGCACATGGCTTTTCCTCCCGCGCCGCCTTCTTCTGCTGGTTGGAAAACGAACAACACGTTATTTGGGCGATCTTCTTCCCGCACCAAGGCACGAGCGACCCCGACCAGAATAGTTGTATGTCCATCGTGACCGCAGGCGTGCATTTTGCCTGGGGTTTGGCTGGCGTAGGGCAGATTGGTTTCTTCATGAATCGGTAGAGCATCCATATCGGCCCGCAGAGCGATGGTTTTTCCGCCCGGTTGGGTGGCGGGAAGAAATCCAAGAACGCCCGTTCCTTTTGCCAGACCAGCGACAAACTGAACCCCGATTTCTTTCAACTCGGATTGCACGCGCTTGCTGGTTTCGAATTCTTCGTACATCAGTTCCGGGCACTTGTGGATGTCGTGCCGTAACTCAGCTAAATAATTCGCGTCTTGATCAATCCGGTTTCGCAACATAATCTAACTGTACCAATTCTCACTGCAGGTTCGTAGATATGAAAAAGTCACCCAAACCACTTAAAGATTCACGGGCTCAATCGGCTTTGGATGCGATGAATGAGATCGAACCCACTACCGCGCGTGCGATGTTTGGCGGCTACGGTTATTACAGTGAAGGCGGCCCTATGTACGCCTTGTTCGCGATTGACCAGATGTATTTTAAAGTTGATGATGTCAACCGCGAAGAGTTTGAATCGGTCGGCGGCGGGCCGTTTATCTGGACGGGCGGCGACCAGCCAATGGTAATGCAGTACTACACTATTCCAGAATCGGCGTGGACGAATCCGCCGGAACTCACCAAATGGATGAAGTCCGGACAAGGGGCGGCAGATCGCGCGGCGGCGAAGAAGAAGCCTAAAAAGTGAAGCACTATTTCCCTCCCCAATTCTGGGGAGGGAAATAAAGGAGGGGTTAATTTTTGTTGGCTTTAACCCATCACCCGATCAAACGCCGCGAAGAACTCATCCATCTCCGCTGGAGTGCCGATTGAAACCCGAATATGCGATGGCATCCCGAGCGGGCCGCCGCTCCGGATAATCACTCCTTCACGCAACAGCAGGTCGAACACGTCCTGGCCCGTTTTTCCTGATGGAGAAACGTCCACACAGATAAAGTTCGCCCGGCTGGGAACCACGCCATAACCTCGCGCAGACATGAATTCGGCGACTCGATTTAGCCCTTGGGTGTTGACCTGAAAACTGTTCGCCAGATGTTGAGAATCATTGAGGGCCGCAATCGCCGCCGCTTGGGCCAGAGAGTTCACATTGAACGGTTCCCTTGCCCGGTTGGTCGCATCAACGATTTCCACAGAAGCAAGCCCGTATCCGACCCGGATTCCTGCCAAGCCAAACGCTTTACTGAACGTGCGCAAAACTACAACCTTGCGGCCTGATTTCAGCAACGAAACAGAGTCAAGCCGGTCAGCAAGCCCTTCCGAATATTCGTAATACGCTTCATCCAAAACGAGGACTGCATTTGCGGGAATCTGATCTAAAAACTTTGTAATCTCTGAGTGGGTCAGAACCGTTCCGGTCGGATTGTGCGGATTTGCCAGAAAGATGAGCTTCGTTTTTTCATCACAAGCCCCCGCCATTGCGGCTAGGTCGTGCTTCCATTCCTGATCAAGTGGAATCGCCCGTAATTCGACATCAGAAAGATGCGCGGCGGCATCGTATCTCACAAAACTGGGCGCACCAATGACCACATTGTCGCCGGGTTCTAAATAAATCAATCCTAGAAGGTGGATGAGTTCATCACTGCCGTTGCCGATCATGACTTGGTCGGTCGTAACTCCGAACTTTTCTGCGATAGCGACCTTGAGTTCATAGCCACTTGCGTCGGGATAAAGGTGCATTTGCGCGGCTGCGGCGCGCACAGCTTCGACTGCTTTCGGGCTTGGCCCAAGAGGGTTTTCGTTGCTCGCCAGCTTAACGACTTCGGTTAATCCGAGTTCGCGCTTGACTTCATCAATCGGCTTCCCCGGGGTGTACGGGGTCATTTTGAGCACATTGGGTCGCAAACCGGAAGCCATGAAAACGAGTGTACCGACGAACGAATGAGTGATCTAAGCCAGAACCATTTCGCGAAGGTTCGGACAAACGGTGTAATTCGCCTCGGTTTTCGAGCGGATTTCTTCTTCGGTCACGCCGGGCGCGAGTTCCTTGAGAACCATTCCGTTATCGCCGAGTTCAAAAACGCACAGGTCGGAAATCACCATATCCACGCATTGCTTTCCAGTGAGCGGAAGACTGCATTCGTGAAGGATTTTTGAATCGCCGTGTTTGTTAGTGTGTTCCATCACTACAACCACCTTTTTCACTCCCGCGACCAAATCCATTGCCCCGCCCATTCCTTTCACCATCTTGCCAGGGATCATCCAATTGGCGAGATCGCCTTTTTCGCTGACTTCCATCGCGCCGAGGATGCTGAGGTCTATTGCGCCGCCGCGAATCATTCCAAAGCTATCTGCGCTAGAAAAATAAGCCGTGCCAGGAATTTCGGTGATTGTTTGTTTACCGGCGTTGATCAAATCTGGGTCGGCCTCGCCAGTGAACGGAAACGGCCCCATACCCAACATTCCGTTTTCACTCTGCAGCACCACTTCCACTCCGGGCGGGATAAAGTTCGCAACCAGGGTTGGAATCCCGATTCCCAGGTTGACGTAAAAGCCATCTTGCAGTTCTTGTGCGGCGCGTTTCGCCATTTCGTCGCGGGTGAGAGGCATGATTTCAGTCTACATCCTTTACCGAGCGGTCTCCGTCAATCTCTCGATTCGTTTCTCGTATCGGGTGCCGACAATCACCTTGTCCACAAAAATTCCGGGAGTGTGGATTTGATCGGCATCTAGTTGGCCGACCTCTAAAATTTCCTCGACTTCGGCAATGCAAACCTTGCCCGCGCTTGCCATCATCGGATTAAAGTTTCGCGCGGTCTTGCGGTAAATCAGGTTGCCCCAGCGGTCGGCTTTCCACGCTTTGACAATCGCAAGGTCTGCTTTGAGCGCAGTTTCCATCACGTACATCTCGCCATCGAACTCCCGAGTTTCTTTGCCCTCTGCGATGAGTGTTCCGTAACCAGTTTTTACGAAAAACGCAGGGATTCCAGCCCCGCCCGCACGGATGCGCTCGGCAAGTGTTCCTTGTGGATTGAACTCAAGTTCAAGCTCGCCGCTCAAGAATTGGCGTTCAAATTCAGCGTTTTCACCCACGTAGCTACTGATCATTTTTTTGATCTGCTTGGTTTGAAGCATGAGGCCCAACCCAAAATCATCGACGCCACAGTTGTTGCTGATGACCGTGATATCTTTGACTCCGCTATCACGGATCGCCACGATAAGGTGCTCGGGAATTCCGCAAAGCCCAAACCCTCCGCTCATAATCGTCATGCCGTCAAATAGCAGTCCTTTGAGCGCCGTTGCCGCATTCGCTACCTGTTTATCCACGGTTCCAGTCTACTGAACCATCTTCCCAAAATCCCAGGCATCGGCAAAGAAAAAACCGAACCGTGGGCATACGGTTCGGTTAGCAAGCACACTGGATGCTCCATTAATATTTCAGTCGTAAACAGTTTGTAGGATTCCAACGGTTGGTTAGCTGTTCCAACACAACAAAATATCCAGCATTTTTACGGGGACTTAGATTCAAATTTGGCTAAGATGGCTTCCAGTTTGAAGGTGGTTTCGCTATTCGTTGCTAAGTAATCGCAGCCCATTTCCTTGCCATATTCCAGCTTTTCTTTTTCTTTGTGTCCGGCATGACCTATCACCCATGTTGAGCGAGCTTGCAATGCCTTGATGAGTTCGGCAATATCCCATGAGTTACTACCCAGGTTGATGATTGCAACCGGGGCTTCGGGATGATCTTTTGTTGGCCTTGAAATAACCACTGGCTCATGCCCAAGCGCAAGGAGTGTCTTCCTCAGCTTTTCACTCCACATCAGGTTATCTTCGTACAGCAAAACTCGCACAGCCGCAGTCTATCCGGTTGGACTTTGGCTCAAAAGGTAACCTTGGGCAGAACCAATGCCCTCCCAACTCCGAGCTTTGTATTTTGAAGATGGTGTTCTCAGTCTGCTGGATCAGCGATTGCTCCCGGCTCAGGAAGTCTGGCTTGGCCTTTCGACTTCCGACCATGTGGTGGAAGCGATTCGAGAAATGGCAGTTCGCGGCGCACCCGCAATTGGAGTCGCCGCCGCCTACGGGATGGTGCTCGCGGTTCAAAATGGCGAAGACTGGAAGGTTGCCCGCGATAAATTAGCTGGTTCGCGTCCAACCGCCGTGAACCTCTTCTGGGCACTCGACCGACTCGACAAACTTACTGACAAATCAGTAGAAAGTGTCCTTGCAGAAGCAAAAGCGATCGAACAAGAAGACCTCGCCATGAACCATAAAATCGGCGAATTCGGAGAGAGCTTGGTGCCAGAGAACGCCACGATTCTGACGATCTGCAATACAGGGTCACTTGCTACATCTGGTCATGGAACCGCGCTTGGGATTATCCGCACGGCGCACACGCAAGGCAAAGTGAAGCACGTTTATTCTTGCGAAACCCGCCCTCGCCAGCAAGGGCTACGCCTCACTGCATACGAACTGATGCACGATCAGATTCCGTTCCACAGCATCGCCGATTCCGCTGCTGCATCTTTAATGGCGGCGGGCAAAATTGATTTCGTGGTTGCCGGAGCAGATCGCATTGCCGCAAACGGAGATACCGCCAACAAAATAGGAACACTTATGCTCGCGGTTCTGGCGAATCACTACAATATTCCGTTTGTGATTGCCGCTCCGAGTAGCACGCTTGATCCTTCTCTCCCCGATGGTTCGCATATTCCGATCGAAGAACGTCATTCCTCAGAACTCACTCATGCGGAAGAATTACAGATTGCACCGGAAGGAACACCTGTGTTCAATCCAGGTTTCGATGTCACACCCGGCACACTGATAACCGCAATCGTCACTGAAAATGGCATTAATCGCCAACCATATGGTTTCAAATGAACATCCTAGATCTGATCGCTAAAAAACGTGACAACGGCATTCTCAGCGCAGAAGAGCTTGCCTTTATTGCAAATGGAGCCGCTGATCAATCTATTCCCGATTATCAGTTAGCCGCGTGGTTGATGGCGACTTATCTGAACGGATTGGATGACCAGGAAACCGCTGATCTCACGCTTGCGATGGCTGATTCGGGCGAACGAATTGACCTGGCCGGATTACCCAAACCCTGGGTGGATAAACATAGCACTGGTGGAGTTGGGGACAAAACAACGATTGTCCTTTTGCCGATCCTCGCGGCTTGTGGGCTAACGGTCGTGAAAATGTCTGGCCCTGGCCTCGGCAAAACGGGCGGCACGATTGATAAGCTCGCCAGTGTTCCTGGGTTCAACACCAATCTTTCCCCCGAACAAATGAAGGCTCAGGCGAAAGAAATCGGACTTGCTCTCACCGGACAAACTCCGAGCCTCGCTCCCGCTGACAAAACGCTTTATGCACTCCGTGATGTGACTGCTACGGTGCCATGCCTGCCGCTCATTGTTAGTAGCATCCTCAGCAAGAAAATCGCGGGTGGTGCAGATGTAGTTGTCCTCGATGTGAAATGCGGTTCCGGGGCGTTTATGGAAACCCTTGATGATGCGTCCCGTTTAGCTTCTAAACTGCGCGAAGTTGGCGAAAAAGCAGGGCTCACGATGCGAACTGTGATCACTGACATGGATCAACCACTTGGTCGAACTGCCGGCAATGCACTTGAAATAAAGGAAGCGATACAGATTCTAAAAAACAAAGAGACTTCCCGGTTTTCTGAGCTTTGTATCCAGCTTGCCAAAACCGCATTAGAGGCGGCGGGAGTCGTAGCTGACCCAGCATTTGCGATTGCATCGGGTGCAGCTTTGATTAAAGCCAAACAATGGTTCGCCGCTCAAGGCGCAGATATATCAGTTTTCGATAATGAAGATTGGCAGGTAGCACCGGTTCAACTTGAAGTTTTCGCAACAGAATCAGGATTCGTGAAATCCATTTCTGCCGATATTATTGGCGAAACAGTGGTGGATCTGGGCGGTGGGCGGAGAATCAAAACCGATACAATTGACCCAACGGTCGGCATCGAAACTTTAGTGCATATCGGCGACAAAGTTGACCAGGGCCAACCAATTTTTAGGATTCACGCAAGCACCGAAGAATCAGCTGCAAATGCTTCAGAAAAATTAGCGCTAGCAGTTAAATTGAGTACAACAGAAGTGATCGCGCGACCAATTTTAATGGGTTCTTCCCAGCCAGAGTTTAAGTTGTGAACTAAGAAATCTCCCTCAGGGATTCCTTTAATCGATCAACTGGTAACCCAATTACGTTCTCTACACTGCCGCGAATTGAGGTCACATACTTTCTCGCTCCACCTTGCAAACCGTATGCACCCGCTTTATCCATGGGCTCGCCAGTGGCGATGTATGCGCGAATCTGCTCATCGGTCATTTTGGCGAACGTGACCTCACTTTCTTCAGCAAACGTATCGATCCCCTTGGGCCATTTCACGCAGACTCCGGTGATGACCTTGTGAGTTCTTCCGCTAAGTAATCCTAGAATTCGAGCCGCATCTTCTTCATCGGTGGGCTTGGTCAGTTGAGTCATCACTCCGTCGATTTCTAGTGCAACAACTGTATCGCCGCCAATCACAACCGCATCTGGATTTTCGGCGAAAACCGCCAACGCTTTTTCGCGGGCAAGCTTGCGTGCCGTGATTCCTGGATCATCAACCGTCAGGGCATCTTCGTCCACGTGGGCAGGAATCACCTCAAACTCCACCCCCATTGCCGCCAATAGCTCTTGGCGACGTGGGCTGGCACTCGCCAGAATCACTCGATATCCACCCTTCATGCCCACTCCTTTTACCTTAGCCTATCTGCCATCCCCCGCCCCAGTAGTAAAATGGGGGAGTGAACGTACAGTTCATTGACCTAAAAACCCAGTACGAAGAAGTACGGGATATCCTCGACCCTGCAATTGCCGAGATTCTCTCTACCGGAGCTTACGTTCTTGGCAAGTGGAACAAACAGCTTGAGGACGAAATTGCGGCACGTCATGGCGTGAAGCACGCGATCTGCGTCAATAGCGGCACCGATGCTCTGCGAATCATGATGCAAGCCGCCGACATTGGCCCGGGCGATGAAGTCATCACCACTGCGTTCACCTTTGTTGCAACAGTCGAAACCATTGCCCAGCTCGGTGCAGTACCCGTTTTCGTGGATATCGACCGCGAAACTATGTGCATTGACCCAAGCAAGATTGAAGCGGCAATCACTCCAAAGACTAAGGCGATCATGCCAGTTCACTTGTTTGGTCAACTGGTGGACGTCAAGGCAATTCAGGCGATTGCTGAAAAACACAATTTGCTTGTACTGGAAGATAGTGCCCAAGTTATTGATGGCCACCACGAAGGCGTTTACACAGGCAACTGGGGAATCGCGGCCGGAATCAGCTTTTACGTCACCAAGAATCTTGGCGCAGCGGGCGATGGTGGAATGATTCTCACCAACGACCCAGAAATTGACCGACGATCTCGCTCGATCCGTATTCACGGAATGGGCCGCGAACGTTATTACTACGACGAACTCGGCTACACCAGCCGACTTGCTGAAATCCAAGCCGCAGTACTTGCCTGCAAGCTCACCAAGCTCGACGAATGGAATGCAGTTCGCCTCGACGTTGCCAACTACTACCTAGAGGCTATGGCAAACGCGGATTTGATTCTGCCGCGCACCTATCCTGGCAATAACAATGTGTGGCACCAATTCACCATTCAGACCACCCAACGGGATGAGTTGATGAACCACCTCAAGGAAAATGGAATCGCAAGTGCGATTTTCTATCCTGTGCCGATCCACATGCATGAGCCTTATGCTCACTATGGGAACGGAAAGGGTTCTTTGCCCATTACGGAAATTGTCAGCGAACAATGCCTTAGCTTGCCAGTGCATCAGCACATGACAATGGAACAAGCGGAGTTTGTAGCAAAGACAATTTGCGCGTTTGTGGGAGAAAAACAAGGCTCCCACGCTTAAGCAAGTATATTCAGTTGGGCCACTAGAACTTTTTAGTGAACCCATCCGGAACATCATAGGTCATTACTAAAGCGAGACGGTTTTGCATTCCATGCAACGCAAGGCTCGTTTTCTCCAGTAGAAGAATAGTAGAGAGGCTGCAGAGTCCCACGCTTGCGGTCCCTGTTGGGACACGGCGGCCCTCTACTCTTTCTCAAATACAGTATCTAAAATAATCCGCGCTGACCGCTTTCTAACCCTAAAAGCTGTTGCTTGCGCCAGAGTCCTCCGGCATAACCACAAAGTTGACCATCGGCTTGAATCACCCTATGACAAGGAACCAAAATCGCAACTGGATTCTGACGGTTCGCCATTCCTACCGCGCGCTGGCCATTCTTCACACCCACCCGCTCAGCTAGTTCGGAATAACAAATCGTCTGCCCGTAAGTGACTTCCTCCAATGTTCGCCAAACATGAACTTGAAATGGCGTACCAGTTAGCCTGATTGGCACGGAAAACTCGGATCTCTTGTTTTCAAAGTACTCTGATAACTGTTCGTGAGCAATCAATCCGGCGTGGTCTTTTTCGTCTGGGTCGCCAGGCACTGATTCGTCGCAGAAATCAATGCTGATGACGTTGCCGCCGTCGGAAATAATCTCCAAACAGCCGAGCGGAGTGGATAGCCATGAAGAAAAGAAAGCCCGTGCGGATGGACGCACCAAGCTCTCACAACTCTCCCCCACTTCATCGAAAAGTGTTGATTGCACCATTTTTTGACATCCGTGTCGCAGGTTAAGACGGTTAATAATCCGGATGTGATGCGGCAATTATTCAACTATTGGAACGATCATTGAACGTAAACTGTTGCTACTGCACAGCCTTACTGTTATCAGCAGTGATGGTGGACGTCCATAATGGTGTTGGATTCAAAAATGACATTTCTCAGTTCCCTTCTTGCCGTCGCGGCACTCGCGACTAACCTTTCTGGGTGCGCTCCGGAAGAGAAGGGAGAACTGGTTAAAGTTTCATTGCCCAAGATTGAAGCTTCATCCGCGCCCGACGATCAGTCGAAAAGAGTTTTAGTCGTTATCAACACATCCAGTTCGGAAAGCCGTGAAATTGGAGCCTACTACCGCGTCAAACGACAGATTCCTAAAGAGAATGTCGTCATGATTAGCGTGAGCACAACGGAGAACGTTGACGTCTCCGAATATCAAACTGGAATCCTCGGCCCCATTCAGGCGGCGATTAAGAATTCGCGCAATCAAATTGACTACATCGTTTTAACTTCAGGTACGCCCATCCGGTTGGAAAACGATAATGGATTCAGCGTAGATGGTCATCTTGCGACGATGAACATGAATCTCTCGCCGATTCGAGAACTGAACGCGACGGACATCAACCGATGCCGCAACCCCTATTTCGGTGCGACAGAGCCATTTTCAAGCAAAAAATACAATATGTATCTGGTTACTCGGCTGATTGGATACACAGTAGACGATGCAAAAAGGCTTGTTGATAATTCACTTCAAGCAACCGCAAAGCCTGGGCCGTTCTTTTTGGATGAAGCATCTAACCGTACCGAAGGAGGATACGGGCAGTTGCAGTCTCTTATGCTGCGCTCATTTGAAAACCTTAAGCAAAAGGGATTCGAGGCTCAAATTGATCAAACCAAGGAGTTCATGCTGCCTACTAATCCTGTCATGGGATATATATCGTGGGGCAGTAACGACGGTGCATTCAACGCGGACGTTTACAAAAAAATTCAGTTCTTGCCCGGCGCGATTTGCGAAACCTTTGTAAGTACCAGCGGTCGCACATTTAAGCCCACTACTGGCGGGCAGAGTTTGATTGCCGATCTCATCAAGAGCGGCGTGACCGGTGTGAAGGGATATGTTTCTGAACCGTATACATTCGCGCTTGCGAGGCCAGATGTTCTTTTTGACCGCTATGTAGGTGGGTTCAATCTCGCCGATTCTTTTTATTCTGCTTCGCAGGTCATTAAGTGGAAAGACATTGTTGTGGGTGATCCGCTTTGCCAGCCGTACTCG
The DNA here is from genome assembly GCA_019454145.1 of Fimbriimonadaceae bacterium. Taxonomy (GTDB): domain Bacteria; phylum Armatimonadota; class Fimbriimonadia; order Fimbriimonadales; family Fimbriimonadaceae; genus UphvI-Ar2. Next base: position 2,565,115 of record CP075366.1, on the reverse strand, counting down.
AAGCAGGCTCAGTCGGATACAAATCGATAAACCGATTTACGTAAAAGAACTAAAAGGATTGGCGAACCTAAAATCGCCATGACGGCTCCAACTGGTAGCTCACCGCCTGGAATGATCTTTTGCGCCAGCAGGTCAGCCATCACTAATAAAATGGCACCCAGGAATGCGCTGACAGGCAAAGACCTTCGCAAATCTGGCCCAACCAAGTTACGAGCGATGTGAGGGGCTATCAGGCCAACAAATCCGATAATGCCTACGCATCCTACAATTGCTCCGACCGCAACCGATCCGATAGCTAATTGGTTGGTCATCAGTTTTCGGCTATCCACGCCCAACCGCTTGGCTAAATCTCCGCCAAAGGCAAAGCTGTTTAGCTTCCTTGCTTCTCTAATTGCGTACTGAACTGTAATGACAACTAGCACTAGCATGATAAGTATTTGAGGCCAGCTCATTGGTGTGAGACTTCCAAGCAACCATCGCAGAACAACATTAGAATCCTTTCCAGCTGTCAGTAAAACTAGAGTGGTTAGCCCTGCTAGCATCGCCCCGACTACGACTCCCGCTAGAATCAAACGGACGACGTCTTGCTGCTTTCGCCATGAGCTGAGTAAGAAAACAAGCATCAATGCGACAATCGCACCTATGACTCCGCCAAAAGCAACTCCCAGTCCTCCAGCCAAGCCGGACAACCCTAGTGACAGCATTAAACTTCCGCCAACCCCGGCCCCACTGCTGACCCCGATGACATAGGGTTCGGCAAGTGGATTGCGAAACAACATTTGGAATACCGACCCGACCACGGCAAGCCCAGAACCAGCAATGATGCCAGCGACTAATCTTGGCAAACGCAACTTCCAAACAATGCTTTGTGCTAGCTCGCCCTGATCTCCCCTAATCAGAGCCGTAAAAATATCTTTAGCCGGAAGATAAATCCCGCCGCTGAACAACAGGTGAAGCATGCAGGCAACTATCAGCCCGATACATCCTCCTAATATCCAGCGACCTGACCTGTCGTTCACTCCCCGAGCATACTCCGGTAAAATACCGCTCGTGGTTCACCCGGAGCTCAGCCAAAGATGCCATCTCATCAAACCATCGCCGACCCTGGCGATGACGGCGCGGGCAAGAGATATGAAAGCTGCCGGAATCAACGTACTTTCATTTGCGGCTGGCGAACCTGATTTCAATACACCCGAAGAGATTCGCGAAGCAGCAAAAGTCGCTTTAGATGAAGGTCAGACCAAATACTGCTCTTCTCGTGGGCTACCTTTGCTTATCGAAGCGATCCAAAGAAAAGTTTCCCGCGAAAACGGCTTTCAATGTAACGCCAACCAGGTTGTTGTCTCCTGTGGTGCTAAACATTCAATTTACAACGCCTTGCAGGTTCTCATCAATCCAGGTGATGAGGTGATTTTGTTTGCCCCGTTTTGGATGACCTACGCCGATCAAGTTCTGCTTGCAGGCGGAAAGCCAGTAATCATTCACACAACTGCCGAAACTGGATTTACCCCCGACCCAGACCAGATCAAACGAGCAATCACGGCGAAAACCAAAGTTTTAATCGTTAACACCCCTTCGAATCCAACAGGGGGAGCGTGGAGTCGCCAACTCATCAAAGAAGTTGCCAGCATCGCTCTCAAGCACAACTTAATGATCATTAGTGATGAGATTTATGAGCGGTTAACGTACGATCACGATCATTGCAGTTTTGCCAGCCTCAGTAAAGATGTCGCCGCACACACGATCACTATTCTCGGTGTGAGCAAAACCTACTCCATGACGGGATGGCGGATAGGATTCTCAGTCAGTACACCGGAGATCGCAACGGCAATCGCCAATTTCCAGGATCAAGTCACGAGTAACGCCACCACATTTGCCCAAGCGGGAGCGGCGGCGGCTCTGGATTCCGCGACCGAAACCGTAGCTGGAATGAAGCAGAAATTTTGTGACCGACGTGAGTTGGGCCTTAAACTTCTAGGAGATATTTCTGGACTGAAAACCGCTCCACCAAAGGGTGCATTCTATTTCTTCACCGATGTTTCGCTTTATCTCACCGGTAGGATATCTACCGATGTTGATCTGGCTGACCACTTACTTGATACTGCCCATATTGCGACTATTCCTGGCTCCGTGTTCTATGGCCCAGGTCATCTCAGACTGAGTTACGCCAACAGTCCAGAAGCAATTACCGAAGGTTTTACTCGTCTCAAAAATGCCTTGAATGACCTCTCATGATTCCGAAACCGATCCCGCTTAAAAGTGAATCTTTGTTCCAGCTTGCAATGAAGCACCGCTCTGCTGCAGCTGACCCGATTCAAGATTCATACGAACGGTTAGAGTTTTATGGAGACGCGGTTCTTAGCCTTATCATCGCCCAATACCTTTACGAACATCATCCAAATTGGGATCAAGGGATGATGAGCAAAGCGCGAAGTTCGGTTGTGCAAGAAGCACCCCTTGCCGAGCGGGCGAAAGTTTTGGGCCTGGACGCTCTGCTTGAACTCGGCCCGGGCGAAGAAACTTCCGGCGGACGCGACCGACCATCCATCCTCTGCGATATTTTTGAAGCAGTGATTGGAGCTATTTACATTGAATCTGGCCTAGAAAAAGCCCGCTGGTTTGTTTTAGAACAACTCGATTCCTACCTTTTGCAAATCAGTGATGGCGATGTAAGCCCAAACGACTACAAATCTCGATTGCAAGAAGTATCCCAAGCTCTTTGGCGAAAAACCCCTACCTACCGCGTGATTAGTGAAAACGGTTTCGCTCACGAAAAACGATTTACGACCCATGTGCTGTTTGATAATGAAGTGATGGGAGAGGGTCAGGGGCGCTCAAAAAAAGAAGCAGAGCAATCTGCTGCGAAAGATGCTTTGGAAATAATTGAAAGAGCGCAAAACAGTAAAAAACCGATAGAAGACCCCGATTTCTGAACCCAAACTGAATTTTCCTAGCAAAAATCATCGTTAATCAAAATCCAAGTCCCTTTGCGTGGAACAAAGTCATCTGTACGTATGTAATATGTACCAGAGTTCTTTTTATTAAAGGAGTCGGGCAAGTGTATTGGCACGATTGGTGCACATCACAAATTCGGAGTGGGTTAAAGATAATGAAAATGGCTAAAATTGCGACAATGATCGCAGCGACAATGCTGGTTGCTCTGGCAAGTGCGCGTACCGAACCTAACAGCTTTCTCAATAAGCCGGTAGAAACTCATGCCGCTTTGATGAAGCAAGTCACATCCGATCCACAAGTGATGAATCGCTTTATGCGACACTTTGGCATGACCAGGGACGAAGTAGTTTCATACTTCAACACCCTAAAACTAGATACCCTCAAAGAAGACGGCGTGTACCTTGTATACAACGTGCCCGAAAGCGAAGAAATTCGAGCCCGAGCAATTTTCTACAAGAAAGGAACCAAAGTTTGGGTAGATCCTCAAGGAACACTTGTTCTCAAAGCATCATGCGGAAACCCCATGATCCGCGGAACAGATAGCTCTTCTGTCACCGTTGAAAGCCCGATTGAAGCGGCAGTCGCTCCGGTTACCGCTACTGCTGTTGTTCCAGAAGGTGTCGGCGTAGATCCGGTTGCACAATCTCTTCCGATGGATGTAGAAAGTTCAGCCCTTGCATTCCCTGCCGCAGCACCCGCTGACATCACTCAATTCACCCGGTCTTCAGGCGCAGTTTTTAATCCTGCATTCTTGTTGCCACTGGCCGCTGTACCGTTTATCATCACAACTGATGATCCACCGGATTCAGTGCCAGAACCAATGACCATGGTGGCTCTTGCCGCTGGTGCCGGATTCATTGCTCGAAAGAGACGCAAAAATAAGAAATAAATAACCCCAAACCACTCAACGTCAGAGTGAAACCTAGACCGGTCAATCCAACGAGGTTGACCGGTCATTTCTTTTAGATTCGAGGAAGTTTGGCTGGCGGATCGTCGTTAAAACTTTCGTGACCCGTATCCGTTACTGTGACAATATTTTCGATTCTCACACCGAACCGACCAGGAATATAAATGCCTGGCTCAATACTGAAACAATCCCCAACTTGGAGAACCTCATCGCTACCAGGCATGATGTTGGGTTCTTCATGAACTCGCATTCCTAAGCCATGACCAGTGCGGTGAACAAAGTATTCGCCGTAGCCCGCTTGTTCAATCACGTCTCGCGCGGCTTTGTCTACTTCCCCAGCGGTAACTCCAGGTCGGATTTTGGCCCTTGCCGCCATGTGAGCCGCATAAACAACTTCGTACACCTTGTCCGCTTCGGCTTCTGGTTCACCCAGAGCAATTGTCCGTGTAATGTCGCTGTTGTAACCGTCGTGGTTGCATCCAAAATCCATGATCACCACTTGCCCGGTTTCCAAAACTGTTTTATCTGTGTGATGGTGAGGCTCGGCTCCGTTGGGGCCAGCCGCGATGATTCCAAAAGTGGGTCGCCCACCTGCCTCAGCCATGAATTCGCTGAGATCGCGTGCGACTTGCTCTTCGGTTAATCCTGGTTTGAGGACGTTGAGGATGTTCTTGTAAGCAGTGTCTGCCTGGTGGCCGGCTTCGTGCAAATCTGCGAGTTCATCGCCGCACTTCGTTCGCATTACTTGCCCTGCTAGCTTCGACCCCGCAACCAGCGAAGCGCCGGGCATCAATCCTTGCAATCGTAAAACCTGACCGCCTCGCATCTCGTCATCAATCGCGACGCTTTTGAGGTTCCAGTTCGCGGCGAATTCGCGGAAATCTGCATCCAGCGAAACTCCGTCGGCGTAACCTCTGGCTTGAGAAAGTCCACAACGGACGGCTTGGTTCACGCTCAGCGCGGGGCAGAACAGTTCAATATCGCCCGCCTGGTTGATCGCCATGACCATAAACCGCTCACTGCCGTCTTCGCCGAATCCGCTGAAGTAATCCATCGTGACCGGAGTGCTGGCAAAAAATGCCTGATGCCCGGCTTCGGCGAGGAGCTTGCCAAGTTTTTGGCGTCGAACCAGATGCTTATCCATGATCGTAGTCTAGCGCATCGCCGTGGGAAATTCTGATGCGCGTCCTATGCCAATACTGGTGCTCGCCGGGTATAGTTCCCATGGCTTTTGGCGGATCGTCTAAGGGTAGGACAGCGGTTTTTGGTGTCGTCAATCTAGGTTCGAATCCTAGTCCGCCAGCCATAGTTTAGGTTCAAAATTCATTCTCTCACTCGTATTTCTTGTCAAATGGCACAAAAATAGCACTAAAAATATTAGATTGTTTCCTTAGTGTGCCAGGAGATATGCCTGCCTCGGTGAAGAACTTAATCAAGCGAAATAGCGAATCCTCAAGTAGTCTTTATGTAGCTGGCCGGGGTGCGCTTTTCTGAGCGACTTGATGAAGCTCAATAATGCAGATAATCCAGCCTCGCAAATTCGCTTCAGCAAGTGTAGGATCGGTCAAAGGAGTATCACCATGAGCAATGTATGTATTTCTAAAGCTATTGCATTTGCTCAGGTGTTCATAGAGTTGATCAAGTGATGAGTCTCCAAACGTATTTCGGACTGCGTCCCAAATTGGCACACCTTGTACTAGGTTGAACTTTGATTGCCGTGAAAACCCGAGCATAAACAAAAAGTTTCCTAAAAGATTAGATCGACCACGTTCAACAACGTTTCTACGCAGCTTCTTAGCCTGATCCTTAAGCATTCCTGCTAAGTTATCAGTTCCGCTCGGCAAATAGGGATCAAAGAACGTCCGATGATTACTTGAAACTTGCGGAATCATTGGAGCTGCGAGAGAAATCAATAGAGCTCCAGAAAGATTTTCTAAAGCTTCAAACAACGTCTGGAAACAAGCCCCGTACCGAGGACTCTGCATTCTTTTGTCATAGTCCAATTGAAGAATACTTTGCTTGACAAGTTGCACGATTGACTCAGGCAAGGAAGATACGTCAATATCGTTCAAGAATTCAGCCGACTTTTGTTCTCGCGTCTCGGTGGAAGTAGAATCGAGCGGCAACACTAGTTGTGAGGTTTTAAGAGATTCTATAAGAGCTTTCTTCTTCGGTTCGCAAGCACGAAGCAGACCTTCAAGCGACGGTTCTGTGTTCTGATCGAACAAATATTGCGGCACGAAGGCGTATTCCCAGCTCTGCTTCTCACTCGAAGCAGCCTTGCACCATTCGGTAGCAGCCTTCGCCTTAATGGCAACGGAAGAATCTTCCTGACCTTTTGTCTCAACAAGATAATTTATGCCTGAGGTTGATCTAACGAAAAAGTCGGGCCAATAAAGAGCAGGTCTCCCGCTTAAGGAAAGATAGTCAATGGCAAGCTTCTGTGGCCCTGCATTTTTCGCGAAAGAAGAAACGTCAAAGCAGTCGTCACAGAAGGCCGCAAACTCGGCTTCAAAGTGATTCGCACAAGCAACGAGATTAAATAGTGTCTTCTCGGCCTCTTCGCAAGGACGTTTGGGACTTTGAGTTGCTTGAAATGCTCGCCAGGAGGAAAGAGTAAAACCAGAACTCTGCTTCTTTCGCTTAGTCTCCTTGTTTGTCTGGCTCTTGATTAATGGAGCAAAAGTCGCTTCAATATGTTCTCGCACATCCAGAGCCGCAAGACGATGATCAACCTCACCTGAAAACAGGGTGACGGGTCTTTCGAAAAGTACCTCCTCAATAAATTTATGTACAAGTGGTGCTAATGTAGAGTGCGCACTCTGGAGCCGACAAGCTTTTTCAAGCACCTTGACGAAGACGGAAACTGCTGTGTAGCCCTGAGTTAACAATCCCCGATCAATCTCGTAGGTCTTGACGACCTCGTCCGTGAAAAGAGTCCGCTCTTCAAACTTAATCGCACCAGTCTTGGGCTCACCAACGGGTAGCTTCTCATTAGAGACCTTTTTGAATTGAGCCTCAATCTGTTCGAATTGAATCTCTTTGAGAGTAACAGTCGTTTCAATCGCATCAGATATTTGCGGAATTAGAATATCTAGCTTTTCAGTATTCTTCTTTGGGTCAACGAAAATCGGCACCGTCTGAGGTTTCGGCCCGTTGAGTTCGATTGAGCCAATTTCTAATCCTTCCTGCTCAAGTTCCTCGTTATAAAGTGCAAGCATCGAAGGATGCTCGACGACCGTGACGCGTTCGAATGGTGCATCCGGGCCCGGACGTTCCATTCTTCGAAGACCTCGGCCCAGGGTCTGCTCGGCTAGAATGTTTGACTTTGCCGTATACGGTCGAAGTGGAACAATCGTAGTGACGTTCCGCACGTCCCAGCCTTCTCTAAGCATGAGGACAGATACTACACAACGGTAGGGAGAATCGGCCTTGTCAAGATCGGCAGACCACCTTCGAATCTCCTTGAGATCATCGTCTTTGAGCTTGGTCTCCGAATAGACAAACTCTTTCCATTCCTGCTTGCCAGATTTGCGCGTGACAATCTTTCCCTCGAGTCGTGTGTGAAGATTCAGGACTTTTTCCTTAAGCAAGGGGAACCGCTCGTCGTCGTTCAATTTCGCCGCAATTTCATTAGCAGCTTGCGCAGTCTCGCACATGACGAACAAAATCGGCTTCCGAACCTGACTCCACTCGTCCCACATATACTGATACTGTTGATAGCCAAGAAGCAAGTGAGTTCGATACTTCTCGAAGGCGTCTCCCGCCGCATCATTTGCTTTGATCTCTTCTGAACGTCCGATCACCGGAACCTTAACAATTCCCGCGTCTACCGCTTCACCTAATGGAAAGTCGCTGACTATATGCCGGAAGAGGTCTCCGTTGTTATGTTTTGGAGTCGCAGTGAAGTCAGCCTGAAGAACAACTCCTCGGTTACCCTTGGTGATGCTCTGACTATGGATCGCTTCAATGGCCTCATTCCATGCCGATTCGGGGTCGTGCAAGTGGTGAGCTTCATCGTTGAGCACCATAACGGAAGGGTGCTCAGATATACGGTTGCGAAGAAGCTCTCCAACCTTGAAAACTTGGTTTTTGTTAACGGTTGGCCCGAGGAGACTGGAGCTTCCTAAAACGTTTTCTTTCTCGGATTTCTTTGGAAAGAGACGATGAACATTCGTTAGATAAATTGTTCCTTTATAGTTTCCTCCTCCCGAGTCGTCCTGCATGACGACCTGCATGTTGAAATCTTCTTGGAACTCGGGCGGCAAAATCGGGTCGGAATAGAAAATTTTTGCCGCTTCGAAGTCATCCTTCAAACGGTCGAAGACGATCAAGTTCGGTGCTACGACCACAAAGTGCCGAGGGAAAGGAGAGTCGGTCTCATAGAGGCTGTGGAAGTAGCTCCAAGCCATGATCAAGCTCATACACTTTGTCTTGCCTGCTCCTGTCGCAAGTTTCGAGCAATAGCGACCCCAGAGGTCATCTTCGGGCTTCACATTTGTGCAAGCGGTGTAACGAGGATGATCTTCGGAAAGGATTGAACTAAAGAGGTCTGAAGGAATTAAGTACCGCTTGACTTCGGCAAGCCAAATAATCGTCTCGATTGCTTCCCTTTGGCAGAAATGGTATTGAAAGTCGTTTTCATGAGCGGTTCCGAACCAGTGGTTGAGAAGCGTCTTGGTGGTTTCGCTTGCCCCCTCATATCCAGAGTGTCTCCAATCTGAAACTTGGCTCCGGATGTAGGGAACTAACGTCGCTCTTGATGCACGGCGACCGGGCACGATTCCCACGTCTTTGATCCGGTGTTTGTTCGGCTCTTCCCAAGGAGCGTAGAGCGGCTCAAGAACTGCATGTTGTTTCATAGTGCATCCAACTGTTTCGATTGCACATTGCTAACATGCATCGACTCTGCACCTATCAGTGCTATTGTTCGGTCTGCTATTTTCAATCCATGCTCAATCATCTTTCCAAAGCGATCCGAAGAATCGGAATTCGAAATAGCAGCCAGTTCCCTCAAGTACCTATCCCTCAACACAGGACCGCCAGTGGAACTCCAGTTTATTGAGTTAAGTAAAATTGACGTTTGTCGCTTTATCTCATCAAACGTTTCTATTTTGGTCTTCTCTGATGACTGGGCTTCGCAATCCGCGCGAATTGCTAATTCCAATAAGATGTAGGCTCTATCAAATGAATACCGTATACGATCCAGGCGGAATTGTTCGTACTTCGCGCGCTCTTCCTCAGTGCTTTTATAGAATTCAGGTACTTGAGCTAACAGAGCGTTATCTCGATCACGGGTTTGTTGTAAGGAGTGCTTTAGGTTTTCGATTTCGACGTCGTGAAGTTTCTTTAAGTTTTCGATTTGCAAGTTAAGCCCATGAGAACGCCACCAACTATACAGAGTTGAAATGATAAGTCCAATGCCTGCTATAGCCATAGCGGAGAAATCAATCTGCTCTTTTGTCACACTTTCACCTCAATAACCTTCGTCGTATCAATCCCAAAGACGTCAATTACCTTTACACAGATTCGTTTCACTCCCTTCGACTCGTACTCCCAGCCCAAATCAGAACAAGTTTTCAAGGATCGATCCTTTCGGGTTCGGTAATCCTGCCAATGGTGTTCAAACGGCTTGTCTTCTCGGTATTCAAAGTCAATCGCCCAAAAGTCAATGAAGTCGAAAGGCGATTTCACCGCCCGCTCTTTCAGAGCTTCAAGTTCCTTGTCGGGAACTTCGGTCAGAGCGGGGTAGAAGTTCGTAAGCTTCACATCAATTTGCTTCTTGCCGTCCACTTCCTTGATCACCGCCTCTGCGTCCAGGGCTGCCGCATCGAAGAACTGAACGGTATCGCGGTTCGGCTCCATGATTTCGCGAGGAATGTACTTCAGCGTGATTTCGACTCCGGTTTCGCCCTCCACACCTTCCACTCTTCGCCGCAAGTCCATCTCAAACTCCCATGCGAGAACAATCAGTTTGGGTTTAGCTCTGCTTCCAAGGACGCTCCCGTGGTTCTGCCAATCCTCAATCCCTTCGACCGAAGCAATAGATTGGGCTACTTCGCGTAGCTCACTTATCGTAAAAATGCTATCTATGTTGTCCACATGAACATAGGCTCCACCCTTTGTTCCGTGGATCAATCCGCTAGGTGGATTTGAAATCGCACTAGCGCGGAAGAACTTCAGCACGGTTGTCCGGTGCTCTTCGTTGGCTCCACGTAGCCGCTCGGCCTGCCACCATTGCCGCTCATACCGTCCTAGATTGTAGACATCGAATGATCGGTACGGTTTGTTTGCCTTGTGTAGTTCTCGTTGAACTCCGATCAACCGCTTTCTCGTGGTATGAATGGCATATCGTCCTAAATCAGAACCGATCCATCTTCGTCCAAGCTTTTCTGCCATAGCAAGGGTGGTTCCGGATCCGCAAAAAAAGTCTGCTACGATATCTCCTTCTTCTGTCACAGCTTCTATGATTCGACGAAGCAGTTCCTCTGGCTTTTGAGTAGCATAACCAACATTCTGCGACTTATCCGAAGGCTGCAGCATTGGAATTCTCCATACATCGTCAATTCTCCTGGTAGTTGATTCTTGATAAATTACATTACCGTTTGAATCCTTTGCATTTACGATTGCGTTTTTCTCTTTATCCCAGACGCGTTTAAGCTGGTTTACTGGAGTATCACGCTCTTCAGTAAGAGCTTTGAATTTGGTTTTTGCAGTATTGGAATACCACAACACAACATCATGATTCGCAGGAAATTTGTTAATATTTCCTTGCATTTTATTGTAGTAGTACCAAATAATTTCGTTAACAAAATTTGAGGGTGAAAATATATCTGATAGAAGCAACTTTATGAAGTGACTTACGTGCCAATCACAATGCACAAACAAAGAACCTTCTGGTTTAAGTAATTGCTTCATCAATACAATTCGCTCAGCCATCGTGTGAAGATAAGAGTCGTTACCTCTACCCCACATGTCTCTATATGCGACGGCTTCAAGCAACGATTGATCCTTGAATTGGGGCTCCTGATCATCGCCAATTGAGACAGTCATTGTGAAGTCGGCCCCTACATCAAATGGTGGATCAACGTATATTAAATCTAACTTCCCTCGAAAGTCAGAAAGTAGTGCTGTCAGCGCGAGTTTGTTGTCTCCCCAAATCAGCCGATTGCGGAAATCATCCCGATGAGCCGACTCTTTGAAGGCTCCTTCGTCAAACAGTTTCCCCTGCTCCGCCCGCTCTCGGTCACGGGGTTCGTCAATCGTCTCAACCTTCTGGAGCACAAGCGGAAACGATGGTAGCTGCACTTCGCGCCGTCGCCCGTACTCGTCATATTTGCCCTCCCAAACAAGCTCCGTCCTCATCCGGCTAAGTGGATGAGGATTCTCTGGCCCCCAAGGTTTTTGCTCACTCATTTCTATTGGTCAGAGGATACTCGCCTTGATCTATCGCTGTGCGCTATTCGAAGATCAAAAAGATATTGGACATTCATACTTCCGTTCTTTGCAACAAGCGGCATCTGAAAATCTCTCGGACGGGCTACTTGCGTGATTCTGTCTCTTGGTATCGCGTGCGCCAAAGTTTCTATTCTTTTACGGCCACCAAACACAACCCAATGATATTCTTTAGTGGCTTGTCGTTCAATTTCCAGAATGCCCTTTAAAAGTTCTTCGCAGAGCTGAAGAGAATGTGTTCCAGTTTGAGCATTTACAGCCAGAACAGAAACCCTTTTCCCTTGTTTTTGAAGCCATCCAGCTATAAATTCAATGTCCCTTGGGCGATCCTTATTCCAACCCAGAGTTGGAATTGATTGAAATCCGGCTCGATTTGCCATTGCAGCGTGAAGAAGAGAAGTTCTCAAGTTGGCAATTTGCTTAATGGGGCACATTGAACCATCATCATAAACTGAGTATCCAGGGGCACCGAAGATCAAGTTACTACCGAGTGAACGGGCCAAGTTAAATAATCTTCCATCTTCAATGAGAGGAGATATTTTGTCTTGTAAGATATCCAATGATTCTTGATGAAGTAAGACGGTCGTCTTGTTAGGAACTCCGTATCGCTTTCGCCATAGTTCCAGCTTTGCGGGTTGAAAACTCAGAATTCCACCGATATCGGTGAGTTTTGCTGCGACCACCTTGTAATGAGGAAACTTCGGAAGAAATTCACGGGCAGATAGATTTGGGATACAGGACGGCAAATTCCCTATTGGTATTTCATTTGAAAAATCTAGCGAGTCATCGTCCCAACACATATCCCATTGCTTACGAGCTATTTCACTTTGATTTGGTGAACCACACCAAGGATGCTCAGAATTACAAGCTCGACCTTGTTCAATCTGAAACCGATCAACATCACTTTTGTTGATATAATCATCGCACCCGAATCCAGTAAGGCAGCTTTGATCTTTTACAATTTGGCTTCTATTACGCATTGCTTAGGTTCTAATCGGACTTGAAAAATCCGCGCTCCTTTCAAACGTCTTCCCTTCATTTTTTCTAAGTCAATCGAATTGACATGCCCTATAACCGTTCCAAGGGCAGTTGCAATTAAGATCGAATTTTCATCTTGCTTAATAACAACTCTTTCGTTAACTGTAAGATTTGGCAGAACTGCGTCATTCAGATTCACCAAAGAAAGAAGAACTGTTTCTGTGGCCTGCTCCGCGGGAGCACCTCCTCCAGTTCCTTCGGATAAAGTTGGAGATTGAGGGTTGCGAGGATTTCGTTGAATAGGGTTTTTGGGGTTACTTTTCGGCATTGTTCGTCTCGAATTTTTCAGGTGTCTCGCTCATTTCTGAGGCAATCGTCGAATGTGTTGGTCCAAATGGAACCAAAGCTGTGCTGACAACAGTGGCAGCTCCTTCACAGTGTAATTTTTGGTCATCAAAGAATAAGTCAGGTCTAAACTCGGCAAGAAACTCGTGCTTTGGCAAACCGCCAAGAAAAACCGCTTCGTCAACTTCAAGATTCCAATGCATAAGAGTTCGAATTGCTCGCTCATGTGAGGGTGCGTTTCGAGCCGTTACAAGTGCAATCCGAATTCTTCGGTTCAGTTTGTTATGAGCTTGAAGACGTTGAAGCAAATGAAGCCTCTCGACCAATGAATGAAACGGCCCTTTAGGCAATGGGTCAAGCTTCTTTTCACCCTCGTGCCTGTGAAAGGACTCTAAACCTTCTTTTTGGAAGACCTCCTCGGCCTCGCTACCAAAAAGCACACAGTCACCATCTAGCGCAATTCTCAGTTCATCCTCATGCTCCGCTATAGAATCAGCTAATTTGGGGTAGACCATAGCAGCAACATGCCCTGCATCAATTGCTCCCCGAACATCCTCTTCCTTAGCAGAAAGAAACAGAGTTGAGCGAAAGGGCTTGAGGTAGCCGAAAGGAGGACGCCCCGACGTAAAAACACCTCTCGAAATATCGAGGCTGTAGTGTTGGCACGCATTAAAGGCTCTTAAACCACTTCTCGGGTCATTCATAGAGACGATTACAACTTCAACAGGACGTTCTTTCTCTGTGTTGAAGTCGAGTAATTTTTTCACTAGTGAAAAGGCAGGGCCAGGTAGCGGAGGTGTTTCGTATCGCTCAAGCTGAAGCTCTCGAAACTTGTCAACGTCCTCAAGAAAAACTTCGTGCTCTTGATCCAAATTAAAAAGTGCCCGAGTTGTAACCGCGATTACGGTTTTGCCATCATGACTAAATGGCATCTAAACCTCCCTGACTCAGGGTACGACTTTGATACTCATGACATGGATCAAAGATAAAAATCATGATCGGCGTAAGTCGAGAAACCATGTCTATTCCTCGTCCTCCCCCGAGCCAGGGAGAGCCTTCATTTCGATTTCTTCTAAGGACTTGAGGTCTTGCCCCGCAATCCCCTGAAGATCGCCAATCACTCCAAAGCAAGATTTCAGAACTGTTTCATGTTGTTTCTCGCGTTGGTTGAATGCTTTTGCAGCTGCATTCTTCTCCCTTGTGAGTTGCTTTTGCATCAAAACAAAGGTCTCAACAATAGCCCCGAATCGGCTTTTGAATTCGTCGCTCATCAGGTAGCGATAAACAAGAGCAGCCTTGGTTTCGATTCCCTCAGCTGCTTTTTGCGCATCTGACGTCTGGATAATTCCTTCACGGATAGCAACTGCAAGTACAACAGCAAATTCAGGCTTGACAATCCAGACCCCTTCCAATATGTCGAAGACTTCGATACCAACCGGAGTTACTTGTGAAACGATAATAGCAACGGTAGCACGGGCTTCGCGCTGATCTTGTTTCAACTTTTGAATCCAGTCGCCGCCCCAATTTTGTGCTCGCTTAGATTCCCAGAGAATGGAGCCGCAAGGTTGAGAAAGGCGGTTGTTGACGACCTGGAGAATGTCCGCTCCTCGCTGGCCTTTCTTTACAGGATTGAACTCGTCAATGGGAAATTCGTTACCGAGCTTGGTCTCTAAGTCGAGTTCAAGTGCCTCTCCTTGTAGTTCTTGAGAAGGCTTTGCCTTGAGCTTTTGGTTAAGCTCTTCGATGGTCTTCCTTGCCCGCTCAAGCTCCACATTCTGAATCTGGAAAAGATCATCGTATTCCTTCGAAACCGAAGTTCGAAGTTGCTCGGACTCCTTCTCTATAGCTTCCGTGATTGCCTTTTGTTTGTCCAACTCAAACTGATCCCGTTCGCTTTTCAGCTCACGTTTTTCCTTGAGAAGTTCTGCTTGCTCGGATTTGAGCTTCGAAAGTTCTTCTCCTTTGGAATCAAGCTCAACTTGTAAAGCTAGAACTTCCTTATCTGTGTCCTGTTTTGCTTCAGCCTTTGCCTTTCGAATGAGATCAGGGTATTCAATTTTGAGCCGTTCAGAGATTTCCTGCGAGACGCGCTGCTCAACTTCCTTCGCCTGGTTTTCCCAGGAGAGCTTTAGTGCTTCTTCACGGGCATTTAATGAACTTTCTCGCGATGTTTGCTCGGCGAGAAAGTCGGACTGCCATTTATCAAAACGGGCTTTAACGTCCTGTTCAAACTTGCTGAGAATACTTTCTGCTACTTCAAATTCATGGTCGCATGCAGGGCAAATGACCGAGAATTGAGTTTGGGCCGTCTCTATAACGGCGAGTGCTTTAATTTCGTTACTTATAGCCATTTCTTCTAGTTGAGAAGCTGGCATATCCAATTTAAACAGGCATTTCTACCGTATATTGATCAGCAAGTGTTTACTTTTGAATAAACACCCCGTCATAATAAACGGACCCGTTCAACTGGTTTGCCAGCTTGGTCAGGTTCTCTGTTGACGCAGAGAAACAAATGAAAGATGATTTCGGCCCGTTTCCCGCATGGGAGCGGGCCAAATCGTTATAGATTGACAGCCAGACCCGATCCAAATCAAGCCTCTGAGGAAAAATGCCTAGATTCTGCCCATGACTTGCACGGATTAGGATTAGCAGTCCGATCTTTTGAGTGCCAATATTTTACTCTGTAGTTTTTATATTAATCAAGGCACTAGTAGAGCTTTGACTGGTGATTTCGGCTGGAGAGTTTAACCTGTGTTCTACGTGATAACGTGGCTATCTCTGCTGCACATAATCTCCACAATACGCAACCACCGTCTCGCCTCCCTTTCGTTAGCAAAGGGCAGAGTGAGTTCTGGAGTTCGCACATTATCCAGGCCCAAGATTAGCCAAGCGAGCAATACCCTTTCATTTACATTGATCTGGGTTCCTGAACTCCCAATACCAACCTCACCGACAGAAAACCCAGAGCCGACTGTCTTTCCCGTAATGCGCCTATCAATATCCAAATTGACCTCTACATTAAGGATGCTGTCAGGGCCTAACTTGACATGCTTTCCCTCTGGGTTAATGATGATAATTTGATTCTGAGACTCATCAAAATAGATTTTCCCGAACCCTTGTGCCAATGCTGCTTCAGCTTTTATATCACTAAAGCCTAAAGAAACCACTTTATTGTCTGCCCGTCGATTTGAACTTTCTATCTCACGCTCAGAGCGACCTTCTAAATAAATGATAACTCCGCAGATTGCAAGAGCAATCAGTATCGGCGTACCACTGTGAAGACAAAACGATAGCGAAAGACACAAGACAATGACTAGGATGCCAGCCATGGCTCCGCAGGACATATCGTTTCCGCTTCTCATCTTCCTTTCTCCGGTTCAATTGGCTCTTAGCACCATGCAGTTCACGCATTTGACTGCACCGACAATCGGTGCGCTATTGCAAGGGACGATACCAGGTAGTGGGTTCCCCAGTCCAGACGCCTGAATACGATCTTTTTCGATCAATGCTGATTGATGCCCGAATGCAATCGGGCTTGAGCCAGAGGGCCGTATGCAAGGGACTCAACAAAGTTCCGACTTACATATCTAAAGTCGAAGCCGGGATTCGGCGACTCGACTCAGTCGAGACAATAGAACTACTCATCTTCCTAAAGGTCAATCCCGTCCAGTTCTTTACAGATTATTTAAAGAATGCAAAGGAAATGGGCTACCTCATTGAAAAGTGAGAGGCTATTTATTGCCAAAGACTCCCCCATCTTTATGCTAAAAATAAGACTCTTTTTCATAGTCGTAAACAAAGAGTCCAAAAGACTTGCAAAAAACGATACTGCTTATACTTCCACGGCACTCTTACACAGACTCTTTGATGCTGTCCAGATATTCTTTTGCTCCCTTCGCATGATCTTCCATCTCAACAGGAATAATGACGTCTGGGTTATCAAGAATTTTCTTCTTTAGCCATTCAGGCCCGTAAAGAGGGTGATTCATAAACCCTTTCAATGTAGCGGCTACCTGCTTCAAAATCCAGTCCTCCTTACGTTCCATGATGTTCTTATAAATAGGTTCTGTAGTCTGAGCCCGTTCAAATGGAATTAATCCGTTGATCAGAGCTTCCCAAAATGGCTCAATAGCCCAGTACCGCACACTCTTTGAGCTAGGAATGCGAAACGAGGTCATATCCTTGAGAAATCCTCTGATGACATCGAATCCCAGGCCAGCAAATGCAATAAGTAAATCCTCGGCATTACGCCCTCGAACTATGAGTTCAATTCTTGTAAAAACCTTCGATCCTCGTAAGCCTTTCTTTTCTTTTCTATAAATTCGCAATTGTGATTTGCGTTCGGCTCCACCAATAAATATTGAACCTTTCGTTGAAGGATAAATTGCAAGATTTCGACCTATTATTCCCTTCCGATCTTTGCGATTCTTTGCAAGTAAGTTTTCAAAATAAGTAATGCTGATAATTGATTCCGGCAAGTCAAACGTAAAATCTACCCTTGATATAGTTGCACCCCATGATTGAATCAACTCTATAATCTCATTCCAATCTGTACCCATTCGCGCATAAAAGTTTGGGAAAGCAGAATGTGCTATTTCAACTCTGTAACCTAGATTGCCAAATGAGATTGTAACATAGTTCTTTCTATAAACTACTTTTCTTACGCTACCTTGCTTTCTTCGTTCCGTACTCCACCCATCTTCAGATGAAAATATAGCCTTAATAGCGGATAGCGGGTATGAGAGAGGAAACTGTATTTCCAGGTGCCCTACTTCTGTACTGATTGACTCTGTCAAAATCGTACCCCTTATAGTAGGTTTTTGATGTTTAAGAAAGGCACTAGCATATTTACTGATTGAATTCAATTTGAATTTTACACCCGGTAACCAAAATTGCGCTACGGTTACAATTACTAGATACCCCCCTTCCCTCGCCACCCGTTATCTAAAACCCAAGAGTCGATGCTCACATCAGCCCTGATTGTCTCTCCGTCCCTAGAGTAGCCCAGGGAGTCTGGGTGAAGAGCAAAAATGGCAACAGCAGAATTCACCTATCAATCGATCACGTCCCTTGAAATTACCGAGGCTCAACGTTATGACCTTCTTGTCATTAGAGATGGAAAAATAGACTATCGAGCCTTGATGACATTCGTGGCATCTCAATCACTTCCCTTAACAACCATGCCAGATAGACAAGAACTTTGCAATAGCGAAGCTGGTCAGTACCTTATGAGTCTTGCCTTGCGTGGATATATTTCAATTGAGGTAGCGATCACTTTGTATGCTGAGGTCGCCTTCAGGTTGAGCCCAGATGCCAGAGAGAATGACCTCAGGTCTTATTGTGAAGAGGTACTTGGTTCCAACTCTGGTGGTGGCAGAGTGAATCTAACTCTTTCAGCATTCTCAGTAATTGGCTATTTACCGATCCTTAACTACCTTGCTGGAGACATGGTTCAGGTCGCTGGGATAGTTGAAAAAGGGCTGTCCCAGTTGGACGAATCACTAATAGGAACCTGATTGTGCGGTAAGAGAAATCTACACTTCACTCCGAGACTCTAGAGTTGACATTAGAAATTTCTAATATCGGCTCTAGGTGAATGAAGGCCCGTTTATAAAGAAGCTGATGCCTCAATGGCAGGTAAGAATGACATTTGGTTTGCAACCTGCCTTTGAGGCTTCGCCATGTTTCGTTGATCATAGTTTTTTCTAAAGGTGGCTGAGTTTGCCCAGCCACCTGCGACTACTGCAAGATCAAGTCCTCCAAGGCTGGCAATTTCTGACGTTACAGTATGCCTTAAAGCATACAAAGTGCTTCCTTTCCTATTGATTCCAGCTCTCTTTTTCAACCTTTCAAAACGCCTTTGAAGTGCTTTCGGACTTTCCGATCCCCAAGCCAAGCCACTTCCACCAACGCCAGGAATAACAAAATCAGACTGCCTAAACTTTGCAAGTGCCTGTGTACCTGTAATCCAATCTACCATTTGGTCAGGAATTGCTAATTTCCTAATTCCCTTATCGCCAGTTTTAACATCTGTAAGTACACGCTCACCGTCAATAATTTGAATCTGATGCGATATGTTCATCCAGTATCCGTCCTCTTCCTTCACAATATCCGACCACCTCAGGCCTGAAACTTCACCAGGTGCCCTGACTCCCATTAAGCAGACAGCGAGAAACGCACGGTCAACTTCATCTTCACAGGATTGAAGTAATTTTCTAATTTCACTTTCTGTATAAGCCGTATTTGGACGTACAAGCTTCTCTTTTGGCAAGCTAAGGAACTTTTCTTCAAACCTTAGCTGCTCGTGAAACCTTGCTTGCTCCTCATTCAACTCTAAGGTATTCCAAGCTGCTTGAATGGTTTGAACAATCTTCCTTATAGTGGCAGAGCTTAAAGGTCTTTCATACTTCGTTTTCTTTCTCGCCAGGGAATCAATGAATTCTTGGAGTAGTGCCCTGGTTACTTCATGAATCCTCAAGTCCCCAAAGACAAATGGTTCAACATATCTCTCTTGGTCAGCACTGGGCGAAGTCGATTGATTTATGTACGTCCTGAGGTAACTCCGGCTCGTCTCAGCATAAGTTGCTTTAATCTGGCCCCGTTCTAATTTGGCGGCAATAGAATTTTCTATCAACTGCGAAATCGTAGGTAGAGAGTCCAAGAACTCAATCTGGCTGTCTCTATCTCTTCGTTCTTGAATTCGAGGGCTAACTAACTGTCTATCCTCAAATCGCAAATCATGAGAAACGTAATTTGCCGAATTCGCAACCCCATTAAGATGTTGCATGCGCTTCCTCTCTGCTCTGATAAGGCACTCTTCTTGGGTTCTCGCTTTAAAAGTGAAAGTTTTATAGAATGTTCTCCACTCACAAAGATTAGGATCATATACCGAATATGGTAGCTCTTTCCTTAGCTCCCAATAAATGACATATTTTGAGGGAATCACCTCGCCGTTTTCTCGGATTGCATCTCGTATGAGCAAATCGGCGGCACGGTTTGATCTAGCACTCACGACTTTTTTCTCTGTGGGATACGTTAAAGTAACCTGAATCTCCCGAGGGATAAACTTATTCTCTTTCTTGGGACGCCCTTTTGCCATAACACAAAAATGGCACTTTTAATTGGCACTAAAAATGCTCCTTTCGGTATCATTTTACCGTGATTGGGTTCAATTTTAAGTTCAAGAGACCAAAAGGGATTAGGTTCGAATCCTAGTCCGCCAGCCATAGAAATTTCCATAATACTTTTTCCTAGGCAATCTTCAAATCCCAAAGTGGACTTGCTAGGCGATAATAGAATTATCGAAGTAACCATCACAGAATTAAAAGTTGCTCTTCCTCCATTCGTCAATGAAGAAGCATCCTTAGAAGAGCAAGTTCGCAGTGTTCTTCAGTTGCTTATGCCTTATGCTAGTGATGGCTCTGCTCCAGCAGAACACGGCGACCCGAATCAATGCCCCAACTGCGATGCGCCAGCCGAGAGTCTTTCCAGCCCCTACTGCTCAGAAACCTGCCGCAATCAGGCCGCGTTTATCCGTCAATTTCGCAGCGCACTGGCATCGGGAGTAATCCTTAATCCCGAAAAGCAAGTTGCTTTTGGCGAGCGACTGTGGTGGCTTCTTGGAGGCGGTTTGCCTATGCGTGAAAGCAGAATTCCAGAGAGCGCAAAACGTCAAGTGATCAAACGTTGTTCTGGACTGTGTGAATTTTGCGCCGCGCCAATGGCAGCCATAGAAAACTTTGGCAGTGGATGCAACCGTCCGCTCCACCTCCGCGCAGTTTGTGGCGATTGCTCCAAAACGAAACAATACGGAGACTTGGAATTCGCGCAAAGCCCAACTGTGGTTCAGCTATTGCATGACTTGAGCGTGAGGATTAACGCGGCTATGCCATCAAAGCCATGTGATGATCCTGACAATTGGGATTGGCGCGATTATGTCGCTCAGCGACGTAATTCAATGAAAATCTAGATGCGATCTAGTTCCAATACAGTTTTTTTCGACACTACATCACCAGTATTCACCGTGCTCAGTGGTTCGAACAAAATCACTTCGACCTCTTCCTCCGCCACTGGACGGTGCTCCACCCCGCGTGGAACAATCAAGAATTCCCCTTCGCCCAATTCCACAGACCGATCCCGAAACTCCATCCGAAAACTTCCCCGATGAACCAGAAACATTTCGTCTTCGTTTTCATGGCTGTGCCAATCAAATTCGCCGATAAACTTCACCAGTTTCACGGCTTGACCGTTCAACTCCCCAACGATTTTTGGCGACCAGTGATCAGAAAATAATTGAAACTTCTCGCTGAGATTAACCTTCACGGGCAAAGTATACCGATGCTCTTTGTAGGCAATATTTCGATTCAAGTTCAGATAAATTGCCACAATATCAGTCAGTGTTTGAACTCATCCAACAGCATCTCCGAGATTTAGAGGCATCCCAGCAGATCAAAGTGCTTTTTGCCGCTGAATCGGGTTCGCGCGCTTGGGGGTTTGAATCGCCTGATTCTGATTGGGATGTGCGATTTATTTATGTGCGACCTCCCCTCCACTATCTCAATGTCCAGCCGATCCGAGATGTGATCGAACAAATGCTCCCCAACGAAATAGATTTGGCTGGTTGGGATTTGCCTAAAGCTCTTTTTCTCTTTCAAAAATCGAACCCGTCGCTTTACGAATGGCTGAATTCACCCATTGTTTATCAAAAGGATGACGAGTTCGTAGATGCGATCAAGCAACTCATTCCCGAATACCAATCGCTCAAAGCTGGTCTGTATCACTACCGCTCCATGGCAAAAACAAATTTCCACAAATTTTTGGATCAACCGATTGTCTCTCACAAAAAATATCTGTATGTTCTGCGGCCTGTTTTAGCCTGCCAGTACATCGAAAAACACAAAGTTTGGCCACCGATGGCTTTTCAGGAACTTGTACATTCGGCAAACCTGCCCGATCAGTTGTTGCAAGGAATTGAAGAGCTCCTTGCCAAGAAAATGGCTGGAAGTGAGTTCACCACCGGCCCGGTGAATCCGGTTTTGCAAGAATTCGTTATTGCCGAGCTAGACCGGCTGATGCTTCTTTCACTAGAAACTGATTCAAACCCAGATCAGGCGCCATTAAATGAACTACTGCGTACTACTGCGGCTCGCAACCATTGAATAAGAAGGCAACGGCTGGCACTTGCTTTCGTTTGCGATTCGCCTGAGAACTTCTAACTGACTTTGCACGAGTCCTTGCAATTGCGGAGGAAGCCCCAAGTGCAACAAATCACTGGCTGTTTGCGATAAACATGCGTCAATCTCCCAGCGAGCGTCGTCGAGTTCACTCGCATCAACCAGCACCTGAGAGTCCACCTGCCACCCGGTTTCCTGTAGTAGACGGAGAAGCGTTTCTCTTGAATAAGGAGTGCGAACATTCGCCTGGCTCTGTGATTTGAAAGCTTCCATTTGCCCTTGAATCAGCACAGCCAGTAGGTGGCCCAGTTGGTCGATTGACTGCGGTTGCAAATCCCACTCCGAAAGGCATAGCTGACTCCCCCACGGTCGGATTCGACGGCATGTTTCTTCTAGCTTCTCCAGCGATTCCCAGTACCAAGTGCAATGCGCCATCACGATTGTATCGAACTCAAGCTCGTCAAAAGTATTTGCACAGTCAAGAACATCAAACTCAAATCGGAAATCCATGCGGTTACCAAACTCACCGTTTTCTAAAAACCGCGCGGATTCACCGATTGTCAGTGGAGCGCCGTAATTAGGATCAGCAATATCAACCGCAAGCACATAACCTGTATCTCCCACTTCATCGGCCAAAACCAGAGTGGTATCGCCTTGACCGCACCCAATTTCAAGAACCCGGGAGCCTTCGGCGATTCCCCAACTCTTGACCAAGTCCATACGAAACTTGGTCTGACGGAGTTGGATACTGTTGTCGCCCGATGGGTTTGGCGGCATCAAAGCGACAAGTTGCTGGGCCGTTCGCATCAGTCGTTGAGTTTATAACTGTTCATAAACATCTGCAAGGCACCTCGTGCATTTTGATCCTTTGTAATGTACAAGGCAGTTTGGATAAGAACTTCGCTTCCGCGCACATAACTGTAGCTATAGCCTTCCATCTTTACACCATTAATCTCGTATTCATAAGCAACCCAGTATCCAGTTCCTTTAGAATCGCTTCCCCAGCCTTCATTCAGAATTTTGGTCTTCGCTTTAGCGGCTTGGCCCACTTCCTCGACCTGATTTTTCATCATTTTGCTTTGGTCTATTGAACGTTCAGGCATTGTCACCATAAGGTTAGAACTCAATACTCCTTCGCCAGGGCCGACATATTGCATGATTTCGACAGATTTGTAATCTTTGCCATCACCGGGTTCCGTAATGCTTTCAACTCCATCCATCATCGCAACCTTAAGTTGCGAGCCAACGAAAGTTCGAATAGTGCCGAGTTTGTCTGTATTGCCAAGTACAAGTTGAACTGAACCAAGAACTTGCTCGGCAAGTCCATTCTCGAAGCTCATAATATCGAGTACATACATCTTTTCAAGAGTGCTTACAAGCAATCCGTATCGAACGTTCGGAGTCGAGCCGTTCTTCCAGGTGCATTTAACCAATTGACCATGCACACCATTGACAACATAAGGCTTGACTTCACTTTTGAAATCTTTGGCATCTTTTGCTTGCGACTGAGCCGCAGCAACAAAGAACTGTGCCCCCTGGGGATTATCAACAATTCGGCTCGTGTTATCTAGAACCCGAGTTGTAATGATGGTGCCGCCCGTAAAGCAAGACCACTCTTGAAAATCGGCTTCGTTCTTCACGGCCTCCATTGGTTTCGGAGTTTCAAAGCTCAAGCCACTCCCAGGAACCGTAAAGCTTGCGCCGTTCATCACAGCGGCATTGCTCGTTTTAAATGTTAGCAACAACCGATCCGAAATCATTTTTAGCTCGGGTTTGGATCTATCGTAAACCCAACTAAACTGAATTCCACGGCCCTGGTGCTCTCCCGCAAGATATACATACTGCTTTTTTCGACCGCCTTCCGTAAAGTCAATAATCGCGTATTCTCCATTGCTTATTTCACGAAACCGATCGCGCTTAACTTTGACATCTTTGTAGGCTTCGTTCTTTTTATAACTGTCAACTTTATCGTTAACCGTTTTTTTGATATCAAATTTGCTTCCAGCATTTGGTGGTTGAACATTTAGGTTCATTTCAAATCCTCCAAATTTGAGTTCGTAAGCATCTGACTGCCGACGGCTCGGCGCAAAACCGTAAGGCAATACACACTGCAATCCTCCAGGAATCGTGCGAGGCATCCAATGCGCTTTTTGGTCTCGTTCTAGTTCAACGCTATTGATTACGTTGAGCGCGTCCGCGCCCTTGCTCAAAACAATCCAGAATCGTGTAGCAGTCTGGACTCCTAGAATTGCGGAAGTACCATTTGTTCCTGCAATCCCACTAAAACCGCTGACACTTAAAGTTGACCAATTGCTGACACCGGGGAGAATTTCCCCTAGGCGGCTCTTTGCATCCTTACCACTCAAAAATTCATAGGCCACTTCTGTCCGAGTATCAGCCCCGGAATAGCTCCAGGCACTCGGTAAACCCATTGATGTCTGTGCCCACTCCACTCCACCCGCCGCAGTTTGACCGGGAGCGGTGACGTGACATTGACTCGCAAAAATGGTCTTGATCTCTTGTGCAGTGGCGAACGATCCAAAAATGCATGCAGATATGATAATTCCTGCTGCCCTCAAATAATTTTGCATATCCAAAAAACGTACTGCTGCCTACTTATGTTTCTTACAGAGCGAAAAAAGACTCATTCTCTAAGTTTGTTCTCTGCCAAATTTTCTACAAATTAAGAAAGCAAGCTGGCCTTAGACACATTTGCCAAACCCCTCACAATCTAACTTATGGATCCTGAGGTTCTGAAATTTGGGCTTACGGCGTTTGCGGCGATTTTCGCGGTGCTAAACCCGTTCAGCATCCTGCCGATTTTTCTTGCGATCAACCAGAACACCCGTCCGGGTGTGCGCCGCAACATGGCGTTGGTCATCTCCATATTTGTTGTCATCGCCTTGCTTTTGTGTCTGCTGGCTGGCGAAATTGTGCTTGATTTCTTCGGAATTTCTATTCCCGCATTCCAAATCGCGGGGGGAGTTCTGCTGTTCTCTACTGGCCTCTCCATGATCAACGGAACCGCACGGTTTATTGATCGGTTCGTTGCCGAAGATAGCTCGATTAGCGATTTTAAGGAAGCTAACGCGCGGTTTCGCGATTTACTGGTTCCGATTGGAACGCCCTTATTCGTTGGGCCTGGTTCAATTTCGACCGTCATTTTGTTCGGCAACCAGGCCAAAGTGTCCGCGACTCCCGCCCTGAGTTACACTATGGTGGCTTCCGCTTGTTTGGTCTGCGCGATTGCGACTCTGCTGATCTTTTTGAGCGCGGATGCGCTAGTGAAGGTTTTACGCACGACGGGCATTGCCATCCTTTCCCGACTGATGGGGTTACTGCTCTGCGCGATTGCGGTGCAGTTCTCTCTGAGTGCGTTGCAGACTCTGATGCCTTCGTTGTTCCGGGCTGCGTGATATAATCTCGCTACCCCCTTGGCGCAGATCACCCAAACTTCCGCATCGTCCCAAACCATCAGCCAGAACGGGCAGACCAACCTGCTACCCGTGCCGCTAGACCGCAACCCCGGTATGCCGCTAGATATGGATTGGGTGATGTCGCTGACGGTGAACCGATCCGCGGTGGAACGCCGCGCCGACACATTTACCAAGCGGCGCACGGTGAAAAAGGAGTTCCAAGCCGCCTACCTGATCCGCGCCATTGAGTGTATTGACCTCACCACACTAAGTGGCGATGACACTCCCGGTAACGTCCACCGCCTGTGCGCCAAAGCGATCAACCCCTTAGCAAATGAAACCCGAAAGGCACTTGGAATCCCCAAAATCCACACGGGCGCAGTGTGTGTTTACCACCAATATGTCGCGGAAGCAGTTCGATTGCTCGCTGGGACTGGCATCCCGGTCGCGGCGGTTTCTACCGGATTTCCAGCTGGGCTTTCTCCATTTAAGCAACGGCTTGAAGAAATCCACCAATCGGTGAAAGATGGTGCTCACGAAATTGACATCGTCATCACCCGTGCTCACGTACTACGCGGCGATTGGCAAGCACTTTACGAAGAAATGCAAGCGTTCCGCGAAGCTTGTGGCGAAGCGCACGTAAAAGCGATTCTCGCAACCGGTGAGCTTGGAACTTTGACTAACGTGGCCCGAGCAAGTGCAGTTTGCATGATGGCGGGAGCCGACTTCATTAAAACATCCACTGGCAAAGAACCAACCAACGCCACATTGCCCTACGCTTTGGTGATGGCGCGGCTGATCCGAGAGTATCAGGAACGCACAAATATCAAAATTGGTTTTAAACCAGCTGGTGGAATCCGCACCGCTAAACAAGCCACCGAATACCTGATGCTCATGAAAGACGAGCTCGGTAACGAATGGCTTTCTCCGCACCTGTTCCGCATTGGAGCCAGCACACTTCTCGCCGATATTGAGCGTCAATTGGAACACCATCTTTCCGGACGCTATTCCGCTTTCAACCGACACCCGATGGGCTAACACAATGAGCAAAGTTGCTGATCTTCTTGAATCCCTCCCTTACGGCCCTGCGCCCGAAGACCACAAAGCCGCATTTGCTTGGCTAGATGCTCATAACCGCACATTTGGTTCCTACATTAACGGAGAATGGGTATCCGCTGATAAAACCTTTGCTTCAATTAACCCCGCCGACGGTTCGGAACTTGCCCAAATCGGTCAGACTTCGCCAGAGCAGATCAACCAAGCGGTAGAGGCGGCTACCGCGGCACTCCCAAAATGGCAAGCTCTGAGCGCACAAAAGCGAGCAGAATATCTCTACGCAATCGCTCGGCAAATCCAAAAGCATTCTCGGCTATTCGCAGTATTAGAAACCCTCGATAATGGCAAACCAATCCGTGAAACGAGGGATATTGATATCCCCCTCGTTGCTCGTCACTTTTATTACCATGCCGGCTGGGCTAAATTGGCGGATACAGAGTTTTCAGAATACCAACCAGTTGGTGTATGCGGGCAGATTATTCCTTGGAATTTCCCACTCCTCATGTTGTGTTGGAAAATTGCCCCTGCTCTTGCTATGGGCAACGTCGTCATACTGAAGCCAGCAGAATTCACATCGCTCTCTGCTCTTCTATTTGCAGAAATTTGTGATCAAGTCGGAATTCCCAAAGGCGTCGTTAACATTGTCACCGGCGATGGCGAAACGGGCCGTGCGATTGTTGAGCATCCGGGAATCCACAAAATTGCGTTCACTGGTTCCACCGAAGTTGGTCGGATCATCCGCAAAGCCACAGCAAATACGGATAAAAAACTCTCACTTGAACTTGGCGGAAAATCTCCGTTCATCGTGTTTGAAGATGCCGATCTGGATAGCGCAGTCGAAGGATTGGTAGATGCCATCTGGTTCAACCAAGGCCAAGTTTGTTGCGCTGGCTCGCGATTGCTTGTGCAAGAAGGAGTCGCGGAAAAGCTGTACGCGAAAATCCGTGCAAGAATGGCAACACTTCGCGTTGGTAACCCACTCGATAAAGCGGTTGACCTCGGGGCAATTGTTGACCGAACTCAACTCGAACGAATCACCGAGCTAGTTGAACAAGGTGTTTCCGAAGGAGCAAACAAATACCAAGCTCCGTGTGATTTGCCAAGCGACGGGTTCTATTTCCCACCAACTTTGCTCACGGATGTTGAGCCAGCTTCCACCGTCGCCCAAGTCGAAATATTCGGGCCGGTTCTGGTTGCGATGACTTTCCGCACTCCCGCCGAGGCCGTGGCTCTCGCCAACAACACGGTTTATGGTTTGGCAAGCAGTGTTTGGACTCAAAATCTCGATATCGCTCATGATATCGCTGCGCAGATCAAAGCCGGAACCGTGTGGGTGAACTGCACCAACCAGTTCGATGCCTCCGCCGGGTTTGGTGGCTACCGAGAATCTGGATTCGGACGCGAAGGCGGTCGCGAAGGGCTCTACGAGTACCTCAAATGGAAAGCCCCTAAAGCAACTAAAGTTTTACCAAACGGTCAGGTTTCTACTTCCGAAATCGATAGGACTCACAAACTGTACATCGGTGGAAAGCAAGCCCGCCCCGATGGAGGTTATTCCTTCACAGCTCATGGGCAAGAATTCGCCCTCGCAAACCGCAAAGACCTCCGCAATGCAGTAGAAGCCGCCGCCACAGCTCAGCCAGGTTGGGAGAAAACAGCCGCGTTCACCAGGTCGCAAATTTTGTATTACATCGCAGAAAATCTGCAAGCGGCTGAGCAACAGTTTAGTAACGCTGGAATTTCCGCGGAAGAATTTGAACAGGCGATTTCGCTCACCTTCCACTATGCGGCAACCGCGGACAAACACGACGGACAAGTTCACCAGCCTCCGATGCGGGCGATGGTCTACACACGTAACGAGTCGCTTGGCGTTGTGGCTTCATTCGCACCAGAATCTCAGCCACTGCTCGGGTTCCTGGCAGTCACTTTGCCACTTATCGCAATGGGCAATGCTGTTATCGCGGTTCCAAGTGCAGGCAATCCTTTGCCCGCCGTGGAACTCATGCGGATTCTGGAAGCATCTGATGTCCCCGCCGGTGTGTTCAACATTCTCACCGCTCCTCACGCTGATCTCGAAAAAACGATTGCCGACCACCTGGGGATAGATGCGGTTTGGCATTTCAGCGGCGCGGAAGGAGCGGAGATCACTCAGTCACTTTCATCTGGCAATCTTAAGCAGACTTGGTGCGTTTCGGATGCGGTTGATTTTGCTCAGCCCAGCCGCGAGTTTCTGCGAAGAGCGACACAGGTAAAGAATATTTGGGTGCCGTATGGTGCGTAGATTTTTTACTTAAAGAGAGAATATTATTTCTGCATCTCCTATGTTCTGGGCTTTCCTGCTAATTCTCATAATTCTCCCATTGATCGTACTTTGTGGTCCTACAATTCTTGCGAATCGAGGTTTGGAGCCAAAGGCATACTTAAGGTTTGTAAAATCATTCCCCATACTTTTGTTAGTTGAACTAGTAGTCATGCTGGTTGCGCTTTTGTTCTCAAGACAGGCGGATACCCCAGAAAACAGATTCTTGTTTGTAGTTTTTCTACCGTCATTGGGATTCGCTACTTTCCCGATTTTTCTTCAGAGTCTGTTGCGCGTATATGAACCAGACATTAAAGTATTTGGCCCGACTCCGGAACAAAAAATTGTACAAAATCCGAGCCTTGAGCTTGAGAAAAACCTAAGTGCTCTCCATGCTAAGCTCCGCAAAATCAACATTGTATGCGCCACAACTATTGCATTGCTTGTAGTTGCAGAAATCGTCGTTTGGAACACTGTGCCAACCGCATTCATAGCAATATTGATTGCCCTACCGCTAGTAAGTCTTGTCTTTTTCATACTGCTTTTTAAATCTGTATGGTTCAGGTTAAAGCCCGAAGTGAGTTCAGAGCACTTAGCATTACTGTCACAAAACGTTGCAAAAGCGGCAACCGATATGGGTCTTGCTACTCCCAAAGCATTCGTTATTCCACCTCTTGCAACGGTGCCATACAACTGTGTTGCCCACCCTAAAGGTCTGTACATTTCGAGTCAGATGCTAAAAGATTTTTCGGAAGAAGAATGCCGGTTCATCATTTGCCACGAGCTTGCACATGTGAAATTGAATCATCTGAAAGTCCGGCAAAGGCTTAGATCGACATCTATCGCACTTGCCTCATTCTCCATTCTTATTATCTATTTCAACCCACAATTGGTTCTATGGATTTTAGGGTTACTGTTTTTGCTCCTATTTGCTTCCCAAAAATACATCCGCAATATTTATCCTAAACAGGAATTTGAAGCTGATGCTCTCGCCATCCAAACGACAGGTAATCCTCTCGCAGCAGCCGAAAGCTTGAATCGAATTGCGGTTAACTCAGCTTTCCCCGGACTAATGTATTTTGATAATCCTACTCATCCTTCAATCACCAAGCGAACTGAAGCGATGTTCAAAGTTTCGCTAGATGAGCAAGTTCCTTAGCCTTGGGTGCCTCAAAGCAATTCGTCATAATTTAAGCCGATCACCATGCTGAGAGCCGGAATTGTCGGATTGCCTAACGTTGGTAAATCAACCCTCTTCAACGCCGTTGTAGCCAACGCACAAGCGCAAGCGGCGAACTTCCCGTTCTGCACAATCGAACCAAATGTCGGCCTCGTCAGCGTCCCCGATTCACGGCTGAGCGTGCTGGCGAATATCTCAAGCTCGGAGAACATCCAGCCCGCTCGCGTCGAATTTGTTGATATCGCTGGGCTAGTGAAAGGGGCTTCTAAAGGTGAAGGGCTTGGCAACCAATTCCTTGCCAATATCCGTGAAGTAGATGCCATCGTTCACGTGGTTCGGTGCTTCGATAACCCTGATATCACTCACGTTCACGAAACGGTAGACCCCCTGCGGGATATCGACATCATCAACTTAGAACTCATCCTTGCCGACCTTGCCCAAATCGAAAAGCGAATCGAGCGAGCCCGAAAAGATGCCCGCACGAGTAAGGAAGCCAAGCATGAAGTTGATGCGCTAGAAGCCATTCTGCCGTTACTCGAAAACGGAAAGCCAGCCCGCGAAGCAACTCTCACCGAAGACCAAGAAAACTCAGTTAAACATTTGGGATTGCTCACTCGCAAACCAGTGATCTACGCGGCCAATGTAGCCGAAGAACACATTGTTTCCGGCAACGACTGGACGAGCCAAGTCGCCAAACTTGCTCAATCGGAAGGCAACGATATGATTATCATTTCGGCTCAGATAGAAGCTGAGCTCATCGAACTGCCCGAGGAAGATCGCGGAGAATTCCTTGAATCTTTGGGAATTACAGAATCTGGATTGCAGAACTTGATTCGTCACACCTACAGTCTGCTCGGATTGCAGACTTACTTCACAACCGGGCCGAAAGAAACCCGTGCCTGGACAATCAGCAAGGGCATGAAGGCGCCCGAAGCCGCGGGCGTGATTCACACAGACTTCACCAAAGGATTTATCCGGGCCGAAACCGTGGCGTACAACGACCTTGTAGAATCCGGTTCTCTGGCGAACGCCAAAGCCAAGGGCAAAGTACGGTCAGAAGGCAAAGAATATGTTGTTCAAGAAGGCGACATCATGCACTTCTTGTTCAATGTTTAATGCCAAAGCGCGAATAGGCTTGCAAGTATTGTTCAAACAGTAAGCCTTTCTATTCAATCATTGTAAGCAACCGGAATTGCACACTGCAGATTCCTATGAAATGCTTGCACCTGATTCGGAGAGCCAAATTTGCCTTAGCTTTACTCGTTTTGCCCTCCACACTTTTTGCCCAAACCTACTGGGTGAGTTCTTACAACGCGGATAAGGTTGACCGCTACGATGCGAGCGGCAACTATATTGATACGCTTGCTGGTTCGTTTAACGGCCCACAAGGAATCACCATCGGTCAAGACGGGCTTGTTTACATCGCCGATGAAGAGAATAACCGAATTGTGCGATATAACCAAAACGGTACGTTCCACGGCGTTTTCATCACGACTGGTTTAGGTGGATTAAGCGGCCCGACGGGAGTTACTTTCAACAACGCAGGTGAAGCTCTCGTTGCATCCTTTAATGGCGATAGCGTCCTGCGTTACTCCAGCACTGGTTCGTTTTTAGGAACATTGGTCGCCCCAAATTCGGGCGGACTCAACGGCCCAGACGTTGGCATCACGGTCGGGCCAGACGGAAATCTGCTCGTCCCTAGTTTTTGGAACGGTCGGGTCAACCGATACGACATCAACACCGGTGCATTTTTGAATTCATTTGTTACCGCTAGCTCAGGTGGATTGATTTCCCCGAGAACCATGCTGTTCCACAACGGCTTGATGTATCTCACCGATGACTTTGGTAACAAGATCAATCGCTACAACTCGACAACCGGGGCATTTGTTGATACGATTGTCACTGCCGGTTCCGGTGGATTGAATGGAGCATGCGGACTCATCCTTGGCCCTCAAGGTCAGTTGCTGGTCACTAGCTTAGGCACCAACAGTGTGAAGCAATACAACGCAACTACCGGTGCTTATTTAGGCGATTGGATCGCACCCGGGAATATGGGAATGAACGGCCCAACTTTTATCACGAAAGTAGATGCGGTTCCTGAGCCAATCACATTGCTCGCGGTGGTCGGAATTCTCCCCCTACTCCGACGCAGAAAACGCTAAACTCCAAACAATATGAAGCTCTATCCAATTGGTGAGTTTCACGGTGACGTCATCGCATCTGCCATGTGCGATGACGTCATGTTTGCGATTACGCGCCGGAAGAAAACTGTTGCCGTTCCGATTCATGTGCATGATTACTTCAGTATCAGAACACTTATTTCTGGTGTTCACCACTACACAATGGACGATGGAACAATTCGACATTCCATTCCCAACGTTTGGTATTGGTCGCCTCCTCACACCCCGCACGAACACGAAGCATGTGAAAGCGACATCGTAAGCATTGGTATTCAAATTCCCATTAATCGTATAGAAGGATTGGATATTCCCTTACGCGCGCAGTTGCGTGGAGATACTGCTCAACACACGATCAGAATTGTTCAGGAGCAGCTTGCAAATAATGCCTCCCCACGAATTTTGCTCGCCACAATGGATCTGATCATCGGATGTTTGATGCAAGGCTCAGAACACTTTGAGGAAGATTGGCCCGGCTGGCTGACACCAATAAAAACTGCGATTGACAGCGACTTTCTAAAAGTGCAATCGGTGAACGAAATCGCCGCTTCCGCGAATGTGCATCCTAGCCACTTGGCACGGACATTCCGTAAACACTTTGGGCAGCCAATTACGGAATACATCCGTGACCGCAAACTCGAATGGTGTTATCAAAAAGTTCAGACCACGGATTGGAAGCTAGGGCAAATTGCCAGCGTCGCAGGATTTGCCGACCAAGCCCATTTTTGCCGAGTTTTTAAGCGGCGGTATGGACGCTCGCCTTCGGATTTTCGATAAATCAGAGTAATTTCTGAATCGCCGCTTTCAAGTTTTCTGGATCAACTGCGGCGACTCTGCCCTCTTGATCAACGACATATACAGTCGGGAATAGATCGACTTTCCAGGCCTCAACCACAGGTGAATCAATCGTTCCCAACGTGATTTGTGGCCAAGTGATGTCTGCTTTCTTCAGCTTTTCAGAGAGTTCCTCGGTGCTCAGTTCATCGGTATTCACGCCAATCACTTCGACGCCTTTTCCCTCATACTCATGGGCGGCCTCTCTGATTTCGGGCAGCATTTCGACGCAACTAGGGCACCAGAGACCCCAAAAATCGAGCACGACAACTTTGCCTTTATGATCGGCAATATTGAATGTTGTTCCGTCCAGCATTTTCGCTTCCAGGCTTGGTACTGCCTCGCCTACTTTGAGCAATGAGTGTTCGATCTTTTCAACTTTCGCCGCTGGCTTGCTCTCCATTGATGTATTTGCATTGGGAGCACAACCGACAAGGGATCCGATCATCAGCAAGACAAGCGCGATTAACTGAACATTTCTCATCTCAATAGTCCCAGTAATGTCACAGCACTGCTATTTGTTCCCGTGGCCTACTGATGCCACCCGGTACCCTGAACTTCTTAAATGAGTTTAATTAAAGTCATCCCTCTCGGTGGAACTGGTGAGATCGGCAAAAACTGCACCCTCATCGAAACCGAAAACGACATCGTCATCGTGGACTGCGGAATTTCCTTCCCTCACGAAGAGCATTACGGTGTCGACATTGTTATCCCGGATTTCACTTACATTATCGAAAACAAAGAAAAAGTTCGCGGAATCGTAATCACCCACGCGCACGAAGACCATGTTGGCGCGCTTTCTTATCTCCTCAAAGAAGTAAACCTACCCATGTGGTGCACCCCGCTAACGGAGGCGATGGTGCGGAGCAAATTAGAAGAACGCGCCAAGCTCCTTGAAGTCAAGATCAACCGCATGACCCCGGGCGAAAAATTCAAGCTCGGCGAGTTTGAAATCGAGCCGATCCAGATCACTCACTCAATTCCCGAAACATCTGCAATCGCGATCCATACTTCAGAAGGTGCGATTCTCTTTACTGCCGACTTTAAGTTTGATCCAACTCCGGTTGACAAAATGGTCACCGATGAAACGAGACTGAAGGAGCTTGGTGAAGAGGGAGTTTTGCTTTTGCTTTGTGATTCCACCAACGTTGACCGGGAAGGCTGGTCGCATTCCGAATCCGAGGTTGGCCCTTCACTAAAAAAGATTTTTCATCAAGCGGAAGGGCGGGTTCTGATCACCCAATTTAGTAGCAATATCCACCGGATGCAGCAGATTTGCGATGCTGCCCGCGCAACCGGGCGCAAAGTTTCCATCGCTGGTCGGCGAATGGAAATGACCTTCCAGATGTGCCGCAAGCTGGGCTACATCAAGGTGGAGCGCGAAGACACGGTTCCGATTGAAGAAGCAGTGAAAATGGCTCCGAACAAAATTGCCATCATCGTGACTGGATCTCAAGGGGAGCCACGCGCGGCGCTTTCACAAATGTCACGGCGGGAATATAGCCGAGTCAAAGTGCGGGAAGGCGACACTATTGTCTATTCCGCGCGACCAATTCCTGGCAATGAAGGCCCAATTTGGCGGGTTGTGAACAACCTAGTTCGTCAAGGGGCAAAAGTCATCACCGACTACCCGACTCCCATTCATACTTCTGGCCACGCAAGCAAGGATGAAATCCGGCACATGATTGCGCTCACTAAACCGTTTTACGTTGCGCCAGTTCACGGAGAGCCTCGGCATCAAAAATCAATGGTTGACCTTCTGGTTGAAGGTGGCCATGCAGAACACCGAATATTTGTTCTTGAAAACGGTGACCAACTCCTGATCAACGAGGAAAAAGCCTGGATTGATGATGCAATCCAGTATGGCGAAGTTTTCATCGATCAAAACGCGAACAAACCTGTTACAGACGCTGTTCTCCGCCAAAGAACGGGGCTCGCCCATGATGGAGTCTTTGTATTCACTGTAGTGATTGATCAACGCGATGGAGCTATGGCAAATCGCCCCCGAGCGGACGTTCGGGGAATGGTTGCGGATAAAGAAGCGATCGAGGATATTCTCGACGACCTTTGCACGATTCTCACCAAATATCAGCCTAGCGAACTCTTAAGCCAAGATTATATTTCCGCGCAGATCCTTGAAGCCGCGCAGAAAATCATTTGGCGACGTACAAGCCAAAAGCCGGTCGTGATTCCCATCGTTGAGATTGTTTAAGATTTACTTCGCAACCTGAGAAGGTTTACCGAATTCCCTCCCCAAGTCTGGGGAGGGATAAAGGGCGGGGTTGTTCTTATTTCGCCTTAGCTTTTGAGCTAACTCCGGGCAAGATCTTTGTCAAAAACTGCCCTGTGTAACTGCTCGGAATTTTAGCAATATCTTCTGGCGTGCCAAAGCCAACAACTTGACCACCGCCTGTACCGCCCTCTGGCCCCATATCTATGATCCAATCAGCGGTTTTGATGACATCTAAGTTGTGCTCGATTACCAAAACTGTGTTGCCTTGGTCAACCAATTGGTGCAAAACTGCTAAAAGCCTCTTCACGTCGTCAAAATGTAGACCCGTAGTTGGTTCATCGAGGATGTAAAGCGTCCGCCCGGTACTGCGCTTGCTGAGTTCAGTAGCAAGTTTGACCCGCTGAGCTTCCCCCCCTGAAAGGGTTGTCGCCGCCTGCCCCATGCGGATGTAGCCCAACCCAACTTGCAATAGAGTTTCTAACTTACGGAATATCTTGGGGATTGGCTTGAAGAATTCACACGCTTCTTCGATAGTCATTTCCAAAACGTCGGCGATATTCTTGCCCTTGTAGCGAACTTCAAGCGTTTCGCGGTTGTACCGCTTGCCTTTGCACTGCTCGCACGGAACATAAACATCCGGCAAAAAGTGCATTTCAATTTTGATGATTCCATCACCGCGGCAAACCTCGCACCTTCCGCCCTTAACGTTGAAGCTAAACCGACCCTGCTTATAGCCGCGCATTTTTGCATCCGGCGTTTTGCTGAACAGATCGCGGATCATATCAAAGGTTCCGGTATATGTGGCGGGGTTGCTGCGCGGGGTTCGCCCGATCGGCCCTTGATCAATATCAATCACCTTGTCAATGGCCTCAAACCCAATGAGTTCGTCATGAGCTTCCCACACGCCGCGTGTTCCGTGAAGTTCAAACATCAACCTCGGGAAAAGAGTGTCTTGGATGAGCGTGGATTTTCCGCTACCGCTGACCCCCGTCACGCAAGTGAACAGCCCCAGTGGAATCGCGACGCTCACATTTTGCAGGTTATGCCCGCGCGCGTTTTTGAGAACCAGCCAATCACCCATCCAATACCCCCTGTTTTCTCAAAGCTTCTGATAGTGTTTTTGAGAGTATGAGTCTTTCTAATGGAATTGCATTGCCTAGTTGCTTGATAAGGCGGGCAGTTGTTACTGGGCAAGTCATATCCGCGCAGTGACCAAGAGCCAACCTTGCACGAAGTTCAGCCTGTGAAATTGTAGTGCCTTTCGGAATTTCGTTGACCGCAGCTGCAATGATTTTTTCAGAAGGGATAAGTACTTTTTTGTCTCGCCATTTAATGAACTCAGGTACTTCTTTCATACAATCCCTTCCTCTTGACGCATTTGCTCAATAAAATCTCCACCGCAACGGAGCTTTGCGACAACTTTGTCCTTAGGCTGAATCACGCGCCAAAACGGAGTAATTTCTTCAATGGACTTGCCAGTGATGTGCTCATCCCAGGCCGCTTCCGCCGCGATCCGAACAAATATCCCGCTGCTCATCGGGCAAGTCATATCAGCACCGTATTCCTTGGCGAGCTCTTCTCGGATTTGCGGAACAGTTTTGGTTTGACCGCGCGGAATAGCTTCAATTCTTGCCTTCATCACCAGAGGGTTCACAATCAAGATCTTGGTTCCTGCCTTAACCCAACTGAAATCCTTTTCGATCAGTTCTACCACTGGCTCTTTGCCATTATTGAGTTTTTCTGCCCAAGTCTTTTTCGCCATAAACCCTCCTAAAGCGGATACCCCGATTTTGGTTGACGTCGTGATGTGGGAACAGTGATTTCATCCGTTCCGTTCAAATACCGCGCGGTTGGTGAATCACGCTTGATGAACTCATCGTAAGGGCCTTCGTTCACTACTTGACCACCGTGCTCGCCAGCGGCGGGGCCGATATCAATCATCCAATCGCTTGCCCGCATCGTGTCCTCATCGTGCTCGACCACAATGACCGTGTTTCCTAAATCGCGTAATCGGAGCAGAGTTTCAATCAGCTTTTGGTTATCCCGCTGGTGAAGGCCGATACTCGGTTCATCCAGAACATAAAGACAGCCCATCAACCCACTGCCGATTTGAGTAGCGAGCCGAATCCGCTGTGCTTCTCCCCCTGCCAGAGTATTCGCCGCTCGGCTGAGATTGAGATAAGTTAAGCCGACATCATTCAAAAATCCTAGCCTTTCACGGATTTCTTTAATTGCTCGCTCACCAATGATCTTTTGTCGTTCATTGAGTTTTTTATCCAAATGGTCAAAGAAAACAAAGGCTTCACCAACACTCATTTCCGAAATATCGCTGATATCTACGCTGGCTAGCTTTACGCAAAGGCTTTCTGGCTTGAGTCGCTTACCGCCGCAAGTTGGGCATGGTTTTGTTCGCATGTACTGTTGCAAATCGCCGCGAACCCATTCGCTTTCGGTTTGCTCGAATTTCTTTTTGAGAACGTTGAGAACCCCATCCCACTTGGTTTGGAATTCGCGAGTAGACCGACTGTAAGTCATCTTGACCGTCACCGGTTTATCTAATCCGTGCAGAACCGCGTCGTACTGTTCATCTGTGAGCTCAGCGACCGGAATATGGGCATCGAATCCCATCGCTCGGCCCACGCCATCCAAAACTTGCGGCCACCATTCTTTAACCTCTCCACTTTTGTAAACGAACGGAACAATCGCGCCGTCACGCACGGGTTTGCTTTTATCGGGGATGCAAAGATCAGGATCAAATTCTGTTTTGGTTCCGAGCCCCGTACAGTCGGGGCAGGCACCGTAAGGTGAGTTGAACGAAAACATCCGAGGCTCAAGTTCCGGCATGGTGAACCCACTTTCCGGACAAGAATAGAATTCGCTGAATAAAACATCTTTCCACTCCATCCCATCTTCGTGGCTGATCGTCACGAGGCCTTTGCCCATTTTCAACGCCGTTTCAATGGAGTCAGAAAGCCGTCGTTCAATTCCTTCCTTCACCACCAATCGGTCAATTACGACTTCAATCGTGTGTTGTTTGTACCGATCCATCGGAATGTCGTCGGTGACTTCGTACATTTCGCCGTCAACACGCACCCGGACAAATCCCGCTTTTTCGATATCTTCTAATTCTTTTTGATAGGTGCCCTTACGACCCCGTACAACCGGCGAAAGAACCTGAATCTTTACGCCCTCACCCAGTGCCATCGCGGCATCTACGACTTGATCGGGCGTGCTTCGCTCAATGGGTTTTCCGGTTGCCGGGGAATAAGGAATCCCCACGCGCGCAAACAAAATACGAAGGTAGTCGTAAATCTCGGTGACCGTGCCCACGGTAGAACGGGGGTTACGGCTCGTGCTTTTTTGGTCAATGGAAATCGCTGGGCTGAGGCCCTCAACACTGTCAACATCAGGCTTATCCATCTGCCCCAAAAACTGGCGAGCATAAGAACTCAGGCTCTCGACATACCGCCGCTGACCTTCGGCGTAGATCGTATCGAATGCCAACGAACTCTTGCCGCTTCCGCTCAGGCCAGTAATCACCACAAGCTTGTCACGCGGAATTTCCACCGTGATGTTTTTCAGGTTGTTCTCTCTGGCTCCAACGACAACAATTTTCTCGTGGCTCATGCGACGAAGATAATATTACCAAAAAGAAGTAGACATAAATCTACAAATGACTCAAATGATATGCATTTTTTATGTAATCATTACTTACCACCACGCTCCTGCCCGATGGGCAAATTATTGATCTTTAGGAACAGCGTCGGTCGCTCCTCGATCACAAAAGCTTTGATATCGACCGCTTTTACATAGGCACGCCATGCTTCCCGCATTGGGTTTGCCCCGTTCAATATAAATTGTCTGGTAACCACCTTTTCGCCATTCTTCATCAGACAAATTACTCTCCTGTCCGTCCTACTACGATCGATTGGCTTCCACTCGTAACTAAGCTCAAAAGGGGCCCCCAGTGGAGATACAATTTGACCGTAGTCTATGAAAAATTCTTGATCCGTTTTTGATTCTTTCGCCAAACCGTAGCGAATTCCATTGAATTCAGCAAACCGCCCCGTTGGTTTTTGACCAATGCCAGTTCGACCCACTTCTTTCCAAGGCTGACGAGAATAAACCAGAGTTGTTGATCCTGTATTACCGGATTCCAGGCGAACTGATACTCCTTGATCAAATGTAATCGCCCATGGATTTGTAAGGGAATACGCTCGGTCATACCCATTCGAGGGCCAGCCTTCAAGTTTCACCAAAACGGTTGTCCCTCCCCTGTCATAAAACGAAGACATGATGTTTCTCGACTGATCAGGATTTTTTGTCCATCCTGTTTCAACCGTCCAGTCCATCAGGTTGCCGCCTCGCTTCATTGTCATGCCGGCCACCTCGACTTTTTTTCCTTCAGAGTCCACACCACGGAATTTGTTTTTTGTATCTAAATCCGTTATTCTTTGATCACGAAATTCGTCAAAAATTGATCCCGTTCGTGCAAATGCGGCGACATTGGAAGCAACAAAAATTGTGCATACGATTGACAGAGCGGCGCCAGTCCAAGTTGCATATTTTGGGTTAATACTTTTTGAATTTTGAGTTCTTAACATTCTTTGAATCCTTGATTTGATGTCGCCGCCATCCGAAATCTGCAAAACGGCTGCACTCCGTGTTTTTTGTCCGGAGAATGAAAGGAGGGCTTCCGAAAGGTCGGTTGACCTGACTCCCATCCTGAGTGCTGCATCATCTGCTGCATATTCCGAAAGAGTCTTCATTTTCCGAACGACTAGCCATCCCCAAGGGACGAACCATGTGAAGAAAGCTGATACTTCCGCCATCCCCACCCAAATTGTGTGGCGTTCTTGGATATGGGCTACCTCGTGCGCTATAACCGCTCGGAGTTTGCTTAAATCCCAGTCTGTAGCCGAGTCAGGCAAAAGAATCGTTGCTGATAAATAGGGTGCGGAAGGGATCAGAACCGTATCGCTAATCTTTAGTTGTATCGGCTTTTTATCTGACGGTTGCCTAAATTCATACAGAACGGATTCCATCCATGGCTCGGCGGGGCGTGAATTCGTTGCAAGCTTATTTGAACGCCCAAGCCGGATAAGGAATACCGCAAGGCCAATATAGGTTCCGATCAATGGGTACCACACAAGAGCCATCCCTGGGTTCACGGTCCACGAAGCGATTTCCTGACCCCGTTTAAGCGCTTTTTGTTGGGGCACGCCTTGCTCGGTAAGATCATTCGCAATTCTCACTGCCTCGGTGGAATACGCCATTGTTGTTTCTGGCCCAGTTGGGCCAGGCACGATTGATTCAGGTAAACCAATGCCGGGAACAAAAGCTATTACTCCTACCAAATTACCTATGAGAAGTGTGATCCCCAAAGCAGTTCCCGCAACTCGAACGCGATATGCAGGATCTATTTTTTTAATACTTAGAAATGTAAATGCCAGCAGCAGAACAAGAGCAATGGTTAAAAACTGCGGCTGGAATAACTGCATCACTACAGACCACCACATTATTCTTGTTCCTCTTTTGCCTTACGAATCAGTTCTTCAAGTTCATATATTTCCGCTTCACTCAACTTTGTTCGGTCATCTCCGAGCAGGCTCAAAACCGCAGCACTGCGACTCCCCCCGAAAAACGAGTCTACGACTCTCCGCATCATCCCGCGAGCGGCTTCTTGCTTTGGTTGAACCGGGGAATAAACATATTTGCCATCTTTTTCCTCATGTTGCAAATGGCCTTTCTCTTCAAGAATTCTTAGTTGAGCACGTACTGCCGAATACCCGGCTGGGTTGCTCATGGCATCAATCACATCCGCCACCGATCCGCGACCGAGGCTGTAAATCGCTTCCATGATCTGGGTTTCGCGTTTAGAAAGTGGCGTCATTTAATACTCCTGCTAAAAATATAGCACCTCAGAAAACTGAAGTCAATACTTTATGCTATTTTTTTAGCATTATTATAAAACAGCTACAATAGTTCCATGCGAAATATCCTCATCGCGACAATTGCCCTTGCTTCTTTTGCCCTCATCGGGTGCGGCAACGCTGAACCAGAAGGAAAGATTGACGCTCCTGAAAGCGGAGCAAGCAACGATCCCGCGACCAATCAGGCTCCTCCGACGGGAACCGAATCAACCGCAAACACGGGCGGCGGATCTGGTTCTGGAGTTCAGATTCACGGTGCGGGTGCGGGCGGAATGGCACCAGTCACTGGCACAGAAAATCTTGGCGGCGGTGGCGGTGGAGTACAGCAAGCCGCTAAACAAAAAGCATTGAGCACCGCTGCGGGTGCAGGTGCTGGCTCCGCTGGACAAATGGGGAACGAAGAGGGCGGAGAGTAAGCAAGACAGTTCCTCCTCCGCTGGAGGAGGAACTTATTCCAAACTTAACTGATTGCCCTCTGGGAGCACGGCAAAATCGCGTGCCCTTAGTTCCCGTTCGGCGAATTCCACTACCATTGTTTCATCTATCTCTGAGTTAGAAGGTAATCCTGCTTCCTTCATTTTTCTTGCTTTCGGGATCACTGTTGCATCGAGTGATCCACCAAATTTGTTGTAGCTCTTACCCACCGAGTCTATACGCCGGCCAAGTTCGTCGTAATGCGTTTTCATAGTGACAAGCGCATCGTACAAATCTTTGCCCCACTGCTGAATGTTGCGAGCTTCGCGGGCCAACCGTTCTTGCCGCCAACCGTAATTGACTGCCTTGAGCATCGGCAAGAGAGTTGAAGGCGAAACCAGAACGACGTTCATGTTCATAACGTCCTCCAGCAATCCATGCCGACCCTCCACTGCCATGCGGAACGCCGATTCGCTGGCAATGAACATTACTACGAAATCGGGAGCAGCTTCTAACTTGGAATAATCCCGCTTATTTAAGCCTTTCGCATACTCATAAATCTTATTTGCGATGCCCTGCGAAAGCACCTTACGGGAATCAGCATCTGCCCCTTCAAGCTCATCTAAATCTTGAATAGGAACTTTGCTATCAATAATCATTGTCCGTCCGCCGGGAAGAAAAACCTGCATATCAGGCCTAAGCGAACCTTCACTTCCGAGTAACGCTTCTTGCATCACGTAGTCGGTTTTTTCTTTCATGCCCGCCATTTCAACCACGCGTTGCAGGTGGACTTCCCCCCACTTACCGGCAGAGCCAGAACCGTGCAATGCGGTGATCAACTTGCTGGTTCCACTTGTCAGTTGATCTAACTGGCCCTTGAGGGTCGTGCTCTCCTTGAGGCGTTCTTGTTCGATTTCTTTACTAAATTCTTCGAGCCTCTTAAGCTCAGCCGCTACTGGCTGAAGCAGATTTTCAATTTCTTTCCGTTTATCCTTCGCGTCGTTTTCGTTGGCTTCCTGGTATCGCTTAAGAAGTTCCTCGCCGCCTTTTTTCACCGCCTCATGGCTTAAATTTGCGAAAGTTTCCTTGAACTTTTCTTCGAGGTTCTTCATCTCGCGGATGCGGTCTTCAAAGGCCTGCTCGCGAGCATCGATATCGCTCACCACCGCCGCGTGTTTGACATCCAATTCATGGAATCTGGATTGAATGCCCACTAACTCAGCCTCGGTTTCCGCGAGTTCGTCTTCTAACTGCTGAAGGCGTTCTCCACGAGAAGCAGCATCACTCTCAGCTTTGGATTTTTCGGTCAGCAACTCCTCCACACGTTTCTGAAGTTCCTGGGTTCGCGAGTGGTCAGGCGAACTCTTGCCTCGCATCAATAACCAAACGGCGACCCCGCCTATTACTGCACCGACTAACGCCCAAATAGCATCCACACGTCTAGTATGCCAAACCTAGAGAGGAATCACATCGAAATATCCACAAAATCTCCCCAGGTAATCTGAATTATATGATTCATCCGCCACTCAAAAAGCCGGGCCAGATTCTCCGCGATATGTGGCGCGATCAGATCGTTGTGATGCCAGGCGCGTTCAGTGCGCTTTCCGCTCTTGCCGCCTACAAACAAGGAGCGCAGGCAATCTACCTCAGTGGTGGGGCGATCACTAACAATCTCACCGGACTGCCCGACATCGCCGTCATCACCCCCGAAGAACTTTCATCAACCGCCGCCCGAGCGTGCCAAGTCGCGCCTATCCCCATCATTAGCGATGCAGATACAGGATTTGGAGACGTTTGGAACGTCGCCCGCACGGTGATCGAAATGGAACGCGCTGGACTTGCCGGAATCCACCTCGAAGATCAAGTGTCGCCCAAGAGATGCGGTCACTTGGATGGCAAAGAGATCATTAGTACCGCTGAAATGGAAGCAAAGCTCCGCGCCGCGGTAGACCACAAATCAGACCCATCATTCCTCATCATCGCCCGAACCGATGCTCGCGGAATCGCAGGAATCAACGAGACCATCAACCGCGCAAAAGCTTATGTTCAAGCAGGGGCCGACGGAATCTTCCCTGAAGGTTTAGAATCAGAAGCAGAATTCGCGGCGGTTCGTGAAGCATTACCGGGGGTTCCTCTGCTCGCCAATATGACCGAGTTTGGGAAAACCCCTCTCATCACAGCCCAACAATTCAATAACCTCGGCTACCAAATGGTGATCTTCCCCGTGACCGCTCTCCGGGTGATGCTGAAAGCAGTTGAAGAATTCTACGCTGACTTGCTCCAAACGGGAACCCAGGCCGACTGGATAGAGAAAATGCGGACTCGCAACGAGCTTTACGCAACCATTGACTATCTGGATTTCACAGCGAAAGATAAGACCTACTCTAAGAGTTAATCCT
Organism: Fimbriimonadaceae bacterium; assembly: GCA_019454145.1. GTDB lineage: Bacteria > Armatimonadota > Fimbriimonadia > Fimbriimonadales > Fimbriimonadaceae > UphvI-Ar2. Next base: position 2,521,361 of record CP075366.1, on the reverse strand, counting down.
GCAGTCCCGGGAAGCATAGGCCGACATAAAACCCGTAGGTAGAATCCCTAACATCTCAGGGGACAGCAGAACGTATAAATCTGCCAACCCAGACGGGCAATGAAGCTCCGCATCAAGTAGTAATAAGTTGACTGCGCGGCAGACTTCCCTCACAAAAAGCGAGACTCGGAAACATGAGCGAAACGACTTATCCAAACTACAGCCCCGGACTTCAAGGTGTCATTGGCGGCGTAACCTCCATTTCTAAAATCACGGTCGAGGAATCCAGACTCGAATACCGAGGTTACAACGTTCACGATCTTGCTTCGCAAGGATCATTTGAAGAAACTGCTTACCTTTTGCTCAAAGGTGAATTGCCCAACGCGGCCGAACTCGCTGAATTCAATAAGACCCTTGATTCCGAGCGCAGTATTCCTACCGAAGTCATCACGGCTCTGAAATCATGCGCAAAAGGCACCCACCCAATGGATATGCTCAAAGCGGCTTATTCGGTGCTTTCCGGTTTCGACCCAGATTATAACGCTGATCCAACCGATCACGATGCAAACATCCGCAAGGCGATTCGTATCCTCGCAAAAGCGCCAACCATCGTAACCGCGGCGTACCAAATTTCACAAGGAAAAGAGCCAATCGCACCGAAAGCTGGTCTGCGAACCGCATCTAACTTCCTTTATATGCTCCACGGCTCTGAGCAAGATGACTACACCGAGTTGGTCATGGATGCCAGCCTGACGCTCTACGCCGAGCACACCTACAACGCTTCAACCTTTGCATGCCGAGTCTGTGTCGCAACCTTGAGCGACATCTACAGCGGCATTGTTACTGGAATCGGAACCCTCAAAGGCCCGCTACACGGTGGCGCAAACGAAGAAGCCATGGCGATGCTCATGGAAATCGGAACTCCCGAAAATGCTGAGCCTTGGCTCCGCGATGCTCTCGCAACCAAAAAGAAGATCATGGGCTTCGGTCACCGCGAATACAAAGTAGGCGACGGTCGAGCGATTTACCTCACCGAAGTTGCAAAAGAAATCGGTCGCCGCAAAGGCAACACCAAGTGGGGCGATATTGCCGACATCATGGAAAAAATCATGCGTGAGGAAAAGAACATTTATCCAAACGTGGACTTCCCTGCGGCATATGCTTACTACCTACTTGGCATCCCCATCGAGCTTTACACTCCAATCTTCGTAATGGCCCGCGTCAGCGGATGGTCAGCCCACGCGATTGAGCAATTGGATAACAACCGATTGATCCGCCCAAGCTGTATCTACGAAGGAAAGCTTGACCTTAAATACGTGCCGATCCAAGACCGCTAAACACTTGAGAAAATCCCCGCCACTTAAACTGGTGGGGATTTATTTTTCGGCTCGACGCTGATTTAAAGTCTTTATCAATTGCTTAACTGTAGTATCCCCATCCTTCTTTCGTAACATAAGCTCTCTGACCGCGTAATCTCCCCAAATCACTCCCATCCATGCTATTTGCTGAGTAGAAAGCCGCTTAATATAATTCATTTCTTTCTGGCTCTTCTCGGCCTGAAACATAGGGATACTTAAGACGATCATAGGCAACAAAATTCCAGCCACAAAAAGATAGAAAATGAGTTGTCCCAGCATTTTGTCTAGAATCAATACTGGACTAGCTACCATAACACAGCCTAATCCTAATGCCATGACAATTGGTGAAAATGAGAGCAAAATGTAGTGGGTTGCTACTTGAGTACTACCCTTTGAACTTTGTGACACGATTAAATGAATGACCTCACTTGAGGAAAGTAATGAGCGATAAACCTTTTCTGGCCCATCCTCCCAGTTCTTTATTGCGGCATATCCAATAGAAACCAATAGCGGATCATCTTCAAGGAAGGACACGATCTCCGCCATTACTTTGCTCGAAGACTTGTCAGCGGCGAGAACAATAATATCTTCTACTTTGACTCCTCTCAGAATAAGACTAATCTCAAGTCCAATTTCATGGAGGACTCTCTTGCTCCATCGACTTCCATAAATACATACACAGAGTAGAAGCCAAGCGATCGCCACAACTTCTGGATGCTTCCGAAGCGGTGCGTCAGGGCTCATCGTATCAATGAATAGCAGTCTGCCTGAGCCTTCGAGTGCTATCCATCCTGCAAGAAAGCCGACATAAATCGACGCCTGACTTAAAATTTTAGCGATCTTCCTGATCCGTGAACCTAATATCGGCAGTCCTTTGCCCTCTATCGTATTGGAAATCATAGTCATTCTAAGTCAAGGCTCAGTCTAAATATATTTTCGCTTAACCGCCTTGCTATTTGATTGATTTCGGGAAAATTGAATTGTGTTTGCATGGCAAAACCATAAGTGGGGTTGACCGTTAGAAAACCTGCCATTCGTGCACGCCCGACGCAAACTTATCCTGCTGCTCAATCACAAGCCGAAGTTTCTGCGCCCGTACTTGGTCAAACTTAATCTCGTTCCACGAATCCAGCTTGACGCCGTACTTCTGCCCGCTTTGTAACGAAACTGGCTGCCATGTTCCGCCTGTCCAAGTTTCAATTCGATACGACTTCGGAATACGGCATTCGCCATGGCCCGTATCATCAAACCAAAAGATCCTGGCCGAACTTACGACCTGCTCTTGAGCGAGAGTGAGCTCAATCCACTCGGTTCCGCCCTTATGTGGCCAAAAGTGAGTCTGCCTGGGCGAATTCTCACCGCTCGTAGCCGGAGCGTATCCATCCACAACTCCTACGGGATCACAGATATCGCTTGTGTACGAAAGCGCCACTTTTGCGCCTTTTTCGTAGCCCCGCATAAGGGGCACCACGGGGGCGGGTGAAAACCAGACCGCCATTTCTCCCGCACTGCGGTTATCCCACATGCAGTAAGGAATCGCAGTGACCGTAGTTGATTTCAACGCGGGAACCTCGTGGAACAAATTAACTCCCCAATTGATCTCGGGAATTTCGTACGCTTCCGCTTTGAGAGCAACAACCTTTCCCAGCGTTTTATCTGTGAGATTAGCTGTCGTGACTTGGCCTTCCAATGGAACGCTCAGTCGTGTGAGGTCTTGCGGGTTATCTACGCCCTCTGCGCAATAGATCAGCGGCCCACGCGCAAGGGCGAACATACCGGCCGTCGCCGCAACTCGCGGATGGCTCGCTAGTTTCCGAACCGTCATTGGTAACTCCAAAGTAACTTTGTCGCCTGCTTTCCAGTTGCGTTTGACAGTGATATATCCGTCTGAACCAGCTTTGACTGATTTCCCGTCAACCTTTGCGGATTCGCTTAACCAACCGGGTTGCCGCAACCTCAAATCAAAATTCTTGACAAACCTTTTGACCGTAATTTCAACCTTGCCGTCCCATGGATAATTGGTTTTGACTTGTAGGTCGGCATTCATGCCTGATTCTCGCACTTGAACTGATCCACTGATATAAAGATTCACGTAAATTGCAGAATTGGACGCGCCGTACGCTAATCCTCCAACCTGACCAATCAATCGGGCGAGATTAGGCGGGCAGCAGGCGCAACCAAACCAATCTTGCCGATGGTGTGTGCCGTGGCTTGCCAGCGGATTCACATAAAAATATTTATTTCCGGTCAGGTTGATTCCCGCCAATGTGCCGTTGTAAAGCGCGGTTTCCATTACATCGGCATACTTACTTTCTGCGTGAAGCTGGAGCAACCGGAAATTCCACAAGCTGTTGGCGATAGAAGCGCACGATTCTTGATAAGCGGTAAATGTGGGGAGATCGTAGTCAACCGTAAACCCCTCGTTCGATCCGCTCGGACCAAGCCCACCTGTGACGAACATCCGGCGTTCGGTTGTGTTCTTCCAAACCCGGTCGAGCATCGCGACTATTTCTGGGTCACGCCCGCGAATCGCATAATCTGCCGCTCCAGTAAACAAATACGCGGCCCGTACGGCGTGCCCAACAATTTCGTCATGGTCGCGAATCAGGTGGTTGTCACTCCAATATTCGCCTGTATATTGATCGAGCGGGGTTTTGTGCTCGGCGGCAAAAAACTTCTCTCCCCTCGTGTTCAGAAAATGCTCGGCGAGCCTTGCGTATTTTTGGTCGCCCGTTACATCGGCAAGTTTGAACAAAGCAAGCTCGGTTTCTGGATGCCCAGGATAACCAGGCAACCCATTTGGACCAAACCTTGCTTCAATGCAGTCAGCTAGCTTTACGGCGATTTTGATGAAGTTCGACTTCCCGGTCGCTTGAAAGTGGGCCGCCGCCGCTTCAAACAAGTGACCAGCGCAATAGAGTTCGTGTTTGTCTCTCAGGTTCTTCCATTTGTCTTGCGGTGCCATCAGTTGGAAGTGCGTATTCAAATAACCATCCGATTCTTGGGCTCGACCGATCAGATCGATCCATTCATCCATTTTTGAATCAAGCCAACGATCATGGCTTTTGCCTAAAACATATGCTCCCGCTTCCAAAACCTTATACACATCCGAATCATTGAATACGTATCCTTCATAGCCGCCCGATTCTCTTGTAGCGGCCCTTTTGAAATTCTCCAAATAGTGATGCTTCTCCAACATCTCAAACTGATGCCGCATCGTAGTTTCACGCAAAGCCTTTTGACGAGGTGACCAAAACTGGTCTTCTATTGTCACGCGCCGATAATCTACTGGCACGATTGGGCGCATATTTTCAGAAAGGTGTGCCATGGTCAACGCGATTGCTGGAAAGAGCATCTGGCTGAATCTTACCGGTACATCTGCTCCGAAAGCCTACCTATTTAGCTTCAAATCTAACAGAAATCTCTCGTACTTCTTGACTTGGCACCGAACCTGCACTAGAATGGAATTACGATGAAACTTGCCACTTTGACCGCTGTCCTTGCCTGCGCTGCAATCACTTTGACCGGTTGTGGCGGTTCTTCCGGAACACTTGCCGATGCCGACGCCGTTGTTACCCTCACCGTGAACGGACTCCCAGTCGAAATGGCGATCACTCGTAACGGAGAAGCACTCGGCGCAACTTCTGACCAATGCCGACCATCCGGCTCGCCGACTTGGTGCACTATGGGAGCAACTACCAATGTCCAGCAAATGGATTTCACTCTGAACCACGGTAGCACTCCGTTCATCGTTTATGTGACAAATAACGACACAGTGGAACGAACGGTGAACCTGAAAATTTACATTAGTGGTGTTCTTCGTTTGAATAAAGATGTTGTCTGTCAGCCCACTTCCACCCGCGAAGGCGCACAGATTAGCTGAAATAATAGAGATGAGGCTCATAAAGTTTGAGCCTCATCTCTATTATTTGGTTAAGCGTACGCAAGTTCGACGACTTTATCCGCTGCTTCTTGCATAGTGCTTGCGCCGATAATCTGCGAGCCTTCAAGAATCTTCAGCCCTTCTTCTGCGGCTGTGCCTTCAATCCGCGCAACCACAGGAATTGTCACGTTCAGCTCAGCAAAGGCGGCAAGCAGACCACGAGCGACTTCGTCACATCGGGTGATTCCACCAAAAATGTTGATGAGCAGGCCCTTGACGTTTTTATCCATCATGACCAAGTTCACGCAGGTCTTGACGCGCTCTGCGTTAGCTCCGCCGCCAACATCAAGGAAGTTCGCTGGCTTTCCGCCCGCGCGGTTGACTTCGTCAAGCGAACACATCACCAACCCAGCCCCGTTGCCCATGATTCCGATATCGCCACCCAGGTTCACATAAGCAATACCGAGTTTGCTAGCTTCGGCATCAATTTCGTGCTCAGCACCATCATCCTTGGTTTCGTCATATTCCTTGTGTCGGAACAGAGCGTTTTCATCAATGCTCACTTTCGCGTCAGCCGCAAGAAGCTTGCCTTCTGGGGTCAGAGCGACAGGGTTGATCTCAATCATGTCTGCATCGCTGGCTTGGTAAGCCTTGATCAAACCTTGAATCATGGCGACCATTTGTCGCTGCGCCGGGGCAGGAATGTTAGCCTTCTTCACTGCATCCCGAACCTCGAAATCTGCGGCTCCCCAGGCTGGATCAACGTGAAGTCGCACAATCGCATCAGGATTGTTGTGCGCCACCTCTTCGATTTCCATGCCGCCCTCCTTAGAAATCATCACGACCAACCGCTGAGCAGCGCGGTCGAGCAGAACGGAAAGATAATATTCTTCGGCGATGTCAACTAGCTCGGCAACCAGAACTTTTTCCACGACCATTCCATCAGGGTTTTGGATGCTCACGAGTCGCTTGCCGATGAGCTCTTGAGTAAACGCCGCCGCATCAGCAGAATTTTCGAACAACTTGACGCCGCCGGCTTTTCCCCGTCCGCCCATCAAAACTTGGGCTTTCACCACGACCTTGCCTCCGAATTCATCTGCAATCGCCTTCGCCTCCGTAGCGTTGGTGGCTACTTTTCCACCCGGCACTGCCACACCAAAAGAGGCGAGCAGATCTTTAGATTGATACTCGTGAAGCTTCATCGCAGGCTGGAGATTACCGCTTCACTCGCTCCGGTCCCGTAGCGAGTTGGCAAAAGATATAATTGAGATTGGTTATGGTTTGTCCGCGATGCGCCAAAGTCAATGAAGACGATGCCCGGTTCTGCGCCAAATGCGGTCGGAACTTAGAAGACGCGCAGCGGGAAGCCAAAACTTCTGCCGCCGAAGAAGAGGAAGTCCGGTACTGCTACCGTCACCCGAAAGAAGCGACCAACCTTTCTTGCGGGCGATGCGGAAAATACATTTGCACCAAGTGTGCGACCATCGGCCCGGCCGGCCCTCGCTGCCCAGACTGCTCTAAGACCGAAGTTGCCTTCCGCCCCGGTGCGATCGGACTCGGCATGAAGAGGACATTTCGATCTGTCGGTTCACGCGGCCCTTGGGCTTGGTACTACATCGTGATTCTGGGAATGCTCCTTTTCGGCGGATTGCAAACCTGTGGAGGAATGTTGTTTAACCAACAGAAAGAAACTCAATATGATCAAGAGCAATACACTCCGCCAGATGAAGGATCGAATCAGCGCGAAGGCGAGTAGGTTTATCACGGGTTAAAACCCGTGCCACCCCAAGATAAAACCCCCTCTTTGTTTTAATGGAGAGGGGGTAGGGGGTGAGGTAAATAACTCTACCGCCGAATCGGCTCAAGCAGCATTTCTTTTGTATACACAAAATCATCGCGCTCGTAGTTAGCAAGTTCAAAATCTTTCCGTAGAACAATCGCGCCGGTCGGGCAAGCATCCTGGCAGTAACCGCAGAAGATGCACCGCAGCATATTGATTTCATATCGCTCGGCGTACCGTTCGCCTGGTGAATACCGTTCAGCGTCGGTGTTTTCTGCCGCTTGAACATAGATACAGCGAGCCGGACAAGCACCGGCACAAAGCGAACAGCCGATGCAGCGCTCCAACCCAGAATCGTAGCGAGTCAAAACATGGCGCCAGCGAGTGCGGACAAACTGTTCCCGGCGTTCTTCGGGATATTGAACCGTGACCTTGTCTTTTTTGAGCCGGTTGAGCGTGATTCCAAACCCGGTCAAGATCGGTTTGGCAACATCCTTCATCACTTCAAAGCTCATACTTTCACCTTTTCTTGTGTGCTCGCCTTAAGCTCAATCAACTTCATTTGCCGAGTGCCTTTCATGGATTGCTGCTTGATTTTGTTCTGCAGTTTGATGATTCCGTACATCAAAGCATCTGGGCTGGGCGGACAACCAGGAACATACACATCCACCGGAACAACCTGATCGGCTCCTTGAACAATTGCGTAGTTGTTGTAAACCCCGCCACTGCTCGCGCAGGCTCCCATCGAAATCACCCACTTCGGTTCCGGCATTTGGTCGTAAATCTGCCGCAGAACCGGGGCCATTTTTTTGCTCAAGCGTCCGGCGATGATCATCACGTCGGCTTGGCGTGGGGTCGCTCGAAACGCTTCCGAACCGAATCGAGCAAGGTCAAACCGCGCAGCAACTGTGGACATCATTTCGATTGCACAGCAAGCCAATCCGAAGGTCAGGGGCCAGAGAGCGTGAGCCCGTGCTTGGTTGGTCGCAATATCCAGCAAGGTCTGCGAATTCGCCATCACCACGCTTCCGCCCTTTTGGATGTCTCCAAATACGGGCGTGGAACTATCGTGCAGAACAAGGGTCTCGACTTTCTTTGGCATCGCGCTGGCTCTGCTTTATTCTACTCAGTTACCTGCGCCTAGTTCCCAGTCTTAGTAATTGACCTTGAAATTGACTGAGATGGTTACAATAAGCAATGCGAGCAGAAGACCGCATCCCAACCGCAATTGAGGTCTTTGCATGTGCATTCGCCCGTATTCGATCACGAACCTATCCCAGCAGCGCAACACGGGTCAACGACGTTTATGTCATTCACGACGATCCTTATCGACTCAAGGCGCGGGCCTCTGAGTTAGTCACGCAAAACCCTAATCCTGCTCGGCACATTGAGGTGGGCAGGCAAATGGAATGCCCGCGGTGGTTTTCATGTTTTATTGCAACGCCAGAGCAAGAACCAGAAGCTCTCCCGCGATTCAAAGAAGAAGGATTCAAAAGAATCAGAATAGAACCACTTTTTTTGATTGATCCAAGGCAAGCAAATCTTAGCGACCACAGTCGAGTTCAAAGAGTTCAAGATGCCGAACTTGCTGAGGCTTGCCGGATTGCTCGCAGAGGACGGCAAGCTATACGCCTGGAAGAACTAGAACCAGACGACTCACCTGTCCGCCTTTATACGGTTTTCGAGGCTGGTCGAGTGCTTGCGTGGGGCAGTTCATTCAAGGTCGGCGAACTCGGGCACTGGGTTTCGGATGTATTTGTTGTTCCAGACGCCCGACGGCAAGGACTGGGAAAAGCGATTATGTCGGCCATCTTGGCCGACGACGCTCGCCTGGGTTCACCAATGAGTGTTCTGCTGGCAAGCAACGCTGGTTCTCAGCTTTATCCGCATTTGGGATATCAGTCTCCGGCGCGCTTGCATATGTTCAAACCGCCCGGCTATACAGCAAAACCCAGAGAACTTTGTTTATAGCTCGCCTCCAAACTCCCCACCCAGACATAAGTCAACGGTAAAATTTCGGACGGTATGCGCCTACACCAACTGGCGCGCAGGCTGATTAGCCACCCCCATCTGCGCGAAGCAACATCCACAACCGGATGCGCGATTACTTGGTCATCGCTCGCATCTGGCGCTCGCCCCTGCCTCGTTGCCGGAACCTACCTCGCCAACCCAGTTCAAACAATTCTCGTTGTCAAGTCATACGAGCAAGCCTTGAACTGGCAAGCGAAACTCATCATATTCGGAGTCCCGCACGACGATATTCGGCTTCTCCCCAGTGGACTCAGCGCACTATTTGAAGACGCCGCTCCGGAAACTGTCACTCTCTCAGACCGGCTTGGGTCACTTGCTTTTCTTGCATCTGGCGAACCAGGAATTGTCATCGCCACCCCTCAAGCCGCTCTGGAAAGAACCCTCCACCCGGATGACATTCGGGAATACACACTCAACTTTTCCGTTGGTTTGCAGTTACCGCCGCCCGAAGCAGTAAAGAAACTTGCCGCTCTCGGTTACGAACCAGCCGAACCAGTGCGCGTGCCAGGGCAGTTTTCGAGGCGGGGTGGAATCCTTGATATTTTCCCGGTCGGGCATGAATCGCCCATCCGAATTGAGTTTTTTGGCGACGAAGTTGATTCCATGCGCGAATTTGATGCGATGACTCAACGGTCATCACGAGCCAGCGGTGAATTCACGCTTGGGCTCAGCCGTGAAACTTTAGTTCCTTCCCCAGAACTAGAACTCGATGAAATGCTCGAAAGGGCCGCGCAAATTGAGGGCGCTCAACTCGATCCAGAATCGGCGCAAAGGCTTGAGCAACTCATTTCCGAAGATCGAATGGCGCTAGAACACCAGGCGTACTTCGACCGCCTTGACCTCTACCGACCACTCATTCAGCCCGACGGCCCCTGTGCAGTTGATTACTTAAACGAAGAAGGTCGCCTTATTTTAGAAGAGCCGCTCGACATTGCGGCAACCTGCGACCGACTGGAAGAAGAACTTGGAGAAGCACTGAAGCATCGCCATCAGCGAGGAGAAATCCTTGCGGCGACCGCCCATGACTTCGTTCATTCTCCGCACCATTTTAGTGACCACGAAAATCTTCTCAGTCTGACCGCAATGAATGCGGTTCCTGATTGGATTGATGACCCGGTTGAATATTCGATTGGAGCCGTCAGTATCGAAAACTATCGAGGTCAGCCGCAAATGCTGACTCAGGCGATTAAGAATTGGCAGGAACAAAAGCTCTCAATTTCTTTCGCCACAGATCAACCAAATCGAACTCGCACGGTGCTTTCGCAAGTTGAAATCTTCCCTACTCCTACCGATGAAGGGCATCCTTGGGATCAATCGGAAGAACTTCCCGAAGGGCTTTACATAGTGGACGGCAATCCAGCGGCGGGTTTTATTCTCCCCGGAGCAAAAGTAGCCCTTGTCACTGATCACGAACTTTACGGCGTTGCGCGACTCAAACTTCCTCAGCGCAAATTCTCTGAAGGTATTCCGATTTCCACGGCTCTTGATCTCAAACCCGGAGATTACGTAGTTCATATCAATTTTGGAATCGGCGTCTTCCAAGGATTAGTCAAGCGCACTCAAGAGGGGATTGAAAAAGAGTATCTCCACATCAAATACAAGGCTCCCGACCAACTCTTTGTCCCGGCCGACCAGCTCGACCGGATACAGAAATATGTCGCCCCGGGCGACGAAAACCCGAAGGTGAATAGGCTCACGGGGGGGGAGTGGAAGAAAACAGTCGCCAGGGCTCGCGAAGAAGCCCGGGAGTTCGCCCGCGACCTCATTAAGCTCTATGCAGAACGCAAACGGGTTGATCGCGAACCTTACGGCCCCGATACCGACGCCCTTACGGAAATGGAAGGTACCTTCCCCTGGGCCGAAACCCCAAGCCAACTCAACGCGATTGAAGATGTAAAAACCGACCTCAATTCGCCTTATCCGATGGATCGTTTAGTCTGCGGAGACGTTGGATTCGGTAAAACCGAGGTCGCTATCCGAGCGGCATTCAAGGTGGCAGAGGCTGGCAAACAAGCTGCGCTCCTCTGCCCTACGACAATCCTAAGCGAACAACATTTCCGGAGCTTTTTAGAACGGCTCGCTTCGTTCGACATTAAAATCGGCTTGCTCAACCGATTCATCACCGCCAAGGAACGCCGCGAAACTCTAGAAGACCTCGCCAGCGGCAAAATGAACATTATCGTTGGCACCCATGCGTTGCTCAGTAAAGAACTCAAATTCAACGATCTTGGTTTGCTCATTATTGACGAAGAACAGAAATTCGGGGTCAAGCACAAGGAATCACTGAAGGAAATTCGTGTCAACGTAGACGTTTTGAGCCTGAGCGCAACGCCTATTCCACGAACGCTGAGCATGGCGCTTATGAACATCCGGCAGATGTCGTTGATCAACGATCCGCCGCCAGGACGCTTGCCCATCCGTACTTATGTTCGCCCGACCAGTGACGAAGTTGTGCGAGAGGCGGTTCTTCGAGAACTCGCACGGGGCGGGCAGGTTTATTACGTTTACAACCGAGTTCAAGGCATCTACCACGTCGCCGAAAAACTCAAGAAGCTCGTACCTCATGCACGCATCGCTATCGGTCATGGACAAATGAACGAGAAAGAACTCGAAACAGTCATGGTCGGGTTCATTCAGGGCGATATAGATATTCTTGTCAGCACCACTATCGTTGAATCGGGGCTGGATATTCCCAACGCCAACACTTTGATCGTCGAAAACGCTGACTTTTTTGGCCTCAGCCAGCTTTACCAACTACGAGGTCGGGTTGGGCGTTCTGACCGCCAGGCTTACGCATACCTGCTCTATGCCGGAGATAAAACTCTCACCGAAGGTGGAACTGATCGTCTGCAAGCGCTCGCCGAGTTCAATCAGCTAGGAGCGGGATATTCGCTGGCATTCCGCGACCTGCAGATTCGTGGCGCGGGCGATATGCTTGGCGCGAAGCAGTCGGGGCAAATGAATGCGGTTGGCTACGACCTTTACACACAACTCATTGATAGTGAAGTCCAGTTCCTCAAGACTTATGCAGATGGAGCGCGCCCAAGAGCTTATGATGATCCGCTTGCCGGGCTCGAACCACTTCCTTCGGTTGACCTTCCGGTGAAGGCGCTTATCCCCGAGCATTATGTTGAAGATCAAGCCCAGCGACTTTTCTACTATAAGCAACTCATGACATCTAGGGGAACGGAGCAACTCGCCGAAGTTGCTACCGAACTCGAAGATCGCTACGGTCAAATGCCATCCGAAGTGAAAACAGCAATAGATATCATGTCAGCTCGTTTGAAAGCGCGAGACATTGGCATCCATTCAATTGATGGCAATCAAGGCAGATTGCTGATCGTTTTCAGCGAAAATCATCAACTCCATCCACGAGTGCCGGGAATTTTGGCGAGCCACAAGCGGGATATCTACATGAGCCAAGACAATTTGGTTTGGCCTTTTACTGGCTCCCCTATTGAAGCGGTTCATTCTGCGATCTCGGCCCTCGTCGCGGCAAACCAGGAAATTGAAGAACAAAGGGCTTCTTTAGGTTTGACGAAAACCTAATAACTTCCTCATTTCGTCCATATAAAGTAGGCAAAAACAACCTACAATAATTACGAGGGCAAAACTTAAGTGCGTAGAGCATTCACCATCATAGAACTCTTGGTCGTTATTGCGATTATCGCAATTTTGGCGGCCTTTATTTTCCCCGTCTTCCTTACCGCAAAAGCTGCGGTTCACCAAATGGGAGTTGGCCGAACTGGCAAGCAGATTTACACCGCCACTAATATCTACCAAGCTGACAACGATGATACATATCCTCTTGCTATGTATTTTGATGGCGAAAAAATGATGACTTGGTTTGGACGCCAAACTACGATTTACGAATACGATCCAACTCAGGGCATTTTGAGCGGATATATGAAAGGCAAACTCAGCTACGATCCTGCCTTCATCGCCGAACCTTGGATGGGAAATAAAACGGGAATTGGATACAACTGGGGCGTCATCGGCAGCGATATGCATGAAGTCGGCGATTACTCGCAGTTTCCAAATTGCAAAGGCGCGGCCACTTCAAGCAGTTTGACAAACCCATCGCAGACCATCGTATTTGCAACGTCTGCCTTTTACAATGTCGCTTGGAAACCGGGTGGAACCGGAATGAAGCATCAGTTCAACTTTTTTGATCCACCAGAATTCTGGGAAGGCGTTCCTAACGTGGATTTCCGCCACCAAGGCACAGTAAAGATTGATACCGTCAATAAGAAAGTGACGAGCACGGGTAACGGCGTTTTCATTTTTGCCGACGGCAGCGTTCGCACTTACAAAGAAAAGAACATTGATGCTAACTGGTTCTGGCGAACTCCGCTTGAGGAAACAAATCAGTAAATTTTCTTTCGAGAATTGACCCCTTCTGAGACAAATACTCGTCAGAAGTATCAAGGATGGGTCAAGAAACCGAAGTTCAACCTCTCGATGTTCATACCGTCATCATGGTCATGCTCGACCAAATGTCCGGTATCGCCTGGCAAAAAATGGGCTTGCAGCCCGATGCGATGACGGGCAAAATCCACAAAGACTTAGCCCAAGCCAAAATCGCTGTAGATGTCGTCGCCAGCCTTTCCCAATTCATCACTCCGCAACTGGATGAAACCGATAAGCGCGAGCTCAACAACTTGGTTAGTAACTTAAAAATCAACTATGTTCAAAAGTCAGCGGAGGAGAATTCTTGAACGCCTCTATTCAACAACTTGACCCGATTTCGACTCAGTTTGTTGAGCATTACACATCCCTCGCCGAAACAATCAACGACGCAAACCGCTACGGTCAATCGCCTGGTTTAGAAGCAAAATACTTGCTCCAACGCACTTGGATGCAGGCAAATTATCGCCATTTCAAACGACAGTTGCAGAGCTACTTAAACACGAATTCGAAGAAAAAAGTGAATGCTTCTATGACTTGGGATACCCCGCTAGATGCGTTCGAGCGGCTTTTCACCAGCCCCAATTTGGCGCAGTTACTTCACCAAGATGATTCCACGCTGGTTAAGTTGTTGAATGAAACACAATCTGCGGTCGCCAACTGTTTTCAAGTTCAGCTAGCAGTGGCTCAGTGAAAGTCCAGCCGCTAACTAGAGATGACATTCCTGCTTGCCATAAGCTGTGGAATGAAACGATTTCGGCAAAGCATCACGTTGAACTCGCTACTCTTGAGGCAAAAACTTTTGGACACCCCAATTTTTTATCAGATCGTTCGCTGACTGTTTGGGATGGGGACTCGCTAGTAGGATTTCTTGCCGCCAAAGCCGATCCGGTCGGAACTCTCTATTTGGCTCCTAAGCTGAACCGTGTACTCATCAACTCGATAGCATTTCGTAACGCACAAGTCGCTCATCTTATGTTGCAGTTACTCGAATCCCTCGGCTCCAACCTGATTGTGTTCGGTCAAGATAACGGTCATTTCTTTCCCGGTGTTCCGGAAGAGTGGTCTGAGCTTCATTCGATCTTTCAGGAGCGCGGATACATTGCTGATGAGCAATGGGCAAGCGACTTAGAACATGATCTCCGCGAGTTCAACCCGCCCTCTGGTTCGCTTGAACCTTTGAGTGCGGCAAATATCGAATTTCGCAGATGCACCCCAGACGACGTTCCGCAACTTGATGAATTCTTTGCTAGGGAATTCCCTGGTCGCTGGCACTACGATACTGTAACTTACAAAATCCTTCAGCAAATAGAGCCCAACGATGTTTTTGCCCTTTGGGTGGATGGAACCATTGAAGGATTTGCCTACACTCAGTCGTCTCAAACGACAAAAATCCCAGTTGCCGGTTGTGTGTGGACTCCTGATCTGGGCGAAAACTGGGGCGGCCTTGGCCCGATCGGTGTCAGCAAGCGAGTTCGAGGAATGAAACTCGGCGGTGCTGTGCTTGCCGGGGCCTTGCAATCACTCAAGGAATCAGGCGTACAGAGGTGCATTATTGATTGGACCAGCTTGGTCGATTTCTACGGCAAATATGGCTTCCGTGTGAACCGCCGCTACAAATCCTATCGTTCCCGAGAAAATTAATTAGTTTCTTGCTAATATTTACCTATGTCTAGACCTGGCTACCGAAGAGGCCCTCAACCACCACGCAAACAAGGATCGCTCTTGATGGGGCTTGTTGTTGCGGGAATCGCGTTTTTTGCCTACATTTCCAGTTCGCAAACTAATCCGGTCACCGGCGAACACCAGAAAGTTAATCTATCTCCAGAGCAAGAAATCGCACTTGGGTTGCATGCGGCTCCCGAAATGGCACAACAACACGGCGGGGTCGTAGAATCGGGGCCAGAAGCAGAGTCAGTGCGCCGCGTTGGAACATTTCTTGTCCATAACTCCGTCGCCAAGAATTCGCCTTATGAGTTCGATTTTCATCTACTTGCCGATACTCAGGTTGTGAACGCATTTGCTCTTCCCGGCGGACAGGTATTTATCACTCGGGCATTGCTCCGCCAACTTGAATCAGAAGGTCAACTCGCGGGAGTTCTCGGACACGAAATCGGTCACGTTATCGAACGCCACGGGGCAGAACACATGGCTAAACAACAACTCACTCAAGGTTTGACCGCCGCTATCGCCACTGCCAGTGATAATCCAAATTCCGCCGCTATGGCCCAAGCAGTTGGTTCTATGCTTAACATGAAATATGGTCGAAGCGATGAGCTAGAAAGCGATAAATGGGGAGTCACTCTTCTCGCCGAAACTGGCTACGATCCTCGCGCACTCATCGGAGTAATGAAGGTGTTAGAACGAGCAAGCGGCGGAC
Organism: Fimbriimonadaceae bacterium; assembly: GCA_019454145.1. GTDB lineage: Bacteria > Armatimonadota > Fimbriimonadia > Fimbriimonadales > Fimbriimonadaceae > UphvI-Ar2. Next base: position 2,505,543 of record CP075366.1, on the reverse strand, counting down.
GTTCACAACCAGAATTCATGTCCACTCACCCGAGTCCCGAAAACAGAATTGAACGAATTGAAGAAACGATCCGCTCAAAATTCCCGAACGGAGTGCCTTCTAGCCTCCGCCCATAATTCGCTCATTGAAAGCTTGTCAACTTTGATAATCAGCGAAGACCAAACTAGCCTTCTTGTATGATTCCCATCGCCGCCGTCAGAAGTGCCTTGATCGTGTATATTGCATTCAGAAGACCGCTGGTTGCTGCTTGGTCGCCAGTCATGCCGAGCAGTGAGTATTGAGCTAGCTGCGGTTAACCCTTTATTCCTTCGGCTTGCTCTTATTTTTCATATCAGAAAGGAAACCACCTATTAAAACCCCGACTAAAACCTTTACCGCTGCCTGTCCGTCAGCCTTATCAATTAATGGAAATACACCCATAGAAGCGAGCCAACTCAATAACGTAAGTACTCCAACTAAAGAGTAGCCCCCGACAGTGAGATAGAAATATGTTGATGTAGTTCGCTTGTGCTCTCTATGTGTTTGCCGATCAACAGCATTTTCGTGATCCCATTCACGATAAACCCGATCTCTACGTTTATTCTTCTCGACTTCATCAACTTGAGAATTATCGATGTTCGCCAACATTTCCACAAATTTAGCCGACTCGACGGCTTTTTGGGAGGGAGTAATTTCTCCGGACTTTTTTTGATCCTCCGGAGGTATCGGCGGCGTATCTGGCATTCTAATAATGAAAAATCGGTCAGCGAATTATAGCATGACCGATTTTTCAAACTGCCTGTAAAATTACTGGCTGTTACAATTATTGTTTTTTTATTGCGTCTGCCAATTTTTCTCTCACAAACCTCTCGAATATCTTGATTGATTCTGGAGAAGAAATTCCCTTATGTCGCTCCATCAAGTACGCAACGTCGCTTTCAGTCAGATAATTCTCTGATTGAAGCTTGCGTAAAGACTCGGCAAATTGAGGCGAAACTCCGTTCACCCCTTGTTCATCGGTATATTCGCCTTCGCTGGTTAGGTTTGGAGATGGGTATCCGACTTGTGTTTTTGTCAATACCTCTGACAGAACGCTTGACATAATCAAGCGACGCACCACATTTTCATCATTTGTTTCCTCCGAATAGCTCCTCCGAGCATCATGAATGGCTGACTCAAAATCAAAAGAATCTGTTTCTGAAAAAATTGACTCAGGATAGATGTAACCACCTTGTAGATGACCGCTCTCCCTTTGATGCTTTTTCTTGCCATCAAAGTAGTTTCCGTTACGTAGATCGTGACTAGCCATTCTATCATTTCAAACCCGCATATATGCGGGCTTGTCTCCACTGGGTTTGACTTCCAGGAACCCACTAAGGTTTCGTTCCTGGGATATAGTTCCCATGAAGATTTTGCGTCAACAGGATCCCCCTGCCAAGCAATGTTGACAGTATAACACCCGACTCCAAAATTGTGCAAAAAATTTACTCAGCATTAATTTGATATCAGTCGCACCCAAATCTCGTACTGACCACCCTACTGCTGAGTTAAAGCACCATTATCCACACTCTGACCATAATCGGCTCGGATTTTCGTCACGCTGAATGTGTAGACGTGAGCCGTATCAGCCAGGTTATAGAGATTGTCGCTAATCACCGAGTAAACAGCTTATGTCCGCAGCCTGCTGCCACCTTTCACGGTTCGCCAGGAACATCGTCGCACCTCTGCATCCCTGCGTACTGATATCCTGTGAATCCGGCACTATGAAAGACAACAGCTAGTATTTCAGATCTCACGGCACCATCTCATTAAACGCGTTTTCGCGACAGATTGTAACAATGCGCTGATTCCAGAGATTTAAAGAGCCAATCCTAAGGTATTTCAACCAGGCCATAACTTTTAGCCGGGACGATCATCTTCTTCATTGTGGTACCCATAAGTTGAACATCTGGGTACCAGTAGTTAAGCATTTGAACCTGAAAGGGTATATGGGGCGAATAACCGGGCTTGAACCGGCGACCTCCTGAGTCACAGTCAGGCGCTCTAACCAACTGAGCTATACTCGCCACTTGGCCCTATAGTATAGGCGATCTGAAAGCAGTTCTTATCAGGACCAAGCGAATTCGAATCCAGGGTATCTTCCATCGCATCGAATCCCTACCTTTTGACCCGTGCATAGCAGGAGTTGACGAAGCTGGTCGAGGCCCCATTGCCGGGCCGCTTGTGGTCGCCGCCGCGATCCTCCCAGAAGGGTTTGATGCGAGCGGAATTCACGACTCCAAGCAACTCTCGTTTGAAGAGCGAGAGCGACAATTTTCCCGAATTGTGGCTGAGGCAAATTACTCAATCCAGATCGTTTCGCACGAGGAAGTTGACCGGCTCAACATCCTGCGGGCAACTTTGCAAGCGATGAGTCAAGCTCTGCGAGAACTCGACCCACAAGCAAAGCATGCCCTCATTGATGGAAACCAGTTGCCACCCAACCCTCCTTGCCCGGTGGAAACGGTGGTGAAAGGCGATGGAAAATTCGCGGCTGTTGCCGCCGCTTCGATCCTTGCCAAAGTCACTCGGGATCGCCTGATGATTGAAGCTAACTTAGAGTATCCCGGCTATGGATTTGATCGGAATTTCGGCTACTACAATCCCTTTCATGTTGCGGCACTCGAAAAACTCGGCCCCTGCCCTATTCATCGGCGGTCATTTGAACCCATCAAATCGCTGGTCAACCAGCCATTACTCTTTTAGTTATGAGCGAAACTGCGAAATCCAAGGGCACACAAGCAGAAGATCAAGCGGCGCAATATCTTCTCAGTTTGGGATACACGCTCATCACCCGGCGATTCAAAACTCGGCACGGCGAGATTGACCTAATTGCTTTGGACGGCGAAACACTTGTGTTCATTGAAGTTAAATACAGGGCCAGCAACACGGTTAGCCCGGAAGAATCCGTGACTCAACTCAAATCAGCCAGATTTCAATCTGCCGTTGCCGAGTATTTTTCAAAAACCGATCAGCCGCCGATGCCAGCCCGATATGATCTGATCGCAATCGACCAAACCGGACTAAGGCATCACAAAAACGCGATTGTTTAGTGGACGTTCGCGCCTTCGGGAGCTTCTGCTTCGGGCTGAAGCAGAATTGCTTGACCATCTTCATCATCAGCGGCGAGCAACATTCCTTGGCTTTCGTGTCCCATGAGCTTTGCTGGCTTGAGGTTTGCGACGACAATTACTTGGCGACCGATCAAATCTTCAACTGAATACTTTTTCTTGATTCCCGCAAGGATTTGGCGCATCTGATCTCCAACCTTGACTTGGAGTTTCATCAGTTTTTCGCTACCTTCAACTGGCTCGGCTTCAATGACTCTTCCAACCTTAAGGTTGACTTTCATGAAGTCGCCGAATTCGATTACCGATGGTGGTTCGGGAGCCGCCTTCTTTTCAGGTTTCTTTTCGGCTTTCGGTTCTGCAGGTGCGGCTTGAGGTTTCAGTTCTTCCATGATGGTTTTATCGAGTCGTGGGAAAATCGGTTCTGGGTTACCCAGGTGGGTGCCAGCAAGAATTAAATCTGCCTCGCCAATATCTGACCATTTTTGTACGCCCGAAACTCCGAGTTGTCGGGCAATTTCTGCGCTCACGGTTGGGATGATCGGCTTCAGCATTCCTGCCGCATTGGCAACGACCGTAAGCATTGACCCGATTACCGCTGGTAATTCTGGGCTGTTTTCTTTTGCGAGTTGCCAAGGAGCGCGGTCATCAACGTACTTATTCAGCCAGCGAACAAGATCAATTCCAGCAGAAACGAAGTCGTCAAGTTTGAGCGGCACCATTGCGTCTTCTGCAAGTTTCTTGTGCCGTAGAATCGCTTCATGGGCGGCTGGGTCAACGGCTGCACTCGGCATGATTCCTTCACAGAACTTGTGCGCCATGCTCAGGCTTCGGTTAAGAGCATTCCCAAGATCGTTTGCAAGATCAGCATTGTAAATCCGCGCGACTTCCTCCCGCGTGTAGTTAGTGTCCCCGTCATACGGCAAACTTCGGGCGAGGCTAAACCGAACGACATCTTTTGCAATAGGTTCAGCACATCCAGCGCGCTCGGTATAAAACGTAACCAATTCATCTGGAGCAATAACGTTGCCCAGACTCTTGCTCATTTTGCTGTCGCCGAACACAAACCATCCGTGAGCGGCAACCGCTTTCGGCAAAGGCAAATCTGCCGCCATGAGCATCGCGGGCCACATTGTTGCGTGGAAGCGAGTGAAAATCTCCTTCGCCATCCAATGAACATCGGCGGGCCACAAATCTTGCCAATTTCCATCGGGCCAACCAGTCGCGGCTAAATAATTGATGAGGGCATCAAACCAAACGTAAATCACCTTGCTGTCGTCGCCAGGAACCGGAATCCCCCAGCCAGGATTGGTTCGGGTGATGCACACATCTCGTAATCCTTGCTTAATAAAGCTGACGACTTCGTTTTTTCGCCCGGCGGGAATCAACCAATCCGGTTCATTTTCTATTTTTTCTAGGAGTGGCTTTTCAAAGGCGGATAGTTTGAAGAACCAGTTGTCTTCTTCCACCCATCGCACGGGGTTGCCATCCGGACTCTTGCCGTCTACGACTTCCGATTCCTTTACAAACGTTTCGGCAGAAACGTCGTACCAACCTTGGTACTTGTCCATATAGATATAGCCGCGGTCGCGAATGACCTCAAACAGCTTTTGAGCGGCTTTGCGGTGGGTTTCGCTGGTCGTGCGGAAGAACACATCGTATTCAATATCCAAGCTGTCGGCGCAGTCCCTAAAGGTTTGGCTGATGCGATCTACGAACGCGATTGGGTCTTCGCCTGCGGCGATTGCCGCCTCGTAAACCTTTAAACCGTTTTCGTCAGTTCCGGTTAGAAAGTAGGTTTCCCGGCCCTGCATGCGCTGGTAGCGCGTGCAGATGTCGCAAGCAAGCATTGTCAGCGCATGACCTACGTGCGGAACTGAGTTCACATAGTAAATCGGGGTCGTGACGTAATAGCGCTTGGACATGGAAGTTCAAAGTCTACCAACCATGCCAATTTTTGTCCCCGACCACCCTAGTAACCATCCTAGGTTTTGAAAAATCAGGTGTGAAAAAGCTATGAAACTAACTGAAGCAGACCGAAAACGTACATGTGAGTGAAGTTTCCAAATTAGCTCGAATACCCTCCCGAAAATCTCATCAGGCTGGATTCTCTCTCCTGGAGACAACGATGAGTATGTACATCATGCTCATGGGAGTTCTTGTTTTTAGCGGCATGGCCGTGTTCTCAAACAAGATAGCACTCCAAGCGAAAATGCGCTCTTCTGCCTACCAAGTTGCTCGACAGCAAATGGAAACGCTGAAATCTACGAGTTTTGAACGGCTCGCCGCAGTGAGTGACACCGCGTTTTCAATTCCCGACGATGTCATTGCCTCTCTGCCAGGAAACACCAACTCCAAATACGAAGTGCAAGGACTTTATAACATTCAGGACTCCACTTCCACTCTGAAGCAAGCAAATGTAAGAATTCGATGGCGTAATGCCTCGACCCCCGAGGGCAAAGTTGCCCCTTGGTCAGAAGTTCGACTCGGAACAATTCTTGTCAAGCCAGGCTCGGTAACCGCTGGCGCACCCACATCGGGATCATCAGGCTCTTCGGGTGGTGGCCTTCTCGGTGGACTCTTAGGAGGCAAGTCATGAAATATATGCGCAGATCAAAACGATCCGGTATGACCACCATGGAACTCGTCGTCAGTGGCACAGTCATGCTCGGCGTGGTTGTCATGGGATTTGACGTGATGCTGACCGGTGTAAAGGTCAGCAAGAAGGCCACCAACGATGCAGCCGCAAATGAGCAAAATCGTTCCTTGATTGAACGATTCAATAACGATGTTCAAAACTCTATTGCTGTAATCGGTGGAAAACCATTGTTGGGTCTCGGAATCTCTAGCGATAAAGAGCAAGTTGTTCTCAAAGTACCGAAATTCGATGCCTATGGTCGAAAAATCGCCAATAGCTATGAGCTGATAACGTACTACCTTTCGAGTAACAGTAACGGCAAGTGCATTAAGCGTTCAACTTGCAACTACAACGGTCTGCTTGTTTCCGGATTGTCGACTCCTGAAGTGGTTGTAGAGTACGTTGAAAACGTAATGTTTGAATACGGTAAGGCAACAACTCTTACTTACGATACAGGGGCCAGCGGCTTTCTCTTGCCAGGTAAGGATACGGATGGCTCTGATCCAAGTTACGGGAAAGTGAGCCTCACGAGCCTGAAATGCAGTTGGGGTCGAATGTTGCTCGATACTCGAGATCTGATTAAGTCATCGCCAGCCGTGAACATTTCTAATAATAAGGTTCAAATCAGTGGTGCGGTGGCTGGTTCAACCGCCGACGCTGCTTTCTTTGTCAGTTCGGATACGGCAAGTTTGTTAGTTCCGGTTGACCTCGACGCCAACTTCGTTAGGATCACAGCTAAATTGAAAAAAACTGAAGGGACTAACGGTGAACTTTCTGGTAAGTCAACTCTTATCACGACCGCAAGCTTAAGGAACGCCCAATAAACATGAAACTCAAAAAACAAACTGGTCTTTCTATGCCAATGACCTTGATGTTCTTCATGGTCATGGGAATGGTCACCGTCGTCAGTATGAGCCTCAGTGCAACTACGGACAGCATGGTGTATCGCGGCGTTCAAAAAGTGCAGGCGACTGAACTTGCTGAAAGTGGAATAAACGTTCTCTACGACCGAATTTGCCAACGACTAGTTTCTGGCAATAACCTGGGATCCAACTTTGACGGTATGTCACTCAACTCGACCCTTGGGGGTGATGCTCGTAAAAACGGTTCTTATTCAGCCAAAGTATTGGATGTCACCTATACCGACGTCGAACCAGCCCCTGGTCAACCGAGCGGTAGCGTTTTAAGAACCTACACCTTTATTGTCGAAGGCACTGGCACGGCGGCAAATGGAACGGAATCGGTTATCACGGCGTCGTTCCAAGGCGAGGTCGTAGCAGCTAAAGGAGCCTTTTCCAGTTTCGTGAAGGACTGGTCTACCTACCCAGCTGCAATCCAATCGAACTCAACCGTTTCCATTGTTGCGAATTCTGGATTTGCCACCAAAGATCCAAGCACACAAAATAAAGAGGCGCACATTGTTGCTAACCAAGGCGTTAAATGGATGACCGCGTCAGGTGTTAAAGAAGACATTACCGACCCAAAAGTTATTGATGTTGAAGGATTTATCCTTGTTCCCAACCAACCAACTGCAACCTACTTGGGAATGACCACTTCAGTTTCTGGTTTGGCGAATCCAAACGGAGTCCAAAACTACCGGACCGCCGCTCCATGGATCAATAAGCCGACTCCTTACACAGTAGTCGAAAATGGTGTTACTCCACTTGGTCAGTCTCTGCCTTTTGCTTCACAAGCACAAGTTGATGCTTGGGTCAACAGTTGGTCAACCCAGATCAATACGAATCCGAATGCCACCCTGTTTGGCAACAGCATTTCCAGCGTGAACATTCCTGTAATCAACGGTGAATCAATCCTGACTTCTCCCGCTAAAGTCAGCGGTAACTTAAATGTCACCGCCGGAACTACGATCCACTTAGTTCCACGGAGCACAAACCCAGAAGAAAATGTGGTTTTTGTTTCTGGTTCTCTGATTAATAGCGGCAACATCGTCAACCACGGAGTAACGCTAGTTGCTCAGGATTACACCGATACTGCAAGTGCTTCCTACAAACTATCCGATTCAAAAACTACGTTCAAAGACCTGGAAGAAGTCTATTCGAAAGCAGGGTTATTTGCCTATGGTCAGCCTAACCCGAATGGCTCTTCAAGCGAGGGACAAATCAACCTCAATTCAGATGTTGACGGCAAATACGGTTTGGTATACGCCCTCTCCGGATATGTGAAGGTGACTGGGCAAATGAAGATGACCGGCATCATCATGTCTGGTGCAGCGAAGCCACCCTACGAAACGCGCTCTGGCCCTGGTCTTGCTGGCGGGATCACAATTGCTCCGAGAAATGGTAAGTGCTTCACGATCCAGTACGAACGCAAAGTAAAGTCATTCACTATTCCAGGAAGACTGGTTGATAACAGCCAAGTGATCGTTCCGTTCCGAGCGAACAACCTCACGGATTGGCGGCAACTACGCTAACCAAACTAAACGCCTTGATCATCTGATTGAGGCGTTTATATTTTCCGCATCGAGTCTGCGACAAACCAGCCAAGCAATCCGAAAAGATAAAGTATGCCGCCGCCCCAAATTAAGGTTTGGGCCACTGCATCCCAACCTGCACTGAACCGGGCGAATCCGAAAGCAACCGTCGCGCACATCACATAAACAATCAACCGAGTCAGGCTCGTGTTAAACGACTTTTGGCTTGCGCCAACCAGAAAATAAATCCCTGCGGCGAGCCAAAAATTGAAGAGCGAAATCACCGCCACCAAAACTCCTGGGTGAAAGCGATATCCCGCAATCCCTCCACCTAAATCAAAGTGGTCAATCAAGTCTGAGGTTGAGAGCGAGACTCCTATCGCAATTCCCGATACCAGCAACATTCCCCAGGTCGCGATTCCCCAGGTGGATATTGGGCTGAACCAAGCCATTAGCGGCGGTTCCTTAGAAAGTGCGGTGTAACAAACTGCCGCGACGATTACAAATACTCCGGCAAAAAACGCCATGGGGTTCTTTTCACCGAGATCACGCGCGACCTCGGTTTTACGGCGTTTACTGGCATCCAGCATCGCGACGTGCATTTTTTGGTAAATCTCGTTTGATGGATCGAACTGAAGCGCAAACGCGAACTGCTTCGCCGCTTCTTCATAGGCTCCTTTCAAACGGGCAGCGTCGCCCAAAACGGCATAAGCAAGAGGTTCGTTTTTTCCTGATCGGAGAATTTCCTCGGCTAGCTCGGTGGCATCTCCCCAGCGGCTTGCGCTGGCAAACTTTTCTAATTGTTCAAGATTTCTTCGATGCCGTAAAAACTCTTCTTTCGTTGCAGTAGAGCCTCGGCCCTGCTGAGCTTTTGCCTGTGGCGGATCGGCTTTTGGTTGAGTTGACTCGGCTTTCGGTTCAGCGGGTTTTGCTTTTGGCTTTCTAAACGAATCGTAAATTTTGCGTCTTTCTTCGTTACTAAGAATTTCGTAGGCTTCTTTAACGGCTAAGAACTTCTCTGCCGCCTCGGGTAAGGGATTCCGGTCTGGGTGATACTCCCTGGCAGATTTTCTAAATGCCGCACGGATTTCATCCTTAGTCGCTGTTTCTTTGATTCCAAGAACTGAATAGTGATCGGTCACTCGCCCAAGCCACTCACTCGGTCGTTTGCGAATCCCACATAGAAGTTAATCACCACATATCCAACGTAAATCGCAACAACGAGCAAAGCAATAACACCTAAAACACCAGCTGCCTGACGTGCTTTGGTTTGGCCTTCATCTTCGTAGTATTCCGAAACCTTGACCAGCATTTCGTTGAGGTTCCCGGTCATTTCGCCCGCTTTAACCATATCTAATACGACAGGGCTGAAAATTCTGGCTTGAACAAAGGTTTCGTATACTCCGGCTCCTTCATCCAAACGGTGGATAACGGGATAGATTTTTGCCCTGACTGCCTCGTTTCCGCAAGAATCTGCCCCGAGTTGCATTGCCCGTCCCAGAGGCATTCCCGCCGAGTACAGGGCACCGAAAGCGCGCCCAAACATCGCCATTGAAAATCCATGCATCATGTTGCCTATGTACGGAATCCCAAGCACGATTTCATCGAATGGTCGTTTGACGGCGGGATTTTTTAGAAGCACGCGTCCAAAAAACATCAACCCAACGGCCAATCCCAAAACAACCGCCCAAATCAATGTCGGAGCATCTAACCCTTTCGCACCTGGCTTAACAATATTTATGATCACGTTCGCTGCCGAGATGATGAAAATAGAAGCGAAGAACACGAGCTTCGGATAAAAAGTTTCACGCCGAACCACATTTCGAAGTTCAACATCGCGCTGAATGTATTCCGCTAATCGGATGCACTGATCAGCCAAAAATCCGCCGTCTTCGCCCGCGCGAATCATTCCCATCATCATTGGGCTGAATATCTCGGGATATCGTTGGAATCCTGCACTCATCGGTCGGCCCGCGCCAACGTGGTCTCTAGTTTCAAAAAGTACATGCTTTAGTGCCCCATGCGATTGATTGGCGAGGGTTTCCAGTGCATGGCGTGGTTCAATCCCCGCGTTGAGCATCGTGCCCAACTGACGGAAAAAGAACGACAAATCTTTCAGCGGCACTCCACCTACCAAGGGGCCGATAAAGTCGGTTTGTAAACGGTGCCGAGGATCAAGCGGCGGGCCATCGCCGACCAATTGCCGTTTGACTTCGTCTATGCCGCGTGTGGCTTCGGTTCGAGTTTCTTGAACTGTATCAAACTCATCGCGTGCCAGCCCGAGCTGTTCCACTTTCATGCCCTGATCCGCAAGCCGCCGGGCAACCACATCCAGCGAATCACCCACCATGTGACCAGTAACTGCCTTCCCATCGGCGTTCATTCCTCGGTATTCAAAAACTGGCATTAGATGTCCTTTAGAATCACATCAATCATTGATTGGTTGAAATCGCGGTAAATGACCGCCATGATTATGGCGGACACTCCAAACGTAAACAGCGCAACCCAAACCCAAGCCTTAATTTTGAGAATAGCTTCTAACGATTTTTGCTCGCCTTCAGCCAACCTCTGGATTTGGTTAAACGCTTGTGGTGTTGTTCCGGTCATCTCACCTGTACGAACCATGTCCACATAAGCGGGCGCGATCCACGTTCTTGGAAGCAACTGCGAATAAGGCGTATCTTCGCGAGCGTGTTTTCCGGCAAGCACCATTTGCTCGCGAAATACTTGGTTGGGAATCGCACTCGCGGCTAACTGCCAACTCTGCATTGGGCTGATGCCAGATGCAGAAAGCCGCTCTAAATGGAAAGTCAATTCTCGACCCGATTCCATGCGGCTACGTCGGCCTAGAATCGGAGTACTTGCCGCAAGGCGGTGGCGCATTCCTAAGAACGTATGGCGACCAGTGACATAAGGGCCAAACAGCCACACAATGGTCATCAACAGGAACACGACTCCTGGCAAACCGAGCGCGGCATTCTTCATCGCGCCCAGTAGAATTCCGACGAAATCTTGTTGTGGCCCGCCATCAAGCGAATTGGCTAATGCCAGACTTCCAGATTTCATCACAGGGATAATCGGCAAAGCGAGAACTGTAGTCCAGAAAGCAAACGCCGTCCACGCATAAACCCGGCGCAGCTTCCAACTTGCTTGAATCTGCTGAGAAGTATTTTCGAGGGCTTCCCACAAATAACCTCCAGTTTCGCCAGCACGGGTAGCACCGACGACTCCCTCGGGAAATATCTCGGGATAGACCGACATTGCATCAGATAACGAATCTCCCGCTCCCACCCAAACCGACATTTCTTCTAGTGCCCGTTTTGCTTTGGACTTCAAACTGTGCCGTTTAGAAAGCTCTACCAGCATTTCATGCGCGTTTATTCCTGCTTTCAAAATTGTCGCCATCTGGGCGAGCAACATCCATAAATCGTAATCCTTGAAAAATCCCGTGAATCGGGTTTTCGGTAAACGTGCAGGCCGTTGGTGTGCGGAAACCTTTGCGTACTGAGGGCGAGGCGCAGTCTGCACAACCGGAGGAGAAGCCGCACTCATCGAAATCTGTTGAATCGGAGCACGTCCTCCCATGCCTGCGATGTTCAAGCCCTGAACTATTAATCCTTGTGATGAAAGCCGCTGAACCGCATCATTTGCGTTCATGGCATCCATAATGCCGCCGTGCATTCGACCACCTGAATCAACCGCCTGATACTCAAATTGGGGCATGCACCGACAACTCCTGAAAGTTCAGACGCAATCTAGATAGAGCACGTCGCTCAATTACCCTGATTGAGTCCACTATCTTCCAACGTAGCCAGATGTTTTGAATTCATCTGTTCCAGTATTGGTGAGGTTCGTTAGACCAGTGCCATTTGAGTTGATCGAAAAAATGTCCCAAGCAAAGTTGGTTAACCCCATGAATACGATCTTATTGCCGTCGCTTGTATAGCTGGGAAATGTGATGAGATCGCCCAAGCTGAAAAGGGATGACTTGTTTGTCCCATTCAACGCCATTGTCCATAAATTGTCGTCCCGCACGAACAAGATGGTATTGCCATCTGGCGAAAAGGTTGGGCAGTTATCAAAGAAATTGAGGTTGGAACTTAAGTTCGTTAACCCAGTGCCATTGCTGTTGACGATATAGATTTGCGGCACTCCGCTAGGAGCGGCAGAAAACGTAATTTTGCTTGCGTTGCTGTTAATGGCAATCCCCTGGTTTTCCATTCCAGCGAGCGTCACAAGCTGAGCAACGTTCAAGCCATTCGTGCTCATGATAAACAGAGACGTCGAGCCGTTTCGGTTTGAAAGGAATGCAACTTTGGTGCCGTCTGCACTCATCACGGGATCGAAATCATCCGCCGCGTTATTGCTGATGTTCACCGGGTTTGAACCATCAAAGTTGGCGATGAAAATTTCCGAATTGCCCGTTTCATCGCTTTCGTAAACCATCTTTCCTAACCCAGTTTGAGTTGAACTCTTTCGCCGGTTTGCGTTAGTAGTAGTGATCGCAGATTGACTGGTTCCATCCAGGTTCATGTGCCAAAGCACGTCAATTCCACCGACGCCTTCTCTCATGAACAGAATTTGGTCTTGCGTAAAACCGGTTGTGCCTGTGGTTCCGGAAGTTCCAGATGTACTGGTAGTGCCAGTCGTACCACTCGTTCCCGATGTGCTAGTGGTTCCAGTTGTGCCACTTGTTCCAGAGGTACTTGTAGTGCCTGAAGTACTCGTCGTACCGCTAGTGCTTGTCGTGCCAGTAGTTGAAGTTGTTCCGCTTGTACTTGTGGTTCCACTCGTACTGGTTGTTCCCGAGGTGCTGGTGGTTCCTGAAGTTGACGTCGTTCCATTCGTGCCACTGGATCCTGGAATAGTGCCACCACCTCCGCCACCACCGCAACCTACTATAATGCAGGCAGCAGCAAAAGCCACAAATGGGAGGGACAAACGAGACTGGAACAGCATGTTCCAAATTATCGGCACCCGAAAAATTACCTGGAGATTAGATTTTTACTTTTGTTCACCAAGCTCAAAACGAGTCTGCCTTTCCATCAGCCGGGAAATCGCATCCTCGAACCCAATTTCGCCCTTCAATACGGCATCCAAAACCGTCATCAGCGGCACTTCAACATTGAGTTCTTTAGCCATTCGCAGGGCCACATGGAGAGTGGGAACACCTTCAGCAACTTGCCCTAGGCTTTCCACCGCCTGATCCAACGTTTTGCCGTCGGCAATGGCAAGCCCAACCCGGAAGTTCCGCGAAAGTTTACTGTTTGCGGTCGCGAACAAATCTCCGACTCCGGCAAGCCCTAAAAAAGTCTCGAGTTTTGCGCCCATGGCAACCCCGAGCTTGGTGATTTCCGCCAAACCCCGGCATAAAAATGCACCTTTAGTGTTGTCACCAAAACCGAGACCATCGCAGATTCCGGCTCCGATGGCAATCACGTTTTTGAGTGCTCCAGCAATCTCAACCCCTCGGATATCTTCACCGATATAAACGCGGTAGCTCTTGCTATTGAATGCGAGTCGCACTAACTCCGCGGCTGATTCGCTTGGCGAAGCGCAGACTGCCGCGGTTGGAACGCCTTTTGCGAGTTCAACTGCTAAGTTCGGCCCGCTCAATGCGACCGGAATCGCTTTTGGTCTGAGTTCGGCCAGAACGTCGCTCAGAACTCCACCGCTTGTTGGGTCAAGCCCTTTGCTGGCGAGACAGAATATTCCGTCCTCCGGAAGTTGAGCCATTACTTCGCGAACCGCCGCGGTAGGCACTGCCATCACAGTGAAATCTACTTCGCCCGATTGCTTCCCGAATGAACTCACGGTTATGGATTCAGGAAATGCAAATCCCGCCATGTACTGCTTGTTTTCGCGGTCTTTGCTGAGTTGCAAAGCTGTCGGCTCATCGTGCGCGACAAGTTCAACGGAGTGAACGTTCCGCGCGAGCACAAGGCTCAACGCTGTCCCCCAACTCCCGGCACCGATGACGCGGATTCTCATGGACTTAGACAATACCACCTGCCAAAATACCCCGCTTCAAGTGGGCCTTAGCCTAAACCTAAGTTCAAGCTGGTATCATGGCTCCGGCGATTGCTGTTTGAGCGCCGTTGTCTGGAGCCTCTTGCGAGAGGTTGCATAGAGCGGCACGCACCCAGTCTTCGCCTCCTGGTGTGACCGAATTCCAACGGCACAACTGGGAATCTACAGCGAGGCTGAATAGAACTAATGCCACTGCATCCGGAACTCAAATCTGAAGTCATCAAGAAATACGCGATCAAAGAAGGAGACACAGGTTCTCCTGAAGTACAAATCGCCATTATGCAAGCTCGTATCCAACAGATTACCGAGCACTTGCGCTCCAATAAAAAAGACTTTCACAGTCGCCAAGGCCTCTTGAAAATGGTCGGAAAGCGACGACGATTGGAAGGTTATTTGCGCAATAAAGATGTCGTCAAATACCGAGAACTTATTGCTAGTCTCGGCATCCGCGAAGTTCGACCTCGCTGACATCCTCACTTACTCTCGCTGCTGAGGCAGCCAGAAGCAGGATGGGTTTTCTAGGAGTTCTCAGGTTCAGACTGAACCTGAGACTTTCCTGCGTTAAACCACAACAATTAGTTAGAGGCGAATAAAAGAATGATTCACACTCATGAGTTTGAGATCGGAGGAAAAACCTTCTTTCTCGAAACAGGCCGATTGGCCAAGCAAGCCGGAGGAGCAGTTCTCCTCGGCATCAACGATTCAGTCATCCTCGGGACGGCAACTATGTCAACCCAAGAGCGAGACATAGACTTCCTCCCCCTCGTCTGCGATTTTGAAGAACGCAAATACGCGATTGGCAAAATTCCTGGCGGCGTCATCAAGCGTGGCGGACGACCAAGCACCAAAGCCACCCTCATTTCGCGACTGATGGATCGACCTATTCGACCGCTTTTCCCAAAAGGCTGCCGAAGCGAAATCCAAGTCATCGCAATGCCGTTTTCAATTGACAAAAACATCCCGAGCGACGTTCTTGCGGTAAACGCTGCGGGTGCAGCACTTGCAATTAGCGATATTCCTTTCAACGGCCCAATCGGATGCGTCCGCATTGGTTTGATTGATGGCGAATTCATTGTCTTCCCCACCTTTGAAGAAATGAAAGTCTCCAAACTCGACCTGATCGTCGCCGGACACGAAGGCGCAATCAGCATGGTCGAAGCCGGAGCGAAAGAAGTGACTGAAGAAGTCATGGTCAAGGCCCTCATCTTCGCTCACGAAAACATCAAGAAAATCTGCAAAGAATTCGCGGCATTCGCAAAGGTTGCTGGCAAAGCTAAACGAGAAGTCGCTGCATCCGGCCCGGATAAGAAGTTCCTTGAAGACTTGATGAAGAAGGAAGCAAAAGCGATCATCGGAGCTCTCTTCAACTCAGATAAGGCAACTCGCGAGAACGCAGAAAGCACCCTCAAGGCAGAAATCAAAGCAAAGTATTCCGCAGGCAAAGAAGACGATGCCGAATTCATGAAGCATCTTCCAGCGGCAATTGATAAGGCCATCAAAGAAGTTCTTCGCAAAACCGTCATTGAAGATGGCAAGCGACCAGACGGTCGCGGCTTGAAAGATATCCGGCCAATCGAAGCAGTCGCTGGATTATTACCACGCGTTCACGGTTCTGGTCTCTTCACCCGAGGTCAAACTCAGGTAATGACAGTTCTGACTTTGGGAATGCCGAAGGATGCCCAGTTCGCCGACATCATTGACCAACTGGATGAAGAGCAAGTTGCCAAGCGCTATATGCACTTCTACAACTTCCCTCCTTACTCCACGGGCGAAGCACGACCTCTGCGCGGTCCTGGTCGGCGAGAAGTTGGCCATGGTGCCCTTGCCGAACGAGCTTTAGAAGCAGTTGTCCCGCTCGATAACCCAGATTTCCCTTACACCTTGCACCTCATGAGCGAAGTGCTGGAAAGTAACGGTTCAAGTTCAATGGCCAGCGTTTGCGGCTCCACCCTTGCTCTGATGGATGCAGGTGTGCCGATCAAAGCCCCGGTCGCCGGAATCGCGATGGGATTGATGAGCGACGGCAAGAAGTTCAGCATCCTCACCGACATCCAAGGTCTAGAAGACTTCACTGGCGACATGGACTTTAAGGTTGCGGGTACTCGCGATGGAATCACTGCTCTGCAACTTGATACCAAGCTCGATGGAATCCCTGAAAAGGTTCTCACCGACGCACTCAAGCAAGCAAAGGATGCTCGATTTGCGATCCTCGACATCATGGAAGCAGAAATTCCTAAGCCACGCGCTCAACTGGCCGGAACTGCTCCACGAATCGAAACCGTGATGATCAATCCCGAAAAGATCGGTGCCCTTATCGGCCCCGGTGGTGCGAACATCCGCAAGATCGTGGAAGAAAGCGGTTGCGAAATCGATGTCCAACAAGACGGAAAGGTTCTCATTGCTACCGATTCTGGTGAAAAAGCCAACATCGCTAAGTCGATGATCAAAGCGCTCACCGCCGAGCTTGAAGTCGGTTTGGAATTCAGCGGAACCGTCACCCGATTGATGGGCCGCGGTGCCATGGTTTCAATGCCCAACGGCAAAGACGGCATGGTTCCTGTTGACCAACTCACCCACGCGAAAATTGGCCGACCCGATGACGTAGTGAGCGAAGGAGACAAGATCAATGTTCGCATCCACGAAGTGGACGGCATGGGCCGCGTGAACCTCACCGCGCTTGATCTGAACCCTGATAATGCTCGTCTCAACGATCCGAACCCACCAGTTTCTGAACGCCCAGCGTTCAACCGAGACCGAGATCGGGGTGGACGTGACGGTGGACGAGGTCGCGACCGAGGTGGTCGGGATCGCGGTGGATTCCGCGACCGAGATCGTGGTTCCCGTGACGGCGGCGACGAATCCACTGGCGGTTCTCGCTTCCGCAAGCGCGACTAACGATCACGCAAAGAAAAAGCCGTTAGGAGTCATCCTGGCGGCTTTTTTTATCTAAATTTATTCAAACGGACGAGTTGAAGCCAAATTCGCCAACCAGTCGGCGCACGCCTCTTCGTCCACCGGCACAACCTGATTCGGCACCAAATACCAGACCTCGCGGTGTTCTGTAAAGTCGTCGGGAGGCACGATCTCCATGCCGCCCAGGGTTTCGATCTCCAGCATATCCTCACGGGTGAACGCTTCGAAATTCACGCCGTAATCGGGATAATCCGCGTATTCATCAAAATCGAACCGCTTAAGAAACGCATACCCTTCGTTCACACAGACCGCGTACCCTTGCTGAATCAAAGCCCCTGCCTTTTGCGGCCCCATGTTGGCATCGTGTTTGAGCCGCACAACCTTCTCTCCCCAACTCCAGCGAGGGTCGCCCATTTTTGTGTAGTTCCACAGTGTAATCGGGCGAGCAGGCAGAACTCGTTCACTGTGCGGAACGTATTCCGCCTGCGGCCACACAATTTCGCCACCCGAACATTGCGTCGGTGCCCAAGCGGCTAAATCCAAGTGGTACGGCGAATGGTTGTAGATGCGGTGGTCAACAATAAACCTATCAAGCTCCGGTTCTGGTTTGATCCGCATCTCCTTTTGTGTTTGGTTCACATCGGTGGGAGCAGTAAACACATACCAACCGTCTTCTTCGGTCACTTCCACCGGAACGTTATCGGGTTGGAAAGTACGTTTTGGATGCTCAGGAGCGATCCACAGCCTATGACCACCGTAAGTTTGCATTTCGTCCCCACCCGTCATGCCCGCAGTCGCAGGATCAACTAGGAATAGATTTGGCCCGCCTACCGGCCCGTAAGAGATAATCCGAGGTCCAATATCTAAGGTCACTAACATTTCGGTGTTGTTGCACACCAGCCGGGCATTTCTCTTCCACCCAGAAAACTCCACTATCTCCATCGCTTTTGTGTTTACCTGCCAGGCAGTACTTAATGCTGGCTAACTGGCTCTATTGGAACTGCGAAAACCGTTCTATAATTACGATAGTTAAGAGTGAAGAAGTGGCCCCGCATTCTGATAGCACTGGTGGCGACGTGTACCGTCGCTAGCCCGTGTATGTGCGCCACCCTGAACCCATCCTGCGCTTGCCAAGCTCCTATTTCTGAAACCGTTTGCTGTGCCTGCGATGCAAACAAATGCGAGTGCGAATGCTGTCAACCAGTGGTTGAAGAACAATCAGTTGTTGAAACTACCGCTATTGTTGAGCAACCATCTGAACCACAACTTTTAATCTCAACTGTTTCTATTGTTCAACCCATCACCAATTTCTGGATTCCCACCGAGGCATTCCGAGAAACTTTTTCCCCTCGCGGTCCACCATGTTGCGCCTGAACACGCGCGACACTCTGCCCAATTCGGGCCACGATAACACATAACAAAAGGAAAAAAGAAAAAATGTCAAACAACTGTTCAAACCCTAATTGCAAGTGCGAAAATTGCACCTGCGGCGACAACTGCTCATGCACAACTTGCAACTGCGGCGCAGATTGCAAATGCACCCCGGAACAAAACTGCGGTTGCAAATGCTGTGAAAGCTAATTCTCGCTAAACGATAAAAGACAGACGGCACCTCGGGAAGTTTTCGTAGGTGCCGTTTTTGTTTCCCAGATAGACCCTCCAGCCCGCCTGACATTTTCTGTCTATTCAAACACCGTGCCAAAACCTAAAGTGACTTATTAAGTTTGGTGAAAACCAAGTAATAAAACCAACCGGATACAAGATCCGGCTGGTATCGCAATGAACTCAGGAAAAACTGATTACCAGGGCATGACAACGGAAGATTTTCCGTCTTGGATTAAAACTGCTTCGCCCGATTTGAGACGGCCAACTTTGATTCCTTCGCTGAGTGTATCGCCTGCTTGAGCGTAGAGAGTTTGACCTTCTTTGGTGAATACACCAGTCGCTCCGCCTTCTGCCTCGACAGAACCGACGAACTTCCAACCATCAAATGGAACTTTCGGTTTTTCTGGCTCTTTCGGTGCGCTCGCGGCTCCGCCGCCAGCTCCTTCTACTGTCGCATCAACCAAATAGATGTCGTTAGGAAGGCCATCCATTTTCATGCGGCCCATGAACTTTCCTTGAAGTTCAACTGGCTTACCCAGTTCAAATGGGTGATTTCCTTCAAACCGGAATGCGAACAAAGGAGCATCCGACTTTGCATTTGGAGGCGCCAGATAAACCAAGGTCTTTTCGTTAGAAGGTACGACCTTAATGACAACACCTTGTGCGCTTACAGGTGCACCAACCAGTTCTTTTGCGGCCTTAGCAGAATTTGCATTGAATGCTTGAACGATTTCACCCGCTTGGAAGACTTTGCTTGCCAAGCTGCTGGCGACAGACGCTCCGCCTTCGCCACTCATCAACGAATTCGCTTCTTTGGCACGCGCATCGCCTAATTTCTTGTTTTCTTTGGCCTGCCCAGCGGCTCTCATACCGCCGGCGATCCCACCAGTTCCTATCTGCGGAGCTAGTCCGGCACCTGCCATCGTGGTCACCAATTGTGGTGCGCCATTTGCTACCCTTGGAAAACTCGCCGTGGTCGTGACTATCACAACCATCGACAAGCCAATTAATATCTGAGTCCCTCGCATATTCCGGTTGTTCCCCGAAACACAAGCGAGTCACCCAGTAATCAGGCTGGGATTGAGTTACCCTTCTTTATCTTCGTATTGGCACTTGAGCGACTGGACAATCGCAGGATCGGCCAAAGTCGTAACATCACCCAGCACCCGGCCTTCCGCAACATCGCGCAGGAGTCGTCGCATAATCTTCCCACTCCGGGTTTTAGGAAGTTCAGCTGAGAAAATCAGATCGTCGGGTCGTGCTAAAGCTCCGATCTTGGTCGCAACGTGTTTTTTGAGTTCCTGTGCCAATTCATCGCTTGGTTCGGCTGAACCTTTGAGGATCACAAATGCCGCCACCGCTTGGCCTTTTACGTCGTGGGCTTTGCCGATGACCGCCGCTTCTGCAACTTTCGGGTGGTCAACCAGCGCGCTTTCCACTTCCATGGTCGAGATGTTGTGGCCGCTGACGAGCATAATGTCGTCCACCCGACCAAGTAACCAGAAGTAGCCATCAGCATCTAGCTTCGCCCCGTCGCCCGCGAAGTAAGCATCGCTGAACTTGCTCCAGTAAGTTTTCACATAACGGTCTTGATCGCCCCAAATTCCTCGTAACATGCTGGGCCAAGGTCGCTTGAGAACTAGGAATCCCCCAACTGGAACGCCTTGCGTTTTCACAAGGTCGTTTCCATCTTCATCGTAAATCGTTGCCCAAACTCCCGGGAATACTTTTGTTGCCGAGCCTGGCTTGGCGGGCACGATTCCCGGTAACGAAGTGATCATGATCGCTCCCGTTTCGGTTTGCCACCAGGTATCCACGATAGGGCACCGTTCCCCGCCAATCACGCGGTGGTACCACATCCAGGCTTCGGGATTGATTGGTTCGCCAACCGAGCCAAGTAGCCGCAAGGAACTCAAATCACAAGCGGCAGGATATTCTTCGCCCCATTTCATGAATGTTCGGATTGCGGTTGGCGCCGTGTAAAGAATTGTCACTTTGTGTTTTTCAACAGTGCGCCAGAATCGGTCTTTCTCCGGCGTATCAGGCGATCCTTCGTAAAGCACTTGAGTCACGCAGTTCGCCATCGGCCCGTAGACAACGTAGCTATGACCTGTCACCCAGCCGCAGTCAGCCGTGCACCAATAGATATCGGAATCTTTGTAGTCGAAAACACACTTGCTAGTTGCGCTGGTTCCGACCAGGTAACCACCAGTGGTGTGCATGATTCCCTTCGGTTTGCCAGTTGAGCCGCTTGTATAAAGGATGTAGAGCAAATCTTCGCTATCCATTGGCTCACATGGGCAGTCATCCGATTGCTGAGGAACAACATCGTGCCACCAAACGTCACGACCTTCCACCCAAGTCCCGCGATTGTAATCTGGAGCCGGGATTCCCATCGTTTCGGCAAAAGGAGCACCTACCCGCTCATAAACCAACACATTTGTCACGCTCGGGCATCCCATTTCGATCGCTGAATCTACAATCTGCTTGAGAGGAATGATGTTTCCGCGTCGCCAGGAACCATCGGCTGTGATGACTAGCTTTGCCTCTGCATCATTCACGCGTTCTTGAATTGATTGAGCACTGAAACCACCAAAAACTACCGAGTGAGCGGCGCCAATCCGGGCGCAAGCGAGCATGGCCAAGCATAGTTCTGGCCCTTGGCCCATATAAATGCAGACTCGGTCACCCTTGCCGACTCCGAGCGATTTGATCGCGTTCGCGAGCCGCTGAACATGCTCCAGAACCATAGAGTAGGTGAACTCACGTACGTCGCCCGGCTCACCTTCACCTATCCACGCTATTCGATTCCCTAACCCGTTTTTCACATGGCGATCAACGCAGTTGTAACAAGCGTTGATCTTTCCGCCGAGGAACCATTTGGAGTACGGTTGATTCCATTCGACTACCGTGTGCCACTTTTCAAACCAATCAAGTTTTTCTGCCCAACCTTCCCACCAACCTTGCCAATCGGCGTCTGCCTGACCGTAGATCGCCGGGTCATTCAGGTTTGCGTTTGCCTTAAATGCTTCACTTGGCGGGAAAATGCGATCTTCTTGCAGCAGGGTATCAATGGTTTCTGACACGGGTGTTTACTCCAAAACTGTTTTACCCTGAGCTTGAATTGGATATGATCAAGCTGGAATGTCGTTCCAACTCAGCAAATGCATAGGGTTGACCGTCCCCAACCCAGATGAAGCCGCCTTGTTTTATGAATCGTGGCTGGGAATAAACCCAACCCACACACGCGATGGGCTGCAGCTTGTTGGTGGAGGATTAACTTTTTACATTGACCCGGGTCAAAGGCGACAGCCGCTATTGGAATTCCTTACTGACGATTTGAAGGAAGCACGACCGATTTTGCGTTCGTTAGGATTTCAGGAAGAAGTTTGGTACGGCCCGGGAAAACTGAATATGGTTGCCGACCCGTTTGGCATCCAGTGGAACGTTTACCAAGAAATCCCCGATAAGCCATGGCCTGTTATTGACACAGGATTTCCCCCTATTCCCGCAAAAATCGGATTGCATATTCACGAAATTGAAAAGGCGGCTCAGTTTTATGCAGATTTGTTTGAAGAATCCGCGACAAAAACCCCAAGCGGTTGGACAATTGATTCCAACGGGATTCGGCTCATTATTGAGGATGGAATTCCGCCCGGGCCAATTTTTTACATAGATGCGAATGCAGAGAAAATTGATTCATCCATTGTCAATGAGCTGTTTGGGAAGAAGTCAATCGCGGTAGACGAATACGGCACTCCTTGGAAAGTGGTACCTCATCTTTCCGGCGGTAAAGCGGTGATTTCTAGTTCAGAGGCATAATAGGGGATTCATGCAACTTCGTACTGACTGGGAGGGTTTTATTGCCGAGCTTCGGAATCGATGGCCCAATGGTGCCACGGTCTATTTGGCTCGGGACGGGCAATTTACTTTGCTAACCGCGCTAGACCCATCGGACAAGACGATATTTTCTGCCCGGGTTTCGGACACTCTAGAATCGTTATCAGCCCAGCTACAAGGAATGGGGCATGATTGCCGGAATGGCATTTGGACAACCCAATCGGGAGCCACTATGCTGGAGGATCTCCATATTGCGGCGGTTGCCTATAAAAGCGACGAAAAGAAACCGGGCCTGTGGGTTGATTGCTTTCCTTACCTGCCGACCCAGTCGGAGGTCATCTCAAAAATCTTGGAAGAATTCAATGCCGATGGCACGCTTGAGACAACTGATAACGACCTTTTTGCCAACATTGCTGTACCCAACGTTGTGATCCTGACCCCTGCGGAGATTCAACAGTTTATTGGGAAAAACCACCTTTCCGTCGATGAATCAGACTGAGCAGTTTGAAATACAGTTAAACCAGCACAAGGATGCGGTTTATCGCCAAATGATCCGTGTTTGCGGCAATCACGATGATGCCGAAGATGTTTTAGTCGAAGCTATTCTCAACGCTTACAAACACTACGAGGCCCTGGAATCACCGGAGAAATTTCAAGCTTGGCTATCTGTGATTGGTCGCCGCGTCTGTGGACGAATCAGAAAAAAGGAATCACTTCTGCCTGTTATTGCTTTAGGTGAATCGATTTCGGAACCCTATACAAACCCCGAACCATTCGATAGCGGTGATGAGTTTGTCTCGAAAGTGCATTCAGTTTTGGAACTCATCCCGGAACCAGAACGAATGGTTTTTGAGATGAGAGACATCAAAGGACTGAGCGGTCAAGAAACCGCCGACGAACTCAGTATTTCTTTAGCCGCGCAAAAAAGCCGGCTTCACCGAGCCAGGGCCAAAGTGAGAGAATTACTTGATGATTGTGTGAATTGTGCCTGAGCTTTGCGTAGCCTAAGTATCTCTCTTGCCCATTCCATTGATTCTCCTCCATCGCAATTTTTGAAAACCAAAATGGTCCATCCATCGGCAAGTGAGCGCAAGAATGCGCTCGTGAATCCGAATGTTTCTCCGGTATGACGAACTTCATCTTTCGCTACGTGCCAACCGAACCCATAACCTGCCACCTGCCCGGGAATTTGGCAAGTCCATTGCTGTTTTAAGATTGATTGGTCTAATGCCGAATTTGAACCTGCCGATTTACTTGCGGCTCTCAAGGCAAGCTCATATTTCACCATGTCTTCCATTGTTGAAAGAATCCCGCCACTTCCTTCAAAAACCTTCGGACGATCTTCGGTTGGTCGCACAAGTTTTCCATCACGCCAGCGGTAAGCATCGGCGCGATTGGGCGTGATTATGGTTGGATCGTAATAAGCAGTTGAGGGCATACCGACTTTGTCAAAAACCCGCTCTTTCACGACCTCGCTAAACTCTTTTTTTGCAACAACAGAGACCAATTGACCAAGCAGTCCATAAGCAAAGTTATTGTAGCGATACTTAGTTCCAGGTTCCTCAGCAAGTGGCTTGCTCCCCAGCAAGTCAAGATATTCCTTGAGCGTATAAAGTTTTGAATAACTAAATGCTGATCCAGGGTCGGCGATACCGCTAGTGTGCGAAAGCATGTGCCGAATCCTCACATTCGCCCAAGAAGAATTTGCGTCGGGCATATACTTTCGGATCGAATCATCCAAACCAATCTTGCCCTCTTTCACCAAGCTCAACACTGTATAGGCGCAGAATTGTTTGCTTAATGAAGCAATGCGAAACACTGATTTAGGCGTGAATGGCGAACTCAATTCTAAATTGGAAAACCCATAACTCCGGTACTCCACCTTGTTATCAGGGCCAATCATTGCAACGCAACTGCCTGGAACATGATCCTTTTCCATCATCTTCTTCATTGCGTCGTCAATGGCATCCGCCTGAACCACCACGGACAAAGCCAACGAGCTAATCAGAAGCAAAATCCTTCGCATGCTGAATTCTGGCCTAATTCAAAAGAAAAAATAAGTATCATCGGTCTCGCAGGACGTCTGATTTCAGGCACAACTAAACATGACACGCCGCGCATTTACCCTCATCGAACTCCTGGTTGTGATTGCGATCATCGCCATTCTCGCAGCTATCCTTTTCCCCGTTTTTGCCCAAGCAAAAGCCGCCGCCAAGAAAATTTCGAGTGTCAGCAACCTGAAGCAAATTGGAACCTCTATCCAAATCTACGGTGGCGATTACGACGATACGTTTCCGATCACCTATTCCCCACTAGCCGGAACACCGACTCGCTACAACCACGACCGGCTCGTTCCTACTCCCAAGTGGTTTGTGAATCCAACACCCGATCAAGAAAACAACATGAACAGTTTTTGGAGCAACAACACTCAACCCTACATTAAGAACTACGAGATGCTCCACGATAGCAACGCAAATGAAGTTGGAAACATCACCCAAGTTTCATTTGGTTCAATTGAAGCTCCAGCAAGTGTAAAAACAAAAGTGAGCTACACGTACAACGCTCTGCTCAATGGCTACAGCGGAACCGCCGTTGAATCAGTCAGCCAACTGCCGCTTCTGTGGAACGGACGAGGACGCTCTTCGCTCCGAGGATGGGCGTATGCCAGCCCCTATATGTTCTGCGGAATTTCATCTCAGCCTTGCCGCTACGTGCCCCCAACCGCAACCTGCAACTTTTCGGCAAATGGTGAAGGTAGCCGCCCGAGTATGAATTCCTACAACAACGGCTATGATCTGCACTCAGGCGGGATTATCTTCACTTACGCAGATTCTTCTGCGAAATGGAAAAAAATCGGCGTTAAAACAACCGGGGCAACCAACCCACTACAAGATCCGTTTTCGCAATACGATGGAACAACCCAGCCGACTCGACGTTGGTTAGAGCCACTTGGCTGCCATGCATATATGTTCCGCCCCGACTTTGATTTCAGCCAGCAACCTGGAATTGAAGGAACCTAATCTGAGTTCTTTTTGAATCACTAGGCCCCGAGAATCCAAAATCT
This sequence comes from Fimbriimonadaceae bacterium, assembly GCA_019454145.1. GTDB lineage: Bacteria > Armatimonadota > Fimbriimonadia > Fimbriimonadales > Fimbriimonadaceae > UphvI-Ar2. Next base: position 2,479,936 of record CP075366.1, on the reverse strand, counting down.
CGGGGCCTTACTCTTGTTTTAGTACATGATTGAAGTTTTTGGCTGGGCCGGAGTTTTTGCGGTCGGATTTGTCCTCGGTCTGCTTGGCGGAGGCGGATCAATCCTCATCGTTCCGGTGCTCGTTTATTTGTTTGGTCAGACTGCACAGCAAAGCACCGGACTCAGCCTTTTTGTTGTTGGCCTTTCGTCCGCCATTGGATTAATCCTCTCGAAAGAGTACAAGCAAGTTCATTGGAGTTCGGTGATCGCATTTGCCATTCCATCATCAATAGGGGCGTTCCTCGCCCGGCAGTTCTTAGTTCCTCTAACGCCAGACCCAATTTTAGGAATTTCTAAGGATATGTTTTTGCTGATTGCTTTCGCCCTTTTAATGCTGATCGTTGGTGTAAAAATGATCCTTCCTTCTGCCAACGCAACCGAATCAGAGGAAAAAAAAAACTAGCAAACCGTTCACGACCACGCCTGTCGGATTCACGGTCGGCTCATTAGCCGGATATCTTGGTGCAGGCGGAGGATTTCTAATTGTCCCAGCCCTCACTCAGATTCTCAAGGTATCGATCAAAGTGGCGATTCCTACTTCTCTTGCGATCATCGCGGCCCAATCGCTTCTTGGGTTTGCAGGCACGCTATCTCACTCCACCACTGACTGGATATTTGCATTCTCTTTGACGGGACTTAGCGTAGTCGGAACGCTGTTCGGAAGCAGTCTTAAAGAACGCATTACGCCGGAAAAACTCAAACCCATTTTTGGAGGATTTGTCATCGCCGTTGCGCTCTTTATGATCAGCAAAGAATTCTTGTTTCCACGATAGTCCCATTTCCAGAATCCTTTTCCAAAACGACGACTCTCCCTTTATAACGACATGGAAATTTCACTGCAGCAGCTGAAAGAAATGATGCGAGGCGGTTCAAAACCTCAGCTCATTGACGTGCGATCGAATGCTGAATTTGCCGCCGGGCACATCCCCGGAGCAATCAACATTCCAATGGACGAAATCGAATCCCGCCTTGCCGATCTTGATGAGGATCAAGTCGTGCTCGTGTGTCAATCGGGGCGCAGAGCAGGAATGACCTGCGAACTCATCCAAGCCCATCATCCGAATCTTAAAGTTCTTACTGGCGGAACAAACGCCTGGGCCAACGAAACACTACCACTTGTTTCTAGCACTGGCACTCGTTGGAGCCTAGACCGTCAGGTGCGATTAGTAGCGGGAATTCTCATTTTGCTTGGCGTTGGACTTGGAACGCTCGTTCATCCCTATTGGTACGGATTGGCTGGATTCGTTGGTGCGGGGCTCACTTTTGCGGGTCTAACTAACACATGCGGAATGGCATTTATTCTTGCGAAGTTGCCGTGGAACAAACCAGCAAGTTGTCCCACCTCAAACACACCAATTCGAGGTGCCAATTAACATGATCCTGAAGCGTTTTTACGATGAACGTCTCGCTCATGCAAGCTATCTTGTTGGCTGTCCGGGTGCGGGCGAAGCGGTGATTATTGATCCAAATCGTGATTTGAAACAGTATCTTGATTCTGCGGCAAACGAAGGTTTACGCATCACCAAGGTAACGGAAACCCATATTCATGCAGATTTCTTGAGTGGCGGGCAAGAGCTCGCCGAGATTACGGGTGCGGAATACTTAGTTTCGGATGAAGGGGATCGAGACTGGAAATACGCACCTGAAATTTCCAAAACACTGCTTAAAGAAGGTGACACGTTCCGAATTGGTGCCCTTCGATTCGATGTTTGGCACACGCCCGGCCACACGCCAGAGCACATTACTTTCATTCTGACCGATGAAGCCGCCTCTGCTGAACCACTCGCGGCGTTTACTGGCGACCTTGTGTTCATTGGCGATGTCGGGCGACCTGATCTGCTTGAAGAAGCCGCAGGTGTAGTTGGCACCGCCGAACCAGGTGCACGAAGGCTTTTCAATACGCTTGAACGGTTCAAGACTTTGCCAGACTTGATTCTGATCTGGCCAGCGCATGGAGCCGGTTCGGCATGCGGAAAATCTCTTGGCGGATCACCTGTTTCGAGTTTAGGTTATGAAAAGCTCACTAACTGGGGGCTCAAGCACTCTGATCAAGAACTATTTGTTCGCGAAGTTCTCGCGGGGCAGCCTGAACCTCCAGCTTATTTTGCGATGATGAAAAAACTGAACAAGGAAATACGAAAGTCAGTTTTTGAACGGGTTCAACCAAGCCAATTGCAAAATCCCGAGATCGCGCGGAAAAACAATGCGGTGATTCTTGACGTTCGGCCTTCTCTGAACTATCTTGACCAGCATATTTATGGCAGCCTACACGCGCCGCTTCTTCAAGGATTCACGACCTGGGCGGGATGGATCGTTCCCTACGATCAGCCGATTGTGTTGATTGCAAATAATGAAGTGGACGCAACCGATGCAATAAAGAGTCTGCGCCAAATCGGGCTAGATCAAGTGATTGGTTGGTATGCGCCCAAGTCTATTGGATCATTCGCTAAATCTGGCTACGAGATCGTTTCGACCTCATCGTTGAGCGCAAATGAGTGTTCGTTGCAATCGGGCACTTTGCTTGATGTGCGTGGTCATTCAGAGTACGTGATGCAGCATCACCCGGATAGCACTCACATACCGATGGGATTCTTGAAAAAACAAAAAGATCGAATCAATCAAGGTCAGACCCTTTTTGTTCATTGCCAGGGTGGAACAAGGTCACCAATTGCGGTATCCGTACTTGAACACCTTGGTTTTAAGGAAATTGTCAATGTTGCGGACGGAATCCAAGGATTCAACCTACCAAAGATAAACGCAACATGCAACGCATAGGCTTTTGATAACCCATTGATCATTCCTCCCCGCTCAGCGGGGAGGCTTTTTATTGCGGGGTCAAGCGATATTCGGCTAGTTCTGCTTTGGCGGCCTCGCCAATCTTCTCTAGCTTTTCTCGCCAAGATTGCTCAAAAGGCTCTAAAACCTTTACAACCGCTTCGGTCACGAGATAATTGCGGAACCACTTTTTGTCGGCGGGAACAACGATCCACGGGGCATCTTTGCTGTTGCATCGTCCGATTGCCTCACTGTATGCGGTTTGGTAATCTTCCCAAAACTGGCGCTCCTTCCAATCGCCAACGCTGAGTTTCCATGCCGCGTTAGGGTCGTTTTCTCGTTCGACCAACCGTTCTTCTTGCTCTTCTTTTGAGATATGAAGAAATACTTTTAGGACAATTGTGCCGGAATCAACCAGAGTCTGCTCCCAGTTGTTGATATGCGCATAACGTGGTCGCCAAACTTCTTCGGGCACAAAGTTGTGAACCCGCACAACTCCGACATCTTCATAGTGAGAACGATTGAAAATCTTGATTTCGCCTGTGCCCGGAGTTTGCTTGTGGCATCGCCACAAAAAATCGTGGGCGAGTTCTTCCGGAGTCGGCACCTTGAAACTGGCAACTCCGCAACTTTGAGCATGGCTAAACCTGAGAATATGACGAATCGCACCATCCTTGCCAGCCGTATCCATTCCCTGAAAAACGACAAGCAAGGCATTTTTGCCCGAAAAAAACATGAGGTCGAAGAGCTCTTCCATGCGCTCGCCTAGCTTTTCTGTCTTCTCCAAAATCTCATCTTTCGAGAATTTTTTATCGGGAAGAGTATCGACCTTGCTTAACTGAAATTTGGGGTTAGGCTCCGTAACCCAAACTGCGCCTTTAGACATTTCTAAATTCTGTCACGAAAAGTAACCATAGGCCATCAAATCCTGTTACACTTTCACTCCGTAAGGAACCACAGAATTATGGAACCAACGTCAGAAGAAAAACAGTTAGCGATGATTGCTCATATTGGCCCGCTCGTTTTAGGATTGATTACAGCGGCGGTCGGAGGGTGGATTGTCCCTCTCGTCATTTATTTAATGAAAAAGGATGGTTCTAAATTCGTTGGCTATCACGCTTTGCAATCACTAATCTTCCAAATCATTTTAGGTGTGAGTGCGGCTGTTTTGCTTACGATTAGTCCATTCACATGCTTCCTGTCATTGATTCCACTGGCAATTGGTGCAATTGCGGCACTTATTTTCCAAATTAATGCTGCGATTAAAGCCAACGAAGGGCAATGGTATGCGTTGCCAATCGCTGGCGACTTTGCCAAAAAGTCAATCGGCCCGTAATTTCTCGAAATATTCAGCGGCGAGGTTAGTTCAATCCTCGCCGCTTTTGTCTTTTATCTTATACCGTTTATTCGCTTAGTCTTTTTAATTCCAGCCTAAGGCATGGGTAACATGAATTTCCCTTCGACAAATTGAACGTGGAATCCTTATGAAACGCATTTCATCCCGAATCATCGGTCTCACCTTCGCGGCGATTCTTTCGCTATGTGTAGTTACCGCGCAAAAGAAAGTTCTCACCCACGACGTCTACGATTCTTGGAAATCCCTGGGTGGAGCCCAACTTTCCAATAACGGCAAATGGCTCGTTTACTCCATCAATCCACAAGAAGGAGACAGTGTCACTGAGATCAAATCAACGGATGGCTCTAAGGTTTACAAAATTGATCGAGCTACGAACATTCGCATCACAGAAGATTCCAAATTCCTCATTGCAACCATCATTCCCACACGGGCTGAAACACTCAAAGCAACTCGCGATAAAGTAAAGCCAGAAGATCGTCCAAAGAACTCGTTAGTCATTCTCAATTTGGCGACTGGGGAGCAAACTGTTTTGGAACGGGTGACGTCTTATTCGCTTGCTCCTAAGGGATCGAATTGGATCATCTACCGACCAGAAGCACCTAAACCGGAACCAGCAAAAGCTGATCCGCCAAAACCTCCAACAGACTCGATTACAGATAGAGCAACCACTGATTCAACCATTCCAGCGCCGAGCCAAGCTAAGCAGGAGGAACCCAAAAAAGAAGACCCGAAAAAGAAAAAGGGACATGGAGACGGCGCAGCAATCGTCATCCGGAATCTATCCACTGGTGAAGAAACCAAAATGGAAAACGTCGGTGCTTCGGACACCGACGAAAAAGGCACAAAACTTTTTTACAATTCCACACCAAAGGGCGTTGAAGGTCATGGTGTTTACGTCTACGATTTCGCCTCTAAAAACAAGCGAGCCATTATCGAAGGACTTGCTCAATACACCCGAATCAGCCTGAGCGACGGCGAAAAACGCATAGCTATTCTCACCGACAAGGATGACTACGCTAGCGAAAAACCAAGCTTTTCGATTTATATCGCGGAAACCAGCGGCGGTGCCGCCAAGCGGATTGCTCATGAAGGAGATAAGGGCATTCCTAAGGGATGGTATGTGCCTTCCAGCAGTACTTTGCGATGGAGCAAAGCAGGCGACCGCCTGATGTTCTCAACAGTTGAAAAACCATCTGACGAAAAGAAGGAAGAGGTTCCCGAAGATGAAAAAGTCAGCTTGGATATTTGGAGTTGGCAAGACGTTGAACTTCAGCCTGAACAGCTTTTGAGAGCTAACGCCGCTCGTAGCAAGACTTACGATGCACTCTACACGCTTTCGACGAATTCGATTGTCCAAATCGAAACCCCTGAAGTGGATTCCGTTAGCGTTCCACGAGACCTTAACGGAAATTGGGGCATCTGGACAAAGGCACTTTCGAGTGGCGCAGGCATAACACCCGATGACAACTATCTTGTTGATCTCAGAACTGGAGCAACAAAACTCCTTTACAAAAACTTTTACGGGAATTTATTCTTCAGTCCAACTGGTCGCTGGATCGTAGGATTTGATTCGAAAACAAAAGAGTCTTTCTTGATTGATCCCAATACGGGAGCGAGAACTAATATGGATGACCGTTTCCCGTATCCCATTTACGATACAAAAGATGATCATCCTTTTGGTGGAGGCCCTTACGGAACGGCTGGTTGGAACAAAGATGACAGTGTCGTTTACGTTTATGACGAATTCGACATCTGGGCATTAGATGTAACCAAGCCGGGCAAAGCCATTTGCGTAACAAACAACTATGGACGTTCTTGGAACACTACGGTTCGCTATATTTCGGTTGACCCAGAAGCTGAGTTCATTGATGGAAGCAAGCCATCTTACGTGGCCTTGTTCGATACAAAATCCAAGGATTCTGGTTACGGTATCACCACGTTCAACCAGAAGTCCTCACCAACCAAGTTGATCTTCAAAGACAAACTGATCTCTGCCTTGTCTAAAGCGCAAGATGCTGACGTATTCATGTACCGCCAGCAAGACGTGAACGAATACAGTGACGTCTACATCACGAATGCGAAGCTAGAAGCAGGCAAGCAGTTTTCAGATGTCAATCCGCAAACAAGCGAATACGTTTGGCCAACGGTTGAACTTGTCAGTTGGACTTCTTTAGATGGAGACAAATTGCAAGGAAAACTGTACCGACCAGACAACTTTGATTACGGCAAAGACTATCCAATGATCACCTACTTCTACGAGTTGGAATCGGATTCTCTACACCAATACCAAACTCCTGCTCCAAGCGCGAGCACCATCAACATCGCTTGGTTCGTGAGCAACGGCTATGTCGTGTTTGTGCCCGATATCACATACAAAGTCGGTTATCCGGGTGAGAGCGCGGTGTCAGCCATTGTCAGTGGCGTGAACAAAGTTGTTGATATGGGATTTGTTGATCCTAAGCGACTTGGAATCCAAGGACAATCGTGGGGCGGCTACCAAGTTGCTTATTTGGTAACCGAGACCAATATGTTTGCGGCGGCGGGCGCAGGTGCGGCAGTCAGCAATATGTTCAGTGCTTACGGCGGAATCCGTTATGGAAGCGGAGCGGCGCGTCAGTTGCAATACGAACAAGGTCAAAGTCGGATCGGCGGAACGATGTGGGAATATCCACTGCGCTACCTCGAAAACTCACCGATCTTCTTTGCTGATAAGGTTCAGACTCCCTTACTCATGATGAATAACGATGCAGACGGATCGGTACCTTGGACGCAAGGCGTTGAATTCTTTACTGCACTTTGGAGACTACAAAAGCCATGCTGGTTGCTGGTTTACAACGGCGAAGATCATAACCTTGTACAACGCAAAAACCGAAAGGATCTCAGTATTCGGCTCGGACAATTCTTTGACCACTACCTAAAAGGTGCGCCTATGCCAGTCTGGATGAGTGAAGGTTTACCTGCATCTAAAAAAGGCACAACTATGGGTACCGAAATCCCAGCAAAGAAAGGCGGCGGTGCAGTTCCGCCCACTATCCCGTAGATTCAGGGATCAAGATAATCACGAGACACCAACCTATTCAGGTTGGTGTCTCGTGATTACATCTCCAAATATTTGATACGAATTTTCTCGCAGTACGTCCGAATTCTCAAGAGTGCAGGTATTTGCACTTACGGGGGCAGTTATGAGTACAGAACTATCACGGGCTATTCAGTCTTTGGCCATCGATTTTTTGAAATTGCTAGTTCAGTTTGCGATACCGCTTTCGATTATTGCTGGTTTGATTGGCCTTGGCTGGATTTGGGCCTCAGCAACTAATCCCGAGCGAACTCAGCAACTTGTAGACCGATGGAAACCAATCGCTTTCAAAGGGGTAATGCTCCTCGGAATTATTTTGCTGGTCGTCACTACTACGCGAATTCTTGGCACAGTCAGTGCGATCTCAAATGCTCGCATCCGCGCAAAACTTTCAGAAACCAGTGATGCAAGAACCGCTCAAGATATTGGCCCAGTTTTCCAATCCGGGCCATCGGTTTCTTACCGCGAAGAAAAATCTTACACTCGCACATTGCGCCTTCCAAATGATATTTTTGATCAGATCGGTCAATACGGAGCTTCGGTGCTTGCGCCCTATTTGGGTGATCCAGGGGCCGAGAATGTGAAGGAACTCAATGATGTCTTCACGAGAAGCGGAAACGAATTATTTGTTACCCGTACCGTCACTCGCTTAGATGAAGTATTAGTGCCGGTGGAAAAAGCTCGTGTAAAAATTACCGCTGATCAGCTAGCTGGCTCTCAGCCAGCCTCAAGAGCCTATGAGTTCAAATTTGACGGATCATATACTTTTCAAAATACATTTTCGACCTCCAAAATCATGCGATTCGTCTTTCCTCAGCCATATCAGCGAGGTGCGCTTTCCAACTTCGCGCTGAAGGTCAATGGAACAACAGTAACTGAACCTGATGAAAATGGTTGGCTTGTTTGGGAGGGTGAAGTACAACCAAATCAAGAACTGACGGCAAATGTGAACTACACCACCCAAGGCTCCCGAAATGTCAATTACGATTTCGCCAGCGAACGAAGAACGATAAAAGATTTTGAGTTGTCGTTCATTTCCAATATGCCGCTCAAAGTTACAGATGGGGCCTCTATTCCTTATCAAACTAAAGGCAACGAGCGCCGCTGGAACCTGCAGAATGTTCTTACAGCTTCTAATTTGGGCATTTCATTCTTCGCCACCGATGGTTCTGGCTATACGCTCGCCAAGATTCTTGGATTCGCTCCAATTGCATTAGTTCTTGTCGCAATCGGCTTGTTCATTCAACGTGCTAAGGAACTTGATATTGCCCTGGCAGTTGCAACGATTGGCGCACAGTATTTTACGATTGCTGCCCTCGCTCCGTATGTCGAGGTGCTCTTGGCGACTACAATTGGCATTCTCTTAGCTCTATTGTTGTTAGGGTTCCGGCTGAAACAACAGGTCGTGCCAACTGCTCTGCTAGTGGCCCTTTTGCCGGCGGCTTTTCTTACGAAAACTCATGCTGGATTGGCGGTTTCGATTATAGCCATTATCGGACTTATGTGGTTAATAACAAGCTCGCGATCAAGGAAACAGCTAATAACCCCTGAGTAATAAAATGGCGGACAGGGTGGGATTCGAACCCACGGAGGCTTGCACCTCACCGCATTTCGAGTGCGGCGCACTAGACCAACTATGCGACCTGTCCGCTTGGTTAACGGAATGGCAATTCTATCCCAAATAGTTCGCCAGAACACGGACCTCTTAAAGTCTTTGTTGTAGCTCTTCTAAACTAAGTGGTTTTGACCAGTTTCCGCTCTTTCGTATTGCGTAGCCCTCAGTCAACGAGTACCTTGGAACCTGTTGGTAGCCAGGGAACCGAGCCTCTAATTCTTTCCAGTCAGCTCCGTGCGGAACCCCGATCTGAGTTCCTTTTTCAATAAATTGAATAGCCCGAGCCATAGCTCCAGCCCGAATGGGAACTTGATCAATCACCCAACCGCTCCTGCTAACCGCAACATCTACGGCTGATCTAACTTGGTTCGTTTCCTCTGTTGCTCCTAGCCACGATGAATAGCAGCTTCCAATTCGAATCAGTTCGCCGACGGCTGAGGCTCCTAGTAAATCCAGAACTTCAGGACCGAAAACGCGATTCCATTCGGCAGGTAATGCTTCTTGTCGACCTGAAGTGATTCCACCTTGGTTATCGGTAAACAAATATATTCCTCGGTTCAATACTGCTAAGCCATCCTCACCGTACTGTTCATCTTCGGTCAGCAACATTATTTCCCACGCTGCGGATGCGTATTGAAGATAACAAGAAAAGCCAGCCGGCTCGGTCGATTGGTTGCCTGGCCAGGCGATAACGTCATTAATGCCGCTACGTACTCTCTGTTTCAGGAGGTCGAACGCTTCCACGCACTGAGCTTTGAGTGTGTCGTCATTCAGCAATCGAGCACTACGGCAAAGACTTGCTATGGCTGTTGCCTGACTCTCGTAACTCACCAAATTTCCCTGGTATTCGTCTGGGAATGCAACAGCCTCCCTTAATTTTTCAAGAACGGTTTGGTAAGCCGCATACTTGCTGGCTACTTCAGTGCGTTTTGTGTAAAAGGGAATCGCTTGCGGATTTTTGGCTACATCTAATCCTAAATCGTTAACCGCCAGTCCTTGTTCTTCCAGATTTAGCAAACCGCGAATTCTTCTAGGTGAAAACGAATGCCTTGGGGATCTCTTTGCATCTTTCCACTTCGCAAAATCATAGGTGCTTGATTTTGGGTCGGCAAAACGAACAAGCACATATTCAAACTGCCGCCTTGCCTCCTCTTCAAAGAGTGGGCTACCCGTCGTGACGGCGAGCCTGGTTAAAACAGCCAACATTCCTGCGTTACCATACGCAGTTTTTGCAAAGACGATCGAATGTTCAGAATTCCCTTGCCATCGTTCAAAAAAACCGCCCCAGAGAGCGTCGTTCACTGGGTGTTTAAGTAGCTTCGTGATCGAAGCAGCCACTGCCTCAACTTGCCCCTGATCAAGCAGCACTTCATATTCGCTTGGGAGTAGTTCGGATTCAGTCCGGCTCTTGAACCCACCAAAATCTCGATCCAAATAAGAAAGAAGCCGATCTGCATACGCAGTTGGCGAACCTGGTTCTGATGCTAGTCCGCCGCTCAGTTGAAACGCCTCCTTAGCTGCTTCTTCGTGAAGAGGAGTTGGATTCGGATCAGCATATTGGTTTAAAGTGCGCCGGAGGAATACTAAAAACCCGGAATCACTCATTTCACTAAGTTCTTCTATGCTTGGTGCCGCGATCAAACGACCTTCAGGGGCAAACACAAATAACGCGAAATTTGCCGCGTCTCCTCGTTCATTTCGTAGGAGTTGTAAAGGGCCCGATCGCCATTTTGGCTGCATTATTGAATCAGCGCGCACGCACACAAATTCGCGGTTCATTAACTCGGCGACTTCTGGTGTGTCTGCCAGATCGTCAAATTTTGGCCTCATTTCCCCCCAAACCGTTCCTGCATAAATAAGGATCGGCCGATCTCGTCGCCGTGCCAAAGCTATTGTCTCGGCTGACCATTCCTTCCACTCAACTGGTTGGAACCGAGCAATTCTCATAAAGTCAGATGGTGATTCGGCAAGATCGACATTTGCTTCTTTATCAATAAAAGGGCGAAGCAGGTGAGCAACGGCGGCAAGCACAACAAAGAACACCACCACAAACGCAGTAGCCGAATAGCTTCCACGGCGACCCCACACGGACATATAAATTCATTATGGCTAAGGCTATAATGAACCTAATGTCGATTTCGTTGGATGAAGTGCGCCACGTCGCCAAATTAGCCCGCTTAGAACTCTCTGAATCAGAACTCATGTCGTTTCAGGGCAAGCTCAACGCGCTGTTGGGGCACTTTGAAGATATCCAAGCGGTTGACGTTACGGGACGGCTACCAAAACCACACGCAGTGGCTATGCAAAACGTTTTTGGTCAAGATATTCCTATCCAGCCGCTGAGCCGAGATGCCGCTCTCGCGAATTCTGCGGATACAAAAGCGGGCTTGTTTATTGTTCCCACAATCATCGAGGAATAAGCGTAGATGCTCCACCAACTGACAGCATCTGAACTTTCCGAGAAACTGCACGCCAAAGAAGTCTCTGCACGCGAAGTCACCCAGGCATTTTTAGATCGGATTGCCACTGAAGATCAACACTACAACGCATTCTTAACCGTTGATGCGGAATACGCCTTGGCTCAGGCAGACGTCGCTCAATCTCAACTTGATTCTGGAACTGCTGGTGCACTGACCGGGATTCCGGTTGCTCTTAAAGACAACATGTCTACCACCGGAGTACGGACTACGTGTGCGAGCAAGATTCTCGATAACTACGTGCCTCCTTTTGATGCCACGGTTGTAACAAAGCTGAAGGAAGCTGGCGCAACCATCGTCGGGAAAACCAACCTCGATGAGTTCGCCATGGGCACAACCAACGAAAACAGCGCTTACGGAGCAGTTCATAACCCTTGGGATACAGAACGGGCACCAGGCGGAAGCTCTGGTGGATCAGCCGTAGCCGTTTCAGCAGAGCTATCGGCATTGAGCCTTGGTTCTGATACAGGCGGTTCAATTCGCTTTCCCGCTTCACTCTGCGGTATTGTCGGTTTCAAACCAACTTACGGCCGGGTGTCGCGTTATGGATTAGTTGCATTTGCGTCCAGCTTGGATCAAATTGGACCATTTGGTAAGTCAGTTGAAGATGCGGCCTTGCTGGCCCATGTAATTTCTGGCTACGACAACCTCGATAGCACTTCGCTCAAAGATTCGCAAATCCAAATCAACGATCTTAAGTCTGGCTCACTCAAGGGCCTAAAAATTGGTATTCCAGAAGAGTTATTCGGGGATGAGATTGATCCTCAGGTCAAAGAAGTTTTTGAACTTAGCGTTGACCAATTGGTTAAAGAAGGAGCAATCGTCAAGCATCTTTCTCTTCCGAGCATACGTTACGGAGTTACCACTTACTACCTGATCGCACCTTCTGAAGCCAGTTCCAACCTTGCTCGGTTCGATGGGGTTCGGTTTGGCCCACGCATTGAGTCAACCGGACACGTTGAGTCGTTCTGTGCAACCAGAGGGCAACTCTTCGGCGACGAAGTGAAACTTAGAATCATGGTAGGAACGTATGCCTTGAGTGCTGGCTACTACGACGCTTACTATCACCGAGCACAGCAAGTGCGAGGCATGATGACCGAGGAATTTGAGAACGCTTACAAAGACCTCGACTTTATCATTTCCCCCACCAGCCCAATCGTTGCTCCGCCACTGGGAGGGATTACCGACCAAATGGCGTTGAAGGCTTTGGATCTTTGCACGATTCCCGCAAACATGGGAGGATTCCCAAGCATCAGCATCCCTTGTGGGCTTGCGTACGACCTTCCGGTTGGATTCCAGCTCACTGGGCCGATCATGAGCGACGAACGGCTTTTGCAGGCATCCTACGCAATTGAGCAAGCATTCGGTCGGGAATATCGAAGACCGCCAATCCTCTAGAGGCAATTTATGGATGAAATCCGCAAACGCGACTGGGAAGTTTTCTTAAGCGAACTCTTCAGCCTGCGTACTGCGTTTGGCGCCACGGTTATCGTGCTACTTACGTGGTTATTCACCAGCGCGCCCTCGCCCGATTTAAAGTTCTGGGCGATTCCCGTTGGCGGAGTTTTTTTAGGAATCTCTGTTTTTGCCTGTTTCAAGCGATCAATTCAAAAGCGTTTTCGATTTCAGCGATTCAGCTACATTTGGAAAGAAGCAGTCAATCGGCAAGAACGTCTTACGGAATCCCTCAAACGACTCAAGAGAAAAAACCAAACAGACCTCAGCGACTTGGAGGCAAACATCCGCCAAGTCCTTCCTGATATCTACCGCGCATTGCGAAGGGCAGATTTGGTGCTTCACGAAATTCAAACCAGCGAGTCGCTGGTCGGCCCTCAGCCGCTTGTTCAGCAACGTACAGTCAGCGACCTCCAAGCGCAAGAACTGTATAAAGTGGCAGACCGCAACGTGGCGGAATATTCTCAGTTCTACAAACAAGCCATTGCGGGAGTTGAACGAGCCGAAGCACAGGGAATCGTATTCTCAACCACGCTTGATACTCTGCGGATTCGTTTGCTCAACTACATGCTCGCAGGCAAACCCCCAGAAGAAGAGACCCTGGAATTCCTGAATATCGTCGCAGAAGCAAAAATGCAATTCTCGGCCATAGACCGAGCCTTGGAAGAAATTGAACAAATGCCCTTCCCTGAAACTATGACAATACTCAAAGGCGATGACAAGCTGCTCCGCGAACAACTCAGAGAAACACCGCCACCCTTCACAGGCGAATTGCCTCAAAATCAGTCGGAGAAATCAGATTGATCTGCCGAACAATCTGCCCAGCAAAGATAAATTCATTCCTTGCGGTTGATCCGCCCGATCATAGCGGCTACCATCCGATCCGGTCTATTTTCAGAGCGATTTCGCTCGCTGATGAGTTATCTATCCAAGATTCGCCTTCTGGCAAGGATGAGATTATCTGCAACTGGGGCGACCTCCCGGCAAATAACACTCTGACAAAGACGTTGCGATTCTTGCGAGAACTGCTTCCCATTGCGCCCCTAAGAATCGAGCTAACCAAGAACATTCCCAACGAGGCAGGACTGGGCGGAGGTTCATCCGACGCGGCTGGCCTATTACGGGCACTTGGAACGGTTGCTCCCCACTTTGTGACCGAGCAGTACCAGCGAGAAGTTGCTTTTGCGGTCGGGGCAGACGTCACTTTTTTCTTAACTGGCGGGGCGGCAAAAGCGGAAGGCTATGGTCAATTTATTGAGCCCCTTCCAGATCCAGAAATTTGGCACCTACTGCTGGTGAAACCAGAAGCAGGGATCTCGACGCCGCAAGCATACAAGAAACTGGATTCAACGGAACGACCACATAGAGAATTTCCGACTGATCTCAAAGAGCTGTATAACGACTTCGAGCGGGTCGCCCCTTGTATTTGCGGCGAGATCGCCGAACGATTGCAAGTCCACGGAGCAAAAGGAGCCTTGCTTTCCGGCTCCGGATCGGCGGTTTTTGGAGTTTTTGAAACCGAGGCTCTTGCCCAACAGGCAGAGAAACACATAAAATCTGAAGAGTTGGGGGAAACTTACTTAGCCCGAACACTCACACGGGAGGAATCATTAGCCACGACATTATCATCCTAGCCGGCGGAAAACTAAAAGAGCGAGATCAAGAAGCGAGTGGTTGCACATTCCGTTCTGAATTGCCGATTGATGGCACACCAATGGTTGATCGTGTTTACGACGTCGCAAAAACCTTTGGTGAACCGCTCGTCATAGGAGGGCCAAACAGAGAATCGTGGCGGCAAGCCCCTGGCGGAGATTCGTTTGTCGAAAGCCTTTCTATTGCCAACAGCCTCGCTCAGTCGGCACAGTATCTTGTTATCTTCGCGGATCTTCCCTTCCTCAAAGCAGAATCAATCCACGCCTTTCTGAGTAACTGCGACCCGGAAGCTGGCTTCAACTACCCTGTCATTCCGGTTGAGCTTTGCATGAAGGAGTACCCACAACTTCCACGAACCAGCCTCAAGTTACGCGAAGGCCACTTTACCGGCGGAAACATCTGCCTCATCGAAAGAACTGCGTGTCAATCTGCTCTACCGATAGTAGAACGCGCCTACGCTGCCCGAAAGAGTCCAATCCAACTTGGCAAGATCGCTGGATTCAGTACGCTTATTAGAATGGTCGGGGCGAAAACCATTCCAAAAGCCGTCACGATCCGCGGCTTAGAAAAATCGGTCGGCAAGTTTCTTAAGGTGCCAGTAAAAGGCGTCATCACCTACGCTGCCGATATCGGAACGGATATTGATTCATACGAACAATATCAAGCAATAACTAGGGGTTAAGAAAACCCGCTTCTCACCGATAACTAGGTTGTGAACCTGACAGTTGTCGAGCACGAAGAGCTTAATGTTGCAAAAACCCAAGACTTTCTTTCCCAGCAACCGGGTGTTGCTGACGTGCAAGTCTGGATAAGCGGCGAAAAAATTCTCGCCCAAGTACAAATTTATGAATGGTCGAAAGTCAGTGACTTCGATTTACGATCAGCCTGCAAACGCAAGATCGGCGCAAAACTCACCCCTGCTCTCATTCTAATGGAGCGGATTCAAGGTGAGAAGTCTATGCGAAGCGCATAGACTCTAAATTAATCCTCGTCCTCGTCGTCTTCTTCGCCGATTTCGTCTTTAGAAACTTCTTGCTTGGAGTTATCTACTGGTTCAGGTGATTCCAGCTTAATTTCTGTAATGCTCTTCAGGTCTCTATCTGGGCAGTTATTGCAAACTACTTTTACGTTGACACTGCCTAGCCAATTTGGTACGTGCTCTAACTCTTTACCGCAACTGCATTTAATCATTCGCTTCTTCTTCTACTCCGCTTGTCGGTTCTTGAATCGATGCCGGGACTTCGTCATCGGATAATTCACAAAACTGCTGCATAGATTGTTGGTGGGTCATCCACCCGTTGCCGAGCATCACAACTCCGCCAATCAGATAAAACACAACAAGGCCGGTTTCAAACTTCTGACCAGGATCACGGATAACCGCTTCTCCCTTGACTAAGCCCCAAACGGCTAATAGCAAAAGAGCAAAACCAAATATGAAAAACGTATTTTTCCACCAAACAGGAGGCTTTACAGGTTTTTTGCTCACAGAAAAAGCAAGATACCCTCGCTACGCCCGGATATCGACAATCTTGCCCTTTGGGTCTAGCATTTTGAGGAGTTCAGAGGCTGAATCCTTCTGTCCCTCTAGGGCTTTTTTCAAAACTTTCACCTGATAGTTCAGTTTTGCCGGATCGGTAATTGGCGCCGTAACCTGAGGGGTGGATGTCGAATTGATACGCATCGTACTTCAGTTATCGGAGGGTGGAAGTGAGAACTTTAGTATTTTTGCGAGGCTAATGGGATTGATTGCAGACTCTTAATTGAACATAAAGCCTAGTCCCACAATTTTTTGCTCCGTTGCATTCAGCTTGACTCGTCCTATATAGTCATAAGAAATGAAATTTATCCTCGTGACGAAGGATGCCGAAATAATCGCTGGCACTCAGGGCGCATTTCAGCCCGAGGATGAATTACTGATTTTCGATACCTGGCAAGCCGCGCTCGAATCGTGCGAAGATGCCGATTTACTTTTCGTTGATCTCATCGCGACCTTGATCAAACCACATAAAATCGCCGGATACGAGCAGTTCGCGGAAGCAAAAATGAGCCATACGGTTGCTTCAGCGACCCCGCTTGTGCTGATCGCCCCGCCCGACGATTACGAACTCGATTTCATGGCTGGTTATCCGAACTTCGTGTTCGCCCACCTGCGCCGACCAGTCACGTATAAAATCTTCCGCCGGGCTTCCACCTGGGTTTGAACACGCTCGTTGAAAATATGCTGTGTTTAATTTGATCAAATAGACTCCCTCCCTGAAGATCGGGGAGGGATTAAGGGAGGGGTTGATGACTAAATGCTGAATTAATATCTATTTCTCTGATCTTCCGCGAGGGTGCGACTTTGCCACCGAATCCCGTAAGCGATCAATGCTGATGTGTGTATAGATTTGTGTCGTCGCCAAGTTTTCATGACCTAGCAACTGCTGGACAGATTTCAAGTCAGCCCCACCATCCAGCAAGTGGGTAGCAAAGCTATGCCGCAAAGTATGAGGTGACACATCCTCGGGCAAACCGAAGGCAACTGCCCAGCGGCGGACAACGTTATGCAAGGTGCGAACGGACAGGCGGTCTCCTTTGCCGTTGGTGAACAATGCGTCGGACTTAATATCAGGAACACGCTCTGATTTGAGATATTCCTGAAGTGCCTGATGGCATGGATCACCAAACATCACCATGCGTTCCTTATTGCCTTTGCCACGGACGACTAACCGCTTATTCCGCCAATCGAAGTCACTCGTGTTCGCCCCGACGATTTCGCTCGCACGCATTCCCGTTGCATAAGCCAGTTCTAACATCGCGCGGTCACGCAAGGGAGTTTTGCTCGGCGGTTCTTGCTCTAAAAATCCCTCGGCTTGCGCCTGACTCATTGACTTGGGCAAATCGCGCCGGCGATACGGAGCATCCAGACCTTCACTAGGGTCAGAATCCATCCACCCAGCAGATCGGCAAAATTTGATAAATGACCGAATACATGAGAGCTTTCTCGCCCGAGTTACCGGAGTGATGCCGTATTCCCGCAAGTACTTGCGGAGAACTCCTTCCGACAAATCGAAATTGCCATCAGTGGTGAGGGCTAGCTGAGCAAGGTCGGCACCGTAGCTTTTTGCGGTAAGGGCTGATCCTCGCGCAGAAATCTGATCAATAAACGCTTGAATTGCTTCATCCAGCGTTCGCGACACTTTTTACTCCTCGTAGCGAGCAAAAATCAAAGTGCCGTTGTGTCCGCCGAATCCAAATGAATTCGTCATGGTATAGCGAAGTTCTTTATCTCGCGATACGTTCGGCACAACATCCAAATCGCAGTCTGGATCAGGAGTTTCGTAGTTGATTGTCGGCGGAAGTTTGCCGTCTCGCATTGCAAGAATACAAATCGCAGATTCAACCGCTCCTGCCGCACCGAGCAAGTGACCAATCGAAGATTTAGTACTACTGACCGGCACCTTGTATGCTTGCTCTCCAAACGCTCGCTTAATCGCGATGGTCTCAAACTTATCGTTGTAAGGCGTTGAGGTTCCGTGAGCGTTAACGTAATCAATATCTTCTGGTTTGAGGCCAGCTGACTTCAGAGCCTTCACCATTGATCGCCGTGCGCCGTCTCCATCGGGATCAGGCATCGTGATGTGGTGAGCGTCGCCGCTCATTCCGTAACCAACGATCTCTGCGAGAATGTTTGCGCCTCGGGATTTAGCGAACGCTAAGTCTTCTAGAACCATTACCGCCGCACCTTCGCCCATCACAAACCCATCGCGGCCCGCATCGAACGGTCGAGAAGCTTTTGGCCCGGCTTCGTTGTTAGTGGTCATGGCTCTCGCCGCACAGAATCCCGCAAGGCCAATCGGAGAAATCGGTGCTTCGGTTCCACCCGCGAGCATCGCGACCGCATCGCCCCGCTTGATGATGTGATAAGCATCACCGATAGAGTTCACACCCGTTGCACAAGCGGTGACAACACAGGTGTTCGGCCCCTTGAATCCGTTGACAATCGAAACATATCCGCTCGCCATGTCGGGAATCATGTATGGAACCAAGAATGGAGAAACCCGGCTCGGGCCTTCACCATGGAGTTTCTTGGTTTGCTCGCTCATCATAATGAGTCCGCCAATCCCAGAACCAATCAGACAACCCGTTTCGAGCTTGAGCTCGTCATTGTCCATCGGGAATTTTGCATCCTCCAGAGCCATTGCCGAAGCTCCAACGGCAAACGAGATGAAACGGTCAACCCTGCGAGCTTCTTTTTTATCTAAGTAAAGCTCAGGATCGAAGTCTTTGACTTCACCGGCGATTTTTGTTGGATAGTCGGTCGTGTCCATCAGCGTGATTTCGCCGATGCCGCTTTCACCCGCCAACATGCGAGGCCAAAATTCCGCCACGCTGTTGCCAAGGGGCGTAATTGCCCCCATTCCGGTAATGACTACTCGACCAGATGGTTCTGGAGGGAATCCCATGTTTAAAGTTGACTAGCAGAGATTGCTAGAAATCAAACCTTTTCTTCGATGTAGTTAACAACATCGCTGACCGCTTTCATGTTGGTAACGTCGTCATCGGGAATTTCGATTGAAAACTCTTCTTCAAGGGCCATGATGAGTTCCACCACGTCCAGCGAATCGGCGTTGAGGTCTTCTTGGAATCTCTTTTCCATAGTTACTTCACTTTCGGTAACGCTGAGCTGCTCACAAATGACCTTTTTAACGCGATCAAAAACTGTTGCTGACATAATGCTGAATTTTCCTTTGTCGGGGGCGTTTGCCCGCCCTATATTACTCCCAATCGCCTAGCTAAGTTGCCAGGGCTAGTCGGGTCTTTTGCACTTAAATGAACAGGCCCCCGTCTACGGTGAGAGTTTGACCCGTGATATAAGCCGCTTCACTCGAAGCTAGAAACACAACTGCCGCCGCGATATCACCCGGAGTTCCTAAGCGACCAGCCGGTGCTGTTTTCTGCACGTATTCGCGAAAATCTTCGGGTAAATCGCTGGTCATGTCGGTTTCAATGAAGCCAGGAGCAACTGCATTGCAAGTGATTCCACGGCTCCCAAGTTCCTTTGCCGTCGCCATGGTCAAACCGATCAATCCGGCTTTGCTAGCGGCATAGTTGGCTTGGCCAGGTGCTCCGTGGAGCCCAACCACACTGGAAATATTAATGATCCGCCCGTACCGAGCTTTCATCATTCCCTTCATCACCGCCTGGATGCAGTTGTAGGAGCCTTTGAGGTTGGTGTTGAGAACTGTGTCCCAATCCTCGCTTTTCATGCGCATCATCAAACCGTCGCGAGTGACCCCGGCGTTGTTGACTAATACGGAGATTTCGCCCAAGTCAGAAGAAGCTGCTTTGAATGCGCTCGCCACACTTTCTTCGCTCGAAACATCTATTGCAAATGCCGCTGCAACGCCACCAGTTTCAACAATCAGATCACGGGTTTTTGCCGCGTTGGCTTCGCTGGTTGCCATGCAGGCAACGCTGGCGCCAAGCTCGGCAAACTTCATTGCAATGGCTTGACCAATGCCCCGACTCGCGCCAGTTACTGCTACGACTTCATCTTTAAAATTCATCATGATTGATCACCGCATACGCTTTTCTGCGTTTCTTCTAACGTTGCTACATCGAGCACTCGCAAGCCCACCGATTCCTTGTTTATACGACGGAGCAATCCTGTCAGGACTTCTCCGCTACCGCATTCAATAAAAGTTGTGATTCCGTCGCTAATCATTTGCTGTACGGAATCAGTCCACAAAACCGGCGACTTGAGTTGCTTCTCAAGTAGGTCAGGCCAATCTGATCCAGGCTTTGTCGTTACATTGCTGTAAACAGGAAGTTCACCTTTCTGCCAATGCGCTTGATCGAGGGCTGTACGCATGCTTTCTGCTGGCTCATCCATCAATGGACTATGGAATGCGCCGCTGACCGAAAGAGGCAGAACTCGCTTTGCTCCTTTTTCGCCGAGAAGCGCAGTGGCCTCTTGAACGGCATCCAAATCTCCGCTAATCACTAACTGACCTGGACAGTTGTCATTCGCGACAACTGCAGTTCCACTTTTGACGGTTTTGAGGATCGGTTCAATCTCACTGCGATCCAATCCGAGTACCGCCGCCATGGTTCCTGGACGGAGTTGTCCGGCCCGCGCCATGATATCGCCTCGCTTTTGAACTAACTGTGCTCCTTCTTCCAGCGAAAGAATTCCCGCAGCCACCAGTGCCGCATATTCGCCAACACTATGCCCGGCCGCCGCGTTAAATTTGACCGTTGGGCAAGCGTCGTGAAACGCATAGAACGCCGCCAACCCACATGTATAGAGTGCGATTTGCGCGTTTTGGGTTTGCCGCAAAGTTTCTTCGTCGCTATTAAAGCAAAGGCTGGAAACATTAATGCCAGTGGCCTGTTCAACTTGGTCGAACACCTGGCGGGCGTACGAATTCTGCTTGTAAAGATCCTGACCCATCCCCGGTCGCTGGGAACCTTGACCCGGAAAAACCACGGCAATCATGCCCCAACTGTACCCCTCTGAACCATGTCCTTCTCACCCTCACTGGTACATTCCATGACCATGAGTCAATCAATTCTGGAAACGTTCCCCAATCCCGCTCCGCACCGGAATTATGTGATCCACCACTCCACGCCAGAATTCACTTCTGTCTGCCCAATTACGGGGATGCCAGACTTCGCCACCATCGAGTTGGAATACATTCCTGATGAAAAATGTATTGAGTTGAAATCGCTCAAGTTCTATTACCACAGCTTCCGCAACGAAGGGATTTTCTATGAAGCAGTTACCAACCGATTGCTTGATGAATTGAGCGGGGTTTGCAATCCGCGCTGGATGCAGGTGACAGGGAGGTTTGCCGTTCGCGGTGGGATCGGCAGTGTGATTACGGTAGAAACAGGTTCTAAACCAGAATAAAAAGGGAGTCCATTTGGACTCCCTTTAGATTTTTCAGTCTCCTCGCTTAAGCAATCTTAGGAATAATCGCGCACGGACTGGTCAACCGAACTGGCCCGTGGCTTCCCGCAAATTCCACTTCCAAGAACAACGCTTGGTTTTGTTCGCGTTGTTTACGAATCCGTACATTGGTTTCCGGAAGGATGTCCACAAAAAACTCACTATCGGCGAACCAGTAGTTTTCGCTCGTTGCGCCCCAAATTCGAACTGCGTTTGGATTGACTTCTGAATTGCAGATGAACTCTACGCCCCGCTCGCCTTCGACGATTTCGAAATAAACTTCGGGGAACGCACACTTGCCCAAACAAGCGTTACAGAAAGCCGCAACCGTGCTCAGGCGGAATTCCCACTCCCCGGTTGAGTGGCCCATGTTTGGCACGACAAGCAAACCAGAACCTTTCGGCAAGTTCGCGTAATAGTGTCGAGCCGCGTCAACTGTCCAGAATGGATCGTTGCTTCCTGTAATGACCATCGCTGGCACTTTCTGATCAGCCAAACCAGTCCATGGATCAACCATTTCGACCAATTCTTGGCCTCGTGGAGTGCTTGAAATTTCGTGGAGCTTGCGACGGGTGTAGTCATCAAGCATCGGGCTTTGTTCTGACCAAAGCTCCTCTTGCCGTTTTAATTGAACGCTGATTCCTAGGTTGTCAAAAACGACAGGAACGATTCCAGCCACTCGCTCATCACCGACTTGCGCCAGCAACCAGCTCGTCCATCCGCGCTTGCTTGCACCACCGACGATGTACTTTTTGAATTTCCCTTCAAACCATGCATCCAAAGTATCGAGAGCACAAACTGCCGACCGAACCATCGGTACAAGGAGAGGCCACTCGGCATCGCCGGTTTCAACAAACTTTTCAAAGGTGTGTGCAATCAGGTCATCTTCACGCATTTCCCAAAGAGGCTGATTGGGAACCTGAAAAACAGTAGCAACCGGCATTCGCAACGCATCTGCTAACGCTTGACCATAACTATCATCTACTGCGCCTGCGTTGTCGCCAGTGATTTCAACGTAGCATGCGTCCGAAACCGATTCCACTAGTGGTCGGTAGATTTTGATCTCGTGCTCCCATGTATGACCCTGCCACACATGCGCCTTTAAGTGGCATACGCCGTCGCGCACTTCCCATTGCCCCAGTCGATCAAAATTCGACACTTTTTCGACGAACATCTCTTTCATAAACTCCCGCCTCGAATATGCTTGTTCCACATTTATCTTGTGGATTTGATTAAATTCTCGGCTGAATTACAGAAAGTATGCGTTTTTTCCCTGGGACCAGCTATTATATAGGCGGTGTAAGTCTGACTCTTGGTCAATTTATGCCAAAAATTTGGTCATGAGCCCTAGGCTCTAGCCAACATTTGGGACAAATACGGGATGAGAAACGGAATCAAGTCCAAGCTTGCTTTGTGTGCGGGGCTGCTGTTAACGGCACTTGCGGCACATGCCAGCTTTGTTGACGCTTCGATCATGATTGATCGGGCCGCCAACAATAAAACATTGACAATTAAGTACGACGGTGCTCGTGCAAGCATGGTTGAACTTCGAATCAACGGAGTCAGCGTGCAATCAAAGCAAGTTTCTGCCGACTTCAATTCGGGCGAAACAACCTTTGACATCGACACGGCAAACCTCGAAACTGGAAGCAACAAAGTCGAAATCCGACTTTTCGATGCTCAAGGCAAGCTCCTTGGTACTCAGAAATCTGACATCAAGATTGACCGAAGCGGCGAAGGCCCAGTTTTCTTTGTTTCACCAAAGCCAGATTCAAATAACCAAGGCGTGGTTGAAATTAAAGTTGGTTTCCGACAGCAACTGAAAAACGTTTATGTCAGCTTCTTTGTCAACGATGAATTTAAGATTCTCAAGAACTTCCCTCCTTACAGCTATCGCTGGGATACGATGACCGTCCCTAACGGATGGCACGAAGTTCAAGCTTGGGTTGTGGATGATGCAAACGCAACGTTCAAAACCGAAAAGCTTCGCTTGTTTGTCAATAACCCAGGTGGTCGCACCAAACGACAAAACACCGAAGAAATTCCTACCGCTAAGCCAAATACTCCGGCAAAAGGCGAAGAGCAACCAGTAACGGTTCCGATGAACCCAACTGTGACCTCAGCAAAAGGTTCAACCACCAACAGCCAAGGTGAAGCAACTGGCCCGAAAACAGCCGATCCAAAGGGAACTGCTGGCAAGGTGAATGCTAACGAGCCGAAGAACGTTACGATCACCAATGATCCTAACAAGCCAGAAGAATTGATCGCAATCAATGCGAACACAACTAAGCCAGTTGAAGGCACGGTTCCAACAATCAATCACACTGGTCTTAAGCCATTGGCGATCAATAAAGGCCGACGACTTGCCGACGTGGACTCCTTCGACATCTTCCTTGATGGAAACAAAGTTAACTTCGATGTTGCTCCTCGAGTCACCAACGGCGTCCCCCTCACTCCATTCCGACACCTTTTTGAAGGTTACGGCGGAGACGTAAAGTGGGACAACGACACGAAATCCGTTACCGCTTCTGCTGATGCAATGAACGTATGGTTCAAGATTGGCGATCCAAATGCAAAGGTAGATGGACACAGTGTCATCATGGAAATGGCTCCGTTCCTCGAAAGAGGCCGATCTATCGTTCCACTCAGCTTTATGGCTGAAGCACTCAAGATTGATGTTCAATACGACCCAAATACTGGTCACGTATTGATTCAATCCGCAACCAAGAAAAAGTAAGTCAACTCTCATCCTGACTTGTAGCCCTCCGGCCCGAAAGGTTCGGAGGGCTTATTAATTTTTAAGTTCAAAAACCTCAACCCTCTTGAGAACCCCAGAATCAACCAAGAATAATTGCGGGGAACTCTTCCCAAACGGAGAGCACTATTCAAAACAGGTCAAGGCTGGGAGTCTTTTTATCTCTCGCTGTGTTGTTCACGGCGGTAGGTGCGCTCTGCGTTTACTTAATCTATCAGTCTTCTCTGGAAACTTATCACGAACAAAATCGAGCCCAGTTACGGTCGTTGGCTGAAGTCATTGCGCTCCAAGTCAATCCTGATGCAATTAAAGCTTTAGAAGAGCCGACTCAAACGGAAACTCCGCAATTTATTGAGGAAACAAAAAAGCTCGAAGCTATTTCTAGTTCTGCCTCAGATATTGATCACGTGGCGGTTCTCAAACAAATTGGGCCTCAATATCACTTTGTTGTTGATGCCTCATTGGGTGGTCAAGAAAAATCGAAATCCAAACTTCTCGATCCAGCCGACGACATCCCTAACGAACTTGTCGAATCGCTGACTAACAGAGTAGGTGTAGCGAGCCAAGAACCGTTTGAAGACCGCTGGGGGACTTGGTATTCGGCATTTGCTCCGGTCATTAACTCCGCCGGAAATGTGGTGGGAGTTGTAGAAGTTGATCGAGACGTAAAGAAAATTCAGTTTGGCGATCAAAAAATTCTTAACAGCTTGCGCCTTACGGGCTTGCTTGTTCTCATACTTGGCTTAGCAACCGCCTGGATCGCGGCTGGCCCAGTAGCGCGAGGATTTGAAGAAAATCTCTTCCGGGCCACTTCCAGCAAACTCAGACTAGCCACTGAAATTGCCCTTGGTGTTCTCGTGCTCTTTGTTATTTTTGAGGTTGTGATGAGCCTTTCGCATGTTCAAAAAATTGCGGAAATAACATCGAAATCTCAAAGCCAAGAGAACGCCCTCACTTTAGCGATGGAGGCCCGAAATGAAGCCACTTTGCGAGGGAAAGTCACGCAAGAGCTTCACGAAACCTTGAATTCCGCATTGCGTCTTGTTTCGATCAATTGGACAGATAATTCCGAGGAGAATGATCTCCAACCTAATAGCGCAAATCTCAAGCAACTAGATGAAATCATTGGCAAATTAAAGTCTTCTACCGTGGTTCAGCAAACGCTCCTAAAAAATGCGGAAAAAGATCAGCACAAATCTATTCTAAGGTTAATGATCGGGGTTGCTCTCCTTGGTATCGTTGTATTTACTATTGTTCGGTACAGCGCGAATCTTGACGAATCTGTTGCCCGTGCGCGATCCGAATCTAGTTCCTTCCAGGCGCAGCTGACCAGTCTTATTGAAAACCTTCCGGTTGGAATGTTTATTCTCGAAAATGGCGACATCACTTTTGCCAATTCAGAATGGCTTGAGCAAGTCAGATCGCCTGGGCAAGCACACCTTTCTGATCTTCGCGCGGCAATTCATGAAGATGACCAAGAAAAAACAATTCATGAGCTCATGGCTGCGGCTCAAGAGGCACGATCTTTCCGAATTCTGTACCGCCTGAACTTTGACGGTTCGCAAACCCAGCACATGGAAACTCGGGGCGTTCCCGTTTACGATGTGGATGGCATTTGCCGGCGCATGCTCGGATTCTCGATTGACATGACCCCAACGGTGGAAGCGGGACAAGCCGTTGAAAACGCCTACCGAGAAGTTGAGCACAAGAACAAACTTCTGGCCAACGCGCTCGCCGAACTTGAAGAAAACCTGGAAAGTGTTGTCCGAGCGCTTGTTAAAGCGGTTGAAGCTAAGGATCCGTACACCGCTGGTCACTCTGAGCGGGTGATGCAGTACAGCCTAATGCTCGGCGATGCAATCGGCCTCGGGCCATACGAGAAACGAATTCTCGAACTCGGAACCCTTGTCCATGACGTTGGAAAAATCGGTATTCCGGACGCAATCCTCACCAAGCCCGATAAGCTTACGGATGAAGAGTATGCGATCATTAAAAAGCACCCTGAATACGGGGTGGCGATCATTGAAAACATCGCGATGTTCCAAGAGTGTCTTCCGATTGTGCGTTGGCACCACGAGCGGTTAGACGGAAAGGGCTACCCAGATGGCCTGAAAGGCGACGAGCTCTCCGTGCTCGTCCGTATCTCTGCTATCGCTGACATCTTCGACGCAATGACCTCTACCCGCGCTTATCGTAAGGGCATGGAGATTGATAGGGTTCTTGATGTGATGCACGGGCTTGCCGAAAAAGGCGAAATCGATTACCAACTGTTTTCAACTTTCTGCCACGTCATCCGAGAAAATGGATTAATTCCACAAGACGCATTAAAAACGGACTCGAATGCGGCATAAAGACTAAGGAAACTGCTTATTTGAACCAATAAGAACAATAAGTAGTGGTGTGAACACCGGGAGCAAACAAAGAAATGGAACACAACCTGTCTGATCGTAGAAAACACGCTCGATTCGAGCTCATGGACTACGCAATCCTTACTAAAGATGGCAGCACGGATTCAACCCGTTCTGTAATCGTTGACATCAGCTTAGGCGGACTTCAAGTGCGATCCCGTACTCCCTTCGTTGCTGGATCAAAGTACGCAATTGAAATCGGTCGCGGAAACGCAAGCCCAGTGGTCGTTCATGGCGAAGCCCTGAACTCAATCGAAATTGATGGCTCCGACCTTTTCTCAACCGGATTCCGACTGATCCCAACCTCAGCCATGGAACGCATTGAGTGGGTGGAATATGTACACAGCGTATTCAAAGCCCAAGGCGAAATGCTGACTGGCTAAAAAACTCTCCCGATCACACAAAAAAGCCTGACTCAGTTTGAGTCAGGCTTTTTAATTTGTTGTTGCTTGGTTATTTAGCTTGCGCAACCGCAGCTACCGCAACCACCGCCGCCTTGACCATCTTCGGTCTTAAAGCTGGAGCCGCATCCGCAGCTACCGGTTGCGTTTGGATTTTCGATCTTGAAACCGCCGCCCATCATGTCGTCCACGTAATCCACTGTGGAGCCGTTCATGTACTGAAGGCTCATGGAATCAATTACAACTTTAATACCGGACTGTTCAAAGACGTTGTCGCCTTCTTCAGGATCACCGTTATCCAGTGCCATCCCGTAAGTCAAACCAGAGCATCCACCGCCTGCGACCCATACCCGCAGAGCAGCCGACATATTCTCTTGGCTAACAATGAGTTCCTTCAACTCGCATACAGCCCGTTCTGAAAGTGTGATTGCCATTTAGATTTACTTTGCAACTCCTACTTACATTTTAGGCGGAATTCAGCGTAATCGTTGCTTTGGTAGGGACTAGGTGTGAAGAACAGCCCGAATATGCACCCGAATGACCTATAAAACTGTACTTTTCTAGCTTGATTCCCAGTTCGACCACCCGGATTTGGAGCGTCAACAATGCGGCAACTATCTCAAGACTTGAAAAAACACCTAGTTTGGAAACTCCAGGCATGAATTCTGCATAATAAAGAGGCAAATGCCATACGTCGTCGCTGAACCTTGTATCGGAGTAAAGGATAAATCCTGTATGACTGTCTGCCCTGTAGATTGCATCTACGAAGGTGATGACATGGTGTTTATCAATCCGGACGAATGCATTGATTGCGGCTTGTGCGAACCGGAGTGCCCTGTTTCGGCAATTTTTGTTGATACCGATGTACCGGACAACTGGCGCGACTTTATTGATAAAAACGCTGTGGAAGGCCGTCGCCTCGCAGACACTTAATTAACTAAGATCACGTAGGAACCGTTCCCAGCGTGGTTTTTCCATGCGGCCAAGGTCTGTAAACATAATCCCGCAACGCATCATGCCAGCGCGATCTGGATCTTTGCGGCAGTAACGTACTGATCCATGAGCACTGACCGCTCCAAGTCTCGTTTCAACGGTTACGTCCACAATAGCGTTGTGAGGCAAACTTTCGCGGAGAATCACTCCTATTCCTTGTGGCCCAACGTCAATTGTGAAAGTTTCTATTGTGCGCCCTTCAAAATCAATGGTTGTATAGATTTCTGGCATCTGCATTCGCACGCTTTCGTTTGAAGCCGCGAACCGGATCGGACTAGTCACCGTGAAATCAAATGTAGTGCGGCACGCTTCAATAACTTGCACGTTAGAGCCCTCGATCTGACTGACCATTGCACCGGCAGCCCCTAAATCAAGCTGACCGATGTGATCCAATCGAGCATTAAAAACAACCGAAATGTGATGACCGAAGCCCTCAAAGCGAAACTCGTCGCCTAACTCGACCGCATGTTGATTATGTGTTGAAATCGATAACCGGTTCCCCGAGAAATCCTCAATCCACCCATTAAAAAACTTAGCATCGCGCAGCCGCTGAAAACGAGCACGGGTTCCGATAAAGCTGCGGGCAGAGATTCTTGACATGCTTAAAGATTGGTCTCCATCTATTTATCGGTTTTATTCAACTCAAATTGAGGTTCAAAACTAAAATCCACTCACCTGGATGAGGCGGTTGATCTGAGCCAACGTACTACGACTGAGGTCTGAAAATTTAATTCCGCACCGGTGCATCCCGTTCAGCAGTTGGTCTGGTCGGCAGTACACTACATCTCCCGAAACAAGGATTTCGCTTACTTTTGAATCGATGACAACGTGAACTTCACTTGATGTTGGAATCGGCATTGGGCTGATGACTCCAATTCCGCCAGTGCTGATATCAATAGCGTAGCCTTCTACTTGCTGACCGCGAACCGTCACAGTTGTGGGGATTTCTGGCAACTTCATGCGTACGACTTCGCTATTGGCAACGTACTCAATCAGTCCATCAACTTTTAGTTCAAATGTAGAGCGATTGACTGCAGATATCTTTAAGGCCGTACTCCCCTGAATCGCATCCTTAGTTTCAACAAGATTTGCGGTAGGCAACCAAACGTCGGAGAGGGCCGCTTTAAATACAGCAGAGGAATCCCGACCGCAACATTCGAATCGGAACTCATCATTCACAACCACCGGATAGTGGTTCTGAGTTGTCACACGCAGATAATTGCCAGAAAACTGCTCAACCCATCCGTAGAAGAACTTTCCATCCCGGAATCGTTGGAATCTGGCGCGTGTACCAACAAAACTTTCTTGTGAAGTCAATGCCATAGCAAGCTTCCGCCCAACTTATAGTGTCGGCTTTGGTTGCGCGGAGAATTAGATGAAGAAATGTAACGGTTTTCTGCAAATACTATTATTGAATTCAAAATTCCGAATTCAATTTCAAAAAACCCGTAAAATATCGGAGTGTCTCAATCATCGCCCGATCCTACTCCGCAAACAATGCAGGCGCAAGAACGATTTGTGATGGAATGGGGGCGAATGAGCTCTAGTTGGGGAATCAACCGCACAATGGCGCAACTCCATGCCCTGCTGTTGATTACAGGCCAATCACTGACGATGGATGAAATGATTGAACGGCTGCACATCAGTCGTGGAAACGCAAGTATGAACCTCCGCGATCTGCATGAGTGGGGTGTGATCAGCCGGTACCGACACCCTGGTAACCGGAAGGATGTTTACCACGCTCCTGACGATATTGTTCAGATGTTCGCCCACGTTGTTCGCGAACGCAAACGTCGAGAAATTGATCCAACTGTTTCGGCTATCCGAGATTGCATGGCCATGGTTCCCGAATCAGACAATTCGCATGAGGCCGATGTTTTACGCAACCGATTAGCGGTTCTGCTTGAGCTATTTGAAATTTTTGATGAAATCTTCAAACAGATTTTTGCTTCAAATGAATCTGTGAAAACGATGTTCGAATCATTTTCTCAACCAAAATCAAAAACACCGGAAGACTCGCCAGGTTAATTTATGCGCGGCCTGCGGTAAGGTTCACTCAGATATGGCACGAACGGCAAAGCCGAAACCCACTGAGGATTCAAAAACGAAACGAGTTTCTCCCCGGATACCCGTTCTGCCCGTTCGTGGCACTGTGCACTTCCCTGGTGTCATTCAGACTCTGCTTGTTGGTCGCGAAATGTCTGTTCGGGCTTTACAGGATGCTCTCAACAAAGACCGTGAAGCCATTGTCGTTGGTCAGAAAGATCAGCTCGTTGAAGAACCTGAATCATCGGATCTGTACTCCGTAGGAACGCTCAGCGAAGTGCTTCACGTTTTGCCATTGCCCGATGGCACGATGAGGGTTGTTTTGCGCGGAATGGCGCGGGTTGAAATAGATAAATTTGTCTTCCGTTCCGGTGCCTTCTCTGCCGAATACACAGTTTCAACCGAAATCAACCCGACCACGAACTCCACCGAAGCATTGATGCGAGAGGCGATTTCGATTTTCCAGCAGGCGGCGAACTTAGGAATTCAAATTCCGCCCGAAGTCAGCGAAACCATCACTGCCATTGATGATCCTGGTCACTTGGCGGATACGATCGCCCACCATATGCCCACTTCCAGCCAGGTTAAGCAATCGATGCTGGAAATCATGAACACCGAAGAGCGGCTAACCGAACTTGTAAACGTTCTCAGTCGCGAACTGCAGGTTCTTGAGCTTCAAGTTCAGCTCCGTACTAAAGTTGAAAACGAAGTCGGTCAAACTCAGCGCGAATACTATTTAAGAGAGCAACTCAAAGCAATTCAGCAAGAACTCGGCGGTGAAGAATCTCTCAGCGACGAAGGCGAGACGTATCGGATCAAACTGGAAGCCAGCGGCATGCCAGAGGAAACTCTTGATAGGGCGATGCAAGAGGTTCGCCGCCTGGATCGTTCGCCGAGCAGTTCGCCCGAGGGGATGGTTATCCGTAATTATCTGGATTGGCTCCTCGCACTGCCCTGGGATACAGTGACCGAAGATTCAATTGATGTCCGCAAAGCAGTTTCGATCTTAGATCGCGACCATTACGGACTAACCCAAGTAAAAGACCGGATCGCCGACTTCCTCGCGGTTCGGCAAGTTTCTCATTCGCTCCGTGGCCCGATTCTCTGTTTTGTTGGCCCTCCCGGGGTTGGTAAGACATCGCTCGGGCGATCTATCGCAGAAGCACTGGGGCGAAAATTCCACCGCATTTCACTTGGCGGACTTCGCGATGAGGCAGAAATCCGCGGGCACCGCCGAACCTACATCGGCTCCATGCCCGGAAGGTTGATTCAGGGTCTCAAACAATGCGGCACGAAAAATCCTGTGTTCATGCTTGATGAAATCGACAAAATGACGATGGATTTTCGCGGCGATCCAACATCTGCACTGTTGGAAGCCCTTGACCCAGAGCAAAACGCGAATTTCAGCGACCATTACATCGAGGCTCCATTTGATTTGAGTGCCGTTATGTTTATTTGCACGGCTAACCTTTTGGAGAACATCCCCGCTCCTCTCCGCGACCGAATGGAAGTCATCCGATTTCCTTCGTACACTGAACGCGAAAAAATGCAGATTGCTAAGCAATATCTTCTGCCCGAGAAGATCAGCGAACATGGGCTAAAGAAATCGCAGTTAAAGGTCCAACCGAAAGCGATGGAGGCGATAATCCGCGAATACACGCGAGAGGCGGGCGTCCGTTCTCTCAACCGAGAGATTGCCACTGTCTGCCGTAAAACAGCGCGCAAAATCGCCGAGCTGGGAGAAACCAAAGTTGATGTCACCACTGAGAACCTCTCTGATTTTCTTGGCCGTTCCAAATATCGCTATGGGCTCAAAGGCAAAAAGAACGAAATCGGGCTTGTTACCGGGCTAGTCTACAGCGAGTACGGCGGAGACATCATCGCGATTGAAGTCGCACTCACTGAGCCGTACGCCGAGCAGCCGACAATTCAGCTGACTGGCTCGCTTGGCGACGTGATGAAAGAATCTGCTTACGCCGCAATGAGCTACGTGCGAGCAAACCAGCGGCAACTCTCTAGTGATGAATTCCGCTACGATGTTCACCTGCATGTGCCCGAAGGCGGAGTTCCAAAAGATGGCCCGAGTGCTGGCGTTGGCATTTTCACTGCCATTGTGAGTGCGTTTACCAAAAAGCCAGTGCGATGCGACATCGCTATGACCGGCGAAATCACTTTGCGAGGAAAAGTTTTACCAGTTGGTGGAATACGGGAGAAAGTTCTTGCCGCTCACCGTTCGGGAATCAGGACAATCATTCTGCCAGCAGAAAATGAGCGAGATTTAGATGACCTGCCAGAAATTGTTCGAAACCAAATCCAATTCCACTTTGTCGAGAATGCTGATGAAGTTTTAGAACTTGCGCTGGCTTAATCGCGAACGGTCGCGCCAATATCCAGCATTCTCTTAAGAGCCACTTTAGCCCACTTGGCGGTTTCCGGTGGCACCTCAATGTGGTTGACCACTTCGCCCTCTACCAACCGTTCCAGCACCCAGCAAAGAAAACTGGGATGGATTCGGTACATCGTGCTACAAGGACAGATTTCAGGGTCAAGGCAGAAAACGGTTCGGTCAGGAAATTCTTTTGCCAAACGATTAACCAAGTTGATCTCGGTTCCAACCGCCCAAGCGGAGCCAGGCTCCGCCCCAGCAACTTTATTGATGATGTATTCTGTGCTACCGGCGAAATCCGAGGCCTGTACTACTTCCAAGGGGCATTCCGGGTGAACAAGAATATTGATTCCAGGAAATTCTTTTCTCGCTTTTTCGATCTGCTCAACTGTGAACCGCTTATGAACAGAACAATGTCCTTTCCACAGGATAAACTTCGCCTCACGTAATCGCTCGACAGTATTTCCACCTAACGGTTTAAATGGATCCCAGACTAATGTATCTCGCTCTGCATCGAATCCCAGCTTAACCGCTGTGTTACGACCGAGGTGTTGATCGGGGAAGAACAGCACCTTGCTCCCTTGCTCCAAAGCCCATTCAACTGCTCCAGGCGCATTAGTCGAGGTACAGACAGTTCCACTATGCTCTCCCACAAATCCCTTCAAATTCGCGGCGGAATTGATGTACGTGACCGGGATTACTCCTTTAAGATCATCGCCCAGAACTTCACCTAATTGTTTCCAGCAAGAGCGCACTTGGAACAAATTCGCCATATCCGCCATACTACAACCGGCGGCAAGATTTGGCAATATAACCTTTTGGTCGGTTTCGGTGAGGATGTCTGCCGATTCCGCCATAAAGTGTACACCGCAGAAGACTATAAACTCTGCTTCCGGATGAGAACCAGCATCCTTCGCAAGTTTGTAACTATCGCCGCGATAATCAGCGAACGCGATGATCTCATCGCGCTGGTAATGGTGCCCGAGAATCACCAGTCGCTTGCCTAGCTTAGCTTTTGCGGCGTGGATTCGCTCCGCTAAAGCCTCGTCGCTAAGTTCTGTGTAGATTGCCGGAAGTGGGGCTTGGTACATCAATCAACCTTGCTTAGATTGTACGGGAGCATTGTCTTGGACCTTGGGATGTAAAACCTAGGCAAGTCCCCGCTTCATTACGTTCGATTTAACAACTTCAACAATTCCGTTGGCGTCCAATCCTTGCTCGCCTCGAATGATCGGCTGTGCACCGTGGTGAACCCAGCTATCAGGCAAACTCATAACCTTGAACTTAGAGATCGGGACATCATTTTCCACCAGAAGGTCAAGGAGTTGTTGACCAAATCCTCCTGAACGAACATTTTCTTCAATGGTGACGAGCAAAGTTGAAGACGTGAGATGTTGAGCAACCGTTTGCCAATCAATAGGCTTACACCAACGAGCGTTGATTACTAATGCTGTTTTTCCTTCATCTGCAAGTTTTTGCGCCGCTGCCCAAGCTTCGGTGACCATAGAACCGACCGCAACCAAAACCACATCTAATTTGCCTTCTTCTCCTCGCGGTACGCCCGGCACACCGAGAACTTCTGCTTTGCCGAATTCAATGGAAGTCCGTGATTCAGGCAAGTTATCCGGTGTATTTCCACGCGGGTAACGAACGGCTATTGGGCCTCGGTCGTAACCAGCCATAAGCTGCATCATTTCACGCAGTTCGGTTGCGTCGCGTGGAGCGCAAAGGGTCATGTTTGGGATATGGGTGAGGAAGCTGATATCGAATGTTCCATGGTGAGTTGGCCCATCATCACCCACCAAACCAGCTCGATCCATCGCGAATCGAACTGGTAAGTTTTGAATACAAACATCGTGCAGAACTTGGTCGTAACCTCGTTGCAGGAAGGTTGAATAGATGGCAACAAACGGCTTCATTCCTGCCGCTGCCAAGCCAGCGGCGAACGTAACACCGTGTTGCTCAGCAATGCCAACATCGTAGTACTGAGCCGGGAGTTTTGCCTTGAATCCGTTTAGACCAGTGCCATCGGGCATAGCTGCCGTAATCGCCACAACCTTTTGGTCAGCTTCGCCGATTTCTTTCATAGCGTCGCCAAATACCGAGGTGTAGTTGCTGACTGCGGCTTTGCTCGGCAATTCACATTTTTCAAGTTCAAATGGAACAACGCCGTGCCATTTGGTCGCGTCTTCCTCAGCAACGTCGTAACCCTTGCCTTTCACTGTAATCGCGTGGATAAACACGGGATACCGGACTTCTTGTATGTTTCGGAAGATTTCTAGCAGAGTCGGAAGGTCGTGACCATCCACAGGCCCGATGTACTCAAAACCCATTTCTTCAAAAATCGTCCCCGTCTGTTCAGGAGCAAAATAGTGGGTCACGCCGTGGCGTAAACCAGCGGCGATCCGTGGTGCTGGGCCAGGAATTTTTTCGATAACTCGTTTTGCCGTTTGTGCCATGTTCTGCACATAAGGGCGAGATCGCAATCGGTTGAAGTAATTCGTAAGCGCACCAACGTTGGGCGCAATGCTCATGCGGTTGTCGTTCAAAACGACGTGTAGGTCGGTGCCCAGTTCTCCAGCGTGGTTGAGAGCTTCCCAACTCATTCCCGCGCAGATAGCGGCATCGCCAGTAACGGCGACAACTTTTTCTTTCCCGCCAACTTGATCTCTTGCGGCGGCAAATCCTAAAGCAGCTGAAATAGCGGTTCCTGCGTGACCCGCTCCAAAATAATCCAGTTCGTGTTCATCTCGCTTGAGGAATCCGCTCAAGCCTTTGTGTTTGCGGAGAGTTTCAAACCTTGGCAATCGCCCAGTGAGCAACTTGTGGGGATATGCCTGATGCCCTGTGTCCCAAATCACTTTGTCGCCCGGAATGTGATAGCTGGCGTACATCGCCACAGTGAGTTCAACCGTTCCCAAATTTGAACTGAAATGACCGCCCGTTTGGCTCACCTTTTCCAGAATGGCTCGCCGAACCTCCTTTGCGACTTCCGCAAGCTCCTTGTCACTCAGTTTGTGCAAATCCAGGGGATTCACAATCTGATTCAGGAATGGGAAATTTGAGTCCATTAAATCACCTAACGTATCGTACGTCGTTTTTGAGCCAACGGTTGTCCATTGGGCTTACCACCTGTTAGCCAGCACCTCAGCTAATTCTTCCAAAAATTTCTCGTCATCCTTATCAAATGCACCAACTGTGTGTCCGTCAATATCGATCTGACCAATGATCTCGTCATCTTTGCGAATCAACACAACAATTTCGCTACGTGTGAACGCACTGCAACTCAAGTAGTTGCTCAGTTCGCGAACATCGTCTATAACTTGGTTTGCATCTTCTGCGACGGCAGTACCGCATACTCCACGTCCAACCGGAATCTCTGTGTGATCTGTCGCCGCGCCTGTGTAAGCATCTAGGTAAAGTATCTGGCCTTCTAAACGGTAGATGCCGCTCCAATCATAAGTGGGCAGAGTGTCGAGTTGATCCATAGCAAACTGCCGCAAATCGAACCCATTCAACTCGCTTTCACTCACGGCACCCAAAATGCGAGCAAAGGCCATCGTCTTTTCAGTCTGATTCACGAACCCACCTTACTAGAACGGTGTTCACGTCCTCAGTTCCTTGGGGTATGAGTTCGTAGGCCTCCACCCCTTGCCAAATTGTTTTATCAAGCCCTCCATGAGTGACTTGGAATTGCCGTTCTTCATTTGCACCTAAAGTGTTCCCGACTTCCACCCCTAACCCGTTAAGCGAAAGCTGCGCGACGTTGAGTAAAAATGTCACCGCTAAGGCGTCATTCACGGGATTGATTCCCTGAATCTCCAATTCGGCAAGGCCAAACTTCTGCAATCCCAGGGTAAAGATGTGATGTTTGCCGTCAGTAACCTTGTGGCGCGCATGAACCACATCTGCAGCATTCAAATGTGCATTTTCTGGCGGAGCGGAAATCAAATCGCCCGGCATTTTGTAAACTTGGCTGACTGGGTCGGCAACTAACCCTTCCGTGAGCAATGCAATTCGCTCGGCAACTGCCAGCGCAAATAAGACCGCAGGATAAACCTCAGGATCAAAACTTTCAAAAGTGATCTGAATTAGCGTCCAAGTTGAGCGCATACGCGATCTCATTTCCTCGCTTAGTTCTGCGGCCAGTTCGCTTCTTAAGAACGGTTCTGGATCAAATCCCGCTTCTTCTTTGCTAATCACCGTCGCGCGCAAAACCGTTTTGCGATCCATGCTCGCGATCGCATAGACTCCGCGCTCCATTGGCCTTTCTAAATCTTCTTTATTCCCGGCCAGAGGAACACCAAAGCCTTTGATCGCGCCGTTCTCCCCTTGGGGCTCAACTACTTGCCGAATGCTCGGTAGAGGCATCTTCGCCGCCATCACCGAAAGATAGAAAGTCGGTTTAATCTCAAACCCCGGCCCTTTTTTCGGTTTAAAGCTCAATAGCTCGCGCAGTGTAGTTTTACGCCGCATTCTCTACCTGCTTCTGAGAGAACTTCTTGGCGAACCCTTTTCGATTCCACCAAGCCGTTATTTCCTCGCCCGAGTAGTGGCAGATGTACGCACTGACAATCACCCACTGGAATAAAGGGATGTTCATTGAATACTCAATATAACCGTGCATGCACAGCCCCGCGAGGAGGATCCATTTGCGAAACGGTTTGGCAAAAACAAGCGAGGTCATCGCGAGTTCGACTAATAACGTCCCCCAAGTTGCCAAATGGATAACGAGCATCGAATCCATAAATGGCGGGATCGGTAATCTTTTGAACTCATTTAGGTGCTGAGAGTAATAGGTTGCCGTGCCGTTACGCCATAAATCACCGCTCCATTTGAGCCAAACAGTATTGAAGTACAGAATGCACAATTGGAAGACTACGAGGCGTTGCGGCCACAAAGATACTTCTTCAAGTTCTTCAGGCGCAGTTCCTTTGCGCTTCTTAAGCCATCGATCAACCGAAAGTGCCGCTCCACTTGGCCCAACAGCAACCGCAAAAACCCATAAACGAAGCAGCCAGTCTCCTGAGTGAAGAATGTCTCCGCTCCGGTGGTGCAAGGTAACCATCAGTACGAAGAGTCCAACGCTCGCAACCCGTGTCCAGAGGCCGATCATGGTCAGAACTGATGCGACCACCGCGAGGCCGAATACAACCATCGTCACCCGCTCGTCGGTCACCCCCGCTAATAGGTTAAAACGCGGAATTCCCTCTGTATACCGCTCCGACATCCAAACCGGAAACAACCCTTTTTCCGTATAAATATCCTTGAAAACAACCATCAATATCAACAGATTTACAAATGATAACAGACCGACAAAAATCCTAAAAATACACATGGTCAAAGGTGAACCATAGCCGAAAATCGCTTCATTTGCATCGGCAAAGAACTTCTTCACTGCTTCATCTCCTTTAGTTCTTCCAGGTTGATGATTTCAGAATAGTATTCGATAGTGATGTATTGATCAGGAAGTGGTTTTCCCGGCGGCAAAACACGGTAGTAGTGCCTTCGGAGCTTCACAAAAATGGGAGGATTTTCGGGGTCTGTCCAGGCCTTGGCTGCAAACCAATTGGCGGTGTGAGGCCATTTCCAAGAATATCCAAGGCCATAAATACGTTCAGCATACTTGCGATACCTTTCATGCAGGTACTTATCATATAGATTCATATCAGCCATGCGGGGGTATCGAACAACCTTTTCCGAACCATCTTGAAACTGCACAACCGCATCTAGCCAAATATCTTCCTGAGATGGGTTCGGCGCAAACATATCCCAGTACTGCCAAAATCCGAGAGTTTCTGTGTAAAGCAACCCGCCGTACTTGGTGTTGCGAACGGTATTTGTGTTTAGCACTTTAATGCTGCTTGCCAGTTTTCCTACTGAAAAGCCTGGCTGGGCTGCGATTTGACGGTCAACCTCGCTTGGCAATGGTAAAGCGCGGCAAATCACAAAAAAGCAGTGAATCGCAAGCCAAACTTTGATCCCCCAATGCACACTGCGTTTTTTTGCCGGCTCGTCTGCCACCTATTAAGTATGACGCAATCCCCCTTAACGGACTGAGATCGAATACACTCGTATACAGTGAAAAAAGAGCAAACTGATTTTTTAGTGATCGGCAGTGGGCTTGCCGGTCTTGCATTTGCTCTGGAGGCATCTAAACACGGGAAAGTGGTGGTGCTTACAAAGGCAGGAGTTCAAGACTCTAACACCAGTTGGGCGCAAGGTGGTATTGCGGCTGCCGTAGGAGAATCCGATGATTGGCGCCTGCATGAAGAAGATACTCTTATTGCTGGGGCCGGTCTATGCGACCCGGATGCCGTAAGAATGCTCGTGCAAAACGCTCCGCAGGCCATTGAATGGCTAGCCAAACTTGGAGCCAGGTTTGATCTCGGAGCGAGCAATGAGCTTGATTTAGGGCGGGAAGGCGGGCATTCCCGAAATCGCATCGTCCATCATGCCGACAAAACTGGCTGGGAAGTGGAAAGAGCCGTCAGCGCGGCAGTGAGGGCGAATCCAAATATCGTTGTCTATCAGTTCTGCTTTGTCACCGATCTCCTCATGAGTGGCGGTCGTTGCGTTGGTGCCACAGGAACAATTCCCGATGTCGGACAAGTGATGTTTACCGCGCGTGCGACAATGGTCGCTACTGGTGGTGTCGGCAAAGTTTACGACAGCACCACCAATCCGCGTGTTGCAACCGGGGACGGCGTAGCTTTAGCGCAAAAAGTCGGAGCAAACATCGCCAACATGGAATTCCAGCAATTCCATCCAACAACCTTGCACCATCCGCAACTCAGCGGATTTCTCATCACCGAAGCCATGCGAGGCGCAGGTGCAACGCTCAGGAATCACAACGGTCGCAGGTTCATGTTCGACTACGATTCTCGGCTAGAACTGGCGCCTCGTGACGTCGTTGCGCGTTCTATCGCCAGGGAAATGCAGAAACTGGAAACATGGTGCGTTTACCTCGATCCGACACACTTGCCCTCTGAGCTTCTCCAAGAAGAATTTCCGACCATTTGGAAGCGACTCTCCGAAATTGGCCTCCTGATTGACCGCGATTGGATTCCCGTCGTTCCAGCCCAGCACTATTCATGCGGCGGGGTTGTTACTGACCTAAACGGCAGAACGAATGTTCCTGGGCTTTACGCAAGTGGTGAAGTTTCTTGCACAGGCGTTCATGGGGCGAACCGATTGGCTAGCAACTCACTGCTAGAAGCAATTGTGTTCTCGTTCAAAGCGGCAGAAGTTGTTCAAGCAGAACCGACTGAGGTACCCGAAGTTCAAGAACCGAAATCACCGACTTGCTTGCCAGAAAATGAAGCGATTCTTCTGCGACACGCTCTCCAAAAATTGATGTCGGCTCAGGCGGGAATCTTTAGAACTACTGCTGGCTTACAAGAAGCTTCGGACAAAATTGCGTCTGCTCTCACCCAATACGACACACAGGCAACAGCGGGATTCAGTGCTTACTCAGCAGAAACCAGAAATCTGCTGATTAATGCCCAACTCATTGTGAACGGAGCCTTAGCCCGAACCGAAAATGTCGGCTTGCATTACAATGCCGATCTAGATAAATAGATTATTCGCTGTACTTTGGCGGAGGCATTGCGTTAGGGAGTTCTTGCGCCCAAGGCGGAAGTCGGAGTAAGAACGAGCATTTCCCAATAGCTTTCGGTACAACTTTAAGTTGTGTTTCCGCTAAAAAAGTGCTCGGCACAATTTGGTTAACGTTGTCCCCCGCTTCTACTTCAACCGGGAACGCAGAAATCAAAGTCATTTCTGCCGCTTTGCCTTCCAAGTGATCCCAGCTCACCAGGTATCCGTTCGGACGTTTTTCAACCAAAATCTTGATGTCGCCAATGATCCGTACTGGGCTCATCAATGATTCAGCAAATCCGTTCTCTTCCACGTCTACAGCTTGGTCGGCATAGATTGCCCGCCTCAAATCGCGGATGGGATTGACGACAGTAATTTCGGCTAGAGGCAGTTCTCTTTTGCGACGATAATCCGGCATAACAGATTCAGCCGCGCATGCCGCTTGAGCCATTGCCGCTTTAGCCCGCGTGACCAAATCGGGTGCGGATGCCCCAGCCGCGGCGAAGATTGCCGTTGCCCTCATTGACGTATCGTATTTATTCGCCCAGATCCGCCAACTCCATGGATCCCAGCGATCTTCAACGGAACTTAAAAATTCGTTTTTTCCTGAAAGACTGTTGCTTTGCAAAGATGCTTGCAACAAAGCGTGGGCCGCTAGCAGATCAGCACCTGCCCCGCTCGCTGGAAGCGGAGACCGCTTTCCGGTAATTGGATCTATTTGTGTGACCATTACCCGTAGAAACTCTTCGCTCGCAGTTGCCGCCGCATCGCGAGTGAGATAATCCGGAGCCGCCGCCATGTGCATGAGAGCCAGTTCTACGACGCTCGGAACATCGAAGGCACTGGCAGAGCTAATAGACTGCTCTACCGTGCCTACGCTCAAACTTCTGCCAATGGGGATTCGACGCAGAGGGAACCGAACCACAATCCTTGGCTCGGCAGAGAAAGCGATTGGGCCTTCCACTTCTTCGAGTACAGTTTTACTGATGCCGGTGAGAATTCGAGTGGCGTAACCGCCTTGTTTGCAAAGTAACAAAGCGGGTGGAATTTCTGCGCCTGGGCGGTCGAATGTCCAGATCGCGGTCAATCCGCCCGCATCCGACCGAACGGTGAAGTCTTGCAGCACAGGCGTTGGCTGGCTCAATTTTTCGGCTAATGGTTTTACACGTTGGACGGTCTCGCCTAATGCGCCCACCGAGCTTCCGATAGGCTTGGGGCCAAGAGGAGCGAGAATCCGCATCCATCCTTTGAACTTACTAGTTGTCTGGAGAATCCAGTTTCCAGTTTCACCGCCTATAACAAGTTGAACAGGTTCTTCAAAAACCAGCATAAGCGGAGCTTGACCATCTCTAAATGAAACGAGATGCCACTTGGAAGGCGCGCTAGGAACCTCGGCGCCCACACTGCCTTCCGCCCAAGTAAGGAACGGGCTCAAGTCAGTTGTCATACGTAGGCGGAAATCTAAGGGGAAATAGAATTCTGCGCCTGGCCGCCAGGCTGAATATTTGATAGCGCTTGGCGTGTACGCAAAGTCTTTGCCTTGGAACACTGCTTCACCTTCGCTAAGGCGTTTTGGTGCGAGGTCAGGAATGGGAGAGTAAAAGTGAACCGTATCTGCAACCGAATGGGCGACGCGGACTCCGC
This sequence comes from Fimbriimonadaceae bacterium, assembly GCA_019454145.1. GTDB lineage: Bacteria > Armatimonadota > Fimbriimonadia > Fimbriimonadales > Fimbriimonadaceae > UphvI-Ar2. The sequence continues at coordinate 2,438,323 of CP075366.1, read as the reverse complement.
CGCGCATGATTTCAATGCCTGGAACCTGCGGAAGCGTGTTGTACGCGAATCGTCCGGTTGACGCAAACGACGATGCGGCGAGGCATAGCCACGCTGCACTAATCGATACTGGTGCCCAAAATCTCAATCCCAAGTCTCTTCGTCCGATGCGAATAGCTCAGGCCAAGCTCTCTGTACCCCAGGCGATAGCTCAGGATGTACGACTGATCCAAGAAAGAATCTGGCCCAAACTGGTCAAAGTAGTAGCCGTAAGAAACGCGCCACAACGGCCCCAATTTGTACCTCATCCGAGCACTTGCACTCATACGATCTACATCTAAACTTTGTAAATAAAATCCGGTAAAGCTCAATAAACCTTTATTGTAGAGGCCTTCAAAGATGACTTTATGTTTTCCGAGTAGATCGGAAGAGAAGCCATCATCGGTAAATTCGTATGTGGTGTTTAGAAACGCACCATCAAACGGATTCATCGCGAGATTCAGGCTTGCCAGTTGGCTGAGCCCTTGGGTGACGTTATGTCCGCTGAGATGGGAAACCGAGTAGGAGAAATTCAGCATGTTTCCCAGACCAAGTCGCACAGGATTTGCGACAAAACGTAGCCGAGCACCCGCGCTTTGCTGGTAGTAACTGTTTCCTTCGCCCGTTAATCTCGATTGGTTCGCTGTGAACCCTAAGTACACACGACCAGGAATCAAACTAGTTTTTATCGCATCTTTTTCGATAACCAGACTATTACGGTCAGTTGTAAAACGAGTGCCTTGTAGGCTCTGTCCATAAGAAGAGTTGAGGTTTGTGTTGAACCCTGTGAACTGACGCGACAGGTTAGTAGTAGCAAACATACTTTTGTGCGCAGGAAAATCAACTTGCGCTGAAAGAATTGTGGAATCCGTACTGCTCCACGTTTGCCTTAGCCCCAAACCCCAATCATCGCGACCAATGCCCCCAACGACTAATCCTCCGTCGAAAAAGGTTCCTCTATTCCAGTTGAGTTCGTAGTCTAAAAATGTTCCTGTACCGCCGCCTGACCCGGTTCCGTAGCTTGATCCGTATTTAAATCGCAGGAGGCTTGTTTCCCCTGGTTTGAGCGATAAGTAATGGGGGTAATTGAGGGCAAAGCTGTTATTGGATACGTTCACCCACTGTTCGGTGATAACTGGAGTAGCCGTATTGACGTTGATTCTAAACAGCGGCACTTGCATGATGCGCTGGTTTGCCATCTGCACATCCGCTTTATGAAACTGGACTTCCTTACGCGGGTAGGCAACCGCTTTTTTTGCCGAAATCATCGAGACTGACTCACTAATATCTTGAAATCTCAGCATTCGCACATCAGGTTGGGAATCCGGGAGTTTGATTGACTTCCCTTTCACCTCCACCATACCAAAATAAGGCCGGAGAGGTGGCTCCGTTCCTGTATAGGAAGTTTTTTGAAGTTCTTGGTTCAATATATCCGAGCCAGAAAGAGCCCGGTCGTCCTCTATCATAATTGTAGCGGTGCCAAACCCATCTTTTCGGTTCAGCCGAAAATAAAGGGTTTCAAATTCTTGTTCCCACTTGCCAATGCGAACAAGTGCCTTGCGGGCACGTACCTCATAGGTTTGCACCTGAACCTGTAAGTCGTTTGCTTCAATTTCGATGTTTTGGAATTTGAGCTTTGCGCCGCGATCAGCCCCGGTAGCAGAAAGTACTCGGTCTTGAACGCTGTACCAGAGAGTCTCACTGCCCACAACCTCGATGTAATCCTGCGCAGAACTTAACTGAGCTCGGCTAGCAACAAATTCGACATCAAGTTCAGCCGCGGCATTGAATCTGAGGGCGCTGGCACGTATTCGAGCGGTTCCGGGAATATCCCCGGCGACCAAAATTGCTCTCGCAAATCCGTTTGCGGTTTCTACGATCTTCTCGCGGAATGAACCAAGGCTAGAATCGAAAACGACCTGCGTACCATCGGGAACCAGACTGCCGTTGCTATCACGTAATTGCGCGGTTACGGTGAGGGTGCTGCGGCCATCGGCGACCATAACCGCGGGATAACTTTCTAGTTGAAAGACGCCGTTTTGGGCAAAAGAAAAGACGGCCGCTACAAGTAGCAACCAGACGAATGCAATGCGCAAACCTCCCAATCTGCAGACCGATTTCATTCCCAACATATTGTAGACGACTTTTGACCCTAAATAATTGCGATAGCCAACCTGAAATTCAGGTTGGCTATCGATTTTTCTGTTTTCTGTGCCTTAGCGGATGACGTTGACCGGAACGATCTTTCGCACTCGCTCGCCGTTTGGAGTTTCTGCCAGGATTTCTACTTTGTAGGTTCCTGGTGCTACCGCACGGTTTGCATTGTCTTTCAGAGTCCAGGTTGCGCTGTTTTCGCCTGCATTGTCAGATCGGCTTCGTGTAACCGTATAGACTTCCTTACCAGTTGAGGAGAGGATTCGGACGGTGACCAAAGCGTCAGCTGATAGCGAGTAGTTAATAACCATTGGGCTATTGTTTTCGCGGCTTGAAGGCTGAACGATGACGTTTCCAATGACAGGTCGGCTGTTACCACTTGGTTCGACTGCTACTGTGAATGAGCGAGTTCCTGGCTGATCCATTCGGAATGTGTATCCGCTGGATGCTCGCATATCTCGCTTATCGCCAGTGAGGTCATCAACCAGTTTCACCCGAAGGTTTCGAGGAATTGATGGCAGGTTCGGCCAAGTGACCGTAACGTCGCCAGCGGTTTCCGATTTAACCAACAGCTTGTACTCTTGCTTTCCTTGTCGGTCAGCAATGCTTTGAGCCATTCGAGTTTCTTGACCTTGGAAGTCAGCAATAACTGCCAACTCAAGTTGAGCACCAGGTGCTTCCGGAGCTTTAGGGAATTGCAAGAGCTTCGCTTTGTTTCGGTCTGTAACAACGCCAACGTAGTTTTCTGCATCAAATCCTGCATTGGAGCGAGCAGAAAGTTGGAGTCTCCATTCTCGGTCGTTTTGAGCGAACGAGGTGTTTACCGATCGAGCTGCATTTGGCAATGTTTCTTGGAAGAGCGGTGGCCAGACCAATCGGATTGGTTTTGCTGCACCAACGAACATCCAATATGCCTTATGAGGTTCCATTACTGGATTTTGTGAGGTCAAGACGTAGCTTCCACCACCTGGCAGAGCACTATTAGGCTGGAAGTAGGTGAGAGCGCTTGAAACAAACTGGCTTTGCACCATTTGTTGCCAAGTCATTGCATCAACGTTGTTGTCCTCTGGGACACCAAAGAGTTGCGCTACTGGAACACCATAGTTGTAAGGGTTACCAACCAAGTTCCAACCTGGCTTCAGGTTAACAAACGTTCCGCCGGTATCAATATCCGTAGGAAGATTTGCGCCAGGGAGATTGTAGGAGTTGATGGCATTGTTAGGAATAACCCATGTCCCGATACCACGTTGAACGTTGGTAGTTGGAACGTAAGCTCGCAACTCGGCATCCCAACCGTAGGCAACGTAATCAACACCAGCAGTCAGCCCAAGAATGCTGTCCAACGAAGAACTTCCGAACATGTACGGGAAGGTGACCATGTTTGGACCAGCAACAAAGCTCATGGTTGGCTTTGCGGCTACGCGGATCGTTGTTCCAATTGTTTTGGACGGCCCAGGAGTTGAGTTGATCGTGAGAGTGACCGGAAGATCACCATAAGTTTCACCGTCACTAATAACGTTCCAGTCAATTGACTGAAGTGCGTTTGGAGCGATGGTTGCAAAGTTCTTGACCTGAGTTTCACCAGGGGCAAGAGTCAATCCAGCAGGAAGGTTAATGCGAGCACTAACGTTCACCAGAGAAACTTCTTTGTCAATAGTCGCATATTGGTTATCAATCCAAGCACGAATCTGCAGAGGCTCGGGGCCAAGAGTGGTTGATCCACTAGCGTAGTGAACTGCTCTCGGTGCATCCATAATAACCGTGTAAGGGTCAGTGTAAGAACCAACGCTCCATGGGCCACGAATATAGTGAACGATATCAGCAGTTCCGCCAGCTTGAACCAGAACGTTGGTAAACCGTTGGACGATTTGCGCGCCTCCATGAGGAGAGCCATTGCTCAGCAACCAGTCGTTATCGTCTACCGTTCCAGTCGGATCAAAGTAAAGATTGAAGTTAACCTGATTGCTTCGGCCAGTAGCAAACCAAGAGCCGACTTTGACAAAGTCAGCGATGGATGCGTCCGGAGTGCTAGCCGTTGGGCCATTGTCCAAGCGAATACCGTACGCCTCGGTTTGTCCAAACAGAGCTTTAACGGTGAGCGGGAAATTCGGATCCGTTTGCTCGCGCTTCTTTTCCGTTCGGATTGGGAAGCCATCGTCAAACGTGACATAGCCCATATACCGATCAATATCCTTTGCAATTCCAGTAGCCGAAAGAATGTTGGTGTTCGCTTGCGTAAAACCAAAGTGATCTGGGCCATTGACCGCCCTTAACCAAGGACAGAGCACCCAAATCAGACCAAAGCTAGTTGTTGAAGCTTGAGTATTCAGGAAACGCCAGCGCAGTCGCGCCACGTCGGCAAGAATTTTGACTTCGAGAGTCACCTGCCCGGAAGCAGCGCCGCCTTGAGTAATGTTGGTTTGGAAAAGAGCGTACCGCTTACTTGCGCCGCCAAAGAAACCGATAGCATTGGTACCGAAAAGCTCAGCGGTTGCAGGATTACCATCTGGCCCGGTGATCATCGCATAGTTATAGTCACCTACTGGCTCATCTGGCCAGCCCATCGTGAGAGCCATTCCATCATCAAAACTGTCTTGGACTGTTCCGAATCCGGGAACCCCAAATGCAAATCGACCGCGGTTCTCTTGCGAAATAGTTGAGGGATAACAAAAACCGTTAGTACTTCCATACTGAACGGTACCGCCCAAACCCACAACCGCCCCCATCATTGGTGTTATCGGAGGCCCGTTATACAAAAACGGAACTGAATAAAGGGTGCTTGGATCCATGACCGTTGGGTCAAGGCATTCACCGCTCCATTGCGCAAAAGCACCCGCTGACAACAATGCCAGCGCGCTTGCTGCAATACTTCTTCTCAAAATCATTTTCATGGCCAAAATCTTTTTTCTTTTAGGATGTGGGCTTGGTATTTAGATTACCAAGCCCACATGTGGGACGTGATCAGGAGCTGATTTAGTTCCTTAGCGGTTGAGTCGGCGAGCGCCGCTCCAAATGTAACGCTTACCGGAACTATCAGGCACTGGGCCTGGAACGTCAGCAACGTTACGGACACCGATTCTCCAGTAAATTTGGCTCGATGTCGGGAAGAGAGAGCCTGTATTCACTGCACCAGACGCGAGAGTCTGACCAAACGCGGTGGAGGTATCCACGAATGCGTTTACAGTGACTGATTGGCTGCCGAACAGCACATCTGGCGAGATTTGAACCACATATTCTAGAGGAATGGTTGGGTCAAGTCCACGAACCGACTGGAATGAGAAGTTGGTCGTACCAGAATCGTTGGACGGATCGATCGGAGCAATCAGGTTTGGCTTTTGCAACGGAGTTGCTTGGCCACTTGCCGGAACTCTTACCGATACGAAGTAGCAGTACTGCTGTCCGCCTGACGTACCGGAAGTACTTGTTGTACCGGAGGTGCTAGTAGTTCCCGAGGTGCTTGTCGTACCGGAGGTGCTAGTAGTTCCCGAGGTGCTTGTCGTACCGGAGGAGCTGGTAGTACCGGAAGTACTTGTCGTACCAGTGCTACCACCGCTACCAGTTGTGTTTGGCGGGAATGGGAGCGAGTTGGGGTCAACCCGATAGACCATTTCCACACTGTAAGTCATAGGAACACCTGGTTGAAGAGCAGGAACGGTTGGGGTTCCGCCACCTGGAGGTGAGCCGTTTGTACAGCTGTTGCCACCAGTAATGCCGCCGAAATCATCCCATGACGTGCCATTCGCTGGCGAGTAAGTTCCTACCGTATCATCCACAACCGAGCTTGCAGGAGCAAGAACAGTAGCAACTGGGTTCGTGTTGACACCCTGTCGCCAGACTTGCCATCGGTAAGGGCCTTCGTTGTTGCCGCGAGTAAAGGCATCAAGAGTCCAACTGACTCGAACTCCTGGCGATGTGCTTGGAGTAAATGCTTCTGCAGTTACGTTTCCAATTGGAGTGTTGTCCCCAGCTCGACCACCCAGTAGCAAGAAGCCAAGGATGACCAAGAGGATCAACATTGAGAACAGACCTTGGTTTCCGCTGGAAGATCTGCGCACACTAGTTTTAGGATCGCCGTTGCCCCCAAATACGCCATTTACGGCCGGAAGGTCAACAATGGCTTGAATTTTGTCACCAGGTTGGACACCTTTGGATCCGCGCGTGATGCGGACAAAACCTGAATCTGGATCAACATTGGTAACAACGCCTTCGGACACTTGATCGCGTCCTCGCATGAAAATAACTTTCATGCCATTCTTGAACCCAGAACGTGCGCCTTTATTAACAAGCGCTTGACCTTCAAGGGTATTCAAAACGGTTGCGCTTGGCAAAATGTTTGATTCCATTTCGGAAGTTGCATGGAACGCACCATCCACAAGAGCATCCGACAGCATTGTAGCAACGCTAGTATCGTCAGCTCGTGGAGCAGATCGTCCAGTAACAACTGCACCGTTTACCGGTACTCCGCCACCTACTGTACGGATTTGTACAGACATGATGACTTGGGCTTGTTTTCCACCAGGAACATCAACTACACGCCAGTTAGCAACTTCACCAGTTACGATGTAGTTGGCATCCACTGCGTCGCCAAGTCGAAGCAAATCTGCTGGGCGGGTTACAGGTGGAATCAAACCAAGATCGCGCATAGCCCTCGCAACTTGGTCGGACGGAACCGTTTCACGATTCCGTGAGAACACCTGACCGAGAGCGTCGCGCACTTTGTCGCCCGCTTCCGTACCAAGGCTAAGCTCTTGGCTAGGAACGCGTACACCAAATGGCGTCACCGCATATCGCTCGGTTTCAGTAATCTGGGCATTGGCCTTACCGGCAATACCAATCGACACGGCTGCTAATAATAGCGCGCCAATTCGGGCGAATCGCCCACTTACTCCAGACATCGTTGACAGTTTCACTGTGAGAAGTCCTCCTCGTACCACTTCGTGTTTCGCATGTTCACGTTCCCAAAACCGGCTCGTCCCAAATGAGTCCGCTTTCGTGGGCCTATTACCCATCTTAGCCGATGTACACCACCTAACGCAACGGCAGACAAAGGAAATTGCCTGACGAAGCACGAGCAGTCTTCACCAACTCCCGGGGAGTATAGCACGGCTCCCGCGAGAATATCTCGCAGAATTTCCAACGAAATTAGAAAAGTTCCTTAAAAAAGAGCATTGCCAATTTCGCGGGCTGATTCCAAGACGGCTGACATCTCATCATTCGTTCGGATGACATGATCAGCAAAACAAAGTCGCACATTAGGGGAAACTTGGCTTGAAATTAGCCCTTGAGCTTCTTCAGTACTTAATCCACGTTCAAAAAGCCGCTTTGTAGTGACCTCTATGGGGCACCACGTGACAACCATGGCACGGCCGTAATTCCATAAACAAGCTTCAATAGCCAGCGGAATTTCGATTGCTTGTGCCTCACATTGCTCTATTTCGCGAAAAATCAAAGGATGGGTTAATTTGTTCAAAAAATTTCTAAAATCAGCGTCTTCAGCGACTAATGTGCGAATTTTTTCTCGAGAGACATCTTGAGTGCCAGCTTTATCTTTAATCGCTTGCTGTACTGATTCCCTTAGAAAGACTTGCTTCGCTATTTCGTCAGCAGAAGCTACTTCTACCCCCATTTCGCGCCACACATTAAGTACGGTGCTTTTACCGCTTGCAATTCCTCCCGTCAGTATCACTGGCTTCATATTTATGCCTACCTAAAATAATAACGCCTTTCCCAAGTTACCGGGAAAGGCGTTGCCTTAATCAATTTAAGTTCCTACTCAGCAGATTCTTCCGAACTTGCTTCTTCTTTTTTCGGAGCTTTTGCTTTAGCTGCTTTTGGCTTTGCTTCTTCGGCACCATCGTTGTCGCGCATCAAGCCCTTGAGCAGGCCAAGACGCTCACCGATGGTTGCGCCACCGCTTGCAGTTCGGTTTGCTGGAGTAGTGTCTGCTTCTGGCTGTCGGAACTTACCGCCGCCGGAACGTCGTTTGCCTCCGCCTTGACCGTAGCCGCCCTGGCCCCCGCCATAGCCGCCTTGACCGCCGCCGCCTGGTCGCATTTGAGCACCAACGCTCGGATCCATGCGGTATCCGCCAACCTGTGGGTTAGATCGAAGGCTCAAAACCATGCGTCGCTCATCTGGGCGAAGATCAATAATTGTTGGTTCAATTGCTTGACCATCTTCCAAAACGTCGTTTGGCTTCTTAACTCTTTCATCAGACACTTCGCTGATTGGCAAGAATGCTTCTGCACCTTCTGGCAATCGAACGAATGCACCGGCTTGAACCATGCGGCTCACGGTGACATTGATCTTTTGACCAAGCTTGTAGTTTTCGCGGATCAGGTTCCAAGGATCTGGCAAGACTTGTCGAAGCCCGAGACTAATTCGTCCGCCGCCTTCATCGAGTCGCAGAACCATAACCTTGATATCTTCGCCTTCCTTAAGAACTTCCTTCGGATGGTCGATGCGAATCCAGCTCATTTCACTGATGTGAAGCAAACCGTCTACACCACCCAGGTCAATAAATGCGCCGTAATCGGTCAGGCGTCGAACAGTTCCTTCAAGAACTTCGCCTGGCTTGACTTCTGAGAAAAGCTTTTCTCGAACTTCATCACGTCGCTCATCTTCGGCTGATTTGTTGCTCAGAACAACTTTCTTTCGCTCTTTATCAACTTCGATGATTTTGACGGGCATGGTTTGTCCGACATACTTTTCGATGTTGCGAAGCTTGCCGCTTCCAACGTGAGTAGCTGGAACGAATCCGCGAACTCCGATATCAACGACCAAACCGCCTTTGACGCGATCAATAACATTTGCATCGAACACTGTGCCTGATTCAAATGAATCCAGGATTCGTTGCCACTGGACATCAAAATCTGCTCGTCGCTTACTAACAACGGGGTTGCCTTCTGCGCTGTGGGTCTTCAAAACGATGACTTCAAAAGTATCGCCTGGCTTAACATGACCAATAGCGGATTCGATTTTTTCGCTTGAAAGCTCTGCTAGGGGTACCACGCCTTCTGCTTTTGTACCGAGGTCAACAAAAACGCGATCGTTTTCAACCTGAATGACCTTAGCTTCAATGCGCTCACCCTTTGTGAGTGATCCTGATCCGCCGCCGCCACGCTCGTTATTGGCTTCTTCACTTGCCAAACTAGCCATAGCTGCTTCGAAAAGCATTTCATCTTCGGTCTTTCCTGATGCGTTAGCAGCAGGCTTTTCGGCCTTAGCGGCTGGTGCGGCAGGGGTTTCAACCGGAGCAGGTGCTGATAGTGCTTCTTCTGCAACTACTTCAGCTTGCTCTGGTTCACTCGGCGCGACTTCTGCTTCAGGAGTTTCTGTTGCAACTTCTGCGGTTTGCGCGGTTGCTTCAGCCTCTGCTTCAGGAGTCTGTTTCTCGTCGGTCATCATGTGGTTCCTAGTCAAGGGTGGGGTACTTGAATAAAGAGTTAGCCCTCACCAAAGTTTTGTGAGCCATATTGTAGCCCAGCCAACAAAACTGAAAGGGACTCTTATTCAGGTTCAAAGCACTAAGGCCCAGCGGTCATATCGATCTCGTTCTTGGCTGCCCAAGTAGACTGGACATTGCGATGATTAAAGCCGTTATTGATGTGGGTTCAAATTCCACTCTTTTACTTGTCGCCCAGAAGCATCAAACCGGTTGGAAAACTATCTACGAATCGAGCGAAATTACGGGACTCGGTGCGGGAACCAAAAAGACTCACCTGCTCAACGAAGACGCGCAGTTAGCTACTCTTGCAGCAATAAGAAAAGCTTTTGAATCTGCTCAGAATCTCGGAGCCGAAGAAATCATCTGCGCCGGAACCATGGCTTTAAGAATTGCGAATAATTCGCAGCAGTTTCTAGAACGCGCGGCTGAACAAAAGACACCAACTATGATCTTGAGTGCTGAAGATGAAGCCCAATTCGGATTTCTGGCCGTTGCCAATGACCCGTTATTTGCGGGCGAAAAGAGAATTACGATCATTGATCCAGGTGGACATAGTACTGAACTTCAAACCGCTGAGCGCACAGAAAGTGGCTGGATGACCTTGCTTCGAAAATCTTTCTCAGTCGGTGCACTTGGCCTGATTGATGGCCCGATGCCATCGGAGAGTCCCGGGTTTGCCGAGCGGTTAGCTGGGGTTGACTTAATTGATTCGACGATTGGGCTAGAGTATTTGCCCCACCAATGCGGTACCTGCGTTGTGCTCGGAGCAACTGGCACGAACATGATTTCCATAAGGGAAAAACTTGCCACCTGGCAACCAGATCAAGTCCACGGAGCAACTTTGGATTTTGAAGAGGTATCACGGTCTGTTAGCTGGCTCTGCGACATGACCGAGGCCCAGCGCCGATCTCTTGTGGGCATTGAACTTGGTCGTGAAAAAACGATCCATCTCGGAAATTTGATCCTTGAGCGTTTCATGCAGTGCGTTCATGCTTTAGAGTGTCGCGTAAGCGTTCGCGGGTGGCGATACGCTTTACTTGATTACGAACCAACGTCATGACTTCCCTGCTCCGCCGCTATTGGTATCTGCTATGTGTGATTCCTTATCTTGGGTTCTGGACTTATGGACTAAGTGATCTTGATGAAGGATTTTATGGGGCAGTCACGATGGATATGCTCCGCCGGGGAGATTGGATTACTCCTACTCTGAACGGTGTCCCTTGGTTTGAAAAACCCATTCTTGCCTATTGGTTATCCATGCCTTTTGTCAGCGTGATGCCCAACGAATTTGGCGCCCGGCTTCCTTCCTTTCTATGCACATTGGCAACAGCTTGGATTTTGTACCGATTTGTAAAAAAGCAGTTCTCCGAAGATACAGCGATTCTATCAACCTTCATTTATAGTACAAGCCTTCTCACCGTTGCCATCGGTCGGATGATGATGACCGATGCGCCGCTTGTCCTTTGTCTGACCATCGCATTTACTACTTTTTATGAAAGTCTGCAAGGGAATCAAAAGTTCAGGCTAATCACTGCAACCGCACTTGGGTTCGCGGTTCTAGCAAAGGGGCCTGTGGCTTTGGTCATATTTGGACTGATTGGTATTTTCACATTCTGGCGACTGCCAGATACCCGTTCACATTGGAATAAACATTGGATTACCGGAACGGCGATTCTTGCCGCCATCATCGCGGCTTGGTACGTACCCAGTTACCTTGCCAATGGTCAGACCTTTATTCAACAGTTTTTAATCGAACAAAACATCGGGCGATTTAGGGGCGGCGACACAGCCCACGCACTAAAAGATACAGACCCGCTGGCTTGGCTAAAAATCCCGTCGTATTTCCTCTTTTACCCACTTGTGATTGTTTTGTCTAGCCTGCCTTGGATTGTCGGAGCATTCCGATCTAAATGGTGGCACACCTCAAATACCGATCAGTCAAAAAATCCAGCAACAACTTTTTTATTGATCTGGTTCTGTGTTGTTCTCGTGTTCTTTAGTATCTCCGGAACCAAACTCGTTCACTACGTACTCCCGTGCATTCCTCCTCTCTCCATTCTTATCGCCCATGCTCTGCTCGCTCGCCATCCAAAACCTCGGCCAATTGAATCTTGGATTACTCAGTCAGCCGTAGTTTCCTTCGCTATTTTCGGAATTGCACAATACGCTTTCTACTCGGATTGGCAAAAGAGATTCAAAGATGTGCAGTCGTTCGCAATCGAAGCGAGAGAAAAGAATCTGCAATTAGTTGAAGGGAATCTTGGACGATCCGAGGATGCCTCTGACGAAGTTAACTTAAACCTCAACGACACTGGTCACCCTTCGCTGGGCTTCTATTATTACCGAAAGCCAATCTTGGATGGCTCAGCTGGCGATCTGGAACTGTTGCCACTCAACAGTCTCACCATTTTCCGCGAGGTTGAGCTTGCGTTTGATCGCGAGCCCCAAAAGTTGAGCAATGGTAACACTATGAGGGTGGAACCTAGAGGTCGCTACATCGGGATCTACATAACAAAGGATTAGTTGAATCGAATCAACTGCCGTATTTCTTGGACAATGTGTTCAGAAATGCCTTCGACTTTCATCAAATCTTCTTCCGAAACAAAGTTTCCGTGTTCATCCCGGTAACGGATAATTCTTCTCGCGATCACTGGGCCGATGCCAGGCAACTGTTCCAGTTCCGGCTGGCTCGCCTCGTTGATTGAGATTGGGAAAATACGGTCATCAACCTGTTGGCGCTCTTTTTGATGCTTGACTTCCACCTGGTCGCCATCTTTGAGGATTCGCGCCAAATTCACCGAATCAATGTCGGCGTCAGGAGCCCTTCCGCCCGCAAGTTGGATTGCCTCCATCACGCGGCTTCCCTCTGGCATTTCGTAAACTCCCGGTTCCATCACCGCGCCCGAGACATGTATGACAATCAGTTTTTTCTCTGTCTGAGTAGGCTCAGGTACACCAGCCGGGGATTCAATTTTTTCGATTTTGGGTTCTTGTGCTGGCCTTTGAGCTATTCCTAACCAATAGCCCCCCGCAAGCAGAACTAACCCTAAAATGCTGAAAATTCCTACTTTTTGGCGGTTAGAAAGTTCACTCCACATTATTTCACCTGCGGCAATTTGGAAATCATTTTGCCAATCATCTCATCAACCCGCTCTGCCTCATCTTGAAAGATTTCCGCGTGTTTATATTCTTCAAACCACGTAACCTGCGAATTCGCCGCTTGAGCGATGGAATCGCAATGTCTTGCGCCAAACATGATATCGCCATGGCTTTGCATAATGATGCTTGGCCCTTTGAAGTTAGCCGCAGCATGGGCGGGAGAAACCTCGCTTCCCTTGATTCCAACTTTGCGTTCGGCGATCCAAATAATCGGACGAAAGAGCTTTGATCCGCCCGGAATATTTACGCTCAAAAAGTCATCCGAACCCCAATCGAGTTGGGCAAAGGATGCTTCACTCGTGACGCTGGAAAATAAATCAGGGCGTTCACCGGCGGCGAGCCAAGTAGCGGCACCGCCCATGCTGACGCCAAGTAAGTGAATTCGAGCACTTGAATCCTTAGCTCGGATGGCTTCAGCTATCGCAATAATCTCGCCCGATTCACCCTTGCCGAATCCAACTTGCTTCGCCGGGCTTTCGCTCTGACCCATCGTGGAAGGAATATAGACTGTTCCCCGACTGGCTAGCAATGGAGCGATATCTCGCCAGTACCCCCGCGTCCCGCCATAGCCATGAACCAAAATAAAGTAATCACGGGTTTGGCTTCCGCCTACCCAAATGGGAATTTCATAGTTTTTGTAGGCGATATTTTGTTCAGTGAATCCATCAAATATTTCGCCGCTCTTAAGCCGAATCGGCGAAACATATCCTTGGGCCATAGAAGCACAACCCAACCAGTAAGCTATCACCAAGCCCGCTAAAACAAAACCCACTCTAAACCAAACTTTTTTCCGCCGCATCTACTGTGTTTGCCAGCAGGCTTGCAACTGTCATCGGCCCGACTCCGCCAGGAACCGGAGTGATGGCACTTGCAACTGCCGCACAACTTTCATACTCGCAGTCACCGACGTCGGTTGCTCTGCCTTCAACTTTATTGTAACCGGCATCAATTACAACCGCGCCTGGCTTAAGCCAATCTCCTTTCACCATTTCAGCACGCCCGACGGCTGCGAAAACGATATCCATTTCACGACAGATTTCGGCGAGGTTTTGAGTTCGAGAATGGGCAATAGTCACCGTCGCATTTTTTTCGAGAAGCATCAAAGCCATTGGTTTGCCGAGAATATTTGACCGACCGATCACCAGCGCATTTTTGCCTTGGCATTCAATGTTATATGCATCTAATATTTTAGTGATGCCAAGCGGAGTAGCGCACCGAAACCCTGGGAGGCCAGCCGTGAGCAAGCCCAAACTGTGAGAAGTAATCCCGTCCGCATCTTTTTCCGCGCCGAGCGATTCCAGCACCAAGTCTTCATCAATGTGGCCCGGCAATGGGTGCTGAATCAAAACCCCATGAACCTTCGGATCAGCATTCAACTTTGCTACGTGATCCAACACCTGAGTTTGTGAAACATCAGCAGTTACTAAGAATTCGCCGCTTTCGATTCCAACCCAGCCCGCCCACTTCTTTTTCATTTCGACGTAGGCAAGGCTCGCAGGATCTTGAGCGGCAACAACTGCCTCCAAACGTGGGTTAACGCCTCGCGCCTTTAAGTTTGCAACCCGAACCTTGAGTTCTTCTCGCACTTCTCTTGCGAGGGCTCGTCCATCTAAAACAATCGGGCTTGCATTGGCGTTCATGCCTCAATTTACTCGGATGATCGGCGAGTGACCTGGTCTTTCGCCAGCACATTTTCAGTTTGACTTTGATGAAATCCGTCCATCATTTCAGCCAAGTTAAGGTCTTCCACGGCCAGTATGCGCACCGCGAGTAATCCGGCATTGCGAGCGTTTCCAATAGCAACCGTAGCGACTGGTATCCCCGCTGGCATCTGAACAATGCTGTGCAGACTATCTACGCCTTTCAAAACTTTGCTTTCAACTGGAACACCGATAACGGGCAGCCGAGTGAGCGAAGCGACCATCCCTGGCAGATGAGCGGCCCCACCAGCTCCAGCGATAATCACCTTCAGACCGCGTTCCACCGCACTTTTTGCGTAGTCATACATTAAATCCGGTGTCCTGTGCGCGCTCACAATTCTGAGTTCATAAGGAACCGCAAATTCCTGCATGACTGCTTCTGCCGCTTCCATCGTAGGTAGATCACTATCCGACCCCATGATGATCCCAACAACCGGATTTCCCATGCGCTAATGATACTCCCGCAATCAATGTGGAAAAGTCGGTCAAATTTTTACTGGGCACCGATGCTTTCCTGATGAACCCTCCGTCCGTTTTACAAGACCAATTGGTCAAAACACTTTCTCATGGATTTCAGGATGGACGATATGACGCCAATCAATCTTTTTGAATCCCAGGCCATCATCAAGGTGATCGGCGTGGGTGGCGGTGGTTGCAATGCAGTGAACCGCATGGTAGAAGCTGGAGTTTCCGGCGTTGAATTCGTTGCCCTGAACACGGATAAGCAAGCACTTGAACAAAGCCTTGCCGATACAAAGCTCTGCCTTGGTGAAATCTCCACTCGCGGCCTTGGTACAGGTGGCGATCCAAGCCGTGGCGCAGAAGCCGCCAGAGAATCTGAGCGCGCCATCCTCGATATCCTTGATGGTTGCGACATGGTTTTCATCACCGCTGGTATGGGCGGTGGAACGGGAACTGGTGCCGCTCCCGTCGTCGCAGAACTTGCGCGAAGACTTGATATCCTCAGCATTGGCGTCATCACCAAGCCGTTCATGTTTGAAGGGCCAAAGCGGAAGAATCTCGCGGTCACTGGCGCAGGCAACCTTAAAGCTCAAGTTGATACGCTCATCATTGTCCCTAACGACAAGATTCTTGAAGTCGTGGACAAAGGCGCACCGATGTCCGCCGCTTTCCGCGCCGCCGATGACATTCTCCGCCAAGGCGTGCAAGGTATCAGCGACATCATCACCAAGCCTGGCCTCATCAACGTTGACTTCGCCGATGTGAAGAGCGTGATGAAAGATGCGGGAATTGCTCTAATGGGTATGGGACGAGGTATCGGCGACAGCCGAGCACGCAATGCTGCTGAAGCCGCCGCAAACTCTCCGTTGCTCGAAACTAAAGTCCAGGGCGCAAAAAAGATACTCGTCAACATCACAGGCGGCCCAAGTTTCTCAATCGGCGAAGTGCGCGAAGCAATGGAATACGTCAACCAGCTTGCGGATTCCGAAGAAGCGGAAATCTTCATGGGCCACGTAACCGATCCAAACCTCAGCGACGAAGTGTATATCACCTTGCTTGCGGCAGGAATGGAGCAAGCCACTCGCCGTGCTCCTGAACAAACAGTATTTGAGCAGGCTCCGCCAATTCCTCGAACCGTGGTTGAACAGCCTCAAGAGCTTGTCGCACCAAGAGCAAATGTAAAGCCAATCGAACTCGCGGAAATTGATCTCGATATCCCGAGTTTCTTGCGGCGACAGAAAAAGTAACGATTTAAATCTAAGCAACGTACTGGTCCAACGAATGGCCCCGTCTCAATGGCGGGGCATTTTTTTATTCGATATCCAATTTTTGATCAGCAAGAAACTGTTTGATAACTTCGCGCCCAGTCATTTGCGAGCCGTTTACGCGCCGACCGCTTCGCATACTCCAAGTGACGTCGCCCTTCATGCCCTGAGTTTCGTAGAACTCGGTCATGCGCTCGTCATAATCGCCAATCCCTCGATTGCTATCATAAACTTCTTCAAACCAAATGGTTTCCTGACTCAAGCGAGGTTTGATTTCCGCCTGGACATTCTCCGCTGGATAACCCAAACATAGACCAAAAATACCGAAGCAACGATCAGGTAGCTGCAAAAATTCCTTAATTCCGTAAGCGTCGTTCCGCAGAGCACCGATGTAGCAACCTGAAATTCCAATACTTTCGGCGGCTGCCAGAATTCTTTCGGCGGCAAGGGCCGCATCAACGCAACCCATTGTGTAGAACTCCGCAGTAGTAAGGGCGGCCGGATTCTCGCCTACTGATTCAGCGGCTTGGGCGACCCGGTTCAAATCTACAATAAATGCCAAAAACCAAGGTGCTTTATGAACCTGATCTTGGTCGCCACACATCTTGGCAATCGTCGTGCGTCGTTCGGGTTCTTGAACTGAAACCACCGACCACAGTTGTAAATTTGAACTAGTAGCAGCACTCTGACCACAAGCGATAAGCGAACTCATTAATTCGTGCGAAATCGGCTGATCTGAGTATTTGCGAACTGATCGGTGAGTTAAAAACTTTGCCAGACGATCCTCAACGTCTGGCAAAGCTTCCGTCCCGTAGCGCAGTTTCCAGGCTTCGGCGAACAATTCCTCAAACATTAGCGAGCCATATCGGAGAGAAGTTCGTAGCTCGCTCGGTCAAGCATCACTTCTCGAATCCAAACTTTGAGTTTTTCTTCCTGAGATACCGAATTCAATTCACGACCAGGGAAATGAACAGCTGGAACTGCTTTAGCCGCCGCTGTCCGTTGTCCGTCATTGAGAACTTTTTTCATTTCTTCGTAAACCATTCCAGTGGACATGCCAATTAGCCCAGCGCGACCAGTGTGGAATTTCGCAACAATCTTTGCGTACTCAGCATTGAATTCCGCAGACGTGAGCATTTGCTTCTTAATCCCGTTCTCAAGTTCCTTATCAACTAGGGGCTCTAAATCCTTGAGCATTCCCAATTCTTTTTTCTGCAAATCCACTTCCATTTGCCGAGCCTTTTCAACAATAGGCAGCAGTTTCTTTATTTGCTCTTTTGTCATGAGAACGGGAAGGAGTTGGTCTAAAATTTCGACCCGTCGGATTTTGAGATTAATTCTCGTTGCAACGGGGTCTTCTTTCATCAACTGAGGTGTAGGAGCCTCTGCCATAGATGTTCCAAATACAGCAAATGCCATGAATAATGCCAACCACTTCATAATTCTCGTTCCTGCGATTCTGACGCCTCTTCATTCTTACTGGTTTCGCGTGCGACAACACTGCGCAATACCCAGACTGCGCCTAGAGCTTGTCCTCCGACAAAGATGCAACCGAGAAGCAAAACGGCTATCCAAGCCCAACTCGTGAGCTTGCCAGCAATCAGGCCTCCCGTTGATCCCACCAGCCACATGCCAACAAACATAACGAGCGTTGCTGCAATCATTGTTAAAATGCCGGCTTCCGGCTTACTTGGAAGATTTAAGGTTTGAGCTTTCTTCCCTGCCCAATAGCCAGCCAAAAGCCAGATTATTAGGCAACCACTGCCTTGCGCCCAAATCACACTCGCAATCTACCTGTACAAACGGCTAAAATCCCCGACCATGATTCTGGTATTTGGCACGATTTGCCTTGACCGTATCCACCGAGTTCCGCGGCTACCTAAGCCAGGTGGATACGTTGAAATATCTGAATCAACAACCGGGCTAGGTGGAGAAGCCGCCAATACTGCTTTTGCTCTACAAAAATGGAAAGCAACCTTCAAACTGATTGGCAATTCGCTAGGAACCGGTATTACGTCTGAGCTCATTTACTCGTATCTCAAGAATTGCCATTTGCAACACGCAGTAACTCCCAAAATGGCAAACCCATCCCCGATCTGCGAAATCATGGTCACCCCCGATGGTCAACGAACAATGTTCGGATTAGGCTTCGCCAATCTGGATCACTTCTCTGACCCAAACTTAGTGAAGGATTTAGCCGCGAGTTGGTTGACCGTTGATCCGAATCTAGGCGATTCAAGCATTGTCGCGGCAAAAAATGCTCGAGATTTAGGCGCAAAAATCTATTGGATGGATTTCCCAGTTCCCAAATCAAAAAACGCACTGCCGTATCAACCTGGTGATGTGTGGCAATCTTCAACAGATCAATTTGGGGAATCACAAAATGTCGCTAAAAATATCGAATTTATCAGTCAATTCCATGAGCAGACAGGAGCTTTGGTGATTCTAAGCGACGGGAAATACGGATTCTATGCCTGCGGAGCCAGTCTTCCCGCAAGACACTTTCAGCCATTTCATGTCACGCCGCAAATCGATTCGACCGGAGCTGGCGATTGCTTTAGGGCAGGAATGATTTATTCGCTGGATCTCAACAAATCGTTGAGCGACTGTTTTGCTTTTGCTGCCGCAGCTGGATCGTTGGCTTGCCGAGGCTTAGGGGCAACGGCAACGATTCCTACACTTGATGAAATCCACCAACTTCTCGCCGAGCAAACTAAAACTCTCGCAACTTATGATTAAGTCAAATAGGCGTTACCAGAGCTGACTGCGGCACAAGTGCCTTGCCAAAAAAGAGTTCTTCCGGGTCGCATTCGACTGAAATAGGCAAATCCCAGCGTTCGATATCCACGGAAATCACCCCGCCCAAACTCCCAATCTCAATCCGGCCGGTCATGTTATGTTTGCGGCACCAGGCACTCGCGGCGGCAGTCGCTCCCGTTCCACAACCAAGAGTTTCGCCGACGCCTCGTTCCCAAATTCTCATGTACAAATTGCGGTCAGTGATCGCTTTTGTCCACATCACACTAATACGTTCAGGGAAGATCGGATCATTTTCGATCAGAGGGCCAAGACGGAAAAATTCTCTGTCGCCAGGGAGTTCGTCGCAAAAAGTGATCAGGTGAGCGCTACCGGTTGTTAGCGCCGTGCCAACCACACCATGAATTTCTTGATCAATAAACTCTTCGGTTCCAACAAGTGGAACTCCATGCGGGCTGTAATCCGCCGCGGGCATCAGTGCCTTGACCCGTCCAGCGGGATTAATTGACATGTGAATGACTTGCCCAAGTTGGTGGATTGCAAATTCTAAACCAGTCCAGCCTTGCCGATAACTGTACCAAGCGGCGCAACGCAGTCCGTTTCCACAAAAATCTTCGCTGCCATCGGGATTAAAAAACCTGAGGTGGATTTCATCGCCCTCGCGCCAAATCACCATCAAGCCGTCTGAACCAATCGAAAACCGTCGCTCGCACAATATACGGGCTAATTCCGGCCAGTCACCATGAGGAACATCGGTTTGATCCAGCAAAACAAAGTCGTTGCCAACCGTTTCTAATTTGCAAAACGGGATTTCTACCATCACGGCTTAAGGAGCGGCTCCAAACGACATTCGGTTTTCATCATCGTACTGCGGAACCAAGTTCCATCTGGGCACACCAGCGGGAACCACCACGCTGCTGGCCTATAACCTGCCTTTTCCAAACCGGCGCTACTGACCACGGCTTCACGGATCAGCTTGGCCCGCATAAGTTCTGCTTCCAACGCAATGTTAAATCTCCGTTCTCGCAAACGTGCAACAACTTGGCTGTTCACAAGTTCATTCTGCTGTGATTCCAGTTCTTCGTATTTGTTGTGAAGCCCGTACCTATAGCTATCTGATTTTTGAATTTTTGCGATGATCTCTTCTCGTTTTGCCCAATCTTCATCGCTAGGAGATTTCTCAAAAATCGCCTCGCGCCAGTGGCGACCCTTTTCATCTTGCAACTCGTTGCGGCTTTGATTAGCTGATTTGAATTCGGCGAGCACCGCCCGCTTCTGGTCTTTAACCGATTTAATCTGTTCGCCAAGTTGTGCAAATTCTTGTTGAATCGAACCGTATTCATGAGCAAGGCACTCCCATTGCCCACCCAGTTCTCTTTGCAGATATCCCAACAGCGCGAGAGGACGCCGGACTTCTGCAAGCTCAGTGAGCCTTGCCCGCTGGGCTTTTGCAACTTCCCTCCACCGCAACGCAAACGTGGGAGCGCTAAGTTCATCTGTACCAAATGCGCGGTGCATGGTTTCAGGTAGATGCAACCAGGCGCAACAGTCGTCCATCGCATCCCAAGGATTGAGCTTTGTCCGCAAAATCGGATGCCACTTTGCCTCAATTCCTGATTTGACTAGCGATTCCGCCATTTGCGCTGATCGCCACACGTAACCACTTGCTCCTTCATGGAACACGAAAACGAATTCGGCACTCAGCATTAAAATCAACGAAACTGCCTTACCGACCAGAACGCAGTCTGGCCCGAACTTAGCCTCAATGACTTCGGCAAGTTGCTGAATAGATTCAATCGGTTTTTTGAACGAGAACCCTATCGGACTATCCGTCATGACAACTCCGCCCCGATTTCCCAGCCTCAGCGTTCCCCGCCCCACACCCGGAATATACAAATCGAACGGCAAAGTGCCGCTACCAAACCGGTCGAGCGTATAAATCTCTGAACCAGACACCGCATCATCGTAAGCGGCACGAGCAATCGACTTAGTTTTCGGGTTCAAAAACAAATCAACGATCTTAAATCGATCTAGCCCACAAGTTTCTAGATTGAATTTCAACAGCCGCGTTGTACGAGTTGTCTCGATATCCAACTTTCGCCCGGCAACGAGTTGGTAGAACTCAGGAATCAAAACTTCGTAATATGCGGCAAGACTAGGATCTGCCGACGATTCAGCGGTTTCGCAGATCAACTGAACGAGGTGATCGCGCATTTTTTCGGATTCAGAATGATGCCGACCGGAAATCAAACGCAGACTTTCATCCACCGCCCAGGTGAACGTATCAAAAATCTGCGGCAACATCCGGCTGAGTTCTTTTTCCGCAGTGATTTTCGATTCATCACTCAGCGAAACAACCCCGCGCCAACCGTACGCCTCCGTGATTTCATCTAAGAAGCCGGGGCGATGCTCTTCCAGCATCGAAATTTTTGCCCCTGCCGAAGAAAGCTTTTCTTTGGTAACTACCGTTTCACTTCCAAAGAGATGGCTGAATTCACCCGCCGCGCTCCATAAATCTTTGGTGGAGGTGTCGTTATGCGGTAAGGCGGCAAATCCTTTTCCGCTCCCTTTAAACTTAGCAAAATAATCCGTATCGTGGACGCCAGCAATATACTGGCGAGGCTTGCCGCATTCTTGAAAAGCGGCGAAGATGCCCGACTTCATGGGCTCATCCCAGAATACGGTTTGACCTAGCGCGAGTAAAGGAACACCGGGAGAAACTCGATCAAGTTCCTCTACTACTGAACGGAATTTCGGACAGTCGGAATTCATTCCTTTATCCGCATATTGTAATTCAACCAGCACCCATCCACCACGCGTGTGACCCAACCCACACGGTTTCTACGCATAAATGAACACAAAACGTCGAATAGACCCTCGTTTTTTTGCTAGGTCGTGCCGAATATCTCTTTGGGAGCAAATCCCACGCCACATCGGCATGGCCTATCAAGCATGAGCTTACGAAGGAAGAAAAGCGATAAGGGAGTCAGCATCAGCCTGGCAAGCCAGATTACGGGAGTGGAAGTTCATACCCTCCGGTACTGGGAAAAAGAATTTGCTGGCTATCTGAACCCAATCCGCACAAATGGTGGTCAACGACGCTATCGCGCCGAAGACATACAAGTTGTGTTAGAACTTCGTAAATTACTCCGCGATGAGATGTTCAGCATCGCAGGTGCGCGCCGTCACTTGGCTCGCTACTACAAAGAAGCCGCGTAACTACTGCGGTTGAACTACCGCTTGCTCAATTTCTTTTGCCGGCTCCGCCGCCTGAATCTTCGATAACTTCTGTTCAAATATCGCCAGCGGGCGACCTTCTAGCGGATTTTCTTTTCCGGCAATCAAAGCCGCGACTGCCTCGCACTCTGCGCGGGATAGCTTGACTGAACCCAAAACATGCTCTTCAAACGCTTCGTAAGCGCATGGAGCCACTGCTTTTGCACATTGGGCCATTGCCTCAGCAAAAACCCGAATCTCGTACTGCGCGTGACTATCCATACGGAGTTGCAGGAACCGGAAGAGGTTGTGAAGATCGATCTGCCAGTACCACTCGGTGTAAAGCGAGTTCGGCAAGTTTGCGCGAGCAATTTCCCGGGCGAGACCTTTTTCGATCATTTGAGTGTAGTGATCGTAGATCGCGCGTTGATCGGCATCCATTTCCGCGATCATTGCGCGGGCGGTAGCATCGTCCAGGCACTCTTCACCGCGGGCTTGCTTGTTGTCTTCGCTTTGAACTCGCATTTGGTCGAGTTCTGGCAAGTAGAACTCATCCCGCATGATCGAATAACGTCCGCTGATTTCATTTAATCGAGCCGTGCGGTGGCGCACCCACTGGCGAGCGACAAAAATTGGCATTTTGCAGTGGAACGTCAAGACCACTTGCTCAAACGGGCTTGTGTGTTCGTTTCGGAGCAAATAGTGAATCAAGCCGCGATCTTGGCGGTAGCTTTTTGTTCCTGCACCATAACTGACCCGTGCAGATTGAACAATTCGGTCGTCGCCGCCCAGGTAATCCACCAACCGCACAAACCCTTTATCAAGGACTTTAATCTCCTGGTCTAGGAGTGCTTCTGCTTCTGGAACTACCGTTCTCGCCATACTTTTATTGTGGCTTTTTTGGCAAAGCAGTCTTGCGCCGATTTCCACATGCTTCACACACTAGGGAGTTTGGAAATTTCAACCGAAAATAAGAATGAAATTTTCATGAATACGGGCTTTAAAGTAGGGATTCTCGTGATGGGTGTGCTAATGCTCGCCTGTTGTGGCGGCGTTATGCTGACCCTTAGCCCCGTAAGCGCAGTCGTTGATAAGCGAGAAAAAGAAGCTCGCGATTATGGTGATGCTTACACTAAACAGATTCTCAAAAACTGGGACGCCAAGCAACTCGTAAGTTTGAGCACTCCTAAATACCGCGACGAATTTTCTGAAGAGCAATTCGCAAAAACCCTCGCAGGAAACAAGAAAGCTCTTGGCACTTTTCTTTCTGGTCGGGGCCGAGCGTCACTGGTTAACGCTCAGCGAACGAAAGATTCCTCTACTATTCTTGCTAAGTACGAAAGCCGCGCTTCTTTCGAGAGAGGCAAAGCCAAGGTGAGGCTCAATCTGCGATTAGAAAATAATAAATGGGCGATTGAGTTGTTTTCTATTGAACCGCTGTAACTTTTCGGCAGGATTTGTAGAAATTCTCAACGATCTTTATCCCCGATTCCGTGAGGATTGATTCCGGGTGAAACTGCACTCCCTCAATCGGCAAAGATTCGTGGCGGATGCCTTGAATTTCCCCATCGTCCAAGCTCCGAGCAGTAACGATAAAACCTTCTGGCATTTCCGATTCTTCAATCACCAGGGAGTGGTACCGGATCGCGGAAAACGGATTTGGCATTCCCGTGAACAAGCCTTTGCCGTCATGCTCTACTTGGCTTGCCTTCCCGTGCATCATCGTTTTGGCTTGCCGTACTAATCCCCCGCCGCAGTCTCCCAGCGTCTGATGGCCCAAGCAAACGCCAAATAAGGGCACTCCTCGCTTTGCGTAATGTCCGCTAATGGCAGCATTGCTGATGTCTCGGCAGATGCCTGATTCTTTAGGGGAGCAAGGGCCAGGGGAAAGCAAGATTCCATCTGGGTCTAGCTGGTCAATCTCTGCCCGCGTGATTTCGTTGTTGCGCTTGACAACGACTTCGGCCCCTAACTGGGCAAGATATTGCACCAAGTTGTAGGTGAAGCTATCGAAGTTGTCGATGACGAGAATCACGGATTCCTATTTTGGCGATTCCAACTGGCCCACCTTAGTCCTAGGTTACAAATCTCTTAACAATTCACTTTCAAAATTGTCAATCATGCAACCTAGGCTGAAGCAACTTACACTTGTTGACATCCTTTTGGGGCTGTCTATTATCTCGATGATTATCGTGTTAGTGATCCCCTTTATCGTTCATTGATCGGCTTTATCCAAGGCCTCTTTCACTTTGTCTAAGGCATCTTTTATCTCTTTCGCTTTATCTATCTTTGCCTGAGCGTCGGTGATTTTGTTATATGCTTCAACAAGTGCTTCCGCTTTCTCGATCGCCTTAATCACATCCGGGAATTTGCTTGCGAAAGCCTTTGCACCCTTTAGAACCGCACCTACTCCAGGAATCGGCAAGCCAGAATATCCCAGCATATCTGCAGCAATTGAAATCAGGTCTGCGGCAACGCTGAAGAAATTATCAACCGACAACGCTCGATCAACTGCCGTTTTTGCGGAACCAAACATCTGACTACTTGGAGAACGAAATGCTTTTAACGTTTGTAGATTCTTTTCTCTTCGTTCAATATTAAGTTGGAGTCCGCGATTTTTCGGATCATTCGCAAGTTCTTTTTTAAGCTCGGCGATCTTTGCCTCGTAGATAGCAATCAGCCCACCCACCCAGTCTTTGAATTGGCTCATTGACATGAGATTTTTTGCATCGTGAAGTGAAACTCTGAATAGCACGCCCTTGATTTGGAAAGTGCCATTCATTTTCGCAACTACTTTGGTGTTGAAATTGAACTGTCCATTTTGAATTTGAGACTGGGTGATTCCCTGACTGATGCAGTTCCCCGTCGCCCCTTCTAACTGGATAATGGAAGGCGTTTGGTTTGTGAGCTCAATCGGAATCGGATAAGCGTCCTCGCCTAATCCTTCTAATCCCGACACCCTGACTCGAAGTTCTGTGCTCTCGCCGCGTAGCAAGTCAGTTTTCGGGGCAGAAAGCTGAATGCTAAGAACATGGGTTTTGTGTTCGGTCGTCCTTCCGTTTTCGTTAACAGTCACGTTGAGCGGCCCGTTTTGCTGAGGGGTAGTTGCGACCACGCAAGACCGTGGAGATTCCGCAATGACCGCAGTTGGACTTCCCGAACCAAGCGAAACTTTTGAGTTGCCTGCATTGCCATCAAATGGCCCGCAAATTTGGATCGGTTTTCCAGATTGAACAATGGGATCAACTGCAAACGGCGAGGTGCTCGATCCTTCGGCTCCGTAGTTCAGTGGAATTGTGGCTTTGCTAATCTGCTTGCCCCCTTTATCCCGCAATGCGACTTCGACGGTTGTCGAAAGTGATTCCAACAAAATCCACTTTTCGTGATCTTTGTCAGTTTGTGGATTACTTCCGCCGAGACTAATTACCATGCCTTCAAGAACATCATTGTTCTTTTGTTTTTGGTTGCCAGAACCACTAGGTTCAGTGGTCACAGTGCCAGAAATAACATCCCCCGCGCAGAGGTCATCGGGTAGCAAAACTTTAATTTTCCCCTCTGGTACAGAAAACTCTATCGTTTCTAACCCGTTGGCTCGGGTGCGAATTCCTTCACTTGGCTGATTGATCAGCGACGCCATCAAGATTGCGGTAATCATGCTGATTGTCCTTATCAGTCAGATTGCCGGAAATCCTGTTGGTTCGCAAATATTTTCTATGGAAACTACTTTTGCGCTTCTTCAGTTGCGGAAATAGTCCCCAAATCAACTAATTGTCTTAATCTAGTCCTAGGCTAAAGCAATTTCTTAACAATTTGAGCCGATTATATAAGTGGATCGCGACGCAACGGCCTTTGGAGGAACGAAGAGGGTTTGAAACAAACTGATCATAGAATCGGAGCGGCGCAGATGATCACAACAAGCAGTTCGATGGCGGGGTGAAAGCCTCGCCTTTTTTTGTTTAAACTGTTGCTCTGCGTTCGCTGACCCGACGCTCGCTATGATCGAGAATCTTTTTGCGGAATCGCAAGTATTTGGGTGTGACTTCCAGAAGTTCGTCATCCCGCAGCCAGCTCAATGCTTGCTCCAAGCTGAAATCTTTGTGTGCCTTGAGGACAGTTGTGTCTTCTGAGTTAGCGGATCGAATATTGTTCGCCGCTTTCATTTTTGTCACGTTGACAATCATGTCTTCATCGCGGGCGTTCATCCCTACGATCATTCCCGCATAAGTATCTGTTCCTACTGGATAGAAGAACGTGCCGCGTTCTTGAACATCCTCGTAAGCGTAGCGAGTGATCTTGCCCGGATCTTTTCCGATAAGCGATCCGTTCACGCGGTTTTCAATCGTGCCCTTATACTCTTCGTATCCGTTGAAAATGCTCGCCATGATTCCAGTACCTCGGGTCATAGTGAGATATACGCTTCGCAGTCCGATCAAGCCTCGAGTTGGGATAATCGCAATCACACGACTTCGACCAACTCCAATAGGAGACATATTTGTGATCAAAGCTTTTCGGCGACTGAGTTCTTCCATTACGTCGCCCATTGCGCCATCTTCAAACTCGCAGGTGAGTTCTTCCATCGGCTCCATTTTTTTGCCGCGCTCGTCGGTCGTAATGATGACTTCCGGGCGGGCAATCGCCATTTCGTAACCTTCGCGGCGCATGGTTTCGATAATTACCGAAAGTTGCATTTCACCACGAGCGGCAACCCGAACCGTGTCTGCCGGTGCACTCTTATCTAGTTTTAAAGTGACCGAAACTTTTTCTTCCTTCTCTAGCCGCTCTCGGATTTTGTGAATCGTCAAGAACTTCCCGCCATCCTGACCCGCAAGAGGAGAGGTGTTGGCAAAGAAGTTCATCGTGAGTGTGCTTGGTTCGACTTCAATGCGCGGCAGCGGCTCGACGTGGCTGGCGTCACAGATTGTATCGCCGATCAAAACCTCATCTGTACCGGACATCATGACGATTTCTCCGGTTTCTCCGACTTCAACTTCCTTCAGCTTCAGCCCTTCGTAAATCCAGACTTTGGTGACATTAAAGCTCGTTTGCTTGCCGCCATCGTGAACCTGGGTGAGACGGTCACCGACTCGAACCCGACCACGGAGCAGTTTTCCACCAAAAATTCGACCAAGATAATCGCTGTAGTCCAGGTTGTTGATCTGCAGGCGCATCGGGCCATCTTCGACAACCTTGGGAGCCGGAATATCGCGCACGATAGCTTCTAGCAGTTGCTGCATATCCTGCTCTTCTCCATCTGGCGTCAGCCGCGCGAACCCGCCCGCACCACTCGTGTAAAGCACGGGGAAATACAAGTCATCTTCGTCCGCGCCGAGATCAATAAACAGGTCAATTGTTTGATCGTACGCTTCTTGCGGGCGAGCGCCTTCCCGGTCGATCTTGTTCACGCAGCACACGACTTTGAGATTGTTCTCAAACGCTTTTTTGAGAACGAACCGGGTTTGCGGCATCGGGCCCTCACACGCGTCCACGATAAGCAAAACACCATCTACCATGCTGAGAACACGTTCGACTTCGCCGCCAAAGTCAGCGTGGCCAGGGGTATCGACAATATTGATTTTCGTACCTTTATAAAGGCAGCTCGCAACTTTGGAAAGAATCGTGATTCCCCGCTCACGTTCCAAATCGTTTGAGTCCATCACCCGATCTGTGACTGCTTCATGGGCCTTAAACAATCCAGCTTGCTTAAAAATAGCGTCAACCAACGTTGTTTTGCCGTGATCAACGTGGGCAATGATGCCAAGATTTCGTACGTCTAAAGCCATGGGGAAGTCAGGAAGGTACCGCTTTCAGGGCTTTTCTTAACAGGCCTGCCTTGATTCGGCTAGGCCAATTTGCTAAGGCTTCTGTTTTCAGATTTTTCTTAGGCTACGTTATTTTTATTGAACTGCCTTTGTGCAAGAACCATAGCTAACCCAATAGCAGAGCCAATTCCCAAAGCGGAAATCAAGCCAATCGAGTTAAGAGAGCCTGCGTCGGCAGCGCTTTTTGGTTCAACCTTGGGAACTTCCTTAAAATCATCCCAGAACTTGGCGTTCAAATCAGGATGATTCCCCGCCTTAATTTGCTCTGAGATGAACTTGTTGCGCTCCTCGCTCCACTTTTTGCCGTTCTCACGAAGTTCCTCATAGTACGCGTCTGTTTCTTCTTCATCTTTGAGAGTTCTAACAGGTGCCGCTAACGGTTTAGGGAGATCTTTGGCGATGGCAACATCTGTTGCTTTAAACTCGGCCATCCGCCGGCGGATGAGGTGAGCGGCATGAGCATCTTCTTCACCCAACGAGCCTTCCAGCCAAGCCCAAACCTTGGGAGATTCCCAGGCTTTGCCCAGAACCATCAACCCGATCAAACCTTCTTGTAACTTCTTGGGAGGAATGTCTACCGTAGGGCGTTCTTCAGAGTGGTCGCCTTTTTCCCAAATGATGTCTTTGATCAAAGCGATCTGCACATTTTCTCGACCAAAGTGCGCATCAGGATTGATTTCTATCGCCTTTTCTAGCTCTGCAAGGCCTTTCTTCAACCCGTCTAAATCAGGTTCTTTGCTCGCAAAAGCTTTGTGAACGAGGAATGTCCCCAGGTTAGCGAGAGTGCGGTAGTTGTGTTCGGCAAGAACTTTATCTTCGAGCTTCATTTGCGCCATTGCCTCTTGCTTGCGGGCCATCCATTCTATCGCTTCATCCGAGCGTCCAAGTCGGTCGCACGCTACTGCCGCGTCGTCGTAGTCGCCCAGCTTTAGCATTGTCTCGCCTAATCCTGCTTCGATTCGCTTGAGGCGATCTTCGTAGTATTCAGACGGAAAACGGTCAAACCGCCCGGCGATCACATCCGCAATTTCCGGCAGACCTTTCATCTCTTGGGCGAGCGTGTCTCTATCCCACAAGCAAGCCATGCTCATGGTAGCGAACAAGGCTGCAACGAGAACCATAATCGCGCATTTCATTCTAATATCTCTTACCCAATTATGCGGCAAAAGGTTGTGAACTGCATTATTGATTCGGCTCTGAGGCTTGTTAGTACATCGGATTACGCTCTACACTTACGTCGGAACCAAACATACACCCCGACAACTGCCCCAATAATCGCACCATAAGTTACGAGAGCCGAATTAGTGCTGTTTGAAAACCAAGCATTCACAATGGTTGCCGGGGTATCGCGTACTACATATTTCGGAGATTCTTTGTAGCCATCCCAAAAGTGCGAATCAGTGTCGGGGTGCAATCCCAGGTTAAGTTTAGAAAGCATAAAATCTGTCCTGTTCTGTTGATATTTATCGGCACTTTTTCTCAGGTGGGCAAACTCTGATTCTATGTTGGCTTTGCCGGAGGCCCAATAGTACGGTATGTTCAGGGGTCTCGGTAGCTTGATCCTGTAAATTTCATCGGTCGCGCCGAGTTCCTTGCACCGCAGCATGATCAAATGGTTAACATTGCTGTCTCTCGCATTCAGGGTTCCGGCAATCCATGCCCAAATTCGAGGACTTTCCCAGGCTCCACCCAGAACCACAATCCCAAGCAAACCCCGCCTCAGTTCCTTTTTGGGGATGTTAAGAGGGGGCCGCTGATCAAGCTGACTGCCTAACTCCCAAATCAAATCTTTCACCAAAGCGATTTGAACGACTTCACGTCCAAAGTGAGCGTTCGGATTTATTTCAACCGCTTTTTCGATAAGTGCAAGACCCTTCTTAAGGTCGCCTAAACCATCTTCTTTAAGACCAATCCCACGGTGGATGTAAAACGTGCCTAAATTTGCATTCCTCTTGTACGAAAGTTCAGTTTGTTTCTCATTCGAATAATCAATATCTGTTACAGAATGGTATTTGTCCCAGCGGTCTTCCAGGCATTTAATCGCCTCATCATCCCGACCTAATTTGTCATAGGCGACAGCGAGATCAAAAAACATTTCCGGCACATTCGAACCACTATTGTTAATCACTTTTTCGATGCGAGCGATCCGCATTTCATAGTAAAGATCGGGATTACGCTCAATCCGCCCCGCGATAATATCAGGAAGTTCTGGAAGCCCTTTCAGCTCCTGGGCTAAGGTATCAGAATCCCACAGGCAACCCATACCAAAAATAGCTAATAGAACAGCTAAAAAACCAAGCCGACGGATACTCATATTCTCAATAACTCAAATTGAGAATAAAACGAGCCAGTATTTTCAAACTTCCTATCGAGGAAGGAATGGGTACAGTTCACGGCTCAGACCTTCTAATCGAACCTTCCACGCACCGTCAACTTTCTTTAAATCAAGCTGGAAATTATCTTCCACCGCGCCGGGATCATCGCTCCTTTTTACTAGCATCCGAACCTGCGCCTGGTTTGAATTCGAGAGTTGCGCTCCCATAATCTTAAATCTGAATCGATAATATTCAGCATCGCTGACCGACTTTGCCCAAAGCTTTTCTAGCTGATCGTGGTCATAAGTACCGGATGTTGAGTATTCGGCCAGTTTCTTGGCATCACCGTCAGCAAGCGCAGTCATAAACTTTTGCGCTTTCATGGTTGGATCTTCAGAACCGCCAAAAACCAATACGCCAATGACAACCGCAGCTAATATCCCCGCGATAACCATCCAGTGCACTTTCCCTTGTCTCAACATCAATTTCCTATTTAACCTCACTCAAACTGCTGCATTCGGGTGAGTAGCCGAACTGTCTGTTCTGCATCTACTTTCCACTTCAAATCTGGTTTCTTGACTACAAAACGAATCGCCATCATGTTGCCTGGCTGGGGAAGCTCATAAACAACATCCACAAATGCCTCTCGTCCGTTTTTTTTCACGCCACCTAATTGAATGCGACGGCTATACCGCAGAATGTCGCGAATTTGTGCAGCCAGCACTCCCGAATACCGCCCTTGGCTGAATTCATAGTGAGCGGCTCCATCCATATCTCCTTCTGCAATAGCCTGCTGATATCGCTTAACCGCACTTTCAGGGCCAGTATCTTTGGAATAAGCAAATACCGCTAGAGTGAGCAAAGAAAGAGCGAAGGCGGCTCCGTAAGTCGTCCACCTTTTCTCGTTCTTTGCCAGCAATGATCGTTCTTTCACTCTATTCCCTGTCTATTCAAATCAACTGCTGAGTAAACCTGCAAGTTCCCCAACGAAATACGCGGATTTCTCAAGAGAATGAACAATTTCTGTTCAATTCCGTCCCGACTCAGCATACAATCAAGTGAGGGAAGAAAAATGAGCACTGATCTAAGCCGAAGAGAATTATTTGCAAAAGGGGGAGTACTAGCCGTTGGATTGATGGCTCCAGCATGGCTCTCTGCAATCGCTCGAGCGGATGTGGTGAAAATGGCCAGCGGGCGAAAAGTGGCTCCAGACAACGTGCTGGTTGTTATTCAGTTCTCTGGTGGAAACGATGGCTTGAATACTGTTATTCCTTATCTTGACCCTGAATATGCCCGTCTACGACCCACACTCGGCATTAAGCCAGATGAAGTGCTCAAAGCTGCAGATGGCCTTGGTTTCCACCCTGCGATGGCTGGATTTGCAGAACTGTTCAAAAAGGGCCAAGTCGCGGTCATCAACAACGTCGGCTACCCCAATCCCAACCGTTCGCACTTTAAATCTATGGATATTTGGCAATCGGCCAGCCCAGATAGCACCCTCAAATACGGATGGATCGGACGTGCATTTGACCGCAATTGCGAATCCGGTAAGAAAATGGACCCAGTCGAAGCACTCGGCCTCAGCACTGAGCGCCCGTTAGCGCTCACCGCCAAGGAGGCTTCAATCCCTTGTTTTGCCAGCCTGGGTGATATCCAGCAAATGGTCGGCGATGCTGATGCAGAACGGATGCTTCGCGAGATTCAAGGCATGGCGGCTGAACAAGGAACGTCGGTTAGGCAAATCCAACTCGCGAACAACACCGCTCTCGACGCGATTTCGGCATTGAAAACCAATCTTGGTAAGTATTCTCCAAAAGAATCTTACGGCGAGCACGCCTTTGGTAGAGGACTCAAACAAATCGCGCAAATCATTGCGACTTCGCCAAGCACCCGTGTGATTTATCTCAGTGTTGGCGGATTTGATACTCACGCCCGGCAGCCAGAATCTCATGCCGCTCTTATGAAAGGCTTTAGCGACGCAATTGCCGCCTTTCAAAAAGAATTGGAAGCGGTTGGCAAAGCCGATAAAGTGCTGACCATGGTTTTCTCAGAATTCGGACGCCGTTCTTACGAAAACGGCTCACAAGGCACTGACCACGGTAAAGCCGCGCCGATGTTCTTGATTGGTAAGAATGTGAAGGGCGGATTCCACGGGCCGAAGCCAGACTTGCAAAACCTGAACGATGGCGACCTTAACTTTAAGATCGACTTCCGTCAAGCCTATGCCACGGCTTTGGATGACTGGATGGGCAACGACAGCAAGGTCGTTCTTGGTCAGCAATTCCAATCCCTTGACGTGTTGAAGTAGATAATTCCATCGTCCAGGCTTAAAAATGCCTGGGCGATTTTATGTCAAAACTGCAGGTCGAATACTTTTCCAAACGCCCTGATAACCGCTGGTTTTGCCATATCGTTATCAACCATTCGGTCAGATTCTGAACTTAAACTGGTCACGCCATGACCCACAACGCCGCAAGGAACAATTAGATTAAACACTGATAAATCGTTATCGCAGTTGATCGCGATACCGTGGAGATTTGTCCATTTCTTAACCTTCACACCAATTGCGGCGATCTTTTTGTTACCCACCCAAGCGCCGGTATTCACATCGGAAAGACGCCCGGCTTCGATCCCAAACTCTGCGCAAGTCAGAATCATCGTCTCTTCCAAATCCCGCATCCATTTGTGCAAATCTTTTCCGTGCCGAGAAATATCGAATATCGGATAAATCACTAGCTGCCCTGGCCCGTGATAAGTAACATCTCCACCTCGATCGGTACGGATCACATCAATGCCGTGCTCTTGGTAACCCTCGCGGGACAGCAATAGGTTTTCTTCATGGGAATTCGCCCCAAGGGTGAGAACAGGGTCGTGTTCAACAAATATCAGGGTGTCGGGCGCGCCATCGAGAACTTCTGCGTGAATCTTGAGTTGCTCGGCCCAAGCAGGTTCATAAGCCATCCGACCAAGATCAACGATTCGACCCTTCATTTACGCATCTACCGTCGGATTTAATACGACATAAACTTGCTGCCCATCCACTTGATGGGCCAATTCGCCGAAGTCGGTGCCTTCAGTAACTGCATCGGCTACTGCCTTGCTCACGGCAATGCCGCCGATAGGAGCCACGCCTTCAATGTGAGCGGCAATATCAATAATCTCATTGAATGGAGCATCAGCCAAGTTTGCCTCGGTTCGTCCAGTATGAATCCCAATTCGAATTCGGAAAGGCACGGTCAGTCGGTTTCGCCGCATATTGAACCGCGGCATTTCCGTTAATATCTCTCGAGCAGCGATTACTGCGAGCTGGGGACTTGGGAACCCAACAACCGCACCATCACCCGCAGTTGAAAGAACTTGACCGCCATGTTGACGGCTCTTTTCCTCGATCAATGACTGATATTCGCGGAAGCTCCACTCGATCTTGAGCGGGTCTGCATTCGCTTTCATTGTCGTGGATTTAGCGACATCAACAACAAGAACGGTGGTTGCCTGAGTGCCTAAACCAAGCCGCCATTGAATTTGGATTTGCTGGGCTAAAAGCGAAGCAGGGTCATCGTTGCGCAGTCTTGAATCGCGGTAATTGCGTTCTTCCACCAAGGCCGCATATCCTGTGACCAACCCGATAAATACAACTCCGATCAATCCCATAAATATGTTTCCAATTTTTACTTGGTCTAGCGCGTGTTTAAACCCGTATGTGCCGAGGGGAAAAAAGCTCGCCAGCCATAAACCAGCACCAAATGAGATCACTGCGCTCATCGCCCTGGCTGGGCGACCAGCAATGAATCCGCTGAGAATTGCAAATCCATACTTGATGACAGTCAGGCTGATTCCGGCAACGATCATTGCCCAGGGCAAAGAAACGTCCCAAGAGAATTCGTGCCCCGTGGTCTGCGAATACAACCCGAAGATCAATACATCGAGCATCCCAACCGCAATGCCCCATAGCAAAACGTTGAGGTAGTAGGTTTTAGCGGTACGAATGCGGTCTAAAAATCTTGCCCGCACTCTCCGATCTGCGGCGAGTAATCCTCCAAGCCGCGAATTGACTTCAAATAACCGATCCAAAAGCTCTTGCCGGCTGACTTCACGTTCAACCATCGATTCGCGTCGGTACCGGGCATATCCGCCGCTTAAAGTAGCAGTCATCGCAAATAGAAAGTAGAGTGCCGCCATGATAATCGCGCCAAAAATCATAAGAGGAACAGCTGGCAGGTTGTTTCGTTCGATTTCTGCCCTACCCTGGGAATCCATTGCAAGATTCATAAAAGCAAACCAAGCCATCAGCATCACCGCTGAAAAGGCAAAGGCATATCGCATTTGGGCGTGCCGGTAATAACAAACAGAATGAGTGATGAACGTCATTACAAATAGTGCGCCGACCAGTGCGCCTGCCGCACCCGTGTACAGGAAGTTAACTCCTAACTGAAAAGAGTTTCTAAACAACACCAGCAACGTCACAACGGCAAATGTTGTGAGGGTTGAACCCATCAAGCACAGCCATGGGCGACCTGTGAGTTCAACAAAAGTGGATTTGACGCGGCTGACAACTTTTGAAAACGCTTCTTTAACCGCACGTGCCCCGACCTCAAGAAATGATTCTTGTTCGATGGGTGTCCGCATGGCGGCAACAAACGAACGCACAAAATCTACATCTAGCTCAAATTCACGGGCAAGATCATCCGGAGTACGACCCAAGCAACCCGGATTAGCCCTGACATATTCAGCAAAAACTTCCCACTGATTTGCGAGGGGAACAGGCACGTCTCGCTGGGCTTCTTGGCTCAAAACGTCAGCCACAAATCACCCGTACTCCACTTTACCAAAGCTGAACCCTCCTGGTGCCCAAAAATAAATCCCCTACTCGACTTAACGACTAAGGGATTCGATAGTTTTGAAATTGAGACCGTTGAATTAGCTTTCTTTGGTTTCTTCTGTTTTTGCCGACTTCTTAGCGGCAGGTTTCTTTGCCGGAGCTTTTTCGGCAGTGTCTTTTTTCGCGGTCGGCTTTTTAGCTGCTGGTTTTTTTGCTGCTACTTCTTTCTTAGGGGCTTCAGTTGCGGCGGGAGCAACTGCTTTCTTCTTGCCACCCTTACCGGCTGCCTTAGCTTCTTTAATTAATTCTTTAACGCGCTCTTCTTTCCGTCGGCGACGATTGCGCATTTCCTTGTTTCGTACTCTCATGGTATGTACCTGACTGGTCTAATTTGCAATGATACCAATTGAACCTACTGCCCGTGCAGGGACCGGATAGATTCAAGGTCACTTTCTGAAGGAATAGCGACCCCCACATGCTGGACTACTTTTGCACTTGTTTGTGCCGCCAGTTCAAAAATGTTTGAGTTAAAGCCAGAACGTGCTAAACCAAGTCCGATAGTAGCTAGAACTGTATCCCCCGCTCCAGCGACGTCGTATGCTTCAACTTCAGGCGCGTTCACCAGGGCTTCCCCGTCCGGCCAGGCGGCACTCATTCCCAAATCACCCATTGTGACCAGGACTCCCTGCACACCGAGTTCATTTCGCAAGTGACGCGCGGCGGTGACTCCATCAGATAGATTTGTCGGGCGATGACCAAGCACTGCGGTCGCCTCGCCACGATTCAAAGTGAGTAAATCTGCATCCAAAAAGGTCTTTGCGGAGGATGGTTTGGCATTAACCACTACGAGCTTGCCTGCTTTTTTTGCTGCTTCGAGCACCGCCTGGTTTAATGCGGGAGTGAGCATCCCTTTTGTGTAGTCACTGAGAAAAACCACGTCAGCAGATTCAATGTCAAGCGAATGGATTACCCAATCCAAAACCTCTCGGCTGACTGGTCGATTTGTTTCTTCGTCAACTCGTAAGACTTGGTGAGAATGGTTCGCCAGAATCCTGGTTTTTCTCGTCGTCACCCTTCCTTTATCGGTGAAAAGAGACGCATCCAAACCCGCTTGAGAATCTATGGCTTCCTTGAGTAGTCGCCCGCCTTCGTCATCGCCAGCGACTCCCAGAACCCTAGCTTGTGCGCCGAGTGCGGCAATATTCTTCGCGACGTTCGCCGCTCCGCCCGGAACCCAGCGAGTGCTTTCCTTTTTTACGACCATCACGGGAGCTTCAGGGCTGATACGATCAATAGAGCCAACGATGTATTCGTCAAGCATGATGTCGCCGATAACGACGGCCTTCAAACCCTGAAAGGAATCCAGCAACTCGCGGAAGCTCATCTAAAAATTCCCAAACTTTTTGGCAACAGCGTCACGACGTTCAATCGCTTTCCGCATTAAATCTTCACGATTTGCCGAATTGTAGAGTTTCATGGCTTCTTGCCATGCCTTAGCAACATGCACTTGTGAAGCATCAAGGAACGCTTTTCCCGCATCAGATTCTGGGTCAACTTCTACCAACATTTGTTGGTCTATCGCATCTAGCAAAAGATCGCCTAGCTCAACATCGTGACCCTTATCTTTGCCTGCGGGAACAATTTCGTAAAGCACAGAAAGCAGAATAGGAGCCTTTTCCTTAGGGCTTGCCGTAAAAGTCGTTCGGGCCAGATCAATCGCAGGCTTTACTTCTCCCATCATGCACATCACCCGCGCTAATTGAAGAGAATCGTTGACTAGTCGATCTTCGGTTTTAGCAACTGATACTGCGGTTTCATACACAGCTTTTGCTTCCGCAAGCCTATTCGCTTGTCGCAAAACATCTGCGTAACGATACGCCTCATGATCCGGAATATTCTCCAATTTTATGTAGCTTGCTAAATTTTCCGCTAGTTCACGAATTAGCTTTTCTTTTTGGGCTTCATTAATTTCGCCACGCTTAACGCGGAGTCCAAGATCCTGGTAGGCGAGTGCGATATTGCGTTGCATGATCTCAGGGTCAATCTGCTCTCTACCCCCCATATCGTTAGGATCAGGTAGCTGGATAACGGAGCACCCTGCTAAGCCTAAACAGAAAACAGCAGAACTAAGCCAGCGCCAATTCATATCTTTCACTGCTTAGCATGGGGTCTCGATAAACTTCGTTTCCACAGTAGGTCACCATCGCCTTTCCGGTAAGGCTCCATCCATGGAAAGGAGAGTTCTTACCCTGACTAAATGTACGCTGAGCATCGAATGTCCATTCCAAATTCGGGTCAATAATTGTCATTTGAGCTACCGGAGTTTTGCCCGGAATCAGCGTGCCTGCTTCCAAACCGAGAATTTGAGCTGGCCCAGTGCTGAGCCGGTGGATGGTTTCAAGCGGAGTCAAGATTCCCTTGTGGGTGACATGGGTGAGGATTACGCCGAGAGTTGATTCCAGGGTGCTCATGCCCATAGGAGCTTCCTCGAACGGGACTTCAACCTCAAATGGCGCATAAGGTGAGTGATCGCTGGCGATTGCATCAATTGTTCCATCAGCAAGGGCTTGCATCAAGATATCAATATCAACTTCAGATCGTAATGGTGGAGTTGTTTTGTAGATGGGATTGAACTCACCAATTGCTTCATCGGTGAGTGTTAGGTGCGGCGGGCTGACTTCGCAAGTGATTGGCGCGCCGAGGTACTTAAACTGGCGGATCATTTCGACCCCGCCCCATGTACTCACGCGCATAAAGTGAACGCGGCAACCAGTGTTCAACGCAAGAACGCAGTTGCGCATGATCATGATCTCTTCCGCACTGCGCGGAATTCCGTTCAAGCCAAGCATCGCCGAAGTCGGGCCATCGTTCATGCAACCGTCGACAGTAAGAGAAACGTCTTCGCAGTGCACCATGATCGGCAGATCAAGCTGAAGGCAGAATTCCATCGCCCGCATCATCACGCTGGCGTCTTGAATCGGGCATCCTTCGTCACTGACGGCGGCAACCCCAGCCTGTCGCAAGGCAGCAATGTCGGCAAGTTCAAGCCCAAGCTGGCCCTTAGTGAGTGCTCCGATGGGTTGAACAAATATCCCGCCTGCTTCGGGCGAAGCCGCTTTATCCAAGATGAAGTCAACAATCGCAGGATTATCTAACGCGGGGCTTGTGTTTGGCATGCAGCAGATAGTGGTAAATCCGCCCGCCGCTGCCGCTTGAGTGCCCGTCTTAATGGTTTCTCGCCGCTCTTCACCTGGTTCACGTAGGTGTGTGTGAAGATCAACCAAACCAGGCGTGATCCACAAACCACTGCAATCGTAAAGCTCATCATATTCGCCGATCTCAACATCTTCGCCAATTTCGGTGACCTGACCATCTTCCAAAATAATGGAGCCGATGATGTCTAAATCTTGAGAAGGATCAAGAATCCGCCCATTTTTGAATACCGTTATCATTTCGCCACCGCCGCCATTTGTTTTTGGAACACCCAGTTCAAAACCGCCATCCTCACGTAAACACCGTTTGTCACCTGATCAGAAATCACACTTTGCGGGCCATCGGCGGTGAGGTCATCCACCTCAACCCCTCGGTTGATCGGCCCCGGGTGCATCACGAGCGCATCATCTGCCGCCCATTTCAGGGTTCGCCGGTTGATCTGATAAAGCCGCCGGTACTCGCCGAGAGAGCTCAAACGTCCCTCTGTCATACGCTCCTTTTGCAACCGCAGGCACATCACAACGTCAGCACCAGAAATTCCTGTACGGAGATCGTAATAAACCTCGCCAGGAAGCTTTGCGGTTGAACCAGGAATCAGCGTTCGCGGTCCAACAAACCGGACTTCGCAACCAAGTTTGCTAAATAGCCAAGCGTTGCTCCGCGCGACCCGACTGTGCATGATGTCACCAACTATCGCAACTCGCAGTCCTTCCAGTTTGCCTTTATGGCTAAGAACTGTCAATCCATCTCCTAGTGCTTGAGTCGGATGTTCGTGCTGACCATCACCTGCATTGACAAGTGGACCGCCGAAATATTCCGCCGCGAGTTGGGCCGCTCCGCTAGCTCTATGCCGCATTACGACCGCTTCTAATCTTTCGTGCTTGAGTGTGAGAATCGTGTCTTTAAGCGATTCACCTTTGCTCAGCGAACTTCCACTTCCAGAAAAGTTCACAACCCGATAATTCAGATAGTTGCAGGCTTGTTCAAAGCTCACGCGGGTTCGGGTGGAGTTTTCAAAGAAAAGAAGACCAATCGTGCGTCGCGGCCCGGCATCTACTTCACGACCCGCCTCAATATCGGCCTTGAATTGAGCGGCAAGATCGATCAACTCACGAATATCCTCTGCCGACGTGTGTCGTATTGCTAACATGCTCTGATTCATTTCAAGCTCTCCACTACTCCGCCTCTGGCTAAAACTACCGAGTCTTCTCCGTCAAATTCGCTCAACTTAACAAAAATATGATCTTCCCGCTGGGTTTCCACCTTGCGACCGACATAATCTGCTTGGATCGGTAGTTCTCGATGACCGCGATCCACCAGCGATGCAAGCTGGATATGGCTTGGTCGCCCAAGGCGCATGATTCCTTCCATCGCCGCGCGAACCGTCCGACCCGTAAAGATCACCTCGTCCACTAAAACCACTCTGCGGTCGTTTATCTGGAATGGAATCTCCGTTTCATCCGTGGGGGCTTCATCCTTCAAGTCGTCGCGAAAAGAGCGAACATCGATCTTTCCGCAGGGAATAGTCGCCCCTTCAACTTGAGTCATTAAAAATGCCAACCGCTTCGCAACCGGATATCCCCGCCGCAAAATTCCAACAACCACCAAGTCCTGACCGCCCGAATTGCCATCAAGGATCTCATGCGCCATACGCGAGAGGGTTCTCTTCATTGCTGAGGAATCGAGAAGGACTTCCGCCATTGAACTTATTATGACCAGTCCCCTTTCAGGGAAAACGGAGATTGTAAAAGTCAGGCAATCCAGACTATTTTTTGAGTCTGTCTACCCGTTAACTGAGTTGATTTCGCTTGTGAGGAAACTATGAGTTTCGCTACCCTTTTCCTCCATTTTCAAAATTCACCGTAAACCCTCCGCCCCTTTATGCGTTAAGTCTTACAGGGCCGGGAACTAAACATTCCCCAAAAACTGTAAGGGTTACAAAGGAGAAAGAAATGAACGAACTTTTTGGACAAGTAGTGAAAGCAATGGTGGTTTTAGCCAAAGCAATCGCTGTATCCGTGGCGGCAAAAGAAGCGCCAGTCCAAAAGCCCGCAGTCACGACTTCTCCAAAGCCATCAATGAGCAAATCTTTTGATTGGCGCAACTTGGATCATCTGCCAAAGCAAACCAAGGAACAAAGGACATTTGTGAATTCAGAAGGCCGCGTATTTGTCCTCGAATTCGTAAAAAGCCCAACCGAATCTAATTTGAACTAAATTCAAACTAGACTAAAGCGTGGCCAAGAACTTTTTCCGTAGTTCGGAAGTGAGTCTTGGCCACTTCTCTTAAAATTTCCTTGCCTTTAGCTTCTACTAAACGCTTTGCAGTGGAATCAACCCCCGGCCCGGCACCCTTTGGCAGTTCCATTCCGACTTCCGAGCCTAGGCGTTCGAGTCTCCGCAAAAATTCTGCTCGAGCCAACACGCTGGCGGCAGCGACGGCAAGATCACTTTCTGCCCGAACTCTACTTTCTAACTTAATCTTCAACCCTTTGGTGTTGATCACGCGTTGGAGGCCAGCGGGATTTGCAAACTGGTCGCTAATCACCAGATCGCATTCAACGCCTTCTAAGGCAAGAACATTTTCAATCGCCTTCGCGTGGCCCCATTCCAGCATCCGGTTGAGATTCCGCATTTTGGCGTGCATCTCGTTGTATCGGTTTGGTCCAACTGCAATCACTGAAC
The DNA here is from genome assembly GCA_019454145.1 of Fimbriimonadaceae bacterium. Taxonomy (GTDB): domain Bacteria; phylum Armatimonadota; class Fimbriimonadia; order Fimbriimonadales; family Fimbriimonadaceae; genus UphvI-Ar2. The sequence goes on along the minus strand of CP075366.1, from coordinate 2,397,295 downwards.
ACGGACAGGTATTGGCGATCACTCCTGCCAAGGCGAGTGCCTTTTTGTCTGTGAGTTTTTTGGAATCAATGACGCCTTCTAGCTCCGCATAGTGCCAAGGAGCGACGTAACAAGCGGCAATAACCAGCGGGCCGAAATAATCGCCCTTTCCGCTTTCATCAACGCCAATTCGCCCTTCTGCCGACATCAGCATCAGTATGACTAAGCTCGGCAAAGGCTACAATAGGCCATGGCGAGTAAATTCCGAGAGCCGTTCAACGCTTGGTCGCACCTTGTTGGGGCTGTGCTCATGGCGATTGGAACAATAGTTCTCGTCATCGGCAGTATTCCAAACCCCGTTGCCGTGATTTCTTTTGCGATCTTTGGGTTAGCCGCAACATTTTTATTTGCCAGTAGCACGGTTTATCACTCGCTTTCGCTCAAACACGCATGGCTCCAGCGCATGGATCACTCTTCGATTTACGTGATGATCGCTGGTTCTTACACGCCAATCTGTTTGCTGGCTTTGCCCGCACCTCAAAAGTGGGTAGTTCTTAGCTTGCAGTGGGGGCTTGCTTTGTTCGGTGTGCTGGTTTCAGCAACAAGAGACAAAACCCCGACTTGGCTGAGGTTGTTGCTCTACCTTGGCATGGGCTGGATGCTAGTTTTTGTTTTAGGCAAGCTCGATTCCCGCCTGACCTCGCAAACGATGGGATGGTTGTTCGCTGGTGGGCTCGCTTACACAATCGGCTCGGTCGTGTACGGAACCAAACGACCGAAACTCTGGCCAGGCAAGTTTTCGTCGCATGAGCTTTGGCACTTATTCGTACTCGGTGGGGCCGCGTGCCACTTTATCGTGATGCTTGGGTTATTGGTTTTGTTTTAAGTAAAAGTCTCTGCCACCAGCCAAGACCTTTACTTCGTGATTTTAGCGTCGTCGCTTTGCGTTATTCGGCCGACCAAAACGTCGCTTCGGGAATCCCTTAGCCGCTTCTGCGCCACCTTTCGGCCCGCAGTTACTAAGGGGGCTGACTTCCATTTTTGTATCCATCAGCTTTTCAATCGCGCGTACAAGTTTCGCTTGTTCCGGCAGAGCAATCGTGATCGCCTTTCCTTTCGCTCCTGCCCGACCAGTTCGACCAATGCGGTGGATGTAATCATCCGCGTGCTCAGGAACATCGTAGTTGATGACCATCGAGATTTCTTTGACGTCTATGCCCCTAGCGGCAATATCGGTGGCGACTAAGACTCGGTATTTGCCTTGCTTGAACCCGGCAAGAGCTTCTCGCCGTTGAGCAAGGGTTCGGTCGGCATGAAGTTCCGCCGCCGTATGACCATCTTCTCGGATTCCTTTCGCCAACTTTCGCGCGCCGTGGCGAGTTCGCGAGAACACTAAAACTGTGCCTCGATTTTCATCCAGTAGCTTGTTGAGCATCGGACGCTTATCGTCAAACCGAACGTAAATCAGCTCTTGGTCAACAAGTTCACTGGCGGTGCCAGCGGGAGCAATTTCAATCTTTTCAGGCTGTAACAGGTAACGCGACGCCAGTTCTTCCACGTCTTCTGGCATCGTCGCACTGAACATAAGAGTCTGCCGCTGTAACGGGCATTGACCGAGGATCGTGCGGATAGCCGGAGCAAAACCCATATCCAGCATACGGTCGGCTTCGTCCAACACGGCTACTCCCACTCGATTGAGTCGGTATGTTTTTTGTTGCAGATGGTCAATCATCCGGCCTGGGGTGGCGACGACGACTTTGTGGCGACCGCGCAGTTGCGATACCTGGCGGGACATTGATTCTCCACCGACCACCAACACGCATTTCACATTCAGTGAAAGGAATGTTTCGGCGATTTGGTGAGCGAGTTCACGGGTCGGAGCAAGTACCAGCCCGACTTCGTCTTCACGCAGTTGTTCAAGCATAGGTAGCCCAAAGGCGAGCGTTTTTCCGGTTCCGGTTTGAGCAATGCCGATGAGGTCATCGCCGCGCATGGCGATAGGAATCGCTTGCGCTTGAATTGGGGTTGGGATCACGATTCCGTGATCGGCCAGGATTTCGCACGTTCGACGCGCAAGTCCAAGGGCTGCAAAGCCCGATTTCTGGGTTGTTTGATTCATGTTGATGAGGCACGCGAATAAGCCGCGTAAAGCTGATTGCCGCAAGCTGTTGCACCTGGTCAACCGGGGCAAACCATCGGGACCGAGCGGCGCAAGCCCATGCTCACCACTATTGTGAGATCCTTGCGCAAAGGGAAATGTGACGAAACTTTCGCCAACCAGAGCCAAACCTCAAGCAGAAACCAATCCGAAAGGGGAGACTTGGTGGGCCTAACTGGATTCGAACCAGTGACCTCACCCTTATCAGGGGTGCGCTCTAACCAACTGAGCTATAGGCCCGAACGGGAGAAATAATACCCGCCCCACAAAAAATGTTGTTCAAAGGACCCTAGAAATTTCTCAACGTCCCATTAGCATCTTCGGACGAATAAACAGTTTATAGAGCAATGCAGGCATATTGTCTCCGTAGCTCATGGCAAATCGCGGGAGCAGCCGACGGTCATCACTTTCTTTAGCCCACCGCTTCTCCACGGTAAATCCGACTCCAAACCCCGCTTGCTCAATTGCTGCAGATGTTTCTTTGTTGTATTTTCCGAATGGGATGCAGAACGTTTCTGGATTCAATCCGCGCTCCCGCATCAACCAACTGCATTTTTCGATCTGAGCAACTTGCTCGTCTTGGTTCAACTTAGAGAGATCAAGATGCGAGTGGGTGTGGTTGCCAATTTCGATTCCGGCTTTTTGAGCTCGCTTAAGTTCATCCCAACCTGCAAGCGTCGCCGCCTTTTCCCCATCCCAGCCAGAATCTTTGCCGACGTATTCGCTCACTGCATAAAAAGCCGCGGGAACAGCAAGCTTTTCAAGAACTGGCAATCCGTTAGCCAATGTTGATTCGTATGCGTCATCAAATGTCAGGCAAATTGATCGCTCAGGAAGTTTTCCTGCCAGGCTCGCCGCCGGAACCACCTTGTAGTTTCGTCGCTGAAAAAACTCAATGTGGGAAGCCAGAGTTTGTGGACTGACGTTGATCCAACGCCCTTCCGCCTGTTCTTCTCCAACCTTGTGATAACACAGCACCGCGACCATTCCCACCATCATATCTATTCACGCTCAAAATCAGCCGTGACCTTGAGCCTCGCTGGAACGTCGGAACAATAGGAAAATTTCACTTGAAGATTGCCCGTTAACCTGGCAATCTTGCTGCCTTGACCGTTATACTGAGGTGGCCCAATCGGGTGAAAAAAGGACACTTGATGATGCGTTTCAATTTGCGAGCACTTCCCGCACTCTGTGCGATTGCCGCCTTCGGTTCAGCCTACGCCGATATTTCTGGCCCTACACCTCTTGCTTGGCGATGGGCTGAATCTGCCAAGGCCTCACCTTCCGGCACTCCACAGTTTGTTGGGAACAACGTCATTGTTGCCGTTGGTGGTCGAATTTACAGTTTAGATAAATCCAGTGGGAATTTAAACTGGCGATTCCCAGCGGGTGAAGCAATCCAAGGTAGCTTTCCCTACGGTTGCGAAGTTAAAAACGGAATGGTTGTTGCCGCAGGCGATGAAAAATCGATCTATGCGGTAGATGCGGAAACCGGGGAAATGAAATGGCAATATGTATCGCCTGACTTTATTTCCAGCAACGTTGTCATCGCGGGTGAATCGATTGGATTTGTGACAGGCAAACAAAAAGTTAACGTAATCACCGCCCAAAACGGTCAGCTGGTCGGTCAGCCTATCGCCGAACAGGATCTCGTTCACAGCACAATTGGAGCCTATCAAGACCAAATTATTTACACTACACAGCGTGGGAAAATGGTTTCTCTGGACACGAGCAGTTTGCGTCCTAAGTGGGAGCAAAAGTTCAATATCCTACGCTCCAACGGTAACTTCACAGTTTACGGTGATCGCATTTACGCTAATTCACTCAACTATCTGATCGCACTGCGAGCCGGAACCGGTAGCGTGATTTGGCAACAAAATACGGGTAAGGAACTCAGCGGCTCACCCGCCGCAAACGAATCAGGAATTGCGGCAATGACGGCACGTGGAGAAGTCTATTTCTTCAATTCCAGCGGTAAAGCAATGTTCGGTAAGCCCGTGGAAGTAGGAGTGCCTGTTTCATCGCCATCTTTTGTTGGCAACTTAGTAAGCGTATCAACAGCTAACGGGGCGATCAATTTAATCAACCCGCAATCAGCTACTATCGTGTGGAGTTATGTGATCAAGGCGATCACAACTAAGGCACCGGCTCCTCAAACTGCTGGGGGCGGCGGAGCACTCGGCCCAGGAGGTGGAGATGGCGGAGCACTTGGTGGTCAGCAGCCTTCAACCCAGCCAGTGGTTGATTACACCCTTGTTGCCGGTACACCCGCAATGAGTGGTAATTCGCTCTTCGTCCTAACTCGCGATGCTAGCCTTTTGATGTTCGATAAAGATCTCGGGGTTGATTTGACACCTCCAAGTGCGGCAATGCTCTGGCCTAAACCTGGTCAGGAAATCGCAGGCAAGGCTCCAATGGAAATGGTATTCAAACTTGAAGACCTTGGCATTGGAATTGATCCCGACTCAGTTAAAGTGAAGATCAACGGCAAAGATTACATTAGCAAATTATCAAATGATGGATTCTTGAGCGTGCTCATTATCACTCGTGGCACGAATGCTCAAATTGCCAATGGACGCGCAACGGTTCAAGTGACAGCTTCTGACTGGCTGAACAATACCAGCGTAACCGAATATTCGCTAAAAATTGATAACAGTCTGAATGCTTTAGGTAGCCCTCCCCGCGGTGATTCCAACAATGGCAATCAGCCAGGCGGCGGTGGACTCGGCCCTGCTGGTGGCGGTCGTGGTGGTGGCGGCGGACGCGGAGACGGTTCTTAAACTGCGTTCATGTATCCGGCCCGGTTTTGGCAGGTCTTTCTGGCGGCTGGGTTAAAGGATGAAAAGGCTCGAGAGTTTCTCAATGCTCTCGGGCCTCATGATTCTGATCCCACTGAAATCTTCCTCTCTTGGCCAAAGCTAACAGCTCAAGAAAGAGCCAACATTAATCGTCCGGATCAAAATAAAGTCCAGAGATTATTGAGCCAGGATGTTCAGGTTTTGATTCCAGGGGAGTACCCAGATACTTTGTTGCAGGGCGGCTCGCCCCCGCAGGCGTTATTTATACGCGGTACCAGCGAATGCCTGCATAAACCGAAAATCGGCATTGTTGGCACCCGTAGGGCAACGACCCAAGGGAAAGCCACAGCACAAAAGTTTGCCGAACGCCTTGCATTGGCAGGAATGACAATCGTCAGCGGAGGCGCATTTGGAATCGATGCTGCCGCTCATCGCGGAGCACTTGCGGTAAAAAAGCCGACGGTCTGTGTACTTCCGTGTGGCGTTGATGTCGCTCAACCTCCCGCGCACGCTCAGCTTCTCGAAGATATTTCCAAGTGTGGATGTTTGCTCAGCCCCTATGCAATTGGCACGCCTACACAACAGCATCAGCTACTAGCCCGGAATCAATTACTGGCGAGCTTAGTAGATGCCGTACTGATAATTGAAGCACCTATTCCCTCTGGATCGCTGAACACTGCATCACACGCCGCCAACCTCAACCGACCTTTGTTCGTTGTACCGGGCAGCATCAATTTAGACAATTACCGAGGTTCTCACCAACTCATTCGCGATGGCGCGATATTGGTTGATCATCCCGATCAAATTCTTGAAGATTTGGGTCACGTGATGGAATTGGCGGCTGAGGAGCAACCTACTGATCTTAATGAAGCTCAGCAAATCATTTTAGAAATGCTTGGGTCGGAAGCAATTACGATCGAAGCAATCTCCGATGAAACTGGGCTCACGACCGCTGAACTAATGAGCGAACTCACAATGATGGAGCTTGACGGTCTTGTCGCGAAGCATTCCGGAGGATATGCTCGAATCTGATGAAGCTGATCGCAAACGCATTCGGGCCAAACGGTTGGGGCACATATTCTATCGAGAAAGAAGATGGTCAGCCTCCCGTATTTTCCGAAACTTCCCAGAAATCAAGCGATCTCTTCATCCCCGGCTTTGTAGATGTTCACATTCACGGTGCATTTGGCATTGATTTTATGTCTGCATCCAGCGGTCAGATTGTTCAACTCGCTGACCAACTCGCACTAAACGGCTACTCAGGATTTCTGCCGACCACAATTACGGCAACCTACGAGCAAACCCAGGCGGCGATCAATCAGCTTCCGGAGCATCCTTTGATTTGGGGATTCCATCTAGAAGGACCGTTTATCTCCTCCGAATATCCTGGTGCACAGCCACCGGAAGCGATTCAAGATATTCCTTTATCAGATTCCCCTTGGCAAGAGTTGCTACACGATTCCCGACTTAAGCTCATAACGCTTGCGCCGGAAAAGGCAGAAGCAAAGAATCTGATTGAAGACTTAGTCCGGCGTAATGTCATCGTTTCGGCCGGGCACACCAATGCGACGTATTCTGAGATCGCTGAGACTGTCGAAAGGGGGCTTTCTCACGCCACCCACACCTATAATGCAATGCGACCGCTCCATCATCGCGAGGCTGGAACCGTTGGTGCAGTGTTAAACATCGATTCTATTACGGCGGAATTGATCTACGACCGACTGCACGTCAGCAAACCAGCCGCGGAAATCCTGCTCAAATCCAAGCCCCATGAAAAAGTGATCGCCGTCAGCGACTGCACAATGGCGAAAGGAATCGCGCCGGGCACAGAATTCACAATGTGGGATCACCAAGTTATTGCTGGTGAGGGAGAAGTCAGGCTCGCTAAAAGCAATGCGCTCGCTGGTTCCGCAATTACTTTGCTAGATGCGTTCCGCAATCTCGCCGAAGATTTTGGGCCAGAAACTGCGGTTCGCTTATGCTGTTTGAACCCAAGAATCGAACTCCAAATGGATTTAGTGCCTACCCGCTACGTAGTTTTGGACAAAAAATCCTGTATCCAATTATTAGTCTCGTAATATAATTGGCTTTGGCCTGCAATGAAGCGACCGCTTGGTCTCAATGAGCTCATTCCATAAATTCAAACACTTTGTATTCGGGAAACCGATACATGCACGCCATGCCCACCACGAACGACTCAGCGTTCCATTTGGACTCGCCGTTTTTGCATCCGACGCTCTTTCAAGTGTTGCATACGCCACTGAAGAAGTTCTGTTAGTTCTTATCCTGGCCGGGAGCCTTGCCGCTTACGGGGTTTTGCCGATCATTGCCGTCTGCCTTGCGGTTCTGCTGGTGATCATCGCCTTCAGCTATTACCAAACGATTCACGCTTACCCTGAAAGCGGCGGCACCTACATTGTCAGTACAGATAACCTTGGCCCTTACGCTGGCCAGTTGGCAGGTGCGGCAATTCTGATTGACTATGTCCTAACTGTGGCTGTATCCATCTCAGCTGGTGCTCAAGCCGTAGTATCACTGGCACCACAGCTTCAACCTTACACAGTGCCCATGGCTTGTGGGGCAGTTGGAATTCTGTGCTTAATGAACCTGAGGGGGGCAAAAGAATCCGGAATCGTGTTCGCGATCCCAACTTACGGGTTCGTCATTCTTATTCTCATCCTTATTGGGAAGTCATTGTTTACCGGAATTACATCCCCAGCGGTCGTTCCTCAACTTCCGGCTTGGGATGGAAATCAACTACATACACTCGGCGGATTCTTGCTTCTTCGCGCTTTTGCCGCATCATGTACAGCATTGACCGGAACCGAAGCTCTCGCTGACGGGGTCAAAGCATTTAAGCCGCCAGAATCCAAGAACGCGAGCAAAGCCCTCGTGATGATGGTTACTCTGCTCACCACCATGTTTATTGGGCTTTCGTGGGCGGCATGGCATAGTGGCATAGTGCCGATTGAATCTGGCACAGAAGGATATCGCACCGTTATCGCGCAGCTTGCAGAACAACAATTCGGCCCCGGATTTATGACTTCCGCCATTATGATCATGACGGCGGCAATTTTGTTCCTTGCGGCGAACACAGCTTACGCGGACTTCCCTCGACTTGCTAGCTTTGTTGCCCGGGACGGCTACCTTCCGCGTCAGCTTGGAACGGTTGGGGATCGTCTCGTTTTCCAAAACGGCATTATCCTGCTTTCCTTCATCGCTATCGGATTGATCATTAAGTTCAATGCCGATACCCACTCTCTGATTCCTCTTTACGCACTAGGCGTATTTGTGGCGTTTACTCTGAGTCAAGCGGGAATGTTCAGATATTTCCGTAAACGACGCTGGATGGTTCTCAAACGCAAAGATTTAGAAGCTGACGATGAACATCCGACGGCAAGTCCGCGCGAAAGAAATAGGGCGGCGCGAAAGTTTGCGATTCAATCTTATGTTTCAGGTTTTGGCGCTGTCGTTACTTTCTGTGTCGGGATCATTCTCATTTACACAAAGTGGGAAGAAAGAATTTGGATTGTCATTATCGCGATGGCAATCTTAATGACGATCTTCAACCTTATCAGTAGATATTACAAATCACTGGCAAAAAAACTGACTGTCACCCGGGCAGACCACTTACCGGAAATCAAACCCACCACTCTGCTCCTGGTTCCGCGAATGCATAAGGGCATCTTGCTCCCAATTCAGTATGCAAAGGCAATGTCTCCTGATGCTCGGGCAATTCACGTTGCCTTGGGGAAAGAATCGGCAAAACGGATTAAAGAAGACTGGAATAACTTTGGCGTCGAAATGCCCCTCATCATCCTCGACTCACCGTACCGATCTATCATCCAGCCGATTTTGGATTATGTCGATCATGTACGCAGCATGGATGCGAAACGGGTTGTCACAGTGATCGTGCCTCAAGCCGTTCCAAAACACTGGTGGCAGGGACTTTTGCATAACAACGCCGCCATATTGCTCAAGCTGGCCTTAGGCACCAGACGTAATGTCGTCATAACAAATATCCGATACTTTATCGAAGGCGAACAAGAAAATCAATGATTGTTGAATCGTACGAAGACGTGATTGTCCTTTCCGGCCCGTTAACCGCCGGATTTTGGGACGCCGTTCAAACGGCTATTGCGCTTACTCTGAGGCGAAATCCAACTGGCGTTATCGTAGATTGCAGCCAGATCACGAAAATCAACGAAGAAGGCGCAAAAACATTCCAGTCTGCCATTGATTACGTGCTTGAGCACGATGGAGCGCGAATCATTTTCGCCGGCGTTCCTGATGCCGTGATGGACGTCTTACGGTCCGTTCCTGCCGTGCGGTCACAACTTGCGCTCGCCGATTCCGTTGAAGATGCCCGAACGTCGCTCAACCTTTTTGAATCCAAGGAAACCAAAAAACGACGCTTATCTGAAGAAACCAGATCGAAGCACATACTAGCCGTTGTCTGCCCAAATGAATGCGACGCTCATTTTTTGAAAACGATCGCTGAGCATCTCAGCACGGCTCCCGCCCACTTGGTCATTCTGTTCCCGATCATCGTTCCGCGTGACCTACCACTTCACGCGCCGGTACCGGAAGAAGAACACAAACTCTTTGCATTCGCAGAAAAAGCCCGCGAGATGTTTGCGAATTCCGAGAGCCTTGCTGAAGTTCGCTTAGAGCGCACGCGAGATATTCCGGCCTTGGTTGCAGAAATTGCTGAAGAAATCAATGCCCAGCAAGTCATTGTCAGCATCGCGGCGAGCCATGATCAAGATTCTGATAGTGCACGCAACTTCGGAGCACTACTCACCAAAATCAAGCAACCGCTCGTATTTGTGCGGTCAGGTTGCGATCAACAGCAATCTATAACAAACTAGCGCTTGCTTTTTTCAAACGATCCCAAACTGCTTCCCATTCCGGTTCAGCCGGTGGCTCTTCCACAAAGATTCTCGCTGGCTTTTGAAGGTCTAACCGCTTGAGTGCTCCGTATAAAACCGCTCCATACGCCTGAGCGTTTCGCGGCATTTTGATCTGGTGGGAGCCATGCGCTTCAAAAAAAGTGAGCCCACAATCATGCTCACCTAATTGTTGTTTCACCAGTTCCACCTGTGCGCCCGGAGCATAGTGGCGACGATACATCCCCGGCGACTTACGAATATCTTCGTGCGGCACGTGACCCAAGGGCTTGCCCAGCAGAATTTGGATATCTGCTCGTGAAATGGCTCCTGGTCGCAGAATCCTCGGAACATCACTTGTGAGGTCGATCACCGTGCTCTCTAGCCCGATTTCGCAACGTCCACCGTCCAAAACTAAATCAACGTCAACTAGAATTTCTGGATCAAGGTCTTCAACGCTCGTTGGACTGAGGCCCATAAAAACGTTCGCGCTCGGAGCTGCAACTGGCCGGTCGGCGGCTTTGATGACGTCGCGAGCAACAAAGTGCCGAGGCACACGAACCGCGACTGTTTCAAGCCCGCCGGTAGTTTCTGTAGGAACCTCTAACCGCTTCTTAAGAACTAATGTCAGCGGGCCAGGCCAGAATCGTTCGGCGATTTTCCAAGCTAAATCAGGAATATCTTGGGCAACCAACTCTAGCTGTTTTGCGTCCGCCAAGTGAATGATCAGCGGGTTTTCTGAAGGCCGTCCTTTGATTTCAAAAACCCGCCGAACCGCTTCTGGATTGAGAGCATCGCAGGCTAAACCGTAGACGGTTTCGGTCGGGATAACAACAACCCCACCTTCGCGCAGAATACGCCCGGCTTCATTTATCGCGTCCTGAGTCGGGTGAACAATGCTCATAACTCTACGCTCGTAAGCATAGCCTCTCGCGGCGCTGTTTTTTTCAACCACCACTCAAAAGCTAGGGCCGCTTGTTCCACAAGCATCGGTTTTCCGTCCAGCACTCGGCAGCCGCTCACAAATGCATCTGCGAGAAAAGGTGTCATCCCATTGGTGTAGCCAAGGTCGTAGGCGAGGCAATCTGGATTCACATTTCGCCACTCAACCGCGATCCCGAGTCCAGAAATGCTTGCTGAAGTTGCGTTGATGACCGCATCGGCCCCTATAGGATCGGCGTCGGGAAGTATGCGAGCGGAGATTCCAATCTCTCTCAGTAAATCATCTAATTTTTGAGGAGTTCTATTCCACACAGAAATTTCGTATCCAGCTTCATGCACTCCGACCAAGAGTGCTCTAGCCGTTCCGCCCGCCCCGAGAAATGCAAGCTTCGCGCCAGGGTTGACCTTATTCTCTATAAGGGTCTGCATAAAGGCGGGAACATCTGTATTGATCCCAGTTTGAGAATGTAGGCACAGAGTATTGAGTGCGCCGTATTTGCCCTCACCGACCCAGTTTTGAGCGGCTTCTTTCAACGGAACCGTTACATTCAATCCCTTGTAGCCAAGTGACTTCAATTGCTCCACCGCTTGGTTGAACTCGTCTATTGGAACTCGAAATGCTTGATAGCTTAGGTTCAACCCTAGGGCTTCATACGCGGCACTATGGATTCTTGGCGATAACGAATGGCTGATCGGGTCACCGATGACGGCATAGTCACCAGCAGGAGCTTCGCGCCATTCGTGCCAACTCATTTCTTCTTAAAGGTCCAGAGCCTTTGACCGGCGAAATTCCAAAAGAACGCGGTCACCATACCAAGCACACTCGCCGCAGCCCATTTCATCATCGGGCTGGCATCGGCTAACCGCTGACCAACTGCACCTACGGAAACAGAAATCACCATCCCAATCAGGGCCACAGTGTAGAACTGCGCCACCTGCTTGACCGTTATCTTTTCGTGCGTCGTGCGGAACGTATACAAGCGGTTTAAGTAGTACGAAACAAAAATTGCGATTAACACTGGACCGATCTTGAGAGGTGCGTAAGCTGCATCCTGCAAATGTTCGGCATCTAGTGGCCAGCCTAAATTGAACGTCCGAATCGTCCACTCCCCCACCACATCACGCAGGCTTTGTGAACCAGCCTGAATTTTGAACATCAGCATGTAGTGCAGCCCCCAGTCAACAACGGTCGCGACCCCGCCGACCAATCCAAATTTGATAAATTGCCGGATGATGTTGTGGCTAAAGAATCCTGGTTTATCAACTGCATCTGCGCCATCGGCCTGAAAATACCGGTAGAGCATCCGTCCGATAACTCGCTCCACATTTCTGGATAAATACCGAGTGCCGACAAATTCACGTTTGCCGATCGGCTTCACCCAGATCGCATCTATTCCGGCTCGGTTTGCTCCCCAAATATCGGTCAAGAGCTGATCACCAATCATCACTGCATCATCCGGCTCAATCTTGAATTTTTCAAGTGCCAACTCGTACATGCGAGGGTGAGGCTTGAACTTATCTCGAATAAATGGGATTCCCAGCTTTTCTGAAAGGCGAGTCAGCCTTTCTGGATTTCGGGTGTTGCTAAGAATGCAAAGCTCAAAGCCGATCTCCTTCGCCGCCTCAATCCAGTCAAAAGTGACTTTCGGAATTTCCTCTGTGCGCCAAGGCAATAGAGTGTTGTCAACGTCGAGCAAAATCAGTCGCTTGCCGTCGTCCCACAGCTCTTGCAGATTGACTTCTTCTAAGGTGTGCAAGGCCGCAACTGGGCTAAAACGCCGAATATGCAAAGGCACAGCGGTTCGGTCTACGACACCGGGGCGGAAATGTCTCATTTATTCGCCTCGGCGGCTTTCCATTCACCACGCGCCTTTTTAATCGCCGCAAGGTGATCAGCATAAGAAGGAGTGAAATAGTGCGAACGGTCGGGCTTGGCCACATAGAACAAATAATTGTGTGTATCTGGCTTGAGTGCCGCTTCAATACTGACCTTGCTGGGCGAACCGATTGGACCGGGCGGCAATCCTGCGTTCAAATAAGTGTTGTAGGGAGATTTCACTGTTCGCACAACCCCTGGGCCAAGAACTTTCCATTCACCCAATGCATACAAAACGGTCGCATCAATTTCCAGCCGCATCCCTTTTTTAGTTCGGTTTTCGATCACTCCCGCAACCATTGGCCTTTCTTTGTCGAGAGCGGCTTCCAGTTCCACCATTGAGCCAACAATCACGGCTCGATTCAACCCTTCTTCCCCAAAACTTTTGACAACCTTACTCTCGAATGCTTTGAGTTGACGTTCGATCACCGCGCGTGCGCCAAGCATCGGAGGGAGTTCATAAGTATCGGGATACAGATAACCTTCCAGAGAGCCTTGTGGCAACTTGAATTTCACGACATCTTTGAACTCTTCCGGCTTGTTCGCCAGTTCGATATACTCTTCTTCAGTGCAAACCTGTTTATCCGCAAGCCGCTTTGCTACTCGCTTGATCCACCAGCCTTCAGGAATACGCACCATCTGAGAGATCGGCTTATTCATGCTGGCGATGATCTGCTCGACTGTTTGCCCCGGCTTGAATTCGTATGTTCCTTCTGCGACAGGTTTTGCATCGCCGTTGAACTTTACATACTGGGCGAAAACTTGCGGATTCCGTACCACGCCCATTTTGCCAAGTTCGTTGACGGCGCTCTTAAAACTGCGGGATGGCCAGCGAACCATGACTGATTTTCCAGATGGCATCGGTGCCACCTGCGCCTGAATCCAGTTCACGCCACCGAGGGCAATAATTGCTCCTAGCACAAGCCCAATCAGAAACTTAGCGAACTTAGACATGGCTCTCCTTGAACCGATCCAAAATCCGGCAAGCGGCTTCCGAATCCAGGCGTTTTTTTCGTTGGCTTGCTTTCATCCCTGATTCGTGCATTGCAGTAGAAGCTTCGACGCTGGTCAGGCTCTCATCCACATAGAAAACTGAACCGCCTAACGCTTCTAACTCAGCTCCGAACCTGCGCATAACACTTGCCATTTTCCCCTCTAAACCGTTTTCAAGTGGGAGACCAAGCACATATCCTTCGGCGAGTTCTTGTTTGCCAGCCGCAAACACCTGCTGAGCATCGCTTTTGAGTGCACCTTTAGCGGAGATCGGCTGTAAAGCGCGAGAAAGTCCAGTTTCTGTTTCCATCACCGCCAGGCCAATACGGGCTTTGCCTAGATCAACCCCCAACACCCTCATGATTGGAACGTCCTTGTCACCAAATCTTTTAACCCCGGAGTCACACTAACCAGTTCCAAATCCCCCGATTGGGCTGGGTCATTCAACGGCTTGCCGCCGTTAAACTTCATGGCAACGCCACCCGCTTCCTCCACGATGGGAATAACCGCGCTGATATCCCACCGACTTACCACCGGGTCGAGCATCATCTGAATTCTTCCACTGGCAAGAAGAATATGACCGTAAGCGTCGCTCCAAGTCCGGCAGGCCATGACTTGACGGGCAATGGACATGGCTCCTTCCAGGCGACCATATTTTTCAAGTGACGTGGGGCTGCCCGTGCTCATCACAACCCGTTTGAGATCAGTTTCATTGCTGACCTGAATCTGTATCCCGTTGCAGAACGCGCCTCCGCCTCGTTCCGCCCAGAACATCTCTCCCAACGCGGGCAGATAGACCACTCCTAAAATTGGCTGACCGTCTTGCTCGTAACTGAGCAGGGTCGCGTAGAGCGGTACTCCGCTGATAAATGACTTCGTGCCATCAATCGGATCAAGCACCCACCGGTCGTCTCCACTGCCCGTGAGGCCTTCTTCTTCACCCAGAACCGATTCACCCGGGAACTGCTCGCTCAGCAACTGGCGCATTAATCGCTCTGCGTTCTGATCGGCGACGGTGACCGGCGAATCATCGCCCTTGAGATCAACCGTCGCGTTCTGCTGGAAGTGCAACAGAGTGCCATCTCCGGCGGTTCTCACGATTTCAATCGCTTTTGCTAGTCTCTCTGAGTTCAAAGCACCTTCATTCTGACAGGCTGGGCGTAGGGTTGCCGTTAAAATCGCCCCTGTGCCTATTAAGACCCGATGCAGGCCCGCCGATAACTTTTCGTGAGGGTAATATTCTCATTCAATTCGTGGGGGCTTAGCTCAGTTGGGAGAGCACCTGCTTTGCATGCAGGGGGTCAGGGGTTCGAGTCCCCTAGCCTCCACCACGAAGATTTATTTGCTGCTATTTCTAGCACGTGTAATTCCTAACTCTTTATCGTCCTGACACGAAAATTAAGCCAAATTGACCCATCGCTTAATTTATTTTCAAAAAAATGAGTAGATATTCTTACAGCGGACATTGTTATCACGGAAATTTTTAGCTCGTAGCCATAGAATCTTATAAATGAATTTTCACAAGCTTAGATTAGCTTTGGTTGTACTCACGATCGCTGCAATTACATTGCTGGTCGGGTGTGGAGGAAAAGGAACTACAGAAAATACCCTGCCACCACTCCCAGAATTTATACCAGGAAGCGTAACCTCAGAAGAGCGAAGTGATGCGATTAACGAAATCAATGCGTATTACAGTACTGTAAGTGACCTACTGAATAGAGACTCGCTTGTCTTAGCAGAACTAAAATCGCTTTCCGCAATAGTTTATTCAGAAATTACTCGAAGTGGGGATGTGACCGGATGGTTTAAGGACGGTACTAAGATTGTTGTCATGACCGGTTTAGATCGTAGCTATTTGACTTCACCAAGTCTAACAAGCTCGAACCCACTTAGTCAAGCAAACCGGGGCCTGCCTCATGGCAAGAAAGCCGTCCTCATAAACTCTTTTGAGCCAGCTCGCGATGATGCTACCTCAGAAGTAGAAACTCTTTTGTCACAAAAAGGCTACGAAGTTTCGTGCCTAGATGGCTCTATTGAAGAGTTCCGGAACTTAAGAAACGTAAGCCTGTTACTTGTACACGCACATGGTATCAGAGATACAGATAAAGATCGAAATATGAAATTTTGGTATGCAACATCAACTAAGCCAACACCAGAGTTAGACTTATTCTATAAGAACGAAATTGAAAAAGGAACAATCGCTTACGGCTCTGGCGAGGTCTTTCAAATAAATGGGAGCTATGATACCGAAAGCCGCTATATCATTAGTACCGATTTCTTGAAAGACGCAGGAATAACTTTCAGCCCAAATTCAACATGGATCTCTCAATCATGTAGCTCTGCTGGTTCAGAAATAGTAAATTTTGCCATAGACAATTATCCCATTGCTTGCTATATGGGTTGGTCAAACAAGCAAGATACAAATGATTCAACCGATACCACCCGGCTTCTATTTGACCGGCTACTTGGGCTTAATGTCTTTATGCCAAAGTCTGAACCATTTCCTCCAAAAACGTTTGAACAAGCGCAAGTAGAGCTTGATACGACAACTCGCACTTCCATTCCTTTGAGCTTTGGACAATCCCAAGTTCCTTCAAGTCCAAGAGCCGAATTTGTGATTTTTACCAGTAAAGGCACAGATTCCAAAACAATTATTCCTAGCATCCAAAACACACTAACTAATATTTCGAATAATACTTTAACAATTAACGGGTTCTTTGGCCCTCAAAGTGGATCAGGCACTGTAACTTTAAATGGGTCTATTCTTATTGTGAAAAGCTGGAGTCCAAACAGTATTGTAGTAGAGTTACCAGGTGAATCAGACGGAGTTTTGGTGGTAAGAAGTTTAGGCGCAGCATCTGCAACCGGCTACTTATTCAGTAATAATTTTCAATTCCAAGCTATATCAATCAAAATAAACCCGTTTAGCGCAGTCATGAGTCCAAATGAAACTAAATCCTTTACGAGCCAAATAGTGAGCGGTGCCCTTCCCACCGGATCTAAGTATCGTTGGACTGTTATCGGAAATGGGCGAATTAATGGCGCTAGTTCGGTTACTACAACAAACAGCAGTATAATTTATAAGGCACCTAGTACAAATGGAAGTGAGATTATCAGGCTAGATCTTCTGGATTCCAGTAGTAATGTCATCGCACAGGCATCGAGTTTCATCACCGTTGGTACAGAGCCCCAAATTAGTTTTGAAATATCTGGTTCGTGGGATCCCGCTAAAACACCAGCTAACGGCGTTTATTCCTATCAAGGAGGCGAAGGTGCACGCTTCAGCCCAGAGCCTGGAAAAGAGGCTATTTTCTTCGCGTATAATATAGGTGATGTTGATGAAACTGTGGGTGTCCTATTAACTATTATGGTATCCTCCGGGCAACCACTTATATTTCCGTCTAGTTACTCTCTTGGCCAAATTGGACAGCCGCTAGTTAGTGGAGATTTCCAACTTACGCTTGCCACTAACCAACAAAATCCAGATGATCCTAACTCAGAACAATTCAAGGTTGGATCGACAGGTACCCTTAATATAGTCAACGTTGTTAATCTAGGTTCAGGTCGTAAAAGGGTGCAATATAATTTTGAAGTTAGCAATGGCCAAGGCGGTACTATTACGGGTTCTGGAGTACAGGTTTACACGGGAACATAATTTGGCTTTCACAACTAATGCAAAAAGGGGAGATTACCGTTAGCCTAACGCTGGGGGATGTTGTGTTATTGATTGAGCCGATTGACGCCTAATTTTTCTTTTTGTACTTGGCGAAATCTGGCGATTGATCTTCTCGCGAATCGAGGAAGTAAGTTGTAGTTCGTACGGTGAAGCAACAACGCCAATCTGGTTGCGATATCTTCTAGCATATGCTAAGTGAAGAGCAGATCGTTCAAGATCCGATTTTAACCAGGCAATAGCGGCAATCTCATGAATACGAATATGAACAGAATGTCCTCCCCACAGAGGATCGTTAGAAAGTTGTCCGAGCAATGTTTGCGCAGTACCAGAACTTTTTTCCAACGCCATTCTTACTTGCATTAAGCCAAACCATGGGTGAAAACGAGAATGTATGCATCGATGATCCACATACATCTGCATTGAGTTGGCAGCTAGTTCATACTTTCCTAAAGTCAGTGCACTATCCGCACGTATCACTTCAAGGGCTTGAGACTCGAATACGTGCCCTCCTTTTTCATAAAAGTGCTTTGCAGCCGCCATAAATTTAAGTGCCGACTCGTGCTGGTGTAGTTGGGATTCAACTACACTGCAACACATATTCGCATTTCCTAAGGCAAGTGTGTTATTGCTACGTTCGGCAGAAATAACGGCATCATGCATTATTCGGACAGCTGTTTCGTAACTACCTAATGTCAATGCAGTTTGACACCTAGCAATCAATAATCTGCTGAGGGCACTGTATTGCCCCGACAGAATGAGCCGCTCACGTAATTGATGGGCTGAACGTTCAGAAAATCTCTCTCCCGCTATTGTAGCCAGATATATTCCCATAGCATGGAGTTCATCTGCCTGGATCCCAGGTGTTAGAGCTTGCCATACCAATCGATGAGTATTCAGAGAAATCGAAGTTGGTAAAAAATCCCAGGTCGACGATGAGTGAATCATCATGTTGGCTGCTTCCGTAGGATTGCTATCTGCAATCCATTGGATCGTCTCGGTAATGGGAGGGAAGCGGTGCTTTACCCATAACTTCCGTTTCGATTCAACCCACTCGCCCGGCAAATCAGGCATCAACGGTGCATTAAAGTTAGTTGGATATACTAATTCAACCCAATCGCGTTGCAAAGCTAATGTGGATCTCGACGCAATAAATAAATTATCGCCTAAGAGATTTTTTAACTGAAGCAACGCAGTCCGCAGATTATCGGGCGGGTAATTGTATTGAGAAGGCGGCCAAACAAGTTGAGCGAGTTCTCTTCGAGACAACGGCTTACTTTGATCCGCTAGTATTACCAACAATAACAAATGTCTTCGATTCTGAATTCTAACCTGATGACCCCATCTATCTTCTAAGCGAGTAATGGGGGAGAGAAACAGTTTGAACTTTGCCAATGCTCATTTAACTATACCAACCAAATTCCCCCGCCAAATAGCCCGACATCCCGTATAGTTGCTGGATCAGAAACATACGGACAATTTTTTCACGGAAATATTCCAACCCCATTCATATACTTCCCTTTCATTGCACTTCCTAAAAAGTGCGTCTTTGGAGAAAATATCATGAAAGCCACCTTCATCATGTTGCCCATGTTGCTCACCTTTGCACCATCGGCTAATGCTGCTACTGCCTTTAACAACCTTGGCCCTGGAGATACCTTTTCCACAGCAGGTGAATCCTTGAGCTTTACAGAGGGAGGAAAAAAAACGGCTTTTCAGTTTACTAGCCTCACATCGGGTCAGATAACTCAAATCGTTCTCGCATTGTCGGCTGTAGCCGGTGATCCTTTGGCTAGAGTTACTTTGTATTCGGACACGAATAATAATGTTGGAACAGAAATCGCACATTGGGATGGCAATGTGCCGCCCTCTCTTCCCGACGCCACAAATCCGGCCTACTCATTTGGTAACACAAATACAAATGCAATTTTGTTAGAAGGAAACAGGTACTGGATATCTTCTGAAGCACTAGCGCCAAATACAACGCTCAAGTGGAACTATAATCCGTTAGAAGTACAGCTACTAAACTCCAACTACAGCTACAATAATCCCGGATGGCAAACATTTGCTCAAATAACTGGGGGTGGAATGAGAATCGAAACGGTTCCCGAGCCTTCAGCCATTGGCCTCGTGGGCATGGTTCTGCTTCGCAAAAAAACCATCAAGCGGAAGTGATAAGAATCCCATACAAAACATCCGTATAATGCGCCTTTAACTTATCAAGCACAGAGTTTATTTTTAGGCACTGAGGATCCAATATAACTATTGGTATGTAGGAGAGCACCTGCTTTGCATGCAGGGGGTCAGGGGTTCGAGTCCCCTAGCCTCCACCACGAAGATTTTTACTGTAATTTCACACAAACCGCCTGCACCACAGCGATTCGATTCTCAGCCAGATTCCTCTGAACGTTTCCGAGTTTGGTCTTTGCCTCATCGCCCAACAGTAGATGCAAACCCAAAGGAGGTGGGCCTGAAACTTTGATCTTTGCTAGCATCGCCAAAAACCATTCGTTGGAGTACACCGTTTTATCTTCCCACTGCAGGATTTCAAATCCAGCTTCGGTAATGATTGTTTTCACACTTTCGGGAGTGACCAAGTGGCTGATTTCTGGCCCGGGCGCCCAAGGAACCGGAAAATGGACATCGCCACCTTCACCTTGAAAAATATCGTGGAAAACCAGTTTGCCGCCCGGTCGGAGAACTCGGTTCATTTCTCGGTAAAAGGCGAGTTTATCGGCAATATTCATCTGGACGTGTTCCGTCCAAACAACGTCGAATACTTCGTCTTCAAACGGCAGTTCCAGCGCGCTTGCCTGCCAAAACGAAACCTGGTTTTGCATCCCCACCAAGTCGGTGAGCGCCACCGCCGTATCTATGTATTCCCCGGTCAGGTCAACCCCGGTTGCGATAATCCCGAACTCTTCGCATAGATACCGAACCGATCCCCCCAGCCCGCACCCGACATCCAGTAGCCGTTGACCGCGTTCAAGTTTTGCGAGGTTGGCGAGTTCGGTGGTTGATTCTCGCCCGCGGATATGAAACTCGTCAACCGGAGCGAGGTCGGTGGCAACGAGGTGGTTCAAATCCTTTCCCATTGCTAAAAGCGCGGTCAGTATCGAGGTCAGAATATGGCCCGATTCGTAGTTCGCAATCACTCGATTTGTGGCCTCATTCATATCTCCATTCACTCCCAGTTTTGACGTCCAGAATTATTTCGTCTAACTACTAATATGCCTGATCATCCCGGTCGAGATGAAAGAAATATGAATCAAAAACTCATTCCTGCAAGGGTAGGATAAACGCCCATGTCAAATGTTGTTCCCATTCCCGAAGGATTCAATACGATTACCGCTTACCT
This sequence comes from Fimbriimonadaceae bacterium, assembly GCA_019454145.1. GTDB lineage: Bacteria > Armatimonadota > Fimbriimonadia > Fimbriimonadales > Fimbriimonadaceae > UphvI-Ar2. The sequence continues at coordinate 2,376,629 of CP075366.1, read as the reverse complement.
GATAGTTGATGGTGCGGATGCCGCAATCGAACTCTACAAAAAAGCTCTTGGTGCTGAAGTAATGAGCGTGCACAAAATGCCAGATGGCAAGGTGCTCAACGCCCAACTCAGAATCGGTAGTTCTATGCTGATGCTCAACGACGAGTGGCCAGATTGGGGCGCAATCGGGCCGAAGAAAATCGGCAACACTGCAGTCACCATGCACTTGTACGTCGAAGATGTAGACGCCGCATGGCAACGAGCGGTTGATGCGGGATTTGAAGTCAGCATGCCGCTAGATAATGCACCGTGGGGCGACCGGTACGGCAGTCTTAAAGATCCGTTTGGTCACAGTTGGTCAATGGCAACCCACATCGAAGATGTTTCTGAAGAAGAACTGATGGAACGCTTCAAAAATATGCCGATGTAATCGTCTTAGGTGCGGCGGGGTTTTGATTCGTTGATGATTGAAACCCCGTTACTTTACTTTTAGTAGCTTCGACAGCTCCTGCCAGTTGCAGAAAATGGCATTAGGAAATTTAACTTTCGTTGCCTCAATTTTCTCTGGCTTACCGCCCACGAAGTAGATTGGAATGTGTTGACGGCTCTTAGCCGACCACATCCATTCCGCAACCGCCCAACCGTGCGAAGGCAAGCGTTCCAATGAAACGACAAGCACATCGGGCCATGGATTGTTGATATCTGCGTTTTCGCCTTGACTCCAGTGTCCACGAATGTTCATCCCGGGCGATTGAAGCCTAGCTATGATCTCCGCTAGTTCATCTTCATGCCAGTGCACGACAAAAATATCCATCAAGTGATTTTGCATAAAAAATAGCGGTCACATTATGTGACCGCTTTAGTTTTGATCGCATAACTTTAGCCCGTGGTCAGCCGCCCACCGCTTAAGCCATTGCTCCTGGTCAGCTGACGCGATTGAATTCAGCCGTCCTCGAACCTGAACTACTTGGCGCATTCGGGGATCAACTTCGATAGTTAATCGAGAAAGTTCGTCTCCGATATGACCATCTCCGCTGATCGATTTGAACCGCATCGAGAAAATTCGAGAGGCTCCGTTGATACAGTCGGATGTGTATGTAAAGACGCAATGCCTTTGAATTCTTCCTTCCACTGCTAGCTCACGATTGCTTGTTAGCTCTCCCACCTGCACAAGTAAGCCGTTTCTTTTCACCTCCCAAAAATCGAAATCCCTTCGCCAGGATTGAAATTTGGTGAGCGAGCCGACATGAACACCTTGTCTCCAGCGGATAGTGAGTTCGCGAATCGATTTCAAGCTTCTCCCTTGTAAAGAGAACTTTGGGTCGCTCAGCATATCCAAGATAAAGAAATTGATATCGTAGACTTCCCAACGGCCCATTTCCATCCAATTTGCCGCATAGAAGGTTACGATGCTATCAATTCTGCTGCCCAACCTGTTGCGCCAGTCACCTCTACAAAAATCCTCAACGAGGTAATTGCATATCTTTTCTGGCATCGCTACCGCCCTGCACTTAGCCCAAAAGAGGTTCTTGCAGACAGAGTTCTGATTGGGAGCTTGCAAAAACCAATGCACTTCCTTCTTATTCAGAATGCCTTGCATTTGTTTCGCCAATGAATCGCCACGCGCCGCGGAATAGAACCACTCTAGCAGTTGTTCACGCTCAAGTTGCTCATCTTTTGGCGTCGTGTTACCGAACACCAAATTTTCTCCACGCTCGTTCAATACCGCTCGGTACAAAAACAGAGGCACCGGATAATTGATGAACAAATGTTTGATTAAATGTAAGACTTGCTTGCACTCATCATAATTTTTCACCTTGTGTTCAGAATGGCACCTGATTGCACGAGACGTGAAAACTGAAGGATATAAGAATTTGGAAAGATACAATATTTCTTTCCTTTTCTTATTTCCTTTATATTCTGCTTTATCTTGTAATTTTTTCTTGGCAAGAGCCTCAGCAATTAATTGGTTTTGCCGATCCCTTGACTCATGACGAGCTTGAATCTTAGATTTCTTTTTTCCCATTGTTTGAGGCGCAGTAAGGCCTGCGAGTGGGCAAGCAAGGGAGCCACACAGGGTTGTGGTGAGATATAGAATCTGCACTAAGGGGCAGTTTTAATTACTTGGGCGCCAGACAGATCGTCCTTGCCCGATCACATCTAACAACCCGCTCTGGGTCGATCATGTTTCATGATTTAGCTATTCTTCCACAATTAAGTTTATTTGTCAAGTAAGTCCTATTAAGTTTTATACTAAATTATGACCATTAATTCCACACGATATTCATTAATTCCACACGATATTATTTAGCAGAACTCTCAATCTATTTTGGGCGTCTGTTCAAAGCAGGATGATTCCAGTTATTGCTCTTTTGATGATCCAAACCGCGAGCACTCCCCACTGCAAAGTCGAATTGATCGCGGAAAACACTGCCATTGCTCCTGGTGAATCAGCGCGAATCGGGGTACGTGTCACGATGGATGACGGATGGCATATCTATTGGAAGAATCCAGGCGATTCAGGAATTCCGACAAAGATTAATTGGAATTTGCCGAAGGGTTGGAAAGTCAGCGACATGAAGTGGCCGACGCCTCAAGCGATTGAGGCAGACGGATTTACATCTTTCGGATATGAAAAATCTGTTCTATTTATGACCCGAATCGTCGCGCCAAAGGATGCAAAAATCGGTTCAAATATCCCTATCTCTGCGGACATGGAGTTCCTGATCTGCAAAGAATCTTGCCTTCCGGGAAATGCCAAGCTTTCCACGTTTCTCAAAGTTGGTGATGCGGCCCTGATCAAACCAACGAAATGGGCGGAGGAATTTGAGAGTACTGCGCTTTATTTGCCGAGATCAACCGCGAACTGGAACCTTTCTGCAGAGAATATTCACAACATTATCATTCTCTCGGGTCAGCACCCCGATTACGTACAACTCGGAGAAGTGAAGTTTTTTGGCGAAGATCCAGGAGCATTCGACAATAGTTTGCACCTACCCGCCGTCTCAAGGTCGGCTGGGATATTCACTTTAAACATTCCAGTTTCTCCTTACGCCTCCAAACCTCCAACCCGAATCAAAGGCGTACTCACCGGATTTGGAACTCACAGCTACGAAATTAATGTACCAATAACAAATTAAGTGAACTTTGACCCCAAAGAAGGTGTTTAGACAAATATATCGCCTGAAACGAGGAGAAGAATCTGATGAAAGTACAAATTACAATCGCAGCAATTTCAGCCATCATGATCGCTTCCGTAGTTGTTGCCCAACGCGCTCCAGCTGCCGTCGCTATCGGAAAACCCGCCCCAAACTTTAGCGCTCCTGCCGCCAGCGGCAAAACAATCAGCCTCAACGACTACAAAGGCAAATGGGTTGTTATGGAATGGAACAATAAAGATTGCCCTATCGTTGTTCGCCACTATAACTCGGGAAGTATGCAAGCAACCCAAAAATGGGCGACTGAAAAAGGAGTTGTGTGGCTTTCAGTTTGTTCAAGTGCTCCTGGAAAACAGGGTCACGTAGATGCAGATGGGGCAAACGAAATGCTCAAAGCGAAAGGAGCAACGGTTAGCCAATATCTGTTAGATCCCCAAGGTGAAATCGGTCGAATGTACGGTGCGCGAACAACTCCGCATATGTTCGTTATCAACCCGGCGGGCGAAACCGTTTATATGGGAGCTATTGATGACAGTCCAAACGCCAGTGCCGCGAATACAAGCAAAGCTCGCAACTATGTTCGCGAAGCTCTGACTCTTGGCATGGCAGGCAAGCCAATCGAAGTTGCCACTTCTCAACCATACGGTTGCGGCGTCAAGTACTAAACCTATTACGGTCGAATCTCCCCGATACAAAATCGGGGAGATTTTTTGTTAACTCAAGAAATCGGCGATCACTTGCGGAACCGAGGAATCGAACCCAACTATGTTGAGCGTTCCCGCATCCCGTGGATCGGCGATGGTGTTTCGAGTAGAAGCCATCGCGACCACAATTAGCTTCGCATCAATTCCCATCTTGGATCGGTATTCAGTAATTGCTTCCGTAGGATGCTGAGATCCGTACCAAGTTTCCGAGTCAGTGTAGAGGATAAAGGCGTCAGCCCGAATCTTCTTATCAATCGCGTAACGGATTGGCGCAGCGCAGTCGGTTCCTCCGCCACCCGTTCGGGCGAGCAGGTTCACGACCTTGTCGAGCCTTTCCTTACGCGAAATCTTGAGCGGATACACGGAGGTATCGAATGCGAGATGAGTCACCTCACCTTCGGTAGCTTCGTGGATAAGAGCCATAGCTCCGGCTGCCTTTCGGCAGTCAAGGCCAGCGACTCCCGCCACTTGCGTTCCAACCATTGATCCAGAAACGTCGAGTCCGAGGACAAGTCGCTTCCCGATCGCAGGCGCATTCTTGAACGAAGCGTAAAACGCCTCATCCAGCACATCCAATATCGCTTGAACTGGCTTCCAGCTTCCGTTTCCTCGAACACCATGCCCGAGAGCGTAAGTGTTCAAAGCCGCAAGAACCCCGATTGGGTGAATTCGCGCTCGTTCCAATCGACCCGAATCTCGCAGGAGTTCGATGATCTTTTGAACCGAATCCGAATTTCCACTCAACCATCCGTGCTTGAGCAAACCGATTTTCGTCATGTTTCCCAAGTTTCGGATAACCGCAGTGAGAGGCATATCCGCCAGCAACGCTTCCCAAATCGCAGATTCAGTCAGCATCTCTGTAGGAATTGCTTCTCGTGGAAGCCTATTCTTTTTGATCAAGTCTGCCGCTTGGCTGACATCCTTGATTTCCCGAAGTGCGAGCATTGCTCGGATCATTTGGAGGTCTCCGGTGACTTCACCATCAACCACCCACTTGAACAAAGCGTTTTGCTCTGCATCGTTGGTTTGCGGGTGCGACAATCGGAGCAAGTCTCGGTGAGACCACCCTTCTCGCGCTTGGTACTTCACCAATCCGTATTCCAATCGGTCTGTGGGTTGAGCCAAGTACCAGTTGGCTACCGCCTTCCGCATTCCTCGACCCCAACCTCGAAGCCCGTTGCAGACTTTCGCAAAGGCAAAGAGGTGAGTTCCGGTTCGGCAAACGAGAGGCAAAGCCTTCAACGCAGCCGATCGAGTCTTATCATCTCCAAGCGAGGCAGCCAATGCCAACGCGAAGATTGCAGGATCATTTTTTGGTGCGAGTCCGCTTTGGCTTGCGTCTACAATTCGCTCAACCACTCGCTCTCCATCTTCCTTAATGACCTCGATGACGTTCTTCGCGTGATCCGCCGTGAGCTCTTGGGCTCCGACGTAAAACGTTCCGTTTTCGCTACCAAGGATCAAGAATCGGTCGAGTAAGTTCCAGCGATCCACACTCCATCCAAATCCGCCGGCGTGGTTTCGACGCTGCCCTGCATAAGGGAGCGGCTTCCGTTGCGACGTCTTGGTTGTGTTCATCAACTTGCTGTACTTCATTTGTTCTTTTTCTCCTTGTTTTAGTTTTTTGGTTTATTGTTTTCGAGTGCAAAAATCTCACAGGCAAGTGGTGCTCTGGCTGTTTTACTAACCATAAGGTTAGCCCCAGGGATCGAACCTGGCCTGCTTTCGCATAACCGATAAACCAAAGGCATCGGCCCGTAAGAACTCTCTACAAACCTTCAGGCAAAAGGCGAATCTGGGCCAGATTGCCAAAACCGCGCTCTAAACGCCTCAACTTGAAATCAAGCTGGTCGGCCTTTCCGCCGAAGTTTCCCAAAACGGCAACCCGATGGTGGATGGGTAACCCAACTTCATCGGCCCGAAGGTCAAAATTGTTGTTGTTGTGCACGCGGACAAGGGGCGTCCTGGACATGATGCTCTACCACTGAGCTACTAACTGATTACTCGGTTAGGCTGGATTCGAACCAGCGACCATCCACTTAGAAGGTGATAATCCAATGACTTCGGCCCGCGCACGTTGAATTGGGGAGGAGTACAGGCAAGTGATTGATCTGGCGTTTTGATCGGTGTTTGACGATAAACCAAACCATCCGGCCCGTACAAAATTGGGTCTAAGGGAAGCGGGTCTGTCAGCGCGCTTCACAACGTCGATTATTAATGTTCTCTAGTGCCTCCGCCAAAACCCTGGGGAGGGAATCGACGCTGGTCACTCTGTTGGATTAGAGTTCATTGCTTGGAGGCGGACTATACCAAGCTTTCTGCGGGGCTTGTCAAGGGTCTCAAAAAACTTTTAACAAAATAGGACTACTGCTCACCAAGTGGTTAGGTTCAATTGAGTTGAGAAATTATTTTTTCAATAAAGTCCCGAAGTTGTTCCAAATCGGGGCTGTTAGTTCTACCGTTTTGCCGATTATCCAAGGCGATTTTCACAAGATCATTTTCAGGAAATGCTTGTAAATACCACTCTCCGCCCTGCGACTTTGAGACAAGGTCGCCCGTTTGCTTAAACCTGAGCGCACGGCATGCGTTTAAGGTGGAGTTTCTACCGAACGGATCGTGATAATGATCACCCAGCTTTGTGAGATGCCATTCAATTCCTTTGCGAAGCTCCTCCAAAATCCATTCTTTGGGGATAGGTGAGAAAACGCCTTCGGGGACTAACTGTAGAGAATTGAATAAATCGATTCCATGTTGGCGCGCTATTTCGAAGTGGATGAGCAACTCGCTATCTTCACCTGGGCCATGCTCTTCCGTGCGCCACGAGCCACCTATTGAAATTCCAAACTCATAAGTGGGTACGCGTTTTGGTACTTTAAATTCGGATGGTTTAACCAAGCACAGTTCTATTCCTTTATAGTTATTAGCCCAAACGGATAATAACGATTTAATTCGCTTTTTCATCCACGGATCAACCGAGCAATCAATAACTCCTATCAAGTCAATATCACTCGATTTTGGATGGAAGTCGCCTTGTGCTATTGACCCGACAACATACAAGCCCTCAAGCCAGTCCTCTGTGGCATTTATTAATCCAATTCCTAGTTCAGTAATCGTATCTTTTAGTTCCGAATCCATTTTAGTTGCACGCAGGATCCCAGCCTGGATCAGAGTAGCCAGCGAGCGACACAATGTAAGTCGTACCAGTGCTGAGGTGTGCTGGCCATTTCTTGCTGTAATCCTGAATTTCGTAGACATGACTCAAGTGAACATCGTCATCGGCATCGAAAAACAGTAATTCCGGAACGGCATAGTGAGCGGGTTCGTTAAATCCCCCTTCCACCCACACTTTTATTCCATCATAATATGCCTTTATTTCGGTCTTTGTTAGCGTACTATTTCGCATTTCGCCCGCCCAGAACATGCAGTAGTTGCTTGATCCGCCCAGAACCCCGTAAGTGTTAATTGTTGTCAATATTTTTTCAGTGGAAGGATGTTTTAGATATCTGTAAGCATTGCGGTATCGGGATTGGTGCATCATGTTTCTGGCTGCATCTACCGAACCCAGGCCGATAACACCAAGAACAGGCAGGAGCAACACAATAAGAATAGGAGTCAAAGTTATTAAACATCCCTTTACTCCGTCCTTTAGTCCTGAGCTATTTGCATCCGGATCGCTCATCTCAATATCTCCTTGATCTGAATTTTGAGAAGCTCGACCAACTCCTCCTCCATAAATTCATACACATCTGGGATATCTAAAGTTTCCACCCTTGCAGATTGCATCGCCTCCGGATATATTTGAGCAAGCCGTTCTGCATAGCGTTCTTCCATTACACACACAATGTCCGCCCATTCGATATCTCTGACCGTAACCTTGCGTGGGCTACTCTTACTCGTGCCACCACTTCTCACTTTTAGTCCAGGATTGTTTTGAAAAACTCGCTCAGCCGTCGGACTTCGGCGAAGATTTCTTCCGCAAACAAATAGGATTTTCAATCTGAAGACTACGCTCCGTTGACTTCGACACCAGCCATCCCAAGTTCATCGATGAGTGAATACGCTTGCTTCCGAATCGAATCAAGAGTATCGTCATGGGCGCAATCGGAAAACCACGGCACTTGGAGGATGTGAGAAACCTGATCAGGATCGGGCCCGCTGATTTCAGCGTAATCAAAGTCGCAGGTGAGGATAACCGATTCCGCTCCTCGCTCGCGGAGTTCGGTGAGCATGCTGCGGAGCTCATTGGTCAATTCCTCAGCACTGGCACTTTGCGAAGCCCCAACGTACAAGTTTCCGAACTGATCAGTTGCTTCCCACTGCATGCTGTTAGTCTAGCACTACCGGGTTGAATTGACCTTATAACTGATTGCCGAGCGTAGTACACCTTCTGATCTATGCACCGCTAGGGTAAAACCATGATTCGTTATCGGAATGGCACAAAGTCGAGCCCTGGTTATCACCCATCCCGCACGGTTAGGGGACTCAATTCTCTCCATCCCGCTCCATCGTGCCTTGGCGGCGAACTTTGAACTCCACACTAATCTGGGAGAATCGTATCGATTTTTGTTCAACGGGTTTGAGAATCCTGTGAACTTTATGCCTCCGCTGGCCCCGAAATCTATCGGCGACTTAATGCGTGAGGCAAAGGAACTCCGGTCTCAAAATTTCGCGGCGGCATTTATTCTTCGACCATCATTTCGCTCTGCATTGCTTTGCAAATTAGCGAAAATTCCTCAGCGAATCGGCGAAGCGACTGAGGGCCGAGGCTGGCTACTAACTCACAAACTTCCTTATTCTCCTGACTTGCCAGAATACGACCGAATGGATGCCTTGGCAAATTTGGTTGGATTGAATACCGATAAAACCACTACGCTTACTGCAACTCCAGAATCGCTTGACAAAGCTCTTGAAAAACTCAACGGAGCTACGATTGGCCTTGTTCCGGGTGGAACTTGGCCAGAAAAGCTCATTCCTACCGAAACTTTACGATCTACCATCCACCATTTGGTGGCTCTTGGGCACAAAGTTGCAATCCTGGGTGGGCCAGGAGACGAGGTATATGCCAATTCTTTGCTAAAGGAAGATGCGGTGAACTTGGTCGCTCAGTTCAAACTCCCCGAAATGGCGGGGGTTCTTCATTCATTAAAATTACTCATCACTCCGGATGGCGGGCTAAGCCATTATTCGGTGGCATGCGGAACCCCAGCACTCATTGCGTTCGGTCCAACGCCGGCTAAGCGATGGGGGCACTTTAACGCCCCCCACAAAACGATTGTCGCTCCCGATTGCAAAATGGAAAGATTGACGTTTGCCGAGTTTCAGCCGCATGTTGACGAAATGCTAAGTCGGATCAAAAACTAGTCTTTTCCTAGAACTCCGTTCGTTTGCCGCCAAATACCGTGTGGATTGTCATTTTGAAGTTCAGGCGGAAGCAATTCTTCTGGAGCATTTTGCCACGTGATCGGCCTTGCCCATCGCAAGATTGCCGCCGTTCCAACGCTGGTAAATCTGGAATCGGTTGTTGCCGGGTATGGCCCGCCGTGCTGCATGGCCGAGCCAACTTCAACCCCGGTGGGATAACCGTTAAAAATAATGCGCCCAACTTTCTTTGCCAGCTTGGGAGCCAGTGTTTCGACGTAATTGGAATCTTCTCCGCCATGGAAAATCGTTCCTGTGAGTTGCCCTTCCAAAGCGTCAACAACTTGAACCAATTGGTCAAGGTCGTTACATTTTACGACAAGTGTTGCCGGGCCAAAGAGTTCGGCTTGTAACGATTGGTCAACTAAAAACTCAGCCCCGCTCGTAGAAAACACGACTCCAGACCCAATGCAACCGCGCATGGCCTCTGCAGAAGCCTCGATTTGGATATTGCTCAATTTGGAGCGATCAGCCACCCCCTTCCCGTAGCTCTCTGCGATCCCTTGGTTAAGCATCACTCCCGGAGCGGAACCTTTGACCTTCTGCGCAACGCTTTTCACCAGTTGGTCGAAATCGTCACCCATTACGCCAATCAGCAATCCTGGGTTTGTGCAGAATTGACCTACGCCCATTAGCAAGGAGTTTGCAAATCCGGTTGCAATCTCTTCACATTCTTTGGCCATCGCTCCCGGTAGAACAAAAACCGGGTTCACGCTTCCCATCTCGGCAAAAACGGGGATCGGTTTGAGGCGTTTAGAAGCCAAATCTGATAGTGCTCGACCTGCTGCTAACGAACCTGTGAACCCAATCGCCTCGATTCCGTCTGCTTTGGCAAGCCAAGCACCAACTTCTTTTCCGCCCTGTAACAAAGAAAAAACGCCATCAGGCATCCCTTCTCCGACGGCGGCTTTCACTATTGCGCGGCCAACTAATTCACTTGTACCAGGATGGCTTGGGTGAGCCTTCGCGATCACAGGGCACCCGGCGGCAAACGCGCTGGCAGTATCGCCCCCCGCGACACTAAAAGCTAATGGAAAGTTGCTAGCACCAAATACTGCAATCGGGCCAAGCGGGAAAAGCATTCTGCGCAAGTCCGGGCGTGGAACAGGTTGGCGATCAGGCAATTCCAATTCGATCCTGGCATCAACCCAACTTCCCTCTTCCGCCACGTCGGCAAACATGCGTAATTGACCACATGTCCGTGCTCGTTCACCTGCAATTCGAGCGGAAGGCAATCCTGTTTCCTGAACTGCTCGTTCGATCAGTTCCTCGCCAAGAAGTTCGATTTCTTCTGCGATTCTTCGTAAAAACGCCGCTCTCGACTTTCCTGATTTCAGCTGGAATTTACGCGAAATAGATACAGCTTTATCAACCGCTTGGTTGACTTCTTCCTCGGTTGCCGACATGAATTCAGGATGAATATCTTTGCCCGTTTCTGGGTTGACCGCCCGAAAAGCCGAGTCCCCTTTTCTTGATGGTTTTGAACCAATTAACTGCGAACCTAACAGCGGTGGCATCCGATTAAATTTTCCTCTCTGGAGATAGGGCGGAAATAGGCAACGATGTTTTTTCTCCAGTCAAAATTTGACTGACAAGACGACCAGTTGCTGGCCCCAAGCTCATCCCCATCATAGCATGACCAGCCGCTAAAGTCAGGTTTTCCCAGGCCCCCACCCGGCCTAAGTAGGGCAGTCCGTCTGGAGTGCAAGGGCGGAACCCGACCCAAATACTCTCTTTGCTGAAATTATGTGATTGCCATGCCGGAATCACTTTCTGCAGCCGTTGCTGAACGGCAGTAATTCTTTGGCGAATCGGTTTCGATCCCCAATCCCCCAGGACGAAGTTTCCGCTGATTCGAACGCCATCCACCATAGGGTTGATGGCGATCTTTCCTTCTTCCAGTAATACCGGCGCGGAAGACACTTGGCTCAGACCCGTTAAGGTCATTGAGTGTCCTTTCCCTGGGAGCATCGGCAAATTCAAACGAAGCTGATTAGCGAGTTTCCCCGTCCAACTGCCGGCGGCAAGAACATATTCGTCGGCCGAAAAATCGCCTTTATTGGTTCTCACGGCTCTGATTTTCCCGTTAGTCGCTTTAAAGTCTTGAACTTCACACTCATACTGCAAATCCACGCCTACACTCGATAAATAAGCTTTCAATTTTTCCATCACTTGATGCGGCGGCAAATCAGAATCGCACAAAAAGTGCACTCCCCCAAAAGAGTTGATTTGTATGGAAAGCTGTTCAGAAACCTCCTCTCGACTTAATAGATGAGATTCCAAACCCAAGTCCATCGCGGCTACTTGAAAGTGCGCGAGCTCATCCATGCAGTGTTGCGATTCGGCGACCATGTAAAGTCCGCGCTTTTTAGGATGGTCGGGCATACCAATCGCGGGCAGCATTTCATCGTATTCGCGCTGGCTCAATAGGTTTAGATCACGGATATACGGCGCAACCCTGCTTGCATGATCGCTTAGAGCAAATCGGCTACTTCGCATTGCCCAGTTGCGGAATCCAGGAGTCATTGGCCTTGCACCAAATGCGGCGGTTGGATTGAGCGCCATCTTCAAACCCGCCGTCATCATTCCCCTCGAAGCAATCGGCACAAAATGGCTGGGCACGATCAGTCCGGCGTTGCCGTAGCTTGTTCCTGCAAAATCAGTTTTTGAACGCTCTAAAACGGTGACTCGCCAACCTTTATTAACGAGGTAGTAGGCAGAGCACAGCCCAATAATTCCGCCACCGATAATCAATACAGAGCGTTCGCTCACTTGTCGCCTCGTTTGAACGCAGTAAATCCATCACGCAATGGGTCAGCCGGGTCTATCAGCAACTCTAGCTCGGCGGTGACAAATGCTTCTCCCCGAATAACTGGCGTAATCGTATCGCCCTCAACTTCCACCCATGCCTCAAAAATTGACCCAGTGATGCTTTCCTGACGCCAGACTTCTCCTGGCTGAAGTTTGCCGCGAGCATAAAGTGTCGCAACCTTTGCACTCGTTCCCGTTCCGCATGGCGAACGATCATACGCTCCGCCAGGACATAAAACGAAGTTCCGACTATCTGCTTCACCCACGGGATCGGCAAAAAACTCAACATGGTCAACTTCGTAGTTGTTAACTCGATGTCCCGATACAAAGAGTTTTTCTTTGATTGCGCCGCTGACCCTGAGCAGTTCGTTTACATTTTCAAGTTCAATCTTCATTCCATGATCCGAGCATAAAAAGAAGCCATTTCCACCCCAGGCGATATCCCCGTTGAACACACGACCTTCCACCTCGACCGCTACATCTTTTTCACTCAGAAAGCTCGGCACATTTCTAAAGGTCACCTTCCCATCAGTGCCGATATCGAGATTCACCACTCCCACCGGAGTATCAATTTGGTGCTCGCCGGGTGACCAAATACCGGCATGAACCAGAGTTTTCGCAACGCCAATCGTGCCGTGCCCGCACATTCCCAATAACCCAGCATTGTTGAAGAAAATCACTCCGTGTTCAGCTCGAAACCCGGGAACAAGTAAAGCCCCTACCAGAACATCGGAACCCCGTGGTTCGCATACAAACGCCGAACGCAAATGATCTAATCGGCTACCAAAATCCTCCCGGAAATCGGCCATAGAGTTGCCGCGTAAACATAGTCCTTCGCCGAATACGAGTCGAGTTGGTTCTCCGCCTGTGTGCGAATCAATAGCGCGGAATCGTTGCATTATCCAACTCGAGCCGGGATTTGAGGACGATTCTTGATTCCTTCATGAATGGTAGCCAGCACTCTTTGTCGCTCTGCCCCTTCAAGTATCAAGCGAGGGGCACGAACATACTCTTTGCCTAAACCAGTTTCTTGGATGGCAAGTTTGATGTTCTGCACAAATTTATTCCCAACATCCAAGTGCAAAAGCGGCGTATACCACCGATAGATTTCTCTTGCCTTTTCCCATTCTCCAGCTTGCATCAAATCCCACAGGTACTGGTTTTCCTCTGGAAACGCCAATCCGATTCCCGCGATCCACCCGGTTGCTCCGAGCATCGTACATTCCAGTGCAAGGTCATCAACTCCAGAAAAAACCGTATACCGATCACCCACATGGTTAAAAACATCTGTGATCCTGCGCGGGTCGCCGCTGGATTCTTTTATCGCGACAAACTTCTCTTCTTTCGCCATTTCTTCTAGCATTTGGGGAGTGATATCTACTTTGTAAGCTAGCGGGTTGTTGTAAATAATGATTGGCTGGGTGCTTGCTTTTGCGACGGTAAAGAAGTGGTTGAGAGTTTCTCGCTCATCGGAATGGTAAACCATGGCGGGCAGAACCATAAAGCCATCGACGCCTGCATTTTGCGCGGCTTGTACAAAATCGCACGCCATATCGGTGCTAAGTTCACTGACTCCACTGATTACCGGAATCTTGCCATTCGCAACTTCCAACGCGCACTTCAGAACCTGGAGCTTTTCATCCCTTGAAAGAGTGTTGTTCTCACCCAGGCTCCCGAGCATGACCAAGCCTTGAACTCCCGACTTGATGACGACCTCTAAATGCCGGGCCGTCGCTTCAAGATTCAGCCGCCCATCTTCATGCATCTGCGTAGTCGCCGCCGGAAAAACTCCACTCCAATTCGCCATGCTCTGATGTTACCTACGCCCAGCACGTTAGCAACTTCATCAAAACCCTGTGGATGATTTCAGACTCAACAACAGTTTGAGATGTAAATAATGTGTTCCCCCAGGTAAACAAGGATGGAACTTATGAAAACGTGGTTTATCACCGGAGCCTCTTCCGGATTTGGATTGATTCTGGCCGAAAAGCTTCTTGCGCAAGGCGATCAAGTAGTTGCCACTGCTCGCAAACCAGAAGCTCTCGCTGAACTTTCAGCGCAAAGTAACGGCAACTTACTGATTCAAAAGCTGGACGTCAATAATCAATCAGAAATAGATGATGCCATTGGTGCTGCGATAGAGAAGTTCGACAAGATCGATGTGCTCGTCAACAATGCCGGGTACGGAATGGTCGGCACGATCGAGGAAGTCACCGATGCGGAAGTTCGTGCTCAGTTCGATACGAATGTGTTTGGACTGCTCAATGTCACGCGGGCTGCACTGCCCCATATGCGGGCCGCCAAGTCGGGGCACATCTTAAATCTTTCGAGCATTGCGGGGCTGACTTCGAGCGCGACATTCCCGATTTATTGCGCCAGCAAACATGCCGTCGAGGCAATTTCAGAAGGACTTGCCGCCAGCGTGAAACCATTTGGCATTAGCGTTACTTTGATAGAGCCTGGACTTTATCGCACCAGATTTGCTAACCAAACGAGTATCCGAGTCACGGAAAATAGAATGTCTGAATACGACGAGCAAATGAACGGAACAATGGACTGGCTCAAGGAAGTGGACGGTGCTCAGCCCGGCGACCCTGAAAAGGCAGTGGATGCAATGATTGCGATGGTCAACGACCCGAATCCACCGTTGCGGCTCCTACTTGGCCCTGATGCATGGGATCGCGCTCATGCCAAGCTTGAAGCTCTCAAGGCAGATTTCGACCGGAATGAGCAGATCACAAAATCTGCGGTTTTCAACTAGTGATTACTTCGAGTGGAGGTTCGGAGAACCTCCACTTAGATTTCTGCCTCAAATTTTGTTCTTGGGCTCAAGCAAAACTCCCACCCTGCCCATAATCACTGTGGTATCTTTACTTCTCACAAGTTGCCGCTTAGCTCAGTGGTAGAGCAGCTGACTGTTAATCAGCGGGTCGTAGGTTCGAATCCTACAGCGGCAGCCACTAATTTGAACCTAATTTCTTGTTTTGCTCCCCATTTTGTCAACCCAAAGTTGGGCTCGTACAACAACCCATACAACAACCGCCCTAACGTGCGTTGATCAAGATGACCACTTCATTTCAACGATGCGGCCAATGAGGTAACCATGAGCGCGACTCTTGTAGACGATCTGTGGTTGACGGCTTCTTCGAGTTCATCACATGTCTTTAGTAGGCTCAGAATCCGCGTGGAGATAAACTTTTGCTCCTCGAGCGGCGGTACAGGTAGTGCCAACGGCTTAAGTTTTGAGGACTTAATACCGGTGGCTGTCATTCCGCTCGATTCGGAATTGATGTAGGTTTGCATGTGGGAACTCATGATGACAAACGTAAAAAACTGGGAGTCAATTTCGTGGTACGGCCTTAGACAAATAACCCTCTGCGCAAGCGCAAAGGGCTCAACCAATGTGTTGACACAAACATTGCCTAAAGGGGCCTCAGTCGTGAAAAACAAATCACCATATTGTGGCAATCCCCTGGTCATCCACTTCGGATATGTGGATGGGTGAATGAATTCGCGTGGCTTTAATGACAGATATCCCTTCTTAACATTTTTTGCGGTGATGAGAGGTATGCCTGATTTAGTTTTTTCTGGTGTTTTGCCCCTGTAGTCGATGAATAGAAACAAGTTTTCGAATGACTCGACAGCCCAGTGGGCAGGGATATCTCCCGGATAGTCAGCGTTGGATGGACTGCGGGCGGACTTAATGCGACTATCTGCAGTCGTTTGCTTCAACTGAAGTTTCTTCACCCTAGTTTCTTCTAGCAACACTTCAGCACTTTGGTCGCATTTGAGGCCAACAGATAGAGCGCCGGATACACCGGCGGAAATAATGAACTGCCGCAACATATCAAACTGACCTTTTTCGATACTCAGTTGATTGATCTCATCAATCAACATGGAGCCGGCGCCAATACTATTCCCCCCAAAATCGACAAAACGACTGGAGTTATGAAGCACTGACTTTGTATAGAGCCTCCGCGTGTCACTTCGCGCATACTCAGCCGCCTCCAACTCATCGCATAGCCCCATCAATTCGTCTACCTTCGCCACGATCTGCACTTGATCTGATAAGGGAGGTAACGGTATCCAAGATGCTTTTAATATCTTGAAGTGCCTTCCATAACCTCGGCTTTCAATGGGTAGCCAAAACATTGCCAGATATAAAAATTTATCGTAAACCGCTATAGGTTCAAAGATTTTCAAACCGTCTGCACCTACGATAAAATCAAAGTCTATGTACTTGGTTTCCCTTGTATGATCTCCAAATAAAATAAAAGATTTCTGAACCTTAACAACCAGAGACGGATCGTCCCAATAACCTCTAATGAAAGTTTTGCCCTGATCTACAACTGGGTAGGGGCCGGTCGCCAGTAAATTCTTAACAGGTACGTTTTTCCCTTCTGCGGATATAACCCTGCATGGAAATAGTGCTGGAACCCAAGCCCAATTGGCTGGCAATGAAAATAATAGTGACCCTGGTTTATCGCCTCGCTCAACTGGATAAGGGCACTTCACTTTTTTTTCTCGCTCAATTTCTGCTATGAGTTCTTGCGCGGATTTGCCCCCACTTTGCGGCTCAGCGAGCATTCCCCTCATTGCTAAATCAAGCACGAATCGCCTCAGTCGTTCAACCGCCCCCGGCGCGTCGCTAAACTCGTCGTACAATTCCAATAGCCGATCCGGCGTCATCGCATCAATGCCTCAGCCAATACCGATTTCAACTTTTCCCGGAGGCGGCTAACCTCTGCGTCCGCCGCCTGAAGTTTCATTAGCAATTCTTCGGGGTCGCCTAACTGTTCCTCAACTGTGTGCGGGTTTTTGATATCCAAGTTGTAGCCCCGCGCCTTGATATCGTCGGCTGTGACCTTCCACGCCCTTGGCCCCTCAGCGCGGCCCTGGCGGTCGTTTCCGCCCCACCACGCCGCACAGTCATCTAAATGATCGACCTTGATCGGTTTGGTCATGTTGTATGCCTTCTGCGTTTCCGGCACTTGGTGCTCCCAATACCAGACCTCCTGCGTCGGCGTTCCTTTCTCGAAAAACAACAGGTTGGTTCCAATGCTGGCGTACGGCTTGAACACCGAGTTGGGCAACCGGACAATGGTGTGCAAATTGCATTCTTCCATCAGGTGTTCTTTAAGCCGGGTTTTGACTCCCTCCCCGAACAACGACCCGTCGGGCAAAACGACCGCCGCCCTGCCACCCAGTTTCAACAACCGGATTATCAGTGCCAAAAACAAGTCCGCCGTCTCGCGGGTCTGAAAGTGCGACGGGAAGTTGCTTTCAATGCCGTCTTCCTCCCTTCCGCCAAACGGTGGATTGGTGACGATAATGTCAACCCTGTCGTCCTTCCCCCAACTGATGTACGGCTTCGCCAGCGTATTGTTGTGCTGTACAAACGAGGGTTCCTCAACCCCGTGTAACAACATGTTCGTGACACAAAGCGTGTAGGGCAGTTGTTTCTTCTCAAACGCCCGAAGCCCGTCGTGCATTCGTTTTCGGTCATCAGGCACATGAACGTATCGGTCGGTCATATGCCGCATCGCACACGTCAAAAATCCTCCGGTGCCACAGGCCGGGTCAAGCAAAGTTTCGCCTGGCTTTGGGTCGATGCGTTGCACCATGAACGTCGTCAACGCCCGAGGCGTGTAGTATTCGCCCGCGTTGCCCGCCGACTGCAAATCGTTTAAGATTTGCTCGTAGATATCGCCGAAATGTTGGCGTTCCTTCAAATTGTTGAAGTCGATCTCATTGATCTTGTTGATGACCTGACGGAGCAACGTCCCCGACTTCATAAAGTTGAACGAGTCCTCAAACACGCCCCGGATGACCTTCGCTCTCTCCCCGGACGCTGGCAAGCTCTTTAGTCGCGGAAACAAGCTGTCGTTTACGAAATCAAGCAACCACTTACCTGATTCCCCCTCGGGGTTTGCCGCCCAAGTCCGCCATTGGTACCTTTCCGGTATCGGCGACACGTAGCCCGGGTGCGTGAACTCAAGTTCCTTATCTTGGTCGTCAACAATCTTGAGGAACAACATCCAGCAAAGTTGGCTGATGCGCTGGGCGTCCCCATCAACCCCCGTATCCTTCCACATGATGTCTTGGATGCTCTTGACGACGTTTCGAATTGACATTTTTACTTCTTTTGCCCTGCCACCAGCTTTCCATTGTCCCACAAGCGAAAAGTAGCGGCACCCGCAAGGTCACGTCGAGCATGATTAAACGCAACCTTTGCTGAATAGTCTGCCAAAATACGCTCATTGAGGTAGGTAGCTGCGAACAGAGAGCCAACGCACCCGTGAATACTGTGGAATGGAGCGACGAAGTGGGAGATAGAACCTGCACCCGAGACCGATTTTGCAAATGCCGCCTGGCCTGACAAGCACGCCAAGCTGATTACCTCCTTTTTCTCTGGGTTTGGTTCTTGAAACATCTCTACAAATCGACCAGCCGTAACATCTACATTGCCGAAGCGCAAGGTACTCCCAGAACCATGACCTACCAATACAACTTGCTTGCAAAGGGCATGATACGTATCCCAGAGCGTACTAAATTCGTTTTCCGTCCTAAGCTCGATCAGATTGACGAAATCGGGAGGCAACATTATCCGCAGATAATGCAACAAACTTTTGGCTAGGGGATCCAGTAGCCCGTCCTCGTGAAAATCTCCAATTCGAATAATGAGCACCCCGACCGAAACGTCTATTTTTGACGTGGCAATTGGGACCGATAGGGTTCCATCTGGCAAATCTACCAATACTGACCTGACTTGCCTTTGCCGAACAGTCGTACGATAATATGGAGAAATATCGTTTATTCCAAGTCCTAATACCGTTCTCTTGACATAAACTTCGTCATTAATTTGAATAGCCATCAGATGGCACCACCAAAATACAGTTGCTTTTGCAAATTCACAATTGC
This sequence comes from Fimbriimonadaceae bacterium, assembly GCA_019454145.1. Taxonomy (GTDB): domain Bacteria; phylum Armatimonadota; class Fimbriimonadia; order Fimbriimonadales; family Fimbriimonadaceae; genus UphvI-Ar2. Next base: position 2,357,638 of record CP075366.1, on the reverse strand, counting down.
CGCATCGAATTCTGATTTTCCACCAAATGCTGCTACGAGTTCAAGGGGTGTTCCAAACGAACTGATTGGCGGAATCCGCAATACGTTGGCGTTGTCGAAGTCCATCATCCCATCGTCGGCATACTTCTCCAGCAACGAATTCAACACCGCCCGCGCCTGGTCACCGTACTTGGCGAAGACATCGCGTTTCTTGACGTTCTCCGCCCTTTCTCGGCGCGTCAGGGGCTTGGCGTCGAACGCGACGTGGCAAATGAGGTCAAACGGATCTAGATCGCGCCCTAGCTCTTCCAAAATCAAATCCATCGGCAAGCCTTCATCGGTCAACTCTTCGACGACGGCGATTTTGCGTTCTTCGGCATCCCAACGGTTCAAAAACGCCTCAAGGCTGGCAAACCGTTGTTTCAGGTGTTTGCGGGTGAAGTCCTTGAGGTCTTCGGTGATCAAATTACCATCCTCGTCCAGAAACTCAGTCCGTTCAGCAATGATTTTGGCCCTGACCCCCTCGACATAAATCTTTTTGCGTTTTTCCTTCTTGATCACTTCGTCGGGGTCTTGAATAACTTCTTCGCCATCGTCGGCTTCCGCCGGTATCGGGTCATCTGCGTCTGAAATCGGCGGCTCGTCATTGGGCGGCACCATGTGCCCATGTTCGTCGATATCGTAAATCTGAACCGGCTCACCGTCAAAGTCGGGATCGGCAAAGTGGTTAGACGCCCCACGGAAATCCATGAGGGTGAAGAAGAGTTTGCCGGTGTCTTCATGAACCCTTGTGCCGCGACCGACAATCTGTTTGAACTCAGTCATCGATCCGACTTCGCGATCAATAACGATAAGGCGGCAGGTTTGAGCGTCAACGCCCGTAGACAGCAACCGTGATGTCGTCACCAGTACGGGGTAGTCGCTCTCGGGGTCAATGAAATTCGATAGCTGTTCTTTCCCCTCTTTGTCGCTCCCCGTAATACGCATTGCATAACGGTGGTTCTTCGCCACCATATCGGCATTCTCGTTTATCAATGCCTGTCGCATTCGGGCGGCGTGTTCTTCATCAACGCAAAAAACAATCGTCTTTTGCATCCGATCTTTGGATTCTTTGAGGAATTCGGTGACCTTTCGGGCCACAACCCGAGTTCGGTCGTCCAAAACGATGTTTCGGTCAAAGTCTTTGGAGTTGTATATGCGGTCTTCAACCTCTTCGCCGTCCGTATCCTTTTGCCCCTTCTCGGGTCGATACCCTTCGACGTCGCGGTCGATGTGGACTTTCACCACTTTGTACGGTGCTAAGAAGCCATCGCGGATGCCCTGTTTCAAAGTGTACGAATAGACCGGTTCGCCGAAATAGTCGATGTTCGAAACATATCGCGTCTCCTTGGGTGTCGCGGTCAACCCGATTTGGGTCGCCGACGAAAAATACTCAAGGATTTCCTTCCACGCCGAGTCATCCGCCGCACTACCCCGGTGGCACTCGTCGATAATGATCAGGTCGAAGAAGTCAGGCGAAATATCCTTAAACAACTTCTGCTTTTCGTCCGGGCCGGTGATCGCTTGATAAAGCCCCAGATAGATTTCATACGACTTATCGACCCGCCGTTTTTTGTCCAGGGCGAGGGTCAGGTCTTCTTCGGTGCCGTCCGCCCGTTCAATCGTTTTTGAGCGTGTTGACAATTTGGCCATATGACCTTGAAACGGACGAAAGTCGTTGACCATCGTTTGGTCAACCAATACGTTTCGGTCGGCAAGGAATAGGATTCTCTTTGCTCTCCCCGCCTTCCACAACCGCCAAATGATTTGAAAGGCGGTGTACGTCTTACCCGTGCCCGTCGCCATGACCAGCAAAATGCGATCTTGCCCCTTGGTGATGGCCTCTACCGTCTTGTTGATCGCGTTAACCTGATAGTAACGGGGTTCCTTGCCGCTCAGATCGTCGTAATAGTCTTGGAGCACGGTGCCCTGGTCGGCTTGCGTCAGCCCCTTCCACTTGCAATACCTTGCCCATAACTCGGTCGGTGATGGAAACTCGCCGAGCGAAATCTGGGTTTCCGCTGACGGCGAATCACCCGTTCGGTCATGAAAAACGAATCCATCGCCATTAGACGAAAACACAAAGGGTACGTCCAACGTCTCGGCGTATGCCAGGGCTTGTTGCATTCCATCGGCGATGTTATGTTTGTTGTCTTTCGCCTCAATGACCGCCAGTGGGATGTTCGGCTTATAGCTAAGAACGTAATCAGCCCGCTTCCTCTTCGCCCGGGTGACCAATCGCCCCCGAACGATGATTCGGCCCTTGGTTATTTGGACTTCCTCACGAATTTGTGTTTGTTCGTCCCACCCCGAATCACGTAGGGCTGGAGTGATAAATTTTGTACAAATATCACGTTCGGTTAAAGTTTTCTTATCCATTTAAGGGGTTTTCACCCCATTCTATTCTGATTGGGCGCTTTACGTCCACTGGTCATCCGGTTCCAACACACTCGGACTACGGCTCGTGGTGTCAATTTCGTCCAAATTGACACCTAGTCGGGCTAGAGCCGCAGCTTGAACGCGGAATACCTTTTCGTTGATGCCCCGTACTTTAATCACTGAATCCTTCCCCAATTGACAGTAGTGGTCGAGAAAGCCAATTAGGTCTCCTCGTTTACGCTTCGATAGTTTGTGCTCGCGAAAATCAGCAGTCAAAATCATCTGCCGGGCGTCTTCAAATGTCAGCATCGAGGCAGGGGAATCAAATAAGTGCATTGCCTCCGAACGAATAGCCCTCTCTAATATGTCCCAGTACTCAATAAGGCTCTGCACCGTTGTCACTATCTTGAAATTTGCCGATGAATGTGAGGGTTCAACGCGTCGTTCTAACCGCAGGACATTTGTCAATTCTCCAATTTTGTGGTTGAAGGCCGCAATAAATTGAGAGGGGTTCGTATCAACCAACTTTGACTTTCGCTGATACAACATGACATGACCCCTTGAAGCTCGTATTTTTAGCGACCGCCCGCCAGACTTTGAAATCGCCTCAAATTTTGTGCGGCCCTTCGTTCGTTGATTTAACTCGAATAGCTCGAAGCTATTGCCAACGTTGGCCGAACAAAAGTCGAATGCTAGATCCATCTGGCGAACAGGGGCGGCAAGAAGTTGCTCTTGGCTGAGTTCGACGAGATACCCCAGTCGCACCAAGTTTTGACCAACGTCACGCAATACTTCTAGAATTCTTCCTTTAGCTATTAGGTGAATACCTAAAGGATCATCTTTGCATCGTATCTGGGTGGTTACATCCATCCAGTATTGATTTCCATAGCCCGTACATCTCAAACAAACTGAGGTCTTCGAGTCAATTCGACACTTTTTTGTTGACATTAGTTCAAGAAGTCGCCCGTTCAATTTGTCACTCACGTCTATCGGGATTGCAAACCGTACGGTGTCGATGCCAAAGACACCTGAACTGCCGTACGGATCCATTTTTTGTCGGTTTTCCGGTGTTTATGGGTGTAGTTCTTATTTTTGTTTCTGAGCCTCCAACCAATTTGACAGGTCATCTGATCTAACCCGCAATATTCTGTCTGTTATCCGAATAGCTGGAATTGAGCCGCTGGCCACGAGCTCGTATGCCTTAGAACGTCCGATCGACAGTATCTTCGCCACCTCATCGACACGCAAGAGATGGATAGGATTCAAGTCATTAGAGCTGGATTTCTTTTTTAAATGGTCCATGGAAGTCCACTTTATCGTGACTGGGCGGTATTATAATTACGTTTATGCAACAAAAAGTGTCATCAAAATCAAGGTTTTGGAAGTCGCCAAAAATTATGATGACTGAACCCTACCTGCCTTACCTAGCTGATATATCCCGCCTTTCACTGAAAACTTATGCTAATCACGAATGGATCGTTTTCGACAGTGTTCTGCGGCACCATCCTAATCGAAAAAGGGGGCGTCCGAAGATTGAATCCTTATCTGACCCGCAGGCATTACATCGTGAGTTTTTGGCCATTAATTTCAACGATGTCACAGGATTTTTAGCCTTTGCAAAGCGATATGGGTTTTTAGAATCTGGACTAACTTCTTACTACCACCAATATAGAGAACTACAGTACGAAGAGAACATCAATCGACCGAAGAACCCCAACATCGAGCCAACCTATGAATCAATACCTGACTTTGGTGAACCTGTCGATATTTGGCGGCACCATCAACGTATCCTTAAGCTAATTGAAACAGTAGGGAAAGGGATTGTTCAAGGTCGAGTTGATGACGCAAAGCACCAAATCCTCCCTTGGCTAAAGGATTGGCTTATGGAGGCAAAAGCGCGCAATCCAGAATGTACGCACCGATGTGAATTAAATCCGATTCCTTTTTTCAAAACAGACATCGATAGCTTCCTTGAGTGCATCGAAATGAACGTCAATGATCTACTAAATGACGAAATTTCGACTAACACGGTTCTTCGCTACTCCATTGCCGCTGGCTCAGCTAGCTACGCTGCTGAACAAACTCTAGCTGTGCATTTGTACACTGCCCTAGCGAATGAACTCATAGGCGCGACCCCTAAGCCCAAGATATGCCAGAGTTGCGGCCGGTGGTTTACCGGGAGGCCAAACCAGTTATTTTGCACACGTACCTGCCGTACCGCAAATTGGCGCAAAACCAGATTGGGTGAGATAAATGTCTAAGCGCGGCAACGGTGAGGGCTCGATATGCCAACGCAAGGATGGTAAGTGGGTAGGCGCTGTCAGTCTTGGCCGAAAGCCTAATGGGAAGGTGAACCGAAAGTATTTTTACGGCGCAACAAAAAAGGAGGTAAGAGAAAAGATGGTTGCTTGCTTGCACGACCAGCAACGTGGCTTAATAACTGTCGGTTCAAAGCAATCTGTCGGCACGTTCATGCTTGCATGGTTAAGTGACGTTGCAAAACCTCGTGTGCGCCGAACAACGTACAGAAGTTATGAGCAAATCATCCGCAATCACATAGTGCCTGGAATTGGACGGGTTCAACTTTCAAAACTTAATTCTCAAGATGTTCAGCGATTTCTGAAGAGTGTGCATGATAAGTCGATTTCCTGCGACCCTATCCGACGAGTCCTTCGTGTTGCACTCAGCCAAGCCGTTGAATGGGAATTGATTGCACGCAATCCCGCAGCAATAAAAAACACACCTAAAAGAGAGAAGAAGGAAGCGCAGTTTTTGACGGTAGAGCAGTCGCAGTTATTGCTACAAGCGTGCAACACAAATAAGTATGGAGCTCTGTTCAAAACTCTTATCCTGCTCGGATTGCGAAGCGGAGAAGCGCTTGCTTTACAATGGTCGGATGTCAAATGGGCAGAGGCAAAGATTCGAATAAATAAACAGCTTCAATTCCACGACGGCCAGTGGCATTTGTTGCCTCCCAAGTCAAAGCATTCTAATCGAGTGCTACCCTTATTTGGAGCAGTGCTTGATGCATTACGCGATGCGGAAGCACTGCAACGTCAATACCGAATGGTTAACAGGGCGAGATGGGAACCTTCTGACTTCATCTTTACCACATCAATTGGTACGCCTTTAGATTCTAAGAATGTACGACGCGAATTTAAGTCTATGTTAAAGATGCATGGCTTACCTGACATCCGCATACATGACTTGCGTCACACCAATGCAAGCATATTATTGGCAACTGGTACATCAGCACGCGTTATATCAGAGTTACTGGGACATTCCCAAGTGTCTTTCACACTGTCGGTGTATGCACATGCCATGCAGGAACTGCATGTAGAAGCAATGGATCGTTTAAGTGAACGCCTATGCGAACGCCCTTACACAACAAGCATTGTTGAATGACTCAGTGACTATTTGAGTCGGCACATTATTAATGCAGGACTGCCGGTTCCGGTGCTACCACTCACTTTTCCAAAAATAATGACAGAATCGCCGGGCTTAACCTTTGATACCTGCGGCCGAGATGCATGTTCAAACTCGCATGTGACGCGCAACAAAGAAATGCCTGCATATTCACTTCCCCTCAGTTGAATTGTTGGCGGTGCATCCTCAATTCTAATTGCAACGCCTGAAACCTCAATCCATTTGTTTAGAAAGGTCTCGTTTGCAGCTACCGCATTCTCATCATAAGATTTTGCTAACCGCTCCGCAGTCACAACATAATTAATTTCAGGCATGGTGTCAAATGGTCGACTCTCTTGAAGAGCTCTTGTGGGCAGTTCTGGATCGCCGTCCAGGACACTACTACCAATTAGCATCAGAACAAATAGAAGCAACCCAATTACAGCAGTCGACCAAAGGCAACCTCTTGCAACTTTGACCGATTTTTCGCTGATCGTTCGGAAAGGAAGGTTAGGCGCATTTGCAAATTGCTCAGCTGTCAATCCGATTCGGTACGCATCCATGCGGGCTTTCATCAGAATGTCACCCGCTCTTTTGCCCGTTCCATTCGCCAGAAGCACCCTGTCAACTTCAGTGTTCCAGTCAGCGAAGCTCTGCTGAGTCTGCATAAAGTCCATTTTGGACTATTCTATTATCGAATTCCAAGATGTACTATTGCAAAAGTCGATACATACTGCTGAGTACAAACTGTTGCTTGACGCTTTGCGTCAATTGCGGCGAGCCAACGGCGTAACTCAGGATGATATGGCTAATCGGCTAGGCATCACACAATCCGCACTTAGCAAGTGGGAACGCGGCGAAAGGCGCATGGATGTAGTAGAGGTACGGAAATACTGTATTTGCTTGGAAGCGGACTTTGTACAATTCATCACGCTGTTTGAGTCACAGCTTGCCAAGCATGAGTAGGAAATTTAGTACGCGTCTCTACCGAGTACGGAGTACCTTTTTTTAAATTTACTATACGGCAAAAGCTCGTAAGTATCACTTAACTTGTGCTTGACAGAAGCAAATGACTTTTTTGCTTTCGGACAATACTGCGATTATCAACACCACGCACATCAATTCGGATGACGGTACGTATTGCGTAGCGACAAACAGCGACAGAGAGAAGCAATTCTAGTAGAAAAAAACCTCAAGTCCGTCTCTCAAAGTACGCTTAAACCCGTGTTAATTTGGTTAGTGCGGGGCTGGTAAGCAAGGCGAGCGCGAAGGTTATGCGCTCGACAATGAGTGTGCCGTAATTGGGTGGTCGAAGTGTCCCGACTCTTCGTCGGTATCCGAACGCGAACACCTGTTGCCGGTGTCCTTTGCCTTGGGTTCTACGACTCGCAGCCGGTCTAGATGCCTCAAGATTCTTGGACAGAAAGTCCGCTCCGCATCCGTGCGGTAGAAGTTGATTTTCTTGTGAATTCGACATGGCTACTGACGACACCAACCAAAGGTAACGACATCGAAGGCAGAGCAGGAGCACTGTTTCTATAATGACTGAGATTGATTCTCAAAATTTTTGACACAAAACTGTATAAGGACGTTGATGAAACGAATTAATAACGATAACACGATTACTGAACTCAAAGGAGGCGATAAAGTCTTCACGTGGTCAGATTGGCTTTCACCCGATTGCATCGAGCGAAAGAACGTTCCAGAACGAGCAGGTATTTATATGCTTCGAGCAATTGACAACCAGGGGGAACCTGCCTTTATGGTAGATCGAGAGGGTAGTGACCTACACGGTGTCATATACATTGGCATGACGGGATCTTCGAACTCGCTCAAGAATAGATTTATGAGTCTAGTTCGCGCTTGGCGGACTGTAACGAAGTGGAAAAATGCTCCACATGGTAGCCGAGCTCACTTTGAGAGTGACCCCGTCGCAAAAGCGTTGCTCAAGGGGCACTCTTTCCAAGTTCGCTACCTGAATCTGCCAACGGCTCCGAAGACTGAGGACAAAAGTGTCACCGACTACGCGAAGTCAATGGATATTACTGCGGAAGAATTTAGATCAGCCATTGGTATTTGCATGGATCACGATGAACGGGTCTTTGCGGTTGAGGCTGGGCATATTCAGCGTTTCAAACGTGAATTCAGAGAAAGCCTTCCACTTCTAAACCGTGATGACGACGGTAAGAACGATGTACTACCTACTGACGAGTGGATGGATGAGCATCTCAAACAACTTGAAGAGATTGATGCACAGTGAATCTTTCAGAACATTGGATGAACTATGCCAACCATCATCGCCCTGTTTAGTGGCTGAAGGAAGTTCCCCGGTCTGAAATTGGTCAAGACCTGCTCTATTCTATGGGGGGCCTTCACATGACAACGGAGCGACGCTGAAAGCCGAATCAAGGCGTTGCTAAAGGGCAAAGCGGACGCCACAAAGCGGATAGTCATATCAGCAACGGCCGACGACTAATCGGCCGCTATTGACCTCGATGTCTGTATCCGCGACCAATTACAGGTGGCGATCAAAGCAGGTGGTAGCGCAGTTCACCCGAACATGGAGGGCTCTTGCCAGTGGGGCTGGCCTTCTTTTGTGCTGTCGTAATTGCATTGTTTGGTATCCGTAGATCAATTGGTCAGCAGCTGAGACCGACTATTAGGAAAAGCGTTTCAACCGAAGCGAGTTCAAGATCACCGAAATACTCGAAAACGCCATCGCCCCTGCCGCTATCATCGGGCTCAACAAACCAATCGCCGCCAACGGAATCATCAAAACGTTGTAAACAAACGCCCAAAACAGATTGCCCTTGATCGTATTCATCGTAGCCCGCGAAAGCAAGATTGCCTTCGGTACTGCTCGCAAATCCGAACGCAAGATCGTGATCCCTGCTGTCTCCATTGCGACGTCCGTACCGTGACCCATCGCAATTCCCAAATCGGCTTGAGCGAGGGCAGGCGCGTCATTGATTCCATCGCCCACCATCGCAACCGGGCCGATCTTCTGTCGCTCTAAAACAATGCCTGCCTTGCCATCTGGCAACACTTCGGCCTCGACCGAATCGATTCCTACCTGAGCCGCAATCGATTCCGCGGTCGTCCGGTTGTCACCAGTCACCATTACGGTTTTTAATCCCAAATCGTGAAGCTCGGCAATGGCATGGCGGCTGTGCTCATCGACAACGTCGGCAACCGCAAACACCGCCGCAACAGTGCCCCCGTCATGCAAAACAAAAGCCGTTTTCGCTTCACCTTGCAACTGGTCAATCTGATCGCGAATTACCGCCAAATCAACGTCACCCGATGCGGCCACTGGGCTCACCAAGAACCACTCGCGACCATCAACCGCTGCGCGAACGCCCTTGCCCCGGATCGTTTCATAATCCGAAACCGCAGGAATAGCCAAACCGCCTTCGCTCACCGCGCGAACGACCGCCTTTGCCACCGGGTGTTCAGAATTCGACTCCAAGCCTGCCGCGATCTTCAAAACGTCGTCCTTGCTCAGTTCGCCAACCGGAACGATATCTGTGAGTTCCGGCTTGCCGCGGGTGATCGTGCCCGTCTTGTCAAGTAAAACGGTTTGAATCGCTCCCGCCCACTCAAGTGCCTGACCGTCTTTCACCAAAATTCCAAGCTCGGCTCCTCGGCCCGTTCCCACCATCAAAGCTGTCGGCGTCGCCAAACCCAGCGCGCACGGGCAAGCAATAACGAGAACCGCCACCGCTCGCAGGATCGCCGCATCCGGCGATCCGAGCAAGACGAAGGTGAGTATCCCAGTTAAGATCGCAATTACGATCACCGCGGGAACAAATATTGACGACACCTTATCAGCCAGCCGTTGCATCGGAGCCTTGGATCCTTGCGCCCGTTCAACCATCTTCACGATCTGCGCCAGCATCGTTTCAGAACCGACCTTTTGCGCTCGGTAAGTCAAACTTCCGTTTTGGTTGACTGTGCCAGCCGTAACCGAATCCCCTTCGCCCTTCTCAACCGGAACCGGCTCACCCGTCAACATCGATTCATCAACAAAACTCGAACCCGATTCAACAACCCCGTCCACCGCAACCTTTTCACCCGGACGCAGTTTCAACAGATCCCCGGGTTTCACATCCGCCAAAGAAACCTCTTCTTCCGAGCCATCCGCCTTGATTCGAGTCGCGGTCTTCGGAGCAAGCCCCATTAACTTCTTAATCGCGCCGGACATCTGCGTTTTCGCCCGTTCTTCCAAATACCGACCTAAAAGCACAAGCACGACGATCCCCGCCGCCGATTCAAAATATATGTGCTCGCTTTGCATGTGCGGGTCGGTAAATCGCAAAAGGCCGTAAACGCTATATCCCCAGGCCGCAAATGTGCCAACCGCAATCAGCGTGTCCATCGTTGTCGTAAAGTGCTTCGCGGCCTTCCAAGTCAACGTGAAGAACTGGCGGCCAAAGTAGAAGATGACCGGAGTAGTAAGCGCGAACAAGAGCCAGTTCACATAACCCGGGCGGGGGTGCCAAGCCATCGAAATCCCGATGATCGGAATCGTAAGCAACGCTGCAAAGATCAGCTCCCACTTTGCCCGCCGAATCTGCACATCCGATGAAGCTTTTGTATGGGCGGAGTGATCCATCCCCGCATGACCTGAAGCCATTTCATCAGCCTTTAACGTCGCAGAATAGCCCGCCTTCTCAACCGCCCCAATCAACTGCTCCGGCGTCACCCCGTGAGCGTGGTTCACCGTTCCAACATGGTTGGCAAAGTTGACCGTCGCCTCATCGACCCCTTCGACTTTGCTTAAAGACTTTTCGACCCGCGCAACGCAACTCGCACAAGACATTCCTTCAATGTCGAGTTGGGTCGTTTCTGGCGTTGCGGGAGAAGAAGCGTGATCGTGGTGGGTGTGCACCTTACTCTCCTACGGAAGCGGCATACCCTGCTTCTGAGATAGCCTGGATCACCGTGTCAAGGTCAAAACCCGAACCACTAATGGTCGCCTGACCCTTTCCAAGATCAACAGTCGCTTGGGAAACCCCGTCTACCGACAGTGCCGCCTCTTCGACCGCTTGGGCGCAATGCCCGCAAGTCATCCCTTTCACATTTATCGTCGTTTTTGTTTCTGAGTTGTCCATACAACAATCCTACTTTAATACCCCATGGGGTATTAGGTCTAATATGTAAACTCTGGGACTATTTGATCAGCCTGGACAGGGTGGTTTTTAGCTCACCGAACAATTCCTCTTCCGTCATGCTCTTGCAGTGGTCGTGCTCACTTTCCGTGCCGTGACCGATGATACATGTCTGCACATGCGACATCGCCAACTCCGCCGCAAACTGGTCGATAGCCGACCGAACTGCACTCACTTGAGTCAAAATATCGATGCAATAGGCGTCTTCTGCCACCATCCGACGCAACCCCCGCACCTGCCCTTCAACGCGGGCCAAACGCCGGTCAAGCGACCCCTGAGTCTTATTTTCCATACTGCTAGTATACCCCTATAGGGTATCGGTTAGTTTGCAACGACGGAGTTAATTTCCGGCAACATGTCTTCTGTCACCTGCGCCGTTCGGGGCGGCAAAGGCGAATCTCCCCTCTTGCCGTTGCTTTCGATATCGTTGATCAGCAGTTTCATCTCTTCGATTTCTTTCACCTGGGCGGCGATTATGCTATCTGCCAACTCGCGCACCCGGGGGTCGCTGATCTTGGCTTTTCGCGAATTGTTGATCGCAATAGAGTGGTGGGGAATCATCGACTTCATATAGGCGATATCGTCGATAATCACTTGCTGACGGTTCACCCAAAAGAGCCCGAGGGCAGCGATGCCGCTCGCCCCGACAACCGCAAACTTCGTCAATTGGCCCTTATACATGGGCCACATAAAAGCCAACATGATCACTGACATCACGCACCCCATCAAGAGCGAAGCGATAAACCGGTTCAAGCTGAAAAACGCATGGCCCGGCTCGTAAACAAGCTGGTACATCAACCCAAACATAACCGCCGTCGAAACCCCGATCATCCCGGCAAACTTGCCCCAAGACATCGACATTCCTGTTTTGTCGTGAGTCATCTTATTTTGCTTGGCGTTTGATTCTTTCATTCAAAAACTCCTTTGCTACAGGGTATTAGATTGTCCCATTTGCACCAGCTATAGGATAAGTTCAGTGCATAAAGTTGCCGTAAACAAAACGGGCGAGCAAGGAGCCCGCCTGTTGTCTATTCAATCGGTTCCAAGGTCGCCGGGTCTTGCTTCAACACTTTCACCCTTAACCATCGCACCAAATCATCAACCAACGTATGCATGATCGGAATATCCACAAGCGACAGAATCGTTCCCGCTACCAACCCGCCGACAATAACCGTGCCCATCGGCTGATAAGCATCCAGCCCTGACTTCGGGTGGAAAGCGATCAACGCCATGACCACAACCGTAATAATCGTCGTCATCAAGATCGGCCTAAGCCGTTGCGGGCTCGCTTCGATCACCGCCTTGTTCCTCGGCATTCCCGACTTGCGGTACTCCATGATCAGGTCGATCATCAAAATCGCGGTCACGATATCCATTCCGCTCAAGATGATCACCCCCATGATCGACACCGTGCTGAACGCCTGGTGCATGAGCCACAGCATCAAAAACACCCCGGAAAGCTCCAGCGGCAAGCTGAACATCATCTGCAGTGGTTGGAGGAACCCGTGGAATTGCGCCACCAAAATGAAGTACATCAGTACCAGCGCGATCGCGAGCCCGCTGAGCAGAATCCGGAACGAATCCATCATTTGGGTCATATCGCCCCGTGCATCGATGCCATACCCCAACGGCCAATTCAACTTCGCCTGAGCTTGCATCTGCAAGTCCATTGTCACATCCATGCTTGGCCGACCATCCTTCCGGTAATAACCGCCAAAGTTCACAGCCCGCCGCAACTGGTCGTGCTCAATCAGCGAAGGGGCCATCCGTTTCTCAAACCGCACAAGCTCCTTGAGAGGTACTTGCTCTCCCATCATCCCCGTCACAAACATCGAATCCAACTTCGCCAAATCGTTGCGGGCATCCTCCTCATAACGCACTTGGATCGATATCGGCCTCCGGTTCGGCAACCGGTAGAACGTCTCCGTCAACCCGCCTCTTAGAGCGTAATAAGCCTGCTGGCTGATCGCGACCGGCGATAAACCGTGGGCCGCCGCTTTCGCTTCGTCCACCACCAAATCGTAAGTCGGTTTCGCCATCTCCCAGGTCGTAAACGGTTGGGCGATGTCCGGTTTGTTCGTGCGAGGGTTGACCACATCCGTCTTCGCCATCGCCAACACCTCCTTGCCCAATTTGTCTAAAACCTGAAGGTCGTCCCCGTAAATGACCAGCGCAACTGGCGCAAGGGCCGTCGCCATCACGTCACTCCCCATCTCCTTGATCTGGATTCGCCTGATCCCCGGAATCTCCGCCATGGCCCGGTCATGAATCCGGTCGATAATCTTCCAAACATCAGGCCGACCGCTATCCTTATCCGAAAACGTCAACATTGCCGAAGCCCCGTTGACCATCCGCATCCCGTAACCTGTATAAGCCACGTCCTGCGGCATTCCCGGCCCTGCCTCGTTCCCGATTTCAATACTCGCCTTGCGGATCCAACCCTTGTCGCCGCCCACTTCCGCCATGATCTGCTCAAGCTGGCGCACTCCCGCCTTCGTCGCCGAATAGCTTGTCCCCGGTTGCATCTCAAGTTGAACCGATGCCTGCCCAACATCCGCCAGCGGCATCATCTCGCTCCCGATGAAGTAATAAAACCCAAAGCCGACCATCACCGTCACGAGCACCCGAACCATGTTCGCAAACCGATGCTGAAGCAACCACCGGATCAGCCGCTCATATCCCTTCTCCATCCGATGCAAGCCGTTATCAAACGGCGTGAGCACTAACCTGCTGAACCACGTCACACGCCGCTTGTCCGGATGTTGCAAGAACCGCGAACACAAAACCGAAGTCAAGGTCATCGAAACCACATAACTGAACGCAACCCCAAAAATGATGGGCCAGCAAAGCCCCTCGAACATCAACTGTGTAATCCCGCCAGAAAGGAGTAGCGGAATCAACGCGACAATCAAGACCACCGTCCCCGCGAGAACCGATTTACGAACCTCCGTGATCCCGTCGATAGTCGCAGTGCGCACGTCCTTACCCATCCGCATGTGCCGCTCCACCGCATGGATGTCGATAATCGCGTCGTCAACCAACCGCCCAATCGAGATCAACAGCCCGATCAATGTCGAAGAATTTAAACTAAATCCAAACGCCGACATGAACAATAGCGTCATCGCCATCGAAGTCGGAATCGCCGTCAACGCAATCAGCGTCCCGCGCCATTCCCCCAAAAACAGCAAAACCGCCAACCCTGTCAAAATGACCGCCACGATCAATTCGTGCGTCATGTTTTCAAACAAGATATCGACAAAGCTCGCGTTGTTGTAGGCAACCTCTAGCTTGATCCCAGGATAATCCTTTTCCAGTTGCCGAGCCACCTTCTCCGCCGCCTCAATCGTCACTGGCGAAGATGCGTCCGGGTTTTGCAAAATCTGAATCGCAATCGCATCTTTCGCCGTGCCCTCCTCCATAAACCGGTAGCCCGACCGTTCCTCAACTTCGGTATCCAGTACCTCCGCAACGTCGCCGATTTTGACTACGCGGGTGCCATCCGCTTTCACCGGATACTCCGCGACCATCGCCGCCGTCTTCGCCAAGGTATCGACCCGCAACACCGGCTCCGATCCACTTTGCGTCACCAACCCCGCTGGCTTCGCCACGTTGTACTGATCAATGGCATCGCGCAGATCGAGAATCGACAACCCAAGGCTCTTCAGCTTGACCGGGTCGGCCCGCACCTGCAATTGCCGACGGTGCCCCCCAAACGTCGTGACCGTGTAAACATTCTTGTTCGCTGACTTAAACCGGTTGAGGATCTGGTTGTCCGCCAAGTCGCGCAACCGCGTCTTAGTCCACCCCTGATTCTCATCGCCCGTCAACGCCAAAGTCAAAACGGGAAGGTTCAACGGATCGACTTTTACAATAAAACTCGGCGTCCGGTTGGCATCGTCGCCCGGAAGTTCGCCCTTCGCCGCTTCCATCAAAGCCTGAACCTCCGTGTACGCCTTCTGCATATTGTGGCCGTAAGGAAACTCCAACACCACCATGCTGAACCCGTCCTGGCTCACCGACCGGATGTACCGCACGTTCTGGATCGAGACCATCTTCTGCTCGATCGGCGAACTGTAATACGCCTCCATATCCTCCGCCGAGAGCCCGGGCATCTCCGTCACAATCCCGATCAGCGGAGATTCGACATACGGCATAAACCGCTTCGGCATCAAGTGGGTAATCGCGATCCAACCGAGCACCAAAACTGCTAGGAATAGTGCGACAACCCCATACGGGTTATCGACCGACCACTGAACCACTCCGCCGCGCGGCTTCTCCTGTTCCTGACCGCTCATTCGCCCGATTCCTCATCCATCGGAACCAAATCCATCTTACAAATTGGGCACTTACCCGGCTTGTCCTCAATGACCTCCGGGTGCATCGGGCAGGTGTATTTAACGCCCGTCTGTTGCATCTCGGGCTTCCTCGAAGGCTTGGATTCACCGCTTCGTGGAGGCTCCGCCGACCCGTGATTATGCGACGATTCGCCCGTTCCCGATGGCATCTCTTCTGGCCCGTCCTTGCCCCATTTCACTGGATTGACCGCCGCTCCCGGGAACAACTCATCGTCACCCTGAACGGTCACTTGATCGCCTTTTTTGAGCCCCGAAACAATCTCCGTATAGCTCGCATCGCTGATCCCGACCGTCACCGCCCGCCGTTCGACCGACGTATCTCCCCGGGCATCGCGCGGAACCAAGTCCATCTTGCAAATCGGGCAGATTCCCGGGCCTTTGTTGGAAACCTGCGGGTGCATGGTGCAGGTGTATTCGGCGTTAGGGTCATCCTGAGCTTTACCTTCGTGAACCAACCATACAAACCGGGTTCCATCGCTCGCAGTCTTAACCGCCTCGTTCCTTACCGAAAGTCGCCGCGCTTGGGTCTGAGTGAAAACTTCTAGCTCCGAATAGCTACCAACATCCCACCCGGTTCCCGGATTATCGATCACCGCTTCAACCCGGAACGTCCGCGAACCGCCTTCGACAAATGGAAACACACTCGAAATCTTGGTTTCGACGACTTGTCCGTTCACTTTCACCCGGGCAGAAGAACCTGCAATCACTTTGCCCGCCAAACTCTGCGGCAGATCGGCTTGAACACGAAGTTTCGAGTCCGACTTAATCTTCAAAACCACTTGGCCCGCCATCACAGGCGTACCTGGGCTCACCACCCGTTCCGTGACAACCCCGCCCGAAACTGCGCGAAGTTGGGTGTACGAAGCCATCGTTCCCGATGCCGCCGCTTCCGCCGACATCGCATTCGCCGATGCTCCCTCCGCCACCGCTTGATCGCGGGCCGTTTTCACACGGGCTTCCGCCTCGCGCACCGAAGACCGCATGGCCGCCAGTTCACTGTTCGCCGCATCGACTCCGGCTTGCGCGGTCAAAACTTCCGTCTGCGCTGTGGAAAGAGCGGCTTCGGCTTGTTGCTTTGCCGATTCCGCGCCGCGCAATTTAGATCGAACCGTGTCGCGCGTTCTTACCGCTTCGTCGTATTGTTGCTTCGAAACAAATCCTTTGTCATAAAGCGCTTTGTAACGGGTTACATTCTCTTCCGCGAGAATCAACTCAGCCTCTTGTTCGTCGATCATCGCTTGCATCCGGGGAATTTCTTTCTGAGCGACACTCACCCTTGCGTTGGCAGTTTTGAGCATCGCCGATGCTTGTTGGGCCTTCGCTTCCGTCGTTTTCACGTCTGATTTCGCCCGTGCCAAAGCAGCCTGTTCTTGCGCCACCATCGACTGCATCGCCGACGCCTTGAGCCGAGCCGCCGACGCTCCTAATTGTCCCGCTGCACTCTTCTCGTTCAACTCTTTGGCATCGATAGTTCCGAGCAATTGGCCAGGCCTCACTTTATCGCCTGGATAAACCGAAAGTTTGGAAACGAGCCCGTCCACCCGCGCAACAACGTCTTCGTCGTTCAACGCTTGAACCGTCGCCGGAAATACTGAACTGCCGCCCACCAAGCGTTCGAGTGCGTAGTCGGTTCCAACCGGGAAGGCCCCTGTCGGCGCCTTCATTGCCGTCATGTCCATCGACTGAGCTTCAATAACGCTCATCGATCCACGCGGACGCATTGTTTTGACCGCCCAACTTACACCCAACGCCACGCCGACCAGCAACAAAATGCTGAACCACTGCTTCTTCAAAAATTGACCAACCGAACTCATAATGAACCCACGCTTTTTCGTTTTTAAGATATGCCGGTGGGCAGGAACAATCGCGCCCACCGCTTGGGATTAGTTAATTGCTTTCCCGCCTTCAAACTTCGCCGGATCGTCCTTGAATTGATCCGGGCATCCGCCGCAGCAGAAGTAGTAGCGTTTGCCGTTATGGTCTTGATGGCCCACGGCTTTATCTTTATCCTCGATAACGGTTCCCATTACTGGGCACACGATCTCGCCTTTCTCGTTGGTGAATGCGGCGGGAGTCGATTCGACTGGTGCTTCGGTGGTAGTGGTCGGGGCTGCTCCTGCCTCCGGCGTAGCGGGTTCCGCTGGTTGACCGCATCCGGCGACGACAAAGGCGAACAGGGCGGTAACGCCCAAAGTGATGAACGAATTAGTTTTATTGCTGATTTTCATGTTTGTTTTCCGGTCAGGGCTTGCAAATGCAAGCAGGTTCGACGATCTCAAAACGAGAGCATCAAACGACCGGAGGGGCGCGACCTGGTTTCAGCAGAGGCGGGGGCTCAAGCGGGGGCCCATGGTTGAAAAGCACGACCTCTGTCGACTTTTCGCAAACTGGAGCATCAATAAACTCAAAAACTGGACTTAGAACAATATCGAAATTCGTAATCGAAGGCGTGGTGAACTTGGTCGCAACCGCAACTTGGGCTTCCGGTGACGCTACCTTTGCGCATCCGCACTTCTTGCCCGTCTTAGCGCAACCGCTTTCACAACAAGGCTTCGCGGCTTGAGCCATGTAACCGTGGGATGGCGTGATACCACACAGCCCGCCGCACAGGTCAGCCAGGCCGATTTGGGTAACAAACACCAAAACCGCCAGGATGACGCGCGTAAGGTTGGTCAACTTGACCACGATAACCTAAACGATACCTCTAAACAATAAGTTCCCGTACAACAACGTGTACAACAACCGGCACGGATTTCAGCGGACGCAGTTGACAAAATGGTGAGATCTAATCCGCGAATTTGAACCTAAAACAGCACTAAACACCACACCAGCGGACAGTTTCAGGAGTAACTGTTAATCAGCGGGTCGTAGGTTCGAATCCTACAGCGGCAGCCATTAGATTTAGATTTTTTTCAGTTTCCCTCTAGTCAGATAAACTAGAGTAAGCCTTGAGAATTCCCGACAGCGTCTTTCCCGAACCGTACTCCGTGCCGCACAACACCGACGAACAGTCGTATGTTGTCAAAGTTCGGTTTATCAAAAAGTGCTTAGTCGGGCATTTGGCTTCGGTGTTTGCTGCGACCACCTGCGCCGCATACTTGCGAATCCCCCTCACTGATCCACAACTCATTCAGATTCTTGCCCTAATTCTAATTGCTCTCACAATAGTTCGGTTCAGTTTGCGATCTGGCAAGGTCGAGCAACTTTTTAGTACAGGACTCCTGGTCGCCGCCTTGCCATTCATAGGACAACTTGCACGTGACGTTCAAGAACTTGGCTACCCGATAATTGCTTTTCCGATCACCGCCGTTTTAATCGGAATCTATACATTAGGAGTAGGGCGAGATTTTAGTTTCCCCGGAATGGTCGGAGTTTGCTCGGTCGCGCTTGCACCCATTCTGTGGATTCTTCGCGCTCAGGGCGTACAAATGCTGGAAATGGTTGCGATCGGCTGGTTTATTGGAACGCTTTATGTGACGTACCTTTCGTACAACATGGCGATGATCCTCAAACGCCGCCGACCCGATGAATTTTTGTCAGTTGTCGCCGACTTCCTTCGTGACTTACTCAATTTCACTACTTATCCAGTGAGAGTTCTTTTCCATTGGCGCGGCTACAACTTCCAATAGTTCAGGCGAAGTTTTATCTGCATAATTTCTTTATGTTGCTAGTCTGAATGTTTACTTCGGGTACTCCATAGTGCCTGATAACTTAAACTTGATGAAAATTCTCACTACATTAATAGTTCTCGGGGCGGTCGCAGCACAGCAGGCTCCTACTCGAGAACTCGTGCGCGTCACCGTGAACGGTGAGGACGTCACATTCGCCACTACTCAACCTTACGTCAAAGGTGGTCACACCCTGGTTCCCATCCGAGGAGTGTTTGAAAAAATCGGCGCTAAAGTTGATTACGATGCCACTAAGAAAATGGTAAGTGCTTACAAGCCAGGAACAGAAGTCGTTCTCATTATTGGCTCCAATAAGGCACTGGTTAATAACGAAGAAAAATGGATCCCAATGCCAGCTCAAGTAACAAGCGGGTCAACCATGGTTCCGCTTCGATTCCTCACCGAAACCCTCGGCGGAACCATCAGCTATGACTATGAAGCAAAGATCGTGAACATTTATGTTCCACAGCACGAAGATGATCTGCGCCCTGGCGATCCACCTCCGGTGACGACAACCGGAACCGAAGGTCGAGTTCACTAACTTTTTCCAGCACAAAAAACCCGCGCACCATTTGGGAGCGCGGGTTTTTTATGTTATCGGTTATTTACCTTTGTAGTTCATCACTACTGGAGTAGATTCTCTACCCTTTGCCGAAATTGCCGTAACCGTGACGCGGTAGCTGTCGGCTTTGGAACCAAGGATTCCTTTTAACTGAATCGCATCGGTTGCAAATGTGCCGTCTTCCTTGATGTCAAGTTCAACCTCTCTAACCAGCCCCGAAGTTTCAAGTAGCCCAAGCAAGCTACTTGTGTATTCAACCTTAACGCGGACTGTTTTGGCATTTGTAGCGGTTCCTTTAACGATAAGAGAATCGCCTAATACAGCATCGGCTAACGGTGAAGTGACTACTGGCTTAGGCGTCGAGGCTCCAACCATCGTAATCGTTTTTTCGGTAGCGTATTCGAGCCGTTCGCCTTTGGAGTTCTCCATCACAACGATGATTGGAGTTTCATCAAACGCATCGCCTTTAGCGACGGTATAAGATGCCGTCATTGTGCTTCCCGGCTCTCCACTAAATGAACGTAACGTACCTTGAGGGCCAAATTTGACCCAAGCACGGCGCATCGTAGAATCAACGCGCGCAGTCATTTGAATGCGATCACCTGGTTCAACCATAGCCGGGCTATCCAAAGTGAACGACTGAACGAGGTTATTCGCGTAAATTACGTCGAAATCGGTTTCCACTGTACTCATGTTGCCAGCCATATCGGCGACGGTCAACTTCACGTTATGCGATCCTTCGCTCAAATCGGAATCTGGTTTCAGCAGGATCAGCTTATCTGTCACATAGGCAGAACTGGTCATATCATTACCATCCACCCAAATACGAACAGAACTACGGTCAATTCCGCTACCGTTCATATCCTGTAGCTCCGCCGTAATCACGGGGCGCTTCTGAACCAGCTTTTGCAAACGTATTGGCTCAAGATTGACGATGTTCGGATTGGTATTGTCAACCTTTAGTGCCTGCGTGGTGCGAATTGCTATCCGCTGCGAGTTCATACCCACTACTGCAAAGGCATCTTCATCTTCAAATGAAACCCGTTGGACACCAGCACTTGGAACGGTGTAAGAAGCCGTGTAATTGCCGGGGGTCGTCTCGGTGAATTTGATTTGTATTTGCCCTTCATTCAAATACAGAGTCGCAGGCTGTTTTGGGCTTGCTTTAAGCGCGAAAGTTATTTGTTCACCACCGCGCATCCATCCTGATCCAGTGTGAGTCAGGGCAGTTGCCTGCGGCAATCCGGTCACGTCGCCCGGGATTGGTGACGTGATCACTTCGTCGCGTGTGATCAAAACTGTTTCATCGGCGGCTCGCCAGCGAACTTCTGCACCAAAGGCTTCTCCAAAGAATCGTAGTGGAACAAAGGTTCGACCCTTTACAGCCTGAGCAGGAACATCGAGCAAAACTAATCGGTCATTTACCGTTGCCTCACGATCACCAAGGCGAAGCTTGACAACTGTTTCATCTTGGCTGGCCGTAATGACATTGGTGGCGGGATCAAACTTGACATCAATCCCCATTCCTTCTAATACAGCGCGCAATGGGACAAGAACCCGTCCGCCCGTCATAGTTGGCTTAGCATCTGGGAATCGCAAGTAGTTCCCGTTGTATTGCACGGCAATATCTGCCAGCGCGACCGCACTAAATGCGAGAAGTGCGACCGTGGTCGAGAGTGCTTTTCCAATATTCATAACACTTTGATAATAAGAATCTGGGCGTGAAGCTTCCGTAGACGCCCGGCGGAGATGCATATAGTAAATATAAAAATCATTTATTTCAAAATGAGCAGACAGTAATATTCACGCGAATGGTCAGTGTAATTGCGTTCGTAAGGCCCCACAAAATCGAGGAGATTAAATCTGCGCTTGCTTTGCTCCCGATCTCTGGACTTACGATTGCCGATGCTCGAGGCGCGGGCAACAATGAAGAAACTCCTATTACTTTTATGGGTAAATCCATGGCAATCCCCTTGCCCATTCGCACGATGATAGAAGTGGTCGTTCCCACCTCTTTAGCCGAAACGGTCATTAGCGCAATCCGTAAAGCCGCCCACACTGGCGAACCAGGCGACGGAAAGATATTTGTAGAGAAAATTACTCAGGCAATTAGAATTAGAACTTTAGAACGGGACATTGACGCAGTTTGAGTTACTTCACGCGTCGAAAGGCGTCATAATTCAAGCGAGGCCCAATTCGACCGATGTTTGCAAAGAGATTTCTTGGTGTTGGACTGCTGACTTCACTCACTGCCCTTTCTATGGCGGCGATGACTATGACCGTAGACCTCAAAGAAGGTCAGTCTATCAGTGGTTCGTTTAAGTTCGACGTGCGTGTGCAATCTGATTCCGTTGTCAATAGCGTAGAGTTCTACCTAGGCGACGATCTTCGAGATACTGACGAGAGCACCCCCTACCAATTCGGTATTGACACTTTAGCCGAACCAGAAGGCAAAGTAAAAGTGACATTCGCCGCTTACAATGGCGCGGGCGAGTCGGTTAAAAAGAGCTTCAACATTGTTATTGATAACCAGTTAACCAAGGGTGTGAAATTTCACGTTGACCGTGCGACCGAGCTAACAAGAGACGGCAAGCTGGATGAAGCTATCCAAGCGGCTCGAATCGCCCTTAAGATCGACAAAAACGATAACACCGCTCGCATGGCAATGGCACGTGCCAACTATGCGATGAAGGTTTACGATGTAGCTCAAAAATACGCCGAAGACGTCGTAATGTCTGATCCTAAGAATGTGGATGGAAAAGCTCTACTGGCGGCCATCAACCTTCGTCGAGCATTTGCCGCAAGTGGTGGAAATGCAGCCGAAACAAATAGAATCATCAAAGACGCTCTGGTCAATGCGGCAAGCGCACAGCGCGATATTCTTATCTTAGAGGCAGATGCAGTCAAGCGCCCAACTTCTGGAAGCTTAGTGCCCTACCTTGATGCCCAAATCAAAGCCATGCGCTACAACGTAGTCGCAAGTACGCTAAGGGCCGACTACGAAAAGAATATGGATGATCCGGCTCTGACGAACCGCTTTCTCCTAGCACTTTACAACACTGGTCGGTTTGAAGAGGCTTTGAAGGTAATCAACAATATTGATCGGTACGGTAGCCCAGATGCCTACTACTTCAGCTTGAAATCATTCGTTTTGCAGGCTCTTGGTAACACGACTGGCTCGGAAGGAGCAGAAAAAGAGGTGATCTTGGAAGATCCTTCGGGTGCGCTCAGTAAGTACACACAAGCACAACTTGCTATCGCGCGGCGCAGAATCTCAGTTGTTCCTGGGTTTGTTGCGGAGCTTGAGCGTTCTGCCCCATCTAGTGCAGATGTCGATTACTTCAAGTCAACGATAGCCTTTATGGGCAGCGATTATGATCGTGCACTCGGTTCCGTTCAATCTGGACTTCTTTCAAATCCAGCTCATGTCGCTCTTCTCGTTGAGCGAGGCAACCAAATCCTGGAATCAGTTTTCTCGCAAAACCTCACAGGAGACGCGCTTTCTGATCGTGCGACCCTTTCACAAGCTTATTTTGAAGCAGCACTTGCGGCAAGGCCGGAATCGTACCAAGCGCTCATCGCTATGACCTATTCACACTTGGTGAACGGTCAAACCGATAAAGCTGTCGGATATGCGCGAGCGGCAGTGGCGGCGGCACCTGAATATGGCGGAGCCTATTATGCGCTTGCTGGTGCTCTACGCCAAGCACAAGTAGATGCTCAAGGTGATCTGTCGAAGCGAGCGGTTGCCCTCACCTATCGAGATCAAGCAGATGCGGCTCTTTTGCGCGCTGGTCAGTTGGATAGTCGGCTGAAAGGTCAGATTGCTCCTAATGGCAAGTCAATGTGGCAATACATTTACTACACAGGACGCACTGCCATCCTGCCAATGCCTCCTAAAGAATAGGCGGAACGCACCTAAACTGAGGGTGTTGACCGGTCCTTGCCGGACAACGCCCTTTTTTATGCCCCAGGTATAGTCTTGCTCGTATCGGGGCGTGGCTCAGCTTGGTAGAGCGCTTCTCTGGGGGGGAAGAGGTCGCGAGTTCGAATCTCGCCGCTCCGACCAATATCCTCTTATCCTGCGACTCTGGCACTAATTATTCGTCCTAACTGTTGACCCACAACGACGCTGAAATCTCGTTCATGCTAGACGTGTCATTGAACAATCAAACGAAACGATGAGTATCGCCACCCGAGCCGCTTCCATTCCGCTAGCTCTGTTCAAACTTGCGCGCCCTAAGCAATGGGCGAAAAACCTCCTCGTTTTTGCTGCCTTGATTTTTGCCGGGCGAACAACGGATTTCAATGCGGTACTTGATGCTCTTATCGCTTTTGTCGCTATGTGCTTGGTGAGTTCCGCAACTTATGTTGCAAACGACATTGCCGATGCTGACCGGGATCGGAATCACCCGAAAAAGAAACTTCGTCCTATCGCCGCAGGAACAATTAACCGAACGATTGCTACCGCGTACTGCGGACTCCTTTTGGTCGGTGGAATGTTGCTCGGCTATGTTGCCGGAGCCTGGTGCGTGGCAATTCTTACCACATATTTGCTCATTCAGTTCCTCTATAATGTGAGGCTAAAGCACATAGCGATTGCCGACGTTTTTATGATCGCAGCGGGATTCATTATCCGGGCCGCGCTAGGCGCGGAAGCCATTGATGCTCCTATGTCCGGGTGGATGTTTATTGTTACCGGAGTGTTGGCCCTAACTCTAGGGTTCGCAAAACGCCGCCATGAATTTATCTTACAAGGAGATGACCGAGCAAGCTCTCGCGAAGCATTAGGCGACTATTCTAAATCTACTCTAGATGCACTCGTTTTGATGTTCGCAGGAATGTCTTGTATGTCGTACGTTCTCTACACAATGGAATCCAGTACAGGTAAAGCTCATCCCGGTTTGCTTCTTTCTTCGCCAATGGTTTTGTACGGCGTCGCTCGCTACATCCAGCTCGTTTTCAAAGATGATGAAGGCGGTGAGCCAGCCGATATTCTTTTCCGCGACCCTCACATCCTTATCGCCGTAATCCTATTTGTAATCGTGAGTATTCTGAGCATCACCACAATGACGGTTCCAATGTTGGAGGGCGGTTAGAAAATGCCAACAAGTGTAATCGGAGTAAAAGCCATCGTCGTTGGTGCATCTTCCGGGATCGGGCGGGAAATCACTCGTCAGATCGCAGACGGAGGCGGGCTGGTTGTTGCCATTGCCCGTAGAGGTGACCGGTTGGAAGAACTCGCCGCGCTTTATCCAGGTCGGATTTTTCCAATGGTGCAAGATGTCACCGATCACGATTCCATCCCAAATAAATTTATTGAAGCAACCGACAAACTGACTGGTTTGAACCTATTTGTCTATGCCAGTGGAGTGATGCCGGAAGTTGGGCCACAAGAATTCAACATCGAAAAAGACCAGCAGATGATTGATGTTAACATCAGCGGCGCAGTGGCTTGGATCAACCAAGCCGCCTTGCGAATGCAGGGCACAAAGCACGGCTCAATTGTTGCAATCGGCAGTGTCGCTGGCGAACGAGGTCGCTGGGAACAGCCTGTTTACAACGCATCAAAAACGTTTTTGCACGCATACATGGAAGCAGTGCGGAACCGAGTCAGCCGATACGGTGTTCATGTGGTTACCATCAAACCTGGACCTGTGCAGACTGAAATGACGGAGCGACTTAAACTAAAGAATGCGATGTCTGCTGAGGCCGCCGCTGAGAAAATCCTGGGTCTTCGAAATCGCACAGGTGAGCACTATCTTAAATTTACTCACCTCATCGCATTCGCGATTATCCGTAATATTCCCTCGTTCCTCTTCCGAAGGCTCAAAATATGACCGCCGACCTCAACCGCATGACTCATGTCACCGGTTTTGGCCTTGTTACCGGAGCCGATAGCTACCTTTATCGCCCAACAAGCGAAGATGAAGTCGCCGATATTATAGAGCTAGCGCGAAAATCCGGAAGACAAGTCACGCTCCGGGGGGCAGGGCGGAGTTATGGTGATGCTAATATCGGCTCCGAAACTATTCTTCTCGATATATCTCGCATGAACCAGATTCTCCATTTCGATTCGGCGCAGGGAACGATTGATTGCCAGGCCGGAGTGACTTTGGAACAAATCTGGCGCCACGTGATTGAAGATGGATATTGGCCGCCCGTTGTAAGCGGCACCATGTTCCCCACTCTTGCCGGTGCGTTAGGAATGAACCTCCACGGTAAGAACGCCTTTCAAGCTGGCCCAATCGGGAATTTTGTGCTGGAATACGATGTTGTTTTCCCAAATGGAACCCGCCGAACTCTTAATCAGAACAGCCCTCTATTCTCAAAAATTATTTCTTCTGCTGGATTGCTTGGCGTGATTACACGAGTCAAATTAAAACTCAAAAAAATCCAGTCCGGAGATCTTAGAGTTCTTCCAATCTCAGTGCCAAATTGGCAAGCCCAATTTGCGGCATTCGAAGAGTTCAACGATCAAGCGGATTACATGGTGAGTTGGATCGACTGCTTTGCCAGGGGAGAAAAAGCGGGTCGCGGATTATTCCATACAGCTTGGTATCTGGATGACGATACCGATGCACCCTTATCTCTCCGTCCAGAGCATCAGGATTTGCCCGACACGATCCTCGGGCGATTCCCGAAATCTACCGTTTGGCGATATCTCAAAAAACTCAATAACCGCCCAGGTATGAGATTCACGAATTGGGGCAAATATCTTTCCGCAAAACTTTTGGGCAATGGAAAACCCCATCCCCAAAGCCTGGTGGGATTCTCGTTCCTGTTAGATTACGTGCCTGGATGGCGAAAAGCATATCTTCCCGGCGGGTTTATTCAGATTCAAACTTTCGTTCCGAAAGAGCATGCGCCCCGAGTATTTGCCGAGCAGTTGCACTTACAGCAAGAGGCAAAGCTGGAGTCGTTTCTGGGTGTAATGAAGCGGCACATTCCCGATCAGTTCTTGTTCAGTCACGGGGTTGATGGATATTCATTGGCTTTGGATTTCAAAGTCACGAAATCCAACAAGGAAAGAGTTTGGCAACTCGCTCATGCAATCAATGACCTTGTGCTCGCCGCGGGCGGAAAGTTTTATTTAGCAAAAGACAGCACCTTACGACCAGAGGATTTCAAACAGTCACTCGGCGACGAAGCCTTTGCCGAATACGCTCGGCTTAAGTTAGAACTTGACCCAGATGCGATCCTCACTAGCGATTTGGCAAAACGGCTCTTGCTTGACCCAAGATCAGTTGGTTAAGTGTTTCCACACCAAGTCGCCAACGTGCGCCATACCAATTAAATCTCCGCTGAGATGCTCGGCTTTCCCAACAACTGCGCACGGAACGTATTCACGGCTATGATCTGAACTCGCATCGGTTGGATCATTTCCATGGTCGGCCGTCAGGATCAGCAGATCATCTGCCGTAAGCATAGATAAAAGCTCACCAAGCAAAACGTCGAATTCTTCCAGGCACCGGGCAAATCCCACCGGATCACTACGATGACCGTAAAGCATATCGAAATCTTCAAAATTCGCAAATACAAACGCATTCGGTTCATCTAACTTCGACTTGAGCATCAACCAATGTTCGGCATTGTTTTGTGTGCGTTTGATCGGCTGAAACCCTCGCCCATCGAATAGTTCTGGCACGACGCCGATCCCAAGTACCGGCCCGAACTTGGTCGCGATGCGGTCTACTAAATTTTCAGGCGGAGTGACAGGGAAATCTTTTCGGTTCTCGGTTCTGTGCCATGCCCCAGGTCCACCAACAAATGGTCGCGCTATCACCCTTTGCACGTTATTAGGTGCAACACAAAGTCGCCGCGCGATTCGACACCATTCATAGAGTAGTTCGACCGGAACAACCTCCTCATGGGCGGCAATTTGAAAAACTGAGTCCGCCGAAGTATAAAGAATCGGCTTACCAGTAGCAACATGCTCTTCTCCCAGTTCTGCAATGATCGTTGTTCCACTGGCTGGTTTGTTGCCAATTACTGAACAACCGATTTCACGTTCAAACTCGGAGACTAAGTCACTTGGAAATCCGTTGGGATAAGTTGGAAAGGCAACTTCGGTCACTACTCCCATCATTTCCCAGTGACCAGTGACTGAATCTTTGCCCCGACTCAACGGTAGCAATCGAGCATAGTTCGCGGTGGGAGCATCGCCAATGCCACAAGCCGCTAGATAGCCGACTTGAGCTAGGTTAGGTGCATGAAACCCGCCAACGTGGTTCCACACGTTTTGAACCGTGTGAACCGTTGCGATATCATTGAACTCGGCAAAATCCGGAGTCGCACCTGCCCCACACCCATCTAATACAACAACGATCGCGCGCTTCACAGGTTCAGGCTACCCACTCGCCGCCGCGATCACCGAGTCTGCATCTAGTCCGTGCCGTTCACAGTATCGCCGGAACATGTTATGCGCAGAAGGATAACTGCTGAACGGGGACAAAAAGTGTGCGAATTCAAAAGTGATGATCTTCTCTGCGGTCTTGCTCGCCGCTTCCATTTTGAGGTTCAGATAGCGGAAATCCGCTGGTGGAAATTTAATCGGCATATCACGGTCAAACGATTCTACGTTCGACCAAATTGTGATGCCGTGTTTATCGCCAAGAGCTTTCACACCTTGCAAGAACTCTGGCAATTCTCGGTACTGTATTTGCCCATCTTGGAAAGCGCAGGTGTCAACGACTTCATGTGTCGCTTCAAAAATCTTGTCCCAATGGTCGAGGCTTTCTTCTAGTGTAAATGTTGCACCTTGTGCAAACTGCTTGCTCCCCATCGGAAACGGGCTGATGAGCAAGGGCAAGTCTCGGATTTGTTTGCAGTGCCCGCCAATGTAATTAAACAGTTCGATGATATGAGAACTATTGCTCCCCGTTTCGTGGCACAAATACCACCCTTTAAACGCAGGATGGCTTGTATACTTTTCACCGACTTCATCAAGTAACCGCTTATTAAACTCGACTTCTTTCCACCAAGTATTGCGATACCAATAAACGCCAGAATCAAACGTACCCCAATAGAGATCAAGGCCAACTTCGCCCGCTAAATCCAGAAACATTTGGGCAAGATCATCACGGAGAGGAAGAAAATCTCCGCCGCTCTTTACCGGGAAAATACATTTATCCTGATAACTCGCCCGAATAATGATGACCGTATCGATGCCGATTTGCTTGTACAGCTTAAATTCGCGACGCCACTCTGTTTCGCCCCAGTTTTGACTCGGAATATCGTGGGTGATCTCGTCTATAAAAGTTCCGGTCAATTTGAGCATTGACCGGATTCTATCCTGCTATCACAAAATGAACTCAGCTAGTTTTTGAGAAACGTAGTGAATTCGTGAGAAAACTCGCCAAACATCCGCACCCATTCTTTCACCGTGACTTTGGTGACGCCAGTCGTTAGCAATAAATCAGCGCTGAGCATCGCATCACCTTCGCGATCCACATAAGCTTTGACATATCGGCGTGAAGCATTCCATTCGTTGATCTTCCGCATATCTGCGGCTCGGGCAAGACGGTTGCCAACCGAAAGGCCAAGGCTTGTTACCGGACCGCCTTCGGTATCGGAATATTGGTAGAGTGCGCAGAGAATGGATTTGTCGTCATAAACGTAATACGCCATCAAGCCTTCGCTATCTTTTTCTTCTTGAATCGTGATTTTTTCGCCTTTAAATGGAACGGCTGCCAAAATTTCTCGAATTTCTAGCTCTGTGAGAGATGTAACAATCTGACCAGAAGACTCAGTACTCGGGTTTTTAATCGGCGCAGTATCCTGAAAGGCGTTTAGCCCTGTGAGGCATCCCAAAAGTAACGTTAAGGCCAAAATCATTCTCATTTCTTTACTCTATCACTTACGACGACGAAAGCCTTCAAAATGAGCACAAGAAAATGTTGTGGAAAAGTTTTCTTGCGGGTATAGGCGCAAGAATAGCGTGCCAATAATCTTTTGGGGAGATATACATCTGTTAAGAGATGGATCGGTTAAAAGGGAGACGGGTTAGGCTTACATCGGTTGAAGATGGGAGAGTCCTGACGGCAAAAGTGATTCAAGGAGAACCACTTTGCGCCGTTATCAAGGGCGAGGAACTACACCTCGTTCCTATCAAAGGTGCCCAGATCGTCGAAGGATTCTCCAATGGCGACTACCTCATTTGCAAATGCGAAATTGAGAAAGGCGAAAAAGATAAAGCGTGGCTCCAGGTTGTCAGCGGCACTTCGAGTACCCGTATTGAGTACGACTTAAACTTCCTTAACTCCCGCCACCAGGTTCAGATAAAAAAGAGTTATTACAAGTATAAAGGATTCGCTATTGGTGCGGGACAAACCGCCATCGCAGTGGAACTTTCAAAGGCTATTGATCTTGGTGAGAGCATAGAATTGATCCTTCAAGAGGAGGGTCACGAACTTGAAGTGCAGGCAACTGTTGCAAAATGCACACCGCGCGGAAAGGGCTTTCTTGTTGTCGCCACACTCGCCGATATGAGCCGCGTGACAACAATGTATTGGAACCGATTGTTAAAGACTGGGTAGTGACACCTTTCGCCCAGAGCTATGCGTCCCGATAATCGAACCTGAGCGAATCTCATGCGGCACACAAAAATCGTTTGCACCCTTGGCCCGGCGGTCGAATCTCAAGAAATGATCGCCAGCTTGATCAAAGAAGGCATGAATCTCGCCCGGTTGAACTGCTCCCACGGCGATTGGGAATCTAAACGCAAATTTATTGAATGGATTCGGGCCGAATCACCAGATTTATCGCCGGTCGGCATCATGGCTGACCTACAAGGGCCGAAAACTCGGTTGGCGAAGCTTGAAGGCGATGTTCGCACTTTCGCTACCGGAGAAAAAATTACTATCGGTCTAGCTAATGTGGATCTTCCCGTTGCTTCGCCTGAGTTAGTTCATAGCATGAAAAAAGGTGACCGCATATTGCTTGGAGATGGTCAATGCGAGCTCAAACTCACAAGCGGCGAAGGCGATACGTTTGAAGCAAAAATCACTGCGGGCGGCACTGTGAAATCCAAGCAAGGCGTCACCATTGTCGGACGCTCATTCGATATTCCCGCGTTGACGACGAAAGATTTAGGCGACATCACCCAGGCGATTGCAGCGGGGTGTGATTACATTGCTCTGAGCTACGTTCGGACTTCTGCTGATATGCGCGAACTTCGCCAGATTGTTGACCGCATTGACCCTTCTGTTAAGCTCGTCGCAAAGATTGAAACCAAAGAAGCTCTGAAAGAGATTGATGCGATCATTAAACTCAGCGATGTTATCATGGTCGCGCGTGGTGATCTTGGCCTTCAAATGGAGATTGAAGACGTTCCGGCGGCTCAAAAGCGGATTATTCATAAGTGCAACTCGCAAGCGGTTCCGGTTATCACTGCCACACAGATGCTGGAAAGCATGGTTTCTGCCTCACGCCCCACTCGGGCAGAAGCATCGGATGTTGCGAACGCAATTTTGGATGGAACCGATGCGGTAATGCTCAGCGGAGAAACTGCAAGCGGCGAATACCCCATTGAAAGCGTGCGAATCATGGCGAAAATTGCGATGGTCACAGAAGATCATGTTAAAGCTAAGTTCAAAGATGACTTTTCCAGCCACACCACCGATGTGGTAGCGGAATCCGCAGTTAACATCGCTCGCGGAATCAAAGCCAAAGCAATCTTAACCACCAGTGCGAGCGGAATGACCCCTCGAATGGTCAGCAAGTATCGCCCGGTTCAACCCATACTTTGTGCTTGTTGGTCTGACCGGGTGCAGCGCCAACTTTCGGTTTCAAGAGGCGTCCAGTCACTTTTAGTTGACGCACCTCTGAACACGGACGATGCCATCCGTTCCACCGTTAATGCGTTCCTCCGACGGAAGCTTTTCAAAGTGGGGGATCAAGTGGTGATCACGGCTGGCGTGCCAGTTGGGCAGCCAGGCAACACCAACTTAATCCAAGTAGTGAACGTGTAGGCAATAAATCGTGTAAAATCCATTCGGCTAAGGATGGCTAACATGAAACGACCCACCATCGTTCTTCTCACACTCGCGCTCGCGATCACGACCGGAGCATTTTTTTCTCGCGCTCCCTGGCAGCAGCTGCAATCTCAAAAGGCTGAATACGCTGAAAAGGTTGCCAAAACTCGCAAGATCGAATCAGAACGCGCCGAGCTGTTGCAAAAAAACGCGAAGTTGGAATCTCCTTTCGGGATGGAAGAGCGTGCCCGAGAACTTGGCTATCACAAACCGTATGAAAAGCCAATGACTTTGGATAAGTGAATTAGTTGAGAGATAGGGATATTATATCGCCTATTTTCTTAACAGCGTGTTGTATTGCTTCAGTTTTAAGTAAGCCAAAACCTAACCTAAGGTATTGATCAGCATCTCGTTGATTGGAGACTCGGAAACCTGGGCAGAACATGACTCCGTTGCCCAGAGCCTTCTGGGCTAAGATGCGGGTATTAACTTGGGCGGGCATTTGTATCCAAAAGGTTAAGCCCCCCTCTGGACGGCTCCACTTACACTCATGAGGGAAAGAAGACGAAATCACTCGGTGCATAGTATCTCTGCGCAATCTGTACTCTGGCAGAGTCCGCTTGCAATGCGCATCTAACTTTCCTGCCTGAATATATCTTCCGAGTGCCAACTGGATAAAAGGGGAGCCACTTACTTGGCTCATTAGCAAGTACTTTTCTAATCTGAAAACGACATCAGATGGACAACAAATCCATCCAGTTCTTATGCCTGCTGTAAGCATATGGTCGATACTGCCGCAATAAATCACACGATCAAATTTGTCGCACTGATAGAGCGTTTTCGGCTTTGCACCCTCAAAATATAGCCAGCCCAAGGTATCAAGCTCCAAAAGGTAGAAATCATACTTTTCAGCTAATTCAAGCATCAATTGAATTTGCTTCTCATCCAACCGCTTACCAAATGGTGTAGTGATTCCCCCACTTAGAATAAACATTCTGGGTTTCGTCCGTTTGATTGCCGTCTCCAAATTATTTAAATCAAATCCTTCGAATTCTGATCGTATGTTGACTATGCGACGACCGATAAATTGTGCTAGTTCGGCTGGCTTGTTCATGTGTAAAGGGTCTTGGACAAAAATAATTTCCTCAGGCTTCGTGAGCGTTAGAATAGCTGCTTGGATAGAGTTTTCCAAACCGGAAGTAACAACTATTTGACTTAATGGCACTGAACAATCTTTTTCTGACATGATCGATTGTATTGCTGAGCCTAACTCAGCATGGCCCAAAGTTTCACCTGAATAAAACATCCACGGATCGCAGTCTCTTAACTCTGCAAGATAAGTCACTAGCTCATCGCCGAAAAATAGCATGGGGTCTGGCACTGCGGTGGCGAGCGATCGAATTCCAGACTTTGAAACTGTGTGCTCGTAAGAACTAAAAGGGCCTCGTTCTTCTGAACTTTTTAAAATTGGGCGACCAAACTCTGATCCTGATGGTTCGCAAACCACCGAGCCAGAGCCAATTGTTGATTTAATAAACCCAAGCTGTTCAAGTTCGGAATACGCTCGGGAAACCGTCATCCTTCCTACAGAAAGTTGATGAGCCAATTCCCTAACTGGAGGCAGTAATTCTCCACTTAGAACCTGTCTCGCCAAAATTGCTGAGCGGATTTGCTCCGTAATTTGCAGGTATTTAGGTCGAGCCGATGAATCTAAGATAATCGCTAACTTCATTTATTTCAATACAGACAATACCGTCGCAAATAATTGGGGGTGGCTAAAAAAGCCACCCCAGCCTGTAGCGGACTACTTGTTTATAACCTTTCTTCCTTTTAACAAGGCTGCAATTCCAATTGCCATAAGCGATATTGAGCCGGGCTCGGGAACCGCTTCCGGGCCAAACACAAAATTATTTGGGCGAGTCAGCCCTCCTGCATTTGCAGCCACAAATGTTCCTAAAAGTGCACCGCTTACAGGATCATATTTGTTAATGAAATTGCCACTCCAACTGCCTACATATAGCTTTCCATCTGGGCCGATTTCCTGACCCTGAGTTTGACCGAGACCCGTAATAAAGTCGCTTATAAACGACCCGTCTGATCCTTTGTAACGCTTTACCGTTCCAGTATTGAAATCGTTTACGAACAGGTCACCATCTGGTCCAAACCGATTGTCAAGTGGTGAGGTTAACGAAGTGCTAGCAAACACAGACTGAAACACACCCGCACTGTTGTACTTAATGATTTGCCCAGTATTAAATGAACTCACATACATACTTCCAGTTGTATCAAATGAAACTCCGTCCGTGCCATTTAAAGGGCCGCCTGCAGCAGCATTTCCTAAATATTGTTTTGTGGCTACGTTGAATTTCGCCACTACCGAAGGGCTTGCTGCTGTACCGATCTTGCAACTAACCAATAAATCCTGCCCTCGAAATTGAAGGTCTGCGGGAACGTTCATGGCTGTCCCTTCCGTGACGTTTTCAATAAATGCTCCGGTTTGGCCGTTGTATTTCAGAACTGCATGACCAGCCAATGACCAAGAACTCACATACAAGTTTCCATCAGGCCCGAAAACAAGACCTTGCGGTGCTCGTAATCCCCCCGAACCCGGAGCAACGAAATCCCCAATGTAAGCTCCAGTCAGCCCGTCATATCGTTTTACTGAGTTAGTAGCTTGACTACTGACGTAAAAGTCCCTTGGAGCCGCTTCCGCGCTTAATGCCATTACAAAAGCAGCAGCTATAGCTGCTTTCTTCAAAACTGAATGAATTTGAACCATGAGTTCCTCTCGCTAATCTTTCTGTGCGTAAAGCACAACCTAAATTTCACTTGAAATAGCGTTCGCCCAGCGCGGACAATTTGCTAAAATGAATGGGACAATTTATATCTAGTAAATTTGCGGACTCATAGTCATCAGATTTAATCCCTTGGAATAGGCTTAAGCCATAATGGTGTTCTTGGCTCTGAGGATTTTTTTTTCTCATGTTTTAAAACACTTACGGTTCCATCGGTTTCAAAATACGCTAATTCTATTTCTTCCAAGTATCTAGCCCCTGATTTTCTTAATTCCATGTAGATTTCATCCATCGAGAGCATGGTTTTCTGCGCACCCTCAGGGCAAAGCTCGCCATCCTCAACGATCTTGATCAGCTTGCCCTCAGTTAATTTTTGAACCTTCCTAAACCGACGGTTGATATGAGAGATGAGTTGGTGCATTAGTACGACTAGAGTAATGACCAACATGGCGTGGAGCAGGGGCACGTCCGGCTGAAACATCGGGTCGCCCGCGGCTGACCCGAGCACGATGATCATCGCGAACTCAAAAATCGTGAATTGCCCGGTTCCTCTCTGGCCGACCACCCGAAGCAGGCCAATAAAGAACACAAACAAAATGATCGTCCGAAACACGATTTCTAAGAGAAACAGTGGCGGCTGGTCGCCCCAAAATATTCGGACTAAATCAAATTGATAATCCTGCATCGTTCATATTCTCCAAAATTTTAGACGGCATTCATTCAAAGATTTCGAGAGAGTTGATGGTTCTTTATAAATTGTTTACTCGCTTGAACCTGAACCAAGAATATGTTGCTGGTGGGTAATCTTGCGGCAAATGGTAGCGCAAGCCCACTCGGCAGCTTTGGTTGGTATAGATGCGCTGCCGATTATTGTTGAAGTTGATCTGCGCGGCGGAATGTTTAAGTTTATTCTCGTCGGTTTGCCGGACAAAGCAGTTCAAGAATCTCAAGAGCGTGTTCCCACAGCGATCCGCAATTCCGGCCTTACCTTTCCGAACGGTTTGATTGTCTGCAATCTTGCCCCGGGAGACGTCCGAAAAGAAGGCCCTTCGCTCGACCTCCCTATTGCGGTCGCCGTACT
This sequence comes from Fimbriimonadaceae bacterium, assembly GCA_019454145.1. Classification (GTDB taxonomy): domain Bacteria; phylum Armatimonadota; class Fimbriimonadia; order Fimbriimonadales; family Fimbriimonadaceae; genus UphvI-Ar2. The sequence goes on along the minus strand of CP075366.1, from coordinate 2,322,229 downwards.
TGCCGTCAGCGGTCAGATCGCCAGCAATGCACTCGCCGATACGATTATCGTGGGCGAACTTGCCCTGGATGGAGCGCTTCGCAGAGTTGATGGGGCGGTGAACATCGCCCTAATGGCGCACGCCCAGGGAGCAAAAAGGCTGATCCTGCCAAAAGTCAACGCGGCAGAAGCGGCGATCATCCCTGACCTTGAAGTGTACGGATTAAACACTTTGCTTGAAGTCGTCGAACTTCTCAACGGCAGTTTGGTGTACCAGCCGCACAATATAGCCAGCGAACCGAGCCAACAAGATGTTGCTTTTCCCGTTGATTATTCCGACGTGAAAGGGCAGGCGCAAGCGATTCGCGCGCTCGAAATCGCAGCGGCGGGTGGCCATAACATCCTCATGACTGGCCCGCCGGGAAGCGGAAAAACCATGCTCGCTCGTCGGTTGCCGACGATCCTACCTCCGCTCAGCCTGCAAGAGTCCATTGCTGTCACCCGGATTTATTCATCCGCTGGCGAGCAAGGCGAAAACGCAGGATTGGTCTGGCGTCGTCCTTTTCGCTCGCCACACCACGCGACCAGCTACGCAGCGATCGTCGGTGGTGGCAAAACTCCGAAGCCCGGCGAAGTTTCCCTGGCTCACCATGGAGTTCTGTTCCTAGACGAAATGCCGGAGTTCGGGCGTGATGTTTTAGAAGCGCTCCGCCAGCCGCTCGAAGATGGGGTCGTCACCGTCGCCCGTGTGCAGTCAACGCTGACATTTCCCGCCGAAGCAATGCTCGTCGGAGCGATGAACCCATGTCCGTGCGGATTCAAGGGTTATCCAGAAGCAAACTGCGTTGGGGCCGCTCAGTGCCTTAAATACGGGGCAAAGATTTCCGGCCCACTGCTCGACCGGATTGACCTCCATGTCACGGTTCCGCGTCTGAAGCCAGAAGAACTCACCCAGATTCCTAATGGAACTCCGAGCGCAGAAATTCGGGAGCGAGTGATCGCGGCCCGTGCGCGACAAGAAGCCCGGCTTGGTTCTCATAACATCAACGCCAAAATGACCCCGCGCCAGCTTAAAGAACTGATCGTGATGGACGACGAGTGTAAGAGTTTTATGCAGATCGCGGCAAATAAATTGAGCTTGTCGGCAAGAGTGTTTGACCGGCTTTTGAAGGTTGCGCAAACTATCGCGGATCTGAATGGAAGCGACCGAATTACTAAGCAGAATCTTGCTGAGGCGGTGCAATACCGTTCAACTAGCGACTAATCCACCGTTCCGGAAAAAGTGGGAATCGAACCGCTCCAAAACACCGTAAAATAAGGCAGTCCATGAAGCCAGACTTCAAAATATCCCGCGACGTTGCCCTTGGCGTTCCAAACATTGAATCCGCTGAAAAATTCTACGTCGGAATTCTTGGTTTCACCATTAAAAACAAAAACCCCGATTGGACGCAGTTGGAATCGAAGGATGGTGCGATAACTTTCTATCTGTGCCAAGACGATGTTCAATCCCCGGCCTTTTGTTTAACCGTCCCCGATGTTGAAAAGGCTACCAATTACCTGATCGAAAACGGTTGTGAGCTAGAACCCGACCTCACGAATGAAACAGGCGAGGTGTTTATCCGCGATCCGCACGGCTACCTGTTCAACATCTACCCTCGGAGCAAATCCTAAAAAATTGTTTGGTTATCGTTCACATAGCAAAGAAAGCAATGTGAGAAATTCTTTAGCTTGACGAAAATAGCCCCAAGACACCACAATGCACCTATGAAAAAGTGCCGAGTATTTAGCATCGTTACTGCTGTTCTATTTAGTGCCAACGCATTTGCTGGCCCAAATACGGCGCGAATTCTTAGTTTTGAGTTCACGAAGTACGATTCGACGGTTCCTGTGCGTACTGACTTTGCACTCCCCATTCGTTATGGGGAAGGTGGCATTTTGGCAGAATCACCTCGAGACAGTCGAGAAAAAGCGGCTCCTCGATTTGCACGCGGTTCTACACTGGCCGTTATTGAAAAAAATAATGGCGAAGTCATAACCGCGCCCCTTATACAAGGGGGAATGCGCGGTTTTGGAATTACCGCAACGGCAGTTTTTCCTTCATTCGAAATTGATCAGGTTCGTCACATTGGAGTAAAGGAAGTTGAAGCAGGTTCTTCCCCAGCAGTCAACGACTTTAATGGCATCAAAGTAGTAGCAATAACAGACTCAGGAGCAAAACTGCTGGTTAGGCGTTTGCCTCAAATCCAGCCGCTAGGCTCTGTTATGCGTAATGGCTATCGTGCGTTTCCGCAATTAGGAACTGAGGAAGCGTTGCCACAAGTTTCAAAATTCACAACTGTAATAGGTTTTGGAGATGGATTTAGCGACACGCGTGCGATGGAAATAGAACTCGAAGATATATTCGGCGTTGCAAGTCCCGCTACTTTTGTGCGAGCGCCAGATAACCGCTCAAGGCAATTTGCCGCTTATTATCCAATGACCATGAAGCGAGAACTACTTCATAAAATTAATTTACACAGGAAGTATACGACGTATGGGCCAGGCAACGATGATTGCGAAGTTCTCTCACTCAAAATGGAGGGGGGAGATCCTGATCTCCCATCAGTTATTCTTTACGATTCTGGACGCAGGCCATTTAAGCTGGCAGATCTGCAGTCGTGGCAGTCTGAAGTTTTTAATAAGCGTAGTATTCCTACCAATTTGGACGTTAAGACAACGATTCTCACCATTTTCACCGGATCAGATGATCTTCGCACCGAGTCGGAAAAAGTGTCTGAAACGAGTAAATTGATTCTTGACCTGACAGGCACACCAAATGGCGCATCTGTTGCAACGCTGACAAAAAATGTGCCTGATGAAAATGATCTACGGAGAGGGGCATTTCGCTCTCGGACAAGCTGGACTACTCAGTTTGAGTTTGGGCAAATGACGCCAGCTTCTAAGCTGACAGTTTTTAATTTGCGCGCTATTATGGGACAAGGTGCTAGTTTCCCTGCGCTTCTACAGCCTGACCAATGGACTTTTGATGGGTTCAGGATTGTCACCTATGATTCAAGAGGAATTCAGCGCGTGCTTTACTCACACTATTTGAGTGAGAAGATTTTTGGTGAAAGGGTGCGTGCATTTAATTTTGCCGACGCGAATAACTACACTCAGAATCCTTACTCCATAGTTCGGAGTGGGGTACCGATCAACCTTCCCGGATTCCAGTCAGGCGGATAATATTCACAACAAATCAATACGATAGGTGACTGCACTTATTGTACTGATTTGTTGCTAAAATAGGAGGTAGTGAAGCTCGCTCTCACATTCTTCCTGTCCATTTTTGCGGGCGTCGCACTGGCTCAGAACTCACCGCGCAAGATTCTTTTGATCCCCGTGGATGACCGACCTGCCGTCACCCACTTCGCCCAAATGATTGGCAACATTGCCGATATACAAGTTGTCACCCCTCCGGAAGCCTTCCTAGGGAAATTCAAACAACCCGGATCACCCGATTCCATCCTGTTATGGTTGAAGGGGCAGGATTTATCGCAGTACGATGCCGTCGTTTTGAGTGCGGACATGATCGCTTACGGAGGCCTGATCGCCTCGCGCACCGACCGATCTTCGCAAAACCTTGCGATGAACCGTTTGCGCGAGCTTTGGCGCATCCGAAAAACCTCTTATGGAACTCCGTTTTATGTGTTCAGCACCCTCACGCGAATTGCTCCTACCGCGGTCGCCGAAAACCGGGCTTGGCGCAACGATCTGGCTAACTGGGCGATCAATCAAGAAAAATACGACCTATACAAAGACCCCGAAGCCAAGCGCAAAGCCGCTGCATTAGCCGCCCGAGTACCAGCCGAAGAACTTGCCCGCTACAAATCAGTTCGCTCACGCAACGTGGCTATCCAAACCGAACTGCTGAAAATGACTTACCACGGAGCATTTAATCACCTCACGTTTGGTCAAGATGACGCCGCCGCCGTTGGCCCGCATATCCGGGAAATTGCTTCCCTCAACCGCGAGGTTGACCGGCTCAAACTTGGCAATCAATCTCAGTTCTGCATGGGCATAGACCAAATTTCTAACTGCCTTATCAGCCGTGTACTTTGCGACCAAGCCAAATGGAACCCCACGGTGGCGATCCGATACGCCGATGCTAACGGGCCGAACAAAGTCGCTGCCTACGAAACTGAGCCGATCCGCGAATCTCTGCGTGACCAAATCGAAACATCCGGCGCGTTTGTCACGACCGACCAAGACAAGGCGGATTACATTTTGTTCCTCAATACACCCGAGCCGAACCAGTATTCATTTGATGAGTTCGTCCGCGAAATGTCAGCCGACATCACCGCCGGTAAACATATCGCTGTCGCCGATACCAATCTCGGCTGGAGCGGCACCGCCGATCCGGCGCTCTTTGAAGCCCTTACTAAATCTCGCCAAGGCCCGCAACTTGTGAGCTATGCGGGGTGGAACACCGCCGGAAACACAATGGGAACCACCATTCCAGCGGCAAACGCCTATCTGCTCGCTCTGCACACGGGCGTGGATGGTTTGAACCGAGAAACCGCCGCTCGCAAGTTTGTTCTCCACCGTTTGGTTACAGATTATTTCTACAACCGATACGTGCGGCCTGAAGCCTATCGAATGATTGAAAAAATGCAGGATGGCAACCGGGAGGAAATTTCGAAAACTGAGGATTACGACATCGTAGCTGAATACGTCAAGAAGGATATGGAAGCGCGGCTACGGCAGACGTTCCTGGATCAGATGGTCGCCAATCCTTTCAAAGTAAAAGATCGGATTTATCATGTTGTTCAGGTCAAAGATATCGTAGTTGAACTCCCCTGGCCCCGGGCGTACGAAGTTCATCTGGATTTCAATTTAGAGGTTCGGGAGGAAAAGCAGTGATTTCGGCTGTTCTTATTTTGTCTACCCCGGTTCAATCCAGCCGTTTACAGGCAGTTGAAATTTGGCAGCGTGCGCGCGAAGCACATGGGATTAATTTTAAGACTCATTTGCCGTCGCTCGGCTGGGAAGAATCTGGCAACCCAATTCTTGATCATAAGTTGGCGAAATCAAGTCGCTATTTTGCGTTTTTAGATTGTGCATCTATGGCTATTGATGCACCCGAAGGATTTTATTTTGTAGGAGAATATGCAGCTGAGCTTTGCACCGATAAGGTTACGCCGTTAACCAAAGAAGAAACTATAGAATTCCGATCTCAATTCCTAAGACATCCCTACGGAATTCTCAATATTCCAGGTGCTGCGGTTGTTGAACCAAACGGGCTGAACAGTTTTGTTACACAAATCAAGGGACTTCGTACTGTAGTTAATTTGGATACTCAGACTAACAGAATCAAATCCATCGAGTATCAAAAGCTTATTGATGGACGCAAATACCAAGTCATTCGCGAGTTTCAATACAGCAACATTACTATCGCACGTTTTCAGGAAGTTGATGAGCGTGATCAGTTTTGGATGCCGACTTCATGGAGTGATACTCTCAACGGTGTGCCGACAAAAATAGTAACCTACCCTTGTTATCACTTTGGTTACAGTTGCTGGGGAACTTCTCCCTGGATTCCCGAGGGGTACAGCATAAACCCATGATCTACCCTCTCTTTGCATTTTTGCTCGCTCATCAGCAGAGTGAGCCAAGCTATCCGCCACTCATACCACCCACCGAGGAAGAGCATGCTAAGGCACTTGAGTTGTGGAACCTAGCAAGAAAATCTCACGGACTTGATCGCACCTTTGGTTACAGAATCGGCTACGTTCAAGAAACGCGCGGGAACAATGGCGGGGAATATTATGACGTTGTTTACAGAGGCTCGTATGCACAAGAACACTGCGTCCGTTACAAAAATTCAGGCATTGGCGATGACTTCATCTCAGAACATGTGACGTATGACGATTTGTTTAATTTGCCACGTGAATTACCTACGGAAGAACAGCGAAGTCAGGCTATTCGATTTCTGTCTTATCCGGCATCGTTCTTACAGCTAAAGCCCGAAAACATTACCCGTCCAGTTGATGGCTACGGATTTGAAGTCCACCGTGACGGAATTACGATTCGCGTATTTCTCAATAAGGGCACAAATGACGTGAACCGAGTCCAATATCAGAAGTTTGTTTCGGGCAATCTAAAGTGGATCACCAAGAAATACTTCATGGCAGCCTTTACATTTAGTAAACACTACTTGCCTCAAGCATGGACAATTGATGACGGAGAAGGTAATTTCGGCCCCATGTTTAAAGTCACAGTTGTGGATGACGGGGAGTCCTCACGATAGAAACAATATCGGGCTTCATCAACCATAAGGCCGAAGGTAACCAGTTCGTTATTTACGTTCCGCGTGAAATTGTGACCCCCGCGCCGGCGATCCTTTTTCTCCACGGGCGGGGAGAATCTGGCACTGATGGAATCAAACAAACCGCAATCGGACTCAGCCACGCCATCCGCATGAAAGCCGCCGATTGGCCGTTCATTGTGATCTGCCCGCAAAAGCCGGAATTCGATACGCTCTGGCCCGCCTATATTGACCGCATCAACCAAACCCTCACTTTTGCCGAGCAGAATTACAAAATCGACCCTCACCGACGCTATATCACTGGTCTTTCACAAGGCGGGCATGGAACGTTCCAGCTAGCGGCTTCGCTTGATTGGCAGTTCGCCGCCGCGGCTCCCGTTTGTGGATGGATAACCGATCCCGAAGCGGCAAAACGACTCACCCAGATTCCGCTCTGGGCGTTTCATGGCGATGCCGATCCGGTCATTAAAGTAGAAGAATCCCGCAACGCCGTTGCCGCCATAAATGCGGTGGGCGGAAACGCCAAGCTCACAGAGTTCAAAGGCGTCACCCACAATTCATGGGATGACGTCTATCAAAAATCAGGGCTCGCGGAATGGCTTCTCAGCCATTCGCTAGATTAGCCGTTCGCTTTCACGTTGAACTGCCGTCGCCGACCGCCACCTGACGGCTCAGGGGCTGGCTCTGCTTTAGGTTTCGGAGCGGCGACTGCCTTGGTAGCCTCGACTTTCTTTTCCTTCTTCGCCTTAGCTTCCTTTGCCTTAGGTGCTTCCTTTACTTTTTCAGCCTTGACTTCTTTGGCTTTCTTTTCCGCGACTTTAGGAGCCTCCGCTTGTTTTTCTTTGACTTCCTCGAGCGCGGTCTTTTTGGCTCCCATCTGACCGAGCATGCTATCCCACATCCAGGCGACTTTTTCGTGAACTTGCAGCCGGGCGATCAGCATATCTTCGCTACCGTAATCGTCCAGATCGTCCATCGTATCGATCTCTTTGCGTAAGAGCTTGGCCATTTCCTGGTTGGCATCAACCAACGTTTGAACCATTGCGGCATCATCGCTTCCGTTTACGCCTTCTTTGATTCGGGCGAGCTTGAGATATTCCGCCATGGAGCCAGGGGCAGTCGCACCCAGCGCACGGATTCGTTCTGCGATTTCATCAACCGCCATAAAAAGCTCGTTGTACTGTTCTTCACTCAGTTTATGAATGCCGACAAAACTTGCGCCCACCACGTGCCAGTGCACGTTTTGGGTTTTCAACATCAATACATAAGTGTCTGCCAATACTTTGGAAAGGCTTTCTGCCGCGGCCCGGTTGTTCATATCGATTCTCGTTAGTCTATCATACGCCTTACCCGAATTCGACATTCATGCGTCCTAAAACCAAAACCATGTAGACACATGGTAACATTGCCGAATGATCGCCCGACTGCGGGGTGAGGTGATTGAAACCTCAAATCAACGGCTTGTTATCCTCTGCCACGGCGTGGGGTACGAGGTAAACGTGCCCGAAACTGTGGCGATTGAACTCGGAATCATTGGCGAAACGGTTGACCTCTACACCAAGCAGGTCATCCGAGAAGATGAACACAACCTTTACGGATTCGCAACCGCTCGTCAAAAGCGGTTGTTCGAGCTACTCCGTGAAGTGAAAGGGTGCGGATCAAAAACTTCGCTTGGAGTGATTAGTACGCTCGGTGAATCTGGGGCCGTGCAATCCATTGCCGCTTCCGATGCAAAATCGTTAGCGTTGACCCCGGGAATTGGGCTTCGGCTCGCGGAACGCATTATTCTTGAACTCAAAGATAAAATTCTAGAATTACAAGTCGGAACGATGCCCGGCAAGGCGATTACAACCGTCATCCGGCCAACGCCGCAAGATGATCCACTTGCCGAAGCACTCATTTCTCTTGGCTACAAGCGGAATGAATTCGAGGACGCGGCGGCGGCGGCCCGTGATGAATCCGATGATCTCAGCCAGCAAGTTCGGATCGCACTCAAGAGGCTGAGTAAATGAACCGCAGCGACGAACTCAACCCTGAACCAATGGTTGGGGATGAAGAACTTTCCATCCGCCCACGTTTGCTCAAAGAGTTCATCGGACAAGACGATATTAAATCAAACCTCAACGTATTCTTGACCGCCGCCAAGCAACGGGAAGAATCGCTCGACCACCTGTTGCTTTATGGCCCGCCCGGTCTTGGAAAAACCACCCTCGCCCACATCGTCGCCACAGAAATGGGGGCGACGTTGCACGTTACTTCTGGCCCGGCTATCGTCCGCCCTGGTGATTTGGTGGGAATCCTCACCAACCTCGATCCTGGTTCGGTTTTATTTATCGATGAAATCCATCGGCTCTCCCGCCAGGTGGAAGAAATCCTTTACCCTGCCATGGAAGACCGCAAGGTGGACATCATGATCGGGCAGGGACCGGCGGCTCGGTCGATACGGTTAGATGTGCCTTCGTTCACTGTCGTCGGGGCAACAACTCGCCAAGGATTGCTCACTGGGCCACTACGCGACCGGTTTGGCATCGTAATGAACTTTGGGTTCTACGACGACACGGCATTGGATCACATCGTACGGCGATCTTCGACCATTTTGGGAATCGAAGTCGATGCCAGCGGTTCGGCGATGATCGCCGCAAAATCGCGCGGCACCCCTCGCATTGCAAACCGCCTTCTCCGCCGAATTCGCGACTTCGCCCAAGTTGATGGGCATGCGCTCATTACAGCTCCAGTTGCGGAAAAAGCACTCAAGGCACTCGGAATCGATGAACTTGGGCTGGATCGTCTTGACCGCTTGGTGCTCGAAGCAATCATTAAAAAATATAAAGGCGGGCCAGTTGGATTAGAAACAATCGCGGCGTCTACTGGCGAAGATTCTGGAACGATTGAAGACGTTTGTGAACCATTTCTTTTGCAATGTGGATTACTGGCAAGGACTCCACGCGGACGAGTTGCCACGCACCATGCGTTTCAGCATTTGGGTCTGCCGATGCCAAAGAATTCTGCCAATCCGACCCTGGATTTGGAGTAAAGATGCCTCCGCAGCCCACTGTGCGCTGGCTCAAAAGAAACAACGCCCTCAAGCCAATCGAAGCCGCCCGCCAGTGGATTGCCCTCAACTACGATCAGCCGATCACAATTCAAAGAGCCGCACAGATCGCGGGTTATTCTACGAGCCACTTTACAAAACTATTCATTGATTTTTATGATGAATCTCCCAGAGATTTCCTCGCCAATCTTCGCATCAAGAAAGCGTTGCGGCTGCTTGCCACTCAAAACATATCTGTTCAAGAAATTGCGATGGAAGTGGGCTACACATCCTTCCCGACTTTTTCAAACCGGTTCAAGGAACTCACTGGTTCTACTCCTGCCGAGTTCAAAAGGTCTGCCAAGAGCCATTTAACAGAAACTGGTCAGCCAGTGAATCCGGTTATTCCGAGTTGCCTCTCCCAATCTTTTCAACTACCCAAAAATCACAAACTAGAATAACTTTTATCCATTGAGCTTCTGGCATTCTGTAACCGAAATGGTTACCAAACTCTCACACGCCACCATCTGGGTTTTTGATCAAGATGTTGCCTACGACTTTTATGTTAACAAACTCGGGTTCGATGTTCGCACCGACCACACAATGGATAACGGCTTCCGCTGGCTCACAGTTGGCCCCAAAACCCAGCCCGATCTTGAAATCGTTCTTATGCCGGTCGGCCCTGGCCCAGCCCTTTCTGAAGAACAAGCCCAAATCCTGGGGGATCTTGTCAAAGCGGGATGTCTTGGTGCTGGCGTCTTTGAATGCGACGACTGCGATTCAACCTACGCCGACTTAGTCGCCAAAGGTGTTGAGTTCAAAACCGAACCAACTCAGCAGTTTTATGGCAAAGAAGCGATCATGAAAGATCCGTTTGGCAACTGGTTCAGCATGACTTCCCATTAAAAAAAAGCCCCCTCTCCGTTTTAATGGAGAGGGGGTTTGGGGGTGAGGTCAAACCGTGAAATCAATACCGAGCTTTTTGTAAAGCCGTTTTTCTAATCGCTCACGAACGACTTCATCGGAAATCAATTCCAAGACTTCAGCCGCAAACGCATAGACCAAAATAGCATCTGCCTCTGCCTTCGGAATGCCGCGAGAACGCATGTAGAACCGGAAGGTGTCTTCGATCTGCCCTACGGTTGCCCCGTGGGTGCACTTCACATCGTCGGCAAAAATTTCGAGCTGAGGCTTGCTGTTGATCGTCGCATCTGGCGAGAGAAGCAGTGCTTGATTGGTTTGCTTAGCGTCGGTTTTTTGAGCGTCTTGGTGGACAAAAATCTTGCCGTTGAACACGACTGTTGCTTTGTCATCAATGATCTGCTTGTAGATTTCAAAACTGTTGCAATCTGGCATCGCATGATCTAGCTTCGTGTGATTATCGAGGATTTGCTCTCCCCGAGCCACGACAACGCCGTCCAACCTCGTGACGATATTCCGACCGTTAAGATAGATGTTCTGATCGAGCCTTCCGAGGCCAGCACCAAAAGCAACGTTGTAGGCGCGGTATTCGCTAGATTCATCTTGAAGCGTTTCCCAGAGCGATACGTTGTACGAAGTCTCCGACTCATCCTGCAAACGAACATGCTCAACATTCGCGTGCTTTCGCAGAATCACTTCCGTCACCGGAATCGTGAGGTTTTTGCTTTCGCCGTCGCTCACATATTGCTCAATAATCTTCGCTGAGGAATTTTCTTCTGCCACCACCAAAATCCGTGGAGCGATCACCATCTCGTCGCCGCTGGTGACGTGAATCACTTCGATGACTGGTTCAACCATCGCACCCGCTTTGAGGTGGATGAACAAACCATCAACAAAGCAAGCCGAGTTAAGAGCGGCAAAGGTGTGATCTTCGATCTTAGCCACACTGCCGAGATAGTCAGCAACTTCTGACTTTTCATAAATAGCGTCGCGGAGGCTCATGCAAGTGAGGCCAGCGGTTGCCGGAACTTCGCTCAGATTGCGGTCAAATCTTCCGTTCACCAAAAACACGCGAATCGCGGTTTCGGCGTAGTTGGTTGGATCTTGCGAGAAGACAGCTGGCCCAGGTTCGCCGGACTGCCAATTCACACTTGCCAGGCTACGGAGCGGCGTGTATTTCCATTCTTCATTACGCGGGGTTGGTACTCCCATTTTGTTATGGAGTTCGTTCCCCTTAGCGCGCAGATCAGCCAGCCACTGAGGTTCTTTTTCGAAGCTCAAACCCGCCAGTAGAGAGCCTAAGCCAGATTCGTAAACAAGACTTTTGCTCATGCTTTATTTGCTCGCCGCCAGGTCATCCAGCCAGCCGTAACCTTTCTCTTCGAGTTCCAAAGCCAGGCTCTTGTCACCGCTCTTGACGATGCGGCCATCCATTAAAATGTGAACGAAGTCGGGCACGATGTAATTGAGCAGTCGTTGGTAGTGAGTGACGATTACAAAGGAGCGACCTTCGGATCGTAGAGCATTCACACCCGCGGCAACCGTTTGCAGGGCATCAATATCGAGACCGGAATCGGTTTCATCTAGAACACAAAGAGTTGGTTCTAAAACCGCCATTTGGAAGATTTCGTTACGCTTCTTCTCCCCGCCCGAAAAGCCTTCGTTTACGCTTCTAGTCAGCAAGTCTTCCTTCAAACCAAGGAGCTTTACTTTTTCACGAATGAACTTCATGAATTCCATCGAACTCATTTCAGATTCACCGTTTGCGGTGCGCTTCGCATTTACCGCGGCGCGGAGGAAATAGGTATTGCTTACGCCAGGGATTTCAACTGGATACTGGAATGCAAGAAAAACACCTTTATGTGCTCGTTCTTCAGGCTCCATATCCGCCAGGTCTTCATCGAGATAAGTAATTGAGCCTTGAGTGATTTCGTAGTCTTCGCGACCAGCTAAGATGTTCGCCAGAGTGGACTTCCCGCTACCGTTCGGGCCCATGATTGCATGAACTTCGCCTGGCTTTACGCTCAGGTTAATTCCGCGCAGAATTTCTTTGTCATCTTCGGCAACAATGGCGTGCAGATTCTTAATTTCAAGCATAACGTCTCCCCATTCTACGGCCCCCAGCAATGTGAGTGGAGGGAGGCCCCATAGAATCTATACTTTACAGTGAAGAATGGCCTATTCAGTTTCTTATATCGGCTGGAACCTGAAGTAAAAATTTCATACAGTTTGCCGGAATAACCCAACCTTCAGCAATATCCACCGGTAACCTTGGGCGGTGGCAAACGCACTGCTTGGCATCCAACCTAGTCTTTACAATCTTTCGGCCCCACTTTGCGAGGACTTAGTTTTAATTGACCGACTCCTTGGCGAAATCGTTGCGGAGCAGGAAGGCCCGGAAGTCGTTGCAGTTGCCCAAAAGCTGTTTCTATTCGGAGCGAATTCCCCTGGCGATGAAGTTGTAAAGGCGATTCCAGAACTAAAAGATTCAAAAATTATTGGCCACGTTGCCCGTGCCTACACGATCCTCTTCCAACTGATCAATATCGCTGAACAGAAAGAAATCGTGCGAGTGAACCGTTCTCGCAAGTCACGCCCGGAATCAGTGGAACAAACCCTTAAGCAGTTGAAAGAAACCGTCTCTGAATCTGAACTGCGAGAACTCATCGAGTCACTTCACGTCATTCCGACTCTGACTGCCCACCCAACCGAAGCTCGTCGCCGTGTCGTCCTCGACAAACTGGAAGCGATAGCCAGAAATCTCGTCGCACTTTCAGATTCTCACAAAGACGTTGATTTATCCCGGCCCCTGAACTCTGACCAAATGGTCGAGAATGACCTTCGTCGCAATATCACAACTCTTTGGCAAACCGCAGAACAAGAACCCGGCGGAATGACGGTGCTTGATGAAGTTGACAACGCGCTTTATTACTTTGAGCGAACGATTTTGCGGGTCGTTTCTTGGATTCAGCGGGATTTTGAACACGCCTGGCAAGCACTTTTCGACTCTGAGGTGCCTGAGCTAGACAACCTGATCACCTATCGTTCATGGGTTGGTGGAGACCGAGATGGCAACCCTGCTGTGACTCCGGAAATCACTCTTGAAGTATTAAAGAAACACCGTGCGATGTTCGTGAAAGGTGCCAGAAGTTTGCTGGAGAGATTAGCTAATGAAGCCTCTCAAGCGGGTACTCCCATAGACCTTATTACAACTTACCCACCATTTTCAGATAATGCGAACGAAATGCCGTTCGCCGATGCTTTTAAAACACTTGCTTACTTCCTCGATGAAATACCGCCTTCAGATTTGATTGGACTTCTCAACACTGTAAGCGATCACCTAATAAAAAATAACAACGCACCGTTCGCAAAGACTGGACTCTTCCCACGCCTCATGCGAATCCTCCGCGCGTTTCCGGCTGGCATTATCCCGCTCGACGTTCGGCAACACTCCGATGAACACCTCGCGCCAATCGGCGAGCTCTTCCATGCCTCCGGAGAGTTATCCAATCCAGACGAATATAAGGTTCTTTCCGAAAACGACAAGATCGCTCTCCTCATCAAAGAAATCTCTAACCCCCGACCCATGGTGGATTCTGCTTGGGGTGGAAGTGAAAAGTGCGAAGCCACCCGGGAAATCTTCCGCACGATACGAACTGCGCACGAGATTTACGGGCCAGAATCCATCCCGTGCTACATCATCTCCATGACCCACGGTTTGAGCGACTTGCTGGAAGCCGTGGTGCTCGCCAAGGATGCTGGACTAATCCGCTATCAAAACGGAATGCCGCAATCAGCGATAGACATTGTTCCATTGCTCGAAACAATTGATGACCTGCACTTTGGCATTTCGCTTCTTGAGCAACTGTTCACGAATCCGCTCTATCTGTCAATCCTAGAGAGTCGAGGCAGAACACAGGAAGTCATGCTTGGATACAGTGATTCCAGCAAGGATGGCGGTTACTTTACGGCGAATTGGGCGTTGCACAAAGCTCAGGCTGACCTCAGTCGCGTCGCCCACGAGCACAACGTCCACCTGCGGTATTTCCATGGTCGCGGTGGCACAGTCGGACGAGGCGGTGGACGGGCCAACAAAGCCATTCTCAGCCAACCGTCGCACTCATTCTCCGGCGATATCCGATTCACTGAGCAAGGCGAAGTCATATCTTTTCGCTACTCACTTCGACCGATCGCCCATCGCCACCTGGAGCAGATACTCAGTGCGTCGCTCAGTTCCTCGGCGCGAAGAACAGAACCAGGAACCGATAACTCAGGGTGGCGGACGGCGGCAGAAATAATCGCGACCGCATCACAAAAGGCGTACAAGGATTTGATTTACAACGATCCTCAGTTTCTGGATTTTTATCTAGCGGCATCACCAATCGAATATATTTCCAAGCTCAGCATTGCGTCTCGCCCCGTCATGCGCCCGGGCAAAAAATTAGATTCGCTTGACGGGTTGCGGGCAATCCCTTGGAACTTTGCCTGGGTGCAATCGCGCTACGTGGTTCCTGGCTGGTACGGGCTGGGTACGGGCCTGCAGACCACGCCAATCGAGCTCCTGCGCGAGATGTATCAAAGCTGGCCATTTTTCGCGACTGTTATTGAAAACGCAGAACTTGAAATGATCCGTACTCATCTGCCCACGGCAGAACTGTACGTCAAGCTCGTGAAAGATAAAGCCCTGGCCGATTCGTTTCACGGGCGTATTTCTGCGGAATATGAACTGACTAAGCGACTCATCTTAGAAATCAAACAAAAAGAAGAACTCATGGAATCCTCACCGGTTGTTCGCCAAACGGTTGAATTCCGGAACCCCATCACTCTCCCACTCAATATTTTGCAAACGCATTTAATCCAGCAAGTGAGGAATGGCAAAGAAGACCCGGACACCGAACAAGCTCTGCTACAAACGATTGCAGGGCTCGCGGCGGGAATGCAGTCAACTGGCTAAAAGTACAAGTCTGGGTATCAAAATTTGCTTTCCATGCCCATTCCTTGTATATTTACAGCAATGGGCATCACTGAAATAGCGTCTCGGTCAACTACGCCAATCCGAGCATCTATTAATGATTTTTCGTGGTTGAGTGGCACGTGGCGAGGCATCTGCCGGGGGCGATCCGCCGAAGAAATTTGGTCTGAAAGCAACCACAACGCGATGATTGCAGTCTTCCGTACTTTTCAAGATGGCCAACTGCTCTTTTCGGCAATCTATTGGCTCACCGAGTTCGAAGATCGAGTCGAATTAGCCATCAAATGCTTTTCCCCGGACTACGTGGGTTGGGATGAACGAACTGATGCCGGGATTTTCAAACTCGTGCATTTGGATGGGCAAAGAGCGCTATTTTATTGCGATGAAGTTCCAGAAGACCACTGGATTCACTGCGAACGGATTGGCGACAGTATTCAGGGATATTTCCAGATGGGGGTCACGCCTCCTTTGCCAGAAGAAACTTTCCACCTGAACCTGGTCTGATATGGCCCAGGATTGTCGGCATTAGAGTTTTTCAAGCGTCGTCGCGATAGATGATCACATTTCTATTGGCGACTATGATTGGACAAGACCAACTCCCAACAATTCCGATATCCGCTGAGATAAATCAACTTGCCTTTTTCGCTGGACATTGGCAAGGCACCCGCGGTGATGCGTGGGTGGAAGAATGGTGGAGTGCCCCGAAAGACGACATTTTGATGGGGTCTTTTCGGATGCATAGCAAAGGGAAACTTGTGTTTTCCGAATCAATCCGCTTAAGCATTACCGAAAAAACCGTGGAAATGGGGCTTAAACACTTCTCACCCGATTTCACCGGCTGGGAAGAGAAAAATGAAACAACCAAATTTGCGCTAACGGCGATCAAAAGTAACCAGGCAATTTTCTATCATGCCGATGAAAAAGGAAGTTCTTGGCTGATTTACACACGCGATGGCGACGAAATGATCGCTTCGCTCCAGCGTTCCGCAAATACTCCGCCGGAGAGTCAACTGTTCAAATTCCACCTCGTCAAATAAATCCTGCAAAAAATACTAAAGAGCGTTAGCCCATACCCCGAACATAAATCTTGAGCGAAGCACCGGATGCAGCGACATCCAACACACACTAGCTTCGTACTCAGCATCCAGGGAAAAGAAGCTGAAAGAGGGTATGGGCGCTCCGAGACGGGGCGCCATTTTTTTATCGGTAATATCGGCTTTATGGTCGAGCCAATAGAGCGATTCTCAGGCAAAGCATCGGCTTATTCCACGGCGCGGCCGACATATCCTCAAGAATGCCTTAACCAAATTGTTCGCTACACGGGTTTAACACCTGATGCAAGGGTTTTTGATACAGGCGCGGGAACCGGACTTTTCACTCAACTGCTTCTGAACTACTTTGACAAAGTAACCCTTGTTGAACCCAACGATGATATGCGTGCGAACGCACTGAAGAACCTGCCATCGGAACGAATAGATTCCGTCTGTGCAACGGCAGAAAGTTTTGAATCAACTCCGCATTCAGTTGATCTGATCACTGCGGCCCAAGCATTCCACTGGTTTGACCGAGACGCCGTAAAAGTTCATTGGCGAACTATCCTCAAACCAACTGGTTACGTTGCACTTGTCTGGAACGAACGCACAGAATCAACACCGTTTGCTCAAGAATTCACTGCATTCCTACACCGCTTGGCAAATTTTGATCCTAATAATAAACCGCCCATGGAAAGCCCGGATGAAGAGGTGTTGAGCTTCTTTTCCGACGCAAAAATTGAAACTGCGGCTCATTCGACCTCTCTCTCCCAGCAGGAACTAATCAACCTGGCAATTTCTCGAAGCTATTTTCCTTCGCCAAGTCACCCGGAATTTGAGCAACTCAAGCAGGAAGTCAGCGCGATTTTTGATCGTCATGCAACCAAGCAGATTGTTCAATTGCCATACCTCTGCAAGTTATTTATCGGTCAGATTTAGGAACTCTAATTGGTTCGAAATTAGTAAGATTTCGGTATGAATAAACCTACCGTCGCTGCAGTTATGGCTCTTGCTGGGCTTTTGATGACTGGTATTTCCCAAAGCAGTGCTCCTCCATCTCAAGCTCAAGAAAACAATGCTGAAATCGCCCAAATGTTCAAAGAAGATCAAGCGGATCGTACGGGGGATTTTTCGTCAACTAATTGGCACGAAGTCGCAGAGAGAGATGAAAAACGACGGACGCGAGCTCTTGAATTGGTCAAAGATGGCTCGCTAAAAACCGGAACCGACTTTTTTCATGCTGCAATGATCTTCCAGCATGCCGAAGAACCCGATGGATACAAAATGGCGCACGAGCTTTCGGTCATCGCCATCTCACTGGGTCATCCAACCGCTAAGTGGCTCGCCGCTGCAAGCTGGGATCGCTTCCTTCTATCAATTGAACATAAACAGCGATTTGGAACTCAGTTCTGGATAAAGGACAAAAAAGCCAGTCTGCAGCCAGTGGACGAAAAAATTACCGATAGCATGCGCAAGTTAATGAACTGTCCCACTCTTGAGCAAGCAAAACAAAGAGTCATTCAAATGCAAAAGGAGATTGACGGCGGAGGCAACTCAATAGTAAATAACTGAATCCTGAACGAACCCTTTTTCTCGCGGGTAACCTTCCACCCATGCTTCTGCAAGGCAAAAAAGGTGTCGTTCTCAATGTTACTAATAGCAATAGCATCGGCTGGGGCGTAGCGGAAGCACTGCACGCTCATGGTGCGACGGTGGGCATCGGCGCGCAAAACGAGCGGATGCTCGAAAAAGTTCTCAAGCTCATTGATGGACGGGATCGCTTTGAAACGTTTACATGTGATTTTTCCATGGATGAAGATTTGCAGCGACTTCACGACGATGTGAAATCAAAGTTCGGAAAAATTGACTACTTCGTCCATTCTGCCGCTTATGCCAAAAAAGAAGATCTCCATGGACGATTCATCGAAACGTCACGCGATGGGTTTTCGCTGGCACTGGACATTTCTGCTTTTTCACTGATTGCCGCCTGCAAGGCACTTGATCCTCTTTTTAACGATGATGCAAGCGTTGTCACTATGTCTTATCTGGGCTCGACCCGTACAACCAGCAACTACAATATCATGGGGGTTGCCAAAGCCGCACTAGAAGCCTCAGTTCGTTATCTTGCGGTTGATCTCGGCGAGCGCGGAATTCGGGTTAATACTCTTTCCCCGGGGCCGATTAACACGATTTCCGCCCGCGGCGTCCGTGACCTCACGGGAATGCTGAACTTGGTCGAGGAGCGTGCTCCGCTAAAGCGCCCTTACGGTCAAGAAGAGTGCGGCCTCAGCACCGTTTACTTAGTGAGCGACCTCAGCAAAGGCGTTACCGGGCAAATCCTGTTTGTGGATAGTGGTTTCAATATCACCGGGTTCTAATGCCGCTCCTCACGGTGCCCAACTGGTCAATCGGTAGAGAACGCACCGTTCTCCGCCAGGTTTTCGACTACTTGGAAGAAGCACCCGTGACGGTTCATTATGCTGAGGCCGATATTGACCATAACCGCACGGTCACTGCATTTTCTGGCGTGCCAGAAAATGTTAAATCCACTCTGTTTGAAGTGGCGCGGCTCATTCTTCCCGCTGTGAATCTCAACCGTCATCAAGGAGTGCATCCGCGCATCGGGGGATTGGATGTTTGCCCTTTTATTCCTCTCCCGGAACCTGATGACTTTTCAGATATCTCCACTTTTGTCAACTTAGTTGCGGATGAGTTTGCAAAGGAGTTTGATGTTCCCGTCTTTCTCTATGAGAAATCAGCTAAGTCTGGCAAAGCGAACTCGCTACCCGCTCTCCGAAAAGGGGGATTCGGCGGATTGCAGAACCGAACTCTTTCGCCTGACTACGGCCCTAATCAAGTCCACCCTTATATTGGAGCAACGGTGATGGGCCATCGCGATTTTTTGCTCGCGATGAATATGAACTTCCCAACCGGCGAACCAAATCCAACCGCAACCGCTCAGGTCAAGGCAATTGCCGAAATGATCAGAAATAAACGCAATGCAGGCGAGGCGAATTTCTCCGGTGTTCGCGCTTTGGGATTTGAGCTCACGGCCCAAGCCATAGCGCAAGTGAGTTTGAATATCACCGATCCTGATCACATTGATCTCGACCAACTCATCGATTTCATTTCCGAAGAAGCGTTGACCAAGGGGCTGGGTGAAGGTTATCCGCAACTGATTGGGGTCATCCGCGACACTGACATTGAGCGATCAGTGAAAATAGCCGCCAAGCAATCGCAAATTGTGCCGACTCGAATCGCCACCGACTGGAAATCTGACTGGAGCTTAGAAAATGAATCAGCAATTTGACCTTGGGTTTCTTGGCGGCGGGCAACTCGCGCGAATGTCCATCATGGCGGCGCAGAGGTTGGATTTCCATTGCCTTTCGCTTGACCCTGGCAAAGTTACGCCAAGTAGCTTAGTTGCTCCGAGCTTGCAGGGTGAACTCACCGATCCCGAAAAGGTTGCTCATCTCATCCACCAGTGCAAATACATCACGCTGGAAAATGAATTTATTCCGGCGCAAGTTATCCGCCAGGCACTCATCATCGCCGACCGCGACCCGAGTTGCATCATTCCTGGATTAGGAACGCTTGCCACCATTCAAGATAAGCTTCTTCAACGTCAGGCTTATCAATCGTTTGGCGCACCAACCCCGCTCGCCGTGCCAATTGAGGAGGCAATCGAAAGCATCGGGTTCCCCATGGTTCTCAAAGCCCGGTTTGGTGGATACGATGGTAAGGGCACCCGCTACGCCAAAACCGCTGAGGAATTTGAATCTCACCGGCCTCTCTTCGAGCAAGGAGGCTGGATGGCGGAGCAGTTTGTGCCGTTCAAACGAGAACTTGCGGTGATGGTTTATCGTTCGCAAACCCACACAGGATGCTTCCCAACAATGGAAACAGTGCAGGTCAATCATGTGTGTGACCTCGTGTTCCCCGCAAATACCGATGCGAGTGAAGTTGGCATTTCTGCGGTAGAAGCAGTACAGGGCTTCGGTTTGTTTGGCGTAGAGCTTTTTGAACTTGAAAATGGCGAATTCCTGATTAACGAAATCGCTCCTCGGCCCCACAACACGGGGCACTACACGCTTGATTGGGGCGGAATTTCGCAGTTCGAGCAACACGTTCGCCTCGCTACTCACTTGACGCCTGCTGCCCCAGAAGGACAAGAGACCTGCATGGCCAACGTGCTCGGAATTGAGGACGCCGGTTCATTCGATTACGCCCGCTCAGAACTCCTTAAAAACCACGCACAAGCCAATCTGCACTGGTACGGAAAAGCGGAAGCAAGGCCAGGCCGAAAGATGGGCCACATCAACACTACTGGGCCGAATTGCCGTGAAAATGCGATTGCGGCGAGACAAACGTTCTTAGATGCTTGGAAAACCGGGTCCAAGGCCTGAACTAAACTCAGTTCGCGGGTATCTTCTACTGCTTGTGAAATTTAGGCTCGTTTTCGGTTCAACTTCAACCAGCGAGTCAAGGAAGGTTTTCGTTTAATGGCTACGTTGCAACTCAAAACTCGCGAAGATATGTCGTCCGCTGGTACCCGGCGGCTCCGACGAAGTGGTGTTCTGCCAATGGCACTGATTGCCAAGGGTGGCGTTACCCAAAAGGTTCAAGCTGATCGAACTGAAATTCGATCTCTGTTCAGCGATATCACCGGGGTTGCAATTTTTGAAGTCAAAGTTGACGATGCAAAAGCCACTCGCGTGATGATGAAGGACGTTCAACGCGACCCAGTTTCCCGCCAAGTCACCCACATGACGGTTATGGAAATCACCGACGAAGATGTTGTAAAAGTTTTCGTCCCGGTTGTGGTTTCTGGAACTCCAGTCGCGGTCACCAAGCGCATGGCAACCCTTATGGTTCCGATGAACCAACTCGAAATCAAAGCAAAAGTAAAAGATTTGCCAGACGTTATCGCGGTTGATGCCGCCAACATGGGCCAAAACGATAAGATCGTTGTCGGCGACCTGAAAATGGGCGACAAGATCGAATTCTTGAATTCCGATGCAACCGTACTTGCTTCCACCAAGCAGCTTCGCGGTATGTCCTCACTCGATAGTGGTGAAGCCGCTGAAGGTGAAGAAGTCGAAGGCGAAGCAACCGCTGAAGGCGGCGAAGAAGCGGAAGCAGAAGCCGCAGCCGCTGAATAATCACAGTCAGTCAGCGAAAACTAAAATCCCCGCTCAAATAGGAGCGGGGATTTTTTTAGTCGAGCCTTCTCAGCCACAAACACTTAAGATACAGAGCTTCCGGGAAGTTCAGCGGCGCCGGATGATCTTTGTCTTGCAGGGTCACGTCGTCAAGCGTCAGCCTCACACCTTGATCTGCCGCCGCAATGCGGCAAACATCTGCGATATCGGCAACGGACATTTGGTTGGCACAGGCGCAAACGACCACAGTCCCCCCTACTTTGAGATGCGGCAATGCGTGATGAACTAACTTCCAAATCGCCCACTTCAGTGAATCCCTGGTATCGCGGGTTTTTCCAATTGCTGGCGGATCAAGAATGATCCAGTCAAACGGAGCAAAACTCCCCGCTCCATCTTCCAGGAATTCAAATGCGTTCGCTTCAATAAATGGAACTTCGACGTTGTTCAACTCTGCGTTCCGCTGGGCAATCTCTATCGCAACCGGATGGATGTCAACGCCTAAACTGGTTGCACCTGATAACGCGGCGGCGATGCTGAATCCACCTGTGTAACAAAAACAATCCAGAACATTGTCGCCTGGCTTTACCCGTTCGGCGAATAGCTGACGCGAATTCCGTTGATCCAAAAAATGTCCCGTTTTTAACCCTTGTTTGGCTGAAACAGCGAATTTCTGCCGCCCTTCGAAAATTTCAATCACTTCCGGCGTTTCGCCAAAAACCGGCTGTGCGATTTCAGTCAACCCTTCGTCGCGGCGGCCAGACATATCGCTACGTTCGTACGCCGATTCGATGCCTTCAAACGATTGCAGCGCCCCGGCCCAAGCATTACGTAATCGCTCCATTCCCAGAGTCCGTACCTGAACAATGGCATGATCCGCAAACCGGTCTACTATCAATCCTGGGAGACAATCAGCTTCAGAATAAACCCACCGAAACGCGTTTGAATCGAATCCCAGAGCCATCCGCTGATCCCAAAGAGCCTGGAAACGTTTTGCAAAAAAATCTTGGTCAATCGCTTCGTGGTTTAGAGTCAGCATCCGCACAGGAAATCGGTTCTTTTGGTTCAAAGTGCCGATGCCAACGAATTCGCCGGAATCAGTAAGCACTTCCACCAACGAACCAGGTTCAATTCCGGCATCCCAGAACCCCTCGCCCTTATGGATAACTGGGTAATGGTTTCTGAGTTTTTTCTCCTTGCCTGGTTTTAACTTGACTGAACCAACGGGTGCGCTCATTGCCCGACCATTAGACCCCAATCGGAACAAGACCAAACCCCAATTCCCTAGATTTCTACTGAACGAACGAACGAGAAATTCCGACATGGTAATATGGGAATAACGGACAGGTGGCTGAGTGGACGAAAGCGCCCGCCTGCTAAGTGGGTAAGGGTTATGCCCTTCCCGGGTTCGAATCCCGGCCTGTCCGCCAGAACGTTGTCCATTTGGGGTCAAAAGAAATGAAACGAGCCCTCACTCTTTTACTCGCTTTATCTACTTTTGCGATTTCTCACGCCCAAACATTTAACGAATACCTTGTTTCTCGCAAGCAGTACGGAGTTTCCCAGGCAACTTCGCCAGCAGCATTAGAAACTTTTGTCGGCGAACGAGTGATCGAAGTCAAAGGCATTATTCGTGGATTCCTAGAATCATCTCGCGGGCAAACGCTAGTTTTAGATAACCCGGATACCAAACGAGAACTTTATATCTCCGCTAAATCCGCACCAGATTGGCTGAAAACCAGCAACACCACCGCAAGGCTTTTAATCAAAGCAAACCGATCTTCTGAATACGCACCAGTCGAAGCAGAACTCATCATGGCGACCAGCGAAACACAAATTGCGGCCTATGAAGAAGTCGAAACCAAAAAGGCTCGTGCAAAAGCAGAAGCCGATGCGAAAAAAGCCGCGGCCGCCGCTCAAAAGAATTCAAATCCATCTAGCCGTTCTGGCTCTACCCGATTGCCTGGAAATATTCCAAAACTGAGTCAAGCACCGCTCAACAACACGCCTCAACTCGCCGCTGACTATGTTGCGATGGTTGTGCCGTACACCCAGTTCATTCAAAAGCAAAACAAAAAGCTTTCCTATCCGCAAGCCCAGCACATTGCCGAGACGATTCTTGCTTACAGCGCGCACTACGGAGTTGACCCACGATTGATCGTCGCGCTAGTACTCTGCGAATCTGGATTCGATCCGGATGCACGTAGTCATGTGGGCGCTCAAGGGTTGGGACAACTCATGCCCGGCACTGCCAAGGGGCTTGGAGTCAGTAATAGCTACGACACTGAGCAAAACCTCTATGGCACAGTTAAGTTGCTTCGCGGACACCTCGATAAGTACACCGAAAAGACTGGTGACTCGTTTGAGGGGTTGGTTCTTGCTCTTGCCGCCTACAACGCGGGTGGAGGTGCCGTCCGAAAATACAACGGCGTGCCTCCTTACAAAGAAACGCAAAACTACGTCCGCAAGGTCATTGCGACGTACAAAAAGCTCTGCGGCGAATAGCTCTTAATTAGCCGCTTTGCCGGCCCTCGATCGCCGCCAGTAGAACCGCTCCGGCCAAACCCATGCGCCGGTCGAATGTTTGCGGAGGAACAAAGAAATCAATATTCAGATGGTAGCTGAATGGATTGAAGTTCTGCTTGAGATCCACCATGCGCTGGTCGCCGACAAAAAGGTCGTAGTTTTGCGGAATCAGGTTCACCAAAAATCGGCGAACCAGTGCCATCGCCATGCTGTCTTCAAGCATTGTGCCGATCACCACATCATTCGCGCTTAAAACTTCCCACTCGTCGCGCAGAATTGACTTCATTCCCTTTCGGCGGAAAACGCCGATCTTAGTGCCGTTTGTGAGGTCAACTACGTCGTAGGCAGCAGAGAAATCAAGAATCTGACGCGCAAAAATCCCGATCATTTCTTGATCTAAATTCGGGCCGCCTAACAAGCGGATGTCTTCTTTCAGCTTAAATCCCTTTTGGTTGGCTTTTAGCACCTGATGCCCAAACGCATCGTAAATATGAAAAGTTGAGCCGATAAGCTTGAGCAACTGTCGCTTGAGAAGATATTTATCCCCGGTAAACGGGTTGGCATTAGGATTGATCGCGGTTTCCACGCGCCTATTCTAGCGGCAACCACTTGATAAATTGCAACAAATTAAACAGTTCTTGGTGGAGGCGCCGGGAATTGAACCCGGTTCCAAAACTGTCGCACCTAAAGCGTCCACGAGCGTCTCCTTCATTTTTAATCTCAGTGCTCAACAATCCCGAAGGCTAGGCTGTTAAACACCCAGTTCGATTAATCTCGCTCTTACAGTCCGAACAGAACCTTGGGAGCCATCCTTCATTTGCGACGTTAAACTAAACGAGGAAGGAACCCTGTTAGCCAACGAGCTGCGCTAAATTAGGCAGCGTATGCGAAGTTGTTATCTTCTGCAGTTATTTTTTTGCCGCTTTTTAAGAGGCCAACGGCACCTCTGCTCGCAACTAAAAGTCGATCCAGCTCTGTCGAAGCCTGACGCCCCCAAGTTGTTTCAATAGTATAAACGATGGCAGTTCAAAGCGCGTTCCATAGCCCCACGCCACAATTCCTGGCATCTTTTCCACCTAATATTAAGGATTCGCAAAAATTACGGCACAAATCCGTGTTCAATCGTTATATTGATAATTATGGTGACGAAGATTTACGAAACCCGTATTCAGTGTCCCGTACAAAAACTGTGGGATTTCCACTCCAATGCCGACGCGCTGAAGATTCTGACGCCCGCCGACACAGAGATCAAGGTGATCAGCACCAATAACACAGTTCGTGAAGGGGCGGTTCACACAATTAAAGCTAAGCAATTTGGGCTTTGGATCACTTGGAAGGTTCAAATCAAGAATGTTCAAGCTCCCTATGGTTTTACCGATACGGCCTTAAAGTGTCCGATGAAATCGTGGACTCATAAGCATGAGTTTATT
Organism: Fimbriimonadaceae bacterium; assembly: GCA_019454145.1. Classification (GTDB taxonomy): domain Bacteria; phylum Armatimonadota; class Fimbriimonadia; order Fimbriimonadales; family Fimbriimonadaceae; genus UphvI-Ar2. The sequence continues at coordinate 2,296,876 of CP075366.1, read as the reverse complement.
GATGACGAAGGCGAAAGTATCCTGCGCGACACAATCACTTATGAACCACCTGGTGGACTGATTAAGAAAATGATCAACGCCATGATGATTGAAGATCGAGTTGATGCTCTGTTCAAATACCGACATCACACGGCTCGCACAATGCTGGAAACCACAACCGCACATCTTAACAGTGCCCTGATTGATGTGAATCACGGTTATGTGAGCGATTTCGAGTTAGATTCAGAAACTGAAGCGGTTCAGTGAGAAATCGGCAAAGTCATATCAATGATGGCGTTGCCACGTTTGTGCCCGCTATCTATGAATTGATTTGCCTCCCGGATTTGGGATAGCGAATAGACGTGGTTGACTTCAAATTGAATTTTTTTGGAATCAATCAGGCTGATCACGTCTTTCATCCACTTACGTTGAATGGTTGACTCAGCTAAACCAGTTGCGGCAAACTTGGCCTTTTGTTTACCTGCAACTCCGCTAAATAGAACTGAACCTAACAGGGGCCAGCTAATTACGGGGGAAACATAAATGCCAGATTCGGTTAAAATTGACCTCACCTTCTTTAGCGAGTAGTTTGCTACCGTATCGAAGAAAACGTCGAATTTCTTGCCATGTTTCATCACGTTTTGCGTCCGGTAATCAATCACCTCATCCGCGCCAAGATTTTTGACGTACTCGATGTTGTTTGAACCGCAAACCGCCGTAACATGTGCCCCCAATGACTTAGCCACTTGTAGTGCGCTGGAACCAACTGAGCCAGATGCGCCATTGATGAGCACTCTGTGTCCGAATTCAACCCCAGACACAACTTTCATAAAATTCAGCCCAGTGATGCCTCCATCGCAAATCACCGCTCCAACTGGATCAGAAATATGGTCGGGAAGTGGAACGATTACTCCATCGGCTGGAGTGACGAGATACTGAGCATGGCTTCCCCCTTTTTCGGCTGCATTGCCTGCAACTCGCTCACCTACCTTGAACTCAGAAACTTGCGACCCAACTGCCACAATTTCGCCAGCAAAGGTTGAACCAGGTACGGGATGTTTGGGACGGAAAAGTCCTAACATCAATCGGCCAAAAAGAGGACGCCCTGTTCGCATCATGCAGCCAGCACGGGTTACTGCCGCCGCATTGACTTTAATTAAAACTTCCTTTCCGGATGGACTTGGAATCGGAAGCTCTCTCACTTCCAATACATCTGGCGACCCATATGCGATCGCATAAGCCCCCAACATATTCCGCCCTGACATAAACGGAATCTTCCCGAATTTCCGGTTGATATGCGGAATTTTCGGTCTAACCGCCTATAAAGCGCTTCAAAAATCCATCAGTTTGTCGAGCCCAACATGAAAACCGTTGAGTTCTTTGACTTTTCGTACGGCCAGCAAAACTCCCGCCATAAAGCTGGCTCGATCCATTGAATCGTGGCGAATACTCAGCCGTTCTCCTGGCCCGCCAAATAAAACTTCCTGCGAGGCAACGAATCCTGGAAGACGGACGGAGTGCACTTGAACACCACTCACGTCTCCACCCCTTGCGCCTTTGGCCTTTTCAACCGCGCCAATCGCTCGGTAACCAGATCGTTCCCGGGCGGCGGCAATTTGCTCGGCTGTGTGCCATGCCGTTCCACTAGGAGCATCTAGCTTCTGCTCGTGGTGCATTTCGATTACTTCGGCGTCGGGGAAATACTTAGCCGCAGTCGCCGCAAACCGCATCATCATCACCGCCCCTAGAGCAAAATTCGGCACGAGAAGCACAGGAGCACCATATTCATCTGCGGCCAGTTTGATTGTTCTTTGGTCTTCGCTACTGATTCCGCTTGTGCCGATGACCACGGCGACACCACGTTTGAGTGCGCTGAGCGTATGATCCGTCGCTGAAGCATGGTGAGTAAATTCGACAAGAACATCGGGTGTGCTGGATTCCAGCATTGCGCCAAGTTTGTTGCCAATGTCGAGAGAAGTTACCGTTCCGCCCAGTAATGATTGAGTTGTTGCTCCATCACTTGTTCGGTCACACGCACCGACCAATTCCATATCCTGCGCGCCGGAAACTGCCCTCACGACTTCTTGCCCCATTCGCCCGCAGGCACCCACAACTGCCACTTTCAACATTTCGTTATTTCCCCGCTCTTCTCGTCATTGAACCGCCTGGCGTTTCGATTAAGTATGGATCGCCAACATCATCGAGCCAAGCTTTAGCTGTGCCGATTGTCACGTAGTTCGTCGACACCGTTTTGCCGGCCCATTTTAGATTCCGTTTGCCGTGGAAAATACAAACTGTTTCTTGCCAGGTTCGAGTTCCAAGATCAAACCGTTGATAGGTGGTCTTTCCGCCCGCCGCAACTTGGTCGCGAATAAACCAGAATTCTGGGGTGGCAGTAGCTTTAAGTCCGCTTGGAAACGCGAGAACATCATTAACGGCCTTTCCATCTTGCTCGACTTTGATATTCGCACCAGCCGTATCAAAAGTAACGACCACAGACTGCTTCGCTGAACCACCTTGAAGATTTGTGACTTGCAGGTGACGAATCGGCAAACCAGTCGTATCGTAGGTCGATTCTTGCAGAACGGAAACCGATTTCTTCGCTTCGTCTTCCAGCACCATGCCCAATCGAACGTATTTAGAACCGTTTGGCAAAAGCTTATTCACTAACGTAGCCTTGCCTTTCAATCCGCCAGCAACAACATCAAGGGTCACTTCGCCGGCAAAGACTATTCCGCTCGCTAGAACCAATCCTAAAACTGCAATCCATCTCATAGTCATTCGCTCAACAAGAATTCTGCCGCCTGAACTCCACTCAAATATGCCTGGTGAGTTCGTGCCCCGGCAATTCCATCTCCAGCAATGAGGAGACGTTCCCCGCTCCTGTTCACTGATTCAAATGATACAGTGTTTGCCGCGTGGCTATACTTCCAGCGCTTCACCTCTTTGATCGCAGGCTGAGCAGATGTAATACCAAGCAAACGCTTCACATCAAACCAAGTTTCCGATATCACGTCTTCGTCGGATCGTTCAAAACTGTATCGGCTGTAGCGTGCGCTCATTTGGGCAACTATTGCCGTGCATCCTTCTGGCGCTCGGGCCGGGCCGGGAACTTTTATACTTTCTATGCTCAACCAAGTCAAAGGTTGAGACTGGTTGGGATCAAGCAAGGCGTGATATGGCTTATCCAATGGTGCTTCTACCCCAAACATCACACTCAAGCATTTGCGATACTGTGCACCCGCAAATTGGCGACGATCCCGAATCGTTTCAATTAAGACTTGGCTCTGAGGAAGTGGAGCGGTTACAACGACATGGCTAAAACTTTCGCCGTTGACAACGTAGTGAGGCCCGTCGTGAGATAGTTTTTCGACTGGAGTTTCAAGCCTTACGTCTAAATCAGCCGCCAATAACTTGCCCAAAGTATTTACGCCCTTTTGGTAAGCGTAGCGGTGAAGAGTATTGCTTTCTGGATCGACCGGAGAAACCCGCCCATCGGCATGAAGGAAAATCGGCTTTTCAATCAGAACGAGTTCATCTTGTGGAAGTTCTTCCAAGATCACTCTTTCTAATTCGGAACCCCGTGGCGAAATAATTGTTGCCCCGTGATCAAACGTGTAGTCGCCAATTCTTCTGGTGGCGACCCGACCCCCGTATGCGCGGGATTTTTCAAAAACAACAACGGAAACACCCGCTTTTTGCAAGGTTCTGGCGGCCCCGAGTCCGGCCATGCCGGCACCGATGACCGCAACTCTCACGCGGTAATAAGCTCCTGTTTTTCGTTTAACACTTTAATTGCCGCTTGTTGACCACTGAGCACTGCACCGTCAATTCCAGCATAAGTCGTATGTTCGCCCGCCAAGATCAAGCCAGACTCAGGATTAGTATTAGGGAGATGGCTTCGGAATCCGACTGGTTGCGGCATTTGCGCAAAAGGAATTCGGTCAACTCTTAGAGGTCGCCATGCCTCTACCTTATGGTTGGGGAACCATAATCGTAATTCGTATCGAACGCTATCGGCGAGTAGTTGATCTGCTTCGTTCGGGCATCCTAAAATTGTTGCGGATACCAGATGTTGTCCGTGGGGAGCAAGGTTCTTAGAAACTGCGCTCATACAAGCAACGTGGTTTACGCGCCCTCCTTCAGCTCCGTTCACGACGAGAATTGCCTCTTCAGTAATCTTGTCGCTCGCAGCAAAATGCACGGTTGTGCACGACTTCCCAGTTTGAGGTGTGCCGACTCCGGTCAATCGTGAACAGGAAGGTTGATCGGTGGCAATAATGACCGACTCAGAGTCAATAGATTCGCCAGATTCAAGCTTTACACCGCAGACGCGACCATCTTTACGGATCAGCGAATCAACTCTCACTCCAAATCGCATAGATTCTGGTCGGATTCCCGCCGCGATTTGATCTGGAATCGCTTGCATCCCGTTTGCCGGAATTGTTGCTGGGCCACGATCCAGCATCTGCCAATAAAAAGCGAAAGGCAAGCAGCTCACATCTAGGCTGCGATCTAAAAACACACCGCCAAAAAATGGACGAATAAATCGGTTTATCGCATTCTTACTTAAATTGCGAGAAGCAAGATATTCTTCAACCGATTGGTCAGGCATCTCCCACACTTGTTCTGGAGTCAAGTGATCCAGTTCATCACCGATTTGGTGGAGGCGCATCAAATCCGAAATCGGCAACCAGCGACTCAAAACAGTTTGGATTAAGTTCTCGCGATGGACTTCCCGCATTCGCTTGCCATCAAAAACTAAGCATCCTGGTTCAAAAGTACGTAAATCTAATGCTGACTCGTTTAATTCCAATCGGGCGTTTGGATAATTTTCAAAATACACTTGAAAACCCCGATCAAGTCGGAATCCGTCAACGTCGTCAGTTCGCATTCGTCCGCCCGGAGCATCACTGGAATCAAGCAGCAAGATATTGACTCCCGCTTGTTCGAGCCGACGAGCACAGACGAGCCCAGCCATTCCGGCTCCGACGATTACAACTGGCTTTTGCATGCTTTTCAGTTTTACCAGGTTGAATCTAATTCTCACCCAGACAACCTACTAAGAGAATTTGAATTTTTGATGTAGAGATTCGCACTATCATTCGTCAATAGACCATATGAATCGCTCCCTCTTTCTTCTGGCTCTACTCACCGCAGCTTCTCTAGTGCAGGCCGACTGGGTTATCGGCTCGGGCAGATCATCGGGAATGGGAAGAGCGGGCCTCGCCTTACCAGGGGATTTTGTATATTCCGGTCGTACCAATCCTGCTATGTATGGATTGGCACCATCTGATTTTCGATTTCTTGTCCCTCGATTTTCATTCCGTTTCGATGGCGTGGGCTTAGGCGATTTGCAGGATTTTAGGAGCAGCATTAACCAAGGCGGTTTAGATTCCGGCGATATGGCGGAGCTAGCCAAAAAATTTGGCGATGATAACTTTCAATTTGGCGGTGGGGTTGGACTGGGGATATTTTTCCAAGGTTTAGCGATCGATTTTGGCGGCGACGCGCTCGTTGCCGGATTGCCAAACGCCGAACTTCAGAGTTGGGTGCAGGCTGGGAGCCCAGGTGCTGTACCAGTGGATGCGCAACTTGACGCTTACGGACTAGGCGGCTACGAATTCGGTATCGGTTACGGCCGCCGGCTCAATACTCCAGGAATCATGGATATCTCCTTGGGCGCACGGGCCAAAATTGTCCGTAGCTACTACACCCATCGGTACGTAGATTCGGCTGCCATCCAATCTAATTCCGAAGGCACACTCGGCTCGGAAATGGGAGGTAAGAACGTGCTCAATGAATCTGGCCTCGGTTTAGACCTTGGCATGGTGGCAAGTGCAAACAAAGACCGTGGTTACTTCTTGGGAGCAACCATAGAGAATTTCCTGATTCCCACTACAACTTTTGACGCCAAAACACCCATGCTTGCAAATTCAATCGTGCGTCCTTATGCTCGGATGGTCAATTTTGGGTTCGGCTACATCACACCGGGCAAATTTGTCTTTGCCGCTGACTTTATTGACGCCCTGAACGGCGGTGACCGTAAAGAATTACGCGTCGGTAGTGAGTACTTGATGGGCAACTTCGCCTTTAGAGGTGGCTACGAATCTCGATCAGGATTTACCGTCGGGTTTGGCATTGGCGGCTTCAATATGGCTTTTGGTGGAAACTCAAGCGGTCAATTTAGCTACGCACTGCGCTTTTGACCCTATTTTTAACAGGTTGGGCACTTATCTGCCGAAGATATTGTTGAATGCGGCGAGGATTGGGCGAATTGGGCTTTTATGGGCAACATAGTAGTTCGTTTTCCCTGGTTCTGCATCGGAACCATCCGTTGAACCGTCCTCAATTGCTGCAGGGTTCACTGTAACAGGCGACCCTAAATGCAAACACACTGGAGATAAAGAAGAAAATGAAGAGTTCAAAACTGTTCTTGATGGCCATCGCGGTCGTAGCACTGGGTGCATTCGCGCTTGTTGGATGCGAACCAGCTGCAGATACAGCTACCCCTGACACCAGCAGCAACGCTGGCACCCCAGATAGTTCAACTACAACCCCAACCACCTCGCCAGAGGGCGGTGAATCAACTTCCACCGAAGGTGGAGAAGCGAAAACCACTGAAGGTGGCGAAGCTAAGACCACTGAAGGCGGAGAAGCAGCGACCCCAGAAGGCGGCGATGCAAAGCCAGCTGATGATGGTCACGGTCACGCAGAAGGCGAAGGTCACTAATCACAATCGCTGATCAACCGTAAGGATCAGCACTACCGATCCCTTCAAGAGTTTTCTTGAAGGGATTTTTTTATCGTTGAATTACAGTGTGATAGACTCGCCACAATGAAGCACAGGGCCATATATCCCGGCTCGTTTGACCCGCCAACTTTCGGTCACCTCGACATCATTGAACGAGGGGCTGGCCTATACGATGAGCTCATCGTTGCCATTGGCTCAAATTCGGAAAAGGCTCCTTATCTTCCGGTTGAACAGCGTAAAGCAGCCCTGTCTGAGTGTGTTCAAAAGTGGCCCAATGTACGGGTGGAAACATTCAATGGTTTACTCGTTGATTTTGCCACCCAACATCAGGCAATGGTTCTTTTACGAGGTTTACGGGCCATCTCAGATTACGACTACGAATTCCGAATTGCGCTTGCCAATCGGCGTCTGAACCCGCAAATTGAAACGGTTTTCCTCATCGCAACCGAGGAATTTAGCTTCCTTGCTTCTTCCGTCGTTCGCGAAGTTGCTCGCCTCGGTGGAAACTATCAGCAGTTCGTACCCGAACCAGTTGCGAAATTAATTGCAAATAGACAGGTATAAAACCCTGGGTCATGAACCTTTCTACACCCGAATAGCGTGTTAAACTATAGAAGCTGTTTGGCGGTCAATAACCACAATGTCAATTCGCAAAGATTATTCCATTGATGTGCTCCGACTCCTTGAGAACCTCAAGAACGAAATCGGTAGCAAAAAGAACCTGGGCAAATTGGTGTTCGGACTTGATAAGGATGCCTGTTGCTTCCAAATCGATCAGATTCGCGCTTCAATGCCGCGAGAGATGAAGGATGCCGCCAGCCTCACTCGCGAAACTGAGCGGATCATGACCGACGCTGAGGAAGAAGTCAAAGTCATGTTGACCAGTGCCGAAACTCAAGCTGATCAAATCGTCCGCGAAGCTGAAGAAAAAGCTTCTCTCATTCTTCAGCAGGCCGAACTCAAGCAAGTTCAAATGGTCAGCGAAGACGAAGTGCTCCGTATTGCGAAAGCACAAGCTGAAGAACTCCGCAAGTCTGCGGAAAAAGATGCCCGCGAAATGCGACGCGGTGCCGATCACTACGCGGCAGACGTGCTCGAAAACCTTGAGAACGTGGTTGGCAAAGTGCTCTCTTCCGTTGAACGTGGAAAGCGGGAAATTCAATCGCAAATTCAACCTGCTACTGCCGTAGTGGAAGTTGACCGCGAGCGCGTTAACGTCTAAAATCTCAGCTTTATGCCCCCCAACAGCTTCAGCTCGTTTCTATTAGTTGGAGCTGGAGGTGCAGTTGGTTCAATGGCCCGCTACGGAATGGCGGTTTGGCTCGCTAAAATTCGTCCTGATCACCCGTTTTTGCCAGTGATGCTCGTCAACATTATCGGAAGTGTGGCAATCGGGTGTTTAGCTGGGTGGATCAACCAAAAATCTGACCCGATTTATTTATTCGCCGCAATTGGGATTCTAGGAGGATTCACTACTTTCTCGAGCTATTCGCTGGATTTGCTTACTATGCTCAGACAGCAACTCTATATTCAGGCAACAGTGTTTGCTTTATCGCAGGTGCTACTTGGGCTTGCCGGAGCCGCATTTGGATTCTGGCTCACAAACCAGCCTGCGCCGGTGAATTAATCCTCAGATTCTGATGAAGCGACTTTCTTCAGTTTTTTCTTATTTTTGCGTTTCCATCGTTCAAATTCGTCCAAGTTGTCGGTTCGCTGGCTGGCAAGTAAGTTAAATGCCTGAATCGCTATCGCGATTCCCCACCCAGCAACTGACCAATAAGCCCAATTTAAGCCACTACCTTGGTTCATATCTAGCCAGATAAGGAATGTATTGACCGCCACATAGGTTCCCAGGTGGCTAATAAAGTCACTCACCTGGGTTTTTCGGAATTGCTTCCACAATTGTGTGTCTTCAAGCTCGGTCTGTTTTTGAACCGCCTGCGATGCCTTTTCTGCTCGGTAGGCTTCTTCTGCCACCTGAATTTGTTCGGGGGTTAATCCTAACTCATCCGCCGCAGATTGAAGCCGTGCTCTTAAATCCTCTGATCCAGATGAATTCTGCTGTACGGCAAGATGCAGAATCGCCTCAATATCATCGTCCGATTTTAAATGTTCTTCGGGCATCGTTCTCACCCACAGAATACGCGATTTGAAATTATTCCGATGCATTAAACAGAAGAAGGAGGCTGATTCCGCCGAATCAGCCTCCTTGAGAGTGCACGCTCAGACTTGATTAGCGAAGGGTTCGCTGATCTTTGCCTTTGCCGCTACCCTTGATCGGTTGGGTTCGACCGTAGTCGCCCATTGGATCTGGAGTTTTGGTTGAGCTAGTTGCTGGTGATGCAGCATTCGCTCGGTTGCCTTGATTTACTTCAACTGCAGTCAAGAAGAATACGATTTCTGTCTTGATCTTGCTGTTGTCAGTTCGCTTGAACAAATGTCCGATGATCGGAAGATCTTTCAGCAACGGAATACCGTTGACTTTCTTTCGGTCTTGTTCAAGGATCAATCCACCCAAAGCCAGGGTTTCGCCACTGTGCATGTTCACGAACATGTTGGTCAGTCGGTCACTTGTTTGTGGCAAGTTACCGCCGCCTGGTACAGGAGTGAATCCGGTGAGGATGCTGAAGTTTTGGTCAAGGCTGAGCGCGATTTGACCGTCGCCGCCAATCCGAGCGTGGATGTTGAAGTCCACGCCGACTTGCACTTCAGCCGTTTCAACGGTTGTTCCGTTTTGAGTTGACTGAATTGTCTTGATGTAGCGTACTGTGTCACCAACGAACAAGTTCGTAGATCGTCCGTCGCTCACCAGAGCATTTGGTCGAGCAATCAGGTTGCGTCCGCCGTTGAGTTGGTCAAGCGTAGCCAAGAAGTTAGCGCTATCAGTTGCGTTGAACTCGTTGGTACCACCAAAAGTTCCTGGAGTTGCCGCTGTATCGCCAAGGCCTTGGTTGATGCGGATTGGGCTGAGCCGTCCACCGGTGATGACGTTCCAGTCAATACCGATGCGAAGAGCTTCTTCTTTTGTCATTTCCAGAACGCGGAGTTCCAGAGCGATTTGGCGAGGGGCCAAGTCAATCATAGCGATGTAGTTTTTCGCTTCGTCGATTTGTGCTCGAGTTCCGCGAAGAACGAGTCGCATAGGCTCTCGCCCAGTGATCTTGTGCTCTTCTGATGAAGAACTTGCCGTGCTTTCTTTACCACCGTCGCCAGAAGCGCCAGATCCACCATTACCCATTCCGGTTGCGCCCGAATTGGTTTCCGATGAGTTGGTTGAACCTTTCACTCCAGGAGTGACTGGATCAGGCAACAAGCTGATTTGAAGTCCCTTGAACCGAGTCTTAAGATCAAGTTCGATCATAGTTGGTTCAACGTAGTTAAGATCAACGACTTCCCACACCTTTTCAAGTCCGGCAAGGTCGTTTTCGTAGCTTCGACCCATAACCGCGCAAAGTTCGCGATCAAACGATTTTGCAAAAGTTTCGAGTCGTTGCACATCAGCCTTGGGTCCAACCATCAACAGGGTCATTGTTGCCGATTCGCCTTTGGTTGCACCTTCAAGAATGCTTTCTTGGATGGTGAATTCGCCCGCTCGTGGATGCTCCGCGATCAAGCCGTCAATCATTGTCTTGATTCGACCAGTTTCGCCGCTTTGAATTGGGATGACAACGGTGGTCATATCAGCTTTGCGGCTGAATGAACTTGAATCGGTGATCTTCATATCGAGGTCGCGGATATAGGTTTCCACTTCTTCGACACGGGTTGGATCGCCAACTACCATCAGGTAATAAACTCGTGCTGCTCCGCCGGATTGAGTTGGGGCTTTGCCGCCATCTTTTCCGTCAGTTGCTGGAGCAGTTGCGACACCAGGAAGATCGTTGCCAGTTGGAACAATAACTTCGTAGAAGCCGCTCTTGCCTGCAGGAGGAATCGCCTTTTCGGTTGCTTCCTTAATTTTTTGCGCTTGACCGCTGATCAGGTTTACGACACGGGTTTCGTATCGGCTGCCCATTCGCTCCATCACCTGTCGCATCGCAGAACTGAAGTTTTCAGACTGGGTAACGATATAGGTGTTGCTGACTCGTGCATACCGCAGGCCAGAAATAGCCGTGATATAGCTGAGCGCGTCGTCGAGCGAGACTTTGTTCAGCGAAACGGTGAGCTTTACTGGCTTATCTGCCGGACTCACGTCTGGAGATGCCACGATGTTCACGTTCGATTGAATCGAAAGTGCCTTGAGAATCTGAATAATGTCCGTGCCCACAAAGTCGAGGCTGACCATTTGGGCCATATCAACTGGGATCACGTTAGCAACGGTTCGCGGAGCCGCGGTTTGATTGCTCTTGGTTTCTGTCACTTGAGTATTTAGTGGCTCAGTGTCATTTTTCTGATCAGCAATCGATCCTGCGACTGGCTTTGGTGCGCCTGGTTCGCCTGGCATAGGAAGATAATCCTTTGCATAAGGCAACTTAGGAGCAGCGTTGTCGCTTTCCTTTGCTTTTGGTTCGTTGGTTTTTGCCGGGGTAGTTACTGCAGGCTTGCCACCGAAAGAAATCGTCCAACCTTCTTTGGTTTCGGTGAGAGTCGGAGAGAATCCACCGTTTAACCGGAAAGCAAAACGAACCTTAGGAGGCTTTGCTGAGAACCAACCGAACTGCACCGAACTAACACCAGCATCTTGAACTTTAATGGTTCCCCGATTGGTTCGGAGATTCGCATTGAATTCGTAGATGGTCGTGTTCTTTGCCGGAACCGTGATGATGGTTGGCTTAGCCAACCCTTCACCCTTGATGACAATAGAGTGTGTTCCGCTTGCCGACTTCGTGTGGCTAACAGAACTGATGTCGGATTTTGCTTGAGCAATCCCGGCCATGCCGATCAAGCCCAATGCCAAACCCCACGTGAGTGTTTTAGTCATTGCGTGCTACCTCTTGTAATGCAAGCGAATACCGCTTACCCTTGTGAACCACCGTAACCTTGCCTTGTTCAATGGCAACGACTTTGGTGTCTCCATCAACCGAACCGCCAAGTGCGACCAATCGTTGGTTTCCTTGACCGTCCTCAAAAACTGCCATGGGCTTTGCGCCCAAAATGATTCCCTTCACGATAAACGTAGGGGCAACTACTACTGGCGGGAGGTTTTGACCGCCGCCAATTCCACCGCCGAACGTATTCGGATCAAACGGTTGATTGCCTGAGTTTTGTCGTGGAGGATTTCCTTGAATAGGAGTGACGTGAGTTGCCGTTGGCGTAACCGCTGGAGGCGGAGTAATCTCATTCGCCTTTGGAACGCTACTCGGAGTTTCAAACGGATCACGTGGCTCGAACGGGGCTAATGCAAGCACGCCGCTTTCTGGTCGGTCTTCTTCAGAAATACCGTCCGTCGGGTTTTCATCTCCCGTGCCTTCATCTCCATTTGCCTGCGGATCAGTTCCTTCTCCGTATGCCCCAGTTGCTTTGGTAGTCAAAACTTCTGGGCTAGCCGAAGAACCGCCACCCATAAAGGTGAATGCGCCTACCGCAACCATGAGCAGAGCGAGAACGCCCAAAATCATGAGCTTCTTTTTATCGTTGTTCATAGTACAGCTCCTGCGCGGTTGCCGCGCTCATCTGAATTCTTTGTGACCTTGGTTTCCCCTGTCTCAACTCCGCCACCATTAGCTTTGTCTTCTGAACTGCCTGGAATCGGTGCCAGTGCTTCCTTGAAAATGTATGCACGGAGCCGAATCGTTGCATCCAGTTCATTTGACTTGCTTTGCATATCCCGCCGAGGCTGAATTGCAATGGTTGTAACCGAGAGAATCTTAGGGAAGCTCTTCAAGCTCGCAATCATTTCCAAAACGGCTCGATACGTTCCTTGACCAGTAATGTCAATGTCTAGTTTTTGATAGCCAGAATCATCTTCAGCGACTGGTGAACCCACTGTATTTGGTTGGAGGATCGGTCGAATACCAGTCACGGTGAGATTCCGTTCCTTCCCGACCATTTCCAATTCCTTCAACAGAGTTGGAATGTAGGCTTCCTTCGGAAGACTCTTCTCAAGGTGCTCTAATCGAATCCGGTGATCCTCAAGCTCTTGCTGAGATGTCGCCAAGTCAGCTTGAACCTGCTCGATATCGGGCAGTTCTGCTTCGAGCGAAGCAACTCGTGATTGAGCTGCCGACCGGTTATTGTATTGCCAATAAATCAGGCCGCCTCCAACCAGCAGCGTTGCTAACGCTAACAGGGCAACGGATTTCATTGCTTCATTTGATTTCATGGCTTAGTCACCTCTTTCGCCGCAGATTCTTCTTCCTTAGTTCCTTTCATGTCGGCAGAAAGCTCGAACTCAAACTGTCGGAATTTGTCGCTGAATCGCGGTTGCGTGTACTTGAGCTGCGGATTTTCCAACTCAGAGCAAACACCCAGGCGATATTGGAAATCACCGACTGCTTCTTGAGTTAAGCTCACACCGTTAAAGGTGAGAACCATTGGAGTCGCCGCATCTTGTTTGAATGCTTTTACGTTGGTTAACCAAACGGTTGGAGGTGTGTTTTGCGTGAGATACGCAAGCACTTCTTCCCACTTCGTTGAATCTTTTTGTGCGGTTTCGAGGGTCTGAACTCGTGGCCGCATTTGATCCAAAGCTTCTTGGTTCGCTGTCAATTCATCGAGGGTTGGTTGGATTTCGATCTTCTTTTGTTCCAGCGCACCGGCGTACAAATTCAGCCGTGTGGCATCGAACATTAAGGCGAGCGTGCCTAATACCGAAAGCGCCCCGATTCCCATCGTTCCAAACAAAGCAATTTGAATCTGCTTTTGTTTAGATCGCGCTTCTATACGCTGTTCTTGAATTAAGTTGATGAGTGGCATTGTCTTTCCTCTTAAGCCGCCTTAGCAAAGGCCCGCATTGCCAAACCAGCGGCAACCGACCATTCCATACCGGCACCCAGCTCCTCGTCGCTGGAATTAAGAAATCTCGGGTTTTCGAACACACCGGAAGTAATCACTTCCACCCCAAGCTTGTTGCTCAGGTAAGTGCCCAAACCTTTCAGCTTTGCGCCACCGCCAGTGAGAACAACGTGGGTAACCGGGTTGTTCTTGGTTGTGTCGGTTTGCTGAGCAAAGTATCCGAGTGATCGTCGAATTTCTCGGCTAAGATCATCAACGTGCGGTTGAATGACCCGCAGAGGCTGATTTTCAATCACCGATTCGGTAACCAGCGGAGTGAAATCGAGCTGAGACTTGCCCGTTTCCGCTTGTTCATCCGAAAGTTGGAAATAAGTTTTGAGTGCATCGGTCAGCACTTGTCCGGCAAGAACGATGGTTCTCGTCATGACAAACGCGCCTTCCGAAACCACGCTCACGGTAGTTGCAGTTGCTCCGATATCAACCAAAGCGACTGTCATCTGGTGCAGAATCGAACTTTCATCTGATTCGATGAGCGAGCGATACATTGCGAACGCTTCTACGTCGACGATGTCAACATCCAGATCCGCCTTTTCCACTGCCTTGACCTTGCTTTCTACAACTTCGCGTGGCGCAGCAACGATCAAGACTTCCATCTGATCTTCGCCTACATCACCGAGGATTTCGAATTCGATGTAGCTGTCATCAATTGAGCTCGGTACGTATCGTCCTGCTTCGTACTTAATGGATTTACGGAGCATGACCGGAGTCATTTTGTTGACCGTAAGAGTACGAACGATTACTGATGCGCCTGAAACACCAACGACTGCGGATGTCGCAGTAATCTTGTGTTCGCGCAGAGCAGAGCGGATGGCGATCCCCATCACGTCAATGTCGGTGACGACGCCGTCTTTCATCGTGTCGGATGGAGTTGGAACCTTCACCGTTTTGGTGACTTTCCAAATCCCTCCGTTCCGCTCAAGCTGAACCAGCTTGATGTACTTGTGGCCGATATCTACGCCAACATAAGTTGATTTCTTAAATGGATTAAGCGACATCTTCGTTCTCCTCTGGATGCACGGAGTGCATGGTCAACCATTCGTCCAAATTTGGTTTTGGGAATCTCCAGCGACCTTCAATCAGAAGGCCAGGGATTTCTCCATCTTCGGCAAGCTTGGTCAGGGTTTCTTTTCCGATTCGCAGATAAGCCGCAGCTTCTCGCGCAGTCATAACCGTGTGTTGACCCGCCATGATTGCTCGGAACAAGCCGGACATCTGCTCAGCCGAAAGGAATAGCTCAAGCCGAACCACGTTCCCACTTGTCACATGAGGACTTGGGGCGTGAGGTTCAGTTCCGGAAGCTGGCATTGCCGCAAACGGAGTTTCCATCGGGTTTGCTCCTTCAGCAACTGGCTTAGCCTTTGGCGCCGCAGGTTTTGGTGCGATGTTGTGCTCCACGGGAGGATTCCCCCCAATGCCGCCCGAATGTGGATCGGCAGAAGCTTTTCTAATTGCGTCAGCGAAGTTCATGCTGCTACTCCTGAAAACTCTTGAGCAATTTCTTGAATCAAGAAGCCGTCGACAAACTTTTCTTTTCGCGCCATGGCCATCAACATTGCGTTGTCAGCAAGTTGGATAGCGACGCGAGGGGCACCATTTGAGATTTGGTGAATTTGGTGAATCGCATCTGGCGTGAACGGACTGCGTTCTTCTTGCCAGCCTGCAACCTTTAACCGGAACAAAATCAGTTCGCCTGTATCAAGTACATCAAGTGGCTTGATTTGGTACCGAACTGCCAATCGTTGTTCCAAAGCCGGAACTTTGTGAAGTTTTGGCAACAATTCTTTTTGACCGAGCAGAACCAAGCTGATCAAAAATTGATCATTCATCTGGCAGTTCAGAAGCAGCCGCAATTCTTCAAAACTGTTTGCCGACCGGATGAGGTGAGCTTCGTCAATCATCAACACAACTCGGCGACCGCGATCGTAGTTTTCGATTAAGGCAAGGTGGAGTTGTTGAACGAGAACCTGACGATTCCGTGACGCTGTTTCCACTTCCAACTGCGCCAGGATTTCCTGCAGCATTTGGGTCGGGGTCAAAATCGGGTTGACGATGAGCACGATTCGGTAATGAACCGGATCGAGCATTTCCAGTAGCTTTCTACTGATCGTCGTCTTTCCAAGGCCAATTTCGCCGCAAAGCATGGCTGCACCTTTGTTGCGCGCAATAGCGTAATGCAACATCATCAAGGCGTCCTCATGCGCACGGCTCATATAGAGAAACCGTGGATCAGGTGTAAGCGTGAACGGCGGCTCGTTCAATCCCCAGTACTGTTCGTACATTGATAAATTCCTTCTCCGGTCAAATTGACCCGGTATTTATGTCGGGAATCTCGACGCGGAAACTTAGGGGCTTTGTGAGGTTTTCCACCCAATAACTTAAAAACACCTATGAAATGCGCTGGGAAAATCTTTTTCCCAGCACATTATTTGGTCAAATTGTCCAGGTTTTCTAGCCTTTTATGGCTTTATGGTCTTGCCTGGAGGGCCACCAAATTGAATATCGCCATATTCTTTTCGCATTTTTTCGACCTTTTCGTCGAGTATTTTGCGCTGATCCTCGGGCAAGTCGGAAACACTTCCCATCTTGCCGGGAGGTTCAGCTAAGAATTTAAGGACTGCTTCGTGAGCGGGAAATTGCCCAAATCCAAGTGTCAGCTTGACGGTTGATTCTTTGCATATCCCAACGCTAGCGATATTTTCGTAATTGCTGACACCCTGCTTTTTGGCAGCTTCGCTGAAGACAATAGTTGATGCCAATTGATCAATGCCCGAAGTTCTCGTATAAGACCAGTCCGAGTATTTTGACTCGATCAAATACCGTTGATCTGTTCCGGCGGAAAGTTTGATTGTAATAGGTTGAGATTGCCCCATTGTCAGAAAAACCGTTTGCTCCCTCATCCACGAGTTGTTTGGAATATTGGGGGGCCAGTCAGGTCTTCTTGAACTGCTTGGGTCTTCTTCAAAGCTCTGCATCTCATAATAAAATTCATCCGCGCGCGAACCAATTTGTACTTCGCATTTAAGAATTGTGTCCGCATATAGGCGCTGTAAAGCTTGTGGTGCCCTATTCAAATCAAGTGCTAAGCCTGCCTCACTCCACACTGCTTTGCGTTGCTGGGGATTTAAATTAGCATATGCCTGGATAATAAATGCTTCCCAGCTGTAAGGTGAAATATACATGTTGCTTGAACTTTGCCCCGAAAGATTGACGATTCCCGTTACGAACTGTGGAATCTGCTCTGGGTGTGTGAGAAACTTCACCCCATCTGCAAGTGCATCGAGTGTCAATACACCATCCTTCAATATGCGTCGGGCAGAAGTTGCAATCGCTCGACGGGAAGGCACATATTGATCGGCATATGAACTATTTGCCACCTGATCTACTACAAGATCATTCATCGGAAATTTCATATTATCGAAATCGTACGAAACGAATAGATTCATCGCGGCTTCAGATGCCTTAATCGATTTTTTGTTTTGCCCAGTATAAACTGGGTAAAAGACTTGGCGCACAACTTCATTGCCAGTCTTTTCACAAGCATAATCAAAAATTTTCGAAGCTACGCCACTCATTGGTTCCACTTGGTCTACGGTGGCACACCATTCTAGGTCTGATTTGTTAAATTCTGTTCGTTGCCCATAACCGAAAGACAGCTTGCCAATTCTTTCAAGTTCCTTCACATCTGCTTCAGTTAATGGGAATTCGCCCTCAAGATCTTTGTATGCGGTGGAATACTTTTCGTAGGCGTTTTCGTCTTCCTCCGAATACGTCCCGGAAACATAGTCTTGAACGTTATTAACTTGCTGCCCCTCCTTTGTAAACAGTTTTAGAGAGATCATAATGGATTCTTCGTTTCTCGTAATAATCCCTTGTACGCCCGCGACCGGCAGTTGCAATCCTCCGTATGGCATGGTTACTTGATTGTAATAAGAATATTCATCTTCGTCCGTTTGTAACTTTTGAATCACCTGGTTTTTTATTGCCAGCCTTTCATTAAGTTTCTGCAATTGAACAGATGACTGCCCTGGCCATGATCGCTGCAATCTCGTTGGCGATGTGGACCAAACTACGCGCTCATTAAGTGGGAGCTGTAAAATCGTGTTCATGCCGACTGAATTCACGAACTCTGCTAGCAACATTTGACCCGGGTCATACTTGCCTAATTTTTCAATTTCTTGCCAGCCCCTTCCGTTATCGTCATTGCTCATTTTTGCGGAGACTTCTTTCACCCGCTTAATGACCTCCTCAATTTTTTGTTCGCTAAAATCGCTGCGGAGTTTAGCCTTGAGGTTCTTTTCCAAGTGCTTGTAAGCAACGGCGTTATCCTTAGGTTTTGCCACGTCCGTCAGGGTCAATACGCCATTGCTGTCTATTGTGCCAACCGCGATCGCCGACTTCAAAAATCCAAGGAGTTCGGGAATCGTCCGCTTTTTAACATTGATATAAACAAGGCGATCCGCCACTTCTGGCAACACGATCACTTGCCGACCCGTTTCTTTGCTCAGCCAAGTGCCGAACTGACTGATCGGCATCACTGGCAAGCGGATATCGCGCGGCGTTTCTGCCGCCTGCAAGAAAACAATGGATGCAACTAAAGCGGTAAACATGACTTCTCCCTACCGCGTGTAGTTTACAGTGAAACTAAACGATTCAGTTGCTTAGTGTCTTCAATTCTTCGCTTGTTAATCGATAAACCGGGCAAATCCGATATCGCTGATCAAACCACTTGCTTCGTTCAAAAAAGAAATTCAATCTTGCGCCTGGGTTGTTGGCAAACGCGGGATCTTTCAGCTTTTCTTCAAATTCCGACTTTAACTGGGGATCCTCGGCCAGCATTTTTTTAGCGATCGGTTCCATTGCATAAGCCTCTGCGTACTCCTTACTTTCAAAGTAGCCGTTAAAGAATCCCCAACTTGCAAATCCATCCGGCGCGCTGGTTTCTAAGAGATTCGCCGCCAATCTTGCCAGCGGCTGACCGATCGGTACGACAACGCTTCCGGCGGAAATGGGAATATCTCGCTCAACTTCAATCAGTTGGAACTGAGGCATCAGTCGCCCTTCAAAAGTGCTCGCGCCAAGTTTGATGTCGGTAAACATCTGCACTTTCATCCGAACGGTTTTGCCAACCATCTGTTCGTTCACTGGGTCGCACTGGATTCCGTGCCATTTCAATCGTTGAATGACTGGCCACAAATAACCTGGAACCAAGTAACCCGCAGGGAGCTTCACGACCATTGCCGCTTCTAGTTCATCGCGAATCACCGTTTGGTGATCCACCTTTTCGGTGGTCCAATGGGGGATTTCGTTCCCGCTGATGTCGCTCTTGTAAGGTTCAAATTTGAATCCCTTGAACACATAAGGTCGGCTCTTTCCTGTATTCCGAGCCGTCAAAGCCAGCTCGTCGCCTTCTTTCATTGCGGATGCGTCAGCATCTGCTTCCGCGTTTGCCGTTAGAAGTGCCTCGGCGTTTTGACCCATCCATTCAATCGTTCTCAAATTTGCTGAATATGTGCCCCAAACTCTGGGAGCATACGGTTTTAGAACATGCGTTTCTACGAGCAAACTCGGACGGTTCCGAACCGCCTGATAACCCGTCGAATAACGCGGCCCGAAAGAACTGAGCGTAATTCCTCGATCCGGACGGCGGTCATCGAATCCGCCAAAGTAAGGAGCACACAGAAATCCATCTTGCTCGACCTTTGGAATTACAGAATCTACGTATTGCTTGGAGATAGCCGCAGTCTGCGAGGCCATAGTCGGATAAATCGGCACATCGTACTGAACCGTATATTGCCAATCGCCTCCGTCGGTGGTGTGGTTGTCAATAAAAAAGTCTGGCTTTACTTTGCTGAGAAACGGCAGAAGATTCTGCATCTCCACTGCATCTGCTTTTGTGAAATCGCGGTTCAGATTGAAATTCTCGCTAGTTGCCCGCCAACCCATTTCAATCGGGCCGTTCTGATTGGCCCGATTGTATGGGCTCATGCGTTCGTGTGCATCCACGCTGAATACAGGAATAAACGCGATATTCACTTTATCAAGCAAGGAGCTTAGATCCGGTTCTTGGGGTGCTCCCGCCGGGCGGATGATGCGTCTCGCCAGAATCAGTGTCGCATCTTTTCCTTCAATCTCTCCGCTGTGAATTCCGTTTTCAATAAATAACAACGGCTTGGTTCTTCCATTTGGGTTCAGGGCATCAGTATCGTTCGATAGCACCACGACCACCATTGGGCGGTTTTCCGGTGATACGCCAATCTCATAAACCGTGCATTTATCACTGACTCGAGCAAGCTGACGGCAGAAGTTTAAGGATTCTTCGTATCGCCCAGTTCGCAAAAAGTTTGACTTTTCAAAAGTAAGTCGCCAATCAAACTGCGTTCCTTGATTGATTGAACTAATCGCGGCCGCCAATACAAATCCCAACATAAAGCGATTATCCCAGAAAACTTACGAGCAAATTGCCGTCAAAAGAAACCTGATGCGATACCAATCTTATATCGTCGAACAAACAAAAGCGGCAATGGGTGAAGCGTTCCGCTACCTCAAAGCCGTTCCCGCCGACAAAGTTGAGTGGAAACCGCTTGAAGAAGGCCGCTCTGCCCTCAGCCTCGCCCAAGAACTTGCACGAACCCCCGTATGGGCGATGGACACAATTCAGAAAGAAGAATGGGATGAAGAAGCTGGCAAGAAGGAACATGAAATCATGGCAAGTTTTAAGACCATCGATGACTGTGAGCAAGAATGCCAGCGACAAATGGAAAAGCTTTTTGAACTTTATGAATCGATCCCAGATTCCAAGCTCAATGATACAAAGTGGCTCCCTTTTGACGGTGGGCGAGAATTCACGGTGATGGAAATGATGGACTATCCTCGGTGGAACGCCAACTATCACCTTGGTCAAGTGGGATATATCCAGCTTCTTTATGGAGACAAAGAAATGCATTGAACAGTCAGGGAACGACTCCATGAAAGTTAGCTGTATAGTGAGGTGATTAACATGACTGATATCCCAACAATCATTCACCTTACAAAATCTGCGGCTGATGCCCTTGCCGTCGCAGTAGAAGATATGCCAGCCGACCGACTGACTTGGAGCCCAACCGAGGAAACCCGAAATTCTCTCGATTTGCTGCATGAAGTATCGGAGTCTGCTCTTTGGTTTGCCGAGGCGTTACGGGCAAAATCGTCAGCAAATCTCACCTGGAATATCTGGCAACCGAAGCTTCGAGAAAAGGCGCCAACAAACGATGTTGGAGAGCTTATTACCACTCTGCAGAAAAGCGTCGCCGAATTCAATGATGCTCTTAGCGCATACGAACCGGAAGAATTGGATCAGCCGCTGCCTGGTTCTGATTGGCAGCCGTCACCGCGCGAAATCAGTTTTTTCCCTCTACGTAATGCGTGGTACCACCTCGGTCAGATTCGATACATTCAAACTTGCTACGGAGATTTCAGCTAACACCACTTGTAAGAGATACTAAGCCATGATTTCAGCCCTCATAGCCTCCACCATGATCGGACAAAACTTCAAATATCCCGTCACAAAAACGGTTGACCACACTGACACCTACCATGGGATCACGGTCAAAGATCCGTACCGTTGGCTTGAACAACCCATCTCCACTCCAGAAGTCAAAAAGTGGGCAGATGCGCAAAACAAACTGACTTTTGATTACCTACATAAGATTCCTAACTCGAAGCCGCTTTTGGATGAACTACTCCACCGCGTGAACTACGAGCGGTACACCGTCCCCACTCAGCGGGGAGACCGAACTTTTTACTTCCATAACACAGGATTGCAAGCTCAAGATGTTCTCTTCGTGATCGATAAACCAGGAGCCAAACCTCGAGTTCTGCTTGATCCCAACACGTTTAGCAAAGACGGCACGGTTGCATTGAACGCCACTGATTTTAGCAATGACGGCACCCGTATGCTCTACGGAGTTTCCGCATCTGGTTCGGACTGGATTGAGTGGAAAGTAATGGATGTCGCCACTGGCAAAGACCTTGGTACAGGCGTAAAATGGTCGAAGTTTGGCGGCGGAACCATCAACGCAGATGGCACAGGATTCTATTATCTGCGCTACCCAGAGCCAAAGGCGGGTTCTGGATTTGTAGATGCCAATGTGGATGCATCTATTTACTTCCACAAAGTTGGAACCCAGCAATCCGAAGATCTACTGATTTACAAAGATTCAGATAATCCAAGTCGGTTCCTGTTCCCGGTCGTTACCGACGATAAAAGCGAAGTTTTGATCTATGTGTCTGATCCAGGTTCGATCAACAACCGGCTGTACTGGATCAAGATGAACGGAGTCGGTCAGCCTCAAATCGTCAAACTACACGACAAAGATGATGCGGGTTACTCGTTCCTCGGCAAACGCGATGGAATGTTCTATTTCCAAACTGACCTCAATGCTCCTAACGGTCGCGTCATCCGCATGAAGCCAGAGGTCGGCGCGAAACTCGAGGAAGTTGTACGTTCGCGCCCAGAGGCCATCGAATCAGTTTCTCTTCTGAAATCCCAAATCGTGGTCGGTTATATGAAGGATGCCCACGCGGTTCCAGAAGTCTTTGACCTCAACGGAAAATCGTTGCATAAAGTCAAGTTGCCCGGGCTAGGAACCGTTTCCGGATTCGGCTCAAATCTCAGGGACGGAAAAACTTATTACAGCTACGTAGACCTCACTACACCCGCGACCATTTACAGCTACGATGCCGCTACAAACAACGCGGCTGAGTTCCGGAAGCCGGTTATGCCAATGGACACATCGAAATATGTTTCCAAGCAAGTGTTCGTACGTTCTAGCGATGGCAAAACTCGAGTGCCGATGTACATTGTTCACCGTAAGGATCTCAAAATCAACGGCGATGAACCTACTCTCCTCTATGCTTACGGAGGGTTTGCAAGCAGCACGAATCCTTGGTTCAGCACCAGTCGAACTGTGTGGATGGACATGGGAGGAATCTGGTGCCTCGCTAACATTCGGGGTGGAGCTGAGTACGGCAAATCATGGCACGAAGCAGCTACGAAGGTACGGCGACAAAACGCATACGATGACTTCATTGCCTGTGCCGAATGGTTGGTAAAGAATAACTACACCAAGCCAAAACGACTTGCCATTAAAGGGGAATCCAATGGCGGGTTGCTCATTGGCGCGGTTATGAATCAACGCCCAGATTTGTACGGCGTATGCCTTCCTGGAGTTGGTGTGATGGACATGCTGAGGTTCAACAAATTCACCATCGGTTCGGCATGGGAAGGTGACTACGGCTCTCCTGAGAATCAAGATGAATTTTTCGCCCTCTACAGGATTTCGCCCTACCACAACCTGCGACCTAACACAATCTATCCGGCAACCTTAGTGACAACAGCGGACACCGATGATCGGGTTGTTCCTGCGCACTCGTTCAAGTATGCGGCCCGCCTTCAGGCTTGCCAAGCTGGCCCTGCTCCGGTGCTGATTAGGATCGAAACATCGGCTGGTCACGGCGGTGGCAAACCTATTCAAAAGGTGATGGAAGAGGTTCGCGACGAGTTTTCGTTTACTATGCACAACATGGGCGTGAAGATTCCGGCGAAGTTCTAAATTTAAAAAATTAAAAAAGGGTTGAAAATCATCTCAACCTTTTGCAATTTTGCGGCATCAGTATCTTGTTAGAGCCATTTAAATGGAATCTTTGCTCGTCGAAAAGCTCAAGGTAAAGGATACTGATACCATCAATAAATGGGTCGCTGAACACCAAAGCGACCTATATCGCTTTTTGCGTCAGCTCACTCGGCATACCGAAACCGCCGAAGACCTTACTCAGCAAACTTTTATCAAAGCCATTCGGAGCGTGAACTCATTTGAAGGGCGGTGCAGCATGAGGACGTGGCTTCACCGAATCGCTTTTAACGAATACGCAGCATGGCGGCGCCGGCACAAGATCCTTGCCCCCCTCAATCCGAGTTGGGGCAAAGCGGATTCTAATATTGGTGATGTGGATGCAACCGAAGGATTGTTCCAAGCACTCCACCGATTACATCCCGCTCAGCGCGAGGCGTTTCTCCTCTTTGAAGTTCAAGAAATGAGCCTTGAAGAGATTTCGGAAGTGACGGGCGATCCGGTCGGAACTATCAAGTCACGTTTACATCACGCCCGCGAAAAACTCAGGCGGGAACTCTCCCATTCCTTTCAACAGGTGATCCATGAACATTAATGATAAGCAATTCAAACAAGAGATAGAAGCTCTTAAAGAAGAGTCGTCTCCTAGTTCATTGGAGGCTCGCATTGTAAATGCGATTCTTGATCCAAAAAAGAATAAGAGCAGATACGCCGGACGAATTCTTGGCGTTGGGATTTCTACTCTTCTTGTTGGTGCAATTGTATTTGGGGCCACGATGGTACCGCGCGTTGCCACGGCTGCTGCCGTGCAACAAGTAAGGGAAGCATTTGGAGGTGTAACCCGCTACCATACGCGTACATATAATGTCATCGAAGGCCGCAGACGAAAAGTATCTGACTCTTACTTTGAAGGCAACCGACGAGAGACGTTCATCACCAATTCGAACGGCGCAGTTATTAAGTTGCCTGAAGAATTAGAACAGTATCAGGAAAATTTTGCTGGTCAAGTAATTGACCTCAGCCCATCGCAACTGTTAGACAATCGCAAAATCATCAATGTCATGGTAATGATTGCACCGGATTCCATCTCCGATGCCATTGTTGTTGACCCGCAAGAATTGAATGCCTCCCAAGAGACACAGAACAGTGGGAAAGATAAACCAACGAAGAATTCAGTTAATGAAATTCAAGTTGTGCCCGCTTTCATCGGAGGCGAATATGGCATCGAATCGCTCCGCATACTTTTGAAAAATGAAGACCTGTGGGTGATCGAACACGGAATCATCTTGAACGGGCACTACACCGACTGCTACGAACTTAAAAAAGGCACGATCAAGTTTGTTGTTTTTGTTGATGCAACTTCAAAACTCCCGCTCCTGACGCGCCAAACACTAGAAATTGAGGGAGAGCCACTTATTACCGAAGTCGAATATGACTACGGTGGAACCCTCCCTCCGAAAGACTTTTCCGTTCAATCAATCAAAGAAGAATAATCCTCTCGACAATGCTAGCCCGGTTCCGGTGAATGGGAGCCGGGCATTTTTTTACAGCGAATAAATCTCAGCGTACTTTTGCCGAATTCGACGAAGATACGGCTCAGCGTTTAAGCCGCCCCCTGTTACCATTTGCAAAAGTTCCTGCGGCGGATACTTTGATCCTTGCCGATAGACTTTGTTCTGCAGCCAAGTCAAGATAGGTGCGAAATCGCCTTTCTCCATTAACGCTTCTGTATCGCCAACTTCCTTTTCGAGCAACTCCCAAAGCTGGTAGCTCAGAATATTTCCCATCGAATAAGTCGGGAAGTAGCCCATTAAGCCGCCGCTCCAGTGAACGTCTTGCAAGCACCCACGACGGTCGTCGGGCGGAGTGATTCCTAAATATTGTTCGTACTTAGCATTCCAGGCATCGGGGACATCTTTGACTTTGATCGAACCGTCCATCATTCCGGTTTCCATCTCGAACCGAACCATGATGTGCAGGTTGTATGTCACTTCGTCGGCTTCCACCCGAATAAATGTGGGTTCGCTCTTGTTCACACTTCGGTAGAACGTGTCCAAATCGTACGCCTTGAGTTGTGGGAACGTACTTTGAAGATCGGCATAATAGTGTCGCCAGAACGCCTTGCTCCGACCGACAATGTTTTCCCAGGTGCGGGATTGGCTTTCGTGCCAGCCCAAACTCACACCACCCGCAAGCGGTGTGCGATCCCATTCATCCGGTGAACCTTGTTCATAAAGACCGTGGCCCGCTTCGTGCAGCGAACCAAAAATCGCGCTCGGCAAATATTCCAAGAATCTGGTTGTCAGCCGCACGTCGCCCACAGCAAAGTTCGTGCAGAACGGATGCGGAGCTGTATCCAATCGCCCACGATCCATGCGGAATCCGATACCTTCGATCAGTTTGAGCGAAAATTTACGCTGGGCTGCTTCATCCCAATTCCCCGTGAGATAAGAGTCATCCGGTTGGTTTGGGCTTGCTTTGATTTCGGCGACAAGCTGTGAAATCGGCTCTCTAATCGAGTCGAACATCTCGTCCCAAAACTTTTTGGTCGCGCCTTCTTCGTATTGGTCGGTGAGAGCATCGTAAGGGTGATCGGTATAGCCCAAACAATCAGCAACCTTTTGGCTGAGTTCGACCGTTTGGTTAAGAATAGGTTCAAAAGATTT
Organism: Fimbriimonadaceae bacterium; assembly: GCA_019454145.1. GTDB lineage: Bacteria > Armatimonadota > Fimbriimonadia > Fimbriimonadales > Fimbriimonadaceae > UphvI-Ar2. The sequence goes on along the minus strand of CP075366.1, from coordinate 2,270,918 downwards.
AAAATCACTGTTTTTGCGAGCCACTGTCCAGACTTCATGCCCGATGGCGGCGAGCCGCGCTTGTTCGGCAACGAGATCGCCCGGAATCTTGGTTTGAATATCCATATTTCGCTGGGTGACGCGAACCATCGCCGCATCATCCGAGCCTTGTTCTACTTCTTTCGCCGCGCCCTCTAACGCCCTCTGAGTTTCGTCGGCGACGAATACCTCGTGCGCCATCTTGCTCAAAATTCCAACGTGCTCGGCCCTCGCTTCTGCCCCGCCGTGCGGCATCAAGCACTGCTGATCCCAATCCATAATCGCCACTGCGGAGCCAAGAGCGTTCCGCTGGGCTAAACGCTCTTTTAGCGTTTCAAGAGAATTACCCATACCGTGCAGAATACCAATCTGCCCCGCCACAATGGTTCCATGAAAACGATCACCTGGGACGAATTTGAGCAAGTGGAACTGCGGGTCGGCACAATCACCCACGCCGAAGAATTCCCTCAGGCACGCAAGCCAGCTTATAAGCTCACCGTAGACTTCGGGCCAGAAATCGGTATCCAGCGGTCATCGGCGCAAATCACCCAGCACTATACGATTGAAGAACTGCCGGGTACTCAAGTCATCGCCGTCGTGAACTTTCCACCCAAACAAATCGGGCCGTTTATTTCTGAATGCCTGGTCACAGGGTTTGCCGACGAAAACGGCCAGGTGATCTTAGCCAGGCCATCAAAACCTACACCCAACGGAGCAAAGCTGTTTTAGCTTTCCCGTGGCTTTGGAGTGAAACTGGTTCCACAACCACACGAGCGGACTGCGTTGGGATTTTCAAATTGAAATCCGCCGCCCATAAGGTTCCCCGTATAAATCAACTTGGCCCCTTCCAAAAACTTAGCCGACTTGGAATCGCAATGAACCCGAACACCGTCGCCTTCCCAAACTAAATCAATGTCCTTTGGTTGATCATCTAACTTAAACAGATACTCTAAGCCCGAGCAACCGCCGCCTTTTACACCAATTCGAAGAAAACTTCCCTCGCTCCCTTTACGCGCCAGTAGCTTGGCGATTTGGGCCACTGCTTCCGGTGTAATTTCAACGGGGAAAGATTCGCTCATCACTTTTTCGACGTAGCCAAATTATCTTCTGTTGCTTCCGTCGCCATACGGTTATGGGTTAAGCGGATAGTTGGAGTTTCGATGCGGCTGTCAATTAGATCTTGAATCGTGTAACGTCCAACCACATCATCCACCGCTTGCTGGATACTTCCCCAGAGAGGGCGAAGCGAACAGTCGGTTTCGTGAACACAAGTGTTGAGAATCCCCGTATGGCGCTCGCAGAAAGCGTCGCTGAACATCCGCCCACCCAGCGGCTCCAGAACGTCTCGGATGACCATGGTTTTGGGGTCTTGAGCCAATGCGTATCCACCCGATTGACCACGAGTGCTGGCAACGAATCCACTTTTGCGCAGGATCGCAAGAATTTTAGCCACATGTGAAGAAGTCAGGCCTTCCTGTTCACTGATCTCAGGAATGGTCATTGATTCACCCATTCCTTTGCGAGCCAGTGCAATCAAGCATCTGAGTCCATATTCTTCTTGCGCACTAAATTTCATAACGTGTTTGTTTCAAAAAAGCCCGAGTTCGAGCCGGATGTGTTCGGGCATCCTCTCTAAAGTATACGGTGGATCCCAGACTAATTCGACCTTAGCATCTTTTACACCCGGAACATTTTTCGCCGCCGTTTCAACTTCTCCGGGCAGGGTTCCCGCAACCGGGCAGGCGGGGGAAGTTAAAGTCATCGTGATATCAACAAATCCCTGGTGGTCAACATTGAGGCCGTATATTAAGCCGAGGTCGTAAACGTTGATCGGTAGTTCCGGATCGTAAACCTGCCGGATCGCTTCAATCACTTCCCCCTCCAGCAAAGCCCGCGTGATGCTGTTTAGTTCTTGCGGCTGATTGAGTGGCGCATCATCAATTTTTTCCGGCATTGGTTATTTCTCCTCCAGGATTGGTGACTTGAACGCAGAGCTCAACGCATGCCAGCCAAGAGTGGCGCATTTGATCCGGTTGGGATACTGCTTCACGCCAACCAGAGCTTCTAAATCCCCGAGCGGTTCCATGTCGGCTTCTCCGCCGGTTACCGCTGAGTGAAATACTTCAAAAACGCATTCAATTTCGTTGATGGATTTTCCTTTTACGAAGGAAGTCATCATGCTGGTGCTCGCCATGCAAATGGCGCATCCTGCGCCAACAAACTGAATGTTGCGAACGGTTTCCCCATCCATTTCTACTTGCACAATCACGCGGTCACCGCAAAGGGTGTTGTAACCCTCGGCTTGGTGAGTTGCGGAAGCAAGTTCGCCAAAGTTGCGTGGCTTCTTGCCGTGATCTAATATCACTTCTTGGTACAGTTCGCTTAGCATTTGCTAAAAATGTCCACTACGTTTTTCAACGCCTCAATCAGGACATTTATTTCCTGATTAGTATTGTACACCGCAAAGCTGGCCCGCGAAGTTCCAGGGATGCCGAGACGCTCCATCAACGGCATACAGCAGTGGTGCCCCGTTCTAATTGCCACGCCGTGAGAATCCAGGATGGTTCCCACGTCGTGCGGATGGGCATCATCCATGACAAACGAGACAACTGGCGCCTGGTTTTCGCATTTGCCGATAGTTCTCACACCTGGCATTTGGTCGAGTGCATTTCTCAGGGCTTGGGCTAACTCGTTTTCGTATGCCCAGATTTCTTCTTTGCCAACTGACTGGTACCAATCCAAAGCGGCGGCGAAGCCGATCACTCCGCTCACATTTGGTGTGCCTGGTTCAAATTTGTTGGGAATTTCGTTAAAGGTCGTTTTGCCAAAACTCACGCTCCGAATCATGTCGCCGCCGCCCATGAACGGCGGCATGGCCTCTAATAGTTCGCGGCGACCGTAGAGTGCCCCCACTCCCATCGGGCCGTAGACTTTATGCGAACTCATTGCGTAAAAATCAACGCCGAATTCTTTTACGTTCACTGGTACATGCGCAAGAGCCTGCGCCCCATCGGCTACTACGATAGCCCCTACCGACTTGGCGATCTCCGCCATTTCGCATACCGGATTCACAACCCCAGTCGCGTTGCAAACGTGTTTGATGCCGACCACTTTGGTGCGATTGTTGACCATCTTGCGGAAAGCCTGCAAATCAACCACGCAGTCATCGGAAATCGGAATTGGCCGTACGACCGCACCTGCTTTTTCAGCGATGAGTTGCCAAGGAACGATGTTCGCGTGATGCTCCATGTTCGTGAGCAAAATCTCATCGCCGGATTGAAGGTTCGCTCCGCCCCAACTCGCGGCTACGAGGTTTAGACTCTCAGTGCAACCCTTTGTCCAAATGATTTCCGCCGGATCATCTGCACCAACAAATTTCTGAACGGTGACCCTGGCGGCTTCAAACTCATCGGTCGCCCGCTGACTCAGCGTGTGCACTCCCCGGTGAACGTTCGCATTCGACGTTTTGGAAAACCGATCCATCGCCGCCAACACAGTATTTGGTCGTTGAGTAGAAGCAGCACTATCCAAATAAACTAATGGTTTGCCATTGATTGACTGATTCAGAATCGGAAACTCTGCTCGGACATCTATTTTAGAACCCATTTCTACTCTTCCGTTTTACTCCCCCGCACATCCATACCTATCGCCCTGAGAACATGAAAATGCAACTTTGTCAAGGAATTCTTCACAAAAGTAACAAAATCTTGCGCTCTTTATTCACAAAATGTGGATAACCCCCATTCCTTAGGTATATTTCGAGTGTCAGATTTACTGGGATTGGAGGCTGTCTCAATTCCAGGAGGATGCAATTGTCACTGCGCGACCTTATCAATAGCGCGCGAGATCGGAGCGAAAAGGAAAAACTGGGAGCTGGGGTTGCTATATGGAGCAAAACCCCGCACGTCGTCACAAAAGGATTGGATCTGGGCCAACCCGATGCGATGCACGCCAATGTATTCCATTTCACCGGCCGCGGATGGAAAAGCGAACTCGACGAGTTCGTGAGCGGCCTTACCCTCGACGATCTAAAAAGTTGCGTTGCCGTCCAGTACAGCAACAGCGACGATCTCCACCCTTGGCAATCTGCCCCGCTTAACGAAATTCATCGTCAGATCGTTGGTCACTGGTTCCAGCAGATGCTCGATGAAGAACGTCTGATTTCTCACTACCAACCGATCTACTGTTTGCGTACATGCCGAGTCACTGGTTTTGAGGCTTTAGCGCGTGGTGTTGAGACTACCGGCGTGAAAAGCGGTTACGAGCTCGTGAAAGCCGCTCAAGAAATTGATCAGATCGAAGCTTTTGACCAGCATGCTCGAATTGCCGCGCTACGAAGCCTTTCTCGACCACTGGAAGACCACGAGAGTTTGTTCATCAACCTCACGCCGGCTTGTTTCCAAGATGGATGCGCTTCGCTGGAATCCACAATTTTCGCCGCCAGATCACTGGGAATTAGCCCGAAGAAGATCGTTTTTGAATTCGTCGAGGCAGAACGATTCCCCGGTGAGCAAGCTGTGCTTAAGCTTGTTGCATGCATCCGTGAGTGCGGGGCGCGAATCGCACTGGATGACTTTGGTTCTGGGCACAGCACAATTGAAATGGCTGAGCTGATCATGCCGGACATTATCAAATTTGATCGGTCGCTCCTAAAACTCCACGCCGATACGGTCAAAGAAAATATTCTTCGCACTTTAGTTGAATTTGCTCATTCCATAGGAACAACAACGATTGCAGAAGGCATCGAATCTTTACCGCAAGTCGCACTCGCCCAGCGGTGCGGATTTGATGCAATTCAGGGTTGGCTGATCGGCAAGCCTCAGGCTAGGTTGCAAGAGGTTAATCTGAATCTGCAGATGACTTTGACGGAAGGTTAAGCTTTCCTAACAGATTCTGTGGCGCACGGAATGTATCCCCCACCACCACATTGATTGCCGCAGGAATAAGTTCAAATTCCATTTCGTCGAACCAGTATTCTTCACCATCCAACACGACTGGGAGTTTGGGAGAAGTGGTTAGCTTTGCCCGGTTTGTCTTCATCGCGTCGATTTCTTCAAACTCGACGTGCTGACCAACAAGCGCCATGCCGCCGGCAGATACCAGAGTCGCAAAATCCATTTTTGGCAAAGCATAGATGTCGAACATTCCATCGGTGATAGAGGCATCTGGACTGGCAAGGAACGGCCCTGCATGAGTTCTACCGTTGCAAACCACTACTTGAATGGAGTTTTGTGTGATCGTCTCACTTTCACCAACTATTTCAACCTGAAACGTATCCATAGAGTGGAGAGCTTTAGCTAGCGCTGGCAGATAACTGACCTTGCCAAGAACCTGTTTTGCCTGGAGATTCCTGGCTATTTCGGTTGTCATCCCAAGAGTCGCAACAGTGAGGAAGCCTTGTCCGTTCACAGTTCCCAAATCAAGTTTTGCGGTTCGTCCGGCTCGCAAAACTCCGACCGCGCTCGCTATGTCGTTGGGCATCCCGATTTCCCGAGCAAATTGGTTTCCCGTTCCCAAAGGTAGGACACCGAACACTGAATTCTTTCTTAAAAAATGTTCAGAAACCCCGCCCAGCGTTCCGTCTCCGCCGCCTACGATCACGAGTTCAGCATCATCTGAAATCGCGTCCTGCACTGCTTGGTCAAGGGCTTCGTGACTTTCGCAAAGTTCGGCTATCTTGAGTTCAAATCCGGCATCAATAAGCAGTTGCTTAGCACTTTCAAACTCACCTGAAGCACGACGCGAACCTTCATTAGCAAAAAAGAAAACTCCGCTCATCAATCTCCTATACCAAGTCCCGCCGTAACCAACTCTTATCGAACGAAAATCATCTAACCTGCGTTTCAATGAGTATGAAACTCGGACTCTTGACCTTCGCTGTTGGAATCGCCGCGGTAGCTATGGCTTTAGTATTACCTACGCTCAAAGGTGATCCACAGCAGAATCAAAAAAAGACTATCGGTGGGCTGACTGTTGAAGATGAAAGCCCGAAACGTGATGACAAGGTCATCAAAACCGAAGCCGAGTGGAAGAGAATCCTTACGCCAGAGCAGTATAAAATCTCGCGGGGCAAAGGTACGGAGGCCGCCTTCTGCGGCGGATACCTCAACAATAAGGAAGCAGGCGTCTACCACTGTGTGGCTTGCGACCTGCCGTTGTTCAAATCAGACACCAAATTTGAATCCGGAACTGGCTGGCCCAGCTTTTTCCAGCCCTACTCACGCGACAACGTGTGGCTAAAAACAGATAACAGCTACGGAATGCAACGAGTTGAAGTTCTTTGCGCTCGGTGCGACGGTCATCTAGGGCATGTTTTTGATGATGGTCCGAAGGATAAAACAGGCATTAGATATTGCATCAATTCGGAAATCCTTAAGTTCAAAAAAGCCAAATAACGAAATTTTGTTCGGAAATTGCTTCCTTTTAGGGCAAACTCGCAGATATGCGATATTCATGCCTTGTCGCGTTGCTTGCCCTGCCTTTATCGTCATTTGCTCAGAACGATGTAAAGGATCTGTATCAAAAGTACGAGTACTTGATCCCAATGCGGGATGGAACTAAGCTTTACACAGCAGTCTATGTTCCTAAAAGAGCTCCTGTTGGAAGCTCGCCTATCCTGCTAGAACGAACCCCTTATTCTGCGGGGCCGTACGGGCCAAACGCTTACAAAAGCAGTTTTCGTGGTTCGCAAAAAATGAAAGATGCGAACTACATTTTTGCTTATCAAGATGTCCGTGGAAAATATATGTCTGAAGGCACTTTTGAGAACCTTCGCCCTCAATTGCAGAACACCTATCAGCAGTCAGGAATGACTCCCATGCCGGGCGATATTGATGAAAGCACCGACACCTACGACGCAGTTGAGTTCCTGATCAATAACGTACCGAAGAACAACAAACGAGTTGGACTGTACGGAATCAGTTATCCTGGCGGATACGCTGCCCTCGGGGCGATGTCACGCCACCCAGCCCTCAAGGCTGTATCGCCCCAGGCTCCGACCGCAGATTGGTTTTTAGGCGACGATATGCACCACAATGGTGCGTTCTTTCTCCAAGACTACATTTCGTTCTTTTCCGGATTTGGTGTACCTAGGGCAACCCCTGGGCCAACCAATCCAACGGGAATCAGAATTGATCTAGCCAATGATGCATACAAGTATTTCCTAGATTTGGGCGGCCTGGCAAATGTCGAAGAAAAACTTTACAAAGGAGCAATCCCCTATTGGCAAGATGTTGTGCGGAACGACACTTACAACAGCTTCTGGCAAGCGCGCTCCGTGCCTTCTGGGCTAAAAAACATTAAAGCGGCGATGCTTTGGGTCGGCGGATTCTTTGATGCCGAAGACTGCTGGGGGCCGCTGGCTTGCTATAAATCCGCAGAAAAACAAGCCAACCAACCGAATAACTGGATCATCATGGGGCCGTGGTATCACGGTAACTGGGCGAGCCCGGCCGCGGGTGAAAAATTCCATGTTCATGAATGGGGTTCCAACACCGCGACGTTTTTTCAAGAGGAAGTCGAATTCCCGTTTTTCGACGCTTTCCTCAGAGGGGATGGAAAGCTTGTTATGCCGAAAGCGACCATGTTTGATAGCGGCGCAAAAATATGGCGACGATTTAATGAGTGGCCGCCAAAATCTGCCAAAGCTCAAACCCTGAACTTCCAACCCAATGGGAAGCTGATGATCGGATCAGCTCCTCAAACTGGAACCGCCACCTACGTGAGTGACCCATCCAATCCAGTTCCCTATCAAGATGGGGTTCTTGGTCGGCGATCTCGAACTTATATGCTGGACGACCAACGGTTTGCGCAAAGCCGCAAAGATGTAGTGACGTTCCAAACTGAACCGTTACAATCTGATTTAACGGTTGCTGGAGAGCTCAAAGCAGATATCTACGCCAAAGTCAGTGGCACCGACTGTGACTTCATTGTCAAGCTCATTGACGTGAATCCTACTGGCGCGGCACCGCTTGGAGATTTTCAAATGCTAGTACGGGGAGAGGTGATGCGAGCCAAATTCCGGAACAGCTTTAGCAACCCTTCTCCACTTGATCCAAATAAAATTGAGCATGTGCCGTTTACGTTGCCTGACACGTGCCACACGTTCAAAAAAGGGCATAGAATCATGATTCAGGTGCAGTCCTCCTGGTTTCCTCTTGTTGACCGGAACCCGCACAAATTCATGAATATATTTACCGCGCATGACGCTGATTTCGCAGCGGCTTCTATTTCCTTGCAATTGGGCGGCTCAAGCGCAAGCCGACTGAACGTACAAACAATCAATTAGTTGAGTGAATCGGGTCGCTACTTGGCGACCCGATTCACTACTTTTTCTAAAATCTGGGCAATCACGGTTGATTCTTCATCTGTGAGTACAGATGACCAAATTTTCTCTAAATGCGTATCGTGCACGAACTTTGCAGCTTTGTGAGCCGCGATTCCTTCTTCGGTTATCACGGCAAACCACCCGCGGCGATCATCGGGGCTAGGCTCTCGCTTTACAACTCCAGATCTTTCGAGTCGGTCTATTTTTCTTGATAAGCCGCTTCGGCTAAATACGATCTTGTCCGCCAGCTCGCTCATACGCAATCGATGGTTAGGGGATTCGGATAACGCACTCAAAATTTCGTACGTATCTAGCGGAATCTTGCCAGCTGCTTTCAAAGTTGAATCTAAAGAAAACGTTGCTGTGGAGTGAGATGAATTGAAGAGCCGCCAGGCCTGAAATTGTTTGCCCAAAAGATTGTTCTGCATTGCACTAACCGAGTGGTTTAGAAAAATTCCTGACGAGTGTGTTCCTATGAACCTGAACGATTCGGACCTTAGACAAGGTGATTATTAAAAAAAGAAATCAAATTTTGCACAAAGCGCAAATCAGAGTCGTTGCATGAATAAAATTATTTGCTCCACGCAACGACTTGCCAACGTTTTGACCGCGTTCTTCTACTTATTCGCGGAATTCAAACCATTACCTGCTATGAATTAGATTCTGCATGCTCAAGAATTTTTGACAAGGATTGCGAAAGTGCAGTTGCTTCTTGATCCGTTAGTGCAGAAGTCCAAACTTTGGATAATGCCGGTTCGTAAATTGCTTGCGCCTCCTTTAATGCCGCCTTACCCTTATCCGTAACGGCAGCAAACCATCCGCGGCGATCATCTGGACACGGCACTCGGCTGACAAGACCCTCTTCTTCAAGCCGGTCTATCATGCGTGTTAATCCGCTCCGGCTAAACATAATGATATTTGCCAAATCGCTCATCCGAATCTGCCCCCCAGGTGCTTCAGAAAGAGCAGTTAGCACATTAAGCACCTCTAGAGATACTTGGCTATGAGCGCGAAGCTGTTGATCAAGAAATTGAGTTGTAACCGCGTGAGCGGCGACGAACGAACGCCATGCTTGAGATTGCACTAATTGAGTCCCCCTTTGAACCAGTCATTTAACATTCGGTAATTCAAATTGTTAACTAACTGATAACGATATGGTTGCACACTTCAATAAGTTCACATACATGAAATTTGCGTGAAGTTTCCCGGTTTGAACCTAAGCCAAATGCAACTGCGATTATTTCAGCAAGAATCTGTTACCAAGGCTTCGGAGGAAACTGAATCGAGTAGTCATCTTGACCAGTATCGTTGTCTCTCAAGCCTTTATCATCAACCGCGTTGGGGCCAAGAGAATAAATTCTGTAAACCCCACCTGAATTCAGTGAGGTGATCTTCTCTCCCGATATCTGATCAACGTAATTCACACCGATCTCATCCAAGGATTTAGGAAATCGCTTTTTAGAGTTCCTGAACTCCAAGCTTTTCAGCATCGCGAGCACCATTTGCTTATTCGTCTTTACCTTTACAACCGCATGCGAGGCTTGTACAAAAACCGGCATGAGGATAGCATTGAGGATTTGACTTAACTTAGGCACACCTTCAGTCATTGAAACTGTGTAGTTGTCAATTTCAACGGCGGCCATGATTGGGTCGTCGGGATACTTTTTTAGCTGCTCATGGATAAATAGGTGTGCTTCCAAGTGACGAACAAAGTACGCCTGCATCATCATCCCATTGGGAATTCCATCGGTTCTTTTGTATTCAATTTCTGATTCGTCTCCGGCAGTTACATTGCTCAGTTTTTTGATATCCGAAGGCTTAAGGTTCCGAATCAAAGTAATGCCCATATATGCTTCGCCTCGCATAGCGTTACCGAAATCAAACTCATCGTTGAATCCAGAAACTGCATTGGCGAGCTTCGCAAGCGAATTGGAGTCACTTCGTATTTGAGCAACCCTAATCACTCCATCCATGCAAATTGCGTTGCACGCAATGCCAACTAGCATGGCAATCAAAGTTGGTTCATTGGAAATAAGCTTGCTCAGCCGATTAACCGCTGTCAAATCAACAATCGCACCAGTAAGATCACCACTTTCAGCCTTAATCACTGCTCGACGAGTGAGAGTTTTGGCTATCCCTTTTATCTCCGCAAATTCAGGGAAAAGTACGTCTGGCCCTTTGTTCCAGTCGCGATCAAAATTGATTTTTGTTTTCTTGGATGCAATGATGGCTTTTGCTAAGGCAGGCTCAATTTTTTTTAATTCTGCTGCAACAGTGGCCTTATTTCGTGCCTTCCAAGCGTCAATTATTTTCTTATCCCGGCTTGCAAAAGATTCTCCTTTCGTCATAGCCAATGCCTCTTTAATTTCAATCGCCGCGTTTTCGGCATCGGGAACGGCTGGAATCACTTCACTTGCCACCCACGGCAAGCCAGTGGCTTTGTATTCTTCTACGGTCTTATTTATTCTTGGCGCGACTAACGGATAGTCTGCTACTTGAAGCACTGCCCATGTGATGAGTCCGGCAATCACGATTCCTAGTCCTCCGCAACCGATAAGCCATGGGGAAATTCGCTTCTTCTTTTGCTTCATATCCATTACTTTTTTACCTGCCTTTGCTTCGGTGGAAATCTAACTACCCAATCATCTTTTTTAGATTCCTCAGAGGCTTCTCCGCCGTCATCGATACGATTCTTCCCATTCGCATATATCTTAAAAACGCCCTGTTCCTCTGCAACCCTTACTGGCTTGCCGGTGAGTGGATCCCTGACCTCCATTTTGATTTCATCCAGTGAAGATGGATAACGCTTGTTTGTGGCACGGAACTGCAGGCATTCCAACATCGCGAGAGTCATTTGCTTTGTGCTCTCAAGGCGCGCTAATGCTATTCCTGGGGATCGCATATCCAAAAAGATAAATACGTCGAAATTCTCACTTGCCGTATGATGCTCGCGCTTTTGATCCATAAGCGCTTCAATATTTTGAGTGGCTTGCAAAACACTGTGACGATTAGCCCTTATCTCTCTGTGCATAAAAATGTGAGTTCTCAAGTTCCTCGCCATATAAGCGCGAACTGTCATACTCGTTGGCACGCCATCGCGAGAATAGTCTTTCGGAACCGGTTTGCCAGCATCGCTTAGGCTTTTGTTGACCTGCTTCAAGCTACCGCCTTGCATATTCCGTAGGAGTGCAACGTGGGTATATGCCTCTCCCATCATGGCTTGATCTAAGGTGAAGCTCGAATCTATCGTTTCGACGGCTTCCTGAATTTTCGCGAGTGCAGCCGGATTATCTTTAAACGGTTCAGCTACTCGAATTGCAGAACTGTATGTAATTGAGTGAGCTGAAAGAGCTGACAGAACGGCTATAAAAGTTGGTTCCTGGATCAGAAGCGATCCCAGTTTTCCGATAGTCAATAAATCGGATATTGCTCTGTCCAGTTTTCCTCGACGCGCCATGAGCTCAGCACGCTTTGCCAGAAGCTTTGCCGCCGCCTTCATTTCACTATGCTCAGAAAACAGAGCGTAATTAGGCGCTCCCCAGTCTCTATCAAAAAGAAGCTTGGGCTTTTGGGTAGCAGAAACAACTTTATCTAGAACTAGACCGTGAGCCTGTAGCCATTTTTCAAATTCGGCTAAATCCTTATTGAATAACTCGCTGGCTTCTTCTTCTAACTCAACGATCGTTTTAGGACTCGCTAGATTGATCGCTGTAAGAATGTCGCTGGCAGCATTTTCCTGTTCATCGACATGAGGAACATAGTCTTCAGCCACCCAAGGTAACCCCTCAGCCTTATATTCTGCAATTACCGATTCTAATTGCGGCGAAACGAATACGTAGTCGAAGACTTTCAAAAGTCCATAACATGCCGCCGCCACCAAGACAAGCGCATATAGCCAGGCACCAATTTTAGGTTTTTGCGACTTGATAGAATATCCAGGTTTGCCTTTCATACTAAAACGCCCGATTGAACTACGATTGTAGTCTAACCGGGCGTTGCGGAATCAATTAGTTTTAGCCGACCGAGTGTTCCAAGCTCACAGCCAACAGCTTTTGCGCTTCTACGGCAAACTCCATAGGAAGCTCGCGGAAAACATCTTTACAGAAGCCGCTTACGATCATGTTCACCGCGTCTTCTTCGCTGATTCCGCGCTGGGCTAAGTAGAACAACTGATCTTCGCCAATTTTGCTCGTCGTGGCTTCGTGCTCCATCATAGCCGAGCTGTTTTTGACTTCGATGTACGGGAAGGTGTGTGCGCCACAGCGATCTCCCATCAGCATAGAGTCGCAGACTGAATAGTTTCGTGCTCCTTCCGCGCCAGGATTGATCTTGACCAAACCTCGGTACGTGTTTTGACCGTTGCCAGCAGAAATCCCCTTACTCACAATAGTGCTGCGTGTGTTTTTGCCGATATGAACCATCTTGGTTCCGGTATCTGCTTGCTGTTTGCCCGCCGTCAGGGCAACACTGTAAAACTCGCCGACGCTGTTGTCACCTTTGAGAATAACGCTTGGGTACTTCCAGGTGATCGCCGAACCTGTTTCCACCTGAGTCCAGGTGATTTTGGAACCACTGCCTTCACAACGACCGCGCTTGGTGACAAAGTTAAAGATTCCGCCTTTTCCATCCTTATCGCCCGGGTACCAGTTTTGGACCGTGGAGTATTTGATTTCTGCGTCTTTATCCGCCCAGAGTTCAACAACTGCCGCGTGGAGTTGGTTTTCATCTCGTTTAGGAGCGGTGCATCCTTCCAGGTAACTCACACTTGCCCCGTCTTCGCAGACGATGAGAGTACGTTCAAACTGCCCCGTATTTTGGGCATTGATTCGGAAGTAAGTGCTCAGTTCCATCGGGCACTTCACTCCTTTCGGAACAAACACAAACGAACCATCGCTAAATACGGCTGAGTTCAAGGTTGCGTAGTAGTTATCGGTGTACGGCACCACGCTTCCGAGATATTTCTTGACGAGTTCAGGGTGCTCAAGAACGGCTTCACTGATTGGGCAGAAAATAACACCTGCTTCCCGCAGAGTTTCTTTAAACGTCGTCGCAACGCTCACGCTGTCAAAAACCGCATCCACTGCCACGCCCGCGAAAATCATCTGCTCATGAAGGGGAATTCCGAGTTTGTTGAAGGTCGCGATCAATTCGGGATCAGCTTCGTCCAAAGAATTCAACTTCGGCATCTTTTTAGGCGAAGAGTAGTAGCTGATTGCCTGTAAATCTGGTTGCGGATACTGAACGTTCGGCCATTTTGGATATGGCAAAGTTTTGAGATGCTCAAATGCTTTCAGCCGGAATTCCAGCATCCACTCTGGCTCGTTCTTTTTAGCCGAAATAAACTTGATTACGTCTTCGCTCAGTCCAGGAGGAAGAGTATCTGAATCAACATCGCTCACAAATCCCCACTTGTATTCACGCTCGGCGTAATGCTCCAAGAGTTGATCGTCATTTTCAAACTCAGGCATTGAGGCGTTAGCTGATTCCATTTGGGTTTCCATAAATCTGATCCGAACACGGGCGATTGCCCGACAGCCTTTCTACGCGAAAGGAAGCTCAAAGTTTACTACTAAGTACAGATTGACCCAGGATGGTATAGCCAGAAACACAGATGGTTCCTGGCTATACCTTGGATCAACTATTGGAACAGTCGCAACCTAATCATATCTACGAACGGTTTAAACGGTCTTCTTGTCGAGCCTTGATCATGGAAATTCACTCGGATTAATATTTGATTCGAACCATTAACGTAATTGGTCAAATTCGGTGTGAATGTAACCAATTGGTCTACCGTTGAGGTCAATCCCGTTTGAATTTCATCAAAGTTATTTGTTGAGTAGTTGAAGAACGAGATTTGATAGTTGAGGTTCGGGAACTCAGTACTGATCTCAAATTCTGCCCGAACATTTCCAAGTGGAGCACCGGAAACATCGAGTGTTGCTTCCATTCTTGTTTCCCAGCGACGACTTATAGCCCCAATTGTCCAGGAATATTTGTTATCGTCCGAAGCTGTAAAACTGGCGAGGTTCCCAACAGGTGAAATACCGTTGAACAACGTTACCGAGTTGGGAGAAACATTTGTTGCTCCTCTCACTAAGACATTCGCAGTTGCCGTACCGCCCATTGTTGCCGTCACCATGACGTTGGCATTAGAAGTTATTTCAACTGTCGAAAATGGCACGTTTGCTGAATTAGAGCCAGCAGGAATCGTTACCGATGCCGGAACAATCAGGCTTGGATGATTGCTGTTAAGCGGAACTACGACTCCGCCGGTCGGCGCAGGTCGATCAATCGTAACCGTAAACTGACCGCCGTCTCCGCTGTAAACAGAAGTTGGGCCAGTGATACTTTGAACAATCGCAGGCACAATTTTCATGCGCCAGATGCCGCGACCAAAAGTAGCTGCAGTCAAGTATCCAGTTGTTTTGTTTGCGATGATCTCGTTTACCTGGACATTTGGCAATCCGCGAGGCTGGGTTATGTCTTCCCATGTCGCACCAGCGTTTGAAGTCTGGAAGACTCCCACGTCGGTCGCAACGTACCATCGAGTTTCCGGTTGCCAAGGGTCGCGAGCAATTGAGGTCAGAGCAACATTAGGAAGCCCGGTTGCTCCTGAACCACTGACACTCACGAAACTTGGTGTGGCGGCACTCGTATCAGCGCACCGATAAAGGTGGTTGCCTGATCCGCCCACGCCAATGAGAATATCGTTGGAGTTTGAAGGGCTCACACTCAAAGCCATGATGGATCTATTTGTAAATCCACCAATGTCATCAAGCTTTGTCCAACTAGCGCCGAAGTTCACACTCTTATAGAGGTCACCGTCGCCTGCACCTGTATACAAAATATTGCTATTGCCATTTGCAACGTCGAATGCGTTAATCCGTGCCGATGTAGAAAGTGCAATGCCCCCAAGCTGCATCGTCCACGAATCTGTTACCTCGTCGTACCGGTTAAGATAGTTCGTGTTCATGTACACGTTGTATGGGTTGTTTTTATCCAACCACAACTTTCCGATAAACGGAACACTATGACCAGTAAGGCTAGGTTGAAAGCTTGATGAGCTGGCATAGCCGTTAGTCGTTTTATATAGACCTTGGTTCTGACTACTGTTGTACTGAGTGTTCGTATCAAGCCAGTTGATTCCACAGCCAGCACCGTCACCGGCACCGGGGTTTTGCCACTGTATTAAGTTTCCGAACGAGTGTGGAGTTGAGTTATCTTGTGTTCCACCTTTTACATAATCTGGGTTCGTTGGGTGAACCGCCAAAGTGTAGAACTGCGTAATAGCGAGAGCTTTGTTCAACCGTGTCCAGCTCACCGTGTCGGCAGTTGGATTGTAAACCATCAAAAACGCACCGCCATCGGTTGTCACAACGCATCGATTTGGATTGCTCGGATCTACGGCGAAATTGTGGTGATCAACGTGAGTCAATGCCGTATTTGAATACCCGGCTGTGTAGTTGCTGCCACCGATGCTTCGCCAAGTAGAGCCGCCATTGATGGACATCACGATATCAATCAATCCAACGTATACAACGTCAATAAATCCGCCAGCGCCATCTGGGCGAGTGGATGTATTGATGTAGTAGTCGTACCATCCTTGACTCCAGTTGTAGTTGCTGCTTCCATTTGGGAAGCCAGCAGTTACGCTTGCCCAGGTCGCTCCGCCATCGGTTGTTTTCCAGATTTGTCGGGGCGTTGTCGCTAGTAGATAGGCGGTATCTGGTTGCACGCGTGATGGTGCAATATGAAGGGGGTTTTGGCTGCCGCTCACGGGAGAAGTGACCGTTGTCCAACTCGCGCCCTGATTGTTCGATTTTCGGATCAGTCCGGGATTCCCACCGGATACTGCCCAAACGGTTCGAGTTCCATCACCCCGTTGTGCACCGATTTTTACATCGCTCCATGTTGAAACAGTCCCTGCGGAGTCAACCCATGTGACGCCAGCGTCTGTTGATCGGTACAGCCGACCGCTTCCGCTACGACCCGTAGTTGCAAAAACCACACTTGGGTTGTCCGGGTGGAATGTAATTGCACTCACCATGGCAGATCCAATGTTTGTGCCGACCAAAGTCCATGTTGCACCTCCGTTGGTACTGCGCATGATGCCGATTCCTCCGACGTCGCTACCGTAAAAGTCGCCAGTTCCAGCAAGGATCACATCTGAGTTTCCTGGCTGAATCGCTAATGAACTCACGCCCAAAAGCGGCCAGCCATCAGAAGTAGTTGACCAAGAAACGCCCGCATCGGTTGTTTTCCAAACCCCGCCTTGTGCTCCTCCAATATAAAACGTGTTGATATTGTTCGGATCAATTGCAACTGCGTTCGCCCGACCATTAACCGGACTCGCACCAAAATAAATGGTGTAAGGAACCCGGAGGTCGCGAGGCCCCATGAATTCCCAGTTCCCAGTGGTGTCCTCTTGCGGGCCACCCTTTGGTTTAATAACTTCCTGAACGTTTAAGAAATCTGCAATTTCTCGACTTGATGTATTAGCCCCGTAAGCCTCTCTTGGTGATCCGCCGTACTCGGTCTGCCTCATGGCTCGTCGCTGAGCAATTTCTGAATAACCACTGATATCTATCTGCTTATTAGGATAAGCACGGTCAAATTTCCATTGAAGATAGGCTTCCAAATAACCAAGACCAGGTGCTTTTCTAAAGCCGGCTGGATCAGTTTTGATAGCAGTTTTTGTAGCCTCTGCCCAAATAAAATAAGACTCTTTGTATTCATCGACCAACTGCTGTAACTCGTCCACTGGTCGATGCAAAATGTCCTCGCCTGGCATAAGAGGGGCGAGCGGGATGAGACCCACAACAGATTTCTGCTTTCTTAAACTAACTAGCTTATCGCTCAATCCATGTGGATCGGTCAGGCGGATAATGCACTCATGCTCAGAGACCGAAGTTACTTTTCCAATCCCTTTTGCAAGCGATTCCGCCGCGGTTTTCGTATTAATATCCTTGCGGATATTGACCTTAATATCAATCGAGACCAACCGCTGATTGGAACTGTCCCCAAAAGCAAAACTGCTGGCGGCAAGACACAACACCAACAGGGCACTAAAACGCACGTTCAACTTCAACATTGCACTTTTCACTCCGACGTGAATAATCTCAGTGATAGTATCAGCCGGAGACCCTATGTTGGTAGCCCTTGTCTAAAATATGTGGGAAACCTGGTAATTCCTACGCAATCCTTAATAATTGTGAATACCTTGCTCATCCTCTGGGAAGTTAGGTGCAGACGCGGCCCACTTTAGGGTACACATCCAAAGTTATTGGGCTTAGTTCCCGAAACATCGCAAGGCAAACAAATATGGCGTCGGTCGCACAAGAACAGATGGTCACAATCAGCATTAATGATGTTGAGATTCAGGTGCCCAAAGACGAGTTAATCGTCGAATCTGTAAAGCGACTTGGTCTCGAAGTTCCTATTTTTTGTTATCACCCTCGTATGAAGCCTGTCGGCATGTGCCGGATGTGCCTAGTAGATGTTGGATTCAAACAACCAGATGGCACGGTTCGCAAAATGCCAAAACCTCAAGCCGCTTGCACTCTTCCTGCCAGCGATAACATGGTGATCTACACAGACACCGAGCAAATCCACAAAGATCGCAAGGGTGTCCTTGAATTTCTTTTGATCAACCACCCACTTGACTGCCCGATCTGCGATAGAGGTGGTGAATGCCCACTTCAAAACAATACGCTCGCTTACGGGCCATCCACTTCTCGATTCGTGGAAATGAAGCGGCACTTGCCCAAGGCATATCCGCTTTCGCAATACGTAACACTCGACCTAGAACGCTGTATCCAGTGCGGGCGATGCGTACGATTTACAGAAGAAATCAGCGGCGACTCTCAACTTGCGTTCCGCTTCCGTGGCTCGCAAATGCAGCCATCCACTTACCAACTCACAGATTTTGAATCTAAGTTCAGTGGCAACGTTATTGAAATCTGCCCAGTTGGAGCTCTGACTTCGAGCCGTTACCGATTCCGTGCTCGGCCTTGGGATTTAGAAACGAAGCCAGGCATCTGCACAGTTACTCCGTGCGGAACCAATATTTGGTTTGACCACCGCGCAGGCAAATTCATCCGAATCAACGGACGAACAAACGAGCAAGTCAACGAAGAATGGACGGCTGACCGATGTAAATTCGGACACGATTTCTACAATTCGCCAGCCAGGCTGACCGCTCCGAATCGCCGCAACGGCAATGACTTTGTTCGTTCCTCATGGGGTGAAGTCACTAAGGAAGTCGTGGAGCATTTGACCGAAGCAGCTGGCAACTCCGCCTTATTGATCAGCCCGAAAAGTTCTAACGAAGCGATTTTCCTCGGTCAAAAACTATTCCGCGAACACCTTGGTTCGCACAATATTGATCATCGCACAAAAGGCGACTTTCTCGGATACGAAACCCGGGTCGAGAATGCGTTAGGGGTTGCCGCACTGCAATCCACTATTGCCGACCTTGAGTTTAAGGATTCTGTTCTGATTTTTGGTCCTTCGCTCGCAGATGAACAACCGATGTCGTTCCTGCGGGTACGCAAGGGTTGGTTCCAACGTGGAATGAAGGTGGTTGTTGCGAGTTCACATCCAACCGAGGCCGATACTTTCGCTCACGTCATCCTGCGATACAACACCGGAAGCGAAGCTCATGCCGCTGCCGCTATCGCCAGTGCCATGGGTGCCGCGCCAAAAGTCAACTTTGCCGACGCCCTTAAAAAGTCTGGCTTGGATGAAGCTGATGTCAAATTAGCCGCAGAAGTTTTGAAAACTCCGAACTCCGCGACCATCACAACTCATTCGATGACAGTTGACGAAAGTGGAATTGCCGCATATCAAATCCTTGCCGGACTTGCCGCGACCAACGGAAGCACTTTTAACTATATGGGGCTGGAATGCAATACACAGGGTGCGATTGCTCTCGGTGGATTACCCGATGTTCTCCCTGGTGGAGCAAAAGCCAGCGGCATGAATACTCGACAGATTTTGCAAGCCGCATCTGAAGGCAAAATCAAAACCCTGTTCCTGGTTGATTTTGATCCTATTGATGACTACCACGAAACGGATCTGGCGACCAAGGCGCTGGAAAACGTGGACTTCCTCATCTATGCGGCTTCCATCCCTGGCTCATCAGCCGCTTATGCATCTGTTGTGCTCCCGCTGGCATTGCCCGCTGAACAAGATGGAACTTACACATCGAGCGAAGGTCGAGTCCAGCGAATGAACCAAATCATTCCAGCCCCAGGCGAATCCAAAGCGGCTTGGAAGGTTTTCACCGAAATCATGTTGCGTATCAAGCCATCTAACCTTCCCTTCAATGCAGGTGAAGTGATGGGTGAAATCGCAAAAGCTGTTCCAGCATTTGAACCGGCAACCGTCGGCAAACTCTCGTCAACTGGCTATGTTCTCCCACCAGCACAGGCCAATTTCAATTCCGAGGCTTTCGCCGGGGTGCTCCAGAAGCTCCCTTAAGCTCCTGGGTAAAGTGAGGTCGAATTGGTCGCAGAATTTTTCCTAAGGCTCAACGCGGAAAACCCGCTCTTGCTCGGTTTAATCCGGGTTCTTTTTGTAGTCATTGCGATCCTCTCATTAGTTCCGCCCCTCATTTGGTGGGAAAGACGATTGCTTTCTTGGATGCAAGACCGTATCGGCCCAAACCGCTCCGGAACAATTACCTTCCCGGATAATTTCCCTCTGAAAGGTTTAGCTGGCAAGAAAGTTCGCACTTTTGGCTTGATTCAGCCGTTGCTCGACGGCTTAAAACTCTTCCTCAAAGAGGACATCACACCAAATTCAGTTGACCGAAAGATTTACTTCATCGCTCCGGCAATTGCGCTTTTCCCCGCTTTCGCACTCGGCGCAACCTTGCCCTGGGGGCCAAGTACCGGGCTTTACGGAATTCTGACTCCGGTTGCAGACGTCGAGATCGGCATTCTCTATGTTCTTGCGATCTCTTCATTGGGAGCCTACGGAATTGTTCTTGCCGGATACGCAAGTAACAACAAATATTCGATGATGGGAGCCCTGCGGGCGTCGGCTCAGCTCATCAGCTACGAACTTGCGATGGCAATGTCGGTTGCGGCAATCATCATGGCTACAGGAAGCATGAAGCTCACTCAAGTAGTTTCTGCGCAAGAAGAGCCGCTATGGGGAGTTGTCCCTTGGGCGCATAACTGGTTCATTCTCACCCCATTTGGTTTGATAAGCGCGATTATCTTTTTAATCGCGGTCATCGCAGAAACCAACCGCGCCCCGTTTGATCTTCCCGAAGCAGAAAACGAACTCATCGCTGGTTACCACACGGAGTATTCATCCATGAAATTCGCCGTGTTCTTTATGGGTGAATACGCGGCGATGTTTATTTTCAGCGGAGTGTTCGCCACCTTGTTCCTAGGCGGATACAACATTCTTCCGATTGATTGGAGCTACTTAGCCGCAGCTACGGGGAACGGATTCTTTAAGATGCTCGCTGGAGCTAATTACTGGCTCGCGCCGCTCGTCTTCCTCGGCAAATGCTTCATGGGAATCACCTTCTTTATTTGGCTCCGCGCTACCCTTCCAAGACTTCGATACGATCAGCTCATGGATCTTGGCTGGAAATCAATGTTGCCGATCGCGGTCGCTAACTTCATCGTTGTTGGCCTGTGGATCATCTGCACAACACTCTACGGAGCAGGTGGAGGATGGATCGCCGCAATCGCCGCGATGATCCTCTTTGTGATCCTGTACTTGAACATTTTGAACACGAGCCGAAAAGCAAATCCGGCTGCACCATCTCGGACGATCACTATGGTGAAATCTCCCGCCAAAACGGAGACGCCATAACATCATCCACCAAAAGCCTGATACTGGGAATCAGGCGAAAATTGAGTAGAAACATGAATGATAAGACCCTGGGAGGCTTAGCGATATGACATTGAACCAAATTGCGTTCATCGTCCTTTCGTGTCTGGCGCTGTTCGGAGCCGTCGGGGTTGTTTTCTTCAATACTCCAGTCCGGTCAGCTATGGCCCTGGTTGTGAACTTCTTCACTCTTGGCCTTGTGTACTTCATGCTGGGCAGCGAACTGATCGGGATCACCCAAATCATGGTTTACGCTGGTGCGATCATGGTGCTGTTCCTCTTTGTGATCATGATCCTCAAATCAACAAATGATACGGACAAGCCGCAACTAGGTGAAAGAAGATTTATTTTCTCTTTACTCGGTGCGGGTGTGGTGTTCACGATGATTTACAGATACGTGATCATGCCTACGATGGAAAGAACAAACGTTCAATTCACTAGAACGTACGGAACGCCCCAAGAAATTGGAAAAACATTGTTCACTCAGTACGCTTGGCCATTCGAAATCGTATCCATGCTGCTTCTTGTCGGGATAGTCGGCTCAATCATGCTGGCAAAGAGGAGGTTTTAAATGATTCCAATTCTGACGCACCTTCCATTCGCCGCCGTGTTTGATGAAATTCCACTCGGCTGGTTCCTCACGCTTAGCCTCGTGATGTTCACACTTGGGGCAGTTGGAGTCGTTGTTCGCCGAAACCCGGTCGTTGTCTTTATGTGCATCGAATTGATGCTCAATGCGGTCAACTTGACCTTCTTGGCATTTGCTGCTTATCCAACGCAAATGGTTGCCTTGAGCAATCCTGGTGAGGCAGCAATTACCGGTCAAATGGTTGTGATTTTTGTTATGGCAATCGCAGCTGCCGAGGTCGCCGTTGGGCTTGGCATTATCATGGCTATTTTCCGACTTCGAAACGAAGCGGATGTTGACGATATGAACACGATGAGGGGCTAATCAGAAAATGGAACAAGACATTTTTCGCAATATCTGGTGGGTTCTAGCCCTTCCCGTCTTCGGGTTCCTCATTCAAGCTTTTACTGGCAAAATCATAATTGATAGCCTGGGAGCTAAGATTGGTCGTCGAGTCATGGGTGCTCTCGCAGTTGCCCCGATTGCAGTCGGTTTTGCACTTGCGGCTCAAATTACTGCCGAACTCGCCAAGTTGCCCGAAGAAAGCCGACTACGAATCCTAACTCTATTTGAGTGGATTACCGTCGGCAACCTCTCCGTTCCATTTGAAGTTCGTGTTGATGCACTCAGCATGACGATGGTTCTCATCATCACGGGAATCGGATCGCTCATCCACCTGTATGCCACTGGCTATATGGCGGAAGAAAAGGATTATCCGCGCTTCTTTACATATTTGAACCTATTTGTCGGCGCGATGCTCATTTTGGTGCTTGGTAATAACCTGGCCCTCCTGTTTGTTGGTTGGGAAGGCGTAGGTGTCTGCTCTTACCTCCTCATCGGCTTTTGGTACAAGGAAAAATACAACAGCTTCGCCGCGAACAAAGCGTTTATTGTCAACCGAATCGGGGACTGGGGTCTCACGCTGGGAATCTTCACCCTGGCATACATGGCGAGCAAAACATTGGGCCAAGCTGGAAATATCGAACCCCGGTGGCTCAGCTACGACGTGCTTCTGCCGAACGTTCAAGCCATTTTTGCTGCCTTTGATCCGTGGATGACGATCACGGCATGCTTGCTGTTGTTCATCGGTGCGATGGGTAAATCCGCGCAGTTTCCGCTTTACCTCTGGCTTCCCGATGCGATGGCTGGCCCTACACCGGTTTCTGCTCTCATCCACGCGGCAACCATGGTCACCTCGGGAGTTTTCTTGCTTAACCGTATGTCGCCATTCTTTGCCCAAGCACCGACCGCTGGCGCGGTGGTTGCAATCATTGGTGCGATTACAGCTCTGCTGGGTGCTCTCATCGCTTTTGGTCAGACTGATATTAAGAAGGTTTTGGCGTTCTCCACGGTTTCGCAACTTGGCTATATGTTCATTGCCTGTGGAGTTGGTGCTTATTGGGTGGGCTTGTTCCACGTTGCCACCCACGCGTTCTTTAAAGCTCTGTTGTTCCTTGGCTCTGGTGCAGTCATTCACGCAATGGCGCACAACCAAGATATGCGCAACTACGGAAAGTTACTCAAGTACATCCCTATTACAGCTTCAACAATGCTGGTCGGTTGGCTTGCAATCGCTGGCTTCCCGTTTATGAGTGGTGCATTTTCCAAAGAAGAAATCCTGATCACATCGTTCGGTTCTAACTTAGGTTGGTACGGCGCTCCGATCGGAATGATCGTTGGGGGCGTTGCGCTAGTCGTTGCATTCCTGACTGCCGCTTATATGTCACGAATGACATTCATGACATTCTTTAGCGGAGACGAGCGATGGAAGCTGATTCCCGCTCACGCGCATGGTCACGACGATCATCACCACGATGACCACAGCCATGACGACCACCATGAGCATCACGAGGATTCGCACGGATTCTTCTACACCGAAGCTGAAATGGCGGCTATTGCTCTGCGAACTCCGCACGAACACCACCACGATCTTGATGAAAGCCACACACCTCACGAAGTTCCACCCAGCATGTGGTTTCCTTTGGTCGCCCTCGCTGGCCTCAGCATCATTGGCGGCGGCTGGCTGTTCTTCGGCGTGAACCTCGCCGAATGGCTCGGTTCGGCTGGAGTCATTGTTCACCACCACGAACACATCGAATCTATTCCGGCATTCCTTCAAAAAACTGTGAGTAGTTGGATATTTCTTGCCGCGACGGCCTGTTTCATTGGTGGCGTTGTTTGGGGCTGGCTCCGGTACGGCAAGTCACTCCCAGCTAACGATGGACGCGACCTCAGTAAATGGGGCTGGTTCCAACGATCAGGTTCACAACAATTTGGAATTGATGGTGCTCTCACGGACGGCTTTGTTGGCGGCGGTAACGTCATCGGAAAAGCGAGTTGGGCATTCGATAGGAGCTTGGTTGATGGGATTGTCAACGGCATCGCTAAACTCACTGGCTTAATCGGAAGAATGCTCGGAAGCGGTCAATCGGGGTTTGTACGTGGTTACGCCGCACTCATGCAAGTTGGGGTGGCCGCACTCATTCTCTACTTCATCTATCAAATGGTCACAACAGGAGGTGGAAACTAATGGGCGTTATTACGACTACCATCCTCATTCCCATTATTGGGATGCTGTTAATTCTGTTTGTTCCTGAGCGATTTAGCAAAGTTACTAAGTGGCTGACAGTGATCTTCACTGGTGCCGCTTTCCTCAGTTCTCTCAGCATTCTCAACCAATTCAGCAAAGAAACCTTCCGGTTCCAGATGCTAGAGGTGACGAAATGGATTCCAAACTGGGGGATTCAGTACAAAGTTGGGATCGATGGCATCAGCATCTGGTTGGTGCTTCTCACCACTTTGCTAACGCTACTGGCCGCAATATTCAGCTTCTATATTGAGCATCGAACAAAGGTTTACTTTGCAATGATCTTGCTATTGGAAGCCGCCATGCTTGGCGTCTTCGTCAGCCTTGATCTGATCTTGTTCTACACGTTCTTTGAAGCAACCTTGATCCCGATGGCGATCATGATCTACGTTTGGGGTGGCAAGAACCGCAACTACGCCGCGATTAAGTTCTTCATCTACACGTTTTCGGCTTCTATCTTCATGTTGCTTGGCATGATTACTCTTGCCAAGATGCACGAGAAGATCGTTGGGCAGATGAGCTTTGATATCACTGCGATTCAAGCTTTAGTCGCGAGTGGCGAGTTTTGGCAGAACACAGGCACGATGCAAACGTTGCTTTTCTGGGCGTTTACCATTGCGTTGCTAGTCAAGTGTCCGATGTTCCCGTTCCATACCTGGTTGCCCGATGCGCACACGGAGGCACCAACTGCTGGTTCGGTGATCCTAGCAGGTGTTTTGCTGAAAATGGGAACGTATGGTCTTCTTCGCTTTGTTTTGCCTATCTTCCCCGAAGCAACCATGGCCAACGTGCCGATTATCATGTGGCTCGCTATCATCGGCATCATTTACGGGGCCGCCGTTGCCGCCGTTCAACCGGACGTGAAAAAGCTAGTCGCCTATTCATCGGTCGCTCACATGGGATTCGTTGTCTTCGGCATCTTCAGCTTGAACCAGGCGGGAATGATGGGCGGAGTTTATCAACAACTCAACCACGGGATCAGCACGGGCGCGTTGTTCCTTTTGATCGGTCTCATCTACGAACGCACCCACACCCGACTGTTTGCAGATTACGGCGGATTGAAATCGCAAATGCCGATCTTTAGCGCGCTATTCCTCATCGTGATGCTTTCAAGCGTTGGCCTTCCTGGTATGAACGGCTTTATCGGCGAGTTCCTCGCTCTCTATGGCGGGTTTATGTCGGCGGCTGATGGCTTGTATGGCATGAAAATCATCATGCCGTTGCTTGCCGGTACTGGTGTCATCTTGGCGGCGGCTTATCTGTTGCATATGTTCCGTCAGGTGTTCTACGGGCCACTGAATCCGAAACTCGCTCGTTTAAAAGACCTTAAACCTTGGGAAGTTGGGCTAGTTGGTGTTTTTGTGATCTTCATCTTCTGGGGCGGGATTTATCCTAACACTTTCCTCAAGCCGATGGAGAAATCGGTTAACGCAACTCGGATGATGGTCACTAATGGGCCGGGAACCCGACCAGTTTGGAGCGACGATTCTCATGATATTGATAACAGTGGCAACCTGATTCAAGTGAATGCCCGAAACGCCGAAGGAGAGCCAGACACCACTCAAGGAATCAAGATCGTAAAAGCGGCTGACTACTACACCGACACCAACGTGCCGCCCCGCAACGCTCAGGAGGCAAGATGACGGGCCGAGAAAGATTACTTTCGGTTGCAAAAGGGAAACCAACAGATCGGCGAGCTTCTATTGCTACTGACTGCCAGATTGTTCCAGTAGACCGAGTGAGCCAGGCATTGAAAGAAAAGCCTGACTTGCTCACCCTCGCTTTGGTGCAAAGTCCGCTTAGCCGAGCTTTACAGAGCAACACGCCTATCTACGATCTCATCCAAGCCGACCCGATCAAGGGAAATGAGAGGCTAGATGAACTTTGCCTAGCAACTCAGGCCAGAGCCGTGGATGCTTTGGGACAAGGCGCTGATGGCATCTGCTATCTCATTGAAGGGGCGTCGCCCATTCATTCGACCCCAATGCAATATGGTGGTCATTTTCTTGAGCGAGATCGCGAGATTCTTGAATCTTTGAGCGCAGCAAAGTTTAACTTGCTGGTCATTGCTGGCTCTGAAGAGCCGTACATTGATTTCGTCAGCGATTTACAAGCGGATGCGTTTGGCTGGGATTCAAGTAGCAACTGGAGTCCAGCACAGGTGAGAGAACTCCGCCCTGGTGCTCTCGCCGCCAACCACGCGGAAGCAGATATTGAATTCCCTATGAGCACCCTCCAAGCCCTC
Organism: Fimbriimonadaceae bacterium; assembly: GCA_019454145.1. Classification (GTDB taxonomy): domain Bacteria; phylum Armatimonadota; class Fimbriimonadia; order Fimbriimonadales; family Fimbriimonadaceae; genus UphvI-Ar2. The sequence continues at coordinate 2,244,262 of CP075366.1, read as the reverse complement.
GCTCAAATCCAGGAGGCAAACGCCTAACATGAACACTTATATTCCTGCAATTGATTGGGCTCTTGCCATGCCCCTGATTGTGATTCTGGGCACAGGATTGGTGGCATTGCTGATCGAGATGTTCCGACCAAAGCAGAACAACAATCTCATAGTGGGTGTTTCGTTAGCGGGTCTTGCATATTGCTTCGTTTTGCTGGTTAATCAACTCGGCAAACCAGTAGCCACAACGTTTTCTGGAATGATTTTGAGCGATCAGTTTGGAACGCTGGCCCAACTCATTATCGTTGGGGCGACGTTCCTTACTTTCCTATTCAGCGAATCGTATCTGCGCCAAAAGCGCATTGCTTTTGGCGAGTTTTATCCGATGGCACTCTGGTCTGCTGCCGGAGGCATGATGATGGTTGCCACGGAAAACCTGCTGATGATGTTCATTGGGCTGGAGGTTCTCAGTATCGCTCTCTACTGCCTTGCTGGGATGTCACGGGGTGAACGGCGATCGGAAGAATCTGCGCTCAAATACTTCCTTCTCGGTGCCTTCGCATCGGCATTTTTCCTTTACGGAATCGCATTTGTATACGGATCATCCGGTCGAATTGATTTGGAAGGTATCCACCAAGGCTATGGCAACGCTCAGGATTATTTCATTGTATTTGCGTTCGCATTGATCCTAGTCGGCCTCGGATTTAAGGCGGCTTTGGCTCCATTCCACCAGTGGACTCCCGACGTTTATCAGGGCGCTCCCACTAACGTAACCGCATTCATGTCGGTTGTCAGCAAAATGGCGGCATTCGGTGCTTTAATCCGAATTCTGGGTTACAGCTACGATCTACAAGAGCTGTGGTTGCCGGCAATTTCGGGAATCGCAATTCTCACTATGACCGTGGGGAATATCGCGGCTCTGGTTCAGAAAGATGCCAAGCGGGCACTGGGTTATTCAAGCATTGCCCATGCGGGATATTTGCTGGTGGGTGTTCTCGCACACATCAAGATGCCGGATACCATCGGACTCTCCACCGTCATCTACTACTTCATTGCTTATGGAGTCATGACAATTGGTGCGTTTGCGATGATCAGCATCACCGCGAAAGGCGGCAAAGAAGGTACTCGCACCCAAGACCTCAACGGTATGTGGCGCAAGGCTCCATTCGCGGCTGGAATTCTGTTCCTTTGCCTGGTGTCTCTCGTCGGCGTACCGCCAACGGCAGGATTCTTCGGAAAGTGGGCTATTTTCAACGACGCTTTAGCCGCAGATTTGCCCGTACTTGCGATTGCTCTAGCGATCAACTCCTGTATCAGTGCGTTTTATTACTGGCAAATTGCAAAAGCGGCATTTGTTGACGATGACCCGGCTCTCCAAACTGACTTCGCTCCCGTGAGTGGTGGGCTTAAGCTGACTGGAGTGCTCTGTGCCGCAATGATTCTGGGCTTGGTATTGGCAATTACTCCGGTCATGGAAATCGGAAAGGATTCCTCAGCGAATCCACGGATAATGAAGCGAATTGACCCTGAAGATCGCCCGACGCCGACTGGCGCAAATTCAGCTGGAAACTAATCTATGAAACTCGGAGTTTCGATGTATAGCTATGTCGCGGCGGTCAAAGCCGGGCAGATGGACATTCGTTCGTTTATCCACGAAGCGGCAAGAATCGGAGCGGAAGGCGTTGAGCTCCTGGATTTCTTCTACACCGACTGGGATTCAGATCGCAAGATTGCAATGGCGGCACTCCAAGAAGTTGGACTTCCTTGCGGAGTATTTAGTGTTGCCAATAACTTTGCAAAAGAAACCGCAGAAGCTCGCGAGCATGCGCTCAATATCATCAAACGCGGAGTGGACGAAGCAGAGTTTTACGAGACAAACACGGTGCGCGTCTTTGCCGGAGATGTATACAGCGACAGTACCTTCACCCAAGAGCAAGCATTTGAATGGATTATCGAAGGGCTGGCACAAGCATCTGATTACGCACAGTCAAAAGGCATTCGCCTTGCCCTTGAGAACCACGGCAAACTCGCTGGATTAGGCTCGCAAATCAACGATATCGTCAGAAAAGTCCGGGCAAAAACTGGTCATGATGCTCTTGGCGCAAATCCCGACACAGGCAACTTCTTGCTCGTTGATCAGCCAGGGCACGAAGGGGTCGCCGAAGTCGCTGCAAACGCTTATATGGTTCACTTCAAAGACTTCGCCCCGGATCCGGCGGGCCACTATGAAGGCAAAGACGGTAAGCGTTTTGCAGGCACCGTCATCGGCGAAGGCACAGTAGATTTGGCTTCAGCTTTGGCGAGCCTAAAAGCCGCTGGATTCGAGGGTTGGGTCAACCTGGAATACGAAGGCGAAGCCGATCCCATGGTGGGCGTTCCGAAGTCGTTAGACAACAGTTTCCGATTCATCAATGCAGTTCGGTGAGCTGGCCCCGATTTGGCTGAGTAATTTTTTGAACCATTCCAATTGAGTTTCAAGAGGAACAACCTCTTGCCGTGGCACATGAAGGAACCCAATTCGTTTATCGGGAAACATTTGCAAACCGCGGGTGAGCAAGTAGTTGCACAAATATCCGCCCGCATCAGTGGTGATTTCCATTGTCTCATCCAGCACCGCATCCGCCCAAAAATCTGTATGAATCTGCGGCGGAAACGATGGATCAATTTTGCTTGGCCCTGCAACGACGCCTAACACATCTTCACCCGGGCCAACAAAGTTTTTGCCCACGCACTCCAAATGAAATTTGGTCGCTCCGCCGTGAACGCCGATCATGAGCCAGCGATCAAAAGTATCAGTATCAAGCTGATCTAAGTAAGCATCCACCCCCGCGAAACTCACTTCAAGAAGCTCGTAAGGGAGTCCACTTCGTTCAGCAAGCCATGAAGAAGGATTCTCTGCTACGTCGCGAAAAGGGCCAAACCCGGTAATAATCCACCGATCAGACATTCAATTCACCCACATTGTGCCGATAATTTGAATATGGATGCGATATCCATTTTGATAACTGGGTCAATTATTATCGTTTTCTCATTCATCGTTGTCGCGTTGACTCGCTACGGCAAAGAATACAACGAAAGGCTGGCACGAGAAAAGCAGTCCCTTTTAGACTTCGTTCGGCAATCTGGATGGCGTATAGAACATCCGGAAAACGGCGATATCGAATGGGTGATCTTAAGCGAAAACTGGCAAATCAAATTCGATACTGATCGCTCTAGCGATTCTTCTACGCCCAAACTGATTTTTGAATCTGCAATTCCAGCAAAGCTATGGCATCGGTTCGCCGTGCTTTCGGAACACGGTTACAAAATGATGATGCACCCGATGTTCAAGCGGCTTTCATCCGGAATCGAGAAGTTTGCTCGCTTTGCTGGGATGAAGGATGCACAACTGCAACTGAATGAAGTCATCGAAATCTTAAACCGCAATCACTCCACCGAAATTGGTTCTACTCAGACACAGAAGATGGTGCTCATTGCTGAATCTGCCGATGCGATCTACCAGCTCAAGAACAGCGACTTTATGCGGCAGTTCCAATCTGCATTTAGTTCGGAAAAAGTGCGTATGCACGAAAATAACACACGCGTCGCATGGCTCAACGGTGGCTTAGAAATTCAAATGTACGTGAGCAAACCCACTCAACAAGAAGTCAAGCGCATTGCCGAACTTGGGCAATACTTAATGGCTTCAGGATTTGGAAATCCTGAAGCAAAGCGAACTCTTGGCGCATAAAATAGCTCCATAATCTTAATATGACTCGGCGACAGTTCCTGATGACTGCGGCAGCCTCTTCCATCCCCTTTTCTGCTATCGCTCAATTACATCCTCAGGAGCCAGCCGTGGCGAGCCAGCCAGTTATCCATCCACCAAAGCTTAAGCCCGGCGATAGCGTTGCTGTGATTGCCCCCGCTTCACCCATCGGCAAACCGGAAGACCTCACAGGATTCCTAGATCGAGTCAAAGCTCTCGAGTTAAACCCGATTCAAGGGCCGAATCTAGCCAAGGAGTTTGGGTTCTTCGGCGGTACAGACCAAGAACGTGCCGACGACATCATGTGGGCATTCAATAACTCCGATATCAAGGCTATCCTTCCAATTCGGGGAGGATATGGTTGTACTCGCCTACTCCAGCTGCTCGACTTCAAACAAATCAAGCAAAATGCCAAGATTCTTGTGGGCTATAGCGACATTACTGCGCTTCTTATTTCGATTCAACAGCAAACCGGAATGGTCACTTACCACGGGCCAGTGCTCTCCAGTTCAGAATCTGAATTCGCCGATTCATATTTGAAAAAGCTGATTTTTGGTGATCAGAGTTTGGTGACCTTTAGGAACCCGGAAACTAACGAACCGAGACATGACCTAAGTACGGTCAGTTCAGGCGTTGCCGTCGGCCCTCTTACTGGCGGGAACCTGACAATTCTTGCCAGCATGTGCGGAACGCCGTTTCAACTGGACACCAAAGGAAAAATCCTATTTATCGAAGATGTTGATGAAGCCCCTTACCGCATTGACCGAATGCTCACTCAACTCACTCATAGTGGGGCGTTAGATGGAGTTAAAGGCATTGTCACGGGCCAGTTTGCTAAATGTGATCCTGAATCGCCAAGACCAGATGAATGGCTTGTCGCCGATGTAATCCAAGACCGCCTCGTGCCTCTCAAGGTGCCAATCTTATCGAATGCGGCATTTGGTCATGTCAAAGATAAATGGACTTTGCCACTCGGCATGACGGCTGAGCTTGACGCCGATCAAAAAACGTTGCAATTGTTTGGAAAATAAATAGTAACGCGCGGCTCCACTTGAGGAAGCCGCGCGCCCATGCGGATGAAATAAATCTGTTAGCTGCCTTCGCCGCTGTTTCCGAGCCGCTTTTCAAGTTGCTCGAGTTGCGAATCTAAATCCTCAGTGCTCGTGGTTGCCACGTTTTGGATACCTGGTGAGGTCAAACCAAGTTTTTCTTCCAGCTTTTTGAGTTCATCTTCAGCGGCAAGATCCATGGTTTGATCTTCCATCATCATCATCTTGCCTTGCACCGAGTTCGACATCATTTCAGTTCGTGCACTGGCTTGAGCTTGCTTGTCACGAATCTTGTCGCGTGCCGAAGCAAATGACCCTTCGTACTCGTTTTCAAAGGTCAAACCTTCAAGTGCTTTACCGATGGAATCTTGAATCTGCGCTTGTTTCCACTGAGCTTTGAGAGCCAGGGCCTCGGCGGTTTTCTTCTTGACTTCTTCTTCTTGTCGCTTAATCGCAACCTTCACTTGGTCTACGGTTTCAGCCGCTTGCGCCAGAGTGGTTCGCAATGTTTCTAGTGTCGCGTCGTTGCTAGATTTTTCTCGCAGGAATTGCTTTGCAAGTTCGCGATTTCCTTGGCGAAGCGCGGTGGTTGCTTGTGCTTCTAGCTGAGCAGATTTGCGAGTTGCTTCATCCAGCATTTGTTGCAAGCGATTGCGCTGAGTGATGGCCTGAACCGCTTTTTCGCGGTTAGATGTCAGGGTCGCCTGCATATCAGACCGAGCCTGATTGAGCATCATCTCTGGATCTTCAAGAGAATCCATCGTCTTGCCGAACAGTGCGCGGAGCCAAGCAAAAAAACGCTTCATGAATGAACCTAGGCCTCCCAAATGGATGGGATGAACGCAATTATACACGTCACAATTCATGCCAGGTTGCAATGGCCCGGGTGAGCAGTCCTACTCGAAAAGAACCGCCCTATTATTCAACGTTTGGGCGAGCTAATGCTTGTGCACCAAGTTCTCTTAAATTTCCAATTGTATTTTCCACAGCGTCTGGTGACTTCTCAAATGAAATTAAGCTAAATTCTGCCATTTGCAGAGCCAGTTCTAATTCACCTAAAACAATTCTTTCTATTCCAGCACCTTCAAAATAAATAGCATCATCGTAGCTATGTGTTCTCACGCAGGTCACAATTTTTGGGTTTACGCTATGTGAGAATTTCACGATTTCTTTTGCTTGAGATTTTCCGGGAGTGGCAACAATTAACAATCTCGCATTTGTCAACCCGGCATGAGTCAGGATTCCAGGTCGTGAAGCATCCCCGAAAACAGCTTTGATACCTTGCCTTTTCAAATCATCAATAATCGTCCGATCCTGATCAACGACGACGAACTCAATATTTTGCTGAGTAAGGGCACGGGCAATCGTTGTTCCAACGCGCCCGTAACCAATCATAACAACGTGATTGGTTAACTTGTTGGGGTCATCAAATGTTGCCTGATCGCCTTTGCCTTGCTCTCGTTCAAGCAATCTGAGTAACCAAGGTCGCCCCTTTATCCAACGATCAATCGGTTCAACTGTCTTAAAGATTGCCGGATTCACAGCTATTGAGATCACCGCGACTGCCAGTACAATGCTCAATGCTTCAGGCGGAACTAATTTCAGTGAGACACCAAGGCCGAGCAGAATAAATGAGAATTCTCCGATTTGCGCCAGGCTAGCTGAAATTGTCAGCGCGGTGGCAATCGGGTATCTAAAAAGAAGAACGATTCCAAGGGCGGCTAGTGACTTACCGACCAATACGATTCCGAGAGCCATAAGGATATGAATTGGACTTTCAATAATTACGCGGGGGTCAAACATCATTCCCATAGAAACAAAAAACAAAACTGTAAATGCTTCTTGTAAAGGCAACATCTCGGCGCCCGCCTGATGAGAGAGATCGGATTCGCTAATCACAACCCCGGCAAAAAAAGCGCCCAAGGCGGGAGAAACGCCGAACAAAGCAGAAGCTCCAAATGCGATTCCTAGTGCTACCGCAAGCACGCCCAGCGTAAACAATTCACGCGAACCAGTTCGAGCAACCCGCCCTAACACCATTGGAATGAGCTTTTTTCCAATGACCATCATCGCGATAACAAACAAAGTGACTTTGCCCAAAGTTGTCAGCAGAGTAATTGTAATGTTAGCGTCCGTATTCCCGTGAGCGGGTACCCCGCCCATAGGCACACTCAATGCAGGTAACGCAACCAATGCAATAACAGTAACAAGGTCTTCAACAATCAGCCAACCAACTGCTATGCGACCGTTAATCGTCTCTAAAAGGCCCCGCTCCTTCATTGCCCGAAGCAGTACGACCGTGCTGGCAACGGAAAGGCAAAGGCCAAAAACTATCCCTGCGCCCCAAGTCCAACCCCAAAACCTAACGAGAACGGCTCCTAGAGCAGTGGCAACCAATATTTGGACAACCGCTCCGGGGATTGCGATTTTCCTAACCGCAAGCAAATCCTTGATCGAGAAATGAAGCCCGACTCCGAACATAAGCAGACTCACGCCTATCTCAGATAGTTGCAAGGCAATTCCGCTATCCGCTACAAATCCAGGAGTAAACGGGCCAACAACTAAGCCGGCAGAAAGGTACCCAAGCAACAGGGGGAATTTGAGCTTGGTTGCGATCAATCCAAAGATAAATGCCAGGCTCAACCCTGCCGCGATGGTGGCGATCAAGGAAGTGTCGGTATGGATGAATTTATGTTACCAATGAGTGCCTTTAAAGTGTTTGCGAAACGGGTCATTCACCGGAAAAAACACTTTAGGATATTAAATTCATCAAGCGGACTCTAATGGGCTACAGTAAGTGTTGACTGTGAAGTGAGTTGTTAAATGAAGGAATCAGAACCTACCGAAAAGTGCGCCATATGCGATAAAACGGTCGCTTTGTCCGAAAGCGTGCCAGTTTCTGCGCTCCGCAAATCAATCCATAGCCTTGTCAAGCACAAGTTCCCGCATACAAAAGAAAGCGACCATATCTGCCTTGCCTGCTATGAAACTCTGCGGTCGCAAATCATGCTCAGAGAACTTAAAAAGAACGAGCGAAATCTGAGCAAAATGGAAAAAGAGGTTCTGGCTAAGCTCGAATCCCGTGAACTTATTTCTACAAACACTGAAGACGTTATTGAAAAGAACCCCAGTTTTGGTGATCAGTTGGCGGACAAGATTGCGGCTTTCGGCGGGAGTTGGACATTTATCCTAACCTTCATGGGGATTCTTGTTGTGTGGATCACGATTAATTCAGTAGCGTTGCTCGGCAAACACTTTGATCCTTACCCGTTCATCTTATTGAACTTGGTGCTCTCGTGTGTTGCGGCGATGCAAGCTCCCGTGATTATGATGAGTCAGAACCGCCAGGAAGCCAAAGACCGAATTCGTAGCGAACACGATTACATGGTGAACCTCAAAGCCGAAATCGAAATCCGAGCATTGCACGAGAAAATGGATCACCTTCTCCGTTCACAGATGCACACACTGATGGAGTATCAGGACGCTCAACTTGAACTCCTTCAAAAAATCAGCAAAAAAACGTAATGCTTGCCCGCATAGAGCGTCACTTTTGCAGAGGGTCTGATTCGTGATATTTACTGCTTTGCTTGCCGCTTCCCAGCTTTCGCCAGCGCCATTCAATCAAGCCCAATTAGATGCCAAAGAGCCGACCTGGCAACTCGCGCGGCAACGAGTGGATGCGCGCTTGCAAGATCCTTGGATGGAACGGCTCGTGGCGGGGAAAGTAGAAATTCAATTCCTGAAACACGGCCCTACTGATCATAAAAGATTAGCTCTGACATTTGATGATGGCCCCCACGGCGAAGTCACCTACGATCTGCTCAAACTCCTAAAAGAATATGATGTTCACGCTACTTTTTTTGTTGTTGGGAAAATGGTCATCAACCGCAAAAATATGCTCCGGCAAATGGAAGCCGAAGGCCACGAGATTGCCAACCATTCGTTCAGCCACCCAGACCTCGCCAATCTTGACCTGCTGGATACGCTCACCGAATACAAAGCTACCCAAATTGCGGTTTACGATATTCTCGGTCACCAGCCACGATTCTGCCGCCCACCGGGTGGACGGATGGATGAAAAAACTCTCCGTGCCGCTTCTGCACTCGGATTGACCACGGTTTATTGGAATTCTAACCCAGGTGACTATAAATTCGATGATCCTGAGAAAATTCTAGAACGACTGCGATTGAATAGGCAAAACGGTTCGATTATTCTGCTCCACAGCGGACTCCCGCAAACGGTAGAAGCACTCAAGACTTTCATTCCCGAATGCCTTGAGCAAGGGTACGAATTTGTTCTACTGGATGGCTGGCGAGGCAAAGAGCAGGCGGCTAATCCGGTTCAGCGCCCGGCGATTCATTTCAAACAGCGGAACCACCTCAAATCTTCGATTTAGGAACTTCGCCAAAACGCCCAAAACCGAACCCGACCGACCCACCCAGGTCCGAAAACTCCCTAGGTATAATCCGCCCCGACTCACCACTAAATTAGTGGCGTGGAGGATTTCAAAAACTTATGTCAACCGTTGGCACCGTCGTGCAAGTTACCGGCCCCGTTGTGGACGTCCGATTCCCAACCGAATCGCTTCCAGAAATCTACAACGGACTCTCGATCTCCGATGAAAAACGAGGAATCAACCTCACCTGCGAAGTTGCGCAGCACCTAGGCGACGACATGGTTCGAGCTATTGCACTCAGCTCTACCGACGGTCTTGTCCGCGGCATGGATGTAAAAGATAGCGGCGGCCCGATCACCGTTCCTGTTGGAGACAAAACCCTCGGTCGCGTTTTCAACCTGCTTGGTCAAGCAATTGATGGCGAAGCACAAGTCACCGATTCCCCTCGATATCCAATTCACCGAACTCCTCCTGAATTCGACCAGCAAAACGTTAAAGTTGAACTCCTCCAAACTGGTCTCAAAGTTATTGACCTTCTCATCCCATTTAACAAGGGTGGAAAGATCGGTCTGTTCGGTGGTGCTGGTCTCGGTAAAACCGTTTTGATCCAAGAGCTCATCAGAAACATTGCGGTTGAAGCTTCTGGTGTATCGATGTTCGCCGGTGTTGGTGAACGAACTCGCGAAGGAAACGACCTTTGGCGAGAAATGAAGGAAACCACGTTTACCGACGTGGACGGTTCCACCAAGCGCGTTATTGACAAAACCGCGATGGTCTTTGGTCAGATGAACGAGCCGCCAGGAGCACGACTCCGCGTTGCTCTTTCGGCTATGGCAATGGCGGAATATTTCCGCGATGAAGTCGGAACCGACGTTCTCGTCTTTGTTGACAACATTTTCCGATTCGTCCAAGCAGGTTCCGAGGTATCGGCGCTTCTCGGTCGAATGCCAAGCGCGGTTGGCTACCAGCCAACTCTCGCTACCGAAATGGGCCTCTTGCAAGAACGAATCACCTCCACCACCAAGGGATCAATCACCTCGGTTCAAGCGGTTTACGTTCCTGCTGACGACCCATCCGACCCTGCTCCGGCAACAACGTTTAGCCACCTTGACGCTTACGTCTACCTGGAACGATCAATCGCATCTAAGGGTCTTTACCCTGCGGTTGACCCACTTGCTTCGACCTCCAAAAACCTCGACCCACGCATCGTTGGTGACCGGCACTACAAGGTTGCTCGCGAAGTTCAGCAAATCTTGCAACGCTACCGCGAACTGCAAGACATCATCGCGATTCTCGGTATCGACGAACTCAGCGACGACGACAAGCTGATCGTAGCCCGCGCCCGAAAGGTTGAGCGGTTTATGTCTCAGCCAAACTTCGTTGCGGAACAGTTCACCGGTAACCCAGGCCGATACGTCACCATCGAAGATACGGTTGACGCATTCGAGAAGCTAGTTGGCGGTGAACTCGACGACATCCCAGAACAAGCATTCTTGTACTGCGGCGGTCTCGACGACGTTTACGCGAAAGCGAAGAAACTTCAAGAAGCGTAATCTACTTGAGCCGGTTGAAAACTGCCTCCTGCAAATGCAGGAGGCAGTTTTTGCTTCCAGTAATAAAGTTTTTGTAAAAATCTAATCGCACGGTTGCCCTGTCAACCAAAGTTATCTATACTGGCACCATAGCCTAGCCAATGAGCTTGGTCGAGAGAATTACAATGCGCCACCTACTCCTTCTTCCAGTTTTCGTAGCCGCAACCACCTCACAAGCGTTTACCGGAGTTGTTCCTACCGGATTTGAAAATACACCTGCCAACTTGTCATTCTCGCTCAGTTCAACTACAACGGGTCGAACCTATCAACTCATGTTCAGTGCCACCCAAATGAGCCCGTTTTTGAACTCTAATCTTAACGGGATGCAGTTCCGACTTAATGAATCAGTTTCCTCTAACTATGCAGGTACGACTTTCACCGATTTCGATATCTACCTTGGCGAAGGCGTTGATATCTCTACTCGCTCATCAACTTTTGCAAACAACTTTGTCGGCGGAAAAACTCTAGTCCGTTCGGGTGGTTTGACCATTAATCCTAATGAATATTTGGCGGGCGGTTCTCCCGTTAACCCATTTGGGCCAGTGATTTCGTTCAACAATTACCTTTACACGGGCGGAAACCTCATTATTGAACTCCGCTACTCCGCCAGTTCATCTGCAACTCCTGTGCTAGACGCAGTTGGCTCAGCCACTCTTGGCTATGGCACTGAGTTTGCTGGTGCTTGGGGAAGTGGAATCACGGGCACAACTGCGACAACAATCACGGCCAATACGTTTGTGACTCAGCTCACGGCAACAAATCCAGTTCCCGAGCCGTTCACGATGGGTGTTCTTGGAATCGCTGCATTAGCGATTGCTAAGCGTCGAAAGCAAAGCTAATACATTGGTTGTAACACCTTTTTCAAATTGAGAATAGACCACTTTAATTAAGCCTTGGCAAATGTTGCCAAGGCTTAATTAGTCATTTTGACCGGACTATTTAGAACAACCTTCAAGACCAGAGTCACTCCAGCACCCATTTTATTTACCTTCGATTTTGATACTTCAGGGCTCTTATTTCACAATTTCACTTATTTTTCACGGAAAATAATAAATAAATATGAATAGCTATTATTTAAGTACAAAATTACTCTTACTCAATACATTTACATTTAAGTTGGTCCATATAGGTGTAGCATTTAATAATCACCTTAGTGTCTAATCCTTTGTCAGTGTTAACAGCACAGTGAAGTCCTATGAATATTGCTTCCATACACGCTTCGTCTACTCGACCACTTTTCCGCGCTCTTTCAGTTGCGCTTTGTTTATGCCTTGCATATAGCGCAACGGCTTTTAGCATCAACCCTTTCTTGCTTGATGCTTCTCAGCGCATGCAAGATTCTGGGCGAAAGCCTGCTGGACATCACACGGATCGTCCGACTCAAGTGTTCCGAGGTGCAAAACCAGGTCGCGATGAAATTGGCCGTGGTGGAATTTGGACTCTCAAACTCTTGCGCGATCTAAAAGGGGTTCGGGCTCAAGAAAAGCTCAGTGCCCCTTGGTCGGAGTGTGATCTTCTCCTTTCGCTTACTCCTATTCCATCTCTTCTTGTCAATGCAGCTCAAGAAGGTGGTGGTGGAGATCCAGGCGGCGGAAGCGGAGACACTGGCGGTGAAGGCGGCGGCCCTGGTGGAGGCGGTGGGCCTGGGGGTGGTGAAGGTGGAGGAGGCGGAAGTAACCTAAATACCAATACAGGCAATCGTCACGTCGTGTATCCGATTGTTAGCTGGAATTCGCGCGGACAAAACGGAGTCAGCTTTAACCTTCATCACAATAGCAAAGGTACATACAGTTTCGATTTAGGGAAAGGATGGAGCCACAGCTACGACGTTAAGATTTCGTACACGTCAGGCTCCAGCGCAATAATCCGCTACGGCGATGGCCTTGAACTCCCATATACGGAATCCGCCGGAGTATTTTCTCCGCCTACTGGATTCTATGATGACCTCGTTCACAATTCTGGTGGCACTTGGACACTTACCACAAAATCCAATTGGGTTCTAGATTTCAATGCCGCTGGGCGTTTGACATCAGTCACCGACCGCAACGGTAATGCCATTTCAATTGCCCGAGATTCAGGCAATAAGATCACATCCATCAGTGACACTTCTAGTCGCTCACTTACATTCAGTTACGCATCGAACGGTCTCATCGAGACCATTGAAGACCCAAGTGGACGTGAATGGTCGTTCACATACGATTCCAACAACGACCTAACAGAAATTACTTATCCAGAGCTTGATTCGAATCTATATTCGCGTGAATTTACTTACGATTCACTGAGCAACATTCTTACAGAAACTGACCTTCGCGGCAAAGTTTGGTCGTTCACCTACGATTCAAGTGAACGAGAAACCAGCTTCACAAACCCACTCAGCCAGACTTACACTTGGTCTTATGGAACCAGCGCGGTTACCTTCACCAAACCTGACAGCACGACAATTGTTCATAACTATTCAAGCGGGTTACTTGCCAGCACGGTTGATGAAGATAGTTTTAGCGATGCTTATGTGTACGACTCAAATCGTAATGTCACCAGCTACACAGATAAACGCGGCAAGGTTTGGACGGCTACTTATGATTCAACTGGCAACACTTTAACCAGCACCAATCCGCTGAGCAAGACATGGACATACACCTACGACTCGAACCACAACTTGCTCACGAGAACCGATCCGAACGGCAACGTTACTGAAAATACCTACGATTCAAACAGCAATCTTCTCACCGTCGAAGATGGACTTAACCGGACTGTCGCGACCATCGTTTATAACGGTTATGGCGAACCTGTCACTGCCACCGATGCTCTCAGCCGGGTTTCGTATATTTACTACAACAGCCAGGGCGATGTCACCCAAACTACGGCTCCTGGAAGCATTGATTCTTTCGCAACATACGACATCCTCGGACGGGTTACTAGCACCACTGACGCCGCCGCAAACACCACAGACATCACTTACGATGAGTGGAGCCGGGTTATTGAAATTGAAGAACCAGGCGGAGCCATATCTGAAATTTTCTATGATTTAGAGAACAACATCGTAGGGGCTGAAGACCCGCTTGGACGAAGCGGAAGCAGGGTTATTGATGATCTCGGTCGGGTTTCTAGTGCAACTAACGCAAATAGTGAAACTACATCCTATAGCTACAACTCAGTTGGCTATCTCACTTCTATCACCAACGGGCGAAGCTATACCCGAACGTACACTTACACCGACCGTGGACAGGTAGCCACCCTTACTTTGCCGGATAGCTCGGTAGAAGCATGGGCTTATGATGGTGAAGGAAACACGACAGCCTACACTAATCCACTTTCGCAAACCATTCTTTACACTTACGACAATGCGGGTCAGCAAACCGGGGTGGATTACCCGAGTGGGCTGACAGACACGACATTTAGCTACGATAACAGTGGTCGCGTCACGAGCATGGTGGACGTCAGTGGTACAAGCTCATGGACATACAACGCCGCCGATGAAATCACGGATCTCAACACTCCGCAAGGGGACATAGATTACACCTACAACCTGGCGGGGCAAGTGCTCACAATGGTGGACGTTGGGGTGGGAACCACTACAAACACCTACGACTCAGCTGGCCGCCCGGCGACTATAACCGATGCTTTCAGCGATGTCTCCTCGTACACATACGATTCCGCGGGTCGTCTTTCACGGAAAGACAATCCTAACGGAACCTATGAGGTCTACGCCTACGATTCCCGCAACCGGGTGACTTCAATTGTCACCAAAGATTCGAGTAACGCGACTCTCCAGAGCCGGGTTTACACGTTCGACCTTGCTTCGCAGATCACCCAAGTTGTCGAAGGCGGAGTCACCACCGACTACGATTACGACGATATTGGGCAACTGATCGAAGAAACCAAGTCCACTGGCTATTCGGCAACGTATACCTACGATGCGAACGGTAATCGCTTGTCGCGGACTGTGAATTCCGTAACAGAATCGTATTCCTACGATTCTGCCAACAAACTCACTGCGATTACCGGGGGCAGCGATGCGCGGACATTCACTTACGATGCCGCCGGCCGCACCACGGGCATTGTTCGTAGTTCGGGAACAACTTCGTTTAGCTACGATTACGAATCCCGTGTGACTTCAATCACAAAGCCAGGGATGACGACAAACAGCTTTAGCTATAACGGCCTGGATACGCGCGTTGGGCTCACGGACTCGAGTGGTTCGAAGACGTTCAAGCGCGCGGGAGTTGGCGTCACCGCCCCAGTTCTTAGTGATGGCACCGCGAACTTCACTCCTTCGGGTGAAAAGCGTGGGTCGACCAAGACGACCTTCCACTCCGCGGTGAAGAACGCCGATATCCAAACCAACAGTTCGGGAGCGGTTTCAGCGAGCAAGCAGTTCGATGCTTTCGGAAACGAGATCGGAAATTCAGGAACCTGGAAGAGTCAGTTTGGCTATGCAGGAGGTTTCGGATACCAACAAGATTCTGACACTGGGCTCAAACTCTTAGGTCATCGTTATTATGATTCGGATACTGGTAGGTTTCTGACACGCGATCCGATTGGATATGGGAGGAATTGGTACGGATATTGTGCCAATAAACCCGTTAATCAAATTGACAGCTCTGGTCAAATTCCACTCTTAATACTTGCTGCAGTTGTTGTTTTTTTGCTCTTGGTCTCATCACCCGATGCAGAAGCCCCTGGCCCTCCTGGATCGTATAGTATGCCCAAGGAGGAACGAACAGCTGCAAAGTTGGAGGCCGCTGGAGAAGCTGCCCAGCAGGTATTAGATGCCCCTAAACCGTGGAAATGGGGGAAGTACCGGAATAATCAAGAGCCAGGCGGTGAGCATAAACCGTATGAAAGCCGTAGTACATTCCGGCAAAGGTACTGGCGTGAGCGGGCTAAGGAAAAAGACGCGGAAACTACGTATGGAGGTGCTGCAAACGTTGAGCGAATGAGTCGAGGAAGGGCTCCGCAACGCGAACGAACAGATGGTAGCGGTAAAATGGAATCTAAAGAGCTTAGCCATGAACCCACTCCGTACAGTCAAGGTGGGACAACATTTAAAGAACGATGGCCTCGGGATCATGCAGATCGGGATCCAAACAGACATCCAGGATACTAACACATGCTAGCACTTAGACTAAAAGTTAAGGGAGCGATTGAGTTCCGTTCGCGCGTCATTCGAATGCCCCGATCGCTTCCCATGGCTATAGGAGCGCGAATAGAATCACCTGGCTTTTTTCCAAATGCTATCGGCGAAAAGCAAACAAGGATTATGTGCAGATATGACCACGAACCTTGGCTTTTTGCATCTAAGATTACGAGCAAAGACTCTGAATGTATTCTTAGTTTTTATCACATTCGCTTAAATGAGGGTACCAATTGGTGGCTAGACAATATGCCGATTAATGTTACACAATTGGGCGATAGTCCTCCTGAGTTTGAGCTTAAATGTGAAACGGGATACGGAGAGAAGGAAGGTCCTTTTATATTCCAAGTAAAGATAATTTGCGATAGTTGTGAGATTCTTTAACTACTAGCTTCATCTCGAATCCACTAAGTTGAAGAAGCTTTTAGGGCGCGGATTAAGCCAAAATACATTATTTATACATGAATGCCCTAAATAGACTGATATTCAGACCAATAGTTCGGGAGCAGTTTCGGCGAGCAAGCAGTTCGATGCGTTTGGGAACCAAACTGGTAGTTCAGGAACCTGGAAGAGTCAGTTTGGCTATGCAGGAGGATTCGGTTATCAGCAAGATTCTGACACGGGATTGAAACTGCTTGGCCATCGTTACTACGATTCCGATACTGGTAGATTTCTAACTCGTGATTCTGCAAAAGATGGGAGGAACTGGTATAGCTATTGTGCAAGTAGCCCAGTTCAAAGTGCTGATCCTACCGGGTTCTTTTTGGAAACGCTTGCCGATATTGTAGGAATCGGTGTGGACATCGCCGATATCTGGCATGATCCAACAAATGGCTGGGCGTGGGGCGGATTGGCGTGGTCAGTTGGGGCAATATTTGTTCCCTTCGTCCCCGGTTCTTGGTCGGGTAGGGTCGCGAAAGCCGGAACAAAGGCTGTCAAAGCACTGGCAAAAGCTGATAATGCTATTGATGCTGCAAAACATGCCGACGACATTCCAGGAGTATATTTGAGAAAGGAAGTAGAAAGTGGAAACTGGTACGTGGGACAAAGCGCAGACATCCCCAGCCGTAAACACGGTACAGGGAGATTTGATGATGATGGTGAGTTTCCGTATTACCCAATGCCTAATAGCACAAAGAAAGAGCGCGAGAGCTTTGAGCAGTATGTCAAGGACTCTCTTGAAGAGACTGCTCCGACTGCAAATGAAAGAAATCCAATCGGGGGACGTCCTTGGCTAAAGGATCTTTGGAGAGAAAACTACGGACACTTTGATCCATGATCTTTAAACAGTATTTCCGAGGGTTTGAAAATGTATGGAGGGTTGTCGACCAAGATGGCATTAATGAGATACTCCAACTAAATAAGAATGAGGTCAATGGGATACTCTTTACTGACAAAGGCCCAGGTGTACGCCCTATAACTGCTCAGGAGCCTAGGTTCAGCCTCGACTTCCTTGCAAACTTTCCAAACCTTTTATTTCTAAGGGTCACACGTAACGAATTTAATGACATTCATATTATTAATGGACTTAGCAAAATGGAGCATCTTTATATTAGATCACACTATTCTGATTCACTTGATTTTTCATCTATGCCAAATCTTAATTTTCTGAATGTAGAAAATTCTGGGAATCTAAGCCTTGGATCAATTCATTCAAACAACTTGGAAACAATATCCTTAAAATACGCAACCGTTTCTACAGTAAAAAACCTACCCCGATTTAGTAATCTGAAAAGCATTGAAGTCAATTATGGAAAGCTATCTTCATTAAGACCGATTCTTCAAAGTCCATGCTTGGAGCAGCTTTCTTTGAAAAATTGCACCCCACGTGATAATGGTCAAGAACTTACAGATCAGGAAATGAGAGCCTTGTCTAATTTAAAGTTATTGGAGCTGTATAATTACAGAGCCAACCCAAATCCCATTCTTTCTGCTTGCCATAACCTAAGAAGGTTGCATTTGCAATCATGCCCATTACTTAGAAAACTAGATTTCCTAAATTCCATGCCTGATTTGCAAGAATTAATTCTGGCTGATTGCAAGCCTTTAGAATCCTTAAATCCACTATACAAGCGCGGCTGGATCGATAGGTTAGTGATTTCTGGGAGTACAGTGATCGAATCTGATTCGCTCGAAAAACTGCATCAAGTTCGCATGCGATTACGCCCTATTATTTCCCACAAAAAGCATTATAAACTGAAGAATTCCGATTTTCACTCTCTGCCGGAAGGGTATTTGTCATTCGATGCATATGACAGATTAAATATATTTTTGCACGAAGAGAGCGTGCGTCGAATCTAATAGTTCGTCAGTGAACATTTGAGCACGCGGAATCAGTTATATGAGTAATCAAGCTGAATTTAATGAATTAAACTCGTCAAAAATGAATGTCCATTTCGGAATTGGTGGAATACGGTATGGCCCTGAGTTTGAAGACTCAGGGCGGGAACAACATATTCGTGTACTCAACCAGTTATCTAGTCACTTTTTTCGCGAATGGGATCACCTAAACCCAATAGCGAGACTTGGAATCCGCCTCCGCACTGCAGGAAAATTTGAGCCAGATTTGGTAACCCATGTTGGAAAGATCAAATATTCGAAACGCTACATATCTCTGGAAGTGCCAATGTTTTTGGCACTGGAATCTTTTCAGAAAAAATCAGAAAATGATTTCCGCGAATTATTTGTCGGAATGCTAGACAATGCCTTTAACCAAACAGTCGTCATCATCAACAAGAAAGACTTGCCCTACCCAGCACAATCTATTGAAATCGCATGGGCTGCTATGCGAGCGGAGTACTTAGCTTTGCCTCTCCCAATAGTGTTCGTGCGCGACAATAAGCCACACGTGCCACCCTCGGGAGTAGAGTATTTTTTCGTCTTCGACAAAAAACTCGACCGAACTTTGTTCCTCAAGAAAGTCGCTCATTTTGGTCTTGAAGTTGAGACCGACTCTGATGAAGGAAGGCATTGGTGCACGTTAAGTGATTCTAATGCGAGAAAGGTCGATAAAGAAATGGAGCAACAGTTAGTCCACCAATCAGAGGCATGCACCGGCGAATACGACGGTTGGAGTGCTCCTGAATTGTAAGCTGAATCCAGTAGTCCCCGACTCAAATTACTCCCACCAGGTACCCTAGCACTAATCTGCCATGGCTGTATTCAACCTTTCCGTAGTTGCTCCCGACCGCACCGTTTTTGAAGACCAAGTGAGCAGTGTCGTTCTCCCGGCGGTCAATGGTTATATGGGTATTCAATCTAACCACGAACCCATGCTAGTCGCCCTCAAACCGGGGATCATCAACTACACCGATACCAACAGCCAAGCCCACTTTGTTTCCATTTCTGGCGGATTTTTGGAAGTCAGCGGCACCAACGTTATCGTTCTGGCTCAAGATGCCGTGCGATCTAGCGAAGTTGACCTCGCCGCCGCCGAATCCTTGCTCGAAGAAGCCCGCAAAGCACTCCGAGGAGAAGCATCCAGCATGACCACCGAAGAAGCGATGCACGAGCTTGAAAAAGCTTATGCTCGCATCAAGGTCGCCAAGCTGAATTAAAGCTAGTCGGGAACAACCCGACCATTAAAATCGTTAGAAAGGCAACCTAGTGACCTCAACCATCCTGTTCGCCCTCTGTTTAGGAACGCTTCCTACGGAAACGCCCGCCGGAATCTTCAGTACCGCTGAAGCCGACCGGGTTGTTGCGTATTGGAATGCTCCCGGGCGGCAAACGACCAGCGATTTAGAACCCTCCGCGCCTTTTAAAGTTATGTTTTCGCCGCAGGCGAGCGCATGGTTGCACGAGATGTATACCAAGCGCGATCCTGGTCAGCGGCTGATCCCTACTAAGCTTCCAATCCCGCGCACCCAGCGAGATAAAGATTGGGATAGCTGGATTGACCAGCAACACAGTCAAGATTACGCATGGGCGACTGCTCTTGCCGCTTGGATGAACCAAGGTCTCGCGCAATCTACTAGCGATGCTCCGGTCAGCCGAACCGAACTGCCAACCCCCGCCGACCTCCAAGCGACGGCCGGAACTCCACCGCCATTTTTTATCGTCCACCGTGCTCAAAAAATTGTCGTCAATTTTGATGACTACGTTGCGAGCTACGACGAAGGTGTTGACGTGCCTCGCAAGTATCCGTTTTTGCGGTCGGCTATCGGAACAGTTAGTAGTAGTTCTGCTCCCGGAACCGGAACTCTGAATATGCTTTTTCAGCAAGCTAAACTGCCTGCGGTTTTGCAAAAGCCAGTGAGCGCGGTTGCTTCGCTTGAAGGTGGATTTGAATCAATCAACACCTACGACACAGGCGGCGTGAGCTTGGGGATTATCCAATTCGCTTCACTTTCAACTGGTCGCGGAAGCCTAGCGCGGCTTCTCCAAGAATTTAAAAACCGTGCACCTGGAGAATTCTTCACCCATTTCCGACAGTTCGGGGTGGATGTCGCCGCGGACGGACGGCTTTCGGTTGTTGATCCTCGCACTGGATTCGAACAATCTGGCCGAGATGCGGTGCGCTCGATCATCGAAGATAAGCGGCTTACGGCTGTATTTCAGCGAGCGGCGAATAAGAGCCGTGCGTTCCAAAGTGAACAACTCCGACTTCTCGCTCAATCGTATAACCCGCTGAACCTCTCGGTTCCTGCCACTCTTGGTGGGCGGGCAACGGTTGTCAGCCTGAAGCAGATTATTCGCAGTGAGGCGGGAATTGCCACACTTATGGATCGCTTAGTGAACCGAGGCAATCTTGATCCTATTTCTTCCGTGATCTCGGCGGTGGCTTCGGAATATGGCATTACAACCAGCGCAGGTTTAGCAGATGTCGAAAAAGAAATCGTTGACCGAATGACATACAGGCACGATTTTCTTGCCATGCTTTCGCTCAGCCAGCCTGCGGAACCGAAAGCGGCACTACTCGCCCAGCAATCCTCTCATCCATCGATCACCGGTTCGCTTGGTTCGGCTCGACCAAATTCCTTGATTTCCGATGACGATCAGGTTGCTCCTGCTGACCCATCCAAGTTTGGAACGTTCAATCCGCAAGGTAGCGCGCCTAAGCCCGAAAAACCTACTGGATCTGAGCCAGCGGTTCATAAAGATCCAACACCGAAAACAAATGCCGGGCCGATCACCATCCCCGGCGGATAGTTTTTCCTTCAAATTAGTAACCATCTAGCCGGAAAACCCTCTAAAATATCAGGGGAAACCCAATCATGTCTGGTGTGAGTCTCGTGAAATACACAGTTGTTCTAGCCTGCGCAGCGTTTGTTGCCCCTCAAGTCATTCAAGCGCAAACTAAGCCCAGTTTTACAAATAACGAAAAACTAGAGATTTCCGCCTTCTGGGGTCAAAGTGGACGGCACATCATTCAACTGCCTGAATCCGCCGATAGTAAAGGCCCTTACGAACCCAGACAGACTGCTGAAGGCTCGATATGGATGCGGAACTACTACACGGCTAGGGGAGACGCGGGCAAGATGGTTCCGACCGCAAATCCTGATGGACAAAACGATATTCAAGCGAAATGGGATGCTTGGATTGAAACCAAATACACCTGGGATGAGTGGCAGTCGGCGATTTCTTGTTGGGATCAAAACCAAAAGTATTTGAACCGTACTCTGCCTACTCCACAAGCTCCAAACGGAAAAACTCCCGATCAACCAGGCCCGATTCCCGCCGATCTGAAAGCGCTTGCGGGTGATCCGCCCGCATTAGTTGCTCCGGCGATGCCCAAGCAGTACACAACCAAGTTCGACGACTTCCTCTTCACCGCTCCGGACAACACCAAAGTCCGCCGCAAGTTCCTCTATTACCGGTTCAGCAACGGCATCATGGATGTGGGTCAGCCGATGCGCGGCAAAACTATTGATGATCTCCGTCCCTTGTTCACCAAGGCCGGAATCTCGGACAGCGAACTCAAAGTGATGGCGGCGGTTTCGTTGCTCGAAGGCGGTTTTGATTCGATTAATACGTACGACACTGGATTTGTCAGCGTCGGATTCATCCAGTTTGCCAGCCTCAAAGGTGGAGCAGGTTCGCTGGGTCAAGTTTTGCTGGATATGAAACAGCAAACCCCCGATGCGTTCCAAAATGATTTCAGACGCTTCGGACTTGATGTCACCGACCAAGGTGAATTGGTTGCGCTAGATGTTCTCAATCTTCGGGAAACCGTTGGCCCAGAAGCCAATTTCACGATCATCAATGATAAACGGCTGGCTTCGGTTTTCGTTCGCGCTGGGCGATTGAGCGAACCGTTCAAGATCGCGCAAATCCGTACCGCGAAATCACAGTACTACCCGGCCGAAGATACGCTCACGATCAAGGTGGGTGAGAAAACTCAATCGGCTAAGGTCAAGGATATTTTCCGAACAGAAGCAGGACTCGCCACGCTCATGGATCGCAAGGTCAATACAGGCAAATACGGCGACCTGGTTTCAATCATGGAAGGGTACATGGCGGACTACGGGTTCAGCGACATCAAAGAACTCGCCAAGCTGGAATACCAACTCACGCGAGCGATCAAATGGCGTAAGGATTACACGTCAGCCGAATATGCGCTTTCTAAGCCCCGCGATCTAGGCATTGCCATGAGTCGTGGCGGCGGAAAGGGTCGCGGCGGCAGATAAATTTCCCCTCTCTGTTTCAATGGAAAGGGGTTAGGGGTGAGGTTAACGACCTGGATCATCTAACCCGTTGCCCTGAGTCGGGGTCTGCCAGCTCTTCCAATAATCCGGGTCTTCGATCGCCACGGCATCCTGAGTTAGTTTAAGAGGGGCGTGAGTATCCAGCATCACGGCTAGTTCCTTGGTTTCCGTGTGCGGCATGCTGGCTTCGACCGCGCCAGGTTGCGGGCCGTGCGGAATTCCCAGCGGGTGCAAAGTGATCGAGCCTTCTTGAATCCCTTTACGACTACCGAACTTATCGTTGCAGTAGTACAAAACCTCGTCACTATCTACGTTCGAGTGGTTGTACGGAATCTTAATCGCCTCTGGGTGGAAGTCTAAAATTCGCGGGCAGAACGAACAGATCACAAACCCACCCGATTGGAATGTTTGGTGAATCGGCGGCGGCATGTGCAATTTGCCTGTGATCGGCTGAAAATCGTTGATGTTGAATGCCATCGGATAAACGTAGCCATCCCAACCCACTATATCGAACGGGTGGAACGGATAGGTGTAAAGCGTGTGGCGATTCCGGCTCCGCACAATGACTTCGTGATCAGCCCGAACGTTATGCGTGATGAGTTCATGCGGTGGGCGGAAGTCGCGCTCGGTATAAGGCGCATGTTCCATAAGCTGACCGTATTCGTTGCGGTAGCGGCGTGGCGTGGTGACCGGGCTAAAACTCTCCACTGCGATCATGCGAACCGGGTAGCTGTCGAAGTTCAGGCGATAGATCGTTCCGCGTGGGATGTAGAGGTAATCCTGCTTGCGGATTTCCACGTTGCCGTACATGGTCTCCAGGGTTCCGGAGCCATTGTGGATAAACAGAACTTCGTCGGCTTCAGCGTTCTTGAAGAACTGGTTTTCTGGCATTGCCTCCTTCACCCACACCTGCGCCCAGGTGCAGTCGTTGTTGCCCATCAGCACTCTACGACCAGTCACAAAGTTGCCGGTTGGTTCCATGCGGTTTGTGACCAAATGGCGATGGCGTAACGGTTCGTCATCCAAATATATGGGCTTTACCGATCCCATATCCGACCAGGCTTTGACTTCTGTCGGCAGATTGATGTGATACATCGTGCTCATCGGCCCGCTGAATCCGTGGGTGCTAAACAACTGTTCAGCGTACAAATTGCCGGATTCATCTCTAAACTGAATGTGTTTCTTTGCGGGAAGCTTGCCGAGTGCGTGGTACCGAATCATCTCTGAATTTCTCTACGCCTATTCTACACTGGCTCCCGCTAGGACTTTTGGCCCTTTCCGACCTTATGGCCCCTAGAGAATTACTAGGAACCTACCGTGATACTTACTAGGACGCACAGACTTCGACCGAAACGGCACGATAGAGGCAACTCTACTCACGCAAAGCCACGGGTCTCACTGAGATCGCCGGGTTACCAAATCGGAGAGCACTAAAGAGAGGTCAAAAGCGTGAAAATATCAACTCAACAAATCGAACAAATTCAAAAAGGCGAACCGATTGCAAAACATAAAGTTGAAGCTGCGGTTATCAAGCTCACCGATGCTGATCTCGTCGCCGACGTCACCGCGAAAGTCAACGCGATGCCAGACCGAGAAGACATGATCGCTGATTTGAAAGCGAGAATCGAAGCCGGCAACTACAATCCAACCGGCGAAGAAATCACCGAAACCATGATCCGGCGCGCGATTGCCGACCGAATCAAAGAATAAGCTTCGTACCTGGGACACCCCAATCCTCCCAACCGATTACCCCGATTCCGATCGGGGTTTTCTCCTTTTAATTTGTCAGTTTTTGACACCGATCAGCGCGCTCCCGCGTTAAACTCTACAGGGCAATATTCATGGGTATCACTTATAGTAAATCTGGCGATAAATGGCAGCCGGAAGCCACTGTCAAAGTTGTGAATCCATTACTATTAGGGGCGGCATCAGTGATGCCTTTAGTGATCATTACGGGCCTATTGATTGCGCCTTCGCTCCCTAAAGCGGCTACTCAAGTACCAAAGGTTCAACTTCCCAGCATTCAAATGCCAGAAATTGATCTTTCGGCGTTTGCCCCGGTTCCAGTTGAACACACTCAGCGCAGTGCATGGCTCGGGAAAGTCAAAGTCGGTGCGTTCTCCGGTGAAGCCGCTCATTTGGCGGGAATCACCCATGTTTCGACCTACGGGCTGGCTGACGCCAAGCAGTACGCGAAATATCGCGAATCTGTGCATTCCACCTACGGGGCCGATCTTGAGGACATGAACTACTTCAGCCTCAAGCAAGAAAACTTTAAGGATCGGGTCGAGAAGCTAGAGCGGTGGATTCTGATGGCGGGCGAATATGGCGATGTCACGATTGCCCTTGAACCTCTGGGCGAAGAAAAGTACGATATTTTCCACGATTCCACAGCGATGGAATTCCTTTCCCGGGCATTTCAGAGAGCAGAAAAGCACGACATTACAATTTGGATTCGGTTTGCCTCAGAATCTAACCTGCGCGGAAGTGAATACTCTGCGACTCAACCATCGGTGGCAGATGATTTTTACGAAGCAGCCGCTGATTTCAAATCTCAAATGCCAGGGAACGTCAAGTTAGTGTTTTCTCCTTTGATCAACACTTTTTATGTTGGTAAGAAGTATCAGAAATCGCTTGCCCGGCGAATGTTTTACGGGCCAAATGAAAGCAATGTGCTGTGGGATCGGATCGGTGGCACTATTTATCGCACTAC
This sequence comes from Fimbriimonadaceae bacterium, assembly GCA_019454145.1. Taxonomy (GTDB): domain Bacteria; phylum Armatimonadota; class Fimbriimonadia; order Fimbriimonadales; family Fimbriimonadaceae; genus UphvI-Ar2. Next base: position 2,219,004 of record CP075366.1, on the reverse strand, counting down.
TCACCCGTTGTTGCCAATGTACGAAGATTATTATTCGTTTATGCACGAACTCGATCCAGAAGCTCCGTTCCAAATCTGCGAACTCGGCTGCGCTTATCCTCAGCGAGAAGAGGTGCTCGCTTTTCTCAAGCTGTGCGGAGACGGAAATTGGTCAATGCTTGAAAAAGTCAATTTGTTCGCGCGTGATATTAATTCGCGGGCAGACCCATATTCACAGTTTGGATACCTTGAGCCAGTTGAACGGGCAGAAAAATCGAAACTGGCCCAAGAAACAGGCGAGGTTCAGCCGATGGACAGCTACATCAAGCCGCTTATTACGGTTCAGTAAGTTTACGCTTCGGTGCGGTTCACCAGCATCACGCGGTCCACTACGCCTATGTACCAGTGCTCTGACTCTTTTGCTGGCGATTGATGCCAATCGTACAAGTAGCCGTCCACTAGCGGGATCTCTGCGATTTTATCTTTGAGCATGTAGCGCGGCACCCAGATTTCCGCCAGAATCGGATAACACTCGCTCGGCATGGCTGGTTTCATTAACCGGTAGTCATCGGTCACGTCCACCACAACAACCCTCGCGAGGTTGTATTCCCAAAGATTGCCATCAATGACCGCCATGATTCAGGAATTCAAGACGAGTCATTCTAGAAATACGGCGCAGGTACTTTTGCACCAAACTGTCTTAATTTCCCACAAGCAGACCGATTGATCTAATGTTTTTGAATCTTTGGTTCGCCAATGCTGTCCGCAGGGTTCGCGGGCGGGCGAGCAAATACGCCTTCAATCTTTTCGTCCACGATGTCTGTTGGCATCTTCAATGTTGCTGATTTCGCGTACTTGTACGGCAGAAGAACAGTGACACGTCGGTTGCTGAAGTGGGTTGGATCTTCGGGTTTGCGAGGGTCGTTGTCCGCTTTGCCTTCCGCCCCGAGTATCTGTTTTTCACCAACTCCGTGCGCCATGAGCAATCGCCGAACTTGGTTCGCCCGTTCGCTACTGAGATCAAAGTTGTCGTATCCCGTGCCTGGGTAAGGGCGACTATCTGTGTGCCCTTCGATCTTCATCAATCGCTTAGTTTTGGCAAGGATGGGCGCGAGTTTTTCGAATACGGCTCTGGCCTGGTCGCGAATTGACGAGCTGCCGAGTTCAAAGAAGACTTCACCGCTCGCTTCGTTTTCAATGAGTTCCAGAACTAAGCCCTCTTCAGTTTGCTTAACTTCTAAATCACCACTGCCTGCGAGTTTGCTGAGCTCTGAATCTTGTTCTATGGCTTGCTCAATTTGACCTTGGGCACTATCAAGTTGCGCTTTGTCTTCCAGAAGGCCATCGTTTTGGGAATAAGCCGGATCGCCATTTGCAACCGCGTCTTCCGACGGCCCAATTTTCGGATCGAAAAATGTTGGAGTTTTGCGGCTGTAACCCACCGGATCATTAAAGTATGCGGCGATCGCTTCTTTCTGCGAATCTGACATCCCGAGAATCCACATGACCATAAAGAAGGCCATCATCGCCGTAACAAAGTCGGCGTAGGCAACTTTCCAAGCCCCGCCATGGTGACCATGGCCGTGCTTTTTAACCTTTTTGATGATAATCGGGGTGCCTTCTTGCATCTCCCTAACCTCTTAAGCCGCCTTCACCGCTTCTTCAAGCTCAACAAATCCTGGACGCATACTAGGCTCGATCTGGCGGCGAGCAAACTCAATGCAAGTGATCGGCGATTCACCACGTGAAAAGCTAAATAACGCATGACGAATACAGTTGAGATACATGCCTTCTGCTTTCACCTTTGCGGTGATGGATTTAGCCAATGGTGCGCAGATAACGTACCCGATAAAAATCCCCATAAACGTACCGACTAGCGCAGCTGCAACCGAACCACCGATGACTTCTGGTCCATCGTTGATCTTGCCCATGGTGATGATAACCCCCAAAACCGCGGCAACGATTCCAACCGCGGGCATAGCGTCACCAACCGTGGTGAGGGCCTCAGCGGGGAGTAAATCTTCTTCGTGGGCGACATCCAAGTCCATCTCCATCATTTCGCTCAAATCGTGCGGGCCAACCGCCCCAGTGAGAATGACTCGGAGAGTGTCGCAAAAAAAATGAACCGCGTGGTGATTCCCCAAAAACGATGGATATTTGCTCATGATTTCGCTTTCGTTGGGGTTTTCCACGTGTTTTTCCAACCCAAGAAGCCCTTCTTTCCGAGCAACATTAAATAATTCGTACATCATCTTAAGTAGCTGGACGTATGCTTCCTTAGCTGCCGACGGTTTGAGCAAACCCATAACCGCCTTTATGGTCGCCTGGAACGTCTTCATCCCATAGGAGCCAAGAAAAATTCCGATTGCTGCCCCAACAATAATGATGATTTCTGTTGGCTGAATGAGAATTGCCACATTGCCGTGGTGAAGCACATACCCCAGCAACGTACAGACAACCCCAACTATGATTCCAATGAACGCGAACATCTTGATTTGGTCCAGATCAAACCGGGTAGGCAGACACAGTCCGATCCCGACAGTTCAATCATCGGCTTCACTCGTAAAAATACTTAGCCCAATTTGTCAACTTTCAGGCTTCACAACTTGCCACGGAGGGTCAAGCTCATGAGCTCTTTGCCAGTTTCACCGTCAAGAGTGGAAATCCAACTGCTTGATAACCACACGATCAACCAAATTGCCGCAGGGGAAGTTGTCGAACGACCTGCATCCGCAGTTAAAGAGCTAGTAGAAAATTCTCTGGACGCAGGGGCAACCCAAATTACGGTGCGACTGGAAGATGCAGGCCGTACTCTGATTGAAGTCAGTGACAATGGTCACGGCATGGACGCTGAGTCAGCCGCCAAGTCGCTTTTGCGCCACGCTACAAGCAAGATTACAACCTCCGATGATCTGCTCAAAATCTTGAGTTATGGCTTCCGCGGCGAAGCACTTCCTTCTATTGCTTCGGTCTCTCGGATGATTCTGAGTACTGCGGTTGCCGATGGAGCTAGAACTGTGATCACGGTAGAGGAGGGGGAAATCCTTGCCCCAACCTCAGAATCAGGGCCGCGAGGCACAACTATTCGGGTCGAAAACCTGTTTGGCAACGTTCCGGCTCGGCTTAAGTTCCTCAAAACGGACGCGACTGAGCTGAGCGCATGTGTGGATGCAGTCAACCGATTCGCAGTGCTGCGGCCAGATGTGGCGTTCAAAGTTGAACATCACGACTCTGTTGTGCTCCGCACCAGCGGGATCGGCGATCCTTTAACGGCCCTGGCTGAAGTTTGGAGCACGGAAACCGCCCGGGCTTTGGTGCCGATCTCCACTAGCAACGGCTATGCATCAGTCACTGGTTTCGTTAGCCCACCGCACCTCACCAAACCCACGCGCGCGATGCAGTGGCTTTATGTCAACGGCCGCGCAATTAGAAGCCGTACGCTGACCGCCGCCATTGACCAAGCCTATCGAAGTTTAACTCCTGATCGGCGATATCCGGTGGTGGTTTTGATGGTTGACCTTTCACCCGCCGAACTCGACATCAACGTTTCTCCAACAAAATCTGAAGTAAAGTTCCACCGCGAAGGAGGCGTATTCGACGCGGTGCGACGGGGCATCAAAGATGCGCTTCTTTCCCACGGAATGATTCCAAGCATGGAGCAGATCACCGCGGTCAACGAAGCACTTGGCTTGCTCAGCCAGCCGACGATGGATTTTCCGGCGGCCACAAGTTATGCGGTCACTCCTCAGCCCCACCATCCCTACACGCCCAGCGAACCAACTCAACCTGTTTTTAGCGGGCAAAATGCGGCTCAGGCAGAACTGCTGGATGGTCTCCGGATTCTCGGGCAAGTGGATCAGACTTTTATCATTGCGGAAAACCGCACTTCAATGCTCGTGATTGACCAGCACGTTGCTCACGAGCGGATTCTGTATGAGATGCTTGTCAACACTCGCGGTTCAACACCAGTTGAACGCCAGCAACTCATTAGCCCCGAATCTATTTCGGTACCTCGCCACGTTGCCCAGATGGTCGCAGAAAAATTGGAGGAATTTGCCGCCGTCGGTTACGATATCGAACCGTTTGGCCAAGATACACTTCTCGTCCGGTCAGTTCCGGCACTTGGGCGGGGCAAAGGAGCACTGCAAGTTCTTCACGATCTGCTGGATGAAATTGCGGAAGGCGCTTCGCAAGGTGGTTGGACGCCCAGTAGAGACGATGTTTACATCATGTGTTCCTGCAAGATGGCGATCAAAGCCGGCGATCCTCTCGGTCATGCAGAAATGCAAAAACTCATTGAAGACCTAGCCCAAACTGAGAATCCTTATCTTTGCCCACATGGACGACCAATCACAATCGTGTGGCCAAAATCCGATATTCGTCGCAGGTTCAAGCGGTGATTATTTTAGGGATCGATCCGGGAATTGGCCGTGTCGGCTATGGGCTTATCGAAAAAAATGGATCGCAGCTGAGGCCAATTGCGTACGGCTTGATTGAAACGCCTTCGATTGAAGTGCCAGAGAGGCTGAAACTCATTTACAGCCAAGTGGGGGAGATCATTCAAACTCATTATCCTGATTGCTTGGCAACTGAAAGGTTACTTTTTACAAAAAATCAAACCACCGCAATGGATGTTGCCAAGGCATTGGGGTGCGTATTGCTTTCCGCGGCTCAGAACGGGATTCCGCATGCCGAATATTCTCCGCCTGAGGTTAAACAGTCGGTCACGGGAACGGGCAACGCAGAAAAGAAGCAGGTGCAGTTTATGGTCACCAAACTACTTGGACTCCAATCAACGCCAAGGCCGGATGATATTGCCGACGCCCTCGCCATTGCGATAACTCATGCCCTGCGAGTTGCCCCGACTATAGGCCGCTAAAATCCGTATGCCAATCTGCGCTCGCGGACGACCTCGGCCCCAAATAAATCGGGTTGGGCTAACGGCAAAGGTTGACGCAGCAAAAAGGCAAGTTGCTCGGGCCAGGTAGCGGTTATTGGTAACCCAACTCCGCCCAAAGCAACCAATGCCGCGGAGGCAGCACAACCCCACTGGGGCACGATAACACGACCGTTACGTTTGCGAAGAGCCTCGGTGACGCCTCCCCATGTGCCACCCACCTTAAACCGACTATGGACAACCACCGATAAACCTGACCAAGAGTAAATCAGACGGTTGCGAATCATGGCTTGTTGACCAGTAAATGTGGCTTCCGGCTCAAATGGGCTCAGGTACGTGGCGCGCCCGTACTCTGCGGTAGCCGCATTTATGCCGCTCGGCAAAATGTGCACGGCTGAATCACCAAATGATTGAGCCACTATGGAATCAGCCCCGCGTGCTGCGCCGCTTACCATGCCGTAGCCCAATTTGCGCAAAACATTGCCAAGCCCAACCGCAAATTGCTGTTGGTTAAGGGTGAGCTCGCGAGAACCAACTACCCCCAGAGATAAACCAGTGGGAACGTCGCCCAATCGCCACAAAGCAGGCGGAGCAGTGTCGCCTAGCAAATTGAGCCACCCGGTTGGGTAAGCGGCATCGCATACGGTTAATACTTGCTCGCGCTCGCAATACTGCTCTGCCAGAGCAAGACGATCAGGCTCCGCAAGCACCGATGCCTCGTGCCACAAGCCAGCCGCCCGCAACCGTTGCTCCGCCGCACCAACAGAATCCTCGCGCAACGCAGCGAGCACCTTGGGCCAATGTCGTGTCGGCGGTTTTTGCCACCCATTTACCGGCAAATAAAGGCACGTAAAAACGCACCTCCCAGCATGCCAATCTCCCCTTAGCATCCGTCAATTTTACCCGCACCCCATGTATACTCAACGCCCGGCACGATCATGGAAAAACACGCATCAGTCACTCGTCGCAGAATTCAACAATTCATCGACTTTCGCCTGCGTGAACTCCTGATCATCAATCCACTTCCCCTCGCGACCGAAATCAACGTTGCAAGCTATCCTGATGCCCAAGCCGCCCGAAAAGCCAAAGATTGGCAGGCAATTGAACCGGGGTTCATCTGGGGGCCACCTTATCAAGAAGGTTGGTATAAAGTCAGCGGCAAACTTCCGGAAGTTCCAGAAGGTTTTGTCCCCGTGCTGGTCTACGGAGCCGAGCCGCAAGTCAAATGGGAAACTGGCAGCATTGTAGAAGGCACGATCTGGATCAAAAACATCCAACGGGGTGGCCTTGACCACGGTCACGAATACTTCCGGCTCGACCCAAATGAATCAAAAATTGACCTTTTGGTTCAAACTTACGCGCACAACCGGGAAACCACCGTACACCGCCCGGAAAAACCAAGAACCCAGCTTTCCGAAACCTTCCACGGATTCAAAGTCGCTTTGCTCGATCAAGAGCGGATGGATTTGTTCTACGATGCGGAATTTGTCCTTAACCTTGCCGATTCGATCCCGCCCGAAGATCCCGCTCACGCGACTCTCATCCGTGCATTGAACGAAGTCTGTAATGAATTTCAAGAAGAAAATCGGCGCTCCTTTGCTCGTTGCCGCCGCCTAATTAAAAACGCGCTTGGCTCGCTCAGTAGCGAATCCAAACACACGGTTTACGCGGTTGGCCATGCCCACCTCGATACAGCCTGGTTATGGCCGCTTGATGTCACAAAACTCAAAATGGCGCACACGACCTCGGTGCAGCTAGGATTGGCAGAGCGGTATCCCGGCCACCTTTACGCTCACAGCCAAGCATCGCAATACGAATGGCTAGAAAAGCGACATCCTGACCTGTTTGAACGAGTCAAAGCTGGCATCAAAGCAGGTAATTGGGAAGTTGTCGGCTCTATGTGGGTGGAAGCCGACTGCAACCTGACAGGAGCCGAATCACTGGTTCGACAATTCCTCTATGGCAAGCAGTATTTCCGCGAAAAACTCGGGGTCGAAACCGTTGATATGTGGCTACCCGACGTGTTTGGTTACTGCGCCGCACTCCCGCAAATCCTGCAGAAATTCAATATCCAAGCGTTCCTCACCCAGAAAATGAGCTGGAACCAGACCAACAAAATTCCGCATAACACCTTTTGGTGGCAAGGGATAGATGGTTCGCGTATTTTTTCGCACTTTCCACCGGCGGATACTTATGTTGCGGATTGTTCGCCCACTCAGATTTCGCAAAGTGTAAAAAACCACCGCGACCACGCACGATCCGACCAATCGCTTTACTTATTCGGCTTCGGGGACGGAGGCGGTGGCCCAACCGAATGGCATATTGAACGACTCAAACGCGCTCGGCTTGCCCCTTGCCTGCCCATGATCGAAAGCAAGGTCAAAGCGAAGGACTTCTTTTTGCAAACGATTGAGCAATCCGAAGACTTAATGACTTGGGTCGGTGAATTGTATTTAGAATTCCACCGAGGCACCTATACCAGCCAAGCCCTATGCAAGCAGAAAAACCGAACCTGCGAATTCCTGCTCCGCGACGCAGAATTGCTGAGTTGCTTCCACCCTCAGTTCCCCGCCAGCTATCCGTCGCAGAAACTAGAAGATGCCTGGAAAATCGTGCTTTTGAACCAGTTTCACGACATCATTCCTGGTTCTTCAGTAAAGGAAGTCTACGACGAGGCGGCGAAAGACTACGCAACTGCAGAATCAGAAGCGAGAGAGGTAATCACAACCGCGCTTTCCGATATCGGTAGCCAATTTGATACATCCATGTGTCAAAGCCCAGTTGCCATCTTCCATCAAGCCGAAGCATCGAGCCAAGGCACTATGCCGGTGATCAACGGAAAAGCACCGAATTCGCTCCATTGCGGGGATCAATCACTTCCCGTGCAGCTAATTGAAGACGCGAATGGCGAACGACTCATTTTCCCAGTTCCTGCTGCCGCTCGCGGAGCCGTCGCGCTGGGAGATTTCCGTGCTTCAGAACCAGAATCCGAAAAGCGGCTCAAAGCAAGTAACCGCAAGCTCGAAAACGACGAATGGGTCGTGCGGTTTGATCAACACGGCAACATCACGTCAATAACCAGCCTCGATGACGACCCGGTGGAATTTATTCGACCAGGCCAACTTGGCAACCTCTTCCAACTCCTCGATGACCGCCCGCTTTTCTGGGATGCATGGGATACAGAGCTTTACGCCCACGAAACCACCCTTGACCTAACCCGAAGCGTTTCGTTTGAAGTTGTTGAACGCGGGCCAGTGCGAGTAGCGGTCGAGCTCGTCAAACAGTTCGGAAAGTCAACGATCCGTCAACGCATCAGCCTCGGCCCAACTCCGGGAATCCGGTTCGATACTTGGGTGGATTGGCACGAAGACCACAAGTTCCTCAAGGTGATGTTCCCCCTCAATGTGAATACCACCAAGTCCACTTGTGAAATCCAGTTCGGGCACGTGGAGCGCCCAACTCACCGCAACACAACCTGGGATATGGCAAAATTCGAAGTCTGCGCGCAAAAGTGGGTTGACCTCAGCGAAGGCGGTCACGGAGTTGCCCTCATCAACACTGGCAAATACGGTCACGACATCAACGGCTCCGACCTGCGCCTTTCGTTACTCCGTTCACCAAAAGCTCCCGACCCCACCTGCGACATGGGCGAGCACTACTTTAGCTACGTTCTGCTCCCGCACTTCGACAGCCCCCAACAAAGCGACGTTGTAGCGGCGGCTTACGCGGTGAATGCAGAATGCCACGTTGTTCCGCTCAAAAAGCAATCCGGCGAAGCGGGACAACTTCCTGCTTTTGTGCAAACGGATTCCCGATCACTTGTCGTAGAAGCAGTTAAGAAATCCGAAAAATCGCGCCATCGCATTGTGAGGCTTTACGAATGTCACAACAGTCGAGGCACGGCTCAACTCAGTTTTGCTTTACCCGTGAAACAGGCGTGGCTTTGCGATTTGGAAGAGAAACCGCTCAACGAGCTAGAAATTCATGATGGTCAGGTGGTACTGCCCTACAAGCCGTTTGAAATTCTGACGGTAGCGGTGGATTTATAAGGAAAGAACCGCTAATGCGCCTAAAAGCGTAGATTCAAACAAAGGTTCGGCATAAACTAGAAAGTGAGGAACAGATGAGCGAAAACATGGAAAAATTCCGCCACCTTGACGGCAATATGGCGGTTGTCGAATCTGAATATATGCGGATTGTGTTTCAACATGGCGACCCGGCCGATGTTGGAATCAACGGTTGCCGCATCGAAGACGTTCTCGACGTGATTGTTGAAAAGCTCCTCGATTTCCAAGGCCGTGATCTTTCATGCGAAGAAAACGCCACCGCGCTCTACCACCTCGACCTCGCCCGAGAAGCGTTGCTTCTGCGCCGACGCCGACGCGAAATGCAAGGTCTTATCGGTAAGCGGGATAAACATAAGTCGGAGTAGGCTTCGAGATGAATCAGCCCTATCCAGCTTCCGATTCGGACAAAAGGATAAGGTTAATTGTCGCGGTCATTAGTTTAATCGTTCTGGTCGTGATAGTCGCCTGCGCTGTTGACTGGTACAGAAGATCAAAAGTAACTGGAGTTCCTGTAAGAATAAATATGCCAAGTAACTTCCGTGGCACGCTAATCTTTGAAGAAGACAAAAATGCTCCACCCGTAGTAGTCGGGGAACATGAAATAGTAATTGATGTACCTGCAAGTGGCATCGTAAGGATGAAGGATTTCTCTTGGAGGGATGTTTGGCGCGAGTATCGATACTTTGTGAATAACATTGAAATCAGATATTCACCTGACAGTCCGAAACCGAATGAGCTAGCAGTCTACGACGGCAGGGATATTCTGAGAACTAATCTTCCTCGCCGTTCTTGTAGTTATATCGGCTCTAAAGAAGAATACGAACGTAATTTTGATAAATTTCAAAGTGAGTGTGCGGAAAGGAATTAATTTTTTAACAGCCCACTGGCGAAAAATCCTTGCGATTTTACTAACATGGGCTCCATCCGTGACACCCAATTTGAAATTTCTCCAAGTAAGGTTTGGATAGGTTATTCAAATTTCCCTCACGAACTTGGGCAAGGATTAAGGATGGGGTTAACAAAGCAAAAAATAAAATGCCCTACCTTTGGACATCCAAAAGTAGGGCATTAAACAACTCCACGAAAACTAAATCAGCCAACGAACTTATAACCCACACCGCGCACAGTCATAATGCGCTGAGGATTGCTAGGTTCGGCTTCTACGTTTTCGCGAAGCCAGCGAACGTGAACGTCCACCGTGCGGGCACTGACGTACGCATCCTGGCCCCAAACGCGATCGAGCAAAATCTCGCGGCTGAAAACTTGCCCTTTGTTACGAACCAAGAAGTAGATCAGAGCAAATTCTTTGGGCGAAAGCGTGAGAGGAGAATCGTTCAGCCAAGCTTCATGAGTGCGGGGGTCAATTCGCAGATTGCCGGATTCAATCGCCTCAACCGGAGTATCGCCAGTGGAACGACGAAGAACCGATTTCACCCGGGCCGCGAGTTCAGCCAAAGAAAACGGCTTGACAATGTAGTCATCGGCAATTTCCAAGCCTTTCACGCGGTCTTCTTCCGCCGCTTTGGCAGTGAGGAAGATCACGGGCACGGTGGAATCTTTGCGGATGGCGCGGGCGAGGTCTACACCCGAACGTTGAGGCAACATGATGTCCAGCAACAGGATGTCTGGTTTGATGAGCCGGTAAAGGCGCATCCCCTCCTCGGCGGTACCGGCGGTAAACACCGTGTACCCTTCCTTCCGGAGTTTATTTTCTACTGTTTCAAGGATTGTTTCTTCGTCGTCTACGAGTAGGATTTTCATGATGTGGCGATGATCTCAACGTTGGCGCGGGGTACACAGACCACCTCGCCGCTGTCGAGTTTCGCTTCCAAAACTCGGACTTCCGCCCCGGATTCAACCGTTTGAAGTTGTGCAGGCAGACCTGTCACTTCACCCAACTGACCAAAGTAAGGCTCTCGAATCACACGGATTGGAGTGCCAACACCCAGAACGTTGCCGCTGCCCTCGGGGACAACATCACCGGCCGCATGCTCGATGGGAGCAATCAGCTCGGGACGAATAACCCCAGCGCGAATCTGTGTCGCCCCATTCAAACTGGCGCTTCGCCCCGAAAGGCTCTTCAACAGTTCGAATGTTCTCTTTGCCATGCTTAACTTTCCGAAACCTTCTGTTACTACCAGAGTGGTCGTCACCTCTTCTTGCCCTGTGATGGCGACCCCGATTTCGTATCCCAAAAGCTCCGTCAGATCTACGTCTTTAACGGCACCCACAACTACCCCGACTACGCCGAGTTCGTTGACTTTCTTTAATGCTCCTGCGGTGATTCCAGCACCGCCAACCAAAATATTCCCTGCATCGGTTTCCAAAATATGCTGAACATCTAACACTTCATCCGCTGAATCAACTGCGATTCGAACCTGACCGTTGCGCTCGCCCCCGATTCCGAAGATGCCCTGAACCATCGCCCCGCGAGTTTGGATCGTCGCGCCTTCGCCGACCATTACATCAATGACTGTGCCGTCCATGTAAGCGGTCATCTCAACCGGAATCGCGGCTTCGCGAACCAACACGTTTCCAGTGACGGTGGAAATACTTTCGATTTCCCCTGTGTAGTCGCTGGTGATTTTGTTCTTGAAGTATTTTCCGAACAAGCCTTTGGTTTCCGCAACCACTTGACCAGCTTCGATTTGGTCGCCTACGTTGAAATGGCAGAGGTCTTGGGCTTCCTTAGGTTCCACACCTAATCGCTCGGTCAGGCGAATATTTTGGAGCGGGCCGGGAAGCAAAGCACGGGCGATAACAGTATCGTGATTAACCTTATCGCCAACGGAAACGAGCACTTCACCTTTAATCGGCAATCGGCGTAATCGTTCAACAACGGTGTCCGCACTGACGGTCAACCCAGGTGTATATGCACTTCCCATATCTTCTCTACCTTCGATGTGCAAATAAACGCACCCGAAAAGTTTAGCATGGCTTGAGAACAAGTTTTCAATTTGCTTCCCCAAACTGGGGTCTTAACAATTTAACTACCGAAGGATTAACCTAGTGTTAAAGTGTGCGGAAGGGTACATTTTCTCCCTGTGAAAGCGATCGCAAAGACGCGACCAGACGTAGGGCTTGAGATTATTGAAGTCCCTGAACCCACCGTTCGACCAGGAACGGTGAAAATTAGAGTCGAACGCGCCTCTTTGTGCGGCACCGACCTCCACATTTACGAATGGGATGAGTGGTCGAGCAATCGCATCAAACCCACCCGAATCGTTGGTCACGAGTTCTGCGGAACCGTTATCGAAGTCGGCGAGGGAGTCACTGACCGCAAAATTGGGGATTTTGTCGCTTCGGAATCCCACGTTGTTGATCCAAATTCGCCCGATTACCTCGCCGGGTTGGGCCACATTGACCGAACCACTCAGCTTTTGGGCGTGGATATTGATGGTGGATTTGCGCCGTACGCGGTGATTCCGGCAATGAATGCCCGACCAGTGCCAACCAGCGTCCCAAAAGATGTCGCAAGCATGCTGGATGCGCTTGGGAACGCGGTTCATACGGTGATGGATGGGCCAGTGGAAGGCAAAGATATTCTCATCACTGGGCTTGGCCCGATTGGGCTATTTAGCGTTGCCATCTGCAAGTGCTTGGGAGCACGAAACGTTTTCGCCACCGAAATTTCGCCTTACCGCACCCAACTGGGCATTGATTGCGGCGCAGATTTGATTTTCAACCCGATGAAAGATGATGTCGCATCGGCATTCAAAGAACACGTTCCGGAAGGGTTCGACGCGGTTCTGGAAATGTCGGGCCACCCCTCCAGCCTTGAACTTGCAGTGGAATACGCCCGCCCCGGCGGACGGATCAGCCTGCTCGGCCTTTATGCGCAGAACAAGCAGTCCATCGAGCTCAACAAGGCGATCTTCAAAGGGCTTTCTATCCACGGCATCATCGGCCGCCGCCTGTGGGAAACCTGGGATCAAATGATCTGGCTTCTCGATGAGAAGGGGTTGGATGTTTCGGCGGTGGTGACGCACCAAATGCCGTTCACGGAGTTTGAATCCGCGATTCAGGCGATGAAGAAAGGCGAAGCGGGGAAGGTTGTTTTGACTTTTGATTAATCGCCGTATAATTTATCAATGATTATTGAGATTGAAACGGAGCAGGAAGCCGATGGTCGGTGGATTGCCGAAATCACGTCAATGCCAGGTGTGATGACTTATGGAGCCAATAAAAATGAAGCTCTCCAAAAAATCCAATCGCTCGCTCTGCGAGTGATGGCTGATCAACTTGAACACAATGAAGCGATGCCATTGCTGAACGTGACTTTCCATGCAGCATGAGCGATTGGTCATCTATTCGAGCCAAAGAGCTACTGAAAATATTGGTTGGCTTAGGATGGGAAATTAAACGTACGACTGGCTCCCACCGTGTTTTATCATTTCCAGGAAAACCCGATTACGTTTTTTCATTTCATGACCGGGAAGAAATCGGCCCGCGTATGCTGTCTAGAATTGCCAAGCAAACTGGAATCACTCCTGCGGATTTGCGGTAGTACCAACCGATATGACTCCCACCAAACACGCAATCAAATTCCTTCTCAACGAAGTCCTCTACGGCACGGCCGAAGGAGCGGAGGGCACTTGCTTTGTTCAAGGCGATGAGGCACTCTTTGCCGCCCTCCAAGACCTAAATGCGGAAGAAGCATCGCGCATCCCAGAGCCGGGGATGAGTTCCTTTGCCGCGCACGTGATTCATACCAACTACTATCTTTATTTGAGTCTGCAAGGCATGGAGGGTAATGAACTCGAAGGCGACTGGCCCGGCAGTTGGGCAAAACAAACCGTCACCGCCGAAGAATGGCGTGAGCAACAAGCCTTGCTCAAATCTCAGGTTGAGAAGTTTTGCGGACTGCTGGATTCAATGGATTTTGAGGAGAAGTGGAACGTGGTCGAAGGAATCGCCAACGTTGGTCACGCGGCGTACCACCTTGGAGCGATCCGTCAGCTCTACCTTTTGGTGAAAAGCAAGGCTTAACGAGACTTCTTAGAAGCCGGAGCTTCGGCCGACTTTCGCGCCATGATGCCAAAGATCACGGCCGGCACCAAGAAGATCAGCATCACAAAAAAGCACCGGGGCAAAATTACTTCTTTACTCATGGTTTGCCCCAATTCCGGCAGTGTAATAGAACTCATTTCCGTATTTACAACGAGGATCGCAAACTCAATAATTGTGATGCCAGTGAGCAACAGAAAAACCAGGGCTGCTATCTGCAGCATCATCTGACGACTCATGCTGAATAAGACGACAAAACATTAGCGGAAGAACCGCCCGCTTACTAGGGTGCCTACCCATCTCGACCCCAGCGGTACACTCGCCCTCATGCAAATCGCCGTTCTGCCGTTCAACGCGGGGCCAGATACTCGCCACGAACTCGCCCGTCAGTTCGCTAGCTTCATCGTAGAAATTACTCAAGGCAATACAGATGCGGAAATCAATGCCGCTAACTATATGGCGCAGGTTCAAGAAGGAGGTATCCCAAAAGTTGCCCAAATCAACCCAGCTGAAGTTTTGAACGAAGCAGAAATGATCCAACAATTCAAGGGTCAAGCCGAAATGGATTACTTAGTGGACGGGTTGTTCACGGAAAAAAGCGGCGGCGGAACTCTGATCGTTCGGGTCTGGGGCAAAGACCCGGAAAAGCCAGAACAACAAGAAGAATTCAGCTACCTCCCCGGCGGGCTTTATTCCGCTTTGCGAAGCGCGATTGAAATGCTCGTGAAACTCGCGGGTGGCTCACTCGCTCCCGAACTTGCTGAAGACGAAGCTCTGTTCGGCACAAAAGATACAGAAGCGTTTTTGAAGTTCGTTGAAGGTTACGACGCTCTGCGGTACATCGAACAATCCCAAGGAAACATGATCAGCACCTGGGATGTGGCGCCTTACATGGAAAAGCTCGCCGAAGCGGTGGAAGCCGATACGGATTGGGAAGCTCCGTTTATGGTTCTGGTTCAGCTTTGCCGGATGTGCACCCAAATGCGGATCGGTAATGCAGAGAACATCGAAAAGCACCTCAAGCGGCTGACTGAAGTTGAAGCAGAAGATTCTCGCGGTTGGTTCGCGCTCGGCGAATTCTATGAAGCGGTTGGCAATCTTCAAGGCAGTTCCGAAGCGTTTGAAAAAGCAGCGAACCTCAGCCCCGAAGAGCCAGCGATCATTCACCGGTTGGCACGCATCCAACTTGGACTTGGAATGCCAGTCAATGCTGAACGAAACCTGCGCAAAGCAATGGATATGGAAGACGACGAAAAGCCGTCGCTTGACCTGCTGAGCGAAGTATTGGCTCAAACCGGTCGGGTTCACGAAGTACCTGAACTTTGGAAAGACTTGATTCGACAAAACCCACAAAATGCCAAGGCCCACGCTCGTTATGCGATGTCGTTGATGGCGAACAACCGCAACGAAGATGCGATCCGTGCTTTTGATGAAGGCCTGGAAGTTTTAGAGGATAACACCTACGTCAAGCGGTACTACGCGCCGATCCTGGCTCAAAACCCCGATGAAATTGACCGGGCGATGGACTTCTACGAAGACTGCATTGACGTCGCGCCAACCGATCACGCGCTTCTTTGGGAGTATGCCCAAACCCTGGCGCGGGCTGACCGGGAGTTTGAAGTGCCGGACACGCTCCGCACGATTCTTTCATCCAATCCAGACCAAAACCTTGCCGCAAACGCTAACGCTTGGCTGATCGAAATCGAGCAACCTAAGCGGGCCGATGCCGTTCGGGACGCTTCGATCAAGGCAGAAAACGCAGATTACGAAGGGGCGATCAAGGATTTGAAACCTCTACGGCAGTGGCTCGGCGATTATTGGAAGCTGTGGATGGTTCTAGCAAGCTGCTACAACCAAGTCAGCGAATTCGCCGATGCGGAAGAAGCTTCGCGCAAGGTTCTTGAACAGTTCCCCGCCTGCGAGCCAGCTTACGTTGAACTCAACAACGCGCTTGCCGGACAAGGAAAACACGAAGAAGCATTCGGAATCATGCAAATCGCCTTCGCTAATATGTCGGGCAGCCTTCCGATTGCCGTAGCTTACGCAAGTGCCGCCAAGAATATGGGCAACGCAGATGAAGCACGACGCATCACCGGGCAAATCCGGGAGGCGATCAAACAACAAAATGCAGAGCCAGATCAGGTTAAGGAATTGATTTCCGCACTTGATCACATTGATGCCTAATTGCATTTGCACGCAACCAAAAGTCAAAATCCTTCTGTACTTAATCAGAAGGATTTTTTTAAATGATCATCCCTTGCCCTAAATGCGGTCAGCAGATCCCCGCGACTCTTCAAACCTGCCAATTCTGCGGCGCCATTGTTTCACCCGCTATTCGCAGTGCCGCTCGGGCAAAAGGGGGCGACGATGAACTGGAAGCTGGCTCGGGAATCGCGCCCAAAACCGTGTGGGCAATTTATGGAGCGCTTTGCTGGTTTTTGATCCTTACCCATGGAACGAGCCTCATGATCACGCTTGTCTTCGCTCCAATAGCGAATGGCAAGCCGTTTGAGCCAGATGTGTTCGGAATTGTGAGCATCTTGATTGATGTAGTTTTCATTATCATAGGGATTTGCTTATTGGCGAAAGTCGAAAGGGTTCGTGACTTCGTAACAACTGTTTGCGCGGTTGGAATTATCTTTAACCTTTGGGATTTACTCGGCAATATGGCGTTGATCCTCGGACTGGGAATATACGGTGTGATTCTTACGATCATGACCGTATTCAGCATCATCATCAACGGCGGTTTGATTTGGTCGATCTACGAAACTCAGCGGATCATGGCTTTTGATCGGTACGACAAGACTCGGGTTCGGAGATAGTCTTGCCGACCAATCGCTTGTTCCGCGTAGAATGCCATTAACGCCCCATGGCATACCGTGACTTTCAACACTTCCTCGACGTTCTGAAGTCTAAAAATGAACTCAAAACGATTTCAGAACCGCTCAGTCCATATTTAGAAATCACAGAAGTTGCGGATCGGGTTATGAAAGCAGGTGGGCCAGCTTTGCTGTTCACTAACCCAGCGGGCGCGCCCCACAGATTAGGAACGCCGAATCCGAAATCAGCCGTTCTCAATAATCCATCCATTGACCCCGCCGCGCGTCCGCAGGGGAATGTGCAGTACAGCTATCCGGTCGCCATCAACACGATGGGCACGCGCAAACGCATGTCCCTCGCTTTGAGTTGCGACGACTTTGAAGAACACGCTGAACGCATCGCAGGCTTGTTGAAACCAGAGCTCCCCAAAGGCCCGAAAGAAGCCATCGCGGCTCTCAGCAAGGTTCTTGAACTCAAAGATGCCCCGCCCAAGCCGGTCAAAAACGCCATCTGCCAAGAAATCGTGATGATGGGCGACGAGGTTGACCTGACTAAACTTCCGATCCTCACTTGCTGGCCGGAAGATGGCGGCCCGTTTATCACCCTGCCGCTTGTATTCACGCACGACCCGAACACGGGCAAACGCAACGTGGGTATGTACCGGGTGCAATTGCATTCCAAAAACACCTGCGGAATGCACTGGCAGATGCATAAAACCGGCATGCGCCATATGGAAGAAGCCGGTGCCCAACGCAAACGAATCGAGGTTGCCGTCTGCTTAGGCGGCGATCCGAGCTACGCCTTTGGTGCGATTTCACCCCTCCCGCCCGGCATTGACGAAATGATGTTCTGTGGATTCCTCCGCCGCGAGCGAGTGAACATGGTCAAAGCTAAGACAGTTGATGTCTCCGTTCCGGCTGACTGTGAGATGGTCATCGAAGGCTATATAGACCCATCCGAGCGGCAACTCGAAGGCCCGTTCGGTGATCACACGGGTTATTATTCGCTGGCTGGCGACTTTCCGGTTCTCCATGTGACCGCCGTGACCATGCGCGAAAAGGCGGTTTACCCGGCGACCATCGTCGGACAGCCCCCGATGGAAGACGGCTGGATGGGCAAAGCAGTGGAGCGTATCTTCCTGCCGATGATCCAACTCACAGTGCCAGAAATAGTGGATATGAACCTGCCAGTAGAGGCAACTTTCCACAATATGGCTTTTGTAAGTATTAAGAAAAAGTATCCCGGGCACGCATACAAGGTTATGAACGCTATCTGGGGATTAGGTGGCCTTTCATTTACTAAGTTTGTGTTTATTTTTGATGAAGATACTAATGTTCAAGACCTTGGAGAAGTGCTGTTTAGGATCGGCGCAAACTGCGATCCAGGGCGCGACACTTTGCATTCTCGCGGCCCGGTTGACCAGCTTGACCACGCATCTGTCGCTGAAGGCTTCGGCGGCAAAATTGGATTCGATTGCACCCACAAATGGTCGGGCGAAAACGGTTTCAGCCGCGACTACCCTAAGCTCATCACGATGGCGGAAGATGTGAAGGCAAAGATAGATTCAATCTGGCCGAAGCTTGGTCTTTAAGAATTGCACCCAGTGGCTGAGTGCAATTCTTAAATTTATCTTGCCCAAACTACTTTGAGAGCTACCCGGTCGCGAGTGGTTGCTGAGTTCGGATCCCCGATGATGAGGAAGTATTCCAGCCCTTTACCGCCCGCTTTTCGGTAAGCCAAATACCAGTTGGAATCTCCATCAGTTTCAACCCATCGCGCGCTAAGAGCCTGCTCAGCATCCATTTCCCAGCCCAGAGTGAGGATGGTTTGATCAGAGAATCCTTGAAAGTTCAATACTGAATGGCGGAATCCGAAGTCCACTCCTTTTGCGAGCCGGTAGGTTCCCGTAGCCGCTAGGAAGCTTGTGAAATCTCCTGCTCTCTCTCCAAACGAATAACTCAAATAGGCGTTTTTAAGAGGGTTGCTCACGCCATACCCAATATTAAAATTCAGTTCTTTGGATTCTTCGGTTTCATATCGATTGGTGTATGCGCTCATGCGTAACTGCCAATCGTTCCGCCAAGTTACAAATCCTCCTAAAGACGCTTGCCGTTCACCATTATTGCCGTCAAACCGTTCATTGTCTTCCGCAAAGAAGTCCATGCCGTACGAACGGATTCCTCCTTTTCTAAGAGCTCGAGCATATTCCCCATATACATAGCCGCCGCGCAAATCTACTTCTGGAACAAATCCCAATCGGGCCCTAAACGTTGGCTGAAGCATTGTTGCCCGTGCAATGCCAAAGAAATTCGGCAACTGGTAACTTACCGCGGCGGAGCTTGCCATGCCGGCCATTCCAGCGTCGTCGGATTGGATCAAATCATAATACAGTCCGGTATTTCCAAACGCAAACGTACCGCTTGATCCGATTACGGAGCTTTTACGACCAGGCTCATCGCGATAAGTACTGTAAACAGATATGTTGCTTCTCGAGCCAAGTTGATTGTTATAGCGGAATACGGAATCCAAGCGTTTGCCATCCTCGTGCGTTGCAAGGATGCCAATCGAATTTCGCCGATCAAGATTGCCAAAATATTTAATGCCCTGGTCAAAATCATCTATTCTCCTTGAATAGAACATCTGCCCTACCTCGTCATCTGTGAGATTAAAGTACCGACTGCCTTCCACAAAAAATGGTCTAGTATCGGCCAGCCTCCTTTCAGTGCGAGTGAACCCAATTCCTTCGACCTGTCCCTCGATGTTACGAAAGTCAGGGCTTACACTGAGCACACTGGTCGTTGTTTCGGTCGGCCTGTAACGTAGATCAAAGCCAGTTCGGAACGATGTTTGAGGTCTAGAATCACGATCATACTCGGGTGAAAAGTAGCCCAAAAGGTCAATCTGTTCGCTCAAATCTCGCTTGGGAAATTGAACGTCCAAAATCGTACCGTGATTGTCCGCCATGAACGGATTGCCGGGATTAGACCAGTAACTGGCCGTTTGAGTCCGATTGTTCAGCCGGGCAATATTAAACAATATATTCGACTTTTTGCCCGCTGGATAGCTGAGTAGCTTCCACGGGATCATTAGCTCAACAATATAACCATCTGCAACTCTTGAAGCAGCCCCTTCCCAGTCGCCCTTCCATTCCCGCTTGGCAATTCTGCCGCCAGCAATATTAGACCACTGAGTTCCTAAAGGATTTACGAAGAATTGGGAATTCCCCTCAACCGCTCGCCTGTTCATTGGATCAAGGATTACCCCTGCATAATCTTCCCCCTGAAATTGACCGTCGCGCTGAACTGTCCTTGCAGAAATCTTATCTGGCTGCGAATCGTGAGCATGGATTGCAACATAAACGCCCGCCTCTGTAACCCCTATCCATGCATCTGTTTGATCAGCAGCTTTCCCACCAACTGCCTGGTCAAAAAAATCTGTCAAGTGAGTTGCCTCACTCCATTCGCCTTCATTAATAACGCCATCAATTATCGGCAATTTCGTAAGGGTTGCCGCCTCGGTTGTTCTTCCGGCAGCCGACACAACGCCTGCACAAACTGCAGCTGCAATGCAAAACAGAATTCTCGTGTTCATTAAATCCCCACCCACATCCTACTTGGGCACGATTACACAATACTGGCAGACTTGTGAAAAATGTTCCCGGCAAATTTTGCTCTATGATTTCTCATGGGTGCAACTGGGCAGCCTCTAAAACGGGTATCATTGCTTGTGGGCAAAACCCATGTTTGATCGAATCCTTTTAGCTGTGGTTGCATGGCTGGATTCGTGATTTAACCAGGACTTATCAAAAAAATGGTTTACCGGCCACTTCGCTATGAACAAATGATGAAAGCCGCCGAAGGCATGGACGTGAGGGCACGCCGCATGTTCGAAGGAATGGCGATTTACTCGGGCGAAAAAATGTTCGCCTTTCTGGTAGGAGAGGATATCGGCCTCAAACTCTCACCTAACGACCTTGAAGAAGCCATGCTCATTGATGGTGCCGAGCCGTTTCGTGCTGATCCAGCAGCGGAACCAATGCGCGAATATGTACGAATGCCGCAAGCAGTGCTCGATAATTACGACTCATTTGTCGGCTGGGTTCGTAAAAGTGCGGACTACGCAAACGGACAAGTCGTTCATTAATCGCTTCAATCGGTCAAAATAACTCTGTCATCCGGGAAAACCCTGCAACGACGCAGACACTTCCGTCCGGGCGATCTTTAACGCCGTAGGTCAGGTCTCTTCGTGAAGAAAATTGCCGTCATTACCAGCGGGGGTGATTCCCCAGGCATGAACGCCGCCGTGCGCGGCGTTGTTCGCACCGCACTAGCCCGCGGAGCCGAAGTCTTTGGATTCCATCACGGATACCGCGGAATCATTTCTGAAGAAATCTTTCCGATGAATACCAATTCCGTCGGGGGCATCATTAGCCAGGGCGGAACCATGTTACGCACCGCTCGTTGCCCAGAATTCCGTGAAAAAGCCGGGCGCGACCAAGCGATAGAAGTCCTGCGCGAAAACGATATTGATGGTCTGATCGTGATCGGCGGGGATGGGTCGCTCACAGGTGCACGAGCTCTGCACGAAGAATATTCCTTCCCCATCATTGGGGTTCCGGGCAGTATTGACAACGACATCGCTGGTACAGATTTCTCTATCGGTTTTGATACTGCGGTCAACACAGCTCTTGGCGCAATTGACAAAATCCGCGATACGGCTTATTCACACGAACGGGTTTTTGTTGTCGAAGTCATGGGCCGAGCCAACGGATTTATCGCCCTCGAAGTCGCTTTGAGCGGAGGTGCCGAAGCAGTCTTGATTCCTGAAGTGCCGTTTTCCTTGCTTGAAATCTGCGAAAACCTGCGCCAAGCGAGAGTGCGAGGCAAACGATCTTCAGTCATCGTTGTTGCAGAAGGCGCGGCAAGAGCGGGCGACATCAAAGACTTCGTGCAGAAAAACACGGGATTTGAGGCGCGTGAATCTGTGCTTGGGCACATCCAGCGGGGAGGATCTCCGACTTCGTTTGACCGAGTTTTAGCACTTCGGCTCGGAAGCCATGCCGCAAATCGCTTACTCAGCGGTTTCACCGGAGAAATGGTTGGCGTAGATGGTTCTCGTCTTTGCCATCATCCACTGAGCTACGTTCTTTCAACCGAGCGAACTGTTGATCCGGATAAGTTGCTTCTGCTCGAAATGATGGCCCAATGATTCTTAGCGTCACCCTGAATCCTGCCCTCGACCACACAATTATTGTTGGGCGACTGACTCTGCACGACACGAACCGCATTTCCGAAATTCAAACTGATGCTGGAGGTAAGGGGATCAACCTCAGCCGAATCGTCGCGGAGCTAGGCGGAAAAACTGCTGCGACGGGCTTTTTAGGCGGCGACACTGGGCAGTTCATTCATCACACTCTCGCAAAGCAGGGAGTACGGGATGAATTCATCAAAATATTGGCGACTACGCGTACGAATTTCAATATTGAATCTGGCAATGGCCCGCCCACTACCCTCAACGCTAAAGGTGCAGAAGTTCTCGGTCTAGAACTTGAGCAGTTCTTCACCAAATACGATTCTCTCTGCCAAGAAGCAGATTGGGTAGCCCTTTCCGGTTCTATTCCGCCGGGATTACCGCCGGAATCTTGGAAAATGCTGGCGGAAATCGCCAAAAAGCACAACTGCAAAGTTTTGATTGATGCTGATGGCGTTCCGATGGAACACGGAATGCTTGCCGCGCCAGATCTGATCAAACCCAATGTCAAGGAAGCGGAACGGTTGCTTGATTCAGAACTAGAGCACAAACAATCCGCGATCATTGTCGCCGCGCAAAAGTTGCGGGATCAACTCAAAAAAGGCGGTAGCCAGTCGCCAGTTGCAATTATTTCACGCGGAGCCGCGGGTGCGATTATGGCAACTACTGAAGGAGTTTACGAAGCGGAACCAATCAGGATTACTCCAAAGTCCACCATCGGCTCGGGCGATTCTCTGCTGGGCGGTTTTCTGTATGCTCTTCAAATCGGTCTTTCTAATAAAGAAGCTCTGCGCTATGGCAACGCAGCTGGTGCGGCAACTGCAACCACAAACGGCAGTGAGATTGGTCGCAAAGCTACGATTCTTGAACTGCTGAAAAAGTCAAAAGCGAAAAGAATTCAATAACTATTTGGTGCCGGGGGAGGGACTCGAACCCTCACAAGTTTAACCTTAGCGGTTTTTGAGACCGCCGCGTCTACCATTCCGCCACCCCGGCCGATGGACTTAGGATAATACCTTGCCTTCAAATGTAATTCAGGTCCAGAAAAATTCGTAATCTGTAGACTATTTTCAAGAAATCTGATTACGGTTGATACGTCTAAGTTAGTAGGAAGATTCCATCATGAAAGCCGGACACATTATTTCGCTCGTCCTTCTGAGCGGCTTGGCAGGAGCTCAGGTTGCAACATTTGGCGGACAAGCTACCCCGTATAAAGCGATTCGATATCAAGCAGTGGCTCAAGGCAATAATTCTCGAATTCAGACCGCTCAATTCGACGTCATTACTGGTTCAAAAGATTGGCAAACTTTGTATTCAAAAATGGCAGGCGATCGAACTATTGGATTCACCCCTGCTCCAGTGATGTGCGATTTTAATTCCTACGACTTGCTCGTCATCCATACTGGTCGCAAAAACACGTCTGGCCACAGCGTTTACGTCAGCATGATTAGGCAAGAAAAACCGACCGAAGTTGCGGTGGATTATGTTGTCAATCAACCCACGATGAACAGCATGGTCAGCCAAGTGATCACTAGCCCATACGTAGTTGTTGTAGTTGAAAAGCAAACTGCGCCTTATCGGTTCCGCGGCACTACCGCATATACCACTACTTACATTGGTAACGGTATCAATAACAACCAATGTAGCTGTAACTGCGGATGCGCCCATTGCGGAGGCGGTGGTGGAGGAGTCGTCCGGGTTGGAGTCGGTGGCAATCCAATTGGTGGCGGTGGGAATGGTGGAGAAATCTGCCCTCCAATGCGCAACGGCGGCGGACATACAGACTAAACTACGCCCAGTATGCGAGCAGAAGTCATTTCCGTTGGAACCGAACTTCTGCTCGGGCAAACCGTAGATACAAATTCGGCATACATCGGCACCTTTTTAGCCGAGCTAGGAGTTGACCACACCCACCAGCAAACGGTGGGCGATAATTTTGGGCGGCTTGTTTCAGCTCTAGAACTCGCACTTTCCCGAGCGGATATTGTCATTACCATCGGCGGGCTCGGTCCAACCCAAGATGATTTGACCCGCGATGGAATTGCCGCCGTTTTAAACGACCAATTGATTAGAGATGAAGCGATAGTTGAGCATTTGAAAAATGAGTACGGTCGCCGTGGGTTAAAACTGGTTGAATCACAATACCGACAGGCGGATCGCCCAGCAGGTGGTCAACCTATACCCAACTTAAACGGAACCGCGCCGGGCTTAATCTGTACCAAGGAGTCAAAATATGTTATTGCATTGCCTGGCCCACCTCGCGAGTTCATTCCTATGCTCGAAGGCCAAGTTCGCGAATTCATTTTAAGCCTGAACCCTGGCCCTCAGCTTTTTTCGCGCACTTTGCGCGTTGCCGGTATTGGCGAAGGAACTCTCTGTGAAATCCTCGCCGACCTCATGGAAGGTACTGAAACCACTCTTTCTCCTTACGCAAAAACTGGTGAAGTGCACCTGCGGGCATCCACAAAAGCGGCTTCGCAAAAAGAAGCAGATATCCGAATAGATATCGTTGAACAAGAAGTGCGATCCAGAATCGGTGACAAACTCTACGCAGTTGGCAATGAATCCCTGGAAGAGTGGATTGTCAAGGAGTTAACCAAGCGGAAAGAAACCGTCGCCACCGCAGAAAGTTGCACTGGCGGATTGCTCGCCGCAAGAATCACTTCGGTTTCGGGCGCATCGAAGGTTATTGGGTCGAGTTTCGTCACCTACTCTGCGGAAGCGAAACAGGAATTGGTTGGAGTGAAGCCAGAATCGATAGCCCAATTCGGCACAGTTAGTTCGGAAGTCGCCGAGGAGTTAGCTATCGGAGCAAGACTACAAGCACGAGCAACTTACGGAATTGGAATTACAGGCGTAGCTGGGTCAGAACCACTTGATGAACCTCCGGCTCCAAAGCCATCGGGTCTGGTTTATATTGGTATTTCAACGCCAGCTCAAACACAAGTGCATACCCTCCACTACCGTGGCTCCCGCGAATTGATTCGAGAGCGGGCGGTAGTCGCCGCGCTCATTGAACTCAGAAACGTGCTTTTAGCTACGAACTAGCCTCTCGGCGGGTTCATGACTAATCGTTCTATAAAAAACTCTAGCATTCGGCTTTGGTTCAATCCAGAGTGTCCCGCATCAACTCCAACTTGGACTTCGTAATACTTGCCTGCCTTCGTTAGCGCATCAGAAAGCTGCAAACTATTCGCCGGGTGGGTGTTGTTGTCGCCGGTTCCGTAGTAGATCATCAACCAGCCTTTGAGGTCTTTGGCATAGGTCATCGCCGAGCCGAAATCGTAGCCTGCTTTGTTCTCCTCCAACAAGCCCATATAGCGCTCGGTATATGTTGTGTCGTAATTGCGCCAGTCGCTGACCATGCTACTCGCACTTGCCGCTTGGAACAGTTCCGGATACCGCAAGATGCACATCGCGGAAGAGTAGCCACCGTAGCTTGTACCGTAAATACCGACCCGTTTCGTATCGGCCCAAGGCTGATCTTTGAGCGAGGCGGCAGCGGCGGCAATATCATCAATTTCGACTTTGCCCAAATTTTTGTAAATCGCTTGTCGGAAAGCGCGGCCTCGCCCATTACCGCCTCGCATTCTTACATCTATTACCGCAAATCCGGCCCCAGTCATAATATCTGGCATGGAATAGCCAATGCTCGGCGCACGACCAGGTAGTGGCCCTCCATAAACGCCAAATAGGACGGGGAGTTTAGTTCCCGGTTTGTAATCAGTTGGAAGGCTTACTTCCATCCATAAATCCGTGGTGCCGTCGAATGACTTGTACTTGATCCACTGGATCGGCTTAACCTTAGCGGCCGTTTGATTCAAACTTGCATCAGAGATTGTCTTTACTGGTTTTCCGATTGAATCTAACATGCGCAAAACCGGGGGCGCAGATTCGTTTTCAAAGACATCTGCAATGTGCTTTCCATCTGGGCTGACCGAAACAGAGTGATGGTATTGCGGATCGGTCAGTCTTTTAGGCATAGAACCATCTGGATTTGCTCGATAAAGCTGATGGTAGTACGGATTGTTTCCATCAGCGACCGTGTACCAGAGACCGGTTTCATCCATGCGAATCATGCTTACCAAGTCAGCTTTATGCATCGTAACGGCAGTTCGTTTGCCCGTTTTCAAGTTAATCCAGGATAGGTTGTCAAAGCCGTCGTCGTCGGTCATAACGAGCATCTTGCCATCGTTTTTGTTACCACGAACATCGCGAAGCGGGCCGAATTCAACCCATCCAGCTTTGTTTTCAACGTGATCAACCACCTTCACTTCGCCGTTTTGAGGATTCGCGATGCAAAGGTCGCGTACTTGCTGGCGGCGATCCATCCGGTGGAACATCAAATCGTTGCCCATCCAAGAAATGGCATAAACATAGTGACCAATGCCATTGTCGAATGAGCCGGGTCGAACCTTTACCGTCTGAGTTTTCCCGGTTTCCAAATCGTATACCATCAGATCAACGATCGGGTTTTCGTTGCCTGGCTTCGGATACGCCTCGGTATCGAGTGCAACCTGCTGGCTCCTTTGCCCGAGCGTCAAATAATAAAACTTGACCGGTCGGTCATCAAATTTATAGAACCACAAATAGCGCCCATCGGGCGAAAATCCCATCGCATCACGCTGATTTAGTTCTTCTCCATAAACCCAGCTCGCGATGCCATAGCGAACTCTCTCTTGAACACTCCCATCAGTCGTAATCGCTTTTTCTTGACCGCTTTTATCCAAATAGACATTTCCGTCTCGGTAAATAGCCGTCATCGAACCATCGGCGGACTTCACACGATCAAATTGGCGACCGCGACCGGGTGTTTGCTGGAAAAATGGATCTGGTTGAGGTCCAACAATTGGCTTGGCTTCCGTGATTTCTCCAGTAGCTACATTGTAAGAATAGGAACCATTATTATCAACATATTTATATTCGTTATTGCTTGTCCATTGTCCACGCAGCCTATTGACTGTCAGATCTCTACGCATTGCCTGCGCGGCGCGATACCCTTCGTATCCAGGCATCGTGGGGAATCTGTCTTGGGCAATGCCTATGCCGCTCAAGGCGACCAAGGCAAATACGGCTACTTTTCGCATGTCTACAATATTACGACGATTCAGGAGTAGATAGCTCCCCTTTCTTATGATTTTGCCAGTGCTCAGCAATTCTAACAATCACGGGAGCAACAAATAGTGCGGGCAAAAATAGCACGGTCGAAAAGTCGCGAATCTGGGCAATAGATAGCCCGGTGCACATCATAAGCACACCTCCGGTTGCCGTGGCTTCCAACATTAATGCTTCGTCACGAGCAAACTTTTGTAAAGGTCGGGCAAGCATGGTGAGAATGCCTTGAAAAATCAGAACAAAAAATGCTGAAAGCAGAACACCAAAGCCAAATGCTCCGGCGAGGAAAATTGAACTCACACCATCTAGCATCGATTTGATATTGAGCAGATCGGTTTTCCTTTCTAGGGCATCCTGCAGGCACCCCATCAAGGTAATCGGGCCGATACAAAATAGAACGCTTGCTGTGATAAATCCTTGATTAAAATCTCCATCGCCACCGACGGTCGAACGTGCCCACTCGGATAATGCTTCGATTCCGCTATCTAAACCAATAACCGCGCCAATTGCTCCGCCAATACAAATTGCTGCAATCACGATCAGCGCGTTCTTTGTCTTCAAAAACATTTGAATGCCGATGCCAATCACGATGAGCCCGATTCCATAGACTGCGACATCCCGCACACTGGATGGAAGTGCCGAACCTGTTGCAAGGCCGATCGCTGAACCAATAAGCACCGCGAAAGTGTTTAATATTGTGCCAAAGCCTACGAATCGTGAATTATGCATCAGGTCTATTCTCTATTTCTTCGAATAATATTAGTTCAACTTCACAAATTGCGACAATTTCTTGCCCATTTTTTGTAATTGAGGAACAATTGACGTTCGGGTTCGAATATAGTATCCAAGACTTGCTTTTGGGCGCAAATCCTCAAGTAATTCTAAACAGACTTCAACTGAGAGACAAATGAAACTCACCCAAATCTCACGCCGAGGATTCACATTAATTGAACTCCTCGTTGTAATTGCAATCATTGCAATCCTTGCAGCAATTCTGTTCCCTGTATTCGCACAAGCAAAAAATGCTGCGAAGAAAACCCAGGCTTTGAGCAACATTAAGCAAATGGGAACTGCGGCAAACATCTACATGGCCGACCATGACGATGTTATTTCTCATGCTTGGTCACGCAGAGGCGATGGCACTCACCGAAATACAACTGCCCACCCTGCACCTCAAAACGTCATTGTTGGCGGCGGATGGGATGTGGCAGGCGTTCCTGAAACAGTCGCTCAGGCATGGCACATTTCACTTCAGCCATACATGAAAAATGTGCAACTCATGCAATCCCCATCGCAGCAGCGAGGAACGATTGCTGGCGAAACATTTACTCCTGGAGTCACCCCTTGGGAAGTCGGTATGACCATGAACGGACTTCTGCACACCTACAGCGGAACCGCTGTATCAGCAGTTTCAACCGTGCCACTCTTTTGGACTGGTACAGGAAACGTAAAGCGCTATGGTCGAGCTTCTAGCAACCCAACGCTCAACTGCGGTACTGGTTGGGCAGGAGAATGCCGATTCAATCCTTCCGGAGCTCCTGGAGACCCAGCGATCACCGGTTTGATGACCAATACCTACTCATTCCGAGGCCTCGGTGTTGGTTTCCGAGTCTGGACATTTGGTGATCAAAATGCCGGTGGACAAATGTTTGTCCGAGTTGATAGCTCCGCTAAGTATCAACGAGTCGGTATCGGAATTGATCCAATCACCAATACTGCCGCTCACCAAGATCCTTATGCTCGCATCACCGATGGTGGTGAAGGCATGGGTAGCGGATTCACGTTCTACGCAACTAACGACAACCTCTGCGATCAAATCTCAGGCACAAACACAACTGGAAATCGTTACCACTGCTTCTTCCGACCTGACCGAGACAACTAAGAATGAAAAAACTTTTGATCCTTTTCGTTGCCGTGGCAGGATTTCTTGTCGCTTGCAGTCAAACAGAACCAGCAGCTGATACCTCGGGACTGATGCATAAAGATCAGGCACCTGCAGAATCAGGTGATGCGAGCGGTGGGGCTCCACAACCTCCACCAACCGATGCCGCTGAAGGAAGCTCAGAAGGCGGCTAGTCAGCCTAAGGTTAATAATAAAGCCTCATCCTAATTCGGATGAGGCTTTTCTTTTTCGACTTAGCCTAATTTAAGAGTCCGCGTAAAACGTACTGAAGAACTCCGCCATGGCGGTAGTAATCCATCTCCGTTGGCGTATCCAACCGACAAACTACATTAAACGATTTTGTATCGCCGTTATCATCAGTGGCCCGAACCATCAAGGTTTTACCAGAAGCAAACTTCTCGGCAACCCCTGCTGATAACCCAAGAACACTGAATTCTTCGGTACCTTTCAACCCGAGTGAGTCGGCATTTTGTCCGGCTTCAAATTGAAGCGGCAACACACCCATCCCGATCAAGTTAGACCTGTGGATTCGCTCAAAACTCTCGGCAATAACTGCTTTGACGCCTAGGAGTCGAGTTCCCTTTGCCGCCCAGTCGCGACTTGAGCCAGTTCCGTACTCTTTACCAGCTAGAACAACAAGATTGATTCCTTGGTTTTGGTAGGCCATCGCCGCTTCGTAGATTGAAGTGACTTCGCCAGTGAGGAAGTTGGTTGTAAATCCACCCTCAGTTCCTGGGGCGAGTTGGTTACGGAGGCGAATATTCGCAAATGTCCCCCGCACCATCACTTCGTCGTTACCACGTCGCGCGCCGTAGCTGTTAAAGAGGTGAGGGGAAACGCCTTTTTCAATCAGATAACTGCCAGCTGGAGAAGTTGCTTTGATTGATCCGGCTGGTGAAATGTGGTCAGTGGTAACCGAATCGCCCAGCTTTGCCAAGCATTTCAGTCCGGTCAGTTCGTGCACAAATTCCTGGGCATCGCGGAGCATTCCTTCAAAGAAGGGAGCTTGCTTCACATAAGTGGAATCGCCATGCCATTGGTAGCGCTTGCCTTCGCCAACCGCAATTGCCTTCCACTTTTCATCGCCTTCAAAAACGCTTGCATAGCTTTTTGTGAACATTTCTCGGTTGATGTTTTTTTCAACCGTTTCCGCGATTTCCATTTGGCTCGGCCAGATGTCTTTGAGAAACACATCGTTGCCATCCTTATCCTGACCAAGCGGCTCCGTAGTAAGGTCAATGTCAATCGTTCCGGCGAAGCTGTACGCCACAACCAGTGGAGGCGACATCAGGTAATTCGCTTTGACATCTTGGTTGACCCGGCCCTCAAAGTTACGATTTCCGCTGAGAACGCTGACAACAGCGAGGTCGGCTTCGCGCACGATTGCGGATACAGATTCCGGCAATGGGCCAGAGTTTCCGATGCAGGTGGTGCAACCGTAACCAACAATATTGAAGCCGATAGCGTCAAGGTCGGTTTGCAAACCAGCGTGTTCCAAATATTGTTGGACGACCCGTGAACCAGGGGCGAGAGATGTCTTCACCCATGGTTTCGGCTTGAGCCCGAGCGCGTTAGCTTTGCGAGCGACTAAGCCGGCGGCGACCATCACGCTTGGGTTACTCGTGTTGGTGCAGCTGGTGATAGAAGCGATAACAATGCTTCCGTTACTGAGTTTGTCGCGTGTGCCTTTTGCTTCCGGGAACGCTGCGAAGAACGAATCTTTCGCTTTACCAAGAAGCGCCCGGTCTTGAGGTCGTTTTGGGCCGGCGACGCTTGGCATAACCGTGCCCATATCCAGTTCTAAAGTTGCCGAGTAGGTTGCTTCGGGCGAATCAGCCGTATGCATCAGACCGTTCATCGCGTAGTAATCACGAACCAAATTAACCTGAGCTTCTGGGCGACCGCTGACCATCAGGTACCGCAGAGTTTCTGCATCTACCGGGAATAGTCCGCAAGTCGCGCCGTATTCGGGAGCCATGTTCGCGATGGTTGCTCGATCGGCAAGCGGCATGTTGCCGATGCCAGGGCCGAAGAACTCTACGAACTTGCCAACGACCCCATGCTTACGAAGCATTTCCGTGACCGTTAGAACGAGGTCAGTAGCGGTTGAACCTTCTGGAAGTTTGCCTGTGAGTTTGAATCCAACGACTTGTGGGATCAGCATGCTGACTGGTTGACCGAGCATTGCAGCTTCCGCTTCGATTCCACCAACACCCCAACCCAGAACCCCAAGTCCGTTGATCATGGTTGTGTGGCTATCTGTGCCGACGAGAGTATCAAGATAAGCCGCGCCGGAATTATTGAATACGACTCGAGCTAGATATTCGAGGTTCACCTGGTGGCAGATACCAGTGTTTGGAGGAACAACTTTGAAGTTTTCAAGTGCGCTTTGCCCCCATTTCAGGAATTCGTACCGTTCGTTATTTCGCTCAAATTCGTGATCCAAGTTGATCTGCAAAGCCGCATCGCTACCGTATGCGTCGATCTGAACTGAGTGGTCGATAACCAGTTCAACTGGTTGGAGCGGGTTGATTTTCTCTGGGTCGCCGCCTAGAGCCGCCATCGCATCGCGCATGCTGGCGAGGTCTACAACGCAAGGGACGCCAGTAAAGTCTTGAAGCAGAACCCTGGCCGGAGTAAACGCAATTTCTTTGCTCGGTTCCGCTTTTGGATCCCAGTTGAGCATCGCTTCAATATCGTCTTTGGTAACGTTGACGCCGTCTTCGTTACGAAGAAGATTCTCAAGCAATACTTTGTGCGCGTAAGGCAATCGGGCGACGTTGTAACCCGCTTCCTCTAATAATTTGAAACTGTGAAAAGTGAATGATTCTCCGCCGAGAGAGGCGGTGGTTTTTGTGCCAAAGCTATTCATTTGCGCGCATGCTCCATTATTCCTGGGTGAATTCACCCAGGTTACCTGGCACCGTCAAGTGAGTCAGGACAGCATCAAAACGGAACACCGTTTTGGATGATCGCGTTGAGCAAAACAAGCTGTTTAGGTAAAGGCTCTGCCTGACTCTTAATCAGCGAATTTGACCATTCAACGATAAATTCTTTACCGGAAGCCGGGTCAACCACCATGGTTCCAATTGCCAAGTTCAACTCGCGAAGATCTTTAGGATCGCGTTTATTCTCGACCTTAAACCACTCGTAGCCAGTTCGGATGATCGCCGCAGAAAAGTTGATTTGTGAAACATAACCGGATTCGGTCGCGCTCACATATTTTCGCAGCAGTCCGGCCTTGATCATTTCGCCAACTGCATTGACCGCGTTTTTATCCAGTGCTGAGGCATCCCACTCTTCAGCCGATGTGTTGAGCAAATCCACTCCCCACACTTTTGAACTATCGGCGAGCAGAACTCCATCTTGTGAAAATCCAATAAGACCATGAGAACTGTCGGAAATGAATTCCATTGCATTGGCAACGGAATCAAAAGTAGCTTTAGTTTCTAATGGGGTTTTTAAGGAGGCAATATAGGATTTCAGTTTCTCTGTCCTGATCTCCGGGTCATCCATTGGAGCGATCATTGCGCCTATTGATGCCGCATCGGCCCCGGCATTGACCATTTCCGTCAAGCTTTGCACTCCGACCGATGTGAAGTCTCGCATGACTACAGTGCTCATTATATGAGGCACCTCATCCCTCGCCTTTTCCAGCCGAGCGATGATTTCTTTCCGTTGAGCTTGGGAAATCTCACTCCTTCGGCTTAACTGGGCAAGGTTATCGGCCGCGATCCACATATTGAGTTGGAAATCCGCACCGACCAAATTTGGTGCAGTTGAGAATCCTTCCCAGGCTAAATCGAATGCATCCAGCCCGGACTTCAAAGCAAGCGGCCAATCGCCTTCGCTGGCGGCAATGTGCGAGGCCAGGATTCGACCGTTCGCCACAAGCACAAAGTTGTTGATGATTTCGTTTTCTTCCCGCCCGGTTGAAGGCTCGCCTTTCACCCAACTTTGAAGTTCTTGTTTGATGCGGTTTCTCAGTGCCGTATCCTTTCGCCATTCGGCATCAGGATGTTCTGGTCGGGCAATTGCGTCCATGAGTTCGGAAGAAATTCCGGTTTCAAGCGTGGCGTACTGCTCGGCGACCCAGTCAGTCTTTGCGGGTTCTTGGCGACCAACCTCTTTTAGAACCTGTTCGTAAGTGAAATTGCCCTTGGCTCCTGCGCCCGAAGGTTTGGCGTTGCAGCCTCCCAGCAAGACTGCGCTTACAAGTATCCAGGACATCCACCGCTTCATAAAACTCAGCATACACCGAAGGAGTAGAATCCAGTAGACATAGATGAGCGGAAAACCCCGCAGCCAGCCTACCAATCCCCATGTCGGAGACTTTCTTAAAAACGTCCCGACCTCGCCCGGTTGTTACATCTACCGCGACGAAAACAAAGACATCCTCTATGTCGGCAAAGCCATCAATCTGCGTTCGCGTGTGCGCTCGTATTTCCGAAACTCCGCCAATCATTCCACGCGCATCGCTCGGATGGTGCACAAAATCCGCGACATTGAATGGATGGTCGTGGATAGCGAACTCGAATCCCTCGTTTTAGAATGTAATCTTATTAAAGAGCATCGACCGCCTTACAACGTGCGGATGCGCGATGATAAAAGTTATCCCTACATCGCCATTACTAAAGAGGCTTATCCGCGAGTGATCTTCACCCGTAACCCACGCAAAGCATCAGGGCGAACGTTCGGGCCTTATACTTCTGCTTATGCCGTGCGTGACACTTTGCAGCTCCTGCATAAGGTCTTCCCTTTAATTCCGTGCGGCAAAAGTTGGAGCGGTCGAGCAGAGCAACGACCTTGTCTTTACTATCACATGCACCAATGTATGGCTCCCTGCGCGGGGATGTCGGATAAAGCGGAATATCAGGGAGTTCTGAGCCAGGTCACCCGATTCTTAGAAGGCAAAGAAGCAGGAATCCTGATTGACCTTAACGAGAAAATGGAGAAAGCGGCAGAGGAGCTAGAGTTTGAAAAAGCCGCCCTTTACCGAGACAGAGTTCAGGCTCTTAACAGCATTCTTGAACGGCAAAAAGTTCTGAGTGAAGACGGTCAAGATCGAGACATCGTCGCAGTTGTCAAAGACGAGCGGGGAGCGGCGATCCAAATGCTTTATATTCGCGGCGGGCGGCTCATCGGGCAAACCAACTACATGATGGATGGCAGTAAAGAAGCTTCTCCTACCGAAGCCGTGCAGGAATTTGTGAAGCAGTATTACGCGACCGCGCCCGAAGTGCCGAGGGAAATCCTTCTGCCGCTTGAAATTGAAGAGAGAGCGATTGTTCAGCAATGGCTTCGCCAAAAACGGGGCGCGGCAGTTTCGATTGAAGTTCCACAAGGGGGCGAAGGCTTGCGGCTCGTGGATATGGCGGCGAAGAATGCCGAACTCGCGCTCAAAACTATGGCTCTGGAGATTGAACAGCGCGAAGAATGGGCGCAGCAAGCTATCCAGCAACTCAGCGAAGAAATTGATCTGCCTTCGCCCGCTCTGCGGATTGAAGGCTACGATATTTCTAATACGCAAGGATCGTTGCCCGTCGGTTCGATGGTTGTAACTGAGGACGGCCAACCAGCAAAGGATCAGTACCGAAGATTCAAAATCAAGTGGAATCCAGAGGAACCCAATGACTTCGCCATGATGCACGAAGTGATCACCCGCCGATTGATGAAGTTGCTCGACGGCGACCCGAAGTTCTCGAAAACTCCTGACCTCATCATGATTGATGGTGGTAAGGGCCAACTCGGAGCGGCGCTCGATGCTCGCGACCGGCTTGGGCTTTCTATCCCCATGGTTGGGTTGGCGAAAAAGCAAGAAATCATCTTTGTTCCTACCCTCATACCGGGGAGCCATGAAAAAGGCAAACCGGAATACAGCTACCACGAGGTCATCTTGCCCCTCACATCGCCTGGCCTGATGCTCCTCCGCAAACTGCGCGATGAAGCACACAGGTTTGCGATTTCGTTCCACCGCAAACTTCGTGATAAACGGATGCACGGTTCGGTGCTCGATGAAGTTCCGGGCATCGGCCCAAAGCGGCGGCGGATGCTATTAAGGACGTTTGGTTCGATCGAAGGAATCCGTCGGGCGACGGTGGAAGAAATCGCCGCGGTTCCGACCCTGACCATGAGCCAGGCAACGACTATCAAAGAGTATCTTCGGGTGGATGCGCTTTAGCTTTTTTTGTTCTTAGAAACATTAAGAGTGCGGCAAGGCAAATTCCAATACTGTCGATCAAAACATCAGTCGCCCGACCACCGCGCGCAGGCACAAATGTTTGATGCCATTCATCGCTGATAGCAAAGAGTAGTCCGAATAAAGGTGCCCAGACCAACCAACGCCGGAATTTGAACTTGCGAAAAACCCAACCTGCCGCAATGGTGAGAATAAAAAACTCGACCAAATGGAATCCTTTTACGAACACCCACCACCAGGTTTGCCACCATTCAAAAAAGCCATCTTCGGTCACGCCAGGAATGACGCTCGCGACAAAACGGGCGAGTTGCCTTTGGGTGATGACCGTCGTTGAAGTGAAGAAGATCACCGCCGCCCAAATGGGCAGGAGCCACAGCCAGCGACGGTTAAACTTCTTTGCTGGCTGACTTGCCGCCATGTGACAAATAACAGCATCTAAAAAGAATTAGTTTCACAAAAAGGAGCGCCCCGAAGACCGCTCCTTAATTCTTATCATCCGTGTTAGTTTGCCGAAATAAACGTGATGTCCCGGATACCCGCCGGTAGCACTTCGCTATCGATCTCCGTGCCAGAACCGTTTGCGCCCATCCGCACAGCGCGTGCTTGAGTTCCCGTAAGCAACAGAAGATAATCCTGACCTGGCATTCTGAATACGTTTGTGGTGCCAGAAGTAGCAAAGTTGGGAACCCCTAAGTCGCTCATCGTTCCGTTTTGATTGCGACCATAAGTTTCGATACCTTCATCCGATTCTCGGTAGAAGCACAAGGTGTTGAGGCCCGTAATCGCCGCTCGGAAATTGCCCATCGGATAAGCAACGTCAACCGGGTTCAGCGGAGTGAGTGTGCCATCGCTGTTCACCTGCGCCTGCCGGAAATTGGTCGTCGCCGACATCACGTATACGTTTACACCGTCATCGCTGATCACGATTTTTCGAGGATTGATACCCGCTGCATAAACTGCACCCGGAAGCTGGGTTAGAGTTCCATTTGGGCTTACTTGGTACGCACGAACAGTTGCGCTTCCTTCTGCGATGACGTATGCATAGTTGCCGTTTTTGCTAAAGACCATGCTAGTGGGCTGATCATCGGTTGGCGCGGTCGCTAGAGCTAGTGGTGTAACTGAGTTATCGACGTTAATCGCGAACTGCTCGATTATATCAAGCCCTGCGTGCATTACATACAGTGCATTTTTTGTGGGATGCTTGAATAGCTTGCTTCCAGCAGCTTGGCTATCTGTAATAAAATCGCCTGTAAAATCAGTGTCATCTACCAGCGCGATGACTCCTATTTGTGTTTCATCGGATGCGCTTGTATAAAACACACCTGGATTACGACCAGGCACTACCGAAACCCAATCGTAAGTTGCCAAATCGGAATGCACGGCCGAAATCGTGCCGTTTGATTCCACTTTGTAAGCCGCTACCTGACCATTGTCACCGACGGCAATCATGCGAATACTGCTCGCCGCGCTGCCGCCTCCGCCACCACATCCAACTAACCCGGGGAGAATAGCTGCTCCGCCCAATGCCGCCAATACTAAGTTTTTCCAATTCATCTCGGTTCTCTCATTCACTCGCCTAAGCGCGATGATCTATTGATATTCAATAATAACCGGATGTTTCACTATTTCCGGCTATAACGGACTTTTGTCCTTTCTTGCCCGCCCGGGGCTGGTGCAGGCCGATAGGTAAAATTTCCGCTTCACATGAACCTGAAGGACACGCTTAATTTGCCCGATGCAGAGTTCTCCATTCCTATGAAGGCGAACCTGCCCCAGCTTGAGCCTGCGATGCAAGCTCATTGGGATTCCATTGGCATTTACGAAGTCATTCAGGCAGCACGCAAGGATGCGGAATCGTTTGTTCTGCACGACGGACCGCCGTACACAAACTCGCCTATTCATATCGGAACTGGGCTAAACAAAATCCTCAAAGATTTCATTATCAAATCGCATTCAATAATGGGATTCCGGGCACCCTACGTGCCAGGTTATGATAATCACGGTCTCCCCATTGAACAAGCAGTCATGAAAAAACTGGCTGACCAAAAGGTGGATTACGACATCCCCATGCTTAGGAAAGCCTGTCGTGAACATGCTGAGCATTTTTGCGAAATACAAACGGAACAATTCAAGCGACTTGGCGTTTTTGGGATGTGGGACAACTACTATTCCCCCATGCGTCCTGCCTACGGAGCCGAAATCATCCGGTGCTTTAAGCGTTTGGTTGAAAATGGTTATATCTATCGTGGGTTGCGACCAGTATTATGGTCGCCCACATTTCGAACCGCGCTTGCCGACACAGAGATCGTCTACGACGAAAACCATGTTTCCACTTCAATCTTCGTAAAATTCCCTCTAGTTGAAGACAAAAATGGCTTGTTTGCAGGCCTTGAAGATGTCGGTACCGTGATCTGGACCACCACTCCTTGGACAATTCCAGCTAACCTCGCAGTTGCTTACCACCCAGAGTTCACTTACGTGGTTGTGAAAACCGATCGCGGGCACTTAGTGCTCCTTAAAGACTTACTTGAACGCACTCTAGAAAAGTGCGGCCTGGTAAACCACCGAACGGTTAAAGAATTCAAAGGCTCCGAAATCGAAGGCACTCTATTCAAACACCCGGTTTATGATAGAACTTCCTTGGCCGTACTCGCCGACTACGTAACGACCGAGGACGGAACTGGCGTAGTTCACACCGCACCTGGGCATGGTCGAGAAGACTTTCAAACCGGACAAAAATACGGCTTGCAAATCCTTTGCCCGGTCGACGAGCGCGGAGTGCTCACCGAAGAAGCGGGCGAATTCGCGGGAATTCACTTCAAAAAGTGCGATGAAGTTGTTGTGAACCGACTCAATGAGCTTGGAACCTTGCTTTACACGGAGCCGTACAAACATAAATATCCATTAGCCGAACGAGATAACCAGCCAGTGATTTTCCGTACCACCGAGCAGTGGTTTATCGGTATAGACCTCCCATTCCATGCCGATAAAAGCAAAACCTTGCGGCAAGCAATGCTGGAACAAATCCCACAAGTGAGTTGGTATCCGCAAACGGGCAGAGTCCGGTTCACCAACATGATTGAAGGTCGCCCCGATTGGTGTATCTCCCGTCAGCGACCTTGGGGCATCGGAATCCCCATCTTTTACGGGAAAGAATCTGGTAAGCCAGTTCTTGATCCCGCGGCTATTGAAGCGGTTGCCAATCATATCGCCGCGAACGGCTCGGACTCCTGGTACACGGATGAGCCATCAGCAATTCTACCAAATGGTTATAAACATCCGGAAACGGGCGAAACTGAATTTGTAAAAGAAACTGATGTTTTTGACGTTTGGTTCGATTCGGCTTGCACACATATCGCCGTATTAGAAGGCAATGTTGACCCACGCTGGAAAGAACACCTTCCGGCCGACGTTTTTGCCGAAGGAAGCGATCAGCACCGCGGCTGGTTCAACATCAGTATGGTGTTGGGAATGGCCGTTCGTGCTCAGCGACCATTCAACGCGGTCGTCACCCACGGAATGATTACGGACGCAACGGGCGACAAAATGTCTAAGCGCAAAGGCAATACGATTGACCCTGTCGTAGCTTCTAACACTTATGGAGCAGATATTTTGCGCTATTGGGCCGCGAGTGTGAACTATCACAACGATGCTCCTGTCAGTGAAGAACTTCTCAAAATCGCGGGCGAAAACTACCGTTCCATCCGGAACACTCTGCGGTTTTTGCTTGGGAACTTAGCCGACTACGACCCTGCCGATCCCGCTGAACTGAATGTCGTTGATCGCTGGGTAATGCAGTCAACTGATGTTCTGGTAAGTAAAGTCCTCGAATTCCTCAAGGTCTATGAGTTCAACCAAGCGTTGAGTGCAATTCATAACTTCTGCGTCAACGAACTCAGCCGCTTCTACTTAGACGCGATCAAGGATTCGATGTACGCCGATGGCACAAACTGGCCCTCTCGTCGAGGAGCCCAGCAAGCTTGCCTCTATGTGTTAGATCGGCTAACCCTTCTGATCTCCCCATTTCTCATCCACACGGCGGAGGAAACATACGCAAAGATTCCGCATATCAACCGACTGCAATCTGTCCATTGCGATACGTTCCGCAAACCATCAATCGTGTTTGACCAAACGGTTCAAGATCAAGTGGATGCTTTGCTCGCGGTTCGCGGAAGGGCATTTATCGCATGGGAGCAGGAGAAGCAAGAACTTGGCCTCAAGAATTCACAAGATGTGGAAATTCATTTGCCACTCAGCCAAGAAGATTATGACCAACTCGCCGCTTTTGGCGACCAACTCGCAAACCTCTTCAAGATGGCGGCAGTGCACACATTTGTTGGCGACAGCAAAATGGTGTTCAAACCATCGAGCTATTTAGAATGCGCAAGAAGTCGTGTTCGCCGGCCCGATGTGGAACTCGTTACGCTTGATGGAGAACAGGTGCCTCTTTCTGCGCGCGACCGCAAGGTTTTAGGCATTATCGGATGAGCGTGAACAAATCTCGGTTAGTTAAATTCCTCGTCTGGGTTACCGGGCTGGTTGTTCTCGACCAAGTGGTCAAGCTTTGGGCGCGTAATGCCGCCGATATGACCGAAGGCAGAACTTTTTTTGTTCTAATTCCCAACGTTTTTGAGTTCAAACTCGTGTTTAACGAGGGCATCGCGTTTGGCATGGCGCAAGGGGCAGGATTTATCCTCACTCCCATAGCCATCGCCATCACCGGATACAGCATCTACCACGTCGCAAAAAAGAAGAACGATCCTCCGGGAGTTTTCAGTGCGTTGGTACTGCTTGCTTCTGGTGCCCTTGGAAATCTTGTCGACCGACTTTTTATGGGCGGCAAAGTCACAGATATGTTTTATGCCCGGTTTATTGATTTTCCCGTTTTCAACGTTGCCGATATCTGCATCACTTTCGCGGGCGCTCTTATTGTTTTGTTGGCGATAAAAGACACATTCAATAAACCAACCGAGTCAGCCGCCCCACTTGAACCCAGCCCCTCTGAAACCCCAGAAACTCCGGCGGAGTAATTTAGAATAGACCCTTAACAAAGGGAGTGACCGCAATGAGAAGAATTCCATCCCCTGGAGCAAGTTTAGCCGTACTTGTAGCAGCCGCGGCTCTGCCTATTGTCATTAAAGCTTCAAAGCCACTTGCTAAAAAAATCGGTGAAGGTATTGAAAAGTTTGGACGCAAACTAAAAGAAGCAACTGTGGAGGAAGAATCTAAGGCAGAACCGAAGATTCCCGATCCGCCAAAAGAATCTGCCACCGCAACTAAGGAACCAAAGGTTCCTGATGCTCCCTCTGAACCGAAAGCGACTAAGGTTCGGCAAACAAAACCACGCCCAAAAACTACGCGGCCCAAAAAGACCGTGAAATCAACGCCGACCAGCCGCAAACCCAAAAGCCCGCCAACCGAATAAAAAAATTGCCTGGGGAGAACGAATCCCCAGGCAAACTACATTGTTGAGTATTTATTTAGCCCTTTCTTCGTCGTTTTGCAGCTAGTCCTGTAAGTCCAACTACGAGTAAAGCCATAGTTCCTGGTTCCGGAACTGTTTGAATAATCCCAAGCTGGCCAAGGTTTGTGCCCGCATCAATCTGACCGTTTGCCACCCATGTTCCGCCTGAGTTTAGGAATCGGGAAATCATGTTGCTGGTATGACCAGAAACAAACATTTCTTGCCCATCTGGACTAAATACGATCCCAATAGCTGAGTTGACGTTCAGGATCACACTTGATGAAACGGGCATGAAGTTGGCATCAAGGATAACTTTGTGGACAGTTCCGCTATTAAACGAAGTCACATAAAGATCGCCGTTTAACATCTGCATCTGGTGCATTGCGTTCGATCCATTAACAGTGAAGTTGGTGGTTGCACCAGTTGCGATCTCAGTAACGCGAATAAAGTTTGATGGGGTGGTTTGATACAGCTTTGTACCGTCGCTGGAGACAAGAACATCCCGCAAATCTCCGTTATTGAACGTTCCGTTTGCCGTGAATCCGCCGCCACTTGGCAAGAAGCGACTCACGCCGCCATCTTTATTAGCACTGAATAATTCTCCAGTAGTTGAAGAAATCGCCGCGCCGTGCACTTGCTGTAATCCGTTGCCCGTCAAGCTAATATCAAAATTCAGACCCGTTCCATCCCAATTAAATCGTTGGATAGACCCGATTCCCGATTGGTTGCCATGGCGGTTGCTGATGTAAACCTGGTTACCAACGACTTCCACGCCACTCGGATCATTAACCGAACCAGGCGCTAAACCAGGCCCCATAGAAAACCCTCCCCCGGTTCCGGTGAAGTTGAACTGCTGAACGCCCTTCCAAAGAGAGGTATTGCCACCAAGAGAACCGCTCTGGGTTTCGGTTGCAAACAAGGTGAACTGAGCCTGGCTCATCACCGCTAGCCCAACCGTTGAGGCTAAGATCAACGAACGCATAAGGAATTTCATAATCATCTCCAGAAATCAAAGTGAGTTCACCGTAAGGCATTTATCCCGTCACGAACTCAGTATTCAGAATATCTAAGGCCACCTAACTTTGGGCTGGCAAATATACGGAATATCCATTGAATGAGCCACGAAATAACGTTTTTGTAACATTATTTATTCATCGCTTAATCATGGCGATTTTGGGGTTCGGCTCAGGTCCCCTTGTGAATTCCCGGCGAACCTGCCATACTTCTAATCCCACGCGCGGTTAGCTCAGCGGTAGAGCACTACAATGACACTGTAGGGGTCACAGGTTCAAATCCTGTACCGCGCACCATTTTGAATTATTTTCAATGGTTACTTTTCTTTGAGTTTCTCGATAGCATTCAATACACGCTTTGAGTCACTAGAGCACCCTTAAGATCTGATTGATTTATTGCAATTCCGACTGAGGTAAGGTAAGTCCCAGAAAATACTCGTAGAGTTGCTAGTTTTAGTCGGATTCTTCACTCAACTCCGTAATTGACTCGACAAGTATCTGTCAATATTGCCTGCATTCGCAGTCTGGTGAGATTGCGAGGATTTGAGTACCAAAGGAAAGGACAAATATGACTTCAAGATCTTTAGTGATTGTCGCGTTTGCGGCAATTTCAGTACAAGCCCATGCTCTGAGTTGGACAACGGTTCTCCAAACCAACAGTTCCACCACCAGTAGCCTTCGCAGCGTTGCCCTGGCACAAGATGGAGCATCAGTTTATGCCGGATACATTCAAAATAGTGCACGAGACGTACACCGATTCGATACAACTTCGCTCGCGATGATTGATAGCCGCGATGGAGCCGCAGGAAGTTCGCTTCAACCAAAAGCAATTGCGACCGATGACCGCGGAAACGTGTTCGTTCTCAACCGCAATACTGGCACTAACATCTCCAGTATCTACGTTCATAACGCGAACCTGTCAGATGTTTCAAACATGAATATCGGCGGCGTTCAAGTTGGTGGTGCGTGGGTAAACAAAGTCGGAAATGACTACCTGCTTTACGTCAGCCGAGAAGCCGGTGGAGCAATTGAGCGATAC
Source organism: Fimbriimonadaceae bacterium (assembly GCA_019454145.1). Lineage (GTDB taxonomy): Bacteria > Armatimonadota > Fimbriimonadia > Fimbriimonadales > Fimbriimonadaceae > UphvI-Ar2. The sequence goes on along the minus strand of CP075366.1, from coordinate 2,176,251 downwards.
AACGTCAACAACACCGGCGCGATGACTCTGGACACAACCTTTGGCACGGGCGGAACTCTTACTGTTTCCGGCGGAGGCGCGTTACGTGATCTCCAAGTTGCGGCCGATGGAACGATCTTTGTTGCCGACCGAGACAACAACAAGGTTTTCCGGATTGACGGCACGACTAACGCACAAACTAACGTGACCCTCACCCGAGCGATGGGTGTTGCACTCTACGGCGGCAAGATGTACGCGACCTCGTACAACGGGCTAAACAGCAAGATCAGCGTATTCGATCAAACAACGCTTTCCTTTGTGGAAGACCTTGGTGTTGACACTCTGGACGGCAACGCATACGTTCGCGGCGGGAACGGCGAAGGCTGGGCGTTTATTGATATCGGAACTGACGGGCGAATCTGGATGGCAGATCAGCTGTTCGCGTCAAATCAAGACAGGTTCATCGTTTCTGAAGCGCAAGCGGTTCCTGAACCAGCAACGCTAACAGTTCTCGGAGCGGCGGCTTTGGCCGCATTCGCTCGCAAGCGACGAAAGTAAAAAAGAAGATCCGGAGGGCAATTGCCCTCCGGATCTTTCTCTATTAAATAATCTTAACCTTTTGGTTCAGTTGCGATGCCAGGAGTCTTGATGTGATCCTTGGCGTTGCCGACGTACTTCGCCGGATCAGCCTTCAACTTGCCGACGCATCCTGTGCAGCAGGTGTAATACCGGACTTCTTTGTAATCCACATAGCTGGCGGCAGAAGAGTAATTTTCGATTTCTTCACCCGCGACCGCGCAGTAAAGAGCTTCTTTCTTTGGCATGGTGCCGTATTTGGCTGGCTCTTTATCGAACATATCCTTGTTAGCCTTGCTGGAAAAGTGGAACCGCACGCCTTTGTAATCGCTGGTTTCAGCGATGATCGCCGGGGATTTCAAGCGCATACCAGTCACCGGGTCGAACATGAAATCGCCCGCGACTTTCTTAGCTTTGGCTTGGGTTTCCAAGTACTTGGCTGGAGACTTCGCAAAATTCGTGTCGCATCCGCCACAGCAGAAGAAATAGCGCGCGCCGTTGTAATCGTGGTAAGCCGCCGTCGAAAGATCGGCAATTTTGGAGCCCATCACAGGGCAAACCATGTCATCCGTCGCCATGCTCGGCGTGGTAACGGCAATAGCAATCAAGGTGGTGAGAGTCAACATCGTTCTTTCTATTGTAATGCTTTTTGACGCAGGGGAGTTCGGTGTCCTATTCGTGAGAACTCACACACTGTCGATCATGAAGCCGGTAATCTGCGAGGATGCGAGTGTTTGATAGAGTATTAGTCGACCAGATACTCGAGAAGTTTCACGCCCAAAGCTCTTTAGGTTTTAGTCGGGATCACATTCGGTCAAGTATTTTAGACTTGCTTGAAAAATTGAATGAAGCTAGTCTAGGTCAGCTTGTCGATCAATCACTAGCCGAGTTCAAGCGTTCACACAGTTTTGGCGGATTTTGGCTAGAGATGGTTCTAGCAAACTGGCTTTTAGAAGCGAAGATAGATGGCACTATCTCGTGCGAAGAAATGTTAAATCCTAAGTTCCCTGCAGATTTAATACTTCGCGACAATGGAATTGTCTACAACTTTCAATGCAAAAGGTCAGAGAACTGGGCTGGCGAATTAGAGCTAGCAAGAGCTCTAAACAAGATTTATCTAGGGAGCAAACATATTTCGCCTGGAATTTTGTACCAGATAACGCCAGACGCTAATGCTAGCTCTGAATCCTGGGACAAAGTCGTGAATGCCTTTATAAGCGACGCAGAATTTTGGTCGGATGGCGATTCTGCTACTTATTGCACCATTGAAGGCCAGAAGTGTGCAACGTTCAAATATCTTAAACACCGCTCTGTTGACGGGCTATGTATGGGAATAGGGTCATCAATCGGTGGCGTGCAAGTATTAAGTATTGAGTTACTTCGTGATAAGCTAAAAACTTCTGAGCGTAAGGGAAGGAAAACCTTGTCCGGAGTTCCCAACGAAGGTCTTGTGAATGTTCTGACGGTTCAATTTGAAAGTTACTTGATCGCTCCTGAGGATATTTTTCACGCTTTGTATGGAAATGAAGTAGTTGTAGTTTCCACTTCGCCCGATGACCATTCAACACTAGTAGACGTAAAGATGAATTGGGACGGACTCTTTCACGTTGAGGGCCTCAATGCCTGGTCTGGAATTCTATACATTCCCGGCTACCATCCAAATCAGATTTCGCCGGCTTTTTGTATCCAAATCCCGCCCATTACGATGAAGTTGAAAAGGCCTTTGAAGAATTTGAAAACTTAGTATTTGTTCGCAATTTGGCGGATGTCAGTGATTGATCGTTTATTATTTCCATATTAATGGCGGACTTCCTTTTCACCCAAGACGTGAACCCAGAGATCATCAAAAGCAAGCGGGTGGCGATCATCGGCTACGGGTCGCAAGGGCATGCCCACGCCCTCAACCTGCGCGATTCTGGGGTGGATGTCATCGTAGGGCTTCACGAAACCAGCCAATCCATCGCCAAAGCCCAGGAGCAGGGTTTTACAGTTCTAACTACCTGCCAAGCCGTGCGCGAAGCCGATGTGATTATGATGTGCACGCCGGATGTGCCGATGGCGCGCATCTACGCCGCAGATGTTGCCCCTTATCTGCGCGAGGGCCAGGCTCTCCTGTTCGCTCACGGATTCAATATCCGGTACAAAACCATTTCCCCACCAGATTTTATTGATGTTGCGATGGTTTCTCCCAAAGGGCCAGGGCCAGGTTTGCGAGCCGAATATCTTGCTGGTCGGGGATTGCCCGCTCTGTTCGCGGTTCACCAAGATGCCACCGGCAACGCCCAACAAATCGCGCTCAGCTACGCCTGGGGGATCGGATCAGCCAGAGCGGGGCTACTGAAAACCACTTTCAAAGAAGAAACCGAAACCGACCTCTTTGGCGAACAGGCGGTTTTGTGCGGCGGGATTCCTGCCCTCATCGCCGCTGGAGCGCAGACCCTGATTGATGCTGGCTACACGCCAGAAGTCGCCTATTTTGAATGTCTTCACGAAACGCGCCTCATCGTGGATTTGCTGTACCGGGGCGGGCTGACCCACATGAACCGGATGATTTCTGAAACTGCGGAGTGGGGCGGCTACCTGGCGGGTCAGCGGCTGGTGACAGATGAAACCCGCACCGAAATGAAGAAGATTCTGAGCGAAATCCAATCGGGAGAATTCGCCCGCGAGTGGATCGCAGAAAACGAATCGGGGCAGAAACGGATGGCCGAATTCCGCGCGGCTACGCCGGAACTTCCGGTTGAGAAAACAGGCCGTGAACTCCGTCGTGTGATTCCGGTGATTGATGAGGCCGAGTAGCCACCGTATAGCAACCCAAATCAAAACAAACTGGTAAAACCTGCATATGGTAGTCCTTGTTACAATCGACGGAGTTCGTCCGGACGCCATTCAGCGAGCGGCGACCCCCAACCTCGACCGAATCGCCCGGGACGGTTCTTACACTTGGACGGCGCAATCGGTTGATCCAAGCATCACCATCCCCGCCCACCATTCTATTTTTCGATCCGTCCCGCCGAGCGTTCACGGAGTCACAGCAAACGAAACGCCGACGCCTACCAACCCGGTTCCCACGCTTTTCGAAGTCGCCAAAGCTCACGATATGAAAACCGGGTTCTTCTACAACTGGCCCATGATCCGCGAAGTCACCAGTGCGGCGAGTCTGGATGTAAGTTACGGCAATGCGAACTTCAACTTGAGCAACGGCAACGAGCGCATTATTGACTTTGCCCTGCAGTCGGCTTCTACGGAAGATTTTGATCTGCTCTACCTCTATCTGGGGCACACAGATTGGTGCGGTCATGAATACGGATGGATGAGCGACGAGCAGATTGAAGCGATTTCTGAAACAGATAAGGCACTCGGGCACTTTGTGGATGCCATCGTTGCTATGCATCAGCCGGTAGATTTTATGATCTTCGCTGATCACGGAGGCCACGATCACGGGCACGGAACGTTGATGCCGGAAGACATGACGATCCCGATCTACCTTTGGGGATACCGAGTAATGAGCGGACGTACTATAAAAGCACCAACATCTTTGCTGGATATCGCCCCGACGGCGGTTCATTTGCTCGGAATCAAGGCACCAGCCGAATGGCAAGGAACCATCATGGGAGAAGCGATCAAAGATACACTGCAGTCAGCCGCCTTTGATCACCATCAAGTGTTCGGCTTAGAAGACTGATTGATACGAATGACTTACACAAGCCCCGATCAATACTGGTCGCCGACTTCTGAACGTAGCCTCACCCGCACGGTTCAGCGGCGTCTGATTCACCTTGTTTCTCGGCTCTTGTTCGCGTTTTTGGTTGCTTATTTGGTGCAAGGGATCTCGGGGAAAATCGCATCGGGAACTGCGGTTCTCGCCCTCACTTACGGCATCGGATTGTTCGTCACCCAATGGCTGAACTCGTTTTTTATCGATCTCGCCACAAGCGATAAACTTGGCTCGATTCCATCAAAAAATGTCTCCAAAGTCATGGCGTTTTTCGGTGTCGCAATCCGAGGGGTTCCTCACTCGATTTTTCTGGCCTGGATGCTTTGGATGTTCAATGTCACGGAGGTGTTCCCGGATATGCCACTGATTATTTCGTATCAGGTTGTTTTGCCGCTGTTTTCACTGCGGAAACTCACGCATGCCCCCCTGACGATCATTCCGGGGAACGTGAGGCTACTGCTCGACCGGCAATCAGATTTGTACGCAGGGATTCTGGAGCGGTTCAAGGGTGGTGAATGGCTGGAAAATATGAAGTACGTGCGGATGCAGACAAACCTCTCCCCGCGCGATGCTTTGTTCTTGCTGAACCTGGTTCTGCACGATGACCGCATCCGCCGCAATCCAGATAGTAAAGACCCACAGGATCCTTCGCCGCCGGAAGATTTTTTGAGTTAAAACTCTGTTTTCGAATACAATTAAGTCTGTAATCGTGATACGTACCAGTTCTCAAAGATTGAAGAGATTTGAGTCTCAGCATGTATTTGCGTTTTTGGTATTTGTTGGATTAGTTGCGCTGTTTGCTTGGATGCCATTTGGGGCCGCCGAACGCATTGCCGAACCAAATTCAAGCCAAACAAGAGTCCGTGCACTTGGATTAGTAATCGCAATTTATTATTTAATGCCGTATGTCGCTAAGAGCATTTCTATGTGGTTTTTCTTTCAAGTCAGAATTCCCGTCCGATTCCCTGAGTTCTTGCTCCGGATAGTTTTTGCTTTCTCACGAGCGTTTGATTCAGCCTCGATTTTTATCCTGCTGTCGTTCTGGTTTTTGCCCGAATTGCAAAGAGTCGGAATTCAACCAATCGTGATTCCCCTCACCGTGTTTAGTGCTTTGCTCATATACCGATTGCTTTTTAGATACCGCGGGGTTCTGTGCAACCACTGTTTAAACAAACCTGCTCGCGCAGCTTACGAAAATTCTAACAATCAGCTCTGCTTAGAGCAAGCACGGCAACTGATTATTGAGAATAAACCCTTCATGGCAATTCGATCTCTTTCTTCTAAGTTGCGGCTCAACGTGGATGAAGCTGAGAACCTACTGACTCACATCGCGATGGATGGCGAGGATCACCTGTTCTACTTAGATCGGGCGGTGGCAAAATGAAACCGCTGAACGCTCAGATTCGAGTATTCGGCTTACAGACGCGAAGGCGCACCTTTGTTATCATACTGGCTTTGATTCTAGTGCTTGGTTGCGGCACTTACAGAGCAGTTGCAGTTGAGGCCACTGCATCCCAGCAACTTTCCCGCTTTATTCTTGGTTGCACCATGGCAACGCTGGGTCTGGTTTTGGCCTACTGCACGTATCTAGTTCCCCGGCGTATCTACACATCTTGCTCCTATAAGTATTCAGAATTTGCACTTGAAAAACTGCGTACTATTCAGTTGACACCACTCTATTTGAGCGGAGTCTATGTATTACCTGCCGGACTATTTGGGATTGGTTCAGATTCGCGTCCCTATCTTCTCATTCTTGCTCAATTGGTTTTGATCGCCGTTACTATATCAATTTTTTTGTTATTCAAACTTGACCTAAATCCACCCCTCGGGCCGGATCAATTGGAAGTATCTGAAGAAAATCAGCTGCTCTTTTCCCTTACCAAACCCCGAACAGAGTTCATTGCATCGGTCAATCAACTCATTCGGGAAAATAAGCCATACACTGCGATGCAGACACTGATATCAGACAATCAAAAATCTTGGGAAGATAACGTCCAACTTCTCTACTTAATCGCGAGACAGACACCCTAACCACAGAGATACTTCCGCCCGTCCCGGCGTAAAAGTAAGTTCACTCGTTAAACTGAGAACCATCCCATGAGCGCGCCGGAATTCAAACTGTACGATAGTCTTTCGCGAACTGTCAAACCCATCCAGACGGTCGAACCCAATCAGCTGCGCTTTTATTCATGTGGACCAACTGTTTACTCTTACGCTCATATCGGTAACTTCCGAACCTTTATTACCAGCGACCTGATCGTCCGAACCGCGCAGTCCATTGGCTGGAAAGTGACTTATGTGAGCAACATCACCGACGTGGGGCACCTCACGCAAGATGACGTTGCGGATGCGAGCGGCGAAGACAAAATGGCCCGCGCTCTGCAAAGTAAAGAAGGAGAAGAGTTTGCCAACGTCTGGGATTTAGCCCGCCACTACGCAGATGCTTTTGAATCGGATTGGCGTCATTTGAACCTGTTGCCCCCTTCAGTCCGACCCCGCGCGACCGACCACATGCGCGAGCAAATCGTGGCGGTGCAAGACCTCATCGAAAAGGGTCACGCTTACGAAACTCCAACTGGCGTTTACTTCAACGTGGATTCGTTTGCTGAGTACGGCAAACTCAGCGGCAACCGCGATCGAGAAAGCCTTCAGGTCGCAGTTCGCGACGTGGTTCAAGATGACAACAAAAAGAGTCCGGCTGACTTCGCGCTATGGAAAAAGGATGACAAGCACCTCATGCAATGGTTCAGCCCTTGGGGATGGGGCTTCCCCGGCTGGCATATCGAATGCTCGGTCATGGCGCAAAAGTATCTCGGCGACACGATTGACCTGCATGGAGGCGGCGAAGACCTCAAGTTCCCGCACCATGAATGCGAAATCGCTCAAAGCGAAGCAGGTAACGGTAAACCGTTCTGCAACCACTGGCTCCATGTAACCTTTTTGCAGGTGGAAGGTGAGAAGATGTCCAAATCGAAGGGCAATTTCTACACGGCGCGAGACCTGTTCGACCAAGGATTCGGCCCGCTCGCGTTGCGCCTTGCCCTGATTTCAGTTCCTTACAACAAGCCGCACAACTTCACGCTGCAGACCTTGCGGGATTCGCAGGCTCATATTGATCGCTTTACGGAATCACTTGATAGGATTGGTAAAGCTGGCTTCACGATGGATGATTTTCCGGACGGACAGTTGCCCGAAGGCCCCTTAAGCAAGCTCAGCGAGATTTACTCAGAAGCACAAGCGGCGATGCTCAACGACCTCAACACATCGGTCGCTGTGGCTAAAGCATTGGAAGGCAACAAACTCATCTTACGCGACCATCTCGACGGAAAAACTGCAGCTCAAGCCGCTTGGTTCCTCAAAAAGATCAACAATCTCCTTGGCATTGTTTACGCTACTTTTGCCGATCCATCAGAAGGTGAAGAATTTGAAGCAGAGCCCGAAATCAATGGCAAACTCATCACGCAATGGATTGTCGAGCGGTCCGAAGCAAAGGCCGCCAAAGACTTCGCAAAAGCTGATCAAATCCGCAACGATTTGGCTGTTGCAGGTTACGAATTGAGAGATTCGATCGAAGGGACAGATTGGAAAAAAATAAGGTGAGTTAATTCGCTAAAATAATGCGTGGATAAGCGACTCTTAGGAATTTTCCTCGCGATTCCTTCTCTGCTCGTAATTTCGGCGATGGTGTTTTGGGTAGCTTCACACCCAGGAGAGGATGCGGAATTCGAGCGAATTTCGGCCCTGCCCATCCTAGAAAATAATAAATACAGTTTTAAGTTGCAAAGAGAAAAAGCTGATGCCATCGAAACTTTTGCAAAGAGCTTTCCCAACAGCCCAAAAACAGATTTGCTGATCCGATACTTTTTTGATATTAGTCATTCATACGGATTACCTACTGCCAGAGACCGAGGTTCGGATCTGATTTTTGCGGTTCAGCTCCGTCCTTACGCTTCCGACCCAACCATTGATGAATCGATCAACAATTCTTATGCTGTTGAAAAATTCCATCAGAGCGATCCATTCTACGAAGAAGTCAAACTTTCGGCTGAAAAACTCATAACAATGCCTGACCAAAACATATCAACCGCTGAAAAAGCGGTTCGTTTTTGCGGAGCGTCAGATGAGCAAGCTTGGCAAGAAAGAATTGTAGATTTGGCCTGGCAAGTAGCTAGCGGCAAGAAAGACCAAGACGGCCTTACATTATTGTCAAATTCAATCAAAAAGCGTGGAACCCAACTGGGTATCAATGGCCATCTGTGGCCAAGCGGTAAACCATTTTCAACAAACGATTTAAATCAACCAACGCTAGTCATGGTGCTACCAAATTCGCAACAAGAACTATCGTCTTACTTGCAAGCAGGTTCCTTCCCATATATGGTGCTTTTGCCATCGGCTCACACAACTCATCGGCGACTATTCTGTGTAAGCAAACCGATGCTCGATAATCTAGCAATCGCCAAGGAATTGGCTTCAAAAAACATCGAAGTCTTAGTTAGTCCGGACAGTTCTAAGACGGATTTGATTAACGAATCGTATAGAAGTGCGACTTACGAGTTCGATGAGAGCGGAAAGTTAGTTAGGTTGCTCAATTTGGCGGCGATTAGGAGCAAATAATGACCCACCTTATGGTTGACTCTAACCAAATCGGGTCCCTTGTCCCTCAATAAATCTGGGTTCATTTGAACTGAATATTTGATGAAAGTTATTGCACAAGTACCTAGAATTGGGAACCCCGTTTGAACAGCCACCCGTATTGCGGATATGGAACGTAGATTCTTGGGTTTTGGAATCGCAGCAGTCTCTCTCGGGGTTGCACTTGCCACAGTGGCGTACAGTTCCCACTTTGAATCACCAGGGCAAATCATTGACGAGGTTCACGCGGTTGCATTCCATGGTCAACGAGGAAAAGCCGCAGAGACGAAACTCGACGCCCAATTTGCAAGAATCGAAAGGATTTTTAAAGCAAATCCTGAAGCAGCCGAAGTATCTCAGTCTCTTTGGTACACATTCGATCAAGTCGTGAACAATTATCCATCTCCCGGCTTTATCCTCAATTCTGTCCAACGATTAAAACCGATCATTTCAACGGCGAGCAACAAACAATCAATTTTGAAATTTGCGATCCAAGGGGTGATCACAAGCCAGCGAGAATTAGCGATGCCTCTTACTGATAGCCAGCTAGATCAACTTCTCACCCTAATGGTTGAATCACAAATAGATCAAACTTCAACATTACCTCTACAAGCAATGATCTATGGCATTAGCGAAGTAAGATCAGACAAAAAGGCTCTGACGCAAATTAATAAAAGACTGACGACTGCGCAACTTTCGCCTGCACAGCACAAAGCAGTTGAAGCAGTCTTTTCAGAACTACAACCGAGCAAAATGGAGAATCAGTATGCTCACGTAATTACTTACCAAAAGGTTGAAATGCGTAAATACCTTTCTCCCATGTTTGGTCGGCGTCCAGTCGCGGCTCAGATTCTGGAATCTAGGCCGTAGGTTAGCGGCGGCGGTACAAAATCTCTTGGCTAGCTATGGGGTGATGCGGATCTAATTCCAAAGCTTGACGGAAAGCCGCCATCGCATTCTCCTCATCATCCTGTCGCCTCAAAACTATCCCAAGGAGAGCAAAGGCATCGCTGTAATCAGGATTGATCGCGATGGCACGTTGAAACGCCTGAGCTGCCGCAGCGAGTTCACCTAATTCCATCAACGACTGCCCATGCCGGCTGCGGATATCGGCATAGTTAGGGGCCATCTCCGTAGCGGCCCTAAACATCTCTTGCGCTTGTTTCCAAGAGCCTTTCCTGGCGAGGTCATCCCCTTGGGCAACTAGATCGTTGACGTCACCCCCTTGCGGATGAATTTGCTCAAATTCGCTCAGTGCCTGTTTAAAATTTCCCGATTCGTGGAATGACAGCCCCTTTTTCCAGTCATTGGTTTCTAGGCGGGGGTCTGTCTCAATTCCTCGTCGTATTTCTTCAAATCCTTTTTGATAGTCGCCTAACTTATAAACTAAAACACCACGCATTACCATCGCGCCGCCAAATGTTGGGTTTATTTCCAGGCTCTTCTCCGCATGTTCCATCGCCGCTTTTGCGTCACCCAAAGCCTTTTCGACCTTTGCCTTAGTCAGCCACAAGTCAGCGAAGCCTGGTCTTACTTCAGTTGCTTGGTCTAAGTAAGTGAGTGCTTCTTCGAATTCCCGGCGGTCGTAGGCTCGTCGGGCAAGTTTGCCTAAGCATCCAGAAATATAGTTCTTGGCTCGTTCTCGAACCGCCGCTTCTCGGCTGTTGGTAACGCAAGCATTGAAGTGTGCGAGAGCTTCAGCAAATTCTGCCTTTTCATATGCCCTGATCCCATCATCAAAATTGGGATCTTTCCCAAAGCCAAACCACTTGCCGACAAAACTCATTTCTTTCTTAGGAAGATTATCGGTAGACAACTAGGAAAAAAACGCCCTCCCTGGCCGCTCGCCCGCCATTCCATTGACCGAAATTCCAGACGGCGTTCCGAACCAGAAAGACGCAAAATGTTGAAAACCCAAAATATGTCCCGATTTTTTAGCAAGAATCATCCCGGAGCATGTCATCCGTTGCCGATAAACTAAGCCACAACTTGATATGAATCCTCTGCAGCAACTTCCGAATTTTGGCCAATCCCCGTGGCTCGATTTTATTCGTCGTGGCTATATTCAAGATGGAAGCCTGCAACGGGATATTGATAACGGAATCAGAGGGGTCACCAGTAATCCAGCGATTTTTGAAAAAGCCATAGCGGGGAGCCACGATTACGACGATGCGATCTTTACGCTCACTGCCGCCGGAAACGATGCGGAACAAACGCTAGATGTATTGAGCATAGAAGACGTCGCTATGGCGGCCGATCTTTTCAGGCAGGTCTACGATTCCACTCACGGACTTGATGGATACGTGAGTCTGGAAGTTTCGCCGCACCTCGCCGACGATGCAGAAGGCACTATCGCCGACGCGCAAAGGCTATGGAAGACACTGGCCCGACCAAACGTGATGATTAAAGTTCCGGCGACCGAAGCCGGAGTGACGGCTTTCCGCCAAATCACTGCCGATGGCATCAATGTCAACGTCACGCTTCTTTTCAGTGTGCCCAGATATCAGGCTATTGCCGAGGCATACATTTCCGCACTTGAGGAACGGCACAGTAAGGGTCTTTCTCTACATATGGCTTCCGTAGCAAGCTTTTTTGTTAGCCGAGTTGACACTTTGCTTGATCCCCAACTTGCCGAAAAAGCACCACAACTCGCTGGAAAAATCGCCATTGCCAACTCCCACATGGCGTACAAAGTTTACGAAGATTTGTTTAAGTCAGATCGGTTCCAAGTTTTAGCAAATGCAGGGGCTCGGCCCCAACGCCTGCTTTGGGCAAGTACATCGGCAAAGAATCCCGCCTACTCTCCCGTCATCTACGTAGATTCACTAGTCGGGCCGGATACAGTAAACACAATGCCGCTTGACACGATCGAAGCATATCTGCAAATCGGGAATCCAAGCGATCAACTCACCGGGCAATATCAGACTCAAAAAGCGATCATGGATGAGTTCGCCGGGGCAGGTTTTGATATTGAAGCCGCCGCCAAAACTCTGCAACAGGATGCAATCGCCAAGTTTGTAGAGCCACACGACAAACTCCTCGACGCGCTCCGCACCAAACAAGAATCTTTCGTGGTTTGAGCATGAATCAAGCTGAAGCCAACGCCATCGTCGCTAGTTCTTACTGGAACGAGACTGAAATCGCCGAGAAGTTGTACGGTAAAGACCCCAGTTTATGGTCGAGCGATCCCTCGGTTCAGGCAGATGTTGCGGCGTTTCTTGGGTGGGTGGATGCTCCACTCAGAACTCGCCAGCAACTTCCAGAAATTCTTGGGTTTGTCGAGTTAGTTAAAAAATCGGGTTTTACCGATGCGGTTGTTCTCGGTATGGGCGGATCGAGCCTTTCGAGCCTCATGTTCTCGCAAGCGTTCCCCAATATGGGCGGGCTAAAACTGCACGTTTTGGATTCAACAAACCCGGTTGACGTTCAGCGCATTCGCAACTCCGTTCCGTTAAATAAAACGCTATTTATTGTTGCGAGCAAGTCAGGCACCACCGTCGAACCACTTGCTTTCGAAGAGTTCTTCTACTCCGAACTACTACAAGAGATGGGTGATAATGCCGCGCAACACATGGTGGCAATCACCGATCCTGGCTCTCAAATGGAAACTAGAGCCACTGAACGTAAATATCGAAAGATTTTTCTCGGTGAGCCAGCGGTCGGCGGAAGATTCAGCGTTTTCACAGTATTCGGCATGGTGCCCGCCGCCCTAGCAGGACTCCCCGTGGAATCCATGCTCCGCGAAGTTTGCAGTCTGTTTGAAAATAAAGACACACACGGAATCACTGCGGGAATTTTCCTTGGCGAACTTGCCAAAAATGGCGTTGACAAAATCACGTTTGCTAACCCGCCAGAATTCGACGGCATCGCATTGTGGGCTGAGCAACTTATTGCCGAATCGACCGGAAAGCATGGCGTCGGGACGCTGCCTCTTGCAACCGAACCGCTCGCAACCCCCGATTGCTACGGCACAGATCGCGTGTTCTTTGTCGTCGGTGGCAAAGATTTTGATCCCGCAATTCCAACTCAGGAACAAGCACCTCGATTGACTTCTAAAATCGATTCGCCCGAATACCTCGCTAAGGTTTTGTACTGGTTGGAAATCGCAACCGCTACATGCGGAGCGGTACTCGGAGTCAATCCTTTTGATCAGCCCAACGTTCAGGCGGCAAAAGATATTGCCCGGGCGGAACTCCAAAAAATCCAAGCACTCAGCTCAATTCCCGAAATCAAATATGAAATCGCCAGTCAAGATTTGAGGCTCTATGGATCGCATGGAAACACGGTTGGTGAGGCGGTTGCAAACTTCATTCACAAAGCACCAGAAGGTTCGCAGATCGCTTTCCTTGCCTTTTTGCCGGAATCAGAGGGCGCAACTGGAGCGATTCAGGAAATCCGCACCGCCACAACCGCAAGGCTCAAACTCGCAACTAGCTTTGGCTACGGCCCTCGCTACTTGCACAGCACGGGGCAGTATCACAAAGGTGGCCCAAACAACGGCTACTACATTGTGCTCACAAGCGAAGACGCGGCCGATTTCGATATTCCGGGCATGGATGCCACATTCGGTCAACTCAAGATGGCGCAGGCACTTGGCGATATTGGCGCGTTGCAGTCAAACGGCCGAGCTGTCATCCACGTTCACTTGGCGACAACGGATGTTGTTGGTGCTTTGCACCAATTAGCCGCAGAAATGCATATCGCGGTCGCTCCTTAGAAGCTTGTATTTACGGCGATTCCTTCAATCGCCGCATTAGCCACTTGGTGCATTTCGTCCGCCGGAACGCCGGCTCGTTGCATTACGCAAATCGCGGTAATTGTATGAGTGAGTGCACGCGAAGTCTGCAATACATTGACTCCGGCGGGCAAATCGCCTCCAGCGATGCTGTTTTCTAGGCTTCTCCCAATACGGGCTGCCATCGCATTCCAATGGTTCTGAACTATGGAACCAATCTCTGAATCAGATCGGCCAAATTCGCATGCGGCATGAACGATTAAACAACCCGCAGGTTCTCCGGCTGGCGGGCCGGCTGCGAAAGTTAGTAAACAGTCGCAAAGAGAGTCATACGCCGATTGACTGGAGGACAGCCGCTGGTCGAGCCGCTCTAAATCCATCTGCGAGTAGTACTCCAAGCATTTCAAATAGAGGCCACGTTTCTCGCCAAACACATTGTAAAGGCTCTGTCGAGCCATATTAATGTGTTGCAACAGTTGGGTCAGACCAGTGGCTTCGTAGCCCTGCCGCCAGAATAAATCTGTGGCACGAGTGATAACTTCCTGTTCTTCAAACGATCTTGGGCGTCCTGCCGACATAACAGACTAGACGATCAATAAAACGCGCAAGTTGCACAAAATTAAGCCGTCCTGGTTACCAACAGGTTGCCAGGACGGCTTACTAAGCGGTCAAAAATTAGCCGCCGTTCTTTCCAGAAGCAGATTTTGGAGGCTTTGCCCCACCCAGCAGGTCAGCAAGGCTAAGTCCGCCGCCACCGCCACTTGAACCAATCGTTGGTCGAGCACTCAAAGCTTTTTCCATTCGATCAGCCAAGTCATCCCAGTGCATTTGAGTATAAGCGTCAGTGGACTTTTTGCTTGCGGCTTTCAGCGTTGCAGAAAGCTTAACCAATTGCCACCGGGCAATCGTAATTGCCTCAGCAGGAGCACCACTTTGCTCAAGAACCATGCTCATCAGAATGTCTGCGTGGGCGCGTTGCAAATCTCGGCGAAGTGGTGATACAGCACTCGCCGATTTGGTTTCACTCCAAATCGCATCCTGGATCATCGTAAAGAGATCGATGAGTCGCAAAGTGTTTTCTCCTTTTTCGGCTTCAAATTCTGCGTTCATGACCCGATTAAGAGTTCCGCCTTCCATCAATGATCCCAAAACGCTTGCCTGAATAGAGCCGAATTGGTCACGCATTGGGAAGTCTTGAGATGCATTCCCCATGGTTTCGATAAACGAACCTTTGGGGTTTAGCGACATCCACTTGAACGTGTCTTTAGGGAAGTCAAAGGCTTTCGCGTCGAACACCATCTTGACGATTTGGTTTAAGGCCTTCTTTTGAGTCGCCCCGTCAATGTTCACAATTGGAGGCTTAGCATTAGGATCACCTTTGTATGCTGAGCTTTTGCGAACGCCACCAACAAATCGGGTGAGTTCAATCGCTGAACGGTTGTATTCGCCAAGCAGAACATTGAAGTCACGAGTGAAGTTGTAATAACTCTGGCCTTGTCGTGGCGAGTTCTGAGCCAGTTTCAAGAGCAGGTCATGGCTGACATCTCCCATGCGGCTCCAATAAGCGAGCGGGTCTTTGCCTAGGTCAAACCGAGTGACGTATGGATCAATTCCATCTGCGTACTCATCGCCGAGCCAGGCTAAACCTTCGCTCGTGCCCCTTTCGGCCATTTTGATTAGATCATAGCGCTCATCTTGGCTATCTTTGTTCGGGAAAACCGTGTAGCCGTACTGAATCGCGTGAATGTCGTACCGACCAACTGTGTCACCGTAGAATTTTGCGCCACCAGCTTTCAGAGCGGATGGGTTGAACGCAACGTAATCCATCACCGAAGCGGCTGTACCCTCTGCGTCAACTTCCCCGGCATTGCCCAGATTGTTGAGATCAAGCAATGTGGAAGCAACAAAGTTGTGGCGCAAGCCCATCATGTGCCCCATTTCGTGAGTAACCACCCATTTCACAAATTGGTTCACATAGTCATCGCGAGAAAGTCCAGGAACCAGCCCAGCCGCGATGAATCCGGTTGCCGCATTTAGGCCGCCATCTTCCATAAGCGTGCATTCGCCCGGATGATCTCGATGATTTGCTTGAATTGCCGCGAGTCGTTTCGCCAGCTTTGATTGCCAAGCTTCCGGCCGCACGTAGTGACCGTATTCCTCGGCAAAAATCTTGACAATGTTTGCGTCTACGTTCACACTGCCGTTTAGAATTTGACCAGTTAATGGATTGGTTCTGAACAGAGCAATTGCATAAGCATCGCTTGGTGAAGTAATCCACCGGACAACGTTGTAGCGCAGGTCAGCCGAATCAAAATCCGCATCATCTGGCATTTGCTTAGCGACAACCGCATTGATGAAACCAGCCGCTTCAAACGCTTTATTCCAGCTTTCAATGCCATGTCGCACTGAATCTCTGAATTCTTCTGGAACCGAGTTATCTATCCAGAATACGATTGGCTCAACTGGCTCACTCATTTCCGCAGATGGATCTTTCTTTACTAAGTGCCATCTGCTGATCATCATCACCTTGTCATCAATAGCCGTGGTGTCGTTGAAATCAGTGTAATCGTTGGTGAAAAACCCAACTCGTGAATCAAACATGCGTGGCTGATAGCCATTGTCAACGGGAAGCGGATACCAGTTGTAGTTCAGCTTGACGATCATGCTGCGGTCGTCCGCGCTGGTTTGACCACCAAGCAAAGCGGCCATTCCGCCACCGCCCCGACCAACGAAGTTCAGCACAGCTTGAACGTAAGTGTTATTCGGGAAGTTCTTGATTTCGGAAACGTATGAATTCTCGCGATCAAGCCCTAGTGAACTTCCCCCACCACCCAAGAATGGGTTTCCGCCACCCGCAAGCAATTCTGGAAGCCGGGAAACATCGCCGCGGAAGAAGTTGCTGAGGTCAATTAAGACTTTTCCATCTTGCTCCGCTTCAATTCCAAAGGTTTCGATGAGGGAATCTGGGAATGATCGTTGAACTGCCTTAGCAATCGGCAATTTTGAATCTGCGCGGAACAAGTAGTTCGGCACATACATCGCAATCTTTTCGTTTGGTAATCGGCGGAATTCAAAAACAAGGTCAGAGATTGGCTCACCAGGAGTAACACGTCCGTCAGCAAGTCCGCTTGCGGCGGTTGCTTGGAGCATCATCGGCTTTTCGAACAGGTCAGCATTCAACTCCATAAGCAATGTCATTCGCCCATCTTTCACTTGCCTGTAGATGGGTGCCCAGCCATCAATTTTTTCGAAATCTTTGATTTTTTCGTCAATCGGGCCGAGTTCGTCTTCTGGTGATTCTTCTTTATTTGTGTCTGATTGAACCAATCCGCCGGAGCTTCGCATTGCGCTTCCAGTTACAGCAACCGTTGTGAGTTCATCGAATCCAAAGTCAATTTGAACGCCACTGATCTTCATCTCGTTCTTGATCGAATCACCAGATGCGATTTCGATCCAATGAGTTGAAGTCGCCGTCATTTTTGGACTGCCAGCAGATTCAACATAAGACATTAACACTTTCGCGCAAGGAACTCCGTCAAGTTCCTCCATCGCTTCCAGCTTAAAGGTCGCTTTCGCCGCTCGGATCTTTAACTTATCGCTTGGCGCGTAAGTTTTTTCCCACGTATCACCTACACCCACTGGCTGATCGCTGAAAACAACGGACGTACCGACATTTAAACGAGCCCGGAATTCTATTTCTGATTCTTCTTCTGGTTTCGGATCAATGTTAATTTCTCTGATCTCACCGTTTGGCCCGTAAGTGATGTCCACCTTCTCATCACTTTCATCGTCGGGAAGTGGATCACCATTAATAGTTGACTTAGATGACTCAACAACTGTGCGCAAAACGCTGTGTGAATCGTCGGCAGATAGAACCTCAGTTGCTGAAGTGCTTGACTCTTCGATGGTCAGCTTTTGTCCCATGGCGTCAAACTTAACCGTCGATTGACTCTTGGTTTTTGCCTTTTGACCAACCTCAGGCTTAAATCGTAGGAGAACTTTTTCTTGTTTCGGAGTTGGAACACCGATCGCGGAAATCGACAGTGCTGCCAATACTAATGAGAACGCAAAAGCGCGATTGCGAGAAGGCATAGATAACTTTAGCGGAAAAACCATGCCTGAAGTTCCGTTATTGACCTTAAATTTCAGTTTTCAGGCTCTTTTTCCATCATCAAACGAATTTCTGGCGGGATAGAGATCACTTTCATAGAATCGGCAACAAAAACGTGCCATGTGTAGCCCTCAGTTGTTACCTGCCCTGTGGTCTCATTTATGACTTCGTACATGAACTGAATTGCGGCTCGGCGCATCTCTCCTATCCAAATACGCACAGCAATGACATCATCGTATTTCACTTCGCCGCGATACTTGGCCCATACCTCCACAACCGGGAGTTTGTAGCCCATTTCTTCAAGCTCTTTATATGTAAATCCCCGAGCCCGGCACCATGCCCCACGTGCTTGTTCAAACCATAACATGTAATTTCCGTAGTAGGCGTGGCCCATCTGATCGGTTTCGCCATAGCGGACTCTGATTCGCTCAATTGTGGGCTCGCTCACCTTGATGGTTTACCCGATCAGAGGCGGATGAGTTCATTGCATAAGAGTGCAGATTCTTTCAGAGTAAAGCTTTGTATTTATTACAACTACTAGGGGCAACTTGGGGTCAACTCTGTAATGAAGTTAGTCTAGATTTTGATCGCAAGCCCAAAAGTCAGTACACTGACAGCCCCACCCAAGTATTCCGAGGCTCTAATCCGGTCACTGTAGGTTGGAACCAAATTAGGGATTTTACAAGAAGTCATGGATATGATCATTGGAATAATAGAGTGGACTTGCATTTCACTTTTCCTGGCTCTGTTTATTTTTGTGACGAGGGAACGAGTTGCGCTTGCTTACATTCGATGGCATCTCTCTCTGTTTATTGGTAATGAGAAGGCCCGGGCGCACAGTGAAGGATGGGGAGAGATGCTAAGAATTGTCGATCGCTATGTGTCCTTCCCGGTGGTTGCGTGGTTTGTTTCCTACGCAATCTGCATAAAATATAAAATGTCGCCAATTGAACCGATGATAGCTTCAGTCATAGTCGCCATTTGCACATTGGTTTGCTGTGTAATTTGGTTTGTCGGCAAAGACTCGGATTCTAAAGAGGAACCGGATAACTCGTCTACCGGGATGTAAGGATTAACCCGATAGAAATGGATAATTTGAACAGCTAGTTGCTCTCCAGTGCTCAAAGTCCATTCGCTGAAGCTCACCAAGCAATTCCACGGGTACCATAATTTGTAGCCCGATCCATGGCAACTCCAGCACCCTACATTCAACTTAAAAAGCTTGAGGTCGCATACAACGACTACGTCAGCGGATTAAGAGGCGTTTCTTTAGATGTAAACCGTGGTGAATTCATATTCTTGTGCGGTCAAACCGGAAGCGGTAAGTCAACAATCATCAAGGTTCTTTCTTGCCAAGTTAAGCCCACTAAAGGCGATGCGGTTATCGATGGGCGCTCACTCGCTTCGGTTACGCCAGAAGAAGTTCCGATGCTCCGCCGTAAGATCGGAATCGTTCCCCAAGACTTCGGTCTTCTACCCAACAAGAAAGTCTGGGAAAACGTTGGTTATGCCATGCGCGCGGTTGGCAGATCGAAACACGAGGTACGAGACGAAGTGCCAGCTATTCTTGAGCGGGTCAATATCCTCCACCGTGCAGATGCCTACCCTACTGAGCTATCGGGTGGCGAACAACAGCGAGTAGCTATTGCCCGTGCATTGATTAACAACCCTCCGCTTCTTTTGGCTGACGAACCAACCGGGAATCTTGACCCTGGCCATAGCGATGAAATTATTAATATTCTCCTTGATCTGAACTCTCAAGGAACAACCATCGTCGTTGCCACGCACGACATCATGCAGGTTGAGAGGGCAAATCAACGAGTCATACAGCTTGCCGGAGGCATGATCGACAAAGGCGATCATGATGAAGAATTGTTGCAGCACATGCACGAAGACCCGCTGGAATTTCCTACCGAATCTTAACCATGCTAGATCGACTAGAGTTTTTATTAAACGAAGCTTTTGTGAGCTTGCGCCGTAATAAGTGGATTACTTTTGCAGCGATCACAACTTCCGCCATGGCCTTGTTTATCATCGGCGGTTTTGCCTTTGCTTACTTTGGATTGGCTAGTTTTGCTGGCAATCAAGAAAGCAAATTCGACATCAATGTTTTTGCGCGAACCGATGCGTCACCCGAGCAAGTTCAAGCACTTGGAAAACGGCTTGAAAAGCTTGATGGTGTTAAACAGGTTACGTTTAGAAGCAAAGCCGAAGTCTGGAAAGAGTTTCAAACCGAAAACCCCGAAATCTCTAGCGGATTGGAAATTGAGAACCCGATGCCCGATACTTTTAATATCACCTTTAGTGATTTGAAGAAAGCGAAGGACATCGTTGCCTACGCTAGAAAGATGCCTGAGGTCGCCCCGAAAGACGGGGTTCAGTATATGGGTGATGTGCAAGCCCTCATTGAGCAAGTCATGTCTGCTATCAGGTGGCTGGGATTAGTTTTAGGCACTGTAATGCTCGCCACCGGCGGAATTTTGATTTACAACACGATACGTCTCACCATGGTTGCGCGCAAGAAAGAAATGCGCATCATGGAACTCGTCGGCGCAACCCGCCAAACCGTGTGGACTCCCCTAATGATTGAGGGAGTTGCTGAGGGTGTCATGGGTGCTCTACTCGCTACTGCGGTACTCTGGATCGCCCATTCGGTTGTGGCGAAATTGCTGGAAACCAGCCTCAGTGTCATCAAAGTAGGAGAATTTCCGCTTCTCTTAACCACGATCGTTTTGTGCCTTAGCGGCGCAGTCTACGGACTTGTCTGCTCGTACCTCGCCATCCGCGAGCGACCAACCGAGGAACTACCACGATGAAGAAAACAACTCTGAATCGCCTAACGGGACTCATTTGCGTTGTCCTTATGACCGCTGGAATGATCGGTTTCACCCAGTCATCTTCCAGCCTAAAAAAGAAACAAAGTAGCTTATCCAGTTCACTTTCCAAGGTCAAACAAAAACGGAATCAGCTTCGCTCCCAACTCAATCAGAAGAAAGAAGCCGTTCATACAGCGATGGATCAAGTTCACGCCGTTGACAGCCAACTCACATCTTTGAATGAGAGAATTGACGACACTACCGCTGAGCTAAATAAGAACAAAAAGGAACAGCAAAAACTTTCGGTTGAACTGCGAGAACAGACAGAAAAGCTAGATGTAGTCAAGAAGCACGTTGCCCAGCGAGTGCGTGCAATGTATGTTCAAGGCGAAACCGCGCCTATCGCCATGATCGCTGAATCTAAATCTGTTGGCGACCTTGCGGCTCGAAAAGCGTTTATCCAGCGCATCGCCAACAGCGACCGCGAGCTTTTCAATGATGTTAGAGTGCTTCGAGATGCTGTGCTCGCAAAGAAAAAGCAACAAGATTTGACCGTAGCGAGAATTGCTGAACTCGTCCAACAGCAAAAACAAGAAGTCGGCGAACTTCAAGCAGCAAGAGCAAAGAAAAAGCAACTCTTTGCTTCTCTAAAAGCCGAAGAAAACGAGCTAGAAGTTCGGCTTGAGGAAATGGAGCGAGAAAGCAATAAGCTGGAAGCTCAAATCGCGGCTATTCAAGCAAGGACAAGCGGTTCAACGCCTATCTTCAGTGGCAAATTCATTCGGCCAGTAAACGGTCGAATGTCCAGCGGGTTCGGAACACGAGTCCATCCAATTACTGGGAAACGAAAAACCCACACAGGTATTGACCTAGCAGCCAGTAGCGGAACTCCTATCAAAGCTGCCGGTTCAGGAAAAGTCATTACAGCTTCTTATATCAATGGTTACGGTAACACCATCATCATTGACCACGGCGGCGGAATCTCAACGCTGTATGGTCACTGCAGCCGACTATATGCGAAAGTTGGTCAATCTGTTAAGACGGGCGAACGAATCGCGGCAGTAGGTTCAACTGGGTTTAGCACTGGCCCTCATCTTCACTTCGAAGTCCGTGTGAACGGTAAGCCCGTGAATCCCATTGGAAGAATTTAATTGAACGCTATTTGCCTCTGCTTACATAGAGTAACATTGAGGCTAAGTGAAAGGGAATTCTAGTGGCAATTGATACAAGCGATTTCAAAACCGGCATTGCGATCTACATGGATGGAGAGGTCTATCAGATCATTGATTTTCAGCATGTCAAACCCGGAAAAGGGCCAGCATTTGTTCGCACTAAACTGCGAAAGTTAAAAACTGGCGCGACTTTGGAAAAAACATTCCGAAGCGGTGAAAAGTTTGATGACGCCTATATGGAGAAAATCAACTATCAGTACCTATACCGCCAAGGCGACGAACTAATACTTATGGATCTCGACTCCTATGAACAGATTCCCGTGAAGGAAGATGTTTTTGGCGAAGGGGCAAAGTTCTTAAAAGAAGAAATGGAAGTCGTTGCGCTCAGAGTTGGAAACGAAATGATGGGCTATGACGTTCCTCAATTTGTAGAACTTGAAGTTGTGCAAACAGATCCTTCATTCAAAGGCGACACTGTAACGGGTGGAAGTGGAAAACCTGCGACTTTAGAGACAGGTGCAATCATTAACGTCCCGTTTTTTGTCAATGAAGGTGATGTGGTTAAAGTAGATACGCGTAGCCGGGAATACTTGGAACGCGTCAAAAAGTAAAACGGGCAAATACTTATGGGGCGCCGAGATCCAAACGAGCTAAGAGTTAACAATTACCTAAACGAAGCTGTCACCAATTTTTTCGATTCAATTGGAAAGGTTCTTTGTTACGGGGGCGGAGCAATCGCCGCGATTGGCATCCTCATGCTGCTATACCACTTCTTTGGTTCAGGTAATGCAGATCAAGCGCAGATTTTAGCAGCACTCAAGTACCAAGACTACTTCCGCCAAATGGCGTTATGGGGATTCTTAGCCGCATCTATCGGAACGGCGTGGCTGTTCTGGGGTGAGGAAGTCTGCGGGCCAATTCTGCTCATTGTCGGGCTCCTTCTCGCATTGATGACTTGGTGGGTGCCCATGGTTGCGCCAAACCAAGCCAATCAGTTACAAGCTAACGCCTTGCAGTATCTGGCGGCATCCGGCTACCCAGGAGTCATCGTTGGATTCATTTTGATCATCGCCGATGTCGTTACTCGGATGAGAATGCGCCTGAAAGAAGGGGCCAAAGCTGAGCAAATGAAGTACGGCAAGGGAATGCGCGAAGAACGTGACACCCGCAACGTGTTCTTTGGCAAATGCTGGCAGCTACCCTATTGCCGTAAATTTGTGCGGGAACGTTGCCCGATTTATCATGCTAAAAGAACCTGTTGGAAAGAGCGGGTTGGGTGTATGTGCGAGGAAGGCGTTATCAAAACTGCGATGGAAGGTGGGCCAATTTCAAAAGACTTGCTCGCTGCTTCTAAATTCATTCCCAAAAACCACACACTGAGTGCGGCGGCTAAAGCGGAACGATGCCGTCAATGTGTTATCTACAACGAGCACCAAAAGCATAAATATCAGCTATTCATGCCAATTGCTTTTATTTCTATCGTGGCTATCTATATTGTCATGCGGCCCGTACTTGCCGACTCTATTCAAGTCGCGCTAAGTGGCATTGACAAAATCTACACCAATGCTGCTCTTGCTGGCAATGCAAATGGAAGTGAAGCTGCAAAGGCAACGTCAGTCGATGGCGGAGCTATTGCGTACAACGAGATCATCCTTTTTGTGCTTGCCCTCGTAGCCCTCGCCTACGCCATCAAGTTAATCGAATACTTGGTCTGGAAGCTCAAGATTTAACCAGCTATGCCCAAAGCGGCGGAAGAAATTGTTACCCTAAACGGAAGCCACGGCGAAGGCGGTGGTGCCCTTCTCCGAACTGCACTCTGCATGAGTGCGCTGACCCAAAAGCCAGTAGTAATTCATTCAGTTCGGGGAGCTATGCGCAAACCCGGACTCTCTCACGAAGATTTCGCCCTGCTTTCCGCTTTGGCGATCAGCTGCAACGCCCGCTTAGAAGGGGATGACGTCGGCTCTCGCAAACTCGCTTTTGCGCCTCAGCAATTGCCCAAGGCAATCAAGTTTGACTTCGATATCACGCGCATCGGCCCAGGAAAGTCTCCCGGAAACACCCTTGTGGTTGCTCATTCTCTTGCGGCCTTGCTTTCACGAGCTGGAGCTTATTCCAGCGTGCATCTGTTTGGCGAAACCCACAACAATAACACACTGAACTTTGACGCATTTGAACTCGCGACTTGCCGAGCGCACCTAGCTCAAGGGATCGGTATTTATCCGCACCTCACCTCGGCGGGATTCGGGTTTGCCAACCGAGGTGAAGTCGTAGTGGAATACGAACCATCCGCTACAAATCCAATTGATTGGCAGAGCCGAGGTGGAATCGTTCGCTCTGGTGCTTGGGTGACCGCCGTCGAACTTCATTCCAGGCTCATCAATGATGCCGCCACCGCCGCCCTAAAAAAATTGCAAGAGGCAGGATTGGGGGATGATTTAGAACTGATCGAAGTCTCTGGCCCAGAACCTGGACTTTCAGTCACATTCCATACACAATTTGAGCGGGGGTTTGCTTCGTCATCGGCGTGCCTACCCAAAGGCGGAAAGCCATTTGAAACCGTTCACCGGGCTTGGGAAGAGTTCCATGCCTTTCTCGGCACAAGCGCTACGGTTGACCCGTTTTTGGCTGATCAATTGCTCCTCACGGCCGCATTTGCCGAGGGCAAAACCACCTACACAACCAGCGTGATCACGCGCCGACTTCAGACCATTGCTTGGGTGATTAAGCAGTTCCTACCAATTGCCATCACCATCAAAGGCACAGAGGGAAGCCCTGGAACGATCACTGTACAAAGATAAATTTTTATTAATTTCGATACGGTGCGTATCATTATCAAAAAATAGGACGTAGAATAGCCCAATGCCACAGGAACTAACCGTCAAACAGGCCGCAAATGAGCGGCGTTCTATTCGCAAATATACAGATGAGCCAATCAGTGACGAGACTATAAAAGCGCTGGTCACAACCGCCGGATTGGCCCCTTCGCCTTGGAACCTCCAGCCGTGGCGGATCATCGCCGTGAAAGACCCGGAAACCAAAGCCAAACTCATGGAAGCGGCTTACGGACAACCTCAGGTTGGCGCATCTGCCGTAACTTTCGTGATCTACACGGATATGACAGATGTTTTGGACAACGTAGAAAACACCATTCATCCGGGCATGAAGGATCGTGAAGCTGAAACTGCGAAATCTATCCGCGATACCTTTGCCAAAATGTCGGAATATGATCTGCATTGGTGGGGGCGGGCGCAGGGTTATACATTTATGGGATTCTTGATGTTGGAAGCTCAGTCGCAGGGTTATGCAACTTCTGGGATGCTGGGTTTTGATCCTGAAATGGTTAAAGAACTGTTCAATCTTCCCGACCATGTTCAAGTACCAGCTTTGGTCGCTATGGGCCGACCCGCCGAAGAAGGTTTCTCCCATTACCGCCATGAATTTGATGCGTTTGGCAAGATCATCTAAAACTATAAACTTGTAAAAGAAAGAGCCAGCTTTATTAAAAGCTGGCTTAAAATTTTGGTGAGACGTCAGGGACTTGAACCCTGGACCCATTCCTTAAAAGGGAATTGCTCTACCACTGAGCTAACGTCTCAATCACAAAAACTATACCGCCCTGGAATGAGAATCGGGGCATTTTGGGCTTTCCCCCACGGGACCAGGGGTACCCTGCAAGCATGGATACGGGCCAAAGCTACTCGGCGGCCGGAGTGGATATTGATGCCGCTCATGCTTCGCTCAAGTCGGTCGAAGAAGCGGTCACCGCGACATACAACGAATCAGTTGTCGGTGGGGTCGGCGGTTTTGGTGCGATGTTTAGAGCAGATTTTCCGGGCAGTTCTGCTCCGATCCTCGTGAGTTCGATTGACGGGATCGGCACTAAAACCAAAGTTGCTCAAATGGCGGGTGACTATTCTGGACTTGGTCACGATATTGTTAACCACTGCATAAACGACATTCTGTGTCAGGGTGCGAAACCACTCTACTTCATGGATTATTTTGGCTGTAGCAAGCTAGAACCCAGCGTTTTTCATTCTATTGTCACTGGCGCGGCGGAAGCTTGCCAAGCCGTAGGGTGCGCGCTCATTGGTGGCGAGACCGCCGAAATGCCGGGTGTCTACGAAGACGCAGAGATTGATATCGTCGGCTCAATCGTTGGCGTCGTTGACGAGCCAAATAAACTTCCTCGACCACGGATTTCGGCTGGTGACCGCTTAATTGGCTTGGCGAGTAACGGACTTCACACTAACGGATACACCTTGGCCCGCAAAGTTTTGTTTAACGACCACTCTCTTAGCGTTCGCGATCCACTTCCTGGATTTGAGGAAATGACGATTGCAGATGCTCTCCTCCAGCCGCACACGTGCTACTTCAATGCCGTGTATCCGCTCATACAGAGCGATCACATCAAAGCGGCGGCGCATATTACCGGCGGCGGTTTATACGACAATCTCCCGCGAGTATTGCCTTCTAACGTTCAAGCGAAGATCAATCGGCGCACCTGGGAGCCTCTACCAATCTTCCAGGTCATCCAGCAGCTTGGTCAGATTCCAGATGCTGATATGTACCGGGCCTTTAACATGGGCATTGGCATGATTCTAGTGGTGGATGATGATTCCGCCGACCATGTGATCAACTCACTGAATGAATCCGGAACTCACGCCGCGAGCATCGGAAAAATCATCAGCGGATCAAAAGACGTTCAGATTGTTTAGCGTCTAGCTCAGTCGGAAAACGAAGCGGGCATTGCCGAGCGCAATTTCATCGCCATCGTTGATTTCCGTTTCATCCACTTTCTTGAATTCATCGTCTTGAAGAACGTAGGTTCCGTTGCTCGAACCCAGATCGCTAATAGAATAAACCCCATCTGCTTCGGTGATCTTGGCGTGTTTGCGAGAAACGTAAACGCCTTCATCCAGATTGCCGAGATCAATATCAATCGGCCCTACGGAAGGATCAAATCTTCCAATGATGGCTGGGCAAGAAAAACTAAAACTGATGTCGGTCTCTGCGCCTGCACGCTTGACTATCAATCGTGGCCCAGTGGTTTCAGATGCTTCTTCAATAACCGCTTCCTCACTGACTTCGGTTTGTTCCGATTCATCAATTATGGGCGGTGCATCTTGAATCATTTCTTCTGACATTTCGTGCGGCGTACTCATGGTTTTTCCAAAAATCAGTTCGTTTGCAAGCGAACCTGTTAATTCTCTCGGTATTTCGACGAGTTTGCGTAGGTTATCCGTTGCACAACTCTGAAAATATCTTTAGCAAACTGTTGCTTATTTTAACTTAAAATAGAGCCGTGGACAAACTTCGGCAGCCTCCCCAACAAGAAGGAACCCCAATTTCCAAAAAGGGGAAATTTTCCATGCTGATGCTCAAACTCTTTTTTGTTGCAATAATTGTTGGTGCGTGTGTCTTCGCCTACGAGTTCTATCGAATTTGGGCAGATTTAGGATTTCCAAACGGAAACGATTTCAATAACTAATCGGGTTGCCAGCGAGCTAGTTCTCCGTTGAAAACTGCGAGCACAACTCCCGATTGGATGATCAACTCAAAGTTGTCACGAATAATATTGCTCAAGGATAGAAATTTCCCAAACTCAAGAGTCGCATTTTCTAGCTCCCACTCGACTCCCTTTACGGTAACCACACTTGGTGCCAGAGGAAGTAGCGAGAATGTTGTTCCAGGCTGAAATTCCGCGAATTTCCAATTACCCGCACGTAACACATGGCCCACTCCGCCCATCAATAGTATTCGAGGAGAAAGAGAACTTTTCGCAATGCTTGTCAGGCTGCTTAGCATGTGGTCAAGCCGGTCGCCCTCTAACCCGCCAATGATAACATCTGCTTCGCCTTCGGTCATCAACGCGTCGAGCAACTTATCACAATCAGATCGGTCTTGATCTAAATCTTCTCGGTATTCAATGGCTGGTAGCTTTTCGCTCAGACTATCAAAGTCCCCGACCACGAGATGAGGTAGAAATCCAGCAGCTTTGCAGACATCTTGACCAGAATCGGCGGCAATGATACGATCTGCCCTTTTCGCAAGTTGGCTAAGCGACTGATTTGCGGTGCTGACTCCCCCCAAAACCGCCAGAATTCGCTTCGCCATGTGATTAGTCTAACCTATCCTCAAAAAACATGAACCGCCTTCGTTTTCACTAAAAATTGCCCTTTCGATACCCAGCACTTTCAGACCAGGACGTTATCTAACGAATTATCTTTTGATTTACTTAGTCAATCACATACAATATTCATCTGCCACGCCATGCTTGCCAACCCCTTTCCTTCAACGATCATAAAAAACTATAAAAATCCCCTTATTCATATCAGGATTTCACGGCGTACCATGTGTATACTGCCCCCCACTTCATTTCCCCATTTGGGGTTTTTCTTTTGGACCAATGTCAGACCAATACTCACTCGACGAACACGAAGATAGGATACGCCTCAAGACCGCTTGGGAACGAGTTCTAAACGACATGGCACTTCAGGTGCCGGAGACTGTGCTAATCAGATTTCTGAAGCCTTTAGAGCCAATTGAGCTTAAGGATGGCTGTGCAGTGGTTCGCGCTCCGGGTCGCTTTGTTCACGATTGGGTTACTGGTCGCTACCTCGAAAAACTTCAAACATCGTTGATTCTTCATCTTGGTCAACCCGTTCGTCTTGACTTACGCCTTGCCAGCAGAGAGCGACAAACTCCGCAAAGCCACACGGTTTCTTCGATTTCACCAAAGGCATCCGAACCAACTCGGTTCAAACCTGTCGAACGGCTCACATTCGACAACTTCGTAGTTGGTCAAAGCAACAGGCTTGCTGTCGGTGGAGCTAAGGCTGTTGCATCGGCACCTGGCACTCGCTACAACCCACTATTTATTTATGGACCCAGCGGTCTCGGCAAGACCCACCTCTTGCATGCAATCGCAAACGAACTCCTCACCAAAGACCCGTACCACAGCATCATGTATGTGACGGCGGCTCAGTTCATGGAAGACTTTGTCACTGCGCTCAAAAACAACCAGATCGAGCGATTCCGACGCCAACAGCGTGGGGTCAACGTTTGGCTCCTAGACGATATCCAACTCGTCGCTGGTAAAGATAAAACGCTGGAAGAAATCTTCCACACGTTCAATTATCTGCAAGGATTAGGCAAGCAGATCGTTCTCTGCTCGGATCGCCCACCTCGTGATCTCCTCCTGATGGACGAACGACTCCGATCTCGATTTGAAAGCGGCCTCGTCGTTGACGTTCAGCACCCAGATCTCGAAACTAAATGCGCGATCATCCTCAAGCGAGCAGAAAACGAAGGCCTAAGCATCGACAACGAAACTGCAATGATCCTCGCGGAAGGGGTTTCTGGCACAGTTCGGCATCTGGAAGGTGCGATTCACCGACTTGCCGCTCAAGCCAGTCTCGAAAAACGACCAGTGAACGCTGAGCTGGCACACGAACTTGTCGAACGATATTACGCAAACCTCGTTGCAACTAAACCCAGTTTCGAGCAAATTCTTGGTTCGGTGAGTAAGCATTACCGAGTGGGCGAGGATGAAATTCTGGGAATTTCACGCAAAGCCCATATTGCTCAAGCACGACATGTGGCCATCTACATCACTCGAGAAATCCTCGGCGACAGTTGGAAGCAAATTGGGGCGCGATTCGGCAACAAAGACCACACATCCATGATGCACGGCTACAAAAAGGTGCGCCAACTGCTGAATTTGAACCGAGAAATGAACGCCTCGGTAAAAGCTCTTATCCAAGACCTTTTCCCTCACCAGTAATTCAGAACCATGAAGCTCGCGGAACTCACTTGGCAAGATGTCGCTGAACTGAGCCGTGACATTGTGGTTCTGATTCCTACTGGAGCCGTTGAACAGCACGGCCCTCATTTACCGCTCGCGACAGATACTTTGCTAGCGACTGCGGCGGCTGAAGATATTGAGGCTCAACTCCCAGACCTCACTCTGCTTACGCCAACTTTGTGGCTTGGGGCATCGCTCCACCACATGCCGTTCTCCGGCACCCTCTCTCATTCATTTACTGGCTACGACGAAGCCTTAAAACGAGTGATTTTGAGCTTAGCCGAGCACCGATTCATCAAGTTCATGACGATAAACGGGCATGGCGGAAATTGCGATTTGAACCGGGTTGCCATGCGGGATTTGAAATCGCAGAATCCGAATCTCCAACTTGCCGCCGCCAATTACTTCGATTTTCCTGAAGCATCCACTTGGAAAGACACCCTCAAAGGGCCGACCAAAAACATCCGCCACGCCTGTGAAGCCGAAGCAAGCCTGATGCTCCACAAGTTCCCTCACCTTGTCCGTAAGGATCGAATCCGTGATGATGGCCTTGAACCGACGCCCGCCATTCCTGGCCTCATCACCCAATTCGATGAAATCACTGAGCAAGGTTCGCTTGGTCACGCAACCTATGCTTCCGCTGAAACCGGTGCCGCTCTGTGGCAGGCAATTGTTGCAGGCGGAGTTCAAGCGGTTCAAGGTTTCGCCGACGGATATCATTTTCTCGGCGCACAACAATGAGTTCAAACGGGTAAATTATGTTCATGCGCAACCGCATGATCGCCCTCGGAACTTTGGCAATCGCGATTCTCCCGATCGCGGCCACCGCTCAAAACCAATATTTTGGGCCAGAATTTGGCGTATTTATCCCATCGGATAGCAACCTCCGACAAGCTTTGGGAAGCAATTGGTATTCCATTGGTATTAGCACCATGAAGGAAAGCCAAGTTCTGCAGCGACGGATGGGCACCAACCTCAACATGATCACCCAAGCCAAAAATGGCAATAAGGTGTTCTTGGGTAGCTACACGCTTGGAATTGTTCAACCGCTAGGCGAATACACCCCTCGCGCAGATTCACAGCCGTACATCGCTCTCCGCGCTGGAATTTCTTACACCGATTACGCAATCGGAGTTGGATTGAGCCGCGTCGGTGCAAAGCGAATTGGTTATAACGCAAACGTGGAACTTGGAATCCTGATCGGAGACCGACTTTCGCTCGCGGCTCGCTACGACGTGAGCCCCAACTACGATGGTTTTAACTTCGATGGTTTGAGCATCACGCTCAAATACGGCATCGCAAAGTTCTGAGCTTACTTACAGTAAAAAAGCGGCTCGCCAGTTTGGCGAGCCGCTTTTTTTCGTTTTATGGAGTAGTTTTCATGTCGTTCAAGATCGAACGAAGGTCAATGATCATCCCTTGACCACCGCTGACTTGCGGGACTTTGCCATCCCACTTGGCTATCCATTCGCGAGCCACAACAAGTTCACCACCAGCTTCTTTAAGTGCCAATGCGTTAAGTTTGGCCGCTTCGGCTTCACCTTGCGCCTGAGCGATCTTGGTCTGCTTTTCTAGTTCAGCTCGTTGGAGTACGAACTTCTGCTTTTCTGCATCTTGCTGAGCAATCTGCTTAGCTTCAATCGCTCGGTTGAATTCGGCGGAGAATTCAAAGTTCGTGATCGAAAGTCCGCCTGGATCAACAATGATCCAGTATTGGCTGAGGCGACGAGTCATTTCTGCCTCGACCTCGGTTTTCACCTTTTGGCGTTGGCGGATCAAATCTTCCGCCGTGTATTGAGCCGTCACAACCTTGATTGCTTCTTGAATTGCTGGAGCGATAATTCGAGAGTTGTAATCCGTACCCAAATTTTTGTAAAGGTCGGATGCTTTGGCCGGATCAATGCGGAAGTTCAACGCAAGATCAGCGGTAACGGGTTGGAGGTCACGGCTCGCAGCCGTGGCTTTGCTTTCCACTTTCTGCGTACGGACTTCCATCTGTACGATTTCTTCCATACCGGGCACCAGGAAGTGCATTCCTTCCCGTACTTGACCAACCGCCGCTCCTAAGCGAAGCTTTACGCCAGCGTAACCCGATTCAACGATCACCACCGAGCTGAACATCGTGCCAAAAATGGCGATGAGCGGCCCAACAACGGTTAATAGTCCGGCAACTGGCTTGAGGTTTGCCTGAGCCGGTTGTTTTGCACTTGCCCGGAGCACCAGCCCGCAGACAAAAATCATGATTCCTAAAACGAGAGCACCCATTTCTTTTACAGTAAGTACGGATGAGGTGCCCTAAAGGTTGGAATGGCAGGGCTAAACCTGCACAAGCGGCCGTAAATTATCTCGCACCGGGGATGAGAGTTCGCCATAAGCGATTCCGTCCCGTTCTTCATCTAGCCGCACCCATTGGAGCGATTTCAATATACTCTCTGGCCCGGCGAATTTCACCGTCAACCAGTTATCTGTAGTGCCTTCAAGCAACCCATTTTTATCCTTGCGCTCTACCAAAACCCGCATCGTTCGGCCAAGGAAGCGCCGCACTTGCTGGCGACCAGCTTCTGCGGTGAATTCCGCCAATCGTTTGGCCCGGTCTTGTTTTTCTTGCGGAGTCACCGGATCACCCCACTGGTCAGCCGGAGTGCCAAAGCGCGGGCTGAACCGGAAAACATGGGCTTTGAGGTAATTTACTTGCCGGCAGACTTCCAAGCTCGATTCAAAACGTTCTTCAGTTTCGGTGGGGAAACCCACCATGATGTCGGTTGTAATCGTCACATCCGGGAGCTCGGCGTACAACTTAGCGCACAGGTCAAGGTACATCTGCTGGTTGTAGCGGCGGTTCATATCCTTGAGCACGCCCGTATCGCCGCTTTGAAGCGGAATATGGAACTGCGGAACCACCGCTCCATGCCGTACGAGGTCAATGATCGGATCAGTGACTTGGTGCATTTCAATAGAGCTGATCCGGATGCGCTCTAAACCGCTTTCCTCACTGAGTTTGGTAACGAGTTCTTCGAACTGCAAGCCGCCGCTACCCGATTCTGGCCCGTAGGCTCCGATCAGAACGCCGGTGAGAACCGCTTCGTGGTAGCCCATATTGTGGAGCCGCTTGGCTTCGTCTAAAACCTCACGCCAAGGTCGGCTGACCATTCCCGGGCGCGTGAATGGGATACTGCAGTAGCTGCACATAACACTACAGCCATCTTGAACCTTAAGCGTCGCCCTTGTTCGGCCCTTTTTGTGGTCAATTTCGGCAAACTTGGGTTCCGCTTTCACCCAGTTTTCTACTTCGGGGAATTCTTTGAACAGATAATCCCGAGCACGGAGCTTTTCTGGGTTCGGAACGATCACATCCACCCCTGGCATCTGTTCTTGCTTATTGATGCCCATTTGCACCGCGCACCCGGTCACAACGACTTTTGCGCTCGGATTGGTGCGGGAGGCTTTGCGAACCGTGTACCAACTTTTGCTTTCCGCTTGGCTGGTAACGCTGCAGGTGTTGATCACGTACACGTCTGCCGGTTGATCGAACGGCACAACCTCAAAACCGATCTCAGCGAAGGAATCTAAAATTCGCTGAGTTTCGTATTGGTTAACTTTGCAACCGAGGGTTGTGAACGCGGCTTTCGGCATTTGCCTGAGGCTCTATTTTACTTACTCGGGTTTATAGCTCGTGGAGTATGCCTTGCTTAACCGAGAATTTGAGTCGCATTCCGAACTTGGGTCGCGTAGAATTCGCCCTTTTCCGCCGCATCAAGCTCGGCGAGCAAATCAGAGTTGTCTTGTCCCGATACTGCGTTAACGTAGGCCTCAACCATCTTTACTTCAAGCGGATCGTCGCCTTCTTGAACTAACTTCAAAGATTTTTCAAATCTAGTCTTGGCTTCATCCTTGTCTCCCCGCGACCAGGCGAATGCCCCGACAAGCCATTCCGCTCGACCAATAGGAACTGCTCCCCGACCAAGTCTTAATCCCAGTTCGAGATTGAGGTGGGCAAATCTTTCTGAGGCGGCTTCATCGGTCTTTGAAATTTCAACGTCCTCGTCGCCCCATCCTCGCCAAAAAAACGCGGCGCGATTGAAACACACGGCTTTCCAGGAGCCAAGCGCACCTTCATCACCCGAATTGCCGATCAATTTTTCTGCCAGTTCGGCGGCCCTTGCAATCCCGGGTAAATCCTTTTCCTGCCAACGTAAATGGATCATCAACGAATTCAGTCCTTTGATCTGTTCTTCAAGACTTAATCCAGGCAACGAACCATTCACGCCTTTCCACGCACCTTCTTTGTAAGCGGAGACCAAAGGATGTTCATCCATGCTTGTAAGTTACCAAATTCGCCCGCGTGACGTGCTAGCGTGTCACAATCCTTTGAACCTAGTGAAGAAATTTTTTGAAGATACTTGGGCCACTAAAGGAATGGCGGCTTGGTTACTCTTGCCATCTTCATTTTTGTATCAGTTAGGCTGGCGTGGATACCTGGCGATCTATCAGCTTGGTATCAAAAAAGCCCATATTCCGGAAGTGCCTACTATCTGCATCGGCAACCTCACGGCTGGCGGTTCGGGAAAAACTCCTTTCACCCTTGCGATCGCAGAGCATCTCATGAGCACGGGGCGAAAAGTTGTTATCAGCACCTCTGGTTATGGATCCCCTAAATATCACGGAGCTTCAGTTGCCCCGTCAGGAGAACTGGATATAGATATCTGGGGCGACGAATCCACGATGTTCCGTACGCTTTTGCCGGATACGCCGCTCATTGTTGGTCACGACCGAGTGGAAGCGGCAAAACTCGCGGCTAAGAACTTTGCCGACCATGTGATGCTGATGGACGATGGTTTCCAGCATTTGCGCATCAAGCCAGATATCTCTATCATCATTGAACCGGAAGTAGAAAACGATTTTTGCTTCCCAGCCGGCCCTTATCGCGAACCAATTTCTGTGGGGCATTCTCGTGCCGACCGAGTGATGACATACGGAGCCGATTTGATTGCGCGACCAATCACGATCGAAAATGTGCAGGGAGAGCCATTAGAAAAAGGCAGCCGGGTAGCTGTGCTTTGCGCGATCGGTCAGCCGCACAGGTTTTCGAACGCTTTGCTCACCGCCGGATATCAAGTAACTGAGGCCGTCGTTAAAGCTGACCATGACCGCCTCGACGCAGGTAATCTGCTTGAAAAATTGAACCCGCTTCTGCCATTGGTAGTCACGGCAAAAGATTTTGTCAAACTTCGAAAACGTCAGAATCTTGAGGGACGAAGAATTTCCATCGCCCACTACCGGGTGACTCCGCGCAACGAACACGAATTTTATCCATGGATCGAAAGCATTATCGATGAGCTCCACAAAGAAAAAACTGCTCGGTAAGTTTGCAGAGCGATTCATGAAGACCGTACAAAAATCGGTCGCCCGGAAAACTCCACAGCAAGCGGAAAACCTTGGCAAGCGATACGGTCGGTTACTATGGGCATTCGCAGGCAAGCGCAAAGAGCGCACGCTCGAAAATCTGCGACGGGCTTTTCCTGAGAAGTCGGAGAGCGAAATTCTTGCCATTGCAAAAGGAGTTTTCGAGCACTTCGGCAGATCAACTACCGACTTTTTGGCGAGTTTAGATCGAACCAAAGCCGATATCGAAGCTTCAACCACCATCGTGAACGCTCACTACATGGATGAAGCTCTTGCCAAAGGCAAAGGGGCACTTTTGATTACCGGGCATATCGGCAACTGGGAGCGAGCCTCGGCCTGGCTCAGTCTTTCTGGATATCCACTCAACGTTATCGCCCGCGATGCCGACGACGAGGGTGTAAATAAGATTGTCAACGATATTCGCCGCGCGCCTGGCACTCAGGTCATCGCCCGAGGAGCCGCAGCCAGGCAAGTGCTTGTGAAGCTCCGCGAAAATCAAATTGTAGGAATTCTTCCCGACCAAAACGCCTCCGATGTGTATATTCCTTTTTTTGGGCATCCAGCCGGAACCGCGCTTGGCCCTGGCGTGTTCCACTCTCGCACCGGAGCGGCAATCGTGCCAGTCGTCTGCGTCTATAAGGGTAATTCGCAATACGAAATAACGTTTTATCCTGAACTTGAGCCGATCATGCCAGAAACTGCAACTGGAGAAGGATTGATGAAGGCGATCAACAAATGGCTGGAAGACCGGATTCGAGAAAACCCAGAACAATGGCTTTGGATGCATGATCGCTGGCGCAATGCGAAGCGCAAGGGGTTGATTTGAAGCCAAAAATCTTAGTGATCCGGTTCAGTGCGATGGGCGACTGTATCATGGCGGCATGGGCGCTAACTGGGCTTCGGCAAACTTTGCCTGAATCCCAAATTACTTGGGCAGTTCAGGATCGATTTGCCCCGGTAATTGATCGATCTCGATTAGTTGACCGAGTGGTCTACGGCGACACTCTTAAATGGAAATCTCACCGCTGGGCACCGACAACTTGGGCAAACCAACTCAGAATGTTCGCAGGTTTGCGGAAGGAGAGGTTTGACGTTGCTTTTGATTTGCAAGGACAAGCGAAAACATCTCTATGCTTAAAATTGTGTGGAGCCAAAAAGAGATTTGCCACCCATGGTTATGATAAATTTGCGAACCGCCTTAATCCCACAGTTGATTGCTTGCTCGGTAGCGTTCATGAGGTTGAAGCGACTTGGAGGCTTCTAAGTCAATGGCATGAATGCCAAATCCCTCAACGCCCCTATATGCCTCCTAGCAATAATAAACCGAACGGTCAAATTGTCATCCAAACCGGAAGCGGGCACCCCCACAAAAAACTTTCACAAGAAAGATGGGCTCAGGTCGCCCGACAACTGATTTCTGATGGTTATGAAGTGACTGCTATCGGGGGCGCAAATGATGATGAAATTCCTGTTGAAGGAATTACCAATCATGTAGGGTCAATATCGCTAGAACGATCACTCGATCTTGTTGCAAATTGTAAGCTCCATGTAAGTGCCGATACTGGAACGGCTCACGCAGCAAGCGCATATGGAATTCCTACGGTGACCATATTCGGGCGAACCGATCCACGGCGATACCAACCTTATGGATCGATCAGTACTGTTTTACGTGTTGGTCCTGATCCAAACGATGTCACCGCTCATGAAATCTGCCAAGCAATCAATGAACGATTAGGAGGACGATCATCCGCTTCCTCATTAGCCGACTAAGTGCGCTTGGCGACGTAGCCTGCTCTTTGCCAGCCGCCGGTGCCCTCAAGCAAGCTCATCCCGACTGTGAAATCGTCTGGATCGGCGACAAACGATTCGGGGATGTCGTACGCTCTTGCCGCCATGTCACCGAAGTTGTGGTGTTAGGCAAGGATTGGAAAACATGGAAGAAGACCGTTCAGTCTTTAGGCGAATTTGATGCTGCGTTAGACCTTCAGGGACTCTTAAAGTCGGCATTACCAATCTACCTCTCGAACGCCAAATTAAAGCTCGGTTATCACTGGCAACGCGAGGCGTCGTGGCTTTTCACCCAAGCCGTGCAGCCAAGAAAAACTTCTATCCACGTTGTAGATCAATACCTCGATGTTGCGCTCGCCGCAAGTGGAAGCGTTAAATCAGTTGACTTTGGTTTAGAACCGGGAACCGAGGAAACCCATAGAGTAAAGGCGATGCTTGAAGATCTAGGATATGAACCAGGACAAAAGCTCGCCGTGCTCCATGCGGGGGCTGGTTGGGTATCAAAGCGATGGCCAGCCGAGAACTTTGCCCGACTCTCTGAAGAACTTGCAGCGCACCGCGCGAGAGTTGCCTTTATCGGCACGCAAGGTGATTCGCCTGCGGTAGATGAAGTTTTGACTCACTGCAAAACCAAGCCAATCAGTCTGCTCGGCAAAACAAACATCCGTGAACTCATCGCATTACTATCGCTTGCCGACCTACACGTTGCCGGAGATACTGGCTCGATTCACCTTGCCGCCGGGTTGAACACACCCTGCATTGGGCTCTATACTCTCACCAGGCCAGAACGCTCTTGTCCGTACGGTCAGTTTGGACATTGTCAGTCCACAAATCCAGAGCAAGTCATCCCGCTCGCTCTAGAATTAATCAACTCATGAGTATTGCCACAGCCGAAGAAATCCAATCAGCCCGTGTTGGAAAAACACTGGTGTTCACCAACGGCGTCTTCGATATCCTTCATGCTGGGCATGTCCAGTACCTTCAAGCAGCAAAGGAACTTGGTGATCTCCTCGTCGTCGCGCTTAATACCGATGAAAGCGTACGAACCCTCAACAAGGGCGCAGATCGCCCAATCAATACACTCGCAGACCGGGCGACAGTCATATCGGCATTGCGCGCAGTTGATTTTGTCGTCAGTTTCTCGGAATCAACGCCAGAAAATCTGATTGCCGAGATCAAACCGGATATTCACGTAAAAGGCGGCGACTACACGCCAGAGCAATTGCCAGAAACAAAAATCGTTGAATCTTATGGCGGAAAAGTCGTGATCCTCCCGTTCTTGCCGGGAAGATCAACTACTTCAATTCTTCAAAGACTTACTTCGCCACCTGAGGGCTGAACTGAGGCATAGCGTACGTTCCGCCAGAAGTCAACTTTCGCTCTCCTGAGCCGTCCACGCCGATGACGAATACGTCAGTGTCTGAACCTTCGGTTTTCAAGTAAGTGAGTTTCTTACCATCAGATGACCAACTGGGCGAGCTAATTTGGCCTCCTATTACTGGCGAGGGTGATCCGCCTCCGTTCGTTTCAAATGGCATTGTCATTAGTCCACTTGGAGTGAAGCCACCCATTCCATCTGAAACTCCTACGACGACTGCGATTTTTGACCCATCGGGAGAAACAGCAATGTCGCCAAATGATTCCTCACTTCCAAACGGAAGAACCGCAATTGCATCCGCCTTTGGAAAACCATCTTCGCCAATAGTGATAACAAAAATTCCCGATTCAAATGGTTTCGTGACTTTGCCGTCTTTAATAAACTCGCTAGGAATATTTGCTTGATCGGGAAAAGTCATATTGCGCACCATCATCGCTACACGCCCATCCGGTGCAACATCGATAGCCACTTTTTTGCCACGGAAAATCTCTATAGGGCGGTTCAATTGGCCCTCATTATTGAAACCTAATCGATGCAGAATCGCAGTTTGACCTTCATCGTTCAACATGATGGCCACGAGATCGTTTTTATTTCCTGCGTACCGTGCTTTTACAAAACTTTCACCAAATTTGCCATATAGAACTTCCATCGTTCCGCGACGCCCTTCTTCAGCGGCGGCAGTTTCATCAACGGCTGGTGGCAATATCTGCTTGGTCGTTCCAGTCTTAATGTTAATCTCTAGGATTTGCCCCCCAGACTGAATAAGACCAAGCTTCTTTGCATCGGGGTCATCAAACGGGCCAAACCACGGTGCCGATTGGCTACGAGAACCTATTGCTCTTTTACTAATATCTTGCCGATCTGGATTCCAACGGTAAACCAAAAACGAATCACTTTCCCTAGTGCTCGACATAAAAATACGTTGACCATCAACAGACCAGCTCACCTCGCGGTCTTCCCATTGCGAACTGCCGTCTTTGGCGGGTTTATTAGGTTCGATTCTCTTTCCGTTTTCATCAAACAAAACCACCCGGCCACCTTGTTTGGTCATTTCCAATGCAGCAACGTAGCCAACAGAAGTGAATTCACCCGGATCTGGATCATCGGTCACATTCTTGAGCACCTTATATCCATAGAGCAACCCTACAATGAGGAGAAACCCGATTAAGAACCGTATTTGAGTGGCTTTCTTCATGTCAAAAATCCGAACTGTCGCTTATTTTGGCTGAATTTGAATTCCTTCTTCCGGGCAACGGTTCATACCAACCAACGCATACCAGCTGTGATTTGTGCCCCATTCAGGAATTCTTTTGCCGACATCCTGCGCTTTCCTTCTGGTTGTAATTCTTTAAGGCAAAGCGAACCATCTGCCAATGCAACCGTGATGCCATCTTGCGTATCAAGAATCACGCCAGGCTCGCCAGATCGCGAATCACGACGTGCAGAGTGAACTTTAACTATTCCCGATGTCGTTTTCATCCAAGCTCCCGGAGCGGGTGTAAATGCTCGAAACCGGTTGTAAGCTACTTCAGCTGAGAGATCGCTGGTCAGCTCAGCATCAGCTTTTTCGACCTTTGGTGCATGGGTGGCAAGGGAATCATATTGCGGAGTACGGGTGTAATTGCCCGACACGATTTTTGGCATCCACTCTTTGGCTAAATCACCCGCCAATTCCGAAAGCCGCGCGTAAAGTTCTCCGGCAGTTTCATCTGTGCCGATTGGAGTTCGGGTGATTTCGATCATATCACCCGTATCCATGCCCTTATCCATCTGCATCAGGGTCACACCAGATTCGGTGTCTCCCGCTTCAATTGCCCGTTGGATAGGTGCCGCTCCTCGCCATCGCGGAAGGATTGATCCGTGCAGATTAATACAGCCGCAGCGGGGAATATCTAAGACTCGCTGACTCAAAATCTGCCCATAAGCGGCGACCAAAAAAACATCCGCTTGCTCGCCCTCTAAGATGGGCAAAAACTCCGGTGAACGGCTTTTTTCAGGTGTTTGAACTGGAATACCGAGTTCCAGAGCCGCTTGCTTCACTGGTGAAGGTTGTAGGTTAAGTCCTCTACCCTTCGGACGGTCGGGTTGGCTCACTACTAGCGTGACGTACTCGCCGACCGCTTGCAATGCGGGAACCGCGAAATCGGCTGTACCGAAGTAAACAATCCTCAATTAATCTCGC
Source organism: Fimbriimonadaceae bacterium (assembly GCA_019454145.1). Lineage (GTDB taxonomy): Bacteria > Armatimonadota > Fimbriimonadia > Fimbriimonadales > Fimbriimonadaceae > UphvI-Ar2. Next base: position 2,135,954 of record CP075366.1, on the reverse strand, counting down.
TCCGGATTCGGATCCATCCAGTGGAGCGTTGCTTCATTCACTTTGTCAATAAAAAGGATGCCATCGAGATGGTCAATTTCATGTTGAACCACTACTGCCGGATAACCCTTCATTTCAAACTCTATTGGGCGACCCTTGATGTCGTACGCTTCCACAATCACCGATTCAAAACGCTCAACATCGCCATACAAGCCAGGAATGCTGAGGCAGCCTTCTTCGCCTACTTGAGTGCCGCTCTTTTCGGTAATCGTAGGATTCACCAAAACAATCGGTTTGCGTTCCGGCGCGATAACAACGATGCGTTCACTCACTCCGACTTGAGGCGCGGCGATGCCAACCCCATTGGCCGCTTTCATGATAGAAATCATCCGCTCCGCTAACTTGACATGGCGCTTGGTGACTTTTTCGATTGGTTTTGCCACTTGCCGGAGAACTTGCTCGGGAATTTTTGTGACCGGACGTTCATCATTGGTCACATACAAATATTGAAATTCAGTTGGTACAACGATCTCCATTCAAGCTAATTATATCCAGGGCAACTTATTTGAAGATGGCACTATCGGGCGTAAAGGTCAAGGTGCGCACAATGCCAGAAAGATCAGCGAGCGCATCGGCTAGCACCCATCCGTATTCGCCGAAAATTGATTCCACTGCATCCGATTGGCCTTGACCAATTTCAACGATCAATACATCACAGAGGGTTCGGTGATAGCAGTCGGCGGCTAAGCGGCGATAAAAAGCGGTGCCTTGGGCTTCGGCAAAAAGGGCGTCTGCAGGTTCAAATTCGCGCACTTCTGGAGGTAGATCATCACTATGGGCCACGTATGGAGGATTGCTCACCACCATCCGGTACATGCTTTTGGGAAGATAAGTAAAGAGGTCGGAATGAACAAAATCCACACGCGCACCTAGGGCATCCGCATTCTTAGACGCCACCCGCAAGGCGTTAGCGGATTTATCAAGCAACGTAACTTGTGCATCAGGTTTTTCTAGTGCGAGAGTGATGCCAATACAGCCGCTACCCGTACCGACATCCAAAACCGACCAGGGCAGAGAGTCGTCGCGCATCCAAAGCAGAGCCCTTTCAACCACGAATTCAGTTTCCTGGCGAGGCACTAAAACGTCGTGGTCAACAAAAAATCGGCGACCATAGAACTCGCGCGACCCAACAATGTACGCCAGCGGTTCGCGGTTGACGCGCCGAGCAAGGATTGAATCAAGGTCGCTGGTGATTTCAGCTTCCGGGTGGGCAAGCACCCAACTCCGATCCTGACCAAAACCGTGAGCCGCCAAGACCTGAGCATCTAAGCGAGCAGAATCTACTCCTGCTCGCTGTAACTGTTCGGTAGCGGACTGAATCCAGTCGCCCAGGGTCAATGGTTTTTGCGTCACTCTTTTACTAAGAACGGTTCAAGCTTGCCTCTGTGTTCGGCAACAATCTCCGCTTCCAGATAAATGCCTTCGTCTCGGTACTCTTTTTTGAGCACCCTTCCGTAATCATACGCCCGCTCAACGAGCTGTGCGTCGGTATACGGCACGATTGCTTTAATGATGCCTAAACGGTCGCTGACTAGGCTTTTGATCGTTGCGAACAGGTCATCCATGCCCTCACCATTGAGGGCACTGATTGCTACAGAATCTGGATGTTCACTTGCCATCCTCCTCACGGCTGTTTGATCAACCGCCGCGTCAATTTTGTTGAATACGGTGAGAACCGGCACGTTGAAAGCACCCAAATCATCGATTGTCTTGACTACCGCTTCGACCTGCATTTCCCATTCGGGATTGCTGACATCGACGACGTGAAGAAGAAGATCGGCATAGACCAGCTCTTCTAGTGTCGCGCGGAATGCGGCAACGAGCAATGTCGGCAGGTTGCGGATGAATCCGACCGTGTCACTCAAGAAGAACCGGTAGCCATCGGGGAGATCGACCAGCCGAGTGGTGGGGTCAAGCGTTGCAAACGGCATTGCATCCACCAGAACCTCGGTTTCCGCCATGCGGTTCATCAACGTCGACTTACCCGCACTGGTGTAGCCCACAATCGCAACCGTTGGATAAGGTTGGTCACGCCGACTTTCCCGTTGCAGGGTGCGGTGTTGCTTCACCATCTCAATGTCGCGCTTGAGCTTTGCGATGCGATCCCGAACCATACGTCGGTCGCTTTCAAGCTTTGTTTCACCGGGACCACGCATCCCGATACCCCCTCGTTGACGCTCAAACTTCGTGTAAACACTCATGAGCCGGGGCAATCGGTAGGTGTATTGCGCAAGTTCAACTTGAAGCTGACCTTCCCGAGTTTTTGCCCGATTTGCGAAGATATCCAGAATCAACTGCGTGCGGTCAATCACTCGCTGCTCGATAATTTCCTCTAAATTACGGATTTGAATTCCGCTGAGTTCGCAGTCGAACACAACTGCATCCGCCGCGAGTTCCGCAACTGCTTCTTTGATTTCAATCGCTTTGCCAGAACCGACGTAGGTTGCCTTAGTTTTGTGGTCAACACGTTGGCGAGCCATTCCGCAGACTTCTCCGCCCGCCGCATCGACAAGACCTTCTAATTCCGCTTCAACGTAGCTATCTTCTTCTGATTCTTGGTTCACAAACACCAAAAACAGGCGCTCTTTTACTATTTCGTTACTATGACTTCTCTTTTCTTGGGTGGCCAAAACAAGCCTCTCTCCGCTTTCTGTAAGCGTATCACAGGGGCGCATGCATGCAGGCAAAAAACCAGTTCAAACGGGGACTCAACAAGCACTCTGCACCAAAAAGGAACGAGAATAACAAAACCACCGACGCACGAAAATGCGGGAAATTTGGCGGTCTTGCAGAGTGGTTAGAGCTTCATGAGGGCTTTATTTTACCAAGTCACTCGGTTAGCATTGGGCCGGTAATATGAAAAACGATGCCGATCTACGAGTTCCGATGCCTCGCTTGTGGCAAAAAAAGCGAACTCTTGATGAGCGCCAACGCCGAGTTTGCCGATGAGCCGTGTCCTCATTGCGGGCAAGCGAAGCTCAGCAAGTTGGTCAGCCGATTCCGCCGGGGTCGGAGCGACGACGACAGAATTGACCATATTGCTGATCAGTTGGAAACGATGGGCGAACCAGGGTCAGCATCAGAAATTCGTGAACTCGTGAAAGAAATTGGGCGGGCAACCGACGACGATATGGCGGACGACCTCGAAGAAATGTTGGAATCTGATCTAGAATCTGATTCCACAACGGACAACACCGAATGAAGAAACTGGGCCAACTCACACTTGTATGCGGAAGCATGTACGCAGGAAAGTCGGAAGAACTGATCCGATTAGCACGACGTGCCCTTTATGCAAAGAAAAAGGTTCAAGTCTTCAAGCCCGCAATCGACACCCGATACGACGAGCAACACGTTGTGACTCACATGGGCGTACAACATGAGGCGGTTCCGGTTAAGGGCGTCCGTGAGCTTTGCAAAGCTCTCAAACCAGATACCGAGGTTGTGTGCGTGGAGGAAGTACAGTTTTTTGATAAATCTATTGTGGAGGTGCTCATTGAGCTTGCCGATAAGGGCATGGAAGTGATCTGCGCTGGGCTGGATCAAGATTTTCGACGGCAACCGTTTGGACCGATGGCTGAGCTCATGGCGGCGGCGGATCAAGTTGTTAAGTTACGAGCTATCTGTGTGCAATGCGGACGACCAGCTTCGCATACTCAGCGAATTATCGAAGGCAAGCCAGCCAAATGGGATGACCCAATCGTTCTCATCGGCGCGACGGAGAGCTACGAAGCTCGCTGCCGCGCCTGTTATCAGATGAAAAAACCGAAAAAGAAAGCTTAGTTACCGGCCACGTTTGACTTTCGTAAGTTCCATATTGCCCGCGATCTTCGTCATCGCGCCGTGCATGGACTTCAACTGGCCCTTCATGTTGACTCGCACGACCATGCCTGTTTTGATGTCGTAGCAAATGTTGCCCGAGAAGACTTGGTTAGGCGTTTGCGCTGGATCACTGTAGAAATTAACGATAAACGCGTCATAGCCTTTCACTTTCGCACGTTCAACGATTTCGTAATCCACACGGGCGACTTCGTTATTGGTTCGCACCATTTGGCTCCAACGATCTCCGACTTTAACTTTCTTCTTCGGCAACTCAAACGCAAAGAAGCTCGACATAGAAGCGTCGTTTGCTTTTTGGTTCAGAATGTCGAAGCCACGAATCGTTTTAGATGGAGAATTGACGTTCACTTCAACATATGCGCCGGGAACCGATTCATCTGCGTAGGTGCTTGATTCTTGGAATTCCATCACATAAGCATCTCCCTGGCGAGACTTCACTCTCATTGAACTGTTGATATGGCGAGTCGCGCTGCTTTCATGCCCGTTTTGATCAAGCGTGGTGATCGTCGTTTTTCCGGAGTGAACGTAGACATCGCCTGGCTTCAAATTCAATCTAAGAAGCACTGGCTCAGCCGCTGAGGCGGCAAAAGCGGCCCCACCCATTACAGAGCCCAAAATCAAAATTCGTTTGACCATGGTTCTAAGAAGCAACTTAAAACTTGGTCGTTGCAGGTTTACGTAGAGAAAATATAAAGAAACTCCCGGCGCAAATTGGGCCGGGAGTTCAGGATATGATTAGTTGATTTGCTCGGTCTTGTATGTTCCGTCGAACATCATGCCTTGCTGTTGCATATTCTTGAAAGTTGCTTCCACGCTAACTGGCATACCAGTTTTGAGGTCAACAACCGCCGTTCCGTTAGCAACAATGCCGTCAGTGGTTTTTTCTTGGTGAGAGAAAACGATGACCACACATTTTTTGCCTTTGACTTCCTTAACTTCTTTGAAGGTGTAGGAAACCGCGATTTCTTCGGTGCCCAAATCTTTGTCAGCAGGAACCGTTGCTTCGTATTTATCGCCGACTTTGAATCCCTTAGCTGGGAACGCGAAATTAAAAGCGTTGGCCAAGCGGTTTGCTTCTGGAGTTGCTTCTGCACCTTCCATTTTCAGAATTTTTCCGTCAAGACTTTGAACCATCGTCGTCTCTGAATCAGGTTGATCCATGGTTTGTCCGCCGCCGATATCAATCGTGGTTTCTTTGGACTCGTTCTTCCATGTGATGGAATCTTTATCGACCTTGGTTGCGGTGCTAATGGTTTTGCCAGTTACGGTGATCGGCATTCCTTGAAATTCGACATTGACCGTCATCTTATAAGCAAAGACTTGATCTTTAGCAACGTTGAGCTTAAGCTGAATGACTTCTTGAGCCACAGCAACCGCACTCACAGCGGCGGCTACGGCAATGAAAACTGAAATGCGTTTAAACATGATTTGTCCCAGTCCCTCAGAGGAATCTGAATTACTCTACTGAATTATTCGAGCACTCGTTTAAGACGTATTAAAAAGTCAGGACGTTTTTACGAAAAGTCTAAGGACTCCATGCCACAGGTTGCAAAGACACTCATCGGAATCGGAATGGCGCTCATCATAGCGGGGCTGATTGCCTGGGCGATTATGTCGGTGTTCCCTGGATTCAAACCAGGACGGTTGCCAGGCGATATTGCAATCGAAAAACCTGGAGCCTCTTTCTATTTTCCAATTACCACGATGATTTTGGTCAGTGTCGGTCTCAGCTTTATTCTCTGGCTTATCGGTATGGTCAGCAGACGATGAGTATTCGCGCGGTCAGTTTTGACGCGGCCGGAACCTTGATTGATGTCAAGTGGAACCCGGTCGCAATTGCCGTAGAGGCCGCGGTAAAAACTGGACTTACCCCCAGTGATCCCCAGGTTGCAGAAGAAACTTACGGGCGGATGCTCCAGTCGCGCTGGGGCCATTTTCAGCAACTCAATCTTCAGCGGTCGCGTGAAGTATGTGATGAATTCTGGATTGAGTTAGGTCGAGACTGGCTGAAGGCGATTGGACACGAAGATCATCCAATTGAAGAGCTTGCTAAATGCGCAGACAACATTATTTTTGGTGAGGGCTCATCCGTATTTCAGCTTTTCGATGATTCACTGGCAGTTCTGGATGGTTTAAAACAGCGAGGAATTCCGATGATCATTCTGAGCAACTGGGATGTAAGCCTGCACCGAACGTGCGAAATGCTAAGAATCACCCAATATTTCCACACAATCATCGCCAGCCTGGAAGAAGGCGTCGAAAAGCCAGAAAAAAAACTGTTCGATATTGCGGCGAACCAGCTAGGTTTGCCTGCCAGCGAGATTCTGCACATTGGCGATGATCCTTTAGCAGATGTTCACGGAGCACGCAATGCTGGGTTTACGGCTACGTTGATTGATCGATGTTCGCCCTCAGATCCACCAACTCAAATTCAGTCGCTTGCCGAGGTTCTTGATTTGATATGAACTTGGAAGACCTTGATTATTTTCTGCCAGAGGAGCTTATCGCTCAGGAACCGCTTGCGGATCGGACGGCGAGCCGCATGCTTCACATTAACCGCAACAATGGCGAAATTCATCATAAACAGTTTGTAGATTCGATTGATTTGCTTGAGCCCTGCGACTTACTGATTCTCAATAACACTCGGGTTTCGGCGATGAGACTGTTTGGTCATAAAATATCTGGAGGTGCGGTTGAAGCACTTTTGCTAAAGGAAGCCAGTGCGGGAGTTTTTGAATGTTTGCTGAAGCCTGCGAAGCGGCTACCCGTTGGCACGGAAATCCAGTTTGAATCAGGCTTAGTAGCAACTGTAAGTGCAAAAGACAAAGATGGCGTCAATGAAATTACCTTTCATGATTCCGAGGGCTGGCGAAAAACTTTAGAGGCAATCAGTGTCGCTCCCCTCCCACCGTACATTCACACGCATTTGCGTGACCGAGAACGCTATCAGACCGTTATTGCTCAGCATCCTGGCTCAGCGGCTGCTCCAACCGCCGGGCTTCACTTCACTCAAGAATATTTAGATCGAATAATCAAGAAAGGTATCCAGCTTGCCGAGGTCACTCTCCACGTGGGAGTGGATACGTTTCGCCCAGTTCAAACAGGATCGCTAGCCGACCACCAAATGCACGGCGAAGTTTGTGAAGTGCCGGAGAAAACTGCCCGATTGGTCTCTGAATGTCAGGGACGCATTATCGCAGTGGGAACAACAACAACGCGAACACTAGAAACTTTTGCCACCGGAAAAAGACAACTCCAACCAGGAAAAACTGTTTCAAAACTGTTCATCCAGCCTGGCTACGAATTCCAAATTGTTGATGGGATGTTCACCAACTTCCACATGCCTAGGACTACCATGCTTCTAATGATCTCCGCCCTTGCATCACCAAAAGCGATTGCCACAGCATACAGCGAGGCAGTAAATTTACGGTATCGATTCCTTTCTTTTGGAGATTCTATGCTTATCCTCTAGCCGAGGGTCCGTAAACCGCAAAATTGTTGTGTAATATACGAAGCTACGCTTATGCCCACAAAGGAATTTGACCCGCTGGCTTATATTGAGAATGCATTTCTTGATGAACCGAAAAAGGAAAGCAAGAACGGCAGTGCTGAATCGAAGAAGTCAGCGAGCCAAAAATCTAAGTTTCGTAAAACTAAATTAAGCGCACCCCGACCACGAAAATCGGCCGAAGTGGAGTCAAATGGCGTTTTGGACGATGATCTGAAAATCATTCTCGAAAACCTTCCAAAAAACATTGAATTCTTGGGCCAATTCTTCACCGATTCTGTCACCAGCAAATATTATCAAGGCGAATTCAAGGAAAGCCGCGAAGATCTTATTCGCAGACTGCTCAATCCAGAATTAACTTTAGAAGAAGCTTCTCGCTTGCTTGGTGTTTGCCCAGCTACGGTGCGTCGCTATACCAACCGTGGCTGGTTGGGACACCACCGCACAAAAGGCGGACAGCGACGCTTCCGGCTTAGCGGAATCGTCAAGTTTGTAGAAGAACACGGCCGACTGCCGGAGGAGTGATCCACAATTGGACGGCAAGCCACTCAGCATTGCCATTTTCTCTGATAGCGCCTTACCCATTCTCAATGGCGTAAGTGTTAGCATTGATGCGCTAATCGAAGGGCTCCGTGAACGGGGCCACTCAGTCCATCTCTTTACTTCTGGCTACTGGAACCACAAAGACCAGGACCCAAACACTCATCGGTTCTTTGCCCTCAAAACTTTTTTTGCTCGGGATTATCCCCTTTCATTACCGCCGTTTTATCCGATGCTCGCGCAATTTCGGCAACACAAATTTGACCTGATTCACACCCACACGCCGTTTACAATCGGCTTTGTAGGTTTACGATGGGCGGAGTCGCACGAAATCCCGCTCGTAACCACCTACCACACGCTTTACGATAAATACACGCACTACATACCGCTTGTGCCGAACAGTTATCTCAAATATAAAATCGCAAAGCACACCAACTACTACTACAATCGTGTTCAGCATGTGATTACGCCAAGCCAATTCAGCCGTGACTGGCTCAGCAGCCACCAAATCCGCCGACCGATCACAGTGATTCCAACCGGAGTTCCCGAACCCATTGTTGTCCCGCTGGATATTGCCCGCCAACATCTAAAAGTCCAGCCTGATCGCACAATTGCCCTTTATTGCGGAAGAATCGCCAAAGAAAAGAACCTCGGCGTTCTGATCCACGCAATGGCGGAATCCATGAAGACCAACCCTAACTTGCGGCTTTGGATTGTTGGAGACGGCCCTGCGAGAGAAGAATATATGCTCCTGGCACGCGACCTTGGCATTGGCGATAATGTCAAATTTTGGGGGTTCATTCCTCGCGAAGAAATTGGTCAGTACTATTCGGCTGCCGATCTGTTTGTGTTTGCTTCCCGAACCGAAACTCAAGGGCTGGTCGTCCATGAAGCGATGTCCTACGGTTTGCCCTGCGTGATGGTTGGAGGTGGTGGAGCCGACGACACTCTTATTTCCGGCGAAAATGGACTGGTTGTTCCAAATTCGATTGAAGAATTCTCCGCGGCAGTGAATCGTGTAATTTCAGATTCAAAATTCGCACAACGTCTTAGTGTGGGAGCGTTAACAACATACCGAGAAAATACGATTTCTAAAATGGTTGATCGGGTGATCGGCGTCTATCGGACTACCTTGAGTCAAACTGAGGAGCAAGAAGTTTATGTCCGCTGAAGCAACTGTAATGGAGCCACAAGGCTGGCGCCCTTCTAAGCCACTCGTCATATTTTTTGGCGGATGCGCCTTGTTGTTCGTGTTGCGGCTAATTCTCGGATTCGTGGCTGTACCGCCACAAGTTGCAATGGTGCTCAGTATTCTGACAACCGCGATTTTTATTCTCGTGCCGATCATCGCGTTGTTTGCCGGAGCCGCCGCAGATTGGGAACCGGGCAAAGCATGGATTCTTTTGCTGGTCGGTGGTCTTTTGCATGGTGGGAACTTCATGCTCATGCGGCAAGTAAAGCTAGACCCGATTGCCGCATTGCTTTCACAAAATTTTATGCAGTTCGGGATGCTTTGCTGGACTCTCGGGCTGGGCGTTTTAGTTTCGATTCTCATTCGGGAAAAGAATATGCTTCTTCCGATTGCTCTGTTTTTAGCGGGGATGGATGCTTTGCTGATCTTAGCTCCCATGACCCCCCAAGCTCAGATCGTCGCGCAGAATCCGGAAATTGTCGGCAATATGGGCTTGCGAATCCCCAGCGTGAAAAGCACGACTCCGGAAAATCCCAATGTTCCAGTCGGCGTGAACGATCTGGGTTACGTCGGGCCAGCAGATTTGTTTATCAGTGCCATGTTTTTTGCGGCGATGTTCCGCTACAAAATGAGGGCTAAAGAAACGGCAACTTGGCTCGGGCCAGTTTTGCTGGGCTATCTATTCGTTGTCTTCGCTACTTCGATGCCTTTGCCCGCGCTCGTGCCGATTGGGTTGACGGTTCTCATCATCAACTGGCGCGAATTCCAGATGAAGAAGGATGAAAAAGCCGCGACATGGCTTGTGGCGTTTATCGCCTTAGCCATGGCAGGTTACGGCTTGTATGCGAGGATTACCTACAAGCCGCCAGCGTTGCCAACTGAGCCTTTGCAAATGGATCCTTCCCAAGCACCGCCAAAACCGGGAGACTTGCCTCCGCAAGAGCAACCGGATCAAAACCGGTAGTTAGTCCATTGCGCTCGGCAAAATAAACCAAATCTTCGGTAGCCAGGTTTCCGCCTGCTCCCGGAGCGTAAGGGCATCCACCCAGACCAGCTGCGCTGGAATCAAATGCTCGATACCCTCGATCTAGCATCGCGCTGACGTTGGCGATAGCCGTTCCACGTGTATCGTGGAAATGCCAGACTATTTTTGACTTTTCGGTCAAGAGTTCTAACAAACTTGCCACTTTAATGATTTCGTTCGGTACGGCAACCCCAATCGTATCGCCTAGACTGAGTTCATCCACCCCAAGATTAAGTAGCTTTTCGCAAACACTCGCTACCTTTTCGGGAGCAATCTTTCCCGCTATCGGACATTGAACGATCGTCGAAACATACGCCCTTACAAATCCGCCGGGAATCGCCTCACGGTATGCTGAGATAACGCGGGCAAACACTTCTAAAGACTCATCAATCGACATATTGATGTTGTTTTTGACGAAGTCCTCACTCGCGGCCGTAAACAGCGCAATCGCTTGAACCTTGTTTTCAATCGCTCGCTCCAGTCCTTTTTCGTTCGGAACCAAAGTTGAAATTCGAACTAGCAGATCACCAATTTCGCTCAATAATTCGCCAGCATCGGCAAGTTGCGGTACCCATTTAGGATGCACGAAACTGGTGGCTTCGATCTCATTTGCGCCAGCCTTTGCCAGCGCACGAATGAATTCTGCTTTTAGTGGAGTGGGGACGGCGGTTTTTTCGTTTTGTAAGCCGTCGCGAGGAGAAACCTCGATGATCCGAATAGAATCACTCACCGGGAGCCGTCACCTTGACGAGTAGTTGGCCATCGGTTACCTGATCGCCTTTTGTCACGTTCAACTCGCTCACAACGCCATCAATACCCGCGGTGACTGGCTGCTGCATTTTCATCGCTTCCAAGATCAATAACTGATCGCCTTTGGCAACTGTGTCGCCAGCTTTGACCAACACTTCAACAATCATTCCAGGCATCGGCGCTCGGCCCTCGCCGCTAGAAACACCGCCGCTTGCTTTTCGCGTTGCGGAAAACTTCTCAACTTCGTAAACCCGCCCGCCGACGGATACATAGGTTTTATCGCCCTGGCGCACGACGACCGCGGTTCTTGCGCCTTCGGGCGTTTGAATTCGGAGCCGGTCTCCATCTTGTCGGATTGTTGCCCCTGATTCGACCAAGTAGAATTCAACACCATCAACCAGAACCTTCATCTGCTGCTCACCATCCTTGCGGCTTTTGCATCTAATACAGCTTGAATAAACGCGGAAAACAGCTTTTCAGCATCCTCGCCTTCGGTTCGCTCAGGATGCCACTGCACTCCAACAAACCAGCGACCGGACGTGCTTTCGATCGCTTCAACCGTTCCGTCTTCGTGCCAAGCCGATACTCGCAAATTCTCTCCAGTTTTATCTACGGCTTGATGATGCCAACTCTTGCCTTGGGCTGAGTCTCCAAGAATCCCGGCAAGTCGGGTGTCTGGCTCGATTCGGTAATTTTGAATTGGGTCGCCACGGTGATAGTCCTTACCAATCACGTCTGGCAAGTGCTGAATCAAGCTTCCGCCGAGGTGCACATTAAGCAGTTGGCATCCATAGCAGATTCCAAGAACCGGAACTTCTGGTCGCAAGTGATCAAAAATTCCGAGTTCAGTTTTTGTGCGTTCGGGATTTTCGATGGTGACTTCCGGATGGTTTTCTGCACCCCAATTGCTTGCGTCAATATCGTTTCCCCCTGGGATGATGAGTCCATCTAGGATTGGACCAAGAGATACAAAATCTGCCCCAGGTGGGATCAAAATCGGAACTCCGCCTGCTTCAATCACTCTGTCAGCGTAATCGCGTTCCAAGTAAATTCGACTATGCTCCCGCCCGCTACGCGGGCTCGTCATAGTTGCGGCCGAAATTCCGATGATCGGCTTCATGCATTCACCAGTTGGCGAATTCCTTCTACATTTGATTTGATCGCATTCAGGAATTCCGCACCACCGACTCCGTTAATCAATCGGTGGTCAATCGTGATGCCGATATTCGCGCACCGCTGAACCGTGAGCTTGCCTGGCTCGTCGTTCGCCAAACCGTTGTAGACCTCGCCGAGGAAGATTGTCGCGACTCCAGGAGGAACAACGACCGCCATTGCTTCTCGAATTCCGTGGCCCTGCATATTGGTGATACTGAGCGTCACCGATTCGTCGGCTTGATCCTTGCCATTGCGGGCAAGGTTGATTTGGCTACGGGCGTTGGCAGCAAATGTCTTCCAATCCAAAGTGTCTGCGTTTTCTACTACGGCAACTACGAGTTCGTCACCGGGTAGAGCGACAGCGATTCCAAGCTGAATGTGATCATAGGTGCGGATATTTGAATCACCCACCATGGTAGACCGCATGATCGGGTGATCAGCGGCAGCTTTGGCAACTGCATAAGCGAAATAAGTGAAGCTGCTTGGTTGGAAATCTCCACCTGCCGCTTTTTGCTCGTCGCGCAGAGTTTCAACTTCTCCCCAGTTCGCAACAACCGACATCATGCCGGGCACAACGAGCTGGTTTCCGCGCTGCAACCGGCTGGAAAGCACACGTTGCTTACCACCCATTGGTTGTTCGGAATACGATTTGCCAGAACTTGATTTGCCCGCCTTCGCGGCTGGAGCAGCGACTGCCCCGCCAGCAAGAAACGCATCTACATCGGCTGGCATGAGTTTGCTTCCACTTGCCGGAATAGTCTCAAGCTGATCGTTGCTCACGCCTTTTTCTTTAGCATAGGCGCGGGCGCGTGGCGGAACGTCGCGGCGGCGTCCGCCAGTTGCTACCGGAGTAGTGGATTGAGTTGGTGCGGCACTCGCAGCTGGCGCTGGGCTGGAAACATCGCCGCCAGCAATCACCTCACTGGTTTGGAACCGCATCACCTCGGCCCCGATGCTGAGAACGTCATCCACCTTAGCGAGCCATTCAACAACAACGCCTTCGTAGGGGCACTCGACATCCATAACGGCCTTGTCGGTTTCCATTTGGTAGATCACGTCGTCACGCTTGACTTGATCACCTGGGTTCTTGAGCAATGCAACCACTCGAGCTTCTTGCAAACCTTCTCCAATGGAAGGGATTCTCAAACTTACGACGCCGTCGGCTGAACCTGAAGCCGTCACGGCTGGCGCTGCTTCTGTTGCTGGTTCAGCACTTGCGCCTTCATCTGCTGATTCAACAACCAGGATAGGTGCGCCGATTGAAAGAACATCATCCGGCGCGGCAAGCCAGCGAACCACGCGACCGCTGACCGACGATTCCACGTCCATGACGGCTTTATCGGTTTCCATTTGGTAAATCGCCTCGTCTCGGCGGATTTCTTCGCCTGGTTGCTTCAGCAAAGCGACGACTCGGGCTTCTTGCAGGCCCTCACCGATGGATGGAATGTTCAGCGTGATTTCTGGCATCGTTGCACTCTTACCGCGATTTTGACACAGGTTCGCGGGGAACCTGTTGCCGAACTAAGATTCTCCGAAACCTGGTACGCCGAAATGCCCGAGTTGATCGCCGCCCAGCAAGTGCATATGGAGATGAAAAACCGTCTGCCCAGCATCCGGGCCAGTGTTGATTACGAGCCGAAAACTGCTGAGGCCGAGCTGCTCAGCAATTTTTTTGGCGGCATTCAGTAAATGCCGATGGTCGCCTTCTTCCGGAAGTTCGGCGATGCTCACAACTTCCTGCCGAGGCACAATCAACACATGAACCGGGGCTTGGGGCTGAATATCTTTGAACGCAACCACATGAGAATCTTCGTATATGATCTCCGCCGGAATCTCGCGGTTGATAATCTTGGTGAACAAAGTCGGCATGGATTGATTATGTTCAGTTCAAAGCTTGCACCGTTCAACTAGCTCCGCACACCGTTCTTGCATATAAATAGCATCTGACTCGTTAAATGCTTCCAGAATTTGATAGTCAGCCTTTGTACGTAACGCTTTCAAATTGCTCATTTTTGCGCTTAGTGTTCGATCAACTTCATTTCGTACAAACCTGATCAACCTTTCATGTAACCCCTTATCTTTTACGTCGTCTCTTAATTGATATGAATCCCACACTTCGCCATAATTTTCTATACAAAAATCCCGAAGCGAATGGTATGCGGCATAATACGATCGACTCGCCGAAGCTCTGAAGTAGCTCTCCTTAATATGTGCCTTCTGAGCACGTGTTCCAAGTTTATGAATCCACTTTGCTGAGTCTAAAAATTCATTGATTTGACTTGACATTCTCCGCAACTTCTCCTAAAGCAAAGTTATCAATGCAGTCATCGTCAATAAAAATTTGCCAATTTTCCACCAGCCACTTTACTAAGTCAGAAGATTGATAATTTGAAGAAGACAATACTCCTACAAAAAGTATTTCGGCTTCTTCCCAATCCATGAGAAACGATAATTCGAGATCAGGTAGATATTTGCTAAAAGGAGAATTATTCACTTTATCGACAAGTTGATCCAGATAGGAAATGTACTTAGGATGAATTTCAAGAAACTGACGAATTTCAGGTTCATTTTTTAAGAAAAAACACCTTAACACGCTATCTCGATACTCTGGATTCTCATCAATCGAGAGATGAGGTACGCAAGCATACTCAGCTGCAGTTGGCCCATAAAATGGCAAACTACGTAATGCGGTTGCAACTTTGCAAGCTTCTCTTACATCGTAAATGAGAGAAACTACTAGGTCAGGAAAACTAGGGGGTGGGAAAACATCCTTTGAGATAGGGATTATCCAAGAAAGATTACGATCAGCTAGTTTTCTACTAGTGTCGAAATCTAATTTTGGGACTAATCGAGCACCTGCGCTACTCATGCTTTCCTCCGCTCAGATAAAATTGATGCAACTCGTCACGTATTGCTGCTCGCCAAAACTTTTTATTTTCTAAATGTTGTTCATCAACACTAGACATGAGGGCGCGTAAATCCAGAGGTTGCTCAACGAAGTCAAACGAAGAGACGATAAGGGAAACTCCATAATTTTCATCACTTTCAAAGTAAGTGGACATATCAGCTACAAGCATTCTCTGCTCGGCAACATCATACTCTAACTTTATCGAAAAATTACCTACATCCCTAACTTCATATGTACTCGGCGAAAGGGGCAAAAGTTCAAATAGGTCGAAGATAGATCGTTCTCCCATTTTTGACATGTTTACTTGGTTTACATACCGCAAGCAAGTATCATGAATCGAATTTGCAGACAGGCTCTCCTCGATAGCGGAAAAAATATTCTTAAGTTGAATCTGGAAAACGTGCCACCCTTTATAGGGTGACCTGTAATTAACGGCGAAGGTGCGCTTTGAAGCCTGAACCACGATGCTATAATCGTTAGATATCACGAATGTTGGATGAGCTTCGCTTAGCGGGAAAAACCCGATACCTGATTTGCGCTTTGAGTTGGTTTTATGATCCAAAAAGCTAAAATCAGAAAGGGCGCTCTCCACCTTTTGCAATAAATGTATGCAATCTGGTGAATCCTCTTCAAATTGGATTCCAAACATGGCTTCACGAATAGGCGACAACGTATAAGTGAAGTCATCAAATTTTGCTCCGTCTTCGCTTCTCAAACTCATTTCATTGACGCCTAGTAGTCATTCTTGGTTCAATTTCAGTCGTCTTCAGCTACTTCAGAAGTACTTTTACCTTAATTCCCCGAAAACTTTTTTGATCAGCTAAGCCCAATGCCTCGCGCAAAACTATACATCAGACGAAGCCCCGTTGTATAAAAGTAGGAAGAATGTTACTTGGATTTGCTATGGCTGGATATTGTTAATACGATATACGGCATTAATTTGCTACACGCCGTGATAGCGTTGATAGAGATTTTCGCTTGATTTCCAGGGTCCCGCGAACCTAGCCTAAACCGGATATAATTCCCGGTTGCAACCGCATTTGGCGACCTGGCTGACGCTTCCACAGTTCTTGGCTCCTTTCCGCGGCAATTGGAGAATTTTTCATGGCAAAAAAAGTGACCAGTGTCATCAAGTTGAACATCGACGCAGGAAAAGGTAACCCCGCTCCTCCAGTCGGTCCCGCCCTCGGTCAAGCCGGTATCAACATGATGGAATTTCTTAAGAAATTCAACGAAATGACCGCTAAACAAATGGGATTCAAACTCCCCGTTGAAATCACCGTTTTCGAAGACCGTTCTTACACGTTCATTGTCAAACAACCGCTGATGAGCGCACTGATATTGAACGCGATGGGCATCAAAAAAGGAAGCAGCAACCCCAGTAAAGAATCCGCCGGTATGTTGACCAAAGAAAAAGCGATTGAAGTCGCCAAAGCTAAGATGGCCGACTTGAACACCGACGATGTGGAAGAAGCCATCAAAATCGTTGCGGGAACCGCTCGTTCGATGGGTATTGACACAAACTTTTAAGTTTAATCCTGGCTAAATCTGAAAAAGGCCCAATAATTGATACGACATCACTGCTCGAACATCTAATAATTGATTGAGAGCAGTGATTCTCATTTCCGAAATGAACCGTCTTAATTCCGTGCTCGCCGCAATTTTGATTCTGACCCCCGTGCTTCAGGCAACCGGGCCGGATAAGGAAGCGTTTGGCCCTGGCCAAGCGATAGCGGACGAAATTAAGCAGTTTGCCGGAACCGATATCGCCTGGATCCCCGCTGGAATGCTGAATGAAGAAGGCAAAGGCGATCTCAGCACTTATGTTAAGTTTGGTACCGACGAAATTGCAGTCGTAAATCTCACGGGCAAACAAATCAAACTCGCGCTTGAGCGGTCAGTCAGCCTATATCCTTCTGCTAACCCGAGCTTTTTACAGATTTCTGGATTAGAAGTGTCGTTCAGTAAATCAGCCAATCCAGATGAGCGCATCCGAACGGTGCTGGTGGATGGCAACACTCTGAATGCCGACGGCAAGTACCAAGTCGCGATGCCGATCACTTTGGCCCGTGGCGGACTCGGATTTTTTACAATCTGGGACAAAAAAGCGATTGAGCGAACGGTAGAAAATAGCTCTCTGGAAACCATTCTGAAAGGCAAGGCAGGGTTCGTGCGAACCTCTCGCTGGAAGATGGTTGACTAAGTCTCAAACTAGCTTTTTCCTGACTCTTTAGTAGGCACAAAACCGTCCTTTATCATGGGGAAATTGCCGGGTATAATCTAGGTTCATTTTAACCTGGATTTTCCAGGCCCCATATCACCCTCATGAGCGAAAACGTAGAGCCGCAAAATCCAGAGATCGAAAAGCCACAAGATATTTCATCTCGCGAGGCAACCGCCGCCGATAAACTCACCAAGAAAATTGAAGGCACCTATGATGCAAGCAGCATCACGGTTCTGGAAGGTTTAGAGGCTGTCCGCAAGCGCCCTGGCATGTATGTTGGCGACAACGGCAAGAAAGGCCTTCACCAGATGTTTCGCGAGGCACTGGACAACGCAGTTGACGAGGCCATGGCGGGCCACTGCGACACGATCACGGTTGTTCTATACGAAAACGGCTCAATCTCCGTAGAAGATAATGGTCGCGGGATTCCGGTGGACATGCACGAGAAAGAGGGAATCTCGGCGCTCACCGTTATCATGACCAAACTCCACGCAGGCGGTAAGTTCGGCGATGGTGGAGGCTACAAAGTCTCTGGCGGTCTGCACGGAGTTGGGATTTCTTGTACCAACGCTCTCTCGGAGTGGATGGAAACCACGGTAAAGCGCAACGGCAAACTCTATCGTCAGCGATTTGAAGCCGGAACTCCTGTCACCGATGTTGAAGAAATCGGAAAGTCCAAAGGCAACGGGACAATCCAACACTGGAAGCCAGATCCAACCGCTCTTACAGTTGTAGAACATGATCCGCACATCATTCGCCGCCGAATGAAAGAACTTGCCTACCTCAACCCTGCGGTTCGATTTATTTTCACTATTGAAAACGACCCAGAAAACAGCGAAGAGTTCTACTTCGAGAAAGGAATCGTCCAATTGGTTGAAGACGTGAATGATGCGGAAACCGCGATTCACAAACCAATTTATTTCCACCGAGTTCGTGAAGATATGGAACTTGAAGTAGCCCTTCAGTACAACACAGGCTTCCATACAAACATTCTTGCTTACTGCAATAACATACATCAACCGGATGGTGGAACTCACGTTTCTGGTTTTGGTCAAGCCCTCACCCGGGTCATCAATAGCTATGCCCGCCGGATGAACTTGCTGAAAGAAAAGGATAAGAATTTCACCGCCGATGACGTAGCAGAAGGGGTCACCGCCGTTATCTCATTGAAGATCCAAAACCCGAGCTACAACTCGCAAGATAAAGTTAAGCTTGTAACGCCAGAAGTTCAGGGGGCAACTAACTCACTTGTTGGTGACGGCCTTGGCACCTACCTAGAAGAAAATCCGGCGGTTGCCAAACGCGTTGTTGAAAAAGCCCAACTCGCTCAACAAGCTCGCGAAGCTGCGCGCAAAGCCGCAGAAGCCGTAAAACGCTCCTCAGCTATGGATAGCTTTGGCCTACCTGGAAAGCTCAGCGACTGTGTGAGCCGTAAGCCGGAGGAATGCGAACTGTTCTTGGTTGAAGGTGATTCGGCAGGTGGAACAGTAAAACAAGCCCGTGACCGACTCACGCAGGCTCTATTGCCGCTCCGAGGAAAAATCCTAAACGTCGAACGCGCCCGTATTGATAAGGCACTGGACAACGAAGAAATTAAGTCACTCATTGCGGCTCTTGGCGCAGGAGTTGATATCCAAACTAGCCGATCTCAAGCCGATGATGGAGGCGAACAGCCAGCCGATGAAGTCGGAAAGTCCGAACACTTCGACATTAGCAAATTGCGCTATCACAAAGTCATCATCATGACTGACGCCGACGTCGACGGCGAACACATCCGCACCTTGCTCCTCACGTTCTTCTACCGCTACATGAAGCCGCTGATCACAGAGGGCTACTTGTACTTTGCCCAGCCGCCTCTGTTCGTTATCCGAGCGGGGAAAGACGAGCGATTCTATGCAATGACCGAAGAAGATCGGGATGACATCGTGAAGAACCTCAAGAAAAAGAACTATTCGGTTACCCGCTTTAAAGGTCTGGGTGAAATGAACTCCGACGAACTTGAGGAAACGACCATGAACATCAGTAGCCGCCAACTCGTGCGTGTCGGTTACGACAAGGAATTCGATAATGAAATCGAAACTATGTTCATGCGGTTAATGGGCGATAAGGTTGAACCCCGCCGCGACTTCATCATGAAGCACGCCCGCGATGCTGGCGATCTCGACTGGCACTACTAAGCAAATTGTGGGCTGATTCGCATTTCGAATCAGCCCACTTTTCGTTTACTTTCTGTATTTATTGACTTCCGCCATGAAGTTATTGAACTCTTTGGCCGTTACAGTCAAACTAGCAATTTCTTTAACTTCTCCCGACAAATCGTTTACCGAAGAAATATGGACTTCGACCCCATTCTCTGTGTGAAAGGCGTTGACAAGATCAATCAAATCGGCAGAAATCATGAGCGTGAAGGAATCTTCTTTGAGCGTAATTAAATGCGTACTTTGTTGCTTACCGATTAGTTCTTGGTTGAATTCAGCATAGGCAGAAGCACCAAATAAGGCACTGCCGATAACAAATGTGGCTAATGAGCCGAGAATGAATGGTTTTAGGCTGTCCATACGAAGATGTTGAACGTTGGCAACCCCAAATAGCTACGGATTTATATTCGGAAACTTGCAACTTTCTGAGGGAGCCAAAACATTAACTTTCCTACCCTCACCATCGAAGTCAATCTGAACTCTCCAACACTGTGCCGGATCAACTAAGTCACCGAGCCGATCGGGCCATTCGATCAAACACAAGTGATCCTCAAAATACTCCTCCAAGCCAATCCCTGCGGCTCCCGTAAGTCTATACAAATCAGCATGAAGAACCGGAACTTTGGTTGGATAAACCTGCATCAGCGTAAAGCTGGGTGACCGAACCGCTCCTTCCCAGTTCAATGCTTCGAGCACTCCGCGAACGAGCGTCGTTTTTCCGGCTCCGAGTTCTCCGCTGAGCAAAACAATATCTCCCACCCTCCAGGCCCGAGTAAGCTCGCTTCCTAGTTCGCGCATCTCCTTTTCAGTGCTTACGGAATACTCAGTCATTTGAACCTAAAACTAACCGGATGGTCGAGTTCTTAAACGACCAAAACAAATAAAGACTACCCGGGTGGAGTTTCCCGGGCGGTCTTTTCACGTTATAAGGTTTTTTGAATTTCACTTCATCTTATCCCCGAAGCAGGCTCAATACGCCTTGCGGGGCTTGGTTAGCTTGGGCAAGAACGCTCAAACCGCTTTGTTGAAGAATCTGCAACTTGGTGTAGTTGGTCATTTCTTCAGCGATGTCTACGTCGCGGATTGAAGATTCCGTCGCAACCAGGTTTTCCTTAGCGATGCCGAGTGATCGGACATTGCTTTCCAGCACGTTTCGCATGAACGAACCGATTTCGCCTCGCTTTCGGCTGAGTTCGCTGATTGCAGCTTCCATTTGAGTGATCGCATTGTTCACACCGTTTGCGGTGGTGAGATCAAGGTTATCAATTCCAAGAGCGCTGCTCAAGAAGCTACCAATGCTCAAGGTGGTTCGCTGTCCAGCGTTGCCGCCAGTTTGGAATTGAGCCGATCCAACAATGACGTGTCCTGCACCGGTGAGGTTAGCAACCCCAGCCGCTGGCTGAAGAGTGATAACGTTGCCGTCGGTGTCAGTCAGAGTCAAGCCGTCATGGCCCATCATGCCGCCGTTCATGGTCACGGTTTGACCACCGATGGTGACGTCAGCAATCGCGTTGGTTGGTGGCACGGCTGGGCCATAAATGTTAGCCGCTGTGTGCAGAACGCCGGAGTCAGAGACTCGGAAGTCGCCTTTTGTACCGTAGGTGGTGCTTGAGAGCTTAATGGAACCAGTAGCCCCGTTGTGAACAGCTTCTGCAACAACGCCAGTGAATGCGCTGGCTTCGTTGATTCGAGCAACAACTTGTCCCCAAGTATCGGTTGCGCTGACTTGGAAAGTGGTGCCGTTGATTGAGAATTGACCTGCTGCCGTACCTACTGCTGCGTTCAAGTAAGCGTTAACGTTGGCGGAAGCCACTGTTCGGTTACCAGTAACGGTAGCAAGGGTTGCCGCCTGGGTGATGTTGATGTCAATGGCGCCTGTTTGAGTAACAGATTGTCCACCAAACACACCGCTGAGGCTAATGTTTTTAACGTTTGCCAGGTTGACAACACTCGCGTTGACCCCACTGGAACCGTCAAGAAGTCGTTTGCGGCCAAATTGGGTTTCGGTTGCAATTCGGTTGATTGAATTGACCATCAGATTCCACTGGTTTTGGTTCGCTTGAATTTGGTTTGCGTCGAGCAGAGCCGTGTTACCACTGGCAACTGCGAGCTGTCGCCCTTCTCGAAGAAGGCGAGCAATTTCTTCTAATGAACCTTCTGCTGTCTTGGCGTAGTTCATTGCGTCTTGGTTGTTTTGAATCGCTTGGGTTACGCCGGTGATTTGGGCGCGGAAGTTTTCGCTGACAATCAAGCCAGCTGGATCATCGGCTGCACTGTTGATGCGCAGACCTGTTGAAAGTCGTGTGATGCTTTTGGAGAACGATGCTCCGGTCATGCCCAAGTTGCGAAGGGCGTTCATTGCTGCGACGTTTGAGTTAATGCGAAAAGACATTTGTGTTTTCCTCCGTGAATCCCCCTGAGCAAGAACCAACTCCATTCGGTTCCTTTTGTGTGTCCAGGTGGATCAACAAACGTCTTGTTCCCTGTTAGAATTACTTGTTCACCTAGTATAATTACCAGTATTCAGTGTTTTTACCAGGATTTTTTGAACCTAGCAAAAATACTTTGGTGAATTTTCTAAATTTGAGATCGATTTCTTGTGCTTCTCACTCTAAGCGTTTAGAGGTCAGCCTGTGCCCCTACTTTTGGAGATTAAAGGTAGGGATCGCGCCGAGTTTTGGAATAGGCGCATGGCTGACCGGAATCCAGTCATAGGTCGGCAACGTTTGACCGTCCCGCATGATGATTCCGTTGTTTGAAGTTAGCGCATCGCGCGATGTGTAATCGTAAGTCGTACGAATTGCTTGAATTCCCCACAAGCTTGCAGGAACCACTTCACCTGGTTCACTGACCGCGTTTGAGTTACGGTCATGCCAAACCGATATGCCTGACAGTTCCCTGCCACTCAAAAGCTGGTCATGATCGTCATCAAGGGTATCCAAAGCGTCGTACCCGTTACGGAACATCATCCACCACGTGGCGCTTCCAAACAGTTGGCGACCTGAAGTAATTTTGCCGCTCATCTTTGGATCCCAAACAAGCCAGGCCGCTTGAGCGTTGATCCAGGGCCACTCACGAGTTTGCCGATCTCCACTTAAATCGAACTTCGTTCTAGCAGATGGATTGATGAGGCTCGCTAGCGGCAGAGATTGATGAACGGGAAAGAGGATGGGGGTTACCATTACCATTCGCTCGTTGCTTCGTTTTATGGCATCCTGAATTTTCTCTTTTTCGCCTGGCTTGAATTCACCTACATGATCACTTTCTATCATGCGAATAATTGCTGCGCCTGCTTCTCTGCACAGATTATCTGGCTCATGCCCAAAAGTACTGCCACGATCAAAATCCGCTTTAAGACCAATTGAGAAGCACTTCCGGTAAGCCGCTAGTTGTGCATTAAGGTAATCATTCTTTGTAACTAGGGTTTTGCCCCAGAACCGCATCGGAGTGTCAAACTTCATCCACCTTGCAGACTCACCCAGCGTAAATGCTCCGCCAAGCCAAGCTAATCCATTTGTTGGCTCGTAAGCAGTTACCAGATTGTAATTACTAAGTGCCAATTTCAGGTAATTAATTGAAAGCTCAGTGGGTTCGCCTATTCCACGTTGCTTGACCGATTGATACGAAGGTACATCAACTCCGTCATAAACCCAGATCGTATTAGAATTGCTAGCGTAGGCATATCCATAAACTCGCGCAAGAGTCAGCCTTGAATCCCAATCTTCTGGGTTTTCTTTTAGCTTTGCATTTAAGTTTTCAATAACCCGTTCGGTAGGAACTTCCTCGGGCCTCATCCACATAGCTTGCGCAGCGGACAACACAACCAAAGCAAACGCTGTGAGACATAGGCGAGCGAACTTCATATTCTTATGAACGATCCCACGTGCCTGGAAGTGCACTCTTCTACAAATTCTGTTTGAAAAAATCGGCTAGCAGATTATGCGTATGGCTCACAGGAATCCAGTCGTAGGTTGGCAACGTCTGACCATCCCGCATAATTATTCCAATCTTTGAGGTCAGCGCTTCGCGCGATTTGTAATCATAAGTTGTGCGGATCGCTTGGATTCCCCACAAATTCGCAGGAACCACCTCGCCTGGATCACTGACCGCGTTTGAGTTGCGGTCGTGCCAAACGGATATTCCAGTTAATTCTCGTCCCTGAAGCCAGTAATCACCATTATCATCAAGTGCTGACAAAGCTGAGAAACCGTGGTCGAAAAACATCCACCACGTCGAATTCCCAAACAACTGCCGACCAGAGGTGACTTTGCCCGTCAACTTGGGATCCCACACAAGCCAAGCCGCTTGGTTGGTTATCCAGGGCCAACTCCGTTTTTGCTGATCGCCCACCAGGTCGAATTTAGCTCGCGCGGATTGGTTGATCAAGGAGTTCAGCGGTAAAGGTTGATGAACCGGGAAAAGGATCGGCGTAATTGCCGATGAACGAGAATTGCTTCTCTTAATTGCGGCTTGAATTTTTGCTTTTTCACCTGTTACGTATTTGCCAAATTTTTCTTTTTCAACAACGCGGACAATAGCTTCGCCCGATTCTTTACAAAGCCATTGAGATTCGATTCCTTCCATGACATAATCTTTGAACTTGAAATCAGAATTCAAGCCGATGTTAAAACATTTGCGGTAAGCGTTCAGTGCAGCAGTCTGAAAATCTTTTTGAGTCGTCAATTTTTGTGTGCCGAATTTCAAAGTGCCGTTTTGAGCCGTCCAGCGAGAGGCTTGCTCTAACACATATCCGGAGCCAAGCCAAGCCAAACCTTCATTGGACTTGCTCAGAGTGACTTCACTATAATAAGCCAGCGATTTTCTCAAATGCATCAATGACGTAGCGGTTGGTGATTTCTGTAAGTAAGGTTGAACTGAATCATAATCTGGCAATTCTTCGCCAAACAAACCGACTGTCTTTGATTGGCTTGCGTACGCATAGCTGTGAATGCGTGCCAGAGTCAGCTTAGTTTTCCAATCGCCCGATTCGGCCCTCTTTTCAAGATTCTTAATGGCTCGATCAATCGGCACCTGTTCCGGCATCGCCCATCTCGCATGCGAAGCGCAAGTGCCCAAGAGAGCAATTGTTAGCAGGGTCCACCGAGACGGATTCATATTGTATGAAACGTGCGAAGCTATATGAAGGTGCCAATCACACGCGGCTTTTAGGAATTGCTAAATTCTGAGAATTCATTCCCAGCCGATCTTCTATATGCTTCAACAACTCAGAGCAGTCACCTTTTTCGAGCGGTAATCGAACATCTGAACGAGCAATTACGCCCCACTCCGCGAGAGATGCTTTGTTTAATGCAGGTTGTGGCCCGCGCCGGATTTCGCTGAGTACGTCCACAAGAATCTTAAACTTGACTTCGGCCTTTTCTGAATCTTCGTGCCATTGCTGATAAATGCGGACCAACCATTGGGGAACCAAATTGGCAGCCCCGCTGATTGAACCGTTCCAGTCAGCCTCTAAACTTTGTAGCAATAGTGTCTCATCGCCAACCAGCAAAACTTTTTCTGGCGCAGCTCTACGATAGGCCGCTAAGTTACCAAGTTCGCCACTGCTATCCTTGAATCCAAGAATGTTTGGGTGCTGGGCAAGCTCAGCTACAAAATCCGCAGACATCGTGAATCCGGAATACTTCGGGAAGTTGTAGGCAATAACCGGAATTGGGGAAGTATCTGCAACCGCTTTCATCCAGTTCATCGTTCCAGATTCAGTGGCGATCTTAAAATATCCTGGAGGCATGAGCAGGATTCCCGCCGCTCCAGATTTTCCCGCTTGGCCACAAAGCCAAACGGCTTCATCCAGGCTTGGGGTTGCTACGCCGAGAATCACCGGCAAACTTGTCAGCTGTACTGACTCCTTAACCAGATCACGTTTTTCAACTGCACTCAGGCTTGGGCCTTCACCGTTGGTACCAGCTACGACCACACCCGAACATCCGCATGCCTCAAAATACGAAAACAGCTTGGCAAGCGAAACGAAATCAATTCGCTCGTTTTCATCAAACGGCGTTACACTTGCGGGCATAATCCCTCCCCGGATTCGTGCCACTTCCATTGCTCGCCATTTTACGCACAAAATGCAAAAAATCAATTTTCTGATAAAATAACTGCGCGCATGAGTGCCGACCCGCTCCCTACATGGCCCGCAAGGGCTTCCCGCTCATGGCTGAAATGCCATGAATGACCTAGTTTTCACCTTAATTGGGCTGGTACTTGTCCTTTTATCAGGATTTTTTGTTGCCGCCGAATACGCAATGGTTTCTGCTCGCCCGAGCAAACTTGAAGCCGCGGCAAAAAAAGGGAGCGCATGGGATCGCCTCGCGGTTGCCGCCGTTCAACAACAAACTAGCTATGTCGCCGGTATTCAAGTTTGGATTACCTTGCTCGGTATTGGAATGGGTGCGGTTCTGGAACCGTGGCTCTCATCCAAGCTCGATCCTCTGTTCCCGAAATCCGTTCCAGAGTTTGTTGTCAGCATTATCTCGGTTCTCATCGTAGCCTTCCCGCTCGTTGTTCTTGGTGAACTGGTGCCGAAATATCTGGCCTTACAATTCCCTGAAAAAGTTCTGCGCCTCACCATTGCCCCGTTGCGCTTGCTGACTCTTATCATCAAGCCGATCAGTTTTATGCTTCAAAAGGTGGGGCAGTTTGTGCTCAAACTCCTCCGCATCCCCGCCGACGAAGGCGGCCCGGCAATTTCCCGTGAAGAACTTTACTACATGATCCGCTCCGGTGAAGAAGGCGGCGGTCTACACGAAGATCACGCCGACTACATCACCAAAACCCTGCGGCTTGACGAGCTTGACGCTGAAGACGCAATGCTCCACCGGCTCGACATCAAATGGTTGGATGTTGATACACACCCTGACCACTTGATCGCAAAAATCGCAGAGATTCCTCATAGCCGAATCCCGGTTTGTCGCGGAGATATTGACGACGTGGTGGGAATTGCTTACCTGCATGACATCGTTTGCAACATGGGCAAACCGGACTTCAATCTCGCTGACGTCGCCCGCCAGCCTGTTTATGTTCCGGAATCACTCACCCTGAACCGACTGATTGAGATCATGCGCGATACAAAGTCGCAGATTGCGATTGTTCAGGATGAGTACGGCGGAACTCAAGGTTTGGTCACGCTGGAAGACGTGATTGAAGAAGTCTTCGGCGACATGGAAGACAGCATCGAAAGCGAACGCGCTCCGATTGAACGCACCAGCCCAGGCCGCATTAGCCTTCGTCCAGATGTCCGATACGACGAACTATTAGAATTTCTTGAAATTGAACCGGACGAGCAAGACGAGTTCACCACCCAAACCCTGGCGGGAATAGTCGTCGAAAAACTTGGACGCACCGCCGGGCTAGGAGACGCTATTGAACTGCCAATCGGAAAGTTCCGCGTGGAGCAAGCAGCTCAGCGGCGAATCACCCGCATCGGTTTTTATCCCCGACGTCGACCCAAAGCCGAAGAAACTGCTTCTTAATATTGCTTAGGTCATCCGCAACCGGGCAATTAGCTTCAAAAAGGTAAATTGCCCCTACCATGTTGGATCGAAAGCTGATTCGAGAAAACCCCGAACTCGTGCGTGCCGGGGCAAAACGTAAAGGCATTGATGCGCCGGTTGATGAATTCCTGCAGATTGATCAAGAATGGCGCGCGAGCGTGCAACAACTCGAACAAAAAAAAGCCGAATCCAACTCAATCAGCAAATCCATCGGCCAACTCATGAGTCAAGGCAAAACCGCCGAAGCGGAAGAGGCTAAAGCTCAAACCGCACAACTTAAATTGGATATCAAAGACCTTGAGCCGATTGAACGAGAACTTGAAGCCAAGCTCCACAAGCTAGAGCTTCAATTCCCCAACATGCCGCACGAAAGTACACCTGACGGGCTCACTTCCGAAGAAAACGTCGAAGTCCGGGCATGGGGTGAAAAGCCAAGCGGCGAATTTCTTCCTCACCAGCAAATCGCCGAAGATTTGAAGATCATTGACTTCGCCGCCGGGGCAAAAGTCAGCGGATCAGGCTTTGTGGTTTACACAGGCCTGGGCGCAAAACTCGTCCGCGCCCTTATCAGCTTCATGCTCGATTTTCAAACCGAGCGAAACGGCTACTATGAGGTTTATCCGCCCGCGCTCGTCAGCAGTGAAAGCTTGACCGGAACTGGCAACCTGCCGAAATTCGCGGAAGACCTTTATAAAACCAGCGACGACTTGTGGCTTGTTCCAACCGCCGAAGTTCCTGTGACAAACCTGCTTCGGGATGAAATCCTCGACGGATTCCAGTTACCGATCAAATATGCGGCGTATACGCCATGTTTCCGCCGAGAAGCGGGAGCCGCTGGTCGAGACACACGCGGAATTTTGCGGATGCACCAATTCGATAAAGTCGAGTTGGTGAAATACGTTCACCCGAACGAAAGCTACAACGAGCTAGAGCTTTTGACGAGTGATGCCGAATCCATTCTGCAGGCTCTTGGGTTGCATTACCGGGTTCTGCTTCTGTGTGCCGGAGATATGGGCGACAAGGGATGCAAGTGCTACGACCTAGAAGTCTGGGCGCCAGGCGAAGAACGATACTTAGAAGTCAGTTCGTGCACTAACTTTGAAGCATTTCAATCTCGCCGGACAAATATCCGGTTCCGCCCAGAAGCAGGGGCCGCCCCTGAGTTCGTCCATATCCTAAATGGCTCCGGGCTTGCAATTCCCCGCCTGATGGTCGCGCTCATGGAAACTTACCGCGAGGCAGATGGTGGCATCACTATCCCAGAACCATTACGGCGATATATGGGTGTTGATCGGATTGAACCGATTGGTTAAAAGTTTCTGAGACCATTCATGGTCTCAGAAACTTAGTGTTTAGCGCAGTACGCCTTTGCCCGGAATCACAACGTCGGCCACCGCAAATGCACGGCGGATATCTTGCAGGACAACCTTCACACGTTGGCCAACCAAGTCATGACCATCCAGCAGTTCCACGTAAAAGCCACCGTCAGTCCAACCGATCGCCTTAGTTGCTCCTTCTACCGAGGAAGACCGAACGTTG
Source organism: Fimbriimonadaceae bacterium (assembly GCA_019454145.1). Classification (GTDB taxonomy): domain Bacteria; phylum Armatimonadota; class Fimbriimonadia; order Fimbriimonadales; family Fimbriimonadaceae; genus UphvI-Ar2. The sequence goes on along the minus strand of CP075366.1, from coordinate 2,107,529 downwards.
CATTCCAAAACCTGCGCACGGCGGAAGCCCATAAGAGTTTTATTGAACTCATCTATCGTGCCACCGACGACTTCAAATTCGTCGATTTCAAAGTCGAAATTCGCCCGAATGTAAAGTCCGCGACGGAGTTCGTGCTCAAGTTCCTCAATCGCTTCGCCATCAGCGCCAATGAGATTTTCGATTACCGCCGGGTGACATTCCACGGAGAATGCGTTACCTGGTTCTGCAATTCGGCGGCGCATAGCGCGTTCGATCCACAAACTCACTGTGTCGGGGCTTGGTATTCGACCGCGACCTTCACAGGTTGGGCAGAGATTCGTAATGGATTCCGTTACGCTTTCGCCAGTGCGTTTGCGCGTAATTTCCACCAATCCTAGGCTACTGACCTTGCCTACTCGAGTGCGCGCGCGGTCGCGTTCCAGAATCTTGGTGAAGTGATCCATCAGCCGCTTTTTATCGGCGGCGTCTTCCATATCAATAAAGTCGATAACGATGATCCCGCCCATATCTCGCAACCGGAGTTGACGGCAAACTTCATCCGCCGCTTCGAGGTTGGTGCGCAAGATCGTGTCATTCAAGCTAGTAGAACCGACTTGCTTCCCAGTGTTGACGTCAATTGCCGTCAAAGCTTCCATTTGATCAATGATCAAATAACCACCCGCTTTCAGCCAAACCTTATGCTCCAATAGCGTGTCAAGGTCTTTTTCGATCTTGTAATGGTCGAAAATAGGCTCTTCTTGGTCGTAGAGATAAATCTTGTCTTTCAGCTTAGGTGCGACCATCTGAGCGACTAACGCAACCTTTTCGTATTCATCCGGATCATCAATAATCAGTCGGTCAATTTCGTCGCCGAAGACATCGCGAATGGTGCGATAAAGCAGAGTTTGATCGCGGTGAACGACACACGGTGCGCGGAGCTTTTTCGCGCTATCAACAACTTGACTCCAAAGTTGTTCTAGGAATGCAATATCAGCCCGCAGTTCTGCTTCGGTGCGACCTTCACATTCGGTTCGCATAATTAAGCCGAATCCTTGCGGCATCAGCTTGTCGCCGATCTTGCGAAGTCGCTCCCGCTCTTTGCGATCTTCGATCTTCCGGGAGACTCCCATGTGCCCGCCTTCAGGCACCAGAACCACGTAGCGGCCCGGCAGGCTGATCCGAGTGGTGACGCGGGCACCTTTGGTTCCGCGCGGGCCTTTGGTGACCTGCACCATCAGTTCTTGCCCAGGGCGGATGAGTTCTTTGATCTTGCGGCGGCGGAGCTCACTTCGCCTTACTGATGCGGGGGTTGAATCGTCGCCTTCTTCGGGAACGATGTCGCCTACATACAAAAATGCGTTGCGTTCCAGCCCAATGTCTACAAATGCCGCGTCCATGCCAGGCAGAACGTTTTGAACAATTCCCTTAAAAATCGAACCGACAACGCGTTCTTCTCGCTCGACGCGGTATTCAAAAAGCTTGTTGTCCTCAAGCACCGCAATGCGGGTTTCGCGGTTTGCGGAGTTCACAAGGATTTCGATTGCGCCAGGGGCTTTACCACTCCGGCTGGCGTTGCTTGCATTGGCAGTTTTTCGAGCGGCCCGAGTTTTGGGCCGACTAGTCATTTTTTTCACTAAATTCTTTTCCTCGCGACCAAGATCATTTGGCAGCTACCCGGGGTCAAGCGATCCTGGCGGAAGGTCAGTCTCCGTCGCACTCAAACGCGTCCTCGCTGGGTGTGGAAAAGATTACCAGGTTGAAGAATCGTTTGTGGGCACAGGTAACCTGAGCCTTGTGCTTGATTCCCGAGTTACCCAACTTGCTGAGATGCTTTGCTCTCACTCCACCAATCTCTCTTCTGAAGACAACGTTTTGATCCACGCGTTCGATATTCCCGAGGAATGCGTTGCCGAATTGGTACGGGTTGCTCAATCCACGGGTGCGAACGTTGCAGTTCGGATGGAATCGAATGTCATCAAACGGCAACTACTCCATGGGATGACGGAAGCAAATGTGAACCTCATTGCCGATATCGAACTTCATGAAATGAAGCAGATGACAGCTTACATCGCCTTACGGGGAGGCGCCAATTCGGCTGAACTCAGTGACGTGCCCGGAGATAAAAACACTATGTGGCAAAAACTGTACGCCACACCAGTTGTGTTTGGTCAACGGGTTCCTCATACCAAATGGGCGGCTCTGCGCTGGCCTTCGCCCGGAATGGCACAAATGGCAAATCTTCCGACGGTCGCATTTGAAGATTTTTATTTCAAGGTCTGCACGCTTGATTACAAACGGATGGAAGAAGCGGCAAAGCCATTGGTCGAACTAATGAACAACACCGACCGAGTTCACCTGAAAGGGCCAGGTACCGACCTTTCATTCAGCATCAAAGGCATTGGTGCCGTCAGCTGCCATGGCAAGCGGAACATCCCCGATGGAGAGTGTTTCTCCTGTCCGGTCAAAGATTCGGTGAACGGCACGGTTCAATATAATACGATCAACTTGTACCAAGGCTCAGACTTCAAGGACATTCGATTTGAAGTCAAAAACGGAAAAATCGTCGATGCCACCGCTGGCCCGATGACAGAAAAGCTGAACCAAATTCTGGATACCGATGAAGGTGGTCGTTACTTCGGCGAATGGAGCCTAGGATACAACCCTCATATTCTGCACCCAATGCGCGATACGCTTTTCGATGAAAAAATTGCCGGATCATTCCACCTCACTCCGGGCAACGCATACACCGGCCCAGGTGGAAATGGGAACACGTCGGCAATCCATTGGGATATCGTCTGCATCCAACGCCCGGAATACGGCGGCGGTGAAGTTTGGTTCGATGATGTTCTCATCCGCAAGGATGGAGTTTTCACATTGCCTCAGTTGCAGGCGCTGAATCCAGATCAGTTGGGCAAGTAGCTTCAATATTCACGAAGAGTAGTTCCGTGCCCCTGCCTTGGAGTCACCAAGGTAGGGTGATTTATGTCTTTGTTTTCTCATAGAAGATTTCCCTACCTTGCTGTGGGCCAGGTAGGGGCACCAAACATCTCGAACACATAAACACGTCATTCAGGCTAAAATCAACGAATGCCGAGATTTCAGATCGATGTGGACTATCTCAAGTCCGTGCTGCAAGATCTTATCAACACGCCTAGCCCAACCGGAGATACGGCCTGGGCGGTTTCGTTTGCGCAGAACGAACTGGAAAACCTCGGAGCTTCCACGTTCATCACCCCGAAAGGGGCCCTCGTCGCACAATACCCCGGGCTGAAAGACAACAAACCCAGAGCAATCACCGCGCACATCGATACTCTTGGCGTAATGGTCGCAGAGATCAAATCAAGCGGTCGCCTGCGTATGACTGCGCTCAACGGCATCATGTGGCCGACGATCGAGAGTGAAGGCGTCACCATTCAAACAAAATCTGGGCAACAGATTCGTGGCTCAATCGTGCTTGCCAACGGGGCCGTTCATGTTAATAAAGAAGCGTCAACCGCGCCGCGCAATGCCGATACACTGGAAATCCGAATTGACGAAGTCACCAACTCTGCCGACGAAACCCGAATGCTCGGCATTGACGTCGGCGACTTCGTTTATCTTGATCCTCGGTACGAAGCGAACAGTAGCGGATTCATACGATCCCGGTTCTTGGATGATAAGGCTTGTGTTGCCTGTGCGATCGCGGCCCTGAAGGCACTTCATGATGCAGGGGTCAGCCCTGCTCAACGCACTCATTTTCTTGTCAGCAACTTTGAAGAAGTAGGGCACGGAGGAATGGACAGCCTCCCCAACGACCTCAACGAGTATCTCGTGCTCGATATGGCGGTGGTTGGGAATGGTCAAAACGGTGATGAATCCCACTGCTCGCTCTGTATCAAGGATAGCTCTGGACCGTACAGCAAAGCTCTCAACGACAAGCTTTCTAATCTCGCTTCACAAGCAGGAATCGATATCCGCCGCGACATCTATCCGTACTATGGTAGCGATGGTTCCGCATACTGGCGAAGTGGAGGCACGGCTCAGGTCGCACTGATCGGCCCCGGAGTTGATACTTCACACGGCTACGAACGCACTCATATTGATGCCCTGCGGGATACGGCAACCCTTATCGCCGAATATTTAATCGAAGAAGAATAAAAAAACGGCTCCTTTCGGAGCCGCTTCTCACTATTAGCGTTTCTTGGTTGGTGCCAAAGCTGGCTGAGGCGGATAGAGCATATGAATCTCAATCGTATCGCCGCTGTTTGTGCTCAGCAGGTACTTACCGTCGCCGGTAAAGGCAACTGGTGAACCTACATAGGATCGGTTATCCAACTGCGCGACTTGCTTATAGGCCTTGACGTCCCACACTCGCAGGGTTCCGTCGATTGCGCTAGTGCCAGCGTATCGTCCGGATGGAGTGAAGTCAGCTTCAGAAACGAAGTCGCCGTGTCCTTTGAGTGAAGAAAGTAGCGTTCGCTTGCTTAGGTCGTAGATGGAAACGACGCCGTCTCGGCCGCAAGTTAAGCCAAGAGTTTCGTTGCGGTTGATTGCAAAGTTGTTCGCGCCTTGCCCACCCGGAACTTTGACTTTCGCCACAGTCGCCAGCGTTTTAGGGGCGAGAACACGCCAGCCGTCAACTTGGGTTCCGGTGTAGATCGCGCCTGTCTTTAGGAAATATGCACCGTAAAAGTTAGCTGGTTCACCGGTTACTTTCGCCACCGGATCGCCGCCGCTTACGTTCCAAACGCAAATCGCGTCATCTCGACCAACCGAGAGAAACTGAGTGCCTGTTTTGTTAAATGAAATCGATTGAATTCCGCGCTGATGCCCTTTTGCCCGCGGATATTCCCGTATTTTTTTGCCCGTTTTTGCTTCCCAAAGAAAAATCTTAGCTTGTTCGTCGCCCGTTAAAATGTACTTTCCATCAGGTGAAAATGCTGCCCCATAAGCTGGTTGAACGTGACCGACCAACTTGATCGTCGGTATTTTGCCGCCTGCATCCATAATTCGAACTTCCGAATTTTCTAGGCATGCAATGAACTGTGAGCCAGTTGGAGCTGCCGCCACTGCAACCGCGCGAAGACCATCCAAGGTCTTCACACGAGTGAGTTTAAAGCCAGAGGTTTGACCAAGCACAAGGCTGGCCGCGAGAGTTGTTGCCGTCAACATAGTTTAGGAATCCTTCCGTAAAACCCGACGTCTCAGCTTTCTTGAGGGTTCAGTAAATCTACTTTGTAGGGATGCTAAAGTCCTTGGGATCAAATTTGCCGCCAAAGTTCCACTGCGCGCTCCAAATCAATTTCCGTTCCTTGCCATCGGCAAACTTTTGATTCGCTCGGAAGGTCACCGGAACGTTTCGCTTAGAATCAACGATAATTTCAATTTCGGTCGGTTCCTTACCTTTGGATTTAGCAACGTAGCGATAAAAAGCACGCTTATCGCCCACAGCTTCGAGATTCTTTTCTTCCAAGGAAACTTTGAATCCATTTTTTGGATCGGCAAGACCAGCAATGAACGCAGACCAAGGGCGGTCACCGTGAGAGAAGTATCGAAAACCTTCGACTGGCATGCGCTCGATAAACTGTTTGATTTCAGCCTTGTTCATCGTTTTGCGGACTTCATTTTTGCCGAATGGCGCCAATTCCTTTATTTTTTGACCTTCGTAGTAGGCACGTTCTTGCCCATCTGACGCTAAAGCGTTCATTGTCGCCTCCGTTTCTGGTAACGCGTACTCAATAACGAAGTGGCGATCATCTTTAATCTTTAGCGTCGGGCTCATGGAGAGTACGTCTCCACGGTTCAAGCACTCCAGCCTAACGCTTACAAATGTGGGATCAAGGTTCTCAATTCCATCATCAATGATCTCACCCAGTCCTCTCTTTGCCACTGGCTTGTCGGGTGAGACGGCGGGCCAGCTTTCCGCATTGATAACATGAGCTTTTGGATTTCCCTCCATTCGCTTTTCAATCGCAGCCTTCATGTCTTCAATCTGTTTTTCTTCTTCAGTCTTTGGATCGTTGTTTGCCTGACTATTATCAGTAGGAACTGAAGTCGGAGCTAATTCCGTTTTCTTTGGTTGGCAGCCAATCAGCACCAGCAAACCACAGGCCAAGAGCATCCATCCAAATCGATTCATTACTGCAAGAGACGGGTTGACTTTCACTTTTCGTTGTTTCCTTTACGCTTTGTAGGCATCTGGGGGCATGAGAGGATGATCAAGCCGGGCCCAATAATGCGTTTCTAAATCTGGGAAGCAGGCATCTTTTTGCTGACATTCCAGGAGAAAATCTTTTTCTTCGCTATTCAACGTACCACCATTGGCTGTTCGTTCCGCCATCTCGGCTAGTCGGTTAAAACGATCTATGTGGTCTTGGAATCTGGCTTCGGCATAGTCACGCGCCGCCCAGGTTGAAATCAAGAACTGCCAATCACTCGCTTCGGCAAGCAATAATTCCCTGGCCGCTTGCACGCTGATTTCGTAAGCCAGGCCATCGCGAATTGTTGACGCGAGAGTTCGCATCTTTTTCTGACAGGGATAAAGCTTCTCCCAAGTCCAGGCATTGTCTTCATTGATCCAAACCGAGTGGTAACCGCCTTCGCCCCAGCTTCCTTCAGGAAGGTGGATCATGTGGCGGGCAGGGTCTTGGTCAATCACGTCACCACCGCTGCACATGGAGATATTTCCATCCTGATGCATCCGAACGCCAACCTCATATAAAAACTCTGGCCCTTCCCGCCACCAGTGACCAAAAAGCTCCGTATCGTACATCGCGACAAGTGTGCCTTCGCGGTTGTGCTCGCCTTTGTATTGAGCGAGAACACCTTTAACAATTTCAACAAAATCGGCCGCATGCACTCCCGTGTGTTCATGGGCTTGCCACGGGTCGTAAGGCTGCTTTGCACCTAAATCGGCTTTATCTGGACTAATCCGCCAATACCGATGCCGCCCGGGGTACTGCTGTTTGTGGAACTCCAAATACCACTCGCTGCCGGGATATCCGACTTCACCGCTCCACACTTTCACCGTACTCTGCGGATCGCGGGCGAAAATAGTGACGCCTTCAGGAATCAGATAATGCTCGTATTCACTACGTTCTTCGGCGGGAGGCGTGAATAGCTTTTTACTTCGGGCGAACATCTCAGCAAGCTGAGGAAATTTCTGCCAATAGGTTCCGAGAGGTTCACCTCCTCGAATCATGTGGCTATCGACAAAAAAGTATTCCAAACCGTTTTCTTGCAAGAACTGCTCAACACCCTTTCGTTCCCAAATACTTTCATCGGTTCCCGCCGGAGCTTTCCAGCCATATCCCGGGCGGTACGCGCATTCTGGGAGCCAAATGCCTCTGGGTTGAAATCCAAACCGTTTTTTGTGAGTATCGACGGCAATCTTAACTTGAGCCTGGATGGACTCATCCGTCCCAGCCAAAGGAAAATAACCGTGGGTAGCGCCGCATGTGATGAGTTCAATACAGCCGTCTTCGTGCAAGCTTTTGAATGCACCGGTGATCGACCGTCCCCACTGATGGCGAAACTGCACCAATCCCTTTCTGAATAGGCGTTGCCACATTGCCGCGAGGCCAGTCATCCAAAGTTCGCCGCTATTGGAAAACATTTCTGCGTCTTCTTCGGCGTATCGTATTTTTTCTTCGCAATATTCTTCAAACCCAGCTTTGAATGCGGGGTCATCTAATTGCTCGGCGAGGATCGGCGTGATGTTCACTGTCCAGCGAGGTTTGATGCCTTGTTGGCGAAGTCGTTCCAGCGCATCCAATAGCGGCAGATAGCACTCGATTGCGCTTTCAAAAATCCAATCGGTTCCGTGCGGCGACTTTCCGTGGCTCAACACATAAGGCATGTGTGAGTGCAAAACCAACATGAATCGCCCAATCGCCACAGGTTCAGTTTAGCTTGTTCCGCTGCTTTAACCCAGAACCATTACACTTCAAGAAAATAGAAGCCTGTTGAATCCGTCTAAAATAAAGCCATGCCCCTCGTCGGAAAGGTAGGACGCAAACGCCCACGCGCTCGAATTGCGATGGCGTTCGTCTACTTTGCTCTGACCTTGGGCGCATTAACAACGATTTACCCATTCCTCACAATGGTCACAACTGGGTTCAAATCGAACACTGACCAAAACGACAACAAACTCATTCCGAGCTACTGGAGCGACGACGAGGAACTGCTCACTAAATATCTGGATGACAAGTACAGTGGCAACGCCAGCCTGATCAGTTCGATTCAAAACACCGTTTCCAGTTCAAACGAACTTGAAGCCTACAAAGATTTTCTTAACCAACTTCCCCCCGATCAATGGATCGCCGGATTCAAAACGCCCAGCAACAACGTCACCAGCCGGATGAACGTGGCGTGGCAAGCCTTTCTTAAAACCAAATACAAAACCGTTGAGGATGTGAACGAAGCGTACAACGAAATCAACGGTGCTTTCCAGCAAGTCACACCTCCGCCCGAACGACTCGAAGACCCCGCCTGGAACCCAAAAGACGATCAAAAATGGGCGGATTGGATTGCGTTCAAAAAAACGCTTCCCGCAGATTTCCGCATTCCCATCACCGCGAACCGCCTGTATCAAGAATTCGTCAAATCGAAATACAAAAATCAATTCGGCGATGTGCCAGCAGATGTGATTGCCGCATCTGCAACTAAAAATCCCTCTGAATTCGAGCAACTCACGCTCAGCCGATCTGGCAAACAATCCGCTGACGAAAAGGCATTTTTTGCATCCGGAGTACCGAAAACTTTTATCGCCTCTGGCACTATTGAGGCTCAATGGAGCAATTATCTTGCCGCATTCGTTGGATCGTCGGCTAATTCCGGCCCTGTAGTTGAACCACCTATCGCGGCATACGAAAAACATTTTGTCAACGAGCATCAAAAGGAAATTCGCAACGAATTCACGTGGCGGAATTACCTCTATGTTTTGGATTACATCCTGCTTAATGGGAGAGCGGTTGCAAACACGGTTATTTTTTGTCTCCTCACCATTCTCATTCAGCTGACCGTGAACCCAATGGCTGCTTATGCCCTGAGTCGATTCCCCATGAAAACGACCGGGCGGATTTTGTTATTCCTCCTGGCGACTATGGCGTTCCCGGCGGAAGTTGCGATGATTCCCTCGTTTTTGCTTCTCAAAGATTTGCATCTTCTCAACACTTTTGCCGCGCTTGTTCTGCCAGCGGCGGCCAGTGGATACATGATCTTTCTGCTCAAAGGATTCTTCGATTCACTCCCGCAAGAAGTGTTCGAATCTGGCCAGATTGACGGGGCACCAGAGTGGAAAATGATGCTGAAGATCGCATTCCCGCTGAGTAAACCGGTCTTCGGCTACATGGCGTTGCTTGCGTTCATGGGAGCTTACGGCGCGTTCATTTATGCGTTCTTAGTTGCCCAAAGCCGCGAAATGTGGACCCTGATGGTGTTCATCTACCAACTTCAGTTGACAGCCCCAAAATCGGTGACCATGGCGGCGGTAACACTGGCGGCGATCCCAACCCTGTTCGTGTTCCTGGCGGCACAAAACGTGATCATGCGGGGAATCGTTCTTCCCGGTGAGCGGTGATTAGACCTTATCGGCCCGTTTCATGACCCACTTGTAAACGGGTTTTTCAACCCAAAAGTGCGCCAAATAGCCGACTAAAATCACGGCTCCGAAAACAATCAGCCCCATCAGTACTGGGCGGTTGGCAAACCCCAGAGATTCTAAAAACGGCTGGGCGATCTCTTTAGTCGGCCAGTGCGTGATGTAGATCGCATAACTCGCGGCTCCTAACGACTGAAGCACCGGGCTAGCTAACCAGTTATTCAGCGCGCCGCGTGCGCCGGCGGCGGTGAGGATCGCCAAACAATACACGGGAGCCAATAGACCGGAAACAAGTGATGGAGGCAAGTGGGGCCAACGATACAAGGTCAACGATAGCGTAAGCACCAACGCGGTGCCGTAAATTGCTTCCGGTCGCCTGAAAACCCACTCCGGCACCCAACCCCGATAATATGCCAAACCGATGAGGGAGCCAGCAATAAACACGGGAATAAAAATCGGCGATCCAAAATGTCCTAGCCCATATCCGACCTTAGCAATCACGCCCGTTCCCAAAATCTGCATCAAGCCAAACAAGAGTTGGATTGCAAAATAACCGATCGAATACCAAACGAAACGATGAACCAGCTTGGGTTTATCAAACTGCATGATCCGGCCCAACACCCAGGGGAACATGAGATAAAACAAAAGCTCCGCTGTCAGAGTCCAGGCAGGCACATTGCTCCGCCAGAGAGAATTAAACAGGAACCCGTCGCGAGCAAATCCCCAAGAGCCAATGGCAGTCTCGTTCACAAACGGCATCCGAGAATTCCCATTACCTAGCCAAATCAAGTGCATCAGCACACCAGGAATGATTGAAAACAGATACAAAGGAACGATCCGCGCAACCCGCGACCAACCGTAATGTTTGATCCGCGATTTCGTAAACCCACTATCTTCAACCCGAGGCAGATAAACCACGGTCAGGATAAATCCTGATAGCGCAAAAAAGAAAACTACTGGCAAAATGCCATAGCCCCTTAAAAACTCACGGGCAGATTCGGGGAGATCGCGCGAATGGAGGGTTTCAATGTGAACCAGAACGACCCAAAGTGCAGCAAGGGCACGAAAGCCGTTTAGAGGCTTGATGATCGCCCGAGAGCGATCATCAACTACTGCAACAGATGGAGCCGCTACTTGCGCGGTGGCGATTAGCCGTTCGCCTTGGCAAATTCGCCCATGAATTTGGCAAGCTCAACGCATCCTTCTGCGGGAAATGCATTGTAAATGCTGGCCCGGCATCCACCCACACTGCGATGGCCCTTGAGTTCATGGAATCCCGCCGCTTTTGATTCACTTAGGAATTTTTGCGTCACGTCTTCATCCGGCAAAGTAAACGAGATGTTCATCAATGAACGATTATTGAACTGCGCGTGTCCCTTAAAGAATCCTGCCGATCCATCAATTGCCGTGTAGATGTGGGCGGCCTTATCTTCATTGTACTTTTGGACAGCACTCAAACCACCGAAGTCAATCCAGTGCTTGAAGACCAATGAGCAGACGTACACGCTCCAAGTAGATGGGGTGTTGTACATCCAGTCGTTTTCGACGGCAACTTTGTAATCCAACATTGGCGGCAAACCGTTCGGAACTCGATCCAACATATCTTCACGGAGAATCACCAAACAAGTCCCAGCTGGCCCAAGATTTTTTTGCGCCCCAGCATAAATCATCGCGTAACGACTGACATCGAATTCACGGCTAGCAATGCAGCTACTCATGTCGCAGATCCAATCGGTTCTATCCGCAGGTGGATCACCCAAGAAGTCCACACCTTGAATGGTCTCGTTCATCGTAAAGTGGCAGTACTTCGCACCTGGCGTATGATTGAGGTCACCAAATGCCGGAGCGTTGTCGTATCCCGTGGCTTTTGCATCAAAAATAGCGGTACCTATTCCGTGAAGTCCACCCGCTTCAATTGCTTTTTTGCCCCAGGTGCCGGTCGTTACATAGTCGGCTTGACCACCGTTCATGAAATTCATGGCCAGCATCGTGAACTGCAAACTCGCTCCGCCGTGCAGGAATAGAACCTTGTAGTTGTCTGGGATTCCCATGAGCTGCCGAACATATTTGTCAGCATCCGCCGCGATTTCGGTGTAAACCTTGCCTCGGTGGCTCATTTCCATAACACCAACACCACAACCCTGATAATTCATCATGTTATCTCGGGCTTCTTCGAGAACCGGAACCGGAATCGCTCCCGGACCAGCAGAAAAATTGTAAACGCGACCGTAAGGCAGGCTCATGTTGCCATTTTAACCGCCCGATTTCCTTAAACTAAAATCCCTAGACCAAAAAACTGGAATCTTATTGCAACCTGGTACCTTAACAACCCGCCCGCTATGTCGAAAAACGCCGTCATCCTCCTCAGCGGAGGCCTTGATTCTGCCACCTGCCTTGCCATTGCCAAGTCACGCGGGTTCACTTTGTACTGCCTCACAATCCAGTACGGGCAACGACACGAAATTGAATTGGAATCAGCCAGGCTAATTGCCAATTCAATGGAGGCTAAAGAGCACAAGATCATTGAAGTTGATCTTTCAGCGTTCGGTGGCAGTGCGCTTACGGATGATATTCCTGTGCCAAAGGATTCTCTTAGCGAGGAGATCCCGGTTACTTATGTTCCGGCGAGGAATACGGTGATGCTATCTCTCGCCCTTGCTTATGCTGAAACTCGCCAGGCAAACGATATTTACGTTGGTGTCAACGCAGTGGATTACAGCGGCTACCCAGACTGCCGCCCGGAATTCATCAACGCTTTCCAAAATCTCGCCCGTTTAGCCACAAAATCCGGGGTGAGCGGCGAAGAAATTGTGATTCACGCCCCGCTTATCCAAATGACAAAGCCGGAAATCATACGCACGGGTTTGCAGCTAGGAGTTGACTACGGTCTTACTCATTCATGTTACGATCCGGTTGATGGTCGCCCTTGCGAGCATTGTGATTCGTGCCTTATCCGCATGAAAGCCTTCGCCGAGATCGGTATGGTTGACCCAGCATTACAGCGATGAAAACCTTGCGCATCAGTGAAACTTTTACTTCAATTCAAGGCGAAGGCAAGTTCATTGGTGTGCCCAGCGTGTTCATCCGCACGAGTGGATGCAATCTCAGGTGCGTGTGGTGCGACACTCCTTACGCTAGTTGGAATCCCGAAGGCGACTACTTTTCTTTAGAAGAGTTGCATCAAGTCGTGCGAGATTCTGGCGTCAATCATGTGGTGCTGACAGGCGGAGAGCCGATGCTTTTCGATTCAATCCAAGACTTTGCTAACGAACTGATTGAACAAGGCCATTACGTAACGATCGAAACGGCCGGAACAATCTATCGATCAATTCCAGGAGCATTTTTTTCGATCAGCCCAAAACTAGCGAATTCAGCCCCGCCAATTGAGACTCCAAACGGGTGGCACGAGCGCCACGAATCCACTCGCCTCCAACCTGAGCTGCTCGCCAAGCTAGTTGAGAAGAACGATTTTCAATTTAAATTCGTTGTCTGCCCAGAAAACGAGCAAGAAATCGCCGAAATCCAGTCGGTACTGCGTGAAATAGAAGCAACCACTGGGAAGCAAATCCCGGCAGAAAACATCTATTTGATGCCGGAAGGGCGCGATGCAAAAGTTCTCGCTAAACAAATGAAAGCACTTGTGCCTCTCTGTCTCAAAACAGGTTATCGCATTGCCCCCCGCCTACAAATCGACCTATTTGGCGACACAAAAGGCACTTGAACCCGACAAATTTACGGTTTATCCCTTACACTGCTTTTAGGTGACCGCCTGAGCAAAGTTATGTCCTACGGAATTGTGACCCTGGCCTACGACGGCACCCAACTCTGCCACCTGGAAACGGCAATCCCTCAACTTGACCTCTATGGCTTCAAAGGGACATTCTTCGCCGAACCCAGCAACCTACTTGATGCTTATCCTGGCTGGCGTACCGCTCAATCCAGGGGGCATGAACTCGGTAATGGTTCATTGCTCGCCGCCGCGTTGCCTGATGGATCGCTTCCTGCCTGGACGACGGAAATGATCTTGGATGATCTTGCCGAAGCGCAGGAACTCCTAGCCGAGCTTTTTCCAAGTCAGCCAAGTTTCCCAGTCGGCCTACCATTGGGCAAAGCCACTTGCGCGGATTCTTCAAATTATCAAAACCTACTAAAAGCAACTTATCCGCTAGTGAGAAGCGGCAAAACCGGAGTCAACCCAAACGGCAAAACTGACCTCTCCAACCTGGTCACGGTTGATCCCAGCGACTTGGATGGCCCGGAACTTTGCCAGATTGCTCGGCAAGCAGTTCAATCCACCGGATGGTTGATTTTTACGTTCGATGGAATCGGGAGCGGAAGACGGTCAATAGATGCAGAAGCTCACAAAGAGTTAGTGGAATACCTGTCGCAAAATAACGACCTCATTGAGATTCTTCCGCTCTCTCAGGCCGCCGCTCGCATCAACAGCCAAAGCCACGCACCAAATTTGATCTGAGTTGCACGGCATTCTATCGGTCAAATCCGGCAAAATGAACGACGGTGAACCCAACACGTCACGAATTCCTTTTTATGGAGAGTCCGCTTCTCAAAGCGGTCTTTTACATTCTGACGTTTGGCAGTATCGCCATCATGTTCTGGCAGTTCATCGGGCCGATGCGGTTTTGGATGAAGGGTCGCAAGCTCACATACCGACCGAAATACATTAAAGGAATTCTCACCTACGTCGTAGCTCAGCGAAAGGTGATGGGATCGCGGCCCAAAGAAGGAGCACCACTCCATCTGTTGATTTTTTACGGCTTTCTCGCTCTCTTGATCGCAACGACTTTGCTGGCGATGGCGACTTACGCGCCATTGCTCGGAATCAAAAATTGGCACCAAGGTAACTACTATTTAGCCTACGAGGCAATTTTTGATGCCCTCGGATTGCTCTTTGTTGCTGGCGTTCTTTGGGCATTACAAAGGCGGTATCGGTTTGCTAAAGAGTCAATTCCGCCAATGCCTGATCCAGTCACAGGCAAGCTCAATCACTCAAAGAATCCGATCACAACCGAATGGAAGGATTACGCCGCTCTCTACCTTCTGCTGATTTTGGGAGTCAGCGGATATGTCTTAGAAGCAGCACGGATTTCTTCAAATCCCCAACCGTGGGATCATTTCAGCTTTGTCGGATACGGAATTTCTAAACTCCTACCGGGGCTAACCCCTCAAGGCTATGTATTGATCTGGTGGCAACACATGGTTTGGGTATGGCTCTTTTTTGCCACCTTGCCCCAAATGCGGCTCAAACATATTGTCGTCGCCACTCTCACTGCCGCTGGAACGCAAGAATCTCCGATGGGTCAGCTTCCTCCGGTTGCCGCGGCAGAAATTGAATCGGGCGAACCCCTCGGAGCGGCCGTTGCCAGCGACTACTCTCGTTGGCACTTGATGTCGCTAGATGCCTGCATGTCTTGCGGGAGATGCACAGAGGTCTGCCCGGCTTACAACGTCGGCAAAATTCTCAACCCTAAGCAAGTGGTGCAGGACACTCATCGCGCATTGCGAACTGGTGAGCCAGTTGCAGGAATTGTGAGTGAAGAAGCTCTTTGGGCTTGCACGACCTGCAACGCTTGCGTGGAAGCCTGCCCTGTGCTTATCCGTCATGTGGATGTGATTGTGGATGCTAGGCGAAATTTGGTCAGCGAAGGCGCACTTACGGGAACCGCAACCGTTCCGCTTAAGCAAATCGCGGGAACTGGCTCTGCCTGGGGGCAAGCAGTCAACGAGCGCGAGGAATGGATGACAGGACTCAATATTCAGCTAGCGCGGGAAAATGCAAAGTTTGAATATCTGTTCTGGGTGGGATGTGCGGGGGCAACTGATCCTGCCGCTGTTCGCACAACTAAAGCGTTTGCAAAGCTTCTCCAAAAGGGTGGAGTTTCGTTTGCCTGCTTAGGAGCCGAGGAATCATGTACTGGCGACCCGGCTCGCCGCATTGGCGACGAAGCGACCTTCCAAAACCAAGCTGGCATCAACGTTGAAGCTTTCAAAAAATATGGAGTAAAAAAAGTTGTCACCGCCTGCCCCCACTGCCTTAACACTCTCAAAAACGAATATAGTCAGCTTGGTTTACAGCTTGAGGTGGTTCACCACACACAGCTTCTCGCCAATCTCGTTGAACAAGGCAAACTCAAATCCGCGCTTCCGGCTAGAGGAAAAGTCACCTACCACGACCCTTGCTACCTGGCCCGGGTCAACAATATTTCGGATGCACCGCGCGCTCTGGTCGGAGACAAGACCGATTTAGATTCCGGCGCGCCTTTGTTCTTGCGTGAGCTCACAACCGAGGCAAATCACAACCAAAATCTTGCGGAACCGGTCAACAAAGGCAAAAAAACGCTCTGTTGCGGTGCTGGTGGCGGTCGGATGTGGATGGAAGAGGAACCGAATCAACGCCCCGGCAACCGCCGAGCCGAAGAACTCATCGCCACTGGTGCTGATACAGTTGCTGTCAGTTGCCCTTTCTGCCGCATTATGCTGGATGCCAGCCTCAAGCAAATCAGCGATAAAGAAATCAACCTTGTGGATATGGCAGAAATCCTCCAGGATGCGAATTCATGATCGTCGCGATTGGTACAGATATCGTTCAAATTGAGCGAATCGAGTCGGCGATGAAGAATCCAGAATTCGTTAATCGAATCCTCACACCTACCGAACAAGAACGGGAGATAACTCCTCAATATGTCGCCGGGCGGTGGGCCGTTAAGGAGGCGATTAAGAAATGTTTACCAAACATTAACTCTTGGCATGATGCAGAGGTGATCAGCGAGCCAGGTTCGCCCCCAACAGTGAGTCTAGCCCCTGGTTTGTTGCCCTCTCAGCACTCTATTCACGTCTCCATCAGTCACGAAACAAGGTATGCAACTGCCATCGCGATTCTAGAAGGCCCGGGATAGAGGTCCTTTGTTAAGACGCATTAATAATTCCTTAACAATTCACTTGTAACTTCGTTGACGAAGAGGCACTTATGAAACTGATTCAAATCGCGGCCATCGCTGGCCTAGCCGTTTTGTTCGCCGGGCTGGTTATTGGATGCAACCCACCTGCTGAACCAACCACTGGAGAAACCGGAAATCCAGGCTCCGCCGCAAAGGCGGACTATAGCGGTCAAAAACTCGACATTGACGGCTCAGGAACGGTTTATCCAATCGGCGCAGCATTCACCGAGATGTTCCTTGGAGCAAATCCAGGAGTTGAAATTACTGTCGGTAAAGCCGGAACAGGCGCTGGAATGGAGAAGTTTGAAAAAGGCGAGACCATGATCTCCAACGCTTCGCGACCGATCAAAGACAGCGAAATGGAAAAGCTCGCTGCCGCAGGAATCGAGTTCATTGAAGTGCCAATCGCCTACGACGGAATCTGCATCGTCGTAAACCCAAAGAACACTTGGCTCAAGTCAATCACCATTGAGCAACTCAACAAGATGTGGAACCAAGATTCCAAGGTCAAGATGTGGAGCGACGTTGACCCAAGCTGGCCGAAAGAAGAAATCAAACTTTACGGACCAACCGACGCTCACGGCACCTACGAATACTTTAACGAAGTCGTAAACGGAAAGAAAGACAACGTTCGATCTGATTACAGCCAACAAGCTGAGTACGACACCCTGATCACTGGCGTCGCAAACGAACCTAACGCGCTTGGTTACGTTGGCTACGCTTACGTTGAGCAAAACATGGACAAGCTCCGCATTATCCCAGTTGATGGTGGCAAGGGGCCAATCTCGCCAAGTAAAGACACGATCATTGACGGCACCTATGCACCGTTTTCACGACCTCTGTTCATGTATGTGAGCAAGAAGGCGATGGATAGCAGCACTCTTTGCAAAGATTTCGTGATGTACTGCCTCGGCGAAAACGCTGCGGCGGGCGTTGAAGCGGCCCAGTACATTCCGTTCCCGGCTCAAACCTACGGCCTCATTAAAGTCCGTGTGGAAAAAGGCATGACAGGAAGCTTGTTTAGCAAGGCTGAACCAGGCAAAACTCTGGACGAAGTCCTCGCAGAAGCTCACTAAAGCTCAACAAAGAACATGGCACTTGCTGATCTGAACCAAAGCCTCACTAAGCGAGCTGCTTTTACCCAGGTCACCAGTCAAAACCGAGCCCGGACAATTTCTCAAACAATTGTCCGGGCCATCTGTTTTTGCTGCGCGATGTTTTCAATCATCGCGACGGCAAGCATCTTTTTCATTCTTTTCTCTGAATCTCTCCCATTCTTCCAAAAAGTATCGGTCGTTGAGTTCTTCACTGGTCGCGAATGGACGATGATGGGGGCTCAACAGAAATTCGGAGTTCTCCCGCTCTTAGTTGGAACACTGCTCATCACAATTGGTTCAGGGATTGTCTCGATTCCCCTGGGTTTATTTGTTGGCATCTATCTCAGTGAATATGCGCCGAGCAAGGTACGCAAAGTTCTTAAACCAATTCTTGAACTCCTCGCTGGTGTTCCTTCGGTCGTCTTCGGTTATTTCGCACTTTCTCTAGTCACTCCCGCTTTGCGTGGAGGCACCAGTTGGATTGGTGAAATCTTGCCCACCCTCAACCCTCTGCTCCCAGAATTCCGTCCGGCAAACGCGGCGGCGGGTGCGATTGTGGTCGGATTCATGACTCTGCCCTTGGTCTGCAGTCTTTGCGAGGATGCCCTGACCGCCGTTCCTAAATCTCTACGCGAAGCCGCCTACGGCTTGGGGTGCACGAAAGCAGAGGTTATTGCAAAGATCGTCATTCCCAGTGCACTCAGCGGGATTATCGCGAGTTTTATCCTCGCTCTTTCTCGCGCAGTCGGGGAAACGATGGCGGTTACGATTGCCGCTGGTGCGACACCTCAACTGACGTTCAACCCGGGGAACGAGGTAATGACCATGACCGCGCAGATTGTTAACGTCAGCAAGGGCGACGTTTCTCGCGGAGATATGCGCTACCAGAGCATCTTCGCGATTGGTTTAACTCTATTCCTCATCACATTTGCGCTCAATATCCTTGCTCAGCGGTTTGTAAGAAAAATGGGGAGAACAGGATCGTGAGTTCGCCCGCTTTTCTTTCTCCCAGTGCTTCGACCATCAAACGCCGTCGAAAGAATTTCATTTTCCAATCCATCTGTACATTAGCGGCGTTGTTAGCGGTTTCGATTTTGTTTATCCTCGTTGGAAAGGTTGTAATGGACGGCATGGGGCGAGTCAGCCCGAAGTTCATCACTTCGATGCCCTCACAGATGTTTCCTGGCAAAGCAGGTATTTTGAGCCCGTTGCTCGGAAGTATTTTCGTAATGCTCCTCACGGTGCTTTTTGTAGTGCCGGTTGGAGTTGCTGCCGCGATTTATTTGGAAGAGTTCACTGCGCAGAAAACACGGCTCGTACGATTTATTCAAGTCAACATTAGCAATCTTGCAGGTGTGCCATCTATCGTATTTGGAATGCTTGGCCTCACGGTATTCGTGGTAATTATGGGTCTCGGAAAAAGCGTTCTCACAGGGGCACTCACCATGAGCATCCTCGTGCTGCCGATGGTTATCCTGGTCACACAAGAAGCACTAAAAGCCGTGCCCAAGCACTACCGCGAAGCATCGCTCGCATTAGGAACGACGCAGTGGCAAACCATCCGACGAGCCGTACTTCCAAGTGCACTGCCAGGAATCCTCACTGGGATCATCCTCGCGGCTAGCCGCGCAATTGGTGAAACCGCTCCGCTTATCGTGGTTGGCGCGGTTGGATTGGTTACTTTCCTTCCCGATTCACTGGACGACCGCTACACCGTGTTGCCGTTGCAAATTCTCGACTGGATTGGTCAGCCTCGCGCCGAGTTCCGAACCGCTGCCGCGGCAGCAATTCTTGTGCTGATGGCGTTGTTGATTATTCTTAACTCAGCAGCGATTATCATTCGGGCCCGCGCGCAGAAAAAGGTTTAATCTTCGCCAATGCCGAGCTTCGGCCCGATTGCCGCGCACTACGATCTTCTCATGGCCAATGTCCCCTACGACATGTGGGCTGGTTATTATCGTCTTTTGCTCACCCAGCAAGGGCTAGACCCTGACACATTGCTTGACGTTGCTTGTGGAACAGGCACAGTTGCAGAAATATTAACCGAGCAAGGATATCAAGTCACTGGATTTGATCTCAGCGAGGCTATGATCGCCGAAGCCAAAGCAAAAGCGGTTCGGCAAGATCTGCCTATCACCTATCATGTCGCTGATGCTTGCACCCTTGATCTCGGCGAAAAGTTTGAAGGCGCGTATTCGTTTTTCGATAGCCTCAACTACATCACCACCTTGGAAGGGCTACAACAATCCATCGCCAGTGTCGCTCGCCACTTGGAACCAGGAGGCAGTTTTATTTTTGACGTCAACACCGCCTATGCGTTTGAAGCGCAAATGTTCAACCAAGAAGACCAGCGTAAGCGTGCCCTCATTAAGTACGTCTGGACAGGCGAGTACAACCCAGAAACTCGGATTATCAGAGTCGAAATGAACTTTGAACGCAACGGCGAAACGTTTCAAGAAGTTCACGTCCAGCGTGCCCACAGTGACGATGAAATTCGCGATGCCCTGCGAATGGCAGGATTTTCAAGCTGTGTCGCCTATGATAGCTACACGCTTGACCGACCACGCAAACGCAGCGACCGAGTGCACTACGTCGCTCTCATTCCGGGATAACTCATAAGCAACTTGAAACGTCGGATAAAATCAGATGATGCTTCCCCTCGTGGTATTGCTGGGCATGACCCAAACGAATTCTATGATAAATCTGCCGGAGCGGGCTTACCTAAATCCCGTTGCCGATACATTTATTGACCCTAGCGCACCGGATGTGAATTTCGGTCGCGAGCCGGCCCTGGTTCTTGGGAACCGCCGCGCAATTCTCATGGCATTCCCTCAGCTTTCGTGGGAAGGCTACGCGGGCAAAAAAGTGAAATCCGCTCAGCTTGTTTTTGCATTCTCCCGAGGTTCGGCGAATATGCCGTTCACAATTTCGGAAATTCGAACGCCTTGGGGTGAAGGTGAAGGTAGAAGCCTGAGATTTGATAAGCCTGATCCGAAAGCCGTTCCGTATGGCGGAGCCACCTGGCGCAATTCACGGCAAGGTCGCGATGGCACCAAGTGGCAAACCGACGGAGCACTGGGGCCAAGTGATATTGCTCCAATCTCAGGTGCCGACGTAATTTCAAGCTCGGAGAAGCTGACGCTCACTGGTTTAGCGGGGGTCGTCCAGAACATGATTGACCGACCCAACCAATCATTTGGAATTCGCATTGAATCTGCGGCGGATGTGGCGTTTTTTAGCGGCGAATACACGGAGCAACGTCCAAGATTAGAAATCGTTTGGGAAGATTCCCCAGTTGCCGGGCCAGATTTGGCATTAATTACGTTGATGCCTCAGGTTGAAGCTGGCAAGTCTCCACGCAACGGCGAACTGACTACATACAACGCCATTGTCAAAAATGTTGGAAGTGCGGATGTACCATCGGCTCGGTTGGAGTGGACGGATCCCACAGGTTCCCGTAATTCGGTGGACATTCCCGGCCCGATTGCCGCGAATTCAACTAAGGTTGTGAAGTTTCAGGCTAACTTCCGGGGCGAAACCAGTGATCCTCGCAAATACTTTATACACGGTCAAGTAATTTGCGACACTGATGTGAACCAAGGCAATAACCACCTGAATCACTACTCGACCGGCTTGAACGTAGCTATTGAAGCCACGCCGGCCCAGCTTGAGACACTGCGTGCAATCAGCCCGGCGGGTGATGCAACCCTGCTGTACCAATGGGCGGCGGCAAGGATGAACAATTACATTCTTCCGTATAGTCGGTTCATCCGCAACCCGGAAGGCGTATTTGAGCGAATCAACATTGCTCTGAACCCTGCTGAAGCTGATATCCGCGTGACATTGACTGACAATGACCTTACGGAAGACGGATTGCAGAGTGCCATCACCAAGGCACTTATTCCTCTGAGCGACGCGTATGTGACCCCACCATCTAGTACAGCTGTGCCGTGGGATAAAGCGACGACCAGCTATAGCTGGCTTCCCGATACGCGAGATGACGGTATGCGGATTCCTGGGCTTGAATTACCTTCCAACGGTTTTGCTGTCGATCCCCAAGGCCCGCCTCTATTTAGTAATGGACTGATCAGTCGCCAAGAAGCTTGGGCTTTGCAGAGTTTGGTTGGCAGGCGGGGCAAAGACCGCAAGTTCCCTTGGGTTCCTTTGGATCAAGGATTGCTTATTCGGACAACTGGTTTAACTGGAGAACCGCTGACCGAAATGGTGATTGGGATTTTCAAACCAGGAGATACGAAGCCTCTCGTAATCAGCAACTCTGGTCGAAGCGGATTTGTGTATTTCTCAGCGAATCAGTTCAAAGAGGGCCTCTTCAAAGATGTTGCAAACTCAGCCGAAAATGCTTGGTATCGAATTGAAGCGACCAACGGCTACGAATCAGCTTCGGCATGGTTACCCGCCTGGCAGGTGCTTGATTGGTATTCGCGAGGAAATACAAGCATTTCTAACTTTGAAATGCGGTTCTTAATGCCAAATAAGGCGATTGACAAAACCCAAGACTTAGCGGCAGGCAAGCTAGTGATTGACGAAGCAGATCGCTTCCCGGCCCAGCTCAATGCACTTGTTGATGGAAATCCAGAAACATCAGTGGATTTGTTCCCCGGTCAATGGATTGAGGTGGACATGGGTCGCGACCGTACATTTGGTCAGGTTGAAATTGAAGTTGCTTCAGGTGACTTTGATCAATTTGATATCTTGGTGTATGGAACATCGCAAACGGCTTCGAGTGCGTTCCGTTGGGCGAGTATTAACGAAGGCAACTACATCGGCCGAGTTTGGGGCGGCGAAATGAAATCTGGTTTGCGAATTCCGATTAGCGGACTCGCACGCCAGGGCCGCTACCTCCGGATTGTGAGCAAAAGCAAAACCAAGGTTGCACTGAGCGGATTAGTGATCCGGCCCGTACGATCCGGCGAATAATTCTCACAGCCCGTCGGGAGTCATTTCAAGCCAGTTTTTGCCAAACTTGAAATCGACCTCGATGGGAACTGAAAGCGGCAAGGCGTTTTCCATTTTTGACCGAATGGTTTCTTTAAGTTGCTTGAAGTCATCAGCACATTCAAAGACAAGCTCGTCGTGAACCTGTAGCAACATTCGAGAATCTGAGCTTTTCATGGTTTTGTGCACATCAATCATCGCCAACTTGATCATGTCCGCGGCGGTGCCCTGAATCGGAGCGTTCATCGCCTGTCGCTCAGCGTAGCTGCGCGTGTTTCGATTGCCGGCATGGATATCCGGAAAGTTACGGCGACGCCCGCAGGCAGTTACGGTAAAGCCTTTACTCCGCGCTTCTTCCACCATGCTTTCGGTAAACGCCTTTACCTTAGGGAATCTTTCGTTGTACTGCTTAATTAAGCCGTTGGCCGCTTCGACGCTAAATCCGCGCCCCAACTGCGCAGCGAGGCCATAACCAGTCACGCCGTACAAAACCGCGTAGTTGAGTAACTTTGCGTATCCACGCTGTTCTTTCGTCACCGCCGACTGGTCAATGTCGTACATGAGCGCTGCAGTTACCGTGTGAACATCTACACGGTCGTTGAATGCCTGCACTAATGCTTCGTCCCGGCACATGTGCGCCAGAATTCTGAGTTCGATTTGAGAGTAGTCGTAACTGCCAAGCGTAAAGCCATCAGCCGCCACAAACGCTTGACGGATTTTTCTGCCAAGCGGTGTTCGGTTCGGAATATTTTGAAGGTTTGGCTCGTTAGAACTCAATCGCCCGGTTACGGCAACGGCTTGGTTGAAGCTGGTGTGGATTCGCCCATCTGAACCAATTGATTTCGGCAGAGCATCGGAATAAGTTCCCTTTAGCTTGGCAAGTTCGCGGTAATGCAGAATCACTGATGCGATTTCGTGCTCAACTTCAAGCTCCTGCAGAATGTCTGCACCTGTGGAATAACCCGTTTTGGTTTTCTTGCCCCCCGGTATCTGCATCTTCTCAAAAAGCACTTCTCCCACTTGTTTTGGGGAAAGCAGGTTGAACTCTTCCCCTGCGAGTTGCCAGGCTTGAGACTGGCTGGCAATCATTTCCGTTTCCAAGTCTCGGCTGAACTCGCGCAGGGTTCCTGAATTGAGTTCTATGCCGAAATCTTCCATCCTGGCGAGAATCGGCACAAGCGGTAGTTCGATCTTATCAAGAACGTTCGTTTGCTTTTCCCGCTCCAAACGGTCTCGCATAACCCCTTCGAGCGCGAAGAGACAGGCGACTTGGTCTTCGGGCTTTACTGGCTGGTGGTCAAGTTCAAGATAACCTTGGGCAAGTTCGGCAAGTGCATAATTTGACCGACCAGTCTGAAGAACGTAGGCGGCTAAAGTCGCGTCGAAACCAGGCTGAACATCAACCTCACTTTGGCCTCGGTAAAACATTTTTGTGTCGTGACCAATCGCCCGACCTGGGTCAGAGAGGAACGCGGCCCTTGCCGCTTCTGGCGTGGTTCGCCGAACTTGCGAACCTTTGGCAATGAACGCCATTTGCTCGTTATCGTCAAGCAGTGAGCCCTGAGCGGCGATTTGAGCCGTCATCACCGCGAAGCGATCATCACCGAGCCATTTAGTGAGTTCCGTATGGTCGAGCAAACGATCTTCGTAATCAACTTCAATACTAACCGACTGGACTTCTACTGGTGCCGACTGGGCTCCATCGGCCCGATATGGCGCGATGATGGTTTCAAACTTCTTCGCAGGATTTCGGAACTCAAGGCTGGTGAGCATGTTCCGAGCATCTTCAATTTGTTCAGCCGACAATCGGTACGGCTCAAACCCGTATTCAATAGGTACATCGCGAATAATCGTCGCCAGCCATTTACTTTTGACCATTTGGTCTTCATTCCCAACAATTTTCTTACGAAACTTCTCAGGAACCTCTTCTATCCGTTCAAGAATCTGTTCAATCGTGCCGAATTCCTTGATCAGCAGTGTCGCAGTTTTATCGCCTATGCCAGGCACGCCCGGGATGTTATCGCTCGTGTCGCCGACAAGAGCTTTGTAATCGGTGACTCGATCAGGCCCGAATCCATACCGCTCCATGACCGCGTCCTCATCATAAATCTTTACATCGGTGACCCCACGCAAAGTAGTCATCACGTGTACGCACTTATCTACTAATTGAAGAGAATCCAAATCGCCCGTTACGATGTATGTGTCGTATCCATTTTCTTCTCCGAGGCGACTCAGGGTTCCGACAATATCATCCGCTTCGTAACCCGTCATTTCGAGAACCGGAATGTGAAGGGCATTGATAAAGTCGCGGGAGAAATCTAGCTGGCTGATGAGCTCTTGCGGAGTATCGCGGCGCGTGCCCTTGTATTCCGCATACTCAGCGTGGCGGAATGTTTTGCCTGGAGCATCCAAAGCTACAACCATGGAATCGGGTTTGATATTTTCTAGTAGCTGAAACAGCATCGAAACAAAACCAAACAATGCGTTTGTCGGCCGTCCGTCGCTTGTACTCAAAAAACGGGTGCCATAAAACGCCCGAAACAGCAGGCTGTAGCCATCTATGATCACCATTCTCTTATCGGGCATAGGTTTGCAGTCTACCGCTGGGGCATACTAAAACCATGTCAGTTCGAGTCGGCATTATCAGTGCAGCCCACGTTCACGCTCCTTCTTTCGCGAGTTGTCTCAAAAATCACCCGACGGCGGAGCTTGTCGGAATCACTGACAACCAGGCAGACCGTGGCTCGGAATTTTCCGATAGATTCGAAATTCCGTTTTTTGCCGACCAAAACGAACTCCTCAGCAAAGTGGATGCGGTTGTGATCGCCAGCGAAAATATGAATCACAAAGATCATATCGCCGCCGGAATATCCTCTGGCAAACACGTTCTTTGTGAAAAGCCGATAGCACCAAACGCAGCTCACGCCGATGAAATCGAAAAGCTGATTTCCGGTTCAAAACTCACTCTTGCAACTGCGTTTCCCTGCCCGTTTTCACCGAACTATCTCAATGCCGAATCAAGAATCCTCAACGGTGATCTCGGCAAGCTTCTCGCATTTGCAACCACCAACCAAGGCCGATGCCCTCATTCCTGGTTTGTTGACCCGGCTCAAAGCGGGGGCGGTGCGATGATTGACCACGTGGTTCATGTTGCTGACTTGCTTCGACGGCTCCTTAATGAAAACCCGGTCAACGTCCAGGCGCAAACTGGCAATAAAATGAACAGCCTGACTGTTGACGATATAGCGATGGTGACCGTGCAGTTCGCCTCAGGTGTGTTTGCGACTATTGATTCCAGTTGGAGCAAACCCGCCAACTACCCGATGTGGGGCAACGTCAAGCTGAACATTGTTGGTGAAAAAGGTGTTGTCGAACTTGACTTATTTAGCCAAGGCGTCAATATGGTCGGGCCGAATGGCGCCGGATTCGCTGGTTCAGGAACTAATCTCGATGCGCTGATGATGGCGGACTTTATCAGTGCGATTGAAAACGGACACGCGCCAAAATCCACGCTTGCAGATGGGCTCTGGGCTTCACGAATTGCGATCGCCGCTTACGAATCCGTAGCAAACCATGGTCAGCCCGTTGCAGTTTAAGTAAACAAAGCAGCGGTGAGGAAGTAGTTCGCTACATAAATCAGAACCATCGTGATAACAACGGTTCTTGTAGTGGCATGACCCACGCCCACGGCTCCACCTGATGTTCTGAGGCCCTGCTGACACGCCACCAAAGCCACGATCAGCCCGAAAACGGCGGTTTTCAGCATTCCAGCCCACACATCGTGCATTGTCATGAACTGCTCCAGCGACCGCATAAATGCACCACTCGGGATTCCGCTCAATGGCACGGCTACAAGGTAACCGCCGAAGATGCCGGAATACATTCCGACTACCGCGAGAATCGGAAGCATCGTCACAGCGGCGATTACTCGGGGAATGACCAGATAGTTCACTGGTGGAACTCGCAAAGCGCGTAGGGCGTCGATCTGCTCGGTAACCGTCATGGTTCCGATCTGCGCCGCCATGGCTGAACCGCATCTCGCTGCAACCATAATTCCTGCCAGAACAGGAGCGATTTCGCGGGTGACGCTTAAGGCAATGGTTCCTCCGGCTAAGCTGCTTGCGCCATATTTCACCAGAATCTGTGAAGTGTAGAGCGCGATAACGGCACCTGAACTAAATGTCGTCAAGGCGATAATCGGCACAGAGGCAACACCGATAAACGACATCTGATTGAATAATTCTTTAGATTCAAATGGCTTGGTCAGCAAGCGGCTAAGAGTTTGCCAAAACAGAATAGCGATTTCGCCAATAAAGGTGAGAGCCTCGTAAATCCAACTCCACGGCGGAGAGTCAATCAAGCGGCTACCGCTGGTATCTGCTGAACTTGAAACCGCCGAGCCATCCGCCATACTCGCAATCTTACCGGACGCCATTGAATTCGGCGGATATACTTACGCTTGGCAACATGACGAGCCCGACCAAACCTTCAATCCCTTGGCTCCCGATTGTAATCTTGATTGCAGGAATCGCCCTGTTTTGGGGATTGCCGTTTATGGAACAAAACCCCACGCTGACCGCTAAACCTGCCCTTCCAACAAAAGAATCGCGTTGATTTCACAATCTCTTTATCAGCTTTTCAAACCTGCCATTTTCCGAATGGATCCCGAGAAAATCCACCATTTGGGCTTGCGAATGATTTCGAGCGGAGTTTTTAGGGCACCCCAGATTTCAGTTCCCCGCACGGTTTTTGGTGTGAGCTTCCCTAACCCCATCGGTCTTGCGGCGGGGTTCGACAAGGATGGACTTTGCATCAATCAATGGAGGAATCTCGGGTTTGGCTTCGCTGAAATCGGCACAGTAACCCGTCACGCACAGCTAGGCAACCCAAAACCGCGACTATTTAGATTGCCCGATCAAAAAGCAGTAATTAATAGGTTTGGGTTCAATAACCAGGGGGCAGATGCATTAGCCCAGCGGCTAGAGTCAGCCAATCCCGTAATTCCACTCGGCATAAATCTCGGTAAAAGCAAAATCACGCCGCTTGAAAACGCCCATTTTGATTACGCCTATTCATTCAAGGCTTTGCACCGATTTGGAGATTACTTTGTGGTCAATGTGAGCTCGCCAAATACAGAAGGATTGCGAAGCCTGCAAGACAAAGATTCTCTCACCCAGATCTTTTCGGAAATGAAGGCGGTCAATTCCAACAAGCCGCTATTTGTAAAAATCGCTCCCGATTTGGAGCACGAAGCCATTGATGAGGTGATTCAAGTGGCAGTTGACATGCAACTGACCGGAATCATCGCAACCAATACAACGATTGATCGCTCTATGCTTCGCTCCGATCCAGGAGAAACCGGTGGTCTGAGTGGATTGCCCCTTAAAAACAAGGCAGTTGAGGTTCAAAAATATCTACGGGCCAACATGCCAACAGACATGACTCTTATTGGCGTAGGCGGAATCATGACTCCCCAAGATGCGGTTGAACGGCTAGATTCTGGTGCAAATTTGATTCAGGTTTATAGTGGCTGGGTTTATCACGGGCCAAGTTTCGCCGCCGACATTTGCAAGGTTTTGAGAAATCGGATGCTGACCCACCCATCTTAATGATTCGCTTGATTGAGTAATCTCAGTACATGGTTCCATTTCTAGCCCTGACTCTCGCCGCGCAAAATCAAACTCCGCCCGATCCGTATCAACTGAATATCGGAACTCCGGGGCAAGTTGCGGCGAATCTAGGCTACACCTCCACGACAAGCGGCAAACCAGCGAATCCAGACGAAATTGCCGCTGCTTGCGATGACGTCCGGTTCCTACTCGTTGGCGAATCTCATGCGACGCCCACTCATCACCGGGCGCAAGCAGATTTAGTCCAGGCTTTGGTTAAGCGTGGCCGCCACGTTGTGGTTGGTATGGAGATGTTCACCCGTGATAACCAAATGAAGGTCTACGGCCTTTCATCTGGTCGCCAGACAATTGAAGAGTTTGAAACCGCGAGTGACTGGAAAACCCAATGGGGCCATTCTTACGCCGCTTACCGACCACTCTTAGAAGTTATTCGGGATAACCGACTGCGTATCGTAGCCCTCAACGTTCCGCGCGATTGGGTGCGCCAAGCTTCTCGACAAGGATTCGATTCGTTCGATGCCATGCAACGCAAATGGGTGCCTTCGCTAGACCTCTCGAACGAAAACCACAAGCAAGTTTTCAACGCTTTGATGGGGGGACATCCACCCGATATGGGGGGAATCAACATCTACGCTGGACAAGTTACTTGGGATACAGGAATGGCGAAATCAGCTATTGACTGGTCGAACGATTGGACGAGCGACAAGTGGATTATGGTCATCGCGGCTGGTTCTGGACATGTGATGTACGGGCAGGCAATTAACTACCGGCTCCAACAACTTGCTGGCATGAAAAGTAAGTCGGTCGTTTGTATTTCCGCAGAGCCTGGATATATGGTTAGCCGAGGAATTGCCGACTATGTATTCATGGGAGAACCTGGACCCGACAAATAAATGCCCGAGTGCGGTATCTTTGTCGCTCTAAGGAATTGCCGTGATTTACGTTAGCGTTCACAATAATGAATCGATTGACCAAGCGCTCAAGCGCTTCAATCTGAAAATCCAACAAAGTGGATTGCTCCGAGAATTAAAAGAGCACAGCCACTACGAAAAGCCGTCTGAAAAACGACGACGGGCATCTCGCCGTCGCCCACAACGCGGTTAATTGAGTACGCTCCCACTTACGGGAGCACCCTATGGCTGATTTCAGCATTAAGAATTGGACACGACTCTCCGGCGAACGGAAAGTGTCCTTTTTCGCACTCGCAAGCCGCGGTGCGTTTCGATTGGTGGGAGCTTGCGCAATGGCAGGGCTCCTACTTCTGCACCGTACTTGGCCCGTATCTGTTTCCGCTAATATCGGATCTGTCTTCCTTGCATTAATTGCGGGGCTGATGCTCCGTGCTCACCTTAAATCCAACCAAACATGCGACGAATCTCGCCGCACCACCGAGCGATTGGTCTGGTTCACCTCGTTTTTAGCGGTTGGCGGAACTCAAATTGCCAATTTGAGCATTGATCCGACTTCGTTTAGCCGTGTTGGCTTCCTGCTGATGGCGCCGATTGTCGCTCAATCCATGCTGACCGCCGCCCTGGTCACGCCTGGAATAGGCATAGTCGGTATGAGCATGAGTGTGCTCTTGCTCGGAATTACCGGGGCTTTGCCCATGGAACTCGCCGCTGGAACATGGCTTGCAGGTGCAGTTGCTGTCCATGTTGTGAATCCGCTCAAGCAGCGCAGCGACTTGATTCGCGCTATGAGCATCCAGGTTGTGGCGCAAGCGGTGATCTGCGCTTCTATGGTGCTTGTATTGCCCCAAATGGTGGCTCCCGCATGGGAAGCCGCCGTGTGGGGGATGATTGCCGCCGTCATCGCAACCGCGATTTTCTGGCTTGGCGTTGCTGTTCTAGAAAAGCTTTTCCATATTGTCAGCGACTGGACTCTATTAGAACTCTGTTCACCTGAGCAACCGCTTATCCGAGAACTCGTTCTTCGTGCTCCTGGCACCTACGCCCATAGCGTTGGCGTTGGAAACCTCGCAGAGGAGGCAGCGCGGGCCGTAGGGGCCAATCCGCTCCTTTGTCGGACGATGGCCTACTATCACGACATCGGCAAAACTGCACGACCCAACTACTTCATCGAAAACCAGATTGGCCCGAACATTCACGATGATCTTTCACCCAGCCTGAGTGCACAAATTATCGCGGCACATGTATCTGATGGAGTTGACCTCGCAAAAAAGCACAAGTTGCCACAAATTCTCATTGATGGAATTGAGCAGCATCATGGCACTAGCCTAATCACTTATTTCTATCACCGCGCAGTGGAAGAGCGTGGAGCCGAGCCAGGCCAGGAATTAGAAAAGCGGTTCCGTTATCCTGGGCCGAAGCCTCAAAGCCGAGAATCAGCGATCCTGCATTTGGCGGACATCACCGAAGCAGCGAGCCGAGTTGTTGCCCGTGATGAAAGCCTAGAACTCTTAGTCGCCAAGCTCATAGAAAATTCCCGCGCGGATGGTCAACTTGACGAATCTGAACTCACTTTCAAAGACTTGGGCATCATTGCCGAATCGTTCTGCCGAACCTTACGAGCAGTTCGACACGAGCGAATCAGCTATCCAGAAGGTGAATCAATGGCCTCTCCCGTAGGCGCAAAATTTGAAATTAATCAAGGGGGAGCCGCCGATGAAGCCACCGATCCACAAGATCACGATAGTGAATCATCTCACCAAGCGTAAGGTTCACAAACCCATCTCAACCGCCGTGAAAACCGCTCTCCAACTATTTAAAGCTCCGGCTGGTGAAGTGGTTGTCACCCTGGCTCATTCGGCAGAGCTACATGAACTCAATCGGGCTTACAGAGAGATGGACTGTTCCACCGATGTTCTCACTTTCCCCGCTGACCACCGATTCACTATGGTTCTGGGAGACGTCATTCTCAATTGGGAAATGGCGGAAATTCAGGCGGCGCGTCGAAAAGTCAAACCAGTAGAAGAAGCAGCGATGCTTGCGGTTCATGGAACTCTGCATCTGCTTGGGTTCGACGACCACAAGGATGAGGATCGTGAAGCGATGATAAGCGCAATGAATAAAGTAATGCGCGAATGTGGCTTGCCAGAAGATCATGACTGGCACTCACTCCTCCACGAGCCAGGAGCCAAGAACTGATGTCTAAACGAGACATGGTTGGCCCATTCCGCGTTGCGTTTGGCGGAATTATCCACACGTTCCGAACTCAGCGGCACATGCGGATCCACCTCTACGTAACATTTGCGACGATTCTCGCGGCTATGTTCTTCCGGCTGCGCCTGAGAGAAATTCTCGTTCTCCTATTCATGATCACCTTTGTGCTCGTGGCTGAGATGTTTAATAGTGCTATTGAAGCCACAGTAGATCTTGCCAGTCCCAACTATCACCCTCTAGCAAAGTTTGCCAAGGATATTGCCGCTGGCGCGGTTTTGATCACTACCATCATGGCGATCATTGTCGGTTCGCTTATCGCGATCGGGGAGGGCCAGTGGGAGAGAATCCGTGTCTCCATCGCCTCGGAGAGCATCGGCCTTGATACGGTCTCACGCATCATAGCGGGAGTATTTTTGACCGTGATCGTAGTCATTATCGGCAAGGGTCTGGGTTCCCGCGGAAGGGTTTTGCAAGGTGGGCTTGTTTCGGGCCACGCTGCAATTGGATTCTTTCTTGCAACAAGTGCTTTGCTTTTAGCTGATAACGTGGTAGTTGGTGGAGTAGCCATCATTCTCGCGGCTATCATCGCGCAAAGCCGATGGGAAGCGAAATTCCACTCAATTTTTGAACTTACTCTCGGCGCAGCCGTAGGAGTAATCCTAGGGGTTGTTCTTTTTGGAATTATCCCGAAATGATAAAATGGAACATAAATCGAATCAATGAGCAGTGACCCGATAGAACGTAGGCGGCGAACTGGCTTAGCTAACGCAGGATGGGTTGGAACCCTCACCGTACTTTTGGTGGTCATTCCCGTTCTCGCTGCGGCTCAAGGCCTGTCCGCTGCAAACCGACCAGAGGCGATTGCCCTCTTGGGCAATCCAACTTTCACAATTGGATTGATTTTCGCTTTCGTGCTGATCATGTTGGTCAACGCGATTTGTGTCGCTGGCACAGCTGCGCTCGAAACTCTCCGAAGCCTTCACGTAAAAACGCAAGATGAAGGGTCGCGTGCGTTCAAAGTTCTTGATTCTTTGCTGGAGCAGAAGGAAAATATCACGGCCGCTACCGTTCTTGGGGCCCAGACGATGCGAGCTTGGCTTGTCCTTCTCTGCTTTTTGCCTGCGCCTGCCCTAGCTATGTCTCTGGGTTGGATCACCTTACCAACTGATGCCAATCACTTCTTTTGGGGATCGTTGTTTGGAGCAATATTGCTCAGCATTCCGGTCATG
Source organism: Fimbriimonadaceae bacterium (assembly GCA_019454145.1). Classification (GTDB taxonomy): domain Bacteria; phylum Armatimonadota; class Fimbriimonadia; order Fimbriimonadales; family Fimbriimonadaceae; genus UphvI-Ar2. The sequence continues at coordinate 2,074,980 of CP075366.1, read as the reverse complement.
GCGCTGAACGTGATTTTTGCCGAACTTGTTGCTAAATCCGTTGCCGCTACCCACCCCATTGACACTTTGCTCCGCCTGGGCTGGATTCTTAAGATTTTCAATGCGATTTTCCGCGTTCCAGCGCTGATTTCGGTAAAAATTGCCGATTTGATCACCCAGCGATTCGGCACAACTGCTCGATTTGTAATTGATAACCGGGTTGAAGAAGAAATCAAGGAAATCCTTGAGTCGGTTGAGCTTGCCAACGATATTGAAGAAGAAGAACGCGATCTGTTGAATTCAGTGTTTGAATTTGGCGACACAATAGCCCGGGAGATCATGACTCCCCGCGTGGATTTGGAAAGCGTTCCCGTGGAATCAGATTTACAGCACGTCGCCGAATTAGTTGAATCAACTGGTCACTCGCGATTCCCAATTTTCCAAGACAACGACGATGAAATCGTTGGGATTATTCACGCCAAGGATGTTTTACGCGCTCTTGCTCGAGGTCAAAAAAACATCACAATTGATCAGATCATGCGCCCGGCTTACCACGTTCCGGAAGGCAAGAAGCTTCATGACCTGCTCGCAGAAATGCGCACTAATAAAACGCAGATGGTGATCGTCAGCGACGAATTTGGCGGCACTGCTGGCGTTGTGACCATCGAAGACATTGTCGAAGAACTTGTCGGCGAAATTATTGACGAATACGACCAGGAAACGCCTGATATTTCGGAAGTTGATTTCGGGCATAGTGTCAGCGGCAAAGTTCACCTTGACGACCTCAATGACGAGATCGAAACGAGCTTTACTAGCGAAGAGTTCGACACGATCGGCGGCTATGTGTTTGGACTATTCGGGCGGCAACCAGCAGTTGGTGAAGCTGTATCCGATGATACGCACACTTTCACTATTGAAGATAGCGACGGCCGCCGTATTCAGCGGGTGCGTGTGGAAGTCAAAGCACAAGAGGCGGTAGAAGCGGATTAACGGTTCTTCTGGCGAGTGAGAGGCCCTGAGCGGACATAAATCAACTTTTCGCGGTGGTCATTGAAAGGGCAGATCACCCGTAAACCAAATATCCTCACTATGTCGTTGGCCTGCTCGTACCGTGGCGGGTTGAGTTTGCCATCTTTGCAAACTCTGGCCTCTTGATCGTACCGTCCACAGTCCCGACAGTTCATACTAGATTCCATGATGCTCGCAATGTTAGTCGCCGGATCGGTTCTGGCTCAACAAACTCCTCTGCGAGAAATCACCTTTCAAGACGGAGTGTTTACCTTAAAGGGTCCAGAAGGTGATTCGCAGGTATCCACCCGTCCGAAGTTTGAAGCGATGAACACAACCACGGGGCAACTCTGGTTGCCAGTGGATAAATATGTTCTGACTTTTAACGAGAACCACGTTGGATTTCGCCGCGACAATAAGGCTAACTATTCTGGATATTCGATAATTTCCACTTCACCAAAGTTATTTTCTCAAGCAGAGTTGGATGCCATCCAGCGCGATGTTGCCGCAAAAAAGAAATCTCTCGACGTGACGGCGATTTCTGGCTGGGAAAAAATCGGCAATCGTGTTTATCTGATTATGCGATGGGAAGATTCGGCCTCGAATCCATGGTTGGAAGCGTTGGTTGAACTTGATTTCACTGGAAACGCTCCTATCGCAAACCTCTTGGGAAGGTTTAACGGCATGACAACCGCGAAAGGCAGGGTGAACGACAAACTCATGGCTGAGAATGGAAAGCTGTTTGTGGTGACAGAAGGTGCTTCTAACGCCCAATTGGAAACTTATGACATTGCGAGCGGCAAGTTTTCCAGCAAGGCACTTGGAAGTGGGTTTACCGACTCAAAGTTAATTGAAGGAAGCCTAAACGGTATGGGCTTTGAGCTAACCCCGGCTAAAACGATGGTGATTAGTCTTATTGACCGCGAAAGTGCAACCTCTCGCCAAGTCGCCGAAATTCGTGGCGCTATTCATGGAGTCTATGCCCCGGCGATCCTCCACTACGGAACACCCAATCGTAAGGTGTTCTTGAACCTCACAACTGGGGCAGAAATAGTCATTCCACGCGATTGTGGGGTGGAAGCGGCTAGTGCTGGTGTTCTGCTTTGGACGCCAAAAATGAACCCGAAAGCGGCGGCGCTTTATTCGGCCGGCAATTTTAGAACTCTTGCCCGGTGGAACAAACCGTGACCACATGGCAAAAAACATCGCCGCCATAGTTGAAGATTTTGCTTGTTCCCTTAGAGTGGAATCCGGCAAACGCAATCTGCCGCCAGTGGAATTAGAACCGTCTACTGCTCTTGATATTGCAGTGCGGTGGACGATTCGCATTGCCTTTCTTAAGTCAATCCTCGGAACAGAGCGGCTCGTTGAACTTTATGAAAGCTCCTTAGACTCTGAATCTTCGCACGACTTCCCCCAACTTCTCCGTTTGATACTTGAAAACGGTGTATTTGAGCCTGCCCAATCTGCGCGATCCCGGATTGAGCCATTAGTAGGCAAAGTTCATTATTGGGGCGAACCCTTAGAGCCAGTTGAATGGATATCGGCAGACTTGTCGCACAATTCCAAGAGAATCATTTTTGATTCGGTAATTTTCTCTTTATTTCTGCAAGTTGATTACCATTTGACAGAGTTACTTCAGTTCTGTCCGCTCCTTTCAAGAATTCCAAACTTATCAGAGCGATTTGCCACCGCTTACAAAACGGATGCGATCCTCGCAACTTACAATTTTGCACTTAAACCTGGATGTAGAGATTGCTTACAAATGGTCAGTTTTGAACCTGCAAATGAGTTTCTTTCGCTGAGCTTTCCACCGGAAGGTCAAACTCGGGAATACAAAGCGACTTTTCGATATGATTCTAAATCTGGGCAAAAGAATCCGAATCAGCAAGCGGCTTGCCTTAAATCAATCGCCGGGTTTTTAAACACGCGAGGAGGCACTCTCATCATAGGAGTCTCGGATAATTTGCAAGTAATTGGTCTGAAAGGCGATTTTTCAATTATCTCTTGTGAGGCACCTGTTGATGCCTTTATTCAGATCGTGCACGAAGCGGTGAAAACGTCTTTAAAGCCGATTCCAATCGGCCTTGTGGAAGTCAATATTCGACCATGTGGTTCAGAATCCATAGCAGTGATTAGCTGCCGCAATTCAGATACTCCGATTTACTTCAATAATGAGCTTTATGTCCGTGACGGCAACCGAACATTACGGCTCAACCAACAACAAGCGGCAGACTTTTTACAAGTCAAAGGAATACACTCCCCTTTATGACCCGCGACGAAGCTCTTTCACTAATGCAAGAACACACTCCTAATGAAGCATTACAACGCCATATGCTTGGGGTGGAGAGCTGCATGGCTTGGTACGCCCGTTCGCAGGGAGATGATGAGCAAAGTTGGCGCATTGCGGGCATCCTCCACGACTTTGACTACGAACTTCACCCTGAGGAGCATCCTATCTGGGGAATGTCACTGCTCGAATCAAAAGGGGTTGATCCAGGGATCATCCGCGCGATTGCCGCTCACTATCCACCAAAAACGGGAGTAGAGCCGGAATCTTCAATGGAGCGGGCCTTATTCGCCTGCGACGAGTTAAGCGGATTCATCACGGCTTGCTGTTACGTCCGTCCTGGAAGATCAATTCAAGGGCTCGAAGCCAAAAGCGTGATTAAAAAACTCAAAACCGCCAATTTTGCGGCTGGGGTCAACCGCGATGATGTTCATAGGGGAGCCGAATTGCTCGGAATAGAATTGCCGCAACACATCACCAACTGCATTGCAGCGATGACTGAGGATGCCGAACTTCTTGGATTAGCAGGCTCAGAGTAGCGATTTTGCCACTTCAACCACATGGTCAACCGTCATGTTGACATGGTCGTAAACCTCGTCACCAGGGCCGGATTCACCGAATCGGTCGATGCCGACACTTGCGGTTTTGCCTTTGCCGAATCCACCCCAAGCCTGGGTGACACCGGCTTCAATGATCACGCATGGAACTCCATCTGGCAAGCAATCTCCCATGAACAGTTCGCGGCACGGCACAGAAATCACGCTAGATTTGATACCATCAGCCTCTAGTTGCTTTTGTGCTTTAAGAGCCAGCGAAACTTCGCTGCCCGTTGCAACTAAACAAACTTGAGGCGACTCCACTCCGCTCAGAACGTATCCACCGTGCGAAACTCCTTCACGAATTTTCTCGGCAAACTCATTCAGAACTGGCAATCCTTGTCGTGTGAGAACCATGGTACTGGCACCACCCCGCGCGATCGCATCCTGATAGCAGGCCGCAGTTTCCAGCGCGTCCGCCGGGCGATAAACCAAAAGGTTAGGAATCAGCCGCAAAGCTGAGATGTGCTCAATCGGCTGGTGAGTCGGCCCATCCTCGCCCACAAATACGGAGTCATGAGTGAAGATGAACATACTATCAATCGCAGTGAGAGCGGCAAGGCGGATTGCACCTCGCATATAGTCGCTGAATACGAGGAATGTTGAACCAAATGGCCGAAGCCCACTCAAGGCCAATCCGTTGACGATGGCACCCATGGCATGCTCCCGAACGCCAAACCAGATGTTTCGCCCATCGGCTTGCGATTCGGCATCAAAATCACCGGACGACTTAATGATTGTTTTCGTACTGCTTGCCAGGTCGGCACCACCGCCGATAAGCCAAGGAATTTTGTTCGCCACAGCATTCAATGCCGCTTGACCAGCATCTCGGGTTGCTACCGAACCATCAGGCCAGCTAAGATCGTTGATTTCTGCATCCCAGCACTCAGGAAGTTCGCCCGTGATAATGCACTCAAGCTCTCGCCAAAGCACGTGGTTGCTTGATCGCAAAGATTCAAATTGCTCATCCCAAACATTTGTCAAATTCTCGCCAGCCTTTAACGCTTCCTCAGCGACGTCGCCAAATCCTTCCGTAACAAAAAATGGCTCTTCGCTTTCCCAGCCCAGTGCTTTTTTGGTTGTAATTACGTTATCCGCACCAAGCGGGGCACCGTGCGATTTGCTCGAACCAGCCACCGGACTACCAAAACCGATTTCGGTCTTCACAATAATTAAACTGGGTTGAACCGCATTGGATTTTGCCGCATTGATCGCTGCATCAATCGCGTCAACGTCGTTGCCATCTTCTACCACGTGAACATCCCAGTTCATCGCTTCGAATTTCGCTTCGGTGTCTTCGCTGTACGATTTGTGGCATGGCCCGTCGAGGCTAATGTCGTTGGAATCGTACAGGTAAACAATTTTGCCAAGTCCCATGTGCCCAGCTAAACTCGCCGCTTCCTGAGCAACGCCTTCCATCAGATCGCCGTCGCTCACAACGCCATAGATATGGTAATCCGCTAAATCATTACCGTAGCGGTTGTTAAACCATCGCTCCGCAATCGCCATCCCGACTCCGGTGGCGAATCCCTGACCAAGCGGGCCAGTCGTGCATTCAACACCAGGGGTGAGGCCAACTTCTGGGTGACCAGGGGTTTTACTGCCGAGTTGACGGAACTGCTTCAGTTCACTCATCGGCAGGTCATAGCCAAATAAGTGCAACAAGCTGTAAAGCAAGGCGGAGCCGTGGCCCGGACTCAGGATGAACCGGTCGCGGTTAAACCAGTCTGGTCGGCTAGGGTTGAACCGCAAATGACGGGCAAAAACGGTGTATGCCATTGGCGCGGCACCCAGTGGGAGACCAGGGTGACCACTGTTCGCGGCCTGAACCATGTCAATAGAAAGACAGCGTAGCGCATTAATCAGCAGTTGGTCATTACGCGTGGAAGTGCCGGGCATAGTTCAGTTTATCACTCGTTAAAGTTCAGGCCCGAAACCTATTCCACATCCAGTAGTCCGTTACTACCAGTTCTTGTTTCCGCCACTCAGTTCCAGCCATCTTTCGCGGGTGAGTACGGTTTCAATATGATCACGGTATTGACCACGTTTCCAAAACTGTTTTGGTACACGTCCATATTCTGTGTAGCCACAGTTCTCGTTCATCGCTTTGCTACGCTCGTTGCCTTCCAGATAGCCGCTCATGATAAGCCGTAATCCTAACACATGAAAGCAGTACCAGGCTCGGAGTTTGCTCGCTTCAGTTCCATAACCTTTTCCGCGTTGGCTCGGATCGCCGATATAGCTCCCTGTGCTAGCAAATCCGTGCCGGAGATCAATTCCGTGAATCCCTGTTTGCCCAATGTGGGTTCCGTCTAGCAATTCTATTGCAAGAACAACATCTTTTTCGTTAAATTTCAGATGAGAGTTAAACCATTCCTGCTCGGCGAGGGCTCCCATCGGGAAGTCACCCACCATAATCCAATCGGTCACTTCTGGATCGTTGATCCAAGCACAAATATTTTCGAAATGACGCTCCTGATCTAACGGAGCGAGTTGGATTCTATCGCCTTGCCAGCCTACTGCCATAGTTAAGTGTATCCCAGCAAAAAATAAGTCTTAGGTTAAAAACCAACCTTTCAAAAAGAAAAAGCACCGGCAAGGAAGGAGAGGACAGATCCCGGCCGGCGAATTGCGTTGGTGTGGTTTACTTCTTCCGAGTCACTCACATCGATCCAATTCGTCGTGTGATCTGCCCGGACGTCTTCCGAGTTAAACTATTGGTTGCAAATAAAATTCCATTAGCTCTAGGAACCAAAAGCAAGTATTTGTAAGGTCAAAAGCACAAAAAAATGCGGGGAAGGTGCCATTCTTGACCTGCCCCGCAATGTCTTGCTTTGCTCTGATTGCAGTGGTGATCAAAATCTTTCGCTGGAGTTCTGATCGCTCTTCCGCTACGCAAATTTCAACAGCGTTAAGAATGCTTCCGTTCCCAGGCCTATTTGTTAGCTAGGACTAACCATTTTTCGGATCATTTCTGCTGTTTGATTGAGGCAATCTGCCCCGCCAAGAATCGTATCTAATTCTTTGTATCCAGCAAGTTGCTCTTCCCGTTTGGCAGAATCGTGAAGCAACCCATCGACCTCATTCCAAATCCGCTCAGGAGTTGCATCCCACTGGATGAGTTCAGTGAGCAAACCGCGCCCCAACAAAATGTTCGGTAGAGAAACGAAGTCGAACTTAGGCTTGCGGATTTTTGCTTCAAGCTCCATCACCTTGTTTCCTCGATAAACAACAACCTGGGGGCAACCGCACAGAGCACACTCCAGAGTGGCGGTTCCACTGCACACAACCGCGGCTTCCGCTGATTTAAGTGCAGAATAAACGTCGGTAATCAGCTTAGGTTCTTGCTTTCCGTGCTTCTGCCAAATGCCCAATAGATCGGTTCCGCTCACATTTGGAGCTTGACTCAACAGAATTTCGCCATCATAGTTTTTTAGCGCCTGGGCAATAGTGGGAATGTTGTTTTCAATTTCATGGAGCCGGCTCCCCGGCAAAACGGCAATTCCAGACCGAGTGGAACTCAAAGCTGACGATTCGGCCACCATTTGCTTCAGCGGATGACCGAACCAGTGTGCGTTGGCTCCCATTTCATTTAGGATTTTGGCGCTCCATTCAAACGGAGTCACGATTTGATCGGTGATTTGGGGAAGATCAGTTCCCTGTTTGTCCTTGCGCCAACTTCCCGGAGGGATAAAGTACAGAACTTTCCAGCCAGCTGCCTTAGCATGTCGGGCTACCTTGATGTTAAAAAATCCGTAATCAACACAAATACACAGACCAGGAGTTCCGCTTCGCAATGCCCTTAAAACCGACCAATACCCTCTCAAAACTAGAGGAGCGACTTTCAGCGACTCATAAATTCCTATCGAACCCCAGTTGCGGTTGTCCGCAATTCGTTTTATGCCAGCGAGATCGCCCTTTGCCCCGATTGCGCCTTCCATTTCGCCAACGAACCCGCTAATACGATTAGCAAGTGCCGCAGCGTAAGCATCACCGCTGGCTTCTCCAGTCGAAAAAAAGACTCGCATTCGTAACCAAATTACCCTTTGCCGCGCTATTCTTTTAGGGGAATCTTTCCTCTCGCGATGCAAACTCCTTTTGATGGCACAGAACAAACGATTGGCTCCCCATTGATTTCAAATGAGGAGCTTCGTTCTGTGCTGGAAGTCATCCACGAAGAACAGTTTGAGGAAGCTTCATTGGAAGCATCCCCTTATGATGACTGGGCAACCGTGGAAGCCATTTGCGAAGCAACTGGTCACCGACCAGAAGAAGTACAGCGCGTACTGGAGACGTTACGCCGTGAAGACCTTGCTTCGCGTATTTCCACCCGTTTGAGGGAAATGGAAGAACCCACTTTTCGAGTAGAGAGGCCAGGGCATCACAAACCGTCTGCATCAGCTCCCGTGGTGAGATTTGAGCAAATCAATTCAATTCTTGATCGTTTGACGCCCGCCAACAAGTCAACCAGATACAAAATCGCGCTCAGCACTTCAAAAAGCGAGCAAGTGGTTTCTTCAATCGGAGCGGTAATCGCGTTACTGATTGTTCTCGGAATACTTGGTGTGATTTGCCAAGCTATCGTCACCCGCTAACATTGCAGAATCAAGTACCCTGAAGCCATATGATGGGTGAGCGACCTCAAAAGTTAATTCTCGGACTTGTCATCGGCGGATTTGTTCTTACGATCGGCGCAGCTATCCTTTTCGTTTTCTTCACTGTTTTGAGTTCGTTGAACCAGTTTCCGCCTGAAATGGGAGTTATTATTCCCGTCGTCATCTTTATCGTTGGCGTTCTATGTTTTGCAGTTGCAGTGGGCGCCGGGTGGAAAAATGTAGGTTTTAAGGATTCCTCTCAGCCAATTGCGGTTGAACCGAACTCTTACATAGTGGCGTGCTTTATCGTCGACAAAAAAAATGAACCAGTCTACGAGCCAGATATGTTTGAACCGGATGAAATCTCGTATCTCGTTCAGATCGCGTTCCGTAATGGCGACAAGCATGAACTAACAACTTCGCCCGAGGTTTTCGCAACTCTTGGTGAAGGATTGGTGGGTAAGGTTCATTTTCAAGGCCGAAAGTTATTGAACTTCGAACGAGATTTGACGGCAAAACACGAACGAAAACGTTAAGGCATTCGCCAACTAGATAGACGGAAAAAGACGAAACAAACCATAATGAAAGATATGGCGGCAATTGCGGAAGCCTGGAAGGAAACACTCCCCGAAATCATGGATCGAGTGACAGGGGTTGGCGTATGGACAGCCCTGAAATCTTCGGTGCCAGTAGCGCACGAAGACAATATGCTCGTGCTTGGCCTTCCATCGGATGATTCTGAATTGATGGGTCACCTTCGATTGCCGCAAGTCCGCAGTGCAGTCGAGACTCTTATGGGCAAAAAGCTCAATGAGACGATCAATCTTGTTGTCATCAATGGTACGGCCGAATCCGACTGGGCAACGGAAAAAAAGCGTCAAGAAGAACGTCGCAAACTCCAGCAACATGCGTTGGATCGCCAAAGAGCCGAAATTCTCGCCGGAAAAAGTTGGGAGCAAGTATACGATCAACTCACCCGCACCTACGCTTCTCTACCAAACCGATCAATGCCACAAGTGCGCGCACGATACTTTTTGGAAGCGGTTGAAGTCGTCGCCACCGCTCTGCAAGAAACACCGATCACCGATGACTTGGCGGAACGGAATTTTGCCCGCTGTTTAGAGCGAATTGCGCAATACACCGAACTTCCCAGCGCATACGTCGCCCTCAAGGTTCTTGATCAGTCGTTTAAGGGCTGATGGCCGGCAAAGCTCGAGCGATCATTCTCGGTTCTGGAACAAGCAACGGCGTTCCGATGCTTGGAGTCGAATACCCGCCCGAATTCCTTGCCAACCCTAAGAATCACCGCACACGCCCTTCTTGCTTGCTTCAGGGGCCATCTGGCAATGTGCTGGTGGATTGCGGGCCAGAAATGCGCCTTCAGTTATTGCGAGAAAACATCACCTCACTCAAGGCTGTGATCATCACTCACACCCATGCAGACCACATCATGGGCATGGACGATGTTCGCGCATTTTGCAAGCGAGATGATCCACCCATGCCCGTCTACACGGCTAAACGGTACCAAGAAGACATCAAAAGGATTTTCCCTTATGCGTTTCAGGATCAAAAGCCTGGAATCTGGGTGCCTCGTTACGATATGCGCGAGGTTCCTGAGTTCATCCACGAGGCAGGGTTAGAGATTGAAACACTCTGGGTGGAGCACGGCGATCTACCCGTGCTCGCATTAAGAGTTGGCGACTTCGCTTACGTTACAGACGTTAATCGCATTCCAGAAAAAGTTTGGTCACGGCTCCTCAACTTAAAAACGTTGATTCTTGATGGTTTACGCTACCGCCCTCATCCAAACCATTACAACTACGAACAAGCGGTCGAAATTGCGACTGCGCTTAACGCCGAGATGACTTATTTCACTCATCTTTCGGATGATTACGACCATGACAAAGTGAACGCAGAACTTCCCCCGCGAATTCAGCTTGCCTACGACGGATTGAAAATTCCCATAACGCTTTAAGAAACTTAGTTCAAAAACTTAAAGTAATTTTTTAACTTCCCCTAAAGAACCGCAAAATTACTGCCAGTATCAATACTGTGACAAACCAAAAACTTGATACTGGAGTTCAAAAAGATGCCTAAAGTCTTAGGCAGTCTCTTTGCGGTTGTCGCATTAGGCGTGTGCATTCTCGCCGGAATCGAACCTTGGACATCAACCGTCCGGGGTATTGTTGCTTTTGCCGTAGGCCATGTTTTGGGTGCAATCTGGGAAAGTTTCACCGGCGCACCCGGCGGTAAAGAATTGAATGCAGAAGACCTTCTCGCCGAAGTCAACGAACCGGAACCTGAACCGGAAGAACCGTTGCAGGCAGAAGTCGCCTAACTGGGAGTAAACCGAAATGCCTCTGTCACCCGATACCCTCCAAAGAACCTGGATCGAATACAAAGTCTATAAAAGCCAGGATGCCCGAGTTGAACTCATCAATCATTACTCCTACCTTGTAAAAATTACTTCTGGCCGACTGGTCACCAGCGTTCCAAACGGTTTAGATCGAGATGACCTTGTGAGTGCTGGTGTTATTGGCCTCATCAAAGCCGTAGACCAATACGATCCAACCCGGGACGTAAAGTTTGAAACTTATGCCATCGCCCTCGTTCGCGGCGCAATTCTGGAAATGCTCCGAGACGAAGACTGGGTTCCTCGGTCAATCCGCGAAAAACTCAAAGCACTCGACAAAGCGAACCAAAAGCTGGAAACAGAATATGGTCGTCCTCCTAGCCACCGCGAGCTCAGCGATTACCTCGGATATTCCGAACAAGAAGTTTCTGACCTCCTCGTTCGAGTAGGTCGCACCAGCGTTTATTCGCTCGACGACATTGTTGGGGGCGGCGGTTCCGAAGGGGACGACAATATCCACTTCGTTGAAATGATCGTTGACGAGGATGCAGACACCGATGGTCAGATTGAAGGCCAAGAACTTCGCCGCGCGATGGCGGCGGGCGTAGATCGGCTTCCAGAACGCGAACGACTGGTGATCGCGCTTTATTACTTCGAAGGCTTGACATTCAAAGAAATCGGCAAGGTGTTAACCGTGAGCGAAAGCCGCGTTTATCAGCTTCATACCCAAGCGATGGGAAGACTCCGAAACTTCTTGAAAGATGAGGGAGTTCCGCACGTCGCTTAACCCCAAAGGGGGATGCCCATGGGCGACATCCGTGAAATTAACCGTAGCTATCGAATAGAGACGAGATCCACTCTCGAAAACCTGGTCAAACGCAACCATAAAGATGACCAGCGCAAGCGGGAACATCCCGAACGTGACGAAAAAGGTCACCAAACGCCTCATGATGAGGTTGAAATTCACCACGCTGACGAAGTTGACGAATTGAAGCCAAAACCAGCCGTAGATCGTAAAGTGATCGGGCCAGAAGAAGGCAGTCTCGATATTTCCGCGTGAGTTTATGGCACACTTTGTGCATTCAGAGTGTTGTATTCACTCAGGAGCGGGTGCTTTTTGTTTACCCGCGTGAACTGTCGGAAAGAACCATGAAATCCAAAGGACTGTATCTGCTTGCTTCAGCCCTTGTTGCATTTACCATTGTCGGGTGCAACAAAGATAAAGGCGAAATTGCAAAAGTGAACGGAATCGCGATCACGAATTCTGAACTTATCGAATATCTTGAAGCTAAACCAACTGTACGAGTTGTCATTCAAGGGCAAACCGTTGACGTACCTGTTCAAGACACTCTTGGCTTCCAAGCAATGCAAGACCTTGTTGTGCGCAAGCTAGTGCAGCAAATGGCAAAGGAAGAGGGCGTTGCTCCCACCAAGAAAGAAGTTGATGAAGAAATTTCGCTTCGTGGCGAAATCAACCCTGGATACGTCAAAAATCTTCAAGCTCGCGGACTTTCAATGAACGGAATCCGCGCACAGGTTGAAGTCGAACTCGCTCAACAACTCCTTGTTTCAAAAGGCATTGAAGTTTCTGATCAGGAAGTAGAAGACTATATTAAAGCCAATAAAGCGGAATTCCAAGATCCTGCAAAAGTTGAAATGTATTGGATTCTTGCAACGAGTGCAAATAAAGCAGCTATTGATTCCGAACTAGCTACTGGTGCTAAGTTCCAAGACGTCGCAGCTCGCGCCAGTATGGATCCTGAAGCAAAAGCAACGGGTGGAAAATTTGGAGCCAGTAGATTCCCGGGCGGTGTTCCACTCAACGCGCTTGATGAAAAAATTCGAAATGCAGTTTCCGCTGCACCAATCGGTAAAGGTACCGACTGGGTGAGTTTGCCTCAAGCAGGTCAGGTCGCAAAGTTCTACGTGATCCGACGCACCGAAGCTCGTGACATTGAAATGACCGCTGCTCGTAAAAAGCTAATCAAGCGAGGAATTCAAGTTGCACGTGGACAGGAAACCAAAGATATCAAAGAATCTATTCAAAAACGCCTGAAGGATGCGAAAATCACCGTGAGCGACAGCAACCTCAAAGGCCTATGGGAAGCATTTGAAAAGAATCTGAAGAAATCAGCAGACGAAACAAAAATGCCGTCCGAAAATACTCCTCCGGCAGGAAATTAATCTCCTCCAAAAATAAAACGCCCGCTGCAAGAATGCAGCGGGCGTTTTATTTTAACAAGCTTATTTATTTCCAACGAAATTTCGGAGATCGGAAACAAGCTGAAGGCAACTAGGTTCATCAAACTCCCCAGTCGCAACAAATTGATTCAGATCATTTTCCATACCGTCGAAGTCAGGAGATACCCATCGGCCAAGCGGTTCGCCAGCACTGTCCAGCTTGACTAGCGACACTCGGAACCCACTTGTCTTCGGTTCTCCTTCGAGCCATTTAATGCCTTTCGCTCGAATATCAAAGATGGATGTGTAAACCCCCATCACCGATGATGAACCGTCTTTGTCGATTTGCTCCGTAACCCAATATAACTTCCGAAACTTCATTGTTCCAACCTAAATTGTTCGCTGATTTTACCAGTCATTGTTTTGTACCCAAGCCTTATGCATCCCAAATAAATGGTTCGGCATCCGTCAAGATTCGTCCGTGTTGTTCAATAGCTCTGAGCATGTATTCAGGCAAAGTGAACATAGAACTGTGGAATCGCGGTGTGTAGTAACGATTTTCGACTCCACGAGCCGCAAGTCGTTTGGCGATTTCTTCCGGCGTGAGTTCCAGTGGATCGTGCTTTTTGCTCGCCAAAATGAATCCCCAAGGCATCTGGAAGGTGGTTACCAAACCGTAATAGCCACGAACATAGGGAAATTCCGCTTTAAGTGATTCAAGAGTCTTGTGAACGCAAGCAAAGCAATAAGGATAGGTTTCATTGCAAGCACCGGATTGAAGAACAAAGATGCCATCGTCACTCAAAGCCTCGGCTACGTGCTTAAAATACTCCTGAGTGTACAGATAAAGGGCAGGGCCACCTTCAATCGGACCGGGAAGATCGCTCAGGATGATGTCGTAGCCTTCACCTTTGTGATCCTCGACCCATTTGCGGGCATCTTTGTGGATAAGTGTGGTTCGAGAATCATCGAATGCTCCACGATGCCATTCCGGCATGTGAATCTTCACCATGTCGATGAGTTCTTCGTCAAGGTCAACCATTGTCGCGGATTCGACAGTGTTATGGGAAAGTGCGTGCCATAGAGTGCTTCCTTCACCTCCACCACAAACCAAAACCTTCTTAGGATTCGGATGCAAGGTCATGGCCGGTTGCACCATGCTCTCGTGATACACATACTCATCTAATAAACTTGACTGGATTTTATAATCCAAAAATAATGTCTTACCGAAAGTCGGCATATCTACGATCTGATATTGCTGGTATTCGGTCTTGCCTTCGACAAGGAACTTGTCAACCGAAAAATGCCACGTCACGGCATCTGTGTGAGTTTCGGCAATAAACATGCCGGTGCTTTGGGAAAAAAGACGATCTGCCATCGAACCAGTCCAGGATGCTACCCACTCTGCCTTGTAGTCCCCTTTCCGGTATTCTTGCTGGAACCTTCAGTAGAAATCTGGAGTTCTGGACAATTGAGGACCCAAGATAGGTTTCTTATCCCGGCAGGAGGCGTTACAAAGTGAGTACCCTAAAAATATTCCCTTTGAATTGATATTAAAATGAACGAAACAATGACTAAGCTTGTGAACCACTCAGGTTGGGAGGAGATCACGAGCGAACTTACCGCTTACCGAGACCACCTAAAATTATTAGGGGCTCAGGCATTTCAAGCTGAGGATCCACGGTTGGTTGAAAAACTCACCGATCAATGGCGAGAAGTGGAACTTGCTATCCTTTCCATTAAGGATACACGTAATAAAATTGCGAAACTTGCCGCAACTGCGCCAAGTGATATTAGCAGTACACCATTGACGAAGGAAGAAAGAATCGGCATAGTTAGCCAATCCATTGAAGACGCACTCAACATCACCGACGAGTTGTTTAATTTGGAAAATTGGAAGGCCGCCGACACTTGCCTCTGCAAATCCACAGTGTGCGATTTGCGTGGCTACCTACTGACAGCAATTGAACTCGAAATTGATTCGGCTGAAATTGTTGATGCACTGCGCGACCTGAAGGAACGGTTTGAAGAGGAAAACCCAGAAGTTCCTTTCTACGGCTTCTCAATGCGACGGCAGCACCCGCCAGAGGTGTGGTCGCAATTGGCAGAAGCCTATAAACTCATGTCAGTTGCTGCAGAAGCACTGGATTGGGCAGAAGCGAACAATAACGCAGAAGAGGAATCTTTCCGCGACTTGGTGATTTCTATTTCTTCAGTAGAAACCTGGCTCTACCGTGTATTCGGCGATTATGATCTGAAAGTTGGCGATGATCAACAACGATCATTTAACGCTCGAGTGCGAGCTCTCTCTGAAGGCCAATTCTATGTGCCCTGGTGGAACATGGATCCAAGTGCAAAGGTAGAAACGTGGCAAATCGCCGAAGCTGCCCGCAGACTTCCAGCAATTCTTGAAGCAACTAAAGAGCTTCCGAAAGGGGAAGCCAAGAAAGAGAAGGTTGTTAAAGAAAAGAAGGAAGAAACTGAAGCTGTAGCTGAAGAATCTAGCCTTAACTAATCTCAAAGTCCACAAAATATGAGATTTTCTTAAATGAAAATCTCATATTTTTTTCATTTTCTTTGAATCCTTACGATATTTAGTTACAGTAGTAACCATATAAGCAAATGGGAAAAGGAAAGTTGGGGTCAGCATTAAATGCACGTGGTATGACCGTGCAAGCCTGCTCTATGGGGACTGGTATCGTCATTCGTCAAGCCTCAAAAGAAGGCGAGGACTTGGTTGTTCATTTGAGCGTTGCTGAGGCCAGAGAATTAGCAGGTTCTCTGGTGGTTGAAGTTCAGCGGCATCATGCAATTCAAAGTCAAATTTCGATTTCATCGCTCTACGTGCAAGGGCTGCCGATTGAAGAAATCGCCCTGCGATTAGACATCACCACAAAAGACGTCTTAAACGAGCTAACCCTCCGAGGATTTATCAAACTCGATAAATAAAAAACCGGGCACCTAATATAGGTGCCCGGTTTTTTGCATTCTTTCTATTTTCCTTCGACGTCGCCCTGCAATCCTCGGCGAACTACCAAGAACTTCATGCGACCCGGCTTAAACCGCTCTCGCAGAACTTCAATCGCCCGATCCACATAAATCGTGCCGCCGCAATAGAACAAATCTACCGCCGCATATTTGTGCTCTGGCCAAGTGTGGATAGTGTAGTGCGATTCTTGAATAATGACCGCACCGGAAACTCCGTATGGCTTGAACTCATGGAAAGAATCCGTGACAACGGTTGCTTCGCTCGCAACGGCTGCATCCTTCATAGCACTGCCAACTGAATTCTCAAGTTCTAATGCTTGAGGATCGCAATCAAAGAGTTCAATGAGGATATGGCTACCAAGAGAAGGTTCTTCGCCTTTTAAGCGAGGGAGGCCTTCAGGATCACGAGAAATCCAGTCCTCAAACGCTTGAACGTTTTCGCTGTGAATTAACGCCCACCCAGCATCATTGTCAATGAGAGGGGGTGCCGCGTGGTGAACGGAAGGTCGGCGGAATTTCGCCATGAGGCGAGAAAACCAAGAACGTTGCTGGCGATCAGCCAACGGAATAGCAACTGCGGCAAGCGCAGAGATCAGGAGCGCATTTAATGTAACCAATCAAGTTTCCCTTTTGGGTTGTTCGTTTCCTGTACCAGCCTAAAATAGCCGGCCCTGGGAGAAACCCGACCGAACGGATAAAGATGAGGCCCTGCGAGCCGTTCGTGTAACCCGACAGATATCAACACCCCCGCACGTAACCGCGCCAGTGTTCAAACCTGCTCTTCACTCGAATAAGCGAAGATGGCCCCCACCTTTCGGCGCCAGCTCCCGAATTTACGTTCGCTAACGCGCAATGCAGATGATACCAAACCTGTGGAAAACTTTCGGCTTTCCGGGTCCGGTCCCGTCTGCATTTCTTATGACTGCATAAACCGCGCCACCGTTTTGAAAATTAGGTATTGCGTTATGAATTCTTAATTTCAATCCATTCGGGCTTGTAGCCTATTTGCGATAACAGGGCTTCACGAGACAATTTAGGTAACTCATCTGGAACGCGAATTGTAAACCCATGCCGAGTAGCAGGAATCGTTTCTACAACTGTAAATTGTGATCCGTGAGGTTGCCAAGTGAACTTATGGGAGTTGGAAAGATCAAACCCAACCAAGTTTTTATTACTATTCCACTGCCAGGTGTATTGAGTTGGATCGAAGAGGTCAGTTTCAAATTCAAAAACGACACCTGATAACAGGCCGGGGCCTTTAACTAATACTGCAGTCCTAGCATGTCGATACTTTGCTCGTACTTGACTGACACGCTCATTCCATATGTCCAAGACCTTCGTGCCAACTTCTTCTGGGGGCAATTCTCGCACATTAGACACTTCAAATGAATAGTCTAAGCTGTTTCGTCCGGATATAAGCCGCACGGCTGATTGCGTTAATGGTCGTGTTGATTTAACACTCTTTGCTCCCCAACAGCAAGTTCCAAGAACTACGTCGTCCAATCCAACATTTGATGGTTTCCATTCTGCTCCAATGGCCGCAGCAAATGCCCTTTCCCAGTCCGTACCCGTGAAATCATCATTCTCTCGGACAATTCGAGTCAGGAGAAGCTCTTCGGCAATCCGCCTAATCGTATTCGCACTAAAGGTCTTTAGTTTGAAGGGTGGAGGGTACTTATCTGCCCGCTTGATTCTTGGAGTTTCTCTACTCATTTGCGCTCATAAACGAATTCAACCTGACCAGGCGAGTAGGTGTACTTTGTTTTGCTAATTTCCAAGCTATCGAGCACCCGAGAGATCACGCTGCCCACCATCGGCACGGCAATGGAGTTTCCAGCTTGTCGTCTGACATCAGAGTAGCCTTTAATAATTTTGTACGAATCAGGAAATCCTTGGAGTCGAAGCATCTCACGCTCAGTCAGCCTACGCAATCCGTCGACAAGCAGGTAGTTGTAGCTTGCACCTGCCCTCAATGCGCAGGAATAAGGATATTTGCTTATGTTCCCAGATTTATTTTCATGCCAGATTGTTGGTTCGGCATCGACTGAATGCCATTTACTGCGCGCATTCTGAATTTTTTCCGATGCCACATATTTTTCTGGAATTTCAGTTTCCAAGATTTCCTTGAGCGGCTTCATGGGATATCCTCCCTGGGGCCAGATGAAGTCACATTGTCTATCAAAGCCAACAATTAAAACACGTTCACGTTTTTGCGGCAATCCAAAGTCAAGTGCATTCAATACACGATATGTAACATAGTAGTCGAGGTCACGGAGTGATTCAAGTATCCGACCTAATGTTTGTCCTTGCCTATGTCCTACCAGTTGTTTCACATTTTCGAGAATAAATGCCCGTGGTCTTTTTTCCTTTAAAATTCGAGCGATGTCGAAAAATAGTGTTCCTCGCGTATCTTCGAATCCGCGAAGGGAACCCATAATACTGAACGGCTGACACGGAAAGCCAGCGAATAACACATCGTGATCAGGAATGTCCAAAGCATCAATTTTCGTAATATCGCCGACAGGCTTTAGTCCAAAGTTGGCTTCATACATCTCCTGGCACGCTATATCAATATCGCTCGCAAAAACGCAACTTGACCTTATGCCAGCTTTTTCGCTAGCGTTCTCCATGGCGATATGGAAGCCACCTATTCCGCAAAACAAATCAATAAACTTCAATTCGCTCATCCTTCTCAATCCTACCTAGACAATACAGACGCTTGTCACGCATTTTTGGGTGCTATCTCGCCATCTTCCATGCGGATAATCCTGTCTGCCCCTTCGAGCATCACCGGGTCGTGAGTGACCACTACCAAAGCTCCGTCGCCCCGGTTTTGAATCAACAAATCCATCACTGCCCGGCCGGACTTATGATCGAGCGAGGCGGTTGGCTCGTCGGCGAAAACAACCTTCGGCGAACCTAAAAGTGCTCGAGCAACGCAGACTCTTTGCTTCTGTCCACCACTCATTTGGTAAGGGTAGCGGTGCATCTGATCCTGTAATCCAAGCTCAATTAAGAATTTCTCTGCATCTGCTCTGCGATCCTCCGCCGGGAAAGCGAGTAATACGTTTTCCAAAGCAGTTAAATAGCCGATCAAAAACGGATACTGAAACACGAAGCCAAATTCTCGCAATCTGATCTCTGCCCGTTCTTGGTCCCCCATCTTGCCCAGTTCACGGCTTAGCCACTCCACCGATCCTTTTGTTGGCACTTTAAGTCCACTCATCACGTAGAGGAGACTGCTTTTGCCCGAACCGCTCGGCCCAAGAATCCCCAAAAACTCACCCGGTTGAACACCTAAATCAATATCTTTACAAGCAAATACCTCTTTGCCATGATCCTGGTAGATCAACGAAACCGATTTAAGATCAATCAAACCAGCCTCCTTTCCACCACTCCAACCGGGTCGAAGTTCTTGAATTTAGCGAACACAGTGAGAATAGAAACTGCAAAAATCGCTATCGGCACAGGCAAACTGTACAGATACGCCCACTTATCGAGTGTATCCAGCGCGAATGAGCGGGGATCCATGAGCGTAACCTTCACAACGTTAAGGAGCCCCCAGGCAACCAATACGCCTAACACCCAGCCGCCAATGACAAACACGGTTGTTTCCCAAAAAACTCGCATGATGAGGCTTCGTTTTGTGTATCCGAGTGCCTGAAGAAGGCCAAACTCTTGAACTCTCTGGCTCAGAAAGATATTCATGAGCATGCCCATCATCAGCGTAATGACAACGACCAGGGTGCCGATGACAACATTCAGAATCTGATACAAAATGTTGAACATCGTATCGGCTTGGATTTCGAGTTCCTTATAAGTGAAGACCCGCGCGTTTTCGCCTTTCAAGGTCGCCGTTGTCCAATCGTCAAGCCTTTTTTGATCAGTCGGATTTTTTGCAAAAACCAGAAGGGCGTCTATCGGGGGGAAATGGTTTTCGCGCTGATACTCTACTGACCCAAATGCAAACCAAAACTCACTCTCGGCGATGCCAACAACTTTAACTTCTTGCGGAGAATAGTTATCCGAATCCGTTGGTTTTTGGATGACAGAACCCAGTTTTAGATTCAAATTGCGAGCAAGTTTCTCGCTGATCATCACTTCAGGTTCACCGACCGCCGGTTTTCGCCCATCTAAAACCTTAGCCTTCATTCGCTTGAGGTAGTAATCCATATCGGACTGTTCCAAGCCCAAAACAACGAACGGCCAATTACCGACAATGCTTTTGACTTCGATATCAGTCCCGCGAATCACCATCAATCGGTCAATTTCGACAGGCGAACCTTGTTCAATAGATTTACGCAATAGGGGAGTCAATAAAGCGTTTCCGCGAGGAGTGACGGCTACGTAATTTCGGCTGTACGAATAGATGGTTTTAATCGAAAGAGGAATCGAGTTGATCAGCGAAACAATGCCTGCGATCAGCATCACAGCGAGGATGATCACCCCGATGAGGGGCATCGTTTTGCCAAGGTTGCGGCGCAGATATACCGTCGCCCCGAGCTTGTTTTTAACTTTGTTTGCTCCCCCCATACTTGGCTCTCATGCTACGCGGTCAAGTGCGGCGATAGCGTAAAAACAGTTCGTTTGCCTCTTGTTTGATGCTCAGCAACTCAAAATTCTGGATTGCCTCTCTCGATAAGGGGTTTCCATCCGCCAACGTCGGCGTTTCCGCTCCCAATTTGATCTTGGCGGCGAACGTTAAAAAGATTTCATCAATCAATCCGAGTTCAAATAGCGATGCGTTGAGTTTGCTTCCGCCTTCGCAAAGGAGCTTTTCTATCCCCATATCCTGCCGCATGATTCGCAGAAGTTCACGCCAATCAATCTCCCCGTTGCCGACACCGATGGTCTGTACTTCGTCGGTCATAGATTGCGCTCCCTCTACAGTGCTAATCACATAGGCTATGTCCGGCGCATCTTGAAAGAATCGAGTGAAAACCGGAAAGTCACCGCTCACCGAAACCAAAAACCTGGGCACATGAGCGGGATAATGCATTCGCGGGGTGGCTCGCAGTGTCGCCGCGCCAACCATGATTCCATCCGCCGCTGATTCGATTTGCCGCATCGTTGCGTGATCTAATTCCGATCCTAGATCACCCACTCCTTCATCACGCTCACCAGAAATAATCTTGCCGTCTATCGTGCTGACCATATTAATGAAAATATGGGGACGATCGGCAGGAGCGGTGGGAAATTCTAGCTCAGGATAAACGCCGTTCATTTTAATGCTTCGTAAACCGCTTCGCGCAAAACTGCCGTTGGCTGTTCAGCGTACCGCTCTCCACCGATAAAGAAAGTCGGCACGTTGTAAACACCCGCTGCGTAAGCGTCGTTATCAAACTTTACAACTTTAGATTCAAATTCCTTTGATAACACGGAATCAAGCAGTGCGTCAGGATCATCAATAATTCCTTCTGCCAACAGCTTTAGATTCTCTAATGCATTGATTTCGATCCCTTCTAGCCAATAGGCATCGTACAGTCGCCGGACGAATTCGCTTTGCTTGCCAACGCTCTTCGCATATTCGGTTGCCAGCAAAGCGTTGTGGGTTCGCATTCGTTTGGGTTGGATACCCTTGGGTGGTCGTTCTACGTTGGAAGCGAGGTACGCCAAGTCCATCCGGCTCGGTGTTTTTGGGCGGTTGGTTGTGACTTCAGGTACGGCGGTGGCCTCGCCCCAAGGAAGTTCTTCTGGCATCAATTCATAACCCAAGAACTCAAACTGCACTCCGAATTCCTTTTCCAAATAATCGGCTTGGTGGATGCCAATCCAGCACCAAGGGCAGTTGTAGTCGTGGGCAACTTCAATAATCACTGATCAATTCTGACGGGGTAAAGGGTGGCAATATTGCATGTAAGAGCAAATAGTATTAAACTTGATCGCTTTTGATATCAGCAGCAATCTTACTCATGGAAGCGGTCTCATGCTTGCTCGGATATAGACATCTTGCGGCAATATATCCAAGTCCGAGTACCTGAATGAACAATTCTCCCGAAACAATATTTAGAAAAGTATCGTGGTTAGGAAAAGGAAGCCAACCCAAGCCAACACACCAAATAAATGATGCTTGAAATAAAGTGGCAAGACTGATTAACCATTTTAAGTAGGGCGACCACTCTCGGCGTAGCTTATAATAATCTCTTACCCCGTCCGCATGCGCCTCTTGTAGTCTGGCTTCCGCATTTGCTCTTCTAACTTGTGCTCGCGTTTCAATCGCAAGAGGATTTCCCTTCTTTGCGTTCAGCGACTGAATTGTTACTGGAGGTTGTTCGGCAGGCGGATTCAGTCTCATTTGATTGCTTTCAATCGATAACCGATAACTTCTTCTGACACGCCAAAAAGTTGAGCTAACCTAGATATTGCCAAATGTCTGTATTTTTCCAGCATCTTCAATGGAACTAACAGCTCAGCGGCAAATGCATTTGCCTCCTGCTCTCTTGGATCAATTTCTCCCCCTAAAGGACGTCGCAACATTATTGATCTGTTAGGATCTTCTTTAAGCCACTCACTATGTAATAATTTGTGACCCAACTCGTGCGCCACAGTAAATGCCATTCGGCTCTCACTATGATCCTGATTCACGACTATTGAATCATCTTCAAAATCGATGAATCCACAGACATCGTCTCGATCT
The DNA here is from genome assembly GCA_019454145.1 of Fimbriimonadaceae bacterium. GTDB lineage: Bacteria > Armatimonadota > Fimbriimonadia > Fimbriimonadales > Fimbriimonadaceae > UphvI-Ar2. Next base: position 2,052,353 of record CP075366.1, on the reverse strand, counting down.
CCAAAATCGGCCAAATATATGTTTGCGACATAATTTCTAGCAATATCAAATACTGGTACAGCAGGCTCTAAGACAAAATTATCTTCAAGAACTTTCTTTGCGATTTTCTTAGCTTCATCATAATTGGGCTTCAATTTAGCTGGCATTCATCAACCTCCGTATTAATTTTACCATGTTTCTGTAGAAACGTGATCATACGTCTACTTGTTCCAGGTCCCACACTCTTTAGTTTGATTGAAGTGTTCGTAACAAAAAAGCCCGAACACCTCACGGTGCCCGGGCCAGTTGTTCAATGGTTTCGGAATTCTATGCCGCTTCGCTTTGACCCGCTTCGTTCATGCGGTTCATCGCGATCTTGATCAAGTCCGCGCCACCGCGAGCTTCGTCGGGAGTGGTTGCGTAGCCAAACTTGAGTCGAACCGATCCGGAACCCGACATGCGGGTGACGAGCCACTTATCAACTTTAGCTTGCAGGCGAGCGCAGACCATATTTGCATTCGGGCCAGTTCCAGGCAGAATCACTCCGAACCCGGTTGAACCGTTGCGGCAAACGATATCGAGCGCACGAACGCTGTTCTTGAGGAAAGCAGAAACGTCCACAAGAAAGTCGCGTACTGTTTCGTCGCCATAGAATCCACGAAGCCCGCTCAAGCCTTCCACGTCAACAAGAATCACGCTGCAAGTGCCTTCAGTCGAAACGGCTCGATGAGCTTCTTCGCTCAAGCGAGCGCGGAAGTAATCTTCATCGTAGATGCCAGTTTCTGAATCAATGACCGATCGTTCCTCGGGGCTTTCGCTTCGAAGAGCGATTTCTTCCCGAACATCTTGCGAAAGAATCTTGCGAAGTTTGCTGAGCGACTGTCGGAGAATGTGCGAAACATAATTGCAGGAAATTCCGAGTCGGTTGGCAATTTCGGTTTGATTCAACGCATCGAAGTGGAATAAGCAAAGCACTTCTCGTTCAAGGTCGCGGAGTTGCTCCATTGCAGATTCAAGCAGAACACGGTCTTCTACACTGACTTGCTCAACGCTCGAAAGAGCTGCGTCGAGTCGGTCAATATCTCTGTCTCCGCCTTCGCCGTCGTCACCAGGAGTTGTATCCAAAGATGCGATCTTAACGGTTTCTTGGCTTGCTTGAACTTCGGCAACCGCAGTTTCGCTGATGCCGCATCGTTCCGCAATTTCCCGGGTGGTTGGAACGCGTGCAAGTTCACCTTGCAGAGCTTGAGTCGCTTTGTTCACCTTGTGTCGCAGTTCCTGCAGCCAGGCTGGGTGGCGAATCGTTTGCGCCCGATCTCGCAGATAGTGTTTGATTTCACCTGCGATCAGGTGCGTTGCGTAAGTATTAAATTGTACGCCCACCGTTGCATCGAACTTACTGAGCGCATTCAGCAGCCCAATAAACCCGACTTGGGTGAGATCATCAAGCGGTTCAGTTCCACTGTACCGACGAGCAATCCTCTCTACCATGCCTGAGTAATGAACGATTACCAGGTCTTTTAAGTCAGGACGAGGATCCGCGAGATACCGTAGTACCAGTGCTTCTGCGTCACCCTGATTTTTAGCTAATGCTTCCGACATTTTCACTCCATTGAACGGTTTTGAGAGAAATCCTTTCTCTCACCCTCAGCCGTTTTATGGGCGGAGGGACGGGTTGCGTGATCATCCTGATCGTGCTTCCCAAATACGCGATATTCAGTTGTAGTCTGGGGCGGCCGCGGCCGCCAGGTTTACTTAACGCTGTTGACCAGTTTGAAGATTGGGGTCATAACCGAGATGGCGATGAAACCAACAATCACACCGAGGAAGATAATGAGCAGAGGCTCAATCATTGAGGTCAAACCTTTAACGGTTTGTTCGACTTCACTATCGTAAAAATCTCCAACTTTGACGAGCATATCGCTCAAACGACCGGATTCTTCACCGATGTCGATCATTTGAGTAACCATCGCCGGGAAGAGGCCTGAGTTAGCCAACGGCATACTGAGCTTGTTTCCTTCGCGGATGCTGAGTCGAGTTTGATCAACCGCCTGGCAAAGAACTTGGTTGCCCAAGGTTTCGCTCACGATTTCCAAACTGCGCATCATCGGAACACCTGAGTTGATCAAGGTTCCCAAGGTTCGGCAGAACCGCGCGACGCTCATCTTGAGGCTCAACTCACCCATGATCGGGAATTTGAGCTTTAGCCAGTCCATTTGATAGCGACCTTTTGGAGTCTTGGAATAGCTCTTGAGACCAAACAGCATTGCGCCGAGTGCCACCAGGATCATCCACCAAGACTTCTGCATGAAGTCGCCCATTGCAAACAGAGCGGCGGTGACGGCCGGAAGTTCAACATCCATGCCATCGAAAATCTCTTTGAATTTAGGCAAAACAAAACTGAACAGTACAAACAGCATGATCTGGGAGAATCCCAAAACCAAGATCGGATACATCATTGCACTCTTGATCTTGCCTTTGACTTCGGCTTCATATTCCAAGAATCCGGAAAGGCGGTCAAGGATCGTATCCAAAATCCCACCGATTTCGGCTGCTCGGATCATGTTGACGTACAGCTTGCTGAAAATCGTTGGGTGTTTCGCCAATGCTTCGTTCAAGCTCAAACCACCTTTAACATCTGATGTGATGGCTTCAAGTGCTGGCTTCAAAGCCTGGTCTTTGCATTGAGATGTGAGGATTTCGAGGCAGCGGAGAATAGGGATACCTGCATCGATCATCGTGGCGAACTGCCGGCTAAACACAACCAAAGATTTCATCTTGAGCTTGTGCTTACCAACCGTTACGGCTTTCTTCTTCTTGAGCTCTTTGATATCTACGACTTGTAATTGCTGCTCACGAAGGCGCCCCAGAACAAGAGCTTCATGTTCTGCCTCCATGACCGCCTTGACCTGTCGGCCAGTCGAATCCATTGCTGTGTATGCGAAATAAGGCATTCTGCCGGTTCTCCTCGAAGCTGCTGATATCAGCACTCCGACCCAAGGAAGATTGTCGGCAAGCCAGCATGCCCGCCATTAGTGAAAACTCGTAAAAATAGTTGGAAAATCAAGAAAAACTGGTAACTCGGCCCGAACCTAAACTCAAACTTAAAGTGGACTCTCAAGTTTGCCAGTGGGTATCTCCGTTTTTCCCACCCGTTTCGTCAGAATTTCTCCGCCATGTCACAATAGAGCAATATGGCTGGGCACAGTAAATGGAAAAACATTCGGATTCGGAAAGGCAAGCAAGATGCAATCCGTGGGAAGATTTTTACCAAACTTGGGCGGGAAATTATTGTCGCCGCAAAAATGGGCGGGGGCGACCCAGCAACCAATGCCCGCCTAAGAGTCGCGATTGACAAAGCGAAAGAAAATTCTGTCCCTAAGGAAAACATAGACCGGGCCATCGCAAAAGGCACTGGTGGATTGGAGGGCGAAAACTACGAAGAACTGTTGTACGAAGGCAAAGGCCCGGGAGGAGTCGGTGTTTTGGTCGAGGTTTATAGCGAAAACCGCAACCGTACAGTAGGCGAACTTCGCCACGCTTTTGTCAAAAATGGCGGTGCGCTAGGTGAGAACGGCTCCGTCTCATGGCAGTTCAATCACTGCGGCAATATTTCTGTGAGCAAAGATATCGCCGATGAAGAGACAGTGACCATGACTGCGATTGATGGCGGGGCCGACGATGTTGTGGATGAGGGCGACAGCTTTACCGTGATCACCCCAATCGCCAGCCTTCATGCTTGCAACGATGCGCTCAATGCGGCGGGAATTAAAACCACTGATCAATCTCTGGTTTATATGCCAACTAACGTAGCTGAACTTGACCGTGAAGACCTCAAAAAAGTGGTCAAGCTAATAGATGCCCTTGATGACCTAGACGACGTGAAGGAAACCTACATCAACGTCGTCATTCCGGACGATTTATTCGACGACGAGTAAAAGTGAAAGACGAACGCAAAATCCCTGGCGTGACCGTTGCGCTGATCGCCGCAAACTTGGTGGTTGCGTTCGTTAATCTATTTGCTCCATCCGTTTTGGAAAAGCTTTCCTTTGATCCTGCGCGGCCAACCGCGCTTGGAGTTATCGGATGCCTTTTTGCTCACAAAAACCTATTGCACTTGCTGGCAAACATGGTTTTCCTTGCCGCAGTTGGCCCCCTCATCGAATTTACTCGCGGGTGGTGGCGATATTTAACTATCTATATTGTGGGAGGCTTACTTGGAGTTCTGGCTCACTGGTTGGTTTCCAAGCAAGCTCCGCCTGGATCACTGTTGCTCGGGGCAAGCGGAGCCATTGCCGCATGCGTCGGTTACTGCAGCATCCGATTTGCCCGAACCAAGGTTCCCCTCGCTCCAAATTTCGGCGTACGGGTTGGCGCAATCGCCTTGATTTGGGTGCTTGTTCAAGCCGCTGGAATGATCGTTCGGATTGGTGAAGAAACTCGGGGTGGAGTGGCGTTCTGGGCGCATCTGGGCGGATTCTTCGCTGGCTTAATCTTCGCGTTTATTTTTGGAGGGTTGAAAGAAGCTCGTTTCCAATATGGTCACGAAGTTTTAGAACGCATGAATGATCGTGGCCCAGCCGCAACTTTGGCCGCGGCCGAAGCAATCCTCACCCAGCAACCAAAAAGTCGTACTGCCCTCTGGCAGAAAATTGAGGCCCTTCATGATCTTGCTGAGCCTGAAAAATGCGCAACAGCAACTGTGCAATTTTTGGAAGGGGCAAATGACGAAGAAACTATTTCCGGGCTCAAGATACTGGTTTCCATCAAGCGGTTAGAAGTGATTCCAGCGGTTCAACGCTTGAAATATGCCGATAAGCTGGGCGAATCACACCAAGCACTCACCGCGAGTATTTTACGATCTATTGTTGATTCAAAAAATGACCCCCGTCGGCCGGATGCTTTGTTATCACTCTGCGACTTATTGCAACCAACCGATCCGGTGCAGTCTGAGACACTTGCAAAAATCTTAAACGAAGAATTCCCTCTTCATCCCGCGACAGAACTTGCTAAACAAAAAGGGCTCCTTGCATGAAGCAAAAGTGGCGTGATGTTCGGCCTTACATTCTTGCGCCGCTGGTTTATGGAATTGTGAGTTCACTACTCTCCACGCTTAGGTTAGAGGTGCGCGGATGGGATCAATATAAAAAGCTAGACAAGGCGTACATCTTTGCCGGATTCCACGGTCGAGTAGTATTCGGCGCTAAGTTCTTCCGCGGAAAAGGCTTGTGGACTCTAATCAGCCATTCACGCGATGGTGAAATGCAGAACCGCATCTTCACTCGATTCGGATTCAACACCATTCGTGGTTCCACAGGTCGAGGTGGAGCAAAAGCGCTGATTGAAAGCATCAAAGTATTAAAAGCAGGCGAAAGCATGACTTTTCCGCCCGATGGCCCGCGAGGGCCGAGCGGGGTTGTCCAGCCCGGCATTATGCAAATGGCAAAAAAAACTGGCGCCATGCTTGTACCAGTTGGGGTTTCAGCTAACCGTCGGTGGCTATTCAAAAGTTGGGATCGGTATCTAATTCCAAAACCGTTCAGCAAAGGGATCATGATTTTTGGCGACCCGATTGAGGTTCCGGCTGACTCATCCGACGATCAGCTAGAAGAAATCCGCCAACACTTTGAGTCTGAGCTTCATCGGTTAGAAACCGAAGCGGAAGCCCATTTCAATCACCCAAAACCGAACTGGCACGCACCGGAAGCGAAAACCAATCCATAATAAATATCCATGAAGGACGAGCGACTATTCCGCCTTTACAAACTCCACAAAGTAGACGCTCGCCTGATCGATATTAAGAATAGGGCTGAGCACCTTGACTTAGGCAAAAAGGAAGCCGCTTTTGCGAAAAAATTGCAAGAAGAGAACGCAGATGCCTTGGCTCGGCACAAAGACTTGAAATCGGAAATTGAAGAACTCAAGGTCAAAAACGAACAAACCGAAGGCAAGATCGCGAAGTTTAATAAGGATTTGTACGACGGCACGATCGTCAGCGCAAAAGAGGTCGAGAACCTTCAAAAAGAAATCGCAATGCTGGAAGACCTTGCGATTAGCAACGCTCTGCGCATAGAAGAACTTGAAAACGAACTCGCTCCCCTTTCTCAAAGCGTCAAAACAGTAATGGCCCAGGTGGAGGAACTCAAAAAGCGAATCGTGAAAAAGCGTGCGGATGCCGAGGTACTTCACAAGGAGCTTCAGGCGGCGTTCAAAGAAACTGGAGCGCAACGTGGCCCGCTTGAGTCCGAAGTCGAACCAGAATTGATAACGGTCTACAACCAAGTTCGCAAAAAAACCGGGGGCACAGGCATGGCACTTGTAACTGAAGCAAAACGGTGCGCCGCTTGCGGGATAGATATTCCAGAAAAAGTGCGGGATGCGATTCAATCTGGTCGCACCCAGCAATGCGAAAGCTGTCGCCGAATATTATTCATTCATAAAGAGGCGGAAGAATGATCCGTGCTGGTTTAGTTGGCCTGATTATTCTCTGTGTTGCTGGATGCGCTAAATTCCCGACTGGCGGAGTGATTGGTGACACGAAACGCCTTGTGTTCAGAATGAGGGTTGACGGGCAACTGCGAACTGGTCAGGGATCTGGACAATCGGGATTGCCCTACGTTTACATTATCGCGCTGAATGTATCCACCGAAGACACGCCCACAACCACCGGGCCAATTCCGATTGTGGTTCCAGGCGGGAACGGAATGGTGGATGGAACGGTCACCCATTTTATCCTTTGGAATCCACTTGCTTCGCCTCAATTTCAGATTTACAAATTCCGTGATGCAACGCTCAACGAGTGGTTTCAAACTGGAATTCCGGTGAACTACACGCCAACTAACGAAGGTGACCGTGAGTTCACCTTTGAAATTGATCTATCGCAATTAGTTGCGTTGGCTGATGTTCCCAACCAGCGATCCGTGCAAGTCAATTTTTTGACAATGAACAACACGAACACATCGGGGGGCGGGCGAATTTGGGATGCGCTGGGGAATGCCAATATTCCTTCACAGGTCAACTCACCGCTGACGGTTCGTTTGAATTCCAGCCAGATTTACAATAACCAAAACCAAATTATTACCGAGCCGCAAGGCGATACCGTTGACCCGGATTTGGATATTGTAGACTGGTCGGTCGAAGTAAGAATTCAGTAATCCTCATGCCACGTGTTTCGATTCTGTTTACTTGTTATAACCACCTCAAATACCTTCCAATCGCGTGGCAAAGTATTCTTGACCAAACGTTCCAAGATTACGAAATTATTGCTCTGGATGACGGGTCAACAGACGGTTCACGAGAATGGCTAAGCGAACATTCCGACCAAGCAAAAATTATTTTTAATGAGAAGAATTTAGGTACATATGCGACTCTCAATGTTGGACTGGAGCATGCAAGTGGGGAATACATAGCTGTCTTTAACGACGACGATCTCTGGGCACCAACGAAATTAGAGCAGCAGGTTGCGATGCTCGACGCAAACCCTAAGATTGGGCTAGTACACACAGACGGCTACTTTATTGACGGGGAAGGAAAAGAGCGGCAAGATTCTCCCCTTGGGTTTGACTTTCCACGCACTGAAACGGGCGATATTTTGCTCGCGCTGATCTATGCGAACTCCATTATTGCCAGCGCGGTCATGGCGCGAAAATCGTGCTTCGATGAGCTTGGCGGATTTAACCCCGACTACTTCGGCTCAGGCGACTGGGAGATGTGGTACCGGATTGCGGAAAAGCACGATGTCGGTTACCTCAGTGATCCGCTGACCATGTACCGAGTACATGGAGCGAACGCCAGCCATAAATTGGAGCGTATCTGGCGAGACGACGAAAAGCTCCGGGAGTGGATTGAACCGCGAATCGCATCATATCATGGCAGATTCCCAGAACAAGAACTCGTTGCCGCCGAAGCGCATAATTTCGCTTGCCTGGGCACTGTGAAAGTTCTCAACAACCAACCCGCCGCCGGACGCGATTACTACAAAAGGTCTCTCACTCTGAACCCAGGCCGCTGGCAAAGCCGGGCAAGAATTCTAGCGAGCTACCTTCCGAAATCAGTCTTCCAAAAGCTCCTCTGATTCGGGCGGCAATCCAAGAGTGACGGGATCAATATTGCGTCCGTAACCCATCAGGAAGGCCGTCCAGCCAGCGAAGGCCACCAAAGCAAAAACTGTTTTCGCTATCTGTGGAACAGCCGGATTGAAGCTAAAAAATCCTTCTATTGGAGCCGCCGCAAAAATCAAAACCAGGGCTAATACCGTCAAAACGAAGGCATCTTTTCCTGCGTGCTTCAGCGAATCACCCCATCTTCTGCGCCCAGGAAAAAGCAGTCCGGCCACAATCACATATCCAGCCGCGGCCGCGACAAATATCCCCCCGATTTCGCTGACTCCGTGTGGCGCAACTGAACTCAATAGGAAGCCTAGCTTGCCGACCGTGTTCATTTCGTAGCCTAAAGCGCCGATCAGGCTTCCGTTTTGCCAAACCATCATCGTAGAACCGATTCCCGCCGTGCCGGCCGCGATGCCGATCGTCATGATTCCGACTCGGGGATTGTTCGTGGCGTACATTCCGGTTGCCATCAACCCTTCGTCAGATGTCCGTCCTTCATGTTGCCCAGTTTTCCAATGCTCAAAAGTTTCTTCCCAGCCTGGTTGGATGAAGTACGCCCGCGTTTGCGGATAGGCGGTCATCATCCCAGCGGCATAGAACGCAGCAATAAAAAACAAAGCTGCTGATAACAAAAACCACTTGATTTGACGCCGGAACGTTGTGGCACTTAAGTAAAGCCCTTGCTTAATCACCTGTTGCAGCTTGCTGGTGCGGGATCGGTAAAGCTGACCGTACGCCTGGCTCACCAAAGCGTTGAGATAAGTTACAACATCTTGGTTTGAAGAGTGCGTAACGAGGTACGCCAAGTCACCGGATGCCTGCCGATAAAGCCGCACATATTCGACTATCTCTGCGCCTGTGAGATCGCGAAATGTTCGATCTGCCTTTGCGCAAAGGGCGGCGAGGCGGTGCCAGCCATTGATTCTCTGAGCCAAGTATTTTTCTTCATTAACAATCATGCTCGCACCTCAAGAGTAAGCTACCCCAAATTAGAAAGTTGGGTTGCTATGTGGATAGAAGCGAGAACATCACGCTTCTCAAGGCGTCAGAATATAGAGAGAAGTTAACAACTCTTGCCAATTCAAGCAAATTGGCATAGGGATTGCCAGGATGGCCTATAGGAGTGAAACCTCCAACTGTTCCTCCGTGTTCCAAAAACAGGGGTCAATGCACCGAGAATCCGCCCGCCACGATACTAGCTCTTCAAGTTACTTGAGTCGCCTGACTCAGGCTCCCCTTCTTACGGCTGAAGAAGAGAAGGTTCTTACCATTGAAGCTCAAAAAGGTTGTGCGGAAGCAAAAGAGCGACTTGTCGAATCAAATATACGCCTAGTTATCAATATCGCCAAATCCTATCAATCCCGAGCTATTCCCCTTGAAGATTTGATACAAGAAGGCGTGATCGGATTGATTACGGCAATCGAACGGTTTGACCCCACCAAAGGATTCCGATTCTCTACCTACGCAACTCACTGGGTTAAGCAAGCCATTGGCCGTGCGGTGGATTGCAAAGCGAAAACCATCCGACTCCCGGCCCACATCAGCCAAACCCTGCGAAAAGTCGAAAAAACCCGGAGCGACCTCACCCACAGCACAGGTGCAGAACCAACTCCTGAACAACTTGCCCGTGAAATGGGAATGAGCCTGCGAAAGTTGAACTCTCTTCTTCAAGCATCTCAAGAACTCATCAGCTTAGATGTCCGCGTTGGAGATGGTGAAAACACGACTCTCGGCGCATTGATTCACGATTCCGGTGCTCACGATCCAGAGGCGCTCGTACTTCAAAGCGAAATCATTGAAGAACTACAGGAAGTTCTGTTGCTGCTAACAGATCGAGAGCGACGCATCGTGACTTATCGGCTTCGCAACGACGACGGAACCACCAATTTCCGCGACGACCTCAGTGAAGAACTACATATCACCCGTGAGCGGGTTCGCCAAATCGAAATCCAAGCAATTAAGAAGCTCCGACAAATCGCAACTCGGCGAAAATCTAAGGAATATTTCGCTTAATTCAGGTCCTTTGCAACGATCAACAACAGCATAACGTTCAATATCAAAAGCGGATTGAACACACCCCATGGGCGGCTTTCTCGACATCATTCTCCACCTGGATAAATACCTTCAAGATCTGATTAATCAGTACGGCACGGTTGTCCATGGATTTTTATTCCTCGTCCTGTTTTTGGAAACGGGTTTAGTGATCATGCCTTTTCTGCCCGGTGATTCACTCTTATTTGCGGCGGGATTATTTGCCCACCCAGGAAAGGGCTTGAGCCTCCCTCTCCTGTTGTTCGGGCTTCCTTTTGCCTCTGTACTCGGCGATACGGTTAATTTCCATATTGGGAAATGGTTAGGGACGCGATTTTTATTCAAGGCAAAGTTTTTTAAGCCGCAGTGGCTAGATAAAACTCGGCACTTTTACGAAAAGCATGGGACAAAAACTATTATCTTGGGTCGATTTGTACCCATCGTACGAACGGTTGCTCCATTCGTAGCGGGAATGGATGCCATGCCGTTCTCAAAATATCTCCCCCGCTGTATCTTAGGAAGCTTTATCTGGGTGTGGGTTTGCGTTGGAGCGGGATATTTGCTAGGTGAAATCCCCTGGGTAAGAGAGAATTTCGAGCTGGTCATTCTCGGCGTTGTAATACTCAGCGTGATCGGAATTGCTCTGGAACTGTATCGAGAGAAAACCTCTCACAAGCGCAACCCCAAACCTGCAAAAACAGAAGATGTTGTTGCGGACCCCGTATCCGGTGAATAAGCTGACATAATCAAACAGTTTTGACACAAATGCAGATTCACGACATCCTGAAGTATCTGCCTCATCGGTATCCCATATTAATGGTTGACCGAATTATTGAGGTGGTTCCAGGCAAAAGTTGCGTTGGCATAAAAAACGTCACCGTCAACGAACCGCATTTCCAGGGCCATTATCCCGGTATGCCGATCATGCCCGGCGTTTTAATCGTCGAATCTATGGCGCAAGCTGGAGCCGTGATTCTGCTCAGCGATCCGCAATTTGAAGGCTTAGTTCCAGTTATTGGTTCTATTGATGCTGTGAAGTTTCGCCGCCAGGTGATTCCTGGCGACGTTCTCAAGCTTGAGGTTGAACTTTTGAAGCTGAAAGGAACCGTCGGAAAAATACACGGAACTGCATCAGTTGATGGAGATGTAGCCGCGGAGATGGACATGATGTTCAAACTCCTCCCGAAAGGGTAATTAGGAAAATCATTGGCGAATATCCACCCGACCGCACTTGTCAGCCCGCAATCTCACATTGCTGAAAATGTTGAGATTGGGCCGTATTCTATTGTCGACGCTAAGGCGGTGATCGGTGCTGGGTGCATTTTGGAAAGCCATGCCACAGTGCACGGCAACGTAGTGATGGGTGAGCGCAACCGTGTTTGTCAGGGCGCGATTATCGGCGGTAATCCGCAAGACAAAAAATACCAAGGCGAAGAAACTTTTCTTGAAATTGGCGACGATAACTTTTTTGGCGAATACGTAACCGTACACCGCGCCACAGGGGCAGGGTTGAAAACCATCGTTGGCAACCGTAACTATCTGATGGCATTTGTGCATATCGGGCATAACTGCCACATCACCAACGATGTCACGATCACCAACAACGTTGGAATATCTGGACATGCCACGATTGAAGAAATGGCCGTAATCGGCGGCATGGTGGGAATCCACCAGTTCGTTCGCGTTGGGAAAATGGCGATGGTTGGCGGAATGTCTCGAATCGTACGCGATGTTCCTCCATTTATGATCGTTGAAGGACGTGATCAAACGGTTTACGATATCAATGCGGTCGGTCTCAGGAGAATTGGAATCAAGCCCGAAGCTCGCATGGCTCTGCACAAAGCTACAAAACTCATTTTTAAATCTAAGTTGTCGCTTTCTAATGCGATGGAAGTGGTTCGCCGCGAAGTCACAATGACGGAAGAGGTCGAGTACCTGTTGGCCTTCATGGAAAGGCTCTACAAGGGTAAGAACGGTCGTGGAGACCAGAGGTAAAATAGGCAAATGGCAAAGCTCGCAGAAGGCGATCGAGTTGAAATCGTGACTCGAACTGTTACGGAAGAAGATCGCTCGGTTCACAAATTCTACGAGCACATGCAAGGCTTAACTGGGATCGTTTCCAACTACTATAACAAAGATGAAGTCGCGGTTAATATTGACCTTGACTGCCTTACCGATGTCCCAAAAGATGTTCATAAAATCGCCACGGAACGAGTTCGCGAGCGATTTAACGAAAATGTCAGTGAAGAGTTGAAGAAACTACTCGAAAAAGACGAACTCAACTTTACGCCGCACTATGTACTTTTGGTGCGAGAACAAGATCTCAAGAAAATCTGATTTTGAAACCCTAATCAGCATCGTATAATTTCGATAGATGATCGGTGAAACCCTTGAAATGGTCATTACATTGGCCTTTCTGTTCCCCATTTTTATGGTGTGTTTAGTTCGTGTGCTGTGGTGGACAGTCGCCGGAGACATTGACGTCGCACCCGGCATCCTCGCTATGATCATGATCATCGTGGCGTTTGCATTTGCCGCAGGAACAAAGAATCCAGTTGGTCAAGGAGCGACGATAATTGCAACCCTTTCCCTCATGGTGATGTTCCCTTTTGCGAGTAATTATCTTGATCGTCACGATCTTAGGGAAATCAACGCCGAACACATTGATCGCGCATTTTTGGAACTCTCACTCCATCCTGATAACTTCCCCGCCTGGTTTAAGCTGTGCGACAGCTTATTTCAGGCTGGCTATCATGGCCACGCAATCGCACTGGGCGAACAAACAATCAACCGTTTGCCTGTTGAACGCGATCCGTTCAAGAATGTTTCCTTGCGTGATATGTATTTGAGTGAGGAGCGAATGATCAAACAATGGCGGGTGGATAGCCGTGACCCGAAGCGGCACAAGCCAGTAGCTTGTCCTAAATGCGGAGCTATGAATCAGCCAGGCACGATTAACTGTGTCAAATGCGGAATTCCATACCTTCTTTTACTCAGCCGCAAGATCGGAACGCGAAGCAGAGCGTTCACAAAGCTTGTGATCGGCTGGGCTCTTATTTCGGCAATTATCCCGCTTGCTGCGTTTTGGGGCACAATTGCAGGCGGGCCAGGATTGTTTATGGGAATATTCGTCGGATTGCTTATTCTTGGCGGAGTGCTCTACTGGATATTTCGCGATCCATCGGGCCAGCCAGAAAGGTTTACACCGTTTTCTTAGAATTCAATGACAACGCCGTCGTATCCGACATTGATTCCGTGGGGAGTAAAGAACTTCAGTAGTTCGTCATGGGTAGCTTCACCTTGATGGCTGTGGTGAGTAGTCCAGATTTGCGTCCCAGCGTGGATTGATCCCTGCTTATTTAAGCGCTCGATGACGGACATAAACTCGTTTGCATCCAAGTGACCATCGTAGTTCGTGCTCGCAAAGCCTTCTGAGCATTCCAGAATCAAGCAGTCTAGTTTGTGATCTTGTAATGCTTCCCAAGTTGGCTGATCCCAAATACCTGTATCTGTCCCGTACAGGAGTTTGCGGTCACCATCGGAAATCACGTAGTTGTGTGCATCTTCAGACTCCAAGTGGTGAGCCCGAACGGGCAGGATATCGTAACCAGCGTGTTTGAAAGTCTCAAAACTCTTGGTTGTATGCATTTCAAACGGCCAATCCGGGAACTTATCTAAAATCCGGCGACAGATCGCCATATTTGCGTATATTACAAACCCCACAAACTCACAGTCGTTGAATGGATAAAGCGCGTACATCAGCTCATCAGGCGCGAAGTGATCGGCATCTGAGTGCGTGAACATCAGCGCTGTCCAATCCCGTGCATCTAGTCCATCCCGAACAATTTGCATCCACGAATCTGGGCCGAGGTCAATCTTGATCGAGTCATCAACCAGAGCCGCACTGCGAGAACGAATATCCTTACCACCGTGTTTTCGAGCATAAACGCTCACCCGGCTATCGCTGTAAAAAGCGGGAACGCCGTCCGCGCCGCCCGTGCCCATCAGGCGGATTTTCATACTTCAAAATCCTTGAGCGACCACATCACCATCCCGCTCAGGAGCTTGGGATAGTAATAGGTGCTTTTTTGCGGCATAAAATCGCCGCCTAGCGCGATGTTGCGCATATCGTCCACGGTTGGTGGATTCATGAGGAATGCGGCAGGAGAGCCTTCATTAACTGCATCTAACGCTTCGTGTTCCAGCCGCGTGTATGTAAAGAAGTCGTGACCTGTCAAACCGAGCAGCTTGGCGAATACATAGCTATGAAGAATGCTTACATCAAGTCGTTTGAGATCATCTCCGCCTGGGCCAGCGATTTCTGCCACAAGCGCATCAATATTGCGAATCTCGGCGACTAATCCTTCGCCGCCAGGCAAAGCTACGCCAAGGGCGCGTCCGCCGTTAGATTCAATTCGCTGCAATTCTCCCATGATGTGGTTGTTAGAAACTCCACGGACATCAAATTGTTCGCTGAGCAGGGTTTTCAGCCTATCTGCATCAATTGGCATGGATTTGAGAATTCGGTGGGTAGGCAACAGCACAAGACCAGGGTCACTGATGCTGCAAAGGGCCATCATCATAAAGTCTTCGGCAATTAGGCCTTGCTTGTCGCCAAGAGCTTCACGAAATCCAAGTGCGGTTTCGTACCGGTGATGACCGTCTGCGATCCAAACAGTTTTGGGATCCATGCCCGCGCTGATTTCAGCCAGTGCGGACGGGTCTACAATTCGCTCGAATTTGTGCTCAATGCCGTCATCACTGGTCTGAATATCGGCAATTAATTCTCCTGGACTGCCGGTGACTAAATTGTGCAAAGCCGAGCCTTGGTCTTCATAAAGTCCAAAAATGCACTCCAGGTGGCTTCGAGTTGCTTCTAACACGCGCAAACGATCTTCTTTGTGTTTAGGGAAGGTCTGCTCGTGGGGCAGAACAATTTTCTTAGAATACGGTTCAACCTTGATCGTCGCCACAAGTTTGGTGCGCTCGAACATTTGATTTGTGCCTGGCACGGCAAACTTTTGCGAATAACGATAATAAGCAGGGCGATCTTCAAGTTGGATCAGGCCATCGCGTCGCCATTCTTCGAGGCGGCTGGCACTGCGGGCATATTTAATGTATTTACTGCGATCGTCGGGTTCAGATTCGGGCAGGGTCAAGCGAACAACGTTGTTTGCATCCTGGGCCGCCAAAGCTTCTCGTTCGGCTGGAGAAATCACGTCGTAAGGAGGTGCGACGATGTTTGCCAAGCGGCTTGGTTCTACGTTGAACCGCAGACCTCGGAAGGGTCGAATCGTTGCCATAAGTCGAGCGAAGTTACCGCACCAAAGTTATTGACCAATGGGCGGGACCTTACACAAATCCGCCGTTCGCCGTGAACTATGGTGACGTTATTGCCACTGGTAGACTCGAATTCGTGTCCAGCGAATCAATCATCGACCAATATAGGGAAAAAGTCGATGCTCGATTGGTTACTTTATTACCGAGTGAGGAGACTCTTCCGACCGAACTCCATCAAGCAATTCGTTACTCTGCGCTAGGAACGGGAAAACGACTCCGTCCTGCCATCACGATGGCGGCGGCTAAGGCCTGTGGGGCTGACCCGCTACTCGCTCTTGACGCGGGGTGCGCCACCGAGTTGGTTCACTGTTTTTCGCTGATTCACGACGATCTACCCGCTATTGATAACGACGATCTCCGCCGTGGACAACCGACTTGTCACAAAGCTTACGGTGAAGCAATCGCGATCTTGGCAGGAGACGCTCTATTTGCCCTCGCCTTTGAAATTCTAGCGCACTCTATCGCCGATCCAGCAAAGGCACAGAAATCTCTTCTCTGCCTCGCCCGGGCAAGCGGCTCACAAGGTCTGGTAGGAGGTGAAGTGCTGGATATTCAGGCAGAAGGTCAATCCGGCGATATGGCGTTACTGCAAACCATTCACGCTCGCAAAACTGGGGCACTGCTTGGAGCCTGCTGCGAAATCGGTGCAATCATTGCGGGAGCTACAGCTGAACATCAAGCCAACCTAAAACAGTTCGGCGAGCAAATCGGCTTGGCCTTCCAGGTTGCTGATGATGTCCTGAACGAAACGTCTACGCCCGAACAGCTTGGAAAGGCGGTAGGCAGTGACTACGCAATGGCGAAGCTCACCTACCCGAGCCTCATTGGATTGGACAACTCTAAGAACCTTGCTTCTGAATTGGTTACGGAAGCCTTAAAGTTGATCGAAGGATTACCCGGAGATGCAAGCGAGTTGAAGGGGCTTGCCGAATACGCGGTCATTCGTGATTGGTAAATTATTTATACAAATCGCCGCTCAGATACTTTAAACCAGAGTCGGGGATGATCGTTACAATTTTTTTGCCTGCCGCGAGTTGTTTTGACCTTTCAATAGCAGTCCAGATATTTGCGCCAGCCGTATATCCGCTGAAAATCCCCTCAACTCTCGCTAGTTCTCGGGCGGCATCTGCGGCGTTTTGATCGGCCACGGCAACAATCTCATCCACTAAATCCGATCGGAAAATAGAGGGCACAAATCCCGCCCCAATGCCTTCCAACTTGTGTTTGCCTTTAATATTTCCACCGGACAAGGCACGGACTTCGTCCGGCTCAATGGCAATGCACCGGATGCGCGGGTTTCGCTCCTTAAAAACCTCAGCATTGCCTGAAAAACTTCCGCCTGTGCCAACACCCATGATGAATTCATCTATTTCAAAGCCCAGTTCATCCATGATTTCGTGCGCCATGGCGTGATAAGCCCGGCGATTGTCAATGTTATTGAACTGGTCGGTCCAGAAAGTGTTTGGATGCGTGCTGACCTCTCTTACTCTTTCGATGAGGTCGGCAATCAGTTGAGCGGTGATCTTTCCATCTTCGGTATTAATAAGATCAAGCTCGGCCCCAAATGCACGCATAGTTTGAAGTTTTTCTTCGCTGAATGCGTTTGATGAAGCAAATCTAGCTTTGTAGCCTTTGACTGCGCAAACCATGGCAAGTGAGCTACCCGTACTGCCGCCAGTGTAATCCACAACCGCCCCGCCAGGCTGAAGCTCACCACGTTCTTCGGCTCCTTCAATCATTGCCAGAGCCATGCGATCCTTCATGCTCCCAGTCGGATTCGCGCCTTCGTATTTAACATAGATATCGGCACAACCAGGCGAGGTAAGCCGTTCTAGTTTGAGTAACGGTGTATTCCCGATCTTCAGCATCTAAGCCTATTTTACTTTTGGATAATTGCCACTGAGAATCCGACCGTAGTTGCCGCTTTCGTACCAATGTTCCAGGTGCTGAACCCGGTGAACTGGCATCGGGTGAGTTGAACCCATGCCGTAAGTCATGAAGATTAACATTTTTCCGATGCTGTCAAAGAAGTTCATATCCTGATAGGTCCTCGCTTGATCCAGAAACTCATCGGTGCTCGCTTCATGAGAAAGGCGGTTCGGGCCACCGGTTAGCATCAAATTAGCACTCGCCGAAGTACGGAAATTCTGCGAACAGAGCAGTCCAGCTCGGTCGGCGGTGATTTCTGCTTGTCGTGACCATTCAAAAAATGCCGCAACGAGCGCGAGTTGAGCCGCATCGCCCAAACCAAGAGTTCGGCGAGCGAGCATCTCCATGAGCGGCATGAGCAAAGTCGCGACTTCTTGGTAAAGAATATGCCCAGCTTTAATGTGCCCGAGTTCATGACCGATGAGGTGGTACAGCTGCTCGTCGTCCAACGTTTCCACGATTGCACTGCGGAGTGTGATGTAAGGTCGTTCAACCCCGCCTGCGTGGGCATTGGGAAACGGGTTGCTAGAAAGATAAAGTTCTGGTTCGGGCATATCCAGAATAGCGCAGCATTCTTTTAGAATTTTATGGAGCGAGCCGTACTGCTTAGGCCCGCATCGCACGCTCATCGCCATGTTCCAGCAGTAAATCCAGCGATCCAACCCAGATTCGTGGAATTTGCGAATCACCATTGGCAGAAGCGGCACTTTCTTTAGAGCTTCCAACGCTTTGCGGTCGGTATCCGCTAAAAATGCATCAACTGAGATATCCGGAAACTGCTTGCGCTGGGTCGTGGTTGCTTGTTTGCGTGCCATGGGCTAATCTTCATTACGGAGATTCGGCAATTGAGTTGCTTTATCCCTGGATCTGACTATGGCAAAACTCGCACCATTCGCGCTTGTGGAAGCGTTTTGTACCGATCAACCTCATTCCGGCAACCCGGCAGGAGTGGTCATTCTTGATTCATGGCCAAGTGACGAGGTGTTGCAAGGGTTAGCATCCACAATTAACCAAGCCGAAACCGCATACGTTGTTGCAAAAAGAGATGGTTATGATCTTCGCTGGTTTACGCCGGGAGTCGAGGTTCGTTTGTGCGGGCATGCAACATTAGCAACCGCGACCTACCTTAATAAGCTGAATCCAGCTTTGAATAACTTTCAATTCTCCACTTTGTCAGGAAAGCTCAGTTGCCGAATCGAAAACCGGGTCGGCGAATTGAATTTCCCTGTGGCTGAGCAAATTCCAGATATGGTTGCACCTGGCTATTTGCGCGAGGTATTTCCTGATGCTCCAGCGATCCACGCCAAGGGCGATGATTGGTTCGTAGAATTGAAATCGGAGGCAGAGGTCATTGCTTTTCAACCAGATTTCGCCAAAATCGCGACCTGTGGATTACGAGGGCTGAGTATCACGGCTCGGGGCTCGCAAACCGACTTTTGCTACCGATTTTTCGCACCTCAATCTGGCGTAGACGAAGACCATGCAACTGGTTCGGCTCAAACTTACCTCGTGCCTTATTGGGCGGACGTTCTTGGAAAGAACCAACTCTCTTCGCTCCAACTCTCGAATAGAAAAGGAGCCTTTGAATCGACTTTATCGGGTGATCGAGTTCAAATTCGAGGGAAATCTAACCTCTTGGTGGAAGGCTCTATCAACATTCCTGATTGAATTTCCATCAAGCAGCCGAATCTTTTGCAACCCGCAAGCTAACGTAGATTTCGATTTCGCCAATGCCATCAATGAGAATTGGGATCACTAACGTTGGAGTTTCAATTTTCGACATCCGAATATTTGCACCCTTGATAATGGTTTGAGAAGACATTTCGGTCGGAAAACCTTCGGCGGCTAGGAGTTTGAGAGAACTATCACTCAGTCGTTGGCCTACTTCGGCGATCGCAACATCGGCTTCGGCAGTGATATCCGAGAACTGCTTGCCTCTCAGTTTTCCTGCGAGCTTGCGAGCTGTTCCAGAATTCATCCCATAAATGACCTGCCCTTCAATCTCACCCGAAATGGCGCACAAGATATTGATTTGCTGAGATGTGAACAATTCAGGTCGTGCTGTAAGTTGCCCACGCTCAGGCGTGAGGCCGAGGATTTCTTCAATCACAAAGATCGAACCGGTAACGAATGGTGTGATGTACTCAACTTTCATAGTGAATCATCACTCGCCGTTGGTTTATGCGGCGAGTTCCTTGAATAGAGATTCGTACTCTTCGTACTGCGAGACAAATTCGTCGGTGAGCGCTTCAATATCCTCTGGTTTGATGTTCAGCCGAACCAAACTCTCTTCATCAAATCGGTAAAGTAGGCCATCTCCGCCTAGCCCGTAGCCCATTGACGAGCAGATGTAGTCACCTACATGAACGCAGTCAACCAATTCTTGGAACTCAGTTGCGTTGCTCGGCTTGTGGTGGTACAAATTGCACGTACAGATCTCTTCCGGAAGGTTCCAGTTGGTAGCAAGGTGATATCCGACTTGGCAGTGATCGTATCCCAGAACTCTGCGCTCGGCTTCATCATAAGAAATTCCTTCCCGGCCCGCATAAAGCAGAATCGCGCCCATCTTGTTTTCAAGCCAAACGCTGAGAGCAACTTTGCCTAAATCGTGGAGAAGCCCTGCTGTAAACGCTACGTCTTCAGATGCTTTACGTGTCGCTCGTGCAACCAATTGGCTTGCGACTGCAGTTCCAAACGCATGACGCCACATTTCTTCAGGCCCAAGGCAGTAGCCAGTGAGTGGTCGTTGCATCCACGGATAGGTTCCTGCCACGAGGGCAAGGTTTTTCACCGATTTCATCCCGAGAACAACAACTGCCTCACCAAGATCGGTGATCTTTCGCGAAAGGCCATAAAACGCGCTGTTGGCCAGCCGTAAAACTTTTGCGCTGAGTGCTTGGTCTGTCACCAAGATTCGGGCGACTGTCGCTGCGCTTGCCTTAGAAGACTGAGTTTCGCGCATGACCTTGATCGCGGCGGCGGGAATGGTGGGAAGATCGGATGTTTTTTGAACAATCTGTTCGATGGATACGGTGTGGCTCATGCTGCCTCCAGTTGAGTTCGTTTTAAGATGCAAAGGGTTCTTTCGCCGCCATTTGTTGTGCGGACTCGGACTTCCCCGGACGTGCTTTCCACGATGAGGGTTCTGCCGTTATTGCCGCCAAGGTCAGCGGCAAGAGTGCGGAGTCCCAATTCGTGAAGTTGGTCAGAAACCGCCGCGACATTTCGAGTCCCGATATTGAATTGCTGATTCCTTTCGGCACCAAAGGTAAAAACTTCTGCTCCGCCCACATAGGCAATTACCAATCTTGATGCTGAGGCACCTTGCTCTTCCATTTTTCTCACGAGTTCTGCAACTCCCGTGCTCACATAACGGCCCGGTTTATCCAGCGAAGATTTGTTCAGCACCTTGGGGAGCATCATGTGGGCTAGTCCTGTAACTCCAGCAACCTCGTCCATCGCTACGAGTCCAATAGATGAGCCGATGCCAGGGCAAATCATGGTTGCAGGGTGGCTTGAAACGCGAATTCGTGCTGTTGACACAAGGATTTGAGTTGAGTTCGACACTGACTAAACGCTCTCCTTATGGAATGAGCGGCGCAATGACCCTGCTCTCAGTTGTGAATTCTGAGGGTCGCGACTAAGTCCAGGCACAGAAAATCTCATGGCACCAGTACAAATTGTCGGCAAGAAAGGGGTTATCCCTTACACGAATCAGCCAACAAATATGAGAATTTGAGTTCGACGACTGAATTCAGCCGCAGAAAGTTCGTTGCTCTAAAAACTTTTTACACTTTTTGATTAAAACATGGTTAAACTACGAGGGTAAGTCAAGGGTCATGACAGGTGCCGGATGTGCATCAGGACATGCCTAGAAAGACTTCTCCCAAAATTTGGGACGCAACGTTGCTCCTCTCCAGTTGTGTCCCACTTTTTTATTTCTGTATCACCATTTTTAGCTGTCAAAGGTCTAAGCTAGAACCAGCGGTAAAATGAAGGTTGGCAACTCATGGATCAGCTCAATACCGAAACCATTAGAAAAGCGATCTCTACGGCAAGAGATTCTGGATTCCGGAGCATTAAGCTTAGCGCGGGAACGTCGTCGTTTCAAGGCGTGCTCAGCGAAGAAGCCTTGACATGGGGCGACGAGTGGGAAGATGACGCTCAGGCAAGCGGCCCGGTTTCAAGACCGATCAATGCGCCAGTAGTCGGCTATCTCAAGCTCATAGCCGACAAAGCTAAGGTCGGCGAGACAATTTCGGAGGGCGACCAAATCGGCGACATTATTGCGCTCGGGATTGCCAACGAATTCCTAGCAACTTGCTCGGGCAAAATTACTGCGGTTCACGTCAACGATGGCGAGCCTGTGGAATACGGTCAAACGATTTTGGAGATTGAACAAAAATGAGACGAACTCAAGGCAACAGCCTGGTTGGGATGCTGGTGGCGGTGGCGATCCTAATTCTTGCAACCGTGTTCTTTGTGACTGGCGGAAAATTCATGGGTGGTCAAAGCACCGCTCGGGCCGACGGAAAGGGCGAGACCATTATTGGTCAATCTATGTACCGAGGCAAAGATGCCAAGTGCATTAGCAACATCGGTCAGGTTCGTTCATCTATAAGTATCAACAGCGATCCAGTCGAAAACACCTACCCGCAATCTATCGAAGAAACGAGATTAGGGCAAGATTTCTACAAATGCCCTGTAGGTGGTGAGCCGTACGAATACGATCCCACCACTGGCAAAGTTCGATGCGTTCACAAGGGGCACGAGAAATACTAATGTTCAAACGAATTCTCATCGCTAACCGAGGCGAAATTGCCTGCCGCGTGATTCGCGCTTGCCATGAGCTTGGAATTGAAGCTATTGCCGTTTATAGCGAAGCTGATAAAGGTAGCCGTCATGTTGCAATGGCTGATCGAGCAATCTGTATTGGCGCGGGCACAAACACCGAAAGTTATTTAAACCTGCCCAACGTTTTGATGGCTTGCGAAATAACTGGCGCTGAGGCTGTCCACCCCGGATTTGGCTACTTCAGCGAACGTCCAAGCTTCGCCGCCGCATTGGAATCCATGGGGATCACCTTTATTGGCCCATCAATCGCCGCCATCGAAGCAATGGGGGATAAAGCCAAAGCCAAAGAAGCTGCGATCAAAGCCGAGTGCCCTGTCGTTCCAGGTTCGACTGGTGCGGTTCCGACCGATCAAGATGCTCTCAAATGGGCGGAGAAAATCGGTTACCCGGTTCTGCTCAAGGCCGTAGCTGGTGGCGGTGGGCGAGGAATCCGCCGTGTAGATTCCGCCGACGAACTCGTACACCAATTTAAAACTGCTCAAGCCGAGGCACAAGCTAGTTTTGGTAACGGCGATATGCTCGTCGAAAAATGTGTCGTGGAACCCCGACACGTTGAAATCCAAATTCTTGCCGACGAACATGGAAAGGTTCTGCACATCGGTGAACGCGAATGTTCGGTTCAAAACCTCCGACATCAAAAGATTGTTGAAGAAGCTCCTTGCGCGATTCTCACCCAAGAACTTCGCGAAAAGATGGGCTCTGCGGCGGTTCGAGTTGCCAGCGAAGTGGGTTACACGAACGCAGGAACAGTTGAATTCTTACTTGATTCTAGCGGTGACTTCTATTTCCTTGAAATGAATACTCGGATTCAAGTCGAACACCCAGTAACCGAGCAAGTAAGCGGACTTGATCTTGTTCAATGGCAAATACGGATTGCGTCGGGCGAACCTCTTCCATTTTCGCAGGAGCATATTCAACTAAGGGGCCACGCGATCGAAGCCCGAATCACCGCTCAAGATCCGGACAAGGATTTTGCTCCCTGCACCGGTAAAATCACCAGGTGGGATGCGCCAGGTTTCCGAGGTGTACGACTCGACACCCACGCCTATGCAGGATTCGAGGTTTCGCCCTACTACGATCCGATGATCGCAAAACTTATTGTCACGGCTGAAGACCGCGCAACCGCGGTTCGACGGCTACAAGTTGCACTTGATGAATTCAATGTCGAAGGAATTCAAACCAATATTCCATTCCTTCGCCGAATGGTGCGTCACCCTGATTACATCAAGGGAGAAGTCAGCACGGCGTTTGTTGGTCGGTTCTTGCAGGAGGCACCCACTAGTGCCTGAAGTGGCTGGGCCTGCGCCGAGCCATTCCCGTCGCCTTGCTCGCGAAGTCGCCTTCCAGGCCATCTACATGAGCATGGTCGGCGGAGTTGAAATTGAACGTGCATTAGAAGTCGCCCTCAGCCGACACACGCTTGCCGAAGATGCAGAAAGCTTTGTTCACGAGCTCGTTACGGGGGTTCGCGCCAATGTTCAGGAACTTGACGACGCATTTTCTCCCTGCCTAGCCACCAGTTGGACGATTGATCGGTTGGCAATCAGCGATTTAGTTACTTTACGGCTTGCAACATTTGAGTTGTTGCGGCTCCCGGATATGCCGCCGAAAGTGACAATTTCACAGGCCGTGGATTTAGCTAAGCGGTTCGGCACTAAAGATAGCGCAAGCTTTATCAACGGCGTGCTTGGTTCACTCCTCAAAGAAACAGATAAAGCCGAATGGGAGTCTCCGATAGTAGTTGACCCAGACCCGCCCGAGCCTGAATTCTTGGAACTCGCTGATCAAGATGAAGACGACGATCAAGCCGAACCAGTTGAAGAAGGAGTTAAAGCGGGAAGCTGGGTGATTAAACGAGATTCGGAAGAACCAACTGCTTCTGAATAATCGAGGCAATCATGAGCCTTTTTGAATCTGGAGCACCGCAGCAACCCACCGAACTTCTGCCTTTAGCATCCAGAATGCGCCCAACGACATTGGACGAATATGTCGGGCAAGAGCACTTACTCGGGCCAGATTCTCCTACCACCCAAGCAATCAAAGCTGGCAAGCTAGGTAGCGTTGTTTTATGGGCACCTCCGGGATGCGGTAAAACCACATTGGCGAATATCATCGCCCACTATTCAAATTCGCAGTTGGTTGCATTAAGCGCGGTAACGGCGGGAGTTGCCGACATCCGCAAGGCCGCCGGAGAAGCTAAATCTCGCTACCAATTTCATAAAATTCCGACTTTGTTGCTGGTCGACGAAATTCATCACTTCAACAAATCACAACAGGATTCACTTCTAGGTTTTCTAGAAGACGGCACGTTTCAGTTTATTGGGGCAACTACTGAAAACCCGTTCTTCGCATTGAACAACGCATTGCTCTCTCGGGCCAGGGTTTTGCCTCTTCAACCTTTGACTCCAGAGAGCTTGACTGAGCTTCTCCATCGCGCCCTCGTCGACGAAGAACGCGGAGTTGGTAAGCAAAAATGCACCATTTCGACGGAAGCCGAAACGTTTCTATTAACGATGGCGAATGGCGATGCCCGTCTATTGTTGAACGCCCTTGAAACCGCAGTTTTGATGTCACCGGCTGGGTCGGAAATCCAAGTTGGACTCTTGGAGCAAATTCTTCAAAAGAACCAAATCCGCTACGACAAAAAAGGCGACAACCATTACGATACGATCAGCGCGTTTATCAAGTCCATCCGCGGCTCGAACAGCGATGCGGCCCTCCACTATCTTGCGCGCATGATCAAAGCTGGCGAAGATCCTCGATTTATCGCTCGTCGGTTGGTGATCCTGGCTAGTGAGGATGTTGGAAACGCAGAACCTCAAGCTCTTGTGATTGCCAGTTCAACTTTGCGGGCGGTCGAAATTGTAGGAATGCCAGAGAGTCGAATTATCCTGGCTCAGTGCGTCACATTTCTGGCTGAGGCCCCCAAAAGTAATCGTTCCTACCTCGCCATTAACAAAGCGCAAGCCGATGTTGATGCGGGGTTAATTGAACCGATCCCTATGCATTTGCGAAATGCACCACATTCGGGGATGAAACAACTCGGGCATGGAGAAGGCTACCTATATCCGCACGATGATCCAAGCGGATGGGTAGACGTGGACTATCTGCCAGAAGCTGACTTGTCGGTTCCTTATTACGAGCCTTCTACTCATGGTTACGAGGCAAAAATAGTGGATCGGCGGAAAGGGCGAAAGCCGAGCTAGAAAATATGTTTTAGTGAACTGGTGTAATGCTCGTGTAATGGAGCCTTTGATAAAATTTTTGAATGGGTTGCCAATGGGCAACTTCGAGGACTTATGAAATTCTTGGCTTTACTCCCATTGCTTGTTTGTGCTGCGGCCTCCCAAGCAATCATGATACGACCAGACTCGGCAACTGCGCTTAGCCAGTTCAGCAGTGGATACGATATTGGAAACGCGATTGATGGCTCGGGCTTACCATCAGGCTTCACTCCAAGCTCTGTTCATGCGACTTATGCGTCAGGAAACCATTGGACAACAGCTTCTAATGCCATTAATAATGGCACTGCAAAAGCAACGTTCGTGTTCAACAGTGATGTCACCATTGGCACCTATTATATGTGGAACCACTTGTCCAACGGCATCGCTAGTAATGGTCTCTACGCGGTGACCCGATTTGATTTAGTGCTGAAAGACAGTGGGAACAATGTTCTTTATTCCATGCTGAATCAGAGTGCTTTGCCCAATGTGCACACAGCACAATCGTTTGGATTTGTACCCGTTTCCGGAGTGAGAACCGTTGAATTTTCTATTCTGGCAAACGGTCAACCTACAAACAACTCCTATACGGGCGTTGCAGAAGTTGCCTTCGATACGGAAGCTGTGCCTGAACCGTTTACTTTGGGAGTTCTTGGTTTAAGCTTGTTTGGGCTGGCAAAACGACGAAAGAAATAAGCTAAGAGTTAGTGACGAAACTGTTTCTGACAACAAAATAGCCCAATATCATTAGCGCAAAAAGCACCCAGAGGGTTCGCCGAGTAAACCGATCCATAAAAAAATAAGACGCAGGTTGACCATTTAAATGGTCAACCTGCGTTCTGCATTGGAAAGGAAAATAAACGCTTAGCGTTTGACGAACTGGAAGCCGCGTCGTGCTTTCTTTCGACCGTACTTCTTTCGTTCTTTTACGCGAGCATCGCGGGTAAGGAACCCACCTGCGCGGAGACCCTTTCGCAGATTTTCATCGCGTTCTACCAAAGCGCGAGCAATGCCAAGCTTAATTGCACCAGCTTGACCAACAACGCCACCACCCTTAACGAGAGCGCGAACGCTGTAGCTGCCATCAATATCAAGGGCAACGAGTGGACTCTTGACCAAGATTTCGAGAACTGGTCGGCAGAGGTAAGCCTTGAAATCTCGACCGTTGATGTTGATGCTGCCGTCACCTGGTTCAAGCCAAACACGAGCGATTGCGCTCTTGCGTCGACCGGTGCCGTAAGATTGATTCGGGTTTGCTTTGCGTCGCATGATTATTTATCCATCTCCAATGTCGCCGGATTTTGTGCGGCATGGGGATGCTCGCTACCTGCATAAACTTTAAGCTTCTTGACAATCTGTCGTCCGAGGCGGCCCTTAGGCAACATGCCCCAAACAGATTTTTCGATCAGTCGGACAGGATTGTTTTCAAGGAGGTCAGCTTTGCTGATGTTGCGGATTCCGCCTGGCCATCCAGTGTGCCAGTACAGAAGTTCTTTGCCTTTGCTACCGGTGAGCAGTGCTTGTTCAGCGTTGATCACGATAACAAAGTCGCCTGTATCGATGTGATACGAAAATGTTGGTTTGTGCTTTCCGCGAAGCACTTGAGCTACCTTAGCAGCCAATCGCCCGACAGGAACGCCAGCAGCATCAATAACGTGCCACTGTCGATCCAAAGTATCTGGCTTTGGGGTTGTTGTTCTATTCATTTACCTTTCCTTTTTCTAAATTCGCACTGGTCAAGTCCGAATCCAAAATCTCTTTCCTATGATCAGAGGGATGCCTGCCGTAGGTGACTTTAATCAGTGTCAATCCATTTGCCGGTAGAACCGGCGGCCAATCCATCCCACTCCGAAATGTTTCAGTAAAGAGTTGAGCTGTGTATTCGGGCTTGCGGGCTCCTCGCCCGACTTCAAGCAAACTTCCGGCGATGCGCCGCATCATTCCGCGGACAAATGCGGTTCCGATCACTTGCAGAACCACTTCATCACGCACTTGGCTGAGTTTCACTTTGAACAAAATACGAACTGTGTTCTCGTGTCCTTCAAGTTGCTGGCTATACGCCAGAAAATCGTGCTCACCAAGTAAGTGAGTCGCGGCTTGCTTCATCGCATTTACATCTAGCGGTCGCCCGTAGTAATGAGCAAACCTCATACGATGCGGATCGCGTTCTCCCATCAAAATCCGGTAGTGATATTCGCGATGCTTAGCCATAAACCGACTATTGAAGTCGTTTGAAACCAGCTTTGCATCAAGAACCGAAATATCTTTCGGTAGGATTTTGTTTAGGATACGGGGCCATCGTTCTACCGGAACCGGGTGCATACAGTCAAAATGGCAAACCTGCCCTTTTGCATGCGCTCCACTATCGGTACGACTCGCGCCCCAAAGCTCAACATCTTCGCCTAAAACCTGACGAAGTCCTTCTGTCAATGTGCCGTGAACAGTTCTCTGTTCCGCTTGCGACGCCCAGCCGCAAAAGTCAGTACCGTCATAAGCGACGGTGAGTTTAATTCGATGTTTAGTCAACAAGCTCGAGGACTGCAGTTTCGGCCGCATCTCCTCGGCGTTGGCCGGTTCGGGTTAACCGAGTGTAGCCACCTGGTCGCTTTGAATAACGTGGAGCCACGTTGTCAAAGAGGTGCTGCACAAGGTCTTCACCTTTCAGCTGAGAAGATTCGATCAAGATTTCAGTCTTTTCAGCCGCGGTTTTGCCAGCGAGTTTCTTCTTCTTTTCCTTAATATCCATGCTGGCGGAGTGGCCAACGAGGATTTTGCGAGCTTCGCGGCGAGCTTGGATAGTATCAGTTTTGCCCAAAGTGATTAGCTTTTCTACGATCCGGCGCAAATCCTTTGCTCGGCCCAGTGAAGTGTGAACATAACCATGTCGCACGAACTGACGAGCGAGGTTGGTCAAGAGTGCGCGGCGCTGATCGCTCGGCAGTCCAAGTTTACGTCGGTCAATCTTATGTCGCATGCTTTAGCTCCTTAAAAGTCCTCATCCTCAAGGGCATCGAGATTAATGTAGCCGCCCTTGCTCGGCTTGAGATCAACTCCGTGTTCGGCAAGTCGATCTCGCACTTCTGTGAGCGACTTTCGACCGAAACCACGAATCCCGTTCAGATCCATCTCTGTCACCAACGCCAGCTGGCGAAGGTTCAAAATTCCTGCTCGTCGCAGGCAGTTGAAAGTGCGTTGACTAAAGTCAAGCTCTTCGATCTTAAGATCAGGCACGCTGCTCACTTC
Source organism: Fimbriimonadaceae bacterium (assembly GCA_019454145.1). GTDB lineage: Bacteria > Armatimonadota > Fimbriimonadia > Fimbriimonadales > Fimbriimonadaceae > UphvI-Ar2. The sequence continues at coordinate 2,023,648 of CP075366.1, read as the reverse complement.
TTCCGAAATGCTCACGCCTTCTTCCATTACATCTTCAACGCTGGCTCGGCCAAGGTCAAAGAACATTCGGAAGTATCGATCCAAAATTTGTGCGCCTTGAGTAACGGCGTCATTTGGAGTCAAAGCTCCGTTCGTCCAAACTTCCAATACGAGTCGTTCGTAGTCAGTTCGTTGACCAACCCGGGTGGCTTCGACCATGTAGTTGACCTTGGTAACCGGAGTGTGCTGGCTACCCGTCGTCAAAATTCCGATCATGCCCTTGTACTTTTCTTGCTTTTCTGGGAGGATGTAGCCTGCACCAAAGCTGGCATAGAATTCAGCGGTCAGGGTTGCTCCCTTTTCGCTGATGGTTGCCAAGTAGCAATCTGGGTTGATGATCACAACGCCTTCTGGGCACTGGATATCTGCACCGGTTACGCGACCAGGTCCTTTCACATCGACTTTCAAGACGATTTCATCAGGAATCGTCATGTCCGGATCAACTCGAATCGCCAAATCTTTCAGGTTCAGCAGTAGCTCGGTTGTATCTTCTTTGAGTCCAGGAATTTCCGCGAACTCGTGGAACACCTTTTCGATACGCACCGCGTTGATTGCTGCACCTTGGATGGAGCTGAGCAATACACGGCGAAGAGCGTTACCGATGGTTTGACCGTAACCGCGCTCTAGCGGCTCAAGCACAAACTTCGCGTAATCGTTTTCAAGTTCCAGGGTCTGGATGTAAGGCATAAGGGTTCTTCAGTTCTCCAAAAATTAAACGCGGCGCTTTTTCGGTGGTCGGCAACCGTTGTGTGGAACAGCCGTGACGTCTCGGAGAGTTTTTACGTCGAGGCCGTTTTGGTTCAGCGACCGGATTGCGGTTTCGCGACCGCCACCAGGACCAGAAACAAAAACGTCAATGGATTGCATTCCGTGTGCTTGCGCTTTCTTCGCTGCGCTTTCTGCAGCAAGTTGAGCGGCAAACGGGGTGCCTTTTCGGCTTCCCTTGAACCCAACGTGACCTGCACTTGCCCAGCAAAGCGCATTGCCTTGAGGATCAGTGATAGTAACGATGGTGTTGTTAAAAGTTGCGTGAATATAGGCTTGACCATGAGCGACCTGTCGCTTTTCTTTTGCCTTACCGCGCGAAGTTTGTTTTCTTGCCATTTCTTCTTAAATCCTCTTACTTCTTGGCCTTCTTCTTACCGGCAACGGTCTTGGCCTTACCTTTTCGGGTTCGTGCATTGGAACGAGTTCGTTGACCGTGAACTGGCAGACCCCGTCGGTGGCGCAAACCGCGGTAGCAACCAATTTCCATCAGTCGTCGAATGTTCGAGAAGATTTCTCGGCGAAGATCACCCTCTACTTGGTAATCGGAATCAATAATGTTGCGAAGTTTTGCAACATCTTCTTCACTCAAATCTCGAACCTTGACCCGAGGATCAAGCCCAGACTTTTCGATGATTTCCTCAGCCTTAGCCGGGCCAATGCCGAAAATGCTCTGAAGGCCGTAATAAACGCCCTTATCTCGAGGAAGGTCTACACCAGCAATACGCGCCATACTTCTTTACTCTTTGTTCTCCGAAACCTTGTTTAGCCCTGCCGCTGTTTGTGCTTGGGGTTGATACAAATGACCCTAACAACGCCTTTGCGTTTAATGATCTTGCACTTGTCGCACATTTTTTTTACACTGGCCCGAACTTTCATAATTGCTCACCCTTCCACTGAATCGTTTTCACTGACGGTTGCGTCCTGAAATGCAAGCGGGTAGGTACACGTTCAAACAAATGCCTAAACGCAAGAGAAAATTATACCAATCGCCGGGGTTATTCGTCGGGTTCGTTTGAATATCGGGATGAAGGACCCGTATTTTTGTGCCGGTACGCCCGGATTCCTTCTTTGAACAGCCGCGACAGCCGGAAAATGACCTAGGTGCGGTGCCGATACACGATTCGGCAACGTTCCATGTCGTACGGAGAGAAAGCGACGCGAACCTTATCGCCCGCCATAATTTTGATCCAGTGTCGGCGCATTTTCCCGCTGACGTAGGCCAAAACTTCTTGCTCAGTTTCGTCTAATTTGACGCGGAACAAAGCGTTGGGCAGATTCTCAACGACCACACCTTCGAGTTCAATTCCCTCTTCTTTGGTGTTTTCTTCCGACTTCTTTTTTTGGTCGTTGTAACGATTTCTGCTGTACTTTCTTGCCATAAATTGTTAATCTTCTTCAGATGTCAAAATGAGCGGGCCATCCGAAGTTACGACCACCGTATGCTCATAATGAGCAGATAGTTTACCGTCCGCCGTCACAACTGTCCAGCCATCGCTTAAAGTCTTAACTCGGTAAGTGCCTTCATTCACCATTGGCTCAATACAAAACGTCATGCCTGCGCGGAGGGGAACGCCTTTGCGAGCTTTACCAAAATTCGGCACAGATGGCTCTTCGTGTAAGTTCTGGCCGATGCCATGTCCGACCAGATCACGGACGATGGAGTATCCGTTACGCTCAACGTAGTTTTGAACCGCAAAAGAAATATCGCCGATCTTGTTACCAACTTTCGCTTTACCAATTCCTTGGTACAGCGATTCTTTGGTGACATTCATCAAACGTTGGGCGTTGGGGGCGATTTCGCCAACTGCAAATGTCCAGGCTGAATCAGCATGCCAGCCCTTCCAAATCACTCCGAAGTCCAAAGTGACAATATCTCCGATTTGAATGATGTAATCGGTGGGAATCCCGTGGACAACGCCATCATTCACGGCAATGCAGGCGGTTGCGGGGAATCCTTTGTAGCCTTTGAAGCTAGGAACTCCACCCTCAGCCAAAATAATTTTTTCCGCCATGGAGTCAAGATTCAGAAGAGATGTTTTGCCTGCTTCCATGGATTCGCTAACTTCGCGCATCGTTTTGGCGATGATCCGTCCAGCCTGACGCATTTTTGCGATTTCAGATTCGTTTTTGATGTAAATCAAAGTCCAAGCTTCTCCACTATTTCGGCAAAAACGACATCTGGGTCTTGGCTCGCGTCCACTTTTATGAGCTTGCCTTTGGCTTCGTAGTAAGAAATTACCGGAGCAGTGTTCGCACGGAATACTTTCAAACGCTCCAGAATCGTGCTCGGTTGGTCATCCTCACGAACGAACAGTGGACTATTGCACTTATCGCAAAATCCTTCTCTTTTTGGAGGCTTGTTTATGCGATGGTAGATTTCGCCGCATTTAGTACAGCCGATCCGGCCCGAAAGACGTTCGACGATCACACTTTCGTCAACTTCAAGCGAAATCACCGCGTCGAGTTCAATCTTGGCTTTTGCAAGTTCCTCGTCAAGAGCCTCTGCTTGTCTCACTGTTCGCGGAAATCCGTCGAGAATGAAGCCCTTTTGTTGGACTTCAGCCGAACGCAACCGCTTGAGCATCATTTGAATCGTGACGCCGTTCGGCACAAGCTCACCGCGGTCAATGTAGCTTTTCGCGAGTTCGCCGAGATCGGTTTCGGCTTCAATCTCAGCTCGGAAAATCATTCCCGAGCTGAGTGGTTTTGCACCAAGCCGTTCCTCCATCATTGCAGATTGGGTTCCTTTCCCAACCCCGGGAGGCCCGACGAGAATGGTGCGGATGGGCACGAGCTTAACCCTCGTACTGCTTGGTGATGAGGTTGGCTTCGATCTGACGCATGGTTTCGAGCGCAACGCTAACCATGATCATCAACGAAGTACCAGCAATAAGCCCGATACTTGGAATTGGAACAACCAGCGGAAGCAAGAATTGGGTCATTGCGGCAATAGCCAAGAACAACGCACCAATAAATGTAATCCGCGAAATTACTCCGTTCAAGAAGTCTCGGGTTTGGCGACCAGGCCGAATACCTTGAATATAGCTTCCACCTCGCTTCAAGTTGTCGGCAATGTCGTCAACGTTGTACTGCATAGCAGTCCAGAAATAGGTGAAGAAGAAGATGAGGGCCATGTAGAACAAGGCACCAATCCAACCTTTCCATTCTGTAAAGTTGGGGGAAAGGAACTTAGCAATCTCACCCAAAATTGTGTGAATTGGGCTTGTCGCCGGGAAAGCCGCCTGAAACTGAGCTGGCAGGTAGATGAGTGTGATCGCGAAGATAATTGGAATAACACCAGCCATTGCAACTGCAATCGGCAGGTAGCTGACTTGACCACCAACGGCTTTCGTACCGAAATTCCGCCTCATGTGCTGAACGGGAATTCTGCGCTGCGCCACGGTAAACATGACGATGAGCCAAGTTGTTATAAGGAAAACAGCGGCCAGAACAACCACTCGCCAAATTTCGATTTGACCGTTTCGGATATTCGCTCCAATCAGCTCGATAATGCTCGGAATCGAAATAATGATCCCAGCGAAAATCATCACGGAAATACCGTTTCCGATACCGCGTTCACTGACTTGTTCGCCTAACCAAAGCAAGAGCATTGACCCCGCCATCCAGAAGAGGACAATCCAGAGCTGTTCAAACCATTGAAGTCCTACCGTAGCAGTTCCCATTAACTTCAGAAGCCCGAAGCCTTGGAACAAACAGAGACCGATAGCGAGAATTCTCGTTCGCCGATTTTGTTGACGACGTGCATATTCGCCGCCTTCTTTCATCTCTTCCTTCCACTTTGGATGACCCATTGTGAAAACTTGCAGGATGATTGAAGCAACGATGTAAGGGCCAAGGCCCAAGGCAAAAATAGAAACTTTTTTGAACGCGCCACCGCCGATTGTGTTCATCAGCATGAAGAACTGGTTAGTCTCTAAGAGATGTCGCAAATCTTCGGGGTTGATTCCAGGCACGGGAACGGGCACGTTTACGCCTAAAACGTAAACGCCGAGGATAAACATAATGAACCGCAGGCGCGCGCGAAGATCTTCATCCGCCCACGCCAATCGCAGCAGTTCAAAAAGGGATTTGCTTAAACCCTTATCACTCGCCCCTCTCGGAGGCCCACCCATGCCTATTTGGCTCACAGAGTTACGACCTCACCACCAGCTTTTTCAATAGCTGCGGCTGCTGTCTTGCTGAACTTATGAGCTTTCACGGTGAGTTTCTTATTGAGTTCACCAAAGGCTAGAACCTTCAATCCATCTTTCAAGTCGCTCATTACGCCTCGCTCGACAACGAGTTCGGGAGTAACGGTTTCGCCAGACTTGAAGAACTTTTCCAAGTCATCCAGGTTCACGATAGCGAATTCTTTGTGATTGATGTTACGGAAGCCTTTCTTTACTGGCAGTCGGCGGTGAATAGGGGTTTGACCACCTTCAAACCAATTTGGCACTTGGCGTCGAGCCTTTTGCCCTTTGGTTCCTCTGGTTGCAGTCTTACCCATACCGCTACCAATACCGCGAGCGATTCTGCGCTTGCGTTTGGTTGAGCCAGTATTTGGCTTGAGATCGTTAAGATTCATGTTTAAGCCTCTTCAGATTTCTTTTTAGTCGTGCGCTTTGGCTTTGCCTCTGCGGAAGTGGTTTTCTTAGCGGCTGCTTTGGCTGGAGCCTTCGCTGCAGCTTCTTTCTTCGGTGCCTTTGCCTTTGGGGCAGTCACCGCAGAAGCTACGGCCTTTTTAGCTGGTGCAGGTCGAGCCGCAGATTTTGCTGCTCGCTTTTCTGCCAAAGCTTTGCCATCGCGTCGGCGTCGGACAACTTCGCCCCCTTCGATTTCTTCAACCTTCAGAAGATGCTTCACTTTGTGAATCATCCCGCGAATTGAAGCGGAATCGTCGAACGTGTTACTGGAACCGATTTTGTTCAAACCCAAAGCCTTCACAGTTGCGCGGTTAGCCGGAGTGTTCGCAATTTTGCTTTTCACCAAGGTGACTTTAAGCATGATCCACTTCCTCTTTTCGAGCCTTTGCCAACCAAGGCACAAGCTCATTCACATCAGAACCTCGCTTGGTTGCGACATCTTCTGGAGCTTGCATTTCCTTGAATGCATTGATGGTAGCGTAAGCCAAGTTAACGCTGTTGCGTGAACCTAAGCACTTTGCAAGAACGTTGTGGACGCCAGCGGCTTCCAAGCATTGCCGAACCGCAGAACCAGCTTTAACACCGGTACCTGGTGATGCCGGGCGAAGAATGATGCGTGCGGAACCGTGGTTCGAAGTGATTTCGTGAGGAATCGTGTCCCCAATCAACTGCACCTTGAACATGTTCTTTCGCGCTGCTTCTTCTGCCTTGCGGATTGCATCGGGGATTCCCCGAGCTTTACCGATACCCAAACCAACCAAGCCTTTGTTATCGCCTACGACAACAACAATTGACCAGGATGCGGTTTTCCCACCCTTGTGAGTCTTGAAAACCTTGTTGGATCGGATAACCCGTACGTCGTATTGCGGCCCGTCAGTGGTTCGCATTGCCGACTGTCGTCGGCCTACAATTCGTGGTCCTCTTGCCATATTAGAACTCCAGGCCTCCCTTTCGGGCGCCGTCTGCGAGGCCAGCTACCGTACCGTGGTACTGGAAGCCTCCTCGATCAAAGACCACTGCCTTAACACCCTTTTCGATTGCGCGTTTAGCCAGAGCTTCCCCGACCTTTGTCGCACCTTCGATGTTATCTGTCGCCTTCAAATCTTTTTCCATCGTGCTTGCCGCAGCCAAGGTCACACCCTTTGAATCATCAATGATTTGCGCAGAGATGTGCTTTTGACTTCGGAAAACCGCAAGTCGTGGTCGTTCCGTTGTGCCAGCAAGATTCTTTCGGATGCGCACATGGCGCGCTTTTCGCATTTCGCTTCGTGTTTTTACTGCCATGGTGTGCTCCTATTACTTACCGGCCCTCTTACCAGGTCGGGTTCGAACAACTTCGCCTTTGTATCGCACGCCTTTACCCTTGTACGGATCTGGCTTGCGGCTCTTGCGGATGTCAGCGGCTACTTGGCCAACCAACGCTTTATCAATCCCGCGCACCCAAATGGTCAGAGCTTGACCCTTTTCAGGTTGTGGAACATCAAAAGTGATTCCGTCTGGGGCTACGATTTCGACAGGGTGGCTGTATCCAAGTGCCATGACAAGCTTATTGCCTTGTACTTGAGCACGGTAACCAACGCCGTGAACTTCGAGCGCCTTTACGTGGCCTTCGGTCACACCCACCACCATGTTATGGATGAGGGTGCGGGCCAAGCCATGTTGACTTCGGTTTTCGCGTTCGTTGTTTGGTCGCTCTACTCGGAGACCGCCTTCTTCCTTCACCAAATTAAGATTTGGGTGAATGTGTTGTTTTAATTCGCCTTTCGGACCCTTGACGGCCACGATGGAGTTTTCAACTTCCACCGACACCTTGTCGGGAACCGGAATGGGCTTTAGTCCAATTCTTGACATTGTCTTGGTCTCCTTAGTGCACCAGGCACAGCACTTCGCCACCGATTCGTCGGCGACGGGCCTCCCGGTCGGACATGACTCCCTGACTGGTGGTCAGAACCTGTGTAGCCAAACCACTGCGAATTGGTCGCAGTTCGTTAGCCGCTCGGTAAACGCGCAAACCAGGAGTGCTCACACGCTTGATGCTGTGAATCACTGATTTGCGTCGTGAGTCGTACTTCAAATGAACACGAATCATTGGGAATTTGCCTTCCGTGATGATTTCGTGACCTTTAACAAAACCTTCTTTTTCGAGGACTTTTACAACCTCGACCTTGATCTTGCTCATCGGGCAGTCAATATGCATTTGGTGCGCATGGAGACCGTTCCGAATCCGCGTCAAGAGGTCAGCAATAGGATCGCTGTGCATGAGTTATCTCCCTAGCCTTACCAGCTAGATTTCTTCACTCCTGGAAGCAATCCGAGGTGAGCTTTTTCTCGCAATACTTGGCGGCAAACGCCGAAATAGCGGTAGTAACCTTTTGCTCGACCGGTTTCTGCGCAGCGATTGTATCGCTGAGCTTTGAACAAGCGATTCTTGATTCGCTGTTGCTCTAATTCTTCAAGGGCTTCTGCTCGCTTCTCCTTAGAGAGATTTGAGTTCGCCATAACTTCAGCAACCTTCCGCTCATATTCCGCCCAACGGGCTTCGAGCTTCTGATGCTTGACTTTCAAACATTCTTTGGCCATTGTTTCTCCCACCGTTCCCAGACCGGTTTGCTTGGGTGGCCTTATTGCTCCCTCACACCTAGCCTGTGGCTCAGTTGTAGTTGCCGATCAAGCGCTTAAGCGCAAGATAGACAGCTAACGATAGTACCACCCCAAACCTCAATTCAAACGGACCTGCATTTGAACTGAGTAAGGGGTCCCGGCAAAACCTTGCAAAAACCTCTTTATTTCTTGCTTGTTTAGGACCTCTGTTTCCTTTACAATGTTAATGGGATGCAAACACTAGAAGAAAAGATCGAGCAGGCACAGCACGCTCTTGATCAGGGGGATCACTCAGCCGCAGGGAAACTTTTCCAAGAAGTTTTGGATGAAAACGGCGAGAAATGGATGGCCTGGAGGGGACTGGGCTTTGTCTATTTGAACGATAAGCGCGACGAGGATGCAGTCAAAGCATTCCAAAAAGCCAGGGTTATCCGATCCGATGACGTGATGAGCCAATACGGCTACGGAATCGCTCTTCAAAACACCGGAGATCACGGTTCGGCAATCCGGGCGTTTGAAGAATCGCTACGGCACGACCACAAACATGCAGATTCCAAGCGAGCGATCGCGGTTTCGCTCCTCGCTCAAGTTGACCACATGAAGGAAATCGGCAACTTGATCGCAGTCGAAGAGTATTTGGAAAAAGCCCACCGCTTTGACCCAGAAAACGAAGACACGACGGTCACTTTGCTCGGTTATTATGAAAAAACGGGACAAGCAACGAAGCTTCAGAATGTCCTCATTGACCTGAAACGCCACGGGCATCCTATTCCTGACCGATCTAAGTACGGATTGGAATCGCAGGCAGTTGTCCAGCAAGATGTTCTGCCTACATCCACTGATGACTTGAAAGCACTTGTCGCCGATCAGCGCGAAAATTGGCGAGCCTGGCGGGCACTTGGGCAAAACCTACTCGACGAAGGCGATGCGAAGAGTGCGGAAGAAGCTTTCAAAAAAGCCACTGTTATTCGGTCGGATGATGTTGAATCCCAGCTTGGTTTAGGGCTTGCCCTTCAAATGCAAGGTGACCATAACCATGCTATCCATGCTTTTGAAGCGGGCCTTGCTCATGATCGTACTCACCGAGCAACAAAAACCGCGCTCAACGTTTCGTTACTCGCCTACGTTGACCACATGGAGGAAATTAGAAACCTCCTGGCGGTTGAACAGTATCTGGAAAAAGCCCACAAAAACGACATCACCGACGAATCTATTACGAAGCGGTTGCTTCGTTACTACTCACAAACGGGACAGGCAGGTAAGAGTCAACTCGTAGGAGCTGAACTTGCACGGCACGGATTAGCCGTTCCGGTAGTAGAAGATGTTCCAGAAGTCGGGGCAGAAGTCGGCGCAACCCACAAGGAAGAAGAAGTCAGCCTTGACTCGCTTAGCGTAAGCGACCTTAAAGCGAAACTTTCGGAAAACGGGGAGAACTGGCAAGCCTGGCGAGCCTTGGGATTTGCGCAAATCAAAGACGGTGATGCCCAAAGCGCGGCAGATTCGTTCAAGCGTGCCACGGTAATTCGTTTTGACGATGCAGAAAGTCAATACGGGCTTGGGCTCGCCCACCAAAAGTTGGGTGACCACGCTCATGCAATTCACCCGTTTGAGGAAGCACTCAACCACAATCCGCGTCATGAAGACGCTAAGAACGCGCTGAAAACAAGCTTGCTTGCCTACAGCGACCACATGAAGCAAATCGGCAACCTCCTTGCGGTTGAGCAATTCCTTGAAAAAGCTTACAAGTGCGATCTCACCGATATGGATGTCGCAAAGAGCTTGTTCGATTACTACAAAGAAACTGGTCAAGGCAACAAGGCTTCTAAGTTGGCAAATGACTTAGGTTATGGTGCAGAAGAACAAACTCCCACTGACTACAGTTCATCCAACAGTGATGATTTAGTCATCACAACAACTTATCAAGAAGAGCAGGCTACGCAACATGAGCAAGCCAACTACGGTAGCGGAGATCTATTGCCTAACCAGGGTTATACGAACACAGAAGATGTTTCGCCACCTGCGCAAACTGTTCAGGTTCCCATGGCGCGATGCCCAGGCTGCAAGCAGTTTATGCCAGGTACATCACGCCTTTGCCCTCATTGCGGGGCCGTGGTTGACTTGGCGCGCGGGGTAGTGATCGGCGGAAAAGCGCAAACAGCGGAAAAATCTGAAAAGAAACTGTTCGGCATTTTCAAGCGCAAAGACTAATTTTTCTTCCTAGTGAACCTCCCAGCCCCTTTCAGCAGTGCCGCTGATTGGGGCATTAATTTTTACAACATGATTACCGGCGGACAGGTGTAGAATCCGGCAGAATTTGAACTATATATTCGGACGAAAAATATGAGTACACAAGGGCAAACCCCCTCAGATATTTTGAGTAAAGCGAAAATCGCTTATTCACAAGGCCTCTACCCGCAGGCAATGGTGATGTACCGCCAACTGCTCACAGATCATCAGTTGGAAAGCGAGGGCTTGAAAGGGCTGGGTTTCTGCCTACAAGCAACATGTAGCCATGTGGAAGCGGCAGATATGTTTCATTCTGCCATTAGCCGATTTCCTAACGACCCTGACCTTGCCTTTGGTCACGGGCTTGCCTTGCAGTCACTTGGCCGACATTCAGAGGCCATTACTGCGTTTGATTTCGCTCTCAAACAATCTCCCAACCACACGGCGGCGAAACAGCATCGCGATGCTTCGAATCAGGCACTCACTTCTGCACAGAGCAATGCGGCGAATCAGGCGGCATCAGCGATTCCTGCCATGCTTCCGTGCCCCAAGTGCAAACAGCCGATGCCAGCGCGATCTCGGCTTTGCCCCCACTGTGGCGTGATGGTTGACCCAATTGCCGGACAAATCCTCAGCGGACGGGCTGAGCTGATCGCGGACACTCCCGCCGAAAAGGTTTACAAGGTTGTCTCTTGGCTAAGAATTGGATTCGGAGCCCTTTGGATTATCGTGGGCTTTTTGATCCCGATTCCGTTTGTGGGGGTTCTCCTTAGCATCATCGGGTCGTGGTTTTTATTTACTGGTATCGGCTTGCTTATGGAAGTCGGTTGGGTTCAATTCATCACCTATTGGGGAAGTTTGTTAGCCGCGCTCGGCAACTGCATGAGCCTATTCAATGCATTCACTATCGGCAACTACGCCGGGGTTCCGTTTGATTTGATTGCTCTGACTGTGCATGGTTTAACCATGTGGAGCATTTCCAAACTCTCCGATTACGGAGCTTAACCATACATTAAGCCTAGAAACAAAACCCTCAGCCTTGCTTGAACGTTACTGCAGATAGGGGAAGATATAGATGCAATCGCAATCTCTGCAAACGGCTGATTTACTCAATCAAGCCAAAATATCGTATCTCAAAGGGCAATTTGAAGAAGCTATTCCTTTGTTTCAAAAGCTGGTGTCCGGGCCAAACCCAAATCCAGAGGCATTCCGAGGACTAGGATTCTCTTTGCATGCCACTGGCAAACCCAGCGAAGCCGCAAATGTATTTGATCGGGGGATTCAAATATCGCGCGACGACGCTGAACTCCACTTTGGCAAAGCTATCGCTTTGCAAACCCTGGGAGAGTCACTCAAAGCGATTCATGAATTTGAAACCGTTTTGAAGCTGAATCCTAATCACACAACGGCAAAGAAGTACTTGCAGACCGCTCTGGCTCAGCACACAAAAGAACTATTCGCGCAAGGAAACTTCATCTGGGCGGAAGAAATGATTAATCGCCAGCTAGAAAATGATCCCAAATGCGCTGACGCATTGGCCCTCAGTGTTGAGTTTGATGTTCAGATGTCGAACTATGAAGCGGCGAAGCATAATTTCCGGATTCTCTCGGAATCCAAGCCTGATCATCCGGCAATCAATGACTTAGCGATGAAGTTGGGTTTGGTCAAGCATCGCGACCGTGGCTGGCTCTATTAAAATTGCCAGACATAAAAAACGCCGCTCCAAATTGGAGCGGCGTTTTTGTAAGTGCTTACAGCTTCCCTTCAGCCCTAAGCAGGGGATAGTGGCAAGCCTTAAACTTTTTGCCGCTTCCGCATGGGCAGTTTTCGTTTCGTCCCACACGCTTCCAATCAACTGAATCGAGGTCAATCTCTTTGGGAGTTTCTTCATCTAGGGCAATCATTGCCATTTCAGGCTCCGCGCTTTGACCTTCTGGATACTCGGCTTGTGGCTGTTCAACTCGGATTTGAGCGTAGAACACCATCTTTACGGCAGTATCGCGAATCTGTTTCAGAGTGTGCTGGAACAGATCAAATGTTTCCTTCTTATAGGCAACTAGCGGATCAGTTTGACCGTACCCACGGAGGCCAATGCCTTCTCGGATGTAGTCAATCATCTTCAGGTGCTCCATCCAGGAGTCATTGACCGCACGCAGCATCACCTGGCGCTCAAGCTCAGCAAAGACTTCATCGCCGTGCCGTTCGCGCTTCGCCTCGTACTCTCCGCTTGCGATAGTAGCTAATTCGTTGATCATTTCTTGACCATAAGGCAACTCAGCGAACTCAGACGGGCTGATATGGTCAATAAGCGGCATCATTTCATTCAGTCGCTCGTAAACCTTTTCGCTGTCGAACTTACGCTCGCCCGTTTCTGGATCGAAAGTTCGACCAGACTCAACGGTTTCAGTGATGAACTCACTGATTCCCTTAGTGATGTCCTCGCGGCAAGATTTGCCAAGGAGAACTTCCCGTCGCATAGCGTAAATGTGCTCGCGCTGAGCGTTGAGAACGTCGTCGTATTCAAGAATGTTCTTTCGAGCTTCGAAGAAGTGGTTTTCAATCCGTTCTTGAGTCTTCAAGATCATTCCGCTAATGAACTTAGCGCGAACTTCTTCCATTTCTGGCCAGGCTTTGAGCACTGGGTTCTCCATCATGTTTTTATTGAAGATTCGCCACAGTTCGTCTTCCAGCGAAACGAAGAAACGGCTTTCCCCTGGATCGCCTTGACGACCTGCCCGACCCCGAAGTTGGTTATCAATTCGGCGGCTTTCGTGTCGTTCCGTACCGAGAATAAACAATCCACCCAGTTCGCGGATTTCTTCCGCCGCGGCCCGTCGTTCTGTATCGTCGAGAGGGAGCGGAGGAGCCGCTCGTTCCTGCCCACCACGTCGGTAGCTGAGGAATGTGTCGTCGTAATCGTTGATCATTCCGCCATCAGCAGCATCTTTTTCGCGAGCTTGGGCGACTTCGTCATCTTGAACTCGTCCCCCGAGCAGAATGTCAACACCCCGACCAGCCATGTTTGTGGCGATGGTCACCGCACCTTTCCGGCCAGCTTCGCTGATGATCAACGCTTCCTTTTCGTGAAATTTTGCGTTCAAAACGTTGTGTGGAACCCCGTGTTTGAGGGCTTCTTCCAAATGCTCTGCACTCTTCGGCAAGCCGTTCTTACTGAGGAACCAGTCCGAGATTTCTTTACCTAGCGGATCACTTGGCAAACCTGCGCTGGACATCACGCTCTTGATGGTTTGCATCTTCAATTCTGGCAAAGGAGTTTTGAATAAAACTTCCGATTCCTTTTTCAAACTACCAGAGGACTTTTCGTTCGTCACCTTATCCAACACGTAATCGGTAAGAATCAGTTTTTGAAGTGCTTCTGGCTTCAACCGCTCAGAAACGGTTTCAGTCATTTCGATAGATCGCGTACCGACCAACGTTGGTTGCTGCTTGGTGTAGAGACGCAGGATTTCGCGAGCAACCCCTCTGAACTTAGCGTCCATTGATTTGAAGACAATGTCTTCTTGATCTTTTCGAATCATCGGACGGTGGGTTGGGATTGCAACTACGTCCAAGCCGTAGATTTTGCGGAATTCGTCTTCTTCGGTCTTCGCAGTACCAGTCATCCCCGCCAGCTTGTTGTACATACGGAACAAGTTTTGGAACGTGATAACTGCAACGGTTTGGCTTTCACGCTGAACGGTGACGCCTTCTTTAGCTTCAAGAGCTTGGTGAAGACCGTCGCTGTATCGGCGACCGAACATCATCCGACCAGTGTTTTCGTCAACTATAACGACTTCACCATTACGAACAACATAGTTCACGTCTTTTTCAAACAAGCTGTAAGCCTTGATCGCCGCACCTGCATGGTGGAACAGCAACGGTTCTTCAGCGATGTTGTCAATTCCAAGCGCTTGCTCAAGGAAGTCCATTCCTTCTTCGGTAAAGCTTGCACTGTGGCTCTTTTTATCGAAGGTGTAGTGCTCTTCCGGAGTCATCGTTTTGACGATCGCGTCAACGTGCTTGTAAACCGAAACGTCTTCGCTACTTGCACCGCTGATGATGTGCGGGGTTCGCGCTTCGTCAATCAAAATCGAGTCAACTTCGTCAATTAACGCGTAATTGAGTTCGCGCATGCTGAGCTGCTCTTTTTCGAACGCCATGTTGTCGCGAAGGTAGTCGAAGCCGAATTCGTGGTTGGTGCCGTAAGTAACGTCGCAGAGATAGGCTTCACGGCGACTACATGGTCGCAAGTGGGTGTAGCGCGGGTCGTCGTGCCGGAATTTTGGATCGTAGATAAAGCTTCCGCCAAGTTCATCAGATTCGCTCTGGCCCTGGACGATGCCCAGGCTTAAGCCCATCATGTGATAAATCGGGCCCATCCAAACTGCGTCACGTCGAGCAAGGTAGTCGTTTACCGTGACCAAGCATGCGCCTTTGCCGCCAAGTGCGTTCAGCACAAGCGGGGCAACCGCAACAAGGGTTTTTCCTTCCCCGGTTCGCATTTCAGCGATTCGGCCTTGGTGGAGAACAATCCCCCCGATGAACTGAACGTCGAACTGGCGCATGCCAAGCGTTCGGCGAGAAATCTCTCTAACACAGGCGAATACGTCAGGAAGGATTTTTTCCATCGTCTCGCCATCAATGAGTTGTTGGCGGAACTTTGGCCCTTGTTCGCGGAGTTCCTCTTCGCTCATTACCTCGTACTTGGGTTCAAGGGCGTTGATGTCTTCAATTATCGGTTGCAATGAAGCAATGTCTTTGTTGCTCGTATCGAGCAGTTTTCGTAAAAATGTCAGCATGAGTTTTGGTCAATTTGGTTCGGAATGGGGCAGGATAAAGCCCAAGATGGCGCAGTCAGGCGATCAATAAGTAGTGATCAAAGTTAGGCCTGCGGGCCATCTCTTGCTCGAAGAGTGCGTCCGAATCCCCAGCGAGCACCGCGCTCACCAGTAGTCGCAATTTCAAATTCTGTGCGGAATTCCCAGGTTGCTTCCGCGTCGTCTGTCGCGGAATCTTCTTCGGCAACAAATACGGAAGTCCGGCTTATTGAACCTGGTTCTTCCCAACAAACAACACTATTGAGGGCTCGGAGCATCGCATGCGGATGCACCGTTCCCGTTGGCCCAGTTGTGCTGTGCGCCAACAAAATAATGAATGCGGGTAACCAATTCAGCATAGAGCTGTACTCCTATTATAGTCGTCAGGCCCACGATACATTTGGGGCGCAACTTTTTTCAGGACAATAGCCGTACGTTTATGATGCCACTTTGGAGACGATTGCCCTTAGCCACACTATTCTTAGTGGCTGCCACATTTACTAACGCTCAGGGCACGCAATCTAGTTCCGATCTAACCTCCCCGAACTTTCCAGCAGTCCTAGCCAAAACAAAACCAACGATTGACGGCAAAGTCACGCCAGAAGAATGGCCCGAAGAAGCCAGACGAATCGGCTTTGTTGATGCAGATACCAACCTGACTTCTGACGAGTTCGCCGAATTCTGGATCACTTACGACGAAACCTACATCTACTTTGCAGGTCGCGTCAAAACTGATCCTCGTAAGGTGATTCGCGATGAATACCGCCAGAATGTGAGCGTTGGCGGCAACGATAACTTTACGTTCCAAGTCAGCACCACCGGGCAACCAAACAACTTTAACGGATTCAGCACAAACTCCAACGGTGCAACTGCAATCGGCTTAGCCGGTGGGCGCGCTGCGAAAACCGAATGGCTTGGTGAAATCGTCGCAAACGGACGGTTAACTGATACCGGCTGGGAATGCGAAATGCAGATCCCTTGGGCGATCATGAACGTATCTTCGCCTGGCGTTCGCGATTTGAGATTTAACGTTTACTGGTTTAGAACCAACAAGCAAAACACATACACGTTTAAGTATTCGCGCAATGACTCCACGCTCTTCCCGACTTGGAAGAATGTCCAAGTTCCGGCCGTCGTTCAGTCAAGAACACTTAACCTTTTGCCATACGGCTTTGCCGGGGTTCAAGAGGGGTCTGGATTGCTGGCTAATGCTGGACTGGATTTCAAAACTGGCCTCACGAATCAACTTAACTTGGTTGGCACGATCAATCCAGATTTCCGGAATGTAGAAAGCTCTATTCTCTCATTAGACTTTTCTTACTTTGAGCGGTTGGCTAATGAAAACCGTCCGTTCTTCCAGGAAGGCGCGAACTTTTTACGCACTGGATTTTCAAACCGCCTTTTTGCATCGCAAAGAATTCCGACTTTTGATGCGGGTATCAACGTTTACGGGCAAATTGCGCCAACCGCAACGATAGGAGCTTTGACCACAGTTGATTTTGGAAATCGCAGGGCGACCGCGATCTCTACCGTGATCAATCCCGTGCCAAATGATCGCTGGGAAATTGCGTATGTCGAAAATGATGAATCTGGTCGCAACAACCAAGCGGGAATGCTGAACTTCCTTCAAAACACAGGGAAGTTTAATTGGTATTCCACAAACCAGTTCACCAACGACCAAGTTCAAGGCAGCGGCTGGCGAACTAACTGGGGCGGGGGTTATCAAGATGGAGGTTTTTCCACTGGGGTCGAATATTTGAATATCAGCGCGGACTACTTTCCGCGACTGGGATTCGCTCCGGAACGAGATTTGCAGGGGTATATCGCCTCCGCTAACCAAGAAGTCACTCCTGCTTATGGGCCGCTTAATAGCTATAGCATCGGCCTCGTTGGTCTCACATATGATCGCCTCGATGGCTCGTTTTACCGAAATGCCATAGAAGGCTTTTTTGATGCTTCTACCCGCAGTCACATTGGGGGAGGCATCGGATTTTCTTTTTCTAACTTTGAGGGATCTTCAGACCGCGTAATCAACTCCGGCATTGGTTACGGCCCTGATCCCTACCGTGGAATAAATCTCAATTATTCCTTTGGCGAATTTTCGGGGATTTCATACGATAACATTTCGTTGAGCTGGCGATATAAACCAGCTAACCGGATTCAAATCAATGGCTCCAGCGAATTCGTAGACTTCGATGGTCACATGACTCAGCACATTTTGGCGGCCCGTTATGATATTGGTCGTTATGAATCGGTTGGCGGACGGCTGGTGCTGCAAGATGGCGATATTAACTGGTACCTCTCCTACCGGCTGAGCGGAAAGCGAGGGGCCGAGTATTTCCTTCTCATCGGTGATCCCAGAGCAAACGTGTTTCAAAACCGATTAGTTCTGAAAGCAGTGGTGCCCATCGCGATCAAATACTAGAGTGAGCTGGCCTATAAGCCGGATTCTGTATTTGTGTGACGATTTAGCTAATGCGGCCTACCCGGAGAGGCGACGGGCCGCCGCATTCTCTCCCTATTTGGCCTTGCTTCCAGCAGGGTTTACCTAGCCAGCCAAGTCACCTTAACTGCTGGTGGGCTCTTACCCCACCGTTTCACCCTGACCCCGAATTTCGGGGCGGTCTGTTCTCTGTGGCACTATCCGTCGGGTCACCCCGCCCTGGCTTGCGCCAGGTGCCGCGCCCTGTGAAGTCCGGACTTTCCTCCAGCCCGACAAAATCGGGCCGGCCGTCACCCAGCCAGCTCGAAGCAAATTGTACCGCTAGCTTGTGTAGCTCTCTAGCAAACTCAATCGACCAGCGTCGGCATCTAACCTTGCCGCCACTCCCATGGGAAGGCTGAGCATCGTTTTCATGTGCCCAAACGGGAAGTTGACCACACTGGGAATTCCTAGTGGCTTGATGCGATCTTCCACAATTTCACGCCAGGGCCAGGTTCCGATTTTCGGGTCAGCCCGCTCGTCGGTACCTGTCATCTCCCCAACGACAATCCCTGCCGCTTGCGGCAGTTGACCATTATTGATCAGGTTGGTGAGCATGGCATCTACACGGTGAGGGTCTTCATCCACATCCTCAATTACAACTATTTTGTCTCGGCAATCAAGCTCATAATCTGTGCCAAAGCTGTCGGTCATCAAGCAAAGGCATCCACCAGTGATTTCGCCTTCGGCTGTTCCAGAAACCAGAGTTTCAGCTGCTTTGCTGTTGGCCGGAAATGGATTACCTCCCTTTAAAATCTCTCGGAACGAATCGTAAACCCAGTCCACTCGTTCCAAGCTCAGGGTAATCATCATCGGCGTATGCAGGGTGATCAAGCCTCGCTTGTTAAGCGCAAGGTGTAGGGTGGTCACATCGCTAAAACCGCAAATCTGTTTGCCAGCGTTCACAATCCGGTCTAAATCTAAGTACGGCATCAATCGAGCACAACCATAGCCACCACGCGAGCACATCACGCAATCCACATCGTCGTCATTCACTGCCGCCATAAAGTCTGATGCGCGGGTTTCGTCATCGCCCGCGAGATAGTATTTGCGATCAAATACGTGATCACCTAAGCTCACGCGATACCCTTCTGCTTCTAGAAATTTAATGCCGTCTTCGATCTGTTCCATCGTAAGGGCAGAAGCGGGCGTGACAACACGAACGTGAGAACCGGGCTTGAGCGCACGCGGCTTGATCTTCTCGGGCATGAACAAAACATTACCTAGATATTTGAATTTCGCGGGTGGCACTGGCTTTAGCCAGTGTGAGTAGCTAACTGGATTAACCCCTCCTTCCATTCCTCCCCAGAATTGGGGAGGATATTTTGAAGTTCTTTACTTTGACGCGTTAGTCACCAGCCGGAGCAATCACCACACAGCGATTCGGCTCTTCGCCTTCGCTGTACGTGCTGATACCATCAATTTCGACCAATGCTTGGTGAATAATGCGTCGCTCAAACGCTGGGAGCGCGTCGAGAACTGCTTCTTCGCCTCGTTCGATAACTTGAGCCGCGATTCGCTTAGCCATGTCGCCAAGAGCGTTGGCTCGTCGTTCTCGGTAGTTATCGCCTTCAACAACAACGCGCACGCCGTTGTTGAGTTGGCGAGCAGAAATGACGTTCATGAGGTACTGAATTGAGTTCAATACTTCGCCGCGACGACCAACGAGGTAGCCAACTTCTTGACCATCAATATCAATGTGAACATAGCGGCCGTTTAGCGCAGTGATCTTAGCTTCGGCATCCAGTTCGCTAACTTTGAGCAAGTGATTGAGAATTCCTAGCAACTTGTCTGCATCTTCCTGACTTGCAACGACTTCTGGTTGAACTTCTTCTTCACTTGCTTCGGCCTTGGTTGCTTCACCGTTGGATTCAGCTGCAGGCGCAACATCTTTTTTGGTGCGGCGGGAAGGTCGCTTCTTTGGCTCTTCTGCAGGAGCTTCTGTTTCGACAACTGCTTCCTTAGGAGCCGCTTCAGCTTTTTCTTTTTTGGCTGCTTTCGGTTCAGCTTTTGGCTTAGCCTTTGACCAAATCTTGACAGTGACCTTGCCAGGCTTGCCGAAAAGACCCTTGGTTTCGTCGGTGACCTCAGAGCCCAAATCGCTTACTGAAACGCCTAGCTGAGCCGCTCCTTTTTCGAGCGCCTCATTTACATTTGCTGCAACAATTTCTATTGTTTCCATTTTCTTATCTCAAATCGAAGCTGGTTACGGTTATTTTTTCCGCTTTCGCTGCTTTTTCACTTTGGATTCATCGGTTTTGCCAAAGAAATCAGTTGAGATTTCTCCATTGGTTTTGCCATTCGATTTTCCGTTTGTGTGCCCATTTTTTGACGAAGTAGTATCAACTACTTTGCCCCCCGTTACCGACTGAACTTTTTGAAGTTCAGGCACGGGTAACCGATAGCTCAGCAACGATTGAGCTGTCGATAAAACGTTTGTAAATATCCAGTAAAGGACGAACGCTGATGGAAGCGTGTAGAAGAACATAAATACGGAGAACAGCACTGCCATCCCCACCCCAATCAGACGCTGCTGTTTAGCATTATTGGGGTCGGAAACCGGCATCAAAAGTGTGCTTGCGACCATAGAGATCATATAGAACACAACCAGAATGTAGTCGCGCTCACCGAGGTTTGGCGCGAGAGGAATCCCTAAGAATCGGTCGGAAGCTGGGTTCACCCACAAGAACGTGCCCTTGACGAACTCGAACTTGTAATGGTGCATAGATTGGTAAACCGCCAAGAAGAACGGCATCTGAATAAGTGCTGGCAAACAACCAGCCGCCGGATTGATTCCGTATTCTTTGTAAAGCCCCATGGATTCCGCTTGATAGGCCGCGGGATCTTTGATCTGCTTGGTCTTTTTGTCAGTGTGCTTCGCTTGGATTTCCTTAATCAATGGCTGAAGTTTTGCCATTTGCCGACCAAACATGATCTGCTTCTGCGCAAGCGGCCAAATGATTGCACGGACAACCAAGGCAAGCAAGAGTGCCGCGAACCAATAACTGAAGCCAGGAACCGCACCCGTGAGGTTCACCAGAACTTCGATAAGTTGGTAGCCGGGAATAAATCCGAAGACTGGCTCTGCCTTTGCCAGTGGGCTAAGGTCAGTGACGATTGTGTCGTACACCTCTTTTGCTGTGTGCTCAGTACCGGGAACAAGGTCGGTTGGGGTTACCGTAACGGAAGTGGTTGCCCAGAGTGGAGTGCGGATGTACGATTCGAATTTCGGCTTGAGAAATGTATACGCTTTATCCAGCTTGCGGTAGCCGTAATCTTCTGCGACCTTTCCATTTTTGAACAACTCGTGCCGGTACAAACCGCTTTTATGCATTGTGTCGGCAACGAGCAGATAAGCGCGAAGGATCTGACGATCTCTCTCGTCGTTTTTGATCCCCTTGGATTTTGCTTCGGCGTTGTATTTGTTTTCGTACTTACGTAGTTCTTGTTGAATCGAGACATCTTTTAGATCTCGATTCATTTCCACCATACTCGCCCAAATTTCAGTTGAAGTCCGAGCATCTTGGTTGGCTTTTTGCGGCCCCATGATGAGCTGGATGCCCAAGAAGACCATCGTGCCAAGCAGCAAGATGTTCATGAACTGATTGCGTTGTGGTGCGGGCTTGCTCATTACTTTTATTTTGTAAACTGACTTATGGAACCGGGTCGTGTCCGCCAGGCCGGAACGGATGGCAACGGCTGATTCGTTTCAACCCCAGCCATGAGCCTTTGATCAGGCCATATTTCTCCACTGCTTCGAGGGTGTATTGAGAGCAGGAAGGAGTGTAGCGACAAGTTGGTGGAACCCATTTCGTTGATTTTTGGTAAAGCCGAATTAAGAAAACTCCGATTGCTTTTCCCATCTCTGTTCCATTTCATCGATTAGTTCGCCCAACTGGTTGCAGATTTCCCCAAACTCAGCAAGAGAGGTAGGGCCTTTTGCAAGAACAACCATGTCCCAACTCATTAATCGTGGGAGAAAAGGTCGGATGGCCTCGCGGATTCGGCGCTTCACTCGGTTTCTTTGGGGTTTGGAGCCGATAGATTGCGATGTTGCAATGCCTATTGCGCCATTTCCGGGGAGAACATATAGTCTCAGAAGTGGTCGGTTGGCCCGGAACCCGTCAGAAAAAATTTGCTGAAAACGACCCTTAGAGGGGCCTTTTAGGCTCCCAATCTTTGTCGACCCTTTGTTCGACGTCGCTTAAGCACGTTGCGACCATCTGTGGTTCGCATACGAACGCGAAAGCCATGCTTCTTATGCCGCTTGCGGTTGTTCGGTTGAAATGTACGTTTCATTTCCTAAGGTCCTTGACTCAAATCGAATCAATTAAATCTGAGCACGGAATATACCTCGCGCAAGGGGAAGCGGACGAACCAACTAGGCTCAAGCGGGCCTTCTGGCTAACGGAACTTTTTGCCAGTAAGTCGCTATACTCATAAATTATGCCCTCACTGACTGGTTTGGCCATTGCAATGATCCTCAGAACCAGTGGGCAAAATCCATCCTCGAGTTCAACAATGATTCAACTAATGGAGCGTTACTCAGCCGATCTTTCTGCCTTAAACCGACTCCACAACTTTCCGGAATCAAGCTCTAAAATAACTGCGTTTTCAAAGTATATAGATTCAACAGAAGCGGAACTGAACGCGAAGAACTTCAAAAACCTTTCTCCATCCGAGCGCGCAGATTGGCATTTGATGAAAATTGAACTGGATGAACAACGATTTGAGCTTTCTGAATTGAAAAAGAATCTCGCGGAAAGTAGTTTTCTCGTTCCATTTATGTCAGAGATAGTTAAGTTTCATGACCATCGCATTTCTCGCACGCTTCCGAACTCTGAGCAGTTCGCGGCTGACCTCGCACATCTCGAATCCTCGATCAAAGCAGCGCATGGCTCAATAAAAGATCAGCTGAAAACGAAGAAACCCGGCGAGGTCGCTCCTGAGCACGTTGTATTGCGAACGGTGAGCACGCTTAGAAATTCAAAAAGCGCGTTAGAAAGCTGGCACGAGCACTTTGCTGGTTACGATCCGATGTTTACTTGGTGGACAAAGCGCCCTTACGAGGACGTAGTCAAAGCGCTGGACTCTTACAGTTCGTTCTTGCGATCTGAACTTACCGGTCGAGATGCTGATCCGAACCGCATCGTTGGCGATCCAGTCGGACGAGAGGCACTTGTCGCCGCTCTCCGACGGGAAATGATTGACTACACGCCGGAAGAACTGATTGCAATCGCCGAAAAAGAAATGGCGTGGGTTGATGCTGAGTTTAAGAAGGCGGCAAATCAACTCGGATACGGCGATGATTGGCGTGCGGCACTGGAGCACGTGAAAACTCTCCACGAAAAGCCCGGCGACCAGCCAAAACTTATCCGTGAACTCGCAGAAGAAGCAATTGATTACTTGGAAAAGAATGATCTTCTCACTATTCCGCCACTCGCAAAAGATGTGTGGCGCATGGATATGATGTCACCCGAGCGGCAACTGGTCAGCCCGTTCTTTTTAGGTGGAGAAAGCATTCTCATATCTTTCCCGACCGACGAAATGACGCACGAGCAAAAGCTTATGAGCTTGCGTGCGAATAACCGATACTTTGCCAAGGCTACGGTTCATCACGAGCTCATCCCAGGTCATCACATGCAACAGTTTATGACTTCGCGCTACAACACGCACAGAAGCGGAATTTCTTACACGCCATTCTGGACAGAAGGCTGGGCACTCTACTGGGAGTTTTTGCTTTACAAACGAGGATTTGCGGCTACTCCGGAAGACAAGATCGGCTTTTTGTTCTGGCGGAAACACCGATGCGCTCGAATTATCTTCTCGCTCAAGTTCCATCTTGGTCAGATGACCGCACAGGAGTGCATTGATATGCTGATCAACCAAGTCGGGCACGAAAAGAGCACGGCTGAGGGCGAAGTCCGCCGTTCATTTGGTGGATCCTATCCGCCGCTATACCAAGCTGCTTATATGCTCGGGGCATTTCAGTTATGGCAAATCCGCAGAGAATTAGTCGAAACCGGCAAGATGCCAGAAAAGCAGTTTCACGATGAAATTCTTAAGCTTGGAAATATGCCTTGGGCAGTTGTTCGTAAACTGCTGAGTGGTGAAGAAATCACTGAGGAACTCAAGCCTTGGAAGTTTTACAGCGGCTCAATTAACTAGCCGAATGCACTGTTCACCTTGTTGAACCGTGCCTATCTTCACGGAGCCTTCAATTGCCTCAGTTGAGCAAACAGCGAGACCACCACTGGTTTGCGGATCGATAGCGACTTGCACGAGCCACTCTGGAACGGTTTGGTCTATTTCTAGAGAATCCCCTAGGGCGGCACGGTTTTTTGCCGCTCCTCCAGTGATGCATCTTTGAGCGATGAGCTCTTCGACCCCTGTAATAAGCGATAACGACTTGACATCAATCTCAATTTGAACTCTACTTTCACGGGCGATATTCCACAAATGACCAACCAGTCCAAAACCTGTGATATCAGTTGCACATCGGGCATTGACTGCCTGCGCGGCTAACATCGCATCGCGATTCAGTGCCGACATATATTTGATTGCTTCAGCGATTTGCTCATCCGAAGCTTTATCAAATTTTGCCGCTGTCGTGACGATTCCGGTTCCGAGCGGTTTTGATAACCAAACTTTCTGACCCGGCTCAGCGGCAGAATTAGTGAACATTCGGTCTAAATCCACCCATCCGGTAACACTCATGCCAAATTTAGGTTCATCATCCTCTACGCTGTGGCCGCCTACAACAACAGCTCCGGCTTCAGCCGTTTTATCTGCCATGCCTTGCAGAATTGCCGCCCAGACCTCAGCCGGCGCGGCGGAAGGGTCAAAACAAGCGATGTTCATCACCGAGATGGGTGTTCCACCCATTGCATAGATGTCGCTTAAAGCATTTGCCGCCGCGATCTGACCATAAGCATACGGATCGTCCACCACCGGAGTGAAGAAATCCATAGTCTGAACAAGCCCTTTGCCCGGCATGCTTGGCACACGAATGACCCCCGCATCGTCGCGCGTCGAAAATCCGATCAGCAAGTCAGGATGCGTTTGCGGCGGCAAAAGGCGGAGAACCTCCGCCAACTGGGTCGGGCCCAGCTTGCTCGCTCAACCGGCGCAGTTCACTAGATGAGTCAATCTCATGAATCCCCAGATTACCGCGCACCATCAAAATGGAGCGTCAGGTACCCTCAATCGTCAGTTCTTTGGCGGAGCAAAATCGGTGGCAAAACAAAAAAATAGAATCAACTTGAAAGGCGTAATTCTCCTCGCGGCTTTCACCTTCCCCGGTATTTTGACCGCACAGTCTCAATCTTGGGAAAAATTGATTACTCCGGGCCTGACTTACCGCATGGAGATTGATCTTGGTTTGCCACGGGTCATTCATGCTTACCGATACACGCCCGGGTCGGGCAAAGTTTATTCCCGTCCAGAGCTGGCTGGACAATCCATCTACGGCCCTAACGATGTCACCAAAGGCCGGCAACCGATTACAACTACGATTCGAGAAACAGGCGCACTTGCTGGAATTAACGCTGACTTTTTCCCTTGGTCGGGTGATCCGATCGGGCTTATGATTCGAAGTGGCGAGATGCTCAGCCTTCCATATCCCAACCGTGCATCGTTTGCATGGGGAGCCAATTACACGTACGCCGGGCCAGTAACAACCACTCTTACATATAGCTCTGGCGTGGCTGCTAAACCGATTCCAAACCTAAACCAAGACCTTGGCGATAATCAAATCGGCTTGTTTACTTCTTCTGCGCTGATGGCGAAGTCTAGCGTGATTGGTAACTACGCTCTGATCGCGACCGACCAAACGCTCAAGTTCAATGGAAAAGTAACCGGGCGGGTTGAACTCGTTACACCCGACCTAACAGTTGCGGATATCAAGCCTGGTCAGATGATTCTTGCCGGTACGGGCAACAAAAAAGGCGATATTGCGGCTCTAAAGCCCGGCGACACAATCACAATTACTTCCAAATCCACCCAGTTGAGCGAGAAAGCGGTTCATGCAGTCGGCGGCGGCCCGTTGCTGGTGAGTAAAGGCAATGTGGTTATGAATGCCAAAAGGGAGAATTTTTCTGACTCATTCAGCTTGACGATGCACCCACGGACTGCGATTGGTGCCACCAAAGAAGGTGATCTTTGGCTCGTCGTTATCGATGGGCGACAGCCAATGAGCCGAGGCTCTAGCCTAGATGAACTTGCTCGTGTGATGCAGAGGCTTGGTTGCCAAGAGGCAATCAATCTTGATGGAGGCGGAAGCTCTACCCTTGCTCTCGGCTCGATCCCTCTTAACCGGCCAAGTGATAGCGGAGTTGAACGAGCGATCTGCAACAGTGTTCTTCTCTTCGGAGAGATGCCAGTCCCCGATCCTAACGCGATTTACGTGATTAAGGGTGTTCCTAATATCGAAGAGGGCCAAAGTGCAACGTATGCAGTCATCAACCAGCTAGGCGAGCGGGTTCCACTGAACGACGTGATTTGGGCCGCTCAGGGTTCTGCGTGGATTGACCAATCTGGCGTCTTGCGCGCATTGACAGCTGGCCCGGCTGTGATCTCAGCCTGGATAAAAGGATCTGTTATTTCAGTTCAAATCGATGTAAAAGCACGAGGAACAACTCCGCCGCCTAAGTCTAACGGTTAATAATTTGAATTTAGGTTGAAACCGTAACCCTTTATCCCAGTAGTTAATACGGGAAGAGGCATTCGTGCCATAACTAAAGAAGCCATGTTGATATCAACCATCGCAGCCATGGCACTAGGACAATCGCTTACCGACGAAGTGAGACTTCTGCGGTATCCGGACGTTCACGGTGACCAAGTTGTTTTCGTTTACGCATCCGATCTCTGGATTTCAAGCACTTCGGGTGGAGCAGCCAGGCGGCTGACATCCCACGCTGGCTTGGAGTCCAATCCAAAGTTTTCACCCGACGGCAAGTGGATCGCTTTTAATGCAGCGTACGACGGAAGCAATGATGTTTTTGTCATTCCATCCACTGGTGGAGAGCCACGGCGTCTCACTTACGAGCCAACCAGCGAGATCGTTAAAGAGTGGACGCCCGACGGGAAAAAGATTGCTTACGTTTCCAGTTACGGCAACTTCACAACCCGGATGCCCAGACTCTGGTTTGTTTCAGTTGAGGGCGGCATAGCTGAACGAACTGAAATTGCCGAAGCTTATGATATTTCATTCAATTCCGACGGTTCAAAAATGGCTTATAACCGTAAGGTCAGCCACTTATTTAACTGGCGGCGGTATCGCGGTGGTACTCAAGGAAAAGTTTCTTTCTGGGATTTCAAGACGAAAAGCTATAGCGAACTCCCTATCGGACTTGAGAACAATTACTTCCCGATGTGGGTTGGCGACAATGTTTACTTCCTGAGCGATAAAAACCAATCCAACATTAACTTGTACGTTTACAACACCAGCAATAAACGAACTGAGCAACTCACTCAGTTCACCGATGGAGATGTTCGCTGGCCAAGCACAGATGGCAAGACCATCGTTTTTGAACGCAATCTGAGACTTCATACGTTCGACCTTGCAACCAAGCAAATTAAAACTCTAGATCCACGGGTAACGGGCGACAACATTTCGATGCGTCCCCGATACATGAACCTCAGTAATCAAGTGAGCAACTACGCTCTTTCGCCAACGGCGAAACGGTTGATTGTTGAAGCAAGAGGAGATATCTTCTCCGTACCCGCTACCTCCGGTGAAACTCGGAATCTCACCGAATCCGACAACGCCCGTGAGCAAAACGCAAGCTGGAGCGATGATGGCAAGTACATCTACTACATGACGGATAAAAGCGGCGAGCAACAAATCGTCCGCCAAAACCAAATGGGTGGAGACGAGGAAGTCATTTCCACTCCTTCTAGCCACAAAATCGCCAGTTATTCGTTGGCACCCGGTTCACAAAAACTGTACTACACCACAGTTGATTTTGAGCTGTTCGTCATGGATATCACTGGTGGAACTCCGAAGCTTGTTTACAAAGATATGGCTTCACCTCCATCCGCTAACTGGTCTGCCGATGGAAAATGGCTTACCTACGCGAAAAATATGCCGAACCTACAAACATCAATTTGTTTGTATGAACTGGCAACTGGAAAAGAACACGCGGTCACCCGCGGATTCTTTGGCGATGCTTCACCTTCATTTGACCAAAACGGCAAGTACTTGTACTTCATCTCCGGACGAGATTATGCGCCGAATCAAGGCGTACTCGGGCCTCACCTCGAACAAAGCGGAATTCAACGCGCTTACCTGGTGACCCTTGCTAAATCAACTCCAAACCCGATGCGACCAGATGAGGATGAAGAGCCAATCGAAGGTCAAGATTCTGGTGCAAATGCTCCGGCTGGAGATATGGTTGTCGATATTGACGGAATCGAAGGACGAATGCTCGCATTACCTTACGCTCCCGGCAGTTTCTTTGGAATCATCGGCCTGCGTAACAGTGCGATGGTTCTATCCCCAGAAGGAATCAGCATCTACAACATCAGATCACGCCAACCGGCACCGATGATGCCTATGCCGCAAGGTTTGGCATTCAACAAAGACTTGACCAAGATGGCGTACAAGATCGGTAATACAATCGCGATTACCGATGTTCGGCCGGGAGTCCAGGTTGGAGCGGGCGCAGTTAACCTCAGCCGAGTTGGCAAAATGGTTGACCCAAGCGTTGAGAACAAGCAGATGTTCTGGGATGTATGGCGATACGAACGAGATCAGTTCTACGATCCTCAAATGCTCGGCCTGAACTGGAAAGCCATCGGCGACCGATACGCTAAGATGCTTCCTTACGTTGGCGACCGCAGTGACCTCGACTACATCATCGGTCAATTGATTGGTGAGCTTGGAACCGGTCACTCCTACGTCACCCCTGGCCCAGCCGGAGCAGATCCGATGAGCCCAGCTGCTGGTTTGCTCGGTGCCGACTACGCAGTTGTTGGCAACAACGTCAAATTTGCGAAAATCTACCGAGGAGTGAACTACGTTCCTAACTCGGTTGGCCCTCTCGGAGCTATTGGCGTCGATATCAAAGATGGCGAATACCTGCTTGCAGTTGACGGCAAGCAAGTCACCGCTAAAACTGGTGTGACCGAGCACCTGATCGGTAAGGTGGGACGAAAAGTTGAACTCACCGTCAACGATTCGCCATCAAGCGTCGGAGCTCGCAAAGTCTCCGTTTACCCAGCGATTGACGAATCAAACCTTCGTTACGAAACCTGGGTGGAAGAGCGACGCCAAATGGTTGATCAAATGAGCGGTGGCAAGATCGGTTACATTCACGTTCCCGATACCAACGTTCAAGGAATGATCATGTTCATTCGTGGCTACATGGCGCAAATGGATAAACAAGCTTGGGTGATTGACGAGCGGTACAACGGAGGCGGTTGGATTCCAACCTTCTTCATCAACTACCTGCAAGCTCAGGTCACCAACGTAATCGCGCCACGACATGGTGCAGATGTCGGCCTTCAGCCATCTCTCAACGGCCCGAAAGCGATGCTAATTAACGAACATGCTGGTTCAGGTGGAGACCTTTTCCCTTATCTGTTCAAGAAAGCAGGAGTCGGTCCACTGATCGGTAAGCGAACTTGGGGTGGCTTGGTTGGTATCCAAGGCACTTACGGTCTGGTCGGCGGCGGTGGAGTTACTTCACCTGCGTTTGGAATCTACGATCCAGATACTGGCAAGTGGATCGCTGAAAACACCGGCGTATCTCCAGACATTGAAGTCGAAGATGACCCTGCTCTCGCGGCAAAGGGTCAAGACCCTCAGCTAAGTAAGGCAGTGGAATATCTACAAAACGAGCTGAAAAAGGGATCGAAAACTTACAAAACTCCTGACAAACCAAAAGTTGGCGGAAATTAACTTTTCACCCTAAAAAGTTAACAGAAACCTCCGAGGATAAAACCCGGAGGTTTCCGTATTTTTGCGGGGGCCAGTTCTTCGAAATCACGTTTTGATTCGGAGAAGGACTGAAACACAATGGGTGAAAAGTTTAGTTGGGATCGGTTACTCAAGCGTGGCAAAGATAGTGCCAGCGAAGATAACACTATTGAAATTGTTCAGGAAGCTCCGGCGGGGTTAGGCCCGGTTGCTCCACTAGGAGCGAGCAAACCTGCTCCGAAACCGCAATTGGCACCACCGCAAATGACCGCTCCCCCGGTTGCCGATAAGGATCGTGCGCCGCTAGTGATTGATTGGAGTGAGTACCAACAGCTTGAGGCAAACGCTCCAGCTGATGCTCCTGAAGCCACTCTTCCTCCGATTGAGGTTCCTAATATGGAAACCCCGGTTGCACCACCAACTCCAGCTGAAGTTGCTCCGGTGGCCGAGATCAATGACCCAGCAAAAGAAGGATTCTGGGAAAAACTCAACTCCGAAACGACGGAAGCATTCGGCAATCCAACCGTCGCTATGCGTCGAGCCGAAGCTTTAACGCCTAAGCCTCAAATTGCAGGATGGGACGACGTTGACCTCACACCAAGTGAAAAATCCGTTGCCGACCCAGTTACGAATTCTATTTCTGTACCCGAGTACACCCCGCGGGATCCGAAAGAAATCGAACAAGCAATTCAGTCCATATCTCAGAGTTCAGCGTGGGAAGACGCCGATGCCGAAGCAACTGCTCCGACCCAGCCTCCAGCATCCCTCGAAGTTCCACCAACTGTCAGCGAAGCTCCTGCGCCACCAGCAGAGTTTCCAACTGTTTTCCAAGCTCCACCGGTAGAAGAAGCCCCAGTGGTTTCTCCGCCTGAGCAACCAGCAGCGGATGCTTTCCACCCTTACGTTGATCCGAATGCACCCACTTGGGGAGAGTCAACGGATTCAACCCCGCCAGTTGAAGCAGTTTCAACTGAGCTTGTAGCGCCAGAAATTCCGGTTGCTTTCCATCAAGCGGCACCAATTGCAGAAGAACAGGAAGCCTATGTCGAAGATCCGATCGTTTCCCAACCACCAATTGAAGAACCCCCAGTTGCCGAGAGTGCGCCTATCGTCGAGGAGCCTGTTCAAGAAGTTCAAAATTCATTCGCACCAGTTGCGGAAGTTTTTGAATGGCCGGTCATTACTGAAGATCCAACGCTTACATCCAGCCAAGATGCGACCACTTGGAATGAAATCGGGCAGCCAATTAACGAGAATTTTGAGCCAACGGAAGAGCACCCTACCGAATTGGTGAGTGAGTTCGTTTGCCCGCCTCTAGTGCCAGAAGAAAACGGATTCCAAATTCAAAATCCATGGGAATCTGCGGATGAAGCCGACCCAGTTGCTGGATTTGTTCCCTCTCCTGTTACGGATGAACCTGAGGATACTGAGCCTGAAGCGATCATTGCTCCTCAGCCCATTATTGAAGAGCCAATCGCTGAGTCGGATCCCGTTACGGTTGAACCCGAATTAGTTGAAGAGCAGCTCACAGAAACTGATGCGACAGTCGTCGAAGAAACTGAAGCGGCACCCCTCGCGGAAACTGAAAGTTCTGAGGAGTATGAACAGTATCTAGCCGTTCCTCCTTCGCTTGAACCAACTGCTTCTGCAGGGCCTGTAACATCAACTGAAGGCAACTTCTGGGATGCAATTCTAGGCTCTGCCCCTGCTACCGAAGAAGTACCTGAAAGTGAGCCAGAAGATCAGCCTGTCCAGAATTCTACGCCGGTTCGTTCAGATTTGCCTGATGAATACACGCATATTTCAGAAGATAAGAAACAGGAAGAAGTCGCCAAAGATAGCCGCATCGGCGAGCTATTAGTGAATCACAAGCTTGTCAGCCAGGGTCAAATTGAACGCGCGATCAAGCGTCAGCAAGAAACGAACGAAAAACTGGGTCAGATTTTGATTTCTATGGGAATCATGACCGAGCGACGCTTGCTACAAGTATTGGCCGCGCAGAAAGGCGTCAGCCCTTGGCACCTCGAAGAAGATCGTCCATCTCAAGATGCGATTCGGTTGCTTCCTCAGGAAATGTGCCGAGTATTCCAAATGCTTCCTGTCGCAGTTCGCGGAGACTTGCTATTGCTGGCAATGCGAGACACAAGTGATGCAGAAGCAATCGAAGCCGTGCGACTACACACGAAAAAGCGCGTAGAGCCAGTCTTGGCCGACGAAGCACGATTGGCTTTCCACATTGACCGTGCGTTTGGCGTTGCGGCTCAACGGAATGCGATTGCGGTTGACGAGATTGTCCAAAACGCGCTGGAAACTATCGCCCAGAAATCCGAAGATGAAATCGATTTGGAACCAAACTTCAATGGCCCCAACACAGTGCCAGTGAATGCTCTGGTTGATCAAATTGTGCTCGATGCGATCCACGCTGGGGCCAGCGACGTCCACCTTGAACCTAGCCACAACAAAGTCGAAGTTCGATACCGCATCAGCGGACGCCTGCGAACGGTGCGAGAACTTCCTCTAGAACTCAGTGAATTGGTCGTTGCTCGTTTAAAGTTCATCGGTCATCTTGATGTGAATCAAACACTCGTTCCTCAAAGTGGACGTGTTTCCGCAGACTTTGCAAACCACGCAGTTGACTTTAAAATCAGCGTATTACCAAATCCTCATGGTTCACGAATCGTGTTGCGGCTACTTGACAGATCGCTTGGTCTAAAAACCTTAGATGAACTTGGTTTCGAGTCAGAAAACCTCAAAATGTTCCGTGACCTCATCAATAGACCATACGGTCTATTTGTAATCGCTGGCCCAACCGGGAACGGAAAAACCACAACCTTGTACTCCGCACTTGGCGAATTACAAGATTCCGGGTTGAACATCATGACCTGCGAAGACCCGATCGAATTCGACCTGGTTGGAATTAACCAAACCGA
Source organism: Fimbriimonadaceae bacterium (assembly GCA_019454145.1). Classification (GTDB taxonomy): domain Bacteria; phylum Armatimonadota; class Fimbriimonadia; order Fimbriimonadales; family Fimbriimonadaceae; genus UphvI-Ar2. Next base: position 1,991,222 of record CP075366.1, on the reverse strand, counting down.
GGTTGATCGCTCGCAAGGGTTGACGTACGCGACGCAACTCAAAGCGATTCTTGAGCAAGATCCGGACGTGATTCTGGTTGGCGAAATTCGCGACCGCGAAACCGCCGAGGTCGCAGTCCGAGCCGCAATCAGTGGTAAGAAGGTCTTCGCAACTCTGGATACAAATGATGCAGCGGGTGCTGTGCCAAGACTCATCGAACTGGGCGTCGAGCCCGCGATTCTTGCGACTGCACTCAATGGAATCATGAGCCAGCGACTGCTGAGAACTTTGGATTCAGAAACTAAAGCGCAATCACCAGCAACTTCGGAAGAAAAAGAACTTCTACGAGTCGCCTTTGGTGTTTCCAACATTGAAGAACTTTGGCGAGCAACCGCAAGCGAAGATTCTGATGGTTACATTGGACGTTGTGCGGCTCACGAAATCTTGCCTATTACTCCAGAAGTCGCCCGACTAATTGCTGAGCAAGCAACCTGCGAAGAAATCAAAGAATTGGCTGGTTATTACGGTTATCTGCCGATCCAATTCGATGCTCTTAGCCGAATTGTTGCGGGACAAATTTCTCTCGAAGAAGCGCAGCGAAATATCGCATTCGATACATTTGAAAAACGAGAACTCGCGCGTAAGCTTGATCAAGCAAGCTAACCCAGAGACTATGGATATAGCCGCCCAGCAAATAGTGTTGGGCGGCTTTCCTATGTAGTAACCGTGCATCAAAGTAGAATCAAACAGTAGGAAGAAAATGGCAGTCAAAGTTGGGATTAACGGATTTGGTCGCATAGGGCGGCTTTCATTGCGAACACTTCTCGCACGATACAAAGGGGACATAGATGTGGTTGGCATCAACGACCTGGTAGATACGGAAACGAACGCTCACCTATTCAAATACGATACGGTTTACGGGCCGTTTAACGGAACGGTCAGCCACGATGCAGACAGCATCACAGTTGACGGCGACCGCTTTAAGGTATTTGCGGAAAAAGATCCAGCCAACATTCCTTGGGGTGACTTGGGTGCAGACATTGTTATTGAAAGCACCGGGTTCTTTACCGATGCAACTAAAGCTTCCGCTCACATTACAGCAGGTGCAAAAAAAGTCATCATCAGCGCTCCAGCAAAGAATGAAGATGTCACTTTGGTTCTCGGGGTCAACGATAATATGTACGATCCTGCTAAGCACCACGTGATTAGCAACGCTAGCTGTACTACCAACGGTCTTGCTCCAGTTGCTAAGGTTCTGCACGAGAGATTCGGCATCGAAAAAGGATTGTTGACCACCGTTCATGCTTACACCAACAGTCAAGCAACGGTTGATACAGCACGGAAAGGTCTCCGCGATAGCCGAGCCGCAGCAGAGAATGTAGTTCCAAGTAGCACTGGCGCGGCGAAGGCTGTCGGATTAGTCATTCCAGAATTAGTTGGCAAGTTCACGGGAATGGCGTTCCGAGTTCCAGTTCCAACCGTCAGCGTAGTTGACTTCACCGCGACCCTCAGCAAAGTCGCAAGCGTCACAGAAATCAACGCTGCGATGAAAGAATATGCCGATGGCCCAATGAAAGGAATCCTGCAGTATTCCGACGAAGAGCTTGTAAGTAGCGATCTCAAAGGAAACACTTACAGTTCCATTTTCAGCGCGGTTGACACTGTCACCTTAGATGAAATGGTGAAAGTCGTTGCTTGGTATGATAACGAATGGGGATACAGCTGTCGAATCGCTGACCTCACTAAATTCATAGCCGATAAAGGACTGTAGAAACAATGCCGTTTGAACCTCTAGGAACCGATGAACCCCTAGAGGAGTCTGCCCCTCGACCGAAATCGTTCGAGGGGCAATTGATGACTGGATGCTCTGTTATTCTTGTTTCCAGCTTTTTGGTTTATTTGCTTGCAATGTGGCCGTTTTTGGTTTTCGAGCATCGCACGTCTGCCCAGCTTTACACTGCTCTCGCCTTTGCAACAATTCCTACATTTATTGTTGGGGCCGTGTTTGTCCGGCTCGGAAAGTTAGCGGGTGCGGCGGGATTTACCGGCGGGTTGTTTGTTGGAGCGGTTTTTTTGTATCTTCGCCTGGAAACCGTGCTCACCGCCAGGTTTAACCCGATGCTCGATCAGCCAGAATATCCGCCCGAGTGGAAATGGCTGGTTCCAATCGCCTGGCTCCTCGCCGGATTAACCGTACTTTTTATTGTTTTGCCCAAAGGCACAAATTTATCTGAGGGTTAGGCTCAAATCAACCGAAAATTAATCCCAGAGCTTCTTGGAGAGAAACAGGCGTGGCCTACCCAAATTCATCCGTTCAACAATATAGAAAGAGCGCAATTGATGGCGCGAGCCCTTTACAGCTAGTTATCATGCTGTACGACGGTGCAATGAGGTTTATTAACGCGGCCAAGGTAGCCATGGAAGAAGGCAATCTACATAAGCAGAATGAAATGTGCATTCGCGCGCAAGACATCATCACTGAACTAATTTCTTGCTTGGATGTCAAGCAAGGCGGAGAGATTGCTGGCAACCTGTTCGCACTCTATACATTTGCTTTCGACAGAATCGTACAAGCGAACATAGAAGACACACCGATTTATTTGGATCAGGCGACCAAAGTTTTAAGCGACCTTCGAGAAAGCTGGGCACAAATTGAAAAGCAGACTTCGCGGCAAGGAATTCAGCATGCCAACGCAGCTTGATTTGCTCGATCAACCGATTGAGAAGTTTGCTGCGCTTTCGTACCTATTGGCGCAAGAAATTGATGAGCTAGAAACTCACGAGCTCAATTCAATATTGAATGAACGAGGTGATGCGCTCGACGCCATACAAGATCTCATCACAAAGGGCGCGCAATTAACTCTGGAACAAAGACAAAAGCTGTCTAGGGCAGAAGGTGCCGCAATGTCGAAAATGAACCAAGTGCGTTCGACCCTTAGAACGGAGTTCGAAAATCATAGCCGCCAGCGTAACGGTCGGCAAGCATACTGGGCGGGAAGTACAAAAACTTACGAACTTACAGGTTAAGCACTCTTAGCAAATAGAGCCCCGATTCAATTGAATCGGGGCTCTATTTTTGATGATGAGCGACTATTTAGTTTAGTTGCGGTTCTTCATGATCGCACCAAAGTCTGAATTAAGTGCGAATGAAGCTGGCGCAACGCCGCGGCGTCGTTCTGCGTTAAGCGCGACCACCCGAGTAACGATGTTGCCGCTTCCGTTAATGTATTTGGACATTCTCGCGGAATCAATGACTATCACAATCTCTTGTGGAGTTGCCTTTAATCGTGTATTCCAAACCAAATCCCAATCATTAGTGGTCACATTGAACATGTAAATGAAGCCAGTGACTCCATCTACGGTCGAGACCATGTTGAGCGTGATATCAACGTTGTTTACGGTTCCACCAGGGTTAAAGGTGAGATCGTAACCTGCGTAGTTACCGCGTCCAGAAATGTATTCCGTGTTTAGCGAGTAGACATCAGAGTCACCAAGGGTGTCAAAGCTATCAACGTTTCCACCAGCCACACTTCCAAACACCGGAGTTACGCCAGTCGGCTCAGTTGTAACCGCAGTCGGTGAACCAATAACGAACGAGAAGATTTCTGTTCCCCATTCGAGGCTTGAGTTGCTGAAGATTTCATGCGAACCCCAGAACCGAGTTGGATCAAGTGGATCAATTGCAATTCCCGCATAGTCGCCCCAACGCGAAGTTCCCCCACCAGTGATGTTAAAGTTAGCCGATGAGCCAAATATGGCGATCGGGCCAAGTGTGCCTTTAACATCAATTGATCGGCGAGTGGCCGCAATTACCTTAGGCGTCTCCCCGGCAGAGGATCGGGTTGCAACTACGGCAATTTCTCCAGCATTGTTCTTGATAATCGCGGGAAGACAGGTCGCAAAGGTGTTTGCGTAACCCATGTCACCCGATTGGAATAAAGCTGGCCTTCCATTCGGGAAAGTGTTGAGCGAAATTTCACCCCACCGAACTTTGCTCCGTCCTGGATTCGGGGCGGCAGCAAAAGGATATTGGAATCCGAGATTATCAGGGCCGGCATTGACGGTGAGCGCAAATACAAGGCTGTTTTGGTTCACCGAAGCATCCATCATTCGGCCTCCGAGGGTATCAATAAAGATTCCCCGCATGGAGGCACCACCATCTTGCGGCATGTAGATTGGCAGTTGAACCTGCATATTAGAAATCGTCGCGTTAACTCCAGACTTCTTCACTGCAAAAACATTTGCCGCTGGAGGAGCACCCAAGAATGGGTGGACGATTCCTACGCCGTAAGCTGGACCAGTTGTTCCTGGTACCGAGCGCTTAGCCATTGAAGTTGAAAATTGGCCAGTGTTGAAAAACTGAACTCGAGACAGATCCTTCGACAACGCAAACATGGTTCCCAATACATTGTTTGTAAAGAAACCAAAGTGGTTGAAGGTCATCACGATGTAGTCTTCATTTGTTGAGACCGTTGGATAGTCACCCCAAAGTGGAGCGCCACCAATTGTGATCGTGTTGTCTAAAGTTACGAGAGTCCATGGATTAAATGGATCTGCATCGGTTGAAATTGCGATTTGAACTCGGGATACCGCTGCGTCGAAATCTACATCCAAAACAACCATGATAAAACGGTTGGTATCTGGGTCGTAAATTACGCGAGGGTCAAATGTAAACGATCCAACATTTTGGCCCGAGAAAAATCCTGTTCCATCAAGGACTTGAGAGAATTCTAGTGTGCCAGTGCTCTTGTTAAAGAAGCCGACCGTCGTATTGGTGACTTGAACAACATGAGTGCTACCAACCGCCATAGAAACATCAGGCGGGAACCAGCCAGTAAAACTAACGCCTGGGAACCGCGCACCAAGAACAGCGGTCGAGTTGCCTGTGTTGCCACCAACGGTGGGAAGCCCAAGTCCATCTTGGGAACGGTCTAGTTGGTAGCCAGACTTAGTTAGTTTGATATCTGGGTTAGAGGGTCGAATACCGCGGGCTTGAGCCGCATTTGTGATTTTTGGGAAAAAGTTTCTAGGATTAATTGTCGAAATTTTAATCTTTTTATCCCAAGGCAGCATGGTTTTTGTTTCACCAGACTTAATTCCTTCCTGATTGATTGGTGTATCTGATTGCACCACTGGTCGTTTTTGACCAAAAGCTAATCCAACGGCAGATACAGCCAGCAAAGCAAGAATCAAGCGTGAAACACCTTTAAAAGGCTTATAATTGCTCATCATCATTTCCTTGATTTAAATTAGGTTCAATTTAAGCAATTGCGACGCATAAAGAACCCGCAAGAATTATAGCCTAATGGTTGGGTAGTTTGCGAAAACAAAAATGACTTCAACGGTAAAGTTAATCTTATGTTGACTCATGAGCAGCATCAAGCGCTGTCCGAGGCTCGCGCTCGCCTGGACGCTATTCGGGGGCATCTTTGACCTGCCTCGACTACAACAGCAGCTCGGTGAACTAGAAGCAGCCGCAGCACAATCGAATTTTTGGGACGATCCGCAAGCCGCGCAAACTCATCTGCGGAAACTCTCCCGAACCAAAGGAATCATTCATCCATTTTTGCAATTGGATGAACGGCTTAACAACATCCACGACTTTTACGAGATGATCCGCGCTGAGCCGGATGCCGATCTCGAACAAGAAGCGGATTCCCAAGCTATTTCATTTCTTGCCGATTTAGATTCGTACGAGCTCCAAACCTTGCTCAGCGGAGAATACGATGACCGGAATGCGCTAGTTGAAATCAGTGCCGGGGCAGGCGGCTCGGAAGCATGTGACTGGGCTTCAATCCTTTTCCGTATGTACATGCGCTGGGCGCAGATTAAAGGTTTTAAGCTCGAAATCGTCTCAGAAACTCCTGGCGATGTCACTGGTTACCGCAACGTCACTTTTGAAGTCACTGGCACAAATGCATACGGGTATCTGAAGTCGGAAGGAGGAGTGCATCGACTTGTTCGGATTTCTCCCTTTGACTCCAATGCTCGCCGGCATACTTCTTTCTGCCGAATTGAAGTTCTCCCAGAAATGGAAGAAACAGAAGTTGAGATCAATCCGGATGATGTCAAGGAGGAAACCCTTCGAGCATCGGGTGCAGGTGGTCAGCACGTCAACAAAACGGAATCGGCAGTCCGCCTGACGCACATCCCAACTGGCATCGTCGTTCAATGCCAAAACGAACGCAGTCAGCATAAAAACCGCGCTTCGGTTTACAAAATGCTTGCCTCGCGATTAGCCGTTTTGCAACGAGAAGCCGACCTCGCCAAAGCTAATGCCATCAAGGGAGACATTGGCCCGGCGGAATGGGGCCGACAGATTAGAAGCTATGTGATGCAGCCATACACAATGGTGAAGGATCACCGAACCGGACATGAAACCGGAAACGTTGTAGCCGTTATGGATGGAGAAATCGATAGCTTTATCGAAGCTTATTTGAAGCGTCCGCCGAATGAGGACACGTTTATTGAGTAGTCCTCCGACCACTTGCCGCATTTGATACGTCAAATAACAGAGATTCAAAATGAGTTTGCTTGCACTTGGAATGATGGTTGCCGTTGCCCAATCGGCTCAAATTGAGGCTGCTCCAACTCCACCAGTGGGTTCGTCACCATTTTTTCAAAAATCCGTGCGCGAAGTTGCCGAGTTTCTTGAGGCTGGCGAATTTGCGCAAGCTACACAACGGGCTAAATCTCTTCCCAAATATGAATTTACGATCAAAATTGATACTGGCAAACTCTCGAAAATCAACCAAGTCATCGCAAAAAATGCTTTAGACAAAGCTATTGCAAACTGGAAGCATGAGCTGCCTGAGTTGAAAATTACGGAAAGCGACAAGCCCAACGTTCTCATAACGTTCGTAAAAGAATTAGAGCAAACCGCTGTCGGAGTACCAAAAACGCTGGTTCTTTTTGAAAGCCCTGATCCCAGCGAGCCGACCATTGAAGCTGTCGTATCCACTATTCGAACTGATCTTAAGCTCGAAATTGAAGCGCCTGTCTACGAAAACGAGATTAGTTTTGTTATTGGTTCCTACCTTGGACTCGAACGGCAGCCAAAACCAGGCAGTACGATGTTCCGGATAGATGGAGTGGGAGGCTCAATGCCAAAAATAGATGGCCTTTCCTTGGTGCTTGCAAAGAATAACGTCCAGATTGCAGATAAGCTTGTTGCCGCAGCAAAAAACAAAAAGAAGCTAGCAGCAAATTTTCCATCGTTCTTTATTGATCAAAATCAAATTAACTTTAATACGGTTGTTCAAGGCGAACCCCAGCAGTTTCAAATTCAAATTGTAAACAGGGGGAAAGCACCCATGCAATTTTCTATTAGACCGGATTGCTCGTGTTTTATCATCAATTACGATCCTGTGGTCGCGCCTGAATCCACAACATTAGTGAATATTTACATGAGCACGGCCGACTTCCAGGGGCCTCAAGACAAAGGTTTGTTTATTTACACCAACGACCCTGAGCATCCGACTACAAGAGTTGGAGTCGTCGGGAATATCACCCCTGCTTACCGCCTGATCACTGGAGAAAAAAGTGACACGGTGATGTTCGGTGAAAGTGGTGCGAAACTCACCTACTATCTCTTTATGCCAGATTCGATTGAAATGAAGCCCTTGCGGGCAAGTGTTTCAGGTTTGACTGGAGTGACAAGTATCTCACCTTGGGAGGGATCCCTCGCTGACCCATTGTGGAACGAGCCAGCTAAGCCCAGAAAAGGCTACAAAATTGATGTATTGCTTAGCCCCGGTACTGTGCAGGGCCGAATTTTGGCGGCTTTGCTTATCCAAACAGATAACAAAATATTTCCCTTACTTGGCGCAAATTTCTATGTTCAAAGAGGAATAGCCGTCTCTCCACAAACAATTTATTTTGGTGATGTGAAGGGTGGAATTGCCCGAGCCTGGGCAACAATTAATGGAACAGGAAAAGATTTCAAAATATTGGAAATTAAGTCTTCGGAAACTTACCTGACTGCTAAAACTGAGAAGCTCGGTGTAGGTGAATACAAGCTTTCCGTTGAACTCAATGCCAAGCCTGGAACCGGCACCGTGATTGCGAGCCTCCTTATCAAAACCGACGATCCGGATTCTCCGCAAATCGTTGTTCCCGTTCAAGGTTATGTGCCCTAGATTCCTGAAAGTCGCGCTTTGGGGAACGGCTCTGTTGCCGTTCATCATGGGTGCGATTGCCAAACAAGAAGAATCGACAAGCTGGACTTTGATTATTGGTGGCAATACTGCCGGATATCTTTCTCCTTGCGGCTGCACTAAGCCAATGGCGGGCGGTATTCGCCGGCGAGCCACAAAAACCGAGGAGTTAGCTCAACAAGCGTCATTTATTATTGAAACTGGCCCAATTGTAGGGGTTCCTGGTCGGCAATCCGAGCTCAAAGCCGAAACCCTTGCTGAATCGCTAAAAGCAATGAAGGTTGATGTGCTTGCACTCACTTCCAAGGATTTAATTTTGGGCGAACCAGGAATCGCCGCCGTTGAGCGACTTTCGAACACTTCCATTCTCGGCACAGAGAATTCAAGTGTGTTTGTAAGCCCAAAATGCGCCGTATATGCCGACGGTACAAGCCCCTCGTTCACTCAGCTCAACGCGATTTCCAGAGTTCGTGAGCTCGTGCAAACAGCCAAAGAACGATCGGTTCCCTCTATCTACATCACTAACTTTGACCGCGACATTGCCATACAGATCGCCGAGTCAGTTCCTCAGCTAGACGTGATTATCTACGCTTCAAAAAGCGCGCCTCGAACGGGTGAAGACCGGATAGGCGAAACTTGGTTACTTACGCCGGGGCCGCAAGGCCAGTATGTGACTTCAATCACTTTTTCAGGCGAAAGATTTGAATCACCGGTCATAAATTCGCTCGGGCCAGATGTGCACGACCATGCTGATGTTTCCCGTTACTACAACCGGTACCTTGATCGCGTTCGGAGCGAAAAGCTGGTTGAAATGATGCCCAAAGTGTCTGATGTTGTATACGCAGGCACCGAAGCTTGCCGTTCTTGCCATGAAGCCGAATACAAGATTTGGAAAGGGTCAAAGCACGCTAAAGCCTTTGCTACACTTGAATCAGATAAGCATGATGCCGACCCCGATTGCGTGAGTTGCCACGTTGTGGGAATCGAAAGCACCAACGGATTTATTGTTAAGGAAAAAACTCCCCAATTCACCGACGTCGGCTGTGAATCTTGCCACGGGGCAGGGCGAAACCATACCCTCAAACCGAAAGAAGCCAAGATGCCAACGCTCGGAAAAGAAGCTTGTGCAAAGTGCCACAACTTGCAACACAGCCCGACATTTGATTTTTCCAAGTACTGGGAGAAAATCAAGCACTAACGCAAAATTGGGGAAACATCGGTGGAAAAGATTTTTATCTTTATGAGACTTGCTATTTGAATTCAATGCATAAATTTTTCATAAAATTTAGGTTCAAAATGACCATAAATTTTCGTTTTTGGGGTCCTTGCATTCGACAGGATTATCCCGGAAAATGAGTGCTTGTCCGATAGCTAATTTCTTCGAGAAAAACCAATGGCAGTCACCGATTTTCGCACGCAAAACACTGGATTAAAACAGGGTGAAAATCGTTTGAGTGCTGTTCTTTGCGCCTCGTCGGCAATGGTTGTATCTCAATTTGCCGCGTTGCCATCCAATAGCCGAGCGATCAAATTAGCCGATCAATTTGTTAAGGAAATTCACCAATTTGCTGCGGTTGTCGGCCCTTCAGGATGGGGGAAATCAGAGTTATTGCAGTCAATCAGCCGGAGCCTCACAGAAGCGACCGGCATCAGCGTTCCAGTCGCACACGCTTTGACATGGGCGAATTCGCGCGAAAAGGCTTGCGCTCAGCAGTTTTTGTTGCTCGATGACCTTCAAGATGTATTCCGCCACCCGAGAGCAAAGCACCAACTCAAACTGCGGCTTCACCAGCGAGCCAGATTCAAGCGACCAACGTTTGTAACCATGGTGGGGCAAAGCCACGAACTGATCACGCAAGGAATATTTGCCTGCCCGCTTTCCTGGCGTATCGAGTCTATCAACGAGCCAACTTGCCCTGAGCGGGAATTCATCGTCAAGCAAATCGCAGAATCCGAGCGAATAAAGCTCAGTCCGCAACTCACTCACCTCTTAGCAACGCACATGAATGGCAATGGTCGTTCAATTCGGGGTGCACTGCTTCGCCTGAGACTCGTAAAAACCGATTGGAGTGCTCTCTCTGACCTTGGTACGGCAAGCGGAATCCTTATGCCGTACCTCATCGGGGAGAATGGCTGGGATTTACGAGACGTCGTGCGGGATGCGGTTCACAGCGTATACATGCCCTGCGCAGAGTGCGGACTCACGGAAACTGAAATCTGTGCTTACATCCTGCGCAACGATATTGAATTGCGGGAAGATGAAGTCGCGGCATTCTTGCGAATGACGCCGGGGCAAGTGTATCGGCAGATTCAAAGAACGGCGACACTTATGCATCAACCAGCTTGCTCTCAGTTAGTAGCGGATTGCCAGAACGCGGTTTTGAAGGCACTTTCTGATGATTAGCCAGGACTCGGGAAGTTTTGGCGCGACTCTTGCAGTTGAATCTATTGGGACATCGAGGCAATATTGAGAACAATAGCGGACATTAAGTTGAACCGTCTAACCGTTCCCCCTGACGCTGATCTGGGTACGGCACTCCTTCTCATGCAAAAAGAGCATGCGGGGGCGGCTGCCGTTATTCGCGATGGCGAATTCATAGGTTTTGTTACGATTGAATCAGCTGTGCTCTCGGAACCAGATGTTCTCGTGACAGAGGTCATGCGCGGTACATCTACCGCTCTGCAACTTACAGAACCGGTTCGCCAAGCCGCAAAATACTTTGTGGGCCAGCAAGCTGATTACCTCGCCGTGTTTTTTGAAGATCAATATGCTGGTCTTCTTAGTGCGTTGATGCTGATTGACGAACTCGGACGCAGCTACGATCCCCTCACCGGACTGAGCTGGAGTGATCGCCTGCGAGACTGGGGTGTTGAGCAACTGGAAGCCGGGCAAGAAATCTGTGTGATCTTTTTTGACCTCAACGATTTTGGCGTCTACAACAAGCGATACGGGCACGTAGTTGGCGACCGAGTGCTCAAAGGATTCGGCAAGTTGCTGGACGGCTTGATTGACCCTAAAAAAGATGTTCTTGTACGCTACGGCGGTGACGAATTCGCTATTGGAACAACTCGCACGCGTGAAGAGGGAATCGCTTTACTTGCACCTATTGCTTCGAAAAAATTTAAAGTCGAGGATGTTCGTGTGCCAGTTGGGTTTTCCTATGGTATTTCCGGCGGTAAGCGGAGTTTAGAAAATCGGCGCGAGCACGGGGCCGCTACTCTTGATAACCTCATTGCCCTCGCCAGCCAAGAATGTTTGGCCAATAAACCAGGCGCGCTTACACGTGCTGTGATCTCTGAGCCTGAGCAAGAACCAGCCCCGCTACAAAAACATATTCCCGATTTCCAAAAAATCGCCGAGCATGCGGCTCAGAAAGCCAGTGAATCGGATTCGGGCGTAGAAATCGAAGTTCTTGAAACCTATTTTGTCCACGAAGACGAAAAACCAAGAGTGGTTGTCACGGGATTTGCAAATCAAGATGGTTCACGTAAGCCATTTCGCTCTTCAAAACCAATCGGAAAGGATATTTCCAAGTCTATTACTGAAGCGGTTTTTGAAAGTGTCCTACTCAGCTAGGAATTCAGACGGCACGCTTGCTCGAATCCGACTTTTCGGCGTATAACGAACTATGTCCCAGACTTCCGGCGGATCGTCGCTCGCCCGCATCCAAGAACTTGCTGACCGAATTGAACAAGCTCTGCCATCCGCCGATGCAAAACTCAGTGCCTATCTTTCTGCGCTAAAGACAGAAGTTACGACTCTCGGTAAATCTAGCGAAGACCAAGAGGCCCTGCTCGCGCAATACGAAGAGGCATATCAAAAGCTAATCCAACCGGCGAATAAGATCGGCTTGTTCGTGCGGTTTCTGGATGATGGTCTGGTTCAAATCCTTCAAGGCGACCAGGAGTTTGTTGCCACCGTTGACCCGAGTTTAGATACAGAACTGCTCCACCCAGGAGTCCGGGTGAAACTTAATGAAGCCTATGCGATTGTTGGCCTCGCCCCTGAATCGACCACCGGCCAAGTGATTTCGGTTTCAGCGGTGCTAGAAGATGGTCGGTTACGCGTGAGTTCCGATCCCCAGGGCCACCAAGGGCGTATTATTCCCCGTGCTCACCATTTGGTTGATATTTCGATCAAATCCGGTGACGAAGTGCTTCTTGATCCGAGCGGGAAGGTGGCGGTTGAGCACTTACCCAAACAATCAGCGCAAAATTACTTTATCGAAGAAATTCCGGAAACTCCGTGGAGCTCGGTCGGCGGTCAGCAAGAAGCGATTGACCTCATCCAAGAATCTATTGCCCAACCCCTGATCTACCCTGAGCTTTACAAATCTTTTGATAAGCGTCCGCCAAAAGGAATTCTGCTTTACGGCCCTCCCGGCTGCGGGAAAACCCTGCTCGGCAAAGCAATTGCTTACAACCTTGCGAAGGATTATCGTGAGCGCACGGGAAACCAGGATGCCAAAGAGTGCTTCCTCCATATCAGCGGCCCGAAAATCTTGAATATGTGGCTGGGTGAAACGGAGCGAATGGTGCGGGAAATCTTTGCCACCGCCCGCGAGCAGGCCAACGAAGGGCGCATAGTTGTGATCTTTTTGGACGAGGCGGAATCCGTTTTGCGAACCCGATCATCGGGCCGATGGTTGAACATCAGCAATACGGTGGTGCCGCAGTTCTGCGCCGAAATGGATGGCCTCGTTGAACTCGAGAATGTGGTGATCGTGCTCACTTCGAACCGGCCCGATTACATTGATCCGGCGATTTTGCGACCCGAAAGGATTGACCGAAAAATCCGAATCAAACGTCCGAACCAAGATGCGGCACGGCAGATACTTGGGATTTATCTACATGATTCCATCCCCATTGACGCCGAGTTTGCCAAAGAACACGATGGCCCGGCTTGTGCTCGCAAAGCTTTGATCGAAGCCACCGTTGCCCGCCTTTGGACAAAGAACAAAGAAACTGAGTTTCTTGAAATCCTGGGGCGAGACGGCAATTCGCAAACCCTTTACTTCAGCGACCTGATCAGCGGGGCGCTTTTGAAATCATTAGTCGACCGAGCCAAGGACTTCGCAATCAAACGTGCAATAGCCGAGCCGAAGAAGAAGCATGGTTTGAATTTGGAAGACATGCAATTGGCGATAGACGCCGAGTTCAAGGAAAACGAAATCTTCCCGAAATCGGATTCTGTAGAGGATTGGCTGAAGCTTCTTGATTTCGAACCGGAATCAGTGGTCAGCGTTCGACCAGTTGGTCAGGAAAAAGTTAAAGATCGCGCACGGAAGACCATCATGTAGTCGGCAGAGTATAAGATGGATTAACCCCTCCCTCACCCTCCCTAGAATTGGAGAGGGAAGTTTTCTTTAATTCATAAACTCTCGTGGATCGGTAAGCCGACCAGTCAACGCGGTTGCCGCCGCCGTGAGTGGGCTCACCAAATGCGTGCGAGAACCAGGGCCTTGACGACCTTCGTAAGGGCGGTTGCTTGTACTAGCGGATCGTTGTTGAGGTCGCAAAATATCGCCGTTCATGCCAAGACACATAGAGCAGCCTGCGCGGTGCCATTCAAACCCCGCATCTTTGAATACATCGTCCAAACCTTCTTGTTCGGCGAGAGCACGAACACTCGCCGAACCCGGAACGACCATCGCGCGAACACCTTCTGCGACTTTGCGCCCCTGAATCAAACCAGCCGCAATACGGAGATCTTCGATGCGAGAATTAGTGCAGCTGCCAATGAAGACAGTGTTGATATCGAGTTCGCTCACGGGAGTGCCGGGCTTTAAACCCATATACATCTGAGCGCGTTCTTCAGCGGCATCGTGAGGTTCGGGAATAGATTGATCAATGTCCACGGTCATCGCCGGAGTAGTTCCCCAACTGACCTGAGGCTTGAGCGCGTTTACATCAAGATGCTCTTCGCGGTCGAACGTCGCACCAGAATCAGTTGGCAAAGTTCGTGCATGATCCACCATCCGGTTAAAGTCTTCCCCGTGCGGAGCGTAGGGTCTGCCCTGATCAATGTATTCAAAAGTAATGTCATCGGGCGCGACCATTCCGGCGCGAGCACCCATTTCGATGCTCATATTGCAGATCGTCATCCGCCCGCTCATCGGCAAACTGGTGATCGCATCGCCCGCGTATTCAACAACGTAACCAGTTGCTCCGCCCGCGCCGAGCTTGCGGATAATGGCGAGAATAATATCTTTAGCCGTCACTCCTGCGCCGAGCCTACCATTTGCCGAAACCCGCAGGGTCATCGGCTTTTTAGCCGCCCGCAACGTTTGAGTCGCTAAAACGTGTTCTACTTCGCTCGTGCCGATGCCAAAAGCAAGCGCACCAAACGCTCCATGCGTGGAGGTATGGCTGTCACCGCAAACCATGGTCAGGCCAGGAAGGGTGAGCCCGAGTTCTGGGCCAATGATGTGCACGATTCCCTGGCGGGGGTCATCGTAACCGAACAATGGCACGCCAAACTCCTTTGCGTTGCGATCTAGGGCCGCCAACTGCTTGCCGCTGAGGGTGCGGTCATCAATTTCGCGACCATCGGTCGGCACGTTGTGGTCAACCGTAGCAAAAGTGAGGTCGGGGCGGCGAACTTTGCGTCCGGCTTCGCGCAAACCATCAAACGCTTGGGGGGATGTGACTTCGTGAACCAAGTGCCGGTCTATGTAAAGGAGCGTTCCACCCCCGGGGAGATCGGATACCTTGTGGTTGTCCCACACTTTTTCAAACAGAGTCTTGCCCATGCGCGCAGTTATTCTACGCCCTAGCCAGGGTAAATTTGCTGAAATATTGGCGTTTGTTGCGGGTCCTCTGTCCTGCTTGATGGGTTTTGATCTGGCACAACTTCTCGGGGCCGGATTCAATCTGGTATCCTGCCCCTTCGTCTCTGGGCAGTTGCCCGAGTGGCCAATGGGAACAGACTGTAAATCTGTCGGCGCAAGCCTACGCAGGTTCGAATCCTGCACTGCCCACCAGAGAACAAATAATATCGCCCTCGTAGCTCAGCGGCAGAGCGTTCCCTTGGTAAGGGAGAGGTCACGAGTTCAATTCTCGTCGAGGGCTCCAGTAATTTAGATGTCCAAACAATTTTTGTTTTTGAGTATCCAAATGCGTTAAAAATTGTGGCTAATCAATTTCCTCGCTATTTCCACTTATTTTGCGCTATCGCATCTTGTAGGGCCTTGTTAGTATCCACTAGCTCTTGCAATTTGGTAGAAGCCCGGCTAAACATGGCACGTTCCTGAAATTCTGCCTCAGCGAGTTCATTCGACCAGCCATCTCTAAAATATATGTTCTTGTACTTATCTTCTTGTAATTTGAAGTCAGTGGAAAACTCGAATTTTGGAAATTCCGCATTTTTAGAGCCGAAAACTTCTGTACTTCTTTTACGCAGGTCATCAAAAGTATTCCAAATGCTTGAACGAATGTGAGATGGTGAATACGGAGTACTTGTACCCCTCAAAGTAGCTTCTCTATGAATGCGATACTCTTGAAAATTCTCTTTTACTGCAACTAATGCAGTTGATTTTAGTTCCTGCAGTCTCGCTTTGGTAGTACGAATTGTACTTTCATCGAGACCTGAGATTTCTTTTGAGAAAATGTTGGGTGCCTTCTCCAATATTTGATCCACAGCAGTACAGTAGTCGTTAGCCATCACCTTTTCAAGATTCTCAAAAGCCCGGTGCCACTCAAGGATAGCTTCTTCTTGCTCGGTCTCTAAAAGAGCTTTTTTATCGCCCAGTTTAGACACCATTTCATCACTCATAATGAAATATTCTACTTATACAACTCACTGCTCAAGCCTATGGCGGGAATGAGGTGCTAACGTATTTTCCCCTTAAAGTGCCAAAATAGAACCTGTGTCTGAACACAAAGGGAATGTCCGCATCATCACGCTTGGCTGTGCGAAAAACGAAGTCGACAGCGAAGAAATCGCGGGCGTTTTGCGTCAGGCTGGGCACTCCGTTGATGGTTCCCAATCCGCCGATGTCACCATCATCAACACCTGCGGGTTTTTAGAATCAGCTAAACACGAATCCATCGCCGCGATTAAAAAAGCCGTCGCCGAAAAAGGCGGAGGCAAAGTGATTGTTGCCGGATGCCTTGCTCAACGGATGGGGGCCGAACTCGCTCGACTCGCGCCCGGAGCCGATGGATATGTCGGCGTGGGGCAGATGGGCAACTTCCACCAAGTTGTTCAATCAGTATTCGGGCGGACGGAGCCGTTGATTGATGTTGAGCCGCCCCACCATAAATGGGCTGATGTGACAACCAGAGCACGTACCGGCCGACCGTGGAGTGCGTACCTCAAAGTCAGCGAAGGATGCGATCACCGTTGCACGTTTTGCACGATTCCTTCTTTTCGGGGAAATCACGCCAGCAAACCGATTGAGCGCGTTCTAGAAGAGGCCAGGCAATTAGCCAGAACCGGATGTAAAGAAATCAACCTCATCGCCCAGGATGTGACTCAATATGGATACGACCTTTACAAGGAGTTCACGTTGCCTAAGCTCCTCCACCAATTGGCGGAAGTTGATGGTATTGAGTGGATACGAATTCTGTACTTTTATCCTAACCGCCTCACCGACGAAGTGATAGAAGCGATTGCAACTCAGCCCAAAGTTTGCAATTACATAGATATTCCTTTGCAGCACGCTCATCCTGAAACTCTCCGGCGTATGAAACGCCCATGGGATGGCGACCGCTATCTCAAATTATTTGAAAAAGTTCGTGCATCCATCCCGGATGTTGCGATTAGAACAACTTTTATCGTTGGATTCCCCGGGGAAACGCAATCTGAATTCAACCATTTGATTGATTTTGTTCAAGCGGCAAAGCTTGATCGCGTAGGTGCGTTTCAGTTCTCAAGAGAACCAGGCACACCCAGCCACGATATGCCGGGCCAAGTTCCAAGCCGAACCAAAAAAGAACGGTACGACCGCCTAATGCGTGCCCAGACTCCGATTTCTCTTGCCAAGAACAAAGCTCTGGTCGGGCAAACGATTTCGGTGCTCGTGGATGAAGTAAAGGATGGATGGATGGCCGGACGGAGCTACCGCGATGCTCCGGAAATTGACGGCTGGGTTTACGCTCAAGGGAACGTACTATCAGGTTCATTTGCTAAAGTCACGATCACCGAAGCGCAAGAACATGACCTGGTTGGTCACCTGTCTGGATTTACGCCCGCCCAAAATCCTCGCATGATTCCGCTGCAGATGGTAACTCGCGAACCCCGGTAAGTGTCAATGGTCACTGCTTTCAACCATTTTGTTAGATTTTTGATCGAGCATGAACAACCACGAAATCCGCATCTTGTCAGCATTGGATCGAGTGGCTGTTTTGGTTTTATGCTTGCGCTTTTGCTGTTCAAACTCAATCCGTGGCTTGCGGCTCTACTTTTTGTATTCATGACCGGATACCCGCTGGCACTTTATCATCTTCACAACCTGAAAGCCAAAAAGAACCAAAAGCAAATTCCCGCTGAAGTGCAGGAAACGTGGGAATTACTCCGCTGGATGGGGCACCAACGAACGCTCAACCAACGCACTCATCCAAAATTACGCGGGTTGCTCGAAGATATCGCCACAATCCGCCGACGGACACTGGATGCTCTCAATTCAGAAATATGGAATGAGCGAGCCAAAACTTCGGAAGGAAAACAAGCTAAACAAGATGTTGAACGCACGCTTGATCATGCCCTCTACGACGCAGTTTTTATAGGGCGGCACCTTTTTCGAGGCAAAGGTCAACGAGAAATGACGTTCTACAAACGGTGCGAGGATCCCAAGTTTGGAGCACACGCGTTCGAAAGCATTGGTCAGATTCGCGATGAAGTACTGAGCCTGAGCGAAGCGGCAATCGCGGCAGGGGCGCAATCGGATTTACGGCTCGAACTCACGCGCGACCGCATTCAAGCATTGGTTGATGCGGAGCGAGAAGTCGAACAAGCACTCGGCCCAATCGAACCACTAGACTGACCATAAGGTCGAAACTGGTGCATAACCGAGTTGTTCATCCACAAACCCGCTCTGCTCTCCGAGTGTGAGAACGCATCCCTTAGCAAACTGATCCTCTGCGACATCACGCAAAAAGCGCAAGCCTTCAAAATCACTTGGCTCGGCGAGTTCTCGGTCAACGACGGTAATACCCATAGTGCGACCATCGGCAAGGCCAACAACCACCGGCACAGAATATTGCCGCGTCGAACGGAAGTGCATTACTTCGTATTCATTTTCGCAAGCAGCCGATTGCTTCACCAATTCCATAGCAACAAAATTTTCCCAAGCCGCCAAGGGCAGTTTTCCGCTCCCGTTCAAATAATTCCAAATCCCAAGGTCAGCAAACGCCACCCGGCTGGTCTTTGCCGCCTTGCCGTTCTGCAAAGCCGTCCACGCGGGCACAGAATGAATAAGATAAACGGCCTCTAGCAAACTGAGATAGCGGGTCAAACTGGTGGCGGGAATTCCTGTATCGCGGCTGAGCTGGGTGATGTTCTGCACCGCGTAAGGGTTCTTAGCCAAAACCTGCAACAGGTTCGGGAGCGAGTGCAGTCCCTCGATTTGAGCAAGGTCGCGAACGTCACGATCCATCAACGCCCGAATGTACGATTGAAACCATGCCTTGCGGCGAGATGCGGTCGCCCGACCAACTGGCTCAGGAAATCCGCCAGCAAGAATTTGATCCTGATTAAAAGAAGTGCCGACCCCTAAAGAACCCCTTAACCATCGATCCACAAATCCTTGTGGCGAGCGATTGATTTCCTGCTGAGAGAGGGGCCAAAGCGTGAACACCTCCATGCGTCCAGCCAGCGAATCGGAGAGCTTCGGAATCAGCAATACATTCGCCGATCCCGTCAGAACAAACCTGCCAGGTCGGCGGTCTTTATCAACCACCGCCTTAATGCTACGCATTAGGCCTGGGGCGCGTTGAACTTCATCGATCACCGCGCCGTTGGCGAACGATTTTAACCAGCTTTCAGGCGATTGAAGAGCCGCACTCAAAGCCAGTGAATCATCTAGCGTCACATAGGGCAGATCGCAAACTTGCTGAACCAACGTGCTTTTTCCGCTTTGCCGTGGCCCTTGCACCACAACAACCGGAGTATCTTGCAAGGCTTCTCGAAGCCCATCCGCAATCCTTCGCGGAACTAAACCATCCATAAATTTACAATACCTCAAAATAGAAAAATCCACCACTAAGTGGTGGATTTTTCACAACGAGAACTGTAATTTAACGACGGGCGGCGACCAACATATTGCGCCATTTCTGATTCCGCAAGTCGTCGGTATTTACGCCTTTATTGTTACTGCTGCTGTGGATAAAGTAAGCCCCACCATCGCTCATATAACCAAGAAAAATTCCGGTATGACCGATCTTATTGCGCTTCTTATCCCAGAAATAAAGGCGATCACCAGGTTGTAAATCTTCCAGCCTTTCAATCGGCTTGCCAACCTTGGCTTGTTCTGCGGCGGTTCGAGGAAGATTGACATCAATCATCTCAAACAGCTCTTTTACAAAACCACTGCAGTCAATTCCACCGGTTAGCGAGTTTCCACCCCAAACGTAAGGCGTTCCGATGTACTTGAAGCTGTATTCCAGCATTTCTTGCTTGTTGCTAGGGGTGCCGGTTTCTCGACCGGTACTGCCACCGCGACTTGAAAGAGAACCACCGGAAGAGGTGTTGCGAGAACCAGTACCCAAAGTGAAGTTCTTCGGAACCTCTACATCGTAGGGCAGCTCAGCGACTTTTTCCTTAAGGATGTATCCAGTTTTTCCGTTTTGAAGCAGAACCGCTAGCCACTTGTCGTACTGAGTGCTATTGATAACTAAATATGAATAAGGTTTGAGATCCCACAAAGCTTTTGCCTTTGTATCCATTTTTGGATAAATCTTGGTGGCGAGCATTGATTGACCAAGACGACCAATTTTCTTGACATCTGCCTTGGCGGGAGCGTTCGGATCAGCCGTAGTTTGAGCCATAGCAAAGCCGCTCATTCCCGCAACGAGAACAAGTAGCCCCACGCTCAATTTTCTGCCGAATCCCAACATATTCTCCATTATGGGCAATTTTGTGATCAAATTGACCCCTAAACACCCGCTAAGACGCGATGAAAGCCCGAAATGATCAGTAGTCCTGCATCAGAACCCAAAATTTTCTTCGTCATCCGTTCTGGGTGTGGCATGAGTCCAAGGACATTTCCGCGCTTGTTCACCAACCCTGCGATGTGGTTGAGCGAGCCGTTTACATTCGATTTTTCAGTCAATTCGCCATTCGCTTCGCAGTAGCGGAATGCAACCAAACCCTCGTTTTCTATGCGGGCAAGTTCATCGTCGCTGGCAACAAATCGGCCCTCGTTGTGGGCAATCGGAATCGCGATTGGCTCATTCACTTGTTCCGTCCAGGCGGTGTTTCGGTTTTCTGCCTTCAAATAAACCGATTTGCATAGAAATCTTTCACCAGAGTTTTTGAGCAAAGCACCCGGAAGTACCCCAGTTTCGCAAAGGATTTGGAATCCATTGCAAGCACCCATCACCGGGTGACCGTCGTTAACCATGCGGATCACTTCGCCCATCACCGCAGACCGGGCCGCCATAGCTCCGCATCTTAAATAGTCGCCGTAAGTAAATCCACCCGGAATAAAAACACCATCAAACCCAGCGAGACTACTTTCTTGATGCCATACATACTCGGCTTGAACGCCAAGATCATCTCGCAAACTGTACAAGGCATCTTGATCGCAGTTAGAACCGGGGAACTGGACGACTGCGATTTTCACTCAACGACCTCGATGGCATAATCTTCGATCACAGGGTTGGCAAGGAGTTTTTCGCACATTGACTTCACGCGGGCCTCGTCGTATTTTTCGAGTTCTAGCGTAATGGTTTTGCCGATGCGAACTCCTTCGACTTCGGAGAATTCAAGTGATTTTAGCGAATTCGCCACGGTGCGTCCGGCGGAATCGAGAAGCGATGGCTTGAGAGAAACATTGACGCGAACCGTGACCATAACTCTATTCTGACAGAGTGAGATCAGTGGCTAATGGCCCGCAGGGCCATCATGCGGCACGAGAGCGAGTGACTTCGATTTCGGTCACCATTCTCGGTTCAAGCTTGACGGTTACAACTTGCCATGTTTTGCCGTACCGATCGATGGTTGAAGCTCCCAGACTACGGCCCAATTGGCTAAGCCTGGATTGACCACTCACCATCACGGTTAATCCAGGAATTGCCGTTTCGCTCACTAGCCGCAAACCATGCGGCTTTATATCTACCGAGACCTTGCGCCGGTTGCGTTCGTAATCCCCGATCACACTCGGCGGAAAGATGGTCATGCCGGCATCTCTAGTGGCAATGAATATCTGCCCCAACTGAGTTTCCAATCGGTCGTCATGCCCGTGCGAAGCTAAAAACGAAAACTGGAAAACTCCATGATGACGCTTGGCACTTTGGAGTAACCGAAATGCAACTTTTCCGTGAGTCACAAATCCAGGCGCATACGCCAGGCTAGGAATTTCCACGACTTTGTAAGCTCGCTTCTTTCCGTGTGGGATGAATGGACGGGAAGTGCCGAACAGAAATCCGGAAGTGCCCGCCTGCCGACCACCTTTGCACAGTGATAGCCAGGCTCCGCTTGCTTCGGCAAGCCGGTAATTTCTTGTCAAACCGTACCAGGCGCCATCCCACCCTTTGAGAATCGTTAAATGTGCATCTCCAACACCCCTTGCGAGCTGGGTGTTTTGCATCCGCACTTGATCTTCGCTTGCATGCTCCGTGTCCTGGCGATACAAGTGGCCAATATCGTGGCCCCAGCCTTTGAAGGCTCGGTACATATCCTGCGGCAATCCAGGGGGCGGAATCATCCATGCGGGGCGGTATCCAAATTTTCCGAGTGAGATCGAAATCCGGCGGTACAAATCTTGATCGGAATCGTCGCAGTCAACGGAAAGCGTGCAAGCAGAATCGGCATTAGCTGGCAAGTGCCAAAGTACAACCGCTTCTTTGCCTGTAGATTCAATCACGTTCAGAATCAGGCGAGCAAATTGCTCCCTAAGCTCGTCGAAGTGAGGTCGCAAGAACGCAGGCGCGATTCCTGGTTCGAGGATTTCACGATCTGACCACTGGAAATTCGTACCGTCTTCGCTGCGCTGGACGCCATCCTCCATAAAGCAACTGCCATCACCTGGACCGATCAAGTCGTTACTGACTCCGTGCCCCAATAGCATCAGAGCGGCGGTCTGACCTATATGCGGAACAAACACGCTCACTTGCTCCGAACGGCTCACCAGCGGATTGCCTTCGTCATCTGCGGCCCATACAGAGCCAGTTAGGTGAAACGCTTTTTGCCCACCGAAAAATGCTCCGCCAAAACAATCTTCCGCGAGCGGAGAAATGGCACTTGATTTCGGAGGGCAAAACTTTCCTCTCGAATAGAATTCTTTGGGTGCGGTAAACCCAAAAAAGTGCTCGAAGTTCCAAAATCCGCCACTGAGAATCAGTTGATTTTGGGGTTCGTTGAGCCACTTGCGAACAACCTGCTGGTACGGAAAATTAAGCGATCCGCGCCCGGCGAGCAGAATCACGTCAAACTCAGAAATCCTGTCCAGAAGTTCTGTGCCGCCTAATTCAAAAACAAAGCCGATCTGGCGCAAAACTTCCCCGTACCAATGGGCGTACGGGTCAGCGGAGGCAATAACGACCCCCATGCGGACGCAGTTCGGTTCTGACACAGTTCCAGCCGTATTACTGCAATCGTCGGGCGGAATTTAAATTGCGATAGACAGAATTCATACTAGGAATTCATCAAGCAAGTAGCCTCCGTGACCAGGCACGTCACGTGGCACTACAACCCCATCGATAAATTCTAAGCCCGCTCCAGGTTCGGGATTGTGATTAAAGTGCGTATCCAAGTCTACGAAGTCGCACAATCCGCTGAGAGCCGCGCTTTGCGCGATGCCAACCTGGGTTTCGCACATACAGCCGATCATCGTGCCAAGACCATGAGCACGCGCAATAGAAAGCACCCGTAGCCCTTCCGTGATTCCGCCACTTTTCATGAGTTTGAGGTTCACACCGTCACATCGGTCGTAAAATTTGGCCACGTGCGCACTAACTCGGATGCTTTCGTCCAGATAAATAGGCAAGGCACGCTGAGCAAATACTGGCGGTAGCTCATCTTCCGAATCTTTAACCAGCGGCTGTTCCACATATTCGCAATCGCGCTCGGCGAGCCATTTCATCATATCAATCGCTTCACCGGGTGCCCAACCGCCGTTGGCATCAGCACGGAGCTTTGCACCGAACGGCTCTGCCATTTCCCGAGCCGTTGACCAAATCGCTTTATCGTGGTCTCTCCCGGCTGGGCTACCGAGTTTGACTTTAAGTGCCTTCGCGCCGTTCATTTGGAGAATCAAAGGGACTCGTTCTCGAACGATCTCTTCAGGCTCAATACCAATCGTAACCGTGGTAATCGCTTTGGGTTTTGGCAGGCCAAGGAACTGATAAAGAGGCATTCCCGCACGTTTTGCGAGCAAATCCCAGATAGCACAGTCAAGTGCCGCCAGAGCAACGACTTCAATCCCAAGCTCCATTCCCTTAGCCCAGATTTCGTGTGGGCTTTGGTGAAGGTAAGGAACGAGCGGAGCCAGCGCTTGGTCAGCCGTGTCGGCGAAGTCGCCAGGAAGCCCGGTCGGAGGAGCGCCTTCGCCGATACCCGTATGAACGCCGTCGCTGACTTCCACAAACAAATTGCGAGTGGTTCCACTTGTCCCTCGGCTGATAGTGAGGGCGAAAAGTTTGTGCACGTCCAAGGCAAATGTCCGCAGCGACAGTTCGGGCATCGCCAATTTTAGAACGATTATCAAAATTATTTGCCAACCAATAAGAAATCCCTCCCGTTAACGGGAGGGATTTCTTGCCGCTAGTTTGGCATCGGAGGAGCCGCAGGCGGCTCAGGTGGGGCTGAAGCTGTTGTTTCGACCATTTTCGAAATAGCTTCCTTGGCTGGCCCAATGCCGCCGAGTTTTTCGACAATGTCAATGCCGAATATCTCTTTGACTTGCTCGTTCAATGCAACTAATCGTTTTGGATCGTAGCTACCGCTTCCGGCTTTACCAGAATCAATTACTGTGACCTTTTCGATATGCGTATCGCTGATCGTCGCCGTGAGTTGGCGAATAATCGGTTCGATTTTTTGCAACACGAAGATTTCCCGCGCTTGATCACCCGCATCTGTCCAACTCTTGCTGAGTTGTCGAAGCGCGTCGGCCCGAGCCTTGCCATCTTCCACGATAGGCGCGACCAATGCCTTGGCGCGTTGTTCTTCCGCTTCGCAGTTTGCTTTCGCTGGTTGAACGATATCGGCTTCCAATTGCAGTCGGGTTTGTTCGACCCGGGCGCGCTGAACTTCAAGTTCCGCACGGGCTTTAGCAACCATTTGCGCGACCTGGGCTTCTTGTTCAGCTACAACTGCGGCCCTTCGCGAAGTAGCATCAGCCAAAAGTTTTTCGGCTTCGGCTTTCGCAACCGCGATTTGAGCGGTGATTTTAGCTTCGGTTTCTTTTTCGTAGTTTTCTGCCGCGCGGACATCCGAATCGGCATGAGCAATTGCTTCAGCTATTCGCGAAGAAGACTGCAGTTCGGCGTTGCGGATTCGGCCGATAGAATCAAGGTAATCCACATCGTCCGTGATGTTTTGAATCTTCAGCGTGTCAACAACGAGGCCCAGACCAGTCAGGTCTTGCTCAACTTCACTGACCAGCTTTTCTGCGAACAGGCTGCGGTCTTCGTTAAGCTGTTCCGGCGTCAGCGTCGCAAGCACACCGCGCAACGATCCTTCCAATGTAGATTTAGCGATAGCCATGATCTCCACCCGGCCCTTGCCGAGAAACCGCTCAATCGCATTATTGAGCATTGGCTCATGTCCAGCAACCTTGACGTTCGCGACACCGTTCACATGGATCGGAATCCCGCCCTTGGTGTAAGCACCACGGGCTTCGAGTTCAATAATCATGTTGGTTAGGTCAACGCGATCCACTCTTTCCAAAAATGGAGTGCGCATCCCTCGTCCACCCTTGATGATCCGGTAAGGCAATACTCGACCGCCAGAGACCCGTTTCTTACCGCTGAAGATCAGTACCTCGTTTGGCTGGCAGATGTAGATGAGTGATCTCACACTCATGAGCAGAAGCAATCCGAGTAATCCAAAGAACCCGATTGCGGCACCAACGATCAGCATCATTTCGTCACCTCCTCCGTTCCCGAAACACTTTGGGGAATGTTGATCCCCACTGTTTTATCCACTGCATCGAATACAGAATCCAGCATCGCGGGATAAGCGGCAATGTAGTTTTTGAGGGTCGAGCCGTCGCCACTGTCAATCATGCTCAGGCCGTCAATCTTGACTTTTTGAACACCTTCAGCAGCGATGCCGAGAATTGTTTCTAAGTTTTCAATTAATGTGATTTGCTTCGCTTGTGGGCCTGCTTCTTGCCACGCCGCGTACATCAATTCCAGAGCACGGCTAACCGCCACACCTCGTTCGCGGATGATTGCCGCTTCGCCACGTGCCTTGTATTCGTCGCGGGTTCGGGCGGCTTCAGCAGGAAGAACTGTATCCGCCATCAAGCGGATTCCCTCCAGTTCAGCCCGGATCGTTTGGAGTTCGACTTCTGCCTTGGCGCGGGCTTCTCGTGCCGCGGCTTGTGTGCGTTCTTCTTCCGCCTTGACTTTTGCGTCAAGATCAGCTTGAATCTTTCGCAAATCGTTGGTGAGGCGCACGAGTTTGGAATCAACGTTCGCCTGAACAACTTTGGCTCGACCCTTGTTTTCTGCTTCGGATTGTTCCGCCGCGCGACGGGCGTCCGATTCCGAAATTTCGGCTGATCGCACGATATTCGCAATTGCCTTGCGGCCAGTTGCGTCTAAGTAGCCCACTTCGTCGCTGACATGTAGGATTTTGAAGGTATCCAGATGCAACCCGAGCTTGACCAAATCGTGCTCGGTTTCTTGGGTTAGCTTGTCAGCGAAGGTGAGTCGGTCTTCGTTGACCTGCTCCGGAGTGAGGGTTGCAACAACGCCACGGAGATGACCTTCTAGCGTTTCCTTGCTTACGCGTCGGATTTCGTTAATATCCCGGTCAAGAAATCGTTCGATCGCGTTAGTGATGTGTTTTTGATCACTGCTGATTTTCACGTTCGCGATGGCATCAACGTTCATGGCGATGCCACCTTGCGAGTAAGCGTTTCTTACTGCAATCGGCACCTCCATTGTGTTGAGGCTCATTTTTCTAACATCTTGAAAAATAGGCACCGACCACGCTTTACCGCCAAAGAAGGCTTGATAGCCTTTGCCTTTACCGGTAATCACCAAAACTTCATTTGGTGGGGCGATGCGGAGAAAAGACCGCACAAGCCAGGCGAGGAAGATCAGAAGGAACAGTAATGCTCCCGCTCCTATCCCCATGCCAACTACTGCACTTGAGAATTGTTCCATTGCTTTTATGAATTGAGATATCTCTCGGATTCAGCGACGGTGAGGCGTGTGCCATCAATAGACACGACGACCACCTCGTCACCTTGAGAGATTGCATGCCCTTCCAACGGAAAAGCGTGCATGTCGATGATGTCGCCCTTGACTTCAACCCGGACTTTGCCCGGGTCATTGCCTTGCGGCGCCACCAAAACTTTTGCTACGAGACCAACGAAGTCGCGTTCTCCTACCGAACTGTTGAGTTGATTGCGGTTCATCCAACGGTAAAGGGATGCCGCACCCGTGCCAACGATCAAGCCGACGACGGAAGAAGCGATCATGCGGGTCGGTTCTTGCCCCGCTCCTAGCAGGGTGAGAAGAACTCCAAATCCTCCGAAACCACCTAACAGGTAAGTCCAAAATCGAAGGCTAAAGAACGGAAGCCATACATCAGAGACCGAGTGGGCAATTTCATGCGCGTGGTCGGCATCAAAACCGTGATCTACGTCTACATCGTGATCAATATCCACACTGTGGTCAATGTCAATGTTGTGGTCAACATCTAAATCGTGACCTAGGCCGCCTATCGCCGAAACAATAATGAGCCCCAGGCCAATAATCCCCGTGACAACATAAAGCGCAAGCATGTCTGATCGTTCCTACAACTGATACGGATCTTTGTGAATTTGGGTTGAGATTGGTCTCATCCAATATCCTCCAAAAGAACCATCATCAGTCTAACGCATTAACGTCATGATGATCGACACTCATTGCCACTTAAATGACCGCAAAGGATTTCCTGATCCAGCCATCGCCATTAGGCGAGCGGTGGAAGCAGGAGTAGAGAAGATCGTCGTCGTTGGTATTGATCGAGATTGGAGCGAAAAAGCGGTAGCCCTTGCAGAAGCGCACGCAGAAGTTTATGCCGTGGTCGGTTGGCACCCAACCTCAGCGGCGAAATATAACCGCGAAGAATTAGCCATCATCCGTGATCTCGCCGCTCATCCAAAAATAGTTGCCATTGGCGAGATCGGATTCGACTTTTATTGGGATTACTCAACGCTTGAACAGCAAACTGTTTGCCTTTACGATCAACTTGATCTTGCCGAAGAACTTGATCTGCCCGTTGTATTTCACTGCCGAGAGGCGTACCCAGCATTGCTTGACGTACTAGAAAAGCGACCAATCCGTCCTTATCTTCTGCACTGCTTTGCGGGAAATCTTGACGATGCTAAAAGGGCAATTGACCTTGACTGCACTTTTGGAGTCGACGGACCAGTGACTTACAAAAAAGCTGATGATTTGCGCGAATGTATGCGGTTCATCGGCATCGACCGCCTCGTTTTGGAAACGGATGCCCCTTGGCTTTCTCCGGTACCGTATCGCGGCAAACCGAACCACCCGGCTTACTTGGGTCACATCCGTGATGGGTTAGCCGCGTGTCTCAACTTAAGCCAAGAAGAAGTCGCAAAAAAAACGACGGACAACGCCCGTCGTTTTTATAGATTGCCGTAGCGCGGTTACCAGCCGCCAGTATCGCCGCTCGCTTTCGCCGGATCATTGCCCAAGGTGGTTTCTTCACCTGGTTTCATCGCTGTATCTTCTTCAGACCCGCGATTTGGAGTTTCTGGCAAACCAGCATCTGAAGAGAAATATTTCTTTTCTTTGGTTTCGCTGTTGGAAGCAGGTTTTTTCTTGCTGTCGCTGGTCAGGTCAACATCCAGCTTGACATCAGAAAAACGGCCTTTTTCTTCGGGTACATCAATCGGCTCTGTTGAACCACCAGTCTGAGCAATAGTTTTCACCTGCTCAGCGGTATTAGCAAGAATCGGCGCTCCGCCAATTTGCGGCCCGAGGAAAAAGAACCCGACCCCGACCATAATCGCCGGAACCACGACCCATTTCACCAAAAATGCCATTACTTTAGATGCTGTCACAGATTGCTCCTGTTCGTAGGTATCAGTGCATTGTAACGCCTACAACTGCTATTTTGACAAACGCGCCGCAAAACTAGAGGATTCCATGCCAGTAAAAATATATGAGGACTCCGCCTCATTCACCACAAAGCAAGTTGTTCCCGTGCCGATCGGGGACGATATTCCGGCATGTTATCCGCAGGTTCGCTTAGAGATCACCCCTGAAACGGTCGAGCAGACGATTCCCATTCTTTGGATGGAAAATGAGTTCATTAGGCTTGGAATTGCACCTAGTTTGGGTGGTCGAATCGTTGCGATAACTGATCTACGCACAGGCCTGGATGTCATTTCTTTTCCTACAGAAATTAATCTTGTCCAAGATGATTTTCGTGGTGCGCGGTGGAACCACGGGATTGAGTTTCTTGCCGGAAAAAATCGAACTAACTCGCTAGGCCCTGTTGATTTCCGAGTCAAGGAGGCAGGGTCACCTGAAGACAAAGGAGCGGTTTTTTTATTTGAATGGACGGGCGATGTATCGTGGCACGCGGCGGTCACTCTCTTTCTGGATAGAGCTGCATTTTTGATTGAACAGAATTTATTCAACCGACGATGGCTTTCAGTTCCTGGTCGAGGTGGAATTGACTTTCCCGAGCTAATTCAAGATTATGTTTCACCTGATTCGTGTTTAATTGCACAACCATCCGCATCAGGAGGCTTATTCATGAGTTGGACGCCAGGAGACTTAACTCTGACTGATGAGGGGTTAGTTACCGGTGAACCAAAAATCGCTTTAGGAGGGCATCGTACTGATTCCATTAGAATCGAATGTTCTGTTTTTTCAAGCGAAGCACCTGTGGTCGCCTGCACACACGCCGCCGCCGTATTTTTGGATGATGCCCAGTTAACTATTCAGCCGCATCAAGAAATCGCGAATGCGAAGGTGTTCTTGAGTGTTAGTGGCCAGACTCTTGAGGCTCCTCTCTCTGCAATTCTTGGTGGGGTATCAACAACGTCTTTGAATTCGTTGCCAGGAAAAATTGATGCGATTTCAATTCGAGGCGAGCATCGAGAAACTTTAGTCAGTTGGCCAAGTTCTTCGCAATATCACCCGCAAACCACCACTGGCTCAACCGCCAGTATGTTTGATAAGATCATTGATAGTGCAGAATCACCATTCCGGGCCTATCTCCGCAATCCTGGTCTAGAGCCGTTTTGTTACTGGATGGAAGCAGTAGAAGCAATTAAATCCGATGATTTTTTAGGCGCTGAAGAATCAATGGATAAATATCTTGGATTCAATGCTGAAGATGCCCTTGGATGGTGGTTTAAGGCGTCGATCCGTCGAGAATCGGGCAAATCAAAAGATGAAGATGCCCGTGAACTTCCTAACGCTCACTATTTAGCTCCGCTAGAACCAATTTTGCGAGCAGAAGCCTTCTTGAACACCCCCATTGCAGAAGGGAAAGAGCCGAATCCGCTCCTCGCGCCACTTGCGGCCAACCCAGAACATGCTGTTGGCGTAGTCGGCATGTATCTGGAGTGCCACCTCATTCAAGGAATGGCTCGATTGGCGGATGAATTGCTGAGGCATCGCGACAACGCTATGGTTCGTTACTTGCTCGCTTACGCTCTGCTAGAATTTGCCAGAAATGAAACAGCGGCTAGCGAGCAGGTAATGCTCGCTAGCAAATTGCCAATCGAACCACCGTTTCCTAACCGATTGGTGGAACTAACAACCATTAACCAGTTGGCTAAAAAGTTTACTAACGATCAAAGGCTTAAAACCTTAAAAGCCGTGATGGGGTTGGCTGTAAGGAATCTTGATTAAGCGTTACCGATAACTCAGAGGCAATCGTCATGCCTTCTAGCCGAGTGAGTTGAACCGTTTTGAGACCGGGATTGGTGAGCAGACGACCAAGGTAGGCGGATAGCTCCTCGGCTTCGTCACGAGTAAGCACGATATCAACATCATTTAAGCTACGCCCTGATTCGTAATCCCGAATGTCCATCTGGTCACCCTCACCCTTTCTACTTGAAATGACGTGCAAGGAGTTCCTTGGTTCAAAAGGTCCCGATAAACCTAGTTTTCAACCGCCTGTAACCACCGACCATCGGGATCACGGAAAGTTATGCAGTCTGGTGAACCATCTGGTGGACCTTGCTCTACACCGGCAAGCTCTAATCGCTCAACGATTTCCCCTAAATCGTCACAATAAATAACGGTCGCTAGTGAAGAACCTGCATAGTTCTTCACTGCGCCATTTGGACTTCCTGGTCGAAGCAACAGTTCAAAAACATCGGAACGCAGCCATATAAATTTACCCCCCTGAACCTCCGTTTCTTCGAACCCCAAAACCTCGACATAGAAGTCACGCGTTACCGAACAATCTCGGCAAAATAACTCGACGTGTCCTAGTCGCATACTCCAATTCATTACATTAGGATTTGAACTTGAAAGTTCCCGCAAAAAAAGAAGCGGGGCTATCGACTGGATAGCCCCGCTTTGTATTAGAACGAATCTGATTTAACCTTGAACGAGCGCAAAGGTTTCTTTAAGAGCAGCTGCGCTCTTGAGAAGCAGTTCTCGCTCATTATCGCTCACCGCTGGTTCGTAGATTTCTACCGCACCCTTTCGACCAACAATAGTTGGAAGGGAGAGCGAAATGTCCTTTATTCCGAGCTTGCCATTTTGGGCAGCAGATACAGGAAGTAGCTTTCCACTATCCAATGCAATCGCTTCAACTACTTCTTTGATCGAAACGCCAACGGCTCGACCTGCGCCACCCTTTTGAGCGATAACCGTTGCGCCGGATTTCTTGGTTGCATCGAAGATTGAAGCACCGAGTTCGGAAGTAAATCCTGGAATGCTATGCATGCTTACGCCGTTAATGGTGGCAGAACTCCAGATAGGAACCATCGAATCGCCATGCTCACCTAAGATCAGGGCCTTTACATCGTAAGCACCCACTTTGAAGTGGTCTGCAAGCAAACTTCGGAATCGAGCTGTGTCGAGAACAGTTCCGAGACCAAGAACTTGGCTGGCAGGCACCAATCCGCTTTGAACTGTAAGGTGGGTAAGGATGTCAACTGGGTTGCTAACAACCAAGATCGTTGCGCCGTCGGCAAGCTTGACGTTCTTGAGGTTATCCAGAATGCCATTGAACAAACCAACGTTTCGGTTAATCAAGTCAAGTCGGCTTTCATCTGGCTTGCGTCGGAGTCCAGCGGTGATGACCACACAATCGCTTCCATCAACTACTCCATAGTCGCCGCTTGTAAAAACTTGGTTATTGAGCAGGCTCGCACCATGTCGAAGGTCGAGGGCTTCACCTGCCGCCATATCTTCGTTGACATCGTTGAGAGCGATCTCGTTGACAATTCCACCTAGTTGCAGGGCAAATGCAGCGTCAGAACCAACGCGACCGCCTCCACCAATAATGCTTACCTTCATAGCCTTAGCCGAATTATATGCAGGCATGGCTAAGCTTTGTCGGGACATTTAGAGCAGGGGGCCTAATCAGCGCAAATCCCAAACGTAAGCACCGGTGTCATAAATGTAGCCGCTCCAATTAGGTTTCACACTGCATCCGGCCGTAACAGAATCAATCGGCTTTCTTTCAACGTGTCCATCCACAAATACGAGAGTTATAGAAGTCTTAAACCAAGGATAGAGTCCGCCAGCCTCACTCGTCCACGGTTTGGCTGGTGTTGGTTCTTCCACCCAAATTAAGCCACCAGTAAATACTTGAGAATTCGGTCGATTTCTGAGATCAAAAGAATCTGTAACTCGACCGTCTGTTAACTGATATCGGCAAGGCGGAAGAATCAAGTAGTTTCCTCCTCCTCTTGGCTTTCCGTTAATGATCTCCCAAGCTGAATCACCAAACATCAAAGTTGCACTTACGGAATCAACCATGGAGGTTGTGCGGGGATAAGGTGTCCAGTCGCGCTCTTTGACTACCGGAGAAAGGTAAGTGTAGTTGTATCCGAGATTTGATCGTTTGCTGGCTTCGTAATACTTGGAGCTAGGATCGGATGGGCTGAGATCGGGATCGAAAATACTGGTACTTTGCGATCTGGTTGAATCGGCGGGGCACAGAAATAAGTCGAAGTTCCGCACGTAGGGCAACATTGATTGCACCCATGTCCGATCATTTACTTGATCTGCTCCCAAATCGTAGTGATGCTGGGGAATCATAAATGTATCGTCGTAATCTTGCAAGTATAGTTGCGTGCCTATCGCGACCTGCTTGGAGTTGTCCAGCCAAGCAATGTGCTGAGCATTTCTCTTAGCACTTGCAAAAACTGGTAACAATATGGCGGACACGATTGCGATAATAGCAATCGTGACAAGGAGCTCTGTGAGCGTAAATCCTTTATTCCTGTCCATCCAACTACCTGAATAAGATTCAGAATCCAATCTATATTATATCCGTTCTACCCGTTTCATGGGAAAAGAATGCATTTAAGTTTCCGACTTGAGAAAATCCAAGTGCCTGATACCACTTTCTTAGACTTGCGTGGCACTGCAAAGTTACAGGAACACCCGCTTTGTGTGCCATCGCTTGAGCCGCTCGCACCATGGAGCCACCGATCCCCGCACTTCGCCGAGAAAATTCAACACATAAGTTATATAGCCCGACTGCTCCTTCAGATCGAGAGAGCATCATCGCTGCATGAGGAGCGGTTAGCGGGCCGACATAAAATAGGCGAGCGAGCGAGGCAGCCGTGCTTCGCGCTACGAGATGTCTTGCCTCAGCCGGAGAAAATGGGAAAAATTGTTCAGCCATAAAACTGCCGATTCTCAGCCTTTCATCAGCTTCGGTAGCTTCGCATAGCTCAATATCAAATTCACCTATCGCACGAGTTGCCATTTGCGAAAGGCACTGGCGCATATGGAATCCTTGCTCAAGCAACGCACCCGAAAGACCATAAGGTTCATCGCCTTGTAATACAAAAACCCAGAGTCCATCCTTGGTTTTAGATTCCAGTTTGAGTTCGGCAGCTATATCAGTCGCGGTTCGGTCAGAACGAAAATTTGCCGCGTAGTGGCAAAACGACAAGGGCCACATACCTTTCACGCGGACATAACCTTGATCTTCTCTCACATGAGTTTCTGGCAACCCTAAAGCGAGGTCAAGGTACGTATGAAGCACGTTTTCGCGTGCGACATGACCGAGGTCAGTTAAAAGACCGTGCTCCATACCAAACCAGGAGACGTTCCAGAACGGGAAAACATCGCACCTAAAGATACACCTTTTCCTAATCGGAATCCAAAATAACCTTGCGGTCCGCGCGGAGTGATGTAAATCGCGGCAAAAGTGTCCGCGTTGGTGTTTGATCTCCACAAATCTAAACCAGCTCCCACCTGAACTCCTGACTGAAGATCAGCAAGCAAGCTAAAGCGCACCGTCGGCGAATAGAACTTAGTTGGTGCGTTAAACTGGCGCCCCCGCAATGTCGCATCAAAAAACGCCGCCATCGAGCGGGAAAGCCGAGACTTCACCAAGAAACCACCGTAATGGCCCGTGTCGAGCATCAAGGTTTGGACGTTGCTCAATTTCTCCCTTAGGCGATCACCAGATTCCGGCGGAACCACCGTATCGTAGCGAGCGGAAATGAGATAGCTCGGGCGTTTGTCGTCCAGTGACAGATAGTTCAATGGCTCAATATCAACCAATTCTTCTCGAAGTTTTTCTTCCGTCCAACCATCTGCTCGTAGACCAGCCCGTGCTGAAGTCGTTCGAGAAGAGTTCATCATCAGATAAGCAAGATCGGCACCGCCAAGCATGAAGCCAGCAGACTTGATTCTCGGTTCAACTCCAAAAGCGAGGGCGGAAACTATTGCTCCCAAGCTAGTGCCAGTTATTCCAATAGAATTGGAATCTATTTCCGGGCGCGACTGAACCCAATCCAATGTACGCCGAATATCGGCAATAGATTGAATCATGGTTTGGCGCAATGCTTTTGGATCTGGAACGATTGCAAGTTCACCACTTCGTTTACCAGCGGGCGTACGGCTTAAATGGTACGGCATCGGCATAATCACCGAAGCAATACCTCTGAGTGCTAATTCTTGAGCCATTTCCCGCTCTAGTTCACTATCAGTTGCTCCCCAAAAATGCAGAAGAAGCACAACTGGAGGCTTGCCGATCGGCGAAGCTGGCATAAACACTTGTAAACTGACGGTATTGTTCTCAGGGTATTCGGTGACGAGCGGAGAGGGAAACGCCACGCGAAACTCCGAATAATCCTCAGTTCTGCCAACCTGATCCCAGTTTGGGAACGTGATTTTTTCTGGCGCGGTTAAAACGTCTGAAACCTGAGCGTAAGCACCGAGCCAACACACTATCAAGCCGACCATGATCACCAGCCTAGCCGCCATTTTATGCACCACGTCGCTTGTTACCACCCAATTTGAGAGTTTAGACAATGCAGTGTCTCTTTCGCTTGGCGTAGCGGGATTACAAACACAAACTGCGAAATTTGATCCAGTTGCCTTAAGTTTTTATCGCAAAGGATTGTTCAGTCAGCCGGTACTGGACGAACTTTCCAAAGACGTTTGGAAAACTCCCGCCTTGATGAGCGTGATTCAGCGAGACGCGATTTTGGTCACTGGAAAACCGCACGCATTGATCGCAACCGCTTCTCGGCTCACTAATTTCGGATCGCGGCGGGATTTGCTCGGCGATCCATCTCAGCCGTATGTTACGCGAAACCCAAACGGACTCAGCTTAGATACGGTAATCGGTAAATACCGAAGCAAAGGACTCCTTAGCAGCGAACCCAAATTGGGAGGCTTGGTTCCGGATGATATCAAGCGGGCGGCGGCGATTGTCCTTGATGCGGCTCTGGATAATTACTCTCTCTTCAAATCCACTTTTCCTAACCAAAGCAATTTGGAAGAACTACGCACCCTCACCTTAGAAGAAGCCTATAACGGGGCCGATCCGGTCAAATTTGACCGCTGGCTAAAACTGACCCAAGGTACGGACATGGCATATCTAATCGCGGCTAGCCAAGATTTGACTGCGGTAGCAAATGCGGCAAAAAATATCGCCGTGAACAGCCAAGCTCTTGGAGGCTTTACCTGGTCCGTATCGACTAAATGGGGCGACGTCGTACTGTGCGATGGACTGGAAACGACCCACAACAACACCCCGCTGTTGCTGGCAATTGACCTTGGCGGAAACGACACATACATTAACTGCCCTACTCAGAAAACGGCGAATCAATGGCTTTCTATCGTTATTGATCTAGGCGGGAACGACTCATATCTGAGCGACGCAGGATACAAAAACAAACCTGTTCGGGAAGGTACTTCACGCAGTCAACAACGAACCCTCCCTGGCCCGGGCTGCGGGATGTTTGGTATTAGCCTGATTTTGGATAACCAGGGCAAAGACCTCTACCGCTCAGCCGCACAAGCATTCGGCTCGGCAACATTCGGTTCAAGTTACTTGCTGGATAGTGATGGCGACGACACCTACGATTCATACACTAACAGCCAAGGGTTCGGCCTGTTCGGCATGGGAATTCTGGAAGACGAAAAAGGCAACGACACTTACACCACATTCCAACAAAGTCAGGGGTGCGGACTCCCGGCGGGAATCGGCTGGCTCATTGATCGCCGCGGAAATGACACCTACACGGCTGAGGATTCAATTCTTGATTTTCCATCTCCACAAACTGCCGAGCACAACGTGAGCATGAGCCAAGGTGCGGGATACGGAATTCGATTGGATTACTTAAACGGTCATAGCCTTGCCGGGGGATTTGGAATGTTGTTTGACCTTGAAGGAGTTGACACTTACTCTGCAGGAGTATTTGCTCAAGGAGTCGGTTATTGGATGGGCTTAGGCGCACTCTGGGATCGTGCGGGCAAAGACAGTTATTCCGGCGTTTGGTACGTTCAAGGTTCGGCGGCTCATTTTGCGACTGGCTATCTACAGGATGATGACGGTGACGACACGTATACAGCTTTGATCAATATGAGCCAAGGAGCGGGGCACGACTTTTCATTCGGGATGCTGGTTGACTCATTGGGTGACGACAAATATAGCGGCGCAAGCCTTGCTCTTGGAGCCGGAAACGCCAACGGAATCGGGGCCTTTCTTGACCTCGCGGGAAATGATCAGTACAAGGCAAGCGGGAATGCAGTTCTGGGGCAAGCTAACGAATCCCCCGAAGGCTCTCTCAGAAAGCTCTCGCTTTGCTTAGGCTTGTTTTTCGACCAACAAGGCAACGATCAATATGTGACCCAAGCCCCTCACGCCAAAAATGGAGGCCGAACCGCCCAAAACTCGGGGGCACCGGGATCAACTCAAGGCACGATTGGTGTTTTTTGGGATCAGTGAGTGCTCCGGCGTGTAAGATTGGCAAAATATGATTCCTATCCGCGATAACCTGTTGCGGAAAGAGCCCGCCGTCCTTGTTTGGACACTTGTAGGGCTCAACATCATCATTTATCTTTGGGATAGAAATTTTGGCCTTTTCAGCTCCAACATCGCTTTTGCCGACTTGGCGATGCGCCCAAGACAGGTTTTGCTTGCATTCCGCGCAAACGGCGATCCGCTTGAGATCGCTAAATTGTTCACCAGCATGTTCTTGCATGGGAATCTCATGCACATTATCGGAAACGTGCTGTTCCTCGCCGCATTCGGCCCGGCGGTAGAGGCCGCGATTCGAGGGCCGCGTTTTGCCCTGTATTACATCTTCTGGGGGATTGTTGCGGCCGGTGCACACATCTTTGTGAACCCGGGAAGTGAAGCCCCAACCGTTGGTGCATCTGGCGCGATTGGTGGAGTGCTTGGCGCGTACTTTTTGCTCTTTCCTGGCACACAGGTCAGGGTGGTGATTCCTCCATTTTTCTTTCTGCCATTTAACGTGACAAGTTGGGTTCTGCTGGGCTTATGGTTTGTTTGGCAAGTGGTATTCCCTCAGCCGGGAGTAGCGAACTGGGCACATGCGGGTGGCTTTTTGGCGGGGATGGTCACAATTCTCGTGATGGGCGGACGCAAGGCGATCTTGCAAGATGGGGATTTTGAGGAGGACAAAGATTTTGACGACGACTAAGTTTCCTGTTTACGTGTGGATTTCTATCCTGCTGACCGCTATCCTTAGCTTTGTCAATATTTGGCCGCGATTCCAGGTTGAGCAGGGGAATAAAGCCGTTACGATCGTTGTCGAAGCGGATGTCGTGGATGAGTTATCAGCAACTCAACGGATGACGTTTGCTGAAGGGTTGAACTTCCTCAAAGATTACGGAGTAGGAGCCGTCGCTTGCAATGAGCGAACTGCGGGCGAACTGCTTTCAAATGGTTTAGTCAACCTTTCCACTCAACCCGATGGAAGCTATGAACTGACAGGCTCGGAGATGGATATCGAATCCATTGCTGAAGCCTACGCGGCGCGATTCGGCACAGTCCGAAGAACTGATGCCGGGTTACTCATCAGCGATCCCCAACGACTACGATTACTCACGATTGGCCTTAATCCGCGAGATGTTGAAGTCATTAGGCAAAACCAATTACCAATCGTTGCGCGGTTAGGAAACCCGACTGGAGTACTTCCCAATTACGTCCACTTTACGATTCAAAAAGCGGCGAAACAAGGCGCTAAGTATTTTCTTCCGCTCGGCGAACAGGTTCTAGGTAACCAGGCCCTTATCAAAGATACTTCCGAAGCTTTGAAAGCGAACGGAATGGTCTACGTCACCGCCGAGTTCGTGAAAATCGCGGGTGATTCAACGATTACCGGGTTGGAACCGGAGAACGCCGTTCGACTCCATGCGGCTCAATCTGCGGAGTTGATTCGGATGTCTCAATCCGCCATCGTTGAACGATACGTCAAAGCGGCTCGTGAACGGAACATCCGATTACTCCTCGTTCGCCCGGCGGGAACCGCCTCTGAAACTCCGCTTAACGAATTTAGCAATCTAATCCGCGCTATTCGTGACGGGATTGCCAAAGACGGAATGGCAGTTAAGCCCTCTCGACCATTCACTGAACCCCAATCAAACACTTTCTTAAAGCTGGCACTCGGAATCGCCATGATTCCTGCGCTCGGATTTTGTCTGCTTTCGCTTGCTGGCAATTGGAATCCAAAATTAACTAAACCAGCCGCTTGGCTAATCGCAGGCGGAGTCGGGCTTGCCACCTACTCATCTAGCCTGCGCGAGTATTCTGCACTCGCAGGAAGCATTCTCTTTCCAGTTCTGGCTTATTTCTGGTTCCTCGCCAAGCCAAATCGGAATGCAGTTTTAAGTTACGCGGGCATCTCTGCAATTTCATTAGTAGGCGGGTTGCAGATCGCAGGGCTACTCACGGCTCTACCTTATATGCTCCATTTGAACCTATTTACAGGCGTCAAGTTATCCGTGTTCCTTCCTATTTTTATCGCAGGGTTCTTGATGATGAACCACCTCGCGCCAGTTAAGAAAACTTTAAATCAACCAGTGGTTTGGGGAACGCTGTTCGCCGCGATATTCGGGCTCGGGATGCTGGCGTTTATGAATTCCCGAACCGGAAACGACAACCCGGCGGGTGTAAGCGGGCTAGAACTTCAATTCAGAAATATTCTGGATCAACTCCTCTTCGCCAGGCCCCGAACCAAGGAGTTCATGATCGGGCATCCGATGCTTTTGTTTGGGTTGCTTACGTGGGCAAGAGCACCGAAAGGTTCAAAATGGTACACGGTTGCGGCGCTGCTCATCGCCTTAGGGGCCATCGGTCAAACCAGCGTCGTCAATACGTTTTGCCATATCCACACACCAATTGATTTAAGCATTGGGCGAGTCATTACCGGACACATAGCCGGGTGTATAATCGGAGCCCTGGGTTGGGTTGTTTTGCACAGATTTGTGCCGAAGGCAACCGGGGAAGATATTAACTAAGATGGCAAAACTGTTGCTTGCCGGATACTTTGGTGCCGGCAATTTGGGAGACGACGCAATTCTAAAAGGATTCGTCCACGGAATTGATGGTCTCGACTTTCAGTTTCGTGTATTGTGTGGCTCACCCGAACTCTTAATGCGTAACCTCGGCCTCCAAGGAATCAGCAAAAAAGATTTCGGTGGCGTCAAAAACGCGATCCAGGAATGTGATGCCCTTGTTTTCCCCGGCGGAAGTATTTTCCAGGATGTCACCAGCGTTAAAAGTGTCGCCTACTACTCAAAGCTTGTTTCTGAGGCCAAAAAAGCGAAAAAGCGCGTGATCATGCTCGGCCAAGGGGTTGGCCCACTCACTAGCTGGTCTGGCAAACGGATGGGAGCCGGAGCATTCAACGCCGCAGATGTTTTAACCGTGCGCGATCCGATGAGTGTGAGTGCGCTGAAAGCCTTGGGTGTTTCTCAGGTTCCCCGTGTAACCGCTGATTCAGCATTCTTACTTCCGCCGCCTGTTGAACGAGATGAGTCATCAACTCAGTTCGGAGTAGCGGGAATGAAAACCATTGGTCTTTCCGCACGACCGTGGGGCAAAGATAAGAATAAGACGGTGGTCTCAGTTTTCGGTGATTTGATTAAGCTCCTCACTCAAAACGGTTATGTGCCGGTGATGATGCCCATGGACTCTGCAGAGGACACACCCCTTGGAGAAGCCATTGCAAAACTTCACGGTGGCAAAGTTCCTGAGCTAAAAGGGTTAACCACTCCAATGCAGTTTCAGCAACGCGTTGGTCGAATGGAAGCGGTCATTGCCATGCGTCTCCACGCAGGAATCCTCGCGACAACCATGGGTATTCCGCCGTTAATGGTCAGCTACGATCCCAAAGTTACTGCTTTTGCGAACGTCATGGGGCTCCCAACCCCTCCTACAATCCAGGGAGCTACCGGAGACCGAATCTTCGGACAGTTCCAATCGTTCATCAAAGACCGTGACCAAATCGCCGCAACCATTGTGCGGAAACGCGATGAGCAGATCAAAGCCGCCCAAGGCAATATCCAAGCACTTAGGGACTGCATGGGTGTCTAAGAGCCTCTGCCTCGCATTTACCGTTCTTCTCGCTGGATCAGCTTCGGCTCAATCCAGTGTCATCAAATGGGCGAAAGAAAATGTCACTAGCCGAATCAAAGCATTCGGTGAACGCAGAATAACATTTCACTTCCGCGATGTCCAAGGCGACCGAGAGGCTTACAATGTCACCACCGACGGCGGACTCGGCGACCAACGCGTTACCGACTTAGGATATTTGCGATTAGAGGGCCGAGAAGTTCTAGGTTGGTTGAACTTCGATGCAAACATTCAGGATGCTCGGTTTATTGATCCGCAAGCTCAGCGATACCGTCTGTGGGCTAACAAAAATGGATTCTCCGCCGAATACGGGGACATCCGGGCGACTCTCCCATCAGAAAATCGCTTTGTCCAAGTGTCTAGTAATGTCACGGGATTGAACCTGGGCTACAAAAAAGGCCCTTTGCGGGTCGGGCTTGTCCGTACAGAAGCACGAGGGGAAGCTCGCACGATTTCCATCCCCGGAACGAACTCGGCTGGCCCCTATTATCTGCAAAGTAACCAAATCATTCGTGGCTCGGAGCGAATCGAAGTAGATGGAGTCCTCCAAGTGTTCGGCCGTGATTACACGATAGATTACGACATCGGCTCGATCACATTTCTTAACCGGCTGACGCTAGAAAGCAAAATCATCCCGCCCACAAGCACAATCGTTGCGACTTACGAATCGTTTAATTTCTCTGGCTCCGCTGGGCGGATCGAAGGAGCTTCGCTTTCTTATGACTTTGGCAACTTCGGAAGGGTCGGAGTTACCGGAGCACGCCAGGTCACAGGTGGAGGCGGTCAACTTTCGACGCGTCTCGAAAAATTCCAAGGATTCGGCCCGGCCAGCACTCCTTATTTCCTGCAATTTCAACCATTGCTCACTGAACCATTTGTCGTCCGGGTTGACGGTGTGCTCCAAGTGGAAGGCGTTGACTATCGGCTTGATCCCGAAAACCCAAGCATTTTCTATTTCAACCGGTTTATGCCCGCGTCATCTAATATTGACGTTCTTTACACCCCTAAACCAACGGGCACGATTCAAGGCGACCGAGAAGTTGTAGGTGTTGATTACACTTTGCCTTTTGGCAAACGTGGTGAAATCCGACTACAGCAAGCAACGGGACGCTCAACGAACACGCCAACTCCGTCCTCTGGAACAGCTACTGGTGCCTCTGTCCGGTATGGCATCGGAGCATGGGATTTTCTTGCCAACTACCGCGATGTGCCAGCGGACTATGTGAGCATTCAAGCAACTTCATTTAGCCGCAACGAACGGGCAAATGACTGGCGACTGAATTACCGAGTGGACAAGTCTTCGACCGTAGCGGTTGGGAACATGAACACAAGCATCCTTAACTTTAATGGGACGAATCCGCCAACCCGAACCAGATTCACGCGATCTTATGCAAACTACGATGTTGTCAAAGACCCTCGAATCGGCTTCCCGCTTCAGTTCGCCGTTTCTCGGACAAACACAGATAATAACGGAACGACAAACAACCAAATTGATGCCTATTCACTTTCCACGAATAAAGTATTCGGAAAATTCGTCACATCACTTTCGGCGGAACAGCAAACCGTAACGGGCTCTCAAAAAGCGGAAGTGCAAAGCCTGCGGCTCCAAACGAATTACGATCCAAGTAAAGTCTGGAATTTTGGGCTGGGTACAGGCATCAACCACATTCGGAGCAATGGAGAGACTGGTCAAGGAACCGATATCCAACTTTCAGCCAGGTACACGCCAAATGATGATCTGTTCGTCCGACTCAACCACACGGAGAGCAATTCGGGCGGAATCACCAGTATTCCTGGCTTAAACACAGGCTACGGGGCTGGCTACAACGGAAACGGATTCTCCTCAGGATCAGGAAACTCGTTTATCACAGGTGCCACTAATGGAAGCATTACATCTCTGCTCTTCCGATGGCAACCGAGTGAACGGCTTGCCTTGCGAGCAAACGGATCACTTTACAGGTCCTCCGGAAGTGTGAGTTCCAATGCTCGCACCAGGGCGATCGGGTTGGGCATGGACTACGACTTAGGCGGAGGGCACTTCCTAGGTGGAGATATTGATCTTAGTACAACCGAGTTTTCGACTTCCAACAATAAAAGCACCGCGACCACGATGACCGGGTTCATCAACGGTCAATTTGGGAAGTTAGGCTACCGAGGCTCGGGCAGTGTTCTTCTTTCTGGTGGAAGTAGCCAGTTTGCGCAAGACAACATTGCGTTTGACCTTGCTTTCGACTACCGCCTCTCGCAGCGCCAGAACCTCGTTCTATCAACTTCTTATGGACGGATTACCGGATATCTCCCGCAGAACCAGTTTGATGTCAGTCTGATCTATCAGTATCAGATTTGGCAGAACCTGGCACTGAATGTTCGATATCGCTTCAGTGATATCGCCAATAAGGATCCATTTGTTCAGAGCGGGGCATACCGCTCTAACACCCTTGATTTTGAATTCTCGTTTAATTTCGGACGGTAACGTACGGTTCGGAAAAACGTTAAATAACCAGAGAAAACCATGAAACGTTGCTTTGCTTTATTTGGAGCCGGACTAGCTACAATTTCGGCTATTTTGCTCGCTGGATGTGGTGGGTTGACTGGCCCGCGCACGTCTACTGTCACCGGAACGGTTATCGATTGGGATTTTAATCCTATGCGAGACGCGCGGGTTACCGCCGCAGGAAAAACCACTTACACGACTTCCACTGGTTCCTACACACTTGAGGATCTTCCAGACGGCGACGTTGAAGTTCTTGCTGAAGCAACTGTGAACGGGACTAGATACTACGGTCGCACGACCATTTTCAATATTGAAAACACGCAACAAAATAACGTCAACATTTTGGTTGCACCTGAAAATCAGCGCGCTACGCTGACTGGCACCGTCCGAGATCGCGAGGGCTACTTACTCCAAGGAGCAAGCGTGTTTGCTTGGTCGGGAGTGGGAAGCAGTACTCGTGCTGTTACTGACGAGAATGGTCGGTACACCATGCGAGACCTACCCGCCAATACTGGCCTTGATGTCAGCGCAACTGGTCGCGGTTATCGCAGTGATCAAACCGGAGTGACCTTAAGCGTCAATCAAACACGAACGCTTGACTTCATTCTTGATAATCCAGGCCTTCCTGGTTTGAACCCACCGAGCAATATCAACGCAGTCACTTGGGTAACCCACCCGACTGCTAACCGTGGCCCGGAAGAAGAGGCAGCTTACGAAACTGTCAAAGCACTTTTTGATCCAAAGCATAAAAAAGCGACGAACACAACTAGAGTTATCCGCACCGATATGTCGGTAGAAACAGAGCTCTATTGGGATCTGGTTCAATTTCCTGACCTGCTTGGATTCAACATATACCGAGGTGTAGGTTCTACTGGTTCAGTATCACCCCTCGACCTTTCGTTCGATCCACTTTCAAACTATTACGTAGACATCGGCTTGAATCCGCAAAGTACTTACAGCTACGCCGTCAGTACCGTCGCAACGCTCTATCCAGACTACAACAATACTGAAAGTACGCTGAGTTCACGCGTTGTGGTTCAAACATTGAACCTGCTCAACCTCAATAATGTCACTTTCGGGCCAACCTTCAACTGGCAAAGCGGTTCTGGAGCCGTAGATTTCTACATCTACGTATTCGATGAGTATCCCACTGGCTCGGCAAATGTGAACCATCTTGTGTACTCCAGCAATGCAGTTGGCGGCACAAGCTGGACATACTCTGGCCCAGTGTTGCAATCAGGCAGGACATACTACTACTTAATAGTGGGAACAGCTAACGGCCTTTCGAGTCGAACGATTAGCCAGGTTGGAACGTTCGTACCATAGAGGTTGCATGAAAGTTAATGAGTGGTTTAGGGCGGCGACAGCCGCCCTCGTTTTTGGAGTCGCGGCTACATATGCGTTCGCGAGCGATTTATATGTTGAAATGCCTTCTGGTCGCTCGGCTAATGGCCCAAGCGACTACGGTTTTGCCGTCGAACAAGCTGTAAAGAACGCAACTAGCCGTATGGCTCGACTCACTCAAGCACGACGCGACCTTCAGCCAAGCAACGTTGAATTCACTCTGCCGACCAGAGTCATTCTCACTCGCAGCGGGATACCACTTCCTATGTATTCGGGAATGCTGAAATCCCGATCTCTTCCAACAATCACGCTCGCGTTCGCATCAAGCGGCCCAACTGCTTTTCCCGGTGACTACCGAACCCAACTCGAAAGCACTTACTCCGCCGCAAAATCCGCAATGGACGCAGTGTTCGGTCAGGCCGTAACTGGCGGCACGGTTAATGTTGTCAACTACGACGCCGACATTCCTGATCGGCAAGCTGTTTCAGGCGGAATCTACATACCTAACGCACCCAGCGGCCCGGAAATTAGATTCCCAATCTACAACAGTCCAGTCAGCGCAAGTATCAACTTCATTCATTGTCTTCTCCTCGCT
The DNA here is from genome assembly GCA_019454145.1 of Fimbriimonadaceae bacterium. Taxonomy (GTDB): domain Bacteria; phylum Armatimonadota; class Fimbriimonadia; order Fimbriimonadales; family Fimbriimonadaceae; genus UphvI-Ar2. The sequence goes on along the minus strand of CP075366.1, from coordinate 1,946,252 downwards.
TATTTGGCAGACAAAAGCTATCCATTTGATGCTTACAACGAAGGGTTTGTCCGGGCGGCGACGATGACCGTTGCCCGCGTTCCAGCGACGATTCCCAACAGCACCGGCATAGAGATTGCCCAAACCATAGAAAGCCTCTACGATTCAAGCGCGGTTTATCATTGGAGCAATTATCCTGGCCTTGGTGCACCTGTGTTCATTGCGCCTAATCTGCTCAATGACCCTCTCCCAGCGGGCGGAAGCACGGGCGGAATCTATCTTCTGCGCTACAAAATGGCGGGTACAGCATGGAGCAAAGTGCTAGTGGAATATCCAGGGTTTATCGCCCAATTTAACGGTAGTTACACGGCAAGTCCAGCCAGCTATACAACCGAGGCCGACCTCTTAACTCTGGGACAGCAAACCATTAATTTTCTCCAAGGATCACCCGGCGCAACAATTGAAGGAAAATCGTTTGCCGACTGGGCACTGCGACAATCTATTTTGGATGTCCGACTCAATCCCGGCATCAAATTAGTGCCGGAGGCGTTCCCGTTTGAAGCAACACCCGCATCTAGCGATTTCGGAGTGTTTGGAATTGTGCTTAACGCATTCAAAACTTTGCCAAACGGAAATGAAATCCTTCTGAACGGCACAAGTTATCCGATCTACTGGCGAAACGACTTCACTCGCTTTTTCACTTCGGTTCAAGACGACATCATTCCAGTCGCCGGAGCCTATGGAGCGGTTGCGCCGAACTTCCCAGCCGATGGTGGAGCAAATCTGATTTATCGAACCGCGGTTGATTTGCCGTTCCAGGGCAAAAATGTGCGGCTCTATTTGCCGGCGGGAGCCTATTCCACTGGAGCCAGCAGCATTCCAAAAAATGTCTACGGAACCCTGGTCGGATATGACCAAAGTGCGACTGGAATCAATATCCGAGTAGTTTGGAACAACGGAGAAGTCAGTATTCCAGTAGTGAACGGTGCGTTTAGCAACTTCATCGCTGATTCAAACTTCACAACTGCCCAACGGATTACTGTTCAGGTGCGAACGACCCCAGCAAACAATGTTCTGCAAACCGTGATCGTCAACAAAGCGAGAGGCGACCTCGCTTTGGATTTGAGGTCGCCAGCAAGCGACACAACTTTTAACGCGAATCTCCTCGCAAAACTGAATACGTTCAGCCTACCGCTAGAGCCGTATCGGCCAAACCCGCCCGATATCTTGGGCCTTGCCGATAACCAAACTCTTTTTGCTCGATTCGATCCATTCACTGGCAAATACAACTTCTATCCCGATGAAGGGGAAGTTCGGCAAGGACTCGGATTCTTCACTCGAATGCCAGCGGCACAATCGATTTCAATTCCTGGCCTCACAAGTGAAAAAACTCCTCTCGCGGTCAGCCTTAAGCCTGGCTGGAACTTGATTTCTGTTCCGGCTGATTCAAATGCAACTAAGAACGACATTTTAGTGACGACTTCAACTCAAGCGGTTTCGACTTGGGCGCAGGCTCAGGGAACGATCATTTCAGATACAGTCTTCAAGTTCACTCCCGACCCGCTGAATCCTGACCTTGGAACCCTGGTTCCTGCAACCACCTTTGTACGGGGCGAAGCCTATTACGTGCGCTCTCTGCTTTCGGATGGGGCAGTTCTTGTTTTCCTCAATGGATCAGTAGCTCCTTCGACTAGCTTCCAGAACCTTCAAAATACGTCTGGAGGTAATGGCCCTTCCCAAAATCATGGAGGTGGATCTTCTTCATTCAGCGGGTGGCTCAACCAGCTTGAATTGAGGAGCAATGTGGGCCACTATTGCCAGGTCGAACTTGGTCAATCCTCTACTGCTTCCCGCGCCTACGCTCAAGAAGATTTACTCTTGCCAATCGGGCCGGGTGGATTCCAAATGACGATTGAGAACCAAAAGTCAGGCCTCTACCGTGATCTACGTGATCGAAGATACAGAGACAGGTTTGAAATCAAAATCACAAACCTTAAACCCGGCATGACCTACACTTTGCGAAATAATGCATTGGCTGGTTCGCAAAGCTTGGCGCTTAGCGGAATCCAGTTCAGTCGATACTGGCTGGGCTCCGGAGGCACTGCAAGCTTTGTCGCTACAAACACAACCATGACCTTCTGGGTGGAGAATCAATAATGAAACGCTGGCTTCTTTTCCTAGTCGTTGTTTTTGGGGCCGTAATTCTCGGTTGCGGCGGTGGTGGTGGAGGCGTTTCTACTGGCACAGTCAACGTTGTTGCAAACGTACTTTGGGTTGAAACTGGTTCGGCCACAAGCCCTCAGGCTACGGTAAGGATTGGCGATGTTTCGACTTTGACGGATCAGATTGACGGGTTCGTTTCACTCGATGTCCCGCCTGGAAATTTGACCCTAACCGTTACCTTCACTCCTACTGGTAGCCCGACCCCAATCGTCCGAACATTTCCATTAGGATTAGTGACTGGAGATATTGATCTCGGTGAAATCTATGTTGGTCCAGAAGAAATTGTTCTTACTGGCCAAATCGTTGATTCGACGACGTCAAACCCGGTTAACCAGGCAACGGTCAAGTTTGCCGGACGAAAAGCTATCACGGGATCGGATGGGCGATTTACAATGACGAACGTTGCCTATTCATCGGCAACCCAAAGCGTTTTCTTTGGAATTCAGGGACAAGCGACAAAAACGGGTTACTTCACCACGTTTTTCAGTCCGCCGGGGCCGCCGACTTCCGGCATTTTGGATATCGGTACGCTCACTCTGACTCCCGAAGGTTCTTCAAACCCACCGCCTCTACCGTTTAATGTCAACGGTTTAGCTACTCCGACGGGAGGATTTGCAGAAATCGAAGTTCTTTCCGGAGTAACGCCGATTCGCAACGTCACTGCGGATGCATTTGGTAACTTCACTTTGTGGCTCCCTGTTGGAACATACACAGTGAACGCAACCTCTGGAGTTAGGTCTGGTACATCCAATCTCACCGTCACAAGCGTCAATACAGTAACGAATGTTCAAATCACCCTCAACTAGAGCCGCAATCGCTAACCTAAGCGGAGTACTCGCTTTAGGTGCCGCTTCATTGGGCACCTACAAGTTTGTTGAGGCGGTGGTTTTCAACGATGCGCTGGCGGATTACCGCGCTGTCAACAGCCCTTTCAAAGATGGCGAAGGCGTGGTGATTAAAAACTTCGGTCTCAAATCGTACATCGGTAAAAAGCTCGTTACGGAAGCCCGTGTTAACAACGCGACAATCAAAAATGACCGCTCGACCATCGAGTTAGCAGGAATCCACGACGGAGTTTTCTACGACGATGCGGGCAAGAAATACAACTTTGTCGCAGAGGCTGCTACCTACGGTACCTACTCAAAGTCTATCCATGCGAACAAAGGAATTCGTGTATTCAACGATACGGCTGACCTCAAAGCACCAGGATTTACCTACGAGCACCCGATTCGTCGAGTCACATTTCTGGGCGACATAACAGGCAAGCTTGGTGGCGGTGATTTAGTCACTAAATCTGTTTTCATTGACCTGAAAAACAAGGAAATCCTGACCGGAGAACTCTCCTGGACAGGGCCACTGCAGGTGGATAATCCTCAAAAAACACCTTGGAAGATCACCGCAAAAAGTTCAAAGCTCCGCAACGATATCACAACTTACACTGAAGCCCGCGGCGAAGATAAAGACACGATCGTCAAAGCGGACAAAATGATTTACGACCGGGCGAATGACATTGTAACCGCCGAGGGAAATGTCGAATACTTTGGCGTGGATGCCAACGTCGCCTGCGATAAAGTCGTCATCGAACGAAAAATCAACAAAGCTACGCTGACGGGAAAAATCGTGCGGATGCTGATTAAGCCAGAAGACAGCGCACCTAAAGAAACCAAGATTCCGCCCGTTGTGCCAATGGTGCCTGATTCAGTCGCTGGCAATCGCCCAAAGGCCGATTCCAACCCAACCCAAGATCAACAAAAGAAGGAAGATGAAGAGGTTCGCTCAGCGGATAACATTCGCCACTACCCAATTGCGCTTACGGCTGGACAAATTGAATATTGGTACAAGAAAGGTGAGCGAAAAGCGATTCTTACCGGAAACCCTTTTGCCCGCCAAGAATTTAGTGGCTTAAGGATGAGGTGGCGAGAACTTTATGCAGCCAAAGCAGAATATGACGGTGAGAAAGAAGAACTTAAGCTAACTGCCTCACCAGCCCAAATCGTTAGGGCCAGAAACTCAATAGGCGACGATATAACGACACCATTTGCAATTATTTCAACCAAAAAAGATGATAATGCGATGGAGACAGGTGTTATTAACGGAACCGTAATGATTGATGACAACGAATTGCCCAAGAAGGGTGATGGCTCAGGCTCATCCGGTGGGACAACTGGCGGCACAGGTGGCGGTAGCCTCAACGGCCCTATTGGTCGCTAGGTCATATCCAACCCAGAGCCACCTCAGGCCGTCATGTAATCTGGAACAGATTCCTTAGATCATGGCGTCGAAAAGGCTGATTCGCGATTACCCTTACCTCAGTGCATATTTGGATGCTCCTCATCCAAACCCGCTGGTAGAACGCCTTGCGTCGCTTTCTAATTTTGGGTGTCTCGCCGCAATGGGTGGTGCCCCCATGGTAGCAATTCTCAGTTTTATGATCTCTGATCGGTTCATCGGCCCGATTGGGGGTTCACTTTTCGCCTTGGGAATGGCGGTCACGAGTGGCGTTTTACTATTCAGTTTTGGCAAGCGACACTCAGAAAAAGCGGCAAAAGAGGCAACCGTCGAAGACAAATTGATGTCGCAAGCCGCACAAGCTATTGATCATTTCAAAAAGCTGGATCGGGAGCGCAAACTTCATAAATGGATGGATCCGGTCGCAATTCAGTTACTGGAAGCAGGTTCCTACCATTGGTCAAGGATTCGCCAAACATTTGATGACAGCCGTTGGAATGTCAGTCAACTTCCTGAACACTGGGTTGGTTTAAAACAAAAAGCGCACTCCGCCGCGAACCTCGCGATGGCGGAGATGGTGATTCTGTGTGCTGGCTGTACGGGTGAACCGACAAAAACCCGCAAAGATGATTTCCAGTCCGTTTTCGAGGATTTAGTTGATTTGGATATCGAGGACGCTTTGCGCGGTCTCGCCAAGGTCACAGCTACCCACCCCAAGGAATACCGCTTCCAAAGCCCCCAAACTAAGGAAATCTTTGAACCTGCAAGGCAAATCGCCGAGCGGCTTAAACAACTTGCCGACGAAATGGAGCAAGCAACTCAAATCGCAAAAACCGAGTTGCCGCAGTCTCAACTTAACCTCGGCCAGGAAACGATTGGCCACCTTCTTGAAGAAATCAAAGCCGTGCGTCAGGCCGAACAAGAACTGCACCAATCCCAAAAGTCTGATTGAACCTATTGCCGCGAGAGTGACCCCAGATAATATGCGGGTATGGGAGATCATGTTAGTGCGGAGCAACTTTCACAAAACGCAGTGAAAGCCGTCGTCATGGCGGGAGGCGAAGGAAGCCGCCTGCGACCCATCACTCTGAATCTTCCCAAGCCCCTCGTTCCTATCGCTAATCGCCCGATTATGGGGCATATTATCAACCTGCTCAAGGAGCACGGGATCACCGAAATCGTTACCACGCTCCACTACTTAGCGGATGAGATTCAAAACGTGTTTGGAGATGGGTGCGAATACGGAGTTTCGATCACCCATTCGCTCGAAGACACTCCTCTTGGCACGGCGGGCGCGGTTAAGCAAGCCGAAGCTCTGCTAAAAGACGGCACTTTTGTGATTATCAGTGGCGACGCACTGACAGATTGTAATTTAACGAACGCGCTGAAGTTTCACCGTGAAAAGGGCAGTCTTGCCACTCTCGTTCTCTCGCGAGTGCCAAATCCGCTTGAATTTGGAATCGTTATGACTCAACCAGATGGTCGAGTCGAGCGATTTCTGGAAAAGCCAGGCTGGGGCGAAGTTTTTTCGGATACTGTCAACACTGGGATTTATATCCTCGAACCAGAGATTTTCAACTATATCGAGCCTCACACCAACACGGATTGGAGCAAAGATGTTTTTCCACGACTGCTAGAAGAAGGCAAGCCGATGTACGGCTTTATCATGCAGAAGTATTGGTGCGATGTCGGCACCTTGGAGCAATACCGCGAAGCACAAGAAGACTTCCTAGCTGGCAAAACCACCCTCAGCGTTCCTGGGGAACTCACTTCACCCGGAGTGTGGGTGGGCGACAACACAATTATTGATGAAACCGTAACGATTGAATCTCCCGTTTGCATCGGCAGTAACGTTCGTATTAAGCGTGGCGCAACCATCGGCCCAGGAACCGTGATTGGCGATAGTTGCCTGATCGAAGAAGGCGCACACGTTGAACGAAGCGTGATTTGGGATCGGTGTTATGTTGGTAACGACGTTCACATTCACGGAGCGATTGTTGGCTCCCGCGTAACTCTGAAAAGGGATTGCCGCTTACAAGATGGCTCTGTTGTAGGGGATCGGTGCTTGGTTGATGTCGGCAGCACCATCCGCCCCCGAGTGAAAATCTGGCCGGATAAATCGATTGACCGAGGTTCGACGGTAACGATGTCGCTGGTGACTGGCAACCGATGGCGCGGAGCTCTCTTCCGTGAACTCGGGGTTGCTGGCCTCAGCAACATCGAAATCACTCCCGAGTTTGCGACTCGACTTGGGCTGGCATTTGGTTCTATGCTGCCGGAAAACAGTTTGGTTCTCGCCTGCCGTGATAGCTCTCGCAGTAGCAGGATGATCAAACGAAGCTTGATGGCGGCTCTCCTCAGTGCCGGATGCCAAGTCGTTGATATGCACGGGCAAGCGGTTCCAGTTCTGCGCCACGCTCTCAAAAACAGCGAAGCAGTATCCGCGATTAATGTTCGTAAATTCCCCGGCAACAACCGCTTGAGCTTGATCGAATTTTACGATGAGAATGGCGGTTACTTGCCGCGCAATACAGAGCGCAAAGTTGAAGCGGCATTTTTCCGTGAAGACTTCCACCGTGCTGACCCGGAAAGCCTTGGAATCATTCAAGAAGCCAACCAAGTGGTTGAGGCATACACACGAGACTTTATGGCGAACTTGCCCAAGTTCAACATGGAGCGCAGGCCAAGGATTGTTGTTGACTACGGCTATAGCTCGGTAAGTGGCATCCTTCCCGCGATTTTGGGCCGGGTTGGAATTGACGCGATCAGCATCAATAGCTTTAACGATGCCCGGTCTGCACCAAGAAGGCCGAGTGAAATCCAAGATCACACAACTAATCTCCAACAAATTGTTGCGAGTGTGGGATGCGACCTTGGGGTTTTGATTCTGAACGAAGGCGAAAACATCGCCATTGTTGACGATCAAGGTATTGCTCTTTCCGGCAATACGCTTTTCGCCGCGATGTGCCAGTTGGTTGCTCAAACCCAGCCTTCGGGAAGCATCGTCATGGGCATCACCGCCCCAACCCGATTGGAAGACTTGCTCAAAAAGCAGGGAATATCCGTCGAGCGTTGCCGATCGGGAGTTCGTGAACTCATCCAGGGTGCGCAGAACGCGGATGTTGCGTTTGCCGGAAACGAAAACGGAGGCTTCATCTTTCCTCGGCTCCACTCGGGCTTCGACGGACTTTTTAGCATCACCATGCTCGTCAAGCTATTGCAAATGGAGGGACTTAAAATGAGCGAGCTCGTCGCTCAACTGCCAGAGTTCCATCTTGCTTCAGACACAATCTCGTGTCCTTGGGAATCGAAAGGGGCCGCGATGCGCAAGTTAGCGGAAGATAAGACGATTAACCGAAAGGTTGAGTATTTAGACGGTCTGCGATTTTACGACGATGATTCATGGGTTCTCGTATTGCCAGATTCGTTCGAACCGATCTTCCATATAGTCGCCGAAAGCCCGTCTCTGGTAGACAGCCAAGCGCTGGTTCGTGAATACTCAGAGAAAATAACTCAACTCCAGGCCGAATCATCGTGAAATACCTCTCCTTATTTGTCTTACTTTTGATGGGGAGTTTGATCCTTGGTCAAAATTCTAAGTTGCCCATCACAGATCAATCTCATCCTACAGTCGTCCAACCGAAGCAAGCGACCACCCCGCGAGTCACTAATCGGCCAGGGAATCGGCTAGGAACTGTACTCGTGCTGATGTACCACCGCACTGGGCCAGACGAGAAGTTCATGGTGCGATCCCACAAACGATTCCGCGAAGATTTAGAACGTCTCTACCGACTCGGTTATCGCCCGGTAACCCTTGCTGAATATTCGCTCAATAAAATGCCATTGCCTCGGGGAGCTTCACCTGTCGTGATGACATTCGACGATTCGCATCCTTCTCAGTTTGCCCTTTTGCCCGATGGCACGATTGATCCCAACTGTATGATCGGCATCTGGCAAGAATTCGCGAAAAAACACCCCGATTTTCCGATCCGTGGAACGTTCTTCGTGCTTCCAAACGGACCATTTGGTCAAAAAAAGTTATCTGGCACCAAACTTGGAATGCTCAAAAAATGGGGCTGTGAAATCGGTTCCCACACAATGACTCACCGGTTGCTTGGAAAACTCACCGACCAGGAAGTCAAAAAAGAACTCGGCGATTCCTACCTTTATGTTCAAAAACTTGGGTTTCAGCCAACCTCACTCGCTTTACCCTATGGCGGATTGCCGACTAACCGAGAATTAACCGTAGAATTTGAATACGAGCATAGTGAATACAGCTACATCAATGTATGCTTAGCTGGATCAGAACCAGCACCATCCCCGCTAGCAAAAAATTTCAACCGAACCCGGATTCCACGCGTCCAAGCTTATGACGGCATTTACGGAATCAAATTTTGGCTCGACGAAAATAAGAAGCATCCGAGCAAACCTTACGTGCAACCATGATTGAACCAACCACCTCCACCAACAGACCAATCACACTCAAAGATGTAAAAGCAAACCCCAAGGTAATGACCCTGATTGATGGAGCTAACGAGCTTCTCAACAGCATGGGCTACACAGAGCATGGGCACCGCCACGTCGGAATCGTCAGCGGCATTACAAAGCACATTATGGAGCACCTGGGTATGCCAGAGCGAGAAATCGAACTCGGTCAAATAGCTGGTTATCTTCATGATATTGGCAACGTCATCAATCGCAATGACCACCCCCTCACCGGGGCGAATATGGCGTTTGTTTTGCTCAACGAAATGGGAATGCCTCCCGTTGAAATCGCACCAATTCTAGGCGCCATCGGTAATCACGAAGAACTGGCCGGAACTCCCGTCAGCGTCATGTCAGCCGCTCTCATCGTAGCGGATAAAAGCGATGTCCACCGCTCACGAGTTCAGAACCCCTTGATGGAAACTTTTGATATCCATGACCGTGTGAACTACGCCGTCGAAAAATCCAGAGTTGTGATGGATAAAGAAACCAAGGTCATAAAGTTAATTTTAGAAATCGATACAAGCTTTGCCACCGTCATGGAGTACTTCGAGATATTCCTTAGCCGTATGGTGATGTGCCGAAAAGCCTCGGCTCTGTTTGGCTACCGATTCAGCTTAGAAGCAAACGGCACGAGCCTAGAATAAAAGAATCGGGGTTCTTGTTAACAAGAACCCCGATTTTGTTTTGAAAGAGGATTAATTACCTTGGATTTTCAGGGTTTTGCCATTATTGGTGATCGTGATGTTGAGATCGGTATGATCGCCCTTCAGGCCGCCCAGCATTTCCTTTTGAGCAGGAGTCAGGTCGCTGATCTTCAGGTGACCGCGTTCTTTCATCAACTTCCATTGAGCATCAGTGATGGAATCCAGCAACTTTTCGGTATCCATGATACGAACGCGAAGACCTTCCGAATTCTTCTTCATGCGTTCTTCCATTTCCTTCATTCGCTCTTCCATCTTCTTGGAATCGAATTTGAAAGCTTTTGCGTGCTCTTCCATTTCCCGCAGATGATTTTCGTCGAATTTGAATTCAAAATCCTTGCCGAGTTTTTCCATCTTTTCAGTAAAGGCTTTCATTTTGCCTTCATCGAATTCAAATTTGAAGTTCTCGCCGAATGATTCCATTCGCTTTTCAAACTCCTTCATCTTTGCTTCAAACTTTGCTTTTTGCTCAGGAGTCCAGTCTTTTTCGTCTTTGCCTTTCAGTTCTTTCCAGAATTCAGGATCGTCGAAAAGCTTGCCCATGGATTCGCCAAAGCCTTCAAAACCTTCGCCTTTGAACATAAACATCGGATGGTCTTGACCTGGGTGCATGAACTCAAAATCGAAATCCATATCGCGCTTCGGATCTTCCATAACAAACGTATTGCCTTTCTTCTTCACGTTGAGGTTAAGTGCCTCTGCAACCGCTTTGATGGAATCTTCCGGCGAGGAACCTTTCAGATGCACTTCAAACTTTCGATCCCTCGGCAAGTCAGTGGTTTCGATAATAAACGGCGCCCCTTGCTCCTTGAGATAGTTGATCATTTCCCCGGCGGTCATTTCCTGAGCAACAAGCTCAGTTTCCGGAGCGTTTGCATCTGCGACCGATTTCACTTGTGCGACGGCAAGGCCAATCGCAGAACCAATTACGATGGTTCCAGCAATAGTTGATACGAGTCTTCGGTTCATTTCTTTTTCCCTCTTTAATCCCTGGGTTAAACTGCATTACAAGGGCACGAGTGTTCTTGGTTCCAATTTTTCAAACTTTTTTCAAAAATCTGTCCCTTAGGGCCAAAAAAGCCCAGAGGTATCATCCCACTCTGCTTTGACTCTCTGCGCAATTAACCGCGCCCAAAGCTTACAAAGACCACAGGGAGCCTAATTCAAATCATGGACAATCGAAAGTACGAGGCATTTTATATCGTGCCGCCAAGCCTGAACGATGAAGAAGTTCAAGGCGTTGCAAATCACTTCAAAGAAGTTGTTGAAAAGAACGGTGGAACCGTTGAATCTGCAGAAAAGTGGGAGAAGCGCAAGCTCGCTTACGAAATCAAAGGCCATCGCGAAGGCAACTACGTATTGATGAAGTTTGAAGGGCCAGCACCTTTGCCAAACGAACTCAATCGTCTCATGCGGATTAACGATTCAATTGTTCGCCACCGCATAGATAAAATCGGAAAGTAAAGTAATCTAGCACCATGAGCGTCAATAGCGTCGTACTCATTGGTCGGCTTACCCGTGATCCGGAAGTCCGCACTACTCAGACTGGCAAGCAAGTAGCTAATTTCTCGCTCGCCGTTTCGCGTCGTTACAAGGGCCAAGATGGTCAAGATGCGGACTTTTTTAACATTTCTGCCTGGGGCAATACCGCAGACTTCGTCGCCAACTACCTTGGCAAAGGTCGGCTAGTCGCGGTTGAAGGACGCCTGCAATCCCGCAAGTACACCACACAAGATGGAGCCGCTCGAGAAGTGGTTGAAGTCGTCGCGGAAAACGTGCAGGGGCTGGATCGTCCTCGTGACGAACAAGGCCAAGGTGGCGGAGGCGGTTCCCGCCCAGAGCAATCACCTGTCGCTTCGGAAGAAGAATACGATCCATTTGCTGACTAATTCGAGGTTAGACAATCTCTAACCTCGATCAGCTCGAATTTCTCACTCGTAACGATCCCACAGGGATGCATTCGCTAACGGCAGGATTTGCTAAACAGTGCAGACAAGCCGTAGAAATCGCACGAGCCGCACCTCTCCCTAAAACCCCGGCTACGCCAAATCATGTGGTGATCACTGGTTTAGGTGGCTCGGCGGCGGGAGGAGACCTCCTGAGCGCGTTATACGCTGATCAGGGGCGCGTTCCCTGCTTAGTCAACCGCGATTACACAATGCCGAATTTTGTCGGCCCAGAATCGCTGGTTTTCGCCACGAGCTATAGCGGCAACACTGAAGAGACGTTATCGGCTTACGCAGACGCCAAAAAGCGCGGAGCGAACATCATTGTTGTGAGTAGTGGCGGAGAAATCACCGCCCGGGCCAAGGCCGATGGGTTCCCGGTCGTTACCGTTCCGGGCGGGCAACCACCGCGAACCGCGATGGGTTATATGTTCATGCCGCTTGTCGTCGCTAGCGAGCAACTTGGCTTGATTCCGAGACAAGATTATGACGATGCTTTCAGTGCCTTAGAATCAGTTGCCCAAGAATGCGGTTTCGATTCTGTTGAAGAATCCAACCCTGCGAAGCAACTTGCCCAGGTCATGACTGGCAAATTCGCAACTCTGTACGGCGAAGGATCGTGGCAGTTTGCAATCACTCAACGCTGGCGCGGGCAGATCAATGAAAACGCGAAGGAAATGGTTCTTACTCACGTTTTTCCTGAACTCTGCCACAACGAAATTCTAGGTTGGGAAGGTTCTGATAAACAAGGCGTGGAAAAGTGGGTTTCAGTGCTGCTAGCAGGTGGAAGCGAACCTGAGCGCATCAAAAAACGCATAGATATCACTTGCCAACTGATCGGTGATGCAACCGCGTTCCACACAGTTACTGCTCATGGAAAAGGCACCCTTGCTAAAATGCTGAGCCTAGCTCACTTCGGCGACTGGCTATCGCTTTATCTCGCGGCTCTCGCCGGGCGCGACCCTGGACAAATGATCGCCATTGATCGCCTGAAAGAAGAACTCAGCCGAATCAACTAACGCTCATTATGTCGTCGTTCTATTTCAGCTTGTTGCGCGTTAATCTTTTTTAGATACAGCCACAGGCCGAACCACACCATCAGCGGTGGAACCGCGGCTACCAGTTTCATCATGTCCATAGTTGTCATCCAAGGCCCGTTCGGCCAGTTCGACCCGCTTACGCAGGCTAAAAATCACGAGGGCTAACCAGCCCAATACTACTAACGTTCCCCACAAACCAAAACTGTAAGCAAAGTCGAGTTGACCTTCCGGAATAGTGCGCGTGGGGTGAAACGATTTTTGTTCAACAAACTTGAGCCGGGGAAACACGAACATCAAAAAAATAGCTGGTAGGACAAGCGAAATAGATAACCACGCGGTGCTCCGATCCATTCGACCGCGATCGTTATAGGCACCTCGCAACGCCATCAGTGCCGCATAGAAAAAGAGAACGATCAAAAAGGAAATTTGCCGAGGATCGTTATGCCACCAAGCTCCCCACTGAATTTTGCTAAAAAGGATTCCTGTTGCCATCGTGAGGGCAGCAAAAATCGTCCCTAGCTCAATTGATGCGTGCATCTTTGCGGCGGCAACATCCGTGCCTTTCCGCACAAAGCTTCCGGCAAAAAATGCCGAACTCACAATGAAAATGGAAGATAGAAATGCACACGGAACGTGGGTGAACAAAATACGCGCAAGGCTGGGCTCCATGAATAGTTGGGCATCTGGAACAAGAAAAGTAAAAATCAGCATTCCCGCCACCGCTACGCCCAAAAGCAGGTGAGAAATCTGTTTCATAACCTGTCCTTATTCTGGGGCAGGCCTGGTTTCTGCCCAGGGTCCCTGCGCTCAGTCCATAAGGATTGCGCGACCATCGGGCCAAGCCCAAGCGGAACCACCGCATATCCGACCAAGGCGGCAATGGACTGATACGCGCCTTCCATTCCTCCATCGCCGAACGAAACTTTTAACCCGCCGATTCCTAGAAAAATGAGTGGAAACAGCAAGGGCAATCCCACTACAGAAGCCAAAACCCAACGGTTTGAGGCGGTCATCACCATAGTCGATGTGAGACAAAGAACATTACTAGATGCAATCCCAAGGAGCGTTGACATCACCAAAAATAGTGGCCAGTTCACCACTGGCACACCGATCATTCCGCTGTAAAACAACCCAAGGATGAATCCTGCTGCGCCTTGGAAAATGGCTCCGAACAACGCCTTGCCTAAGAATACTGGGCCACTTGCTCCCCATTGGCGGACAAGATCAAAGGTGCCTTGTTCATCTTCAGCCAGGAATATCCGCGGCACTGCAACGGTGGCAACAAAAATCAGAATGACCGCGAGAAGGCCAGCCGCCAGTCCTGGCAACGGAACCGAGATCATAGTTGAAAAATTAACTGCGGCGAGTGCCATAAAGCCGAACAATGCGGATACAAACAATCCTTGTCGGGAGCGAGCTTCGACTCGCCATTCTTTGATTAAGCAAGCCTTGACCTGCGGGCTAAAGAACGAGCTCATGGGTGGCCCACCTCCGGTCGTGTTCGTCGTTGGAGGCGTAAACTACCGCTCCACCAAAGTTAGTCATGATCGAATCAATTAGTTCGCGACCTGCATCATCCAGCGATGCGGTAGGTTCATCCAAAATGAGTAATTCGGGTTTGCACTGCAAAGCTAAGGCAATTTTTAGCCTCGCCCGCATTCCAGTGCTGAACGCATTGCACAGTTTTCCATTGACATTTTCCAAACCAACTTGGCTCAACCATTTGGTCGGCTCAGGCTTTACACCACGGAGCATTGCCGAGAATTCCAGATGCTCGCTCGCAGTGAGGTGTGGATAGACGTTGAGGTCAAGTGCACTATAGCCGACTCGCTCGGGAGCGATGATTTCGCCTTCGCGTGGGATAAGAAGTCCGGCAATCGTTCGCAAAAACGTTGATTTCCCGCTTCCATTTCGGCCGGAAATCAGAAGCCTTCCACCAGGCTCTACCTCGGCACTCACATGCCGAAACAACCAGCCTTGGTCAAACCGATGCCCTAAGTTTTCGATTTTAAGCATCGGCGATCTCCCACGGTTTAAGCTCACCCGAGAGAGTCCCGTTACTCCATTCGTAAGCTCCTAAGTACCGTCCATGGGAACCTCCTTGGGCAATCCAAGTTTTTTCAACTTTAACCGGATGGTCAAGAACAGTGTGTGAGTGTCCGCCGAAAATAATATTAATCTCAGGAAAAGATTCTGCTAACTTCTGATCTTGTGAATAGCCGATATGAGTAAGGACTATGAGCAAGTCCACCTGACTTCGTAGTTCGTCAACAATTCGGCGAACGGTTGGAATCGGCTGTTCCCAAATAAACTGACTAGCGTGGCGGCTTGCCATACGATCAGTCACCATCGGAACCATCACGCCAAATACGCCTACTTTCAATCCGTTCATTTCAAGTACAAGCGATTCTTGGAATCGAGCAGAGCCATCTTTATTTCTCCAGTTGGCACACAGGATCGGATGCTGAGCCCCTGCGATTTTGGTCTGGACAACCCGCTCAAGAACGTGGGATTCTCGGTTTCCTGGAACAGAAGCCGTGCAACTAGCTTCAGCTAGAAAGCCCCAAACAGGGTCAGGAGCAAGGGGAATTGCTAAATTGCCCGCGGTGATGCAGTCGCCCGTATCAAAGTAAATATCAGCTTGCGCACGCTCGGCGAGCAATGCAGGCATTCGGGCTTGGCTGAGTTTGCCGTGGAGGTCGTTTGTGTGGAGAAAGCGGATACTCGCCATCCGCAACTCTCAGTTAGTTGGTAAACGCTTGGTTGGCGATCACGTCGAGGACAACCATCAATGTCATAAACACGCCAGCAAGGCCAACGGTGAACTTGAACATTTGGTCGTCAAAACTCGCTTTACCCTTAAATGTAGTTCGAACAGAACCGCCGCCACCCGACATCGCATCACCCTTACCGGTCAAAAAGACCAGTCCGGTGAAGACAACGGCAACGAATACGGAGATGCCGAGCAGAACGTAGTAAAGCGTTTTCACGAGTCCAATAACCTCAAGTCAGATTCCAGAGATTACCTGCCAGTAATCAGGAATCGGAAGGACTGCCGTAATTAGGCCGAGCAGAAAGGCAACCAACATACTTCCGAGAATCGCGTGAAGTAGGCCGCTTTGCCACATTCTCAAGTAAACGGGAGGAGTAATGCGGGACGCAGTTTGGTAATTCTTCAGTAAATCTTTACCCGCCTGAATTCCGGCTAATAACTGCTTTTCCGTTGGTGGTCGAGTAGTAAAGTTCTGCTGAACAAAAGCACCCAAAGGTCGGAATAAGAATAGCGCGGCAAGCATTCCGATCACCGCTCTCGACTCGGGATCCAAAAACCAAGGAATATAGGAAATTCCAAGAAAAAGCCCGAGAGCAACTGCGATGTTTGTTCCGCAACGAGGGTGGACGCGGGGCATTCGGGCAACCGTGTCCAGTTCCAACGGCTCTCCTTGCTCAATGGCGTGCACCACCATGTGTTCCGCTGCGTGGTAACCGGAAAGAGGCATAGAACGAAGGAAAATCAGAAAGCAAAATAGTGCGATTCCATTCAACGCCGTGCTAAACCAGAACGTGTTTTGAATTGCAGGTGGACTGAGAACCGCTACGATTCGGGCGACGTAATCACCTGCTAAATAGGTCAGGAACATCGTCGCGCCGGTTCCGAGAACCGCTACCGCTCCTACTCCACCCGTCACGCCACCACCGAGTAGCCTCACACCAACAGGAGTTGCGAGGCCACCAACTAGCTTTGGTCGTGCATCACGGTCGGTAGTCGCTAGCAACCGGCTGACCGTAATCACGCCTAGCACTGACCCTCGGTCATCGGTCACTGCTAGAGTGGAAACGTGGTTTGACTCTAGCTGGCGCAGTGCTTCGGCAGCCGGAGTTCGATTGCTCAGCGCAGGAATTGCCCGCATGAATTGATCAACCGCAAGTTTTTCGTTTTCAGAAGCTGCTTTCAGTAGATCTTCTTCAAATACGATGCCGCAATAAACACCATCTTTAACGACTGGAATCCCTGGCACGCCATAGTCAATGAGCATGGTTGCGGCTGCAGTCAAGCTGTTGCCAGAATCAGCTGGCTCTACGCCCACAATAAAATGCCCAACAGGGGCAGTCCAACGGTCGTTAAGTGCCAAAGGTGAGCTACTCTGGCGCCTCAGCGCGCGATTTGATTGCGCCAAGAACACCTTCCATGTTCTTGACCACGAGACCGTAAATCACTTTGCCGACAAGTGTCCCCAGGCCAGGCACAACGTATTCATATTCCAAAACAGAATCGAATCTGGTTCCGCCGTTCTCTTCTGCGAATTTCCAAGAACCGACCATCTTGTCGTAGTCGCCCTTCACCTGCGTGAACTCGCAGCTGTGAGCGTCGTGATCCCACACATCTTCTTGCGTCCAACGTACTTTGAGTCCAAATGCAGGGACTCGTCCAACCCAATCAGATACAACCGTGTCGCCTTCTTCACTCACGATTTCCAAGGACTCAACGTCCTCCATAAATTCGGGAAACGAGCGGTTATCGCGTGCAATCGCGTAGACTCTATCGAGCGGAGCGTTGATCCAAACGGACGTGTTAACGGTGGGCATATCAACTCTGCATCCGCACTAGTCGGAAACGGGGGCAGTTTACCTGCCACACTCACGAGGCACATTGAGCAGTCGATTCGGTACAAACGAGATGATGAAAGCCCTGATCCTGAGGGCACCTGGGAACTTGGATTACACATCGGTTCCTATCCCCACACCTGGGCCGGGCGACGTTCTCATCAGGGTTGAAGCGGCTCTTACTTGCGGGACTGACCTGAAAGCGTTTCTCAGAGGACACCCCCAAATCCCAATGCCGGGAGTGTTCGGCCACGAATACAGTGGAACGGTTGTTGCCGTCGGAGCCGGAGCCCCATTTGCACCGGGCGACGAGATCATGGGCGTTCATTCCGCGCCATGCCAGCAGTGCCGCTGGTGCCTGAACGATCAGGAAAATCTATGTGACTCGATCATGGCGACAAAGGTTTTGGGCACCTATGCAGAGTACTTGCTCATCCCCGAACGTATAGCCCGAACAAACGTATTCCCTAAACCAAACCGACTCAGTTTTGAGCATGCGGCTCTGCTTGAGCCTCTCGCTTGTGTTGCGCAAGGTATTGAACGTGCCGTTCCCAATCCCAACGGAGATGTACTCGTCATCGGGCCGGGAGCTATCGGATTGATGTTTGTTGCCGCGCTCAAGCATCTGGGAGTGAAGGATGTCACCCTGGCTGGTCGCAATCCGCAGAGGCTCGCAGTTGGAGAAGCATTGGGTGCCAGACCAACTCACCTGAATGAGGCTACCGGTCAGTACGATATGGTCATCGAGTGCACAGGCAACTTGGAAATCTGGGAGCAGAGCATCAATTTCGTCCGGCGAGGTGGAAAGTTGGTTCTCTTTGGCGGATGCAAGGCTGGTTCACAAGTTCGATTCGATACCCACCGCCTGCATTACGACGATATTTCGATTCTTTCGCCGTTCCACTTCGGCACTAAAGCCGTTCGCACCGCTCGCAACTGGCTCTTGCATCCAGATTTTGATTTGAGTTCACTTTTTAGCGGCGACCGCGATCTCGCTGATGGTACGACCGTTTTCCGCGACTTAGAGCAAGGGAAAGGCATCAAATATGTCTTCCATCCCTAAAGTGATGCTCGCCGCTCGTTACCACTTGGGCGGGGAAATCAAGATTGAGGAGTTGCCGACTCCCAGCTGTCCGCCGGGCGGATTGCTGATAAAAACTATCGCTAGTGGATTGTGCAGCGGCGAGCTCATGACTTGGTACATGGATCGCAAAGCGGAAAAAGCTCCCCATGTGTTGGGGCATGAAGTCTGCGGAACCGTGGTTAAGTCTGAAAACGAGGCCTTTCCGGTTGGCTCACTGGTTGCACCCCACCACCACGCGCCTTGTCTGAATTGTGAATATTGTCGTCGCGGTGCTTACGTTCATTGCACGCTGTGGAAATCCACGCGGCTTGACCCCGGCGGGATGGCGGAATATTTCGCGGTTTCCACAGAAAACCTGAACGACTGCCATATAGTTGATAACTTGCTTCCTGAAGACGCCGCACTCATGGAACCCATCGCTTGCGTTGCAAAGCAACTGCGTAAACTCAACTATCAGCCAGGAGAACCAGCCGCAGTGATTGGCCTGGGCGTGATGGGGCTACTTCATGCTCTGATGATGCCGGGATGTGTGGCCTTTGAAACAAATCCCACTCGCCGAGAATGGGCGATTCGACAAGGCGTTGATGCCCGTGAGCCGGATTCATCGCAAAAATTCAGTTGCGTCATCCTTTGCCCCGGAACCAAGCCAGCTCTGGACTTCGCTCTTGAGATTGCGGATTTTGAATCGCGAATCGGACTATTTTCGCCTTTACCGCCGGAACCAGTCGCCTTGAACTTTGAATCGCTCTACATGCGCGATATTTCGCTGATCAACAGCTATTCGTGCGGCCCGAAAGACACTCAAACAGCCCTTGAGTGGATAAAGGAAGGACGCATCTCCGCAAATCATGTCGTGACCAGCAAAATCGAACTTTCTGAACTCCCACAAGCGTATCAAGATATGAAATCTGGCAGAATCCTGAAGCCGATGGTGATCTTTCCGTGATTCATAAATCAAACAACAAAACGTGGCCAACGGTTGACCTCACCACCTACAAAAATGAGCCTGGTACTTGGCAAGATGTCAGCCGTCGAGTCTTGTTTTCCAGTTCCGACAGCAAGTTTGAAACCCGTTACTTTGAACTCTCTCCTGAGGGATATTCATCGCATGAACAACACCAGCACGAACACTGCGTCGTTGTTTTGCGCGGTGAAGGGGAAGTGCTGCTGGATAACGACTGGCATACGATCTCAGAGGGCGATGTCGTTCACGTTTCACCTCATCAGCCGCACCAATTTAGGAACTCATCGAGCGAACCATTCGGTATCTTGTGCATTGTGGATCGTGAACGGGACGTTCCCCAACACTTAGGGAACCAGCAAGCCGCCAATACGTCAATACCACGTAGCTCCGAAAATGAATAGCCTGCTTCTTGCATTGATCTTAAGTTCAACGCCCCAACAAATAGAGTTGGGCGGAGCCGATTTGTTTGCCGATCAGCAACAAACGCAGCAAGGCCAGGAGCCTCCTCCAGCTAAACCGACGAAACATGATCCGGATGAAGAAAAGCATCAGAAGGATCTTGAAAAGGATCGCCAACTGGGCAAGGAATATTCTGTTGAAGTTGAAAAGGAACTCAAGCTCAGCACTAATGCCGATGCCACAGCAAGGCTACAAGCAATCGGCGCAGAAATGGCCGAAATCGCCAATTCAGAGGCAGTTGCAGTCCTATGGGGTGATCGGCGACTCAACAAATTCGATTACACATTCAAATTAGTGCAAGGCGATGATGTCAACGCTTTTTCGCTGCCCGGCGGATATATCTATTTTTACGAAGGACTTCTCAACTTTGCCGAAAGCGATGATGAACTCGCCGCTGTCGTGGCGCACGAAATCGCCCATGCATCCTTCCGGCATGTCGAAACCCTGCGTAAAGAGCAGTCTAAGTTCGATATTCTGCGGATTCCACTCATTATTGCGGCGGCCCTTAGCCGAAGCCCAGAAGCAATGCACTCGGTTATGGCAGTTGACCTTGCGACCCAAGGGTTGGTTAGCGGTTGGAGTACTCAAGCAGAAACAGCTTCTGATTACGGCGGGCTCCAGTACATGAAAAAGAGCCGCTACAACCCAGTTGGCATGCTCACCTTCATGGAGCGGCTAGCTTACAAAGAAGTCCTCAGCCCACAACTTGACTGGGGAATCTACCGAACCCACCCTCCTTCATCTGACCGGGCAAAGTTTTTGATCAAATCGCTCAACGAAGCGGGGATTCCGTTGAAGCGAAGTCAAACTACGACTTCACTCTCGGCAAGATCGCTATTGAAACCAGATGGATCATTTGATCTTTGGTTTGGCGATAGCTTGCTCTATACGTTCAAGGGTGAATCGGCAAAAGCCAGAGCCGCGCAAGCAGTCATCCGAACCAATGCTTTCTTGGATACAGTTCCGCAAATGTTCCAGTTGACTACCAACGGTAACGAGGTTCTTGGTAATGGTCGGACAATGATTGCCGTTGAAGCTGGTGATTTAGAAGAAGGCAAATCAGTTGCCGATGCGAGAGACAAAGTCGTTGTCGGCTTAAAGCGCATTATTGGCGAACTCAGTTTCCGCCTATTCCGCCAGTGACTTTGAGCTAAACCGCCTGATCACTCGTTCGGCGGCTTGAACAACGCGTAATCCGGATTCCCGCCCGTAAAGCATGAGAGTCGCTTCGTATCCGCCCCGGTCGTAATCAATCGGTGAAAGCAAATATCCCATCCATCCGTTGCAGTGACTGATGACAGCGCTTGAAAATCCTTGCTTTTTCGCTGATGCTACGATCATGCGTTCTAATTCTTCGCTTGGCTCGCCAGGAACTCCGATAAAGAGACAGTCACCTACTTGCAGTGCGGAGATATGCGCTTCTTGTGGCGCGAATTTTAGAACGACAATATTCGCTAACGTCTCATTAAGTCCATTTGACTTTGCAAATTCTGGGTGAGGGGTTGGTTTGTCTAATTCAATCGGCTCGGTGAGAAATCGCAAGTTGCCTTTGAGTGGCCTTACCGGGGTTCGTTCGCGGTTCAGTCCCATCGCCATCCATTCGCTCCGCTCTTGACCAGTGCCTTCTCCCACATTAGGCGATGCATTCCCAATAGCGCCCGGCCAGACTAAACCGCTGTCTAACCTCATCAATGCGCCGAGCCAATCGCCGTTGGTTTCGAGATTATCGGCTTCAAAACAGGTTCCGTGAGCACCAAATACCGTGAGTATAGAGTGACTATCTCCACTGAGGCGAATCAAGCGGTTTGAAACGGTTGTTTCCTTCCGCCGTGAGCGCGCAAAGGTTGAAACAGATTCTTGTAGGGTGAGGTTCTTGATGTTCTGCGGAACAGATTGTTGGGCGATTGAGATTCCTCCGGCGATTCGCAATGCGTACCAATCGAGCCACCGTTTTTTGTATGTGGCTATTCCAGGGATGCGGAATGTCATGCGATCATTCAACATCTGTGTATCCGGGGCCGAATGCGTATGAGTTGCGACAAGCATGATCGGCAAACCTGGCAGTCGGCGGGAAACCTCCCGGTATAGGCTCTCCGGAACAGTCAACCCTTCAAAAGCAACTAAGGCAACTTTAGTTTTTCCGTCATTGAGGATCGCAATCTGAGCAAATAAAGGGTCGCCGCCCGTCGTAATTTTGTCTCCTCTCTCCGTATATCCTCCCAATGTAAGCGGTTCATCGGGAATCAAAAACTGGCGATGAGTCTGCAATTGCAGACCCGAGATAATAACCGAACCAAAAACCGCCGACAGAACCATGTCCTATCAGTTTACGATCTTCCTTTAGTAATTAACTGGCCTCTGCTACAATTTGAGTATGAGCTTCACGGTTCGATTGGCCAACGAGGATGTTTCTGTTGAGCCAGGATCTAGCGCACCGATTGCATTTGAAATAGAAAATACTGGCGCGAAAGCCGATGAATTTGAAGTTTCCGTAGAAGGTGTAGACCCTGAGTGGGTTGCGATCCCAGTTCCAACTCTTTGGGTTGATCCAGGCCAATCGAACACCGAACGTATTTTTATCAAACCCCCTCGCCAAAGCGAAAGTAATGCGGGAATTTATCCGTTTGTCCTCAAAATCCGATCTCTTGAGTCGGGTGAATCGCGAACGGCTCAGTGTTCGCTGACCGTGAATTCCTTTGCCCATCTGAGCGTGGAGGTGAATCCGAAGAAGTCCAGTGTAAACGTGTTGAAGCGGGAAACATCATTCGAGGTTACAGTAATGAACCTCGGCAATACGGATCAGAATGTTCAGTTTTTTGCCAGCGATGTTGACGACGCTTTTGCTTACGAATTTTCCACGACTCAAGCATCCCTCGAACCTGGTCAGACCCGAACTTTAGAGCTTACAGCGACTGCATCCAAGGTTAAAGCTTTTGCAAGCACGGTCATCGCGCCTGTTTCAGTCAGCGCACGAAGCGTTGATAACCTCGCAGTTGCGGCGAACTCGCAGTTGCATATCGAAATACGGCCGCTGATTGCCACCGGGCCGCTGATTGCCGTGATCGCGATTATAGCCCTCACAATCGGCTGGATTCTATCGATACCAAAGCCACCGGTTATTGATTCGTTTACTTTGGAATCACGATCTGTTGAACTTGGTCAGACAGCAAAGGTGAAATGGCAGACGAGCAACGCCTCTTCCGTAACTTTGGTGGTTGGATCGCAGGTGATTACTAAACTTGCGCCAGATGATGAGTACGACATTGCCCCCGATACAGCAGGCGAATTAGAAATTCAAATTTACGCTCAAGCCGGTCAGGTGAAAAGCAAAGTAGATACGATCAAGCTGACAGTCACCGCGCCGCCTGTCGTTCCGGAACCGAAAATTATCAAATTCTCGGCAACAAAAACTGAAGTACCTCTTGGTTCATCTGTCTTATTCAATTACGAACTCAGCGATAGCGTGACTTATGCCACCCTTGAGCCAATCGGGCAAATTGAAGTGAAAGCACGCTCTATCCAAGTGCCTTCGCCACCTGATGACCTTCCTGGAAAAGGTGTGAAAACCGTGACCTACACGCTAAGGGCTAGAAACGAAAAGAACGTAGAAGTCCGGGAGCAAATCACGATCAAGTTTATTAAGGAGTCCAAAGCAATCATCTCGCAATTTTCTGCGGATCCGCTCGAAGTTGACCCACTATCAGGGCGTGTTACTATCCGGTGGCAAGTCACTGGTGCGGCGAAACTTGAACTCAAATACTCGAATCGCATTGATGAATTGACCTCGATGGATGATCGACGTGATTTCATCCTCACCGATGACACTGAGTTCATTTTGGTCGCCTATGATGTAGCTGGATTGGATACTCAAAAGAAGATCAAAGTCACACTGCGAAAGCCAAACGAAGATCCTCCAACCCAAGATCCGCCAGGAAACACGACCGGGACAACTCAGAATGGGTCAACCGGTACGACCGGAGGAGCCACCCGACCCGTAACGGGCGGGCAGAGATAGTAGGATGAAGGGCGGAGCCCTTCATCATGCCGCGAGCCTTACTCAGTGTTACCGATAAAACCGGAATCGTCGAATTTGCTACCCAACTCGCCGCTCTCGGGTACGAGTTATTAAGCACAGGTGGCACGGCAAAAATCTTGCGTGACGCAGGACTCCACGTGACCGATGTTGCCGAAGTCACGGGTTTTCCCGAGATGCTCGACGGGCGCGTGAAAACACTGCATCCGATGGTTCATGGGGGAATCCTCGCCGATCTCAGTAAGGAATCTCATGTTTCTCAGCTAGAAGAAGCAGGCATCGAGCCGATTGACCTGGTTTGTGTAAATCTATACGCTTTTGAAAGAACTGTTACTGGTGATCACCAACTTCAAGATGCGGTGGAATCGATTGATATCGGTGGGCCGACGATGGTCAGAGCTTCCGCGAAAAACTTTAAGCATGTTTCCATCGTAGTTGATCCCGCCGATTACGAAGAAGTTTTGGACGCGATTGAATCTGGAACTATCTCCGATTTACGATTAAAGCTCAGTGCCAAAGCGTTTCGCCACACAGCGTTTTACGATTCTATGATCGCTCGCTATTTAACTGAAGCCGCAGGTGAAGATGCGTTCACTGGAACACTCACTTTTGGTTATCGCAAACATCTTGGGATGCGCTACGGTGAAAACCCCCATCAAAATGCGGCCCTCTACATCGATCCACTTGCGACGCCCGCAATAGCTCAGGCAAAGCAACTGTGGGGCAAGGAGTTGAGTTACAACAACATCCTGGATTCCGATGCCGCCTGGGAACTAGTTACCGACCTACCTCAAGGTGCCTGCGCTATCATCAAGCACGGAAATCCTTGCGGGGCCGCCGTTGGAAGTTCACTAGGAGAGAGCTATTCCATTGCCAAGCAAAGCGATCCGATTTCCGCCTTCGGCGGGATCGCCGCGTTTCACGGACACATAACCGCAGAGGCAGCCGAAGCAATGACCGCGCCAAATAACTTCCTTGAAGTTGTGATCGGAACTGGCTTTGATGCCGAAGCAATTGAAATCTTCAAAAATAAAACTGGATGGGGGCAAAATGTCCGTCTC
This sequence comes from Fimbriimonadaceae bacterium, assembly GCA_019454145.1. GTDB lineage: Bacteria > Armatimonadota > Fimbriimonadia > Fimbriimonadales > Fimbriimonadaceae > UphvI-Ar2. Next base: position 1,921,440 of record CP075366.1, on the reverse strand, counting down.
TTAGCAGCTCCCATTTCGGATGGCAAAACCACACTCACGGTTCGATCAGTCGGAGGTGGCGTACTGGTTCAAGATTCAGATCACCACCCAAACACAGAATGGCAAGTCGTTACAGATATCAAACCAACTGAAGAGCAAATGAAAGCCCTCAAAATGGCATGGCAGATCGTCCCCCATGTGAAAAGCAATGCTATCGTGCTGGCGAACTCAACCCAGCTCAAAGGTGTCGGTGCCGGGCAAATGAACCGAGTTCAGTCAGTAAGGCTCGCATTGGAGCAGGCGGGCGAGGATGCCCCTCACTGCGCTCTGGCAAGCGACGCATTTTTCCCATTTCCAGATAGCATCGAAACTCTGGCTGCAGCTGGAGTGAGGGCAGTTATTCAGCCAGGCGGAAGCAAAAAAGATCCGGATGTCATCCAGAGAGCCAACGAGCTTGGAGTCACGATGATTTTCACCGGAACTCGTCATTTTCGACACTAGTTGTAAATTGCGTACCATCATGGGCCGCATTTGCATCTAAGCAGATGACAGGTTCGTGCTAAACTAATTGACTGTCAGGAGCCGGCTTTGAAAGACCAGACGAATTTGATCGTAATCATTGTGGCCATCGTTTTTATGATTGGCTTTGCCCTTGCATTTGCGTTGGGCCAACGAAAACCAGTAGTTCTCCCTGCGCCAGCAGTAGTTAACACAACTCCTGTTGCAGTAGCGGAAGGCGCAGTTGTAATGGCTAATGGCCTCCCGAATGCAGGAAGCGGTAACTCCGGCGGGGGCGGCGGCGGTGCTGCTAGCCGTGGCGGCGGTGGCTCACCCACTGGTCGTGGTGCTGGTGGTGGTCGCGGCGGTGCTGCAGAAAGTGCTGCTGGCAACGGTCGCTAAACTCCTGAACTCATAGCACGAAGTGTCCCAGTCTCAGCCTCCTCAGTGGCTGAGATCAATGACCTCTCGGTTCCGTAGGGACATAGGCATTGATCTCGGCACAGCTAATACCCTCGTCCACCTTGCTGGGCGGGGCATTATCATTCGTGAGCCAAGCGTTGTTGCCATCAATAAAGACACGCGCGAAGTTCTCGCGGTCGGCGAAGAGGCAAAACGAATGTTGGGCCGAACTCCCGCAAGTATTGTTGCGACCCGTCCCCTCCGCGATGGTGTAATCGCCGACTACGATCAAACCCTTGCTATGATCCGCGACTTTGTCAAACGATCAAAACGCGGATTTAGCCTTCACACAACAGTTGTTGTTGGAATCCCTAGTGGCGTTACAGAAGTTGAGCGAGACGCCGTTCTGGATGCTTGCAGAAAATCTGGAGCGCATACCGCCTATGTTATTGAAGAACCTATGGCTGCCGCGATTGGTGCTGGTTTACCGATTGCCGAGCCTGTTGGATCGATGATTGTAGACATTGGTGGGGGAACAACCGAAGTCGCCGTTATTTCCCTCGCTGGCATTGTTCATAGCCGCAGCATCCGTACCGCCGGAGACGAAATCGACGAGGCAATCTCCGCCTACATCCGCCGAGCCTACAATTTGTTTATCGGGGAAAGAACTGCCGAGCAAGTCAAACTTGATATCGGTTCAGCATATCCGCTTGAAGAAGAACGAAGCATGGTGGTCAAGGGCCGCGACCTAATTAGCGGACTACCGAGAAGTGCAGAAATCACTAGCGTTGAAATCCGAGATGCCATCAGCGAGCCAATTTACGAAATTGTAGAAGCCGTCAAGCTCACACTGGAAGCTACACCTCCGGAGCTTGCCGCTGACTGTATGAACCACGGAATCGTGATTGCAGGGGGAGGAGCTTTGATTCGCGGGCTTGACGAGCTTTTATCGCGAGAGACGGGAATGCCTGTACACATAGCGCCCGATCCGCTCAGTTGCGTAGCTATTGGTACAGGGCGTATGCTAGATATGCTGAACGAAAATCCTGCCATCCGGCGGATGTTGGAGAACGCATCGAGAGGTTAGACGAGCGCCCACGGCGCGACTGGATATGGCTCATCATCCTGATCGCCCTAAGCATCGGTCTTGGTACCCTGCAAAATCGAGCAAGGAGCCAAGGCTCACTTGATCCTGTCTCAAAAGCCGTCCAAAGTTTGTTACTGGCTCACGTCTCCCGAGTAGGATATTTTTCTGAAAACTCTGATCTGTTTTGGCAAGGCGTGAAAGATGCCCGCAAACTTCGCGCTGAAAACGAGGGTCTTCGACAACAACTGAACGCTGTCCAAGCCTATTTTGATACGGCCGAGGTTCAAGAACAACAAATTCAAAAACTGCGTGGAATGCTGAATTTGAATACAGTTGGTCGGGCAAGAGTTAATGCCGACATCATCAACTATGTCCCTTATGACAACCGCATCACTCTCAACCGCGGGTCTCGTGATGGTGTCAAACCCAATTATCCAGTGATCACTGCAGAAGGATTGCTTGCACTTGTTAGCACTGTCTCGGAAACAACTAGCCAGGCTTCGCTACTGACTTCGAGTGGAGTCAGTGTCGGCGGGGTTGCGACCCTCCCTACTCCCGTCGCAGGTTTCGTCAAGGGCGAAAAAAGTGACCGACTGGTTATGGATGTTTTTGACAACGTAGATATTCCAGTTGGAACTGAAATTATCACTACGGGTTATTCTGAGTTCATTCCACGTGGGATTCGCATAGGGATAGTTTCTGAATACTTCAACGATCAAGAGTACGGAATCCGCCGAGCTTTTATTCTCCCGAGTAGCCGGATTGGAATGTCAAAGGAGGTTGTCATCCTCAAATGAGACAGCCCGTACCAATTATTTGCGCAATAGTCATGCTGCTTATTGCGACGGTTTTGCAACAAGGTTTTCTTGGACGGTATCTCTTATTTGGTTCGCAGATGGAATTGCCCGTAGTAGTAGTTCTTAGCTTCGCATTGATTTCACGTCCTGCCGCTGGAGGAGCGCTTGGATTGCTTTCAGGCGTGCTAACCGGAGGGCTTTCCGGCGTGACCCTGACCTACTACGCATTGAGCCGTGTGGTCGGCGGTTATTTTCTAGGAACAAGGGCAGATTCTGAGCCAGATTATCGGGCTGGAGCAGCGTGGGTTGCAGCTGGAACATTAATTTCTAAGTTAATCATGATTCTGTTGGCCCCACCTCCCGCCGTTATGCCGGCTCTTGGGGCTACAATTCTGTCGGCAGTCTACAACGGGGTAGTGGCTATACCAGTTTTCGCCCTGATCCAACGATTGTTCCGACCCAAGGTGGTTTGAAAAGAATGAGCGATTACGACGTTCAGTTAATGGCACAAAAGCAGCTGAGAGAGGCTGCCCAGTATCTCGACCTCGACGAAGGACTGATTGAAGTCCTCGCCCGACCAAAACGCTCCCTCGTGGTCAATTTCCCTGTTCTTATGGACAGCGGTGAAGTTGAGGTCTTTGAAGGTTATCGCGTTCAACACAACCAAAGCCGCGGTCCTACAAAAGGCGGTATTCGATTCCACCCAGATGTGGACTTAGGCGAAACCACAGCACTTTCCATGTGGATGACCTGGAAGTGTGCGGTTGTGAACATTCCGTACGGCGGGGCTAAAGGTGGCGTTAAGTGCAACGTCAAGGAACTCAGTCAACGCGAACTGGAAAAGCTCACTCGACGGTTTGCAACTGAAATCGGTATCGTAATCGGGGACCATGCCGATATTCCCGCTCCCGACATCGGCACCAACGCCAAAGTCATGGGCTGGATCATGGACACCTATTCCATGCAAGCTGGTTATACGGTTCCTGGTGTTGTCACTGGAAAACCAATTGAACTGGGCGGTTCCGAAGGCCGTGTAGAAGCTACTGGTCGCGGAGTCATCGTTTGCGCTCAAGAAGCTTGCCATAACGCTAACCTGAACTTTGAAGGTTCAGAAATTGTTGTCCAAGGTTTTGGGAACGTCGGTTCAGTTGCTGCACGCCTCGCTGAACAACAAGGCGCAAAAGTTATTGCAATCAGCGATACAAGCGGAGCGATCTACAACAAAAACGGGTTGCCGATTCAAGAGTTGTACGACAAATACAGTGGTGTTGAAGGTGGAATCCAAAATTACAAGGATTGCGACAAAATTTCTAACGAAGAATTGTTGGCACTCAAGTGCGATATTTTGATTCCTGCGGCGATTCAGGCTCAAATCACCGACAAAAACGCTGACGCCGTACAAGCCAAGATCGTTGTTGAAGGGGCAAACGGGCCAACCACTCTTGAGGCGGACAAGATTCTGCACGATAAGGGAATCCTGGTTGTTCCTGACATCCTCGCTAACGCGGGCGGTGTTGTCTGCTCATACTTTGAGTGGGTGCAAGACCTCCAAAACTTCTTCTGGGAAGAAGACCAGGTCAACGACCGACTCAGCCGCGTAATGAAGAATGCATACGGTCCGGTGGCGCACACTATGCGCGAGCACAATACCGATATGCGAACTGCCGCGATGATTATCGGCGTCAAGCGTGTTGCTGAAGCAACCGTTATGCGCGGTATCTTCCCCTAAACAAGAAGCCGCGACTGAACTGCCGCCCAGCAATCTTCGAGCACTTGCTCAGGATTCTGGGCGGCATCTATTTTTGCCCAGCGCTTTAGATCATTTCTGGCTTCGCTCAAGAATCCGGCCCTCACCTTTTGGTGGAACTCGAGCGATTCTAAATCTAGCCTGTCTTTTGATGTTTGGCGGGAAAGACCAACCTCCACATCAAGATCAAGAAGCAAGATGAGGTCAGGACGAAGCCCTCTTGTTGCCGTGAGATTCGCCTTGCGGAGAAAGTCTTTATCTAATCCACGCGCATACCCCTGATAAACCAATGTTGATTCTGCGTGTCGATCACAGATTACGACTTTGCCATCGTTCAGGCTGGGCTGAATAAGGTTAACAACGTGGTTGGCGCGGTCAGCGAGAAACAAAAATAGCTCAGACTCAGCCGGCATATCTTCGCCCTCTAAAAGGATCGTGCGAATGCGCTGACCAAATTCTCCTGCTCCTGGTTCTCGGGTGGTTATAACCTCACGACCAAGCTCAGTAAATCGTTCGGCCAAACCCGCGATTACAGTTGATTTGCCCGCACCCTCTGGCCCTTCGAGCGTGATAAACACGCTTGCATGATACTCGGATACAATGAATTTGTGAGCCAGACCGCCGAGCAAATCGCCTGTAATCTGGGGCGGATTGTGGGTGAAGAAAAGGTTCTTCACGGTTCAGCCGTTGAACGAGTTTATAGTTCTGATGCTTACACGGTGGAGCGATTCCCGCCTACTGTTGTAGCACTCCCCACCAGCACGGAAGATATCGCTGAGATCGTTCGATTTTGCAGGGAGCACGATTTGCCGTTTACACCTCGTGGAGCAGGAACTGGCCTGAGCGGGGGCGCGATGCCCGCCTTAGGCGGAGCTGTCATTTCGACAAAAAAACTCACAGCTATTCTTGATTTTTCGATTGAGGATCAATGGCTGCATGCCCAGAGTGGGATTGCAAATCTAAAAATCACCAAGAAGGTTGAACCATTTGGTTATCATTTTGCTCCCGATCCGAGCAGTCAGTCGGTTAGCACGCTCGGCGGGAACATCGCGATGAATTCAGGCGGCCCGCACACCTTGAAGTACGGAGTCACTGCTCAGCATATTCTTGGATTGCGTTATGTGAACGGCAATGGGGAAATCATCACTATTGGCGGCCCTGCTGGGCAACAGCCCGGCTATGACCTCCTAAGCCTGTTGATTGGCAGCGAAGGCACCCTCGGAATTGTCACAGAAGCTTGGGTCAAACTCACGAAAAACCCATCTGCTATCTGTACGGCTAGTACTTACTTTTCTACGATCGAAGATGCCAGCAAGTGCGTTGGTGCGATGGTTCGATCGGGCGTGATGCCCGCCGCGCTGGAGATGATGGATCACTACGTTTTGGCGGCGGTTGCCGCCGCATATCCGATCCACGTTCCTAAAGGAACAGCTGCAATGCTCCTAATCGAAACCGATGGAGAGCCTGAATCAGCCAAATCCGATATTGATGAGCTGATCAGCATTGCCGAGCAACACAACTCAATTGAGACAGCACTTGCCAAGAACCAAGCAGAACGCACATTGCTCTGGACAGCCCGCAAGAAGGGCGTAGGAGCCTTGGGGAGGCTCGCTCCGACGGTTGTCACCCATGACGGGGTGATTCCGCCCAGCCGCTTGCCAGAAATGCTGGAAGCGGTTTATGCCGTCGTTCAGTCGCAAAATATCGGCGTAGCCAATATCTTTCATGCGGGCGACGGCAATCTTCACCCGATTTTTTACTTCGACGAGCGGGAGCCGGGAGCGATTGACCGAGTCGTTAAAGCAGGTGAAATGGTTATCGAAAAGTGTTTGGAACTGGGCGGTTCGGTAACGGGTGAGCACGGAATCGGAGTTGAGAAAACGGATCTCCTGGCAAAAATGTATTCCGCCAATTCGCTTGCGTTTCAGGCCAGATTAAGGGACGTTTTCGGAAGCCCGCAATCCTGCAATCCTTGCAAAGTGATTCCGAGCGGGAAAGGATGTCTTGAGCACAAGGTTCGGTGGCGAGGAGTCGCCACATGAACATACAAACACCGGACAACATAAGCGACCTCAAAGAGGTTTGCCGATCAGGCGAACAGATTCGTGTGATTGGCTCTGGTTCTGCTTTAGCGTGGTTGCGAGAATGGACTGGAAAACATATTTCAACCAAAAAGTTGAATCAAGTTTTGGAATTCAGGCCAGATGACCTCGTGATCCGCGCTCAAGCAGGGACAACGATTGAAGAAATTCAATCTGTTGCCCAAAAAAGTGGGTTAACCTTACCAATCCCCTCCTCAGAGTTCGGTTGGCTGGGATATGCAGGAACCACAATCGGAGGGATGCTTGCACTTGGCTTGCCGCACTACTGGCAAAGTTCCACTGGTTCAATCCGAGATTGGATTATTGCGGCCCGGACAATTTCTTCAAGTGGCGAAGAACTTGAATTTGGCGCTCAGGTCGTGAAATCAGTAGCTGGATTCGACGTTCACCGTGCGCTGGTCGGCTCGCGGGGAGGATTGCTCATCCTAGCAGAGATCACGTTACGGTTGTTTCCGATTAAGCTTCTCCCTGCGCCGCCAGAATGTACTATTAAAGAACCGTGCTGTATCAACCACGGTCTGCGCTCACAGTTCAAACCTGAATGGTTCCACCTAGCGGTTGACGCAAGTCAACAATTAATTTGGACTGAGCAACCGCTCCCAAATTACCATACGATTGGGCCAAAGGGAGAAAGGCTTCCTCAGCCATTGCCACAAGTCCATGCGATTCAGTCCCAACTCAAAAAGCTTTGCGACCCTAATGGAGTACTCATAGAAGGATGGAAGAGTTGAAGGAAGATATTCTCGCGATTGCAGATAACTATTTAACGGAGTATGTTGCTCCAAATGCGAACGAAATCGATGGCTCAGAAGAAGCCTTGCGAGTTGCCCTTCAAGGCCTATGCGACCGTAAACTGATGGCACTCCGCCGACCAATGGAATACGGCGGGCCAGGACTAGATGAGATTTCTTTCCGCATGTTTCAAGAATCCGTCGCTCGGGCCAGCGGCTCTTTAGCCTTTTTACAGACTCAGCACCAAAGCGCGGTGAGCATGATTTCTAAGGGAGAAAATGAATCCCTCAAACAACAATTACTTCCCCGAATGGCGGACGAACGATTAATTGGCATTGGTTTCTCCCAGTTGCGCAGACCCGGCCCACCCATGCTCGCGGCAACTCCAGATGGAAACGATTTCATCCTCAACGGGCAAGTGCCTTGGGTTACCGGGCATTCATTTTTCGGAGAATTCTTAATCGGTGCATCATTGCCAAGCGGAGAAGCCGTTTTTGGCGTCGTACCGTTTTCTGACCAAGAGGTTGAGAATTCCTCAATATCTTTTACTGGCCCCATGAGACTTGCCGCTATGGAAAGCCCCCGCACCATGACCGCCGAGCTCAAAAACTGGCGACTCACAAGTGAAAACACTGCTTTTATCCGCCCAAAAGATTGGATCACCAATAACGACATGATCAATGTCACGCTCCAGGCCTGGTTTGCGCTAGGCTGTGCGCGCGCTGGACTCGATATTGTTCATGCTTCGTACGAAAAACGAAAAGCACCTTTCATTTTCGATGCCTGGAAGCAATTGGATGAGGAACTCACCCTGTGCCGGGAGCGAATCCTAGAAAATCATACTGAACTTCACGAACGGCTTGCCGCCCGAGCATGGGCGATTGACCTTGCTGTGCGGTGCGCTCATGCAGGAGTAACGTCTAGCTCAGGAGCCGCGAATTCTATTCACCATAATGCCCAGCGGGTCTATCGGGAAGCCCTCGTATACACTGTCAGCGCTCAAACGTCGGACATCATGGAAGCCACTCTCAAGCGACTCGTGGCCCGTGGATCGTAGCTGAACTGGTATCTTGCAATGGTGAAATTCTCCCGACTCGCGCTCCCGCTCGCATTCGTTTGTGTGCCCCTTCTTTCCCAAGCAGATCGGTTGATTTTTACACCACTCGGTCAGAAAATCCCTCAAAACAAAGCGAAAATCGAGCTGCTTTCTATTCCTAGCCGCGATGTGGCGTTTGGGTGGATTGGCGTTGGAGTCACTAATCAATTTGAACTTGAGCTCACAGGTGAGAGTTTTGATTCCGATAAAATTGATATGGGCGCCAACCTGTCGTTTAACTATATTTCGCCTATCACCGATATTGCGCCAGGAATTAGCTTGGGCTTTCAGGATGTAACGAATAACACAGCAGATGGGCGCTCGGCATACCTCGCCGTGACCTACCACTTCGGTAATACGGGCGAATTGAATCAAAACGAACCGACCATTTTCACCCTTGGGCTTTCATCCCGTGATCAAGGATTTTTGTTCTTTAACTTTGCCCTGCCACTCAGTGAACAATTCAGGATTATTGGTGAGCACGATTCATTTAGAATTACTGCCGGCGTTGAATTTCGTCCGTTTGAGGATGCAAGTTTGAAATTCTTGTTCCGAGAAGGCTCGCCGATGATCGGAATGAACCTTAGCCGGAAGTTCTAACTTCTAAACCAGCTTCGCGGCAAGCTTCAACAAGCTGATCTTGGAGGTGTTTTGTGAATGCTTCGCGGCGTTCCTTTTCGCTTTCGCCTAGCGCGACTTCGTCGTAAGTAAACGGTTTGCCAAAGGCAACAATGATCTTTGCCCGCTTGGGAAATGAACTTCCTTTAGGCATCATTCGCTGAGTTCCATTAATGCCGACCGGCATCACCATTGCACCACTCCGTTTAGCAAGAACAGCGATGCCAGTCTGAATTGAACCGAGCGTCTCGCCATCCCCCCGCGTTCCTTCTGGAAAAACAAGAACCGCATTTCCCGCCTGAAGTTCGCTGATGGTGAGCCGAATTGCGGCACTATCGCCCTCGCCACGGCTGACTGGGAAAGCTCCAAGACTGGAAATGAGTGCTCCAAGCGGGAAAAAGAAAAGCTCCTTTTTTGCCATAAATTGGAGCTGCCGAGGGGAAAGTGAACCAACAAGCGGCGGATCAATGTGGCTTAGGTGAATCGGCGCAACCAACAGTGGGCCAGTCAGAGGTACATTTTCCACCCCACGGAGTTCGTAGCCTCCGAAGATTCCGAGATAAATTCGGCGCACAAAAAATGCGGCAAATTTGTACCAGCCAGTGCTCTTCACGACCCCGAAAGTATAACCGACCGGGATTACCGGGCTTGCTTATCAAACAAAGCTAAAACTTTGGATTTTTGCTCAAAATGGTTCACTATGGGATCAGGATAATCCGCTGGAGTGAGCAGGCTGCGAGTGCCGTCTTCTTCAAACGGCCAATGAATATCTTTATTATCTAATTCGCGCAATTCTGGTACCCACTTGCGGATGAATTCGCCATCTGGATCGAATTTTTTACTTTGCAGGATAGGGTTGAAGATTCTAAAGTAAGGTTGGGCATCGGCTCCGGTAGATGCCGACCATTGCCACCCGCCGTTGTTACTGGCAAATTCAAAGTCGAGCAGATTTTCTGCGAAGTACTGCTCGCCCCAATGCCAGTCCACCAGCAAATCCTTGGTTAAGAACATAGCAACAACCATTCGTAAGCGGTTGTGCATGGTTCCGGTCGCGGCAAAACACCGCATCGCCGCATCCACCAGTGGGTAGCCCGTTTGACCGGCTTTCCACTTCTCAAAATCTTCTTTGCTACCGGGCCAGGAGAGGTTATTGAGGTCAGGTTGGAACGATTTGCCCTCGCCAATCTCAGGGAAATTGGCGAGCAACATATGATAGAACTCCCGCCAAATAAGTTCCGATTCCCACTTGCGCCCCCCGTTAGAATTCAAATTTGCCACGGCCCGGAAGCATTCGCGCACTGATATTGTTCCAAAACGCAGGTCAACACTCAGCATGCTTGTTCCTTCTATGGCGGGGAAATCGCGAGCCTGACCGTAGTCGTCAATTTTGGTCAAGAACTCTTTGAGTCGTCCTTCCGCCGCTTTTAGGCCTGGGGTCAAGCAAACATCAACCGGCTCAAATCCTATCTCGGACAGTGAATAGTTTGCAATCTTTGCGTTTGGTAGTTTTAATTTCGATGGAGTTTTTAGCGAGGAAAATCGAATTGCATGCTCGCTCAAATCTTTTGGCTCAACCGCCGTTCGCCATGCCTTTGAATAAGGTGTAAAGACTCGGTATGGCGTTCCATCAGGCTTCATCACATCTTGGCGTTCTTTGACCAGGTGATCAAGCACTGTTTTGAACTCTATATTTCGCGTTTTTAGTTGTTCTTTAACTTGGGAATCCCGCTTTAGCGCGTATGGATCGTCGTCATGAGCCGCGATTACGATTTCCGCACCTAGTTCATAGGCCAGAGAAGAAATGATTTCAAGCGGATTACCAAATGCGGTGATCAATCTAGCGTTTTTTTCGGTCAATGCTTCATCCAATTCGGTCAGCGATTCGTGAATAAACACGACACGGCGATCCTTCTTGGTAGGAAGCTCATCCAGAATCACCGTATCGTAAACAAAAACAACGTACACCTCATCGCATTCGTGAGTTGCCAAGGAAAGTGCGGCATGGTCGTTCAATCGCAGGTCGCGGCGAAGCCACACAAGTCCAGTGTTGAAGTTCAATCCAACCCTCCCGGTGGATAGATTTGCAGGGCCGCCGCTCCAGTCAGCCCCGCGTGCTCGCCGTAAGGAGACACTTCCAGGGGACAACGCGAGCTTATTTGAGGCAACGCCGCCCGGAACCAATCGCTCAGCCCAACCCCACCGCAAATAACGATCCCGTCTGGGAACTGGTTGTTGATTTGGTCAATGGCAATTTGAGCGGCCCGGATTGCCTCAGTTTTTTGTTCTGTATTGGGTTCACCATCAAAATTGATGCCTCCCAGAGTTTCTTCTATAGTCTTCCCACTCGGCAAATAGGCGTCGTTGATTCGCGGGTAATTCCCGCTACTGTCGGTGATAATTCGTCCACGATCTACCACCCCAGCGCCAACTCCAGTTCCCAAGGCTAGCGTGGCTACTCGTTTCCCGGCAAAGTGGGGATGGCAAGCGTGACCCCAAGCGGTGGCAAGGCCGTCGTTAATAACCCGAATATTTAACTTTTCGATTCTGAATTGCCTCCCAAGGTAATCCGGAATAAAGCCCTTGGTTTCTATGACAGCATGTGTTTGATAATCTATCGTCCCGCCGGCCGAAACACCAATTCGAATCGCACCATGCTTCTTAGCAAAGGATTCAATGAATGTTAGTCGCTCCTTGTGGGTTTTGGGAGCCGCGATCTGATCAAATTCAAGTAGTTCTAAACTGGGAGAAAACAAGCCGGCGCGGAGCCACGTTCCCCCGAGGTCAATTCCGACTATGTTTTCAGTCACATTCGGAGCGGCAGAAACAAATCGACGGGTTTGCTTGATCGGATCATTAATCGCTCCGCCGATCACCACCCCATCCGCGCCAATTTGCAATGCGGCTTGAACCTGCCAAGGCTCAGCGAATCTCCCTTCTGCCAGCAGAATAGCCTTCGTGGCCTCACGTGCATTTCTCAGTAAGTTGAGATTAGGTTGGGGGGAACTTGATCGAGTGTCGGGAGTGTAGCCATTGAGCGTAGTACTGATAATGTCAAAACCAAGTGCTTCGGCGTTCTGAATACTTGAAAAACTATCGCAATCCGCCATCGCTAACCGACCAGCCGATTTGATCAGCTTCAACAAATCGGAAAGCTGTTCGCCATTGGGTCGCGCGCGTTCGGTGGCATCAATTGCAATTATTTCGCATTTTGTAGAAATAAGTTCCTTTACTTCGTTTTCGGTTGCAGTGATGTAGATTTCGCTGCCCGAATACTTCTTTTTAATCAAACCTATGAGAGGAGTTTCTACTGCCGACCGGATCGATTGTATGTTTTCGACTCCCTGCAAGCGGAGAACCTTTACTCCTTGTTGGATGCTGGCTTGAGCACAAGCAAGCAGGGTTTGCGGGTTATTGAGTGGCGTTCCCGTGTCAGCTTGAACGCTGGCGATCACCGGGCATTGCTTTAAGAGTGCACGGAGTTCAGCCTGATCCATACTTTTCTCTCAACGCAACGGCTGTATCCCAAGCTTTTTTGATGTCTGCCACAAGCAGGCTGTATCCGCCATCGCCAGAGATGTTTTGCTGTCGCAGAATGTAAGAGGGATGTAGAGTCGCCATAGAAGCACGGGCGTATTCACTTGGGAACAACTTGCCTCTCTCGACGGTGATCTTAAAGTTCTTTTGAATCAGATTCTTTGCGCTCGGCGCCCCTATGCACAGAATCAGCATTGGTTTGATGGTTGCTAACTGAGGTACCAGCCACTGCCGACAGGTTTCAACTTCAAGCGGGGTCGGCGGGCGGTTTTGCGGCTTTCCGCTCGACCAATCCGCGGCTCGGCATTTGACCGTGTTGCAGATGTAGACGTTGGTTCGATCTAGCCCGATATCAGCCAACGCGCGATCAAGCATCTGCCCGCTCCGCCCTACGAACGGGCGACCGGTCTTATCTTCTTCATCGCCTGGACCTTCGCCGACTAACACAAGCGGGCTGTTCGGATTTCCTTCACCAAACACCACATTTCTGCGCCGCTGACTTAAATCACAGGCGAGACAACCGAGGCACGATTCGCGCAATCCTTCCAGTGACATCTATTTGCCATCCACCACATTTCGTAAAAGGTCGTAACTTGCTTCCAGGCTTTGCGGAATCACTCGAACGTTACCCACGGACGTCACAAAGTTGGTGTCTCCGTTCCATCTAGGAACGATGTGCCAGTGAATATGGCTCGGTATCCCCGCTCCGCCCGCGGAACCCAAATTGATCCCCACATTGAACCCATCGGGCTGAAAAGCCTCCTTAATCCACTTGAGACAATTACGCACAAGTTGATTGATTTCTAGGAGTTCGGCATCATCCAACTCGCTCATTTCCGCCGTGTGCTTGTATGGAGCCACCATCAAGTGCCCGCTGGTGTACGGGAAGCGGTTGAGAATCACAAAGGCATGTTCGCCACGAAAAAGTATCAAATTCTCTCTATCGTTGTTTTGCGCGGGAAGATCAACAAAGATGCACCCTTGGGAGTTGGTTTTATCAGCAGATTTGATGTAATCAAACCGCCAAGGCGCCCAGAGTTGATCTGCCATTTCTTTATTCTGGCTAATCGCGCAGATAGTTAGCTGAACTGTTAAACTTCGCTCGCCAAAATAATCGCATCTGCGACTTCTTTCATGGATTTTCTGGCGTTCATGGATTGAGTTTGAATCCGGCGATAAGCCTCTGTTTCATCCAGCTTTTGATCCCGCATCAAAATCCCTTTTGCTTTTTCAATGGAACGACGAGCTTCTAACCTTTCGGAAATATCGCTTATTTCTTTAGAAAGCGCCAAGTTAGATTCAAAACGACCACGCGCTACTTCAATTGCAGGACTTAAGTCACTCGGCTTGAACGGCTTGACCAAGTAACCAAACACACCTGCTTCCTTCGCCCGTTCGATCAATTCTTGGTCGCTATACGCAGTTAATAACACGACCGGGGCAAAGCCTTGCTCGGCTATTTGATTTGCCGCATCAATGCCATCAAGAGCTGGCATTTTCACGTCTAGCAGGCAGGCATCAGGCTTTTCGCTGATAGTTAATGCAACCGCTTTAAGGCCGTCCTCTGCTTCGGCAATCACCTCGTATCCCAAGGTTTCTAACATTTGCCGCAAGTCCAATCGAATAATCGGATCGTCGTCCGCAATTAATACACGCATGATTCTCACCAAATGCCCGCTATGGGTACGGCACGGCGGTGTGACGTGTGGAGCAAGCAAAAGAATACCAAAATTTCTGGTCTTCTCAGGATAAACTCCCCAGTGTGAAACAGGCGCTTTCTCAGTTGCTTGAAGGAATGATCGATTATGCTGGGCTTTTCCCTCCGGCACAGCATTCATTGGAAGTAGCGGTTGATGAGTTCTCATCTATCCCTGAAGACCAGGCGTGGATGGTTGATCTATTTGTTTGTGCGAGTAATAAGCTCACCGAGCTCGAAACTCTCTTGCGAAAGGGAAGTAGCAAGGGAACTTTGCCCGGTTCCATCATCGGCAATCCGCTTGACCAGCCGGATAAAGCCCTTAGCAGCATTGAACGCGATATGCAGCGAATGGAAGCATGCACTCACGTGGAACCTGTTGCTTACGAAATTCGAATTGCAATGACCCAACCGGATGCGATCAACCGGGCAGTGCGTTCTATTCAAAAATCCGGGGTCGCTGACCTGGTTGAAGATGTTTACATTGAATTCGGCTGGGGCAGCCATCTGGATGAATCCCTCCATAACTTAGCGGCAGTGAATCCAGATTTTGGAGCCAAAGCCAGAACAGGCGGTGTAACCGCCGATCTTTTCCCATCCATCGAAGAAGTCGCCGAGTTCATTCATACGGTTGTCAGTATTGAAATCCCGTTCAAATTTACCGCGGGATTGCACGAACCCCTCAGATACCACGATAAAGAACTTGATGTGTGGCGTCACGGATTCTTAAACGCCTGCCTTGCGGGGGCATTCGCCATGGCTGAAGATCTTTCGGTCAGCGAAATTGAGGAAATTTTAATGATTACCGAAGCCTCAGCGATTAAAGTCAGCGATGACAATATTCAAGTCGCGGGGCACACACTTTCACTTGATAATATTGCGCTGTATCAAGATTGGTTCGGTGGATTTGGCAGTTGCAGCGTACAGGAACCAGTGGACGGCCTGAAAAGGCTGGGATACTGGTGAGTATGAAACCGTTCATCGTCCCTGCCTCCGCAAAAAGCTGGATTGAAGTTGATCCCGAATCACACTTTCCAATTCAAAATCTTCCGTTCGGGGTTGCGGTTCATAAAAATCGCGGCGAGGGAATGGTGTGCGCTATCGGCGACTATGCCTTGGATTTACCAGTACTCATGGAAGCGGGCATGATCAGCGAGGAAGAATTCCCATGGCTTGATACTTTTCTTGGACTCGACAAGGAACTCCTCACCAAGCTCCGCAAACGCATTTACGAACTGCTTGAGGAATCGCACAGTGAGCTCCGGGATAATGCAAAAATCCGCAAAAAAGCGATTTTGAACCGCAAAGATTTGCAATTAACGGTTCCGATTCCCCCAACCGCGTTCATTGACTTTTACAGCGGTATCCAACATGCCAGTAACGTAGGCAAAATGTTTCGACCCGATCAGCCACCGCTATTACCAAACTATCGCCACCTGCCAGTGGGTTACAACGGCCGCGCTTCTTCGGTCGTTGCAAGCGGGACAAAAATCATCCGACCAAAAGGTCAAACCAAGGGCCCAAACGACGAAATGCCTGCATATGGTCCAACCAAAGAGATGGATTTTGAACTTGAAATGGGCTTTTATATCAGCGAGGGGCAGGATATGGGCAAGCGCATCACCTGCAAATCCGCTGAAGATCATATCCTTGGCTTGGTGATCGTGAATGACTGGAGTGCGCGAGACATCCAACGATGGGAATACCAGCCACTTGGCCCATTTCTAAGCAAGTCGTTTGCCACATCCGTCTCTCCTTGGCTCGTTACTCTCGATGCGCTAGAGCCGTTCCGCATTGATGGTATGGAGCAAGATCCGGAAGTGCTTCCGCATCTCCGGTCGCAGGGCAAACAACATTTTGATATTCAACTAGAAGTTCTCCTGCAAACCGCGAAGATGAAAGCTCCCCAGCAGATTGCAGCTAGCAACACAAAGCACCTTTATTGGTCAATAAGCCAACAAGTCGCCCATCAAACTTCCAACGGCACGCCAATCGAATTTGGTGATCTATACGCTAGTGGAACCATCAGCGGCCCAGAAGAAGGCACTTACGGCTCGTTGCTTGAGATTTCTTGGCGTGGGCAGAAACCAGTAAGCCTCGAAACTGGTGAAACCCGCACTTTCTTAGAAGACGGCGACACCCTCACACTCACCGCATTTGCTCAAGGTGATGGGTTTAAAATTGGCTTCGGGGAATGTGCTGGCACGATCATGCCAGCGCAGGGATAAGGCCATGCTCCTCAAACCTGAATCTTCGATTGTTGTGGTTGTGGATATGCAACCAGCTTTTCTCAACGGCTGCGTTGATCACGAAAAAATCTTGAATCGCGCCAAGTTTTTAGTTGAGTGCGCCGCTAAATTGGAAGTTCCAACGGTTGCCACGGTTCAATATCCCGATAGGATGGGCGGAACTGACGAATCACTTCACTCAATGATTCAAGGGGAGACTTTCCCTAAAATGGTTTTCAGTTGTTGCGGTAGTGAGGGTTTTCAATCGGTTTTGGAGTCAACTCGTAGCCAGCAGGTGATCCTAGTTGGAATCGAAACTCATATCTGTATCACTCAAACTGCGCTAGAGCTGCTTGAGCAGGGTTATGAAGTGTATTTGGCGATGGATGCGATCAGTTCTAGATCTGCAGAGGCTAATAAAATCGGTCTGAAACGACTTAGGGACGCTGGGGCTTGGGTTTGCCACACAGAAAGCGTGGTCTATGAGTGGATGAAGTCTGCAGAATCTCCTGCGTTTAAGGAAGTTCTGCAGATAGTCAAGCGATATCCGCTTACTTAGCCCTCAAACACAAGTTTGGTGAAGTCTCCGACCTCAAGCAACTTTTCTTCCACTAAAACCAACAACTGCAGGTTCGCATTTCGTACTTTCGGGTCTTCATCCATCACCATCGTGGATTCAAAAAACTCGTGAATTGGCTTTTCTAACTGATTCAAATCTGAAGAATTCTGCGCTGCGTTCAGCAACTCTTTCGCTTGAGGCGAACCAAGATCGTTACTCACCAGAATTCCCGCCGAATCAATGTGGTTTTTCTGACGTGCCGAGTTCAAAATGTTCAGAGGGCGGGTAAACGTTTGCACTGTTTCAGGTCGCTTTTTGAACTCATCGAGTCGCTTCACCCGATCCGAATAGATATTTGGGGAGGAAAGCCGGTTCCAATCGCCATTGCCCACTGCTCCATCGTGGACGTCATGGTCAACGTTTTCCATCGTTGCTTCATATCGTCCGATGAACAGGTCAGCCAGCGCTTTTACGGCCGAACATGAGTCGAGTTCAACACCTTGAGCCGCATATTCAGTAAAAGCTTCATCCAAGAGCGGTGCGAAATCTACATTTGTGTCAACCAACCAGGCAGATTGAATCAGCATTGTCGCGGCTCGGCGAAGGCCAAACGGATCGCTGCTCCCTTTCGGAATCAGCCCTAAGCCAAGGAATCCGGCAAGTTTGTCCAGTTGATCCGCAATCAAGAGTGCAATTCCTAATCTATTTTGCTCGGCTGCCTCTTTCGGCAATTTGTATTGACCAGCAATCGCGGTCGCTACCCGATCTGACATCCCTTCCCGTCGCGCATATTCGCCGCCGATCACTCCCTGAAGACTAGAGAGTTCACTCACTAGTCCGCTGGAAAGATCAGCTTTAGCATAGAGTCCAGCTTTATGGGCATCTGAATTTTCAATCTCAGGCGCACCGAGAGCTGAATTCACTACAATAGTAAGGTTCGCGAGACGATCTGCACGCTGTCTTACCGTCCCTAGCTTGTCTTGGTACAGCATCTGTTCAGTAGCGGCAAGAAAATCATCCAGCGACTTTTTCTGGTCTTCAAGGTAGAAAAATCGTGCGTCGTTGAAGCGGGCGTTAAGAACCCATTCATTGCCTTTTCGCACTAAATCTTCATCGCCATTGTTGCGGATTGAGATGAATTTGTTGGTGATTGCTCCAGCACTATCGCGAACTGGGAAAAACCGTTCATGTTTTGCCATCGCTGTAACCAAAACTGGCTCCGGCAAGCTCATGAATTCAGGGGAAAACGCTCCTTCGTGAGCGACGGGCCATTCGGTGAGATATGTGTTCTCGTCTACCAAATCGTCAGTGAGGTCAGGAATTCCAGATGAAGCAGTTTTTGCCCCGATTAGGATTCGTTCTCGGCGAGCGTCGGAATCAGCTTCAACGAAGTTCTTCTTAAGCAATTCAATGTGGTCGTCCCAATTCTTTGGCTCAAATGAGCCGGGCGACATAAATCGGTGACCAAAACTCTGCGCTCCCGCCGAGACTCCGTAAATCTCAAAAGGAATAACCTGCTCATCTAACTTTGCGAGAATCCAGCGAATGGGGCGAACAAATCGAGCTTTTTCGGTGCCCCAGCGCATTGTTTTTTCAAACTTAAGTGCCTTGACTGCGTCGGGAATAATTTCGGCCAAAACTTCAATTGCTGCACGACCAGGAATGCTCTTTTTGAACCAAACATAGTCATCTTTTGTAAAAACGTCCGCAGCAGAAATGCCCTGACCGCGACAAAAGCCCTCTAAAGCCTTAGTCGGATTGCCACTTTCGTCAAAAGCCGCCCCGGCGCGTGGGCCCCGAGCTTCTTCGCTCCTATCTGCCTGATGATCGGCAATCCCTTCGACCCCGATAATTAGGCGACGAGGGGTGGCACAAGACTGAATTGAACCTAAACCAAGTCCTGAATCAACTAATCTAGTGTTAATTTCGTCGCGCAAATCTGCTTCTGCTTGGGCCACGGCCGAGGCTGGCATCTCTTCGCAACCGAGCTCAAAAAGGAGATTTGGCATGAATTTTTAGTTTACCGCCCACAAATTTGCGTCTAGGGTTTGACCTGAGCCGTCAAGTTCAGTAGAATAGGGACGCCCAATCAACTTGGGCTTCTGCCTTAACGGAAGAGCAAACCATGAAGCAACTGACTCTGCTAGCCGCGATGGGCCTGGCCGCCATCGGCTCCGCCCAAGTGAACTATCTTGACCCGCCATCAAACGTTGCGTTTCGACTCGGATACGTTTATCCGATTGATTCCGCAATGCGCGACATTGCACCGAGCTACATCGGTCTGGGCATCGACTTCTTTACTGACTTCAAACTTCTTGAAGGTGCGCAAACCGCAGTTTCCTTCGACTGGTTTGGTAAGTCTGGTTCAGGTGCGAAAGGGAATGCTTTCCCAATCTTACTGACCCAACGCTGGTACACCTCTGACAGCCCTGTCAACCGACAATACTTCTTTGTTGGTGCTGGTGTTGCTATCGTTGACCTCACCTCAACCAAAACCGTTCTTGCCGCACGCGCAGGCGTTGGTAAAGAACTTGGTGATGCGCTGTTCGGCGAAATCAGCTTTACCTACACAGACGGTGCTAACGGAGCACGCGCAACCGCGCTCGGCTTCTACGTTGGCTACCGATTCTAATTAGATAGAACATTGTGTGAGAGAACCCCACCTTACCAGGTGGGGTTCTCTCACTAAACTCTGACTGGGATCTGGTCTACAACGGCCTTTACTTCATCCGTTGTTAACCGACGTACTCCGGTTCTCGTTAAATCCGCCACAACCGGTGTATGGCGGCGGATTCCACCTGTAGCTGAATCCATATCTGAAGCGAGTTCAAGTAGCATGAGCGCATCGCTAAGCACATCGTCTTTGGATCTTGTCGACCAAGCACCTTTTGTGCGCGCGATATATTCAAACACACCCCTAATCCTTTCCGAGCCTGAACCGGTAGTAGCGAAATCAGCACCCATGAAACGGGCACCCGCCGTATCAAAGAAGTAAACGCCGAACACGTCTTTTTTCTTATCGTAAACTGCGGCAATCGGCAGGAATACGCCGCCCTGCATTGCCATTTCGAGGTTGCCAGCAAGTGCTCGAGAAATCTCCATCAATTTGCCTTCGGTTGAAATCTCAAATTGATTTAATCGCTCGTAGTATTTAAAGGCGTGCCGGAGATAGCGGCAAACTTCGAGTGACCGAGCATAAGCACCGCTAATTGCTACGACAGTTTCATCATCAAGAACTTCTATTTTTTCTGCTCCCTCATACATGATGAGGTTGCCCATCGTCGCCCGGCGGTCTCCGATGATCAGTACGCCGGAATCGTAGCGCAAGGCCATTACGGTGGTTCCATGAATTGATTCCGAAGGGACAGCCGCTGGCTGAAAACCTACGAGTTCGGCAAAATCTTGAATTGGAGATTTTGTCATTGCCCCGATCGCTGCCGATATTTCTTCGCCTGGTCAGGATCAACATTGCGCATTCGCTTCAACAACTCGTTTGGCGCGGCTGGACGCCGGATATCAGGCTTAGAAGGGCCGCTATCATCTCCTAACTTTCGCTCAGGTTCAGCTTGTTTGGGCTTTGTTTGACGGTCAGCGTAAATCATTTCAATTCATTCACTCGAGAAATGAGTGCTTCGATAGATTCTACGTCGCAATCACTCTTTTCGTACCAAAGATTTGGCGGCAGGTCAAGGGATGTGGCGGCAGACTCAAAAGTCACTTTTTCCCAACTGGCAGTTTTTATGCTTTTAGAAAACTTGTGAACAGCTACTGCACGCGCAACTGCGCGTGAACCATTCGGAGCTTCGCTAATAAGAGCGGGTGGAATATCAGGTAAGCGCAAATAGCCTGAAGAAGCCAAACCCGCATAAAGGCCTTCCTCTACGTCAAGCAGATGGTAATTCAAGTCAAGCGACTGCATCATTGATTCCTCCCACCCTCCTTCAGCTTCCGCAAACTGCTCCAAAAGCCATAGCTTTGCCGCCCAATCTACGTAAGGCCAGAATTCATCCCAATTACTTGCTCGGTTCGCTAACAAGGCCCGGCACTCAAGAATAATTTTAATGATTTCAGGATCGTTGAGTTCAGCGTGGTCGGCGGCATCTAAATACGATTCCAGGATATTGCGAGGGGTCGTCCAATTTGCCCCTTCTAGTTCCACTCTGCCTTCTCCCCTTACATCCCGACTCACTAACTGGAATGAGCGCACAGGGTCATCAATACGCCACAGAGGGGCTTTCTCTTGCTCAACGAGAAGAAGTGCCAGTTTAATCAGCCCAGCTTTGCGGCGAGTGCAGCCAGGGTGCATATTGGCATCGCCACAGATCACGTGAAGACGACGCCATTCTTCCATCGCCGCATGAGGTTCATCGCGCGTATTAAAAACCGGTCGCCGATAAAGTGTTTCCACGTTCATCGGCTCAACAAAGAAATCTGCCCGCTGAGAAATCTGGTACCGAACCGGACCCTTGCTTTCCGACCCCACTTTTCCCGCTCCCACCAGGACTTGCCGGGCAACAAGCATTGGCATTAAGCCAAGTGCTAATTTATCGAATTCAATTGACCTTGGGATCAGAAAGTTTTCGTGAGTGCCGTAACTTGCACCGTGAAAATCTGTATTGTTTTTGTAAACTCTGACTTTGCGCTTGATTTGTTTGGAGAATGCTTCGGCGGCATCTACTACGACTTGCTCTCCAAGCTGGTCTTGCGCTACCAAATCATCCAGAGTCCAGCACTCGGGAGTGGCATATTCGGGATGCCCGTGATCGTTGTAAAAACGCGCGCCGTTTGGGAGAATTCGGTCAGACCGCTCTTCAGCTGCTGGGGGTCGCGCGCGGCCCTCATCAAATTTCGCGTCTTCTGGGTCGAACGCTAAACGATCGACTTGAAATCCACGCATATCACGCCGAGGAAATTCTGATCGGTAATCCCAGCCTAAAAAGCCCTCACCCGGATAAGCCCGGACAAGGGCTATGGAATCATCTGCTTGGTCAGAAACAGTTCGATCCTCGACGGTAAACCCGAACTCGGTGTCTATCCCGGCGAGGATCGAATATTGATTCAACTGTATTTACTGAGCGTAGATTACGAATACGCCAGTGTCTGGAACTCCACCTGGGGCTCCGGTGAGTGCGTAGTCGCCATCTTTTGTCACGCCGCCAACCTTAGTAAGGTTAGAGAACGTACCTGTGAAGGCACCAGTTCGGCTTCCTTCAGCAATTGCAGCTTGATCAACTGGCCACAAGGTGACAGAACCACCATTGCTCGTGATCGTAGCGTTACCGAAGTAGAGACCAGTGATGGTGCTTCCGCTTCTGGTCAACAGAACTGCAGTTTGAGTTCCACCTGCCTTGGTAGTTGGGAAGATAATCATGCTCGAAGTGCCGAGGTTAGTGACAACGCTTCCAACATCTCTCCAGCTACCCTGCAAAGATGTGATACGAACCACTGCTGGAGGAATAACTTGTGGATCTGGCTCAAGAACTGTGTAGGTTCCAGGCGCTACGCCATCAGGAAGTTGAACTTGATCGGTGATAACGCCAGATTCAATAAAGTTCGGGCTGAACAAATCAAACGATCCGTCGAAGCCAAATCCTTGACCGAGTCCATATCCGTCTCCACTAACCATAAACTTCCCAGCGAAGCCTCCACCAGCCATGCTAGGCCGACTCGCAACACTCGAAATATCAAAACTGATCATGTCGCTGAGCGAACCTTCGATCGTTGGGTTGATATCAAGCAGGTTATCGAAATTGAATTCAAACTCATCAAATACAGGTGTCAGGCCTGCGTTTAAGCTGAGTGACGCATTGTTTAGATAAACCGCTAAAGTGGTTTGTCGACCACTTAAGATCGGCATTGTCACCGGAATATCTTTGATGGGGAACAAACCGCTAAATACTTCAAGAAGTGAGCCGTTCAGTTGTTCCTCGTACATGTTCCACACGTCAAAGCTCAAACTGGTATAGGTTTTTGAATTAACGCCAGTTGGCAATGCTTGACCAAAACTGTATTTGTGAACGCCATAGCCGTCCAGGTGCAAATTCAAACCATCTAAGGAACCAGTAAAGTCGGTGGGGATGATGTCCACAGGACTGTTACTAAACCGGACGTTATTGATCTTCGCGTAAAGCGAACCAGGCACCCGACGGTTTTGACCTGTGAGGAACACAACGCGAACGTCGGCCATTCCACTTGGGAAATTCACAGTCGGGACAGAACGTGTCGGGGCTCCTGTGGAGCCTGAGCTCCCACTTGAACCTGATCCACCTGTCGTACTTCCTATGTCACCAGTTCCACCGGCACAGCCGACAACGACACTGCCAGCGACTAAAAGGATCCACCACTTTCTCAAGGCAAACTCCTGCATCATAAATCTCGCAAAACTCATCAAAGGCACCCACGCATGGCAATTGGCCAGTCTTGCGACCTTTGCTCGCGACAGAGTACACCAATTGAACCGCAGAATTCCTGCCTTCGTTCATAAATGACTGAATTATTTATGCGATTCGTTCAGAAAAAGCAGATTTTAGGGGATTTTGAGCGTTTATGCAAACCTTTTCGCCAACTTGGAAATCAGGCAGAACGTTAGGCTCACAAATACTTGTGAATGCTTTTCGTTAGGGCCTTGCGGTTAGCCAGAAACAGCCGACGTAGGTAGAATTCTCGGTCTGATGAAGCACCATGGATTGCTCGATTTGAATGAAGCGATCCAAAATCCCGGCGTCAAGCTTTCGTTTGAAGTGCAGACAGAATTGCCCGAAGAGGAGGATTTGGATCTCATTGAACCTATTACTGGCTCAATTGAAGCCGTTTGCACGGGCAACGCACTTCTCATCAATGCCAAATTCAAAACCAAGTGCGTGGTCGAATGCGCCAGATGCGGAGAACCCCTCGAAAAAGAACTCGCCTTTGAAATGGAAGATGACTTTGCGGTTGAAGGCGTCCCCAGTTGCTATGGCTCCGATGGATACGCCGAAGTAGTTTGTGATGAACCATATCCGCTTTTTAAGGGGAATAACCTCAATCCAGATCTGTATAGCCGACAAGGTCTGTTTGTGAGCATGCCCGACCAACCACTCTGCCAATTCGGATGGGATGGCCCTTGCCCCAATGCGGCGATCACAGAGAAGTTAAAAGACGGCGGACACCCGGGCATGCAGATTCTGGAGCAGTTTCGTAGCGAGGATAACGCTTGAGAATCGCCGTAGATGCGATGGGGGGCGACTACGCGCCAGAACCTATCGTTCATGGTGCCCTGAAAGCAGCTTGTGAAGTCAAGGGGGAAATCCTCCTGGTTGGAATCCCCGACGAAGTAAAAAAACATATTCCTGGCACCGGACTTCCCAAAAATGTATCTATTATCCCGGCAACCCAAGTGATTGGGATGGATGAAACCCCAACCACTGCTTTGCGACAAAAAAAAGATTCTTCTCTCAGCATCTGCGCCAAGTTAGTAAAAGATGGTGAAGCCGAGGCTATGGTCTCTGCAGGTAATACAGGTGCAGCCACAGCTTCCGCACTCCTCAGCTGGCGGCAGATCGCAGGAATTCACCGCCCAGCGATTGCAACCGCATTCCCGTGCAAACATGGACGATTTCTCCTACTTGATGCTGGAGCATCTCCAGACGTTGACCCGATCCACATGGTCGAATTCGCGATTATGGGGCGAGCCTATGCGGAGCTCGTTATGGAACGGACTTCCGCGAACGTTCACTTGCTGAACATTGGCGAAGAACCAGCTAAAGGCAACGCTTTTGCAAAGGAGGCTTACTCTTTGCTCACTCAACATAACTGGTTTGCCGGAAATATTGAAGGCAAAGATATTTTCCGAAAACCAGTGGATGTTGTTGTCTGCGACGCTTTTGTTGGCAACATCGTTTTGAAGTCGTGCGAAGGCGTCGCAGAGTTCATCATGGATGAAATTCGATCCTCCATCCCCAACGGAATCGGCAAGTACTTATTTGTACCAATGAAGAGTGCCCTCAAACCTCTGCGGAAAAAAATGGACTACGCCGAATATGGTGGTTCGCCATTACTCGGGTTAAACGGAATCTGCATCATTAGCCACGGACGCAGTAACGCAAAAGCAATTCATAACGCAGTGCTAAATGCGGCAAAGTGCGTTGAATCAGATGTGGTAGGGTCAATTCGTACGCGAGTTGCGCAGCAAATCCCGGGAAAATTTAAATGATTCGTTCAGTCGTTAAAGGCGTTGGGCACGGTGTTCCGTCCAAAATCATGACTAACTTCGATCTGGAAAAGATCGTAGATACTAACGATGAATGGATCACCCAGCGCACGGGGATCAAAGAACGTAGAATCTGCGCCCCGGAAGAAGCGGCGAGCGACCTGAGTATCTGGGCAGCAAAAGAAGCCCTCGCCCAAGCCGGATTAGATCCGCTCGATATTGATCACCTGATCGTCGGCACGGTTTCCGGGGATTTTTGTTTCCCAAGCACGGCATGCATCGTTCAAGATGCAATCGGGGCAAAAAATGCCGCCTCCTATGATCTTGGAGCGGCCTGCGCCGGATTCATCTACTCTTTGAATATCGCCGACGGCCTGATCCGATCTGGAATGGCGAAGAATATCTTGGTCATTGGCGTTGACACTCTTTCAAAATTCGTAGACTGGACTGACCGCTCAACCTGCGTACTGTTTGGGGACGCGGCAGGGGCGATGGTTCTCACCGCAGAAGAAGGCACCGACCGAGGAATCATGGAAAGTGTTTTGATGAGCGATGGAAGCGGCGGCAAACACATCACTCTCGAATTCGGCGGTTCGCGTTATCCTGCATCCGAATATAAGCGCGAAGATTACAGTGCCCACATTTACATGAACGGAGCCGAAACATACCGATTTGCTGTTTCTGCCCTTGGTGATGCCTGCTGCAAAGTCATGGAAAAGGCGGGAATCACTGCCGATGATATCGCTCTCTTCGTTCCGCATCAAGCTAACGTGCGAATTATTGAAAGCGCAGCGAAGCGAATTGGCCTTCCCGAAGAGAAAATCTTTCTCAATATCGCCAAGTACGGCAACACCTCCGCTGGTTCTATTCCGCTCGGACTTTACGAAGCCGACCGAGACGGTCGCCTGAAGAAAGGCGATATCGTCCTAACCGTCGGATTTGGGGCCGGATTAGTCTGGGGTGCCAACCTCATCCGCTGGTAACCGAGTTATCCCGTCTTTCGCAAGCGACTGCTCAGCAGCTTGGTTCGATCTCGGTATTTGTTCACCGTTCGACGAGCAACACTGACTCCCTTTTCTGCCAGCATTTGAGCGATTCGTTCATCGCTGAGAGGACTGTTGGGATTTTCTGATTCCAGGATCTCCTCGATCATTTTTTGAATCCGCAATGCAGGCTTGAAGAACGTTTCAAACGCAACGACGTCCCCGTTCACGATCTGGACAAACTTTCCGGCAGTGGCGCGGCTGATAGTGCTTTCGTGAACTCCCAACGATTTCGCGACTTGGCTTCGAGTCAGCGGCACCAAGAACCGATACTCGCCCGTTCGCACGAATCCGCCTTGTTGTTCGACTAAGTGCTTGCCAATTCGTGCCAGCTGTTGGCGTCGCTGAGTGAGAGCATCGAGAAAACGGTTGGCTCGATCAACAAATTCATCCAAGTGACGACGTTCAGCCGGATCAGTATCGCGCTTGCCCGTGATTTCTTTGCGCCGCTTTTGATAAGCCGGATTTACTCGCAAATGAATCGGCGACGGCCCAGGAATCTCAATGAGGTAACCGCTCTCTTCCAGCGAAATGATGATGTCTGGCTGGGCGGGCAGAGTTTTATGGCGGTTGGTATGACCTCCACTTTGGTGCGAATATGCTTCACCGGGGAACGGATTCAATCCAAGAATTACATCGAACACTTCGTCCGCGATTTCTTCAGTGACCTCATACACCCGGCAGATTGTTCTTCGGTCGCGGGCGACCAACTCTTCCCAACTGCGGCGAAGAATGATTCTCGCCAGCCGTTCTGCATCGGTTGTGGCATTTCTGAGTTGAAGAATCAAACACTCCCGCAAATCTTCTGCCCCAACTCCCGCTGGCTCGCAAGATCGGAGTGCTTCTAAAACTTCATCTGCCTGCTCAAGGCTTGCGCCGCAATCCAGCGCTGCATCTTCAACCGTGCAGGTCAGATATCCCCTTTCGTTGATCGAGCCAACAAAATAAGTCGCCAAGTCCCAAAGTGATTCATCTAGCCGCACTTTAAGCTGGGCGATGAGATGATCCCAAAGCGAATCACTGCTCGCGGTCAGGTCAAGCCAATCTAAATCAGGTGTATCGTTAGGGAGGCTCCGCATCGCTTCGCGGTCTGCACCTGCTGGTTTGAGTTCATCCGGTGCGACAGATTTCAGGATTTCATCAATCGTGAGCGGGTCTTCAAAGTCGTCGATGCGCTCCAAAGCAGGGTTTTCAAGAAGTTCAGATGAAATCGCCTGCTCTAATTCCATGCCCGACATTTGGAGGAGTTGGCTACCCAAAACAATTTTGGGGTCAACTCGTTGGGTGGTGTTGAGCCGAGCCTTGGCTGATTGTCGCAATCCTTGTCTCATAACTAGCGTGAACCTCTTGTTCCTTGAGTTGATCTTTGGAAAACCGAGGTCAAACGCTAACCGAACAACTGCTAGGTTTTTCTGAGTAAAAAGAATTGGCACGGGGCAATTTGAGTATCTGATTCACAATATAACCGTGTTCACGGGAATCATCCAAGCCAAAGGCACAGTGAAGGAACGGACAGGAAGCCGCCTCGTCATTGATTCGCCGAATGCTTGGGCTGACGACCCCTGGCAAATGGGTGAAAGCATTGCGGTCAATGGCTGCTGCTTGACCCTCGTGGACTTTACCAACGGACTCGCTTTTGACGTTTCCGAAGAAACTTACAACCGTACAAGCCTGGGTTCTCTCGATACTGGTTCGCAGGTCAACCTAGAACGAGCGATGCGCCCGGTTGACAGGTTCGGCGGACACATCGTTCAAGGCCACGTGGATGTGGTTGGTCAAGTCGTGGAGATTCAGAAGCTGGACGACTCTTGGCGATTTGAATTCCATGTGCAGTCCGATTTAGATCGCTATCTAGTGCAAAAAGGCTCTGTGACGATCAATGGAGTTTCACTGACCGTTATTGATCCAGTTGCTGGAAAGTTTTGGGTTGCGGTGATCCCGCATACCTTTGAAGTCACGACTCTCGGACAGTTGAAGCCAGGCGATCAGGTGAATATTGAGTTCGACGTGCTGGCAAAACACGTCGAAAGATTGCTCAAGCGAGACTGAATTACTTTTTCATCGCATCAATCAAATCCGCGTATTTTTCTTTCACCACTTTGCGGCGGACTTTCATGCTGGGAGTCAGTTCGCCATCATCCACGCTGAACGCCTTGGGAACGAGAACGTGTTTGCGAACCCGCTCAAAATCCGCCATTTTCTTATTGGCGGCATCAATTTCAGAGCGAATCAGCTGCTTCACATCATCACGAAGAACCAGTTTTGATGGGTCAGGCTGCGATTGGCCTTGAGATTTGAGCCAAGTTTCCACGCGCTCAAAATCAGGAATCACGAGCGCACAGCAGTGTTCCATGCCGTCGCCGAGCAGAACGACTTCGGCGATGTATTCGCTCTCTTTCAAGCGGTTTTCAACTGGTTGAGGGGCAACGTTCTTTCCATTACCGAGTACCAGCAAATCCTTTTTGCGGTCGGTGATTTTTAGATGTTTGCCTTCGAATTCTCCAATGTCGCCGGTATGGAACCACCCTTCTGCATCGATTGCCTCGCTGGTTTCTTGCGGCAGATTGTAGTAACCCGACATCACCGAATCGCCCCGCTGAAGGATTTCGCCATCGGCGGCGATTTTGATTTCCACCCCACCGATTGGGACGCCCACTGTCCAAGGTTTATTTTGATCGGGCGGGTTCAATGAGCTTGCGGCGCAAGTTTCGGTAAGCCCATAACCTTGCAATACATTGATGTTCAAAGCCAAAAAGAACTCTGCGACATGCGGTGCCAGTGCGGCACCGCCAGAGGCGATATAACGCAGGCGACCGCCAGTTCGTTCGCGCACTTTGCTCGCGACAACTTTATCCAGAATCCCGGCGAGCGGGGCAAATTCACCTCTAAATTTCTTTAATCCCTGGCTCAACGTTAAATGGAATAACTTCTGTTCAATCGGTTTCTTTTTCGCGACTCCATCCAGGATTTTTGATTTCAAGCTTTCTAAGAACCGAGGGACGGCCAAGAGGATCGTTGGCTTCACTTTCGCCATATCGCTGGCGAGAGTTGTAATTGAAGTGGCGTAAGCAATCGTCGCACCAATACTGACTGGCAGTGCGTGTCCGGCGTACCGTTCAAAAACGTGGCTCACCGGAAGCCAACTCAAAAAGACGTCGTTTTCATCAACAGGCAGGCTATTTTGGATATTGATATTGAGCGAAAGAAAGTTTTTGTGGCTCAACATGACGCCTTTTGGGTTTCCGGTTGTGCCGCTGGTGTAGATCAAAGTTGCCAAAGCATCAGTCTCTACTGAATCGCAAATGTCCGCCCACTTTTCAAATGTCAGCTCAGAATTAGCTGCATGAGACTTGTAGGTTTCGCCCTCGCCCTCCTTCCACACTAAAACTGGAATTCGCGAAATCTTCTCTGATTGTTTTGCATCGCTGCAGATAACCAGCTTCGCTCCGCAGTCATCGGCAATGTATTGAGCCTGATCGGCGGGGAGCGTGGGATATATCGGTACAGACACAATTCCCAGTGTTTGGCAACCCCAATCTACTAAAGCCCAATCAAAGCTGGTTTCGCCGATAATCGCTAGGCGATCACCCTTTCGAAGTCCTAAATTGTGCAGAGCCTGAGCACTTTCAAACACTTGCTGTTCGAATTCGCTGAATGTCACACTCACGAATTCTTTACCCTGCGGGATCATGTGGCTGATGCGCTCAGGCCATCGGGCGGCTGAACTACGCATTTGTGCGCCGAGTGATTTCGACGGAGTGACCGTAACCATATATTTCTGGTTCAGTTTACGGAGAATCGACGTGTTAAGTCGCAGATTTTGCCAATTTCTAAACAGATTTTTTAGGTTGCTCTCGGCACAGGGCTTTAATAGAAACGTCTTGTTAAATAATGCTTGCGTTTGTTTTGTTGAGTTTTGGACAGGCGAATGATCAAAAATTCGATCAACAGTTTGCTTTGTATCCCGATGTAAATACTTCTCCTGTAGTTACGCAAGCGGAAGCCGATTCGGGAAAAGTCAAAGCACTCGGTAAGGTTTATCGTGGCCCAGATGAAGAACAGGTGAGCCTTGATAATGGCGTTGTTCGGTTTGTTTGTGATTTAAGCGGCAAGGTGGTTGAATTTCAAAACCGAACAACAAAGGCGAGTTTTGCATCAGGAATTTCATCTCCCATTATCATGCTCAACGAGCAGATTTACGATTTTTCTAAAGCCGATTTTGGGTTGAGGCAAATCGGTGCGCAAGGCGTTTTAACTTCAAAACCGTTTGATTGGCGACCTTTAGAAGGTCAAACCGGAACCTGGCCGCCGCGTGGAATGGGATTAAAGTTCACCTATGCCCACAACGAAATTCAGGGGCTTTTTATTGAACGTATTTTTGAGATGTATGACCGTGAACCATCGGTTCGTCAGAAGATCGTTATTCGTAATGGAAGCACATTTCCCGTGGCTTTGAACCAAGTTTCTGGTTCAAGTGCTTGGCCCGAGCTCTGGCTAAAGGATTTACGAATGAACCTCGTTCTGCGTCCTGGGCGAGTTCTTGAATTACCAGACCAGTGGGTGACGCTCGGCGGGTCTGGAACCGAAGCAGGAAATGGATTCCGAGCGAAATCACGATCAATGCTCCAACCGTGGCGCGGCCTCAAAACAGAAGTCGCTCCGAGTGAAAGCATCACGCTTGACCAAGCAAAAATGTTCAAGAAAGGCGGAACGCAGGTTTTGCTCCTGCCAGCAACTGTTGCCGTGAATTGGTCTAGCCCAACTCAAGCGGATTACGACCTCGTTGCCAGCTTTATCAAAACGACTAAAGAAGCAAAGCTCATCCCTGGCTGCATAATTGATCTTCAATCCATTCCCGCTGAAGAAAAAGATCGCACTGGTGAGAAAAACAACGCTGTTTGCTGGCTTTCATTTGCTGGAACTCATTGGCGTCAAAACGTGATGCTGACCTGGAAACGGATGGGGTTTGAGTATGTTCAACTCAAAGGTGAGTTGCCAACTGAATGCACCCGCCCGGGTCACGAACATCAAGGGGCCGCGCAGTCTGAATTTGAAAACCGCGAAGTCATCCGGCAGTTTGTTGCGAATGGCTTATCTCTTGGCGTTGTTATTGAGCACCCAGAGGTAAATGCGTTCGGGCCAAACAACTGGCTCTAAAAACTTTTTTCGCCTAAAGCGATATTTCGGCAGGCATTTGACAAATACATAAATGCCTCGGGGCGGAGCGTGCAGATCATGTGTTTGCCCTTGCGTTCTATGCTGATTAGGCCAGCGTTATCTAACTCATGCAAATGGTGCGAAATCGTAGAATTAATCTTCTCTGCTCCAGTTAGGTGAAAGCAAATTTCGCTCGCCGTCGGCCCAGTTCGCTTCTCGCCCGTAGAATGCTTGAGCAGGTATCGCACGATGCGCATACGGGTCGGATCCGAGAGCGCTTTGAACGCTCCAACAATTATTTCGTCTGACATCGAAATGAAATATACCGCAATCGTTGTCTAAGTTTTTTAGATCAAACTCAATCGTTTTACCTTCAAGTACGCTCCAACCAACTCGGTGGCAAGGCGATCTGGCTCTGCTTCCAGACTGTTGATGCCCATATTCTTCAAAGCGATTTCCGCTCTTTTGCGGTCACCCAAATACCAGAGTGCCGCGGCCTGATCAAATAGCGCTTGTTCATCCGGTATTTCTGGACTTAAGAATTCACGCAACTTGGGATCGGAAACCCGAACTACGTACACCAAATGCCGTCGCCGTATTTGCGAAAGCGCTAACGAAAGTTCATCAGCTTGATCCGAGTTCTCCGCATCCGTAAACACAACGACGAGGGACCGTTTTTTCCAGCGTGAGGCCAGAAAGCCAAACGCCGCTACATAATCCGGTTGAATCGGCTCGGCTTGAGCGTCGTAAATTGCTTCCAAAATCCTGGCAACCTGGGTTGCACCGCGTCGAGGCTGAATGTATTTATGAACGACATCATTGAACATGAGTAGTCCAACTTGGTCGCCCGCGCGTTCAGCCGCATGCATAAAGAGTAGAGCCGCATCCAAACAGTGATCCAGTTTGCGGACTCCATCTACTTCGCCCAGCATGTGCCGGCCGATGTCAACGCAAACCATAACGCCCTGGTTGGTTTCTTGCTCGAAGTTCTTGACAACGAGCTTGCCTCGGCGCGCCGAAGCTTTCCAATCGATTTTGCGGTAGTCGTCCTCGTTGTATTCGCGAAGGGATTCGAATTCAGTTCCCAGCCCTTTCATCCGGGATTGCCGTAAACCGATCAAACTCAAATGCCCGGTTTGTTTGAGTAATTCAAACTCTTGGACGGCTTTGATGTTTGGGTAAACCCTTACCGGAGTTGGCGGCAGAACCTGCTTTTGAATCACAGCCAACCCAAGCAGAGCCGGATACCGAATGTAGAGACCTCTAAATTCCCATAAACCTCGGCTTTTCGGGAGTAGCACATACGATTGTGATATTCGCTTTCTGGGATCGAGCTTGATCGAAAACTCGTTACCCTTAGCCAGGCAGTTTTCTGGCACTTCATCCCGTACTTTTATCGAAATCGGATACTGAAGCTCGTTTTCGATTTCCAAAGTCACTGTGTTTCGAACTCGCACGGAAAGAACTGGATCGGTGATTCG
Source organism: Fimbriimonadaceae bacterium (assembly GCA_019454145.1). Classification (GTDB taxonomy): domain Bacteria; phylum Armatimonadota; class Fimbriimonadia; order Fimbriimonadales; family Fimbriimonadaceae; genus UphvI-Ar2. The sequence goes on along the minus strand of CP075366.1, from coordinate 1,888,496 downwards.
CTTAATTCTAACAACATCCCATTTCTTAGCCATTCTTCCGGTGAGCCACCACAAAATCAGCAAGACAAGGTTATAAAAAATAACAATGCCCTCTAGCCCTGGCACAAATGCGCCAGCAACTGCGATAACAATTCCGACAGCAACCAGTGCCCAGAGTCGGGGAGTAGGAAGAATCATGTTGGCTCTACAGGTACGATCTTACTCGTGAATGACCGGTATATGGTTCTGACACCGGAAAAGGTGGTGGTTTGGTACCGGCACGCCGGGCACGCGGCGCGAATCGGTGCCCATCTCATTGACCTTCTGATCGTACTACTGGCAAATATTGCCATTGGTTTGATCCTTTCATTTACTTTAGCGGCTCTTTCACCTGGCTTATATACATTGGTTTTAGGTTTAGTAATCGCTTTCGGCATCTTTGCGTACTTTATTGTCTGCGAAGGGGCTTTTCAGGGCGTTACGCTGGGAAAGCGCGCATTTCGGCTTCGGGTGATGCAGGTAGATGGCACTCCGATTAACTGGCGTTCTGCTTTCCTGCGCAATGTACTGAGGGTTGCGGATATGCTCCCGGGTTTCTACGGAGTTGGTTTTGTGACTATGTTCCTCAACGAGCGATCCCAACGACTGGGTGATATCATTTCGGGAACCGTTGTTGTTGTCGACAGCGAACTGCCTCAAGGTTTTGCACCAGCTCCTCATAGAGTGGGAGTCCACCCGCTTGAATATTCAGTGGGCGAACTCGGATCAATGACTTTGGCTGAATATCAGGCGATCAAAAAACTATGTGACCGCTTCCCATATTTGCCGGTTGACGAACAGCGGAGAAGCCTGGCTCAGATCTGGGAGCCGTTCCGTGAAAAGCAGTCGATTTCTCCGGTTCCCAACGTACATCCGATCTACCAAATGGAAGCAGTCGTCATGAAATTTGGTCGAATGAAGAAGCTTGTGTAATGTCGGTGGGAAATGTGGGGAAGATTGGGGGAAGAAATCACCGGTGAATAAGTCGCAGGATTTCACGCCGGTTTTCCCCGTAGTTTTCCCGGGATTGCGCATTCCTCTTTTTACATATTTTAGGTTCAAAAACTTTGATATCGCTCACCTACAATCGGAGTTTTACAAGCGATTCAATAGGCTAATAACAATAGGTATTTTTAAATATCTAAAAGGATTTTTTAGAGAGAGTAGGGGAAAAGCCAGTGATGTGGCTTGATCGCCTTGTCTTGCGAGATTATCGAAACATTGAATCAGTCGATGTCAATCTCGACCCTCGGTTTAATGTCTTCGCTGGAATAAACGCTCAAGGAAAAACGAGCCTTCTGGAATCCATCTATCTCATTTCAACGAGTCGGGTTCTGCGGGGTTCCCGAGATGTTGAAGCGATACGAGACGGAGCTGAAGAATCATCGGTAAAAGGGATTCTGGGAGATTCTCAAACCGAGATCGGCGTGAACTTGGGCCGAGGTAAACGAAAGAAAGGGCTGGTAAACGGTCTTGGATTGCCCCGAGCCAGCGATTTGATCGGTCGATTGCCTTCAGTCTGTTTTTGGTCGGGTGATTTGACTTTGGCGACCGGTGATCCCGCTGGACGCAGAATGATGCTGGATACCGAACTCTCCCAAGTGTTTCCGGCTTATCTCAAAGCGTTTTCAATTTATAAACGGGCGTTAGAACAAAGAAACGCCCTTCTCAAGCAGGCACAAGAGCGACACGTCCCGAATGAGGTGTTTGAGGGCTGGGAGGCTTCTATGGCCTTGCAGGGCGGCATTATGAGGCAATTCCGCTTAGATTGGGTTAAAGCTTTACGTCCCCATGCAAAAGCAACCCATGCCCACATGGGAGAAGGGGAAGAATTCGATTTACAGTACGCCTTGAAAGATGAAGGCGAACTTTTAGATAAGTATTCAGAGCTCAGATCGCAGGAAATCGCCCGAGGATCAACCCTGTTTGGCCCGCATCGAGATGATCTGGAACTGTTCATTGAAGGTCGTCCGGTGCGGCAGTACGGGAGCCAGGGTCAGCAAAGAACAGCGGTGATCTCACTCAAACTAGCAGTTCTTCATAGCGCACAAGAAACACTTGGATTTCCTCCCGTATTGCTTTTGGATGATATTTTCAGTGACTTGGATTTAGGTCGCCGCGTCCGCTTGGTGGAAGCAGCGATGCAAGCAGGAGGTCAAGTGTTTATCACTTGCACAGAAGCTGAACAAGCAGGTGAATTACTCCAAAATGCGGCCAAGGTGTTCCGGGTACATTCCGGGCAAGTCAGTAACGCATGAAACACCTCAAGCGGTTATCGGATATTTTGCCGGAAGTCTTTGCCGATGGTGATGTTCCTAAAGCGGCACGCGCTAATATCGTGATGCGCCAGTGGGAAGACGCCGTTGGGGAGATTCTCAGTAAGCATTCTAAGCCAGACCGATACGACCACGGGGTGATTTGGGTTGAGACAACTGGCTCTGCCTGGGCGCAAGAGTTGCGTATGCGGCAAACGGAAATTCTTGCAAAACTGAATGAGTTAGCGGGGGAAAGAGGATTGTTCCTTGAACTCAAAGTAACCCACCGCGGCAAAAAGCCGGACATGATTCGGTAAGAGGTTCGCATTGCGGAATGAGCTTAACCATCGCCCTTTGATTTGGATCGCGATTGGTTTAGGCTGTGGAGTCAGCACCTCATTTGCCCCTTGGCCTTGGTTCGCCATTTTAGGTTCGAGCCTGCTTTTTAGAAATTTGCGCACGATTGTGCCTTTGCTTCTGGCCTTTACAGTAGGTTTCTTGATTCGCCCAGCGATTCCCGAGCTAGTGCGAGAAGAATCCGAGTTTGAAGGCAGAGTCTCAATCGATTCCATGCCGCAGAGGGGTGCATTAGGACAGTCTTGTTTGGCTGAGATAGGTAGCGAACGCTATTTGTTGTATTTTTCTGCCGAAGAGAATTTAGCTCTTGGCGATGAAGCAGTTATCCAAGGTGAGCTGAACGCACTGAGCGAATCTGCTGGGTTTTCAAGCGGAGCACGAGGAACAATCAAGGTCTCATCCGTTCGGCTACTCAGTGAAGGATTTAGTATCTGGCGAATAGGTCAGCAGGTAGCAGATCATTTTCGTAAGACCGTCGAAAATCACCTTTCTCCAGAATCTGCCGCGTTAGTGCGAGGGGTTTGTTTTAACCAAACCGATGCGATAGAACAATCGGATTGGGAAGCTTTCCGGAGGTTTGGGATTGTTCATTTGTTGAGCGCCAGCGGATTTCACGTATTCGTTGTTGCCGGGCTACTTTTAGCTATTTTGAACCTAATTCCTATCCCAAGGTGGTTGCAAATTGCTGTAGTTTTGGGTGCTCTTGGCTTGTTTGCTATTGCGGCGGGCTTGCGTCCGCCGATTATTCGATCTGTTTTAATGACCGCGGTTGCATTGCCCGCCTATACGCTGAGGCGTGAGCCAGATGGGCTTTCTGCGGTTGGCTTGGCTAGTGTGGTCAATATCTTGGTCAACCCATCGGTTATCGTGGAATTGGGTTTTCAACTTTCGGTGCTCAGCACATTGGGGCTTGTAATGTTTCTGGATGAGAGGCTAGTCAGTACCTGGCCCAAATGGAAGCTGGTTTTGGCTCCAACATTGATCGCGACACTGGCCACCTTGCCGTTGATCGGATTCGTTTTTGGGGAAGTGAGCCTTATCGGAGTAATTGGCAATCTTGTTATTGCTCCGGTTGTAGCGGCGATCATAGTTCTCTCTTTAATCGCATGGATACTAGGAAGCGTGGCCCCACCACTTGGTGATTTAGTCTGGCTTCTCGTAGAACCACTTACTACGTTTACACTGCGAACTACCGAACTAGGCGGAACCTTGCCCGGGAGTCTGATTCGATTACCCGGCTTTTCGGTTCTCAGCTTGGTGCTAATGTACTTGCTGTTGCTGACTTTTTGGAGGGTAAGGCATGAGAAAAGTTAGTGGTTTGATCGCGGGTGTACTTTGTGTAAGTGTTGCGTGGGATGCTTGGTCCCACCGTACGGTGGATCAGTTTTCATTCATACAAGTAGGGCAGGGAGACTGCGCGGTTTTCCGAGAGAAAGGCACGGTCGTGATGGTTGATACTGGGCCAAGGCAAGGTTCATTTGATGCCGGACGCCGATTGGTTTGGCCAGCCATTCGCGACCTGGGAATTGATCGAATAGATTGCCTTGTCCTCTCTCACCCAGATATGGATCATATCGGTGGGCTTTTATCAATCTCCCAGCGAGTTCGCATTGACCGTATCGTGGTTTCGGAAGTTTTCCGTAATCATCCGGTAATGCAACACGAGCTTCAGTCTGCAGGCTTTTCTGGTCATCAAATTCAATACATTAACCAAAATTCACGTCTGACCTTTGGAAACCTCAGAATATCCCTTTACCCTGCTCCTCCGGATTCAAAAAGTGATAACGACCGTTCACTACTGACTGTAGTGGAAACGCATAATAAAGCGATTGCACTCACCGGAGATGCTTCCCAAGAAATTGAGCGCTTTTGGATTCAACAAAGCGCCCCGAAGTGTCAAATCATTAAAGCAGGTCACCACGGAAGTAACCTTTCTCTTAGTACAGATTGGCTGAACTATCATCAGCCAGAAACTGTTGTATTTAGTTGCGGGCGCAATAATCCGTTTGGTCATCCTGCACCTGAGGCAGTTGAGAGGGCAGTCGGTTCAAATATACTCAGAACCGACTGGGATGGCAACATCACCTTTTGGTGGACCGGAACCAATTTTGAGAAATCAACCACCGAAAAGAGCTCGCCGCTCATGAAGCTTTTCAACCGTTGATCGGAGTTCTGCCGCTGCCGCTTGTTCTCGCTCCACGATCTCTGGCTTCGCTCGTTCTACGAATTGCGGATTCGCGAGCCGTGTTTCCAGTTTCTGAAGTTCTTCTGTCGTTTTCTCGATCTCTTTAGCAATCCGCTCAAGTTCTTTCTCAGTATCAACTCCAGCAAGCGGGATGTGGAAATCCACGCCACACGAAGTGGTTGAAACATACTTGCCAGTCGGCTTTCCGGCACGTATTGAATCGAACCAGGCTTGGCTTTGAATCAACGGTTGCCCACCCTCAAGAGTGCCCTCAAAATAGATTTCAGGCTGTGATTTCAGAGCTTGATATCCGAGTTCTGCACGTAAGGCACGAACAGAACGAGTCATTTCAATCCAGTTTTCGACCTTGGATTCAACTTTTTGGTCCCACCAACCAGATGGTATTACCGGCCATGACTCTTGCATCAGGAATTGCTTCTTATCAGCGATCGGCAACAGTTCGTATACTTCTTCTGTGATATGAGGCATAGCCGGATGCAGCATTTTGAGGAAGTTTTCTAGTGCCGTGATCAGCACCCACTGTGGAGTGGCGCGGGTTTCAGGGTTTTGGAGCCTTCCTTTTGAATATTCGATGTACCAATCGCAGATTTCAGTCCAGAAAAACCGATAAAGGGCAGAAATCGCTGACTGCATATCGTAGGTTTCGTATGCCGTACGCACGGTTTCTTCGCACCTCGCCATTCGTGAGAGAAGCCATTTGTCAATGTCATCCAATTGGTCAGGCTCACTACCATCGAAACCCTCAAGATTCATCAGCACGAATTTCGAGGCGTTCCAGATTTTGTTGCAGAAGTTTCTTGCGTCATCCGTTTTGCGGTCGCTGTATCGAATGTCCTGATTCATCCCTGTTTGAGATAGAAGTGTGTAGCGCAGAGCGTCAGCTCCCTTGGTCTCGATAATTTCCATTGGGTCAACGCCGGTGCCGAGACTTTTGCTCATCCGCTCTCCCTTTTCGGTAAGTACCGTTGCATAGATATATACATCTTTGAAAGGAATCTCTTTACAAAAATGCAGGCTCATCATGATCATCCGGGCAACCCACAGATAGATGATGTCGCGAGCAGTGACGAGTACATCGGTTGGAAAATACGTCTTTAAGTCGTCAGTTTCTTCGGGCCAGCCCATAGTGGCAAATGGCCAAAGTCCAGAGCTAAACCACGTATCAAGAACATCTTCTTCCTGCCGCACTATTGGTTCACTACCTGCTTTGGTTTGAGCTTCTTCCCAAGAAAACGCGGCAAAAGGTTGGCCAGATTCCGTGTAATAAACTGGAATTCTGTGGCCCCACCAGAGTTGACGGGAGATGCACCAGTCACGGATATTTCGCATCCAATCAAGATAAACGTCGCCAAATCTCGCGGGATGGAACTTAATTTGGCCCTGCTCAACCACCTTAATTGCGTCTTCAGCAAGGGCTTTCTGGTTCACAAACCATTGTTCACTGGCGAGTGGCTCAATAATCTCTCCACTTCGCTGGCTGATTAAGATGGGAATTGTGTGGTCTTCAACGTTCACCAGCGCGCCAGACTTTTCGAGATCTTCGATAATGCGTTTTCGCGCGGCAATACGATCCATTCCTGCGTATTTCCCACCTAATTCAGTAACTTTGCCCGCCTCATCCATCATGATGAGAACCTCCAAGTTATGGCGTTGACCAACCTCAAAGTCGTTAGGATCGTGGGCTGGTGTGATTTTTACAGCGCCCGTTCCGAATTCAGGATCGGGATATTCGTCAGCAATCAGGGGGATTTCACGACCGACTAGCGGCAGAACTAAAGATTTGCCGACTTTTCCATCGTAGCGATTATCATTTGGGTGAACTGCAACCGCAACGTCAGCGAGCATAGTTTCAGGGCGGGTTGTAGCGATAACCACCCCTCCAGAACCATCAGCGAACGGATAGCGAATGTGGTACAGCTTGCCCGCAACATCTTTTCGCTCAGTTTCGATGTCGCTAACGGAGGTTTTTAAGGCCGTATCCCAGTTCACAACACGCAAGCCCCGATAAATGTATCCTGCCTCAAACCACTCAATAAACACCTTAAGAACGGCATTGATGTATTCAGGATCAAGGGTGAAACGGGTTCGCGACCAATCAAATGCGCACCCCAACGACTCAAACTGATGAAGAATTGTGTCGCCGCTTTGCTCGCGCCATTTCCAAACTTCGCCTACAAAAGCTTCACGCCCAAGATCAAAGGAGTTAACCCCTTCAGCTTTGAGCTTTTTAATCACCACGCTTTGAGCCGCAATTCCAGCATGATCCTGCCCCGGAAGAATAAGCACACTCTTTCCTTGCATCCGCTGATATCGCCCAAGAACATCCTGAATGCTGTAGCAGAGGGCGTGGCCCATGTGAAGCGAGCCAGTGATATTCGGCGGCGGGATAGTTATTGTGTACTGCTTGGTCCCACCAGACGGTTCAAATAAGCCAGCGTTGCGCCAGCACTCATACCACTTAGATTCAACTTGCGTTGCGTCGTAACCTTTCTTTTCACTCATGATGCCTACCTGTCGTGTAGAACAATGAGTTTACCGGCGGTGTTTCACGTGAAACAGGCATCGCCAGCACCGGGTGCGGCAAGCACAGAGAACTTCAAGGTCCCACCAGACGGTGGACCCCAAATATGAACCTAAAATAAGCCCTTGGGGCAGAGTTTCACGTGAAACTCGCCCTGGCAAAGAACCAGAGCACCAAAGAAACAGGTACCGCCGCAAACAAGAACGAATCCAGCCGATCAAGGATTCCACCATGCCCCGCCAAGATGTCGCCGCTGTCTTTCACTCCGGCTGCGCGCTTAATCGCGCTTTGTAAGAAATCACCGACTTGGCCAAGAATGCCTGTGATAACCCCAATGCTTAAAACAACTCCTTGAGGTAGCGGGTGTGCTAGCCCTGAGTTTAAGAGGTGGGCAATAAAGAAGGAGGCGAGTACGCACATCAGCAAATTGGCGATGGATCCCTCCCAAGTCTTTTTTGGAGAAACGCGTGGTGCGACCAAGTGTTTTCCGTATCGCTTGCCAACAAAATATGCGGCGGTATCGCCGAGCCATAAGGGCAGTGCCACAAGGGCAAGCAAGTTAGAAGAAAACATTCGGGACGGTACGGCAGATTCTTGATGGAGCCATAACGCGCATGCAAATGGCCCGGCGATCCACCCAAGGGCTAAGGCGTCAAGTGCGTGCGGTGCACCTCGTTTCAGTCTTAGATAAATGCCAAGCGTGCCGAGAATGACCGCGATTAGCGGCGGGTAGGGAGCTGCATCTGGGGCCAGCATCACCCGTGATAAGCCCAGTAAGGCGGCAACTGCTACGAGCATTGTGAGGATAGAGCTAAATCTCGATGATCCTCCGAATAGCCGTTGCATTTCGATAGCAGCGAACCAACCTGCCGCCGCGATGAGCAGGGTAATTGGGACTTCAGATGTAGCGAGAATAGCAAGAATGGAAATGGCTCCGCCGACAAGTGCCACAAGCACCCGTGAACGAAATTTGGGATCCGCGATGCTAAAAAGCCGCGGGGAGGTTGAACTCTCTCGCGGCTCTTTAGTCATTGGTGTTGATGAATTTAGGGGTTGACCGTGACGCTAATGGTTGTTTTGTACGGCGTTTTGAGTCCGTAAATATCAACTATGGTTAGGGTAACGGTAAATGTGCCTTCTCGTCGGAACTTGCGGGAAACCACTTGCCCTTCAGCATCAACAGAGATTCCATCCGAAGCATCAAAATCCCAGAGGAATTTAACCGGAGTTGCGCCTGCATAGCCAGTTGCGGAGAAGGTCACCTCATCCCCGAAAGCCAGGTTGAGTTCGCGGACGTTGGGTTCGCCGAATACTGGGGTTGTGTCACGGACGATTTCCAGCTGTCCGAGATACATAGTGGAAACCGCATCTCCGCTAAGCGAGATGTTGGAAATCATCTTGTTCGTTTTGTCCAAACCTCTAATAGACTGAAGAGGTATGGCAACTGAGAACCAGCCACGCTCATCTTTCAGAACGTTTGCGACATCCAAATAGGCTTCTCCGTGTTTGCCATCCGTGGTGGTGAATATAACTCGGATTTTAGAAAGGGAAATGTCAGTTGGCGTAGATTGACCGATTCCGCCAGCGCCAGCATCGCCGCCGCGTCCATCGCCGGCTCCGGACATTCCGCCACCCAATCGGCCTCCACCCGCGTTTCCGCCTCCGCTAGTAGCTCCAGGGACATTAAATGTGAACTTGAGCAGATTGCCTTTGTCAGAATATTGAGAGGCAACGTTTACGCTTTTGGAAAAGTTGATCTTGCCGCCTTGGAAGAAATTGCGGCTAGAAACGCGAATGGAGTTTGAACCGTCGTACGCCATTTCATCTGCTTCTGCAATGGAGCCGCTCCCCCAACCTTGTAACGTTATCCCTTGGGCTTTTGCACTTTGCGTTGGTTCGTAGATGGTTTGAGCATTTGCAAAGGCACTCATTGCTAAAATGCCGCCCATACAGATTGCGTTGATCACTTGTTTCATCATTCTCTGCCTTAATTCCTAAATTCGCTGTTACAGCCGGATGCGCTCTATTGCAATCGCACGGCCCGTAGTTAATGAGACGTCTATTGCTACCCCACAGATTACACCAGGTTCGTTAGCAACCTCAAACCTTGTTGGCATAGAAGTGCGAAATTTTTGCAAAATGATGTCTTTATCCATTCCAATCACGCTTGGGTAAGGCCCGCACATTCCAACGTCAGTGATGTAAGCCGTTCCTCCTGGCAATACAATTTCGTCTGCGGTTTGGATGTGGGTATGAGTACCAACAACTGCCGTAACGCGACCATCAACATGGAACCCAAACGCGACCTTTTCACTCGTAGCTTCAGCATGAAAATCTATGAAGATATGGGGAGTTTCAATTGACTTCAAAACCAAATCAATGCAAGCAAACGGGTCGTCAAACCCATCCATAAACACCCTGCCCCCTATGTTGACTAGTGCAAGTGTAACCCCTTTTTTCTGAATATATCGTAGCCCTTTTCCTGGCGTCGAGGCTGGGTAGTTGATTGGGCGAACAATGGGGTGCGGCTGATCTAAGTAGTCATAGATATCTCGCTTGTTGAAGGCGTGGTTGCCGAGCGTGATTGCATCTGCGCCGGCTTTAAAAAGAGATTCAGCTATTTGTGGAGTGATGCCGACGCCAGCGGCGCTGTTCTCGCCATTGATAATTGTAAATAAAGGATGATGCTGGTTAATTAGCCCAGGCAATTCTTCAATAACGGCATCACGACCGGGTTTGCCAACGACGTCGCCTAAAAAAAGAATTCGGTAAGTACTCAAAAGTGTGCCTCAGCTGGCGGAGATAATTTCACTTTCGGCAATGGTACTCAAAATCCTGCTTCAAAGTTTTTGAAATGGGATTCCAGGGCTTCACGAATTTCGTCTTCTCTGAATCCTCGCGAGCCCAGAAGTCTAGCCGCCTTGCCGATTACTTTCGGGTCATTGGTGTCTTGGTCGGTATGAAATTTTAAGGAAAGGAGCTTCTTTGCCCTGGTGACCCCATCTTCAGAATCAATCTCGGCTTCAAGCCCTTTTTGATCTAGTGTCTGCTGAATCACTAGGTCGCCGACCAATTTTTTTTGCTTGAATTCAATGATGCGCTTTGCCAGCCCCTGATCATCAAGATAGCCGTACTGCTTGAGGGAACCAACTCCTTCATTAATTTCAGACTGTGGATACTCTTTTTGAGCAAGAAATAAACGAATCTCGGCCTCCGACCGCTCGCTCCGCTTGAGATATCTCAATGCGGCATCAAGGGCAGAAGGCCGAGGTTTATTCACGAAAACTCAGATTACTCTTCAACCGAAACAAGTGCGCCGTACGATTCCACCGGAACCGTAGAGGTTGGCAGTCCGAGTTGGGTGCGAATCTTGAAATCAATTTCGTTCATGATCTCAGGGTTTTCTTCCAAGAAAATGCGAGCATTGTCGCGACCTTGTCCCAAGCGGGTCTCCCCGTAGTTGTAGTAAGTGCCAGCGCGGGAAACCAGCTCATGTAGAACTGCGAGGTCAAGAATGTCGCCAGCGGTGCTGATCCCTTTGCCAAAGATCATGTCAAATTCAGCTTGTCGGAACGGAGGAGCAACCTTGTTCTTGACGACTTTGACTTTGGTACGGCACCCGTAGGCTTCAGTTCCGCTTTTCAGCATTTCACCTCGGCGAACCTCTAATCGGCAGCTTGCCCAGAATTTGAGCGCGCGGCCACCGGGAGTTGTTTCTGGGTTACCGAACATCACACCGATCTTTTCACGGATTTGGTTAATGAAAATGACCGCGGTTTTGGTTTTGTTAACCGATCCACCCAGTTTTCGCAAAGCCTGCGACATCATACGGGCTTGAATTCCAACGTGGGCATCGCCCATATCACCTTCGATTTCCGCTTTGGGGACGAGCGCAGCAACTGAGTCAAGAACAACGATATCCATGGCACCAGACTTAATCATGGAATCCATGATTTCAAGTGCTTCTTCACCAGTTGTCGGCTGAGAAACGTAAAGGCGGTCTACATCTACGCCAAGAGTGCGAGCATATTCCAAGTCAAGCGCGTGTTCTGCATCGACAAACAAAGCGATTCCTCCCGCTTTTTGCGCCTCAGCAATTGTTTGCAAAGCTACGGTAGTTTTTCCGCTTGATTCCGCACCATAGATTTCGGTTATCCGGGATCGGGGCAATCCGCCGACGCCAAGTGCATAGTCAAGAGCAAGTGACCCAGTCGAAATTGCGGCAACCTTCGTGGCTTCCTGTCCGCCTAATTTCATGACGGAGCCTTTACCGAAGGATTTTTCTAATTGCTGAAGAGCCAGCTCTAAAGCCTTGTCGCGGTCATTTGAATTCGTTTTTTCTGGGGGCACGATGATTCTCCTTTTTTGAGTAAACACCAGTATACATAAATTGCAACAAAAATGGTAGACGATGAAAATTATTAGTAAAAATGACAGTTTTGTCCATAAAGTTACGGGATTTTACCGTTTGGCTCGTAAGATGCGTTGGTTATCTGTCACAGTAAGGTTGTTTCCGCAAGGATTCAAATTTACTTGCCCTCTTTGGGAGGTTGGATTAAAAAATGATCAATCGTGCTCTTATTACGGCTATGGTTGTTTGTGCGGCAGTCGCTTCACAAGCTGTAACCATTGCAACCCATGATGATCCGGCATTGAGTGGTGCAACACCTCTCTTCACCACTACCGCATCCAGTGTTACTGGTTCGTGGACTGGCACCGGACTCACCCTCGACATTCCCCTCACATCCATGTCGTTCAACAACGTAAAAATGGATATGCAAACTGTCACTCGAACAGGCGGAACCATTGGTGCTGGCGTAGTTAATTTCTACACCTCCGACATCAACAACCCGATTTTTCAAGTGACCTTTAACAGTGGTGCGATTTTCGAACCATTCGGAACAGGTGCAAGCTATATCACTGGCAACAACGTCAACTTTGGCGGAAGTGCAGTCGCTGGCTACACATTCTCCAATGCACAGTTTTCGTTTAGCTTTGCAAACCCACAAAGCTCGCAAAACGGCAATAGCTACACCGCTTCTTTCACTTCATCGGCAGATGCAGTGCCTGAACCAGCAACAATGGTTGTTCTCGGGGCAGGATTAGCGGCAGCAGCTGCTCGACGCAAGCGAAAATAATCTTCAAGTCGGTACACCCGATTTGAAACCAAACCCTCAATCTATGCGGATTGAGGGTTTTTTGGTTAACGACTCGCCTGCTCTCTGCCGTATACTTTCAGCGTGATGAGGCGATTCCTGGCAGCGATCTTAATACTCTGCTCTGCCTTATCGTTTGCCGCCGAAGAGCCAGTAACCATTCGCATGATGGCGGCGACGCTCGGGTTACCCTCACCCAGTGCTACTGATCCTCGTAGCCTTGCCCGCCGGGCTGTTTTTGAAGAATTCCATCGCCAGAATCCCGGCATCAAGGTGGTTAATGCTGGAGGGTTAGAACTTCCGGGCGAAAAAGCCGAAAGCAATTTTCTAATGTCCATGGCAGGGGATACCGCGCCGGACGTGTTCTATGTGAACTTCCGGCAATACTACAATTACATTGACCAAGGTTTTTGCCGCCCGCTCGATGACTTAATCGCCCAGCAACCCAATGTGATGGAGCTGGTGAACCCTACGATTCTCGATATTCTCAAAAGCTACGACGGCAAAATCTACGCGCTTCCGTTTTTCCAGGTCGCCCAAGGGTTGTACTACCGAAAAGACCACTTTGCAGAAGCCGGACTCGACCCTAAAAAGCCACCAAAAACCTGGGAAGAGTTCTACGAATACTCTAAGAAGCTGACGGCTTCAGCTCCTGGTCGAATGGGGTTTGCCTTTAGTGGCGGCCCGCAGGGTCAGGCTTATCACTGGATCAACTTGCTTTGGCAAGCCGGCGGGGAAGTCGTCCAACCCGCCGAGAACGGTATTTGGAGGGCGTCTATCGCAACTTCAGAGGGCGTTAAGGCGCTTGAATTCTATCGCAAGCTCACCACGGAAAAATGGACGGACGCACAAGGGAAGCCGCAGGGGCCAGCGGCGAGCGTTTCCACCACTTGGAGCCAAGATATCAACGATGGCAAAGTGAGTATGTGGTTCAGCTACTCTCAAGATGTCATTCTTAGCGTTTCAAGCATTCCGCCCAGCCTTATAGGAATTGCCCCGATGCCGGCTGGGCCAGCGGGAAGCTACAACGAAATCAATGCCGGAATGTGGGGCATCAACGCTTCGGTGAAAGATCCGAAAAAGATTGCCGCCTGCTGGAAGTTCATCGACTTTTTCGTTAGTCAAAAAGCCGCGAAAATTTCGACCGATAAATTCGTTGATTTCGGGATGTCGAACCTCGTCAACCCCCAACTGCTGAAAAAATTCGGTTACGAACGGCTGGCTAATACAGTTGATCCGGGCTATGTGGAAGCCAACGAAAAGCTGTTCGCATCTGGCAAGCCTGAACCGTACGGAAGAAACTGCGCTCAGGTTTACACTGTTTTGGATTCCGCCATGGAGCAGTCGCGGCTCAAGCCCGATAAGCCAGCGATGGAAATTCTGAAGCAAGTGCAAGGCGACATGGATCAAGTGTTGCTGGGTTACACGCCGAAAGAGATCATGCAGGTGCGCCGCACTTGGGCGGTTGGAATCCTGATCGTTGTCACCATAGTCGGTGGATTTTTGGTTTACCGCGGGTTCAAACGGGCGGCAAAAGAGTTTGAGTTTGTCGAAGATCGTTTGCCGCGCGGGGCCGATAGAAAACGGGCGCTCAAGTTCATTGCGATTTGCTTAGCTCCGGCAGTGTTGAGCCTACTTGTGTGGGCGTATTATCCGCTGCTGCGCGGACTCGTTATCGCATTCCAGGATTACCGGATCACTCAAGGCGCTAAGTGGGTGGGACTAGATAACTTTATTGACGTATTCACTCAGCCGATTTTCTGGAAGTCGCTGATAAACAGCTTCATCTATGTTGGCCTGACTATCGGGATCGGCTTCTTCTTGCCCATCATCTTGGCGATTGCACTTAACGAAATCCCAAGATTCAAGTTGTTCTTCCGTACGATTTTCTACCTCCCGGCCATGACCAGCCCAATCGTGATTGCCTTTTTGTGGCGACAGATTTACGATAAATCTGAAGTTGGCGTTTTGAATTCTTTGCTGGATATGCCCTTGGCTTTGTGGGATCAGCTCATGAACAAGCCCCATATTCCGCTTGCGCTGGATTGGCTGGGATCGCCAGAACTAGCCATGCTCGCCGTGGTCATTCCGGGAATCTGGGCGGGGGCCGGGCCAGGTTCCATTCTGTATCTCGCGGCCCTCAAAAACATTCCTGATGAGCGGTACGAGGCGGCTGACCTGGACGGTGCGAGCTGGTGGCAAAAAATCGTACGCATCACAGTGCCCGGGCTCAAACCGCTGATGCTCATCAACCTGCTTGGCGTATTCATTGCCGGGTTCAAGGCCATGGAGAACATCTTCGTCCTCACCGGCGGGGGGCCAGATCGGGCAACCAGGGTGATCGGGCTGGAAGTGTGGGAGAACGCGTTTATGTTCCTGAAGTTTGGGTACGCAACGTCCGCCGCTTGGGTGCTGGGTGCGATCTTGATCGGCTTTACGATGGTTCAGATTCGGCAGCTGACGAAGATGAAGTTCTCCGCCGCGGGTGCGAAGTAAATATTTAAGGTTGAATTCTCTTTCTGATTTCAACGAGGACGTCTTCAGGAAGATTCCTTATATAGATACGCCATAGCCCAGGAGTCTCACGAACAAAGATGTTATGGCCCTTTTGAAGTCCTTGTGATTCTTCAATCTTTGCGATATTGTTCCAAGGGATAAATGTAGGCAAAGCACGTGGCCAAATGAGCTTGCCGAAAGTAAGTGATCCAAATGTTAATCCTGACTCAAAAACAGATAATCGGAGTACCCGCTGAAACCCTGCTCCTAAAAATATCATGCCTGGCTCGTAAACTCCCCCGGAAAGTTTTTCGGCGGTCGCCAATGTACGATCTTCGCATTGACCAGATGGTTTCAGAACTAGATCAAATACGCTGGGTTTAGTAATTATAATGAGTGCCGAGTAACTAAGTAAAGCTACTACTGGAATCAGTATTAACCAATCCGTCCCTTCATATCGAAACCTGAATAGTATAAAAACTATTGCTCCGAGCAAGAAAACACCAAAGATTCGATGATAAATGTTCTTCCATGTTGGGATAACGTGCATCCTAGAAAGATACGAACAGAAGGGCTAGATAGATGCATTTACCAGTTGTGTGATAAATTTCTGATACATGGCAGAGAGAATCTTAGTTGCGGAAGTGGGCCTCGATTCCCGATTAGCGGGATCGGAGGCGGTTTACACCTATGCCGCACAGATGGATGCCAAAGTCGGGGAAGCCTGGATGGTGCCTCTTGGCCCGCGCCGAACCGTGGGATACGTGCTCAGCATCAAAAGCATCTTCCCTCAAGAACTGGGATTTCCTGCCGAACACCTCAAGCCGCTTGAATCACGGGTAGATGGGCTCTCACTGCCGGCGGCAACTATCGAATTAGTTCACGAAACTGCTAAGCAAACTCTGACGCCGCTTCCGATTTGCCTGAGCTTGGCCACCCCGCCTGGAATCAAAGATCGGCTCGTCAAAGTGTGGCGATCCACCGTTGAAGAAATCCCCGCCGGACTCAGTACCGCCCAAGATGAAGCCCTGCGCGGATTGATCGCAAAACCGCTCACTGAATCAAAGGGGAAGTCCATCCCCCAAGGATTGATGAACGCCCTGAAAGCGCTGAAAAAGCGGGGCCTGGTGGAGACGGTGACAACTTTACAGGCTAGGTCGCAAAGGGCAGAAAGTGGGGCCAAATATCAGATCACAACCGACGGCAAATTAGTGGATTCGTACATCACCAAACACGCCAAAAAACGACCCGCCCAAGTCGTCACCTTGATGCGGTTGCAAGGCTCGGAAGCTGTGAGCTTCAGCATTGACGAACTCAAAGCTCTCGGGCAAGTGAGCGATGCCACGATTAAAAGCTTGATCGCTGAAAAGCTCCTTGTCGAACCAGAAGAAGGGCATTCTGTACACAAAACTCCCCCGACTCCCAATAATCATCAAGGGATAGCAATTCAAGCCATCAGCCAGGCGATCAGTAGCCACACTGCCGAACGGTTCTTGCTATTCGGTGTCACTGGCTCTGGAAAAACGGAAGTGTTTTTGCGCTGCGCCGAAGAAGCACTCCAAGCTGGGCGCCAAGTGCTTTATTTGGTGCCAGAAATCGCTCTAACCGCTCAAGTCATCGCCCAACTTCGCGAACGATTTGGCGAACGGGTTGCAGTGTTGCACAGCAATCTCTCGCCGGGCGAACGAATGGAGAACTGGTTGCGTGTGGCATCTGGTGATGCCCCCGTGGTGCTTGGCCCACGTTCTGCATTGTTTGCGCCGTTATCCAACTTGGGGCTGATCGTCATGGATGAGGAGCACGAAGCCAGCTACAAGCAAGAAAACGCGCCCCGCTACCAAACTAAGCGACTTGCTGGATTTCTCGCCGAAAAGTTTGGATGTCCTCTGGTTTTAGGTTCGGCAACCCCTAGCATCGAGTCGTTCTATCAAGCCCAAGCAGGAGAGATCAGCTTGCTACGGCTCCCCACTCGGGCTGCAACCGCTCAGCTGCCGGAGGTGTTCATCGAAGACCTACGCGAAGCGTACAAAGATCGCACTGCCAGCGTGTTTTCACCGAGTCTTGCCCAAGCACTTACTGAAACTCTGGAACGAGGTGAGCAGGCGATTCTGTTCCTCAACAGGAGGGCATTTGCTCCGTTCGTGACCTGCCGCGACTGCGGGCATAAGTTTGAATGTCCTCACTGCGCGGTGTCACTATCGCTCCATCGCAAAGATAAAAAACTGCGTTGTCACCACTGCGATTACCAGATGCCAGTTCCCGAAATCTGCCCAACTTGCGATGGTGAGCGGGTGAGTGCGTTTGGCATCGGTGCAGAACGAGTTGAGCAGGCCGTGACGGATCAATTTCCACTGGCTAAAGTAACAAGGCTCGACCGCGACGTCGCTCGCAAAAAAGGGGCGCTTGAGGACACGATTGCCCGATTCCGAACTGGAGATCTCAATGTGCTAGTTGGCACTCAGATGGTGGCGAAAGGTTTCGATTTTCCCAACGTCACGCTTGTGGGTGTGATCGCCGCCGACATTAGTTTGAACATTCCCGACTTCCGGGCGAGCGAACGCACTTTCCAGCTTCTCAGTCAAGTTGCGGGTCGAGCGGGTCGCGGCGAGCGGCCTGGCAAGGTCATCATCCAAACACTTTCCCCGGCGCATCCGGCGATTTTGATGGCCCAACTGCACGACTACGAATCGTTTTACGCAAAGCTCATTCAAGAACGCCGTGAAGCAAAATATCCGCCATTTTATCGGCTGGTAAACGTACTCTTTACGGGAGCAGATCGAAAAGCGGTCTACGAAGTTTCGGCGGTTGGTGGTCAGCGTTTGCGCCTCGGTTTGCCAGAAGCGGAAATCCTTGGCCCGGTGGATTGCCCTTTGCCAAAGCTCTCCAATCTTTACCGCCGCCACGTGCTCGTGAAGCTTGCCATCGGATCAGAAACGGCTCCTGTCGCTAAAGCCCTGGAAGGCTTAAGCACTGGCCAAGTCAGAGTGATTACTGATGTTGATCCGTTTAATTTGAACTAATTCGCCCGCAAATGATCGCAGATGCGTTCTTTACTGCCGAGAAGATTATCGAGTTCGCTTTCAGAAAGACCCTCAATCTGCTTAGTCAGGGCCGTCATATCGGCTGTGCGTTCAACCCGAAGCTCGCGCCTTAATTTCCCGGCCAAAAACCGAAGTTTTTCTTCGCGTGTTTCGCAGATCAAGCGAGGAACCTCAACCGGTTTGCCATCTTCCACCGCAACCATCGTCACACGGGCGGTGTTGACATGGCGCCTGGCTCCGGTAACGAGCCGCGTGGCATGAACTGAAATGGTTACCTCAACACTGGTACGACCGACATAGCTCACAAAACCATCAAGTTCGACGAGCTCGCCAATCTCAACTGGTTCAAGAAAATCCACCCGGTCGAACGCCGCCGTGACGCAGATCCTCCCTGCGAACTTACTACTGGTCGCGCTGGCTGTAAGATCAATTAGAGCGAGAATAGAGCCACCGAACACCTTTCCGAGCACGTTGGCGTCGTTTGGCGTCATCACTTGAGCCATTCGAACTTCAGTTTCGGCAACTCGCTTTGCTTGCATTCACTCTATTGTGACTCGGCTTTTGTGAGTTCCTTAGCCAACTTGCGACAGCGAGCGGCGATGCTGGGTATTCCAGAATTTAGTCCAGACTGGGTGGCTTCCGCGGCCCAATCTCGTAGTTCAGGCTCCGAAATGGCTAATCTTGTGGCGGTATCTATCGCCCACGCCTGAACGAATTTCGCTTCATCAGTAAGTAACGGCTCAACAGCTTTCGCAACTGCTTTTGGCTCATTCCATTGCACTAAGCCCACTCCGCGAACTGCCTGCAAACGCACTTCCCAGATTAAATCGGTTAACCCTAAAAGAAACGTATCTGCCGTTTCTTCCGCGAGAGTACGATTTGCCCTCACTGCTTTTTCTAACGCATCAAATGCCCTCATTCGAGTGAGGTCGTCGGTGGATTTGCAGACCTCAAGGAGTTCAGAAATCAGCGAAGGCTGGCTAGCAACTTCTTGAGCAACAACATCTGCCTCCCCTATTTCTTTGCGTGTGCCTCGCGAAAGGCGTGATTCAAATGATTCAGGCACCTTTGATGATCGCAAAAAACTCTGCTGCGTTCAAACTTGCTCCACCGACCAGCCCGCCATCGATATTGGGTTGGGCGAACAGTTCCTTGGCGTTGCCAGCTTTTACTGAGCCTCCGTACAGGATGCGGATGTTGTCTGCAATTTCTGGTTCGCCGATATCGCCCAATACTCTACGGATTTCGGCGCAAACTCGTTCGGCTTCGGCCGCATCGCAGGTTTCCCCAGTTCCAATCGCCCACACTGGCTCGTAGGCAACCACAAGGCCAAAAAGCTCAGATGGATCAACGCCTTTGAGGGCACCTTCCAGTTGCGCTTTAATAACTTGATCAGTAATTCCGCCGCCTCGTTCGGCGAGGGTTTCACCCACACACAGAATCGGCGTGACCCCGTGGTACAGCAAGGTTTTGATCTTAAGATTGATCGTTTCTTCCGATTCAGCAAAAAATCCGGTCGTTCCTTCAGGAACTTCTAAAGTGCCAAATCTGCCTCTGGTTTCCGAGTGACCAACAATACAGTAATCCACGCGGAATTCAATGAGTTGCCGAACGCTTACTTGCCCCGTGAATGCCCCGGATTCTTTCCAGAAGCAGTTTTGCGCGCCGAGCTTTACTCGTGACCGGCGGCAGACATCAGCAATCTTTGGAATGCTCAAAAATGGCGGACAAACTACAACATCAATATCAAAGAGTTCATTCGCAATATGAAGAAGCTCTTCGACAAGCGCCTCACCTTCAGCCGCAGTGAGGTTCATTTTCCAGTTTCCGGCCACAAGTGGGCAACGCATGAGCGGATTTTACGCTACTAGCGAACTGATGTAGCAGAATTACTGTGAATCAAATTGCTAAATGCGGTTAACAACTTAGAAGGGTAACGTTATCTGCTCCAAATTTGTCCGTTAAGCATTCACGGGCCTCGTTGCGCCATTTCTTAACTTTTGTTTCATTTCTTTCGAGAGAGTAAAACCTTGCACAGTACCATCGATAATTTGAAAGCACGTTCATAAGTGATCGTTTCATATTAATCATTGGCACCAAGCTGTGGTCGCTCAGTCGAATATGAACGAGCTGATCTGCATCCTGTGCATCCTCCCCCGACGATTTCGCAAGAGTGCCAAGCTTAGTTAATTTCATTCCAGGATTAGTCCAACTGATAAGTTTGGATTCAAGCCCAGGTGTTTTTTCTAGTGCATCTTTCACCTCCAGCACTCGATTTTCGAAATCGTTGATGTCATCCGATGTCTCATGCGCTAGAAATTCGACTTCTCCGATAAGTTTAGGGGGTATTCGGCTTACTAAACTATGAACGAGAAGGTCGTACCTTGATTTATCGTTTGGACTTGATCCACATTTGCCCTTAGCAAGGATCATCTTTTGTATGAACCATGTGTCATCGAAAGTTATCCATTCACCATTTTTAATCATGTTTTCGATGGCGGTTTTACTGCAATCCATTGCGCCCGAGCGCATGTACCGAACAATGGCTTCCTCAAGTACGGATTCAAAGGCAGTCACTGTTTTATGAAACGCAACTGTTTGATAATCAAAAAATCTGCCTAGCAAGAAATGCTCTGCGGCCCTCATGGCTTTTGGAGGTAGCGTAACTAAGTGCTGGGAATCCTGTTCTCTAAGTTCAAGAACACCGATGAGATAGTCTAGGTCAACCTTGCCATAAGGAAGGCCAGCACTGTGTGCTGTTCTAAGAAGATAATCAGTTCGATCAACATCAAAATCTGAAGAGATAACGTTAGTTCCAATCGCTTTTGCTGACTCTCTCCGAAAGCGGCGCGCGACTTCATCCGGATCGATCCCTTTTAAGATAGCTGCAAGTTCAGAATCTAATTTCAGAACCCTTGCCCCTACTGCTTCATGCTTCACTATCGATTTTTTCCCGCCCGTAGTCAGATCGATATTTGCACCTTCAATTTTCTCCTCCCGCGCATACCTCTTCAGCGCATTTTCAAAGGAATGCGAGAATGGATAATGACCAATATCATGTGTCAATGCTGCAAGTCGAGTGAGTTTTATTTCATTCGGTAATATATCGCTCCCTTTCTCCAATTGCTCCATGAATCTCCCAGCTAGATGGCACACACCTAACGAATGGGCGAACCGCGAATAATTGGCGGTTGGATATACTAACTCGGCCATTCCCAATTGCTTGATGTTGCGCAAGCGACGGAAAACAGGCGTCTCAATGACCTTTAGCTCAAGTTCACTAAAGCCCATTGAACCATGGATAGGATCATTTATGAATCGGCGGTCGTAACTCACTCACTCCACAAGCCTGATCTTTTTAGTGCAGTCTTGGCCTGATTCTCATAACTTGCCAGGTGCGGCTTTTGCGCCAATAATGTTTCGGAAGCGTCAGTCTCTTTGAGACCACTTATCTTCTTTAAGTAATCTACAGAAGCAACAAGTTCTGCCCATTCTGGTTGAGCTAAATCTACTCCCTCAGGAACCGTAAGCAAATCTTTTACTGACTTAAGGAGATCATTGCTCGATTTTGAAAGTCTAAGCTGAGGAGTGGGGTTAGGATTCTTATCCAGTCGATAGTAGACGTCAGCAAGTGCGGAGCAATAGGGACCCTTTTTATACCATCCGAATCGATATCCTAAGTCTGCTCCAGACCGTTGTGTCAGGTAGATTGCCTTTTGCATGAGCTTTCGATCGCTCATCGATTCAATTTTGAGCTCCATATCAAGCTGATCAAGAACAGCTTTCAGCAGACTAAGTTCCATTTACAAGTTTCCCCAATTTCATTCTCCGTCTCACCCGACTTAACTGTATAGATATTTGTCTACTATTATGTGTTGATTGTAACCAATTATTTGCTTTTAGACGCCCTAAGGCCCTACTTGGACTCAATTTACCAGTAGAGGTAAATCAAAAGTACCTTCGTTATTTGAAAATATAGTCTCGGAAAGCGTCCTAATCCTATATTTTCAAATTATAAAGAACCGCATGACTTCGTGCTATTTTGCGCGAATAATGGTTGGCTCAACGTTGATCGCAACTTTGTCGCGAATTGCGTTTGTGATGATGCAGTAAAGATCAGCCTTGTGCGCCATTTCGTCAGCCAGCTTGACTTGATCATCAGTTGCATCTGCCGCTAAAGTGATCGTGGGTTTGAGGGTCACGCTTTTGTAAGTGAACGATGGCCCGTTTTCTTCCACTTCACCCGTTGCGTGGGTTTCGATGTTCACAAACGGCAATCGGCGGGCTTCTGCGACGATCCCAAAAGTAATGGAATAGCAACCAGCCACCGCTTTCGCGAGAAGTTCTTCGGGGTTAGTGCCAGAACCAGGGCCGCCAAATTCTTCGGGCACGCTCAGGGGAGATTGAACACCGCTGCGATCACCAGCCAGAGTTCCGTTGCCCGTACGTCCACCCGACCAGTTCACGGTCACCGGATATTCATGTAATTTCGCCATACTCGCCTATTCTACGCAAATGCGAATCAGGCAATTACGGCATTGCAGGCCAATAGGCTACCGTTCAATAGGGACGTTAAAAATCCCAGAATCAATAGACTTCTGCATCTTCTTGGCGGGCACTAACCCAACTTGCCCGTAAACGTTAGCGACGGCCGCATATTCGCCTGTCCCTTCTTGCGGCATCACGTAGAACATCACAGTTTGACCTGGGTCAATAACACTCGACATTCTCAGGTTGTCGAGGTTTTTATTAGCCTCAACCATATCGCCATTAGGAAATTCAAGCGAAACATCTGCAGGCAAATAGGGGCTGAGCTGTTGAGTCCATTCGTCGCGATTGCCCATGCCGCTCGGGAAGAATCCATCGTAATCGTTGCAGTAAGCTTCGGTCGCTCGGCGAACTTGGTTCAATACATCACGGGCTTCCAGCATATCCGTGCTTTGAATCAGGATTTTGCTTGCCGTCGGAATCATCAGTAGAAGCGGCAGAATACAGAGTGAAGCAACGATTATTAACCCAATAATCGCGCCTTGAGCCGGGGTGACTTTGCTAGTTGGCCTTGGAGGTGTGGCGGTTGGTGGTGCTTGATTAGGCGGGGCAGAAGTGGGAATATCAATCAGTTGAGAAACGGTCAATTCTTCGTTGGTTTCTGCGTTTAGCAGATTATCACTGCCGTCCAACTTGCCATCTTTCGCCATCTGGCGCAGGTAATCAATACTATATGGGCCTTCAATATCTTGGGTGTTGATGCGGCGAAGGTAGTACACGGCGAGAATTGTAGTGAGTGTATCCCGATGTTAAGCTCGGGACACACTTTTGAGAATCAATTGGGAAGAACGCTTAACCTTGACCATCGTCAAGCGTGATAGTGAGCGATTTCGTTTCCCCTCGGCTCCAAACTTTGATATTCAGTTTGTCGCCCGGTTTTTTGTCTGCCATCAGCACCTGATAGTCTTCGGTGGCGTTCATCTTTTTGCCATTGATTTCGGTCATGATGTCGAGCGTTCGCAGACCGGCTTTTGAGGCTGGGCCATCGTAGACTTCGGTAACGATCACACCCTTAGAAGGTGGTTCTGTCGTTGCGCCGACTTCTTGCATCAGCTTTTTGCGGATGCCGTCTATCCCCAGAATGCTTGAATCATTGCGAACGGAAATGCCGATTCGCCCGTACCGAGCATGCCCGTATTTGATAAGTTCGGCGACAACGTCTTTCACCCGATTGATAGGAATAGCAAACCCAATACCAACGGAACCCTGGTCGGTGGACGCAATCATAGTGTTGATGCCCACTAATCGGCCCTGCGAATCGCAGAGGGCACCGCCTGAATTCCCTTTATTGATTGCCGCATCAGTTTGCAGACCGTCAACAAAAATTGCGTAATCCTGTGACTTCAGAGGTCGGCCCTTGCTGGAAATTATCCCGACTGAAACGGTTTGTTCAAATCCAAGTGGGTTACCTGCGGCGATCACCCATTCGCCGACTTCAATTGCTTCCGAATCTCCAACTCCGATGGGCTGTAAATTTTGATAATCCACTTTCAGGACAGCGAGATCTGCGCGTGGATCGGCCCCAATCAGCTTTCCGGGAACAGTGTCGCCATTACTGAATTTCACGATGATCTGGTCGGCGATTCTTCTACCGCCTGAAGTCACAACGTGGTAGTTCGTGACGATGTGACCTTCTTTACTGAGGATCACGCCCGAACCGGAACCGGAGGGCTCGATGTACTTTTCACCGAACCAGTTTTCACCTTCCATGAGTGTGGTGATACTAACGATACTCGGCAAAATATGTTTTGCAGCCGCTCGGAAATCAGGGAGTGATTTTGCTGCATCCTGGACTTCGATCGGCGTGGTTGGAGCCGAGTTCATCACGATTGGCGATGACTCCTTTTTAGCAAATGGAGACATAGGGAACAAGCTCATTGCCGCAAACGATGCAGCAAACGCCGTTACAAAAATCCCAACCCCAACCAGCAATACATTTTTTGCCTTCATACGATTTCCCTATCCCTTCTTACGAATGGGAGGTGATTCCGTGTCACCTAATTTATTAGGGTAGGGCCAAGGCTACTTTGAGCTGAATTTTTGGTAAGCGGAAACGATCTCTTCGTTGGTCGGTTTTTCGCCACGATTTTCGCGATTAGTCCAAATGATTTGGTCGCCGGTTCGGACTTCCAATATCCCGCCATCGCCTTTGACGAATTCGGAATCAACGTTGAATTGAGCCTTTAGCAAATCAGCCACCCGGGCTGCATGTGGCATGTAGTTTCAACGGACGCAGTATTCAATTTGAATAGTTGCCATAAATCTATTGTATTCGCTCAGTTGCTTTTTGCTTGGGCAACAACAGGTTTTGGTATCGTTGAAAGATGATCGCTTCACTTGCCGCCTTACTCCTCATCCAAGGAGCGCAGTCGCATGGTTCGGAAGTTAATGAGCTTGTTCAGAAGTTTATGTCCGAGCATCAGGTAGTTGGATTATCACTAGCTGTGGTGAGGGATGGCAAAACTATTTTTTCAAAGGGATTTGGCTACAAAGATTTGGAGAACAAGCTTTCGGTTGATCGCAATACGCGATTTCGCTTAGCATCAATCAGTAAATCGGTCGCGGCGACAGGCTTGATGCAATTAGTTGATGCAGGCAGTGTTGACCTCGATAAAGATGTGCGAACCTATATTCCAGAATGGCCGGATAAAGGCAAGTTGATCAATTTGCGGATGATTCTCGGTCACCGCTCTGGAATTCGACACTATCAATCCGGGAAGTTCGGCATCAGCTATAAAGAAATGTCCAGCAGTGAATCCATCGCAATGTTCAAAGATGATCCATTGCTTTTTGATCCAGATACGAAATACAGCTATTCCACTCATGCCTACACGCTTGTGGCGGCGGCTATCGAAAAAGCAAGTGGCCTCACCTACCCCGAGTATGTTAATCAGCGGATTTCTCAAAAAATCGGGGCTCCGAGCTTGCAGTGTGAAACTCCGACCAACTCTTGGCCAAAAGATCGCTCCAAGCATTACGCTGTGCTCAATGGCAAGTTGATCGCGGATTCCAAAACTGAGAACATCAGCTGGAAATATGGCGGCGGCGGATTAGAATCCACTGCAGACGACCTGGTGAAGTTTGGGCAAGCTGTAATGGATGCAAAATTGGTGAGCACAAGAAGTCGCGACGCCATGTGGACTGACCCAGAACAAGATGGCTACGGATTAGGTTGGGTCGTTGAGAAGAATCGGTTTTCACATAGCGGATCCCAACAAGGGGCACGAAGTTACTTGATTGTTTATTCTCAAAAAAAGCTGGTGCTGGCTGTGCTTACCAACACTGGCAGTAACCCGATTGGCACAATCGCCAATTCGGTCTTCAACGTGTTCGATAAAGATTAACCATCCCAGGGGACAAGTGGAATTCTCGCTAAAATATGAGAGTGGCACGTCCCCTCCAACTCATGACCGTTGGGCTTTGCGTTCTCCTGATTGGTGGCGCAATTTATCTGCAGGCTTCAAAACCAGGGTTTGAAAACGTCCGCAGCAACACCACGAATATCCAACAAACGCCGCGCCACCCGGTCACTCAGCAAATGGAAGTGGATGCCCAATCGTTTGTTGGGAATCAAGTGCCTGATTTTGAACTGAAAGATTCCGAAAGCAAGCCCAAAAAGCATTCTGATTTAATCGGGAAAGGAAAGCCGTCAGTGCTGGTCATGACTAAAGATGGTTGCCCGTGCAGTATTGAATCTCAGCGTAACTGGACGGAACTCGCTAACCACTATGGCGATGCAGTTCAGTTTTTAGCGATTATGGATGCCGAACCAGTTGCAACAAAGAAATTCAAAACCGATTTTTCTGTTCCTTATCCAATTCTTTCCAGCCCGGATGACAAAGTTTTCCGCGCGTTTGGAGCAAAGCAGTCGGTTTACGTTTATCTCATGGATGGATCGGGGAAAGTCACTGCAGTCTGGCCGGGATACAACAAAGAAATGGTGACGGCGCTGAATATGCAACTGAGCGCAAGTACGGGCAAAGACCCTTGGAAAGATGAAATGATGATGGTGCCGGATGAAATGACAAGCGGTTGTTATTTCTTCCAGCCAGTCGGTACGGAAAAGCCCGCTTGGTAATCCGGTTGCTGTGCGTTTGTTGCGCTAAAGATGCCTTCGCTTCAGGATACTGGTGGAAATGAAGCGCAGCCAAATCCCGTTAGTGATTGCGGTTGCGCTTGATCTCACCGGGTTTGGAATGATCATTCCGGACATCCAATTGCGGGCCGAAGCAATGGGTGCCCCAGGTTGGCTTATTGGGTTAATCCTCGCCTGTACTTTTATGATTCAGTTTTTAGTCAGCCCAATTTGGGGGGCTAAAAGCGACTTGCTCGGGCGGAAGAACGTATTTTTGTTTTGCACGATTCTCAGCGTTGCCAGCATGGTGGTTTACGCTCTGGCGCACAATATCGCTTGGCTATTTGTCAGCCGATTGCTCGCCGGATTCGGAGCAGCGAACGTTGCAGTTGCTCAAGCAAGTGTCGCCGACACTTCTGATGAATCAGGTCGCACAGTAGCCCTAGGAAGATTAAGCGCCGCTCAAACGGGCGGATTGATCCTCGGCCCAGCACTCGGAGGATTTATTGCAAAGCTATTTGGCTCGCCTTGGGTTGGCTGGATCGGCGCCGGGCTCTCGACTTTGGGAGTGCTTGCCGTGTGGCTATTCGGTGAATTTGTCGTAGCGGAGAAAGTCAGCACGCGACGAAAGTTTGGTTTTGGGCCGCTAATTAGTGAATTCCCTCGGTTACTTCCGTTAATCGTTTTAGCTTCCATTGCCTGGTTCTCGCTTTCTACACTGGAAGGCACATTTGGGCGACTCTTGAAAGCGAATTGGGGTTATGGTCAGCTTGAATTTGGCATTTTGTTTAGCTTTGAGTCCGTGATCGGTCTGGCGGTGCAAGCCGTTGGACTCGCTTATTTAGCGAAGTACTTTAAGGAAAATCAAATGCTGATCGGAGGCTACTTGCTTCAAGGCATTGGTTTGGCAATCACTCCATTTGTTCCTAATTTGTTCGGCCTTTTTGTTGCTAGTTTGTTTTTTGCTTTTGGAATTAGTGTCGCAAACCCTACTGTGAACGGGATGTGCAGTAAAGCAGTTTCAGATGATCGGCAAGGTGAGGTTTTTGGTGTGATTCAGTCGGCAAGGAGCATTGGCTTTATGGTCGGCCCCCTGCTGGGCGGATTTTTGTTCGATTTTCATGCGTGGCTTCCTTACGCCGTTGCGGGCGGGATTTGTGTTGGGGTTGCGTTAATTGTTCAATTTGTACTCCCTCGGCACGTTGAACAGCCGGGTTAAATAAATTAGTGAACAATCCATATCTGATTCCTGGCTTGCGGCTTGGACCGCTCACCGTTGAACGACTTGTTTCTGTCATTCCGGCTGAAAGATGGGACACGGTCACCGAAGAAGATCGATTCACGCTCCGCGAAGCGATTGCTCATCTTGCCGATTGGGAGCCGATCATGCGTGAGAGAATCCAAACCGCGTTGTCCCAACCAGGAACGACGATCGTCGCAATGGATGAAGGAGATAGAGCGGTGGAAATGAATTACCTCGAAAGCGATCCGTTTGAGCAAGCGCAGTGGTTTGTTGAAGAGCGTGAGAAAACAATTGAACTCATTCAATCCACTTTAAGTGGATGGCAGAACACCGTGATTCACCCTGAACGAGGTGAAATGTCTGCTCAAGACCTCGCGAACTTGCTTTTGGGGCATGACTGTTATCATATAGAACATCTCACCCAATTCTTGACCGCTTAAATTCAAGATTCGCTGGAATAAGTAAGAATCGTCCTTTCAGGCGTCAATAATTAAGAGAGCAGTTATTTCTACTGGCGTATGAGAAAGTTCGGGGCTCAGGTTTGGCGAGGGTTCTTGGCAATTAGCCGAGGGCTCGTCGCTTGGATACCTGCCTTGCTCCTTCTGCTTTTAGGTGGCTTGTATATTTTTGATTGTCTCGAAGTCCTTGCGGCACCGGGGACAGGATTCCGGTTCGCCTATATGTCAAAAACTGGACCGGTCGTGATCACATCCGGAAGCTATGCCATTGATCCGTTCACGCTCCGTATTGATGCAACGGATATTGAAGTTCACGATGCCAAAAATGAACTGATTGGCTCCGCCGCTCGAATTCATGTTGCCAAAAAAGGCGATTCGGTTGATGTAGACGTTCGCAAAGCAAATGTCACCCTGGTTCGTAGAAATGATGGCTCGTTTAGCGCGCTCGACCTGCTGCCCCCCGATGATCCCAACGCAAAGCCAATTCCTTTTCACATTGCTATTGATAATCTTGACCTGCAGTATGAAGATCGAGCCACGGCAAACTTGGTCAAGCAAAGAATTTTTCTGAAGGACACTGAGGTTTCATCTGACGGGCCAAACTTTGTAGTTTCCAGCGCGGTGAATTTGGATGATAACTTTGTCAGCAACTTGATCGTTAAAGTTGATCCGAAAGAAAACTTTGCAGTTGATCTCAAGAATGCAAAGGGTGACGTCACCAAACTTCGGCCTCTGATTGAACAATTTCTGCCCGCTGATCTCAAAAAGCAACTAGATCCGTGGGCCGCTAGCCGGTTTGACATTGAAGGCAATATCTTCCTCAGTGGATCACCAAAAGCTCTCGAAGTACTGCGTGGTGCAATTATCTGGGACGCGGCTGGCCTGCGGAATAAGGATTTCTTTACCGGAGCGCTTTCAACCGGAAAAGCAAAGCTCTATACAAAATCTGCGACGATAGTTGCGGAAGTTTCTGAACCTGGTCGCACAGCTACTTGGGATGGAGCCATCAGTTGGGCCGACCAGTTTGCTGGTCAAGGCAAAACGGTGATCACGCTCGCCAACGGAGCCAGGGCTTGGCCGATTGTTGCCAAGCAACTTCCTAAGGATATTACGATCAACTCGCCTCGATTCGATGGCACAGTATCTTTCCAGGGCGAAAAGTTTTCGGCAAGCGGAAACGTAACGGCATCCAACTTAGCGGTGGGTGGAGAGAAAATTTCCGGCATCGTCGCGAACGTTGTCGCTGATTCCGAGCGAGTAAGTGTTTTAGTTAAGCAAGCGAATTGGCGAGGCTCAGGTGTTGACGGTTGGCTAACCGCGGATTACAAGAAGCCGTTTCTGACGGGAATCGTCGGCACTTCCGGGGATCGGTTAGTGAAACTAGAGTTTCCATCCGAAATGGGAACGGTCACTCTCGCTGCAAAAAGCCGCGCCTTGATCAGCGGAACTCCTAACAAACCAGAAATTGTCGCAAGTCTGGATGGTTTTGGTCAAATCAATATGGAAGCCCGAATGGTTCTGCTCGGTCAGCTAGATGGGCGAATGCGATGGGCGGATGGTGTCGCCAACATTGAGCGGGCGGTGATTTCTGGCCCGAATGGAGTTGTGACGGCAAGTGGTACAGCAAACACAGCGACTCAGCAACTGAATATCGAAATCGAAGCGGGTGGAGTCAATATCGCCGCGTGGACAGACGCGGTTGCCGGGGTTGGATACGGAACTGCCCGTGTTGTTGGCAACTGGAATAACCCTCAAGTGACTGGCGATCTCACCCTGCTTAACTTGACCGCAGGAGAAATCGTGCTTCCTAAAAGCACCGCTCAGGTCAGATTCACAGCTGGCGACTTAGTGCTCAGCAATATTGATATGACTTACGGGGTTGGCACGATTGGCGGAGAAGCCACGATCAACATCTCCGACGGAACAGTTCAGGGAATTCTCTCCGCTAGCGATATTTTTCTTGCCGACTTAGCTCCCGGGGCACCTGTTGTTGGTCGGCTGAATGCAGACAGAATTTTAATCAGCGGCGCTTTGGATCAACCGGAAGTGTCGGTTTCGGGGGGTGCTGAAGATGTACTAGTCAGCGGTATTCCAATAGACCAAATCCAATACCGAGCGCATGGGAATCTTCAGCGACTGATCATTGATTCATTAGACGCAAAAATTGAAAGTGGAACGCTCTCAGCAACGGGGGCGGTAGATGTTGACGGCACGAATGGGCTTTTAACGGTTATTGGTACTGATTTGCCACTGAGTGCGATTCCACTTGATCAAGAGTTTGTCGACCTCACTGGCAAAACTTCGATCAGAGCGGCCGTAGCGAGTGACGACAACGGAAAGTGGAAAGGTGACGCAACCGTTAGAGTTATTGGCATGCTTGCCAACGGATTTGAGGTCGGTTCCGGATCATTCGCCATTTCGCTTGCGGATCAAATCGTTACTGTGGAAGGTGGTCTTAGTTCGCTTTCTGGATTGTTTGAAATTCCTGGTTTGACCTATTCGATTGACGACCAACGGATTGATGGGGAAATCCTCGCCACCAACATCGGGATTAGCGAAATTATCCGAGGCGTTTCGCGCCAAATCAAGTTGCCGGATATCCAAACTGAAAGAATCGTCCGCGACTTAAATGGTTTGCTAACGGCAGAAATTGGCTTTGCGGGCACACCTGAGAAATGGGATGTCAATGTCCGCAAACTCACGGCAACCGAACTCACATCCCTAGGTCGTGTATTGGGCGAAGTGTCGCTAGCTGGAATTGGTAATGCGAATCATATCGAACTTGATAACTTACGCTGGCGCATGCCATTAGAAACAGAAAAGCCTGAAGATGAGCCACGCGAATCGTTAGCTTTTGTCTCTGGCTCTTGGACAAAAGGAACAGATGGCGAGAAAGACACCATCGACGCACGCGGGAGATTAGTGCAATTTGATCCATATATTCTTAATCTCATCTCTGAGGAAATTCCTGAAATTCATGCGGCAGTTAATGCAGACTTTGCCGTAGCCGGGCCAACAGATAATCTCAGCGGACAGGCGAGCCTGAGCGCCGAGAAACTGCAAATGCGCAGCGGTGAAGGAAGGCTCGTAAACATTCCGATCACAGTTAATACTGAAGCTATTGATTTTGTTGATAACGTACTCAGCACTCAGGGCAAGCTCCTTTATCAAGGGCTTGAAAGCGATTTCACGGCTAACGTTCCGATGTCATCTCTTGCCGAATCACCTAAAGGCGAACTGCAATTCGATCTCAATATGGCGCCTCGTCCACTATCGTCTCTTCAAAACTACGTGCAGGGTCTTGATTTTGAAAAAAGCGTGGGCGAAATTTCCGCCGCACTCTCTGTGAAGGGCCAGAGAGGAAACTTTGCCTTACTTGGTTCTGCGAACCTCACCGGATCAAAAATCGCGTTTCAAGATGCTTTGACCGAACTGAATGACGTTGCAGCGACACTGTCCACCCAAGGGGAAGACCTAAAAATTGTTGCATCCGCAAATGGCTCCCGAGGCGGTTCACTCGCTGTTGATATTGGAGTTGATTTGAGAAGGTTTTTACAAGGAAACTTCTCTGAAGCTGGTTTAGAGGAAGCTATTCTAAAAGGTCGCATAGATATTGTTGATCTCGTGGCTCGCGAGACCGTTAAGCTTACAAATCCCAACCCGGCACCAGGCGAACCAGCTTTCTTCGCTGCAGAGAGTCCAACTACCGGTGTGATCTCAGGAACCGTAAACCTGGGCGGTTCACTAGCAAAACCAGAAATATCTGGCGAAGTCGTCGGCGATGGCATCAACGCGTTTGTGCCACTCGCGTTTCCAGAGGGACAAGAATCAGAGCCGCCGAGCGTAGAACCTATATTCCGAGATTTTCGACTAACAATCGGCAAAGGCTCAAAGCTAAATATTCCTACCGGGAACATTTTGTTGAACGGAACCGCCGTATTGGATGGCCCTCTGAGTGCGGTTACAGTCAGGGCTCCGTTTACAGTGGAATCGGGAACCCTACTCCTTCCCGCCAGCCGGGTGACTCTTAATGAGGGCACGGTCAACGTTACAGCCGGTATCGGAAGTGATCCTCGCGCTGAAGTTGACCTCCGCGGTTCTACCATCGTCACCGTTCGCCAAACGAGTGAAAGGTATCAGACTTACCGCTTAAACTTACAAATAAGAGGAAATCTTCTTGATCCCGAAGGCGTCCGTATAGATGGCACAAGTGAGCCGCCTGACCTGAGTTTAGAAGAGATTCGTTCGATTGTTGGACAACGCGATTTCCTCGAATCATTAGTAACTTCAGCACTTGGGGAAGGAAGCCGATCAGGGTTAAGAGACAGCTTCTTCACGCTAGCGATTCCGAACATTACTCAAGGAATTACAAGCGAGATTGCAAAAACGCTCCAGCTTGATTACTTGGTGCTTGATTACAATCCATTCGATGGCCCTGTGGTACGGGCTGGTCGAGAAATTTCACGTGGATTGACTATTGAAGCCAGTCGGCAGGTCTATCGTCAAAATCCGACTCAGCCTCTCAAGTTTGAATTTCAGTTAAGTTATCGACCGCCGCTTAAGGACGATTTTCTGAGTAGGTTCCGCATCGTTGCAGGCTTAAACGAGCGGGTGCCTTGGAAAATCGGGATCGAATGGTCAACTCGTTTTTAGGCACTTTTTTCACTTTTTTTGCCGGGTCCCATCCTGGAATATAACGCTTGAGACGCATGACCGTCTAAACTAGCAACCTAACCAGGCATGAGGGCAAATTTTGATTAGACAACTTACTACCGTGTTGGCTTGTTTCGCATTAGCGGGAATGGCACTAGCACAAGGAACCCGAACCGTACGTGATATCACGGTCGAGGGCCTCAAAAATGTCAATGAAGTCGGGATCAAAACCGTCATGCGACTCAAAGCTGGTCAGCCGGTAGATCAAGTCGCGATTGAGCGCGATGAAGATCAGATATACGGGCTAGGATTTTTCAGCGCAGTAAAGATTCTGCGCCGCGATGTATCAGAGACTGAAACTGATCTCGTCGTCCAGGTCACGGAATATCCAATCATCAAGGAAATCCGGATCGAAGGGAATACGATTTTTACCGATGAGCAAATTCTTCCACTGATATTGGCTCAGCAAGAAATTGGTCAGATTTGGAACAACAATAAGGCGTTGCCGATTACTAACGAAATCCGCAAGCTATATACCGATAAGGGTTACCTTATCAACTTCGAGCAGTTCGGACCGTTGCAAGAATCTGAAGGCACTCTCAACGTAAAGATTCTCGAAACAGTGATCGGAAACATCCGCTTGGAAGGCCTTTCACGAACTAAGGCAAGCACGGTTGAGCGGATGATGAAGTCAAAAGCTGGTCAGCCGATCAACTATCAACTTCTACAGCGGGACATCGAAGAACTTTATTACACCTACTGGTTTGAAGATATTAAAGGCGACCAAAATGTTGGCGATCGTCCAGAAGTCGTTGATATTACGCTCAAATTTGTCGAAGCGCGAACCGCCCAGATCAATGCCGGGGTTGCACTGGATCCTCAGAGCCGTTTAGTTGGAACAGTCAGTCTTTCTGACAGCAACTTCCGGGGCCGCGGTCAGAACGTGGGATTAGAGCTTGAACAAGCTACCGTCGGCGGTGGGCCAAGTGCTCGAATCGCATTTGCGGATCGGTTTATTGACAGTAAAGACACATCGTTCTCTGCAAGCATCTTTTCTCGGGTGGTTTATAACTTCACCGGTAACGGCTTGGTAGGTTCCTCCTCATCTGATACTGAGGATCGGTTCAACGAGCGCCAAACTGGTATTAGCTTGAATCTCAGCCGACCTTACGGGCAGTATTATCGAGGCTTCCTTGGTTTGACGGCTAAGAACACAAAAACGATGGACTTGGTTGTCAACAACGTTGAAAACTACGTTCAACAAGATGGCGACTTAATTACTCTCCAAATTGGTGCGGAATACAACACCTCGCTCCCGACCGTGGAGCCAGTTCAAGGCGAATCAGTTCGGCTACTTTTGGAGCCTGGTTACAGCAACATCACAAAAATCGGTGGCAACGTTGCTAACTATGCTAACACTCTCGGTTCATCAACATTCTTGAAGTCCACATTGCTTTTCAAAAAGTATTGGTCAAAGGCACCTAAGGCAACCGAGGAACAACCTGAAATCAAGCTCAGCGATCCTCGCCCAGTGCTTGCATTCAAAATGGAGCTGACCCATATCAGCGGAACCGTTCCATTCTTCGAACAATCATTCTTGGGTGGAACGAACTCGCTTCGCGGTTACGCCAACCAACGATTCTGGGGAAGCAACTCAGCAGTTGCAACTCTGGAATACCGCTATCCGATCCAAAAATCATTCAGCCTGGTCGCATTTGCCGATTACGGCTCGGCATGGGGCGGATACGGAGAACTCTCAGATTTCGCTCAATCAAGTTCGCCTAATTTCCACCTCGGATACGGGCTTGGGTTAGCGTTCCGAACTCCGCTCGGGCCAATCCGAATCGAATTTGCATTTGACGATCAAGGTAAAGGTCGAACCCACTTCACAGTTGGAACGAGCTTCTAAAGGATTAGAAAAATAGGAAACAGTATGAACAAAAGAATCTCGGCTCTCGGTTGGATCATGGCAGGTGCTCTTGGCATCACAATGGTCGCAAGTGGCTTCCAGCAAACTGGAACAAAAATCGGCATCGTTGATATGCAGCGCATCCTTGCGGATTCAGCGGCTGGCAAAAAAATGCGCGACGACATGACGATCCAGGTGAATTTGAGACAAGGATTGCTCGAATTTGTAAACACCAACAAGGTTCTCACTGCCGACCAAGCAGCAAGGCTCAAAGACTTGACCCTTAAAACTGGTGCAACTCAAGCGGATAAAGACGCATTGGACAAACTGAAGTCAGATATCCGGGCAGAGGCTAAGAAATTTAACGACCTCATGGTGAAGCCAACTCTGACAGACGCCGAGCGAACAACGTTTAATGATTTAAACAGTCGTCGCCAAGCGTCTGATAATTTGTTGAATCAATGGAATCAAGAATTTAGCAGCGATCTGACTAACATTCAAGATGAAATGATTGGCAATGTCCTGAAGAAGGCTCGCGAAGCCGTTCAGGCAATGGGTAAGAAAGATGGGTATTCCGTAATCTTCCCGAACACAGTAGCCATATATGGAGCAAACGACCTTACAGACCAGGCCATTAAGGCCGTTGATGACGCGAAGTAGCTTCGCGCTAGTCTGTTTCTGGCTGGCGGGGTGTGTTCCACCCCCGCCAGTCGTTCATATTGATTGGTCGCAAGTTTCGACCCAACAAGCTTTGCAGGTTGTGCCACAGCCACCTCCAATCTCCTCCTCTATTCCTAACTCATTGCAAGGATCGGTTGGAGCAAAGAATGCTCGCCTCCTCCAAGAAAAAGAAGGAATAGAACTCTGGGAGGACGCCAAGCAAACGCTTACTGAAAACCGTAACCGCAGTCTGGAAAGACTCCGCGAAGACTTAGAACGCCGATATTTGGGTGATGAGCGCTCCGCCGCAATTGAAGCAGAAGAAAAGGATCGAGTTCTCGATAATGTCGACTGGGAGCAAACGATGGCCCAATTCCGGGCTGTGTTAGAGAGATACGCAGATCAAAAAGCTCCCTTGATTGCTGAACTTGCGGGATTCATAGGATTTCCCGACCAAGATAAAAAACTTCCCAGAAGAACTGGTGAAGAAGTTTACAGGAAGTTTCGGGAAAAGCAGGTTGCTGATCTTAAAGCGCAGATCAAAGCATTGGACGAAGCGTTTGAGCAGGAATCAAAGGGGATTCTCGTTGCTTATGAGCAAAGGAAGCTTGGTCGATTTGAGGCCAGACTAGAACGAGACCTTGCGGGCGATCAGGCGGCAATCGCTCGAGCTGAAGCAGATGCGGCTAAATTTGTGCGAGGCGTTATCGGTTCGGTAAACAGCGCGATTCCCGATCTTGCCAAACGTCTTGAAGCTTTGCCCGCAAAAACTGTTACCGCGCAATCTGCAAAGCCGCTCCAGCCCGAATGGGGAAATCCATCACAAATGGTAGGCATAGGTGAAAAAGAGTTGGCCGAATATGCCAACGTATTTGTTAAGTCTCGCGGTTGGAAACTGGACGATGGCACACGCGGGAAAGACGTGACGAAGGAATTTTTGGAGTGGCTGGAAAAGAACGCACCTGGACGTTAAACGATCTCGCGAACATAGTTGGCGGCGAATGCGACGGCGACCCATCGTATGTGATTTCTCGGCCTGTTCCAGCTGGAACTAATGATCCTCAAGGAATAACCTTTGCGACTAACGAAAAATATCTGAAAGCCGCGCTCGAAACTGAGATAGGTGCCGTGCTTGTTCCAGTTGAAACGCCTCAAGTCACCAAAAACGTTATCCGAGTAGCCGATCCGCGCCTTGCATTTGGCATAGTTTTGGGAGCGTTTACCAAGCCAGTTCCGACTCAGCCTGGCATCCACCCTACCGCGATCGTGCATCCTTCTGCGACAGTTTCAGACTCCGCTTCTATTGGAGCTTATGTTGTTATTGAAGAGAATGCCTTTATTTGTGATAACGTAAAGATTTTGCCCCATTGTTATATAGGTGACAACTGTCACGTCGGTGAAAACACGATTCTCTACCCCCACGTTGTATTAGTTCAAGATATTCGAGTCGGAAAAAAATGTATTTTGCACAGTGGCGTGGTTGCAGGTACCGATGGGTTTGGTTTCAACTGGAACGGTCAGTATCAGCAAAAAGTGCCCCAAGTAGGTGGCGTTGTAATCGGTGACAACGTTGAAATTGGTTCGTACACTTGTATTGATCGGGCAACCTGTGGCGATACTGTCATCGCCGACGGTGTGAAGTTCGACAACATGGTGCAGATCGCGCACAACGTGAAGATCGGTGCCCACACAGTTATGGCTGCGCAAGTCGGTATCAGCGGTAGCGCCACAGTTGGCGAACGGAATGTATACGGCGGGCAAGCAGCTGTTTCGCACCATGTTTCCATTGGGGACGACATGGTATTCGGTGGAAGATCAGGCATTTTTGGCAACATGGATCAGGCGGGCGAATACTTTGGCTTGCCAGCAGTACCGCTCTCTCAAGCCATGCGAGTGATGGCACTCCAGAATCGCCTGCCAGAGCTGTTCAAACGATTGCGAAGTCTAGAAAAAGAGATTGCGGAGTTAAAGAATGGAACGTAGTTATCCACGCCGCACACTCTCTGGCGAGTTCACGATCGAAGCTCCTGGACTGCATTCTGGTGAACCGACTTCCGTTCGAGTTGTTGGCGCCGATCAAGGAATCCGCTTTTCCGATGGTTCCACCTGGGTGACCGCGTCTCCCCACGCAGTGACCGATACTTCCCGCTGTACAAAACTAGGAACGATTTCAACTGTCGAACATTTAATGAGTGCTTTTGCGGCGCTCGGTGTGACCGATGCTGATGTCATCGTTACGGGAGGTGAGCTCCCAGTAGCCGGAGGTTGCTCGTTACCGTTTGTTGAGGCGATTCTTTCTGCTGGGATCACCGAATGTGGAGTCCTAACCGTCAAGGGGCCGTTCGCGAGAATCTATCTGCAGGAAAGGCCGAGCAAATTCGCAATTGGCTTAGGGGAAGGTTGGTGGCGCGCGGTTTATGTTCGGGAAAATGAATTTGTTGGGCACCAGGAGTTTGAAATTGCCCTGACGCCAGAATCTTATGTCGCGCAGGTCGCTCCCGCAAGAACTTTTGTCTTAGAATACGAAATCGAAATGGCGAAAAAATACGGCTTGGGAAAAGGGCTGGATGAATCCAGTTGCCTAGGGGTCGGGCCGACAAAGTATCTAAACGATGCTAGGTTTCCTGATGAGCCAGTTCGCCACAAATTGTTGGATGTAATTGGCGATCTGTATTTAACGGGAGTGCCGATTCAGCACTTAGATGTCGTTGCCGAGTTCACGGGACACGCACTCAACGTTGCCGCTGCGCAGAAACTAGCTGACTCTGTCGAAATAATCAGGTCTTGAGAACTCTCTCGGCGAGAACAAATGCTGCGTAATCATCGATTGCCACCGGAGGCACCTGCATTGTTGCAGGAAGAATTCTGCGCCAGCCTTTGCGTGGATTGAGCTCCCAAAAACGTTCCCTGGCTTCCATTGTTGTGTCAGTTTCGTCAACGACTAAGATTCCGATACTTGGCATGATTTCTCGCAAGGAATCAACAACATTTTTTGATCTGGTGCCATTGCCCACAATGATTAGGGTGAACGTTTGCTCCTCATGACGAGCGGCAGCGGCCTCGGCGACTTTCTCAGTCGGCACTATATCGTGCCAAAGCATCTCTACAATATCTGCATCGTTACGATGAACTAAAGCTAAGCCACACTTAGAACTCCCTGGATCTATCGCGAGAACGGTTTTTTCACCTAACATAACTTGATGCCCTTCGCATTGTGGCGGAACTAGCAGGCAAGCGGCAACCTTATGGCCTCAAACGGTGCGAAAATCGCACTCTGTCGCCAGCCTCAGTCACATCATTGGCAAGAAACTGGAGTCTTATAGGTCGACCAACTTCTTTGATTTCTAGAGCTATGGCGATGATCCGCTCGTTTGTAAATTCCCCTAATGGTTGTGCAGAACCGACGATTGGAACCATGCCGTCCCGCAAGAGTTTGTCAGCAAAGTTAGTCGTTACGGCATCAATAATGCCCATTGCGATTGCTGGAACTTCCTTTCGCCCGTCCACTTGCAAAGTAAAAATTACTTCGTCCTTGTCATAAATCACAGGATTGCGCCTGACGTCAATCGAAACAGGCAGGAACTCAGATTTAAATGAGTTTGCGATTGATCGTGTGATGAGGAGGATGTCGTAATCTTTTGCCGCTAGTACGCTCAATGCGAGTTGATCAATTTGCTGATCTTCATCAAGCTTGCCAGCGGGGAGCATGCCTGCATAGCTTCCTTC
The DNA here is from genome assembly GCA_019454145.1 of Fimbriimonadaceae bacterium. Classification (GTDB taxonomy): domain Bacteria; phylum Armatimonadota; class Fimbriimonadia; order Fimbriimonadales; family Fimbriimonadaceae; genus UphvI-Ar2. Next base: position 1,849,174 of record CP075366.1, on the reverse strand, counting down.
TGGCGTTTGCCCAGCACCTTTGAGCTTAGCAAATGCTCGGGTTTCACGCATTAAGTTGAGTAGCGCAGTGCGCGCGGCACTAAAACTTGAACCTTTTGGTAATACGATCCGAGAAAGTTCATCGCCAGCCGCGAAGATCATCGGATTTGTCCTCGCCGCTGCCGCCTTATTTGCAAAGAAGTCCGCACTTCGCTGAAGTTGCTCTAAGGCTTGACGTTGTGATTCTAGGGCGCGGTTTGTGGCCGAAAGTTTGTCTTCCGCAGCCCGGATTTCTCTAGCGTACTGCTGGCTTTGCTGGTCAAACTTGGCGTTAAGTTGGTTGAGAGCTTCTTGGATTTGGCCCCGGTCAACTTCTAACTGCTTGTACTGTTTTTCAAGTTTGATGGCGTCTGCTTCCAAGGTCAAATTGCGCTGTTGAAGCTCTACGTTATTAATGGTGAGCTTGTTGTAATTTATTTTTGCAGAACCTATTTCCTTATCAAGCTTCTCCCGTTCGGCTTGATATTCCGCGATTTCTTGGCTGAGCGTCTTCACTTCGCCGCCGAATTTTGTGACTTTGGCAGAAAGCTGATTTGATTCTTTAACAAGGTTCTTATTTCTTTCTTCCGTAGAAAGGCGGACTTTATTGGTTTCAGCCAGCTTGGCGATCATTTTATCGAGTTCGCCTTCTTTTAGCCCCAACTTTTTCTCAAGCTCCTTTGCCATCTCGCTCGCACTTTGGAGTTTTTCGGTTTCTGACGCAAGGTTCTTTTTGACTTTGCCTAATTCAGTGCGAGCTTTTTCCCCTTCAAACAGCGCGACGCGGACTGGTTCGGAGAAGGAAATAAGAACCACAATAACAGCTAACGTTCCAAGGCCACCAGCGATAGATGTGCTGATCGCTGCGAAATCCTTTGGTCGCAGATTTTTGTACTTGATCCGCTTCTTACCAATTTTGCGACCGATAACATCCCCGTAGTAAGCCACTAATCCGCCAACGATGACGAGTAAAGGAATAAACCACCAACCGACGGGAATCGTCACTGAACGTTTTTCCTCCTGATTAGTTCAATCGCCAACACGGTTCCGATAACAATGGGGCCGAAACTGGCAACCACGGCGGGGATTACTCCGTTCTGCGCCATCATCGCCAAGGTGTTGGTCATCAACATATAACAAAAGATAATTAGCACGCTCAGCGCGAACCCGGTTGCAGTTCCCGCACGATGGCTTCTAATTCCTAATGGCGCCCCCACTAATCCAAAGACGAGCGCGGCGAGTGGAAGGGCGAATTTATTCCAAAATCCAAACTCAAGGTTAATCACCTGACCCCGAGGAACGCTTTTATCGCGGCTGAGTTTTGTGATTTGTTCCTTGAGTTCACGGGAGCTGAATGAATCCAGGTCGCGCAGATTTCTCGCGATCATATCTTCCGGCGTGGAAGTCGGTTTTGCCGAATCGTCTGGCCAAACACCATCTTGGAAAGTAATCTTCACGTTGTCTTTGAGAATATAGAGAGTGCTTTCACCTTGAGCACTCCATTTATCAATATCATCAAAGGTGAGTTTAGGAACACTGAACAAGGTTTCAACAAGACCATCCTTATTGTAGGTAACAACATCCACCCCGGTAAGAGTTCGATCGGCAAGGCTGAAATCTTTTGCCACAAGCTGACCGATGAGTTTCCCCTCATCATAAATTGGCTGAGCGGTGGGGCGCAAGCTTTTGCTATCCAAGCTCTTAGTGAATTCGCTTTGCATTCCGGTTGCTTGAATGCTGGCGGCGGGAACAACGTAATCGGTGAAAATATAAGTGATCAACGAAACTACTAGCCCGAAGACCGCAATCGGACGCATGATGCGGACAATGCTGACTCCTCCCGCCCGCAAAGCGACGACTTCGCTATCCCCGCTGAGCCTTCCAAATGCCAAGAGCGTGCCTAACAGCATCGCCATACTAAAGGTTTTCGCAAGGATCCCCGGCAGTAAAAGAACAGTAAGTTTTAATACAAGGTGTACTGGTACGCCCTGACTTAGCAATTCGGTGAACTTAAACAAAAACGATCCGGCCATGATCAGCACGGTAAAGATAGCGACACCGAAAGCCCAAGGGCCAAAAACTTCGCCAAGGATTAAACGGTCAACTTTCTTCATCATCCTTGTTGTTTTCCGCCGGAGGTTCCTCGATTTGTCGGTTCCTTTCTTTGGAAATTTGGTCGTATCCTTGACCTAAGTAATGTTTGCGTACGAGATCATCGTTTCTGATGGTTTCAGCATCGCCGCTGGCAATGATTTTTCCGTCCACCAATATGTAGTTCCGGTCTGTGATGTTGAGCGTGGCTTCGACGTTATGATCCGTAATCAGGATGCCTATCCCTTTGTCGCGAAGTTCACTGATGATGTGCTGAAGCTCTTCGATAGTGACCGGATCAATCCCTGTGAACGGTTCATCAAGCAAAATAAAGTGCGGCTCCACCGCCATGGCGCGGGCGATCTCAACCCGTCGTCGTTCACCGCCGGAAAGCACTCCGCCTAAACTGTGGAGGATTTTTTCAATGCTGAGTTCTTCGGCTAACCGAGCAATAACTTCATCTTGATGTTTGCGGTTGAAGTTCCTTGCTTGTAGCACCAGCCGGATATTGTCTTCCACTGTCAGGCGTCGGAATACGCTGGATTCTTGAGCGAGATATCCGAGTCCAGCCCGCGCCCGCGTGTGCATCGGCCAGCGAGTGATGGATTGCCCATCCAGTTGAATATGTCCTCCGTTGGGTCGCACAAGCCCGACGATCATGTAAAAAGTTGTCGTTTTCCCGGCGCCGTTCGGGCCGAGCAATCCAACGATTTCGCCAGATTCAAATTCTACGGAAACGTCATTAACGACCTTGCGCTTTTTATATTGTTTTACGAGATTATCCGCTGTGACCTTCATTTGCCGCCGTCGCCATCCTTGGTTGGTTTGATGTTTACCTTTGCTGGGTTGCCTCGTGCGCCATACCGAATCGGCTTCATGTCGTCGTTGACGACAACGAAAATCGTTTGTGCCGAACCCTCGCTTTGATAATCTAACCCGCTACCCACAATAGAGACGTTTCCAGTCAGCAAAATCTGTCCAGAAGCATCCATCGTGGCTTTATCGCCTTTAGCTGTGATGGTGACATCCTCTCCATCGGAGTTTTTGCCTTCAAATGTCATGACCACTGGCCCGCTGATGTTTGCCGAGGAGACTGGTCGACCCTTGCTGGCTTTTGTGATGTCTGGCGTTACGATATTCCCACCAAGGCCAGTAAATGTCGCTTTGGTAGGGTTACCTTTTTCATCTACCCCTGTGCGGGTGTATGTGAACTTGTTTCCGAATTGGAAAAGTGTTGAAGGCCCTTGCTGATCCATCGTCAATCCAACTGTTTGAATGTTGCTGAGAGATTTTTTCTTTTTTGAGTCAGTCTGCGTGAAGTTAGCGTTGACTGCGCCACTTAATGTCGCTTTGTCTAAGGTTCGGTCTTTATCGGGTGGCCCGCTGAGAAGCACGGTTCCGCTTGCCGCAGTGATATTGCCAGGGAAGCCGCCACCATTAGCCGTAATCGTGAGGCTAGATGGAATCTTTACTGTTGCCGACTTCCTGTCTGCGGCTTCGGTAATCGTTAAAGATTGGCTTTTCAAAGTGAATGATTCATCCGCCTTTGGGTTCTGATTCAGCGTGACACCGCCGGAAAGCGTAGCGGTGAGCAGATACATTTTCCCGTTCTTTTCGCTCCGGATTTTTCCTTCTGCTTTAGCCGAAGTGAACGTCAAGTTTTGACTCGCCGACCGACCTTGAAGTGGGTTGCCTGAAAACTCAAAATCTACAGAGTTTGTGCTTGGATCACCTTCAAATAGCTGTTCAGAAATATTTTCAATCGCAAAGTCGCCCGACTTGCTTTTGAAGCTGATATTGGTTTTGTTTTGGGCAACAACAAGTCCAATACTGCTAACGATCAGGCACGATATGAGGAGGGGAAATTTAAGTTTCATTTGAATTTGTTAGGAGTGCCGATTTTGGTCAGGTCAGGGGTCGCCCAAACTTCTTCCATTTTGCCTAAAAGCCAGTTGGGAGAATCGACTTCCACATTCCCAGTGGCGGCAAAAAGCTTCCGATCTTCCATCCAGTTCACTTTGTCGGCGCGAAGCTTGATGTTCTCGGCAACCGATTGAATCTCGACCCGATCATTCAGCAACAAAGTCCGAGATTCACGCGCCGCTTTTGCTTCCAAAGCTTTGAACGTGCTAGCAACCTTTCCGTTTTCAAAAATCTCGCCGGAAACGTTATTGGCAAAGATTTGGGTTTCGCCTTCCGTTTCTAACCCAACTCGCGAAGATTCTCCGTGCAGAGTCCAAACGACTTGGCCTTCAGGATCGGCGGCTTGCATATCCACCGGCCCAGAAGCAATCACGCGGCGGTCTTTAGGTTCTTCTACTCCGTTTGCGCTAGGGTCAGCGTCGGGCTTTGGGTCTGGCTTTTTAGAAGAACACCCACCCAAAGCTACACAGAGAATTGCCAGAGAGAGTAAAGACTTCACCGCTAAGGAATAACCGTGAGTTGAGATGATGGGTTCCTCCTTGCAAATCTTCCTTGATGTTGGCCCGCCAATTGGCCGCAAGCCGCCGCAATGTCGTGACCACGCTCGACTCGCTCTGTGACGTTCACTCCATGTGATTCTAACAGCGCCCGGAACGCGCGAACCCGCTCACGGGATGGGCGTTGGAAACCGTTGCCCGTATCCACCCAGTTGAATGGAATTAGATTCACTACGCACGGCGTTCCTTGGATCAATTTTGCCAAAGATTGAGCCTGATCGGCCGTATCGTTGAGTTCGTTAATGAGTAGGTATTCAATGGTCACCTTGCGACCAGTTGCCTTGTGGTAATCCTTCATTGCCGCCCAGGTTTCCGCGACGTCCCACTTGTTGTTGACTGGCATCAAGCGCGACCGAACATCGTCGTGCGGAGAGTGAAGCGAGAGCGCAAGGTGGATCGGGAGCTGGTGCGTGGCAAGTTCGCGGATTTGGGGGACAAGGCCAACCGTCGAAACCGTGAGGTGACGATAACTCAGCCCAACTTCCTCATGCAGGATTTTGAGCGCAGTCACGACTTCGTTCAGGTTCAGGAGCGGTTCACCCATGCCCATAAAAACGACGTGGGAGATGCGCCGAGGTGTTAAACCCTGGAGCCAAAGGTATTGGGCCGTAATCTCGCCTGCGGTGAGGTTACGGTCAAAACCACCCATCCCAGTCGCGCAGAAAGTGCAACCCATGGGGCAACCGACTTGACTGCTGATGCAGCAACTCACGCGGTCTTTGTAAGGAAGCAATACACACTCATAGACCTGCTCATCGCCGTTGTGAACCAACAGCTTTTCTACTTGATCACTGGATGTTTTGTGTTGCGATAAATACAGCGGGGAAACAACGTATTGCTCCGCGAGTTGATCGCGCAATGCCTTCGGAAGGTCAGGCATCTCATCAAAGCTCTTAGCGGCTTTTTCGTAGATCCATTTGGCAAGTTGCCGTCCGCGAAATGGCTTGTGCCCCAGCTCGACCACGATTTGTTCAAGTTCTGGGGTGAATCGTCCAATCAGGGAAGGGCGATCTGCCACTCCGCAAGTGTACCGGGTTAGGTTCGTTTGAGCTTAGACCTGGCGCGGTGGCTTGCCAAGCACGTCGTCAGGATAGTCACGATAAAGCGCGCTGGAATAATTCGTGATGCGGCGGTAAACCTCTGCATGCAGAGCTTCGATATCCCCAAACCGGCTCGCGGCAGTCATGAACGCCTGGTCGAGCTGGTCAAGCGTTTTGGTTTCAACCGTGACATGAAATTCGCCCATCCCCGCCGGGCCGAACCCGAATTTGCGCCGGGTGAGGCGATACGATTCGATCTCCCCCCGGTCTTGCAGAAACGTGAGCCAGTTGTGGATCGCGGTCACCAGTTCCGCATCGGTCGTGCCCGGGCCACGGTCGAACCACATTTCGTAGAGATTCATAGTTCGATTCTATCCGCAACCAAGCCGTGAATAATGCAGTAGCCAGAGCATGTACAAAACAGTTGTTGTTGCAGCACCGTTTCTCCAAATTGAAGGCCGATCTGTTGAAACTATGGCGGATATTGATTATCTGGCGGGGGCGATATCTGAAGCGAGCAACCGTTTGTTTAATGAGGGCTACGAGGTTATTTCCATTATGCCGTTTACACGTGGGGCAAAGGAGTGGAATCCAGTCAGCCAAGTTGGGATGGGTTGGAGTTTTACTGACTCCGCGATAATTACGGCGAAAAAATATCGCGAGGTTTCTACGGCACCACCTCAACTTTAGTGGCCCTTTGAATTTGAGTCTGTGCAGGTACCATTTGAACCGCACATGACCCCCCATGAACTGCGCCGAAAATACTTGGATTTCTTTATCTCCAAGGGCCATGCCGAACACGCAAGCGGATCGCTGATCCCTTACGATGTCACCGGTCGCCTGGATGAATCCTTGCTTTTCAACGGCGCGGGCATGGTGCAGTTCAAGCCGTATTTCCGGGGCGTCGCCGAGCCCCCAACTAAGCGGCTGGCGACTTCGCAGAAGTGTTTCCGAACTGGGGATATCGAAGAAGTCGGCGACACGAGCCACCTCACGTTTTTTGAAATGCTCGGCAATTTCAGCTTTGGCGATTACTTCAAAACTGTGGCCATCGCTTATTCTTGGGAGTTTTTGACGAGCAAAGAGTGGCTCGGGCTTGATCCAACTCGGCTTTCATTCACCGTTTTCAGCGAAGACGACGAAGCTTACGAGGCTTGGTCGAAACACCTGAGTGAAGCAGGAATCGAACCAGCAACCCGCATTTTCCGGCTCGGAGAGGACACAAACTACTGGCCCGCTGGAGCGTTCAGCAAAGGCCCTCCTGGTCCGTGTGGCCCGAACAGCGAGATGTTCTACTGGACATCGGATGAGCCGGTTCCCACGGGAACCTACACCGCCGAAGACTATTTGCGCGACGAAGGAGAAGGCAAGTGGCTAGAAATCTGGAACGACGTTTTTATCCAATTTGAATGGCAAGGAGAGCTCAAAGATGCTTCTCGTCCCGACAAAGGCTTTGACAAAGTGGGGATGCCTAATCTGCCGTTCCAAAGCGTTGACACAGGCATGGGCATCGAGCGCACGATCGCGGTGCTTGGTGGGTTCAAATCGGTTTACGATACAGCGGCGTTCACTCCGCTCTTACGTAAATTAGAAGAGATCGGCGGTGGATTTAAGTACGGCGAATCAGAGTCGGTTACCCGGGCAATGCGGATTATCGCGGATCATGTTCGCGGTGCTTGTTTCTGCATTGCCGATGGGGTTTTGCCATCCAACACCGGACGTGGTTATGTCCTGCGGCGGCTGATTCGGCGGGCGGTTCTCAAAGGAGCACGAGGGCTTGGATTTGGTGAAGCGTTTTTGTGGATGCTGGCAGAGGTTGTGGTCGCTGATTATTCAGGTCACTATCGCGAGTTGGCTGATCGGCGCGATATGATTTTGGAAACGCTTCGGAACGAGGAGGCTTTGTTCCGTCGGACACTTGGAAATGGCCTTGAACAGCTGATTTTTGCGCTTAAGTTCAAATGGCTCAAATTAAACGAGTACCGAAATTTGAGTACTCAAGTTCAAGTGTATGCGCTTTCGGAACATCGAAAGCTCATTGAAAGTTCGGATAATTTTGATTCCACAGCCCCAGAATTGTTTGAATTATCAGGTGAGGAAGCCTTCCAACTCTACGACACCTACGGATTCCCGCTCGAAGTCACCCAAGAAATCTGCGCCGAAGCCGGAGTCACCGTAGATACCGAAGGCTACCGAACCGCGATGCTGGAAGCTCAAGAGCGATCACGCGCATCGGCGGGGATGGACACGGTGTACGGCGGTGTTGGGGTCGTTACGATTTTTGCCACCCAAGATGAAAAACCCAGTCAAACCGAATTCATCGGCTACACGCAAACCACGGGTGAATCCATCATCACGGGCGCACACCCGGTTTTGGAAGAAGGTAAGGCGACCAACGAATTCGTCATCGCGCTGGAATCCACTCCGTTTTATGCAGAATCCGGCGGGCAAGTTGCCGATACCGGGGTGATCTACGGCAACGGGTTTACACTCAACGTCAAAGACGTTACAAAAAGCGACGGCATTTTCGTCCATTTGGTTGAATTATCGAACGGCTCGCTCGTCGAAGGACTCGGCGAAGAAGAGGCGATTGCCAAGCTTAATGGGGAGTTGTTTAAGCAGGTTGTTGAATGCGAAGTTGACGCCAAACGCCGCGCGGCGATCACGCGAAACCACACGGCAACCCACTTGATGCACGCGGCTTTACGCCAGGTATTGGGAACCCACGTCACACAAGCCGGTTCGCTGGTTAACGACGAAATTCTGCGATTCGACTTCACTCACGGAGCGGCAATGAGCGATGCCGACATCAAGCAAGTGGAAGAAATTGTTTACGGTCAAATCCTCGCTTCACAAGGTGTGGTGACGTATACCGACGTGCCGATTGACGAAGCCCGCGCGATGGGCGCGATGGCTTTGTTCGGCGAAAAATACGCTGACTTTGTGCGGGTCGTCCAGATCGGCGAAATGCCTCCGTCCGTGCCGAGTTTTAGCCGCGAATTATGCGGCGGTGTTCATGTCCGAACCACGGGCGAGATCGGTTTGTTCAAGATTGCTCATGAAAGTTCGGCGGCAAGCGGGGTTCGGCGGATCACTGCCGTCACTGGAACCAACGCCTTCGATTGGGTCAGCGACCAACAAACCTTGATTCAGGAAGCGGCTAACAAACTCAAAACCCAGCCGCGTGAACTTGCGCACGCTATCGAAAAAACTCTGGAAACTTTGCGTGAAGAGCGCAAAAAGCGCGAAAAACTAGCGCAGTCGGGAGTCGGCGCGGCAAACGTCGAAGAGCATGCAATCGGCGCAATCAAGCTGAAAGTTCAAACCATGAACGACGCAGAAGCCGCTGATGCAAAGTTGGTTGCTGACCGTTTGGTTGATGGTGCCCCCGATGCTGTCGCGTTGATTGCAAACATTGCGGATGGCAAGGTCACGTTTGTTTGCAAAGTCGGTGAATCTGCCCAAAAATCTGGCGCAAAAGCTGGCGATATCGTCCGCGAGGTAGCCAAGATTGCAGGCGGTGGCGGGGGTGGTCGGCCTGATTTCGCTACGGCGGGCGGTCGCGATGTTTCGCAAGTTCCAGCGGCGTTGGCGAAGGCGCAAGAAGTGTTGGCTTCGCTTTAGATTTCTGAGCCAACCCCGCCCTGGGCTTGGAGAGGGAATCCTTTCTCCGAATCGTCTCCTTTTGACACTCTTAGATAGAGCAATTTCTCCTCCCAAGTTTGAGAGGAGATTAAGAGGAGGGTTGTTTATGCCGAAAGTTGTGCAAGAGCAACCCCACCCTAACCCTCCCCAGGCTTGGGGAGGGAAAGAGAAAGAGCCGAGTTTGGGTATTAGGGTGGCACTGGCGCTAGCCAGTGAAAAGTTCTACTCGTACAATCAACCCGGCCCTGCCCTCTCCAAGCTTGGGGAGGGAATCTTTTTTTCCAAACCATCTCATTTTTGTACACGCTTAGGTAGAGCAATTTCTCCTCCCAAGTTTGGGAGGAGGTCAAGAGGAGGGTTGTTCATGCCGAAAGATGTGCAAGAGCAACCCCACCCTAACCCTCCCCAGACTCGGGGAGGGAGATGGCCAAACACTTCCCAGTTGCCTAATCTAGAGGTTCGGTCATGGCTTCATAGATTTTGTCGGGCCAATTAGAGGAATCGCCTTCCTCCAATTTTGCCCCCGCCTTTCGCAAAGACCGAATACAGCCGACCAAATCTCCGCCGTAGTTGCCGAACATCGAACTATGCACTGCCCACCCTAATGGGGTGCCGTTGTATCCGGGTTCGACGTAGTTCACGTCGGCGCCTAGTTCAATCAGTGCATCCACAAGCGCAAGATTCCCTACGTAAACCGCAGTATGCAACGGGGTAGCACCTCTACTGCCGGTAGAAGAACCATCATCTGGAGCCTGCACAGGCCAGCCGTATTTCAGCATTCGCAAAACCGCATCCGTTTCGCCAGACATAATCGCCTGGCAGGGAAGCGCAAGGTGAATAGGGGCAAATTTGCTCGGTAGGTTGGGGTGCTGAGCGAGGATTTCTTGCGCCTTCTCTTGATTTCCGGACCTCACCGCATGAACGTAATTTTGAAGCGGATCATCCACAGATTCTCCAGTCACCTGCACCGCCCACTCGTAAACCCCTGGTGATCCCCGCAAAGAAGCATGAGTCAGCAATGTGAGCCGTTCTTTTGAAAGAGCTTTAAGGTTTGCCCCCGCATCTACCAACAGTTGAAGGATTTCCGGGCTCCGTCCTCGCCGAATCGCGTGGTGAAGAGCGCCTTCGCCCATCGTGCCATTTGGGTCAGCACCGTTATCAAGCACCATTTTAATTTGAAGTGGTCGTTCAAAGTCTAAGGAACGGAGCAATCCATTTGAGCCCTTTTCTTCTACACCGTAATCAATAAGAAGCTGTAAGATGTCCGGTCGATCAATTTCTACTGTGTGATAAAGCGATTCGTTGTCGTTGGGAGTCATGCCCGCCTCCAGCAGAATCCTTACCGTTTCAATATCTTGTTTGATGCGGCAGGCTCCCCAAAGCGCGGTCATCGGATCGTTCGGATAGTCGGGATGGATGTATTGCGTGTGTGGGTCGGCTCCGGCATCGAGCAATAACTTCACCGTGCTCGAAGGATCAAATGAGTTGACGTACAAGTTGCAAACATAATTGATCGGATACCAATTCAGCGGGCCACCTGGTTCGTCCGCCTTATGGCTTTTAAGGAATTGACGAACGCTTTCAACGTCCCCGGCGGCAAGAGCCAGCCACCAATCGGATTGATAATCGGGATGGGGGTCGCGGTGTGGGGAATTAATAACTCGCTTTAGCCAGGTCGCTGAGTCCAAGCGATCAAAGGTCAGTTTCTCAACATGAGCATGAAGCTTGGGCCAACTTTCAAAGCCGTATTCTTGAGCGAGTACAAACTGGGCCAGCGTGAGTTTAGGTTCGCCAGGAAGCTGAGATTCGCCGCTCTGCCAAGATTTGAGTAACGATTTCGCTTCGGCGCGAAGATGGTCGAGATGCGGATGACGCGGTAGAGTGCGTTTCGGTTGGTTATTCATAGCCTTTATGCAGTTGCCCGTCGTCTGCTTTCGGGCTGCACAAAGTGCCGTTGTGTTTTGTAATTTGTTTGGGGTGGGTTAAACCCTTTCCGCAGACGTGGAGGCACCCTTTTGCGCCGTTGCAAAAGGGTACCAGAGGTCGCGGTTAAGCCGCTACGGTTTGCAATTGGGAAATTGCTTCCGCTATTGGCTTAGTAATAATTTGGTCGGCGGACAGGATGACGATTTTTTGGTCGCCTTTCTTCCCAGTTCGAGAAAAAACTGCCTCGGTAATAGGTTTGAGCGATTTGGGGCAGTTCTCGGCTTCTTCTGCACTGAAGGCTTCGATTCCGTCAACCCCATCTACGCGGAGGGCGGCGCGACCAAACTCTCCAGCAAAGATCAGATAGTTTGCGGGAAGGGAGCTTGGTTCAAAGTTGAGTCGGACACGCAAATCAATGGCGGCAATCAGCTCGCCACGATGCTCAAATCCTCCCATCACCATCGGCGGCATACAAGGAAGTAGTGTCATAGGTTGGTCGTCAAGAACTCGGTCAATTCGGTTAATGGGTAAGCCATATTTTTGTTTGTTCAAGCGAAATATCAGATATTTGGTTTCAGACATAAGCCCATCCATTCAGAATATTCCGTTAATTTGATTTCCGAATCCTGATAAATCTCCGAGAGATTGGGTTATGATCGTAAATAGTGATGCTGACTGCGACACTCGTATTCTTAACCGCCACTCAAGGCAGTCCGGTGGAGCGTTTCACATCGTTTATTGAAAAGTCAACTCAATTGACTATGGCGACAAAAGTCAGACTCAATAACGCAACCTACGAAACAAAGCTAATTTGGGATCAAGGCACCTATCAATATTTTGAAGTTAAGGGAGTAGGTGTTGCAGAAAGATTTTGGCAAGTGCCGAATCATATTCTTGCGGCGAATGACTCAGAACGCCAATATTGGGAATACAGTGGCTTTGAAAAAAGATTTCCCCCTCCTCCAGAAGTTGGGTTTTGCAGCTTATTGTTTCCTGTTTTTCTAGAGCATTTGAGTACTAAAAACGGATTACAAGATTTAAAAGCTGCGGCAAAAATCACGGTAAGTAACCGAGCGTATGAATCGGTAACAAAGACGTTTAAAGATGATTTTTCCCAATTCAATATTCAAATCGCTATTGACGAGTTTGGTATCCCCGTCCGGTTTATTTTTAAACAGAAGCTGGAAGATGAAGATGTGGAAATGACTTATGATGTCCTTTCTTTAAACACAAACCCGACCGAATTAAAGAGATGGAAATATCAGCCACCGCTGGGCTACATGCCGGGGCAAATACCCTACAAAGCAAGCCCCCTGGGAGCCGGGTATCAGGCAAAGTTAGGCACTTGGAAAAAAGGAACAGGCGGCTCACTCAATGTTTCTGATTTGAACAAAAAGGGTCTGGTTGTTTTATTCACTGCATCTGATTGTGAACCAAGCAAAAAAGCGGCCGGAACATTAGATAAATTGGGAAAAGCACTTGATCAACAAGGCGTTAAAATTGTCGAAATCAGATTAGGTAATGACGCATCTCAGCTCAAGCGGAATTGGTCAGTTATCTCCGACGCCGATGGAAAAATTGAAAAGCAATTTCAACCCCCAGTGACACCGTATCTCTATGCAATTGATTCTAAATCAATAGTATTGGGAGCATGGGCTGGCTACGGAGCTGACCAGGAAAGGACTCTAATTTCAAGCGTGGTCGGTCGATTTAAAAAAGATTCCGGCGAGTGATTTTACAGTGGTCTTAGCCGAGGCCAATCGGTTTGGATTCCTTTACTCCAGCAGAGATTCTGGAATTCTTCAAAGAGCTTGTCGCCCTCTAAAATATCTGCAGGGGAGCAGTTATTTTGTATCGCAAAGGCCGCTAAGTAACCAGTGGCTTCGCCGATGTTCCACTCAATGGGATGCAATCGGTAGCAGCCGTTTGTGATATGGGTGACACCCAGGTTTTTGCAAGCGGGAAGTAGATTTTTGATTCGGATAGGAATAAGTGTTCCTAGCGGAATTTGAAAAGGAAGCGTGCTCGTGTCAATCGTTCTGCTGCCGTTTGCGCTGGGGTGAAGATCAATACGATAGGCTCCCACGCCAACACTTTTTGGCATTTCCGGCGCTATGTTCAAGCTAGGATTTGTGTACGCCGCTAAATCTTGTTCCTTCACCGTATGCCTGGCTTGAATTCTTCGGGATTCGCGGATGTATGCTGATTTAGCTAATCCATCGGGCGTACCCGTCAAATCTGGGCGGAGTCGCAATCCTTTGTAGCCGTGCTCTGTTTGAAGCCAGTAAAGCATGCTGAGGGTGAGTTGCTTTGACGATTCATAGTGCGCGTTAGCTTGCTCCGCTGGAACATCAATCACGGTGCCACGTTCATAATCGTTCATTGGCCAGTTCATGATCGTGGCTGGCTCAACCGGATTAGCGTGGTGTTCTGGCTTGATAATCTGACGGTAAGAAAATAGGTTGAACCAGTTCTCACCCAAAAGAGGGAAATGCACTGGCTCACCCGTTTTGACATTGAGCATCGTGAAGCTGAGAAGCTTGTCTGGCCAGTTCGGCGGCTGATAGTTCACCCAAAAGTCGTATTCCGCAGGTTTTTCAATTGTGTGGTCGCCTTGTTCGTCGTAACCAATGGCTGCACACCATGTGAACGACTGTACATTCGTTGGCTCTGGCTCTCCGTCGAGTGCGTTCGGTTCTTGGGTTTGCGATTTCGATTCTGCACCGAGGTTGTATTCGGTTCCAGTGAGTGGAAGCAAATCTCCAAGCTCGGTTGCATCGAGAAAATACTTTGCCGAAATCTCACTTAATTCTCCTGTGACTGAAGATTGAACGCTTACTGATTGAACGGCATCATTCAAGACATTTGCTGTAATAGGAATCGAATTGTAGAGGACGGTCAAATCGGGATGGATAACCTCATCAAGCATAGATTGCAGAACTTGATGACCAAGCGCGGGGCTAAAACATAAATGACTGACCCAACCACCACCGGGGTTAAGTCGAGAAAAAAGTAAAGCCTGATCCGTAAGATTCCCATTCGCCCGATAAGCGGTTCGGATTCGATTTCGGAATTCACGGTAGGAAGCGGTGCACCCCGTCGTTTCGATCCACGGGTGTTCGTCGGGCGGAACCGCTTGGCTGGTGAGTTGACCGCCAAGCCAATCGGTTTCTTCTGTGAGCACAACTCGCAGTCCAGTTTTAGCCAGGGCCAGGGCGGCGGCCGTGCCCCCGGTTCCACCGCCAACGATGCAGACATCGCACTCCAGTTGCGTCACGCTCTCCAGCGTACCTATTGGAGTCTGGCCTTGGCTTTAGCCTAACGGTGCAAAAAGGTCAACTTTGTTGCCGTCTGGGTCGCACACCTGAGCATATCTCTGTCCCCAAAAGGCATCCCAAGGTTTCAACGAGCTCTCAAATCCGGCATCGAGTACCTTTCGGTAAGTGGCATCAACATCTGCGGGAGAATCGCATAGGAAGGCCATTCCCGTGCGATGACCAACTGGTGCCTGCCACGATGGGTCAATCTGTTTGACCAGTTCCAGCGTGTCCCACATCAGGCGCAGACCATTTGGCAAGGTGGCTTCAGCGTGGTCATCGGTCGGTTGCGGAACGGGTACTCCCAGAATTGCGTAAAATTCCAGCGAACGAGACATGTTGGCGGTGACGATGCCTATGGCATCAAGGCGAGCGGACATGATTTCATTATATCAAAAAAAGATAGACTTACGTCTACTTTTTCACAAAAATGAACGCAAGACTCAAAAAAGTTCTAATCGTGGGGGCAATTCTCTTTGGAGCGGTGCTTCTGCTTTGCGCCATCGGTGGAACGTGGATTTATCAAGGGCTGATGAAATCGGCAAACGATTTAGCTAGTCAAGAACAGCTTGCAATCAAGAATGGCATCTTAGCGGGAGACAAGCCAGAAAGATCTTTGCCTCCAACAGAAAATGCGGCCGTGATCTTAAAACACGCATTTGATGAATGGCAGTTACGCCGCCCCGAAATTTCTGATGAGCGTTGGGAATCTGTTCTAAATGGCACGGCGGGCGAAGATACTGACCAAATCGTGCGGTTCTTTAAACCCGTAACGGACTTAGTTACTGAAGCTGGCACAACTCCTAAAGCGCAATGGAGTATCGATTACTCTGCCGGAGCATTTTCTTCTTATCCTGTTTGGCCAGCGGTAGTAGATGGCGTGAATGTGAATATGTTGCAATTAGCGAAGTCACCATTTACCCTGTCTGATATTGAATCGCCAATCCAGGTCGCAAATCACATTTTGGCAAGTGACGATCCGGGATCCCTCAGAGCGGCAGGAGAAGTACGACGAGCAGTGCTAACCCAGGTGGGTAAGTCGCTGGAAGAAAGCTGGAACAAAAACTCTGTTAGTTCAGAACTCTGCCGCGATTTAATTAGGACATTGGAATCCGCTAAACCGATAGATCCTCTCTCTGTTTGGAGAACCACGGCTTATCTTCAATACGATACATGGGAGAATTACGACAAGCTAACCGACGACCAGAAGAAGCTGTTAAAAGATATTCCTCGTGATCACCCATCCATGATTGACGCGGGGAGTTCGGAAATACTCAAGTTTTGGAATAGTGCCTTGGCTGAAGCTCAAGGCAAATCGCAACTGGAGCAACTTCTGTTGCTGGCAAATAAAGTGAATGTTCTGAGAACAAATCCAGAACAAACGCAAATGCCTTTGCAACGATTGTGGGACTTGGCTTCAGCAAAAACCGGTGCTGGCTCAGTGGACTGGCTTCTGTCTGAAGAGTTACTTCAACTAACTATTCAGACGTTGGAAGTGTTATCGGTAAGTCATGATGGTTTTCCTGAAAAGTTTGATTGTAAGCGAACCAGTGTTATTGGAATGAAGGAATTTACCTACCAGCGCATTGCCAATGGTTTTAAGATTTTTGCAGAACCCAGCAATCTGATTCCCGCTAATTCGACTCTGACCGATGTGAAAATGGTCTATGAATTTAATCCAACCAAGAAATAAGCTCTCGAAGAGTTTTGCTTCCCAGTTGACCTTGCGGAACCTCATCGGTTACTCCCGTTAAAACTAACCAAGTCGTTGCCCCAGCCGCGACCCCGCAAGCAATATCTGTGTCAAGGCGGTCGCCGACTACAATCGCTTGCCCAGGTTCAATGCGGAGAGAAGAACACGCCTGCAAAACCATTTGAGGTTGAGGCTTACCCACCACCAACGGATTCACTCCAGATGCGGTTGCTACCGCCGCGACGATGCTTCCTGCCCCTGGAATCAATGCGCCTCCTTCCAAGGGGTAAGTCGGATCAAGATTAGTGGCGATAAACTGCGCCCCATTACGAACTGAATCGGATGCAAGTCGGAGCTTTTCGTAATCAAATGAGCGGCAAATTCCCACAACTATGGCGTCTGCTGGTTGTGCGAGGGGCACTTTGTTTAGCCCCGATTCTGCAAGTGATTCGGCAAGTCCAGCTTCGCCTACATATGAATACGTTTTGTGCAGAGAATCTTTGAGATATTGAGTGGCAGCCATGCCCGAGCTAAGAACCCAACTCGGTTCGCAGGGAATACCCAGATTCAATAATTTTTGTGTGATCTGTTCCGGGCGGGCAGCAGAATTATTTGTCAGGTACCGGATCGCATAGCCCTGCCCAATAAGACTTTTTATAGCTTCTTCTGCATCGAGGCAGGCTTCCGAACCTCGGTAAACCGTACCGTCTAAATCGAGCAAGACAGCTTTGATATTATCAGGATCGAAGTGGCTCACGATTGCCGGGCCAGCACAAACTTAGTCACGCTGAGGAGCAGATTTTTCTCGGGGGAATCGGGCAGGGTTTCCAGACTCAAGTTTGCCAAACTACCGTGCTCCCGAGCATCTTGATCGGCTTGCCCGAGTGAACCCCGCATGTTCATCCAACCGATAATTCGATCAATTTCAGCATCGGTTGAGCCGTTACCAAACTTCTTGCCAACAAAAGCAGATTCTTCCGCGTTAAGTTCAGGAATCAGATACAGAAGCGGCAAGGTCGCTTGGCCTTCTCGGAAATCGGTTGCCAACGGTTTGCCCGTTTTCTTCGTGTCGCCCCGGAAGTCAAGCAGGTCGTCAACGATTTGGAATGCCATGCCTAAGTGGTGGCCGTAAGCCCCGAGTGAATTCTGAACTTGCTCATTCGGAGTAGCGATCATTGCTCCGATTCGGCAACAGCATTCGATAAAGCTCGCAGTTTTCATTCGCAGAACCTGCAAATGATCTTCCCGTGAAATCGCTAACTCGCCTCGAAGTTCTAGTTCTCTGACTTCACCTTCTGCAAGCTCAACCACTGCTTGGCTCACCGTGCGGATGATTGGTAAATCGCCGTCTTCCGCCAAGATTTTCATTGCTTTGGCGAGCAGAACATCGCCGCCCAAGATGCTGGCAGTGTTGCCGTACTGCGAGAATGCGGTTGGTTTGCCACGGCGGGTGGCAGCATCATCAATCACGTCATCGTGAATGAGAGTCGCCATGTGGATCATCTCCATTGCGGCACCGAGTTTGATCACTCGCTGGGCATCGTACGGCTGACCGGTTGCGGCCGCGGATAAGCGAACCAAAGCAGGTCGAAGTCGCTTTCCACCTGCGTCAAGGGTGAGCGCGCTGACATCTTCAACTAGCTTGATGGGTGAGCCAATTTGACGATGAAGTTCCGCTTCTACTTCCTCCGTCCAACGCGACATTTCATCTACGAGCTTTGGGGTGATGTTTAGCCCGGTGACGTTTTCCGCGATTTTTGAAAAGAAGCTGGCGACCTTCACGCTTTCACCCCCCAATGCATGCAAATGTTGCCAAAGTAAAGGCTCTTCATTTGCACATCTTTGAATCCGGCGGATTCCATTACGGATTTTAGTTCTTCGCGTGAAACAAATTTTTCTGTGCTTTTGGGGAGATATGCGTAAGCATCGGCTTGCCCCAGAATGCGGCCAAGAAGTGGAACTGTGACGTGGTACATCCAGCGACTGATCGGGCCGAGAGGGCCGCTTGGCTGAGCCATATCAACTGTGATAAACCGTCCACCCGGCTTAAGAACCCTTGCTGATTCAGCTAAGGCGGCGGCAAGATCAGGCACGTTGCGCAATCCCCAGCCGACGGTAATTGCATCGAACTGTCTATCTGCGAAAGGCAATTCGGTTGCATCTCCCAGAGTGAGTTGAATTGCTGAATCGACTTTCTTAGCGGCGACATCCAGCATCGGTTGGCAAAAATCTAAGCCAATCAGTTGCCCAGTCGGGCCAGTGAGTTCACGCGCAGCGATCAAAAAGTCGCCCGTGCCACAGCAGAGATCAAGTACAGATTCTCCAGGCTGAAGATTAATGAGACAAACCGCCATTCTGCGCCATCGCAGATGGCCTTTGGCTGACATAATGGAATTAGCGAGATCATAGGTGGGAGCAATGCCCGCGAACATCTCGCGAACCGCCTCTCGTTTTTCTTCGCCTTCCGTTTGCCAAGGCTTCATCTTGGTGGCCTGATCCATCGTGCCTTAGTTCAATACTACCGCCGAAACTGTCAGTTTTCAATATTTTTTGAAAACTTGTGACAAAACACCTGATTGAGCAAGTGAAAATACTGGGTTTAGAATCGCACTTAACAAGATTTGATGCCAAAACATTAATTGTTCCTAGGATTTCGCAGACATTCCTCCGTTTTGATCGTCAGAATTGATGACTCATGGCGAAACTTCCTGACGGTCTGCTCCAACTATTGGACGTCCTCCCGCCGGTTATACGTGAGAAACTCGACAACCATCCCGATGTCAACGGTCTTGTTGAAGTTGTGATGGACTATGGTCGGCCCGCCGAAGCTCGATTCCTCCGAAGCGTGGAACGATGGCCGGGCAATGTAATCACCGAGCATGACATTGAATTCACCGTTAAAGAAATCGGTGACTTTGGTGGCGATAACCGGGCAGGAATTGAACGCACTCTCCACCGAATTTCAGCAATCCGAAATCGGCAAGGGCGTGTGATCGGTTTAACCTGCCGAGTTGGTCGAGCTTTGGAAGGCACGATTGACATCATTGACGACATTGTTCGCAGTGGTCAATCTATCCTCATCCTCGGCCGCCCCGGTGTTGGGAAAACCACTAAGCTCCGCGAAGTCGCGCGCGTGCTCGCCGATGAAGTCAACAAACGAGTTGTCATCGTTGATACGAGCAACGAAATCGGCGGTGATGGAGATGTACCACACCCCGCGGTTGGCAGTGCTCGGCGAATGCAAGTGCCGTCACCCGCGATGCAGCACACGGTCATGATCGAAGCGGTTGAAAACCACATGCCGGAAGTCATCGTGATTGATGAAATCGGCAACGAAAGTGAAGCTCAAGCCGCGCGCACCATCGCAGAACGAGGCGTACAACTGATTGCCACCGCGCACGGACAATCGCTCGAAAACCTCATGCTCAACCCGGCGTTGTGTGACCTTATTGGGGGAATCCAAGCGGTTACTTTGAGCGATGATGAAGCCAAACGACGGGGTTCGCAAAAAACGGTTCTTGAGCGCAAAGCTCCGCCTACATTCGATGTCGTGATTGAACTCTTGGACTTCGACCGACTAGCAGTTCACCACAACGTAATGAAAACGGTAGACGTGATGCTCCGAGGTATCGCACCACGGCCCGAACTCCGGGTTCGCACTGACCTTGGTGAAGTCGAAGTGGTTCAGAAGGAGTTCTCTCCAGAACTGGAAGAGCCTGGTTTCAATGAACGGTTCCCAAGTCTGAGCAAAAAGCAAAATACTGAGGTTCCGAACGAATCGTTTTCACGCCGTTCCAAAGATGGTCAACGTGAGAAACCGAAATCGCAAGACGGCCCGAAACTCGACAAAAAAACCGTTCGGATTTATCCGTATGGAATTGCTCGAACGAGGTTAGAACGCGCGATTCGCGAGAAACGGGTTCCGGCACTTATCACGAACGATATTCACCAAGCCGATGCGGTGATTTCCATTCGGAGTGTCCAGCAAGAACGCCCGGGCAAACTTCGCGACATCAGCAAAGATGTGAAGATCGTGACCGTGAAATCCAATACGTTCAGCCAAATTTCTGGCGCGTTAGAAGAAGTGATGCGGCACTCGACCGGTCAAGATTCGGGCATGGATGCGGCGATCACAGAAGCGGAAGAAGCGGTTAAGATTGTTTTGCAATCGAACAAACCGTACGAACTTCCACCGCGCGATGCCCGACTGCGTAAGCAGCAACATCAATACGTTGAGTCGCAAAAGTTAGCAAGCGAATCTGTTGGTCAAGATCCCGAGCGACGAATTCGGGTGCTTCCGATTAAGCTGAAGTGAATTTCGTACCCGCCGACCTGAGTTTTGGCGGGTATGAAAATCATTCGTATACAATATCATCATGGCAGACCGGGTAATTGATAATTTAATTTGGCAAAACCCAGATCGGGTCAGCGGTGCAGTTTGTTTTTACGGCACCCGTTTGCCCGTGGCTAGGTTGTTTGAATGGCTTGCAGAAGGCAAATCTGTACCTGAGTTCTGTGAACATTGGGAGCTCGATAAAGATATGGTGAACGGTGTTTTACGGATCGCTGAACAAGGGTTACTGCACGAATTTGAAGCTGCATGATTCGTATACTCTTAGATGAAAACATTGATCCACAGTTTGCGGAATCTTTGACTAATTTCAACGTTCAAACTGTAAACTCGATGGGGTGGCGAGGTCTCAAAAATGGTGAGCTTCTTGCGCAAACACGCAAAGATTTTGACGTCCTTATTACACTTGATCGAGGGATTCTCTACCAGCACAATCACGAAGCTTCGTCTCTCAGTATTTTTGTGCTGAGAACACCAGATGGAAGATTAAAGTCGTTGCTAAAGCTTTTACCGAAGCTTTTAGTACAGTTGGGAAAATTCGTTCCTGGGCAACTCGTGGAAATTGAAGAAGCACCTAGTTAGGAGTAATCCACTCACTCATTTCTTCGAGCGAAATGTTGGAATAATGCGGCTCCGTGTTTGCATCCAGGTGATTTGTAATAATTGGAATCAGTTCAACTAGTCGCTCAGCGGTGTCTGTGTATTCGAGCAATCGTTGGCGTTCAATATTTTCCAGAGTCAAGAACTCGGCGACAACAAATGAAAGGGCGTACGCATCTTCCGGCAACCGAATTTGAGAAATTTGCATATTCGCATGCTCTAGAGCGTGCGAAATCAAACTAGTTGTTAGTTCACGAGTCTTAGCAGCTAACGCATGAAGTCGGTTTTCGTCATCAACTTCCTCTTCTTGAATGGATTCCACATGGCCAACCAAGTAGGGGAAGGAATCTTCATCTAACTTACGTACTCGAAATCTGCGCTTGCCCTCAATTTGGACATCCATCGTATTATCGGCGTGGGTTTGAACGCTGATGATGCGACAAGCAGTTCCCACAAGGTACGGTTCAGCATTTCCGCCGACTTCATCGCCTGATTTGATCAGGCAAACTCCAAATCCGGTTTCGCTACGCAGGCAGTTACGAATGAGCTCTTGGTAACGAGGCTCAAATACATGGATCGGCATGCGGGCGAAAGGCAGTAGTACCGCATTCAGCGGGAACAACGGAAGTTCCTCTAACTGATCCATCATGAGTTTTATTATATCCACGGATCCGCCTTGATGTTTTGTTAACAAAACAGGGGCAAATGAACTAAATTGTGAAATTGGCGGGCACAAAGTCCGGCTAGGTTACGTCGAACTGGAACGATCAATTTGGAGCCTGCCCAACATGGGTATTCTGGTGACTGCGCCAGTGCGGCTTCGTACTTGAAATTTGGGGCGTAGATGAGTATTAACACGATGGGAACATTTGAATCAGAAGATCTGAAGCGGCAGATTGAGCAACTGACGCAACAGCTCGAGACCTTACGACAAGAAAATAGTTCCTTAAAATCTCAATCTCAAGGTTCCACTGAAGCAACTTCAGCACCAGAAGTCCGTTCGACTCCCGCCGAAAGCGGCGTTGAAGTCGGCAATATTCAAGAAGGCGACATCACTCTCCGACGGTTAGTTCAACGCATTGCAATGATTCTGCAAGCGGAAAAAATCGTCATCATGTTTTACGAAACTGAAACGAGCGAGCTTGTTGCAATCCCACCTGCGTACGGGGTTGACGATGAAAAACTGGCTCACTTCCGAGTAAGAGCAACCCAAGGCATCACTGGCGAAGTTTTCCGCGAAGCAGTTCCAGCTATTTTCCACAATGCGGCTAATGATGACCGCACAAAGAAAGATTTAGTAAGCCTGTTCCATGTGAACAACGGAATCACCGTTCCTCTGATCATCGAAAAGCGCGACGATGAAAACCGTATCGTCGACCGAACGACAATCGGGGTCTTGCACGCATTCAACAAGCGACACGGCGAAGATTTCAACGACGAAGACGTTCGATTGCTCGAACGAATGGCAAAGAACGTTGGCTCAATTATCGCCAACCTCCAGCTTTACAAAGCGGTGATGAAGGAGCGCGAAGAGCTTCTTCAAACCTTTGAATCTCTTACCAGTGGCTTGGTGCTCATCACCCCGGAAGGAAAAATTAGCCAAATGAACGCTTCTGCCCGAGCGGTGTTCCGTATGGAAGGCGAAGTGATCGGCGAGCACTACACTAAGGTCACCGAAAATCCGCATCTCATCGAATTCCTTGAATCTGGACTTGCGGGCGGTGAGCCAACGCCGATCGAAATTGAAATCGACCTGAAAGCAACTCTTCGTGATTACAGTGTCCAAGGCGCGCAAGTTCGAAACGAAGATGGAAAGCAACTTGGATTTGTTACCATCATCCAAGACATCACCGAGCAAAAGAATCTGGACAAGATGAAGAGTTCGTTTGTAGCCATGGCGTCACACGAACTCCGAACGCCTCTGACAGCGATCAAAGGCTTCTCCAGCACGTTGCTAGATGGTGTTGATCACAACCTTTACGATGCGAACGACCAAAAAGAATTCCTGGGCATCATCGTTGGAGAATGCGACCGGTTGCGCCGCTTAATTGACGACTTGCTGAACACTGCACGAATTGAATCTGGTCAAAGTTTGACACCAAACTATACACAATTCGAGCTTTCCAATATCCTCGAAAAGGTTGTTCGAGTGCAGAATCAAGCATCGGCGCGGCACGAAGTCAAACTGGAAATCCACGGCGAAATTCCTGCTAAGATCATCGGCGACGAAGACAAATTCGATCAAATTCTTACCAACCTGCTTAACAACGCGATCAAATACTCGCCGGAGGGTGGCGACGTCATCGTTCATGCTTGGTCAGAAGGCGACGATAAGATAAAGATCGGTGTGCAAGATCACGGAATTGGTATTCCCAAAGAGCACTTGGGCAAAGTGTTTGAACGATTCCACCGTGTTAACAACGAAGACAACCGAAAGATTTACGGAACAGGTCTTGGCCTCTTCTTGGTGCGACACCTTGTTGAAGAAGTCCACCTTGGCGAAATCTGGGTTGAATCCGAAGTCGGCAAAGGTTCGATGTTCCTCTTCACCATGCCGAAGGAAATCGACATCGAAAAAGCGAAGGAACTCAACAGCTAAATATGTTGGGAGGAGTCGTCTTTGATTTTGACGGCTTGATACTAGATACCGAGACACCAGAATTCCATGCCTGGGGCTCGGTATTTTCGCATTACGGGGTCACACTTGAAATGCACGAGTGGGCGAAGTGCGTTGGCGGCGGGAATCCGCCCTGGCGAGTGGATCAACATCTTTTGGCGTTGGTGCCAAGCGTTGATCTCAAATTAGTCCATAAGCAAGTTCACGAAATTCGCGATGCAATCTTGATTGACTTGGAACTCCAACCTGGCGCGCTTGCCGTTTTCGCTCTGCTGGAGGAACTCAATGTTCCCTTCGGAATCGCTTCCAGCTCTCGGAGTCTGTGGGTGGAAGGATTCCTTGCCAACCACGGTCTTCGGCATAAGTTCTCGGTCATCAAAACCTGGGATATGGTTGGTGCGAAAAAACCTGACCCAAGGCTTTACTTGGCTGCTTGTGAAGCTCTACAAATTGCACCGGAAAACTCAATCGCTTTTGAAGATTCGCCCAACGGGATTCTTGCCGCAAAACGAGCCGGAATGACTGCGATAGCTGTACCAAATCCGATCACAAAGAACTTTGACCTGAGCGGGGCCGACGTCCAACTAACAACTTTAGAAGAAGTTAACGAAGAATTATTGAAATCTTGGCTCAAATAAAAACTGGGCCGGATGATTCATCCAGCCCGATTTGATTCTTGCTCCCTGTTTTGCTTATGCTTTTTCTACTTTGATCGTGCCATGGTCGGTAAAGCTCCATTTGAGCTTGGCTGCGTCACAGATCACATCCAGTGCATATTTCAGACTCGTATCAATCAGGAATGCATCCAGTTTGTAGTCCGGTACCGCCGCATCAATCTCAATTTTTACGTTGGTTTGGCGAGTGAACTCGGTGAACACTTTTCGGATTGGCGTGATACTGTACCGGGTAGTCAAGCGGCTCTGCAGTACTGATTCGTCCAGTTTTTTGCTAACCGGAGGTTTTTCAGTGGCAGGATTTTCATCTGGAAGAGGTGGCGGAACAACTGGCTTGTTAGTAGGTTTCTGCTCCGGTTGATTCGTTGGTTTTGCTTCTGGAGACTTAACCGTTTTGCGGTTCTTACCGATGTAATAAACATCGTTTTTGACCTCGTATCCAATTTCTGCGTTGGTGACTACGATGTCAAGTGCTTCTTGGAAGCTCACTTTTTCTAAATTGAGATACAGCACGAAACGAACGCCGGCATCGAGAACAAAGTTCTTGCCTGATTGCTGGAACATATCGTACAGAACCGAGCGGACGTCGTCGCCTTTGGAACTCACGCTAACGTAAGTGCCTTCGGTGCTGACGGGGCTCTTGGTTTCTGTATCTTGGGGGCTTGCCCAAGCCATGCTGGCAAGGAGGATTGCGAGGAGAGGGGTGACAAGTTTCATTGGTTTGATCCTTTGGTCATGCGGTTAGCCGATTGGCTTTCCGGAGGGGTCGTAAACTTTAATTCCGCTGCCTGATCCACCGCCGCTTGATGGTTTCTTTGCGGTCGAACCAGATGGCTTGCGCTTTGTTGAGCCACTACTCTTTTTGGGAGTCTGAGTTTTCGGCGCAGGTTTGTGTGCGGTTGTCGTTTTCGGTGGTTCTTTGTGCTCTGTCTCAGAGTTCTTTCCGCCCGCTACGATTAAATCGGATGTGTCAACCGTTGGTTTGCCGGGAACCCGGGGGTCGTTCACAAAAACGCGACCGCTTTCATCGGTGGTTGTGGAATGTGAATCGGTTGTATGAGGATCCGTTTTTTGCGTATCTTCAGGTGGCTTAGTTTCTTCGGCCCCATGTTCAGTTGAATTTGCGTGAGGGTCGGTCGTTTCAGAACCATCGCCTGAGGTTTCGTCTTTTGGTTCCTCAGCGTGCTCATCCTTTGCGGGGGTGGTTTTTTCTTCGCTGGTCTGACCATAAACTGCCGCCGCCTTAGGGCCGAGCAAGTTCGAAGGATTCTTCAAGATCGTGCTCATCGCGATGAGAACCAACGCAAGTGCGCCGCTGAGGAATAAAACTTTCGGATTCTTGAACGCCGCCATGCCGGGAGCCGCGGGTGCGTAGGTTCGGCTCGAAGCATGGAGAAGCGCTTCGGCCGGGCCAGCCGTGACGAATCCGCCGGGGGTTGCCGCTTTGCCAGTGATCTTGCCCATCATTGCCGCGATTCCGCTTGGTGCGTGGGCGGGGCCATCAAGAACTTCTTCCAACGAAACTTTTTCGTTGTCAATCACGTTTTGGCAAGTCGGGCAGACGCGAAGGTGCTTTTCAAGGTCATTCAGCACCTCTTGAGGGAGATTATCTCCATCCAAGAAACGCTTCATCAGCACGGTTGATAGCTGACACTCAATGTTTTGAACGACCATTCCTAATGTCCTTTGTGAGGTTTTGAACGAGAATTTCTAGTTCTCCCGGTAGGATTGTCGGTATTAGAAAGGGAATTATTTAGGGTAATTGCTAAAAAAATTACTGGGCCGCACTCAGCCGCCAAACGCGAAGGATTTTATCCAACCCGCCCGCTACTAAATGACGGCCATTCGGCGAAAACGCAACGCAACTGATCGGCTGGTGACTAGCTTCGATTTGCCCGTGGCCAATTCCTTGGCGGACGTTCCAGAGGCCAACACTGCCATCGCGGGATGCAGTACTCAGCAGCCAACTCCGAGGATGAAACGCCATTGCCTCAATCGGTCTTGTGTGACCAAAGAACGTTTTCGTGAGCGCGTAATCCTTTATTCGGAAAATTCGAATCGAAAGATCAACTGCCGCTACGGCGAGCCAACGACCATCAGGCGAAAAAGCCAATGAGGTTACAGTTGAGAGAACCCGGTTCAGCGTGTGTAGCTCTCTCCCGGATTTCGGATCCCACAGCTTGACTGTGGCATCAGCAGAACCGGTTGCCAAGATAGATGAACTTGCATTCCAAGCAAGGGCGGTCACTGCTTCTTCGTGCGAAAAAGTTGAAACTCGTGTAAAGCCATCGGTGGTGCGGGCGATGTGCACGGAGCGGTTTACGGTTCCGTAAGCAAGACTCTTTCCATCCGGCGAAGGAGCCACGCTGCACACCCATGATTTAGGTGTTTGCCGCCAGGAAGTTTTTTGATCGGGCGAGTGAATCCAGCAACTCAAAATCTGCTCGGTATTTCCCGCGGCGACAACGGAATTTACGCCGGGAACGGAAATGGCATTTACTACCCCGCCTTCAAACTTGTGGCGAATAAGTGGGTGCTCCATCCGGTCATCCCACCAGATCACCTCGTTATCAAAAGAACTGCTCACCATTCGCCCGGTGGTGGGTTCAAATGCGATTCCGTAAACCGGGGTGTTGTGTTGCCGGAGTCGGCGGTGAATTTCTGCAACGACAGTTGCTGGACGGCTCTCTTGTGACTGTCGGGCTTCTCGCTCGTTAGCTGTGTATCCGAGAGAAGCATCGTATTCTGAGCGTCGGACTGGGTCGCCCAGCACCTCAAAAGCGTTATTAATGCGCGCCATTGTTTCGTGCGCGTCCTTTTCAGAATTCACGTCTGGGTGGTATGCCCTTGCGAGCCGGTGATACGCCTCGCGCACCTCTTTGATATTAGATTTCTGTGGTATGCCGAGGACTTGGTAATGGGTAGGCAAGGGAGGCTTAATTATGGCTTGTTAGGTTCGATTTGCCCGGGCCTGAAATGACTGGACTGAGTAGGTAAACTACCTGGCAAGGTGGAAATGAAGTCGGTGCTCGGAGTGCTTTTGTTCATGACATCTGTATTTGTTTACGCCCAAGAATCTGGGCAGAGTCAAAATACGCAGCGTCCGCCAGTCTCTGTCCCTACGTGAACCGGATGACCCGGTGAAGGGGGGTTCCTCAGTTCGGGGGACACAAGTAAAAAAGTGATGCTGTCATTCAGATTAGTTGATATTGATCTGGATCGTCCACGTTATCGCTTCACTGGAATGTATCAAGTGAATCCTCGTTTAGCATTAGGGATTGAGGCGAATCCGAGTGCAAACGAAGTTGGGCCGCTCTTGAATTACATGATTCAGCCTGAAACAGAATCGCTGCCGATGATGAATTTTGGAACGTCTAGCGACCGGATTGGAACCCCCGCCGGGCCGAGATCATATTACGTCACTTTTGCCAAAACGGTTGGAACTCATCTCTTGCCTTACGTTTCGCTGAACTACTCAGAGTTTGAAGATGGATTGAACTTTCCTTTCGGTGTGAGCATTTTCCTTAATCAGAACTGGGTTCTGTTGCCAATGAACGATGGTCGCAAGTCGCACCTGATGTTGACTTATCGAGGAGGTTCATCCAGCGTCTCCTTCATCTGGGTATGGTTTAAGCATCCAGGGATCAGCTTTAGTTGGCAATTCTAGAGAGAAAGAAATGACGTTTACTGCAATAGCCTTCGCCGTCCTCCTTAGACAAGAGACTCCAGTAGATATTCCGAAAGCGGAGTTACCAAGCAAGGCAGTCTGCGTTATTTGCTCGGCGGGAGGGGAAGATCACGGTGAAGAGCGTCCAGCAGGTGGGGTTCGGTACAAAGATAAAGTTTTCTACTTCTGTAATTCAAAGGAGATCGCTGAGTTTAAGAAAGATCCGGAAGCTTACATGCCTCCTGTTCTGCCGCGCCTAGTTCCAATGCTTAACTTAACTGACCTCAGCGGAAAGCTCTGGGACGAAAAGGCACTAAAAGAAAAAGTGATATTAGTTGATTTCTGGGCAACGTGGTGCGCACCGTGCAAAGAAATGAAGCCTCTGGTCGAAAAGGCGAGAGCAAAGTTCCTCAGTAAAAAATTTGAAGTACTCAGTATTAGTATTGATGAGGATCGCAGTGTGCTCGATAAACATTTGACAAAGAACAAATTTGCTAATCCGGTTTTGCACGATGATAAGCAAGTTTGGGCTAGGTGGAACGTACGGTCTATCCCGGCTTTCTTTATCGTGAAAGATGGGCAGGTCGTTGATCAGTGGGTTGGAAAACGATCAGAGAAAGAGTTATTCGCTAAAGTCGAGGCTCATTTACCAACCGAGTGAACCTTGCTCCAAGTTTCCCTGGGCACCTCGTGATTGACGGTCAAAATAGGTTCCAGTAGGGGAATTGATGTCAGAACCCGGAGCACCGGCAAAAGGAAAGTATCACGGCCCAGGTTGGGCAGAATGGTTACTTGGTTTTGCCGCTACTGCACTCGCCGCTACTCAGCTCAGATCGTTCCTCGAAGATGTCGCACCTCAAACCGCTCTGAGCTACTATTACCAAGAGCCAGGAATTCGTGTTTTCCACGTTGCCGCGATGACGGTTGACCTCCTCATAGTCTTATGTGTGGCATTTTGGATATTTGTTTGGCGCAAAGCTGTGGTTTGGGGAACCGGAATCATGATTTTCTGCGCCCTAGGTGCGGGAATCATCTGGATCGAGTTAATCCGGGCGGTTCAGCCGATTTCGGGGCGCGTGTATCAGTTAGAAGGCCTGCCGTTTTATCCGGTGAACAACATGGGGATTCTCGGCGCAGGAGTTTTTGTGGGTTACATCGCGCTTAAATTGCCGATGGGTGAAATTGGCAAGTTCGCCCAAACCATGACCAAGATCGCGTTGTGGATTGGCATGCTGGGCGTGCAATGGATATTGTTTGAACAAGTTGCCGGAGGCAGAGCATGAGCGAAGAAGTAATCGAACGAATAGAATCCAAAGACCCCAAAGCACTGAAGATATTCTTCTTGCTATTCTTTCTTCTGATTCCGATTTCTGGCGTTTTGCTTGTTTGGACAGACGGTCACGCAAAGATCCGCAATCAAGCTTTACGATTTGCAAACGTGCACGTCATTCCCGCAATGAAGGAATGGAGTGAACCTGAAATCCTCGACCTCGCCACTCCCGAATACGCCGATACTCTCCGTGATGGAGAATATAAACGCATTTCCGATGAATTCGGCAAGCTCCAATCAGTCACCAAACTCCGGGCAAGCAGCACCCGCGCCCGAGAGGAAGATGACGTCGGGGTTGTTTACGCCGAAGTTGAATTTATTGGTCAGTTCGAAAAGGGGCCAGCCAAAGTCTGGATGACGATTAGGAGCCTTTCCACGGGTGAAATCGATCCCCGAGATAAAAATAAGCGAATTGAGACTTGGTACATTCAGTCGATGAAGGTTGACAAGCGATGAAAATCTACATATCTGCGGATATCGAAGGTGCAACCGGAGTTGTGAGCTGGAAGCAGTGCGGTTCACCATCCGGCGAACATTACGACTGGCAGTTCGCTCGCCGCATGATGACCGGAGATGTGAATGCGGCTATCCGAGGAGCCCGCGCGGCCGGTGCCACAGAAGTTGTTATCAAAGATTCTCATAATGTCAGCCGAAACCTACTCATTGACGAACTTGAGCCTGGAGTCGAACTCATCAGCGGCAGTCGGGCCAGCAACGACGGCATGATGGAAGGCATTGATTCTTCGTTTGCCGGATGCTTTTTGGTGGGCTATCACGGAATGGCGGGGACGACTGAAGGCGTAATGGAGCACACGATCAGCGGCCGTGTCCACCGAGCCTGGGTGAACGGAATTCCGGCTGGGGAAATGATTTATTCCCTTTATGCGGCGGGCCGCCACGGAGTGCCGCTCGTGTTTGTTTCAAGCGATGACAAAGGTGTTGCTGAGGCTCAAGGTTTAGTTCCGGGAATCGAAACAACAACCACAAAATTCGGCATGGGCCGCTACATGGCGAAGTTGCGGCATCCTTCGGTAGTGTGGCCAGAAATTGAAGAAGCCGCTCGAAAAGCAGTCGCTGGATTAGAATTTGCCACGCCAGTTGTTTGCGAAGAACCAGTCGTCGCTAAACTTGAATTCAATCGTAGTGAAGAGACCGACGAGGCATCTCAAATCGGGGGATGGAATCGGCTTGATGCTTATGCAATGGAATGCGAATTCGCCACCTGGTACGAAGCACATATCGGGATTCGGCGGGCTATCGGCTTTGCGGGACTAGTAGGTTAAGTCCAGAAAACCAGCGCAATTACCGCGACCGTCAGAATGATGTAGTTATAAACCGCGTGCCAAGCGGTAGAAAGCCTTGTCCCGCCTTTCGTATAAATGTAGCTAAAGATCAGTCCGGGAATGATGAGCGCGGTTCCGATCGCCAGCGGCACTCCCACCAGGCAGTGCACGTAGCCGAACTTGATGCTTTTGATAATCGCTTCCTTGGGTGAGCGGATACGGTGACGAAATACTTCCTCTTCCCGCTTTGCCAAACGCGGGATGTTCAACGCAAATAGAGGGATAAAGATCATCGTGAACCAAGGGATTCGGAACCCAGCGGTCATGAGGTTAGTCGGTTGTGGATTCGGATCACCGGGAGCCTGCAGCAGCATCAGCCAACTCCAACGAGAAGCCGGAACCGAGTAGTAAAGTCCAAGACCAATTAACAAAGTTACAAAAATAAGGAGGATCGAACCTGCGATTGCTCCAACCCAGCGGTAGTTTTTCAGAGTACGGAACGCCGAAAAATCTTTCTTGAGTTGCTTGCTCCGCAGATACCGCACCATGTCCACGGTGATGTACGCCGTGAACAGCAGGGTGACGACATCCAGCAACCTCATTGAATCAGATTATTGGTCTTCGTTGGGAAACCAGGAGATCGCCCCAGATGGGCACTTGTCAACTTGGGCCTTGATCTCTTCGGTTGTGGCTTGCTCAAGCTGAATCCAAGGTCGCTCTCGGGGTTTGAACACTTGGCTGAGTCCACGGGCGCAGATTCCTGAATGGATGCAAAGCTTCGGTTGCCAGAGAACGGTGATCTCGTCGTTAGTGTAGGTGTGGGTTTCTTTGGACATAGTTAGATTGTACATGGGAGGATCCCTACCTTCCGAAAAATTCAAAAGGTAGGGGCACGAAAATTAACCTATCCTGAAGTTGGCGGAGCGGTTGGTTCCTTGGACTTTGGCAACACGTCTTCGCCCAAAATGAACCGTGCCACTTGGTTTTGGTTGATCTTGTACTTACGAGGGCGGGGCGCCAACGCGCGGACGTCCACTTTCTCGCTAAAATCAAGCGACGGGCCGGACTCATTCCAAGTTGCCTTGGTGGTAACGAGCCAAGTGTCGTCGTGACGTTCAGGAGTATCCAGCTTGAAGTGCGCGCCCCGGCTTTCGTCTCGGGCAAGTGCCCCGCCCACAATCGCCTTCGACATTTCGATCATGTGCTTGAGCGTGCGGGTGAACGGAACTGCTTGATTCGACCAGTTTCCGTCATCAAGCAAGTTGCACTGATCCGAACGTTTTGTGAGTTCATCCAGGGTGTTGCGTGCGCCTTCGAGTTCGCTTTGTAGCCGCCAGATACCACAGTAGTTCCACATAGTTTCGCTGAGTTCAGCGGCAAGTTGATAGGGATTTTCAGAACCTTTGCTGACCTTGAGGTTTTGGTATTCCGACTGCCGATAGTGGCGAGCGTCATCTGCCAGGGAGGTAGGCAAATCTTCGTGACCCATGTCGAGATTTTGCAAATATGCCTGAACGCCGAGGGCGGCGAGTTCGCCACCACTTAGACAGGAGAGCAACGCGTTAGCACCCAAGCGGTTCGCGCCGTGGTACTGGTATTCGCATTCACCAGCGGCAAACAATCCAGGAATGTTGGTTTGCTGGTTGCGCGCGGAGTTTTCATCCAGTGCTATGTCATTTCCGGTGGTTTCGTAATCCACCCAGAGGCCGCCCATCGTATAGTGAACTGCTGGATATATCCGCATCGGCGTATCAATGGGGTCTTCGCGCATGAACTTCTCGTAGATTTCGAGAACACCGCCTAGCTTGTCGCGGATGAGTTCGCGCGACATTCCTTTCTTGTGGTGGAGATGCGTGATATCGAGAAAAACTTGCTGACGATTTTTGTAGCCCATCCCTTTGCGGCAGACGCAGTAGATGATAAAGCTGACCAAGTCGCGGGAAAGAAGGTTGCCGTAAACCGGATCAAGTTCTTCGCAGAAGTACCAGCGATCCTTTTCGGGAATGTCAAACGGTTTGCGTGAATCATTTACATCGCGCGGAACCCACAGCCTTCCGCCTTCGCCACGCACCGATTCCGACATGAGGCGGCATTTATCTTCACCCGGAACCGCGGTTGGGTGAATCTGCACCATTTCCGGGTTGCCGTAAACGGCACCTTGCTGGTAGCAAATCGCAACTGGCGAACCAGTGTTGATAATGGAGTTGGTGGATCGTCCAAAAATGACGCCGTTTCCACCGGTGGCGATCACGGTCGCGTCGGCAGTGAACGATTGAATTTCCATTGTCCGCAAATCCTGAGCAACGATTCCTCGGGCTACACCTTTTTCATCTTTGATGAGGCCAATAAATTCCCAGCCTTCGTATTTTTGAACTTGGTTATTTGATTCGTATCGTCGGACTTGCTCATCCAACGCGTACAGAAGCTGTTGCCCGGTAGTCGCGCCAGCGTAAGCCGTGCGGTGCTTGAGCGTGCCTCCGAACCGGCGGAAGCTCAGCAGCCCTTCGGCGGTGCGGTTAAACGGAACGCCCATGCGGTCGAGCAGATAAATGATCGCCGGAGCGCGCTCGGCCATCCGCATAACGGGAGGTTGGTGGTTGAGAAAGTCGCCGCCAGTAATAGAATCTTCAAAGTGGAGATAAGGGGAGTCGTTTTCGCCGCGGATATTAACCGCGCCGTTGATCCCACCTTGTGCGCAGACGCTGTGGCTTCGCTTAACCGGAACAATTGAGAATAACTTGACCTTGTGACCAGCTTCGGCTAGTTTCATAGTGGTCATAAGGCCAGCCAGGCCTCCTCCAACAACGATAACGGTTCGCTCTGCTGCCATGGTCTACTTCTGATTTAGATTCTACGCGAGGGGTGATTACCCTGGGTTTGAACTAGGTCAAAGTGTACCAGTAGCGGCGGATATGGGCCGATGGTCGGGGCGTGGATGCTGTGTAATAGTCGGCAATAATCGCGACTCGGGACTCCGAACTAAACAATTTTTTTGAAAGTTCTGGCATCAAACTGCATAGAAACAATGCAAAGCGTTGAATTTTTATCTGAAATTAGTTGCAAATGCAAAAACTTGCAGGAAATTTAGTCGTACAATAGTTTACGGCTGTACCGAATCGGCTTTGGTCTCCCCTTTCCGGTCACGGGCAGCCTTAATTGTATCAATTAGACAGAGTTTGGAACCCCTTACGTTCTGCGATAAGTATTTGATTTCATGATCGCCCAAATCGTCGCCGCCGCCGTACTCGGTTTTATAGCGGAGCCAAAAGAAGTTCTGCTGGTACTGAATAAAGCTGAAGATACAGTCAGCCTCATTGATACTTCTGCGAGCAAAACCCTAAAAACAATTCCTACTGGTCATGGTCCAAATGAAGTGATGGTTTCTCCAGACGGAAAATGGGCGACGATTGCCAACATGGGAACCGCTCAAAAGCGAGACAAAACGATTACTGTCCTTGAAATGCCGGAAGGCAAAGTTGCGCGCACGATTGATCTTGGCGAATTCCAGCGACCTCATGGCATGGCTTATCTCAGCAATACACGGATGGTGACCACCACCCACGAACCAGAAGCTCTGCATGTTATCAATGTTGTGGAAGGCAAAGTAGAAAAGTCCATCCTCAGTCCAGCACGGGGCCTGCACATGGTTGTGCTTTCACCAGACAAAAAAACAGCTTATGGCTCTTGTGTCTACGACCAAAAAATGGTGGCTTTTGATTTGGTCAAAGGGGAAGTCGCCTACCAAGTGACTTGCGGCAACCGGGCCGAAGGGATTTCGATCTCTTCCGATGGACGAACGGTCGCAGTCGGAAACGTTGGCGAAGAAACTGTCACCCTGATTGATACAGTCAAAAAGAATTCGTTTAAATCTTTAGCGGCTTGCCCAGCACCAATCAGAACATTTTTCGCCGATTCCGACAAACTGATGTTTGTTTCTGCCGCAGGAACCGGGGAAGTGGTTGTGTTCAACACATCGGATTGGTCGGAAAAGAAGCGAATTCCAATGAGCGATCTTCCCGGAGTGGAAAAGCCTCAACAAGGCGACCGCCACGTGCCGATGAATTTCGCGATTTCCAAAGATGGCAAGCGGCTGTTTGTGGTTTTGGTAACGGGGAACGCGGTGGCAGAGATTGACATCGCTTCTTTGAAGGTAACGAAGACGCATAAAAGTGGTCAGTTACCAGATGGCATCGCGATCTGGAGCCAGTCTTAGTTACTTGGTTCTTTCAAGAAACGCATAAGCATTGTGCGCGTGGATCGATTCTTCATTCTCCACTTCAATGCTGTATTGCGTAATGCGTGATTCTGCGTCGAACTTTAGGGCGACTTCCCGAACCATATCTTCAACAAACCTGGGGTTTTCGTAAGCTCGCTCAGTGACGGCTTTTTCATCTGGTCGTTTGAGAACCGGGAATAAGGCACAAGAGGCAGATGATTCGATCATCTCGATCAGTTCTTCCAGCCATACATGATCGTTCGTTTTTACGCGAACGGTCACCCAGCCCCGCTGATTGTGCGCGCCGTATTTACTGATTTCCTTACTGCACGGGCAGAGGGTGGCAACCGGAACAGTCATGAACATTGTCACCGAAAAATCGCCGTTGATTTGGGCTTCAAAACCGCAGTCGAATTGCATCATTCCGGTTTTGCCCGTAACCGGGGCGGCCTTTTCCATAAAGAATGGAAATTCAACGATCACATGGGCTTTTTCGGCTTTGAGTTTCTGCTTCATTTTGCTCAGCAAACTCGGCAATGCTTGAACACTGATCTCTTTTCCGTGCTCGTTCAAAACTTCCAAGAACCGGCTCATGTGAGTGCCTTTGAACTCGCTCGGCAGATCAACCGTGAGCGTGAAGTTACCGATAGTGTGCTGGCGTTCATCGGCGCGGTCGAGGACAACGATAGGGAACTTAACCTTGCGAACTCCGACTCGGTCAATCGCTATGTTGCGCTTGTCTGGAGTCTTTTGTATATCAGGCAGGTTCGTTTGAGAATCGAAATCCATGGAGTTGTCCAACTGAAAGATTGTAGGCCATTGCAAAGAAAGGCCCAAATGAAACTACGGATGAATTTCAACAGGTGTTTGCGTGATGCCAATAAAGAACAGAAAAGAGTTCCTTATTCCCGCAGTCCACTGAAGGAAGATTCCAGTAGTTCCAACGTATGCAAAACGCGGATAGGATGATCATGCTCTCGGTTCGCTTGCTCAATCCACGCGAGGCACCCGGGATTGCCAGTGGCAAGGATTTGCGCGCCCGTATTTGCAACGTTCGCCCATTTTCGATTCAGGAGTTGCCGCGCCATCTTCGGCTGGAACACGTTGTAAGTGCCCGCCGATCCGCAACATACGTCGGCTTCGGGAAGAGGAACGAGATTAACTCCTGGGATTGCCGAAATCAACTCTTTGGGAATCGAAGAAATCTTCTGCCCATGAATAAGGTGGCAGGCTTCGTGATATGCCACGTTTGTCGGAATTAATCCTTTCGACCGCTTGAGTTGATCCATCAAACCATGTTGATGAAGGAATTCGGTTGCGTCAAACGTGCGCTTGCCGAACTCTGCAAGCCCCTCTCCAACAACACTGCCATATTCCTTGATTGTGCTTCCACATCCAGCGGAATTAACAATGACGGGCAAGTCATCCGGCATGGAAGCCGCAAGTTTTTGCGCTCGGTCTTCTGCCTCGGCAAGATATCCACTGTGGGCATGAAGGGCTCCGCAGCATCCGCTTCTTGTGGGGGTCACTTCAAAGCCCACTCGGCGGAGCAACCTGCGAGTGGCATCGTTGACTCCAGGATACAAAACCCGCATCACGCAGCCTTCTAATAAATAGACTTGACCTTTGATGGGGGGAAGATTCTTCTCACCAAGCGGGGGCCACGCGGATTCGAGTGGAAGCTGCGGCGTATCTGCTTGAGGGAGTTGACCGCTGAGCAGTTTTGATAGCAGTACGGGTGGCTTCCGTGAAGGGAGTATGCCGCCTAATGCGAACTGCAACTTTGCCAGAGTGGGATGTGTGATTGAATCTAATAACCGTTTCTGAAGTCGATTTTTGCCTTTGATTTCATCTCGAGCAATCTCGATGATTTTGCCGTACTGCACGCCAGAAGGGCAAGCGGTTTCGCAGGCCCGGCATCCAAGGCAAGTATCGAGTGCGGCTACCGTGCTAGGAGAATATTTCTTAGCCGCATGAGCTTCTTTGGCAAGTGTGATTCGTCCGCGTGGCGACTGGCTCTCGTCACCCGTGATGAGAAACGTAGGGCAAGATTCTAAACAAAAGCCACAGCGGATGCATTGCGAGGCGAGATCATCAAGCTGTGGCATTTGCCAAGTCTACTGAGTCTGCGAATTCAATTTCTGCAAAGTTTTCAGGAAGTCGAACGTTTCCTTTGCCATTTCTCCGCCCATTTCTGCGTGGCGAATCAGCGAAATGCCGTGCGGCCCCTTACAGTTGATCATTTCAGGATAGCGAGCAAGAATGGGTTTGACGATGTCAATGTGACCGAGCATCGTTTCGACGAATAAGTCGGTTCGTGCGCCGGATTTAATCAAAAACTCAGCAATGTCGCGGCGGCCCATGTGCCCGGCTCCGCCAAGTGCGGTTTCAAAATCGCCATTTTTCCAATCCCATGTTGCGTTGAGCAGTGTTGGGTTTTCGGCAAGGAGTTCTTTTGTTTTGTCTAATTTCCCGTGGGCGGCTCCTACAAACTCCTTAACAAGTTCATCAGGAAGTGGCGGTTTGAGGTCTTGTGATTCGTTGGAGTTAGCGTTTACTAAATTTGGCATTGTAATGATGGCTCCGGTGGCAACGGTGATGAGGTCGCGTCGCGAAATTGAATTCTTCATGACGCTAGTGTATGAGCGAATGAAAGTAAAAAATTATCTAATTCGCGCATTTTTTGGTGTGAATCCAAACTGCCGTTTGAACTGAGCAGAAAACGTGGGGTAGCTCGCGAACCCGCATTTGAGAGCGACGGTTTCCAGCGGGGATGCTGAAGTCTGAATATAGTATTTCGCCAAGTTAAGGCGGCTTTTAAGGTGATATTGCGAAGGTGACACACCTACAAA
Source organism: Fimbriimonadaceae bacterium (assembly GCA_019454145.1). Classification (GTDB taxonomy): domain Bacteria; phylum Armatimonadota; class Fimbriimonadia; order Fimbriimonadales; family Fimbriimonadaceae; genus UphvI-Ar2. The sequence continues at coordinate 1,811,374 of CP075366.1, read as the reverse complement.
TTCATTGAATTGCCGCCGAATCTGCGACTCACTCAACCCAAGGTACTCCGAAAGGATTTGCGGGGCGAACGGGTCATCTAGGCGGGTATTGAGCACATCCAGGGCCGTGGCGAACTGGTTGCTATAAGGAAGCTCTGCTTGTAATTCTCGTGTGAGTTGCTCTACGACCAAGTTGATTTCAGATTCGGATTTGCCGCTGATCAAGGTTGCCCAGAGTTGTTGAGTTACTGTAAAAACCGCCTCAGAGGATACATAAATTTGCCGACCTTTTGGAAATCGGGTGCTCTCGGGCCAGTTGACCACGATCACCTCGGTGTTTGCCGCTGGGTGCTTTGCAAAACAGGTTCTCTCTCCATCCCGTGCGAAAATGGCTGCTGCTTCCGAAATTGGCATCGAAAATTCATCAAGTTGAACCGTTCCAGTTTCACCTCGTGACCAATGAAGGCGGTTCCCTTTCGATGTGTCCAAATTGTATTCGGTCAGCCGCATCCCCTGAAACAGAATAATGTGCACCTGGCTTGGGAGAGTGAACTTCCGAAACAACGTGCCCGTTGGCGCGAGTTGCTGCCGTGATGGCTTTGCCGAATCTTCTGGTTTAGTTGCTTGAGCCATCCTTTTCGCGTTCTACTTTTCTGCTTGCAGGATTAGTTTCAATAGGTGGTTAGGAGAATAGGCAGTTCTAATTCAGGTTGGTACACTCTCAGCTTGTGGCCCCGTAGCTCAGTGGATAGAGCAACGGCCTTCTAAGCCGTTGGCCGCGCGTTCGAATCGCGCCGGGGTCGCCACTATTTTAAGTGTTCAAAAGGACGAAAGGTGAAAAGAGCGGAAATTGGTAAAATACATTACATGGTGTCTGCTCTACTGCTAAGTGTAGGATTTGCTACAGCAATCCAAGAACCTGATTTCGAGAAATTGGCAAGACAGAAAGAACTTGCAAATTTAAAAGGACACAACTCAGTTGTCTTTCTTTTGCTAAAGGGCGAAACTCAGGAAAGTGAATATGGAAGTCAGACTTTGGCAGATTTGGGCGACAGATTCCGTTTAAAGCTGGAATTATCAGGTGTTCCTGGAATCGCTAAGTCGGATGCAGAGTGGAAACAACAGCTCGAAGACACTCGCAATGGAAAGTCCATGTCGGGGTATGTAGATTTTTACCCGCTTCCACCGCTAAACGGAATCTACTTTGCCGAATGCTCGGTTAAATTTGATACAAAAGCGACTTTACTTTCAAATGGAAACATATCAAGAGCCATTATCTGGGAGAGATCGTTTCGAATCGCTGAAGAAAGTAAAAGTGCTCTACTTCGTGAATTTGAGAACAAGGTCAAGGAAAAGCTGGAAAATTTTGCATCAGATTGGCGAACAGTTGGCAATCCAAAATCAAAATAATCAGAAGTCTGCACAATAGATTCAATGAATTAGAAGAATTCTAAAGCATTCGCGATATGCGCCAATAGTTGCTCAGTCGGTCGGTTCCCATCCGAAACGACATCCGCAAAGTGACGGGTTGGTTCAATATATTGGGTATACGCTGGTCGAGCACAGATCAGATAATAATCCGCTACCTCTTGAGGAGTGCCACGGCCAGGTGAATCGCGCAGTATCCGCCTAATCGCCCGGATGTCGTCGGGGCAATCAACAAAGACTTTGAGAGTAGCTAATTCCCGAAGTTCAGCATAAAAAAGCCCGAAGTGGCTATCAATAATCCGCGGCTCAGGCGTGTTTTGAATCGCCTGGAGCGCGGCTTGTAAGTCAATAGTTTCCGGATGATTGCAGTCAAAAACCAACTCGCCGTTGACTTCAATTTGTGGCCCCTTCGGGTCGTCGCGGCGGAAAAACTGATCCAGCGGAATGTGGGTTGCGCCAGGTATGGCTTCCGCCAACGCACGCGCGATTGTAGATTTTCCAGAACACGATCCGCCTGCGATCAGTATCGTCACTTTAATCCAGCCATAAACTCATCTAATTCTTCGGGTGACGAAATTGTCATCGTTTTCTCCACATACGGCTTCAAATCTTCCAGAAGCTTGGGCTTGATTTCGGTTTCTACCCGCCACAAAGATTGGCACATGAGCTTATTCACATCGCGCAGGTCGCAATCATCCCGTCCGCCCAGCCGCTTTGCACCGAGGTGAGCCGCGATCTGTCGTTCCATTGCCCACCAGTAGTGAATCCAAAGCGGGAAGTCAACGAAGATGATCTGGTCGGCGGCGGCAAACCGCTCCTGAATCGTATCGTACGGGCCAAACCCATCAATCAACCAGCGTGGTTGAGCAATCATGTCTCGGATTTGTTGCCGGACTTCTTCTTCCGGCGGGCGCACCCAGTTAGGGCCGAATTGAACCTGATCAATTTCAAACCAAGGAAGGTTGAGATGCTCTGACAGAGCTTTGGAGAGGGTGGATTTGCCTCCGCCTCCGTTGCCGATGACGGCAATTCGATTAACGTCTTGAAACATTCCTCAAGAACTTAACTGGTGCTTTTCGGCAAATCGTTCCACGATATCAGCCTTTCAAACCGCTCGTCGCGATGCCCTGAATGAATTGGCGTTGGGTGAAGAAGAACAGGATGATGACCGGGGCCACAACCATGGTTGATGCCGCCATTTGCAGGTGAATCGGTGAACCCCCGGCCTGACCCTTGAAGTTCTGCAGACCAAGCGCGAGAGTAAAAGTTTCCTGAGATTGCAGATAGAGCAATGGGGCGAGGAAGTCGTTCCAAGCCGCCATAAAGCTGAATAATGCAACGACAGCGAGGGCGGGTTTTGCCAAGGGGAGAATCACCTTGGCAAAAATGCCCCACTCCGAACAACCGTCAATTTTTGCCGCCTCAGAAAGTTCAAGCGGGATCGTGCGGAAAAACTGCCTCAGCAAAAAGATATTAAAAGCCCCAGCGAACCAGGCAGGAATCCAAAGCGGTCGGAATGTGCCAATCCAGCCGAAATCCTTATACATTGCGTAAAGGGGCACCATGAGAACCGGGAACGGAATCATCATCGTTGCCAAAGTGATTGAAAAGGCCACGTCTCGCCCTGGCCACTTGAGCCGCGCAAATGAATAAGCGACGATTGCATTGCTGATCACTGCGCCTGCGACCACCAAAATACACACGATCAAGCTATTACGGGCATAGATCAGCATAGGCGGAACTCCGCCAAGTTGTTCCGATTGGTAGTTGAATGCGGTGTAGTAGTTTTTCCAAACTATTGGTTCTGGAATGAACTGCGGAGGGAATGAGCCAGCTACCTTTTCTGTACTCAGTGAGGTCGCAATCATCCACAGAAGCGGAATAAGAAAAACGATGGATAGCAAGGCCAGCACAATGTGAAGGATTCCCACACTGACGAGGTTTTGCTGTTGTAATGTTCGTGTCCGTTTTGCCATCGCTAAATTCTTAATTCGCCTCGTAGTGAACTTTTTTGTCCATGTATTTCCTTGCAAAGAACGTCAGAATGAAAATAATCAGGAACATAATCCAGCCCATTGCACTCGCGTAACCCATGTTGTTATCGCGAAAGGCGGCATCGTAGATGTACATGCTGTAAAAATAGGTTGACCGTTCTGGCGCGCCACCGGGGAACATGATGTACGGTTGAGTGAATATCTGGAACGACGTGATGATGCTCATGATCACGTTGAACATAATCACTGGTGAAAGCATGGGCAGAGTGATCTTAAATGTTTTGCGGATCGGCGATGCGCCGTCCAGGTCTGCCGCTTCGTAAAGCGCAAGTGGCACTTGCTGAAGCCCCGCCAGATAGATCACCATCGCATGCCCAACAGTCCAGGTGGACATGATTACTAGCACATTCTTGGCAACGGTTTTGTCGCCGAGCCAGTTGGGCTTTGGAACCTGAAACAGCCAGTTGTGATCGTTCAGAACCTGAATTCCGTAGTTGACAATGCCTTTTTCGCCGTTGAACAACCACAACCACAGGATCGCCATCGGTACGGCTGGCACCAAAGCCGGAAGAAAGAAAAATGTTCGGTAAAACGCTTGCCCTTTGACTTTTGTGTTTAAGAGCAAAGCGAGGCCAATCGCAACGATGGTGCTGAGGGGCACGGCAAAAATCGCGTAATAAAAGGTGTTTCCCAAGCTCTGCCAAAAAACCTTATCCTTCATCAAGGCATGGTAGTTTTCTGTACCGATCCAAACGGCGGGAGTGAGAACGGTGTATTCGGTGAAGCTGTTATAAAACGCCCTGAGCAACGGATAAAGCAGGAAAACGCTGAAACCAATTAACCAAGGCAGGGCAAACAGGAGGCCAGCCTTAGATTGATTGGTGAACTTCATTAATTCGCCACACTGCCTTTTTCACGATAGATTCCAAGTGCTCGTTCTCGCCGAATAACATTGTCTAGCTTGGGCTGCATCCGATCTTGAACGGCTTGCAGAGCGGCTCTAACGCTGCCTTGATTTTCTTCAGCTTCTTTTTTTCCGTTGATCACTTCAGTCGCGGATTTGATTTCGTCCGCCCACTGAGGCCAGATCGGGGTCTTTGGAGTGGAGTAAGCAGTCGGGCTACTTGCTAAATCTTGAAATAGCTCAACAAATGGGTTCGGATGGTTTTTGATGAAGCTTTCACTTACGTGGGCGAGGGGAGACTGCTTTTTCTGCCCGGTGCAAAGCTTTTCCATCGCAGCCTGGGTTTGAACGTACTTAATGAATTCAAATGCTTCTTTAGGATGTTTTGCCCCGCGAGGAATAACAAGGATGTCTAGATCAATGATTGTGGAATTAGCGAGCTCTGGGTGATCTTCTGGATAAGGGAATGCAACTGCTCCCCAATCTAAATCCGGATTGAATTTTTCTATAAAGTTCGCCATCCAAACGCCTTGCAAAACCGTCGCGGTTTTGTTATCCATAAAGGCGTTTTGTGGAGATTTGAATGTTCCGAATCCTTGTTGGAATGATTGAACGGTCGCACTGCCGTACCGCTTAGCGAAACTGCCCATCCAGGTAAACGCCTCGATATTTTCCGGCGTGGTCATGGTGATTTTGGATTCGCCATCCCAAAGTTTTCCGCCGAAGACCCCGCTCCACGCCCAAGGCCACCAACCAGGATCGGTCGGCAAGAATCCCATCTTTTTGATGGTGTCTCCATCTTTTTTGAACACCATCTCGTCAAGCCGAGTGAGTTCTTCGATAGTTTTCGGAGGATTATCAGGATCCCATCCCGCATCCGCAAGCATTTTGCGGTTGTAATGCAAAGCGGTTGAAGCCGGGCAACTGGGCAACGCCCACAATTTGCCTCGGTAAGTGCAGATATCGTAATACTGAGTGATGTAGTCTTCGCGCTTGATTCCTGCTTCCTGAGCAAACTCATCGAGGGGGATCACTGCGTTGTTGTATGCGTACTGAGCCACGTTGGGGCCGAACAAACCAGCAACATCGGGCGGAATCCCTCCGCTTGTTGCGAGCATGGCTTTTTGACCGATATTTGTCACGCTTTGAAAATCGACAAAGATTCGATCTTGGCTTTTGTTGAAGTCGTCAACAACTGCACGCATTGCATCGGCTTCAAAATCGCCCCATTTTTCCCAATAGGTTACAACGATTCGCCCATCAGTCCGAGGAGTTTTTTTGACTACAGCTTCACCCGCAAAAACCGCCCAAATAATGGCGGCAATCGGAATAACTGAAGCGAATCTTGCCCAATTCATGACGAATCTAACTAGGTTAGCATGAAGGTCAGCAGATTTGTTTCATCAAGAAACTCAAAAATTGGCTACACTGCCCCCGGTTTTGGTGGAGAACTTGATTCCCTATTTGATTGCGGCTGTGGCAGGATTTGGTGCCTCAGCGGTCAATGCGGTCGCGGGTGGAGGAACACTCATTTCGTTTCCTACCTTAATGGCTTTGGGTTTACCAGACCGAGTTGCCAACGCCACGAATGCAGTTGCTCTCTGGCCTGGCTCAGCGACGGGGGCATTGGGCTTTCATAAATACTTCGGCGAAACAAAAGCTCAGCTCAAAGCTTTGCTTCCACCAACGATCATCGGGAGCGTGCTTGGTTCGCTTTTGTTGGTACAAACCACTGAAAAAGTCTTTAAGGTGGCCGTGCCAGCCCTGATTTTGCTTGCGACCCTCTTGCTGGCATTTCAAGGAAAGATCAAACAAGCCGCTGAAAAGGGAGACTTCAAATTGAAGCCGTGGCAAGTTGCCGTTCTTCAGTTCTTGGTTTCCTTATATGGCGGTTACTTTGGTGCGGGGATGGGAATTATGATGCTAGCGATAATGAGCTTGTACGAAGGCCTTGATTTGCATCGCCTCAACGGCCTCAAGAATTGGTTAGCGGTCGTAATCAACTTTGGTGCAAGCGTCATTCTTCTCAGCAAAGGGCTAGTTGATCTAAAATTTGCAGGGGCTGTGATGGTGGGGGCGTTGTTCGGGGGATATGTGTCGGCGAAATTCGCCCAGAAGATTTCATCCGAGAAACTACGCATTGGCATTGTCGTGTATGGACTGGTGATGGTGGGGTACATGGTTTGGAGGGCGGTAGTTGAAAGGTAAGTGGGCAGTCGTCATCCCAGCCGGCGGATTGGTAAAAGATCCTCTTGCAACCGCTCTAGGAACGCCTCGCAAAGCTTTGGCGAACATTGGCGGAGCACCGTGTATTATCCGCACGTTGGATGCTGTACATAAAGCAGGATTCCGAGATATCGCGGTGATCAGCGGGGAAGATGTCCGCGAAGTCATCGGCGACGAATACTGGGTGCCGGAATCAACGGGTCACATCGAAAACGCTAAGGCAGGAGTTGAAAAACTTGCCGACTGCGACCGAATTCTTTTCATGCCGGCGGATACTCCTTTTTTGAGTGCTGAGGCTATTCTGCACTTTGTCAACGCGGTGGATGAGCGGATTGGTGACCACGAGGACAATTGGTTCGCCGCTGGTTTATGCCCCTACAAAAAGTTTTTAGAAGTCTTGCCAGGCTTTGAACATCCGCACATCAAACTGCGCGATGGCGATTATATGAGTGGAGCTTTCTACGCAACGAGTAGGGAAGGATTCTTCAATGGTGCGGAATTGTTCAAAGACTTCAGCCGGAACCGCAAGAATCAAATAAAGATGCTCTTACGAATTGGGCTCGTTCCGCTCATCAAATACATATTCCACAGGGTTTCAATAGCTGATGGCGAAGAGACGATGGGTAAGTTTTTCGGTGGATTGGCGGTAGTGATTCCGGATTGCGACCCGTGGGCAATGGCCGATATTGATACAGTTGACGAATACGACCGCTTGCAACGAGTCGAAATCTAGCGAATTTGCTCAAGTGCGCTGAGCGTTGCGACCAAGGCGCCAGCTGCTTCTCGACCTTTATTACCGAGCTTTAATCCCGCTCGCTCCAGAGCTTGTTCCTGATTTTCTGGAGTCAAAATTCCCCAAGTCACCGGCTTCTTGTGTTCTAGTTGGAGCTTCATGAGGGCCGACCCGACATCATGCGCTAATAGTTGAGCATGAGTAGTTGCGCCTTGCAAGATGCACCCGAGAGCAACAACCCCATCATGCGATTCCAACAGCTTTTGCGTGACGATGGGGATTTCCCAGGTACCGGGAACCTTAACCACCGTGACCTCTGGATTGCCGGATGATTTCAAAGTATCCAGTGCGCCATCAAGCAGCGCGTTGGTGATGAGCTCGTTCCACTGGCTGACAACGACGCCAATGCGTTTGCCTTGCGCGGATGATTGACCTTGAATGGAATTGCTCACGCTTTGAAGTATGGGCGGAAAGCGAACAATTGTGCAGGGGCCGGGGCAGTTTTGAATCCAGCTAGTACACTTCCTTCGCTCCAAAATTATGTTAGACAAACTCACTGAGGTCGAAAGAAGGTTTGAACGGGTTCAAGACAGATTGCTTGATCCTGATATTGTCAGTGATCCAAAGGAGATGCGCTCGCTAGGAAAAGAACGGGCGGTTTTGGAGCCAATCGTCGGAGTTATACGGGAATACAAATCAACGCTTCAGCAAATAGAAGAAGCGGAAGAACTACTTGGCGACTCAGAAATGAAAGAGTTTGCCCAAAGCGAACTGGATGAACTCAAGCCAAAGGTTCCGGATTTGGAAGCTCAGCTAAAAATCATGCTGCTGCCGAAAGATCCAAACGACGACAAGAACGTGATCATCGAAATCCGCCCTGCGGCGGGGGGAGACGAGGCAGGCTTATTCAGCGCCGAGCTTTTCCGTATGTACACCCGATATGCTGAGCGAATTGGTTGGAAATACGAGGTTATTGAGTTCGAAGAAACGGGAATCGGCGGGGCAAACCGGGTTGTGTTTTCTATCAACGCAGACGGGGCATTTAGTCAACTGAAGCACGAAAGCGGCGTGCATCGGGTTCAACGAGTGCCCGCAACTGAAACTGGTGGGCGAATCCACACAAGCACAGCTACGGTGGCAGTCATGCCAGAAGCCGAAGAAACTGAAATCGAAATCAACGCCAACGATCTCGAAATTTCTACGTTCCGATCATCCAGCGCGGGTGGTCAGCACATGCAAAAGAACGAAACCGCTATTCGCATCGTTCACAAACCGAGCGGTATCGTCGTAACCTGTCAAGACGAGCGGAGCCAGCAACAAAACAAGCTTCGCGCAATGAGCGTTTTGCGAACAAAACTCGTGGAAGCCGAACAAGAACGTGCTGCTGCTGAGCGAGGCGAAATGCGGCGTGGTCAGATCGGCACAGGCGACCGAAGCGAAAAAATTCGGACTTACAACTTCCCACAAGACCGAATCACTGATCACCGAATTGGATTAACCGTTCACGGAGTGCCAATGGTGATGGATGGCGATATGCAGCGCATCATTGATGCGTTGGTTCAAGAGCATCAGGCACGGCTACTTGCCGAAGACGAAAACGCTAACTAGTTTCCGTATATCAGATACTTTTTGCTTAGTAACTTAAACTTTGCCAACCCTGGTTGCCACGACTGCAAAATCTCGTCGGGGGTCTTTCCGGCGATCAAGCCAGCGGCAAATTCATCGGTTCCTGCAAGTTTGCCCATCCAAGATTTGTTGATAAAAGTCGCCCGATTCAAACCCTTTGTTTGTTCCAAAAATGCGGACACCAAATGGACGCCAACGGAAATACTATCCACCTCAGCCGCATCGGTAACTTCGATCTGAACTCCGCTCAGATTTTTATTTTCAAACCTGGGTTTCGAAGACATCCCTTCAATACTGGCGGGAGCGAACTCTAGAGGTTTAAACTTAACTCCTTTCAGATTAGCCTGTTCAAGTGATTCGACTAACTTGCCCGAATCAATAAACTTGGCTCCCAAGGTTCGGAATGGCTCATAAGTTCCACGCCCTTCGGATGCATTCAACGCTTCAAAAAGGCAAGTGCCAGGATAAAGCAGGGCGGTTTCGAAGTCAGGGATGTTTGGGCTGGGTTTTATCCAGGGCAACCCTGTATCGGGCCAGAGCATTTCTCGCTTCCATCCGCTCATTTCTTCGACTTGCAAATCCAGGTCTTGGAGGCCAGGAAGCCATCGCTCGCCTTGAATCATCTTCGCTAGTTCGCCGGTTGTTAAGCCATATTGAATAGGAATAGGATACTGACCGACGAAAGATTCAAATCCAAATTTGAGGATCGGCCCGCCGATTCGCTCACCACCGAGTGGATTGGGGCGATCGAGCACCAGAAACGGAATCTTTGCCTCAGCCGCTGCCTGCATACACAGGCCAAGAGTTGAAATGTAGGTGTAAAAACGTGCCCCGACATCTTGAATATCGTATACCAAGATATCTACGTTTTCTAACATCTTCATTGAGGGGCGGCGAGTTGATCCGTATAAGCTAAAGACCGGAACCTGAGTCTTTTCGTCTACAGAATCACCTACTTTTGCGCCAGCATCAGCGAGTCCACGCAAGCCGTGTTCTGGGCCGAAAAGAGCGGTCAGTTTTACGTTTGGTTGGCGATGAATGACATCAATCAAATGCTCGCCATTTACCATGGCTGTGTGGTTGGTCACAAGGCCGATCCGATGGTTTTCAAGTCGGGCAAAGTTACGGTTGGCAAGCATCTGGGCACCAGTTTGAACCGGATTCGTTTGCAAAGCAATGGCGACGGCAAAAGTAACAGCAATCACGATCAGACTAAGTTTACGTCGTTTTCTCAGCAACAGTCATGGAATAATCTTCGTCGTTAAGAACAGATAAGCAGTGAATGATTTGGAATGCTTGGAACAAGCAACTGAAGCTTGTGATAAAAGATTGGGAAGACCTCGGTGCCCAGTCGCACACCAAAAGATTCTTGCTTCTGTATTAGAAGAGCTTGAAACCAGCGGTTACGATGGCCTGACGATTGAAGGTGTTGCTCACCGTGCGCAGGTTGGAAAAGCGACTATTTATCGCCGCTGGCATGGCAAATCTGAGTTATTGCTAGATGCACTGCTGGAAACCGCGTGCGAGTCAATCGTTTTTCACGAAACCGGTGATTTCCCGGCTGATCTTAAGCGGCAAATGTATGGCCTGGTAGATTTTTTCAACGGCCCTCACCGCAAAGCCCTAAAAGCGCTCTTTGCCGCAACGCAAAGCGACGAGGAACTTGCGGAGAATTTCCGTTCTGCATGGATGATGAAGCGCAAGTGCGTGATTCAATCGGCTTTGCAATCTGAAATCGGAGAAGGTCGGGATGCGGCAGTTATTCTAGATATGCTTTATGCGCCGCTGTACTTCCGCTTGATTGTAGGACACGAAGAACTGAGTTACAACCTAGTTGACCAAGTTATTGAATCTGTGTTACCTGCTTAACCAACCGCCCAGCCGTATTGATCTGGCCAAGTCGGAGTTTCACCTAATGCCTTAGCTGCCTGGATTGGCCAATAAGGATTACGCAACATTTCCCGTCCCAAAAACACCATGTCGGCTTGTCCAGCGAGAATAATTTGATTCGCCTGATCTGGTTCAGTAATCGCTCCCACCGCTCCACTCAAGCAATCTGTTTGAGACTTAACGGCTTCGGCGATAAACACTTGATAACCTGGCCCAATTGGAATTTGAGCATCGGCTACGGTTCCGCCGCTGCTGCAATCAATGAGATCAACTCCGAGAGGTGCGAGGTCTTTGGTTAAGCGAACTGAATCCTCAAGCGTCCAGCCTCCTTGTACCCAATCAGTGCCAGATATACGCATGAACAAAGGCTTTGACTCAGGCCAAACCTTGCGAACATCTTTCACGAGTTCGTGGTGAAGTCGAGTTCGATTTTCAAACGATCCGCCGTATTGATCTGTGCGTCGATTGCTGAGGGGTGAAAGGAATTGGTGGAGAAGGTAACCATGCGCTGAGTGCAACTCTACAACGTCGAATCCCGATTCCAACGCCCGGTGAGTTGCATCAACAAATGCTTGCTTCACACCTTCAATTTCCGTCAGTGTCAGTTCGTGCGGCACGGGAGTGTCGGCTTTAAATGGGATCGGTGATGGCGCATTCCGAGCACTCGGATATTCCTCTAGAGGAATGTATCCACGTACTGGTGACCAAGGGCGATAGGTGCCAGCTTTCCGCCCAGCATGGGCAAGCTGAATTGCACTGACTGCACCCGCTTGATGAATTGCGTTGGTAACCTGTGTTAGCCCAGGAATATGATCATCCGACCAAATTCCAAGGTCTTGCGGAGAAATTCGACCTTCGGGAAGAATGGCGGTCGCCTCAGTCATGACTAGCCCGCAACCGCCAGCCGCACGGCTCCCTAAATGCTGAATGTGAAAGCTGTGAGCTTTGCCATCTTGGGCATCACACGAATACATACACATCGGCGAGAGCCCAATGCGATTTCGTAATGTGACGCCTCTGAGAGTCAGGGGCGAAAACAGGTGAATCACGTTGTTTTTATTCGCCCTTCATTGGTCATTTTCACTGGAGTATTGGACTGGAAGTATTCGATCAGTGCTTCCAAGTCAATAAACCCAGTGTCAATTCTTGTCCCTTTGGCGTTCTTAAGAACCTCATGACCATCACCCCCGCCGACCGTGAAGTTGCTAACCGTTACTTTATAAGTTCTGGTTGGAACAATGGCTTGACCATTCAGTGACGCTGACTTTAATCTTTGCCCGGGTGCTGCCGCCGGATCGAATGTGTAACTGAACCCTTTACTTGGTAAGAGCATCCCGCCCCCAAGAAGACCGAGTTCGATGGAGTCCATGATTTCTTTGCCGGTGAGGTCAATTACAACGAGCGTGTTGCCGAAGGGGCAGACTTCAACCAGACTTCCGTAATTGATTTGACCAGCTGATAAAGAGGAACGAACGCCTCCTGCGTTCCAGAAAGCGGCAACGCTTCCTAAGCCTTTCGTTTTTGCGAGAACCGCATCGGCGATCACATTGCCCATCAATCCTTCGCCGGAATCGAAATCCCAACGTTGGGAAAGATCGTTCTCAAGTTTGGCGATCGGCGTATTCTTTTTCACGTTGATAGGTTTTTCAAACGCGGCGACGAGTGATGCAACGAATGGATTTTCTGGCCATGTGTCGTCTACCAAAACCGGGCCGCCTTGCCATTTAGTGAGAACACCCTTTTCATTGAATTCAAGTTCAATTTTGCCAACAACCTTGCCCCATTCCCATGCTGAAACCACAAGGATCGGCTCGTTGTTTGCATCTTTACCAACATAAGGGTAAGCCCCGCGTGAGCCAGTAAATCCTGGAATATCCACCTCGCCAAGAAGCGAGTGGCTGTGTCCGCCGATGATCATGTCTATGTTCTTGAACTTGCTCGAAAAAGCGATCTCTCGCTCAATGCCCGCATGTGATAGCAAGAAGATTTTATTAATCCCTTGTTTTTTTAGGTTATCTGCTTCGGTTTGAATGCTCTTTTGGAAGTCCAAAACTCGAATGGTTGGGATTGGCAGAATAACTTGCATGAGTTCGTCAGGCACGCATCCGATCAAGCCGATTTTTTCGCCGCCGACTTCCATTACGGTTGATTTTTTGACGTACTTTTCAAGTTCTGGCTCCTTGCTCAGATCAAGGTTTGCCGCGAGTAGCGGGAATCGAGCCAATCGCGCAAAGTTGGTGAGCGTGGCGATGCCTTTATCAAATTCGTGGTTACCAACTGCCATTGCCTGGTAGCCAACCAGGTTCATAAATGCGAGGTCGGCTAATCCATCGTATTCGTTGAAGTAAAGAGTCCCTTGGAATACGTCGCCAGCATTAAAGAGCACTGGGTTGACTGATTCTTCTCGCAGTTTGAGGATTACCGAAGCTTGTCGTGCGTAGCCCCCAACTGATTTGCCTTTTACAACCACTGGCTCGATATGAGAATGGAGGTCGTTGGTGTGCAGAACGGTCATAGTAAACGACTTTTCCTGCGCCCATCCCAAGACGGCTAAAGAAGCTAATCCACCAATCACCAGCAAACGATTCAAAAACTTCATCACGATAAGGTTGGTATACCCGTGGAAATTACTGGGGTTTGCGCCTGTATGTTAATTAAGTGCGAAATCTCCCCTATAGATTTAACTTTCTAGCCCGAAAACCTAAAGTAGATCATGATAGTTGAACTGGGCGTTCGTTTAGGTTTGGCAGTAGTAGTGGTGGCGTGTTCACTTCTACTGAAACAGCCAGCCGGAGAAATTGGATGGCAAGCTCCAACGGTTTATTCGCTGATTGCGCTCGCGGTCTTCGGGCTGGATAAATACAAGCGGCGCAACAGTGGCATCGCAGGATTTGTTGCAGTATTCGATGCTCTGTTTATCGCCACAGTTTTGAGTGCCACAGGTCAACTTGACCGATTCGGATTTTTGGTTCTGGCCCCGATGATGTGGGCAACTGGGCGCTATGCAACCGATGCCGCCGCAATGGCCCCGCTGGTCGCGGCTTCGGTCATGGTCACGAGTAACTTCTTCGGCGGCCCGGGCTTCACTTTGCCGATCATGATGCACACGCTTGGCATCTTGGTCGTTGGATTACTCACGAATCATTCCAAGGTGATCCACAAAGAAACCCAGATTCCAGTCGAAGTCACTCGCGAAATTGAAGTGGAAAGTGAAGGCTCTATCCGCATGAAGGAAAGCTATGCAACGCTCAAAAACCATGTCAAGGAACTCGAGCAATCTACGAAAAAAGAACGTCTTGGTATGAAGCTCTGGGCCGTAGCAAACGGTGCTAACGAGAACCCACTCACCGCGCTCGCGGCTAAGCTCCGCGAAGAAGCAATGGTCGAAGGCGTAATCCTCTACACGCTCGACCCAGAAGAAAGAAAGTTTGTTGTGAGCAGTGTGAGTGGCAAGGTGCCATCACAAGCTCGCGAATCATCACTCAGTCTCGCTAAAGGCTTGAGTGAAGCGCAAATGCGCGATCGGTTGGACCGACAACTGAGTGAACTGCGTGACCCAGAACGAGCCATAAAATGTGCGAGTTTAATCCTTAAAAATCAAGGCAAACCCTGTGGATGTGTTGGGCTATTTGAGGCATCTCCACCTGCATTGATGGCAGGAATTGATGCTCTCAAAGTTGTCACCGAATATCTTGGCGGACTCCTCGCTCAAATTATCAAGAAAGAAGATGAATCGCGAAGACTGCGAGAAGCAGAAATCCTGTACGGTGTGGCTTCGGTCACCATTGGCGCAGAAAGCCAGCAGGGGTTAATCGCTCGCGTTATCCGAGAAGTCGGAGCCGTGATTGACGTTGATCATCTTGCCGCGTTCATGCTGGATGGCGATTCTTCCACCATGGTCAGTTCTTACGGGGCTACTCATCGGGTGATGGAAGACCTTTCATTTGCCTATGGCCCAGGTCAAGCGGGATGGCTGATGACCGGATCGCCGGAAGTTATCGCCCCCGATGCTTTAGAAGATGACCGGATTGATAAAACGGTTGCGCTCAAGAACCGAATTGGCAGCTTTGTGTTGCTACCAATCCTGAACGGTGACCAAGCGATTGGCTACGTCACTGCTTCTACAAACCGAATTGCAGGCATTGACCGCGCCCGTCTTGAAACTCTACGTGCCGTAGTTGGAGAACTCGGTCAAGCCGTTATTCGACAAAATGGTGGGTCGGCAATCCAGCACGGAGTAATGACTCCACAAGAGTTTTTCGCTTCTGTACGAGATGGTGGAGGGGGTCACTTTGTTTACTTCGACATATTGAATCGTGAATCGTTAATCAAAGAGTTCGGGCAGCCGGCGATAGATGCCGTAATGCGAAAGATCACTCACCGCTTACGCGGCAAGCTCCCAACTTCGGGCGGTTTGTGCCGACGCGACGAAGGCGATTTTGTTGCCTATCTTTCGGGCATGACCAACGACAACGCTCAGGCGTGGGCGAACGACAATGCGGCGATGGTGAACGGTCTCAGACTGACTACTCCCGACGGACGACTGAAGATTCCCATGAATGTTCGAGCAAAGGTCGCGCCGTTTAGCCCGCAAAAACGCCAGGTTTCTCAGGAGGTAGCAAGTTGAGACAAGAATTCAGCAGGAATGACAGGTACATGGAGGCCGTCATTTGGGATAGAGTGTTATCAAGGCGGCCCAACTCCAGCTCTTGGTGTGGTGGTCGGTTGTGAAGCCGCCAATTGGATTAGAAACTTGCCTGCCTAAGCGGCGTGAATCGCGAAGGTTTGTTTTGCAAGAGAGGAATTTGAACTTAATGATGCAATCTTTTGATTGGCAGGGCGCGTTGGAATCGTGTTCGGAAGTCTTGAGAGACGATCCGGATCACCTCGGTGCGCTCGAAACGTTGGCAAAGGCGCAGTGGCTCGGCGGTCAGTATAAAGAAGTGATCGTCACCACCAACCATTTGTTGCGTCTCAATCCTCACGAGCCAGGATATCGATATACACGGGGAATGGCATATTTATCTTTAGGCCAACTTCACCGATCCGCTGAAGATTTACGACGAGCTTATTTGCAAAGTGGAAATCCTGCTTTCAAAGCCCAAGTAGCCTCTGCATTGGATGCAGTTGAGTTGTGGTTAGAAGAAGGCACTGAGATTCGCAAAGGCGAAAGACGAGCCGCACAAATTCCAGATATGTACCAATCCCATATCATGGGGTCGGTACTGATCCACTAAGATAAGTAAACGAAAACACGCCCTGATTATTTAATCAGGGCGTGTTTTTTTGTTTGCCGGTTAGCTTTTGAGGGCGGCGGCTGGGTTTGTATCTTCCCATGGGAAAGATGCGTTGCCGAAGTGGCCATTCTTTGCGGTTGGCAAATAGATTGGTCTTCGCAAGTCAAGATGCTTGATAATTCCCGCCGGGGACATATCGAAGTTATTCTTGATTCGGTCGGCAATCGTTTGGAGGTCAATTGATTCCGTTCCAAATGTTTCCACGTTGACGCTGACTGGCTGTTCAACCCCAATGGCATAGGCTAGTCCGATTTGAGCTTTTTCGGCTAATCCAGCCGCAACCACGCACTTAGCGATGTGGCGTGCCATATAAGCGGCTGATCGGTCTACTTTTGTGGGGTCTTTTCCACTAAATGCACCGCCACCGTGAGGGCACAGCCCGCCGTAGGTGTCAACAATGATTTTACGTCCGGTGAGTCCGGTATCACCTTCTGGACCTCCAGTCACGAATCGTCCAGTTGGGTTGATGTGGAAGGTAATGTCGCCTTTTACAAACTTGGAGTACTCGGCAAGAACTGGATCAATGACTTCGGCTCGCACAATGTCGCGGATGCTGTTTTCGACATCTGGTGAGTGTTGCTGGCTGAGAACAATCGTGTTGATTTCAACTGGCATCCCGTTTTCGTAAGTCACAGAAACTTGGCTCTTGGCATCTGGTCGTAGGCCGAGGGATGGCTTTTCTCGGCGGATGCTTGCGCTTCGGCGAGTGAGAGCGTGAGCAACTGCGATAGGCAGAGGCATCAGTTCGAGGGTCTCAGTGGTGGCAAGGCCGAACATCATGCCTTGGTCACCTGCCCCACCACGATCAACACCCATTGCGATGTCGCGGCTTTGTTCGTGGATAGCGACCATAACACCACACGTGCCACCATCGAATCCGAGATCGGTGCTGACGTAGCCGACGTCTTTGATCGTCTGCCGAACCAACTGGGCAACATCTACATAAGCGTTGTGGGTACTGAGTTCACCAGAAACAACCGCAAATCCGTGTCCGACCATGGTTTCAATCGCAACACGCGCCATGGGGTCTTGAATAAACACTGCATCTAGGATCGCATCGGAAATTTGATCGGCGAGTTTATCAGGGTGGCCTTCGCTCACGCTTTCGGAAGTGTAGATGTGTCGGTATGCCATTTCAGGTCGGGGTCAGGATACCGAAGGGGGGTCAAACCCCCAAGGGTCCGCAGTGAACGGGGATTGCTTGAGTAGGCATTCGGGTGTAATACTTGGGCCATGGCAACCCAAAAATTAATTCAAAAAGCCGTCGGATCTTGGAAAGGAGAATCCAAACTCAACCTTCCTTGGTTGCCAGAGGACAAGCGGATCACTAAATCCGAGTCCAAACTCCATGTTGATTTAGACATGAAGCATACGTTTGCCACGATTACTTATACATGGGTGTTTGAAGGAAAAGTCGAAGAAGGCTCGATGCACATTTGCAGTGCTGAAAAGAGCAAAAAGACAAGCATCGGTTGGGTGGATAGTTGGCACCAGAACTCTAGTGTTCTTCATCTGACTGCAGATGAATTCAATCACGACTTGGTTCGGGCCACTGGCAGTTATCCCACTGGCGACGGCAGTCCAGACTGGGGCTGGCGCATTGAATTGAGCATGCCAAGCGAGGATACATTTCTAATGAAAATGATCAATATGCCGCACGGCGAAGAAGAAGAATGGGCGGTTGAAGCGACTTATAAACGCGAATAAATCGGCTCGAAAACGGCACTTTTTTCACACTCAGGTTCAAAACCTCAAGTAGATTGCGAGGTTTCGCCCCTTAGCATCCTCGTATTTATACCGATGACCATAACAGGATGCAAAGAGGTCTTTATTCTGCGGCGTCGGGAATGTCGGTGGCGGACAAGTGGCTGGAAACAATCAGCAACAACTTAGCCAACGCTTCTACAACCGCATACAAACGAGATGCAATCGTTTTTAACGAGGGCTTCGAACGCATGATGTCCGCAGGCGGCGGAAAGGGTGATCCCATTGGAAAGCTCGGCGCTGGCCCAATGGACAAAGGCCGATACACCATTTGGGATGCCGGAATGTTGGTTCCAACCAGCAATCCGTTCGATATCGGATTTGCAACTGCTAAAGGCGCATTCAAAGTGCAGACCGATCAAGGCGAATTCTATAGCCGATCGGGAGCCCTAACTCTGAATGATAGCCGTGAACTCACCACAAAGTCCGGTGAGCCTCTACTAGATGCAAGCGGAAATCCAATCGTAATCCCAATCGGAGGACAGATTTCGATTACTGAAACAGGCGAAGTCTCAGTAGATGAGAAGGTCATCGGCAAGATCGCAGTTTATGATGGCGAGTTCATCAAGATTGGTGGCGACCTCTATTCATCTGATTCTGCTAAGGAATTGGGTGACGGCGAGTACGCCATTCAGCAAGGATTCATCGAATCTAGCAACGTAAACGCAATCGAAGAAATGATCTCAATGATCAAATTGAATAAAGCATTTGAGATGGCTCAAAAGTCAGCTCAAAGCCAAGACGAATCAACAGAACGGTTACTCCGAATCCTTCAAGGCTAATTCAACACTGGCCAGATGAACTGAGCTTCATCTGAAGTGGCTGCATTCGACGGATTGAAAATGCAGAAGAAAGCAAGGAAGGCGCGGTGAACCACAGACAAACAAAGAGAGAAATCCGCCCTTATGATGAGAGCATTAAATACAGCGGGAACCGGAATGGTTTCCCAACAAATGAACTTGGACATCATTGCCAACAACTTGGCAAACGTCAACACTGCTGGCTTTAAAGGTCAGCGTGCCGAGTTCCAAGACCTGATGTACCAGACATACCGCGCATCTGGTGCCGCAACCCAAGGCGAAGCTCGGCTACCCCAGTCGGCGCAAATCGGTTTAGGTTCACGATTTTCTGCTTCCGCAACCTTGTTCACAACTGGTTCCATGAGCAACACGGGGAACGCCCTCGATATCGCGATCAACGGCGATGGGTTCTTCCAAATTCAATTACCAGACGGTTCCACCGCTTACACTCGCGATGGTTCCTTCAAAACTGACGCAAACGGTTTGATGGTCACCAGCGACGGCTATCCGATTGTGCCGAACATTACACTTCCTAGCGGAGCAAGGGCACTTACAATTTCTGGCGAAGGATTTATTTCTGCGATTCTCCCGGGCAACAACGATCCTGAAGAGTTGGGGCAGGTTCAAATTGCCATGTTTACCAACCCATCCGGTTTGACCCGCATGGGCCAAAACCTATACAAAGGTGGCGGGGCCAGCGGCGAAGCTCAAGTTGTCACTCCTGGTCAAGAAGGCAGCGGAACACTTTTGCAGATGGTTCTTGAAGGTTCCAACGTGCAGGTTGTTGAAGAGATGGTCAAGATGATCACCGCTCAACGCGCTTACGAAATCAACTCGAAGGCGATCCAAACCTCCGACGACATGCTTTCGGTTCTGAACAACCTGAAGAGGTAATTCTGATGCTGGCGACAATTCTTAGTCTCGTTCTTGGTAGTACTATCGCCACCCCGATTCAGGTGGATGGCGAGGGGTACATGAGGTTTGCCCAAGGTGACCAGATTGTGTTTGCAAAACACACTGAACTCACTTGGTCGGCCGGAAAGGTCATCAGCACCGATGGCTTGCCGGTGTGGCCGCTGGTGAAAGTTGAACGAGAGCCCCGAGAATTGTCGGTGGATTTGCAAGGGCATATCCAAGCCGTTTACTCCAACGAAGTTATCGAAGTGGGAAGATTAGTTCTCTCGATCTTCCCAGATGATATTCGACCCGTAGTTAGCGGCAAATTCTTAAAGATTTATGGCGATTCAAAGCTAGTTGAGCCAGGCGAGGGTTTAGCTGGAGTCATCCGCCCGTGGAGTTCACAAAAGGCGGAAGAAAGCTACGTGCGAGTTCATTTGGACACTGAAGAATCACCGATCAAAACACAATCTGATTCAATTACCCAGATCAAAAAAGTCGCTAAGACGGATCATATCGCTGACGAGGCATGGATTAAGAACGGCGGAATTGAAATTGCATTTCCTGATATCTCTTCGATGTCTGGCACCGACATCAAATTGGGAGAGGTTGCTGACATCTATGCTCCTGAGAGCCAACTTCGAGCCCTAGCCGAAATCAGCTTAGGCAATGCACCCACCTTTGGCGTCCCACGAGTATTAGACCGTTATCTCATCAATAGCCGGTTGAAGACCGCTGGATTTGATATTGCGAAGGTGAGAATTTCTGGCCCGGTACGAATTCAAATCAAGCGGGTTGGACAAACCATCACCCAACAGATGTTTATCAATACTGCTATCGCATCTATCAGCGAGCAGTACCCTAGCTTTGAGCCAGAAACTACAAAGCCTGTGCCCGACTTAGAAGCACCAGAGGGAACCCTTGACCTGCGCGCAGAACAGCCTTTGAAGTCTGGAAGCAATTTATCAGTGACCGTGGTCGCTTATGTGGATGGCAAACGCGTGAATTCCCGCACCTTGACCTTTGTAAACAAGAGTGTGCCCATCACCCTCAGCAATGGCGATAGCGTCACCGTGATCGTGATCAGCCGCGATGTTAGAGTGGAAAGCACCGCCAAAGTAAAGAAAGTAGATCGAATTACTGGTCAAGTGACCGTTGAGCTAGCCACCGGAAAAGAACTGGTCGGCACCCTCAATAAAGAAGGAAAAGTAGAGGTTCAATTATGAAAAAATGGATTGTTCTAGCGTTAGCTAGCGTCGTGAGTCTGAGCTGGGCAACTGAAGCCGGCACAGAATCACAAGACCCGACCGGAAAGTCGAACGCTGGTTCGATCTATGAGGGTCAAGTCAAGAACCCTTACATTGACCAAGTGGCGCGGGCGAAAGGCGACATCGTTCTGATCGTTATTGATGAACGTTCTGCTTCAAATTTCGCGGCAAGCACCCAGACCGCAAAGGGCGATTCGACAAGTGTCAGCCCTAACATTCTTACTGGTTTGCTAACTCAGCTGTTTGGGCCGCTTTCCAACAGTGCGACGAGCACTACCAACGGCACTGGTTCTACAAACCAAACCGCGAAGATGTCGGCGACCATGAGCGCGATTGTCAAAGATGTTCTGCCAAACGGCAATATGATTATTGAAGGCAGCCGCTCGCTGGTCACCAACAAAGAAACTCAAACCTTTGTTCTTAGCGGCATTATCCGGGCGACTGATATCACCCCGCAAAACACAATTTCTAGCACAAAAATCGCCGAAGCCGAAATCAAGATGGAAGGCAAAGGCCAGGTGAGTGAACGACAGCGAAAGGGAATCCTGACGCAAATCTTGGATTGGTTGTTCTAATGAAGAATTCATTTTTGAAACTCGTCTCTTTTGCGGCATTGTTGACTATTTCGGCAGTTGTTTTTGCCCAAAACGGCTCAGCGACTCCCGCGGACGAAAAAGCCGCGATGAAGGCCGCTCAAGATGCCGCCCAAAAGCGCGAAACCGCGATCCGGCAAGCTGAATCCAACGGTGTTGCCGTGGAAATCGCTGCAATTGGTGGATTCCGAGGTGCCCGATCCAACACGATCATGGGCTACGGTTTGGTGGTTGGTCTGGCTGGTACTGGCGACAGCAAGCAAGTTTCGGCAACTTCGACCGCACTTGCAAATGCGCTTACTCGATGGGGAACTCTGGTTGACCCATCTAAGTTCACTAGCAAAAACATCGCGATTGTGAGTGTCACTGCAGAGCTTCCCGCATTTGCAGCACCTGGTAGGAAAGTTGACATCACTGTGCAGAGCATTGGCGATGCAAAGAGTTTAGAAGGTGGATTTCTCCTGCCAACTCCTCTCGGAACGATGTACGACACGAATATTTCGTTTGCGATTGCCAGTGGATCGCTGAGTATTGGTGGATTCAACAGCGGCAGCAACGGAAGTTCTATCCGTAAAAACCACGCGACCGTTGGTCGTGTGCCTGATGGCGCGGATATTCAGCGCGGGGTGGATACCCAATTCGTTTTTGGCGACGGATTCCTCTACTTAGACTTAGATCAACCAGATTTCACAACTGCACAGCGAGTGCGTGACCAGATCGCCAAGAGCTTTCCTGGCCTCGGTGTCACTGCGATAGACGCAGTCACCATCGCAATCAAATTACCGAACGCAAAAGACGCGGTAGATGTGATCAGTCAAGTTCAGAAGCTAGAAGTTTATGCCAACACCGAGCCTACGATTGTGATCAACGAACGAACCGGAACTATCGTGATTGGTGGCAACGTTAAACTTGGCCCGGCTTTGATCGCTCATGGCTCGTTGCGTGTTCAGATTGATACAGAGTTCATTACGAGTCAGCCTCTTCCGTTTAGCCAAGGGCAGACCACTGTAACCCCGGTTTCGCAAGTCAACGCAAGTGAACAAATCCCGCAGGTTGTTGTAGTTGCACCCAATGCAACGCTGGATGACCTCGCAAAGATTTTCCAAGCGATGGATGTTTCCGCCCGAGACATCATCGCGATCCTCCAGGCATTGGCGGATCAAGGCGCACTGAAGGCAAGGATTCGAATTCAATGACAGTCAACATTAAGCCAATCCGCGCAGATTTCGCGGCTGGACTGCGGCAGGAACTGGATCGCCGACTCGGCGCCCCTGGCTCCGAGGTTCGCAAGAGGTTGGAAGGCGTTTACGAAAGCCTGATGACCGAAGGCAAGCTCGATCTGGACAAATTGCCAAATAAAGCGAAAGCCGATTTGCTGAAGCTCCAGAAGGCAAGTGAAGATTTTGAAGGATTCTTCGTGAAGAAGCTCTTGTCGCAAATGCGATCAACCAGCTTTAGCGAAAAATCAAGTCCGATGATGGACTTTGCCAAGGAAGGGATGGATGACGCCATCGCCGGACAAGCGGCGAAGGGCCACGGATCCATCGGTATCGCTCGAACAGTTTTTCTGGCTCAGGGTCTGCGCGTTGTGCAAGATTCCGCCGAGCCTCTGACCAAATCTGAAATCAAATCAACAAATTCGTAACTCATACACTGGGAAACCTCAATGGCAAAAGTAACCAAAGAACTGGAACAACTCTGGAATGCATGGCTCAAAACCTCTGATGAACTGGTCGCAACTCTGCACCAACAAACAGCGGCTTTAACAATGCGCCAAGTCGAACGGATTGAAATGCTTCAACCCACTCTCGACGGCATGATGGATCAAATGCAAGCAATTGACGATAAAGCGGCGGCGTGCGCGAAAGGGCTGGCCGAAGAACTAGGCTGTGAGCCAAGTCTTCGAAGTCTCGTGCAGGTGCTTGAAAAAGCCGAAGCGCAGCATATCCAAGCTTTAGCAAATAAAGTCATCGTTGCCGGACGCAACGTTCAACGAGTGATTGATAAGAACAAAGCACTCATTGAAAATGAACTTGCCTACGTTAATGGGTCAATGACCGTGATCGTAAATGAGTCGCAAAAAGCCGAAGGTCCATATGCTCCACGAAGAAGCCAAGCAAATGTACTAATGAATCAGGCTGCTTGATACCGACAATTTTACTAGGAGTCAATCATGTCAGGTCCATTTCTCGGCATTAACATGGCATCGCAGTCGCTGCGGAACTTTCAGCGCGCGATTGATACAGCGGGTCACAACATTGCGAATGTGAACACCCGCGGGTATACGCGCCAGACCGTGGATTTCACCACGATGCCTAGCCTGAACTTTTATAGTAACGGCACAAAGCAAATCGGTCAAGGCTCATTGATCAGTTCGATCAACCGTATCCGCGATGGATACCTAGATACGAGCATGAACAATGCACTTGGTCAGCAAGGCAAATACGGTGCGTTAGCAGCCGGACTCCAACGGATTGACAACATCTACGGAGAGCCTTCGGATACAGGAATCAGCCAAGCTCTTGACCGATTCTTTAACTCTTGGTCGGGTTTGGGCTCGAATCCATCGGGTGCGGCAGAACGCGCCGAAGTTCAACTTTCGGGCCAAATTCTCACAGATCGAATCCGGGGTCGCTATAACGACTTTTCCAACTTAGCGACAAGTCAGACATTTCAAATTAATTCGACAATTGCTCAGATCAACAATTTGGGCCAGCAAATCGCTTCTCTCAACCGGCAGATTCAAACTGCCGCGGCCACCAATGGCCCGCCAAACGATTTGATGGATCAAAGAGATTTGGCACTTGCTGATTTAAGCAAGCTTGTCAATATCAGTAAAGAGACATTCCCCGACGGGTCTTACGCGGTTTACGCTTCAGGATTCACTTTAGTGCAAGGTGCCACAGCGCGACCGTTTCCATCAACTTTTGATGCGGCGGCAGGCACGGTTACAGACGGCACATTTACTTACAACGTCCGAGGGGGTTCGCTTTCTGGTTTGTTGGGTTCGCTAAACGAAACTCAAACCCAGATGACGAATCTGGACAATCTTGCCAACGAGCTAAGAACTCAAATAAACGGCACCCACATGACGGGGACAAACGCACTTGGCAATACGGGCGTGAACTTCTTTAACGATGTATTAGTGCCGCCGCAAACTGGGGCAATTGATTTCTCGCTGAGCATTGAAGTCAAAGCCGATCCGAACGCGATCGCGGCGGGGCTAACCGGCGATCCCGGCGATGGATCACTTGCTCATTTATTTGCGGGGATGAGAGATTCAACTCAGGCCGCGCTTGGGGCGAAATCGTTCGGTAAGTTTTTCTCCGACATCGTTTCTAAAGTTGCTAACGACGGAAACTACTACAAAAATGCTGAAGTAACTGAAAGCGCAGTTGTTACCCAAATCGGAGAGCAACAACAAGCGGTCAGTGGAGTGAGCATAGATGACGAAATGGCGAATCTGATGAAGCTGCAGCGTTCCTACCAAGCGGCTGCGCGAGCTTTGACATTATTCGACCAAGTGACTGAAGACTTAATCGGGATGCTACGACGGTAGGGAGTTAGGAAATGAGAATTAGCACAGGTTTTCAATTCGATACTTACACGAACAATATTCAAAAGGCGCAGTCTGCGTACTTTAAGGTGCAGAAGCAAATCTCGACTGGTCGCCAGTTTGAATCGGCCAACGAAGACCCGATCAGCGCGCATTTGGCGATGAATTCTCGCCAACTCAAGATGCGATTCGAGCAGTACGATAAAAATCTTCGTAACGCAAAGGATTATCTCGGAAATAGCGAGCAAGCACTCGGGGAAATCAGTGATCTTCTAAATCAAGCCTCTGTCTTCGCGATTCAGGGAGCCTCCAGCGCACTTGATCCTTCTGCGGCTCAAAGCCTTGCCGACCAAGTGGACGCACTTCAAGAAAAGTTGATCCGACTTGGCAACAAGCAAGGTTCGCAAGGCCAGTACATCTTTGCGGGGCAGAAATCAAACACCAAGCCGTTTACAGAAATCGGAACAACTTTGCAGTTCAATGGCGACGATTTGCCGATTCTTTCCGAAGTCCGATCGAACGAATATATTCGAGTGAATGGACAGGGAATGGACGTCGCGATTGCGAACGTTTACAACGAGCTAGAAGCTCTTAAATCCAACCTGCAGAGCCAAGACATCATTAAGCTTTCCGATGAAAGCGTGGCTAACCTCAAAACTTTGCGCGAGCAAGTCACGGGTATGCGATCCAATATGGGTGCTCGGTTGCAAAACGTTCAGCAACTAGCAACCGAAAACACGCGCAGAATTGATGATCTGACCGCCGAAATATCTGGTTTTGAAGAAGTTGATATTACGGAGGCTTATGTTCGGTACCAACAAGCCGAAAATGCTTATAGTGCGGCATTGCAAGTAGCAAGCCAAGGCATGGGGCTGAGCCTCATGGACTTTATGAGATGATGACCAGTAACGCGATTGAAACAACGCGCTTTGGCAAGGTTGAGTTCTCCACTGAGGATGTGGTGACTCTCCCGGATGGCCTGCTTGGCTTTCCGCAAAACCAGCGTTATATCGTGATCCAGCATAAGGAAGGGAGTCCTTTTTGCTGGCTCCAATCAGTGGAGTCAGGGGACTTGGCCTTTTTGGTCGTTGATCCAGGGCACTACGTGACCGATTACGCTCCCGAAATGCCGGAGCAAGTGGCGACAGATTTACAACTGAGTGAAGAAACGCCCCGACTCGTCTATACTATTGTGACGATTCCGAAAGGTAAGCCAGATGATTTGACTCTGAACCTAGCCGGGCCGATCTTGATCAATGCAGAATCAAGGCTCGCCCAACAAGTGGTTGTGGAAGACAATCGGTACCCGATCAGGTACAAGGTGTTTGCTTCAGGAAGCGACGGTAGCCAGGCAGCTTAAAGCAAGCTGCCAGCGGCAAGCCATGGAGGGTAGAGCCTATGCTGGTACTGACGAGAAAAGTCAACCAAAGTATCGTTATCGGAAACGAAATTGAAGTCGTTGTATTAGAAGTTCGCGGCGAACAAGTTCGAATCGGCATTCGCGCGCCTCGCGATGTAGTCGTTCACCGAAAAGAGATTTTCGAACAGATTCAAGAAGAAAATGTTTCCGCATCAGAAACGGATATGGGCGACGTGCCGGAATAAATTGATCACGTTACAAAAACTCTGTGTGAACCGTATACTTAGTTAGTTATGAAGTGGCGAATTGTTTTAGAACCTGATCCTGAAACGGGGGAGTTCGCAGTTTGGTGCCCTGAACTGCCAGGGTGTGTTTCTAGCGGCATGACCGAAAACGAAGCCAAGCAAAACATAAAGGAAGCGATTCAGTTGTATTTAGAAGAGTCGCCTCTCAATTTAGATCCTGCGGCAAAATTGATCAGGTCGCGGTTTAGTGGGCAAGATCAAGCGGCTTCCTGCGCAGGAAGTCGAAAAAATTCTTACATGATTTGGTTTCGCTCTGGTCAGTCAGCGTGGGAGCCATCGTAAGTGGCATAACGCGGAAAGCCGACTTACAGTCATTGTGCCGTTGCATCGTTCAAAGGAGTTGCCAATCGGCACTCTTCGACAAATTATGTTAGCGGCACAGATTCCAGAATCCGAGTGGCAAATCCTTTAAGGTTTTGCTTCGCCCGCCCAATTCCACAGCCGCTGGACATTGACCTCGTGCATCGTGTCAGCTTCTGGCGTTTCGACCACTATCGGAGTCTTTTCAAACCGGGCGTCATGCACTAAACATCGGAACGCAGTTTCGCCAATTTCTCCTTCTCCCAAATGGTTATGGCGATCCACTTTGGTTCCTAGAGCTTTTTTGCTGTCGTTGCAGTGGATGACTTTGATAACCTCACAGCCGATCAGGCGGTCGAACTCGGCGAACGTCGCCTCATAAGTTTCCTTGGTGCGGATATCGTAGCCTGCCGCGAATATGTGGCATGTATCCAGGCAGATCGCGAGATTTTTCGGGCTTTTTGTGAGTTCAAGAAGCTTGGCGAGATGTTCAAACTTGTAATTCAGTGAAGATCCTTGCCCGGCGGTAGTTTCCATAAGCAGAGTGACTCCATCTGGGATTTCCTGCAGTAATCCAATTGTCTGCTCGGCGACCATTTCAAGGCCAATATCTTCGCCTTGGCCCAAATGCGCGCCCATGTGCGAAACAACGTACGGGATTTTCAGTTCGGCACATCGTGTGAGTTCGCGGGTCAGGGCTTCGCGGGACATTGCTTGCTTTTCGGGGTCGGGAGCACACAAGTTGATGAGATAGCTGTCGTGACTCACCATCGCTTGAGGGTCGATGCCCGTTTCTTGAATCGCCTCCGCAAGTTTTTCACTGGCATCTGGAGCAAGCGGTTTCGATTTCCACTGCTGGGGCGATGAAGTAAATATTTGAATCGCCGTACACCCGATTGTTTTGCCTCGGCGAACCGCGTCAGGCAATCCTTTTCCTGTCGGCATATGGGCTCCAATAAGGGTAGCTGGCATAGATTTTAGGTTACCTATCAGAAAATGAGGTAAGCGCAAAAAATCCCCAAGCAATGTCTTGGGGATTTCAATTACTGAGATACTTTGACTACTTGCGTTTACGACGAGCGGCTGCAAGCGCGATTCCGCCCAAAACAAGCAGAGATGCTGGCTCAGGAACGGGTGCCCCCGCTATGACGTCGCCTTGCCCGTTTCCAATCCCAAGATCGTATGTGAGATCATCAAACAGGGTCGCGCTGAAATCAAACGTGGTCGCAACCACAATGTATTGGGTGTTTGCATTCAGTGCAATTCCCGTAAGTGTAGAACGTCCTGCGTTGCCCGAAAAATATGAGCCAGATAGAACGTTGAGCGCAGCACTCGAATCATCATTTCCCGCAAGGAAGTTGACGGTTGCGTCGGATGAATCAAATGACGGTGTGTAAAGCAAAAGGTAGGTGTCTGCACTAGAGTTGCTGGCACGAATCGCCATCTCAATATCGTAGGTGCCTGATTGTGTGACGTAGAAATCAAATGAATGGTAGTTGACTTCGAGTCCGCTAAAGTCAATAGATCCTGATTCGTCCACGCGGTCGAAGACTGGATCATTGAATGACAAGACTTGGTTATTCCAGACCAGATTTGCGGCAAATGCCGAACTGCTGACCGCCATTGCAAAGGCGGTAATTGCTAGTTTTTTCATTGTGAAAGTTCCTCTCTACACCCGAACAACGTCGGGTGGCAAAACCCAATATACTGACAAAGATTGTTAAGACAGATGGTAAAAATACTGGGTTAGGTAATTCTTTAGGAAACTAAATTCCGATTTTTCAAGCTAACAGTTGCTCAATACATTTCAAAAAGTTATGCCTCGCATATTTTTCTAACCAAGGTTCATGTCCACAATCAGAAATCTCAATGTATTCAAGTTGAGGCAGATGTGGTTTAAGATCTTGAAAAATCAATTCACCTGGATGTGGGTCTTGGCGCCCTTGAATGAGAGTGACAGGACAGGTAATCGAAGCAAATCTGGATGGCTCAATGTCTTCTGACTGTAAGCGTATGGCGTCTCGCCACGTTTCCGCATGTCCATCTGGATCAAATTTAGTTAAGGCATCGGGATACGGATCAACTATGGGTGAATAGGCTTGGAGAGAAGTTGCGTATTCTGCATAAGCTCTGAATGCAGCTTGTCGCTCAGTATCCGAATTAGCATTGGCAACTGCTGCTTTCAATTCTGCCTTGCGGATCGGATTGGTTCTTTCATTGATCCGCCGTTCGTATTCCGCCCTGCTTTTGGTAGAGTACGTGCCGCACCCTACTAAAATGATGTGCTGGCATCTACTTGGATATTGGCTTGCAAACGAAAGCGACAGCATGGCACCCCAGGAGTGACCAAGAATGTTGGCGGGTTCCTGAATGATTGCCGCCATGTCGGTGATGTGCTGGTCAACGGTTAGTGGTAGGTCGCCTGAATATCGTTGGAGAATTTCGCGGGGCCTTAGCTTAACAGGCAACGAATTCGATAATCCGTGCAAGGAGCCTTGCGCGCCTGGCCCACCATGAATTAGGAATAGTTTTGGCGGCAAATTATCTTCGGCTAAGGCTGGTGCTAGCACAGAGTCAGTTTAGCTGAGACGGGTACCCTGAACATCAATCATGGGGCAGTATTTAGCGTGCTTTAAAGCGTACGACGTGCGGGGCAAAGTTCCGAGCGAATTGAATCCCGAAGTGGCATACGCGATTGGTCGTGCATACGCCCAAAAAACTGGCGCGAAAACGGTTTGTGTCGGTTACGATATTCGCCTCACAGGGCCAGAACTTGCGGAATCTCTTAGCCGCGGCCTAAATGAAGAAGGTTGTGATGTAATTGATTTGGGCATGATTGGCACGGAAATGGTGTACTTTGCCACCGCTCACTATGGCTACGATGGCGGCATCATGATTACGGCGAGCCACAATCCGCCGGAATACAACGGCATGAAAATGGTGCGGCAAGAAAGCCGACCCATCAGCGGAGATACTGGCCTGTACGACATTGAGGAATTGGCGCATAAGGTTCTCCAGGGTGGAGTGCCTGCAGGGGCAGGTGGAGGCGCAATTACCAAAAAGGATTGCTACACCGACTTTGTCCAGCACCTGCTCAAAATCTGCCCCGCCAGTGAGTTAAAGAATTTCAAGGTTCTTGCCAGCCCTGGCAATGGAGCGGCAGGAATTGCAATGGAAGCCCTGATGCCCCACCTGCCATTGCAAGTCACAAAAATGATGTTCGAGCCGGATGGTCATTTTCCGAACGGAGTGCCGAATCCGATTTTGGAAGAGAGTCGTGCGCCAGTCGAGGCGGAACTTGCCAAGGGTGGATATGACCTAGGAATTGCATGGGATGGCGATTATGATCGGTGCTTTTTGTTGGATGAAAAAGGCAACTTTATTGAGGGATATTATATAGTTGGGTTGCTTGCTCAGGCGATTCTTGTTGATAATCCCGGAGCGACTATTATCTATGATCCTCGCTTGATGTGGAACACACTAGAGATCGTGGCTGAATCTGGCGGACGGGCAGTGATGTGCAAAAGCGGTCACGCATTTATCAAAGAAAAAATGCGCGCCGAAAACGCGGTCTACGGCGGCGAAATGAGCGCGCACCACTATTTCCGCGACCATTGGTATTGCGATAGCGGCATGATTCCCATGCTATTAGTTCTTAAACTAATGGCGAAAACCGGCAAGAGCTTAGGCGAGCTTGTTGGCGCGATGATCGAAAAATTCCCCTGCTCCGGCGAGGTCAATAGTACAGTGGACGACGTTCCTACCGTGCTGGCTCGTGCTGAAGCCGCATACCCGGGAGGAATTGTGGACAAGACGGACGGCATTAGCATTGAATTCCCCGAATGGCGGTTTAACCTGCGTGGAAGCAACACCGAGCCGGTCATTCGGTTGAACGTAGAAACCCGTGCTGATGCCAATTTAATGCGCTCTAAAACAGAGGAATTACTTGCGCTTATCCGCGCATGACAAGTTCGCCTCCAACCTGGATTCAGGACTAAGTACCCAGTGATTCTAACAGGGTCCGGGGAGCCTCTGGCAGTTGGACCATAATTACATCCGGTGGAGAGTGTAACTCTCTACTGGAGACGCAATTTGGAGGCGTCGCCGAGCCGAGGGTGTTGGGCTTGGTTCTCACAGGGAACTTAAGGAAAGTTGTGAGGAACAGCTCCCCTATTCGGGTTGAGCGATTTTTTCATTTGGCGTTTCCCCTCTTAGGAGAAACAAAACAAAAATGAACAAAACACTTAAGCTCGCTCTGAGCGCAGTTTTGGGCGTTGCGCTGGTTACCCCAGCTCTCGCACAAGACAATTTCCCGGATGTTCCGGAAAATCATTGGGCGTATCAAGCACTCAAGAATCTCAAGGACAAGGTTCTGTTCGGCTACACCGACGGTTTCTACCGCGGTACCCGAATGACCAGCCGCTATGAGTTGGCAGTTGCTCTTGACAAGCTCTGGAAGGCTATGCAGTCTCAGTTTGATGGCGTTAACGCTAAGATCAAGGCTCTGGAAGGCCGACCAACTGGCAGCAATAGCAACGACGGTTCGTTGCAAAAGCAAATTGATGACCTGAAAGCTGACGTTAACAGCATGAAGGGTTGGAAGAGTTCAATCGACACGATGCAACGACTCGTGAAGGAATTCGAACCTCAACTCCAACAACTCGGCGTTGACGTAAAGGGCATGAAGGACGAAATCTCCGACATGAAGAAGCGACTGGACGATCTAGAAGGTCGAACCACCGCTATCACTGTTGGTGTAGAAGCTAACGTTCTGATGCTTGCTGGTCACAGCAACGACGACAACTATGGTCTCGGTCATGACGGTCGTCTTTGGGGTCAAGGCCACGGCGATTACAGCGGAACTCCTGTCGGAATGGACAAGGATTTCAACGTATTCCACGAAGCCTACATCACCCTGAAGGGCGGTAAAGAAGGCGAACCACAATTCGATGCAGTTATCGTTGGTGGCAACACTTTCGATGAAATCGGATTCTACGAAGGTTACGTCAGCAACATCGGCGACCAGTTCTACGATGATTGGACAAACACCCTCGGTATCGCTCGCTTGGCAGTAACCTTCAACGGCGAACTCGTCGGACAAGGCATGAAGGCACAACTTGGTCGCGTAAGCCACAAAGTTAGCCCTTACCTGTTCCAACGAACCAGCTACACCAAGGACTACTACAAGCAAGATTGGCGCGACAATGGCGAATGGACATTCGATGGTGGAATCGTTGATTTCAACTTCGGTGCTGTAAACCTCACCGTATTCGGTGGAAACATTGGCGACCGATTCTTCACCGACGACTACTACGAAATCAGCTACATCCCATTTGGTGGTGAGCAAATCGATAAAGTTCTCGGTATCCAATTGGGCTTCCCAATCGGCGAAATGGGTGGAATCAACCTCGCTTACTTGTTCCAAAACAGCGATAACCTCGAAGGTTTTGCTGGTGCTAGCGGACCTGCTAACCGAATGAACACCTATGGTGCTGACGTAAACCTGAAGTTCGGCAACGTTCACTTCTACGGTACCTACGGCAAAACCAGCCTCAGCGAAAACACCCACAACGTTCTCGATGAAGAAAACACTGCATGGGATGTTGCTCTTGGTTACCACGGTAACAACTGGGGCGCTAAAGTTGGCTACCGAGTCATCGAAGCTAACTACATGGCAGCTGGTAGCTGGGGCCGAGTCGGTACCTGGTACAACCCAACCAACGTGGAAGGCTTCAACGCAATGCTCCACTTCATGCCAAGCAGCGACTTGACCATCTGGGGCAAGTTCGAAATGCTCTCTGGTAACGATAACGCGTTCAGTGGCTACTTGAGCGAAGATGATGATGCAACCAGCATCGCATTGGGCCTCAACTACAAACTGAGCAACTACTTCGACCTTGGTCTTAAGTACGAAAACTATGACTTCAAGTTCGATGGAGCTACTCCAGATCCGTTCCAAC
Organism: Fimbriimonadaceae bacterium; assembly: GCA_019454145.1. GTDB lineage: Bacteria > Armatimonadota > Fimbriimonadia > Fimbriimonadales > Fimbriimonadaceae > UphvI-Ar2. The sequence goes on along the minus strand of CP075366.1, from coordinate 1,778,494 downwards.
GATGGTACACCCTGATGTTGGGCTACAACATGTCGAAGAATTCTTCGATCATGTTCACCTACGCTTACAGCGATGCTGACGGCAAGGGTGTTGGCGTTCCTGGACAACCAGGCGCTGGCAAGTTCCAAGGTGGCCTCTTCGGCACTCAAGTCAAGATTAAGTTCTAAGCTTGATCTTCAACTAACGGGACAAGCCCTCACTCTTCGGAGTGGGGGCTTTTTTTGCCGGAAACGTCACTCTTGGTCATTTTCGTTCGTTTAATAATGAGAAGGACAGAAAAATGAAGCCAAATCGCCGCTTAGTCAGAGGGTATCGCCCTAATCTTCGTGTTTTAGTTGCAGTAGCCGCAGTTATGGGTTTGACCGCGGTGGGTATGCCGCAAATCAGAGAGATCATCAAGATTCTAGGTGTAGGTGCAGCTGTCAAGCAATTCGGGCCAGATATCAATAAGGCTATTAACGGCTTGACGGGACACAAAGATAATTCCAAATCATATACAAAGGTGGTTCCGATTATCACTATTGGGCTTAACACACGTGGTGCTATTGGTGCAGCTCAGGTGATGGGAGCTAAGTCAAATGTTGATAAAGTCAAATGTGTCGCGTCCCCAGAAGGTGGCCTGTTCGGTGATGAAATCCGGATTCGGGCATTGATCCCAGTCGCTACCGATAATCCAACCGACGCCAAGAATCTTAAGGCAGTTGATGGTGTCGGCGTCAGCGGTATTGTTGACTTGAAGCTCTAACGACACAAAATCACTAAATTGTGAAGCATTAGGCGCATGATTCCGAGTAGAACTAGGAATCATGCGCCTAAGCACTTTTGTATTTGCACTGACCACTGTGTTGGCATCCGCGGCAGCAATTGCCGCACCAAATGAAATCAAACGAACCGTAGACCCTGCCCTCTCCCCAGATGGTTCAACGGTTGCGTTCATTTGGCAAGGAGATGTGTGGACTGTTCCCTATCAGGGAGGCAAAGCGACTCGGCTCACTGTCAACGAGGCCATTGAAGGGTTTCCCATCTGGTCTCCGGATGGAAAGAAGATAGTTTTTTACAGCAACCGATTTGGAAGCCAAGACATTTTCTCAATGGATACAGATGGTTCGGATGTTAAACGTCTGAACTACGAAAGCTCCAGTGAATATCCTACTTCCGTAAGCAAAGATGGCTATGTATATGGATATTCTTCTGCTTGGGGCAGATTAGACCTTTTTAGAGTTCCGCTTACTGGCGGAGATATAGTCAGGATTTCTGATCATCCCCTGGAAATGGAGTTTTACGCATCTGCTTCGCCTGATGGGTCTCGCATTGCTTTCAATACTGGTGGAAGCGCATCGCATTGGCGCAAACCAGGGCAGTCAGGCTCGAATACGGCTGAGGTTTGGGTAGCAAAGGCGGGTGCTCCGCTTACTGGATTCAAGCAAGTCACGCAGAACGATAAACTTGATATGAATCCGGTATTCATTTCTTCCAACGAAGTTGTGATGATGTCTAACCGAGACGGGGCTCACAACATCTATCGGTTAAACGTGGATTCAGGAAAGGCGACTAAGATCACTAACTTTACGGGTGGAACGATACGAAGCGTAAGTGCGACGGCCAATCGAGCCGTGTTTCAGAGAAATTCAGAAATCTACACGCTTGACCTAGCATCTGGCAAAGCCGAGCCGATGTCTATTTCTGCCCCATCAGATTCACGCCGTATGACCATACAAGAATTTGCAAGCTCAACGGGTGCTGGTGAGTTCTCTGTATCCCCTAACAACAAGCTAATGATGATTGATTACAGGGGTGAAATCTTCTACCTTCCGGCATCGGGTGGAACCACAAGACAACTCACAAACAATGTCCGGCCGGATTCAAATCCTCAATGGATTGATGATGAAACGGCGGTATATGTCTCGGCCCGAGAAAAGAGCAAACGCTCTCTCTACACTCTCAAAACTGACGGTAGCAGCACGCTCCTCTATTCGCACCCAACTTTGGATACATTTGCGCCCCTTCTTAGTCCGGATCGAAAATGGATTCTATTCGTACAAGGCAACCGAGATGTCATGGTCATGCCTAGCAGCGGTGGAACGCCAGTAAAAGTTTTTGAAGGAGATATGAGCACGGTGGCTGCTGGATTCCCCGTGTACTCGTGGGCGGCGGACAGCACGCATATTGCTGTTATGCGGCAAGAAACTCGTTCTACTGGTTTGTACTTGGCGAAGCGGGATGGTTCGGAGTCAATACTTATCACCAGAGCAGGAAAAGGGGCGAGTCGACCAATTGTTAGCCCAGATCTCAAACATTTCGCATTCTCCGCGGTTGAAGGCAATGACTACAGTGAAATTCGTAACAGCGATAGCTATATGTACGTTGTGGACTTGGTTCCGCAAGCTATCACTTACAGCGAAGACGACTTAGACAAAATGGGTGCGGCTCCTCCAGCGGAAGGATCACCGGAGCTAAAAATTGAAAGAAATGCAATAGAACTTCGGCGCAGAAAACTCAGATTTGAACCGCAAGGCTATTGGAACGGAGCGCGAGGCAACGAGGCCTACGCTAACGTGGATGGAGCTTTTGTAACTATTAACTTAGCGAATGGCTCCACTCGTCCTGTGCCTGGTGTGACCGGCTTGGTAGGAGATGTCCTCGTTTCTGGTGGAAGAACTTACATCAATCAAGGTGGGCGAATCTCCGTACTCACTCCTGCAGGTGCGCAACCGATTAACTACAACGCAGTTATGAAAGTTGACATGGCGGCGGAAGAATCCGCTCTGTTTGAAGAAGCATGGTGGGCACTTGACCGCCACTTCTACGATCCCAAAATGCACGGAAAGGATTGGGAAGGCGTTCGCAAAGAGTTTGGCGCTATTGTTCCTTACTGCACCAGTCGGCAAGACTTTTACGACTTGATGGGCGAGATGGTAGAGCGATTAGACAGTAGCCATCAAGGCTCGACATCAAGCGAAACATTCCGACCTTCTGTGAATGAAACAACAGGCGTATTTGGCGTCGAGTGGGATTGGTCGGCGTTAAACAACGGTCGCTATGTGGTTGATCGTGTTTATCCCGGCACTCCCGCTGACCACCCAGATAGCAAATTGATGAAGGGCGACCAGATCATCAGCGTGAACGGCAAAGTCATTGGCAATAAACAGTCACTTTCCGAACTGATGAACGGTCAAGTTGGCAAAAAGGTGAGCCTTGTCGTACGGAGAAACGGAAGCGATGTTGCAGTCACGATCAAGCCAATTCCCGCTCAGCTTATGTCGCCTATTACCTACCGCACATGGGTGAACGACAACAAGGAGATCGTTGACCGTTTAAGCGGTGGACGTTTGGGTTACATTCATATTCAAGGAATGGATGAACCTAGCCTCGATACTTTCTTGCGGGAAATAGACACCGATTTGGAAGGCAAAGATGGCGTAATTGTTGATGTTCGCTATAACGGTGGCGGCTACACAAGCCACATCATCCTCAATATCATGCGCAAAGAGCCATGGCTCATCCGAACCAATCGTGATATGCCAGGCATGAAGTTTAGTGAGAACATCTATCGAGGCAACGCGCTTGAACTCCCTGCGGCCTGTTTGACCAACGAATACTCATTCAGCAATGCGGAAATCTTCAGCGAAGGGTTCCAACGCATGAAGCTCGGCCCGGTGATCGGCGAACCAACTGGCGGCGGCGTTATTGGAACCTCTGCATGGAGCCTATGGGATGGTGGGGCGATTAGAATGCCAGCAAGCGGAGCTTATGCGATCAATGGTGAAAACCTTGAAGCTAATGGACGCAAGCCGAACGTGGATGTTCCTTGGGATGTCAATGCGTACCGGGCTGGACACGATACTCAGCTAGAGCGAGCGGTTTCCGAATTGATGAAACGCCTCGGCCCTGGCTAGTGAGAACGTAGGGCGAGGTTAACCTCGCCCTAAAACCCTTTAATTGAAAAGTCTTGCTAGTTGACCGTCATCCATTGATGGCTGGAACGGTTTGCCATCTAATTTGAAGAGGATTGAGGTTGCTTCGCGGTCGTACAAATACCACTCAATTTCCTCGGAGTCATCTGAAATGCCTTTGTACCATTGGTCGTGAAAGATAGAGACCGTTTCGAGTTTGTGCATTTTGCCCTTTGCACCGTATTCGCCCTCAGTGTCTTCAAACTCGGATTTCATTGTTTCTGAATAAACGGCGGTGGCTAACCTTCGACCAGCAATGAACGATGTGATTTTGCGCTCAAGCTTGGCGTCTTCCGGCACGTTGACTTTTTGAATGGACAAAATTGCTGAGCCTTCTTCAATTGCCGAGAGGTAATCCCCTTCGTCTTCAGTATTTTCATCATCAATTTCACCGTCCAGCATGGGGAGCATCGTGAAGTATTCGTGAATCACCGAATCGGCTTTTTCAATATCCGAATTGTAAATGGCTTCTGTGAGTACGGAATACCGTGATTCAATCGCTTTTCTTGCAGCGGCGACTTCGGTTTTTTCGTCGAACGGCTTCAATTGAACTGTAGCGACCAGCGCGAGAGACAGCACTGACGTGGCAATTGGGATGGCTTGGGAGATTTTCATATAGTGAGAAGCGGAGCATATCGCTTGGAGGAAAGAAACTACTACGGTGCTAACTAAATTCTTCGCATCCTTTCCATTGCAACAAACAAAAAGATGCAAGATTTAATCAAGTAAATGGCAGGTTTTAGGAAACTTGTGAGCAGGTTTATTGGATACCCTTTTACAGAGAGGCAAATTCATGAAACGATCAGTTTTAATAGCCCTGGCATGTGCGACGACATTAGTGGGAGGAGTTTTTGCGTTTGCACAAAACTCGACTTCCACAAGTAATAGTCAGACTTCTAACGGAAATGCGACAGCAAGCAGTTCTTCACGGGCTCAGGCATCTAGTGGAGCGCAACAGGGAGGTTCATTTGGTGGCGGTCATATGGGGTTTGGCACAGGATCAGGCTCCGATGGTTCGAGCATGAGTACAGTCCGAGGGCCAGTGTGGGTGATCAACTGGGAGCGATCCAAAGATGCTGCTTCCATGACTAGTTCACAAGATATTGAAGCAAAGCATGAAAAGTGGGTTAAGGAAGTTTTTTACGCCCGCGGAATCATGATGGAAGGCTACTTTGAAAGTGGCGGACGAATGGCGCTTGTGAGCGGATCGGAACAAGTAGCTCAATCCGTAGCGAATGACTCCCCTTTAATTCAATCGGGTCTTGCAACCGCCACGGTCAAAAAATGGAATGTCACTCATTCCTTTATGCAAGTCGCGGGTCAAACTGCATCGGCACCACGTGCGGCTGGATCGGGTGGCAACAACTAAGATTTCTGCGACACGTTTTGGGTGTAAAGGCTAGCTGATAAGTCGAGCAGATATAACTTGAGCAATTCTTGGATTTGTGGGTCGTCAATATTCTTGGCGACCCAAACATTGCCCTTGATGACTGGTTGACTGGCGAAATTGCCCGCTTCTTCATGAGTGAATTGAAGCAGAAGTAGAGCCTCATTATCGAGCAAAACGCGAGGGCGGTAGTTATTTCGATCGATTTGATAATGAGTGATTTTTTGATTGTTAGTTGCCCCCGGTAGAGCCTTGGCGGATTTGCCAGAAAGAGTTGCTCGCTCGAAAGTTGTTTCATCGCGGTCTTCACTGATAACTCTGCACTTGATTCGAGAGTTCTGCATCATAAGAAAAGTAATTAGTACACTGACGAATCCAAAGAGTGGCACGATCGCTGAAGAGAGTGGGGAGAGAATAAAAACGGCAAAGAAAGTAGCTAAGACAGAACCAAATATGATTGGTAGGTTGTAGTTATTGGCGGCACCTAATTCTATTTCGACCGTTCCGAACTTTCGCATTCGCGCCAGAAAACGATCAGTGACTTGCGGTTCCTCTTTGTCATCCGGAACAAATGACATAGCCTTGGGGATGAGAGGACGACGTGGCGTATTCAAAACTGATCACTCATAAATATCTGGGGAACATCTGGGAAGTTGCGTCCCATTAAGAGTAAGTGGTGTTGTTCGTTAATTAAAGGGACTCCCAGCATCTGCGTCATAGATCGCAGGCCATACCATTCAGCATTATTCAGGAGTGGCCATTTTGCTGGTTGATCAGTGACGAGTGCTTCGCGGCAGATTGTGGTTTCGCTCGCGATGTATCCACCGGGAGCGGAATAACATTCTCGAAAAACGAAGTTCCAATACTTCCACCTACGATCATCTCGGTGAAGCCGCATTGGGTGAGATTTCGCCCAGTCTGCGTATTTTTCTTGTACTTGGGCGAGTGGCAGTGCGGGTTCGTGGGGCAAGGCGCACGGCGCATTGATGTTGCCTTTAATCACCTCATCTAAAGTTGTGAATCCGCACCGCTGGTATAAAACTTCGTTGTGAGCAAACAGGATCGCCGCGCCTTCTCTGTTTTTATCTGCTTCTTCCAAAACCACTTCTAGCAGTTTTTGCCCCAACCCTTTGCCCCGGTGTTCTATGAGTGTGCCCACTCCGGCTATGCCGATTGCTTTACCAAACCCAAACTGGAGTGGTGTTGTGGTGAGAATTGACGCCATTTGACCATCTAAAAATAACGCCCATTTTCTCCGTATATCAAAGAACGGCTCGCTATAAAACACGGTTCCGGCCCGCCCGTTATCTAACTCAAAAACCGTACACAACAAGTTAAGAAAAGCAGGCGATTCGTGTTCATGAATTGGTCGAATTTCGATCACGTAATTTTCTCGCTGCGTGCTGTTTTACCGCTTCTTCACGCGAATAGTAACCATCACGGTCATCGGCTCGACACTAGATTTGCTTGGAACAACGAGCTTAGCTTTAATATCTTTGTTAGCCCGGATGCCTTCTAAAGAAATCGGCTCGGTGACTATTACGGTTACTCCACTAATCGTTTCGGTTTCACCCGATATTTCTACCTTTTGTGGGTTCACTAGTATTTCCGTGATCTCAAAGCCAGGCGCTGGAGAACCGCTCCAATCAACAATAACGGGGACTGGTCGCGATGCCATGCTCACCGAGAAAGATGCTGCGACGGTTACTTTAGGCGGATCAGCGATCATCGAGGGAACCGGATTGCCTTCTTTATCCAATATTTCGACAGGAACCGAAACGCTTACTCCTGGACGCGCCCTTGTTAAATCGAGAGTGACTTGAACACTGGCAACTTGCTTAAAATAGCTTTCAGGGCCAGAAATGTTGACCTCTGCAGGTTGGCAAACAGCATTGCCGTAAGCTAATCCATCTGGCGGTGCACCAGTTGGAACCACGGACAGGGTTTTCATGGCCCGGCTCACATTTTCTGCCGTAATTTGTAAAGTTTGAACCTTAGGTCGGAACGTTAGCCCGCTGTTTGCTGGCGCACGAACTTGCACTGCAAAATTGGCTTGTCCTGCTTTGATTCGTTCTAAGTTTACGAATGCTTCTACGGTAGCTGTATCAAGCTTGTCTAAATCGGCAAGAGTTCCGGAAGCAACAATCGTGACAGCATCTGGAGCAGAAAAGATCGCAAGGTTTTCGGGTTTGTTTTCCAAACTCAATGGAATACTAAATTCACGTTCACGGCCTGGCTCGAACATTGGTTGAACCTGCACCCAGAGCGCAACTGATATAATAAGGCTTGCGATTAAAAGTAATATATTTTCCCTTTTCATGGCACTGAAACCTCCTCTTCAACTTTCGCTTTCTTGCGTCGTAGTCGGCGGCTCCGGGCCGTTTCACGGTCGACAATGAGTTCTTTTCTGAGCCGGTTACGAAGCGGCTCTCCCGTTTCAACATGGATGAGTTCACCTTCGATTGCCAGGTGAACTGTGCCCCGTTCTTCACTGACAATGAGAACTACCGCGTCCGATTGCTCACTCATGCCAATACCGGCTCTGTGCCGCATGTGATATTTGTCGCCGATCTGGCTCGATTCGCTCATGGGCAGACGGCAGGCGGCGGCGAGGACTTCATTCCGCCGAACAATCACTGCGCCGTCGTGCAATGGGTTGCCTTCGTAGAAGATAGCTCCCAGCAATGGAGCAGTTATATCTGCGTGAACGGGAATTCCGTTCTCAGCAATGTCGTCGAGCCGGGTAGTTCGCTCAATGACGATAAGAACTCCAGTTCGATCAGCGGCCATTTCTTCAGCTGCTTGGGAAATTTGCTCAATCACGGTTTCTTCTGCCGAAGATTCGCCGCCAATTAAGCGACCAGACCACAATCCGAACTTGGCAAATCCATCAATTGCTTGCCGGAGTTCTGGCAAAAAGAGGATGACCAAGGCCACCGGTGCGAGCAATGTTGCTTTGTCAAGAATCCAGTGGAGAGTCCTTAAGCCAAGAGTTTCACTCAGGGCTAAAGCAGCGACAAAAACCCCAATTCCGAGCACTACGCGCCAGGCCCGGGTGCCACGCACAAGTTTGAGCAAGCGGTAGGTGAGGTACGTGACAAGAAGAATGTCTACGACGTTAACTACACCGCGCCAAGATGGTTCTAAAAGAACCCCGAGTCGGCTCAAAATCTGATCCACGGGAATGTTTTGCAGTTTAACCTAGTTTGGGCCTGAGCGAACCTACATCATTGCGCCAAAATGGGCCAGTGGACAGGGAAGAAGGCGAATCAGGCATACCAAAACGCACGCTAGAGGAACTTCGTGCGGAAATTGATCAGGTTGACCAACAACTGATCCAGCTTTTGGAAGATCGTGTCGGGCTTGCTCGCGAGATCGGCGCAGTCAAGGGGTTGGATGACCGTCCATTCTTCACGCCAGAACGGGAACGCCAAATCTATGAGAAGTTGCGCCAATCCGATTCCGAGCAACTCAAGCCAGATCAGCTTATTTCCATATTTCGCGAAATAATATCCGCAGCCCGTGCGGCAGAGCGACCTTTACAAGTTGCATATTGGGGGCCGGAGGGAACATTCTCGCATCAGGCCACTATTCAGGTGTTTGGTCGAAGTGTGAAGCATGAGCCAGTAGCGAACATTCGTGAAGTGTTTCTTGCGGTTGAACGCGGGCAGGCTGATTACGGAGTCGCACCGATTGAGAATTCGGTTGCGGGGATCGTGCCAGAGACTCTGGATATGTTTCCTCATACGCCGGTCAAGATTGTTTCTGAAACATTTTTGGATGTCCACCACCACCTTGGTTCAGTAGCAGAAAAGATAGATCAAGTTCAGCGGATTTACGCAGGCCCGCAACCCGCGGCGCAATGCCGACAATGGATTCATAACCACCTGCCGAATGCAGAAATTGTTGAAATCGTGCCGACCGCGATGGCGGCCATACGGGCCTCTCAAGATCCCACCGGGGCGGCAATCGTCAACGATGTAAGTTTGAGTTTGTACGGATTGACGGCATTAGCCGAACACATCCAAGATAGCGCCAACAATCGAACCAGATTTGTTGTGCTTGGGTTCAATGAACCTGCTCCAAGCGGCAACGATAAAACTTCATTGATGTTCAAACTAAAGAACCGCCGTGGTGAGTTGTACCGAGTTCTCGGCTGTTTTGTAGAGAATAACGTGAACCTCACGATGATCGAATCCCGCCCTGATCCGAGGAGTACTTTCCAGTATATGTTCTACGTGGACATGGACGGGCATCGCAACGAGCAACACGTTATGCGAGCGATCAACGATTTGCGTAGCGTGGCAATTGAAACCGTCATCCTTGGAAGTTATCCGAGCTATGATGAAGGGCTTCAGAGCTTATAGCGCTGCGCACCTGGTTTAGCCAGATTTCAGTATCTCTTGGGTGCCGGAATCGGTGATTGATTTTGCTGTCATCAGGATTCACAAAATACAGCTCACACCTCTCATGATTTTTCCCGTGAGTTGTGATCATCCACCATAGAATGGACTGCTTCGTAAAGAACTGTGACCACAGGCGTTCCTGTGAGTGACCCCAAAGCATCTCTCGTTTCGCTCCCCGTCGAACTGTTCTTTTAAGCAACTGCCAAAACACGACCATAAATGGATAATCTAGCCAGATAAGTGTGTCCGTTCGGGGATCAATGTGATTCCTAATTCGGGTGAATCCGCCACAAATTACCCACTGAGGTTGGCGGGTGGCTAGATCAACTGAGGCAGCAAATTCGTCATCGGGGGTCTCTGTCCAATTGGGCTTCCAAAAAAGTGCATCAAGTTCTATGTGAGGAATTCCTAGAGCAATGCTGATGTTATGAGCGAGCGTGGTTTTGCCACTTCCCGAAGTACCACGAACCGCGATTCGTTCGCCAATGAGCGGCTGAATTTCCCCCACGCAAATAGTTTATACGCCTTCGTTTGAGACCACTCCGTCTTTCAAGCGCAAAACAATATCTCCGTTGGTCTGGCCATCTTCATCAATTCCATTACTGCCACGACCAAAAATCTGGAATCCGCCCTCAATAATCAAGTAGTTAAATGGATCACCGGTCATTGGATCGCTGGTTGAAATTGATAGCTCACTGAATGTAGCCGGAAATTTTCCCTCTCGATGGTATTGGACAAACAGCTTTCCGGCCACTTTGGCCATCTTGTATCGGACTTCCAATGCGGCCGCAGAGCGAATACGATTTTCATTCCATTCGGCAATGGAACTGGGAACCACACGGCTCGGCGTTTTCTGATCTTGGAAACTCAGAACTGCCTCTTGATACGCTTCATTGGAAGCAATCGCATCAGGATATACCGCCCTGACCGTTCCGATTGCAGTCATCCAAAATTCAGTCATTCTGACCGCCGCTGCCTTTTGGAAGGCTTCTCCTCGCAAAGAGAGTTTTGCTCCTGCAAAAATGCGATTCTTATGTGAATCAGGTTCGGAAAGCACCACGATTGTTCGCATTGCTTCGCCTTCTAAGTTGCGAACAATATTAGGGGCAGTTTTTCTACTATCTATAAAGTTGTTGAATTGGCTTATGACTTCTGGTCGGTCGCCATACAAGAACATGATCTGCTCAGCCGCAGTTAGGGACATCGTTTCTAGCAAAGAGTGGAGAGCTAATCCATCTAGCCCGGAATCTCGGGAAATGTGCTGTCCGAGCTTACGAACTGTATTCAAAGTTGTAAAAGCTTCACCCGAAGAGCCGACTCTTGCTTGGCCAATCGCATAAGAGCAAGTTAACCGGCTGATATCAATAATCGTATGATAATTAGGTTCAAACGGAGATTCGCATGAAGCCCAGTCGCGCTCAATATTACTATCCGGCTTGTTTGCCGCCTGTTTGTATAGTTTGATAAAAGGCTGAGCCAATGCTAAGATTTCGGCAGTTTCCGGGTCTTGCGTTTCAGATGGCAGAGCGTTTGCTCTCACGTGATTTTGAATTTTCGTCCTTTGATCAGGATCAACAGCTTGCCATTGTTTGTTGAGTGCGATCAACAAAGGTGCCGCGTCGCTACTTTTGTTCGGCAAATCGATCCGCAAAAACTCGGCTGGCTCAGTTGGAATCTGTTCAGTTGATGCATCGGCCAACACCTGCTCGTATCTGTCAGCCGTCATATACAAATCGGAATATAGCCAGCCGGCCGAACCAAGCACAGCGACGACTGGCACTGCTAATGCAGTGTACAGCCCAATTAGCACCCCTCGTCGCCCGAAAATCATACGTACCTTTTTCGCTATTATCGGAACAACTTTCGAGCGTCGTTACACTATTTGACGAGCGAAACAAATTAGTTTGAAGGCAAAGATTGGGCGCTCACAGAGGTAATTCTCCACCTCGGTTCTGGCACAAATAGCCACTTAAACCCATTCTCTTTTTTAAGCTCAATATTCACTTCGGGGAAAGTGCTGTCAATATCTTGCCCCATAAAGCTCACTGTAACAGAAACTGGGGAAACAACGCGAGCCGATTCACCATCAATCTGAGGGCTAGGATCATGAATTACTATGATCGGTTTGGCTTGGTGTATAAGCTTAGAAATATCGTAAGTACTTGTGGCCTCGCCACCATAAGTGAAAGATCTACTTAGATGATCTAGAACCGGGCTTGGCTTGCCTTCTCTTGCCGCAGTTGTGGACTCATCCAGAGCTCTCTGGATTAACTCCTTATCGCTTGGGGCGAAAACATATCCACTGACCAATAAACCAATGAGCGCCAGTACAGGCACTGCGATGAGCAGTTTTTTCATAGCCGTTTGCTTACAAGACGTGGAATTAATTAAAAGCGTTTAGATGGTAACCATTTGGCGGGTCTGTTCGACATCAAGTGCCATTTGCGCTTTGAGGTCTTCCATGGAGTCGAACTTGAGTTCATCTCGGAGCCGAGCATGAAAATCGAGGTTGATGGTTTGCCCGTAGAGGGATTCGCCAGGGTAATCCAAAAGGAACGCTTCTATTGATCGAGATTCACCGCCAACAGTTGGCCGGACACCAATACTTGTCGCCGCTGTGAAGCTACCAAACTCTGTATGTGCGGTGGTTACATAGATTCCGTTTTGGGGAACGATTTGGTCAGAAAACCGCGCTAGATTAGCCGTTGGGTATCCCAAAGTTCGGCCCAGTTGCTGACCTTGAACTACGACTCCCTGCAACTGAAACGGTCGCCCCAAAAGCTGTTTCGCGGCATCAAAATCTGCAGAAATAATAGCCTTACGGATTTCTGAACTACTTACTCTTAAGCCATGAATCGAAACCGCGTCAATCACTTCGCAACTAATGCGTTGTTTCAGCCATTCTCCCGTGCCAACCCGGTTGTGTCCGAATGCAAAGTCGTGCCCGACCACCATTGATTTGGCGTGGAGATGGTTGATGAGAATCTTTTGAAAGAACTGCTCTGCTGGGCAGTCGGCAAGCTCTTGATTGAATTCAAGAATGACGCAAGCCGAAGGGCCAAGGGCTTCGATTTGAGCGAGGTTTTGACGAAGAGTGTTAATGGAGTGAGGCACCCGATCTGGCGCAAGAATCGCAGCTGGGTGGCGGTCAAAAGTGAGAATCACGCTGGCGAGATGCTGAGCGCGGGCTACCTCCACCGTGCGCTGGATTAACGCCTGATGACCAAGGTGAATGCCATCAAATGTGCCGATGCAAACCACCGCACCCGGCCATTCTGCGGCTAACAGATCCTCGCCAAAATGCAACAGCATATGGGTGCGATTCTACTGGGTAAGAGCTTCGGCGGGGCCGGACTTTGAACGTTTGGAACCAATCGCGACACTCATGTGTTAGGCGGAGGAAGGGTTTAACTCCCGCCGGAGAAAAATTATGAAGTTGCTCAGTTGGTCAATGATTGGATTAGGTTTCGTACTGGTATTTGCAGGGTGTAGCGCGCAAGAAGCAGAGTACGGAGATTACACCGCAAGTAAAACCACTGCCGATTCAAGCTCTCCTGCCGAATCAATGGCAGGTTTTCAAGCAAAAAATAATCAGCTCAGTAATAACCGACCTGCTGAACCGGGGAAAATGAACCGAGCCGTGATTCGCGAAGGCAAAATGACGGTCCGAGTCAAGGAAGTTGAGCAAGCCGAACGGGATATCGTCAAGTGGATTAATGGATTGGGTGGATACGTGGATTCTTCAGCTAGCCAAAACTACGGCGAAGCAAACCCCCAAGTGGTGATGAATCTGCGGATTCCGATCGGACACTTCGACGATGTCATTGACGAAATGGCTGACCGGGGCAAGATTACTTACAAGCAACTTTCATCTGAAGATGTGACTGAACAGTTGATTGACATCGCGGCCCGTCTGAAAACCCTCCGGTTAGAGGAAGATCGTTACCTCGACCTGATGAAGCAGGCGAAAGGGTTAGAGCAAATTTCTTCGGTGCAATCTAAGCTTTCTGACGTGCGCACCCAAATTGAACAAATTGCGGCAAAACAAAAGGCGTTGGGAGAACTCACGGCACTTTCCAAACTGGAACTCACGCTTACTCAAGATGCCGTGACAACATTGGCGAAAGCCGAAGATAAGGGGTGGGCGAATCAGGCATGGGGCGAAGCAACCGCGAGCGCAGGCGCATTCTTTAAGGGCGTGGCAACCATGGTGATTTGGCTTGCGGTTTATTCGCCTGCGTTCTTGGTCATCGGCGGTGCTGGGTTCCTTGGGTGGAAACGGAGGAAAAAAATATAGTGATTTGTACGTTTGAAACCAAGATATTAGTGAAGCTGACGAAACACATAGGCCCTTTCCTTAGGGCCGAATTTTTCGGTAATGGCGGGAACTGCCCAACTTAAAGATAGCGTACGGAAGATATGCTTGTACTCTGCTCTCTCCTCCTTTTACAGACTGCTTACGTTGAGGGAGTTGTCATAAATGAGGATGGTTCCGTGGCAAAAGACGTGGAAGTTGGCACCACTTTCAAACTCTCAACATCAGCGCCAACTGTTCAAATTGGTTATGCAAATCCAGGAATCAGGACCGGCTCTGACGGTAAATTCCGTATTCCTCGCGAAGAATGCTACAACGGTATGGTGGTTGCTTCTACATCCACAAAATCGGGGTTTGCGGAGATACCAAGTCAGGGAACTCTAAAAATTCAGTTACTCTCGTTGCAAAAAGTTAACATCTCTCTTGCATCCAAGGAAAAGGTTAGTGACGTAATGTCATCGTCTACTTTTTCTTCTAAGGGCAAAGTCATAGGTTATGGTTCAACTACTTGGGGCGATAACTTGTTTGTGTTGCCTCAAGGTGATCTTAGTGTTGATATATCGCACAAAGAGTGTAGAACCGCAAAAGTTGCAGTTACGTTTCCAAGCACTTTAATCCAGATGCAGATTACTAAGTGGAAGACCTTCATTGGCAAAAATGCTCCGGAAATTACTGCGACAGAGCCAAAAGATTTCAAATTCAAATCCTTGCGCGGCAAATGGGTTGTAGTTGATTACTGGGCTACCTGGTGTGCCCCCTGCATTAGCGCATTTCCTGAATGGTTTGAATTCGTTAAGAAGAACTCATCACGTCGCAATAAGTTTGAAATCTTGGCAATCCACAGCCCGGATGGCGAAAGTCGCGAACAAATCGAAGGTGCATTGAACAGCATTATTAAGAATAAGTGGAGCGGCGTCATTCCTCCATTTCCCTTAATTTTTGATAAAACTGGCAATACCCATGACAAATATGGCATTGAAGCATATCCAACCACATTGCTCATTGATCCCAATGGCATCCTTGTCGGAGAAACTAATCCAGAGGATCTGCAGCGTCGGCTGGATTCTCAGAAGTAAGTCACTGCGCGGGTCCTTGCCGTGGCGTAGGATAGAATTGAACCGATGGCCCAGCGCCTGCCCGAGTGGCTGACGATCCGACTTCCGCGACCGGACACGATCAAAGAAGTAGAACAAATGATGCGGGGGAAGAACCTGCACACAGTGTGCGAAAGCGCACGATGCCCCAACTTGCCCGAATGTTGGAGCAAAAAAACCGCCACATTTATGATTCTGGGCGACACCTGCACCAGAAGCTGTGGGTTCTGCGCGATCAAAGTTGGCAAGGGGTTAGAACTCGACCCGTTTGAGCCGCTAAACGTAGCCAAAACCACCAAAGACCTCGGCCTCAAACACGTCGTTGTCACCAGCGTGGCCCGCGACGACCTGAAAGATGAAGGGGCAGGGCAATTCGCTAAAACCATCAACGCCCTGCACAAAGAACTTCCGCACGTGATCGTGGAAGTCCTCACGCCCGACTTCAAGGGCAAAGAAGAGTGCATCCGCACGGTGTGCGAAGCCCATCCAGAAATCTACAACCACAATATCGAAACGGTGGAGCGATTGCACACCATCGTTCGACCACAAGCAAAATATTCCCGCACTATGCGGTTGCTAGAAATGGTCAAGGAAATCGACCCGACGATCTACACCAAGTCAGGCATCATGCTCGGCCTAGGTGAAACCAAGGATGAAGTGGTCAAAACCCTCCAAGATTTACGCAATCTCGGCGTTGACGCAATCACGATTGGCCAATATCTGCGCCCGACTATGAAGCATCTTCCGGTTGTCGAGTACATCCACCCGGACGTGTTCAAAGAGTACGAAGTGATCGGCGAGGAAATGGGATTTGCCTTCGTCGCCAGCGGTCCGTTTATTCGGAGTTCGTACAACGCGATTGCGTTCAGTGAAAAGGTGATGGCCGAGCGTCTTGAACGCGCGGGATACGTCGCTCCGGAAGCGGCGAACACGCTTCGGGTTTTGCAGTAGTTTAAGTTCGACCTTTATTCCTTCCTGAAATCCGTTAGTTTAGCTTCTACCCGTAAATTTGGAGGGAGCTTGAGAGAGTGATTGTTACCAAATAGAATGCCTTTTGGTCAACCCCGCCCTGCCCTCCCCAAGCTTGGGGAGGGAATCTATAAGATTCAAGGTTTTGTTGCCCAGTCTGGTGGAGCAACTTCCTCAAAAGTGTTAGGGTTCAAATCAGCGATTAGCTGAGGCTCGCCTTCGGGGAAGTTCGCCCACGCCCAAAGGCAACCTTTATTCGCATAAACCACACGTCCAAAGTTATCAATGTCAATCCATAGGGGATGAGTAGGCTCTGCCTGAATCGTCATTATCTCAACCGACTCTTTGTCAAAGATTGTTACGGAGTTAGTGATTGTAATCTTTCTGCGGTTTTGCGTGATTTGATAAAGTAAATGCCCACATCCAAAGTCTTTTCGATAAGTGAGAGTTTCCGCTGGGTTTAACCTGTTACGCCAATTGTTAAAATTCTTCAATTGTTCACTCGTATTCTGTGATGTCCAACCATCACGTTCCAACTGAGAGGAAAACTTAGGGTTGAATATTTGGGTTGCGAGTTCAATTGCGACTTGTGGAAGTTGGATTCCTGTATGACTATTTCCTTGCGTGGGAGCCTCCAACTTACCGATGGAGAAAAATGGTTGCCACAGTCCTATGGCCGTGAAGTAAGGAGGGTGGCTTACAGCAATCCACCTATAAAGGTTGCCACGCAAATGCTCTGGCCAAAACCCAAACTTTCGTTTTGCTTTGTAACGATAATCTGCCGCCATATAGGCAACAAATTTCGCATCATCGGAAACAAGCACATCCGACGTATGTACTTTTGCTTTAAGCCATTGCCCTGGGGTCACTACATCAGAACTAAAATCCCACAAGAGCATCTGAGTGACTTTTGATGGGCCGCGACGAAATATGACCGCCTTGTTTGCCCCGCGAGCAATTACTCCATCAATTCGGCAGTAAGTCTCTTTCACTAAGTCGTCTCGCCTTCGATCTCTTTCACTCGGTGAAGCAACTTCTCGACCTCAACCAGATTCAAATTTGCTAACTTCGAGGTGCGGATACAACTCTTACCGACCGTGGCTTTGCCGAGCTTGTCCTTCGCTTCTTCTGCCAGGTACTTGCCGTTTGCGGTGCAACACACGTAAAGGCTCAGGCCGGTTTTGTTGGATGTCAGCCCAACGTGGAACCACTCGCCGGCGCAGGTTTTGCCTTGATACCGATACCGCCCAAATCCCATAAAGTTGCCAAACATCGCGCGTTCGTATTTGGGCAAAATTTTCACGATGAGGTCGTAAAGCGGCTGGAGTTCTGCCTGCTTTTCGGGCGGCAGGGAAGCCATGTATTCCTCGTGAGTAGCGAATGCGACGGTCGATTTCATAGTGATAGTTTAGCGGAAGTTAACAGGCTTTTTTATACGATTCAACCCAGCTCTCCCTAGCCTTAGTGAGGGAAGTGAGGATTAACCCCTCCTTTGATTCTTCCCCAGAATTGGGGAGGAAGATCCAGTTTTTTCCTACCAAGTTTGGGAGGAGAATAAGATGTGGGTTGTTTTTTGCAAACCTTCTCAGTCAACCCCACCCTCACCCTCCCCAGGCTTGGGGAGGGAAATCTTCGGAATAACCCCTCCTTTAATTCCTCCCCAGAATTGAGGAGGAAGATCCGGTTTTTTCCTACCAAGTTTGGGAGGAGATTAAGAGGTGGGTTGTTTTTAGCAAACGTTGTCAATCAACCCCGCCCTGCCCTCCCCAATCTTGAGGAGGGAAATATTCGGAATAACCTCTTCCAATTGCGTTAGAGAACTTTGATTCCGGGTGGCACGGGTTTTAACCCGTGGAGGAACTCAACTGCCTTTATTTTGTCAACCCCACCCGGTCGTGCCGACCACCCTCCCCAAGCTTGGTGAGGGAAACAGGAAATTCACCGTGAATCGCGCCTCAATCCGTCCGAGGATCGCGCAGATACTTCACGTGAGTATCTAAAAATAAACGATTCCTACCGCCGAAATGAACCCCTTTCCCACGCAAACCAACCGGAATAGTCGGATTCGTTCGTGGGAAATACGGATCAACGGCGAGTTCGGTATCGGCAACCCCTTCGGGGATTCCGATAAACGGGTTCGTCGCCGCTTGCAGATCGGAAACCGCCTGCTCCGGAGACTTGCCCCAGAAGTTATCTTGCGGAACGGGATCGGTGATTTGGTCGAACCGCCAGAACCAGTAGTTGGTATCGTTTTGGGTCACCCGAATCTCGTTCTTCCAAATCGCTTCGGTGCTCGGGCAACTATGAACTCCTTTTGTCTTATAAGGTGACAGCGGTTCTAACAGCCAGCCGGATCGAGGGTCACTTGGGGGCCAGGTTGTCCAGGGTTTGAACCCACCTTCTGACGTAAGTTTTAGATCGCGTCGGTCGGGCATTCGGTCGTCGTAATCGCCCAAGTACAACATCCACGCCGTACCGAGTTGTTTTAGATTGCTCGTGCAGGTGGTTTTCTTAGCCGCTTCTTTAGCGCGAGCAAAAACAGGAAAGAGGATTGCCGCAAGAATTGCGATGATCGCGATCACAACTAGGAGTTCTATCAAAGTGAATCCCGCTCGGCGCACAAGGGTTTTGACGCAAAGCGGGATTCTGGCGTTCGTTGATTATTTTTTTGTGTAGTTCATGGAAACCGCATTCAGGTATTGACCATCCATGCGGAACTTTACTGAGAGACCGATCTTATTTTTGCCTTCGTTGGAGTAAGTGATCTTGAACTTGGTTTTTTGACCAGGCATCATCGGATCGTCCATTTCTTCGCTCCAAAGCACAAGGTATTTACCTTCGATGTAGCCAGTGCAGGGCATGGCGTAAGAAGCCATGTTATCGAACCAAGTACCCTCAAACTTCTTGGACATTGGGTTGTAGGTCAGCATCATGCGACCATTCATGGTTCCCATCGGCCCCATGGTGTAGCTACCTGTCCAGGCAACCCAGCGACCGAGTTCCATAGCGCAGTTGGCGCTACCGGCGATTTTCATTTCACCTTCGCCGCCAGGGTTGAGGCCCATGCCGGTACCTTTCCACTTGCCCATCATCCATTTGATTTGGTCAAGCTCCTTAGGAGGGGTAAAGAAATCCATGCTACTAGGGTCTTGGGAAGTCATTCCAAGAACGAGGCTGAGCGACAGTGTTGAAATCATTGCGGTTCTAGTCTATCGTCGAATGGCAACAATTGCAACCGACAAAATAAAACATAAAAAATTTCTCAATTGAAACTTACCTCATTAGGAGTCCCTACCTTTTCTTCAAAGGTAGGGATTGCGTAGCCTCACTTAGAGAACGCGAGGTGTGAAGTCGGTCTCTGGAGTCACCAACGCACAGTAACCTGCCATCAGTTGAGCCGTGTGCTCCACATCTGCCAGGCTGAGGAGTTCGCAGGGGGTGTGCATGTAGCGCACAGGGCAACCGACCAACCCGGTAGCCATTCCGCCACCACTAACCTGCATGGCGTTTGCATCTGTGCCAGTTCCGCCCGGTTCTGCAGAAATTTGGAAAGGAATGCTTTCCGCTTCTGCGGCTTCCATCAGCATTTTAAAAACAATCGGATTGATGTTTGCCCCTCGGGTGATGGTTGGGCCTTTACCGACATCAGCAACGCCGTATTTCGTTTGACTGAGGCCAGGATGATCAATTGCAAAATCAACGTCAATGGCAAGTCCAGTTTGTGCGCCAATCCACCCGGCGGCGGTTCGCGCTCCGCGCAGACCAACTTCTTCTTGAACCGTAGCAACCGCATAAACGCCTACGTCGTTGTGCAAGCGGCCTGATTCACTGAGCATTCTCAAAGCTTCTGCGACAATAAATGAACCCACCCGGTTATCAAATGCACGCGCGACGGCCCGGTCGCCCATCAGCATTTGAAATTCGTATTGGTAGGTGGCGCAATCTCCGATGGTGACGTATTTTTCTGCTTCTTCCTTGCTACTCGCACCGATATCGATGTACATATCGCTGAGTTCTGGACGCTTATCTTTTTCACCTGATTCGAGGAGGTGGATAGGCTTGCGTCCGATAACACCGGCAACGCGCTCTTTGCCGTGCACGAATACGCGGTTTCCGAGAGGAACCATGGTGTCGTGGCCGCCGATCCCTCGGAAGTAGAGAAATCCTTTGTCATCAATGTAGTGAATCTGAAATCCGATTTCATCCATGTGGCCAGCAAGCATAATTTTGGTGGCTGCATCTGGGTTGAGGATCGCGGCAACGTTACCATGCTGATCAGTCACAACTTTATGGGCAAATTGATTGGTGTAATTTCGGTACACCTCTGCGTTGCGCTCTTCGTAGCCGGACGGCGAGGGGGTGTTGCAGAGGTTTTTGAGGAATTCGAGGGATTCCGGACGCATGAGTATGACTTTACCGCGATTAAAATCCTGCCTAGTAAATCTGCCATCCGTCCTAAAAAAATGTTCACTAATCTGCGTGAAAGCTCGTATCTTTGCTGGATTATTTTGAAGGTTAGATTCAACGCCAAAAAAATTATTTTTCTACTCGCGACAAATCCATCTTGTAACTGATATCGTTTCGCTTAATCCGTATCGCTTCTCGTCCACTAGGCCGAGAGTTTGACTAGGAGTGGACAAATCAAATGAATCGTTTATTAATAGTAGCGACTGCTGTCGTTATGGCTGCGGCCTCTCAGGCCGATCTGGTCTTGGATAACATGACCAATGCAACTTTTACTGGTACTGGCTCTACCCCTCGTGCGATGCTTGGACAAGCATTCAGCTTGGGCAATGTGGCAGCTGGCCCGGTAAGCCTTGTGGGTATGGACTTCTCCTTTAACCACTTTGCAACTGCTAACACCACTTATGCGGCTGTTCAGTTTCAAATTAGTTTCTGGAACAATGCTGCAAACACCACAAGTGGTACTGCTGCAGCATTCACCAACCGAGTCTCTACCGTAACCTTGAACTTAGCCGCCAACACCACGTTGAACGCAAGTACTCGTTACACTTTCCAAGATCTTGTAGCTCCTGGAACAGTGCCGAATGTCACTTTTGCGGCTCCTGTCACCATGGCTTCTGCCTCGAACCTCGGTGTGCAAATCCTGATCCTCGCTGATTCAGGTAACGGACTGGTTGCCAACGACTTGTTGACCCCCGCTCTCGTGCACTCCCACACTGGTGGAGCATGGGCAGTTGGCAACAACACTGCTGGCACCTCGCCAAACTTTGGTTACTACCGCAACGCATCACAAGCATCCCCTGCTAACGCAAATACCTCCCTGTTGGGTTCAGATTTCCGAACACTCGGTTTGCCAACTCAAGGTGTTGCGATGCGACTCTACACTGAATCAGTGCCTGAGCCAGGAACAATGACCGTTCTCGGTCTTGGCGTTGCTGGTTTGCTTGCTCGCCGACGCAAGAATAAGAAAAGCTAAGAGAAATTCTTAGGAACTTTTTATGGGCAGAACCTAGGTTCTGCCCATTTTTTTAACCGCATAACTGTTTCAATTGTGCATTGAGATTTAGGTGCGATTATTGTCTATCCAAACCGAGCGTAAAGTGAACCCAGCGAGCAGAACCGCAAACACCACCCAGCCAAACGCCCAAACTACGTCGGAAATATAAGTTGCTTGCTGCAGAATCATTGCATCAGAGTGCTCGTCAGTTGCAGCTGTAATCTCAAAAAGAGTGAGAACGGCATGAAAAGCGGTTAATGACATCTGCAACCCAATAAATTTCACGGCAAATTTGAGTGAGTCTCCTTTTAGTTGGCTTCCCAGAAGCCAAAGTGCTGGTATCCAGAAAATGGCGCTCAGTACTCCTGCGATATCTCCCTTTACAAGCAATATTAGCGAGAGCCCCAAAAGGATAGACAATGTTTTCAATGCGGTTCGAGCTTTCTTTTCAGTCCGGCCGTTTAGGATGAGGATTGAGCCAAGAATCGCGGTTCCCATATAGCCAGCACTCCCAACAAGGATTGCGTTTCCACCCAAGATTGGCGTGACGCCGCTCCCATCGGCGAACACAAGGATTCGCTCAGGTGAGCCGCCCGATATCCAGGCGGCAAGCGCGTGTGCCAATTCATGGAAGTGCGTATTGAGATAAATCAGTGGCAGAATGGCGATTCGCAAAACCGGAACCGCCCACAGCAGAATGCTAGCGGCGGAGGCAAGGAGAAGAAGCTTTTGCGATTTAGTCAACTCAATGTTCTTACAGTTTAGGGTTCTGCGGGGTTCGGCTTGCGATGGAAAGTAGGCGATTTAGGGTTTGATCTACGTCTGCTTTTTCACGGATGAGCCATTCTCGAATGGGTTCAATGTCGGGCTGAGTTCGTGCGTATACAGCGGCGGCGGCACTAAGGGCCGATAGGTCGTTCGAGTACAAGTAGCTTGCAAGTCGGTCGCAAATGCAGTCGGTGCGTTTAAGTAAAAACAGGACTTGAGCTTGTCGACGCATTGTTGCCCACTCCTGAATCAGCCTCTCGCCGATCAATATGTCCCCAACAATAAAATCAATGGTTATTGGGTTTTTAGAATGTTTGTACATTGAACCCTCAGACGGCTCGAAACCAAGTTTTTGGAGTTCATCCAGTGCTTCTTTGCCCGCCACGGAGAATCGCATCATAAAGTCCAAATTTCTTGATTGGTACTGCTCTGGCGCGTAAATACTCGCAGCTCTTCCTCCGGTCAACACAATTGTTTTGCCGTACTTTTCAAACGCCGTGCAGACTGCAAATGCGATGTCGGTGAGGGTTGATGACGAGTCAATCAACTCTAAATCTCCTTGCCAGTTTTGCGTGGTCGGCTACGCTTAGCCGAGGCGATTTCCAAAATCTCAGGGTTTTGCAGCACCATCCGTTCGAGCAAGGCGCAAAGTTCATTGATAGCGTAGAACCGTGGATTTAGGGTCACCATGCGTTGCCGACCGACGGTTCGCAGGCTGATTATTCCCGTATTCTCCCAGTTGCTTAACTGGTTCTTGACTGTCGTCGCACCTAGGCCAGTGAGATCGGCTAACTCTTTGGCATATGTATCTTTGAGGACGTAAACCAGTTGGATGAGCGTGGTTGCGGTTTTAGTTCCAAATAGTTCCGACCCTGGAGGCAAGTGGAGTTCTTTCGGCTTGCGTGACATAACTATATTATGGTCTATAAATATTAAATTATAGTTATGTCGCGCCAAGATATATCCGCACTACCACTCCGTTTTTGAAGTACAAGTAAGTGTAGTGGTTGTTTCCCAAATAGTAGAGCCAAGCTTCATCAATACCATGTTGTGGCTCAAGGTCAGGCTCAAGTGACCCTCGTGACCCTTCAATAGCTGCGTTGTGTTCGCTTTCCGAAGTAACTTCTTGTGGTTCACCAAGCGCGGCCCTCACCTCGACTGTCGTCTTGCCAGCCAAACGGGCGACTCCTGTCACGCGATGTAAATCTTTGAAATGAAAAAGCCAAAGCAACCCAAACAAACTAAGTACACATATTATAGCGAGCACTATAACTTCGAAATTTGATAGTGAATTTTTGTGGAGCCAAGATGACTTCATTTCTCTTAGAACGTTGCAGTTGCGTGCAAAGTTCTAAGAGAAATCTTACCAACCGCGCGAGGCGAGTTGTTCTTGCTCCGGCAAGGTCGAACAGTTGATGCCGACCATCGCTTCACCGAGGTTGGTGCTGATTTCCGCTAGCTTCTTCGCGTCGTTGTAAAAGAGCACTGATTCGACAATCGCGCGTGCTCGTTTAGCAGGATCGCCACTCTTGAAGATGCCACTGCCAACGAAAACGGTTTCTGCACCGAGCTTCATCATGAGTGCAGCGTCGGCCGGAGTGGCAATTCCGCCCGCGCTGAAGTTCGGCACCGGCAGTTTGCCGAGCCGCTTGACTTCTCGGATCAATTCGAGTGGAGCTTGGTGCTCTTTGGCGAGAACGAATAACTCATCTTCGCGCGCGTTTTGAACCGTGCGAATTTCGCTCATGATCGTGCGCATGTGGCGAACTGCTTCAATCACATCGCCGGTACCTGCTTCACCTTTAGTGCGAATCATAGCCGCTCCTTCAGCGCATCGGCGGAGAGCTTCACCCAGGTTGCGAGCACCGCACACGAACGGGATCGTAAACGCATGTTTATCTACGTGGTTAGCGTGGTCAGCCGGAGTGAGAACCTCGCTTTCGTCAATAAAGTCAATTTCGAGTGCTTGAAGGATTTCCGCTTCGACAAAGTGACCGATTCGGCACTTCGCCATGACGGGGATCGAAACAACCTCTTTAATGCCCAGAATCATTTCTGGATCGGACATGCGTGCAACGCCACCATCTCGTCGAATATCGGCCGGAACGCGTTCCAGTGCCATAACCGCAACTGCGCCTGCATCTTCGGCAATTTTCGCCTGTTCTGGATTAACAACGTCCATGATGACGCCACCCTTTAGCATTTCGGCGAGGCCGACTTTTTCGCGCCAGGTGTTGGGTGCGGGGGTGGAATTTGCAGTGCCGTTGGTCGTGCTCATTTCAGTTCAATCCAGATTCAAAAAGTGGCGAGCCACTGCTGGAAAGTGTACATCTGGCATATGCTCACCAGGCAGGACGGGGGATACTAAGTCCCGTGAGGGCGCAGTCGTTTGGAATTTAAGATCACTGAACGAATGATTACGGCTCTTGCGGCGGCAGAATCAGTGGGAAATTCTGCATCTGCCATTGCGCGATTAGCCAAAGAATTTGGCGATGCTGAAGCAAGATGGGCGGTTACTCAATGGGAATTGCGGCGTCGTGCGGCAGAGAAGTTTGGACGTGCTCGCGAGATGTTATTCACTCGCCCTGGGCTGGAAATGGCGACTCATGAGCGGATCGCCGAGTACCACGCTTCGCTTTTTCCTGATGGTTATCTGGTCGCAGATTTGACCACAGGAATCGGGGCAGATTTAATCGCTTTAGCCAATCGGGGGTTGGTGGTTGGATACGAACTTGACCCTGAACACGCGGCTTATGCTCGGCACAACTTGAAGATTCATGATTTCGATGGTGAAGTAATTCAGGCCGATTCTGCATCAGAAAATCTGTTCGCCGACTATGTATTCGCTGATCCGGCAAGACGGAAAGACAGCCGCAAGCTATCTGCAGAAGAGTACAGTCCTCCGCTGAATCAGCTCATAAAAATCGCAAATTCTGCAAAGGGAGCCGTACTCAAACTCACCCCCATGTTGCGCGACGAGGTGATTGACGAACTAGGCGGCAACCGGGAATTCGTCAGTTTTGGCGGAGAATGCAGAGAACTCCTGCTCAGATTCCCCGGCGAGGGCTCGACCTATGCGGTTCATATTGAATCTGGTTCGCGGTTGCCGCAAGAGGAACTATATGAATCGGTTGACGAGCCAGAGCGATACCTCTACGAAGCCGATCCAGCCGCGATTCGGGCGCATTGCCTCGGCAACTTCGATATGCCTGCTCTCGGGGATTCAAACGGCTATGTCACCTCTGAGCAATCAGTTGATTCGGTTTGGCTCACTCGGTACGAAGTTCTTTGGTCAGGATCGTGGAGGGCGAAGGCAGTTCGGGAAGTCATGGCGAAAAATGGCTGGAAACCAACCGCAGTCAAAAAGCGCGGGGTAGATGTGGAGCCAACTAAGGTGATGAAAGAGCTTCGTGGGCTTAGTGGCGAGGGTGTGATTCTCGCGATTTTTCCGACCGGAGCAAAAGCCTGTGTGGCAATTTTAAGAAAGTAGAACAGTCAGTTGACATATTGTATAACAATATGGTTATATAACTAAATGGTTGCAGGCACATGGCAAGAATCGCCGCTTGATGCGGTGTTCGCGGCTTTGGCGCACCCGGTTCGGCGCGAAATCGTCCGCCGACTCAAAACCGAGATGGCCTCCGTCAACGATTTCTTGAGTGTGTTTAAAATGAGCGGCCCAGCGATTTCTAAGCACCTCAAAGTGTTGGAAGATGCGGGTCTTGTTCGGGTGGTACAGGATAAACAGACTCGTTACCGAGCCCTCAATGCCACACCGCTCGCCGAAGCAACCGATTGGTTGGAGGAGTACCGGATTTTTTGGGAAGGGAGCTTTGACCGGATGGAATCAGTAGCACGTGAATTAGAAGCAGAGAGAAATAATGACCAAAGTAGCAGATAACGAAATGGCGATGGAGCGGCTTGTGCCGTGCGGGATTGATTTGATGCCCCGGCTTTGGTCGGATCCCGCATTACTCAGCCGGTGGTGGGGGCCAGAAGGATTTAGCACCACCACTCATAAAATAGATTTCAGAACGGGCGGGGAATGGGATTACACCATGCATGGCCCAGATGGCAAAGATTACGGCAACTTCATTCGCTACACAAAAGTGGATGAATCCGGTATTGAATACGACCACTTTGGAACTGGCGAAGACGCCCATGCCAGCTTTAAGGCAGTGATCACATTTGAGGAAGTTACAAAAAGCGTGACCCGTGTTATTTTCAAAATGGTATTTGAGGACGCAGAAACTAAGCGTCAAATCTGTGACGAATACGGTGCCGCCGAAGGCCTGCGAGAAACCACCGGCCGACTGGTTCGAGAAGGCCAGCTAATTGCCGAAGTTGAAACTGCTTGCAACAGTCTGGAGCAGGCGGTCGCGCGGATGAAGCGAGCAGTAGACCGGATGCCAGCCGACAAGCTCAATTGGTCGCCGGGCGAATCGGCGCGCAGTGTGATTCACCTAGTCGCTCACTCCGCTTGGTCTGTTGACTGGATTCGTTCAACCTTGGGCGGAAAACCATATCCTGGCGCTACCACTGCCGACGGAGACCGGGCGATGCGAGATTTTGAGAAAGGCTTTACCGAAATCGAACCTGCTTTGGCGCTGCTGGACAAAAATACAGAAACGTGGCTGAAATATGCCAGATCGCTGACGGTTGAAGATTTGGATCGAATCGTTGATATGCCGTTCAAATTAGGGCAGGTATCAGTTCGCGATGTTCTGCTTGCCGCCGCTTGGCATACCAACGACCACTGTGCGCAGATCGAATATATCCAGACGATTCTGGGCGACCGTGACTGGGGGTTCTAGCCGCTGAGGAAGCTCTTGATTGCAAGAATGTCTGCTTGTACGAGGTTATGACCGGACTCAATCATTTTGAGTGTGGTTTCAGCACCCGCTTCGTGGAAAACCCTTGCCATGTGCTGACCTTGCTCCGGCGGGCAGATTTGGTCAGTGATGCCTACATGAAGTTGCACTTTGACATTCTGTAAATTGAGGTTGGGTGCTTGCGTTGGCAGGAACATCGGGCGGAGCAGAATTGCTCCGCTTAGAATCCCTTGATTGGTCAGCAGTAAATTCGATGCCATATTTGCCCCATTGCTGTAACCCAATGCGACTACTTGCTTATCTCTAATTTCTGGTCGCGATTTTAACCAGTTGGTTAGTTTTTCGGTGCGGAGAGCCAAATCTTCGTAATCTAGTTTTCCTTCAGCGTATCGTCGGAAATAGCGGTTCGCACCGTACTCCGAAACTTGGCCACGGACGCCTAAAATCGAAAAGTTTGGCGCGATATCTTGGAGAATTTGCGTGAAGGCATGTTCATCTCCGCCCGTACCGTGCAAGCCCAAAACGACGGGTTTGTCGTCATCGCCCGGTGTGAACGAAAAGTGAAATTCGCTCACTTTTTGCCTCCTGGAAAGTGGATTCCTGTTGGGCCGACGAACTCTGGCAGTCCAGCAGCAACGGCTCCGCGCTGTGGTTCCAACCAAGAGGGGAGTTGGAGGCTGGTACCAAGTTCTTCTGCCGCCTCATTCACCGTATTGCCTGGGTTATCGGTAGCGATTTCAAACAAAACGCCGCCCGGCTCTCGGAAGTAGATGCTGTGGAAGTACGTGCGGTCGATGATCTCCGTGGGGCGTTGCCCAGCGTTCATGATCTGCTCGCGCACCACTTCATGCGATGGATCATCGGCAACTCGGAATGCTACATGGTGAGTGATGCCCGTTCCCATACGGCCAAACGGCACTTGTGGGTTCTGGGGAATCTGAATGTATCGCCCATAGGTGGAGCCGGTGAAATTAGTTTCATATAATTTTACGTCGTTTTCCTCTCCTTTTAAGCTGTAATTCATTGTCTCAGTGAGAAGCTTTTCGGTTGATTCCGGGCGAGCGGAAAGGAGTCGCACGTGGTGGAATCCGTGAATTGCAAAAGAAGCAGGAATTTCTCCATAGTTCGCATTAGTAGCCGGAGTGGCAATACTTTCAACCAATTGGATGATCATCTCATTTGGGTCGAGAAAAGTGAGGGTGGGGAATCCGAATTCAACCGATTCATCCGCCTCTATTGCATTTGCGGCTAACCGTTCTTTCCAGAATCCTAGAGATCCTTTAGGAACGGCAAACGAAGTAGTGTCGGCTTGGCTGACCCCGGTCACTCCGCGCGGAGCGGAAGGCCACGGGAAAAAGGTGAGCAATGTTCCGGGTCGCCCCAGCCCGTCGCCGTAATAAAAATGGTAACTGCTCGGGTCATCGTAGTTGATGGTCACCTTCACCATCTTCATTCCCAGCGTTTTGGCATAAAAATCCACGTTCGCCTGCGGGTCACCGCACATGCTGGTCACATGGTGAATTCCG
Organism: Fimbriimonadaceae bacterium; assembly: GCA_019454145.1. Taxonomy (GTDB): domain Bacteria; phylum Armatimonadota; class Fimbriimonadia; order Fimbriimonadales; family Fimbriimonadaceae; genus UphvI-Ar2. The sequence goes on along the minus strand of CP075366.1, from coordinate 1,749,783 downwards.
AGTATTTGGTTAGTCATGCTCGTAATTACGATACGGTGCGTTTCGCTGTTGCGGAGGCAAATATGTCTAGGTCATTATTTCTTCGGTCGCGTCTTTTTCCTCTTGATCAGTAGAGAGGTAATGCCGATTATTCCAATTGCAGAAAATGGTTCAGGAACCGCTTGAGGTGTCAGCAGAACTGTGTAGTAGGTTCCATTTGGGTCAAGCATGGTTGCAACGATATTTCCGTTGTCGCTAATGAAATCTGCCGTGCGGAGATCCCAAGTTGTTCTGTAAATTTCAGGCAAAAAATCTTGGAGCACAATATTTGAATCAAAGTCATTCCACAGTAAAGCTTTTTCTTTATTGTTGACAATCCCAGAACCGACGACTTGATTTAGATTGTTAATGGATTTGGCACCGCCAAAAATTCCCCCAAGTGTTTTCATAGAACCGTCTGGATTCCATACCACCGCGTTGTTTGAACCACCAACCGCAATACCGGCGACGTAGTTATTATTATTAATATCACTTGCCGATGTGTATCCGCCTACAATCGCCGAACTAAGGTAACTCAGACCAGTTCCGGGACGATAAATAAATCCACTTGGCGTTGATCCATTTTGGGATCCATTTCCAATTGCCCAATTGTTATCGTTTACTCGTTGCAGGCCCTGAAATGCATCACCTGGCAATATTCCCAGATCATTAATAGTGGATGAATCAGGGAAGAAAACATTTGAAATGGCGTGTCCAAACGACGAAAGAGGTCTTGGTGCATGACCCACAACTAAGCCGTTATTATTGATACCCAACGCTCTAGAAAATGTGGATGTTCCAACTGTTGCCATCGGATATAGAATCTTTGTGCCGTCAGCGAGCCAAATTGCGGCTTGATTGTTACCAGAAAGTGGAAACGGCTGAGCAACGGCTCCAGCTACAGTTCCAGAATTATTTATCCCGTCAACATATGCGAAGTCGAGGAAGCTAGGTTGTTCGCCAAGTTTCCATCGAACACCTCTTCCACCAGCACCCAGTTCGTAGCTGATTCCCGCAAACCACTGTCCATCATCGCTTACATCCTTTACGACCAGCGCAAAATCACCTGGTAATGGATTAAGGAATGTGACCGAATATTCTGCTGAAGCAATTGTGGCCAACCCACTTAGAGCTCCGATTAGACTTAGTGTACGAATCATTAAGTACGATATACCAGAGTCTATACTGGCGAGTTTCGACGAAATGTGCTAACTCTTTCTTTTATGCTATTGTCTCGTATTTATGCGGGCATTAAACGTCGAACGTAATGCCTTGAGCCAGGGCGGGTTTTTGCGTTCCGTGATACGTTGTGCTGGTTTGCCGACGCATATATGCCCTCCAAGAATCTGAGCCGGATTCACGTCCGCCGCCGGTTTCTTTTTCACCACCAAACGCTCCGCCGATTTCTGCGCCGCTCGTGCCGATGTTGACGTTGGCGATGCCGCAGTCGGAATTCTGCTTGAAGTATTCAGCTTCGCGGAGATCGGTGGTCATGATCGCCGAACTTAGGCCCTGAGGAACGGAGTTATGGACTTCCAAAACCTCTTCCAGAGAACTATAAGGCATCACGTAGGTGAGAGGGGCAAAGGTTTCGTGATGGATCGCCTCGTGGTGGTGATTGATTTTCACCAGAGCCGGGTGAGCGTAATAGCCGCCTGTTTCCGATAGAACCCGCTCGCCGCCTACGACCTCAGTTGCGTGAGGTCGAATTGCTTCGATCGCGTTCTGCATACAGGTGAATGCTTCTTCATCGATCAGCGGCCCAACGAGAGTGCTGGCTTCTAGCGGGTTACCGATTTTGCTTGCGCCAATTTGAAGGTATGCGGATTTCAGCGTTTCGAACAGTTGGTCGAACCGTGATTGGTGTACAAATACGCGCCGGGTGCTGGTGCATCGTTGGCCAGCCGTGCCAACGGATCCGAACAAGATGCTCGGCAAGGCAACATCTAGATCAGCGGACGGCGTGACGATGATCGCGTTGTTTCCACCCAGTTCCAAAAGCGATTTGCCAAATCGAGCGGCAACCTTCGGGCCAACGATTCGGCCCATGCGGGTGGAGCCAGTCGCGGAAATCAGCGGCACTCGGGTGTCTTCCACCATCTGATTGCCTTCGGCGGCGCGCCCAATGATCAGTTGACTCAGTCCGGCAGGAGCATCAGGGAAGTCGGCAAGGACTTCATTGAGAATGTTCTGAACGGCGATCCCAGTGAGCGGAGTTTTTTCGCTGGGCTTCCAAATGGTGCTGTCGCCACAAACAAACGCAAGGGCGGCGTTCCAACTCCACACCGCAACCGGGAAGTTGAACGCGCTAATGATTCCAACTGGGCCGAGGGGATGCCAGTTTTCCTGCATTGTGTGGTTAGCCCGTTCGGATTGGATTGTGAGTCCGTACAGCTGTCGGCTGAGCCCCACCGCAAAGTCGCAAATGTCGATCATCTCTTGAACTTCGCCGCGGCCTTCTTCGATGATCTTTCCGCATTCCAATGTAACTAGTTGAGCGAGGTCTTCTTTACGTTCCCGGAGTTTGTTGCCCAGTTGCCGAACCAGTTCGCCACGCCGTGGGGCAGGGATCAGTCGCCAGGCTTTGAACGCAGTTTGGGATTGCGCGATGAGAGCATCAATTTCTATACTCGTGTGGCAACGAAGGGTGGTGAGCAGAGAGCCATCTATCGGTGTGTGAACGGGAAGGTCGTTCCCGGCAAACTCAGAAAGATTCGGTATCAGTTTATTAACGACATCGGCAAATTGGCTCATGTACTGAGTTTGGCAGAGGGATGGGTTCAATAAAAGGACGCCCCGGGCGAGTGGCCCAGGGCGTCATGATCAATTACTGGAGAGGATTACTTTTTGCGTCGTTTCAAGGCGGCAAGAGCAGCGGCGCCAGCGAGAACCGTCATCGTTGCCGGTTCCGGCACGGCTTCAACGCTTACGTTGTCGATCAAGCCAAATTGGAATAACAATGAGTTGGGGTCGGTAGACAATCCATTATTGATATCCGATTGACCAAAAATGATATTGTTCGTTCCTGACACAGCACCGGAAACAGTTGCAATCAAGTTGCCATCAACGGACCAAGAAACCGTTGTTCCGCTACGAGTAATTTCCCATGTGCGCCACGAGAAAGCCGTCGTACCAGCGGCTGCGGTGCCAATTTGAGTTGCAGGTGCAAGTGCAGATTGAGCACCAGGAATGGTGCTACCTGGGAACAAACCCATGTAATAAGGGTCGGAATTATTTGTAGCACTCGCCTGAGTACCAGCCGCATATGTTCCCGTTGCTGGAGCGATGGTCGAAGAGCTTCCGTTGTAGGCTCGCCAGTCAGCTGAGGTACCTCCGTCTCCGGTAGTTCCAAAAACAGTGCCTGTAATTCCAGGTACTGGTGATTGAATTCCGGTGCCAAAACCAAGCCCTGCCGTAGTGAGGTGAGTCGAACCGTTTCCGCCAGCCGGTGCAGGGCCGTTGTAGTTGAGCCATGCATCAAACTTGAGAACATAGTCGCCTGAGAACGATTGTCCGATTGGTGACACGCTCATTCCATGTTGCAGAGCGGCACCAACTGTGCCCGTGATTGCAGTTTGCATTCGCAAGCCTCGGGTTGTTCCACCAATTGAATTGGGTGCTGAGCTGATGCCAACAGTTGAATAGTCAAAGAAAAAGTCTGCGGCACTTCCACCATCGGCTTGTGAGGCGGTGTCACCTGCCATATTACTGTTAAATTGCCACCCAGCCGTGTTGTCTACATCAAAGTTGTCAGAAAAAAGCGAAGCACTCGCGGTGCAGGCAAGGGCACTGATCAAAAGACCGGAGCTAAGCAGTTTGAGGTTTTTAGGTGTCACCGTATTCATCTCCAAATAAGAATGCACATTCCGTGCATTCAAGAACTCTTTTAGTATGCCAAAAAGCTTGATGCTTGAACAGCATATAATTTTAACCTAGTAAATCTACTAGGTGCATTTAAACTTTGTTTCTGTCATCGCAAAGTTGGCCGTTGATGGGCAATTCACAGAAAAGTTTCCGATTCTTTCGAGAAAAAATGATGAGGTGGCAACCGCGTCTCCTACTCAAGATGATCTGAACCAAGCAAATTTGAAATCAATAATACTTGACATTTAATGTAGACGTAAATATACTATCGGTATGCGAGCTCAAGATTTTATTGCCGACGAGACAATGCGTGCGGCTGATGGGTTGATCCATCAAGCCACAAAAATGGGCGACAAAGCCAGCTGGAGTCCATTGGACGAAGGCAGAACTGCCCTTGATCAAGTAGCTGAATGCGCATTGATCTGTTCTTCAATGGTGGATGTTTTGAAGAATTGGAAGATGCCCGAATTCACACCAGAAATGATGAAAGAGTATGAAAAAAGCAAAGCCGCTCTTTCCCTGGATGAAGCCGTTGCTATGCTGAAAGAAAAAACTTCTGCCCTCTGTGATGTTATTCGAGCTGTTCCTGATGAAGAACTTGTTGGGACAATGCAGTTTTGGGGGCCAGAGCCTTGGTCAAAAGTCGGCGTGATGAATTACCACAACTGGAACATGACTTATCACAATGGGCAGTTGAACTACATCCAAACGCTTTACGGCGATAAGTCTATGGGCTAATCTTTCGGTATGAGCGATCTAACCCGGGCGGAGGCGGTTAAACTCGCCCGGCATTCGGTGCTGGTGGGAGTGTTCTCGAACGGGGCACTCGCAATCATAAAGGGTGCAGCCGGAGTGCTTGGCCACTCGCAGGCCCTCATTGCAGATGCGGTTGAATCAAGCTCGGACGTTTTAAGTTCCCTCGTTGTTTTTTTTGGCTTAAAAGTCGCTGCGGCGGCACCAAGTCAAAAGCATCCTTATGGCAAGGGCCGGGCTGAACCAATGGCGGCGGCAGTTATCGCGATTGCCTTGTTTATTGCGGCGATTGCAGTCGCAGTGAGCAGTGTCCATGAAATTGTCACCCCTCATCTTGCTCCGGCTCCCTTTACATTGGTTGTTTTGGTCGGAGTCGTCGCCGTAAAAGAAGGGCTGTTTCGCTTTGTTCGCACCCGAGGCAAACAAGTGCGGAGTTTGGCTCTGGAAGCCGATGCCTGGCACCATCGCAGCGACGCTATCACTTCTCTTGCCGCTTTGCTAGGGATTAGCATTGCGCTCATCGGAGGCAAAGGGTGGGAAGCTGCGGATGACTGGGCGGCTCTGGTTGCAGCGGGGATTATGATGTTCAACGCATGGCACCTGCTCAAACCCGCTTTGAGCGAACTGACCGATGCTGTTCCCGATCAAAAAATTGTTGCCGAAATTCGGGATATCGCATATTCAATAAAAGGCGTTAAGGGAACGCATCGCTGTTGGGTTCGTAAACTTGGACTTGATTATTTTGTTGATCTGGACGTGCTAGTGGATGGTGAACTGACGGTACGTGAAGGGCATGACTTGGCGCACGCAGTGCACGATGCTGTGACCGAAAAGCTGCCTTTTGTCCGAAAGGTCATGGTGCACGTTGAGCCGACAGACGAATTTGGACGGCACAAATTGGATTGGGAGGATTAAGTTTTAGGTGTGACGAAACCTAATTTTTTAAACCAGAAATAGATGCCAATTCCTGTAAGTAACATGAGTCCAATTGAAAACGGATAGCCATACATCCAATCAAGCTCTGGCATGTGCTTGAAATTCATGCCATAAATCCCTGCGATCAGAGCGCTCGACATCAGGATCGTACTGATGACGGTGAGAGTACGCATGACCTCATTGAGACGGTTACTAGCAACGTTTAGCTGTACATCAAGGAGACCAGTAATAATATCACGTCCAGTGTCAATGTTTTCGCTAATGCGCAGGCTGTGATTGTAAAGGTCTTGATATTCAGGTAGTTGTGCTTTGGCGATAATCGGCTGACCAAGTCGGATTAGAGAGTTTACGTTTTCTCGAATTGGCGAGATTTGTTTTCGCATTACTAGCAAGAATTTTTTTAACTGGAGAATTTTAGCGGAACTTCCTAACGAATTTTTGAAGATATCATCCTCCATATCTTCAATTCGATCATGAATTGTGTCGAGAACTGGGAAGTATGAATCAAGAATCAGATCGAGTATTGAGTAAAGCAAAGCTCCCGCATTTAAGCCGTGCTCTACGGGATTCAAAATCCACTGATGAAAAAGTGACGTCACCTCTGGCACTTCTTGCGGAGCGATCGTAACAAGTACATCCTTAGTAACAAAGATTCCGAGTGGGAAATACATCGGCTCTTCGCCACAACTCGCGTGAGTGGTAAGGAGAGCAAACCCATTGTCGCGATATTCGATGCCGAGCCTGAGAAATTGGTTTTCCAAATCTCCATAAGTCAGGGGAAACTCCTCGATGATCTTATCAACCGCTAGGCATGAAACCTGTCCGCTAATATGAATCCATGTGAGTTGGCTGTGGTCAATTTCGGATTCGTTTGTTAGGATTGATGCTTTCTTGCCGATAAGTTGGCCGATTAGCAAGGCGCCTGAGTTACTCACAGAATTTAGACGATAAGCAAAACAGTTTCGATTGGCGGGAACGTGTGGGAATCGAACCCACCCAGCGCCCTCAAGCGCCGCACTCGGTTTTGAAGACCGGGGGGCACACCAGCACCCATTCGCTCCCGTATGACCAATCATTTTAGAGCTTGAACCAATCTGTCCTGGGCATGGAGAACAAAATCCAATGGGACGTACTTTAAGAACGTGGTGAAATACTCAGCATGAACGTGATTTGGAAAGGGGACATGGCTTTTGAGGCCAGCGGAGATAGCGGTCAAAGTTTCGTGATGGATGCATATCCTGAAGCAGGAGGGCACAACCTTGGCCCAACGCCAGTAGAAGCGCTACTCGGATCGCTAGCCGCTTGTTCGGCGATGGATGTGATTTCAATTCTGAAAAAGAAACAGCAAGTTGTCACAAGCTACCGTATTGAAGTCAACGGCGTACGTACTATCGAAGGAGAATGGCCAAGACCCTTTGAAAAAATTACGATCAAGCATATTGTTACAGGTGAAAATTTAAGCGAAGCTGCGGTTGCGCGTTCAGTACAGTTAAGCGAAGAAAAATACTGCACAGTCATGGCAACGTTGAGGGCAGTACCGGAAATTACTTCAACAATTGAAGTTCGGTAACAAGCACTCCGCACGAAAATTTTCGTGCGGAGTGCTTGGCGTTAATTCTTTGTTCCGAGCGGGTTAATTCCAAATCGGTCAAAGATGAAAATCACGTTCGCAATGGAATTGATGATTTCAAAGTCGAGGTTTCCACTATCAGGTACGAACACCAGGTCGCCGGGTCGCATAATAATGTTATCAGCGGCGCTCTTTCCCCCTGCAAATGCCACGAGGTCGGCTTCAATAGCCAGGAAGTCGCCAGGGCGGCCAGGTAGTGGTCGGAAAACTTGGACTTTACTGAGCTTAGATTTGCGGGGAACCTGTCCAGCTTGTTCAACAACCTCTGTTAAGGTCATATTCTCTCGGTAATCCACTGGGCCAGCTCTTTGTACTCGTCCCGCTACAATAACGCGATTGTCATTTTGCTCGGGGACGATCAGGTTGTCGCCATCGTCAACAATGTAGTTTTGGCTACTATCTCCATTGAGCAGAGCACGGAGATCAATAGGAATTCGTTCTTGGCTGTTTTTCTTTACTAAATAGGCTTTGCTAAGATCGGCACGACCATTAGTGCTTGTTCCACCGCCTGCGTTGACTAGGTCAAGAAGACGGTCACCAGGGCGCATATCGTAAACGCCTGGTCGTCCGACAAATCCACCAACTGAAGCTTTAACACGGCGATATTCGCGGATCGTAACCGAAACGATTGGATCGTTGAGCTTTAACCGGTCAACGTAGGCAGCAGTTAAATCGGCTTCAAGTTCTTTAATCGTTTTTCCGCCCGCTTTTACCGTTCCAAGAAACGGAGCAGAAATGTTGCCATCTGGGCCAACCGGAAGTACAGCGTTGATTTCTGGAACGCGATAAACCGCAATGATTAATACATCTTCTGGTTGCAAGCGGTAGGTTTCGCCTGGCACCTGCGCCACGGCTGTTTGAACCAAAACCCCGGCCACCAAAATACTTGCCAACTTTCTTAACTGACTCATCGCAAATCGCACTCTTTACGGATAAATCCGAAATCAAACCGGATTATAGCTGAATTATCAGTCTATTTCCTGCTTTCTTGAGCCTTCTATTACGATTGTAAATTCGCCCTTGGGTGGAACCTGCTTATCCGAAGGTAAATCTGGCAATGTTCCACGGTAAATTTGCTCGTGAAGTTTAGTGAGTTCGCGCGTGATCGCATATCGCCGTGAACCCAGAACACGTCCAAAAATTTCCAGAGTTTTCAAAAATCTATGTGGGCTTTCAAAAAAAACTAAAGTTAACGTGGAATCGATGAACGGTTCAATAATCTTTGAAGCGGGGCCAGGTTTGCGCGGTAGAAATCCGAGAAACGCATATCTTTGGGCAAAAAAACCGCTCGCACTCAGTGCAGTGCTTACTGCACTCGGGCCGGGGATCGGCACTACTTCTATGCCTGAACTCAAAGCCAGATCCACTAACTGAGCACCAGGGTCGCTAATGGCAGGGGTTCCGGCATCGGTGAGTACAGCCAGGGTTTCGCCGTCCTCCAATCGGTCTAAATAAGCGCGAATTTTTGCTTCCTGAGTGTGCTCACTCAATGTGGCCATTGGCTTAGAAATCTCAAATGCGTGCAAAAGCTTGCCTGTGACTCGCGTGTCTTCAGCTAATACAAGGTCACATTCTGAAAGTACGGTTTGAGCGCGGGGAGAGAAATCGCTTAGGTTGCCAATAGGGCCGGCCACTACATACAAGCGACCGGCCATATTGTCTAGTTTCCTGTAGTTCCTGTTCCGCCAGGAGTTCCGGTAGCTGAACCAGATTTAGGAGGTGTGCTACCAGTTGTTCCAGATGTGCCGCTCGGGTCAGGAACGACTTCTTTATCCAGTTCTTCTTGAGCTTTTTTGGCTTCAGCCTCGGCCTCAGCTTTCTCTTTGTCCGCGATTTTCTTTTCCTCAGACCATTTGTCCAGGATATCTTTAATGGTCTTGTGTTCCTCTGCTGTGAACTTTTTATCGGCTAGTGCCTTGTCGTTCATAGAAGTAATCTGGCTATGAACAGCCTCGCCCATTGCCTCGTAGTCTGAATTTAACTCAGCGGCTTCTTTCAGGAAGAGAAATCCTTCTTCTTTTTCGCCTGCGTTAAGTAATTCTTGCGCAAATCGAACGCGGAAGTCGGCATCTTCAAAGTTGTCGAGCATCCGGTGAGCAACATCAATCCGATCCTTAAGCATTTCTTTCTGCTCTGCCGCCGTTGATCTGGCATAGATAGACTCGGTTAGGATGAATTCAGCGGCGACCACTAAGTTGCCGCCAGCGGTAGAAGACTTTGCTTCAGCTAGCTGACTCTTTAGGCTTGCATCGTATTTAACGCCGTCTGCCTGAGCGGCTTGGTCAGTCAGCAGTTTGTAGGTGTTGTAGGCGATTTCCAACCCTTTATCTTTAAATGTTGGTTTGAACGTATCGAGCTTGGCCTTAAAGTCGTCATCCAGGGCTCGATTTGCTCGCGATTCCCGCGCATTTTGGAGAAGAGTAGTCTTGCTCGCTTCGAAATCTTTAGGAAGCTTTGTGGTGACCGATTTCAATTGGTAAATTACCGGCGAACCACTTTGCAACAGAATTTCGCTGGTTTCACCGACCTTGAGATCCTTCAAACCTTTGAGCGTGGAGTCAACTTCCAAAAGACCAACCGAGAGAGTTACGGCTTTATCCTCTTGTTTTGCATCTGGATTGTATTTTGCTTGGACATCGGCAAACTTTGATCCGCTTTTGACTTCGCCAAGAGCTTTAAGGGCCTCGTCTTGCCGTTCGCCGAGGGACTTTTTCAAATCCTCAAAACGCAGCACCTCGAACGTGTATTCGGAGAACGAATTCTTTAAGTCTTCTTCCGTGTACTTGACGTTATTCTTATAGTGAATAACTAATGCGCCGCTGAGTAAATTTGACTTTAGTTCTTTCTGCTTTTCAGGATCGTTGAAATCCTTTTCAAGTGCATCCACATTATCTTTAACCCACTGATCACGGGGCTTGCCAAGTATTGTTTCCAACTGTTTATTTGCTTCAGCTTCACTAGCGTCTGGCTTGATTTGACCATTGATCATGAGTTGCACTCGTGCCTGATCAAGGGATTGGTTTGCCTGCGCTTCACCAATTTGACGAATATTTTCTTTAGTTACTGCAACCCCTTTTTCTTGCGCAAGAGCCTTAATTGCCGCTAACTGCACGTAGTTGTCCACGACTGTGGCATTTAAGGCAAGTTCGCCTTGAGGGGTACCGCGTGAAGCTCCCTGATTCGTTGCTGTGAGACTGAGCTTATCGTTAAATTCCTGCAGGTTCACTTTGGTAGAACCAACCGTAAAGAGTTCAGGATTACTTCGGGGGTCTTCCTGACCGTTTCCTCTCATGTTAAGGCTTCCGGCGACCATGCCCAGTACGAGGAGCAGGGCTATCAGACCAAGAATGACTTGGCACCCTTTGTTTTCCATTGCTTTGCGAATTTGAACGATTGACAATTCAGTAACTCCTGAGAAAGAAACGTTATTTTGACATTGGATGGTTTCCTGGGTCTGGGTTCAGGGCTTGACAAGTAGACAAAAAGTGTGAATAATGTAAATGTCTGGCAGACGTAAGGATATATCTGCTGAGGAAAACAATGGCCAAAGGTTTAACAACGCGACAGGAAGAGATTCTGCGATTTATTTCCGACTACCATGCGGAGCAAGGATATCCACCTTCGATTCGCGAGATCGGAGCACGCTTTGGTATTGGTTCTTTACGCGGCGTAACCGTGCACCTTGATGCTCTTGAAAAAAAGGGTTGCATCGAGAGAGCAAACACTCCTCGCTCAATTAAAGTAATCCACCCGGCTTATCAGAGTGCGGTCAATGTTTCCATGTTGCCTTTACTCGGAACAATCGCGGCTGGTGCCCCGATTTTGGCCGAGCAATACACAGAAGATTTAATTCCCGTACCGAGCGAAATGGTGCGGAATATCGCTAACGCTTTTGTCCTGCGTGTAAAAGGAGATTCGATGACCGGCGAGGGCATTAATCCTCGCGACCTTGTTGTCATCAAGCCTCAAGAATCAGGTTCACATGGCGAACTTGTTGCGGTGCTGATGGGCGACGAAGCTACTGTAAAGAGACTCCACATGCGTGATGGGGAAGTCAAACTGATCGCTAGTAACCCGGCATACGAACCGATTGAAGTCAGCGAAAGCGACGGGGCTCGAATTCTTGGGCGCGTTGTTGGGTTGTTGCGTGACTATCAAGGCATGGCCTTTTAACTAAGGCCCGGAAATATAGCGCAGTCGGTTTACCAAACTCCCGTTGATTCGGTGTTCTTGCCGGACTATGCCAAGTCCGGCAGAAAACCAGGTCAACAATTCGTGGGAATTCTTGCCATCTTGTAAGGTCAGAGTCGTTTCCGTGGCTTGAACGGTTCGTGTTCCAATTTTTTCTTCAGTTTGGATGGACTTGAGTGAAGCCGATGCTGATGTGATTACGCCAGCCGTGCGGATTTTGCCTTTCCAATCTAGCGAACCATTTGATGAAAGCGGAGCAAACAAAGGAATCGGCGGGAAAAATTCAGATCCAGCCAACTTGCCCGCTACTAGATGATTTCCTTGCCATGCAAGAGTTGTGGTTCCGAGCCTAGATGTCAAAGCGATTCCACTGGCTTTTCCTACAGGGACTGTGCTCGTAATTTCAAACTGCTCGACCCGTGAAACTAGCCCTGGATTACATTGGTATGTCCACACTGACCCTTGCTCAAGCGGCATCAATTTGTGCGACGAATAGCAACCACTGAGAAAGAGAGTTAATCCTATTGGAAGCAGATAGACAACGTGTTTCAAACAGACTCCAGCTTTGCAAGAGATTGAACCATCTTTTTGATACCTGTTGCACCTGGAAATGCAACCGTGACTTCGGCATCGTTTTTGAGAGGCGCGCAGGCGACCACAATCCCAATCCCAAATTTGCGATGGCTAACTTTCTGACCCACCGTAAACGGCGGAGTCCATCCCGCAGATTTTTCGCGTGGTTCTTCCGCAACCGCGTAGCCGCCAGTGCGAAGCGGCTCCAACCGAGGAGTCCCGCTCGGTCGGGAAAATGATTGGGCCGACATCGTGGTTCCAGGCATTTGATCAACGATTTCGCGTGGGAGGTCATCAATAAACCGGCTTCGCGGGTTAAAGTTTGCTTGACCGTATTGAGATCGCCTCTGAGCGTAGGTGAGATAGAGAGCTTCTCGCGCCCTGGTCATTCCCACATAACAAAGGCGCCGCTCTTCTTCGAGTTCACTGTCAGAACCTAAAGCACGCGAGTGGGGGAATACGCCTTCCTCTAATCCCATTAAGAAAACGGCAGGGAACTCTAAGCCTTTGCTAGAGTGAAGCGTCATCAGTTTGACCCCGTCACCATTGCCCTTCATTGTATCGATGTCACTGACGAGGGCAACCGTTTCCAAAAATGAACCAAGATTCACTTCGTTAGCGGGGTCAGTGTCGTATTGGGCGGTTACGTTGACCAACTCTTGCAAGTTTTCTAATCTGGCTTGAGCTTCCTCGGTGCGGTCAGCACGAAGCTCGTCCAAGTATCCGCTTGCTTGCATGACGTGTTTGAGAACGGGAGTGATTGGCCCTGGTTCGGCAAGCTCGATTCCATCTTCGATCGTTTTCGTAAAGTTGCGAATTCCTTGAACAGTTTTTTTCGTGAGTTCCTGTTCAAAGGTCGGGCTGGCAAACGCATCAAACAGCGAAATCCCTTGCGATTCAGCGAATTGCTCAGCTTTCGTAATCGCACCCGGGCCAATCGCTCGGGCCGGGGTGTTGATTACCCGGCGAAGAGAGATTTCATCGGCGGAATTCCAGATCACCCGTAAATAGGCGACCATATCCTTGATTTCTTTGCGGTCATAAAATCGGGTGCCGCCAACAAGAATATGGGGCACTTGGTGACCGAGGAACGCTTCTTCTATCGCTCGCGACTGAGCGTTGGTTCGGTAAAGAACTGCGAAATCTCCATACGAACGCCGCCCGGTACGAACTTCGCGCATGATCGTATCAACTACGAGCCTGGCTTCATCGTTTTCCGTGCCAGTTTCGCCGATAGAAATAAGCTCGCCAGAGCCATTGTCCGTCCAAAGTTTTTTGTCGTTTCTGGTTCGGTTATGCCGAACAACACTGTGCGCGCCTTTAAGAATGTTCTGAGTTGATCGGTAGTTTTGATCAAGGGTGATGAGGTTGGCATCCGGGTGGTCAACGCTGAACCGCATCATCAGGCTTACATCCGCTCCGCGCCAACCGTAGATAGATTGATCGTCATCGCCAACTACGGTGAGATTGCGATGTTTTGAACTTAAAAGGTCAGCCAATCGGTATTGGCTGAGGTTCACGTCTTGGTATTCGTCCACCAGCACGTGGAGGAACTTATCCTGGTATTTTTCTCGCACCACTTGCGATTCATCCATCAATCGCACGGCTTTGAACAGCAAATCATCGAAATCAAGCGCGTTTGCCGCCGTCAAACGTTTTTGATAGTCTTTGTAAATTCCTGAAACAGTACGCTCGAAAAAACTACTCGCACGTTCTTCATACTTTTCGGGTGAGAGAAGTTGCTCTTTCGCGCGGCTGATTTCGCCAAGAACACTTCGCGGCTGGATTGCTTTGTCATCGAATCCTCGCTTTTTAATGATGTCTTTAGCCAGCGAAACTTGCTCTGAATCATCGTAGATAACAAAATTGCGGTCAAGGCCAATCGCCATGCCATCCATACGCAAAAGCCGAGCACACAGTGAGTGGAACGTGCCCATCCATATATCTTTAGCTTGGTCGCCGACTAGGTGCTCGATTCGTTCCCGCATTTCTTTTGCGGCCTTGTTAGTAAAAGTAACCGCAAGGATGCGCCATGGCGGAGTGCCTTCTTGAATTAAACGAGCGATTCTATAAGTGATCACCCGGGTTTTTCCAGAGCCTGCTCCTGCGATGATCATGACTGGCCCGCCTTCATGAACAACTGCTTCATGTTGTCTCGGGTTTAGGGTGTCAAGATCAAGCGGAATAGTGGACATTGGGTGCAGTTATTTTGCGCGATTTTTTGCCTTGCAAGTGGTACACTTTTCCCCGCGTAGGGCTAATTCAACGTCGGTACCAAACTGTAACGTTTGGCACTATAAGTTGCGTCTGAAGCGTAGAAAGACCAGTAGGTACGTGAGTCGTGGTCGCGTATCGGAGAATTTTTAGAATGAAGAGATTGATGGCAGCAGCGTTAGCGACCGTGTTGGTTGCAGGAGCCTTTGCGCAAGGAACGTTCACTATTCGACGTCCAGCGGACGGTTCCAAGGTTCGCGAAGTTGTGAACGTGCGAATTCCTAAAAACAGCATTCCCGAAGGTGGCTACCTTGGAATTCTTGTAAACGGAAAGTTTTTGGAAGCCGTTGTTCCTGATGTTGAAGGCGACGACTATGTTTACAAACTGGACACCAAGAAGCGCAGATTGGCTGATGGCCCTCTGACAATTGAGGCCGTTCTGTACCTGTACCGAGAAGGTGCTCCAATGGTACTGAACCGATCAAGCGTCAACGTCACGCTTGATAACTCCACGAGTATCAATGCAAGTCGACCAGACGGATTCAAATTGCGATACAAGTTCACACCCGGACGTGAATACATTTACAATCGCAAAGATAAATCTACGATTGCGTTGATTTCCCAAGCCCAAGCGCAACTTGGATCACGAGCAGCAGAAATTGAGTTGGACGAAGAAAACGTCCGTTACTTAATTGCTCACGAAAATGTTTACAAAACCGCAAACGGAACCGAAGGTTTGATCCGTATGCAGGCATTGCCTGATAAAGGAAAAGATTCGGCAATGCTGATTGTGAGCGGTGAAACAACTGCGAAGAAGTACATGGACTTTGAAATGCACCCGATTTTCATGCGGGTGACAGATACTGGTCGTGAAGTTTTCACTAGCCTTCCGATTTACTTCCCGATGGAAGGAACCAGTGGTGAAGGTGCCCGGTTTGACCTCTTCGCTCTCTTCCCAATTGCAGTTATGCCTGCGAAAAATGTGGAAGTTGGAGATAAGTGGCAAGCGGCGATCCCACAACCAGATCTGGATTTGGATAATCGAAATACCAAAGATAAGTTCGTGGAGAATCTCCCAGGTAGTGCCATTTTGGAAGGAGTTGAGTGGGAGCAAGGCGTCCCATGTGCGAAAATTCGAAGCGAACTCGCATTAGGTGCTCGTGACCTAAAGAACTTTGGCAACTTCAATGGAATTGAAGGCGAAGCTCAAAACATCAAATTTGAATCAGTTCAATGGTTTGCCATCGATCGCGGAATTATGATCAAAGAAGAAGGTCGGTTTACCGTTGAAGTTCTTGTTGAAGTTGCTCCACAGGCAGCTGGTGGCGGAGGCGGCCCAGCTTCTTCCGGAGCATCGGGCGGTGGCGGACGAACTGGCGGCGGTCGTGGACCGGCGACCGGACAGCCAGGTGGCGATGAAGGCGGAAGAATCAACTTCCCAGGCGGAGTTGCACCGTTCCAATTCGTTACCAATTCAATTGGTAGCTTGATTAATCAGCGAAACTCTCTTCGACTCATGCAAGATTCCTTCGGTGGTGGACCAGGCGGCCCAACAAACACTGGCGGTAGCGGATTCAACAACGGTGATGGTCGCGGTAACAGTAGCACTGGCTCCGTACCAGTGAAGATGATTCTTCGACAATCTTCTGTCTACACGGTCACTCTCGAAAAATAAGTCCTGCGGCGCATGAAAAGTCGCCAATAATAGAAAGGTCATGGCGTTGAAGCTAGACCAAACAGAACGCAGTTCATCGGACAATAACGATGAACTGCGTTTGACTTTAGGAGAGCACCTTGAAGATCTTCGAAGTCGTATTGTTCGTATCGCCGTTCTCCTAACGGTGGGCATGGTCGTCGGCTGGTTTTTAGTGATGCCGTTTTATGAAATGATCATGTCTCACATTAAAAGTGGCTTGCCCAACGATTTTAACTATCGCATTGTATGGCGCAGCGTGACTGAGCCGTTTATGTTCTATTTGAAAATGTCTTTCCTTCTGGGCTTATTTATTACAATTCCGTTTACTGTCATGCAGATTTGGGGATTCATTTCTCCTGGTTTGCGACCGCATGAACGTAGACCACTTCAGCGAGTCGTGCCGGTTTCTGTTGGGCTCTTCTTTATTGGGGCGTTTCTAGGATGGTGGATTCTGCCGCCAACGATTTCCTGGTTTGCCGGAATGGCCATGGGGTTCAAGGACATTGAAATCCTACAAGAGCCAAAAGAGATTATTGATTTTTGTACTAAGATGATCCTGGCATTTGGAATCGGATTCCAACTACCACTGCTTGTGTTCTTTATGGCTCGCCTTGGAATCATCACGCCGCAAGCGATCACACGCTATTGGCGACATGCTACGGCAGGTGTTTTCCTCGTGACGGCAATCATCAC
The DNA here is from genome assembly GCA_019454145.1 of Fimbriimonadaceae bacterium. GTDB lineage: Bacteria > Armatimonadota > Fimbriimonadia > Fimbriimonadales > Fimbriimonadaceae > UphvI-Ar2. Next base: position 1,733,215 of record CP075366.1, on the reverse strand, counting down.
TCCCAGTGGTGATCCAGTGAGCATGATGGTGATGGCCGTACCGCTGACGGTTCTGACATTTGGTTCCATTGCCGCCGCTCGGTTAACAATGAAAAACCGAGATGGCGAGGACGACGTCCTGAATCATCTGGACTAGCTATGGATCATTTGCGAATCGCGCAGTTGCTCGGTTCACGTGGGGTTCATCAAATTGAGCTTCCAGCAAAAGAAGGGGAATACGCTGATCTTCCAACTCAGCTGTCGCCAAAACTGATCGAATGGCTTGGCCGGGCAGGAATAGGAAACCTTTACTCGCACCAAGCAGAATCTTTCACCCAGTTTTCCGCGAAGAACGATTTGATGATCCTGACCGGAACGGGTAGCGGCAAGTCGCTTTGCTACACAATTCCGGCTCTGGAGACTTGCCTCAGCGAACCAGCGGCACGGTGCCTGTTTCTCTTTCCCACAAAGGCCCTTGCTCAAGATCAATTGGGCAAGCTTGCACATCTGATTCCGGGCGATGAAATTCTTTGCTCAACTTACGACGGAGATACGGCAAAGAGTAATCGGAGCGCGATTAGAAAGCAGGCAAATATCGTACTTACTAATCCCGATATGGTGCATATCGGGATGCTCCCCGGGCATGAGAATTGGGTTCGATTTCTTAAGAATCTACGGCTGATCGTAGTTGATGAAGCCCACATTTATCGAGGTGCTTTTGGCGGTCATGTCGGCTGGATTTTGCGGCGTTTACTCCGTCTCTGCCAGTGGCACGGGGCAAACCCCCAGATCATTGCCAGTTCGGCAACTATCAGCAACCCGGTTCAGCATTTCGAAGCTTTAACTGGGCGAGCTCCCAAGCTCATTTCTGCCGATGGGGCTCCGCAAGGGGCGAAGCAGATTATTGTTGTAGAAGCACCTGATCTCGAAGCCGATTCTGCACCGAGCCCCAATTTTGAATCCGCGCAACTCCTGGCTGAAGCGGTCTCTCACCATGTGAAAACGATGGTCTTTTGCCGGTCACGCAACGGAGTTGAACTTGTATTACGGATGACTCGGCAGGAACTCGAAAAGAGCAACGGTAACACTCATTGGATTGATGCTTACCGTGGGGGCTACACGCCAAGTGAGCGTCGCGGCATTGAGCGGCGGTTGTTTTCCGGCGACTTGAGGGGCCTCGCGACTACAAACGCTATGGAATTGGGTGTTGATGTCGGCGGGCTAGATATGGTGATTCTGAATGGCTATCCCGGTTCACGTGCGAGCTTTTTACAGCAATCCGGTCGGGCTGGAAGGGCGGGCCGAGAAGGGTTGGCTCTCATGATCGCCCATGCCGATCCGCTGGAGCAATTTTTGGCAAGGCGGATTAACTTGCTGGTCGGAGAATCTGAGCCGAGCATTGCCAGTGTGAGGAATCCCGTGATCCAAGCAAAGCAGTTGAGGTGTGCAGCGTATGAGCGGGCTATTTCCACTACGGAGGCTCGAGAATGGGGAGTCGAACGGGAAATCGAAGAACTTGCTGATTCGGGTGAGCTCGTTCATTCCGCCGGAATGTGGTTTTATCCATCGCATAAGGCACCCGCTGGAGATGTGAACATCCGCAATGCCGACGGGGAATCTGTGCAGTTGTGGGCTGGAGAGCTTTCCCTTGGAGAAATGGAGCGGTGGCGGGCGATGCAGAACGCTCACGTGGGTGCAGTGTATTTACACCGAGGCGAAACTTATCAAGTCCACGCTATTGATTGGAATCAGCGTCGCGCTGAACTAGGCAACTTCGAAGGCGATTACTACACATTGGCATCGGTGCAGAGTGTTATCGAATCTCAAGCGAATCTACGAGGAATTAAAACGGACAGATTTGAAGCTTCCCTAGAGGCGGTTTCGGTTACCACCCTAGTTACTGGGTTCAAAAAGGTTGCCCTGAAGGGTGGCTCAATATTGAGTGAAGAACCGCTTGATCCGCAATCAAGAACAATAGATACCGTTGCGCTGAGGATTTCACTAGCATGGGACAGCGTTCCTGGCTTAGAAATTGGAAATGAGCCAGCGACGGGTGGAATTCATGCTTTGGAACATGTGTTAGGAGCAGTTCTTCCGCTCGTTGCCGGGTGTGACCGGCGGGATATCGGTACTGCTTGGTACATGGTGGCACCAGACAAATTAGAACCTTCCGTATTTCTCTATGATCTAGCTCCTGGTGGACTTGGGCTAGTAGAACAAGGATTCCAAGATTTAACTCTGCTTTTGGCCCGTGCCTATGAGCTCGTATCATCATGTAATTGCGTGGATGGCTGCCCTCTCTGCATCATGTCTACTTTGTGTGTGTGCAGTAATGAAAACCTAGACAAACCAATGGTTTTGGCGATTCTGCAGGCATTATCGCTGAGCCTGGGTCAGTAAGATTCCGCTGGTATTCTGCGGCCTGCCATGTTGGTTTTGATGAAGGTTGGAGCAACGGATGCTCAAATAGACCAGGTCTGCGAGATTATTCGTCATCGTGGAATTGAGCCGCTTGTTCTGCCGGGCGAGCCACGCCGAGCCGTTGGGATTCCTTCTAGCCTTAGCCAAGATCAGCGAGTTGACTTGGAGTCAATTCTCGGACGCCTTGATTTCGTCAGCAAGATCACCCAAACTTCCAGCCCATTCCGCCTTGCTGGACTAGAATTTCACCCTCAAAAGACCGAAGTCACGGCGGGCGGAGTTACCTTTTCTGATGGGAGATTTGTAGTCATTGGCGGGCCATGCTCTGTTGAAAGCTACGATCAGTTCTTATCAGCGGCGAAAGTGGTGAAATCAAGTGGAGCGACCATGCTCCGAGGCGGTGCCTTTAAGCCGCGAACCTCCCCTTACGCATTCCAAGGTCTGCAAGAAGAGGGACTCAAGATTATCAAGCAAGTTTCCCAAGAAACTGGGCTTGCAACTATTACCGAGGTGATGTCGCCAGATATGGTGGAATTAGTAGCCGAACACGTAGATATGTTACAGATTGGGGCAAGAAGTATGCAGAATTTCCCGCTGTTGATTGAAGCCGGAAGAAGCATGAAACCTGTGTTTCTCAAGCGTGGGCCAGCGGCTACGATTGATGAATTTCTCCTTGCTAGCGAGTACGTTTTGAATCAAGGGAACAACGATGTTGTGCTCTGTGAGCGAGGAATCCTCGCAATGGATAAAACTTACGTCCGCAATACACTTGATCTCAATGCGGTTCCGGTCTTAAAAGGATTAACTCACTTGCCTGTCGTTGTTGATCCGAGCCACGGAACGGGAGTGGCGAATCTCGTTGAGCCAATGGCAAAAGCGGCAATGGTGGCGGGGGCAGACGGTGTGATGATCGAAATGCATCCTGATCCTAATGAAGCCCTCAGCGATGGATCGCAGGCCCTAGATTCAGAGCAGTTTTCTGGCTTAGTTGCCGAACTCAAAAAACTCGCGGCGTACTGCGAACTCAGTTTCTAAGTGCTTCTAAGCTTTTCAGATAAGCGAGTGGTTTGGGCTTATCTTTCCAGACTACGCTGCTATCGCCGCGTACATAAGCCGTTCCGTAAGGTGTTTCGATGAACCCAATGATCGTGCCAGTGATGTCTTCAATCTCCGTCATGTTTTCGCCGTTTAACATGTAAACAAAGCCGTCGGTTAGGGAGTTATTTTTTATATACGGATAAATTGATTCTGCCCAACCTTGGGCAAGTGGGAAGCAATCGTCGTAGTCTGCCCCATAAATCATCATTGCCGTGCCGACTTGCTTGGCGCGGTTCATAGTTTCTCTTTTAACCTGATCCGCAAGTGCTAGGTCATAGTCCTTAGCACTCATGGGAATTAAATCTAGGAGATACAGGCCAGAACGGTCAACGTACCAAACGCCTTGATTCATGCCGATTACTTCACCAAACATTCCGTCTCTCGTAATAATCAATACTTCTGGTTTTGCCTTTGCTTGTTTTGTTCCTGAATTATTTGCTAGGGCAGGAGGTGTAGAGGCTTGGTATGCCTGCGATTCGTACTCCGAAATATCTGACTGAACCATGAGATATACGCCACCTTGGTTGTAATCAAAATGTGCAACTAACTGATCCGAATACTTCTCGGAGTCTTCATTAAAAACCTCGTTACTTGGCATAAGTTCTCCAGTATTTAGATTCAGCTCAAACATCCGAACGCTTTTCGTTGTGCGATCATAAACCCCATTGAACAACTTCCCGTTTTGCACAAAGAATTCAGATCCCCTTATTAGAGATTTTGGGTTGAGAGATTTAATATAGTTGCCGTTAGAATCGTAGAATTCTAGCCAGGGAGGCGAGGCTCTATTTTCATCGTAAGCATAACAAATTGAAACGAGGACTTTTTGATTTGGAACGTAAAAATGCTGCCGATAGATTGGACTGTTTTGAGCCCGGTTAACTATCGTTGTGAATTTCTTTGTTTGCGGACTGTAAAAGGCGGTGGTATAGCCAGATTCCGTGGCGTATTCCAGATAGAGCAAAGAAAGACCTTCCACCCATGTAGCCGATTCCAAGATTGCTCCCTGAACGGCTAGCCGTTGTACCAAGCTGGATTGCTTAGCGACTCGGTCATAGACGTACAAACCGTTGTTAGGATCCTTTGCGAATTCTTCTGCTGGCGTTGATTCAGGCGAATAGTTGATCTTAGTTCTGTTTAGCTGACCGCCGTATTGAAAAGCGATGTACCGAGAATCGCCGCTGACTTCAACCATGCCAATAGCACCGTAAGCGATTTGTAGTGCGGGGGCGGCAAAAAGGTAATGGTCACCGACCTTGATTGTGTGAGGTAGCTTTATTGTTGTATCTGCAAAACATACGGCTGTGAGTAATAAACCGATGATGACCATTAACTTTTTCATCTTAAATCCTTTGATGCAATTTTAGCTTTGATTCGTTCCACAAGTTGCAAGTACACGTCTATCTAATATGACTTGCTTAACACTAGCTTTCTTCACGTTAGCTTCAACAATTGCGAACAGGCCAGTTGATGACGCTTACGCGTTGCAGTGGATGCCAACCAAAGGGCAGACCCTAAATGTCTCCATGGAAATCAGAGGCATGGAAGGCGGTCAGCCACTTTCTATTGATGCCGCAGTGAAGCAAACCGTTGACTCAGTCTCAAAAGAAGGCTACCAAATGACAAGTGAAAGCCTTGGTGCACTGGTTCGGATTGGTGGTCAAGAGATTCGTGATGACCGTAAAACCAAAACCGTCGTGAAGTATTTCCCCAACGGAGCAGTGAAAGAATTCGGCAAGACTGACGACAAAGGTGAATCCATGCGTGTTGCGGTGGCTACCCGGTTTGTTGCGCCTTCGGTACCCACTAAAGTTGGCGATGGTTGGCTCTATGTATATCCCGAAAAAGGCGATTTCCCTGGTGCTCGCATGAGCTTTTCACTGAAATCTGTTGGGGACGGAATCGCAACCGTGACGTTCATTTTTGGCTCTGACCGAAGGGAAAGACCTTATGTTGGTCGCGGAACGTGGAAGATCGATGCCAAAACTGGACTGTGGATCAGCCTAGAAGCAACGATCGAAGCATGGTTGGATGGCGGCAAAGCTCCTGGCACAATCAAAATGACGCACAGCTAGGTTTCGGCGAGGATCTTAAGCAACCAAAGCGAACAGGCCAGCTTTGATTGCTTGCCGGATTCGTAAGTTTTTCCATCGGCAGTGATGAGAGTAAGTTCATTTTCATCACTCCCGAAACCAATATCGGAACGGGAGATATCGTTTAGAGTAATTGCCGAAACGCTCTTGCGCCTCATTTTTTCGGCGGCATATTCCGTATCGGCCGATGGCTCTGCCGCGAATGCGATAACCTTTTTATCAGGGAATTCCTTTGCTAACGTACCGATGATGTCGGGGTTAGGCGTTAGAGTGATTTGAATATCTTCACTTGATCGCCGGAGTTTTGTATTCGATGGCTGTGCAACTGAATAATCAGCCACTGCGGCTAAACCAATAATCCAATCGGCTTTAACCGCATGCTTCTGCGCTTCAATTAACATCTGAGTCGCCGTAACTACTGGCACCAGCTGAATATCCGGCGGAGTGAGTAAATCAGTCGGGCCAGAAACTAAAATTACTTGCGCTCCGAGTAGGCGCGCGGCTCGAGCCATAGCAAATCCCATTTTCCCGCTAGAACGGTTCGAAATATATCGAACCGTATCAATCGGCTCCTGGGTTGGGCCAGAAGTAATGAGAATAGTTTTGCCTTCTAGAAGCTTGGATTGACTCAAAAACTCTAGCGATTCGCGCAAGATGTGAGCGTTGTTGGCGAGTTTTCCTTGCCCATTTTCACCGCAAGCGACTTCGCCTTCGGTTGGTTCGACTATCTGCACTCCTCGGTTGGAGAGCTTCTTGAGCGATGCCTGAGTTTCCGGGTGGTTGTACATCGAAGGGTTCATCGCTGGCGCGATCAGAATCGGCGCGGTGGACGCAAGCAAGATTGTGGTCAGCATGTCGTCACCAACCCCGTTTGCGATCTTATTAATCGTATTTGCAGTTGCCGGGGCGACGACGATCAAATCTGCGGCACGTGCCCAATCAATGTGAGCCATACGGCCAGCTACAGGCTCTTCAAATGTATCGGTGAGACATGGCTGACCGGTGAGCGCTTCAAACAAAGCGGGCTGAACAAAGTTACTTGCGGCATCGGTTAAGCAAACCCTAACCGTGTGCCCGGCGCGCATAAAATCACGAGCTAAATCACACGCACGGTATGCGGCGACGCTTCCACTGACCCCTAAAACGATGTTGGACATAGTTCCTCCTTGATTTGTTGAAGTTTAGCCACACAATTTTCTACGATGTCATTAACTATTTGATATCGATAGTGAGGCGCTTGGTCAATTTCCAGCTGTGCGTTCCTAAGTCGCTTAATTAGCTTTTCCTTGTCTTCAGTGCCGCGATCAGTCAGCCGACGTTCAAGTTCTTCCCAACTGGGCGGCAGAATGAATACCGATATGATGTCAGGGCGAAGTTCCATAACTGATAACGCTCCTTGCACATCAATTTTCAGGATCGCGGTCTTGCCTTCGGCAACCATACGCTCAAGATCAACCAAAGGTGTTGCATAGAAGTTGCCATGAACCTCTTTGTGCTCTAAAAAGTAGCCTTCGTCAGCCAGTTTTTGAAATTTTTCACGGCTGACGAAGTGATAATCAACTCCATCTACCTCGCCTTCTCTTGGCGCACGGGTGGTGTATGCAATAACTCGCTCAACCGTTTGGTCAAGTTTTTTCCATGCATCAATAACTGTATCTTTGCCGACTCCCGATGGGCCGCTGACAATCATGGCGAGTCCAGGTTGTTTGCTCATTTCTTTAATAAATCGATCAACCTGGCGGCTACCCGCATCGGGTCGTGGCGAACGTAATCCGATTCGCTCATAAAATTGCCTGTAACCGGCTTGAACCCCATTTGTTTAATCCGATCAGTATCGGCAATCACTAATTCTTGACCGGATTCCTTGTACTTAGAAGCCAAATCTTGGGTAGGAGGTGCGGTGTTCACAAGCACGTAGTCAAATACTCGGTTGGGAACGTTTGCTTGCAGAGCCATCACGTGTTCTGCCGCCGAAAAAGCATCGCTTTCACCCGATTGGGTCATCACGTTACAAACATAAGCTTTAATTGCGTTGCTTTCGCCGATAGCTTCGGCAATGCCGGGAATCAAGAGATTCGGAACAAGACTTGTATACACGCTTCCGGGGCCGATAACGATTAAGTCAGCTTCCTGAATGGCTTCAATCGCCAACGGATGGGGACGCGCATGTGATGGGCTGAGGTAAATGCGCTGAATTTTGAGTGTAGAGTCAACAATGGTGGTTTCGCCGACCAACTCCTGACCATCTTCCATCAATGCCTTGAGAACGACTTTTTCCGTTGTCGATGGAATGACCCGCCCGCGGATCGCCAAAACCTCAGAAGCCAAGCTTAAAGCCTGATCGAAGTCGCCGTTTGCTTGTTCGACGAATCCAGCTAATAGCAAGTTGCCTATAGAATGTCCACTCAGCGGGCCAGAAACCGATGAAAACCGATACTGGAACAAATCGGTCATACGCTTTTCAGCGTCGGCAAGGGCCACCAAGCAGTTCCGCATATCGCCGGGAGGAATAATCCCAAGATCGCGGGAAAGCCGTCCACTACTGCCACCGTCGTCGGTGACCGTAACCACTGCCGTGATATTGCTGCTGTACTGTTTGAGCCCTCGCAAAAGTGTGCTCAAACCAGTTCCACCACCTAAAGCTACAATCCGTGGGCCGCGAGCGAGTTGCTGGCGTTTCAAGTATCCGGTAACGAGTGCGTTTCGGCCCGGAGTTGGGCTTTCACTTCCAAGTTTACGAAAGAATCCCCGAACACCTCGAAAAATACCGTAGCCACCTGCGCCCATCAAAACGCCGCCCACAATGTGGGTAACAGGGCGGGCATCTGATGTCCCTGTAATGCTTCGAGCAAAGCTATCCCAGCTACTGCCAATGCCAGTAAAAATAGATTGCAACACGTACTGAAAACTCATATGGATGCCTAGCGCAAGCACAATTAGGCTCGCGACGGCAAGAAGGACATATCTATAAAGAAGAGCCGTCGGGGCAAGCCAATTTTGCAGGCGGCGGCTAGTCTTTGTCTTTCTTTTCATCAGGGACAAACACGCCGAGCACCGCCGAAATCGCGGAAACCAGCAGTGAACCAACAAATGCCGCTAAAAAGCCGTTGACTTTAAAGCCCAAACCCATACTTCCGACTGCCCAGAATAATGCGGCGTTGATCACCAGTGCGAACAAGCCGAAAGTCATGCAGTTAAGGGGCAATGTCATGAGCTTGAGCAGCTTTCCGAGCGTTGCGTTGACGATTGCCAGGACGGCACTACCAACAAACAGCACTCCGATCCCACCAGGAGTTGGGTCAACAATAATCGAATCCTTCATCACAAAACCTGTGAGGTACGAGGCCGCAATTATTGAAACAACCAGAACAACCCAACGAATAATCAGAACTTTCATGGCACGCCTCACGTATTTTAGCTGGTTCCGCAAACGAACTGTGGGGTGGAGTAAAGACTCGCTTCAGAATTCGACATACTGAACAGAGTTCATGAAGGCTCAAACCCCCATGTTGCAGCAATACTTCCGGGCGAAAGAAGCTCATCCGGGAGTTTTGTTGGCGATGCGGGTCGGTGACTTTTACGAGTTCTATGGCGAGGATGCGGAAACGGCCGCCGCCGCAGTGGAGATCACCCTAACAGGCCGCGAAGACGGTAGCAATGGCCGAATCGCGATGGCGGGAGTGCCATTCCATTCGGTCGAAAAGTATCTTGCTCGCTTGGTCAAAGCAGGCTACAAAGTCGCGCTCTGCGACCAAGTAGAAGACCCAAAACAGGCAAAGGGGCTTGTCCGCCGTGAAGTCACTCGGGTTCTAACCTCGGGAACTCTGATTGAAGAATCAATGCTCACTCCCGGGGCAAATAATTTTTTAGCGGCGCTTTGTATTCTCGATGGCAAGGCCGGGATCGCTACCTTGGATTCTTCAACTGGCGAGTTCATGGTTACGGAGTTTGAAGGCGAAGCGACCAGCGATAGAGTTTTGCAAGAACTCGCACGGCTGATGCCCGCCGAACTATTGTTTTCGCAAAAACAAAGTGCAGGCATTGAAGAAACGATTTCTAAAGGTCTGGGAGTGATCACAACTGATCGAGATCAGCCAGATGCGCGGAAAGCAGATCGCACTCTCCGAGAGCAATTCGGTGTCACGCACCTCGGCGGGTTTGGGTTGGATGATAAACCAGGTGCGGCAATCGCCGCAAGCATGGTGCTGGATTACGCCAAGCACAACGGGCTAGGCCTTGCTCATGTCAACGGCGTGGCTTGGTATTCCACCGATGGCTTTATGCAACTTGATCCAAGCTCTCGACGGAGTTTGGAACTTACCCAAAACCTGGCGGATGGATCGCGAAAAAACACGCTCCTCAGTGTTTTGGATGACACGGTCACAACCATGGGCGCGCGTCTTCTACGTCGCTGGATTGAACAGCCGTTACTTGATGTTGAGATGATCCGCTCTCGGCAGGGTGCCGTAGAGCGCTTTACCAACCATGTGCTCGTCCGTTCTGATTTAAGAGCCGCTCTCAAAAAGATTTCTGATATCGAACGAAGTGTCAGCCGGTGCGCTTCTGGCTTAGCTTCACCACGCGATTTGCTCGGTTTGAGAGACTCGCTAGATGCCTTGCCGCTGGTGGATGACGCTCTTCGCAAAGTTGCGCTTGAACATCTCAAAGATCTTCGCGCTGAGTTTGACCTTCACCGAGAACTTGCTGATTTGCTCCGCAGGTCGGTTGCGGATACGGCTCCATTATCAGCAAGGGAAGGCGGCGTCATTCAAGCCGGCTACGATCTAGAACTGGATGAACTCCGCTCGCTGGCCCGCGATGGGAAGGGGTATATCGCCAAGCTGGAAGCGCAGGAACGGGCCGCCACAGGCATAGATCGCCTCAAGGTGGGATACAACTCAGTTTTTGGTTATTACTTAGAAGTCGGGCGGTCTCATGCTGATCAAGTTCCGGCGCATTACATCCGCAAACAAACACTTGCCAACGCCGAACGGTATATCACCGCTGAACTCAAAGATCACGAATCAGCGGTTCTAGGAGCCGAAGAAAAAGCCGCTGACCTTGAATACGAATTGTTCTGCCGGTTGCGCAATCAAATTACCGTAGCTGGGGCATCGCTTTTGAAAACGTCAAGGGTGATTGCTGAACTTGACGTGCTTTGTTCGCTCGCAGAGGTCGCTCTTGCACGTGGTTACGTGAAGCCAGAAATTGTTGACGAAGACGTTTTGGAAGTCGAAGCGGGGCGGCACCCAGTGGTGGATGTCGGGGTAGGCAGTTTTGTACCGAACGACCTCAATCTTGCAGCAGAGACCCGCCTTATCGTGCTCACGGGGCCAAACATGAGCGGAAAATCAACCTTCCTTAGGCAAGCGGCGATGATTGTTGTTCTCGCTCAAATCGGCTCGTTTGTTCCCGCAACCAAATGCCGACTTGGGTTGTGTGACCGAGTCTTCACTCGAATTGGGGCAAAAGATGAAATTGCCCTCGGGCAAAGCACTTTCATGGTTGAAATGGTAGAGAGTGCCAACATCCTCAACAACGCCACCGCACGGAGTTTGGTTGTGCTGGATGAAGTCGGACGTGGAACTTCTACTTACGATGGCCTTGCCATCGCTTGGGCGATGGTGGAGTATTTGGCAGGTGCTAGAGCCAAAACTCTGTTTGCTACCCACTACCACCAAATCAACCAGATCGCCGAACAAACCGCTGGAGTCGCAAACTTCCGTGTTGCCGTTGAAGAACGTGGCGACCAAATCGTTTGGGCGCACAAGGTTTTGCCCGGTGGAACCGATAAAAGCTACGGCATCCACGTTGCGAAAATGGCTGGAGTTCCGCCGAGCGTTGTTCGCCGATCAGAAGAGGTTCTTGCCGCACTAGAAGGTAAGGATCAAGCCCCGGTTTCTGTTCCCGCGAACCTGCAGACGATGCAGATGACCCTATTTGAAGAACAGCCTCATGCGGTAGTAGAGGCCTTAAAAGATTTAGATGTGAACCAACTTAGCCCGCTCGAAGCCTTGATGAAACTAGACGAGTGGAAGCGGTCGTTGAAATAACTTAGTAACTCACGTCAACTGTTTGGCGGTCTGTGCTTTGAGTCGGATTTTCGAGCAGAGGGTCGACACCGCGAGCCTTTGCATCATCCAAAACATGATCAACGCTGACCAGCCGGAGCTTTTCATCATTAACGGCCTCTTTAGCCCGGTCAGAAGAATGAGGGCCGAACTCAGCAAGCCGTTGCAAGGCCAACAGAACGCCGTTTTGACCGACTATTTGCGACTTTACTACGCCGAACGCCTGGCGGACAAGGGGAGGATCATTTGACCGATAGTCGTGCATCCGCGTGTTTTGTGTATAAGCAGAAATCGCTGATTGCGCAAATGCGCTGATTGGTCGCCCAGAAAGATAATGCTGGTTTACATTAAACAGCGGTTCGCCGTTGACCTCAGCGTGGCTGATGATATCCTTTGCCGCTCCTGACGCACTCCGAATCAGCCGTTGATTGGAGCGGTTGCTGACTGGCCCCAGTGGAGTTTGTGCGAGAGTTGTAACCACTGATTCCAGCAGGTCTGTGAGTTGGCCTATCGTGCTTTTGAACGCCCAAATCTTATCGAGAGAGTTCTGTAATTGGAGAATACGGGCGTCGTATTGTTCCTTCGATTCACCCAACGGCATGAAACCACGCTCAAAATTTTGGTTGGGGTCGCGTTCGCTCGAAGGTTTTTGGCTAGATGGGGACTCGTTAACCCGCGCCACTTGCTGAGCATGTAAGCTCACCAAGAGCGGACTTTGAATAGCCGCAGGCGCAATATGGTCGTTGCTGACTCGGGTTTCCATCTAAAAAATCAACGGTGGAGACACAGTTGCCTCAAAGATGTTGTTCCCGACGCAACTAAAGAAATTAGCAGTGAGTTTGCTAGGGTTTGAGGCAAAAACTTACTGAATTAGTCGCACTTTTTGCCAGAAATCCTTGACAGGAATCTTCAGCCCTCGGGCGATGGAAATTGGGGCGTCGGCTTCTTCCGGTACGGCGTATTTGTGGTCGAGCCGGGTGATCTCTTCTATCGAATCAAAATCTCGGCGGAGGTTCGGCCCGATTTCGCCAATGATGATGAGGGTTTGCCCATCCCAATCTCCCGGCCCCCAAATCCAGTAATTGTTGTGCCGACCGATGACTTTTAAGCCTTCGATATCTCGACTATAAAACGAAACCGCGGCCGACTCTCCGTAGTTTTGTCCGTAAATTGGGGTGCGGAGGCGTTCTTTTTCAGGCAAGGAAAACCACACCTTTTCCGCCGCTTCGGCCATTTCCGGCCAGCCGAACATATCGCCGAATCCTTGCAACGGATTCTTAGCTCCTTTTTCTGCGGGCGGCGGCTTGATCGGGCTGATGTCGGCAATTTCGATGACAACCGGGGGCGGAAGAAGTGGCAGGGCTAACGAGAGTGTAAAAGCCATCAGCAGAGCAGTGATGCTAGTGTAAGAAATAACCCGCGTCTTTGATTTTGCAAGCCAATCGGCTAGCCAAATCGCTCCGATCGGGGCGACAAAAACGTAAGCAGGGGCGATGTAATTCTCTCTCGCGCGCTGGGTGACAAAGAGAATGATGAGAACCATCAAATAGGGGATCGCTATTACGCGGTATTGCGGATTTCGAATCGCCAAGATGATTCCGGCGATCCACATGACGCTGAGGGCTGGATTCGTGACAACGATTTGCAGTCCAACCATGATGTGGGGCGGCAAGGGCACCATCTTGTTCATTGCCGCGTTTTTGATGAACTCTCGTGTGATCCAATTGTGTTCTTGCTGCCAAATAAAGTGAGGGGTGAATAAGAGTACGGCGATTCCTAACCCTAGCCACGGAAGGACATTTTTCAACTCATCTCGTCTAGGTGTAGTTAGAGTTGCTAGCGCAATCCCGGTGAGCAGCCAGGCGCCGCTCAGTTTGTTGAGAAGCGCAAGCCCGCAGAAGAATCCAACCCATAGCCAGAGCTTTCGATTTGTCTGAGCCGAAATCCAGCACAGAGCCGCCGCCGCCCACAAACAGATATCGATTCCGTTCATCGAATAAAGGTGGCTAACCACTGCGTAAACCGGAGCTAATCCGGCAAATGTTGCGGCAAGAAATTGAGCCCAGCGATTTCCGCCTAGCTTGTATGCCACCAGTCCGTATAAGATCGGTGAAATACATCCAACCAGGATTCCTGGTAGCCGTACAACCCACAGTGCTTCTCCCAGAAAAGTCGTAAAAAGCTTGAGTACAGCTACCGAAAGAGGTGGATGATCAACATAGCCCCAATCAAAGTGGCGGGCGCATTCCAGATAATAAAGCTCATCGCGGAAGTAGCCGTAACCACCAATACAAAGCAGGTGGAGGATAAAGGTCACCGCGGCGATTCCCAGCAAAGAAGGCCAATGCGGTGACCCTCCGGCTGAATTCGATATGGGGGCTTGGTGGGTTGCCTGCTCCATTGCGGGTTTGAATTGGCAGATGATACTTGAGCACCTTGCCAGACGACTAGACCATTGAATCCATAAAATTGCTAATCGCGTACAATAGGCTGGGGAAACGCCCGGCTATTCATGTTGCCGCAAACTCACTTTCGTTCGGTCTTCGTATCAGATATCCATCTGGGAGCGGTTGGTTCACAAACTGAACCAGCTCTGCGCTTTTTGGAATCAGTGAGTTGCGACTATTTGTATCTTGTCGGCGACGTGATTGACGGCTGGGTTGGTCGCAAAGACCGGAAATGGACTCCGATGGGCACGGGGATCATTCGCGAGGTTCTGGAAAAAGGCAACAAGGGCACGGTGGTTCGTTACACTCCAGGAAACCACGACGCGTTTATGCGGCGCATGCACGGGGTTCAACTCGGCAATATCTTTATTGAACACAGCTTTTTGCACACGACCGCTGATGGTCGAGATTTATTAGTTGTTCACGGCGATCTGTTTGACCGAAGTTGCACCAAATATCAACCCGTTGCATTTATCGGAGCTTGGGCATACGAATACCTTGGTATGGCGAATTCTGCGCTGAATAAAAAACGCAACAAAGATGGCAAGCGGCCGATTGACTTCACCACGGTAACGAAGCGGGGAATTAAGAAATTTATTGGCAAGGCTACAAACTACGAACAGTCGGTCATGGACTACGCTAGGGAAAGCGGGTTCGACGGAGTTGTTTGCGGGCACGTTCACCGTCCGCAGATTCAAATTTGCGACAACGGATTTGTTTACGTCAACACAGGAGACTGGGTGGAGCATTGCACGGCGGTCGTTGAACATGAGGACGGTCGGTTAGAACTCCTCAGGTTTTCTCAAGACTCTCAACAAGAATTCACACTAGGAGCGTGGGAAGCGATCAAGAAACTCGTTTCTCCCGCGGCGAAGTAAGGAGATTTCCTATTTATGATGAACGTGCTAGAGCGGCTAGGTGTAAGAGCCTTGCATCTCTTTGCATGCCGTATTACGGGTGAAGAAGCTCTGCCGACACTCGCTGAGGCACCCAACTACGAACATTACTCGGCGCACGAGATCAACGAACTCCGCATGGACGCTCGGTATTTTGGGTCTGCTAACTTTTGGCGGCTATTGATGCACGTTCCGATCATGCTGATGTTTTGGAAGTTCAACGCCGTATTTCCCGCTTCATTTTTTTTACTACTCATCCTTTTCCATGCTTCATTGTTAGTGCTAGAAAGCTATAAGGCGACGGTCATTCAGCTCTTACAGCCAATCGAAAAAGAAGAGAAAGAACTCCCGATGGTGCGTTGCGAAACGTGGGGTGATTGGTTGTTCGCACCAAAAAAATGGGAGACGGACGGCTTATACAAAGTTCTGGGCGTTTATGGGTTCCGCGACCTTGTTGAATGGGTGATCTCACATCTGAAACTCAGCAAAGAAGAACGCCAAGCTGGCAAAACGCTGGAGTTTGTTGGGGGTAGTTCGCTGCGGGATGTGGTTGCTTTTGAAAACGGCTCTCGGGTGAACGAATGCGTTCACCTCACTATGGCGACGATTGATCTCGTTCCTATTGTGTTTGCTATTTATCACGAACTATGGTTGGCACTGCCGTTTACTTTGTGGGTGTTTTGGGGAGATTTTTGGTGCGCCCTATTGCAACGGCTCAATCGTCGAAGAATCTGGACTTTAATTAAGCGAGCACGTAAACTAGAGGCTCGCAACTCATGAAATCCCCGCGTCTGCTCATTCTCTCGGCTTCTACTGGTAACGGGCACATGTCGGCGGCAAACGCGATCGCGGCCGATGCAGAGAGCCAAGGGTTATTTGCGCAAGTTGTTGACGTCCTTGATTTCAGCCCAAAAGGATTTCGGAGTTGGTACCGGGGCGGTTATGAAAAGCTGGTGCGAGATCGCCCGGAAGTTTGGGGCCACCTTTACCGAAGCTCGGATCGCCCGTTATTCAACTACGGCTTTCAGACTGGGCTCGACTGGTGGTTTACCCGCCGGATTGAGCAAGCCATCCAAGAATCTAAGCCTGATTGGGTGGTTTGCACGCACAGCCTTCCTCAGCCGAGGTTAGTTCCACTACGGCGCGAATATGGGTTCAAAATCGCAATCGTTGTCACGGATTTATATGTTCATCGGATGTGGTTACGTGGACGGCCCGATTACTTTTTTGTCCCCCAAGAATGGTCACGCGAAGTGTTGATCCGCCGACTGCCGAAAATTGGACGGCATAGTTTGGTGACGGGAATACCAATTCATCCGGTTTTTCGCGGAGTTGGAGAGCGGGACTGGAACGCAGACCTTTCAGTTTTGATGAGCAGCGGCGGAATTGGGGGCGGCCCACTGGTAGGCGCGGTTAAAGCAGTGCGGGATGCAGGAGCCAAGGTGGCGGTTATCGCCGGAAGAAATGAAGCCGCTCGGTTAGAACTGGAAACGGAGTTCGGCGCAGATCCACTTGTTGAAGTTTTAGGGCACGTCACACAACAGGAAATGGCTGATCGAATGCGAAGCGCCCACCTGTTAGTGGGCAAATCGGGTGGGCTGACCACCTTTGAAGCGTTGGCGGTTGGAGTTCCGTTTGCCGTCTATATGCCGTTTTTGATTCCGGGGCAAGAAGAAGGCAACGCCCAGTTTATTCGTGATGCTGTAGCGGGCGACATCTTACGCAGTGAAGATGAATTACGTACTTTTGTTCAAAAAATGAGCGGTGATCGCGGCAAATTGGAACAGATGAGCAAAGCGGCAGTTGCGCACGCCCACCCGGAAGCCGCTCGAGAGATCGTTGAAAAACTCAGGCAACTCTAATTTGTTGCGCGGCAGATATCTTTATATTTTGCCGCGAGAGTAAAGCTGTGCTTGTCAAAAAAGTCGCCCATGATGCGGACAAAAGAGCTTCCGATAAACAAGAATTCTACGATCATGATCAGTGCTCCGGCAGGAGTGTTCTTACCGGCTTCTGGGTTGATGAGAGTGATCAAAGCGAGAACTGGTGAGCTAATCAGAAAATTAACAAGCGAGAAGCCAATCGCCACTGGTAAGGCCGCCCTGTGAACCGGAACCATGTCCTTTTGTAGATCAAAAAACTGGTGAACTGGGTCACGGTGAATCATTCGATAAATGGAACGGTTATCTAGCCACCAGGCAATCTGAAATGCAATTGCCGTTACGATGAAGCAGAGAAACGGGGTTGCATACAGGCCGAGCCATTGGCTTCCAAATCTGTACTGCAATACGCCGCCTAAGAAAATTCCAAGTAGGTTCGTCCACCCAGTAGCAAAGAAGACTCCCATCAGTTTGCCGCGGAAGATTTCTGGGAGTTCTTCGTGGGTTGCTTCACCGTTCAGCAAACTCTTACGTTTCTCCAGAGCTGCTTTGGTCGCGATCATATCCTCGCGGAATCGGCGGACATGGTAGCGAATACTGAACATATCCCGAACCGCTTCGCCCATCGATTTCTTCGGTGCGCGATGGTGAACATCTTTAGCGCTACCAGTGGTCGTAGCCGGGTCAGGCGGGGATTGCAACATGAGAAAAGCGAAAACGCAAGCAGAATACCAGTGACGGTCGTCTTGAATTCGTAAGTACATTTTTCTATACGCAGTAACTCGGCGTCTGGTTGAAAATAGTGAGGATTCAAGGCTTTAGGTGTTATTTGATGATTTGGAAGTGTAGGATAGAAATATGAAGGTTCAAACCGTTTGCGGTTCGTTAGCCGCGCTGAGTTTAGTTGCGATTGGAGCAATTGCTTGCACCGGGGCGGCGCAGGCAAAAGATGAAGGCTCTGTAGTGGCGAATGTTGCCGAACAAGTGCCATCACAAAAGGTAACAACTCAAGGCCCACCACCCGAAGAAACCGGTTGGAAAGAAGAGGTTGTCGTCAGCGGTTTGGATACCCCCTGGGGAATGACCTGGCTACCAGATGGGCGACTGATCTTTACTGAAAAAGCGGGAAGAATTACCATCTTCGATCCCAAATCGGGCGAAAAAGTAAATGTGACTGGACTGCCTGAAGTGCTCGTCAACGGGCAAGGTGGTTTGATGGATATCTCTCTGCATCCTAAGTTCAAAGAAAACGGATACGTTTACATGACTGTGGCCCAAGGCACAGCTCGAGAGAACCATACAGTTCTTGCCAGAGGCAAACTGGTCGGTGACAAGCTGGAGGGCACTACTGTTTTATTCCGGCCGAACTTCAAGAAGCAGGGCGGTCAGCACTTCGGTTCAAGAATTCTATGGTTGCCTGACGGCACGTTGCTTTTCAGCTTAGGCGATGGAGGCAATCCCCCAAGCGCAATCAACGGCAAACTTACCCGCCACTATGTGCAAGATATGGATAGCCACTTAGGAAAGTTGCTCCGATTAGATGAAAACGGTAAGGCTCCCAAGGACAATCCTTTTGTTAACCAAAGTGGTGCTTTGCCAGAAATCTTCTCGGTCGGACACCGCAATATTCAGGGGCTAGCTTATGATCCTAACCTCAAAATGATTTGGGCGAATGAACACGGAGCTAACGGTGGTGATGAAGTCAATCAAATTCAAAAAGGGAAGAACTACGGCTGGCCGCTCGCAACATTTAGTCGAGAATATTCCGGGCCAATCATTACTGAAAACACTTCTTTGCCCGGTTATGAAGATCCGAAAGTCGCCTGGACTCCTTGCCCCGCGCCATGCGGGTTGGCTTACTACAATGGCAACAAGTACCCGCAGTTCAAAGGTGATTTGTTCAGCGGTGGATTAGCCGGGCAAGATATTAGACGGCTTGACTTGGATTCAAAAGGAAACGTCACCAGACTCACTCGGTTCAACATTAAATCCCGGGTTAGAAATGTTGCAGTCGGCCCTGATGGCTATATTTACTTCGCTACCGATGAGCGAGGCGCTCGCATTAGCCGAATTATCCTAGATTAGAAAAGTAAAAACCCTTGGCGAAAGCCAAGGGTTCAAAAATCTGTTAGAACTTAAACGAAAGTTGAGTGTAGAAGTAGATTTGTCGCTCGGCACTACCACCGTTCAAGTTTTTAATGAAGTTGCCAGGTTCAAAAACTCCAAATCCTGCTTTAAGCGCGGCCCAGCTAAACTCATGGTTCAGTTCAACGTTGAGCTCGGTGCCAAGATGGGTGCCGCTCATTCCCGTTGGGTCAATAAAGTTGCCGCCTGGCCCTTTGTTCATGCTCGATGATCGGTAAAAGCCGTCAGCGGGATCGAACAGCCAGAACCCATGAAGGTTGGCAATTAAGCTGGTTTCTTTGGTAAAGCTGTACTTGGTCTTCAGGGCAATCTCCTTCATGTTTCGCCAGCCGACCATGTCCATGTAGCCGTACTTGGAGTGCGTTGAAGCTGAAAGCTCATCAAATGTGCGCGAGTGATTGGCCGATTGACCTCCGGATGCCAAGTTGCCTTCAAAAGTAACTTTAAACTTTTGCGATACAGGAATTGTCAGGTCGGCATGCACGGCATAAGCTGAATGCTCTTTACCAACAGATTCGCCAAATTGAGCGGCAATCTCAAGATTGGTGGCGTTGCTTCCCAGTTTGCTCTTCCAGGTGCGGTCAAGTGTATGGATAGCGGTGCTTCCCGATGAGCTTACGTCGGTTTTGAAGAAATAGGAAGAGTTCCCACCTGCGTGGTGAGCGCTAAATCCAGCGAGCCTTGCGTCGTGAGAGCGATTCTTGACAATTGCATCTTTGATGAAGAAAGCTTGAAAGTCGCCATTTTCAAAATGGATTCCATCAAACGTACGCGAAACATTGCCCCAATCGGATGTTGCGACGAGGCGGCCATCGTTGATTTCAAATTTTTGACGACCTAATGTCCATGCTTGACCGTTCTCCGTGTGTTTGAGATAAAACTCATTGAGATCGCTATTGGTGGTTGAATTATCGCCGCTTGCCATCCAGTTTTGACTGTGAGCAAATTGGTAAGCGGTTCTAAACTGCCATTGCCCGTAGTCAACCGTGAAACCTGGTTCAAAGCGAGTTAAGAACGAGGAATAGTTATCTGCATCCGGCTCGTAGAAATCTTTGTCCGTAACGCGCTCAAAACGGGTACGGAGCTTTATATCGGTGGTTACTGCTAGTTGCTGATTCTTGATCGTTTCTGCGGCGAGGATGAGGTAGGAAACAAATGGCATTGGGTTCTCTCGCCAAGATTATGCCGAATTGTTAATAACAATTCCTTAATCGAATATTAAGCGAAAGTTAATATTTCGATTTTCGGTCGATAAGAAAATATGAGTTCGATTACTAGGATTTGCTGTAAATATTGACTGCTTTGGACTAAATTCTTCTACACTAGAGATTCCAGTAGTGGAGTTAACATGAGAATTGCATGCATGCGAACGGTTTGCCGCCGATTTGCAGGGCTGTTGATGGTTGCGGGTGTAATGAGCACCGCTTGGGCGCAATCAGGGGACAAAGTTTCCCAATACAGCAACTTAAACTTGGCGGCTTTTGGGGCGGGATCAGGAAACGATTGCTGGGGATATGTGTCCCCCAGTGGTCGCGAATACGCGATCATGGGCTTGAATAACCAGGTTGCTTTCGTTGAAATTACCAATCCTGCAAGTCCGGTTATCATTGAGCAGATTCCCCATTCAAGCAGCACATGGGGAGACATTAAGGTCTGGGGTCATTACGCTTACGCAGTGACGGAAGCTAACAATACTGGGGTTCAAGTCATAGATATGTCGGATATTGACAACGGTAATGTCACGCTCGTAAAAACGATTACTAATCCTGGCCGCAGTCACAACGTTGTGTTGGATACGGATAACGGATTTTTGTATACAGTGGGTAGTAATCAAAGCTCAGGAACAACAATGTGCTTCACGCTCGCAGATCCGGCGAATCCTGTAAAGGTTGGTGCTAACAGCATGACCCAGAACTATATTCACGATGCACAGGTAATGACTTGGACATCGGGAAATTTGGCTGGTCGCCAATTGTTCTTTGGATGCAGCGAAGGTCGCGGAGTTGACATTTATGATATGACCAACAAGAGCGCGCCCGTTCTTGTCAAACGCGTGGTTTATCCAAACATGAGTTACTGCCATCAAGCATGGGTGAGTGATGATCGTAGATTTCTATTTGTAGATGACGAACTAGACGAAGGAAACCTACTTGTGCCTACTCGCTCTCTCATGTTTAACATTGAGGATCCGGAAAACGCCTATTTTGTCGGTACGTTTACCACGGGATTGTTGGCGATTGACCACAACCAATATGTTTCCGATGGATTCTCTTTCCAGGCTAACTACCGCAGCGGTCTGCGCATTTTTGATGTTTCTCAAATGCCATCTGTACCTGTGGAAGTCGGTTACTACGACACATACCCAGCAGATAACAACCGAGGATACGACGGGGCTTGGAGCTGCTACCCGTTTTTCCCCAGTGGAAATGTGATCATTAGCGACATTAATCGAGGGCTGTTCGTGGTTGACGCTACTGAAGCAACAACCAGAAAACGCCCCGCGGGCAACTTTACGGTTGTCAAAGGGCAAATCGTTTCTGGTGGACTCGGAGATACCGAACTGAGCGGTGGAGGTTCGTTGAGAATTTCCGCAGGAGCAAACGCTAATGATCGGTCACCAGTTGAAGTTGAGTTTGAATGCTCAGCTTATGATGAAAGCCCTCTCAAGCTAAAGATCGGATCAAGAAGCAGCTCTAGTATCTATGGATTTAAGCAGGTGATTTCTTTGTACGATTGGACAACCAACAGCTGGGAGCCGATTGATACGCAGGGCATTACACCTGCTATGAATGACACTATTGTCGCTGTTAACGGGCCGGTGTCAAGGTTTGTGCAACCTGGAACGAAAACAATAAAATTGCGCATGCGTTACGAAGTTACAGCTGGACTCGCGCGCGGTTTGCTAGTCGTATCTTTAGATCAGCTACAGTTCCAGATAACCAGATAACTACCCTTTGGCTCTGGGCTCGATAGTGAAAAGGTGCATTTTGCACAGTTCATTGTCTAGCCCAGAGCCACTTTGTATATCAAGCGGAATTTTATCGGCATTCATCGGGCAGCTTTCATCGTTTGCATAGTTGAATTGAAAGAGTAACGTTGATTTTTCTGGTGCCCGAATCGTTCCGGGCATCACGTAATTGCCTCGCCAATAGGGATTCCACCTGTCAGTTTGTAATAAAGTCTTTACCGATTGATCTGGATAGGTAAGAGTTGACGAAATGGTGGTGCAGTAAAATCTCGCCTCTGGGATAAGCGCGAATATTTCTATCTCGTTTTGGAGAGCTTTGCCGATCGATAACGTGGGGTTTGTGCCGGCTTCAATCGTAAATTTATTGTTTGCTAAAACCTCCGACTTTAAATTCTTGCTTCCAGGTTGCTTTTCGGTTTTAAAAGCAACTCTGTAGCCTGCATCTTCTGCTTTGCCCGTCGGTTGAAAAAACGATTGCACGAGCAAAGTTGAATTTGCTGGAATAGTATAAGTTGCATTGGTAGGCAATTGCCAAATTGGGAATCCTGGTGACCAGACACCGATTAGCTCGGCTGATTGGTCAGGGATGTCACCTGAGGTTTCGTACGGTGAGGTATTTGCCTGTGAAGTCGGAATAATTGCAATCATCGCGTTCCGCAATGCTTTCGGGCTATTAGGAGCAATTTCGAACGCGGTGATATGAATCGGCTTTGATCCCAACGGTATTGCCGTGACTTGCCAGTAGGGAGCACCTTCGACTTTGGTTTTTAGATTACTAGGCGAATTCAGAATTAGATCGGGAGCCTCAAGGGAAAAATCTTTGAATGGTCGCGCGGGAATATCAATAGGATCGCCTTCGGGTGCACCACCGTTGATCCAGTGTTGAAAAGTAACGATTTCTAGGTTCGTAAGCTGGGGTGTTGTTGCGATTTCGCCAAAGTCGGAATGCACCTGCATCGGTGGCATCGCACGGCTGAGAGCCATTGTTTTAACAAGGCGCAAGTTTTTTTTGTAATCGGCGAACGTAATCAGGGGAAACGGCCCGACGCCATTTTGTTGATGGCAGGGCATGCACTTGGTCTGAACAATCGGCAAGATATCTTGGTTAAAGGTTGGAACTTTGCGTTCTTGGGGCACTTGAGAAGTGACAGTTAACAACAAAATTGAACTGGCGAGCGGAATGTATTTGTGCCAGTTCTGCATGAGAATAGTTTACCTATCCCATTTTTTCAGTAATATCTATGGGTGAATGCACTGATTGCGGGACTGATCTTGACGCAAGCGGGGCGCAGTCTCCCGACAAATCCGATCTCTTTAGAAGGAACCCTCAATTTGAAAGGGGAGCTTGCGCAAGTCTCTACTCAAGAATTTCAGGCAACAGTTTTCTTGTTCATTGCCGCTGAGTGCCCGATTGCAAATCGTTATGCGCCAGAAATTGGGCGGATTTACGCAGAATATTCACCTAAAAAAGTGCAATTCTTCCGGGTTTATGTTGATCCTTTGGAAAGGGCTGCGGAATTCAAAAAACACGGGGAAGATTACGGTTTAAAGATGTCGGCTCTGCTTGATCCGAACAAAGCCCTCGTCAAGGCAACTGGAGTTCGAGTAACCCCCGAAGTCGTTGTTTTGAATTCAAAAGGAATCATGAAGTACCGGGGTCGTATTGACGACATGAATATCGAACACGGCAAGGTACGAGAAGGGTATCGCCGCGATTTACGCATCTCTTTGGATGAAATCCTTGCGGGAAAACCTGTGAGCATGCCTGAGGCAACCGCAATTGGTTGCTACATCCCCGGCGATTAGAGTTGGGTTAATCGCTCAATCAAACTCGCGCGAGTTGGCTGAGAAATCGTCGCGGCAATCGCCTTTTTGTAGGCTGATGAAGCAGCGGCTTTGTTGCCAAGCTGCATGTAAAAATGAGCCACCGCGCAATGAAAGTGCGGGGTTTTTGCAATTACTTTATGATCTTTGAGTGAAGTCAGCTTATCCAGCCCAGCCTGAGCACCATTCACTTGCCCGTAGGCAATTGCATGCGAAAGCAGAGCCATCGGTGAAGGTGACATTTCAATAATCAGTGTGTGCCAACGCAGGATTTCAACTGGTGATTCGTTCGCCGTAATTGATGCTGCTAAACCGGCCTCTAAATGAAATCGGCTTAGAGTTTTGCTAGTTTGTGCACATTCAAGCGCGGCAAAACCTGCCGCAATTTCGTTGGTATCCCACAGCGACTGATCTTGTTCCTCCAAAAGAACCGGCAGTCCGTCTTCGGTTGTTCGCGCAGGCAAGCGGCTAGAGTTAAAATGCATGAGGGCAAGTAAAGCAAAGATTTCCGGGTGCGATTCCCCAATCATCATCGCTAGTTGCTGGGTTAAGATGATGGCTTCGCGTGCCAGATCTAATCTAATGTACTCATCTCCTCTCGTTGCTTCGTACCCTTCATTAAACAGTAAGTAGAGTGCGAGCAGAACAATGGGGAGATTCTCTTCAATGGATTGTTCGGTTAAATCTGCAGGCGTGAGTTTATTTTTTGCGCGGCTGATCCTTCGCTGAACCGCTTCTTCAGATTCGTGCAGCGCACGGGCGATATCTAGTGCGGTCAGACCACCTAAAGTGCGCAGAATGAGACAAATTTGATCCAGTGGTGAGAGGATTGGATTACACACCATAAAGTAAAGCGCTAGCTCATCCGGTGCGCTTTGCTCGGTCACGGCATGGATATCTTCTAGGGCTGCCTCTCTAGCGGATTTTCTAAATTGGTCGATTAACCGTCGTTCTGCGGTTGTGATCAGCCACGCGATTTCGTTCTGGGGGTTTCCTGATTCTGGCCAAGATTGCAGAGCCGCAACGAATGCTTCTTGGGTTGCATCGAGAACAGATTCCAGATGTTGAGGGCCGAACTTTCGCAGTAGAGTCGCGGTGACTTTTCCGTGGTGTTCGCGAAAATTCGGCCCAGACATAGATTAATAGTTCATTTGTTCGCGGACTTCAATTGTGCCGCCATTGGCGATTCCGGGGCAGTCTTTGGCAATCTCTGTTGCTTCGGCGAGGTCGTTCGCCATAAAAACGTAGTATCCGCCAACGACTTCTTTTGCTAGTGAATAAGGGCCATCTGTAATTGAGAGTTTGCCATCAACCAACTTCATGACTTTTCCATGTTCGCTCAGTCCTTCAGCGTCCACCAGCCGGCCTTCTTCTTTGAGCCGGGCGGCATAGTCTGAATATTTTTGAACGGCGGCCTGCATTTGCTCTTTTGTGTAAGAAGCCCATTGCTTTTCTGATTCAGCACTGGAATAAATGACGAGGAGATATTTTTTCATGGCTTTTTTCTCTTGGAGCTTTTGCTCTTGCCGGGGAGTCGGTTGGGAAAGAAGAATACCGACATCGCCTTCTTTTGAGCTTAGTTTTTGCTGGAGGTGAGCTGTGCAAATTAGACCGCTTAAGCTAACTGCGCAGATTGAAATTTGGATGAGTTTGAGGGTCATAGTGTTGCTTCCGGAATTTCCGGCCTCAAATGCACCGTCGTTACAGACATTCAAAAACCGACACGGCTAATTACTGAGGCAGAACGGCTCTTCAGCTTCGCGCGAAGGTGATACCGGGAGCAGGCTAGCTGGCACTCCAGCCGAATCTCCAAATTGATCCTCATAAATAAACACCCAGTAATCCGGGAGAACTTCGGCGGCGGCAAACAGGTAGGTTCGACCGTGTTTTCGGATCGCGTAGATGGGAAAGCTGACATTGGGATGCTCAAGAAATCCTTCGAGAAAGGCATATTCGCCAGTAAACGTCCAAGAATGCGCCCAAACATTCAGGCCGTGAACAATAGCTTGGCGGCCCTTTAAACTGTATGCAAAATTTGTCCATCGACCTCGCATGGTGATTCTAGTGTATAGGATTGGGAGGAAAAGTTTCAGTTGGTTTTTTAACAGTTATCTTCAAGCGGAACTATTTAGCAACGTGGCGTATTTCGTTGTTTGTGAAGGAGAAATCAATGATCTCAAATGGAATGAAATTGGCTTGCGCAGGAGTTTTGGTGATTGGAGCCGGCACGGCGATTGCTGGATCGGATGATATGGTTGCTTCAAGTGCCGAAACGACGAAACCTCTAAAGGCGGGTGTGAAGGCCCCTAATCCTACGTTGCTGAATCTTGAAGGTAAGAAAACTGACCTGACCTCCATAGCGGGCGATAAGCCAACGGTTCTGATTTTCTACCGCGGTGGCTGGTGCCCCTACTGCAATCGGCATCTTTCAGAGCTAGCTAAAATTGAAGGTGACCTAATGGAAATGGGTTATCAAATGGTTGCAGTTAGCCCAGATACGCCCGCCGAACTCAACAAGAGTGTCGAAAAGAATTCGCTGAAGTACAAGCTGTTCTCAGATTCCTCAGCTGAAGCCGCAAAGCAGTTCGGAATCGCCTTCAAGGTGGAAGAATCGTTGGTCACCAAGTACAAGAATGATTACAAAATTGATCTGGAAGCGGCTTCCGGGCAGAAGCACCACATCTTGCCGGTGCCATCAGTTTTCATCATCAAAAAGGGCATGATTGTCTACTCCTATTCAAACCCGGATTATCGAGTTCGGCTAAAAGGTGATGAAGTTCTTGCTGCCGCCAAAGCGGCGATGTAGCTTAGATTTCTCGCACGTCAATTGTCCCGCCTGTTTCAAGGGCGGGACATTGTTTTGCTAGTTCCGTTGCCTCTTCAAGGTTTGCAGCTGTGAATAGATAGAACCCACCCACAAGTTCTTTTGCCAGTGTGTACGGGCCATCGGTGACTGAAATTTCGCCTTGTTTTTTACGGACAACGCATCCTCCAGTTTTTAATCCATCTGCCTCAATCAAGCGGCCTTCTTGAGCTAGCCTCTCGGCGAAATCTTTGTACTTTTTAATCGCGGCTCGGCGCTCTTCTAACGGCAAGGCATCGAATGCCGCCTCAGATTCTTCCGAGTAGTACAAAAGCAGGAGGTATTTGCTCATCTATGTAGCAGACGGGGCAAGGTCGTCACTGCCGACATTTTCATGCGATTCTACGAATTCCAGATCGCGCCCGTATGTTTCGGGCAGCCGATAAACCGCCCAAACGGCAAGGGAGAGCACAACGACTCCAAGAATCGTTAGCGCACCAATCGGGCCGAACTGAGGAATCAGTAATCCTCGGATAATCGAAAGCGGAATCACTAGCCCACGCACAAAACTTGGAGCAGTTACTGCAACCGTTCCGCGAAGGTTGGTACCAAACGTTTCTCCCGCAGTGGTGACGAAAACCGCCCAGTACCCCGCTCCAACCCCGGCAACAAACATCAGCCAGTAGAACGAGGTTCGATCTTTGGTGATAGTGAGGATTAACGCAATGGCAATCGCCATTAAAGTTAATGCGGCGGTGAACGCCTTGCGGCGGCTCTTGAGGATTTGGGAAAGTCCGCCAAAAATCACATCGCCGACAGTTAAACCAATGGCGGAAATCATGATGATATCGGCGACCGGGAAGGGGTTAGCGATGTTGAGGGCTTCTTGCAGCTCCTTGGAGAACGTCATAAATAGCCCGGCAAAAAACCAAACCGGAGCACCATTGAGAATCGTTGCCAAGTAGCGAGTCGCCCGTTCTTTGGTTTTGAACAGTCCGAGAAAATCACCACGCCGGATATTGTCGTTTTCTTTGAGCCGCTCAAACATTCCGGATTCAAACACGCCGATTCGGAAGATCAGCAAGGCGATTCCCATCCCACCGCCAATCCAGTAACCAATGTTCCAGGGGAAGACTTTTGCAAACAGTGCTGCCGCCACCGAACCCGCTACTCCACAAGTTGCAACAAGCGTGGTCGCCCAGCCCCTGAATTCCTTCGGCACCAACTCAGAAACAAGGGCGATTCCTGCGCCCAGTTCTCCCGCCAATCCGACACCAGCGACAAATCGGCAGATTGCGTACATGGGGATATTGGTGACAAATCCGTTGGCGATATTGGCGAGGCTGTATAAAAAGATCGAGCCGAAAAGCACGGCGAGACGCCCCTTTTTATCGGAAATGATCCCAAAGGCGATTGCCCCAAGTATGAATCCCGCCATCTGAGTGTTCAGCAAAAGGTGGCCCATCGCTTCGTTGCTGGCTTTATCCGTAAAGCCCAGCGCATTGAGGCTGTCCACCCGCAGAACTGAATAAAGCCAGATATCGTAAACATCCACGAAGTAACCGAGCGATGCGGCTACGATGGCAAGGATGACGTTCGATTTTTTTGCCGTCCCCGTTGACTGCATGATGAATTAGGACGGCTCTGAAGCTTGGTTTAGTCTCATAAGTGGTTTACTGTTATGGTGGAACCACAAAGCCGCGAATTTGAAATCCATACCGAGTTCATCACATTGGGCCAGCTTGTCAAAGCTCTTGGCTTGATCGGCATGGGCGGGGAGATTCGGGCGTTTTTGGATGAAACGGAGATTGAAGTCAACGGTGAACCAGAAAATCGTCGTGGTCGGAAGTTGTACGAAGGCGACCGAGTGACTTTTCCAGAAGTAGGAGAGGTTCTGGTTCGCTATCCGGAGTGAGTGGCATATGGAACAGTATGCTTTTTAGTCAATTGCAAAGCGGTGCTTGAACATTTTAAGCCCGCACTTGAAAAGCTCTGAGAATCCGCACTTCTCGCACGTCACAACGGTAAAGATGGCGTTATCAAGGTTAAAGAACGCGCCTATTCCGCCCTCGGCACCTCTCAGCTCGGAGAGTGAGTACTTTTTGCCGTCACATTTTGGGCACTTGAAACTGAACACGTTTTGTGTACGAGATTTTTGTAAATATGGTTTTAGTTACAGTTTCTTGATCTCGATATTCCGAAACTCCACGGGATGCGATTCGGACTGCAAAGACACCGTTCCTTTAGTCACCGCGAGCGAATTCTTCTTGAGCAACGGTTTAGCATCGGCGTCGCCGGGATCGAATTCAACCTTTTCGTACCGATAAACCTCTTTGCCGTTGATGCGGTGAATGATGTTGGTGGCGTTCACCTCAAGCTCAGCTTTCACCCAAGCCTCGCCTTCGATTGATGGCCCGTTGACTTCAATTACGTGCTGGGTGATCATCTTGCCGTCTTTCCAGATGTTGGTTCCGGGCGAGCACAAGTTGCCCGTGCCCCGGGTTTGACCAGCATCCGCACCGAGGAATTGGAACTCGGCACTCACCGGGAACGATTGATCCTTGCCCATGGATTCTGCCGTTTGCCCAAGGTACATGATGCCGCTGTTTTTGTACGCCCACCCTGGCCCGCCGGGACATTGTGTGCCCGTAAAGCGGTATTCCAACCGCATGATGAAGTGCTTGTATTCGGTTTCGTAAAATAGGTGCCCAAAGCGATCCTCGAACTTACCGCCGTAGCCGTCGTAGTTCACTTGAATCACGCCGTTCGCCACGCGGAATGTGTTGGCAAAGTTGTCGCCAGATTCATAGCCTTTGATCTTTGCCGTCCATCCTTCGAGGTTCTTACCGTTGAAGATCGGCTTGAAATCTTCTTTTTGGGCGATGAGAAGGGTGGCGATTGCGGCGAGCATATTTGGATTAAGACACGAATTTGAAAAGAGAGTTCAGTTATTCGTTTATTTGAACGCAAATATCTGGAAGGTCGGGCAACGGAACTCTTGCTGAAAGTGCTCGCTTGATTCAGGCGGGAGCGGTTCAAGAAAATGCGTGAGAACCATGCCTTGAAACAGGAACAAATTCAGCGTATGCGAAAGCGGGCGGTGGTAATTGATGATTTCAAGACCACCCCAAGCAAGTTCCATACTGAAATGCTCCATGTATCGGTCAACTGTGCGGTAGAGGTGTTTGCCGTTTTCATCTTTCACCCAGCCTGGCGTGCACGAGCCCATATTAGAAATCGTGACGATAAATATCTGCCCACCTGGTTTTAGAACCCGCACCATCTCATTTGCGGCGGCTCGATCATCAGGAATATCAATAAGAGTCAGATAAGAGATGACGAGGTCGAACGAGTTATCTGGAAAGGGGAGAGATTCGGCAATGGCTTCCAAATACGTTCCGTCCGGGTGCATTTGTTTTGCGTGAGCGATAAATTCCGGAGTTGGGTCAATTCCGGTTGTGATTGCGCCTTGCTCGCTCAGCTGGCGGCAGAGTCTTCCTTCACCGCAACCGACGTCCAATACGGTTTTCCCATTGAGATTTGGCAGAATGTCGGCGAGAGCGGGGTCTAGCACCTGGCTGCGAGCGAAG
The DNA here is from genome assembly GCA_019454145.1 of Fimbriimonadaceae bacterium. GTDB lineage: Bacteria > Armatimonadota > Fimbriimonadia > Fimbriimonadales > Fimbriimonadaceae > UphvI-Ar2. The sequence goes on along the minus strand of CP075366.1, from coordinate 1,703,003 downwards.
TCCCCGGTTTCACCTTGCAAATTGATCCAGGCATTGGATGATTGCCGCCATTTTGAAAGTGGATCAGAATTCGCCATTGCTTTTGCAGATTATCTGAGAATACGCAGCAACCGCATCTTCTCCCTACCGTACAATGGGTAAATATGATTCTCGCCGCAATTTCAGCCGGACTTTTATTTGGCACTATCCAAGATTACGACCTCACGGAGGAGCAGGTGCAGACTCTGTTTGATCAAGCGATGAAGAGTTCTGACGGTGAATTATTTCATCAAGTCATGCTTTCTGCTGAAGTCAAAGGTGTTTCGAAATCTGCATGTACCAAGTTCTTAGCGCTTATCGTTGAGCCTTGGTACAAGGGGCCGAGCATTCAAAGAACAGCCAGTGGCTCGCCTATCGCCTGGAGTTCACCGCAGTGCCAATTCGTGATCAAGTTTCAGCCACAGGGCGGCGTGAATTACGTGGCAACGAACGACCGCGAATTTTTATTTCATACACCGACCACTCAAGTTGGCGAGGGCTACAAATCAGTCGTCGGATTTGCCGACTTGCTGTTTGCCCGTGGGGCCGAGCAATCAATGTCGATTTCTGGCAAGGTTGCGAAAATGAAGAATACACAGAAGCTGGTCGAAGGGTGGGTTACCAAAGTCAAAGCGATGGGAATTAAAGGATCTATAGATTCGGATACGAACAAATGGGTGACCTGGGAGCAGATCATCAAAGAATCCCGAGCAGAGATAACTAAAGCGGAGAAGGGTGGCGGGCTTCAAGTATATTGATCGTCTCAACCATCTGGTCAACATCGTTGAATTCCACGTTCATAATACGATCTGAATTCGGGAGTCCAGCCATGGCAGTTGTGATGATCGGTACTCCATCCATAAACGCTTGAAGTAGCTGAGATGGCCGGTCTTCTAAAGCACTCGGCGCGATAACTGCGATTGCACCATGATGTGTATAAATTTTTGAATCCAAGGTACTGATATCTTTCCAAAAATCTGGCGTGTCAAGATTTTTACCCGCCACTGCAATCGGCAATCCCGTGATCTTTGCGACTTCTCTAACTGCATGAGCGCCCTTTCGTGCCGCCGTCGGCCCGGGAAAATAGAGGTAAGGATTCTGCGATTCGTTTGAAGGTTGCCTTGTCGGATTTGGCAATATATAATGAATTAAACTTACTGTTTGCTTGTTATTATGGCTATAGTACTCGGCTAAATAAGGGCTTGCAGTGATCAGTTCTGTAGCAAATCCGAGGGCTTGTGATTCTTGGCGACTCATCCGGCTAGGAACTCGGAAGTCTGCGAGGGCATTAGCATCTGGCAACTGCGTTGCCGCTTCATCTAAAAGCGACTCGGTGAGTGCCATTGGGATCCGGCTGAGGAATACGGAAAACGTTCTGCCAAAGAGCAACCCAGTTTCAAGTAAGTTGCCAAGTTCGTCAGCATCACACAATCCATTCAATAACTTAATATCTATAACCAAATGGTGGGAATTGAACGGGATTTTGCTTGCTAGTGTGCGGGCAATCTGTTCCGTATTATCAATCATTATCCGCCGAGAAACTGGAGGAGGATGGTTCCCACGAAGTTTCAACGCACGAATCAGAGCCTGAGTGGTTGCAAACTCGGTTCGAGCCGCCGTACCCGGAAGTTGGTATCGGCTGAGTTTGAAACGATGTCCATCAAGAGGGGCAAGGATCAGGTCACTTTTCTTCGCCTGCGCACTGATCAAAGCCGCAAATTCAGGAGTGACTGCATCGACAAGAAAAGTAATGGGTTCATCCGTTTGGCGAGCGGTAATCGTTCCGGATAGATCGTGACGGTGGCACGCAGTTTCTCCGCACGTCATACAAGATCCAAGATCGTTTTCTAACAGCTTTAAAGTAATTCGTTTTGGCCTTTTTGCATCTGCGGCCACCACTTGCGAAGGTTCAGTAAAGAATTGGATCACTAACTCGCTTTGCGTGAGTTTTGCCCGAATCCTTAAAGGAGAATGGGGCGTGAATCGAAGATCGATATGGTTCCAGGCAACCGTGGCATCGCGTTCACGGTCGGCGGCACTGCCGGGAATCACCTGGGTGTGTGGGTGCCGCTCATCAATTTGGCAACCAGTTTGCAGGGCAAGATCGTAAAGAGCATTGGATATCTGGCAAAGGCCGCCGCCAACGCTCGGGATGATGCAGCCTTCACGCAGTTCACGCCCTGGCTTAAATCCTCGGCGTTTGGTTGCCCGACCGATCTGCCGCCAAAAACTGAATGTTTCTCCCGCCGGAATACAGATACCGTCAATCTGGCGAAGGGCAATGCGTAGGTTCTGGATTTTTCCTAACTGCAATCGCCGTTCGGCTATTGAATCCTCGGTAAACAATGGGGTGACGGATTCGAACTTTTGGGTGAGTTCAGGGTGCTCGGAATAGTCAGGTTGAAATCGCTTTATTGGCTGAGCCGCATTCAAAAGCCCGCGCTGGCATTGCAACAGAATCACCCTCGTTCGGAACCAAGCCGATTGTTGAAGAGTGGGTAGTTGCCGATCCGAACTTGTGGGCTGCATGGAAATTTCTATTAATCTAACGCGCAAAGAATACTCTTGGTTGTGAGTTGAAATCACTTTTTGCTGGCTATACTCAAATCTATGTTAACGGCTTTGGTGTGCGGGCTTGTTTTGGCGGGTCAAGAACAGTTCGATTTTTATGATCGCGGTTGGTATTTACCCGGAGTGCCGAAGCCGGAATCTATTCTTGGTTACGAACTTGGTTCCAAACACACGGTTTACCGCGACCAAGAACGGGTTGTCACCGCCATTGCTGCTAGTTCGCCTGAGCGCGTGCGGATGATGGAATACGGCAAGAGCACCGAAGGCCGCACCCTCCGGGTTCTGGCGATTTCTAGCCCGGAAAACATCGCGAGGCTGGACGAAATCCAAGCTGATCTCGGTCGTTTAGCTAATCCCAAACCAGGGGATGATATTGCCGCGATTCAGAAACGAACGCCCGTTCTGGTTTGGATCAACGAGTGCATTCACGGTGACGAAACCGCAAGTTTTGAATCGGCGATGGCGCTTATTTATAATCTTGCCGCTTCCAACAGTGCGGAAATTACTTCCATGCTGCGTGATGCCGTGGTGATGGTGAATCCGGTTTACAACCCGGATGGTCACGAGCGGTACGTGGTAGCGTACAACTCAATTCCGAACGGCAATCCTGGCCGCGATGCTTATGACCGCGCCATGCCAAGCGCGTTTTTCGGACGGGCGAACCATTATCGATTTGACATGAACCGCGACCGGATTTCTATGAGTCAGGCCGAAACTCGCCAAGAAGTGGCGATGTTCCTCAAATGGAATCCACAAGTTTATGTGGATCAGCACGGACAAGTTGAAACGTACTTCTTCCCGCCTGTCCAGCAAAGCGTTAATGTGAACGCCGACCGTAACCGCTACAACCACTGGACCGATGTGTTCGGTCGCGCAACCGCGAAAGCGTTTGATAACAAAGGGTGGACTTACTTTATCCGCGATAGTTTCGATTTCTACAACGTGTGCTACCTAGATTCGCATACTACGTTAATGGGAGCGATCGGCATGACCCACGAAACCGATGGCGGTCGGGTGATGTCGCAGCGGCGGGTGGACGATACGATTCTCACCATGAGGCAGGGGGCGGAAAAGCACTTCACTGCTGCGCTTGCGGTCATTAGCAGTGCGGCCAAGAATCGTGCGGAGTTGCTCAAGTCGTATTCAGATTTCAAAGCGAAAGCGGTGAGCGGAGAACATGCTGGGAAGTTCCATCGTGTGATTTTGGATGGGAATCAATCAGAACTCACTCGTTTGCAAGAGCACCTGGCACGATCTGGAATCGTAGCGCAGTTTGCGGGCGAAGTGTGGCTCCAAAAAGGAGCGCACGATTATTGGAGTGACTGGAAAGGCAATCTTGAAGTTAAGCAAGGCATGCTTGTGGTCGATATGAACCAGTCGCAAGGGCCGCTGGCAAAAGCGTTGCTAGAACCGTTCTCCGATTTTGAGCCTGAGTTCATTGCTCGGCAACGCAAGAAGGCTTTAGAGGACAAAGAAAACCGTCCGAACGAAGAGATTGATTACTACGAGTTCTATGATTCCACCGCGTGGGCCTTGCCGTACGCTTACAATCTCAAGGCTTGGTGGTGTGAGTCTCGGCCGGAAATGCGTATGGTGGATCGCCCACCTTACCTTGGTGGTTTTGACTCAAGAGCACCTAATTTTGATACTGGTTATGCTCTGGAATATAAGGACATCACTGATCTCCTTTTTATCGCTGATGCTTTATCAAAGGACTTCAAAATATCTTTGATCACCAAGGAATCTCAATTTGCGAGCGAAAAGTTTCCGCCTGGCACTTTCTTGATTCTCAGCGCAAGAAACTCGAAAGCTTCATTTGCGAAACTTGAAGAAGCCTATCTCAAACTCTATTCTCGGAAGACCGACTCTGAATATAAGTTGCACCAGTTGCGAACGAGCTACCCCGACGAGGGGCGACAGGGGCCGGGAAGCGAATCTGTTGTCCAACTCCGTAAACCAAAAATCGGCGTGGTTTTTGGTAACGCCGGAAATCTCCGTGCTGGAGCTCTTTGGTATTTGCTAGAGCAAGAGTTCAAGTTGCCGTACGATTCTCTCTCAAGTAGTGTTTTCAATCGCAATCTGGATGAATACACCTGCCTGATCGTTCCCGGCGGAGTCGGCGCACGACCAACGGGCAAGTTACGCGAATGGGTAGAAAATGGCGGTTGCTTGATCGCTCTTGGGGGAGTGGACTGGGTGAACGGCAAGGATGCTTTCCTCAACCTGGATGAAGTCACGACTGATCCTGACCTGCCCGGAGCAATATTCCAAGCCGAACTTGATCCATTCAGCTATTTGAGCTATGGCTATCCGCGTAAGGGCAACGAGAAAATCAAGATCGCGGTTCCGATTGACGGAAGCAGTTTCTGGAAGGCACCAATAGGCGGGAGCGCGGTTCAGCTCTCGGCAGATGAAAGCGTAAAGAAGCTACTTTGCGGTTGGTCTTGGGATGAAACGGAGAAAGATCTGCAGGGCATTACCTGGGCGCATGATGAACGAGTTGGGCAAGGAAGAGTTGTAGCTTTTCCATTTGATCCGACTGACCGCGCGCAATGGCCAGGACTCTACAAAATGCTGTTGAACGCCATGATTCTCGGGCCGAGCCGATAGCGTGAGCGTAAAAATCTCAGCGGTCCAAGCCGACATTACGAAGCTGAAAGTTGATGCAATCGTCAATGCGGCTAACACTTCTTTGCTGGGTGGAAGTGGAGTCGATGGTGCGATTCACCGGGCGGCGGGGCCAGATTTAGTTCATGAATGCAGGTTGCTAGGCGGGTGCAAAATCGGAGAAGCGAAGCTGACTGCCGGTTACTTATTGCCAGCAAAACATATTATTCATACAGTTGGGCCAGTGTGGAGAGGAGGCGAATATGGAGAGCCAGATTTGCTTGCTTCTTGCTACAGGAATTCCTTGCAAATCGCAGAAAACCTGGCTATTGACTCTGTTGCATTTCCTTGTATCAGTACAGGAATCTTTGGTTACCCAATCGAATTGGCCGCTCAAACTGCCATTCAGGCAGTAGCCGAGCACTTCACTACGAAAAGTAATTTATCGGAGCTGATCTTTTGTTGCTTCTCAGCAACCGATTTGGAGGCTTATCTCAACTTACTCATGTAGGGAAAGCTCGTAGACCAGGGCTTTTTATGCGAAAATGGCAATGAGAGGGAGACTTATTCGTCTCCAATTATCATGAGCAGTTCACTCACAAAGTTTTCGAGCTTAATTGGATTAGTTGCGGTCGGGAGCGTTGCTTTCAACGCCATGGGCACCCAGTCGGACGTAGATCGCTTAGAAGCGGCTGAACTTAGAAAATTGGTTGCCGATCTCGGACATGAAGTTAAAGACCTGAGTACTGAAGTCGGCAAAGAAAAGTATTCGGTCACGATCACAACGGGCGGATTCAATGTTCCTGTGGGAATCGAAATCGCGCCGAGTAAGAACTACATTTGGCTGACGGCTAATGTAGGTAAGGCTGAAGCATCTACTAAATTTGAAGCGATGGTGAAGCAGAATTCCAAAATTCAACCAACCTTTTTCTACGTAACCGATTCGGGAAATATCATGGTTGGTTTGCCGATGGAAAATCATCATGTCACCCCCGCTTGGATGAAAAAGTGTTTGGAAAAGATTTCTAACGATGTCGCAAACACTTCTTCAGTCTGGTCTAAGTAGCCTTATCTGATCTCCTGCAATAATCGCCCGGTGAGGATAGAGCGGTCATCCCATTGATCGCAGCATTTTGCTTCCGCATCGGGCAACTTATAAAACATCCATCGGCTCCCCTGCCGAATAAACCTGAAATCCCCTTTGAGCCGTTGACCATAAAGCCGAACAGTGAGTTCGCCCCGCAAAAGAGAATTCCGTACTTGAATGTCGTGACATTCGCCTTTGGCGAAAAGTGGAGCATACACACCGTGATCCCATACTGCGACTGGCCCCGCGCCGTAGCTGCCAGCGGGAATTAGCCGCTCTGTCAAAAGGTATTCAGGGTTGTGGTCGTCTACTGGGATTGCAGGGATCTTTAAGTCAGGGATCAGGCTTGGGTGGCAGGGCAATACCCAACTACACAGCCTTCCGCACGCTTCTAAACGAATGTCATCGTGAAGTGTAGAAGCGTGGTGATGCTTGACCACGAAGCGTAAGTGAGGTTCTAGTTGCTCCCATAACGGCGGCTGGTACCAAATTGTTTTATGAAGGGCGAGGTTCATGAAAGCAATTATAGTATATTTATGTCTACTATAAACAAGATTCTTTTACCAGTTTTTTAAGGCTGGGCGTAAAAGCGAGAGGTGCCAAGATAAAGCATGGTTTCTTTGGAAGATTGTCGGGCGATGCCGAAGGTGGAGCTTCACGTTCATTTGGAAGGCTCCATTCGGCCAGAAACGGTGCTCCAGCTTTCCAAGAAGAACAATATTGCTTTGCCGTACGACACTCTGGACGGGCTCAAGCAGTGGTATCAATTCCGGGATTTTCCTCACTTTGTCGAGGTGTATGTTGCCGTCTCCAAATGCATCAAAACCCCAGAAGACATTGAATTCATTGCCCGAGAATTCTTGCAAGGCCAGAAAGAGCAGAATATCCTGCATAGTGAGGTGACGTTCACCGCATCAACCATCAAAAACCACTGCGGCATCCCGTGGGATGAGCAGATTGATGCACTTGAAAGAGCAATCCAATTCGGCAAAGATGAACTCGGCGTGAGCATGCTCCTGATCATTGATATTGTTCGGGGCGATTCACCAGAAGCAGGACTGAAGGTTGCAGAAATGGCAGTCTCGGGAATCGGTCGCGGAGTTGGTGCGCTGGGTTTAGCGGGACAAGAAGCGCCGAACCAAGCGTTGCCATATAAAGAAGCGTACGAATTCGCCTGGGCTAACGGACTACCCGTTATTCCGCACGCCGGTGAAACTCAAGGAGCCGAGAGCATTTGGGAAGCGCTCAATGTTACTAAGTGTCAGCGAGTTGGACATGGAATCCGATGCTTAGAAGATCCCGCTCTGGTCAAAACTTTGAGAGAAAGCCAAGTAGTTCTGGAGGTCTGCCCGACTTCAAATGTGTGCCTCACGCCGATCAATCGTATCGAAGACCACCCGATCAAACAGTTAGTTGATGAAGGGTTGCAGGTAACGATCAACTCAGATGACCCGCCAATGTTCAGCACGACTTTGAGTGATGAATTTGCTCAGTGTTCAACCGCCTTTGGTTGGGATACGGATAAGATGCGAGAATTTTCGGTTCGTGCGGCAGAGAATTCACTATTGAGTGGAGAAGCTAAGCAAGGCTTGCTTAATAAGATTCGGAGATAAGGTGAAAGCTAGCTATCGAAGGAAGCGAGTTGGAAGTTCAAGTCGGTTTGCGTTTATTCGGCAATGGCCAGGAATCGGATCTTTCTTTGAACCAAATGATAGTAGGTTGGACGAAGACGTACTGAGAAAGCAGTTCAACCAAGAACTGCAAAGAAGTAACCAAATGATCGAGTCAGCCCGAGACACATCAGTCGAACGCTGGAAGCGATACTTGGGACATTCGCAAAATGATGCAATCGTAATCGGGTGGGAAGTGGGCAATGATTTTGCATCGCTCAAGTTTAGTCACCACGATGTAGCTCGTCTAGCATCCGCTATTTCTACTCATCCAGATCCCTGGAACTTCCTAAAAAATAAATTTCCGGTTACTCTTACGTTCAACGGATTAATAGAACTTTATGTACTCAGGATGGTTGAACACGGAGTGTTTCAAAAGGTGCGAAGCACCGTTTCCAACCTTGCAAGGAACATGGAGAGTATCGGCTCTATAATTCTTGTCGAAGAATTGCCGGATGAGATCACTATTGCTATTGATGTTCGGGGAAATCGCCCTTTCCTTCGTGAGAAATCTCCCTGGTGTTTTTCATATACGAATGAATACTACATTTTCATTCGAGCACGATCCGTAACGGTTTGTGAAAGATACAAGCAGGCTTGGACTGAGATGTTCGGAGACGAAAGCAAAACCATTCTTGATAACTTTGAAGCGGTTTGGCCGCAACCAATGTGGTCCATGGATAAATTTGAAAACTGGCAGTCAGAAATTGAGAAATAATAAAAAAGCTCCTACCTCTCAGTAGGAGCCTTTTTAGCTTTAAGCTCTTAAGCCTGGCTTAAAGATCAGACTCAAGAGTCCGAAGACAAGGAATAACACGAACAGAAGTTGTGCGATTCCAGTAGCCGCGCCTGCGATGCCACCAAATCCGAGGATTGCGGCAATGAGCGCGATGACGAAGAAGACAATCGCGTAGTGAAGCATCTTATTTTTTTCCTCCGGTGAGATTTGGGTTTTGATAAGCACCGTATGCCCAATCATCAACCATTTCGTAAGCGTCGCCGCGGCTGATGTTGTATTCGCGTTGAATCATTCCGGCAAGAATGTCTCGTTTTCCGTGAGATTCAGCGAGTTCGTTTTCAGTAGTTGCTCCGTACTGTTCCTTGAAGTGTCCTACTAACTCAGTCCAGCGGCCTTGAATGTTGTTCCAGATAGTTTCTGTGGTATCTGGCTCTTCTGTCCGTTTTGCCCAAGTGTGCAAAGCGTGTTCTGCTTTGTCTTTGGTCATGCCGTACTTTTCTTGAAGTAATCCAATGAGTTGATCTTTTTTGCCAGCGGCTTGTTCTAATTGGTCGTCTGTAAGGTCACCCCACTTTTCGCGGAAGTTACCTTTGACTTGTTTCCATTTACCTTCTATTGTGTCCAAATTCATTTCAGTGTGTACCTCACTTATAATTTACGGTTTTGAACCCAAAGGCTTTGTTGAGGAGGGACTCGTTTTCATAAAGAACCCATCAATTTTAGAAGGGAATAAAAAGAAGAGCGGCAACCTTTTGAAAGGTGCCACTCAACTTACACTGGAGACAATCAGCTTAGGCGTGTTGCCCTTGATGACGTCCCTCTTTCACTTCTTCCGCCACTTTTTGAGCGAACTCATCAGTGGAAACAGAAGAAACTGCAGTCGTCAGACCACTATCAGTGGTCATGTCGGAAGACCGAATATGTGCGCCGTGCTTAGGAAAATCTGAAAGGGCAATTGAATCGCCGCTGACGTTGCGCCCTTCAAGAACTCCTAATTCGGCAAGAAATTGAACTCCGGCACCGTGGGCGGCAACTGGTTTCTTTTGAATGAAGAAACTGACGGCAAAAGCACCCATTTCAGGGGTTTCTGCAAGTTTGTTGACCCTAGATTCATCGGCAATGACCAGTAATGAGTCGAATCCGCTTGGATCGGCTAACTGTATGTTCATCGCTTTTCCAGTTTCGAGCCCGGCTGGTAATCCATCCGCTCCGGGAGTGATCGCAACCATATCGGCACCGAGCTCATGCAATTTGTTACAAATTGCTAGGCTTGTTGCATGGTCGTGAGTTGAGAGAAGAGTTGCAATTTTATGACCGCTTAATGGCGTTTGCGTACTCATTTTCTCACCTCTAATTTGTTTTCAAATTTCTGGGAAGCTCCTGTCTTCCGAATAATCTCTTTCGCGATTTGCTCAGCTTCTTCCTTTTGCTTGTCAGTGACAACGTAACCACTAAGAGTAACCATTTCTGCAGTTGAATCAACGTCAATTTTTACGTTCGATTCGTTGGTGATCGGATTTGCGATTAAGGCACTCTTGATGCGAGCGGTAAGAGTAGTTGCGGCTACGCCTTTGCTAGCTTCAACAACGTCATCAGCGGCTTTTTCTGCGCCTTCTTGAACGTTGTCAGCCATTTCTTCGCTTGCATCGGCTACTGCTTGAGTGTTTTCTTTTGTATCTTCAGCCATACCAGCAGCAGTATCATTGCAACCGAACAGCCCGATACTGGCAAAGGCAAGGAGGACGATAGCAGGGATTGTTCTTAAATTCATGTTCATTGACCTCATACAATTAAATAATATGTAAATGTTCAAAAAGCGTTCGTCTAGAAACGCCAAAAATAAATAGAGAAAATATAAAGAATAATTATCCCTTAGTCACGAGCCGATATCCGACGCCTGCTTCGGTGAGGATGAACTGCGGGTTTGCTGGTTCATCTTCAATCTTGTGTCGGAGATTCTTCATGTGAACCCGCAAATACTGAACTTCAAAATCGTAGCCTGGTCCCCAAACATCGCTGAGGAGCATTTTGTGAGTCACAACTTTATCAGCATATTTCGCCATGAACGCCAGTAGCTTGTATTCAATCGGCGTGAGCTTTAGAACTTCGTCGTTCTTGTAAACAAGCCGGGCGGCGAGATCAAGCTTACAGTCGCCGAATTCCACTACTGGCTCGGCAGCTGCGTTGCCAAGGGTGCGACGCAGCATAACTTTCACTCGCGCCATCAGTTCTTTCACACTAAACGGCTTGGTCAGATAGTCGTCAGCCCCAGCGTCCAGAGCTTCAACTTTGTCATCTTCGTGCCCGCGTGCGGTTAGAACAATAATTGGAACTTGGCTCCACTCGCGGATCTGCTTAGCTACGTCAACCCCATCAATGTCTGGAAGGCCCAGGTCAAGCAGAATGACGTCCGGCATTTCAGTGCCAGCCAGTCGCAAAGCAGTTTGGCCATCTTCAGCTTCAATGACTTTATATTCTGTGCCAGCAAAAGAAGATTTCAAGAATTTTCTAATCTGGGCTTCGTCGTCTACGACAAGGATTTTTACTGCGATACTCATGATGTTTCTACGTTGATTGGAGCCGATTCTACGGCCGGAAGTCTGATATCAAATTCTGCACCGGAGTGACCGTCGGATCGGTTACACGCCATTACGTTGCCGCCGTGAAGTTCGGCGACTGCTTTTACAATTGCTAAGCCAAGTCCTGTTCCTTCTACCTTATGGCCCTGCTGAAATCTTGTGAATTTCTCGAAGATCGAGTCAATTCCCTCTTCTGGCAAGCCCGGGCCGTCATCAATTACAGATATCTGAACCCATTGTTTATCTTGTTGAGCCCTGACCGTAATCGTACATCCGGCGGGCGTGTATTTAATGGCATTTCCGATAAGGTTGACAAGGGCTTGATTAAAAATTAGTGCATCTACCGCAACGTCTGGGATATCTTCTGCAATTTCGAGAACTAGCTTATGATGCTCCAACTGCGGTCGTATTTGGCTGACAGCAGTACCGATGATTTCTTCAACAAACATGACTTCTGTGTCGAGGTCAAGGTGAGCACTTTCTAGCTTTGTTATGCTTAGGAGGTTGTTAACTAAGTTTGTCAATCGCCACGCTTGATCACGGATCGTTGTGTAGGTTTCTACGCGGAGTTCTGTCGGGAGGTCGGGGTCTTCCGCCAGTTGATTTGCATATCCAGTAATGCTTGTCAATGGAGTTTTCAAGTCGTGGCTAACACTACGAAGAAGGGTGTTCTGCAAATTGGTGTCTCTAATCTTTTGATCTGCTTCGCGTTGAGCAGTCTCGAAACCTATGCGTTCAAATGCCAAACCGATGAGGCTTCCAAAAGTATCAAGAATCCTTAATTGATCAGGCGGAAAAGTACCCCTGTGGCTACCCGGGTAAACGGCAAGGCAACCTTTAAAGTTGGTTTTTGATTGCAGGGAGAGATAAAGGCCGTAAGCAAGAGGATAAATTTGGGTTCCAATTCCTGCCTCGATCCCTTGACTCAAACAGATGTCCCGAGCTTTTCTATCTTCGGGTGATGAATCTAAATCTACGTTTCCATGTCGAATTGTCTTAACTTCGTGCCCTTCGTACTGTACGAACAAGGCAATATCAGAATCGATCACGTCTCGAATGTGCGCTTCTGCTAAGCTTGCAATCTCTTCAAGGCTATTTTTTTGGAGCAAATCTCGAGTTAAGTTAAACAGAGCTGACTTGCGCCGTTCTTGAATTTGTGTTTCTTTCAAGCCTGTTTTGACTTGCCATGTAAGTGTGTTGATGATAAGGGATACAGTCAAAAGTCCGATGAGATTAAGCCATTGACGAGGGTCTTCAAATAGCAGTGAACCGTATGGTGCAATGTGAACTAACTTAAACGCAATAGGGGCGATAAAGCTACCGGCTACGGAAGTAATGAGTGAAATCCGGCCACTGACAATGGTCAGGGCCAAGATAAAAGTGAGCAAATGGAAAGCTTTCGGTATTTGATCCCGTGTGAGTGCGCCAAATATAGAAATGGCGATAAGCACCCCGATCAGCAATAACCAATCTGATAAAATACTCTTCTGGGCAGGCTTTTGGAGTTTTGCTTCACTTGGGACAACAACTGAGGGCGGGAGGACTTCAGATTTTATGATCTTGTCAGCGAAGTTGGCTTCCCACGGAAACGAAAATTGTCGCCTATTTGGTCGTTCTAGAACGAGAAGCCGAATATCAAATTGAACACAATAGTCGTAAATGTTTTCAATCAAATTGGCGCGGTTCAGCTTGATGTGATCAGATTTCACTTTATGGGCGATCCGGTAGACTTCGTTTTTCCAATGAGCTTCCTGATCCACTAGCGGCCCCAGATCATCTTCAATTAAGATCGCATACAATAGGCGGCCCCGAATTTCTGCTACATTCAGAGCTTCCCTTACGAGAGATTCAATATTGCTTTCCCGTGTGATGATCACGGCGACGCCTGGCGCAGATACACGCGCCGCCGCACTTTTATCAAGCGGGCGATCCAAATAGAGCGACGTGTGTTGCGAACTCGACATACAACTGAATTGCTTCAACTCTGAGTATAGCCAGCAAGTTCTTTTGAACTTTGCTTACGAAGCTGAATTTAGCTGAATTGTGCTGGATATTCAAGAATCTTTATGGAGATTTTATGCCGCTTAAGTATTTTTGCGAGCTTCCAATATTGAGTCTTAAGATTTACAAGAAAGCAAATTTGTATTAATCAGAAGCTTTACACCATAAAGGATATATAAAAGTATTAACTCGTTCTCATTTAAGGAGTAAGAAAGAAGCGTTATGGTACTGACAACACTTTCACTTGCAACGGCGCTGATCACTCAGCCGCCGATGATGACAGCTCAGAAATACCCAATGCTTCTCATCTCGAAGATTCAAGCGATGGACAATTTGGATCAGGGCGATGCTTTAGGAGCAAACCGAGCTGACTTTTACGCTAAGGTCAAGATAAATAAGACTGACCACGTTACAGAGGCGTTTTCAGCTGACACTGCTGAGCCTAACTGGACGTTCCCGCTGGATATGAAGCAACGTGTTAATAAGATTCATTTGAGCCTATGGGACGATGACGGCGGGCTCGAAAGAACTGACGACCATGTTGATATTAGCCCCAAGAAGGGCCAGAAGGATTTATGGTTCTACTACGATCGCTACACGGGAAAAATCTGGGGCGATGTAGACGGTAGCTTTGGTCAAACCATTGTCTCTATAGGGTCTGGTGACGACGATAAGGCGAAAATCTATCTGTCAATCATTAAATAAAATGATTGACATGTTTAAAGAGGGGACTATTAATAGTCCCCTCTTTTTAGGTCAAAAGAAGCCGTGAAATATTCATTCATGTAGTAAAAGATGACTATCCGATAAAAAAAATATAAAGAGCCAAGAAAGCCATTATTTTAGAAGTCATATTAATATACGGGTGCACACAATCGCCCAAATCAGAGGAAAACTAGAATGAGATCACAAACTGCAAAACTTGTTAAGACAATGACTATCTTGAGTACGCTGGGAACACTGATCACGGTTGGGGTTAATTTAGCTCGTGCGCTTAGTGATCGGAAGGCGTTTAAAAAAGTTGACCGAAAGCTGGATGATGCGCTTGAAGATTCAATGGATTGTTCAGATGCTACAGCAAAGTACTAGGGCGAATCTGAAAATGAGGGAGTGATTCATCACTCCCTCATTTTCTTGTAACTAGATTGTTTTTCCGGAGAATACGCTGACTTCTGACCCAACCGCAACCAATGCAGAAGAAGGTTCCTTCCGCAAAATACGAGCAAATTCAGGGCCATAAAATGGCGTTGTTTCTCCGCTTAAAGAAGCTGAATCACATTTCCAAATATCCCATTGTGGATGGAGTACTTGATACTCAGAGGTTGTGTCGTTCCTGCGTTTTGTGTAGCCCCAGTAGTGCTCCGTAATAAATTCTTCTTGGGAACCTATTTCTAACTGTTGGGCGGTACCACTAACATGACCGACAATTTGTACTACGTTAGGATGATTCCCCCAGGAATACGCCACCGAACCTCCTGTTTCCAGTGAGAGATTGGTTTGATGAGAAAGGGGAACGAGTTCATAGGGTTCTTCATAAATCGTTCTGGCAACGGAAGCCACAAGTCTTTTAGCTACTAATTCACGAATAAAAACAACGCCTCGGCGGACTTCGCCATCAGGCATTATCCGCCGCACATAAAATCTCAGATTGACCTCATCAAAATTAATATGCCCCGGTATTGATATTCCCCGGATCTTTGTATCGGCAAATTCAAATCCTACAACGCTAATCAGAGTTTGGGATTCCCAGGTATCAAGCTCGACGCCTCCAGGGAGATAGGGCGCCAACAATTCTGTGGGACACGGGTAATTCAGTATGAGAAGGTTTAGCCACTTTGCCGTTAAAAAAGGACGAGCATCGCCTACCATTTCTTTCACTTTACCAGGGACTACATATTTTGTTCAGCAACCCGTTTGTATGCTTCTCGAAACGAAATGCCCTCACTTTGCACTAAAGCGTAGGCTTCTTCCGCTTGATTGATGCTCGGATCTGTGATTTCTTTAGCTCTTTCAGGATCGAATTCAATTCGTCTCAGTGCATGACTCGTGATTTCAGCCACTTGGAATGTTCGATCAATCAATCGGAAGAGTGGCTCTTTGATTAGCTGTAAATCTCTGTGGTAACCAGAGGTCATTTTTGCAGTAAGCGCAATAATAGCCTGCATATCCGAAGACGCTTGTGCAGAATGGGCTCGAATGAGTTCAAATACATCTGGATTGCGTTTTTGCGGCATGATCGAAGAGCCAGTGGAGACATCTTTGCCAAGCTTAACCAGCGCATATTCTTGCGTAGCGAAGAGGCATATATCAGATGATAGCCTTCCCAGGTCATTGAGTATTTGAACTAAGGCAAATGCAAGCGCAGATTCGGCTTTTCCTCGGCTGAGTTGGCAAGCAGTGACAGGCTCCTGAGTTTTACTGAATCCCAGCACCGACGTCGTGAATTCTCGATCAAGTTTCAAACCTGGTGTTCCGTATCCAGCCGCTGACCCAAGAGGATTGAGATTTGCTAATTGATCTGCGGCATCTAGCAATGCTTCATTAGCCGTTATTTCTGAAGCAAATCCATTCGCCCAATGGCTAACTGAACTTGGCATCGCTTGCTGCATGTGAGTGTAGCCAGGGATAGCAATTGTTCCTTGTTGATCCGCTAGTTTCTCTAGGGAGCCAGTGACATTCTTAATTGCGCCTCGCATGAGGGAAACAACTTCGCGTAGATAAAGTCGCATGGCAACTAGAACCTGATCATTGCGACTTCTCCCAAGGTGCACTTTCCCACCTAACTCGCCAGCATGTACTATTAGCTGAGATTCAATCGCGGTGTGGCAATCTTCTTGTTCTAACGAAATCGTCCAGTTACCATCTTCATGTGCTTGACCAATTAAGAGTAGTGTATCCACCAGCTTTTCAGTTTCTGCCTGGTTTAAATAGCCACACTTGCCAAGCATCCGCACATGGGCAATAGATGCTTCAATATCAAATCTGACGAGCCTTGCATCTAGGATGAAGTCTTTACCGACCGTGAATTCTAGAATCTTCTGATCCATCGGCAATCCTTTGTCCCACAACCTTGAACTCATTTCAAAAACTCCTGACAAATCGCCCAGTAAGCTTCGGCTCCCGCGATGACTTCATGCTCAAATATGTATTCGTCGCTTGTATGCGACCGCGCTGAGACACCCGGACCAAACTTGACCGCATTGAAACCGGCAAAATGAACCTGATCAGACATCGTTTGGCTATGAAAGGCTTGTGCTTTTGGAAGTACCGATTGAATAGATTTTATGATGCTTGCGTTTTCCGGGCAGGCGTAAGGGATTAATCTTTTGGATCGCACTAGAACCTCTGATTTCATGTGCTGTGATATCTCGGCAATCAACCTCTTGTGATCATGTCCCGGTTCAGTGCGGATATCTAAAATTGCCGTGGCTTGGGCGGGGATTTGATTCTTTGCCTCTGAGCCTGTGAGAACCGTTGGTTGAGGCAAAGTTGGGAGGTTTAAGTGGGGGATTTGTGCTAAATCTTGAGCCAGCAAAAAAATCGGATTTGTAGCACCCAACTTGAGCGCATTAGCTGCGTGGCATGCGTCGCCGCTAGCAACTAATTCTAAAACCAATAAACCGCTTTGGCTAACACCGACTTGAAGCTCGGTTGGTTCGCCAACAATAATGCCTTCTGGCGCCCAGCCTCTTTCATCTCTGAGCCATGGCCACGCTACTTCTGTGCCTTTACCTCCCGTTTCCTCTTCAGGAGATAGGAGGATAGCTAACCCTTTGAGCCCTTGATTGGCGGCGAGTTCAAATGCTGTTATCATTGCCGCCACTGAACCCTTAGTGTCGTTACTGCCAAGCCCATAAACTTTGCCATCTTTGAGAACCGGAGTAAAGGGGTCAAGAGTCCAATCGTTGGTTGGTGGAACCGTATCAATATGAGAGTTGAGTAAAAGCTTAGGTGTGTCGCCGAGCCAAGCGATTATATTGTCTCCTAGGCGTTCGAGATTTGCGCCAGTTTTTTGCAATCTTTCATAAATAAAATCGGCGATTTCAGATTCATTGTGAGAAACCGATGGAATAGCGATGAGCGCGCGATGAAGCTCCAGTAAATTTGAACAGTTGATCACTCTGGCTCCTCGGGAAGAATCATCGTTCCGCAACCTTCGTTGGTAAAAACCTCAGCCAGAATCGAATCCGGAAAGGCGTGGGAAATCACATGGACTTGCTGCACTCCATTTTCCAAAGCTGTGCGAATTGCCTTAGTTTTGGGGAGCATCCCGGTTTTCACAGTGCCAGATTTTTCGAGTTCACTTAGTTCAGTGAGAGTGACCTGAGAGATTAAGCTCTGTGGATCGTTGAGATCGGTAAGAATTCCTCGCGGCTGGGTGAGAATAATCAACTTTGCTGCCCCGAGTGCGCCCGCGACAGCCGCCGCTATGTCATCGGCGTTGATATTGAGAACGGTGCCGTTTTCATCCGCAGAAAGTGGTGTCAATACAGGCACTGCTCCCGAATATAGGATTGAGAGTAGCGGCTCTGGGTCAACTGAGTTGATTTTTCCGACCTGACCGAAATCCACGACTTCACCACTCGTAACTTTGATTGGTTCTTTGCGGGTCGCCTGGATGATTCCTGAATCAATCCCTGAAACACCCACCGCAGGCAACCCATGGCGGCGGCAAGCGGAAAGAATTGCCGTTCGGGCTGTGCCGTTGAGAGCCATGACCATCGTGTCAATAGCTGCCTCGCTGGTGATTCGGCGACCATCAACAAAACTTGATTCGATCCCTAGTTTTTCGCCTAGCTCAGTGGCTTGAACTCCGCCACCATGAACGAGAAGGATGCGGATTCCGACCTGATGAAGCAAAGCGATTTGCTCGATGATTGAATCTAAAGTTTCTGGGGATTCGCAGGCTTCGCCACCGCACTTGAGAACAAACAGTTGATCTCTAAACAAGCGCAAATATGGCAGGGCCGCACGCAATCCAGTAACTGGATGCAAATCCATTAGTTGCCTCCTCCGAGCAATGAGATCAACACGCTCTTCTGCACATGGAGTCGGTTTTCGGCTTGCTGAATCACCACGGATCGTGGCCCGTCCAAAATTTCATCTGCGACCTTTACGTTTCTTCTCACGGGGAGGCAATGCATAAATTTTGCGTCCTTCTTTGCATTTTTGAACCAAGATTCTTGAACACACCAGTCTCTCAGATGCGCCCGATTCTCCATTTCCTCAATAGGCTTTCCGTAATGCTGAAGTGCGCACCATGACTTGCAGTAGAGGATGTGAGCATCGGCAAGCCCAGTGACTTGATTATGTTGATGTTCGATACTTGCAGCTCCAAGCTGCTTGGCTTCTGTAATCATTTTGTCGGGAAGATTGTAGTTTTTAGGGCAAAGAATGGTGATATCCATTCCTCGCTGCGCGGCCATCGTTAGCGCGGCTCGAGGAACGGCATAGGGAAGCGGCTTAGGGTGCCAAGCCCAACTCAAAACGAATTTCCCATCTTTTGGAATTCCTAGCTCGTCTAAAGTCATCCAATCGGCAAGAGCTTGGCAAGGATGGTCGCTGGCTGATTCCATGTTGATGACAGGCTTTTCGGTTAATCCAGCAAGCTTTTTCATTCGCTCATCCGCGAGGTCAACATCAAGATTCTTTTGGTCAGCAAATGAACGAATTCCGAGCGCATCGCAATAAGAAGCAAGTACGGGAATTGCTTCTCGGACGTGTTCTACTGCCTCACCATCCATAACCGCTCCATCACTAAATTCCAGCGACCAAGAACCTGCGCCTGGCTGAATCACGACTGAGGTTCCGCCTTGTTGACCAATGGCAGACTGGAATGAAGCAAGTGTTCTCAGACTCGGGTTCATGAATAGTAACCCGATTACCTTTTTCGCAAGCCGATCTCCGATTGGATTTGCTTTCAGTTCGCGTGCGAAACGTACTAGCTCAACGACTTGCTCACGATCTAGATCGCGTAAAGATAGAAAATTGTTCATGCTAGAACCTCGCTCAGAGCTACGCCAAATTGATCAATCTGTTGCTTATTCAAAATCAACGGAGGGAGCAAACGAACGACGTTTGGATTCTTGGCATCGCCAGTAAGGAATCCCTTCTCCAACAGTGCATGGCGAATGGGAGCGGCGGGCTGGTTGAGATGCAGTCCCATCAAATGGCCTCGACCAGTTATTGATTTAACTCCTGCTTTGAGACAAGTTTCTGCCAGATAAATAGCGTTATCTGCTACCTTTGGTAAGAATCCTGGTTCGGAAACGACTTCCAGCACAGCTTGCATTGCCGCGCAAGCCATAGGGCCGCCGCCAAATGTTGTGCCAAGCATTCCGGGCTTGATATTGCTGGCGATTTGGTTTGAGCAAAGCACAGCGGCTACCGGGAATCCGCCACCTAAGCCCTTGGCAACCGTCACGATGTCGGGCGTGATTCCCAATTGCTCGACCGCGAACATCGTTCCCGTTCGACCAATGCCCGTCTGAATTTCATCGGCGATGACCGTCGCTCCTCGCTGGATGCACAAACTTGCGGCGTATTGAACAAACTCAGGAGACAGGTCAACCGCTCCGGCAACACCCTGAACTGGCTCAAAAACGAAGGCCGCGGTTTTATCGGTAATGTACTTTTCTAAGTCTTCAAAGGATTCGGGGATGACCCAATCAACTTCAAAAGGAGCCTGGGGAAACGAATACCATGCCTCGTTGTAATCGGTTATTGCCGCGGCTGCCGCAGTACGGCCGTGAAATGCGCCTCGAACAGCGGTTACTCGTTTGCGACCTGTTTGCAGAAAGGCAAGGCGTAAAGCGTTCTCAATGGCTTCCGCGCCGCTGTTGATGAGGAAGACTTTTTCCAAGCCAGCCGGGGCGACATCAACTAAGAGCTGAGAAGCAGATTCACGGATAGGAACATCTACCGCATTTGATTGAAATACTAATTCTTGAGCTTGTTTTGCAATCGCGGCGGTGAGTTTGGGGTGAGCGTAGCCGAGGGCCGAAACGGCATGACCTCCATAAAAATCCAAATACGATTTTCCGTTTGCGTCCAACACTTCGCAACCATTTCCTGACACGATTTCAATCGGCAGGCGGTTGTAGGCCGAGACCTCGGGCGAGGCCTTCAAATCAGATCCAACCTGGGACGGCATTGACTAAACCCTCCTTTTCGTCGAGGCCAAACATGCGGTTCATCCACTGAATTGCTCCGCCTGCCGCTCCTTTTACGAGGTTGTCAATAACAGATGTGATAACCAGCTGATTACCTTGGCTGACGACCCCGATGTGACACCGGTTAGTACCAACAATTTCTTTGAGTGTCGGCATCCGGCATCCCGCCTTGATGAATGGATTGGATGCGTAGAACTTCTCGTACATTTCAACAACTTCATCTACCGACCGTTCGCTTTTTAGCTCGGAAAATATCGTCGCATGAATACCGCGGGAGAATGGGCCGGAGTGGGGAACAAATGTCACTTTTGCGTTAGGTTCGTAGGGTTGAACCAGCATTTCAATTTCTGGTCTGTGGCGATGAACCAGCGGTTGGTAAGCCCACATAGAGCTCTGACGATGAGGGTGGTGTGTTCCCGGCCCGAGTTGGCGACCAGCTCCGGTGCTTCCCGTAACCGCGCTGACTTGAACACTTGGCTGAATGATCTTGTTTGCAAACAGTGGTGCTAAGGCAAGGGTGATGCAAGTTGTAAAGCAACCGGGATGAGCAACGAGTTGCTCTGGTGTTTCGCGGCTGATGTCGGGCAATCCGCAGGAGAACTCTTTGAGAAGTTCCGGCGCATCGTGTGGCTTGCCGTAAATATCAGCGTACTGATCAGGATTGCTGAATCGAAAATCTGCTGACACATCAACCAGCTTCGCTTGAGATTCTTTTGTGAATAATTCAGCAAATGCGCTGGCCGTCTGACCATGCGGCATAGCACTAAACACAGCGACTTGTCGCTTACCGTTCAACAGTGGTTTGACTGATTCTAATTCACCGAATGCTAAGTCGCCCGCTGCGCCAGTGAGGTGAGGAAACACTTCATCAATCCGCGTGCCGTGATTGCTGGTCGAAACAACACTTTCGATTCGGAATGAGGGGTGGTCTAAAAGCAGACCAAGGATTTCGGCGGCGACGTAGCCGCTGCCGCCCAAAACGACGGTGGGGATTGATTTTTTATGCATGAATTGGTTCCAACGAGTTCAAAAGTAAAGCGGTAATTTCCGCAGATGAATGTCGAGCATTGAGTGACTTAATGCCGGTTTCTCGCTCGATAGATTTGGTTCCGGCGATATTGTCCGTAGCTGGCCCAGTGACCAAACTCGGGGTGATCTGGTGACGATCTGTCAGTAGTGTCACTCCGCCCCAAGCACCTACTGGGTCAGCGGCGGCCAAGACAACGTTGGTCAAAGACTTGGAGATTTCTGGGTCAGATAGGATCGCGCTGACTCCGTAATCGCCAATCAAACCGTCGCCTAGTTCTATAACAATCACATCTGGCTTAGATTGGTTAAGCCGATTTAGCATTGTTTTTGTTAAAGCTGGGGCGTTACTGTTCTGGGTAGTGACAACG
The DNA here is from genome assembly GCA_019454145.1 of Fimbriimonadaceae bacterium. GTDB lineage: Bacteria > Armatimonadota > Fimbriimonadia > Fimbriimonadales > Fimbriimonadaceae > UphvI-Ar2. The sequence goes on along the minus strand of CP075366.1, from coordinate 1,681,162 downwards.
CCGAGGTCGGTAAAGACCATGACTTCCTGCGCCCCTGCATCTTGCATTCCCAAGATGTCGCGCCTCAGGCTTACTCCGGTTGTTTTTGCCGCAGCGACTTTTAATCCTTGCCTCACTAGCTGCTGAATAATCGTGAGACAGGCTTCGGTTTTTCCGCTGTTCATGCTAGTGCCGACCACAGCGATAACAGGGCAACCTGTGCTGAGATTTGCATCAAGAGGGGGGCATCCAGTTGAAATGTTGGCGGGTACTCCCGCGCGGCTATTGATGTTGGGAAAACTCAACACACTGCCAATAACTTCGCATAGATGTGGCGGGCCAACGAGCGGAGAATAGGACTGGCAAATTCCAAGAACTCCACCCATATTAAGAAGGTTCACCTTGTCGCCAGTTTTGAGTTCAGTCGGGATAATTCCCGCGTAGCCTTGAACGGCGTTACGATGGCCCAGCGCTCCCGCAATGACATCCCCTTCTTTGAGCGTGCTCATTCGCCCAGTGACGAGTTCTAATAGATTGTAATTGGATTTATTTGTGAGGAGACGAACGGCTATCACGTCGCCTTCCTGGCAGTTGTAAGTATCCGAGACTCTTACTTCTCGACGCAGGCCACAATTAAGAGTGACTGAAGCAACTTTATCAAGAAGGACAGGCCTCATAGCTTTGCCCCAGCGCGGGCATGAAGAATTCCCGCAAGGCCATAGATTCGGCTAAATCCTTTCGCATCTTCGGAAGTCCATTCGCCAACCGCTTCTCCATAAACGGCTCGGCTTGCCGCATGCAGGGAATGTGGTGAGGTAACGCCGGTGACAAACAAATTCCCGGGACGGAGTTCAAAAGTTACGTCACCCGTGACTGACTCTTGCGAAGAAACCAGAAGTGCCTCGATTTGTCGAGCGGCTGGCTCTGTGAACAAACCCTCGTGAACCCATTCGCCATAACTTGCCGCGACCTGGTCTTTGAGCGCAACCTGCCGTTTGGTGAGCGTGAGTTTTTCGAGTTCGCGATGGGTGTTAATCAGCACATAAGCCGCAGGTGCTTCAAATGCGACTCGTCCTTTAATCCCCAGAATCGTTTCGCCAAGGTGAATTCCACGACCGATTCCATAACAAGCGGCGAGGTTATCCGCTTCACGAATAAGATCAACTGGGCAAAGAGCTTTGCTATCCAAGGCAGTTGGAATTCCTTGAGTAAAGCTGATCGTATGCGTACTTGGTGAAATGGGTGTAATGAACGCGCCGCTGGTTCTCTGCCATTCAGATTCTGGTATGGTGAGTTCGGTTCCAGTGGTTTCTTCGCCGCCGATTGTGACTCCCCACAATCCACTATTGATGCTATAAGCCGCTTTGTTAGCAGGGAAGTCGAGTCCGTTTTCTTGCAGGAGTTTGAGTTGATCTTGGCGGGCTGGGGTTTGGTCGCGAACTGGCGCAAGAACTTCTAAATGTGGGGCAAGTGTGCGGATGGCTACTTCAAAACGAATTTGGTCGTTGCCAGCAGCTGTACATCCGTGAGCGATTGCATTTGCGCCAATTTGGTTTGCAATTTTGGCTACTTCACGGGCTTGGAGGGCTCGTTCCGCACCTACACAAAGCGGATAATTACCGCCGCGAGTCACGTTGCCTGCGATGAGATATCGCAAGATTTCATCAAAGAACATCTGGGTTGCGGGGACCAACACATGATGACTTGCGCCAAGTTGCTCGCTTCGGGCGGCAATTTCTAAAAGTTCTTCGTCGCTAAAACCACCGACATCAACGGTGACGGTCGTGACTTCGTAGCCTTGAGATTTAAGAACCGGGATACACCAGCAGGTATCCAGGCCACCAGAAAACGCGAGTGCGATTTTCATTTGCTTACCCCCATTGCTTGAGCGACTAAGGTTTGGTCAGCCTGGTTTGCTGTGGCGATAAAGATCGTGTCGTCGCCCGCAACAGTTCCGATAATCTGTTTAAGGCCAAGTTGATCAATCTGGAATGCAACGAGTTGGGCAGCCCCGATTGCAGTTTTGACAATCAGCAAATTAGGCCCAGCAGGGGTAGCACTTACCACGCCGAGTTGCTTCATCAGGTCAGTTTCTTTTAGTGTGTACTGACCTTGCGACTTTACAACTCCGAGGTCTTGAAGGTCGCGGCTCACGCTGCTTTGAGTGCATGAATATCCAGCATCGGTCAGGAGTTGTGCAAGTTCTTCCTGATTCTTTACTGATTGCGTGGCGATGATTTGGCGTATCTGCGTGAGCCGCTCGTCGCGAGATTCGTTCATGCGCATATTATGGGATTATTGTGCATAATATGAATAGGCCTAGTATAGTATTTTAACAAGGCGTCGTTTCGACTGCTATTGAAAGCTTAGGATGTGTCGTCTGTACGTTCTCTTCCTTGGAGAAGAATCTTGATAGTTATTCCCAACAAGAAGAAAATGTTTGCCCCATAAAATGACTGGTGAGCTAAAAGTCCATGAGAAAGTTCATTCCTTAAATTTGATCCGGTTCGTTCTACAAGGAGCCCGCGAAGTTCAAAAGCAAAGTCTTCACCAAATGTACGCGGGAAGGCGGGTCTCCTCATATAATCCTGCATCGGCATTACATCCTCGGTGCCATCCGGTTTTATGTACGTTACTGTTTCTCCGCTCAGTTTTAATGCCTGCCTTATTGATTCTTCCAGTTGGGGCACGATTAGGTGAGCAAATATCTCCAATTCTCCCTTCAACCCAGAGCGAAGAGCGATTTCAAATAGGCCTTTTCGGTTTTCTTTAACAAAAACATTATTTTCGAGTAACCAGTCAAATGATTCGGCTTCTAAATCAAACTTTTCGTTAAGGATGGCGAGTAGGTATGAAACATGGGTAGCTGGAACGATTCTGATACGGTTACTTGTGTGCCACATCTTTTTTTCAAGTAAGTCACCAGGTGTTTCTTCGCCAATAGGAAGGCCCGGAATAATAGCACTGGTTTGACCACCATCGCCAACAATCCTGAAGTCAACCATTCCAAGAAAAATGTCCTTGTCGTTGCTTTCAAGTGTCAGTTTCTCAAGTTCCGATTTAGAATGAATAACAGTGTGAAGTGCGATTAAGGCTAAGAAGTCTTGAAAACTGACACTTTTAGATTGATCTAAAATTTCCTTCATTTCAGAATTTATTTCGTAGGGTATTCCCATAGAAGTCATATCTTCCATTGCAATTTTCTGAGCGTTGTAAAGTTGATTGACTAAGCTACTCTTTAAGTCTTGCAGAGTACCTACCTGATTTACTGCATCGATGGCACACTGTAACCAATGCTGTGCTGCTCCCCGATTGCCTGGGGTCGCCAAAAAACTGTTGGCTATAGCCACGCAAGCTGACACATAACTTTCCGTTACACTGAGCAGACCTTCCTTGGATTTGCTCCTTTTGAAAATCTTTCTAGCTACGGCATAGAAATCAGAAGCTAGAAAAAAATCTTTACTTTGTAAAGCATCTTCAGCGCACAAAATTGCTCTATTGCCGATTCGTTGCAAATCGGCACATTTGTAGTCAAGTAAGAGATTTATAAGCCTGATTCCCAAAGCTTGGCTCTTGGATGGTAGGGATGTGAGCAATAAATGTTCAGTGTATCTCGTTACCGCTTGAAATTCTGGCGAGCGTCTCCCCAACTTAGAGGCAATTGCAAATGAGCGCTCAAGCCGGCTAATAGCTGTTACCCAGGAGTCGTCATTAAGATGTTCAATTGTGCTACTCAGGTATGCTGCACTAGCGATTCTAGCAGCGGCGTAATTGCTATTTCGTATCCAGATGATATCTGCTATTCTCGATTTCAATTCGTTGTTATCGACGTGCTGTAAAAACTTATCAAGGAGGGCAAGTTGATCGTCACTAAAGTCGGTTATGGCAGGCGATCTCATTCCATTTCCGATAAACATTATCCCTAATGGGTCCTTGTCTTTTGCATGAGAAATATACAGACTAGCAGCACTCCCCAATACTACTAGAGCATTCGATAGATGGTGATTTTCTTCTGCTGCGGCTCTATTTGCTGCGTTGAAGAAGTCAGTGTAAATTCTCTCTAGTTCCCAGGTTCTAGCTGTTTTGAGAATTGCTTCCCAGCCGCAATTCTGGAGATCTTCTAGAGTTATGACAAGTTCATTCAGAGGCAGTCTTTCTATCAACTCCCTTCAAGTATAGTTTAGTTTGAGCTTTGAATAATAATGCTTACCGCACTGCTCACCCTCATGATCCAGACTTCCGGAAATCCTGTGTTCCCCGGTTGGAACGCCGACCCAGAACTTCACCTCTTTAACGGTCGGTATTACATCTACCCAACCTATTCGGATGCGTACGAAAAACAAACGTTTTTCGAAGTCTGGTCTTCCGGCGATCTCACAGGCTGGAAAAAAGAGGGCCGGATTCTCGATTTCGCCGACATCCCATGGTCAACGAACCGAGCCGCTTGGGCACCAACAGTGATTGAGAAAAAGGGAACGTACTACATGTACTTTTCGGCCGGCGATGGAGCCGGTATCGGAGTCGCGACTTCGCAAAAACCGGAAGGGCCGTTTAAAGATGCACTCGGTAAACCACTCATCAAGGAATATCACCACGGGGCTCAACCGATCGATGCTCACGCTTTTACCGATGATGATGGTCAGAGTTACCTCTACTACGGCGGGTGGAGACACGCGGTGGTTGTGAAGCTGAGTAACGATATGCTTTCCACGGTCGGGGAGTTCAAGGAGATCACGCCTGAAAACTATGTGGAAGGGCCGTTTATGCTTAAGCGTAACGGCAAGTACTACTTTATGTGGTCAGAAGGCTCCTGGGGAGATTCCACTTATGGCGTGGCATACGCGATTTCAGATTCACCCACTGGCCCGTTCGTGCGAAAAGCGAAGATTTTGGAGAGTGATTTCACTGTTGGCAAAGGAGCCGGGCACCATTCCGTTCTGCAAATTCCCGGAACCGATGAGTGGTACATCTGCTACCACCGCCGCCCGCTAGAAGAGACCCACGCTAACCACCGCGTGACCTGTATTGATCGGATGTACTTTGAACCTGACAGCACGATCCGCCCGGTCAAAATCACCAAAGAAGGCGTTTCGCCCCGCATTCCACCAACTAATTAGTTGTGAATTTCCACGTCCCTGATCCGACGGTATGCTTTTCAAACGTTCCGTCCAGCTTCGGAACATGAATTTCGGCGGTTGTATTCGGGGGAACTTCGACGGTGAGTTCGATTGATTTTTCGTTCCGCTTCCACGAGGTTTTAATTGGCCCACGAACGGAATCGTAGGAAGTGTTTGCCCAGGTGAGATTTGGATCAACTTTTGGGGAGATTAGAATTTTGCTGAAGCCAGCTTCGAGGGGGCTGATCCCGCCTATGGTTTTGAACATCCAGCCAGAAACCGCGCCGTAGGCGTAGTGAGCAAATGAGTTCATGCCAGGGTCTTGGAATCCTTTTTCTGGTGTCCAGCCATCCCATCGTTCCCATATAGAAGTCGCCCCGTTTTTGATGGTAAATCCCCAACTTGGGAAGGTTGTGGTGTGGAGTAGTCGGAAGGCAACGTCGTCTCGCCCAATCTTACTGAGAACATGCATCAGGTCGCGTGTTCCAACAAAACCCGTACTGAGGTGCCAGCCACGTTTTTCGATATCGGCGATGAGGTAGTTAGCGGCATTCTTTGCTTGAGCTTCATTGAGAAGATCAAAACCAAGGGCAAGTACGTAAGCGCACTGAGTTTCACCTTTAACTTTGCCATCGGCGGTGACATAAGCATCTTGAAAAGCCTTTTTGACTTTGATATGGAGATCGGTAAAGTATTTTTCATCTTCGGCGTGCCCCAAAATTTTTGCCGCACGAATCATGAGTTCGGTGCTACCAGCAAAGTAAGCCTCGGTGATTACATCGTTTGGCGTGTTCGCGTTAATGCTGAGCCAATCTCCGTAAATGTGATACTTTTCGGGAGGCAACAAACCAGGCTTTGAGCGGGCACGGCAGAATTCGATAAACCGCTTCATGTTCGGATAGTGCCTGGCGAGTAGTTCCTTGTCGCCGTACATATCGTAAATCACCATCGGGCAAATCACGCCCGCATCCGCCCAAGCAGGGCCGCCGTCGTCCAATCCAGCCAAGATCGGCGCAACTTTAGGATACTGTCCATCTTCTCTTTGGTCGTCATCTAGACTTTCTAACCACTTGGTGAAGAACGACTGGACATCGGAGTAATACGATGCCGTCAAAATGTAAGCCTGAGCATCGCCCGTCCAGCCGAGTCGCTCATCACGTTGAGGGCAATCGGTGGGGACATCAATGAAGTTCATTTTTTGAGTCCACCAAGCGTTGCTGATGAGTTGGTTCAGCATCGGGTCGCTGGTTTCCAACTCTCCCGCTTCCGGCGTTGCGCTAGAAATTGCGATTGCTGTGAACGTGTCTTCTTTTGGTTTTTCAGTAAGCCCAGTTACTTCGATGTACTGAAATCCGTGGAATGTAAATCGCGGATTCCATTCTTCGGTTCCGCCTCCTTTGCAGATGTACACATCAGTGGCTTCCGCGGCTCGGAGGTTGGTGGTGTAGATGCGACCATTTTTATCCAGGCGTTCTGCATGCCTGATCGTTATTTTGGTACCGGCTGGCTGATTGACCTTGATCTTAACGAAGCCACTTAGGTTTTGACCAAAATCGATTTGGTATACGCCTTTGTCAACTTCCTTGATAAACTTGATTTTTATGCTCTGATAAGCCTGAACAGGATCACCAGGGAACGCTTGGAGAACCGTTTTGAATTCACCAACCTTTGCGGTCACCCAATTTTTTGGCTGTAAACGAGCATCGAACTTTTCACCATGAAGGAAGTGCTCGTCCAAGATCGGGCCGCTTGCGACTTTCCAACTCGTATCTGTAGTGATCGTCTGTTGTGTTCCGTCGGTGTACTCAATTTCTACTTGGGCTTTGAACATTGGAGTCTTGCCGTAATGTTCTCGTTGCAATCCCCAAGCAACATATCCGGCAAACCATCCCTGGCCCAAAACTGCGCTGAAATCGTTAGCTCCGGACTTCAAATTTTTAGTGATGTCGAAAGTTCTGTAATGAGTGCGAATGTTGTAGTTTGTCCATCCGGGAGTAAACAAATCCTCGGTCACTCTTTTTCCGTTGACCTCAAAATCGACTATGCCGAGGGCCGTAACGTAAGCGGTTGCTCGTTTAATCTTTTTCGTGATTTGAACTGACTTCTGGAAATACTGTGCAGGTGCTTTGACTAATCCTTTAGGCTTCACCAATCCCCACGGGGCAATTCCGTTTTTTCCGATTTCACGAGCCAGTGCGCCATCGCACAACCAACTCGAATCAGTACTTATATTGATGCCACCCAAATTTAGAGTCGCGATTAAACCGCACGGGCTTGGCGTAGCATTTGTGACATCGATCTCAAGAATGTTTTTTCCAGCTTTCAGGTGAGGTGACAAATCAATTTCTTGAACAGACCTCCAATTTTCTGGATCAGTTGTTTGGTGCAGTTTCTTCCCGTTTAATTTGAGAATGAATAAATTGTCAGCGGTCAAAGTAATCGTTGCGGATTTTGCTTCGTACGTTTCAAATTCGCGTCGGAAATGATATGTGCCCTGAGGAGCATCGCCCACAGAGATTTTGGAGGAGCCAATCCACTTCGCATCAGCAAGTGAGTTGAAGGGAGCTTCGGGAGTTTTGCCATAAATCCATTGCGCTTGCCAGTCTGACTGATCCTTCAAGCCCGTCCCAAAATAGGCGACGGAACTCCAATCGGCCTCTTTGCCCGCTTGATCCCAGACTTGAACCTTCCACCAACATTGCGCACGAGAGGGAAGAGAATTTCCTTGATATTTAATGCCAAATTGGGAGGAGGAAACCACTTTTCCTGAATCCCACAGATCACCTTTGCCCGATTTCAATATTGCCGGATCTGAGGCGACCAGAATGTGATATGCGGATTGGGAAAGATTTTTTGATTGAGGATCAGCGGCGTTTAATTTCCAACTAAATAGGGGTTGTGCGGACTGAATCGCCAAGGGATCTGTTAGCGCATTGCAGCGAAGTTCAACAGCAATCAGTGATCCTGCGGCAAGAATGGGGGCGATCAGCGACATGAGATGGGCGCGATTATACTTGCCCAGCATCTCGATCCAAAAAACTGGTGTCCCTAGTAATATTACGGGCTTATTTTCACAAAAATGAAATGTCAGCTTGCCTTGTAGTTATACTGATGACTTAGATGCATGCTTGTGCATTGCGTGAATTGGAGACATTGTGATGAAGAGAATTCTGCTTTTGACCTTCGCTATCGCCGCCGTAAGTGGCGCCCAAGCCGTACCGATTTTTTCGGATGGATTTGAGTCCGGCGATTTTTCCAATTGGACAGGCACGGTAAGTCCTTCAGAGCCGGAAAAGCCATTTATACAGAATAGCGTAGTGCACACTGGCAATTTTGCTGCAAGTGTACCGGGAGCAAACACTGGTGGCGTCGCTACAGTTCTGGATCGCCAATACGTTTCATTTGCTCCGATTGCGGCAACCGACGATATTAATTTGACGTTTTGGATGAAACTTGATGCGGCCAGTGGAAACCATCGTCATTATATGGAACTCCGATCATACGCAAATGATGTGTTTGGCGGTTCGCTTGACCAAATTATTGCTGTCGGTGCATTTAACTCAACTACAAATTCCATTGATGGAAATGGAGTTGTCACAACGTCTACAAATACAAGTAAGTGGCAGGTTCGGGTTGGGCTTTCTGGATATGCGAACAATGGTTGGTTTGTATTAGACCAAGCCGCAAACCGAACGACCGACTGGACTCGTTTTGAACTTAAAGTGACTACTTCAGGCATTAATGTTTATGTGGATGGAGTCTTAGGCAATGCATCGGCTTACAACCGAGGGAATTCGACTACTTGGACCGCGGATTCGCTTGTCATGGGGTCTGGTCTTACTTCGGCGAGCATTAACGCAAACTTCGACGACATCAACCTGGAAGCAGTGCCAGAACCAGCCACCATGGTTGCGCTTGGTTTCGGCGCAGCTGCGCTGATGAGAAAGCGATCCAAGAAGTAATCTTTGGCTCCAACTATCTTAAGTGGCTTGCTTAATTAAGCAAGCCACTTTTCTTGAATCAAGTAATTGCGTAGAATCTATTTATGTTTGCTGCCGCCGTCAATTTTTTAGTGCTGTCCGCCTTTGCAGCCGGTCAGACTCAAGCGGTCGAACCAAGCCAGTCGCTTCTTAATTTGCAAGCAACATTTACTCAGGATTTGCCTCCTGCGAACTTGAATGGGGCAATCCCTGGGGTAGTAATGGCTTTTGGAGACCGTGCAGTTGTTCTTGCATCAGCAAAGGATGGAAAATCCACTCGGCCAGCGGTTGTCGCTGCAGAATACGGTAAAGGGAAAGTTGCCGCCTACGGACATGGCTCACTTCTGGAAGCGAACCTCCAGCATCCGATGAACAGCAAACTATTCAAATGGCTTTACACCAGCGGTCGTCCTATTGGCTGGATGGCGAAAGGGCCATTTTCGATTCCTGGGCTAGATCGTGTCAAGGCGGAAAGATTTGAACTTGATCAGCTGAACCTGGCAATGAAAGATTGCTCGGTTTTGGTCGTCGGAATGGACTTGCTTCGCTCGAATTCAAGCGCAGTGAGCGATCTCCAAAAGTACGTTTACGAAGGCGGTGCGATACTCATAACCGATACACCTTGGGGATGGTTGCAACTCAATCCGAGCAAATCAATTAGAGCCGATCACCCGGGTCAAAAATTATTGGCCCCAATGGGAATTGGGTTCGCAGATGGAATGCTGGATTCCACCGAGGGCAAATTCAAGCTGGAACCAGCCCTCCCGGAACACAATGCAAAAACGGCACTTGCAATCTTCGAATCGGGCGAGAATGTCAACAAAGAAGCCGCAGGCATTCTGGCAAACACGCTGATCTCAGCAGTTTCAGACTGCCAAGTAGATTCCGATTTTGGAAAGCACGTTCGAGAGGTTGTTTCCAAACAAGGAGCGGCAAATTATCCCGTAAAAGGCAAACCGATCGGAATGGAAGACTTCCGCGCCAGGATTGGAGCGGCGGTTTATGATTTGCAGTGGCGGTCTATGCCGCTTGATCAAGTTAAAGCTCACCCTGCGTCAGCCGACTTTCCTGGTTCAGTTGGTGAGAACGAAGTAAGAAAGTCCGTCATTGTCACCATCGGTGGTGGGCAAAGAAAATGGTGGTCAACCGGTTGCTATGCGCCTCCTGGCGAAAAAATTCAACTCAGAGTTGGTTCAGCGTTTGGCGCAAGTCGCTTGGGTCTGCGCATTGGCGGACACAAGGACACTTTGTGGCATCTGGATTCATGGCAGAGATTCCCTTCAATCACGTTGGAAATTCCTGTCGTTAATGGAATTGCTGAAGCAGTAAATCCGTTTGGTGGAATGGTTTATGTGACCTGTGAAAGCCCTCTCCCGAGAGCTTCGGTTACGATCAATGGTGGCGTCGAGGCTCCTACCTTTTTCCTTGGTCGAACGACCGAAAGCGATTGGAGGCGCCTGAGGAACGCCGACGTTCCTTGGGGCGAAATTGTGGGCGATCAATCCGCGATTTGTGTCCCATCCAGTGCGTTAAAAACATTAGAAAAGCCTTCAGACGTTGCGCGATACTGGGACGAGATGGTTCGGGAGGCAGAAAAATTCTATGCATTAGCACCTGCAACCACCGAGCATCGCTATCAAGTAGATCGGCAGATTTCTGCTGGTTATATGCACTCCGGCTACCCAATCATGACCTGGGAAGACGTTTCGAAAAGATTCGTTGATCTATCTGTTTTGCGAGGTAAAGAAGGCAATCCAAATTGGGGTTTCTATCACGAACTTGGCCACAACTACCAACGACCAGAATGGACATGGTCTGGTTGGGGAGAGGTGACCAATAACCTCTTTTCCGTGTTCGGATGCTTACACTTTAATGGCAGTTTAGAGGGACACGGTTCCATGGCGTCTACGCAAGTTACTGAGCGACTGAACTTAGTGAAATCGAAGCCTGGCGCGGAAAAATACTATCAAAAGGATCCCTGGTACGGCCTTACCTTTTGGATGGAAATCCATCGCGACTTCGGTTTTGAGCCTATGACAAAGCTGTTCAGCTATTTCGAGTCACTGCCTCCAGCACAACGACCAAAAACGGATCAGGAACGCCGAGATGCTTTCTTGGTTCAAATGTCGGGGCTTGTAGGCCGAGACCTTTCTCGTTATTGCCAAATGTGGGGAGTTGGTTGCTCGAAAGAAGCCGAAGCAAAAGCTGGCGTTTATCGGGAATGGATGCCAAAAGCGTGGCGGTAATAGGTTAGAGAAAAGAAGGGGTTGACTCAGATCAACCCCTCAGTTGTTAGCGCTTTCTTCGCTTAATCAGTGCTGCAACACCTAATCCTAAGGCAATCATCGTTGCAGGTTCAGGTACGGCATCGGTAGGTCGAGCGATGTAAGGCTGATAGATACCGTTGTATAGCCCTCTGCCAACGATCCAACCAGCATCATTGACATCTTGCGCTTCTATCAAAGTCCAGCCGGAATTTGGAACAACAAGGGTATTGAGATCAACTAAGCCAGTTTCTGTCCTCCACATCATTGCTCGAGATTCGTTAGTACTGCCGACGATGATCCCCGTATCCGAAATTGCATTCAAATTTAAGTTGAAACCGGGAGTTTCCAAGAAATTCATTCCGACTTCGTAGTTGAAGTAAAAGCCGCGTGACCTAAAGTTTTCATCGAGGTAATCGCCTACGATCCAGTTGGCATTGTTAATACTTGTGGCTTGACTGAACTTCGCTCCTTGAGGAATAAGACTATGAAGGTCAAGAATCGTATTGTCGTTATGGAACACGGTGGCGTGGTCAATGCCATTGAACCTTGTGCGTCCGACGCTTTCTCCCACGTCATTAAGATCATAAGCATATGATTGACCAGGAGGGTTTTGGTTAGGCAGGGCGAATCCAGGGGATCCAAGAAGCCAGCCAGTCGCACGGGCACTGTCTCCCCAACTGCTAAATCCGACACTTTGGTTCAAGTTATTGATGCCGCGAGTGAGGGCACCGGAAGTGCCGTCGATGGAGTTGTTATGGAACCAACCTCCGTTGATCCACGAGAACCCCCGTTCAAAACCTTGTTCGTCTTCCATATAGCCGGCAACCAAATTGTTGTCGTTGATATCGTAGGCGCGCGTGTTTTCGTACCCAACGATTTCAGTAAGCCCAAAACCCTCGCTCCATTGTGTTGCCTTAGTGAGATTGCCTAAAGCGTAGGAATAACCAACAACTCGGTTGTTATTGTTAATAGCTGTCGCGTAACCAGCTCCGTAACCAGGGAGTATTCCCATCTGGATGATTTCGTATTGAATTTCGGCATTTGCAATACAGGCAATTGCTAATAACGAGAGTGGAGCCAGGGCACGTAGCCGATTTGAAAAGTTCATAATTGTCCTCTACATTACGATTAGTATAGCCGGAATATAAAAAAGTTCCGGCTATTAGGTCTAAGAGTTAAAATCTATTTTCGCGGTGTATTTGCCAAAATATCAGCACTCATGAACGAAGCCCAATATCTTATCGAAGGCGGCGGGATGCCGCCGATGACCGTAGATTTCGAAACTTTGAGTGGCTACTTTAGAAGAGGTGAGTTAAATTCCTTAATAGTTCGCTTAGCAGAAACCGGGCAAATCTTGACTATGGATCAAATTCGAGAGCTAATAGATTCGCAATCTGCTGCTCAACTTCCACCAGTAGTGGTTCCAGGCGGTCAATGGTTGGCTCCTCCCACACCTGCAGATATGAGAGAGCAACAAACACAAATTTCCGGTGAAAGAAAAGACGGCAACCAGGATCCTATGAGGTTTGTAGCTCCCATCCATTCTTCCGGTTGGGCGGTTACGGCTAGCTATCTGGGGTTACTATCGGTTCTTTTCATATTTGCTCCATTTGCAATCATAACTGGCTTAAAAGCACTTCAGGATTTAAAAGCCAATCCCCACAAAACAGGGAAAGGCCGGGCTATTTTCGGCATTGTTATAGGCGCTGTCTGCTTGGTGCTTTATGGTTCACTGCTCTTGGCGGGAATCATGAACCGACCGCGTTAGTTACTCTGAAAACAACGACTCCTGCTTAGTAAAAACAGCGTTTTCCAGCTCCAGTAAGGCTTGCTTGATCGGCAATCCGCCTCCGTATCCATGCAATGTTCCATCAGCCGCGATTACCCGATGGCAGGGAATAATGATTGAGATTGGGTTTTTCCCATTTGCCGCACCTACGGCTCGGCTCGCTTTTTCGTTGCCAATGCGCCGAGCGAGTTCGATGTAAGAAATGGTTAGCCCAAAAGGGATTTGCTTCAGTTGCTCCCAAACCCGGAGCTGGAATTCTGTGCCGACGGGATCAAGCGGAACTGTGAACTCTTTTCGAGATTTGGCGAAGTATTCAGAGAGTTCCTGCTTTGCTTGTTCGATAACCGGACTGGAGCCGGATTTAGCGGGCAAATGCCGGTCGTGACGGTGATTCGTGAAATATAGCGAACTCAATCCACGTTCAGTAGCCTTGAGTTCGATTGGCCCGATGGGAGATTCGTAAATGGATTGAATGAGGTTCATAGTTGGCTCCAGAGTTGAATTGCCGCGTAGGCGCGATACGGTCGCCAGGCTTCTGAAGCCTGATTGAGTTCGGAATGATTTTTTGTTCCGAATGCTTTGAGCAATCCTAAATCGCCGCTTGGGAATGCATCCGGGTCGCTGACGCATCGCATCAAGATGTATTGGGCCGTCCAAGGGCCGATTCCCGGAAGGTTCGTCAAAGATTTCTCAACTAATCCCGCCGATAGCGAGATTTGTTGAGAATCAATGGCTTGAGCAAACGAGAGGATCGTCTTTGCACGGGCAAGCGGGAGTCCAATCTCGGCAATTTCTGAAACATCTCGACACGCCAATATGGCAGGAGAAGGGAAAAAGTGCGTGAGACCCGACGTTGGTGTGTCTAGTGGTTCGCCGAATTGTTCGACCAATCTTGCGGCCAGAGTTGAAGCCCCGGCAACCGACACTTGCTGACCCAAAATGGCACGGATTGCAGTTTCAAAGGGGGAAAACGCTCCGGGGAGCCTGAGCCCAGGAATGGGGTCAAGGCTTGAAATCGCACAGTTGATCGAGTCTGGCGATGCGTCCAGATCAAGCATTCGCTTCACTCTGTGAATGATCTGTGGAATCACTGGAGCAAGCGATGGTGAAAGTGAAACTGAACACTTCCCGCCAGCAGGAAACTGATTCTGCAGTATCCCTTTGTGGCCTTTGAGCGAAACAGTTCGGAGATAAGTGCCATCGTTGATTGTCTCCACACCAGTAAGCAGACGTGCTCGGAAGAAATCACTTAGCGGCTTTATAGCATAAGGTTCACGGTATTGAAGAGCAAGTGTGATGAGGTCGCCGGGCGGTTTTTTTGATCGTCGCCATGTTGTCGGGGTTAGACGGTAGTGGGTTTGAAAGAGATCATTCAACCGTCTCGCCGAGTTGAAACCCGCGATGGAAGCGATTTGGTTAACCGGGAGTGCTGTTTCAGTGAGAAGCTTTTTTGCGATGTGTAGTTTTCGGGTGAGGTTGAGTTGTTGGGGCGAGGCGCCCAGTTCTGATTGAAGAATCCGGTTCAAGTGCCGTGACGAAATTCCAAGCTCTTGAGCTAGCTGTTCAATAGATTGTTCATCTAATGCTCCGGCTTGAATGCGGTTATTGGCGGTAATTGCGAGCCGCGAAGCGTGCTCAATCGGCGAATTACCTGGTGCGAGCTCTGGTCGACAAAGAAGGCAAGGTCGAAATCCAGCTGCCTCGGCCGCGGCAGCGGTCGGATGGTAAGTGCAATTCTCGGGTTTTGGTGTCTTGACCTTGCAGATGGGGCGGCAATAAATCTTGGTGCTCGTTACGCCGATAAAAAACTTGCCGTCGAATCTGTGATCCTTCGCTTTATGAGCCAGATAGTAGGCGGTTGAGTCCATTCCCACAGTGTAGGCGATTTATTAGATTCAATTATAGATGAAATCGGACACTGCTAAATATGAAAAGCCGGAGGAAACCCAGTGCGTCCTCCGGCAGAAGTTGTGAAGTTTCTCGATTACGAGGACTTCTTCATGCGCTTGCGAACAAGAGCGAGTGCGCCGAGTGCAAGACCAGTCATGGTTGCTGGTTCTGGAACTGCTTCGGTGGTGATCTTCAGCTTGACGCCATCGTTGAAGTAGTGGCAGTCTGCGTCGAAACCAAAACCAAACTTTCCATCAGCAGCATTGGCGTTAAGCTCATCCAAAAGACCAAGCTGCTTCAAATCGAATGACAGGTTGACGTTTCTATCAACGCCACCGACCGGGTCGGTCCAGGTACCAACGAGAGGCCCTTTGCTACCAAAGTAGTTGCCGCCGCCTTGGTTGTCGTAGAAGCTCTTGATTCCTGTGCCCGGATTGTCAAGAAGAGTGATGTAAAGGATGTCGTTGCTTTCTTGAGTCCAGTCCCAAATGTTTTTGATGGTGAGTGTCGCGCCAGTGATCACTTGACCACTGGGTACGTTCCAATCGATTCCCCAACTTTGAGCATAGTAGTGATCCAAGTCACCTAAGTCTCTATCGGATGGCTCGAATGTGTAGACACCAGCGTGCGCAACAGCACTGACCGTGACTGCAGCGAAAATTAATGCGAGTTTGTTCATGTTGTTAGCTCTCCCTCCAGCGATGAAGGCTTCGTGAACACACAATCGCAACTAACGTGCCAAAGTTAAAGTAGAACTTGAGAGTTCAGAGTAGAAATAGTAGTTTTGCTAGTATCACACTAGGAATCCACGTTTGATAACCACGTCACTTTCTCATGAGCTGGCCCGCGTTCACCTTCCGGCCATTCTTGATTTGGATAGCCAGCGAAAAAGAATCCAAGTAACCGCGCGGGAGCTTTAACTCCTATTTTTTCTGCAGTGTGCGGATGTACCGATACACCTTTGGAGTGCCACATTCCGACGACTCCTTGCGCGCACAAGGAAAGATGCATGTTCTGCACGGCACATGCAGTTGCCATGAGTTCTTCTTCGAGAGGCATTTTTAGGTTGCCGTGGTCATCTAAGCCTGGCTGCATGATGATAGCGATCCACGTGGGCGAACTGAGCGCCCGTTCTTTTTGCGCTTCGTAAGTTTCTTGCTTGAATTTGCCTTCGGCTTCTGCCGCGACTTTATAGGCGTCCGCGAAAATCTCAGCGAGTTGATGAATCGCTTCACCTTGGAAAACTATGAAACGCCACGGTTCAGTGTCGCCGTGGCTAGGCGCCCAGTTAGCGGCTTCAAACGCAGCTTCTAGCACTTGTCGTGCAATTGGTTCTGGTGCCAGTCGCGCGATTCCCATTGACCGCCGGTGAGCGATTGCTTTATGGATCGTCTCGATTTCCGTAGCAGTAAATGGTTTGGTGTCTGGCAACATGGACTCAAAGCATAGCAACTAGTTCTATATATGTGTGGGTCATTTTTATTTGCTGTTTGCTTGAGGCGATGTTTAGTTCAATTTTATTGGGAAGAACTTGAGTGAAAATTTTATAAAGAATTTACTGGCCCCGTATTTTTTTCAGTGGGTTGTGGCAATCTATGAATCTATGAAGAGATTCACTGCTACTCGAATTTTGGCGTTAGGTGCCGTTGTTGCCTTAGTGGGCTGTGGAGGTTCTGGAGGGTTTGATGGTTCTTCCTTTGGTGGTCTGCTTTATTACCAGAGCAATGAAATATTCACTACGAATTTGAATGGAGGGAACGTAAATTCGGTAGGAATAAACTATTTCTTGGGATCTATGAGCTCAAGCAAACTGATCGCTGCTAGCAAATTTGATGGTGACAACGAAATTTACACCGTCAATGCTGACGGGAGCGACGAGCAGCAACTCACAAATAATACGGCGAATGATGTGCGACCTTCTATCAGCGCAAACGGATCAAAGATAGCTTTTGTATCTGACCGGGATGGAAACAATGAAATCTATGTCATGAATTCTAATGGCACAAACGTAGTTCGATTAACCAACGACGCAGGTAACGATTACTTCCCGAGCATCAGTGCCGATGGATCAAAAGTGCTTTTCAAATCAGATCGTGATGGAAACGACGAGGTTTATTCTGTCAATAGTAACGGAACTGGATTGACCCGCCTGACAAATAATGCGGCAGTTGATACAACGCCTGCTTGGTCACCGGATGGGACAACTATCTTATTCTGCTCAAACCGCGACGGCAACTACGAAATCTACCGAGCCAATGCAAATGGCAGCTCACAAACGAGGATCACAAACACGGTAATTAATGAATTCCATGCCTCGTACAACATGACCGGATTCTACATTTTCTATTACGACGATACTCGGTTGCGCAGGATGGACGCTGACGGCTCCAATATCACCGACGTTGGCCCGGTTGGCGCCAGTAAAATGACGACTTTCGTTTATCCATAAAGTTGTCGAGTGGATGAGCCGCCCTCACTTTTGTGGGCGGCTTTTTTTGTGCCAGGCCTACTTGTTTTACAGTTGCCCCCGTAGACTTGCCTCATGCCCGAACTACCAGAAGTTGAAACCGTCAGACGTGTATTGGATAGAGTTTTGACAGATCATACGATAGTGGAAGCGGAAGTTCTTCCCGACGAAATAGTGCTTAAAGGCGTTGCTCCCGAAGCGGTTTTGGCGCAGGTGATGGGGGCAAAAGTATCTGGAACTGGGCGAAGAGGAAAATATTGGTGGATTGACCTCGGAGAACGGGGCATATTGTTTGGTCACCTCGGGATGAGCGGCTGGGTGCGAGAAATCGGCAAAGGAACGATCCGTTTGCGCGAACATGGTGAGGCACCGCTGGATGATGAAAATGGTCGGCCCCGGTTCTTAAAATTACGGCTCAAAACCGAAGAAGGGCGCGAAGTCGTGCTCACGGATGGTCGGCGACTGGCCAGGCTCTGGATGGGAGATTCCGTTGAATCAGACGAAAAGGTTGGAGCACTAGGCCGAGACTGCTGGACTGACTTGCCCTCCGCAGAAGAGTTGTTTACGGTGCTAAAAAAACGAAAAGCACCTATGAAATCAATCCTGCTTGATCAGAAAGTGTTTGCGGGTGTTGGCAACTGGATTGCTGATGAAGTTCTCTATCATGCGGGGATATCTCCTAGCCGATTGGGTTGCGAAATGACACTACCAGAAGTACAAGTTTTATGCGAAAAACTTTGGTGGATCATAGACTTAGCGGTCGGCGTTGGAGCAGATAAAGAGCAATTTCCCGAGAATTGGCTGTTCCATTACCGATGGGGCGGTGGAAAGGGGCATGATACGATTCAAGGTGAAACAATAGTGCGTCAACCAATCGGTGGAAGAACTACTGCCTGGGTTCCGACTCGGCAGAAATAGATATATTGACGAACTTTGTAAACTTGCTAAATCCGTCTCTTGCTTCTGAATCAAATGGGAACCGCACACAGCGGGTGAGGTAATAATCAATAGTTTCTCTCGGCCAGTTCACACGTTGTTGAGCGAGGTTAAGAACACTTTCCCAATTTTGCAAAGACTGTAAATAAGATTCACTTAATAATTTACTTAATTTGGAATCTCTTTCATTTGCAGTCCACAAAGCCCAAACGAATGGGAGTCCGGTTAAATCTGTCCACTCCTCGCCTAAATCCATAATTCGGGAGCCTGGAACCTGGGCCGTCATGCCGATATCTCCAATGAGAATGCAGGCATCGCAGACCGTGAGCATAGATTCACCATCAGGGGGCATCGTTATAGTTTTTGGTTGGATATTATATTTTTCTTTGAGAATGATTTGGGCGAGTTGGTTGCTGGTCATCGAACTCGCATCAAGGGCCAAAGTCTGAATTTGGTCAAACGGAACACGGCTGAATAGTCGCACGCTTTCTACTGGCCCGTTTGAGCCAATACAAACATCGCTCAAGATCACTCGATCCGGATTGAGAATTGAATCAATACTGCTGACAAGAATCGCCTGCACATCACCTGAGTCAAGCAATGCGGGCAGCTTGGAAGGAACGTCGTAAACTACGTCTACCGGGGAATTTTCGCCCAAATGGTTAAAATGCCAAATAAGCGGGGTGGCGTTGACGTACGAAACACACCCGACCCGAAATTCACCCACGTTTTTCACCTGCTGGCTTGGTCGCCACACAAACTACGCTTGATCCATACGGCAGGTTGTGCTTCAAAAAGAGAGAGGTTTCACCTTGCATCAGGGCATTTAGAACTCCGTTTGTGAATCGCGTGAACTGGGGAAGCTTGACTTGCGGTTCACCCCTTTGAAGCTTATCCAGAAGCCTGCGGAGCATTACCGCGGGGAATAGAAAGAAGACGCTGTACGACAACCGCTGGATTTCAAACCCTGCTCCATTGAGAAGCTGCTTGACTTGTCGGCGTGTGTAGCGGCGCTGATGCATGAGGGCGACATCGTGCGGCCCCCATAGCCAGGCAAAAGCGGGAACGTTCATTACAAATACTCCGCCTGGCGATAAGCATCTGTAAATCTCCTTGACTGCGGATTCATGATCCGGAACGTGCTCTAATGTATCTAAGCTCACCACTGCTTGAAAACTCTCGCTATCAAATGGGAGTTGTTCGGCATTGGCATAAATAAGATTTTTGAGTCCCCGTTCAGCCGAGTAGCGTAAGGCATCGTGCGATAAATCTAATCCAACTGCTTGACCGCGGGATTCAAGCTCAGTTAAAACTGCGCCGGTTCCGCAGCCTACGTCAAGAATCGATAACTCCCCAGGCGGAGCAAACTGATCGAGAAGTCTGAGGGCTAAATCGCGCCGAGAAACGAACCACCAATAGTGATCCTCCAGAGACCGCATCTTTGCGTATTCGTCACGATTCATTGTTCACTACAAGGCGTTTGTTTTTGCCCCACATCCGTAGCTTGACAAGATCGCGGAGCATGCGCGGGCCATCGCGCAGTAGAACAACTTTAGAACCTTCTTGGTGTGACCAGCGAATCGGAACTTCGGCGATTTCGTAACCAAGGTCGCGGGCAATAATCAAACTTTCAAAATCAAATCCGAATCCGTCTAATTTACAACGGGAAAATATGTCTTTAGCGACCTCATTTCGGAAGATTTTAAAACCGCATTGTGTGTCGTCAATGCCCTTCACCGCCATGAGTTGCACTGCTTTGTTAAACATCCGGCCAAGCATCTCTCGGTACCAAGGCTGGCGAATTTCCAACTTAGAATCCTTTAGCGGGCGAGAACCAATGGCAATATGGACTTGGTTCGTAAGGTGGGCTTGAAGTTTGGTTATTTCTTCAATCGGAGCGGCTAAATCAGCATCGGAAAAGAGTAAGTAATCTGCCTCAATCTCTAACATTCCTTTACGAACAGCGTAGCCCTTGCCACGATTTGGAGAGTAGTCAATTAAGTGGAAGTTGGAATTTTTCTCAGAAAAATCTTTAACCAGTTGGTTAGTGTTGTCTTTACTGCCATCGCTGACAATGTAAACCGCCCAAGAAACGGGATATTCAGAAAAGTATTCGGCAACCCGCTCCATTGTCGGGCCGATGCGCTGATCTTCGTTATATGCCGGAATGATCACGGCCAGAGAAGGCTTTTCCAATTCGAGGCGAGTCTACCTCTGGGTTTTAATCGTGCCTTGGAGCACGCCCTGAATTGCGCCACGCGACTGGTTATCGGCGATCTGCTCTAGATGTGTTCGGAAAAGAGCGTCGTAAGGGTTTCGCCGCTCAATCATGAATAAAGTGCTCAGCGGACGGTTTGGTTGAATCTTAATGTCGCCGTTAAAGTAGAGCATGGTCGAACCGCCTCCGTCCAGACTCACTGCGTCCACTGCGCCTTGAGTTGCCATTGCTTTGCCAAGTGTGGAAAGCGTGACTGGATTCCGAGTGGCTACCAATAGAATCTTGCCCGACTTTGTAATGCCAACGGCGGCTCTGGCGGCTGATCCCCATATCGCTGAATCGGTAAAGCCCTGAGCACGTGGGTTGGGAGCGATTTTGCCTTTATCAATCACTCGCACACCTCCCCGAAGAGCGTAGCGGTAAGTCAAATAGTCAAAAGGCTTCTTAACGGCGGCGTTTTCGATAGAAACTTTGCCAAACCAATCCACCGCAAGCACTGAACCCCGGTAGCCAGTTGCTTTCCGCTGACCGTCAACTATCACATCCGCGACAGGTTTCTGATTTTCAAACGCAAAAAACGTTCCGGTTACGGCTGCAATCGGTTGGGTTTGTGAAATCATCTTCCAAACGTTCGTCAGCCGAGGTGAGTAGTGCGTGGAAGCACATACTGTGTCCGAAGAAAGGTCAGCCTGAACTGCGTGGAATCCAGCTTTTCCGTACATAAACGTAAAGTGCTTCGCGGAATTTGCGTCGGTTGATTCAGTGAATCCGCTAGCAAACACTCCGGCAGAAAATGCCAGGCAAAATAACGATCCAAATCCACGAGCCAAATAATTCACTCGCATAGGATACATTTTCGGTTGGTCGAAGTCAAAACTTTCCTGCAATAAAAACTGGCACCGTCAAAAAATGCACAATTTCGTCATATTTGCTGAAACGCGGAAATAGTCTCAAAAGTAAAGTAAAGTTTGCGGAAATTACCCAGAGTCCTAATTTTTTGTTGACTTACCAAGCCCGGACCAAGTTACATAGCGGTACGCAATGCCAAAAGATATCCTTGGCAATCCGGATTCCGAACCTGACCATTCTAATCTGGACAATCAAACCCCGCAGAATGATCGCGCTCGTGATCTATTTGCAAAGGCATCGCTATTTCTATTGGTTCTCACTGCTTTTATAGTTGTATTCGGCGCATTCGTTAGGGCGAGTTTGAGCGGCGATGGATGTGGAACCAGCTGGCCGATTTGCAACGGTGAAATTCTTCCTGTTGGAGCTCAACTCAAAACCTATATAGAGCTAACTCACCGCATGACAACCTCATCACTCGGGTTGTTCATGATCGGCATGCTCATTTGGGCGGTGCGGTTATTCCCGAAAGGACACCCATCGCGTCATGCGGCCCGTTGGGCATTAACTTTCACCATCATTTCCGGCGCAATCGGTTGGATTCTTATTCGATATCAACTCGTAGTTGAAGATAAATCAATGGGTCGGCTGATCACAATGCCGCTCCACCTGCTCAACACTTTTGGGTTGATGGGTTCTTGCGCGCTGATGGCTCACTACGCACGAGGCGGACATCGGATGTCATTCCGGGGCCATGGAGCAGTCGCAACCGCGCTCAAATGGGCCGCTGGAGGATTCTTTGTGCTCGGAATGACTGGCGCAGTTTCAGCGATGGGCAAGACAGCGTTCCACACCAAGCTTGCCAGCGCAAACACATTTCTTGAGCGAATCAATATGCACGTCGGTGATTCGGCCGACCCCATTCTAAAAGGCGGATTACTTCACCCGCTAGTTGCGATGGCAGTCGGGTTGATTCTCCTGTTTGCTTGCCGCCTGACAATGGATCGACGTGATTCTGCAGAAGTTCGCTATTGGGGCAATCTCACTATTTGGCTGTATGTGGCGCAAATGGCTTTTGGTGTCGCAAACTTGGTTGCCAGCGCTCCGGTGTGGATGCAACTCACGCATCTTGCGATTGCGCTCGCAAACTGGATGGCATTGGTCATGTTAGCGGTGTGGGCTATGCCACGATCATTAGCGGTGGATGAAGAAACCGCTCAATCCGCCACGAAAGTGGAGGCAACCCCTCGTGATTTGATCAAGGCATATATTGCGTTGACCAAACCGCGAGTCATCTCCCTTTTGCTCTTTACCACCGTCGCGGCAATGTTTATCGGTGAACGCGGAGCCCCATCCTTCTGGCTAATTCTGATCGTTTGTATCGGTGGCTATATGTCGGCGGGCGCGGCGAACACATATAACATGATTGTCGAAAAGGATCTCGATGTTGCGATGGAGCGCACATCTCACCGTCCGACGGTCACGCATCTGATTTCGGACAAAGCGGCTTCTATTTTCGCAACAACTTTGGCGGTCGGCAGTTTTGCGATCCTTTGGTTTGGAGCACATCCTCTTGCCGCGCTTATGGCATTATGCGGATTGCTTTGCTACGTGTTTGTTTACACTTTGTGGCTCAAGCGCAGAACCTGGCAGAACATTGTGATCGGCGGTGCCGCTGGAGCATTCCCACCGCTCGTTGGCTATGCGGCGGTCACCGGAGAACTCAGTGCTTACGCTTGGTTTTTGTTTGCTCTGATTTTCACTTGGACGCCGGTTCACTTCTGGGCGTTGGCAATCCTGATCAAAGATGATTACGCCAAAGCTGGAGTGCCGATGCTTCCGGTTGTCAAAGGTGATCGAGTCACGGTCATCCAGATTGGTTTATATGCAGTGATTACGGTTCTGCTTTGTGCGCTTCCTCTCTTGCAAGGGCAGGCTGGGCCTGTGTATGCGGTTGGAGCGGGTCTTTTGAACCTAGGGTTATTGGTTCAATGTGCGGGTCTTTGGAAGCGCATTGATAAACAGCATGCAAGGGCGGTTTTCAAGTATTCCATGGTCTATCTCGCCCTCATTTTTATCGTCATCGCAGTGGATAGGGTGTGGACAGTATGAAATCTGGACAAACCTTTCCAGTTTCAAAGCCAGAAATGGCCAGGGCATTCGTGCAACAATCAAAGGGCAGCTAACGTATGGGACAGATCTTCAAGCCGTCAGCCAACTCAATCGCGTCAATCAGCTTGCTTGCCGCGGCGGGGTTACCGGTTGTGTTACTCGTGACGGGTTCACTCATCACGCGCTCACCGGCGAATACAAAAGCGTTCATTCCGCTTGACCAGCCTGTTCCATTCAGTCACAAGCACCACGTGAAGGAACTAGGTATTGACTGCCGTTATTGCCACAACACGGTCGAAGAACAAGCAAACGCCAGTGTCCCAGCGACCGAAGTCTGTATGAGCTGTCACTCGCAAATTTGGACGAACTCGCCCATGTTGGAGCCAGTTCGCAACAGCTACGAAACTGGCAAGCCGATCCGCTGGACGAAGGTTAACGCAGTTCCAGACTTCGTTTACTTTGATCACTCGATTCACATCAAACGGGGAATTAACTGCAACACCTGTCACGGAGCGGTTCAAGAAATGGCGATCACTTGGAAAGGCAAGCCATTTAGCATGGCTTGGTGCCTTGACTGCCATAAGAATCCGGAAAAGTACATGCTCGACCTGAACGCAATGGGAGGCGATTCACACGGGGATGGACACGGCGAAGGTGACCATGGAGCTAACATGCTGACTCCACGCGAGCAGATCTTTGAACTTTACAAAAAGATTGCCGCTGGAGAAAAGCTCACGGAAGTCGAGCACAGAATTGCGGAAGGCCACACTCAGCACATGTTGCCGAGTGATGACATTCACAAACAGTACAAATTGATGGAAGAGCGGGGAATCAACGTGACCCAGCTCGCTGACTGCTGGGTTTGCCATCGCTAGAAAAGGAATTTGAGGAAGATAACGAGTCCAACACATGGGTAAGTCGAACGAGGAAAAAACAGGCGCATCGCCAAAGTTCTATAAGGGTTTGGAGCAATACGAAGCTCCAGAACTGGTGGAATCTTGGGCAGAAGATGAATTTCCGGATAGGAAAAGCCTTGCCAGCGGCGTAGATCGCCGCGACGTCCTAAAAATGATCGGTGGGGCCGCTTTGACTGCCGCCCTAACCGGATGCCGATTCCAGGCACCTCGAAAAATCGTTCCGTTCGTCCAGCAACCAGAAGGCGCAATCGCCGGAACTCGTAAGCATTACGCAACCTGTGCATTCAAAGATGGTTACGCTCTCGCCGTAGTCGCCGATCAAGTAGATGGTCGCCCAGTTCGCATTGATGGCAACCCACTCCACCCATCAACTATGGGTGGTTTGGATTCCCAAACAATGGCGGAAATCCTGAACCTTTACGATCCAGACCGTCTGCAAAGCCCACGCCATTTGAATTCTCCAATCAGTTGGATCGATTCTATTCTGAAAATAGAAGAAGCTCTGAATCAAGCTGGAAACGGAGCTGGGATTGCCGTTCTCAGTGAAACGGTGAACTCTCCAACTCTCGCCCGGCTTGGCGCGGAAATGAAGAAGAAATATCCGGGTATGCGGTGGTTCCAGTACGAGCCAGCCCACCGCGACAACCAACGCGAAGGTTCAATGCTCGCGACTGGTTCTGATCAGATTTCTGTTTACAACTTCGGCGAAGCAGATGTCATTGTTTCAATCGACGCTGATCCGGTCATGCGTGGCCCGGCGAGCTTGAACTACGCTCGGCAGATTGGCAGCCGCAGAATCCCTGATGCAAACGGCAACGGGATGTCGCGAATCTACGCATTTGAATCCCACCCGAACGCATTCGGGATCACCGCTGATCACCGTCGGCGAATCAAGCCGAGTCAAACTTTGGCTTTGGTGCAAGCGATTGCTTCGCAACTCGGCTTCGGTGGATCGGCCGCCGTTCCTCAAGGAGTCGATGCGAAGGCAGTTGAAACTGCGGTCAAAGATTTGCGCGCAAATATGGGCCGAGGAGTCCTGATTGCGGGTGCTCACTTACCGCCACAAGTTCATGCTGCGGTCATGGCGTTGAACTCAGCCATGGGTTCGGTTGGAATTGGTAAGCCTGTCGAATATCGAGCCAATCCAAATCCAATGCCGACCAATCATGCAAAAGATTTAGAGTCGCTCGTCACATCAATGACCTCGGGACAGGTTTCCATCCTGTTGATTCTTGGCGGTAACCCAGTTTACAAAGCACCGGCCGATCTCAAATTCGCTGAAGCCCTTGGTAAAGTGCCTCTCAAAGTTCACCTGGCGATGCACGATGACGAAACTGGTTACTTGTGCGACTACCAATTGCCGATGAGCCACTTCCTCGAAGCATGGGGTGACGGCAAGTCTTACTTTGGTTCAACTGTTATCGGACAGCCGCTGGTTGATCCACTTTACGATACGAAGTCAGCAATCGAATTCTTGGCGGCGATCAATGGCAATCCATCGGACGCTCGTAGTTTGGTTCGCGCAACTTATACGATGTCCAGTCCAAACGGCAACTGGAAATCGTTGCTAGCAAAAGGCTTTTATGAGTCTATTTCGCAAGTGTTTGAACTGTCGAGTCGGACAGCTTCTGAAGGCGCAGTTAACGTATCCGTCCTTAACTCCCTTGCTCCTATCTCGGCACAAGGTATGGAGTTGCTGGTTCTTCCTGACCCAACAATCCACGACGGACGGCATTCCAACAACATGTGGTTGCAGGAAACGCCGAAGGTGATCACCAACCTTACTTGGGATAACGCGCTTTTAGTCAGCCTGGCAACGGCGGAAAAACTTGGAGTCAAAGCACCATACGATAAACGGCTTTTGGGTGTGCCTTACTACGGTAAGGCGGATATGGTAACTGTCTCTGTGAACGGAGCTTCGCTCGAAGTTCCAGTCTGGGTGAACCTCGGGCAAGCAGATGATGTGCTTGTTCTGCACATGGGCTACGGTCGCACCAGGGCGGGCGACTTCGGCACAAAGAAAGGTGAAAAGGCAGGCGGTGGGTTCAACGCTAACCTCCTGCGAACTGCGGCGAATCCGACTTGGATGAGCGGGGTTGAAGTCAAGAAAACGGGCAACGAGTACGTTCTTGCCAACGTTCAGCACCACAACACAATTGACTACAAGAAAGAAGATCGTGATCGCGAAATCCTCAAAGAAACCACTCCGGCTCTTTTAGCGGCTGGCAAACCTTTCGGTGAAGAGCATGGTGGTGGTCACGGTGGAGGCCATGGAGAAGGTCACGGTGCAGAAGATCCAGGATTCAACGAATTCGGCAAGGGTAAGGATATCTCCATGTACCCTGGTCTGGATTTTGAAAAGAATCCAGAAAAGAATTACCAATGGGCGATGACCATTGACCTCAGCCTTTGCACCGGCTGTAACGCATGTGTGACGGCCTGCCAAGCAGAAAACAATATTCCAGTTGTTGGGAAGCCTGCGGTTCAGCGCGGTCGTGAAATGCACTGGATTCGGGTTGACCGGTACTACAAAGGCGATGGGCATCACTTGGATATGGATAACCCGCCGATCTACGTTCAGCCAGTTACTTGTATGCATTGTGAACAAGCTCCTTGCGAGCCTGTCTGCCCAGTTGCTGCGACGGTTCACAGTCATGAAGGCTTGAATCAGATGGTTTACAACCGCTGTGTTGGAACCCGTTACTGCAGTAACAACTGCCCTTACAAAGTGCGTCGATACAACTTCTTCCACTTCAGCCAACGCGCAGATAACGTTCCGGTTCTGAAGATGCTTCAAAATCCCGACGTAACAGTTCGCTACCGCGGTGTGATGGAGAAATGCACCTACTGTGTCCAGCGAATTAACCATGCTCGTGTGGAAGCAAAGCGCGAAGATCGTGAAATCCGCGATGGGGAAATCAAAACCGCTTGCCAAGTGGCTTGTCCAAGCGGAGCAATCGTATTCGGCGACATGCGCAAGAAGGAAAATGCGGTCGCTCAAACTCGAGAGGATGCTCGAAACTACATGATGCTCGAAGAATTGAATACCAGGCCGAGAACAAGCTATCTCAGCCGTATCCGAAATCCACATCCGGAGATGGAGGCGTAAGATGTCGGGCAATCCAACCCCAGTCGATAAGGATCTCCTCGTCGGGCAGCATACAGATGCATCACTTGATGCAACGATTGGCGACATTATTCTTGACCAGTCTCGTCACAACGAGCCACAGGTTAAAACTCCGATCAAGGGGTTGATGAGTAGCCCATGGCAAATCATGTTTGGCATCGGCTTCTTGCTGGTCAACGTGCTTTTGCTCTCCATTACCATGCTGATCTGGAACGGGATCGGGGTATGGGGTAACAATCAGCCAGTCGGCTGGGGCTTTGACATCGTTAACTTCGTCTGGTGGATCGGGATCGGTCACGCAGGAACGCTGATTTCTGCGGTTCTGCTTCTCCTCCGTCAGCGATGGCGCAACTCAATTAACCGCATGGCAGAAGCCATGACGATCTTTGCGGTTATGTGCGCGGGTCTGTATCCGCTTCTGCACACTGGTCGTCCTTGGGTTGCTTACTGGCTGTTCCCCTATCCGAACTGGCTCGGTATGTGGCCCCAATTCCGCTCACCGCTGGTTTGGGACGTGTTTGCGGTCAGTACCTATATGACCGTTTCGATCTTGTTCTGGTTTGTTGGTCTGATTCCCGACTTTGCCACCTTGCGAGATCGAGCAAAGAGCAAATTTGCTCAGTTCGCATTTGCTGGATTGAGTATGGGGTGGCGGGGAAGCGCAAAGCACTGGCATCGCTACGAGCACGCTTCCATCATGCTTGCGGGGATTTCTACTCCGCTTGTTCTTTCGGTTCACACAATCGTTAGTTTCGACTTTGCGATGGGGATCGTCCCCGGCTGGAACGTGACGATCTTCCCGCCGTACTTCGTTGCGGGTGCGGTCTTTGCTGGATTTGCCATGGTCATCACCTTTGCGATACCGTTGAGAAAGATTTACAAGCTGGAAGGCTTGATCACGATGAAGCACTTCGACTGGATGGCCAAGGTTATGCTGGCGACTGGTCTAATAGTTTTCTATGGCTACATCATGGAAGTCTTCTACGCTTATTACAGCGGAGTTCCATTTGAAACGGCACTGCTTCACAACCGAATCGCTCTGAAAGACGCACCGTACAGTTGGGCGTTCTGGACGCTGATCCTTACAAACGGGGTTATTCCTCAGCTGATGTGGGTGCCTAAGTTCCGGCAAAACATGACGGTGTTGCTGATCGTTTCGACCAGCATTTCCATTGGAATGTGGTTCGAGCGGTACGTCATCATCCCGATTTCGCTGACTCGCGACTACGTGCCGGGAGCGTTTGGTTTCTACTCGCCAACCCTCTGGGATTTTGGAATGTTCCTCGGAACCATCGGTCTGTTCATCTTCCTGATGTTCCTCTTCGTTCGATTCCTGCCCATGATCAACATTTTTGAAATGAAAGAGCTGTTGCATCAAAAAACTCATGACCACGGTCATGATGAAGACCACGCCAGTGGTCAGCCAGAGGAGGTCTTGAGTTGAGCCACGGTCGCGATACTTCACCAAAACCGTTTGCGGTAGTCGCAGAATTCGGAACGGCAGATGCGCTTCTTGAAGCGGCAAAGAAGACTCGAGCCGCTGGTTACCGAGACATGGATGCGTACACGCCAATTCCAGTTCACGGATTGACCGACGTCATGGAATGGCATGACGACAAGCTCGGCTGGGTCGTGTTTTTGCACGGCTGTGCTGGCTTTAGTCTCGGTTACTTCCTTGAATGGTGGACAAGCGGTGGCATCGCGATTAGCAATACCGCGCTTCAAGTCAACGGTTTGAATCCATATCCGATGAACGTTGGTGGAAAGCCGCTCTTCAGTCTTCCCGCTTTCTTCCCACCCGCTTATGAATTGACCATTCTTCTCGCCGCTTTCGGTGCGGTGTTCGGAATGCTCGCATTCAACGGCCTGCCGAAGCCTCACCACCCGCTGTTCAACGCGGCGTGTATGGGTCGGGCGAGCAGTGATCGTTACATTCTCTGCGTAGAAGCAACCGATCCTCGCTACGATGAAGATGAGGTCGTGGAATTCATGCGGTCATTAGAACCGCTTTCAGTTGAACGAGTCATGACTTCGGAGGGCTACTAATGAACCGCTTTTGGACATGGGGGCCGCTGATGGTCGCAACTCTGGGGCTGGCTGGTTGCCACTTGGATATGTACCAACAACCCAAGATCAAAGCTCAAAGCGAAAACAAATTCTATGCCGACGGTAAGGGTTCGCGGTTGCCAGTCGAGGGAACGATCGAATTTGGAAAACCCAAACTCGACGATGAATTCTATACAGGCTATGGCGAAGACGGCAAGCTCGTTCGAGAAATGCCGATTCAAGTTAACGAAGCAGTTCTCAAGCGTGGGCAAGAACGATTCAACATCTTCTGCCAGCACTGCCACGGGCCAGCCGGAGACGGCCAGGGCATGATCGCCCAGCGCGGATTCACATTAGCCCGACCTGTTGGAAACTATCACACAGATCGGTTACGCAATATGTCGGTGGGGCATTTCTACGATGTCATCACTAACGGCTACGGAACGATGTACGGTCACGCAAGCCGAATCAAGCCGCTTGACCGCTGGTCAATCGTGGCTTACATTCGCGTTCTGCAACTCAGCCAAGGAGCGAATCCAAGCCAAATGGATGGAGAAAGTTTGAAGAAATTCGGAATCACTCAAATTGAAGGTCACGAAGGGCCGCTCTTCCAAACTGCGCCGCAATCGAATCCAGTTGAACCTGTTCGCCCAGAATCTACTAAGCCGGAGGCAGTGCGATGAGCAGTGAAGTAATGGAATCAACCGTGGAAGCTCAGCCAACCAAAGTTTTTGGAACTCTACAAGCATTAGGCGGACTCATGCTGGTCGCGGGTGGAGCGGGGATCGCCGCAGGATTAGCGGGCGGATTCAACGTAGATAAACTTGCGCCAAGTTTTCTTTTCGGCATGTTGTTCTGGGTTTTGCTCACGATGGGATGCTTCGGGTTGTCGCTCCTTTTCCACGTGACTCGCGGAAGATGGGGTACCCCAGTTCTGCGGATTTTTGAATCTGGTTCCAACCCGATGATGCTGGTCTACTGCCTCATCTTGGTATTAGTGACAGGCATCGTATTCAAGGATCCCCTTTACGGAACTTGGGTGCATCCTGCGGCTGGTGACATGGTTGTCTTGAATAAGAAGGAGTACTTGAACTACAACTTCTTCCTTGGCAGATTGGT
The DNA here is from genome assembly GCA_019454145.1 of Fimbriimonadaceae bacterium. GTDB lineage: Bacteria > Armatimonadota > Fimbriimonadia > Fimbriimonadales > Fimbriimonadaceae > UphvI-Ar2. Next base: position 1,650,352 of record CP075366.1, on the reverse strand, counting down.
TGCTTACTTCGTGATTCTCGCATTGGTTGGAAACGCGCTGGCAACCTGGACTAAGAAAGAAATCGCCACCGGCGACAAAAAGTACAGCGATAAGCGAAACAACCTCGCCGCGCCGGGGATTTGTATCTTCATCCTTGTAATGACCTTCTTCATCACCGACATCTTGATGTCGGTTGATCCTCACTGGTTCAGTACAGTCTGGGGATTCTTGTTCACAGTCGGTAGTTGCTTGGGCGCTCTTGCCCTAGCAACGATCATCACTGTTAGCCAACGGGATAAAGCTCCGTTTGCTGGCAAGATTGACAAGCTGATGATGAAAGACTTTGGCAACCTGCTGTTGATGCTTACCATGCTTTGGGGTTACCTCAGCTTTAGCCAGTTGCTCATCATCTGGAGCGGAAACCTCACTGAGTTCATTCCTTTCTATCTCAAGCGGTTGCGAGGCAACTTCAACTGGCTCGGAACGGCAATGCTCCTTGGGCAATTTGCTATTCCGTTCTTGCTGTTGCTTTCCCCACGCTTGAAGCGGTCGCCAGCATTGCTTATTCCTGCGGCAGGATTGATTTTCCTCTGCCGATTTGTGGATATGTACTGGCACGTGATTCCGTACTTCCGCACTTCGCTTTCACTCTATCTGCCTGATTTCGGGTTCTTACTCGCATTCGGCGGAATTTGGTTCTTGATATTCGGATTCGGACTCAAGCAATCGGGAGCGTTGGTGATTACTGCGCACCCCTATCAAGGAAACAAACAATTAGAGGAGGCACCAGCCCATGTCTGATCATCACAACGAACACATTGAAGAACGCGACATGGATCTGCTTGAGGAACTCGGTTACGAGCCGACGGACGAAGCGGCTAACAGTAAGTTAGGCTTTCATGCCGTTTTCTTCTTCACCTTCTTCTTTGTGATGGTTGGTGCGTCGTACGGTGTTCTCACAGTTTTGGATCGTGTGGAAGGTTTCCGGTTCACTCAGCGGCAAGAGCGAAGGCTCATGCCACCAGAAGGAACCCCGCTTCTGCAGAGCAACACAACCGCTCATTCGGATATGCAGGATTTGCGAAAGCAAGAGCACGATAAGCTGAACAAATATAGCAAAAACGAAGACGGCACTTACACCATCCCAGTTGACAAGGCGATGGAAATCGTGGGTGAGCGAGGTCTGCCAACCCGGGCTGATGCTGGCGTTCCGGAGGATTACAAATGACCTCTCGAATCGCCGCTACTATCGGGCTTACCGTTGCTTTATTGAGTGCGGCATGCGCTCAGTTTTACGAAGCACCTAAGGGCGTTGTTCCTGGTTCTGGGCGAGTGCCTGCCGCCGCACCGTCGGCAATCCGGGTTGACCAGCGCCTAAACGTCGTCGTTTCACCAGATTGGAAGTTTGTTGATCAAGATGGTAAGTCGGTCACGACAGGTGAAGTTTTCTCGGAACGCCCAACCATTCTTCTAATGGCATTTTACAAGTGCACGGGAGTTTGCTCAATCGAACTCGAAAGCCTCAAAAAGACGATTCGAGGCATGAAGAAGGACGACGCAGGCGATCTCTACAACCTTGTCGTTGTTTCTATTGATCCTCGCGAGGGCCCAAATGATGCAAAGCTTAAGCGAGACGAAATCATTAAAGGCTACGACCGAAAAGGCACAGATCGCGGATTCAAGTTCCTCACAGGGGATATGAAGAATATCCAAGGGCTGGCAGATGAAGTCGGCTTCCGCTTCTACCGGGACGATAAAACTGGAAATATCACTCACCCAGCCGGAATCATGATCGTCTCGCCCGAACGACGAATTATCCGATACTTTTTGGATCAACAGTACGATGCAAAACCAGTTCTGCTGGCTTTGCAGGATGCACGAAATGAGGTGGTTGGCGAAAAAGATGACCGCCCATTCTTTATGGCTTGCATCAATGTTGACCCGCTCACCGGCAAACGATCTATTAACGTGATGAACGCCGTTCGTACAGGTGGCGTGATCACAGTTCTCGCAATCATTGGTTCTATTCTCATCATGAACCGTTCAACAAAGCAAAAAGACATGCGAAATCGAAGAGGAGATCAAAACTAAATGGGTTGGGGGATATTCCAATACAATCCAATTCCTGATCAGGCGTCGGCCCACGCGGCAAAATACGACGCTTTGTTCTGGACGATTTCGATCCTCACGGTCGTCTTCACGCTTTTCGTTGTTCTTCTCATCTTGTTCTATGCAATCAAGTACCGCCGAGGAACTAAGGTTGATCGCCGAAATCCGATGACTCACCACAACGGTTTGGAAGCCTTGATGATGGGGGTTCCGCTGATTTTGGCTCTCGGAATTTTTGGTTGGAGCGCAAAGCAGTTTGTTGAAGTGCGGTCAATGCCAAAGGATGCGATGGAAGTTTTCTGCATCGGCAAGCAATGGATGTGGCACTTCCAGCACATGAACGGGATTCGAGAAAACAACGAGCTTCACGTTCCGGTTGGTCAGCCTGTCAAGCTGACAATGATCAGCCAAGACGTAATCCACGCAATGTATCTTCCCGAAATGCGTGCGCAATACCACGTTGTTCCAGGTCGTTACACGGAGCTCGCATTTACACCAACAAAGCCTGGTCGCTACAAAATTCTGTGCGCCATGCACTGCGGAACGCAACACTCGGAAATGGTTGGTCAGCTGTACGTTATGGATGACCGAGAGTGGGGCGAGTGGCTTGAGAAAGGTGGCAATAAGTACAAGGATAAGCCTCTTAACATGGTAGAAGCTGGTGCCCAAGTCTGGAAAGATAAGGGTTGCGGAAACTGCCATACCGGTCTTGATAACCCACGTGCACCGAGTTTGGTCGGCATCCTGGGCAAAACCAGAACGATGACCGACAGAACAACTGCGGTTGCTGACCGTGATTATCTGCGGGAAGCGATCAAGATTCCTCATAACCGAATCACTGCCGGTTGGGAAAACACAATGCCAGTTTATGGATCAACCCTGACGGAAACACAGGTGCTAGAACTTGTTGAGTTCATTAAGAGCCTCTCCGTTTCTAGGGGTGAGTTCCAGCGAACCGATATGGCTGGGTCAACCGCCGCTTCGGATGGAGATAGCACGGCCGTGGATATCTCTAACAAAGGAAGTAGTGCAGGGAATGCACAATTCAGATCTTCGGAGGAAAGATAAATGAGCGCAACTGTTGTTGGACAAAGTTCGGCTAAGCCGAGCGAACCGAAAAACTACCTGAACGCGGATCATACGCTGAAATCGTGGTTGCTTTCGGTTGACCATAAACGGATCGGGGTGATGTACCTAATCGCGGTCACGTTCTTCTTCTTTATTGGCAGTATTGCGGCGGCAATGATCCGCTACGAACTCACCAGCCCGAAGGGAATTCTTTTGAGCAGCGAGGTTTACAACAAAACCTTCTCGGCACACGGAATCCTGATGGTCTTCCAGTTTCTGGTTGTTGTTGTTCCTGCTGTTCTTGGTAACTTCCTTATCCCGATCATGATCGGGGCGAGGGACATGGCTTATCCCCGGTTGAACTTGCTCAGCTTATACATGTTCATCACTGGTGGATTCTTGATCCTAACTTCCTTCGTGCTTGGCGGCGTTGATGCAGGTTGGACGTTCTACGTGCCACTTTCAACAATCTCTGAGACTCAGATCAGCCTCTGTTTGGTCGGCATCTTCATCACCGGATTTAGCTCGATCTTTACTGCGGTCAACTTCATCGGAACCATTCACAAAATGCGTGCTCCGGGGATGACGTGGTATCGATTGCCGCTCTTCATTTGGTCGCACTATGCAACCGCGATCGTTGTCATTTTAGGAACGCCAGTGGTTGCGATCACTTTGTTCTTGGTGGTTGTAGAGCGTGGTTTCGGGTTTGGAATTTTCAGCCCCGAACTAGGTGGCGACCCGGTTCTGTTCCAGCACTTGTTCTGGTTCTACTCGCACCCTGCGGTCTACATCATGATTCTCCCTGCGTTTGGGATTATCAGTGAAATCATCTCGTGCTTCAGCCGCCGCCCGATCTTTGGTTACCGATTCGTTGCGTACTCTTCGCTTTCAATCGCTTTCCTCGGCTTCTTGGTTTGGGGACACCACATGTTCCTTTCCAGCCAGTCGGTTTTGCAAGGAATCATCTTCTCGCTGATCTCATTTATCCTAGCGGTTCCATCTGCAGTTAAGGTCTTTAACTGGACTTTGACGATGGTCAAAGGATCGGTGCACTTTTCAACTCCGATGCTTTACGCCCTCGGATTCATGGGCTTGTTTGTTATCGGTGGTTTGACAGGTCTTTACCTAGCATCGGTTGATACCGATGTCCACCTGACGGGAACGTACTTCATCGTCGCGCACTTCCACTACGTTATGGTCGGTGGAACGATTCTCGCCTACCTGGGTGGAATTCACTTCTGGTGGCCCAAAATGTTCGGCCGGACGTATAGCGAATTCTGGGGAAGGCTCAGCGCGATGATCATCTTCATCGGGTTTAACCTCACGTTCTTCCCGCAGTTTATGGTCGGCTACCTGGGGATGCCTCGACGGTATCACTACTACTACTTCGCACCGGAGTGGCAGTTCTACCACTTGCTTTCGACGGCTGGTTCAACAGTGCTTGGTTTCGGATTCTTGCTTCCCGCACTTTATCTGACCTATTCGTTGTTCAAAGGCAAGAAAGCCGGGCCAAACCCATGGAATGCGAAGGGTCTGGAGTGGGAATACACATCCTCGCCGCCGATCACCGAGAACTTCACCCAGCCGATTCTCGTAACCGATAGCGTTTACGATTACAACCCGGCAGAAGACTCTAAGATGTACGAAGTTGATGAAGAAGCAACCGTGGAGGACATGAATAAATGAGCCATTCTCACACAAAAGAAACTGATGGCCCAGAGGTTTATTTCCAGTACGAGGATATTGAACAGCAACAGGAAACCTATCTTGTTGGAATGTGGTCATTCCTCGTCACGGAAGTCATGTTCTTTGGCGCGCTGTTCCTCATCTACACGCTGTACCGATGGAAGTTCCACGACGACTTCTACCTTGTGCATGAACAACTGAACTGGAAAATGGGCGGCTTAAACACGCTCATTCTTCTTACAAGTTCGTTCACAGTGGCATTGGCGGTTCACTTCGCCCAGAAAGGGAATACGAAGCTACAGATGCGATGTTTATTCGCAACCATTCTGTGCGCTTTTGGATTCCTTGCTGTGAAGACATTTGAATACGGAGCAAAGATTGATCACAATCTCCTGCCCAACCATCACTTCCAATACGGTCATGTAGAAGGCGAGGAGGAGCATCATGTCGAAAGCAAGTGGGACAAGATGCTTCCATCGGTTCTACAAGTAGAAAAGAAGGAACAGCATGGCAATCCACAAAGGGCGAGGCTGTTCTTTAGCATCTACTTCACCATGACTGGCTTGCACGGTTTGCACGTCATCATCGGAATCATCTGCTTCACCGCGTTGATGATTCTGATCAAGATCAAATCGTCACTCATAACAGATTACGTTCCCACCGAAATGGTGGGGCTTTACTGGCACTTTGTCGACCTTGTGTGGATATTCCTGTATCCGCTCTACTACCTCATCCCGAAATAAACCATGGCAGCAGATCACGGACATCACGAATACACGGCCGGGGGAGCACATGCTCACCACATCCTGCCTCAAAAGACGATCTTTTTGATCTTCGGTCTATTGCTGGGTGGCATGGCTCTCACCATTTGGGCGGCGTTCTTCCTTCCGGTCAAGAGTTTGCTGGAAAACACGTTTTTCATGCAGTCGCTTGCGTTGGGAATTGCCGTTTTCAAGGCGTACTTGGTTGTGACTTACTTCATGGGAGTGAAGATGGGAACGAGGCTAGTGAAAATCTTTGCAATTGGCGGATTCGTTTGGTTCTTCGTCCTGTTTGTGATGATGGCCGACTACGTTTCCCGCCCGATGGAGCCAGTTGTCGGCTGGGAAAAAGTTCCAAGCTCGGCTCTGCCGCGCGATACGGTGAAGAATCCGGAATAATCAGTTTTCGGAGGATTCTTGAGTGGCGATGGTTTGAATCCCATCGCTACTTTTTTGTGGTTGCCCGCTAAGAGTTAACAATTCCGATTCAATCCATTTCACAAAGTCTTCGCGTGAGGTGGATTTATCGAAATACTTTGGCTTGCCCCAAGTCGCAGTAAGCCAGCTCGCCGCGATCTGAGGTGTGAGTTTAGGATGAGGCATTAGCTTATTTGTGCCTTGCAATCCCACACAAATGCAATGAACACCCGTGCGCCGAATGATCAGGTGCGCGCCAGGGAGGAGTTCAATTAGCTTGCCATCTGGAGAAAGTTGCCCCTCAGGGAATATACATACGGCATTGCCTTCTTCGAGTAACTCGATTGCTCGCCGTATCGCTTGGGTATCAGCGGCAGACTGAGTGACCGGAAATGCTCGCCACCATTTGAGGAACGGGCCAAGCACTTTCCAATCAAATAACTCACGCCGGGCCATAAAGTGGATCATCCGCGGGCAGGAATACTGCACCAGAATAGGATCGGTGTTGCTGATATGGTTGGCAAGAATCAGAAGCGGCCCGGTCTTTGGAACGTTCTTCGAGTTTCGCTTTCTCATCGGAGCAAGAAACAGAGCAAACAACCCCCAGAAAACAGCTTTCAATCCGGGATAAAGAATACGCAGGGTTGTTGAGTGTCGGCTCATGGTTGACGCAATACAATGTTAATCGCTTCGGGATATGCGATGTGTTCTTGCTCTAATACGCGACCAGCTAATCTTTCGGTTGTGTCATCTGGGAACACTGGGCAAGATCGCTGATGAATCACTGCACCTTCGTCGTAATGTTCGGTGACGTAATGCACAGAACAACCAGAGACCGTTTCTTTTGCCGCTAATACAGCTTCGTGAACAAAGTGGCCGTACATTCCTTTGCCGCCAAACTTCGGGAGTAAGGCGGGGTGCACGTTCAGAACGCGGTTTGGATAAGCGTTCAGCACTTCTAGTGGCAGAAGGGTCATGTAGCCAGCTAGACAAATCAAAGTGACTTGGTTTGATTTCAGAACTTGAAGGAGAGAATCTGCGTAGTTATCTTCTTTTGGTGAACAAACCTCGGTGTTAATTCCTAATTCTTGAGCGACTTCTGCGGCGGGGGTGTTTTCTCGCGGCGCGATGACCACCGCAACTGGTGCAGGAATCATTCCCGATTGGCTGGCTTTGATGATCGCCACCATGTTGGAACCTCGACCCTTTGATCCCGTAAGGATTGCGATTCTTGGTTCCATGTGAAAATCAGTGTGGCTGATTCAGCCAAGCCAATGCAAAAGGATTTGAAGGCAGTACCGTGATTTTTAGCCCCAGTCTCTATTATTTTTCAATAGCTCTGGCGCACGGTGTAGCTATGGGGAATACAGCGAATATTTAGTAGCCTACGACTCGCTTCCCCAAACTGTTCCGCCACGTTGCTTCATAAATGCATCACGCCACCGGTGAACGTCGGATGCACTTGGAATGGGGCGAGGAATCCTAGCTTCTTTTGGTGCCAGTGATGGAAATGGCTTAGTCGGCAAACTTTGATACCAATAAGCCACGGTTGCAAGTTCTAATGTAAGGCAGTTGTCGTGGCCGTGTTCAATACTGGCCCGGAGAGATTTTTGGAAGCGAATCGGATCGTGCTGATGGAACCGGTAGCAGTGAGTGCGGCCCATCCATCCAAACCGAGGCTCGTTGTTATCAATGCCGGGAATTCTTGCTAATCCAAAAGCGGGATGATCGAACCGCTCATCCGGCGACCAAGAAGTATTGAAATAATCTTCGGTGCCGGTGCCATGCAGACCGGGCCATGCTTGGCCATCAATCATGAACATGTCGTCGCCTTCTCCGTACCACATTGGGCCAGGGTTGCCAACGTAATAGTTCATCCCCATAAAATGCCCTTGGCCCTCTGCGTTTAGAATCAGATAGTTATTGGCGTCTCCCGGATTTTTTCCATACGGTCGGAGAAGAAACCATTCATTTTCGTCTCGCTCTGCGTTCTCGGGAGTAGTGAGTTCTTGGTTGTACCAAGCATGAAAGTAAGCAGTATTTGCGGGCAAGGAATCTAGCTTCTCATAATCTACGTAATAGTAAAGCCGCTCAACTGCCATCTCTCCCTGATTTTCAATCGTGATCCTTGCCCCATTTGCAAACGGCATAGGGAAGTAACAAACCATAGCTCTTCCTTGCCTCGGAGCACAGGCGAGAAACGGAGTTGAGAAATTGTAGAACTCACCCCATCCATTGCCGAAAAAATCACCGATAGGCGATTCCACACTGGGGTGTTCTTGCCCGTCCCAGTAGGCGCGAATAACGAGATTCTTCCGCCAATGGGGTTCGCGGCAGTCTATCGTAATCCAAATATGCTGAATGACGCCCGTTCCATCTGCTTCCAATATCGTGTAGGTTTCACCCGGGCCAAAGCTCACATAATCATCGTTACCGCCCGTGCGGTCGTAACTGGAGTTCCGGCATGAAATTCCAGATGTGAGTTGAGTAAGCGAGCGCCAATCCGACATGACGGCCTTATTTTAACGTCATATGGAAACTTCCATCCCAATCTTCTGCGGGAGGGTTGTCGTTAAAGCGAATACACCGTGCATGGAGTACAGCGGCAGGGCCATCTTGCGGGTGGTTCTCTAAAATTTCCTCGTACAAGGTCGCGGCTTCCAAGAATTGTCGATTCTGAAAGAGTTCGATTGCACGATTACTGAGATCAGCCATCTTTTTGAGGACTTCATCTGGTTCAGTGGAACTGCAAAGTGGCTGATAAACTGGTTCTGGTTCTAAGCGACCAAACACCGCCACCGTATCCACGTGGCGCCAGATAAAGTTGTCGCCAGTTTCCTGCATGGTTTCTTCGCTGGCAAGAATGTTGGTCTGATAAAATTTATTCAATCCTTGCAAGCGGCTGGCAAGGTTGACGCTATCGCCGATGACGGTATAAGTCATGCGCTTTTTACTACCGACATTGCCAACGATTACGTCCCCGGTTGCGATTCCAAAGCTAGCAGAAAGGATTGGATGGTCACGGTCGGCAAGTTCTTTGTGGAGTTCGTTCAACGCTTTGATTGATGTCAGGGCTGAACGAACGGCTGAGGTTGCATGATCGGCGGTGATTGTTGGTGCCCCCCAAAAAGCCATAACGTCGTCACCATTGAATTTATCCAAAGTTCCACCACTTTCTAACACTACGTTACTCAAAACGTCCAAATATTCAGCTAGAACTTCAACTAATTCTTCTGGAGGGAGTTCGTGACTGAGCCGTGTGAATCCGATAATGTCGCCGAAATAGGTTGTAATGTGCCTTCGCTGGCCACCCAGTTTAGCTTCCTGCCCGCTAGCGATCAAAGATCGGGCGTAGTCAGCCGGAACAAGCTTTTCCATTGAGCGCAGACCCGCTTTCAAGGTTTCAAATGATCGAGAGAGGTCGTCTATTTCGGTGATTCCGACAATTTTCGGTTTGCCTTCATTCCAATCAAATGCTTTGATTTTCGCGGTTTCCCTTGCGAGCATTTGCAGTGGTTTGACGACCCGGTCTGCAAGCAAAAGTGCGACTATCGCGCCGACCGCCAAGGCAAGAGCGGTGAAACTGAGGAAGAACAAGGTGGTCTCGCGAGACCAGTTCAAAAAGTCGGATTGAGGAACGGTTACCGACAGAATCCAAGGCGGACGTTGAGAGCCGCTAATACGCGTCATGCCCGTGAAATAAGTTTCCCCTGCCTGTTTGAACTGAGCTAGTCTAGACTCTGCAGTCTGAAATTTGGGGAGGGTTTCTACCTCGTGGGCAACTCTTTGAAGCCTCTGGTCTTGTATTTCGCTGATAGCAACCAACCGTGGCCCGGTTCCATCGGAAGTCATCAAGCGGTCTGGCTCTGGATCAGCGATGATTTTTGTTGTGCTAGCTGTGACCTCAAAAAGAGTTGTTGATCCGTTCGGACTGATACGAATTGTCTTTAAAAACTTAGACAAATCGGTGAGAGTAAGCGAGATTGAAACAACCCCTAAAAACTCTCCTTCGGTCGAAACAATAGGAGCTGAGCAGGTGGTTCCTAAAGCTGGGCCAGAATTCAGATTTTGCAGAACGTCGGCGGTGGACCAAGTGACCACATTCAGTTTTTTGGTTTTGGCGTAGCTCGCCTGAGTGCGAGGATCGAATTTCCAGTCTGTATCCTGCTTGATTTCGCTGAGGCGGTTACCAAACGGCACCCAATCTTTTTTGACTCGTTTGCCATCGGCAATGAGCTGGGTGGTTTGGATGTTAAATCCGCCGGCTCGAGCTTGGCCCACTTGGACATATTCACCGCTCCGATCGAGCGTAATAGATATAGCGGCAAACTCTGGATTTACGCGTAGGATTTCAACAACTTGTGCGGCTAAAAGTGGAAAAGAACGGGAGTCGACTGGTTCATTGCGATCGCCCGCAAAGGTTGGGCGAGTGATCCCCGCAACCGCTCGTGCTTGCCCCTCTGTGTCGTCCAGCAGAGCAATGACTCGTTGATCAATGATCCGGCTGGTTTGGCTGATGACGCGGTTGGAAAGTTCGTTTGCCGTTTGCCCAACTCGCCAACTCGTATAGAACCCAGCAACCCCCAGCGCACTAAGTAGAACGATGGTGATACGAACGAGGAGGGCGGTACGGAAAGACCAGGTCATCAAATAGTTCTAGTGTCGCTCGTGCAGCTTGCTATACAAGTGAGCGGCAACTAGGAATGATTCTGGCACGGAGTACTCCGCCCATGCTGTGAAGTTGTTAGGATCTGCCTCAGATAAATGAACTAAAGCTTGAGATTCTTCTCCAGACGAATAAGCTGAGAGAGCGGCGGAGAAGTGCTTATCTTTGCGACTGATGTTTCGATATTTCTTGAGCAGTTCTGTATCGCGCGAAACCTCGTCCAGTGCGATGAGACGGTAGTAATCCGTATCAAGTCCGAACAGCTTAGCCGCTCCAAGCAGGCACCGTCGGATTTTTGTCTGCCCAACGGCTTGGTTAGCGGCTTGCAATATATAAGGAAGGTCGGAAGCGACTCCAACACTGCCCAATGAATAGGCGACTTCGCTTGCACCCTCATCTTGGAACCATTCGAGCGAGTGGCGAAGGTTGGGTGCCAGTTCGGTGATGTGGAGTTCGCTAATCGCTTCGGCGGCGGCGATTCTCACGCTCGGGTGCTGATCAAGCAAAGCATCAGCGTATAGCTCGGGATCAGTTGCTTCTAAGTTCCTAAGTGCCTGTAAAGCGGCGCGGCGGAGATCAGGGTCGCCTGGTTGGTTGACAACATTACGCAACGCGCCAACAGATTGAGGGTCTTGAAGTCTTCCCAGAGCTTTAGCGGCGGCGCGACGTAACTGCGACCTTGGGTCGGTTAGATACTGGGTCAAGATTTGGGCGGCAAGTGCTTGACCGCAGTCGCCGAGAGCTTCTAGAGTTTCTTCCTCTACTAACTCTGGATGATTAGTGACATGTTTGACCAAAGCGGCGGCGGCAGTTTCTGAGCGTAGGTGTCCAAGTGCTCGTGAGGCTTCTCGCCGGATTTTTGGTGCAGGGTCAACCAGAGCCATCTCCAGTTCGTTTGAAGCCAAGCTCATTTGGCTTTGCCCCATGCTCCGAATTGCGCTTTCGCGAGTTTGTTCGTTGGTGCCTCGTCGCATAGCGCGCAAAGCGGCGACTGACCGAGGGGTAATTTTTGTCAGTTGACGCATGGTCTCACTGAAGTCGGTAGAACCGTGTTCTTTGACCGGGCGGAGCACAAACACCGCGATAATCCGCATTAGCGTTACGGTAAGAAACACAATCTTATATGCATGATCAGCGGCGAAAGGAATGCGTAGAGCCGAAAGCATGGTGCTTCCAAACAACGGTGAAATAGCTAGCGCCAGCGAGGCAATCGTCAATGCGGAGGCAAGGTAGTTAGCGCGGTTTTCTGGCGTGGAAGTGGAGAGATATAGATTCATTTGAACCACACCTACACCCGACCAGACGAATCCGTTAAAGATGTGACCGAGGAATAAAACAATGGTGTTGCGCACCAGGTATTGCTCACCGGGAGGGCACGCGACCCAAACCAAAGGAGTAAAACTCACGCCGATAGAAAGAAGCAATAACAACGGCTTGTTGCCGTATCGGTCGGCCAGAAAGCCCCACATGCGTACGCTGATAATCGTGCCAAGAGCATGGGCCACACCCGTGAGTTGCAATGGAAGAAAGTCCATTTTCAGGCTTTCTAAAGCAAACGCAGCAAAGAGGTTTCCTGCGAACCCTTGGCTGGCGGTGAAGATCACAACAAACCACATGATTTGCCGGAAGTTCGGATCGCGCAACGGTTGTTTGATGACTTCAACTGTGCTTTTTAGCGATGGCTTTATGACGTCGTCCCGTGTGGTATCCGCCATCCGTTCATAAAAGTACTGGCTGATCATCGCGCAGAGCCAACCAAGTCCAAAAATGAGTGCAAAGCCAACTGATTCGTTCTCTATGCCTTTGTAATAGTCAAGGAGCCGTGCCCCAATCAGACCAACGATCATCCCGACAATCGTCGCGATCATTGTTCGCTGGCTGAAATACCAACCTCTTGATCTTTCTGGAACAATACGCCCTATCCATTCCGTGTAAGTTGGACCAACTAGGTTAGTGGCGAATCCGGCCAAACCGAGCAATGCGATGAGCAGGAAAAGGCGGATGTCGTTCGGCAACGCTATCAGAGGAAGCAGAATCAACGGAAAGTAAAGAAGCCGCCAAGCAAGTCCGCCTTTGCGAACATATTTTTTGAAGCTGGCTTGACCTCGCCCAAGTGCGGCTCCGGGGATTTGAGCAAGCCCCATCAAAGCAGGAATTGAGCCGTATAAACCGATCCAAAAATCGTTGCCGCCCAGATGTTTAATAAAGCCCACCATAAGTGAGCCTCCAAATAAAGTAACGAAGGCGTTGGCGAACGCTACGTCTCGGTTAGCGGTACGTAGGGTGTCGAGGGTTTCGAGCCTTGACGGGGTCGCCATGTACCTTTGTGAGTGTATCGGTTCAGGGGGTGGAAGTTGCTTGAATTCTCTGAGCCTCAACTAGGGATTGGGGCTTTTTCTTTAGCAATTATTATTTGCTTCAAGTTTGTAACCAGAGGTATGAATACTCGGTAAGGCAATAAAACGTGATTCTTTTCCCGTATGGTCATAAAAATCCGCCGGATCGGTTTCCTGCCGCAAGCGTTATTCTCATCGCCTTTAATATCATTGTTTTCTTTCTCACAACAGATTACGGGTTTATCCGCAAAGAAATGGTTGACCAGTGGGCAGTGAGCCGAAGCAACTTCAGCCCGATCACCATTACTACTGCCGCATTTCTTCACGCCGACCCATTTCATTTGCTTGGGAACATGTGGTTTCTATTCCTCTTCGGATTTGCGGTCGAAGGCCGATTAAAGACCCCAAAGTTTTTGCTACTGTACGCATTAGCGGCAGTTGGCAGTGCAGCATTGGAGCAAATTGTTTCTGGCAAGGATGTTCCCATGATTGGAGCCAGCGGCGCGATTATGGGGTTAATGGGCGCGGCTCTCTTTTTATTTCCTTTTGCGAAGATCAAAGTGTTCTATTGGTTCTTCATTGTGTTCGCAGGAACCTGGCTTGCTCCGATGTGGGGGATTGGTTTGCTGTATTTCGGGATGGATGTCTTTTGGGGCACGATTGGCATGGTCGGTGATGGAGATGGAGTCGCCCACTTTGCTCACATAGGCGGCTGTATTGTCGGCGTAATTGTTCCGTTGCTGATGAGGGCAAGGCGCGACGATGCCTATGTGAGCGAAGCCAAGGCTGCTCTCACCGACTATCAGAATTTGAGTGCTCTCACTCCGCACCAACTCTACGATTTAGTACGTATGCAACCGGAAGATCCAAATCTTGCCCTGGCGTGGATGGGAGCAGAACTCACTTATCAAACCGTGAGCATCGAGGCATTAGAGCATTTTAAGAAGCACTTCAAATGGATTGCAATGGAAGGAGACCTGCGGGCGGTGGGAAGTGTTGTTCACAACCTAGCCCACCAGGGTTATCAACTCAATCCCGGCGGAATGATGGCGGTCGCCGCGCGATGCGAAAGAGAAAGCATGGGCTCAATCGCATTTGTTTTGTACGATCAGGTTTTGAGAAATGGACAAAGCTCAGATCACGACCGAGAACTTGCCACGTTTAGGCTGGCAAATCTGCACGAACGGCAAGGGGATCGCCACACTTCTATTTACTTTTATCAACAATATCTGAATCAATGGCCATTGGGATCAATGGAGCCGGCGGTGAAGAATTCGTTGAGAAAACTAAACGAGATGGGCTTCCGTTAGGAAGCCCATCTTATGAAGGTTACGATCGTCGTTTTCGTTTAAGCAAAGCTGCGGCGGCAATGCCAAGCCCGACCATCGTTGCCGGCTCTGGCACTGATTCCACTGTTACACGAGCGAGATTAGTATTTAGATCCCAATCTGGTTGCAGCGCCCAACTGTCTCCGATGCCTGGGACAATGGAATCGTGGATGCGGATCGCTGTATTAGAGTCAGCTGGGTTGCCCGAGCCCCCAAGGAATCCAAGATCCGCCGCGTTCTGAGTATTGGCTTCGGTTCCTGCGTCCCAAGCACGTAGTCCGGTAATGAGCATTGAGAAGCCTCGCGGCTGTCCGCCTGAGAATAAGAACAGGCTAGAAGTCGAAACACTTTCGCCTAGGAAGCCATCGTTGGTTTGACCGAGCATCATGGCAAAGCTGAAATAGCCATGGGTTTCATCAGTTGTAAACATGGAACTGCTTGATTGCCCCATCATAATTGGGCCGCCGGGCAGGGTGCCGAATGCTGAAACAGAACCTCCTGCTGCGCCGGCAATGCCCATCATCGGGGCAGTGTTTCCACCTTCGGCGATGGCTTTAATTCCCGCGGATGCAGTTCCATCAAGCGAAAAAATGTTAAAGGTGTGGTCGCTGGCCGAGAAGAAAAGTGGGCTGAGGGCTTGGGGGCCAAGATTTTCTACGGTGACTCTGAAGGTTGTTTGGGCGAACGAATTCGCGGAAAGGGCAAAAAGGGCAGCAAGTGCCAGTGCACGGTTCATAATTTTTCCTCTTTATCCGGTGTAATCACTCGGAATCGGTTAACCAATGCATGGCAAATGCCTGGAAGTTCCGCTGTTGAGGACTTGATTCAGAAAATAGTTTTCCAAAGGAAATAAGTTAGGCAGATAGGGCGAATACAGTGGAAATGACGTGCTGTGGAAAGAAAAGGATGCTTTTTTTGCCGAAATAGTCCGGGACCCCTTGACCCTGGCTCAGGGACCGCCTATAATTTCACTCGCCCCTCACGAGAGGCAAGCAACTTGAAAGCTCGATAGTGTTAAGACGCAGCATTCGTTGGTTACGGAATTTATTCCGAACCAATAAAAGCAGCAGCATGCAAATTAACTCACACAAGAGAATTTGTGTGTCCTGTTCAAAAATTCAGATAGCCTATCAAGGCTTCTCTGTAAGAAAAAACAATTTCTTCGGAGAGTTTGATCATGGCTCAGGACGAACGCTGGCGGCGTGCCTAAAACATGCAAGTCGAACGGAACTTCGGTTCAGTGGCGAACGGCGGAGTAAGACATGAGCAACGTGCCCCTATGACTGGGATATACAGAGGAAACTCTGGGCAATACCGGATGTGGCCAACCATTGGCATCTTTGGTTGACTAAACGGATTTATTCGCATAGGGAGCGGCTCATGACCCATCAGGTAGTTGGTAGGGTAATGGCCTACCAAGCCGACGACGGGTAGCGGGTCTGAGAGGATGATCCGCCCGAGTGGGACTGAGACACGGCCCACACACCTACGGGTGGCAGCAGTTGGGAATCTTGCACAATGGGGGAAACCCTGATGCAGCGACGCCGCGTGGAGGATGACGGATTTAGGTCTGTAAACTCCTTTTGCTAGGAAAGACTTAGGACGGTACCTAGCGAATAAGCTCCGGCTAACTACGTGCCAGCAGCCGCGGTAATACGTAGGGAGCAAGCGTTGTCCGGATTTACTGGGCGTAAAGGGCGCGTAGGCGGCCTGTTAAGTGTGGTGTGAAATCTCCAGGGCTCAACCCGGAAACTGCACCGCATACTGGCAGACTAGAGGAATGTAGAGGTAGATGGAATTCCCCGTGTAACGGTGACATGTGTAGATATGGGGAGGAACACCAATTGCGAAGGCAGTCTACTGGGCATTTCCTGACGCTGAGGCGCGAAAGCGTGGGTAGCAAACAGAATTAGATACTCTGGTAGTCCACGCCCTAAACGATGGATACTAGGCGTCAGGGGTATCGACCCCCCTGGTGCCGCAGCTAACGCATTAAGTATCCCGCCTGGGGAGTACGGCCGCAAGGTTGAAACTCAAATGAATTGACGGGACCCCGCACAAGCGGTGGAGCATGTGGTTTAATTCGATACTAACCGAAGAACCTTACCCAGGTTTGACATCGCGAGAAATCCCCTGAAAGGGGGCCCTCTACCCACAAGGTAGACTCAAAGACACCTGTTGCATGGCTGTCGTCAGCTCGTGCCGTGAGGTGTTTGGTTAAGTCCAGCAACGAGCGCAACCCTCGTCCTTTGTTGCCAGCGGGTAATGCCGGGAACTCGAAGGAGACCGCCGGTGCAAACCGGAGGAAGGTGGGGATGACGTCAAGTCAGCATGGCGGTTACGCCTGGGGCTACACACATGCTACAATGGGCGAAACAAAGGGCAGCAAAGCCGCGAGGTGGAGCTAATCCCAAAAATACGTCCTCAGTTCAGATTGTAGTCTGCAACTCGACTACATGAAGGCGGAATCGCTAGTAAACGCAGGTCAGCTATACTGCGTTGAATACGTTCCCGGGGTTTGTACACACCGCCCGTCAAGTGATCCGAATTGTCTTCACCCGAAGTCCGTGGCCTAACCGTAAGGAGGGAGCGGCCGAAGGTGAGGGGGGTAAGGAGCACTAAGTCGTAACAAGGTACCCGTACCGGAAGGTGTGGGTGGATCACCTCCTTAAAGAGTAAGAACTTAGCTCTTCACAGAAGACGCTAACACACACTCAGGTCGACTGCGTATTAACATAAATCGAGCTTTGAAGTTTAAGCCCTGATCTTCGGATCAGGGCTTTTGCTTTTTAGAAGCTTAATAATTTTTGGCGATTACTGGCAAATTGCCTCACTCTGTTTTGGTGCTTAATCTTGCCAATTAGGCTCAAATTTGGCGAAGTATTAGCCAAATTGAAAATTCATCAATAGTCAGGTTCAACGATCTGTTGATGCTCGATTGATTATTTCCATGTCCAAAACAGTAATCCGAGGCTCAGTACCAGGATTCTTGATTCGATCCATCAGCCATTCCCATGACTTTTCAATGATGTTCTCGATAGGTATCTGAATTGTACTGATCGGAATTGAAAAATCTTCCCCTTCTGGGAAGTTGCCAAAACCGAACACCATCGTGTCGTCCGGAATTCTTTTGCTTTGAGCTAAAAGTGCGCGGGCAACGCCTATCGCATAGGTATCGGTCACACAGAACAACGCATCGTATTCATTTTCAGCCAGGTGGTCTTGAATATTCATCATGACTTCGCTGCTGGTATCGCCCCGACATGGAATAAGGATTGGTTCTAGCCCCGCTTCTTCCATTGCTTCTGTATAACCGCGCCGCCGCCGTTCGCGCGGGAAGTCAGAAACAATCCAATCAATCGTAACGTGCCCAATCTTTTTGGCGCCGCGCTGAATCAGGTCGTTGACTGCTTTTTTCGCTGCTCCATCGAGATCCCATGCGATTGAATCGCTGTATTCCTCTTGCTCGAACCCAAGAATCGAAATCGGAATATGATCGTTTCCTTTTAGTTTTCGAAATTCTTGGATCGCTTTACCTGAATCTATGCTGATGATTCCATCAACCGGATAAAGAGTTGGGGGTGTACCGCCTTCAATCAGGGCATCATTGCGTTGCAAGCAGTTCACCATCAATTCGTAGCCATCGCGTCGTGCTAGCTCGCTGATAATCTTCAGGTAGCGCATATACGTGACAATCGGGCGATCAACCGGCATCCATACTGAGATGAGCATGGTTTTGCCACCTCGGACGGCTTGCGCGTGCCGATTCGGCTGGTAACCAACTTTCTCCGCTGCTTTCTTCACACGTTCCCTAGTCGAATCGGGTAACGAAACAGTACGATTCCCGCTCAGAACGTGGGAAACAGTTTGTATAGAAACTCCCGCCTCTTCAGAAACATCGCGCAGGGTGATTCGCTTAGGCTTATTGTTTTCGGCTGCCACTAACCAGCTAATTTACTCGGACAAGCCAACGAAATAGCAAAATAGGTTTCTCGCCAATAATTTGTACCTATCAGAAAGCAAATCGCGAAATAATCTTAGGAATCAAACTGAAATGGAAAAATAAAAACAGGAGGTTTTCTATTCCCCAGCCGCACCGCGGAGTTCTGAAGGTAAAAAGCCAGTGTATTCCTGACAAGCGCTTCGCAAAGTTGGCGAGGATCCGAATCCACTGAGTTGGGTCACCTGGTTGATGGGAATTAACGTTGTCAGCAGGCTTTGAATAGCTATTTCTGTCCTAGCTCGTTCTACAAATTCCGGGAATCCCATTCCTACTTCAGTGTGAAAAATTCGGCTGAGGTGAAAGTTAGAATAGCCTGCTTTTTCTGCGGCAATGCTCAGACTCCAATATTGATCAGGAGAGTTGCGAATTTCATCGAGCAACTTTGCAATGTTCTCGTTTTTTGGAGCAATGCAGTTAGTAAGATACGGCCTTTCATACAAAGTGCTGGGGCACTCTTGGATGAAGTGAAGCCAGGCTCCTAAATACGGGCCTTCAATTAGCCCAGAACGAACTTTGCTCATTAAAGCTGTTGTTAGTTGCTCGAAGATTGCACAGGGCCGAGTGAGCTGGTTAATAATTTTGAGTTGAGCGTTTGGTTCGTTCGATAAAGCAGAACTGATGGGTTTTGAGATTTTGAGCCACTCGTGGGTGCCCCGACCATAAACCATCACTGACCTGAGGCTGGCACAAATCTCAACGGTTGTGCCTGGCGTGATCACCATAGAAGATCCGTCGGCAAACTGGCAAACGGCACTTCCCGAAATTGAATGAAGGATCAGGGATTGAGATAAATCAACTTGCTGAAATGAATACATAGGATCGTTCAGCACGCCAGTAATGAGTTCTACTGAGCAGTTGCTTTGAGCTTTTTGAGCGATTAAAGTTGACGCCAAAGGCAGGCGGACATCCGATAATGGCTGCGGATTTTGCTGACCAGATGTATTCGGTTTTTCAGAGTTTATAGTCATGGGAATTTTCAAGACACCGCATGAGACGCAAACGCACGACAATGCCTTTCAGTGGAGAAGGGGGGCAGGACACTTTTAAGCACACTAAACGTGATAACGTGACCTTCACTGGCAAAACTACCATAGTACTGACATCTGATTGGTCGGGTTTCGGGACTGATTTGCTAAGCAACGACCTTTGACCCACAAAAAAATCGGTGCGAATTATGCGCTTCGCACCGAAATGAGAGGATTATGTTTTTTGATCTTTCGAGAGATCGCTTTGATAACTTCCATCTCGATTGAAAGGGCTTTCAGTCACAAGATGCTTAGTATCGTTCGCAAAGAGGATAATGCCATGGATTTTGCTGGATTTCAATGCCATGCGATGAAAATAACAAGAAAGTTATGCACCAATGATATCGTTATGGGATTTTTGAATCTGGGAATTTTTTCGGGCTAAATGTTCAAGGTCCCGTTTGAACCTTCCTCATAGCCTCATTGCCCCCAGAGGTCAGTTATCTGGCGGGGTACAAAATGAAAGAGCATGGATCTTCCCATTGATGACGTTAGGATAAAAAACACGCGGCCTTTGATCCAGCCTGCCATCCTAACTGAAGAAATTGCTCGAACTGTTATTCAAAGCCAAAGAATAGCGCAGTGGCGTCGAGAAGTTGAGGCAATAGTAAAAGGGGCGGATAAACGAATTTTAGTTGTCGCCGGGCCATGTAGTATTCATGCTGCCGACGCATGTCTTGACTATGCTGCTCAGTTAAAAGACCTCCACGATCAGTATTTAAATGATCTTTTTATTATTATGCGCGCCTACTTTGAAAAGCCGCGTACCGTAGGCGGATGGAAAGGTTTGATCAACGATCCTGAGCTAGATGGCACCCATAAAATCAATACCGGCTTACGAGTAGCGCGCGGATTTTTGCGAGATTTAGCCGAACTTGGCATCCCGGCAGGGACTGAATTTCTCGATACAACCGTTCCCCAGCACATCGCTGATTTCATAACTTGGGGAGCCATTGGTGCCAGAACGGTTGAAAGCCAAACCCACCGAGAACTTGCAAGTGGCTTGAGTATGCCGATAGGATTCAAAAACGCAACTGATGGCCGGATTCAGCCCGCTGTTGATGCAGTTCTATCGGCGGAGAGGAGCCACTGGTTCCCCAGCACAACGAAAGATGGGGTCGCGGCACTTAGTGAAACGACGGGTAATGATACGTGCCACATCATTCTGCGCGGTGGACAGTCCGGGCCAAACTTTGAAACTTTCCACGTCGCCGAAGCTTGTGAACGCCTCACTCACGCTGGGTTGCGCCCTAGTGTGATGGTGGATTGCAGTCATGGAAACAGTGGCAAAGACTATCGCAAACAACCAGGGGTTTGCGATTCGTTGATTTCACAGGTTTCTTCTGGAAGTGGGCGAGTTTTTGGCGTAATGATCGAAAGCCATCTTGAAGAAGGCCGTCAAGATTACGTTCCAGGTCGTGAACTGATTTACGGACAAAGTATTACCGATAGCTGCGTGAATCTGGCTCAAACGGTGCCAATGCTAGAAGGACTTGCGCGAGCAAACCAGAAGCGATTGAGCAAAGTTTAGATACACTTAAAGCGTGACTTTGCTCGTCATACTCACGGCTCTCATGCAATCGAACCAATTCAAAGAATGGGGATCTGAAACCTTGCAAATGATTCGGCGCGACTACTACATGCCGGAGCAGAAACTTTACGGAGAATCCATAGTTCCGGGCGCAAAGCCAAAGCAGGTTTCATTTAATTGGGGGTGCGGCGTGATGCTTTCTGCACTTGTAGCGGGAGCAAAGGCTGACCCAAAGTTTAAGCCCTGGCTGGCGGAATACGCCGACCAAACTCATACTTACTGGAATCCCGCCGGGCCGATTCCCGGATACGATGTTCTTCCCATGCCGAAACCAGTTGATCGGTACTACGACGACAACGCATGGATGGTCATGGCCCTTTGCGAAACTTATCAACTACTTGGTGACAAAAAGTATCTCATATGGGCACAAGAAGCTCTGGCTTATGTTCTGAGTGGCGAAGATTCAAAGCTCGGCGGCGGAATCTACTGGCGTGAATCGGATAAGAAGTCTAAAAACACATGTAGCAACGGGCCAAGCGCGGCAGCTTGTTTAGCGTTTTACGAGTTGATTGGCGACAAAAAGCTACTCAATAAAGCGGCGGAGCTCTATGCTTGGACGAAGAAGAATTTGCAAGATCCAAGTGATTCACTTTACTGGGATAACGTCAACTTAGAAGGCAAAATCGAAAAAACGAAGTGGTCTTACAACACGGCCCTCATGATTCGAACTGCGGCCCATTTGTACCGAGAAACGAAAAACCCACAATACCGAGAAGATACGTTGGGGATGGTTAAGTCAAGTAAGGCAAAGTGGCTAGTCGGTGGGCTATACAAAGATATCGCTCAGTTTGCTCATCTTCTCATTGAGTCGTGGCTGATTGCCGGAGAATTAATTCCTGAATCTAAAGTTGAATTTGGCGAGCTGTCCGAGCCTCTGATTACTCTTCAAAAGATGCGTTCTTCCCAAGGGCACTATCCAGGAAATTGGGCCGCTACCTCACCAGAAAAGAAGCAAGAGATTCCTCTGATTGACCAGGCATCATACACCCGAGCATGTTTTGTTTTAGCCCAACAGAAATGATTGTGTTGTTCGTATAGGATTAGATCAACCAACTGATTTGGTAGAGTGAGCAGTATTAGTACGGGATTGAACCAGTGAAAATTGAATTGAGAACTGATAATGAAGTGAGTGATGCCTCGTGCAAAGCATCGACTGGCAAAACATTGACCGAATGGTTTGCTTGGATTGACCAGGAACAATCAGGCAAGGGCCGGCGGGATGCGATTCAAGCATTATATGATGCTACGGGCCGCGGGAAAGACGTCTGGTGGCCGACCGTGATTTGGGTGGAGTACGAAAAAAGCAAAGGCATCGTGAAGAAGGATGGCCTGGCAGAAGGATTCAATATCTGCTCTACTAAAACGATCGCCGCGAGTGTGGACGATTGCTATAACGCGTTTGTCGGTTCAGCGAAAGAAGGAGATGCCTATTCCGATTCGGGTGGCAATCAAGGAACCTGGACACGGCTCCGGCCCGGGAAGGATGCTCGGATCGCTTGGCAAACTGCGGGAGTTGAAACTCCTACTCAGGTAGATGTTGCTTTTGCCGACAAAGGCAAAGGGAAAACTGGGGTTACTCTGATGCACCAACGGATTCAGACTCCGGAAGAATCGGATGGAGTTCGCCGTGCTTGGGCAGAATATTTTGATTCGATGAAAACCAAATTAGAGGGCTGATCGAAATAGCTGGGGAGGTAATTACAACCTCTCCAGCCTTATTTCCAAAGTGATGTGAAGACTATTGTCATCATCAGGATAACGGGAATTATCGCACACCCGTAACCCATTACTTTCTGGTTAGCAAGTTGTTCGGATTCAGCGCCAGTGTTGATTGGCCTTGAATCGCCGCAGATCAAACACATCTCCGTATCGTGAGCTTTGCCACATTTACAAATCCAGGGGTTAGAACTCGGCACACCAACAGAATATCTAAGTTCAATCAGCAATTCCAAGAAAAAATTCTAGATTTTGTAGGACCGCCCTGCAACCCGATATTCATTCTGCCGTAATATCATAGTGATATCACATTGATATCAAGGAAATTTGATGAACGAGAAATCGATTCGCGTTTTGCCGGGCATGATTATGTTGCTCGTGACGCTGGCACTGGGAGCCGGCATGCTGTACGGATTCATCCGAGGGGCAGCTACCGACGACGGCGGTCTGGCAATCATGGCCCTGGGTTGCATGGTGGCGTTTATCCTCATGCTGTCCGGATTCTTTGTTGTAGAACCAAATGGAAGCAAAGTCTTGCTCCTCTTCGGAAAATACGTCGGCACGGTTAAGAAAGACGGCTTCCACTGGACAAACCCGTTCCAATCCAAACGAAACATGAGCCTGCGCGTTCGTACCTTCAACGGGGAAAAGCTTAAGGTCAACGATGCAAGCGGTAACCCAATCGAAATCGCTATCGTGGTTGTTTGGCGGGTGGTTGACACATACGCTGCAAGCTTCGACGTCGATATGTACGACAGCTACGTCCACCTGCAAAGCGAAACCGCACTACGACATTCCGCTGGTTCTTATCCATACGATGCCAGCGACGACCAAGTGAGCCTCCGCCAAAACGCGGATGAAGTCAGTCAGCATATCAAAGACGAACTTCAATCTAAGCTGAAAATCGCAGGCGTTGAAGTGCTGGAAGCACGGATTGCCCACCTCGCCTACGCTTCGGAAATCGCTGGTGCGATGCTCCGCCGACAACAAGCCGCTGCGGTTATCGCCGCCCGCCAACTCATCGTAGATGGGGCCGTGGGAATGGTCGAACAAGCACTTGAGCGAATGGATCGCGAAAAGATGATCAACTTGGATGAAGAACGCAAAGCGGCGATGGTGAGCAATCTCATGGTTGTGCTCTGTAGCGATCATCAAGCCACGCCAGTTGTGAATACAGGATCGCTCTATTAAGTAGGTAATTCCCGTGGCCGACAAAAAATCGTTCCCGCTCCGACTGCCGCCAGAACTGCATGATGAACTGCAGCGCCTGGCGGCGGCTGAGTTGCGGAGTGTGAATGCTCAGATTGAGATTCTGCTCCGCGAGGGACTTCGTAAGCGAGGGATTGAGGTCAAGCCCAAAGGTTCGGAGCTTAGCTCCGATTGATCTCGTTACCATTACTCTAGGTTGGTCTGATGAAAATCGCGGCGCGGCGAAGCATAATAGAGTTATGGCAACGCTTTCGTACCTCACGGTTCAAGACATGATGTGGGTGAACCTGCAACTCACCAAAGAACCTCAACCGTGGAACTACGCAACTTTGGAAGAAGGCGTTTTCTGCCAGTATGGGTACGGCACAAGCGTAGATTTAGTCGGGCAAGCGGCTTCATTTCTGACTGGATTTGCCAACAAGCGAGCCTTCAAATCCGGCAACGAAGCGTGTGCGTTTGTCGGGATGGTTGCCTTCCTGGAAATGAACGACCATACTCTCAACCTCAGCGACGCGGAAGCTGGCGATTGGGTTGCGGTGGCGTTCAAAGAACCGGGTTCGGTGAAAGAGATGATCGAAACGAAGCTCGGGCAAATTCATACCCACACTCACCACGGTACGCCAGATGCTCGCGCGATTTTGGGCGATATTTTGGCTCGCTATCCGCAAACGGTCACGGGGCTAGTGAAGTCTGGTCACGTCGCGGCTTTGGTTTAGGGTTGCTCCCACGGTTCAGACTCAAAAGATCAAGTTTGGGATGCCGCCTAGGGCGGACGGGAAGTTGTCACTGAGTGTGCTGTCACGTCTCATTAACCTCCGGCACAGGTGACTTTCTCAGGGAAGTAATGATGGCTGTACCAAGAATCGCGATGATGATGCCTAACGAAAGCGCCACTGGAAACTTGGGCCATTCCGGCACGATAACCTTTTCAGCGTAACCGTAAAGCATCTTGCTTCCGACGAAGACGAGAATCGCCGCAAGGCCATAGCTGAGATAGTGGAACATCTGCATGAGCCCAGCGAGAGCAAAGAACAATGCTCGCAGCCCCAAAATGGCAAAGACGTTGGAAGTGAAGACAAGGAACGGCTCCGAGGTGATCGCAAAAATTGCCGGAATGGAATCCACGGCGAAGATTACATCTGTGAACTCTATCAGCACCAGAACCAAGAACAGCGGTGTAGCCCAAAGCTTGCCGTTGATTCGAGTGAAAAACTTCTGCCCGTGATACTCTTGCGTCACGGGCAAGAACCTTCGAAAGAGCCGCACTAGCGGATTCTTTTCTGGATCCATTTTCTTGTCTTTAACTAGCACCATCTTGATGCCGGTGGCGATAAGAAAGAGACCGAAGATGATCATCATCCAGAAGAATCGTTCAAGGAGGGCTGCGCCAGCCGCGATGAAGATGGCTCGGAAAATCAGTGCGCCGATGATGCCCCAAAAAAGCACTCGGTGTTGATACTTTTCCGGAACGGCAAAGTATCCGAAAATGAGCAGGAATACAAAAATATTATCGACGCTCAACGCCTTTTCGATCAGATAGCCAGCGAGGAAGGCGAATCCGGCTTCTTCGTTCGTGTAGGAACTGCCTGGCTGGATTTTGTCCCAATAGAAGAACAAACCGAGATTGAAAAGAAGCGCGAACCCGATCCAGACGCCGCTCCAAGTCAGCGCTTCTTTCATCTCAATTTTGTGCGCGTGGCGATGAAAAACACCCAGATCGAGGGCGAGCATGAGCAGAACAAACGCCATGAATGCGCCCCAGATCCAGAGGGGAATATTAGCGAGCTCGACCATTAGAAGTCAAACAACTCCCCGAGAAATCCCTCGCGCTTCTTCTTTTTTAGGCGCTCGTCAGGTCGATGGTCGTCGCGCCCGCCGATATCTTGTAGTCGGGCAGAGCGCTCGATAATCTTGTCAAGTTCTCCGCGGTCGAGCCAAACCCCACGGCATTCGGGACAATAGTCAATCTCGATATCTTGACGCTCAGACAAGGTGAGTTTAGTGTTGCAATTCGGACAGTTCATCAGTATTTCTCCAGTCAGGCCAAACCGCCATGCAACAAAAAACCTTCATCGCTGGCGATGAAGGTCTTGCGGTTATGACCGGCTCCGGCTCTTGCGAGCGTACTGACGAACCCGATCTCCCAGCTTCTGCCGGGACGCTACTCCCCTTCGGGGCATTCACAACAATTTACGCACTCGGTGAGCTGATTGTTACAAAGAACTTTTGATATAGGATTCTTTCCCCATGTGAAGCAGTTGATCGATAGAACTGCAATGTTTGCTGGCATATTGCTCTGTTGCTTATGACTCTTCGGGCGCGAGCTAAATCATTGCCTAGTTGAGCCAGTAGAACTTGCAAATCTGAGAAAATTCGTTGTATATGGATTATCCCAATCTAATAAATAAAAAATGGAGCGGGAGACGAGAATCGAACTCGCATAGCCAGCTTGGAAGGCTGGAGCTTTACCACTAAGCTACTCCCGCTCGCGGAAGATTCATGATACCCGAGCACTATTTGCCTCCGTCTAGGCCAGCAACCAGTTAAACTCGCAACCAGCGGCAATGAACCTGTATCTCATCACACCTGACCCAGCTTTGGCGCAAATGGCGGTGCAAGCCGGAGTTGATCGGATATTTGTGGATTTAGAGCTAGATGGCAAGGTGGCTCGGCAGGGACACAGAGATACCGTCATCAGCCGCCACACGCTAGATGATGTTCGCGCGGTTCGCCAGGTGGTTCCGGCGGGTGGATTGCTCGTGCGTGTTAATCCCTGGGGGGTGAACTCTGAGCAGGAAATTGAGCAAGTCATCGCCGCAGGTGCCGATTTGATCATGCTCCCGATGTTTACTACCTTCGGCGAAGTTCAAGCCTTCACAAAATGTGTAGATGGTCGCGCGATCACGATTGGGCTTGTCGAAACTCCGCAAGCTCTTGCCAGAATGTCCTCTATTTTAGAAAACGGCGAGCTGGATGAAATCTACTTTGGTTTGAACGATCTGCACCTGGCGATGGGGCTGGACTTTCTGTTTGAAGTCCTCGCGGGCGGATTTTTAGACCAAGCTGCGCGACTGTGCAGGGAAGCTCAAGTCAGTTTCGGAATCGGTGGTGTTGCCCGAATCGGTGAAGGTGATCTACCCGCCGAACTCATTTTGGGTGAACACGAACGCCTCGGTAGTCAAGGAGTGATTCTTAGTCGAGCGTTCACAGGCAGAGCCCAGCAAGCCAGTGACCTGCCAAATGATTTTGACCTTCGGCGGGAAGTGATGAATGTTCGGGAATGTGCTTCCAGATTAGCTTCTCGTACCGGTGATCAACGGGCGGCAGACCATGAAAAGTTAGTCGCCAAAGTCCACGATATCGTAGCTCGCCAACCAGCAAAGCAAAAACCGAAGATGGCGCCAATTCAGATGGAGCAGCTACTGAACCGACCGCCGATCCAAACTGACATAACAAACGCTAGATCGTATATTGAAGGCGAATCGGTACTAATCACGGGTGGCGGGGGTTCTATTGGCTCCGAGATTGCTCGTCAACTGATCCCACTTAAGCCAAAAGAAATCATCCTAGCAGGGAAGGGCGAAAATAGTGTTTTTGAAGCGAGGCACGACCTTCAACTGCTTGGATTTGAGGACGTAACCGCAACC
Organism: Fimbriimonadaceae bacterium; assembly: GCA_019454145.1. Taxonomy (GTDB): domain Bacteria; phylum Armatimonadota; class Fimbriimonadia; order Fimbriimonadales; family Fimbriimonadaceae; genus UphvI-Ar2. The sequence goes on along the minus strand of CP075366.1, from coordinate 1,622,810 downwards.
ATTCTGGATGTTCAAAACCGGGCGGCAGTCGATCGCTTGTTGGAGAAAGTGAAGCCGTCGGTGGTATTCCATGCCGCAGCGTACAAGCACGTTCATTTTATGGAAAATGCGCCTATTCAGGCGGTAAAAAATAACGTGTTCGGAACGAAAAATGTCGCGGAGTTAGCCGCCGTTCATGGGGTTAAGAAGTTCATTTTGGTCAGCACCGATAAGGCTGTGAATCCCACCAATATCATGGGTGCGAGCAAGCGCGCGGCGGAAATGATTTTGCTTTCACTGTCTGGCAAATCTGAAACTCAATTCACTTCCGTACGGTTTGGGAACGTTCTCGGTAGCCGGGGAAGTTTAATTCCCATCTTGCAAAAACAGATCGCCGCTGGGGGGCCAGTTACGATCACAGATGAACGCATGACCCGCTATTTTATGACAATCCCCGAAGCGGCGCAGTTAGTGATTCAGGCTGGGGCGCAAAACGACCAAGGCACCATTTACATTCTTGATATGGGCGAGCCAGTTCGGATTGTGGAACTTGTGAACCGTATGCTTGACCTGCACGGATTGCGGGCCGGGCGAGATATCGAAGTCCAGTTTATCGGTGCGCGTCCCGGTGAAAAACTTCACGAAGAGCTGAATTGGTCATCCGAAGATTTAGAGCCAACCGGCACCTCAAAGCTGTTGCGGTTGAAGTCAGCCCCGCAGTCAGATTGGACAAAATTTACAACCGATCTTGACTCGCTTGATCAAACTTGTGAGCAAGGTAACGAACTGCAAGTGCGTGAATTGCTCATGAAACTCATTGCTCAAACGTGAGTGCCCGGGGCAAAGTGCCCGCCAAAACTTAAGGTTCAGCGAGAAAAATCCCCAGGCAAGTAGTATGAATTTGCATGCTTTCTGCCGATGCAGACTCTGGATTGCGAGAGGGGGAAAGCTTTCTCGCAGAATTGGCGGCTGATCTTACTGAAGATGGGCGGTTCGGGATTCGTCATGTGCGAGTATCGGAATCCGCGGTTACTGTTACTAATGAAGCCGGGGCGATTATTCTCAATGTTCCTATCGCCGATTTAGAAGAAGCCAAAAATGCCTCGCTGGTAAGCGGCGGAAGGCTCGTCCTTCGCACAAAGTCGCACGAAGATATTGTTGCCGCATCTTATTCCCTGACTCGGGCGCAGGCGTTCGGTGAACTTGCTCGGGGAATCCAGCAACTCGCCAAAGGCGAAGAATTCAACGTCAACCTAGTTCAGCAAAAAATCCGTTGTGATAAGTGCGGTCGATTGCTTCCGGAAAAAGATGGAGTCTGCCCCAACTGTATCAATCGTGGCAAAACGATGCTTCGGTTGGGTTCGTTCCTCAAGCCATATAAAAAGAAAGCGATCTTACTCGGCGTCTACGCCACTGGCTCAACTGCGCTTGCTTTGTTGCCACCAAAAATTCAAGGCGAAATTCTAGATGCTTTCAACGCAGGCAATCGCGAAATCGGCCCGCTGATGCAGATGGTCGGCTTGTGGGCGTTGGTGCTGGTTGGACTTGCCAGCATACAAGTGCTGAGCGGTCGGTTGAACACTTGGCTCGGTTCAAACCTTGCCAGCGATCTGCGAACCACCACTTACCGCGCAATCGAATTTCTCAACCTCAATTACTTCGACAAAAAGCCAGTCGGAGCGATAGCCAGTCGGGTGACCCAAGATACTGATCGGGTCTGGTTCTTCCTTGTTGATGGATTGCCGTTTTTGGTGATCAACGGGATGATGCTCGTTGCGGTAGCGGCGATGATCTTCAGCATCAATTGGTTGCTGGCGATCATGATTCTCGCGCCCATTCCGCTCGTCGCATTTATCTCCGTCAAAGTTTGGAAGCCGATCTCTAACTTGTTCTTCCGCACAAGCCAAAAAATGGCGCGTGTGCATATGCATCTCAACGAAAGCCTGATGGGAATTCGGGTCGTTAAAGCGTTTGCCAAGGAAGATAACGAGTACGCGAAGTTCAAGACTCGCAGCGAGGAACTTCGCAACGCCAACATCAAAGCCGACCAAACTTGGCATACGGCATTCGGCGGAATGACTCTCTGCGTTACACTCGGCACGGTCATTCACTGGGCGGTTGGTGGAACCATGCTCTACCGAGGGCAACTCACTTTTGGCGAGTTTTATATGATCCACGCCTACTTGGGCATGGTTTACGGTCCGCTCCAATGGTTTGCCAGCGTGAACAACTGGTTCAGCCGCGCAATGGCTGGTGCGGAACGGATTTTCGAAATTCTTGATACTAAACCTGAATCTGCTCTTGATGGCGGGGATGTCCGAAAGATCACAGGTCAAGTGGAATTCCGCGATGTACGTTTTGGCTACGACAAGTCAAACCCAGTTATTAACGGAGTGAGCTTCACAGCTAAAGAAGGAGAAATGATCGGCCTCGTTGGTCATTCGGGGGCTGGGAAGTCAACAACAATCAACCTGGTCAGCCGATTTTACGAACCCGACCAAGGTCAAATCTTGATTGACGGTATTGATTACCGCGAACTTGACTTGCGATCCTATCGAAATCAAATCGGAATCGTGCTTCAAGAACCGTTTTTGTTCAACGGAACGATTGCAGACAACATCAAATATGGCAACCCGGATGCGACGATGGAGCAGGTTATGGAAGCGGCAAAAGCCGCTAACGCCCATGACTTCGTTTTGATGAAGTCGGACGGTTACGATACGATGGTCGGCGAACGGGGCGCTCGGATGAGCGGCGGCGAAAAACAACGGATATCCATCGCCCGCGCGATTCTCCACGACCCAAAAATCTTGATTCTTGACGAAGCGACGTCAAGCGTGGATGTGGAAACCGAACGCAAGATTCAGGAAGCAATCCAGCGCCTGATCGCTGGTCGAACGACGTTTGCGATTGCACACCGACTTTCCACCTTGCGGAATGCTGATCGGTTGCTTGTTTTAGATCGAGGCAAAGTTGTAGAAGAGGGAACACACGAAGAACTGATGGATCGGAAAGGGCGGTTCTATGACCTCGTCCAAACTCAGAGTGCGGTCAACGAAATCATAGGAATCGGGACTGTTTAACGGTGAAAGAGATGCATTTATTTTATGCGCCGGAAGGTCGACTGAGATTGACCATGGACAACAGGAGTTATGTCGAAGTTGTCTTGGCTTGGGCGTCGCCCCTTACTTACCCAGGGAAATATCTTTCGTTTCTTGATGGCAAAGGGAAGGAAATTTTTATGGTCACTGATCCGGTTGTTGAACTCGCTCCTGAAGTTTGGAGCGTCGCGCAAGGTGAGTTGCAACGGAGATACTTGAATGGAGTGGTTCACAAGGTTCTCAGCACAAAAACCGAGTTTGGCTCAACGTATTGGCATGTGATTACAGACCGAGGCGAAAAGGAATTTATTACCCAAAGCCTGCAAGAAAACGCTCAGTGGCTATCGCCTGACTACCTGCTGATTATTGATGTTGATGGCAATCGGTTTGAGATTCCAAATATCTCCGGGCTGGATGAAAAGAGCAAGCAGATTCTTTCGGTGACGGTTTAGGATGCAAACGCTCACCGGACTTGATGTCTGTATTCGCGATCAATTTTCACGGTTTGCCGGAAAATCCATAGGAATCATTTGCCATCAAGCGAGCATTGCTCGTGATCGGAAACACATTCTTGACCATATTCTGCCGCACCACAAGTCAGGTGAGCTAAAAATCACAGCTTGTTTTGGTCCCCAGCACGGAATCTGGGGACACACGCAAGACAACATGATTGAGTGGGAGGGGTACACCGACTCTCGCACAGGGCTACCGTTTTATTCACTCTACGGAGAGCATCGTAAACCATCACCAGAGATGCTAACAGGTGTTGAAGAACTCATTTTTGATGTTCAAGATGTTGGCGCGCGCTACTACACTTTCATCTGGACATTGGCTCATTGCATGGAAGCAAGCGCCGAACTTGGCATCCCGGTAACGATTCTGGATCGCCCGAACCCGATTGGTGGAGAATTCACCGAAGGGCCGGGGCACGACAAGAAGTTCAAAAGCTTCGTCGGCCTCTACTCATTGCCGGTTCGTCACGGAATGACAGTCGGCGAAGTCGGTCGGTACTTTCGCGACAAATATATTCCTCAGTGCAAAGTGAATGTGGTTGAAATGGAAGGCTGGTCGCGTTCCATGATGTTCTCGCAAACTGGCCTCAGTTGGGGAATGCCTTCACCTAATATGCCAACCGAAGACACAGCTTTGGTTTACCCTGGTCAATGTTTAGTCGAGGGAACCAAGATCAGCGAAGGTCGCGGAACAACTAGGCCATTCGAATTTTTTGGCGCACCATATATTGATAGCTGGGAGTTTTGCGACGCATTCAATGCCCTAAACTTGCCCGGCGTTTATTTGCGGCCAGTCCACTTTTTGCCGACGTTCCAAAAGTTCAAAGGCGAAATCTGCGGAGGTGCGTTTATGCACGTGACTGATCAAAAATCGTTCCGCCCAGTTCTAACAACTGTTGCTTGCCTCAGCATAATCCGCCAACTTTATGGAGAAAAATTTGAGTGGCTAGCACCGCCTTATGAATATGAATATGAACTTCTCCCAATCGATATTCTAGCGGGCGGTTCTGGTGTAAGAGAGCTAGTTGATCAATGCGCCACAGTTGATGTCATTAAGGAGTTTGTTGATGAAACAGGTGCGGAATTGATTGCCGAAACTCGTCGCTATCAACTTTATTCTTAAGGCACAGTTATTAATAAAATTAGTTAACTTTGCAATAATATTAAGGTTCGGATTCGTGCGAAACACTCAGTGGGAGGCATTCCCCCATGAAAAAAGCATTCACCTTGATCGAGCTTTTGGTTGTTATCGCCATTATCGCCATCCTCGCCGCCATTCTGTTCCCCGTTTTCGCCCAGGCCAAAGTCGCCGCTAAGCGAACCGCTTCGCTCAGCAGTATTAAACAAGTGGGAACCGGACTTCACATCTATGTCGCCGATTACGACGACATCCTTCCCCGAAATGACGACTGTACACCGGAACTGATGAACAAGTCGTTGTCCAATGTGCCGTTCAATGCAAACGGTGCAGGATGCACCTCATCGGCAGGGGCAAACGGATTTCTTTATCGCAAAAATCACTTCACCTGGCAGGCGTGGATCATGCCGTACGTTAAGAACACCAGCATTTTCTTCTTGCCCACACGACAGCGCAACGAAGCTGCATGGCTTCAAAACAACATCATCGACCAATTTGGTTTGAATACTGGAATCACCGGAGCACTTAACACTTACGGTCCTGGTGGCCTGAATCGCAATGGTGCATTCCGCAACTCATGGATCAACGGAAATATGACCGCAATTCCAAGTGTTTCCGAAACATTTCTGCTCATGGAAATCGGGTCGCACGGAACCGCGCACATCACCCACGCTACGGTTGACCCATTTGTCAACGTTCAGGAAACCTATCCGGTTGCTTACCGAGAATTCTGGCGATACCGCTTGATGAAGGGAACTGCCGCAGACTGCGTCAACGGCACCAGTGGTGTGGAGCCAGATAACCGGAAAACCAGTAGCGGAATGGTGACTCTAGGATTTGCGGATAGCAGTGCCAAAGCGATGCCAGCAGCAAAGTTCCTCTCACGAACTCCGACCCTTGCTGAATACGGAGCGACCGTAACGTTCGGCGCAAACCTCAACTGTTCGTTCTCAGGCATCAGTGGAAACGTTGGCATCAGCAACAAGCCCAACATCAATATTGACTATCCCATGTGGGGATTTGGTGGCTAATGAATCGGATTGCGAAACTACTTAGCTTGTTGCTCCTAGTTAGCTTAGTAGGCGTAATAGTTGGATGCGATGATGAGTCAACAATTACGACCGAAGAAAGTGAGCAAGTCCGTAAGGAAATGTCTCAAGAGGCGTATGAGGACGCAATGATCAAAGCTGGACGTGGCGCGGAACTGGAGCAACAAAAAGCGGCTGAAGAAGCTCGCCGTCAGCCGGGAGCGCAAGACGGCGTTTAATAACTAAAAAACGTGCCTTGCCTTAATTTGGCAAGGCACTGTATACCGTGATTTGTGAGACGTTTGCCCTAATTTAGGGGATGGCATGCGTAGCTTTTTCCGTTCAAGACCTGTCCTTAATGAAACCCGAAAGGGGGTTATGGCAGACTAAAGGGGAATAGTGCGTGAGCCACTTGCGCACGGGAATCATTTCTTATGCGAAAAGCATTCACCCTCATTGAGCTTTTGGTCGTAATTGCGATCATTGCTATTCTCGCCGCAATCTTGTTCCCCGTCTTCGCGCAAGCTAAGGTCGCTGCGAAAAAGACTCAAGCGATCTCTAACCAAAAGCAGATTAGCACCTCGCTGATCCTCTACATTGCTGACTACGACGATCAATATCCACGCCGCTCTGGTTGCGAACTAAACAGTTCGATCAACTCCAAGCTAAATGACGGTGTGCTCCGTTGTTCCAGCGGCACAGGATTCGGTCACAGCATGACTTGGCAAACTTGGCAAAAGTACGTAATGCCTTACATCAAGAATGTTCAAATATTTGATCATCCTCTTCGGATCAAGGATGCTACTCAGTGGAGTACAAACGGTCAAGTTTTGAATTCTTTTGCATTGAACCTTGGCTTAGTTGGAGCTTCAGTTGGCTCGGCCCCGATTATCGCAACACCGTGGACCGGTGGTAGCCAAACTGGTATTCCAGATACGGCAAGCGCATGGATACTGGGCGAATTCCCACACACCTATGCTGCGCCTCTCGCAGTACAAAGTGGTCAACCTAATAATCAAACCACTTATAACATGGCAGTTCGCGAATACTGGCGCGCAATCTTCCTCAAGAATGCAGGCGGATGCAGCACTACCGAAGAAGTTGATCCCGTAGCAGCACCAGCTGGAGGATTAATTCTTGGTTTCGCGGATGGTCACGCCAAGTTCTACCAAGTGAAAAAGTTCTTGGCGGAAACCCCAACCTTGGCCGAATACAACCCTGGAGCATCGTTCCCAGCAAACCTCGGTTCAAACTGCCGAAACGCTACAAACGCATGGCTCTACACGGGCGGATCTGTTGTTCCAAATTTGGACATCAACTACCCGCTTTGGGCATTGGGTCAATAATGAATAAGTTGAGCTTACTGATCCTTGGATTGCTAGCTCTCGGAATCATCTCAGGTTGTGCAAAAACCGAAGTTGATTCCAATGACGTTCAATCTTATCAAAACGCGGGTCGTGATCCTAATGATCCTGTGCCTGACCCGAATGGTCGATAGATAATGACTTGTGGTCGAGTTCATGAGTTGAACTCGACCACAAGTGTAATGAGGATTACAATTAGTGTCTAGGTGGGCCGTTTGCGGTAAATTTTTTCTACTGAACTTGCAATTTTCCACATAGAAATTAGATCAAATTGCTGGGGATTATGCCAGGTTGTTATAGAAGCAACAAAATTCGGCTCATTTTGTTAATCATTTCATAACATAAAGTATTAAAATGATGCTTGAGTTGCTTCTCCGCTTGGGGAGGCAAGGAAACCCATTCCCATGCGAAAAGCATTTACCCTCATCGAACTATTGGTCGTGATTGCGATCATTGCCATTTTGGCAGCCATCTTGTTCCCTGTTTTTGCTCAAGCAAAGCAAGCCGCTAAGAAAACCCAAGGTCTTGCTCAAGCTAAGCAAGTTGGTACCGCACAGCACATCTACCTTGCAGACTACGACGACGTTCTGTACCTTTACCGAACCACCGAGCCTAACCCAGACTACACCAAGTGTGTTGCAGCTGGTGGATCTGGTTATCCTGCCGCATGTACCACTCTGTGGGGCGCAAACGCTCGAACCCGAACGTTCTGGAACCAAATTCTTCGCCCTTATGTAAAGAACGATGCGATCTTCAGATCACCAGGTAACCCTAAATCTTGGGTGAACTACGATCCATCCGGAGCAGGTCAAGAACCAGCTTTCCGAAGCTACGGCGGTCAAAACTCACTTGCTTCCAACACTGTCATTTTCGAATCTGATGGAGGCAACTCAATGTCACATACTTCTATCGAAAACGTGGCAAACACCTTGGTTCTCGTAGATGCCAGCTATTACAACGCTCTGCCTCGGTTTAATGGCAACCTTCGGTTGTTCACTGGTCGAACTTCTTGGACCACTGCATGTACCTCAACCGATCGACCTCAGTACTGGAAGAACTTGGGTAACAGCTACCTGTTCAACTGGAATGGTTCTGCAACCGTTTACCCAACCGATGCAGAAGCTGAAAAGGCGATCGAGCAACGATACAGCGGCGCTTTGGTTGTCATCCACGCAGATAGCCACGCAAAGGCTTCTAACTACAAGACCGTTATGTGGGATCTCCGCGATAAGCCAACCGATTCCATGTGGGATCCATGGAAGGCCGGCGTTCAAGCCTGTCCATAAGCTAAGCTCAATTTAGCTCTTTCATCCTCCCGTTAAATCCAACGGGAGGATGATTATTTTTTGGAACTTGGGATAACTTGCGACCTTAGCTACAATAGAGTTATAAATGAAGCTTGTTGTTTGCGTTGTTCACAACCGTGATCGAAATCGGGTAACCGACGAAATGGTGAAATCTGGGTTCAAATTCACGATCATCGGGTCATCGGGAGGATTTTTGCGCGAAGGCAATACAACGATTTTGGTAGGGGTGGAGGAACATGACCTCGAAAAACTCAAGTCGGTCATTCAAGAAAATTGCGAACAGCGAGAACAAATGGTCAACGTTGCCCCATTTGATTCGGGAGCACCCGGCGGCTTATTGCCAAATCCAGTCCGAGTTCCTGTTGGGGGTGCAGTAATGTTTGTTATGGATGTCGAACAGTACTGCCGGTTCTAATGGAAGGTCTTGGCATTTCGAGGCTGATTCAACGCATTGCATCCGGAACAGCCGATCCGCAAGCGATTTTAGTCTACGGCAGCGATTCTGAACAGTTAGCCGAAGCTGCCCATCAGCTTGTTTCTTTTTGGCTGAAGGGCGATACCGTTGCTGGAATCGATTTTGCACGCGAAGTTGATGCTCAGAAAATTGTTTCATCGGGAGCAGGTAACCAAATCGTCCTCAAAAACATTGTGCGAGTGAAATCTCCTGATGAAGACGAAAATCCTGTGATTCCAGTCGTCGAATACTTTCGCACTCGCCCATTAATGATGCAGAAAAAAGCGGTTTGGATTGAGCACGCCGAGCGGTTGAATAGTGAAGCTTCCAACGCATTCCTTAAAACATTGGAGGAACTACCAGGCTATGCGAGAACGGTTTTGACGACCACAAATCTTGGTCGAGTGCTTCCTACTATTAGATCACGATGCCTTTGCGTTGCCGCCCCATTTGAACAATGGGAGGAACATCCACCTCAACTTCCATTAGAAATCGCCTGGGGCAAGAACAAGGGCGAGCTACAGTTTATTCGTGAGAACGTGGATTGCCATACAAAGCTGTGGGATTTGCTACAATTGAGCCTTGAGGCCCCTCCCATGGCTGCCGTAAAATTTTCGGAAGAAACCAGAAAAATAGCCGAAGAGTTATCTAAATCAACAGTTCTTTCAATTCGTGAATCTCAAGTGTATATCGCAGAATTAGTCGCACGCTGGTGGCTCTCAGTGCGACCCTACGACCCATCAGTAGCAACCGCTTGCTCCGACCTTTGCCGCATGATTCTTGGTTACGGCAACGCTGGAATTGGGTTTGACGTGCTATTTGGCACAATACTCGTACACAATAGGGAACTGAGCAGGAATGTTTCCCAGTAGTGGTTGAAACAAGGAGTAGTTGGAGTGATTGTGTCGTGGATTAAATCCTTTTCGAAACCAGCGGAAGAAAGAAAACCGCTGTTTGAAAAGTTAATGTCGGATTCTTACCGGCAGGCTTATCAAATGGCTTATCGTTTTACGTCGAACCGCGTTGATGCAGAGGATTTACTCCAAGAAACATACGTTCGGGCATACAGGTTTTTCCATCGATACGATGAAACCATGCCTTTCACATCATGGCTCTATCGAATCATGACCAACATCCACATTGACAGTGTTCGGAAGAACTCAAGATTGAGAACGGTAAGCATCGACCAAGGAAATCCAGAAACAGGAACCACTTGGGAAATCGCCGATGATTCCAAGCAGGCTGACCATAGTTTGGTTTCCAACAGCCTCGACGAGCCGTTTCAACTTGCTCTTAAGGCAATGACCCCCGAATTCAGAATGGCGGTCATTCTTGCCGATATTGATGGTATGAGCTACGAAGAGATTGCGGACGTGATGGATACATCGGTTGGAACAGTCCGTTCTCGAATTCATCGTGGTCGAAAGCAAATGAAAGAATATTTGCAGGCTTCGTTCCCCGATTCACTGCCGGAGGTTTCAAATTGAGTAATTGCCACCGAATAAAGAGTTTGCTCTCTGCATACATTGACCGCGAGATGACGGGTGAAGAAGCCTATCTGATGCGAGAGCATATTTCCCAATGCGCGAGCTGTGAGCTTGAGTTTGAAGAACTGCGCCGCGTTAAGCACATCCTTTCAACGTTGCCTTCAGTAGAACCATCAGATGACTTATTAGACCAAGTCAAAGCAACGGTATTTGCAGATGACGCGGCACCATCAATTTCTAAAAAGGGAATTATTGTCTCTACTTCCATGGCGGCCGCAATGCTTTTTCTTACCTTTGCTCTGATGCAGTGGATTCAAGTAAGGCAAGGTGGCACAAACGGTCTTGTTCCTGCCGATGAAATGGTAGCGACAGACGTCAGAACAGTAGGAGACAGCGCGTCAGGTGCACCAGTTTATATGCCCGTTAACCTAGCAAGTGCTCCGGAATAAGAATTAAAGTCTCGTGAGACGCACACTTTTGACACTGATGACCAGTGCGCTAATGCTCGCTGGTGGAGGGTCGGTTGCCCAAGGCGACCGGGTCGGCGATACCTTACGCCGCGTACTTAACGATAAATTCGATTTCACTGGCACTATGGTTGCGCGACGACAGCAATGGGATGAAGAACCAATGCTGATGGCAATCCAGGTCAGCAAAGATAAGGGCAGTAAGAGCACAGTCATCCATCCGAGTACATCACAGGGGCAAGTGTTTATTGACGATGGAAAAGTATTAAAACAGTACATTCCAGATCAAAAAACTATTCTTGTCCGGCCTTCTTTTTACACATTTTTCCCGTCCGGTGACACCCTAGCAAAATGGGCCGAACAGAATTACAAAGTGACGATCACAGATTCATCTGGGACACGGCTTGGCAGACCGGTGATGACTCTGTCGCTCAAAGCAAAGTACTCCGAAATGGGTACTCGCGTGATGATAGTAGACCAGCAACTCCCACTGACCCATGTGTATGAAGCCACAGCCGAGGGCAGAACAATTAAACTTTTTGAACTCGTTGATCTCAAGTTGGCTAATGGTGGAGAAATCAGCCTTGATCCCGATGTGCCTCGAGAAGTGAGGTCGAAACAAATTTGGGGGCCAAAGGCGGTCAAAGACATGAAGTACGCCGCAAGTCTTCTAGGATTTAGACCACTCCAGGTTGACCGAATGCCATTTAATTTTCAGATTTTTGTTCAGCAGCTAGTGGGATCAGAAAGCAATCCATTTTTTGTGACTCGGATGTCCGATGGCTTGGCTACTGCCCACGTTTATCAATGGAAATACAACGGTGGACAAACCCCGGAAACCTTTGGTATCAAGGTTCGAAAAGTCGATAGGAGGCGCGACATTGCTCTCGCTATTGCAGGCGACTGCCCACCAAACGCTTCCGATCAAATTCTCGATGCGTTTATTGCGAGTCAGTAGGACCCCGGAACGGTTCTTGCGTCTTGTCAGTTATTGCAAGAACATCAGATTGATTTTCTTGATGAATTGAGTGAGTTACAAATCATGTTGAAGAAACCTTTTTTGGTCATCGCGATCGGCGCCGTTCTAGCTGGCGCAGGTCTTGTTTATGGGTTGAACCAGTCCGGCGGAACTAATCCTATCGGAAGCCTGGTCAGCAAATCAGGGGTGGACTTACCAATCAAATTAGCTCGCGATATTGATGCCACAAAAGGAGCTAGTACACGTGGCATGGATATTCTCCGTGAACTGGATGATACGTTCGCAACAATTTCGGCCGCTGCTTCAGCGGGTGTAGTGAGTATCAGTAGCCCATCCGGTGGAAGTGGTTCTGGCTTCGTTTACCGTTCAGATGGATGGATTATCACCAACGACCACGTTGTAGGTGGAGCGAAAGAAGTAGATGTTGCTTTGCCAGATGGAAGAACGGTCAAAGGCAGAGTTATTTTGGCGGAAGACGATCAGATTGACCTTGCCATTGTAAAAGTGGAGGCAAACAATTTATCTGCTTTGCCACTAGCCGATAGCCGTAATGTGCGGGTTGGAGAATTTGCAATTGCCGTAGGTTCACCATTTGGTTTAGATGATACAGTTACAGTTGGTCACGTCAGTGCACTCGGTCGAGGAAGCGTAGTTGCTGATCCTCGCCTTGGTGGAAGCCGTGGATATTCTGGCTTGATTCAGACCGATGCCCCGATTAACCCAGGTAACAGCGGTGGACCGCTTCTTGATATTGATGGCGAGGTCATTGGTGTCAACAGCACAATCGTTTCCACCACTCAAGCCAGCGCTGGTATTGGTTTTTCGATCCCGAGCAATGTCGTTCGCGCAGTAGCGGACGAACTGATCGCCAACGGCAAATTTGATCGAGGCGTACTAGGTGCTTATATTAGAGAATTGACCGCATTTGAAAAGTCAGATCTCAAAGTGAATGGCGGCGCTTATGTCGAAGGCGTGGAAGAATCTGGCCCAACCGCTCAAGCTGGCCTGCAAAAGAACGACGTCATCACCTCGTTTAACGGTAAAACCTTAGAAAATGAACTTGAGCTTCGGGTTGCTCTCTACAAATCTTCTCCTGGCGATCAAGTAAATATTGACTATGTTCGCGACGGTAAGAAGAAATCCGCAAGCCTGAAACTTGAAGCACCGGTTCGACAACAACTGACGCGGCAAATGCCAGAAACTGGAAACCCGTTCGGTAATTTTCAGCCCCAAACCCCTAACATGGATGTTCCAGTTCGGTTAGGCGTCGGATTGCGATTAGCTGATCCTACAGTACGGAGTCAGTTCAAACTGCCATCAGATGTAAAAGGCACAGTGGTCTATCAAGTTGTGGCGGGTAGCTTTGCTGACAAAGTTGGCGTAAAAGTAGGTGATGTTTTGGTAGAGCTCAATGGTGAACCCATCAAGGATGTCAGCGAGGTTGGCAAGATCCTTGAAAACGTTAGTTGGGGCGACATAGTGACCGTAGTTGTGAACCGATATGAAGGCGGATCAACAACTCGTCTCACATTGACCGATCGAATCGGTTAAGCAAACTACTCAAACCCGCACTGAAGAGTTCAGTGCGGGTTTTTTTGACAGTTGTTACAAGTGCCTTCAACTTCCACCCGAATTTTGCTCATGCGAAATCCATGAGATTCTGCTTGCTCAAGTAGATCGTTGGTGGCACAGGTCGGCATTGGGATTTCCGTGACTATTCCGCACGAATCACAGACAAGATGCTCGGTTTGACGGTCGCTTTCGCAAGATTCCGTGCAAAGCAAATAGCCTTGTTGACTGGGAATGTAATGAATAATTCCCAGTTCTTGCAGTACAGCCAACGTGCGATACACGCTCACAATGTGTACTTTCATGCCATTAGTTGCCATTTCGTCTTGCAGTCGGTAGGCACTGATCGGCTTTTCAGTCGAGATAAGAGCCTGTAAAATCAAGGATCTTGGCTTTGTGAGCCTTAATCCGTGATTCTGCAATCTATTCGTGAGTTCATTTAATGACATGAGATTTGGTGTTTTTCACCGAATTTAGGGTTATTTTGACCTTAAAACGGTGGTTTATCGGCTTTTTTATGCAAAAGCCTTGCGAACCAGGTTCACTCTAGTTCAAACTACGCTCACTTGGGGTAGGAAATTTGCTTCTTTTTAGAATCAACTCCCGTCCTTAGAATTGCAACCACAAACCAGGTAGGTTGGAAGGCAAAATGCAGTTTTACGACCTGAAAACTCGATCACATGTAGACGTTCCGGAATCTGATATCCGCAAGACCAAAATGATCCGCAAGACGAAGAATGGCGAACAAGTTCGCTATGCTTTGAAAGCAACTTATAACGGCAACACGCTGTTCAAGTTCGTTAACGAAGCAACATTCAAAGCGATGAACGTCGCAGAAGTTTGATCTAGTTTAACGAATTCATTTCGAACGGGGGCCAGTCATCTTGACTGGCCCTTTTTCGTTACTTTGAATTCGTAAGCCTGATCAATTACTAGACTTACTGAACTGTTTAATAAAGTGTGCGTTAGGTCGCTTATGATTCAATTAAGTGATGAGCAAAGGGTAGCGCATCTCCTCCGACGGTTTGGATTGGGGGCAAGCGAAGCTGAAATAGATTTCTATGGGGCAGGCGGATGGAAAAACGCCGTTGATCGCTTATTGAATTTCGAGGGTCGCGACGAGCCAGTTATCTATACCGATGAATTTTTAAAGGATCAGAATGGGAATATGCCGCCGAACCCTGCGCCAGCTCAGGCAATGTGTTATGCATGGCTACTGACCACAAATCGACCGCTCCAAGCCAAAATGACCCTGTTCTGGCATGACCATTTTGCGACAAGTTCGGAAAAGGTTGCCAACGGCCCTGCGATGGCTCATCACTGGGAAACTCTGAAAGAGCATTCGGTCGGCAAGTTTTCGGATTTGCTACTTTCTATCAGCCAAGACCCTTCCATGCTTTATTGGCTCGACAACATCGAAAACGTCAAGGGTCGCCCGAACGAGAACTTTGCTCGTGAAATCATGGAGCTATTCACTCTAGGGGAAGGGAATTACTCAGAAAAGGATATTCAAGAGGCGGCACGAGCATTCACAGGCTGGAGCTACGGATTTGAAGTTGGTCGGTTTGTGCGCCCTAACCGAGGCCAGGTGCCTCGCCAAAACAGCAAATATCTGTTTGATCGACCAAATCACGATACTGACTCTAAGACAGTTTTCGGCAAAACGGGTTCCTTCTCCGGCGAAGATGTGATTGAGATTCTTTGCGCTTTGCCAAGAACCAGCACGTACATCACCGAAAAGATCTGGAAGTGGTTCGTGTATCCAAATCCAAGCAAGGCAGTGATTGAAAAGCATGCGAAGGTTTTTAGTGAAAGTGGCTTGCAAATCAAAGCACTGTTGCGCTCAATCATGCTGGATGAAGAAACTTATTCCGAAAGAGCGATTCGCAAGATTGTCAAGAATCCGGTTGATTTCTGCGTGCCGCCCATTCGCCAAGTTGGTTTAGGCGCGATATTGTCGGGTCAGCTTAAGGATTACACGGCCCAAGATGGTCAAGCTGGTCGAGTTCGCTTGGCAGTGCCGGCGGCAGTACGTCGTTCAACTGCGGCAATGGGCATGGAATTGCTCACGCCGCCCGATGTGAGCGGTTGGCCGAGCATGGATCAATGGATTAGCACGAGCACGATGATTGAGCGCATCAAATGGGCAGATCAAGTATTTGGCAATCAGTTACTCGCGCGGGTTGCCGTGCCAGCGGTAGGGCAGGTAGGGCAATCGCCGACTCAGATCGTTGATGGAATTCTCAGCGTCCTAGATGTGAAGTTGCCAACCGAAAAACGACAGCAGTTAATTGATGCCGCAGCAGCGGAAATCGGTAGGGTCGCCACCCTGCGTACTCTTGCTCCAGGAGTCGCTAAAGTTGTTCGATTGCTGTTCAGCACGCCGGAATACCAGTTCATGTAAATGGTGTGAACTGTGCGTGCCGATCCGCGTCTCGTATAAATAGATCACATTGATTTGAAAGGGGACGAAGGGATGCAAGCCGCGAATTATTCTGAGACTGACAAGATCAAGCATCTGTTGCGTCGGTTTGGATTGGGTGCGAGCGAAGCCGAAGTCGAGTTCTATGGCAAAGGTGGATACAAAGCGGCGGTTGACCGCCTTTTAGCATCGGATCAGCATGAAGAACCGGTTGTTTTGGGCGACGAATTCCTAAAAAACAACGATGGGCAGATCATTCAAAATCCGCGACTTGCCCAGCAGGTTTGGTATGCCGAACAGCTAATCACCAATCGCCCTCTTACTTACAAAATGGCGCTTTTTTGGCACGACCATTTTGCAACTAGCGCACAGAAAGTTTCTTCAGGCCCTGGGATGCTGGTGCATGTTCACTTGTTACGAGATAACGCACTGGGCTACTTCCGTGATTTGCTCCTCAAAGTCAGCCAAGACCCGGCGATGCTGTATTGGTTGGATAATCAAAACAACCTCGTAGGCAAGCCCAACGAAAATTTCGCCCGCGAGATCATGGAGCTTTTCACCTTAGGTGAAGGCAACTACACAGAAAAAGACATTCAAGAAGCCGCAAAAGCATTTACGGGCTGGACTTACGGCATCCGCCGCGGAAACCGTCTGCAACTCAACCGAAACCAGGTTCCGAATGGGAATAGTGAGTTCATTTTCGACGAAAAATCCCACGATAAAACGGACAAGGCGGTCTTCGGAAACAAAGGCCCTTGGATGGGCGAAGATGTGATTGGCATCCTTGTCGGCAACCCGCGAACGTCGCAGTATTTGGTTCAAAAGATGTGGGAATGGTTTGTTTATCCAAAACCAGAAAAAGCGATTATTGAAAAATACTCCACTTTGTTCCGAGAAGGCGGTTCGAACATTAAACCATTGCTCAAGGCGATCATGCTTTCCGAAGAATTCCAATCTACAAAAGCTCACCGAGCCATTATCAAAAACCCCTACGACTTTTGTGTGCCAATGATGCGGCAACTTGGCGTAGGTGCTGGCATGGTGAAGCAAGTTTCTGCGCTGGGCGGCGAAGAAAACGACCGTGGTCGCCGTCAGGCCATTGCGCCTGCAGTTGCGCTGCGTCTGGCGACCGAACAAATGGGAATGGAGCTGATGTACCCGCCCGATGTTTCTGGTTGGCAAACCGGTACTCAGTGGATCACAACTTCCACAATGGTGGAGCGAATTCAATGGGGGCAGGAACTGTTCACCAGGAATGGCAATGCCAATCAATATCCGGCGTTTGATGTGTTTGGATCAGATGGCAACGTTGAAAAGCTCGTTGACCGAGTGATCAGTATTTTTGATGCAAATGTTCCAGCGGCAAAGCGGGCTCAATTGATTGATGCTGCTAAAGCAACCGCAAAAGGCACGCTTACGCGTCGAAATACTAATCAAGTCTGCGGAGCTGTGACCAAACTGCTTTGTAGCACGCCAGAGTTCCAATTCGGCTAAGTCTGGGTTCAAATTTGCCTCAGCGGTAAAATTTGAACGGAATGACGATTGACGAGCAGATTAACTTACTGCGCCGAGGAACGGCGGAGATTATTGGGGAAGACGATCTGCGTCGAAAACTCGCTAGCGGAGTTCCTCTCCGAGCCAAACTTGGCGTTGACCCAACTGCGGCTCACGTGACTCTGGGTTGGGCGGTTGTTCTGCGAAAGCTCCGTGATTTCCAAAAACTTGGGCACACAGCTTGTTTGATCATTGGCGACTTCACCGCAATGATCGGTGATCCAAGTGGCAAAAGCAAGACCCGCAAGCAACTTACCCGGGAAGAAGTGCAAGCGAACGTCGAAGCGGTTTCCTCTCAGATTTACAAAATCCTCGATCCAGAAAAAACAATCATTTATTACAATAAGGATTGGCTTGGCGCAATGGGGTTTGAGGATGTGATCCGCTTGGCTTCGCGGTACACAGTTGCGCGGATTATGGAACGCGACGATTTCACCAATCGGTGGGAAGCCCATCAGCCAATCGCGATGCACGAACTGCTTTATCCTCTTTGCCAAGGCATGGACTCGGTGGAAATCAAAGCTGATATTGAACTAGGTGGGACTGATCAAAAGTTCAACAATTTGGTTGGACGAACTTTGATGGAGCAGTACGGCTTAGAAGCTCAAGCTGTCATGCTCTGCCCGCTTTTGGTAGGAACCGACGGCAAAGACAAAATGTCGCAGAGCCTGGGCAACTACGTGAGTGTAGTGGATACGCCGAACGACATGTTCGGCAAAACCATGTCTATACCAGACGATCTCATTGCGAACTGGTTTGAACTCTGCACTGATGTTCCAATGGATGAAGTTCGGGAAATGCTGGTCGAAGGCAAAAATCCGCGTGACGCAAAAATAAGACTGGCTAAGGAAATCGTTGCTCTCTACCATTCGGTTGAAGTTGCAGACGATGCAGAACAGTTCTTTATCGAGACATTTAGCAAGCGCAACCAACCAGTAGATGCGCCTGAGTTTACGCTCAGCGTTTCTGAGCCTCTTTCAGTAGTAGATATCGTTGTTGCAGTTGGAGCCGCTGATTCTCGCGGTGCGGCGAAGAAGCTAGTACAAGCTGGCGCGGTTTCATTAGAAGGTGAGAAAGTCTCTGATCTAGGGGCAACGTTTGGCTCAAACGATCTCAATGGAAAGGTTTTACGGGTTGGCAAAAAGCTGTTCCTGAAATTAATCTGCTAAAAAGCAGGTCCTATCAACTCTCAACCGAGAACCTGCATTTATCGTCTAACGATTAGCGATGAAAGCAAATCCAAACGTAACGAAGTCAACATTACCGTGGGCAGGAATCATTAACCTTGCCGTGGCCGTGTTGTACGGAGCTTCGCCAATTGATTTGATCCCTGACGTCATTTTCGTGTTGGGCTGGTTGGATGATGCAATCGCAGTTCCGCTTTTCATCTTCCTTTCGATCCTCGGATTTATGCGCCATCGCAAAGTGCAGGCGAAGACTGCTCCGGCCAATGCCTATGTTGATACTCAAGCGCGAGAGCCAGTAATTCCTAAAAGCTACAAATAACTACGAGAACAAATTCTCAGCGAAGACCTCTGGATCAAAGTTCTGGAGGTCTTCTGGTTTTTCGCCCAGTCCAATCAGTTTGATTGGAATTCTGAATTTGTCGTAAATCCCGATGAGTGCACCGCCCCTTGCCGTGCCATCCATTTTCGTGAGCACCAAGCCGGTAACTCCGGCGGCGGCAGTGAATTCTTCTGCTTGCCGAATCGCGTTTTGACCAGTATTCGCGTCTAAAACGAGAAGAGTTTCATCTGCCGGGCGGCCGATCCCTTTTTCGACGACCTTCGCGATTTTCGCAAGTTCGTTCATCAAACTGCCTTTTGTGTGCTGCCGCCCAGCCGTATCCGCCAGAACGTAATCGGCTCCGCGAGACTTCGCCGCTTGGATTGCATCAAAAATGACCGCTGCTGGATCGGCCCCCGGTTGACCTCGGACGATTTCTGATCCACTGCGTTGCGCCCAGATTTCAAGCTGGTCAATCGCTGCGGCACGGAATGTGTCGCCGCTGGCAAGAATGACTTTGCGACCTTCTTTAGTGAGCCTTGTAGCGAGTTTGCCTATGGAAGTTGTCTTCCCAACTCCATTCACACCAACAAACAAATACACACATGGAGGGAAGTTTCGGAAGAGCATGGTCTCCCCAGGCTGAGAAAATCGGGATTGAATAGATTCTTTGAGCCTGGCTTTGATTCCCTCGGGAGTGGTGACTTTTTCTTCCCGTACTGCTTTGCGGAGTTCATCTAGAATCGCACCAGTAACAGTAATAGATGTGTCGGCTTGAAGGAGGGCTTCTTCGAGTTCTTCGTAAAGGTCTTCATCAATCACGCCCCGCCCGAGCATGCGATCGACTTTTTGCATCAAACCTTTGAACATCTGCCTTGAGTATGGCAGGGGAGCAAAACGGGGGCTGGTTCATTGAATTTCAACAAAGCCTGTTATTATAAAAAAGTAAAGCCATGTTGACGAGTTTAGTTCTAGGTTTATCGTTGCAAATTTCAAAAAGAATTGCTCTGCTGGAAAATTCGGCTCGAAAACTGAATGAAGTTGGTTTTAATTGTCAAGTCAGTACAGTAGATGATCCACAAGGCGAAATTTGGTGCGAGCTTTCAACCCAACCCAAAAAGGGAATGCTCGCTCATCTAAACCACATTCGCGGATTGACTTCGTTAAGAGTTTTTCACGATTCATTGACTGACATGATGGTCTTTGAACTCAAGAATTTGCCTGACCTAACTCTTTTGGTATTGATGTCAAAGCAACTCACCGATCAATGCACAGTCCCAGTATCGAAACTAACCGGATTAAAAAAACTTGACTTGAATAAAGCAAAGCTGAGTAGACAGGGAATCAAAAGAATTGCAGACCTGAAAAAGCTTGAAAGGCTCTATCTCTATAATTCTCAGATTAAGGATGAAGACTTAAAGCCACTCGGTCAAATGTCACAACTAAAGGTGTTGTCTTTGCCAAAAAATGTTGGTGATGCGATCATGTCCGATCTACTAAACGCGTTACCCAACACAAAGATAACTCGCGACTAAGAACATAGCTTTGTTGCGGATGCATCGAATATTGTGGTCCTAGCCGCAAGAGCGATTCATCGTTGCGAATTACGGCAAAATATCTTTATGTCGCGCAAATTGCTCGAAACTACATATCATGTCAAAGATTTGGAGGCGGCGATTCTCCACTACACAGAATCGCTAGGTGGAAAGCTTGTTAAACGGCTCCCATGGGGGGTCGCTTTTATTGATATTGATGGCAACGGCGGAATGATTAGCCTATTTGACGTTGAGACATACTATTTAGAAAACCCAGGAGTAGAGGAATTCCCTGGCCCAAAAGTGATCCTTTCTGTGAATGACTTGGATGCTGAACGGGCTGACTTAATTGCGAAGAACGTCAAGATCGGCGAAGTCCTCGGGGAAAAGGGAGATATCCGAGGATTTGAAGCATTTGATGCTGATGGTAACGTGATTTTTTACTTTGAAAACCCTAATGAATCGGTCACTAAAGAATGGATGTCTGATTAGTTTTACAGCCCGTTGAACTTGCGGTAGCCGCAGGGCTAGCAAAAATGCGAGTAAATGTGGAAAACTTGTGAATAAGCGGCGATTGCCGCGCTCTCGCTAGGATGGCGAGAAGATTGATCACGGATGAGATATCTCAGCATGTTTGCTGGGGCACTTGGGTTGGACTTAGGCTTAGAGCGCGCAGGATGGCGATGTGTTGGGCTGAATGAGATCGACCGAATTGCTTGCCAGACTATACGGGCGAACCGCCCGGAAATCCCTTTAATTGAAGGCGATATTCGTGATCTCACACCTCAATCTCTTTGTTCACAACTCAAGATTAGGATAGGAGAATTAGATGCAGTCGTGGGCGGCCCGCCATGTCAAGCATTTTCCACCGCTGGACGCCGTCAAGGCTTGAACGATGAACGAGGCAATGTTTTTCTGCATTTCGTTGATCTTGCCCTCGCTTTAGAGCCAAAAATCATTCTGATTGAAAACGTCCGGGGCTTGCTCAGCGTGCCGTTGCAGCACCGTCCTCATGACGAGCGAGGCGCAGAATTCCCGACTTTGAGCGACCGGGAGCAACGCGGCGGAGCACTTAAAGAGATCCTCGCTAAATTCGAATCCGCCGGCTACGGTGTGAGCTTTAGGTTGTACGATACAAGCCGATTTGGTATTCCGCAGGTACGCGAACGTCTGGTAATGGTCGCCGCCAAAGGAGGAAAGATAATGCCTCATTTAGTGCCAAATGGAAAAATAAAAACCGTGAGACAAGCTCTTAAAGGGCTATCTGGTGAACACGATTTTCTACCGCTTCGTCGTCGCGCCCTGCCTTATATGCAGAAAATCAAAGCCGGTGAGAATTGGCGGGTTCTAAATGCTGCCGACGCAGCTGAGGCAATGGGCAACGCATTTTTTAGCTCTGGCGGAAGAACGGGCTTTTTGCGCCGGATTGCATGGGATAAGCCTTCACCTACTCTGCTGACACTTCCCAATATGCCAGCCACTCTGCTCGGACATCCAGAAGAACTCAGGCCACTCAGTGTTCAGGAGTACAAGCGGTTGCAAACGTTTCCGGATGATTGGGTTGTGTGCGGATCAGTAGCTGACCAATACAAGCAACTAGGAAACGCAGTTCCGGTCGAATTTGCAAGGATCGTAGGCGAGCATATTTCCGCATGGCAAGCAGGTGCCAAACGGCAAAATGCCCTTCGCAAGGAAACCAGTCGGTACCGGGCAACCGATGAATCGAGCTGGATTGCAGTTAGCTAACCGAAACAGGTAATTTTGAAGTCAGCATTGCGATGACATCTTCCGCCGTGTAATCGGTTTGACCTTCAGGAATGTAACGAGCTATTTTTACGAGGTCGTTACCCGCCGTGACAAGAACAGGTTCATGAGTGCCGTCTTTCCTGGTTTGACCAAGGTCAACGGTGGACATGAGTCCATTACAAACGCACATCCGCCCTTCAGTGTCTTCAATCGAGCCACCCTTCTTTAGGTAGTCATCAACTGGTTCTGCGGGGCATCGATAACCAATTTTTCCGTCTTCTTGCTTGTAGCAAGTGCGAAGGTAACCGAGATCGCAGATTCTGGTTCGATTTTTATAAGTGGCAATATCGCTCAGAGTGCCTTTGACCCGCGCGATTTTGAAGGGGAATCCTGTGGGAGACGCAACTGCGCTTGTATGGACTTCCACTTCGCCGGCAAGGCATTGCCGAATAATTTCTGCCTTCATTGTTGGCTCAATTCCGCTCTCGTTGCAAAAAGCGAACGCGGTTCCGACCTGAATGCCTTGCGCACCATTTTCAAGTGCGTGGTTCAGCATTTCTGGTTCGCCGTATGCTCCAGCAAGCCAGAAAGGAGCACCAAGAGCGGCGAATGAAGGAAGGTCGACTTCATCCTTCGGCCCGTAAATCGGTTCGTTGTTTTCGTCTAGGGTGATTCCGCCCCGAGGAGGTGCGTTGTGTCCGCCAGCGAGAGGCCCTTCTATTACGAATCCATCCACAGGAGGCGTGCACTTTTTGAGCAAGTTCTGGGCTAACGCGGTGCTGCTTACAATCGCCAGGAAGAATGGTCGCTTAAGCGTATCGGTAGTCCATTCTCCAAGTTCTTTAGGATCAAATTGGGTTTCGTAAACTTCGCCTGGGCCAGCCCCTGTGACGTCAATTCGGTATGAAGTTGAATTGAGTTGGCTGAGAGAATCAAGAACCGCAGGGATTTGTCGCGGGATTCCGGCGCCCATCAAAACGTAATCAACGCCCGCGAGCATTGCGCCGAAAAGAGAAGGAACGTGGGGAAGTTGAATCTTCTCAAGCAGGTTGATTCCAATCGGGTTAGAGTGCCCTCGTTTAGCCAGCCAGACTTCCACAAAATTTGCAACAACCGTGAGTTCAAGCCACGGCTTGCCAGGGTTCATGTTTGGCATTGGGCGAGAAATAAACGGCTTGGAATCTGCTTTACCGCCAGGAACAAAATATTTGTTCCAAACTCGCTCAGCCATTTCTTTCAGAGGGAACGCGTCAAATGCGGCTCTTAAATCACCGTTTGGGTCACCTTGTTGGAGGCGTCGGGCGAGAACCAAATCCATCGCGGTGCCCGAAATTACGCCGAGGTTTCCTGTTTTGGCGACTGCGTTCGCAAGAACGTAGTTAGAGACAGACACTCCCATGCCGCCTTGGATAATCATGGGATGCTTCATGGCCGAAATTGACACCTGCGCAGTTTACTCGTTCTGGTTCCAATTCAAGCGGGAATATGCACACCAAGGTTGTCCGTTAAATGCTGTACAAATCTCTAATTACGATGGTCACATTGTTAGAAGCAGAATATTGTAAACGGTGTGGGCAATGATGGCTGGCCATAAGGAACGAAATTGAATGCGACTCCAGGCAAAAATAATTCCAAGTACAAATATATCAATCAGGGGAAATATTCCTTGGTACAAATGATAAGAAGTGAAGGCTAAAGTTGATACTAGAATCCCTGCTCCGACTGACCGAGTGAAGTGAACGAGATGAGTTTGCAAAATACCACGGATCGCAATCTCCTCAACAAACGAGTTTGCGATCATGGCTGGAACTAAAATCAGAACCGCTAGACCCTTAGACTGCTGAAAGAGTTGGGTGTTTAACCATGGCTGAAATTCAACTTGGGGAAAAACGCTATGTACTGCCCAATAGAAGTCACCATAAACATAATAGGCAACAAACATGAGAACTACAAGAATGGCTGCTTGCCAGAAATATTTTGGTATCAGCTTGCCAAGGCCATGATCTGCCAATGACCAAGGCGATCGCCTAAGAAGTAACCATAGAATGGCAAGCGTGCACACGCTACGTGTGAGCACATTAGTGTTACTTATCATAGGTGACATTTTTATTGAGTAAGCAAAGGAAAGGAGCGACTCAACTATCCCCGGAACGACGAGCATTGCCAGAACCGCAAGTATTTCAAGCCGCCTTTCTTTATTCAAATCAACAATAGGAGGAGGCTCCATATCTAAAAGCCATTTTAGACCGATCTTGTTGAATTCGTGTACTTTAATTCTATGAACGAACAAAAAGCGTTTTGGAAGGGATTTATCGTAGCGAGTAGCCTCGCAGTCGTGTTTGTGGCGGGGAGGGTAAGTGCAGCCCCAGAAAAGGAAGTGGTCGATGACGTTTCAAGAGCAATCGAAAATATGACCAGGGAAGTGGATGGCATTGGCAATAGCTTAGGCTCAATAAAAAGCGATATTTCTTATGTGCGAAGTTACGGTATTCCCGTTCAAGTGGAAAACAAATCTGGCACACGATTAAAAACTGATACTAAATAAAGCAAAACCACCCCGACGAACTGTCGGGGTGGTTTTTGGAGGTTCAGGGTTTGATTTAAGCTTTTCGCTTTCGTCGTGCCAATGCTGCTAAGCCAAGTCCAAGGGCAACCATTGTTGCTGGCTCTGGAACGGCTGAAACATTGGTGATCGTGATGTCGTTGCCAGTCGGCAAGTCAAGCCCGATAGCAATCCCTTGAATGTCAGCGTAATTAACACCAGTACCCTGGAAGACCACAAAAGATGAGAAGTTAGCGAAGAAGCTTCCATTGCCCGCCGCGAGCGGTGTGAATAAAACCGAGTTAACATTGAAATTGCTGTCCCAAACTTCAATATAGAGTCGAGTGTTGCTTTGGTCGTTGTTAATGTAATCAACCCGAATGCCAGCTTCTCCCGTAAGATCCAAATCAAGCCCATCAAATTGGTTGCGACCTAAACCGCCGGGGCCGGAATTTGGCGCGCCAACAACCCTGCCCGCCCAAACCGCAAAGGCTTGACCATCTACACCCGATCCCGCTTCGATGAACAGATTTCCCGGAGTTGCGGCATTCACTTCGGTGGAAATGGGACGAAGCAACGGATTCAGAAAGAACCGGTGATCAATGTATCGGTGTCCACCGATAGCGGCACCGGCGGCAGTATCATAATAGAAACCTGTCGTCGTGGAACCAGAGTTGAATCCGCTAGTAAAGTCGTCAATTAAAATTGTTGCATGGGCCGTAGTAGCAACCGCGCCCAAAACAAAAACCAATAGTCCAGTTCGAATTCTCATAATCAACCTCTCATCATTACTTTATCAGATTCAGGTTAAGAATGCTTGAAGTCGGTGAATCGGAAAGCATTACTGGTATTTTTGCCTGGCAAAGATTCTACTCGGCAACTTTGAGAACACTCAAAAACGCTTCCTGCGGGACTTCGATTGAGCCGATGTTCTTCATGCGCTTTTTCCCTTTCTTTTGCTTCTCAAGAAGCTTGCGCTTACGCGAAACGTCGCCGCCGTAGCACTTTGCAATGACGTTTTTACGGAACGGCTTAATCACATCGGCAGAAATGATCTTCGCGCCGATCGCCGCCTGAATTTTGACTTCGTACTGCTGCCTTGGCACAACTTTGCGGAGTTGCTCCACAATGGCCTTGCCGCGCTGGTAACTAAACTGCCGGTTGACAATAAAACTGAGCGCATCCACCGCATCGCCGTTGAGCAGAATATCTACCTTGACCAAGTCTGACTGCTGGTAGCCGTCGAATTCATAGTCGAAGCTCGCATATCCTTTAGTCGAGGATTTGAGTTTGTCGAAGAAGTCGAGCAGGATTTCGCCAAGCGGCAAAGTGTAATAAACCATCGCCCGGGTAGGAGTGATGTATTCGGTGCGTTTGTAAACTCCGCGGCGATCTTGGCAGAGGGTCATTACCGCGCCGACCCATTCATTAGGGGCCATGATGGTCGCGCTCACAACTGGTTCTTCGATGCTCGCAATGTGGTTGCTTGGAGGCAGTTCCGAGGGGTTTGAGATATGGAGCATCGCTCCATCGGTTTTGAAAACGTGGTAGTCCACACTCGGTGCGGTGAGGATGAGGTCGAGATCGAATTCTCGCTCAAGCCGCTCGCGCATGATATCCATGTGGAGCAAACCAAGGAATCCGCAGCGGAACCCAAATCCGAGCGCAGCGGATGTTTCTGGTTCGTATTCCAGCGAAGCGTCGTTGAGTTGGAGCTTTTGAATCGCATCGCGCAGGTCTTCGTATTGGTCGCTATCGGTGGGGTACAGCCCACAGTAGACCATTGATTTGGCTTTGCGGTAACCAGGCAGCGGGATTTCAGCGGGATTTTCTGCTTGCGTAATTGTGTCGCCGACGCTGGCGTCCCCGATAGTTTTGATCGCACCGGTGAGAAACCCAACTTCGCCGGTTTCGAGTGAGAGTCCTCGTTCCAATCGGGGACGAAAAACGCCAACCTCGTCCACGTCGAACGATTTGCCCGTGGACATCATCTTGATTTTGTCGCCTGGTTTGACGGCACCGTCAATTACTCGGCAATACGCAACCGCGCCTTGGTAAGTATCAAAGTGGCTATCAAAAATGAGTGCTCTGAGCGGAGCTTTTGAATCGCCTTTCGGTGCGGGAACCCTCTGAACAACAGCTTCAAGGATGTCTTGAATCCCCATGCCAGTTTTTGCCGAACATGGAATCGCTTCGCTGGCATCAATCATTAGCGTATTTTCGATCTCGTCCTTCGCCATGTCGAGGTCGGCATGGGGAAGATCCATCTTGTTCACCACGGGGATGATTTCAAGGTTCTGGTTCATCGCCATGTTGGCATTGGCGATGGTTTGGGCTTCGACGCCTTGCGTGCTATCGACAATTAAGATCGCGCCTTCGCATGCATAAAGCGCGCGGGATACTTCGTAAGTAAAGTCAACATGGCCAGGGGTATCAATCAGATTAAATTGATAGGTTTGGCCATCTTTTGCCGTGTATTCCATCCTTACGGCGGTCATTTTGATGGTGATGCCACGTTCCCGCTCCAATTCCATCGTGTCGAGCATCTGCTCTTGAGCGGTTCCACGCACGGCTCCGCAAAACTCAAGAATTCGATCCGCAAGTGTAGACTTGCCGTGATCGATGTGAGCGATGATGCAGAAATTGCGGATGCGAGATTGATCCATAGGGGTTTGCGTGGGTCGGGGTGGATTTTACTCGCTGGAATCAATCCACCCAGGGTATGGAACGCAAGCCCGTGGGCCGTTAGAATCTACTGCCAAAGATTCAGTTCTTCCGGTGATGCGTGCGCGGCAACAACATCCGTTTTTTGTGATTCTTTCATCTTGTCGTAGTGCATTTTCGCATCTTCAAAACTCATTGTGGGATTTGAATGCTTCAAGCCTTTCGCGGCAAGCATGATGTCGAATAAATGCATGTTTTTGGTGAGGCCCGAAGCAAATTCATTTCCTGGGCCAACCGCAGTGAGCATGACGTGATCTGAAGTGTGGTTGCCACTTGTCCAAGTAATCTTAGAGTGGTTGCCTAATATCGTTCCTAGGGTGCTGCTAAAACTGCGTTGGAACTCGGAAAGCCCAAAGGCATATTTGTTGGCAAGTGCGCCAGAAATTGCCGCCGCTTCTTCAGTTTTGAGTTGCAGGCCAAGGCGATTTTCGATTACATCCTGAACCATCTTATCGGTCGGTGTTTTGCCCAAATCACTTTGAATGACCCCATAACTGGCTTTCATTCCCATGACAGTGTGTAAACCAGCAGTGCTATCGAAATATTCATCGCCCGCTCCGTTGAGCGATGGGCCGCCAGTCGCGTGATCGGCGGTGATAATCACAAGCGTCTCGCCATCCTTCAGAGCAAAATCAACTGCGACTTTGACTGCTTCTTCAAATGCGAGTTGATCATAAAGCAGAGCCGCCACATCGTTGGCGTGTCCACCGTGGTCTACCTTGCCACCTTCAATTTGTAGAAGAAATCCGTTAGGCGAACCCTTTAGGTTATCAATAGCTATGGTTGCCATTTCGGCAAGTGTCGGCACCGTTTTACGGAGTTCATCACTGTTGTTGCGGTCTACCGAATAAGGTGTGTGACTGTCACTGAAAATTCCAAGAAGCTTTTTGCCTTTCCAACCGATTACTTCGTCGCGAGATTTTGCGATCGTGTATCCTGCACGCTGATAATCCGCGTAGGCATCTTTTTTATCTTTTCGCTTCGCGGCGGAAAAGTGGCGATCACCCCCGCCCATCAAAATATCAACACCCGCCGCAATATACTTTTCCGCGATACCTGGCTCGTCATCGCGTCGCATTGAATTCACGGCAAACCCGGCCGGAGTTGCGTGGGTCATGGTTGTCGTCGTCACAAGTCCGCATTTCACACCTGCTTCGCTCATGAGACTTGTTAGAGTGCGCAATTTGGTTCCGTCTGGGAACACGTTGACTTGACCGTTCCAAATACGTCGCCCACTGCCCCAGGTTGAACTTGCGGCCGAAGAGTCCGTTACGATTGAACTGAGCGATCGCGTTTCTTCCAGGCCGTTGACCGCGAAATCCTGCTCCATCAACCATGCCCAGTACGATTGCTTTCCGTAAATCATCTGGTGCAGTTGGTCAGCCATTGAAAGGGTTTGCATTGCCATACCATCCACCACGCAGAAAATGATGTTCTTGACTTGCTTAGGTTTGTTTTCGGGAATGATAGGGATGCCACTAATTCCAAATGCCGAGGCGGCGGCACCCGTTAAACCAGCACCAATCAGTGATCGTCGAGAAAGCTTCATGATTCGAGTCTACTCGCTCTCAGATAGATTGTTAAGGGTTTATCGGGTGCGTTATCCAGAACTTAACAATGTGACTTTGCGTAAACTTATTTGGTGGAAATTGTGATCCGCCAATGGACTGAAGACGACGATGTCGTGGCGCTCACGGAGATGATTCACCGTGCTTACCGTCGCCTTGCTGACCAGGGGTTGAACTACATTGCAACCACACAAAGCGTAGCAACAACCGAAGAGCGCTTAAGCGAAGGAGAAAGCTGGTGTGCCGAATTGGACGGGCAAGTGGTTGGAACGATCACGATTTTTGCTCCGGGCGAGCAAACGGGTTGCGACTACTATCGAAACAAAAAGCCCTGCGCGTTTGGTCAATTCGCAATTGAACCAATCCACCAAGGAAAAGGAATCGGCAAATTGCTACTGGAAGTGGCAGAACGTCGGGGCCGAGAATGGGGAGCAACCATGTTAGCATGTGATACAAGTGAACTCGCCCGCGATCTGATTGCTATGTACCGGAAATGGGGATTTAAAATTGTTGGCGAGGCAGACTGGCGCCCGTCGGTCAACTACAAAAGTGTGATATTAGGTCGCCCAATAAAAAACACCAGCGGCATATAGTCGCTGGTGTTTTTCAGTTCTAGTTGACTTTAGTCGTTTTTCGCGCCAGCATCTACCCAAGCGGCGATGGTTGCCACATCTTCGGCTGAAACAGCATCGTTCTTATCAGGTGGCATTTGCTTGGCACCGTCGCCGGTGAGAACCTTGACGATCATGCTTTCGGAGCTTTTGCCAGCCACAAATGCCGCTTCGCGCCCGTTATGTATGCCCTTTGCTAGGCCATCATAAGATTCAAGATTCAGCCCTTCCGCTGGCTTATCACCAGAGTGACAACTCACGCAGTTTTTAGTGAGGATCGGTTGCACATTGGCGCTAAATGTTTTGGTGGCTGAAGCTGTACCTGAATCTGGAGCAGCTTCAGGTTCTGGTTGTTGAGCACAAGCCACCAAGGAAAAAATTCCGGCGGCGATGAGAAGGGGTATGAAACTCTTCACGTTAATTCTTCAATGCTCCCTGGTCGATCCACTTTGCAATGAGCGATATGTTTGCGTCCGTCAGAGATGGATTACGACCGGGGGGCATCTTGCTTCCACCGGGCAGGCCCTTGATCGCTTTATAGAGAACGCTTTCCGCACTTTTTCCTGCGATAACAACTTTGCCGAATCGTGTGCCTTTCATCAAGCCCTCGTGCGTGCTTAGGTCAAGACCCTTGGAAGCTCGGTCGCCGGCATGGCATCGCAGACAGCTTTGCTTAATAATGGGTTGGATCTCTTTGGCAAAACTCACTTTGGATTCTTCTTGAACCTTAGTTTGCGCAGGAGTGATACTTGCCGACGTTCCCAACAATGCGGCGGCCAAGCAGAAAAGAGCTGTTTTCATAACGCGTTACACATTGTAACGAATTACGCCAGAAAAGAGTTCAACAAATTAGTCAACAAAAATCCTGGTGACATATTTGTCACCAGGATTTTACAAAACGGGCTTAGTTAAAAACAGTTTCCGTAGTTTTTTGAATTTGAATATCTATTCCGCGGCGATGGAGTTCTTTCAAAAAGTCGGTTCCGCGCATTGCGTTTTCGTAGCGAACGGCACCCTTTTCAACATTTCCTTGAACGACCTCTTGAGCAATGATGCTCGTGCTGAATCCAGTCAATCGCTCCATGGAAGTGAATCCGGTATCAGGGCATTGCTTATCAAAGATGTCGATTTGGATTCGCGTGGGTTGACCGTTATCAGTTCCTACACCAACGCCGCGCACCGCGCACAAATCTTGGTCAACAAACTTTTCGAGTTCAGGGCCAAACGTTGCGTTGAACACATCCTTCGGCACAACTTCAGTACCTTTGACATTGATTTTGTTTTCGTTCCAGAAGCCGAAATCCTTGAAGATTTTCATCAAATGAGCGTGACCTGGGAAGCGGATCGTTTTGTATTCGTAGTTGGTGACTTTGCCCTTCAGTGTGTGAGGAGCGGTTGAAGTACCACCAGATGTCACAAACGCTTCCATATCGCCTAACTGCTTGATATGCAAATCTTCTACTTCAGTCAAGGTTGGTACGGTAGCGATTTCTCCATTACGGAGAACGATAGCCTCGTAATCATATTCAGTGACCAAACCTTCCATGTTAAAGGTCAACTTGTAGTTGAACGGTGGCTTAGGATTTTGGGGCAGAACACCGCAGTACAACTTGATAGAGTCGCACTTTTCCATGTTTTCAATCATGTAAAGGCCAAGATTGTTCACCAAACCAGGAGCAAGGCCAGTATCCGGTACCAGAGTGACCTCTGCATCTTTAGCCGCTTGGTCAAGAGCCAAGGTTTTCATGGTGATATCGGTGTTTCCACCAAGGTCAACCATGTCGGTGATTGTATCGATTGCGACTTTGGCAATATGCGGGTGCATCCAATAGGGAACGCAACTGATGACAATATCTGCTTCATGAAGGAATGCGCTCAAACTTTCTTCATTCATCGCGTCTACTTGGCGTGGCACACAGATTTCTTTGCCAACGAGTTGATTCACTCGGTTCGCACTTTTAGTTGCTTGCTCCAAACTCATGTCGCCCATCAATACTTGGGGGTCATCAGCAAACTTGGCAATGTCGTAGGCAGCGGCTGTGCCCTGCATTCCGGAACCGAGGATGGCAAATGTATTCTGCATAAGAGTGGGTTTTCCTTGCCGGCGCCGGACTTATATGCAAATGCAAACCGACGTCGTTGTCTTGCCGAGCAGGTTACCTACCCCCTTGAGGGTCAATCTCGGGATGCTGGGCCGGAATACCGGACCCGGTGTAGGCTCAAATGAGCGTGGTACTATACGCGCCAGTGGGAGGTTCTGCGTGCAGAACTGCTTAGTACCACGGAGGCCACATGGCAAAGAAAACTAAAAAAAAGAGCGCACACTCCGTGCGATTTATTGAATTAACAAAGGGTGTTGACTTCGAGCAAACCTTCACCGTTGATGAAGCCATTAAGTTGGTGAAATCAAAAGCCACCGCTAAATTCCCCGAAAGCGTTGACCTTGCCATCAAGTTGGGTATCGACCCTCGCAAGAGCGACCAAAACGTTCGCGGTATTACCAACCTTCCCCACGGAACCGGAAAGAATAAAACCGTTGCGGTTTTGGCTAAGGGCGACTTGGCTAAAGAAGCGACCGCCGCAGGCGCAGACTTCGTGGGCGACGAAGACCTGATTAAGAAGATTCAAGAAGGTTGGAAAGGATTTGACGTCATGGTCGCAGCAAGCGACATGGCTCCTCAAATCGGGAAAATCGGTCGGTTCCTTGGAACCAAAACTCCAAACAAAAAGAACGGCACAGTGACCGATTCAGTTGGTCAAGCAGTTAAAGAAATCAAAACCGCCAGCCGCGTGGAGTACCGCATTGATAAAGCTGGTGTGGTGCACGTGCCAATCGGACGAGCAAGCTTCACTGAAGACCAAATCAAGGAAAACTTCATTGCTGCTCTTGACGCTGTTATCAAGGCAAAGCCATCCAGCAGCAAAGGCCGATTCCTGCAAACCATCACCATTAGTAGCACCATGGGTCCAGGCGTGAAACTTGATCCCACGGAAGCTGGCAAGGTCGCTGGTCATTAAACGAGCAGTTTGTTCGGTAATAAATCCCCTTGGCGTTCGCCGAGGGGATTTTACGTAAATGAAATACTATTAGAGAGGCGGCAGCGACTTTGATCCAATCGACGACAAAAATCAAAATATCCGTAGTTTTGCGACCTCCTCCATCAAATTACGAAGCAGTGATGCTTTGTTTTATTTTCTCCTTCTGGGGATACGTTATTGGCTCGTTCGGCTCCGAATCAAATTCATATCGACTTTTAACTGCATGCGCAGGTTTTCTTGTAGCTGTTGCAGTACTTGCAACTATACGGATACGGGCTGGAAAATCCTATATGCGCTTAATGGATGATCGGTTAGAGTTTCATCGACCACCTATGACCTTCACAATTCTATACAACAGTTTGAAGGGTATTGGTCAAGACAGTCTGACTCGTGAAATATTTTTTTACGAAGGGAAGGCAACGTACAAATCCATCGCCTACTTCAAAGAGATTGAGCCGATTCTCCAATATCTCAAGCAGCACGCCACTGACTTTCCATTTGAAATTAATCTAATGTAATTATTCGGG
Source organism: Fimbriimonadaceae bacterium (assembly GCA_019454145.1). Lineage (GTDB taxonomy): Bacteria > Armatimonadota > Fimbriimonadia > Fimbriimonadales > Fimbriimonadaceae > UphvI-Ar2. The sequence goes on along the minus strand of CP075366.1, from coordinate 1,589,651 downwards.
GGATTATGAATTAGGGTGACAGTGTCCAAACACATCAGATTGCAGTAATCTCCAGCACAAGAAGCATGAACGCAATCGAAGCCATTCAAAATGCAATGCAACGCGCCGAAGTTGGTCGTCCGAAGGTCGGTGGATTTCCGTACCTAGCGGAGTGTTTAAGACAAGCAGGGGCAACGCGCAATGTATGGCATTTGCCTTCGTGCCAAAGTCTGTTTTATACGGATAAAGGGATCGTTGTGATCCAAGGTCAGCCGTTGGTGAGCGGATTTGCCGACGTTCCGCCGTACAACGAAAGTGCTCTCGTCACTGCAATCCGCCGCGACCAGGCAGGAGAAACAACTTTCGGAGAGTTTCTAACCGGAACCTGGGAAGCTGGCGTTGTGAGCTACGAAGTTGACTTTATCAACCGAACGGTTGAGTACGTTGGTGCGTTTGGTGAAAGTTATCTAGAGGAATACCCGATGGTGGAAATTCCTGCCGAAAGCTAATCGACCAACTTACTACCCATCCGAACAATATCCGCCCACCGCTCTTTGAGGTCGCTGGCAAGCGGAGTCCCGGATCGAGCCTGTGCAACCAGGCGGCGATCAACGTTGGTCATGACGATTTGCTCGCCGAAATTTTTGGCTTGCACTAAGCATTCTCCGTTTGGCGCTACGACCTGGCTTCCGCCAGTAAGGCCTTTTCCGCCTTCAAATCCGCTTAGCATAGCCATGGCCGTGAAAACGCCATGTTCTTCGCACAGCGACTGCAGCATCCGGTCGTAGCGAATCAAGTTACCGGGTTTATGCGATTGGAAATTCCGAGCAGGGCTAGCGGAATGAACAAGGATAATTTCGCATCCGGCAACACAAAGCAATGTAGAAAGCACCGAGTGCCAAACGTCTTCGCAGACCAAAATTCCAATACGACCGAATTTTGTATCTACGACGCCGAGTTCTGAGCCTTCTTCATGGAAGCGGTGCTCATCAAAAACGCCATAAGTTGGCAAGAAAATTTTGCGGTAGGTGTGCAGAGCACTTAGCTTAGTACCGTCGAAACTTAAATAAGCCGCCGAATTAAATGGTCGGCGTGGATTTGATTCGTAAAATCCAATGGCTATGTCAAATGGCTTGCTTGCATTTTTGAACCGTGGTTCAAGTTCCGCGCAAAGTTCTGCCGTGGTGAGCGAGAGGGTATCGACACCACCTTCCAATACATATCCGGTAGTAGCAGATTCAGGATAAACAAGTAGGTCGGCACCCTCGCTGACGGCTTGCAGTGCGGTTTCCGCCAAATGGTCGAGCGTTGCTTTCAGGTCGCCCTTAGTAGGTTGGAACTGCACACACGCCAACTGAAACTGCTGGATGGAATCCGCCATGTGTGGTGAGTCTACCGCTACCGATTTGATGCCGGGTGATGCTTGATTTTGAACTTAGGATAATCGGCCCGTGGGATTGGGCGGAGCAACGTTTCGGTGAGAGGGATTTTATTGCCCTTAGCGCTGGGCGGACGCACCCCGACGATCAATCGGCTTTGCGCTCGCGTGAGGGCGACGTAGAGCAACCGGAACTCTTCTGCAAGCTCACTTTCTGCATTGCGATTGACGATTTCTTGCCAGACCACATTTGGCCCTTTAAGGCAGGTGAACGCCATTCCATTGCGGAAATCTGTGATGATGCGGGCGGTGTTGGCAGTTGCCTTTCGGGGAGTGAGATCGTGCCCATACACAATGACATTCTTGAACTCCAAGCCTTTCGATTTATGAATGGTCATGATCCGCACTACTGGAGCATCTGGATCATGAAGCGGGGCAGTCGGCTCGCGGTGCGAAAGCACTTGCAAGTGTCGGAAGCGATCGGCAAACTGCAACGGTGTTAAATCTTGGTGAGTTGTTGCAATGGTGAGAAGCTTGCGCGTGTTGGCGATATTCCGTTCACCATTGATTTTTCTTCCTAGATTCGCCAAATAGGGAGAATTGGTGAGTGCACGATTGATGATTTCGTAAGCCGAGTATCGGTCGCAGAACGCCTTTAACTCCACGAACCAACTCAAAAAGTTCTCAATTTTCTCCTTATCTTCGGGAATGAGTGGTTCAAAATCCGCCAGTTGGTTGAAAATTCCGGGCGATTGGCCAAGTTGCACAATTGTATCAAGCGAGACACCGACATAGGGACTGTGAAGCAGGCAAGCGAGAACGAAATCGTTTTCCGGATGCACGCAGGCGGTCAAGAGATTCGCCATGTCTCGGGCTTCCATACGGGTGAAAAGAGATTCGCTTGTGCCGCTAGCCTGGTTGGGAATTCCAAGTGCATCCAAAGCTCCTTGGATAGCGGTAGCACTACTTGAATTACGAACTAGCACGACGATATCGCCCGGAGGGTCACCCTGAGCAATCATGTTCTTCACAAAGTTAGCCGTGGTTGCCGCGGGATGGTCAGGATGTGATTCGAGAATCTCAACCCCTTCAAAATCCAAAGGCTCGGTGGGTTGGTGAGCCCCCGGAGCCATAGGCGAATAATGCCCGGCCCAAGTTTTTTCATACAAATGGTTGACAAAATTAATGATTCCAGGATGTGAGCGGTAATTGAGGTCAAGTTGGATGGGCTTATCCTGCGCCATAGTCTCAAAAATCTCTTTGACCGAACCTCGGAAGCGGTAAATGGATTGCTGGCTGTCGCCGACTGTAAGCGAATTTCCCAGGTTCAAAGCCGACAGAAAGCCAAACTGGTTGGGATTGGCATCTTGAGATTCATCAAGCAGAATTGCGCGATACTGAGACCGGATTCGCTCGGCGAGAGATGGATGTTCGGTGAGCAACTCAATTGCCTTGCTTTCCAATAATGTGAAGTCATATCTATCTGTACGCGTCATCTCGCGTTCGTACAGTTCCCAGGTTAGCGCGGCCAGTTGGCAGAGACCGACCAAAAGGTTTACTTCTTGGTCGAAAACTACGCCAGTTGTATGGCGCTTATCCGATTTGCCAAATTGTTTGACCTTCATCCCAAAACTTAGATCAGTATCAGTCGGCCAGTTCTTGTCATCCAAATACTGTTCCCAATTTTTTTGGATGGTTTTTGGGTGGTTGAAATTCTCGCGCAAATACTGCCAGGTCATGCCAATGTTTCTGGCCGGTTCAATAACTTTGCCAATGACTTGCTCGCGAAGCAACGAATCAAGTTCCAAATAACTTCCCCACTTGCGTTTACCCGCGGTAGCTTGGCGATATTGCTTGATTTCATCCTGATTTGCTTCATCTGAAGTGAGAACTTGCCGCAGGCAGAGATCCCACAAACGGTTGCTTTCATAATCCGCAAGAATCTCAAAATCTGGATTCAATCCTGCCCAGACAGAGTTTTCGCGTAAGAGTCGTTCATAGAAACTGTGAATGGTTTGGATCGGTCCAGTTTCCGCAAGTTGAGCAGCCTCGAAAAGTTGGGCTTCGCGCAACTCTTTCACTATGCGGTGCTTCATTGATGCCGCTGCTCGATGTGTATAAGTTACGGCGAGGATTTCTTCAGGGGAGAATCCAGAATCTTTCACATATCGAAGGTAGCGCTGAACAATGACTTCAGTTTTTCCCGCGCCAGCGGATGCGACCACAACTAAATGGTCGCGAGGGGAAGTGATGGCTTTTAGCTGTTGATCATTCCACCTCATGGTTAACTATCCTCAAACAGCGATTGAGATTCGCCAAACTGGTTGTGGCTGCGGCAAAGGTCTCCGAGTGTGCATCGTGTGCAATGGTCGCCTGCTATTGGCACAGCTTCTGCTTTGGAAAGTCTGGCTCTTGCCTGAGCAATTTCTATCTGCAGGCGAGGCAAAATTCCGCTTACCCGGTCATCTTCATCCCGTGGTGTGAGCGAAGTATGGGTGATTCCTGCCCCCAACATCCCCCGCGTAAGAAAGCTCCGATCTTTTGTTTTTGTCACTAAGTGGCGGTCGCCCTCTAATGTGTCAACCATAAGACAAGTCTCCCCACCGGGCTTGCCGAGTGTCATCAAAAGCAAAGTCGCCCACAAGCTACTTTCAATGTCTTTCTGGGCATCGTATAGATTCCATGGGAGATAGGCGCCGTACAAAAATCCGATACGCAGATTGTCTTTTTCGTACAATCCATCCAGGTGATACTGCAATTTGAGTGGCGGATCACCTTTGAGAATGGCCCGAGTTTCGCCTTGCTGACTCGAATAATTAGTCTGCAATTTGAATTCGTGCAAATTGAGAACTTCTCGGGCGAGAAACTCACGATCAACCCAACCCTCAATAATGCGGATAATTGCGTCGTGGTAAAGAGCTTGCTCCCAATTATCCAAATGGTGGAGGTGGTCTTCTAATTCACTCGCGGCAAGGCCAACCAATGTCCCTTTCGCCGCAGTTGCCGTCGGTTGCTTGATGAGTTGGGCCTTGCGCGGTAGGGAACGTAGAATCCGAATCGGCAGGGAACTGTCCGGTGCTTTGAACTCAACCCGGTGGCTCAAACTCGCTCGGAACGGGCAAGCGGCAGCCTGGGCAAGTTCTCGCACAGGAATCGGTTCGCTTAAATCGGGGCGAACCATTTCCCTAGTTTTTTCTTCTTGTAGCCGAGGAAGTTCAAAGGAGTCTCTTTTTCCGGCAAGTGCGGCCTGCAATGTACGGTCGGGCCAGTTTTTACATTTTTCTGCCGGCGGAGTGAGCTCAGATCGCTTGTAAGTATGTTTTTTTACGGGCAACAATTCTTCAAGTTCATCTAAGTAAAAAGTAGCGATATTGTCGCGATCTTCGCCCGTTTCGGCATGGCTGAAAGTGAGTGATTTTTGCGCCGCACTGCAAAGAGTAATGAACAGGCTACGCTCTTCTGAAGATATTTTTGTCGACAGCGGAAGCGGCGGGTGATCAGGCAATGCTTCGGATAGCAGACGACGATCTGTATCATCCAAAACCGCATCTTGACGGCGACGTTTAGGTAGCGTGCCTTCCAACATATTCAGGCAGAAAAGATGGTCAAAGCCAACTAATTGGTTGGGGTTCGTACATAACTTGACGTTTGATTCCTGGTCGTGCCAAATAATTTGTTCTTCTTCCCAGAGCATGGTTGCCAAACTTAGGAATTCGGCAAAAGTAAAGGTGGTGTTCCGATCAGTGGAAAGAGCAGCGTCTCTGATCGTGCGCTGCATCAAAGTCCAGGCCTGACTATCTCGCGTTTTTGATTCAAGCGGCCCGAGGAGGGCGTGGTCAAGGATAGGTGTATTCGCCCAAAGAGTGTGCAAAAACTGCGACCAAACGCTCAGCGTCTTTGGACTGGAAATCGCTTGCTCTCGCCACTCAACCAAGTGGTGTAGCCATGCATAATCCAAATTCTCGGTGATGACCAACGCAAACTCTGACCAAGGGTCTTCGTGTTGCGCTTGCAACGCGGTCAAAGATGTCAAGAGTTTCTCAAAGTCTGGAGCTGGAACCTGAAAATAGCTATTAGCCAGCGCAAACCGCAAAGTGCGAACGTCGTTCGATGCCAGGCTTTTGAGAAGCTCAAGCGCAACAGCAACAAAACCGTTAGCATGCAAAGGCGTGGAGTGTGTGCCAGAAAGAGGCAAACCCAGTCGCTCGGCGGCAATCGCCAGCAACGGAATATGGTCACCGGAACCACGGATGAATATGCCGATTTTATTTGCTGGCACATTATCTTGCAGCAGGTACTGAATCTCGCGGATGATCCATTCGCACTCGGTGAGTGTGTCTCCCATCGTGAGCAGGTTTACGGAAATTGGAGAATTACTAAGTTTTGTTCGTCCCGGTTGAAACAGACTTTCTGTCCACTTTTCGTTTTGAGCGGCCCTCAGTGTCCAGTCTTCAGTATCACCAAGTTCATTTGCCCAAGCCAATTCTCGTACAAACGCGCCGCGCTGATTCGGCCACGCGGCAATGATGCAATCCACCTGCACACCTTGCCCAGCGAGCCATTTCAGCCAATCGTTGTAAATAGGGCTAGGTTCTCCAGTGAGGATGACCACCAAATGCTTAATCGTGAAGTGCCGCTTTTCGGTTTGAGCCAAGCAGAACTCTGCGCGTTCGCTCGCAAATTCACGTCCGTTATCGTGGCAATACTCTTCGTAGTTAGGAATCAACTCAGCCAAATCGCGCAATCGGCCTGCAGTTATTTCGTTGTCAATCTTGTCAGCCGCTTGAATCAAATCATCAGCGGTGATCTTGTGGTAGCGAAGTTCAGTCAAGGCTTTTGCGAGATTTTTTGCGAGGCCGTACGAATAACTAGCCGCCCTCAGCGGAGAATCTAGATTTTGTATTGCTGCGGCACGCTGAATTAAATGAATTGCCTGGGGGCCAGTCAACCGGGGCAGCCCTGTATCGCCGCACATCGCGGCAATTCGCCCGATGCAACTCGCAAAAGGGATGAGTTCTTCCACCGGGTGCTCAGCAAGCATTTGCTTTGCTGTATGGAGAGCACTGTCTTCCAAAGCCGTAACAAAGCTGCTCGGCGTTGAAATCTGTTGAAGGGCGTACTTGAGGCCTGCGCCTCCGGGAGGCACGATGACCACTCGAGGTCGTCGTTCTGCCATAGTTAGATAATCATTATGTCTTCTGGGGAGCGACGGGTTTGGAATTTGTGGCGACAATTGCCAGGAAATTTGATTCCTGTCGTGCTCGTCTTGCCAATTTTGTGGCTCGCTATCCAAGAAACATCCCGGAATGGACTAACGGTTAAAACCGTTCTGTTAGCAGCCGCCTTTTTCGCTTTTGGCTGGCTAAGCGTTAATTTTCTCGGATTGATCGGCAATCGTGGCTTAAAACGAAAACTGGATTTTCGATACCGCAACGAATTCCCTGAAGATCATTCCAAACGGGTTTTTGTGGGCTTCTCTCGCCCGGGCAAACACGGATTGCTTGATCCACACGAAGACTTAGGTTGGTTGGTATTTCAGGAATCGGGGTTGCTATTTTGGGGTGAAAAACACCAGATAGAGCTTCCATGGTCGGTAATTCAAAGCGTTTCAAAACGCCGAAACATCCATAGCTGGATTGGACTCGGAGGCTGGGTAGCGATTGAAGCATTGGTTGGCGATAAGAAAATTCGTCTTCAAGTAGAACCCCGAGTCAAGATAACCCACTGGGGAAACAACCATTACCGAAACCTGCTGATTACTGATCTGAACACGATTCTTGATGAGAAATCCGCATAGTTTTATGTACCCGCAAAATTACTATTAACTTTTTCAACTTTTGCCTTCAAAAACATAAAGTAACTCCCGATAGAAATACCAGGGCGGAATAACTTTGCCCGGAGTTTGGATGAATAGGTTCTTGCGCAAAACGGCTGATCGATCGGCCCGTGATCTCACCAAAGGCTTTGAACTACGTTCCGCTGGGTCTTCCTTCGCAACGGAGTTACAGGCGGCTTTGGGGCATCAGCGGGAACATCGGCATCACATGGCCGAACCTATTTACGAAAAGATTTTGGCGCACGATCCGGAGAACCTCGATGCGCTGTACTTACTATCTACGGTTAAACTTGGTCATCAAGAATACGATGAAGCCGTTCAGTTGCTCAAGCACCTCACGATGGCTCATCCGCAGTTTGCTGAAGCTTGGTCATCATACGGTTCGGCCCTCACTGGCTTGGGCGAACTTGAAGAGGCGATGGCAGCCTTTCACCGAGCTTTGGATATTAATCCGTCTCTTTCGGATACTCACTATCACCTGGCTCAACTCCATTTTGCGCTCAAAGAATGGCGAAGTGCGGCGGAACATTTCCGTCTCGCAGTAGGCTACGATCCGAGCCACGCGCAGGCTTACAACGAACTGGCAATCTGCTTTTATCATATGCACGAGTTCGATCAATCAATGGCAGCTTGCCACTCGGCTTTGCTGATTGATAAAGGTTTTGTTCCAGCTTATAATTCTCTTGGTTTGGCCCTCGCCGCCTTGGGTCAAAGCCACAGTGCTGAAGAAGCATATCGTACTGCGATTCGCCTGAATCCTCGTTACGCCGAAGCATACGGAAATTTAGGCAAAACATTTTTAGAACTTGGAAAACCTGCGCAAGCTTTGGAAGCTTGTATCCAAGCGACTCAAATTGACGACAACTTGTCGGTTGCTTACTGTACTAGGGGTGAGGCTCTTCGCAGGCTCGGTCGTTTAGATGAAGCGATGCAGAGTTGCCACCGTGCGCTTGGCATTGATCCAAATATGTCGGATGCCCACAACTGCATCGGGCTGATCTATCTGGATTCAAGCATGGTAGATGAATCGGTTCAGGCGTTCAGCCAAGCTTTGGTTTTAGATCCCAACAATCGCCAATCGGCCAGCAACATCGTGCAGTCCATGGGTTGTAGCTTGATGGCCGGGCCGGAACTGGTTAAACAAGCGGCGCAGAACTGGTCAAAACGATTTGCTTTCGGCCAACCGCCAAGATCACCAAAGCCGCCGCAGATTCGCCGACTAGGATTTTTGGTGGGGAAAATCGAAGATACTCCTCAAGGCTATTGGCTTGAAGCGTTGCTCAGCGGTCGCGATACTGACAGATGCCAAGTTTACGTTTATTCGAGCGAAGCAAGCGACGGCAAGCAATCAGAGCGAATTTCCGAACTCACTGATAAATTCCGACCGATGGTTGGATTAGATGACCTCACAGTTTCTACGATTATCCGAGAAGACCATATTGATGCTCTTGTTGATCTCACCGGGCACGGAGCGAACGGAAGACTTGGGGTTCTCGTTCATCACGCCGCTCCTATCCAAGTCGCTTGTGCGACCGCCGGTTCAACTCTAGGCCTTGAATCTGTCAGTACCTTCCTTGCTGACAAAGAGGTTGTCCCACAAGGCGGAGAAACATGGCTTACAGAAAAAGTCTTGCGGCTGAGTCGCTCGATTTACGGGTTTGTTCAGCCGGAACTTGAAACGCCGCTCTCGGCTCCCCCTTGCACAAAAGGGGAACCATTTACGTTCGGAAGTTTTAACCAGACTCGTAAGCTCAACAAATTGGTGATTGAAGTTTGGGCCGATATTCTGCGCGCCACACCTGGCAGTCGGTTACTGATCAAGAATCGAACTTTAGCTTCGGGCAGTTTGCGAAGGCAGTATCTTGCATGGTTCAAGAATCTTGGCATAGATACCGACCGAATCATCTTCCGCCAAGCAGGCGGGCGAACCGCGCATTTTGCAAGTTTTAACCAAGTTGACGTTAGTCTCGATCCGTTCCCATCATCGGGATCCATCACGATTATGGAGTCGCTTTGGATGGGAGTTCCAGTGATCAGCTTGAACCAAGCAGGTTTAGGCGCTGGTTCAAGTCGGAGCATTTTGCAAGCGGTTGGCTACCAACAGTGGATCGCCCGCGATAGAAACGCTTACGTAGAACAAGCAGTGTCATTCTTCAATAACCACCAAGAACTTGAGGATTTACGATGTTCATTGCGGAACCGGATGATTCTCAGCCCGATTTGCGAAACCAAGGAGCTATTCCGCGAACTTGTTGATGCTCTAGAAGACTACGCTTAAATCAACTCGCACAAATTAAAAAGCCCCTCCCGTTAGGGAAGGGCTTTTGTTCTGTTCAATTGTCCGAATTATCGGAGAAGTGAAAGAACTGATTGTGGTGCTTGGTTCGCTTGAGCCAGCATCGAGAGACCGGATTGTTGAAGGATTTGCAACTTGGTGTAGTTGGTCATTTCTTCTGCAACGTCGATTTCTCGGATTGAGCTTTCGGTTGCAGCGAGGTTTTCCTTCGCAATACCGAGGCTGCGAACGTTGGACTCAAGGGTGTTCTTCATGAACGAACCGATCTTGCCACGAGCATCAGCAACCTTGGAGATCGCTGCGTCGATTGCATTCATCGCACCGCTCATGTCGGTACCGGAGATGTCGCTGTTCGAAGCGGTGAAGCCAAGAGCAGCTTGTCCGAAGTTACCGAGCGAAAGGCTAGCGGTTTGACCTGCGTTTCCACCGATTTGGAAGCTAGCAGCTCCGCTGTCGATTTGGATAGCGTTGGTCAAGGTTGCAACAGCGTTTCCAGCAACTCGAAGATTAACTGTGTTACCATCAGCATCCTTGAGTTCAAGGCCCTTACCCTTGTTGAAGGTTGAGGTGAAGGTGCTTGTACCATCGGTGTAGCTAACAGTAGCAACTGCATCAACACCAGCAACGCCGACTACGCCAGCAGCGGATTGGATGATACCGTTTGCATCTACGAGGTCGATTCGGTTACCGCTACCATAGCCGGTTTGGGTCAGAACAATGTTGTTCGTACCGTTTACGCTTGCTTGGACACCAGTTTCAGCGGTTGCAGCGTTCAGCTGAGCCACCAATTGGTCTCGGGTTGTGGTCGAATCGGTTGAGAAGGACTTGCCGTTCAGAGTGAACGAACCAGCACCAACTGCAGTTGCACCAGTAGCGATTGCTCGGGTACCAGTGTGACTTGCAATGGTAGCAGCCGTGGTTACGTCAACGTCGATAGCGTCAGCTGCGGTTACAGCACCAAGGCCGATTTTGCCGCCGAACGAAGCGCTTGCAATAGCGGTACCGGTGATAACGCTAGCTCGTGTGCCAGCAGAACCGTTCAAAAGCTTCTTGGTTCCGAACGCAGTGTTAGAAGCAATTCGGTCGATCGACGCGAGGATGCTGTTCAACTGAGTTTGGTTAGCTTGCTTTTGGGTTGAGTCGAGCGTACCGTTACCGTTGGCAACAGCCAAGGATCGAGCATCGCGAAGCAGTCGGTTGACTTCGTCAAGACCACCTTCAGCGGTTTTGGAGAAGTTCAGGGCGTCTTGGTTGTTACGAAGAGCTTGATCAATACCGCTCAACTGTGCGCGGTAGCTTTCTGAAGCGATAAGACCTGATGGGTCATCAGCGCCGCTGTTGATTCGTAAACCCGTTGAGAGCCGAGTCGTAGATTTGCTCGCTTCCATCCCGGTCATACCGAGGTTGCGAAGCGCGTTCATTGCATTGATGTTAGTGTTGATTCGAAACGACATGGTTTTTCTTCCGTGAATCCAGTTAAGGTTTCTGTTTGATCGTGCGGGCCGTTACCGACGCGGTCTTCCTGACCATCCGCCTGGAATCGTTTTGCCCGATTGATTACGGGGTTTTGCCCGAAGAATTACCAGGGTGAAAAAACACTGGTATTTGTTACGGCTAGTCAAATTACCGGGATAGGAAACAGATAGAATTGAACTTAATGGCATCGCAGTTGAACGTATTTATCGCGGAAAAGAAACGAAAAATCTTTGAGGAATTGAGGCGTGGCGAATTCCCAAGCGAAGGTGCATACGACCAAGAAACTGTGATTGCTGGTCGGGAAAAGGGCGATGTTCAAATGGGAACCACGGTCTACGAGCCTGACTTTTTGATGCTGGAATTCACCTATCCCGACCCTCTCGGTTCATCGTCGATCCTGAGTATAAAAATCGTTCCGCCAGAGCGAATAGTTTTCTTGCCAGTTCCCGACTGGGTGATAGAAACCATTTGGCAGGGCGAAGTCAGCGGCCGGTTTGTTTTTGAGAGTGAGTCAAGAGAGTATCTGGCTCGCCTTGAATCCCAACTCGCGCCAGAAGCAAACAGAATCCTGTTCGCTCCCGCTGGGCCAAAACGGAAAGAGTAACTTCTGTTTGGTAGTATCGCTGGGTGAGAACGATTGTTTCGACGTGGAAACGACCAGGCGAAGTGGCGATTAAAGCCGCACTAATTAAATCCAACGCGGGCGGAAGCATGCTTGATGCCATCGAAGCAGGATTAACCGCCGCTGAAGCTGACCCAACATTGGTTGCAATCGGCAAAGGAAGCCTGCCCAATACCGATGGCGAGCTGGAGCTTGATGCCAGCTGCATGCTTGGCAAAGACCTCAGTGCTGGGGCTGTATGCGCTTTACGTGGAATTCTCCCCGCGATAACCGCAGCTCGTTATGTAATGGAACGCACAAATCACGTCATGCTCGCCGGCGATCAAGCTCGACGGTTTGCAATCTCACAGGGACTCACCCCTCAAAACCTTGTAACTGAAGAAATCGCTAGAAGATTCGAGATGTTTCTTGTCAACCCCGATCAAGCCCGGCAGTATGTACACGCCGTTGAAGACGAGCCGCCGCACGACACTGTGACGATGCTCGCGCGCGAAAATAACGACTTTGTCGCCTGCAGTTCGACCAGCGGCATGCCTTATAAAATGCCCGGTCGTGTCGGTGACTCTCCAATTGTTGGTGCCGGAATTTATGCCGATAACGAAGCCGGTTGCGCCGGAGCCACCGGAATGGGGGAAGAACTTTGGAAAGCTTGTGCATCCTTCCGAGCGGTTGAATTCATGCGGAATGGAGCTTCTGCAATGGACGCGTGCAATGAAGTCGCGCAAATTATGAGAAAACGCCAACCGAAGAGTTTAGAAATCCCTTGCGTTGTTCTGGCATTGGATAAGCAAGGCGGTTTTGGCGCGGCAACCACAAGCGGTACATTTGAACTGTGGGTAGCAGAAGGTGATTCGCTCCAACGTCACGATTTCGTTCCTCAATCCTGATAAGCTAAGAAATGGCCCAACTCATTGGCACAGCGGGTCACGTTGATCACGGAAAAACCAGCTTGATCCGGGCTTTAACCGGCACTGATACTGATCGTCTGCCCGAAGAGCAGGTGCGCGGTCTAACAATTGATATCGGTTTCGCTTCAATCACTCTCCCAGAAATTGGACAGGTTTCCATTGTTGATGTGCCTGGTCACGAAAAATTTGTGGGCAACATGCTGGTTGGTGCGCTCGGCATGGACGTGGTCATGCTTTGTGTAGCCGCAGATTCGGGTGTGATGCCCCAAACGATTGAGCATTTTCAGGTTGTCAATCTCCTTCCCGTGCAAAAGCTTGTGGTTGTGATCACCCGCGCTGACTTAGCGGATGACGATTCCATTGAACTCGTTAAGTTTCAAGTTTCCGACATGCTGACGGGCACTCGATTTGAAGGGTCCGCCGTAATTTGTGTTTCGAGCACTAAGGGCACCGGGCTTGAAGAACTCAAATCTGAACTCGTGAGACTTCTAAAACTTGAGTCTCAAGCGCGCGAAGGGCTTTGGTATCTCCCCGTTGACCGAGTTTTTTCTTTGCCTGGTTTTGGCACAGTTGCCACCGGGACAATGGCGAGAGGCAAATTGAAAGTCGGCGAGCCGCTAGTATTGCTCCCGCGCATCATCAAGTCCAGAGCAAAAGGGATTCAGACGCATGGCAAGTCAGCATCAGAAGCAGAAGTTGGTCAGCGCGTAGCCGTGAATTTGGCGGGAATTGACTTAGAAGAAGTTCAACGCGGGGACGTGATCTGCCATCCTGGGGCCGCATTTGTGACGGAGATTTTTGACACAAGCCTGAACTGGATTCAAAAACCAAAACATGGATCACGTGTAAGAGTTTCGGTTGGCTCGGATGAAGTGATCGCGAAGGTTTTTTTGAACGACAACGACGAAGAACTCGTTCAGTTTAGATGCGAGCGCTCAACCGTTGTCGCTAAAGATCAACCCGTGATCGTGCGTAATTTCAGCCCCGTCTATCTACTTGGCGGAGGGAAGGTAACTGTTCCCGAGGCGCGGGTTCGGCGGAAGAATTCGTTTGCTGGCGAGCGAGGCTCGGCGAGTGGAAACGATTTGGTGAAGGTTATTCATAACGCACCTGTTGGCATTATGGCAAGCGAAGTTGCCCGTCTGCTTGGCAAAACGGTTCAGCAAATCGGCGATGAGATTGAACGATCAAAAACTGCCGGAGAAATCCTCGGTTTTGCTGGACTTTGGTTCACTGGCGAAAACTATCGTCTCGCAACCGACCGCTTTCTTATTGCCTTAAGGGCGATTCACGAGGACAATCCAACTAAAGCCATGGTTCCGCGGGAAATGGTAGCTAAGGCGGCTGATCTGCCCTGGCGAGGCAAATCGCTTGATCGCTTGATTACCTTCTGGACACACGAACGACTGATTCGATCTGAAGGTACTAATATTGCGGACTACGGCCATCGGCCAGTATTAAACAGCCGACAGCGGACACTTCTAGACCGCACGATCTTACACTTGAATGAAGGAAAAATGAGTTCGCCATCGCCGTTTGATCTCGTTAAGTTGCTTAATGTGCCGACACAAGCGGTTGATGAAATCTTGCGTATCGGAGTTGAATCTGGCGAGCTACTCCGCTTGGATGAAAATATTTATTACTCGGAGATTTTACTAAGCAAAATTATTGAAGAGTTAAAAGAGAAATTCTCAGGGAAACGTTTTTCTGCCGCCGACGTCCGCGAGGCGTTTTCTTCCTCGCGCAAGTATGTGATCCCATTCCTAGAGTACTGCGATTCTATTGGTGTGACAATGCGACAGGGCGATCAAAGAGTTATTTTATGATCAGATAGTCAAAAAGTGAGTAAAGCTTCCTTGACTGTGGGTTCTTTGAGGACAACAAGCTTCACAGCCCCGTAACCGTGGGTCAGCAATTGGGCGGCAACCGCTTGACCCTTGTGCGTGGTAATGGTCAGCGTTCCTGGAGATTGCTTTGCCGACAAAATAAATGGATCAACCATCGCCTGAACAGCGGATGGGTCAGCGCAATCAATAATAAGCTCAGCCGGGGCGGCGGCGGTCAGCAACTCACTAATACTGCCAGCAAAAATTGCTTCTTCGTTCCGCAAAATCACGACCTGGTCGCATTGCTCCACCAACGAAGGCTGGTTGCTTGAGATCACAAACGACTTACCAGTTTCTTGGTCATCGTGAATCAGGTTCATGACTCCATCAAGCGTCCAAGGATCAAGCAGATCGAGGTGACCGTCTATGATGCTCAATCCGATTTCCGGCACTAAGCAAGAAATCAAAGAAGCTGCAATCATTTGACCGGGTGTTAGTCTGGCGACAGGTTCGTCGCGTAGATCTGTCAGTTGCAGAGCGTTGAGCACAATCACGGCACGTTGGGAATCCCCGCGGGGCAGAGAAGCTTTAGCTAACGAAAGGGGAGTAGCCCGCCGTGGAAACACCGGGTCTCCGCAGAAGTGCGTTTCTTTTGGTTTCGTAATCTTTCCACTTGCAGGTGAAGCTTCACCTGCAAGTGTTTCGAGTAAGTGAGACTTTCCCGAAGCGGTAGCACCTGTCACCGCAATGAGTTCGCCAGCATGAATCGGTAGGCTCAGACTCTTCGCATTTGGCTGAAGGCAAACGCGGTCGAGTTGAGCGATGATTCGGCCGGAGTCCATTTAAACGATGATCAGTTCTTTGGGGAAGTGGGTCAGAATTTCCGGTTCAATATCGGTGATGTGAACATCATCTTCAATCCGAACTCCACCGAAATCTTCGATGTAAACGCCTGGCTCAACGGTGAAAACCATGCCTGCCATTAGCGGTTGATCAACGGTTGGACTGAGCCCGCCCGGATCGTGAACATTCATTCCAAGCCCGTGACCAAGCCCATGCCCGAAGTATTGATCTAGCCCTTTTTCAGCGAGGACGGCCCGCGCGTGGGCATCTATGTCACGCCCGTTTTTCCCGACTCTGAGCGCGTCGCAACATTCGATTTCCGCTCTAAGAACTTGGTCATAAATCTCGCGATGCCGTTCAGAAGCCTCTCCAACCACAAATGTTCGCGTGATATCTGAGCAATAGCCATCCAGCAATGCGCCACAGTCCACGGTTACAAAATCGCCTCTTTGCAAAGCACGGTCGCTGGCTTTTCCGTGAGGCTTGGCTGAATTCGGGCCGCTGACAACGATTGGCTCAAATGCGAGGTAAGCACCGTGCCGTCGGTAAAAGAATTCGATATCGAGGTTAATGTCGAACTCTTTGACCCCCTCTTGGATCAGTCGCACTGTGTGTTCCATACAGGCATCAGCCAGTTGGCAAGCTGCTTTAATGCGTTTGATTTCTTCGTGAGTCTTGATTTTGCGTAGGTTGGTCAGTATTTCGCCGGCTTCTATCCACTCAAATTGTGAGAGGGCAGCTGATCGCTTTTGGTGAGCGGCGTACGATTGGCTGGTTTCAAAGGCAATTGTACTGACTCCATATTTTGTTGCGTGCTCAGCAAGACACTCTTCCAAAGTTTGTGGTCTAGCAAAGATCACGATATCAAGCTCACTCACCTGTTGCTTGGCAACAAGAGTGTAGCGGCTATCGGTGATCAAACAGGCATCGTTGGGAGTGACAAGAACAATGGCGGTTGAACCAGTAAATCCACTCACCCATCGAATGTTCAGTAGATCGGTAATGAGGATTGCCGGTACGTTTTCCCGCACCATAGATTCGCGAAGGCGTTGAAGGTTGCTCATAGATTTTTACGAACTCGGGGATTCCAAGTACATCAGCGCACGAAGCGCGAGTGAATAGCCGACGGCACCTAATCCAGCGATTTGGCCAACCGTAACGGGGGCAATGACACTTGTTTGACGGAATTCTTCTCTTGCCGCTACGTTACTGAGGTGAACTTCAATCACGGGCGTGCGAACGCTGGCGAGGGCATCTCGCAATGCATAGGAATAGTGAGTAAAAGCACCCGGATTAATCACGATAGCATCGGCCCACTTTCTGTTTTCTTGAATCGTATCAATCAAAACACCTTCATGGTTGGATTGCAAGATTCTCACTTCAATGCCCAAATCCTTTGCGGTTTTCTGGATTTCGTCATCAATTTCAGCTAGAGGCTTTTTGCCATAAAGCTCAGGCTCACGGAATCCTGTGAGGTTCAAGTTAGGGCCATGTAAAACGAGGACTTTCATATTGATTCTTGCGTTTGCTGATCAGGACTCGGAGTTAAACCTTCTTTGATAATGAGGTGCGGAATGCCATCAATCACAGGGTAGACCCGTTGGCAAACTTCGCATTTCCACCCGTCGTTTGTTTTTACCAGCGATGGCCTTTCATCACACGCAGGGCAGGCAAGGATTTTGCTTAAGAATTCTTCATCCATTGGCTACCTCAGCATAGGCATCAACTGTGAGTTGAGCCGTTTGCTCCCAACTGAAAGCCTCTAGTCGCTCAGTCCCCCGTGAAACCATCTCCTTCACTGTACCGGAATCAGCAAGGAGGTTTTGGATGGCTTGAGTCCAGGTGGAGACTTCAAAATTTTCGGTGATGATTGCCGCTTCGTGGGCAACTTCAGGAATCGCGCCTCCTGGCCCGGCGATGACCGGGCACTTCGCGGCAAAGGCTTCAAGAATGGGAATGCCAAATCCTTCATGAAGACTAGGCAGGAGATAGCATTCGGCGGCCGCATACAAAGGTGCGATCAGATCATGGTCAACATATCCCAGATGAGTGGTCTCCGGCCCCAGTGGATCTCCTGGCCCGCAAGTGACGAGAGCAACTTCCTGATTGGGGAAAGCGGTTCGCCAAGCCTGATAGGCAAGCTGAGGGTTTTTGCGAGGCCACCGAGATGTAATTAAAAATATGTAAGGGCGGTCAATTTTCACTCGTGCAGCTATGAGTTTTTTCGCATCCTCCCTTGTAGGAGGTTGATATTCTGGATCAAGGGCATTCGGAGTAACAACGGTTTTCCCAATTGCCGCCGGGATGTACTTTTCGATTTCTTTTTTTGATGTTTCAGAAACAGTGAGAATTCGTTTTGCCTGCTTTGCTGAGCGAGGAATCTGATTTTTTAGTATCCAGCGATCTTTGGGCGAATACCACTCGGGATTAACAAAAAAGGAAACATCGTGTATCGTCGTAACGCCAATGTTGCCCACCAACGGACTTAAATTATATTGCGTGTGAATGACATCAGCACCATGCTTTTTTGCCGCTTGCGGAAAAGTAATCAAACTCCACACTCTTGAATGAATTGAATTTAGCGTTATCCACTCGAATTTTTCAATTCCGGGAACTCGTGGCGGGGTTGGATTGTCGGAATAGAGGCGAATCTTCGGACAATTGGGCAATTGAGCAAGTCCCCAAATGAGGCCACGCCAATAGCTTGTATCTCCTGTGTTCCGAGTGCTGATCAAGCGAGCATCAATTGCAACCGTGAATTCGCGCATGAATCTTAAAAATGGCCCGGATTCTGCAAGCCGGAACGAATACAATACCGTTATTCGTTGAAAGAAGCAGACGAGGAATTATGCGAAACAAAAAATCTCCTGCAATGATGATCGTAGCCGCGGTGGTTATCCTCGGCTTTGCATTCTTCTTGAATGCCACCAGTTTTATGACAAGACCGCTTTTGCCTGAGGCCCCTAAAGAACAGGCCGAACAGCGAAAAATCAGTGAATCTGATAGTAAGAATATGCTCAAAGCTTCGCTAAGCCGAGGGGGGGATACTGAAAGAACTGGCGCAATGCCTTCCAGTAGTAGTTCTGTTCCGGATGAGCCAGCTATTTTGAAACCGAAAACGAAACGATACGATCCACAACTCAACCCAACTTCAACTGCCGCTCACTGGTGGGATGATGATGGCGTTTTGCAAAAGCAGAGTGAAGAAACCCGCAAGAAGCGCGGATTCTAAACTATAACAATTAATCTAGTTCGGGCCGAGCGTAAGCTTGGCCCGAACTGCTTTTAAGTATCTGAATATTCACGCCGAGAGTTTCCGCAAATGCTGTCTCATCTAAGGATGTGGCGGCGACTTTTCCTTGATTTAACAAAATGACGTTCTCGGTCAAGCGAGTGGCCCATTCCAAATCATGTGAAGAAATAACGATAGTTTTTCCTTCCTCAGCAAGCTCTCGCAGAATAGTTGACAGCTGCGAACGGCTCTTCATGTCTATGTGAGCGGTAGGCTCATCTAGAAGTAATATTTTTGATTCTTGAGCAAAGCTCCGAGCGATCAAGGTTCTTTGCCTCTCTCCTCCACTAAGCTTTTCAATACTTTGATGAGAAAGATGTTCGAGATTGAGCTTGTGGATGGCGTCAAGCGCGGCTTGATGATCGGTTTCGTTCTCCCACTTTGTTGCACTCCACGGGAGTCTTGCCATCAACACAGTTTCTAAAACGGTGAACGAAAAAGGGATTGGTTCAAATTGGGGGACAAGAGAGCAAATCTGCGCCCTTTCTTGCAGAGAATAGGCAGCCCAGTCTTTGTTTTGGTACTGGAGCTTCCCGGAATCAAGCTTATGTTCACAAAGCAAGGTTTTTAGCAGCGTGGTTTTGCCGGAACCGTTTTCACCGAAGATTACATAGATTTCGCCGGGTTTTAGTTCAAGACTAACTGGCCCGAGAGAAAACGCTTCGCTGAGCTTAACAATAATATCCGTTGCGATCAGCATGGTTTTCTAACCTAAAGTGTCGTCCAATACGCCAGAAGTGAATGCTCGGTACATCCCAGCGTAAGCCTGATTCGCCGCCATAAGTTCATCATGTGAACCAGATTCAAGAATCTCACCTTTCCGGAGAACCAGGATTTTATTAGCGCGTGATGCTGTGGTTAGCCGGTGGGCGATGAACAGGGTGGTTCGGTCTTGCATTACGTGTTCTAGTGCTTCGGTGACGACCTGCTCCGACATCGCATCAAGATTGCTGGTTGCTTCATCCAGAACAAGCACTTTAGGGTTCTTGACGAGTGCTCGCGCTATTGCTAATCGTTGCAGTTCGCCACCCGATAACCTCACGCCACGCTCACCGAGAATAGTTTCGTACCCTTCTGGGGACGCATCGATAAATGGAACCGCGTTAGCCATCTGTGCGGCTTCAACAATATCAGTATCAGTCGCATCTAAGCGTCCGAGTTTAAGATTGTCTCGAATTGTGCCAGCAAAAAGAAATGTCTGTTGAGGAACCACGCCGAATTGGGCTCGGAGCCAAGAGACCTTGAGCTGCTGGTACGGAACCCCGTCAAACAATATCTCGCCGGAAGTCGGTTCGTAAAACCTAAGCACAAGATCAGCGATAGTAGATTTTCCCGCGCCAGAGGGGCCAACCAACGCCAGCGATTCGCCAGGAGTCAGGCTAAAGCTAATATTCGTGAGGGCTGGGGTGCCATCTGCATACTGAAAACTTACATTTTTGAACTCAATATTTCCGATTGGGTTATCTAGAATCTTTGCCGAGGTTTCATCGTGCCGTTCATCTGGGATATCAAGAATATGCCCGTGAATACGGTCAACCGCCGCCTGCACTTGGTTGTAAGTGCTGCTCACATTTGTGATGCTCTTGAACCCTTGGTTGACGATATCGAGCGCTTGGACGATCACGATGATTTGCGAAATCGTCAGCAAATCTGCCTTAGCCAGATGCCCGCAAGCGTACATGATGAGGGCAATCGCAACTGCGCCGAGGAGTTCAACTGTAGGCCTTAAGCTGGCGATTCGACGCGCACCAGTGAGTTGAGATTGGTACTGCCGCTCCGCAGATTCATCAAAAATATCTCGCATCCGGTCTTCCGCTGAAAACGATTTAATAATCCTCGCGCCGGAAAGCGCTTCCTGAGAAAGCGCGGTGACGTTGGCCAAATCTTCTTGAATTTGGTTTTGAGCCGCCTTAATGCGTTTTCCGGTTCTGCTCACAACGAATGCTAGCAATGGAACAAACAGTAGAGCGATCCCGCCCAGAATCGGCTGCATGTAAAAAACAAAGGCCAGTGCACCAAGGGCTTTGATAGGGCCATCAATTGAATCTCGAATGACCATGACCGCGGACTGGTAAACGCCGACATCGTTACTGACAATGGACTGAATTTCCCCGGTTCGCTTGCTGTTGAAAAACGAAACCGGTAGCCGCATCAGTTTTTCAAAGAGATTCTGGCGCAGGTCGGTGGCGAGCCGGTTGGATGCTTTGCTCAGATAATAAACTTGCCCGCGCGTGAAAACGTATTTGAGTCCAAATAGCAGTACAACACCGATACACGCGATGGCTAATCGGTTGAGTGCATCCGATTGCCGCTTTTCTTTTTCAGTTTGCGTTTCGGTCGCATTGGCTCTGGCTTTGTTTTTTTCAATGGCCTCAGCGAGCCGTGCTGAATCTATGCCTACTTCGGCGGCGACTTCTTCTGTTTGCTGTTTGGTGAGTTCCAGCGACTCGCGCGTGATCCGGGTTCCCGCCGCATCTTCGATCGCGGTGAGGGCGTTTAATGTGAGTTGCAGAGTCGCGATGGTGAGGACACTAGTAAGTACAACACACAGCAACCCCTTGATAATCGTCTTTCGCTGCCGTTTGAGTTCGGCAGTGATGCGAGGATCGAGTCGGGGCAGCTTAAATTGCAAATTGGCCTTTTAGAAATCGGCAGAACCAGCTGAACGCGAAAACGGAATCACGTCGCGGATGTTCTTCATACCGGTCAGATACATGATCAATCGCTCGAACCCGAGCCCAAAACCGGAGTGCGGTGCCGAGCCGTACTTGCGAAGGTCGAGATACCACCAATACGCTTCTTTAGGTAACCCCATTTCATCAATCTTGGCTTCGAGCACGTCCAGCCGATCTTCTCGCTGAGAACCGCCGATGAGTTCTCCAATCCGCGGAACCAATACGTCCATCGCCCGGACGGTTTTGTTATCCTCGTTTCCGTACATATAAAACGCTTTGATGTCCTTAGGGTAGTCGGTGAGAATCACTGGGCGGCCAACTTTTGATTCGGTGAGCCAGCGTTCATGTTCAGATTGCAGGTCGCTACCCCATGCGGTAGGGAATTCAAAGTTTTCGCCGCTAGCTTCCAAAAGTTTGACTGCCTCCGTGTAAGTCATGCGCTCGAATTCCGAACTGGCAACGTGTTCCAAAGTTTGAATCAAACCTTTTTCGATGCGTTGATCAAAGAATTCCAAATCTGGCCCGCAGTTATCGAGAATATCGCGAATAACCTCGTGGACAAACTCTTCGGCAAGATTCATATCACCGTGGATGTCGCAGAACGCCATTTCTGGTTCGATCATCCAGAACTCAGCGAGGTGGCGCGGAGTGTGCGAATTTTCTGCACGGAAGGTTGGACCAAACGTGTAGCAGTTGGTGAGGCCCATCGCTTGGGTTTCGACGTTGAGCTGTCCGGAAACGGTGAGAAACGCAGGCTTGCCGAAAAAGTCGTTTTCTGGATTGTTATCCTTTAGTCGGAACTGGGCGCCATCTGGGCCGTGTTCCGCTTCGAGCAAAGTCGAAACAGCAAACATCGCCCCGGCGCCTTCGCAGTCGCTGGCAGTGATGATCGGTGTATGAATCCAGTTAAACCCACGGGATTGGAAAAAGTTATGAACTGCGTAGCTCGCTCGGTTACGAACTCGCATCACCGCACCAAATGTGTTGCCCCGTACTCGGAGGTGTCCTATTTCGCGGAGAAACTCGAACGATGCGCCTTTCTTTTGCATCGGGTAACTGGCTGGGTCGGCCGCTCCGTAGATTTCGAGCGAACATGCCTTCAGTTCTACTGCTTGCCCCTCGCCGGGAGATTCGACTAACTCGCCGGAAAACTTGACGCATGCACCTGTGGTCGCTTGTTTCAGCAGATCATCGGATATTGATCCCGCATCAATCACGACCTGCAAATCTTTAAAACATGACCCGTCGCTGAGCTGGACAAAACTCACGCCTTTGCTATCGCGGCGGGTTTTTACCCATCCGTAAGCTTCGGCGGCTTGTCCCGGCGATCCTGTAAGAAGATCCTTAATGTACTGGCGACGATAATCCATGCAGGCTGATTTTACTTTGGGCACCAGCACAGAGGGGGGCTGAATAGCGTAGGATGGAGTTGGATATGGTTACGCCCTACGATTGGCAGGAGAATATTGGTCACCGTTCACGGTATGTAGAAGCCCGGCTTGAATCCGGAATTCCGGTGGCGGCGGCTTCAATTCCGGAAGGGATTCTGGTGGCATCGTTCCGTTACCAGGCGAGTAAATTATACGAAATCTATGACCGCTTAATGTACTCGGCAATCGGTATGCAAAGCGATGTCGAAGCCGTTCGAGTTGCCGCCGTCGAGTTCTGCCATCAAGAGGGATACCGGCGAAGCGAAGACGATGTGACGATTCAGCGAGTAGCAACTCACCTAAGCCAGCCGATCAAACAGGCATTCGGCGACATGAGGATTTCACCAATGGTCGTCCGTGCATTGTTTGCTGAAGTGGGCGAAACCGTAGACCAAGATAAATATTACGCGATAGATTTTGATGGTGACTATTCGGTCTACAAACACAAATTCTTTCTCGCGGGTTCGGTTGAGGCGGGCAGAACGATGGGAAAGGCGGTTGAAGGTGTCGATTTTGCAACTGCTAATCGGGATGATGCCATCGCACAGCTGAGGGAAGCAGTTGTGAAAGGCATGGATCCAGATGGATCGAAAGCAGTTGCCGGTGAACTCCCGGAATTAACTTTCGAAGCGGCGATTCTAGTGCGTGGGGAGAACCGAGTACGGCGATTTGTTCGCATTGAAGGCGCGCCAGATTAAGAAGCGATAAACGCACGTATTTGAAACGTCATAATCATTGTATGAAACGTGCGTCGCTATTCTTAGCTGGTTTGCTGGTGCTGGTTGGATGCTCTGGCAATAATGTGTCTCCGCTCGCAAACCAACCAGGTGACCGAACCTTGGGTAGTCGCTCTGGAGGATCAGGAACTGCTACCGCGACGATTGCTAAGTTAAGTCCCTCGGTCGTCACTGATCAAGTTGCCAACGATCCAGATGATCCGGCGATTTGGATTAATAAGGAAGATTCTGCGAAGAGTTTGATTTTCGGCACTGACAAAATGGAAGAAAAAGGTGCTCTCTATGTTTTTGGATTAGACGGTAAAAAAATCACAGCTATTGAGGGGCTTGACCGCCCGAACAACGTTGACGTTGAATACGATTTTGCTTTTGGCGACAAGTTGGTTGATATCGTAGTTGTTACCGAACGAAAGAAAAAACGACTTAAGATTTACTCTATTGATCGGGCAACTGGTGAGTTAACAGATGTCACCGGAAATACCGATGTCTCTATGGGTGATTTGACCGAGGCGGGCGAGCCAATGGGGATTGGTCTTTACCGACACACGAACGGAACGATTTACGCAATCGTCTCTCCCAAAACCGGGCCAAAAACTGGTTATCTCGGGCAGTTTCGACTGGAAGCAAATGGCGACAAAATTGATACGAAACTCGTTCGTCGATTTGGAGAGTTCAGTGGTCTTGATAAAGAAGGCAACGGCGAGATCGAAGCCATTGTGGTTGACGACGAAATGGGATTCGTTTACTACAGCGACGAATTGAAGGGAATCCGCAAATATTCAGCTGATCCAGATTCAAAATCGGGTGAGTTGGCGATATTCGGGACTGATCAGTACAAAGGCGACCGAGAAGGTTTGGCGATCTTTTCAACTGGCCCGGGTGAAGGATATTTGCTGAGTAGCGACCAAATTGAAAACGGAAGCCGGTTATTCGTTTATTCGCGATCTGCAACTTCGGAGACAGATAACAAAAACAAACTAATTCGAATAATTGATACCCCGTCCGATTCCACTGATGGAATTGAAGCAACCAGCATTGCTCTGGGCAATCAATTCCCAATGGGATTCGTTGTAATGATGGACAGCAAAAACAAACGATTTGTGATGTTTGATTGGCGACAAATTTCTAGCCAGCTCGGTTTATCTGGTCGCTGATTTCTGCGGTGATCTTCGCAAATGCCCAATCAAGAAGGCAATGTCGCTGGGGCGAACACCAGGTATTCGGCTTGCTTGGCCGATAGTTGCCGGTTGAATTCGGGTGAGCTTCTCAGTACTTTCATAGCTAAGTCCCTTGAAGCCAG
The DNA here is from genome assembly GCA_019454145.1 of Fimbriimonadaceae bacterium. Classification (GTDB taxonomy): domain Bacteria; phylum Armatimonadota; class Fimbriimonadia; order Fimbriimonadales; family Fimbriimonadaceae; genus UphvI-Ar2. The sequence goes on along the minus strand of CP075366.1, from coordinate 1,565,053 downwards.
AGTAATCGAACCCCGCGGGAATGGTCAAACTTTCTAGACGAGTAGAGGCCTCAATTTCATCTTCTTGCCGTTTTAGGTAGCCGCCATAGATAGCTAGAACCTCAATTTGCTCACGTATCTCTTTATCTAGTTGCGTAGCAACTCGGCTAACAAGCCGTTGAGTTTCTGGAATTTCAATTTGCGCTTCATGAGCAATATCAGCAATTTTTTCCATGTGAGCGGTTGGGCGTTTCAGCAAATCGAAAAGACGTGCCTTGTTTTTTATGCTGCCTAGCCGACGCGATTCGGCGATAAAACTCTGCGATTCAAAAAGGAAAGTTGTGTTGAGTTCGCATTGGGCTTTTTCGAGAAGTTCCATTTTGCTGTCAAAGCGTAATTTTCGCGCGTCGGAAGCGATTCCAAGCTCCACGGAAAGCGGAGTCAACCGTTGATCGGCGTTATCATGGCGAAGCACCAATCGATGTTCGGCACGAGCGGTGAGCATTCGGTAGGGGTCATCAACTCCCTTAGTTACCAGGTCGTCGATCATTACTCCGATGAAGCTGTTATTACGAGGGAAGATGATTTCAGATTGATCGGTCGCATACCGTGCGGCGTTGATTCCCGCAACAATTCCTTGACCCGCCGCTTCTTCGTAGCCGCTTGTTCCGTTGATTTGACCGGCAAGGAAAAGTCCGCCCAACAACTTCGACATCAGTGTGGGACGTAATTGTAGCGGATCAGCCATGTCGTACTCCACCGCATAACCTGGCTTGATCATCTCGACATTTTCAAGGCCGGGAATTGTTTTCAGGGCCGCGAGTTGCACGTCGCCCGGCATGGAACTGCTGAACCCCTGGACATAAATGGATTCGTCGTCCCACATTTCTTGCTCAAGGAAGATGGGGTGCGAGGTTTTGTCCGCAAAGCGAACCACCTTATCTTCGATTGAAGGGCAGTAGCGAGGGCCGACGCCTTCAATTTGCCCGCTGAACATAGCGGATTGATGAAGGTTGTCACTCAGCAAATCATGAGTTGCTTGGCAGGTATGGGTTTGCCAGGTGGGTAGCAGTTCGCGTTGCTCGAATGTGCGATCGTGTAAAAAGCTGAGTGGCCCGGCTTCTGGCTCGGAAGGCATGACCATCGTTATGGCAAGATCAACGCTTGATAGCTTGATTCGCGGGGTTGTTCCAGTTTTGAACCTGCGTTGTCGCACTCCGAGGTCGCGAAGAAAGTCGGAAAGATTTTGGACTGCTTGGTCTCCATGTCGAGCGGCAACGGTTTGGGTTTTTCCCTCGTGGCACAGTCCATTCAAAAAAGTGCCCGTTGTGATAACGACTGCCCGGCATTCAATATCAATAGACTGGTCGGTCTCGCTCGGGGTTACCCGGACACCTGTTACCACTCCATTTGAATTCAAAACTGTGTGAACTTGACCTTGTAAAACCGTCAGATTGGGTTCGGCTTCAAAAACCCTTTGCATGAATGCCGGGTACTCATTTTTGCAGACTTGCGCACGGTTGGTTTGAACAGCTGGCCCTTTGCTTGTGCCGACCTTCCGATTGTGGGTCAATGTGTGGTCAGTCGTAACCGCCATCTGACCGCCGAGAGCATCCACTTCGCGGGCGATGTGGCCCTTAGCTGGCCCGCCGATACTACAGTTACAGGGCAAGTGCCCAATTCGGTCAATTCGCAGAGTGACGCACAGCGTTTGGCGGCCCATGCGAGCACTTGCAAGGGCCGCTTCGATTCCGGCATGACCGGCACCAACCACCACAACGTCAAATTTTTCCACGCTAAGTTTAGATTTTACCGTTTGCCGGTGGCTTGTTCTGGGTTACTCTTCAACGGGAGGTTTGTTGTCGATATTGTGCATTCCCCAGTTGTTTACGGCATCGATTGGCAAACTTGGGTTTAGGGTTTGCGTGAATTTAAACCATTTTGCGTGTCCATCCGCAAAACTGTAGTTGTTCCCGCCTATGTGACGTCCTTTGTTCTTTGTATCAACGACTTGAGAATCCGTATTAACGTCGCCGATGGTGTAGCCGCTGCCATCCAAGAATCCGCGCTCCCACTGACCATCGGGTGCAGAATCCCAAGGATGGTAATCAAAAAAAGCGATGCTTGGATTACGCTCGGCAATCATGATCTGCTCGGCAATTCGGTCGTATTCCGTTAAGCTCTGTCCATGGGCAAAGTATCCATTGATCAAGTAGTCAGTTCGGTTCGGAAGCCAATCGTTCAGAGTCATAAATGATGGGAAGATGGTCGGATTTGAACTTACAACCGGGTCGCGGAAAATCTGCTTATTTTTGATATAAGGCTGGAGCGGCGTAAACCATGTGTACAGATCGGCAATTGTTTCGCCTGTCTCCAAATCATGGTGGGTCGCGCAGACTCGGTCATCGTAATCTCCGGCATAAAGCATGATCGCGGTTGCTATCTGCTTGTGGTTACTCAGGTCTTGCGTCTTTTTGGCCGCGGCTTTTGCCTGGGCAAAAACGGGGAAGAGGATCGCCGCTAGAATTGCGATAATCGCAATGACAACCAAAAGCTCGATGAGGGTAAATGCTCGCTTTGCCATAGTTGCAATATTATTGCACTATTATTGAAATAAAATTGCAGTAATTTTTCAAAAGACTTGGGGCTTTGTGGTTTTCAGCCTCATACTGAACCTGTGAGTACGGTTGATGTAACGATTATCGGAGGCGGACCCGTTGGACTATTTGGAGCCTTTTACGCTGGGTTACGGGGAATGAGCGTCCGAATCATTGATAGCCTTCCTGACCTTGGCGGTCAGCTCACCGCACTCTATCCAGAAAAATATGTTTACGATATGCCCGGATTTCCCGAAGTCCTTGCCAAAGATCTAGCTGACCAATTAGTCAAGCAAGCAGGCCGCTTTGCGCCTGATTTAGTGCTGGGGCGCACTGCAACCGAACTCGAAAAATCAGGTGATGGTTGGGTAATCAAAACCGACGATGGAGAAGCTTGGCCGACCAAAACCGTGATCATTTCCGCCGGAGCCGGTGCGTTTTCTCCGACAAAAATCGGATGCGAGCGGGAAGAGGAATTTCTTGGTCGCGGTTTGAGTTACGGTGTTCGGGAAAAAGCAATCTTTGCCGATAAACACTGCCTTGTGGTCGGAGGCGGAGACTCAGCTTTCGATTGGGCGTTAGCTCTTCACCCAATTGCGAGCAGTATTAAGTTAATCCATCGCAGTGATCGCTTCCGTGCCCACGAAGAAACAATCGAGCAACTCAAACAAACTGATGCCGAATTTTGCCTTTGGGAAACAGTAAAAGAAATTCATGGTGAAGATCATGTCACCGGTGTTACTTTAGAGAACAGTCAGTCTAAAGAAACCCGTCATATTGATTGTGATGCAATTATCGTCAATATTGGGTTCAAATCTAGCCTTGGGCCGATTAAAGACTGGGGAATCAATATTGAAAAAAACCAGGTGGTTGTAGACCATCTCTACCAAACCAATTTGCCGGGAGTTTTTGCGGTGGGCGATGTCTGTTCCTTTGATGGCAAGCTTAAACTTATAGCTACAGGGGTTGGGGAAGCCGCCACTGCAGTCTGCATCGCTAAAACAATGATCGATCCGGCGGCAAAGCTATTCCCAGGGCATAGCTCAGATATGGAGCTAGCCAAGTCGTAATGCCTGTTTCTGCCTGGTAGAAATGCGTGTTTACGCAATTTTTTCAGGTTTTGTTCAGCTACTTCAGATAGATTGTAGTCGAACTTATTGCGCTAAATCGGCGCATTTTCTCTGCGGTTGGCAGAGTTGGAGAATGGGATTATGAAAATGCATTACTTGGCTGTGGTCGGGGCGACTATGGCGATTGGATCGGTTGCTCACGCGGCAACATTCACTCTGAATTTCACGAACGTCTACACTGGAGATACACCCGGTGGAACAGGTCCGTTTGCCACTGCGGTTTTCACCGACGTAGCCGCAAATACGGTTAATTTGGTGCTCACGCACAACTCAACAAGCGCGTCACCACAATTTTTGACTTTGCTTCGTTTGAATGTTGAGCCGACAGTTGGATCAATTGCTACCACTGCAATTGGCGGCAAGACTACTGCATTTCAAGGTGCTTCCGTTGGTTCTGCAACCGATGCTGGAACAAACTTTGATTTCAGCATTGATTTCGGAACATCTAATGCAGGTGGCGGAATCCAACGATTGAACTCTGGTGATTCCATCACTCTCCAAATGGTGGGCACCGGATTAACCGCTTTAAGTTTTGATTCCTACTCAACTGGCGGAACTCCAGTGCAGGGCTTGTTGCATCTGCAAGGTATCGCCCCAAATGGATCAGCGAAACTTGCGGGTGAAGCAGTCCCTGAACCAGCGACTTTCGCCGTTCTCGCCGGACTCGGTTTAGCGGCGGCTCGAAAGCGACGAAAGTAATCGCCACTAGAAACTCCCAGGTGCACGTTGCATCTGGGAGTTTTTTTGTTTGTTCTAGACAATTCATTGTGTGGCATGGTTTTTGATGAAGTAGTGGGTGGCTGGAGCGTTGACTCTGGGCTGAACCACCAACATGGCAACTTACGTAAACCGGGCATTGGCAATTGCGGCAACTTTGGGCGTTTTAGGGAGCTCGGCGTATGCAGCCAGCTTCAGCATGGACTTTACAAATGTGGTCAGTGGCCCAACGCCAGGTGGAACCTCACCTTATGCCTCTGCCGTTTTTATGGATTCTGCTCCCGATGTAGTCAGGCTCGTCCTCACTCACAATTCGGGCAGCGCGGCGGGGCAGTTTCTGACTCAAGTCAATTTGAACGTTGCTCCTGGCATCACCAGTGTCGCCGCTTATGCAATGGACGGCAAAACCACTGCGTTCCAAAACTACAGTTTTTCTCAAGTGACGAACGCAGGCTCAACTTACGATTTCACGTTGAACTTTGGAACAAGCGCGGCAAATGGTGGCGTCGCTCGGTTAAACCCAGGGGAGTCAGTTGAATTCTTGCTCGAAGGGGCTGGATTGAACGCAAACAGTTTTAATGCTTATTCGAGTGGTGGAACTCCCCAACTTGGTCTTGTTCATATTCAGGGCCTTGCAAACGGTCAATCCGCAAAGTTAGGCGCGGAAGCAGTTCCCGAACCCGCAACAATGGCTGCTCTCGCTGGATTAGGGTTAGCTGTTGCGCGAAGACGTAAGAAGTAGCTTCCTGAACCCTTTCTCTAGTGGCTCTACCTTTGAAATTCAAAGGTAGGTTTTTTTTGTTGGTTTGAGATCAACCCCACCCGATCGTTTTGCGATCACCCTCCTCACACACTTACGGAGGGAAACTTAGATCAGCTCCTGACAACTTTCCGCTGAATTGGGAGGGAGGGAAACTTTGAATACCCTGCACCCGGCTATTGGAGAAGGGCCTGCTTGAACCTGATTGAGGGTGCCACTGGTGAAACCAGTGCTTAATTAGTGACCGTTCGATCCATTCGCTCGGGAGCAGAGACTCCGAGCAGGTTTAGCGCGTTTTTAAGCGCGATTCGTGTGGCTTGGCACATAGCAAGGCGGGCCAGTGTGAGTTCTGGTTGATCGCTTTGAATCACACGGCACGAATCATAGAATGAGTGGTACGTTCGCGCTAGTTCGATAGCATAAGTCGTCAGGCGGTTGACTGAATAATCTTTTGCTGTGCGCTCAACCTCATGCGGAAGGTCGCAAATCTTGAGGATGAGAGCAATCTCCTTCGGATGATTGAGCAAGCCGTGATTAAAGTTGAGCGCGCCCGTGACCTCACCCCCTCTTTCCCCCTCTCCATTTGCACGGAGAGGGGGAAGCGTGAACCCTTGTTCCTTGGCTTTTTCGATCACGCTGCTGATGCGGGCATGTGCGTACTGGACATAGAAAACCGGGTTCTCGTCGCTTTGTTTCGTCGCGAGTTCCAGATCAAAATCCATCGCCGTATCGTGGTGGCGCATCAAGTAGAAGAACCGCGCGACATCCGAGCCTGCCTGTTGTTTTTCGGCTTCTGTACCGTTCGGTCTAATGGTTTCCCCGATTTCATTCACGAGGTCAATCAAGGCGTAAATGTTGCCATCGCGTTTGCGCATCGGGGCTGGTTTTCCATCTTTCAAGAACCGGACGATCTGGAAGATTTGAACCTCCAAGTGCTCTTTGGCCCAAGCAAGGGAAGCTTGGCATCGGTTGCGTTCTTCAACGCTGGAATAAAGCTTGGCTTCGATTTCACTCAGCGGTTCTGAGTTATTGATCGGCTCGGCTTGGTCAGCGTGCATTGCGGCGACCACTGCCGTCAAGCGACCGATGTAGCCGTGGTGATCTGGGCCGAGAACGGTGATGAGTTTGGTGGCATCGGCGGGTCGGCTAAATTTATCTTTGTGGTAGGCCACGTCGCTGGCGATGTAGGTGAGGCGTCCGTCTTTTCGGCGGAGGACCCGGTCTTGGTCGTCGCCGAATTTTGTGGATCGGAGCCAGACGGTTTTGCTCGGACTAGAGTTTTCAACCCCTCCCTCAATCCCTCCCCGATCTTCGGGGAGGGAATCCTCGGCGTCATCTTCGTCAACTGGCTGCTCTTCGCGGATGACGTCTTTAATCATTCCGCCTTTCGCCATGTCGAGTTTGATTCGATAAGGGCCATCGTCAGCGACATTGCTTTTGATCAAATGGTCTAGTTCTTTTTCAACTTCGCCGGAATCATGGAGGGATTGCTCGGAGAACCAGGTGTCGAAGTTGGTTTGGAAGGCGGAGAGATTCGAGCGTTGTCGATCGACCATCAGGTCTTGGCTCGCGACCCGATACAGATCAAGTGAGTGCCCTGGCAGGACACTAGAAATGGAAAATGTTGACTCTACGGCATAACTGGCGGAATCGACATACATCGTTTGACCGTTGTACGAAGCAGCAAATCGATGGGTTTTTGGTGGGCATTGGTTTTCGCACGAACAAACAAACTTGTGTGCGATCTCAGCTGGCATTTCAGCTCTGACATCCCCTTCAATGCTGACCTTTGCGGTGGCACCATCGACGGTGATAATCGCCAATGTCTGACCGCTTTCGTGCAAAAATCTTGGTATCTCAAAAAATGGCATTGGAGCGATTGCGTCGGGCTCGAAATGAACTGGAGCAAAATTGGACTGATTGTTGCCAGATGAGCTCTTGATCGATTGAGCTACATCATATACGTAGTCGCCTTTGTAGCCATTGTCAGGAACTGGACGCCCTTCAATAATCGCCTTCACCGACTCGGCGAATAACCGCATCTGTTCGGAATTCACGCCGTCGTTGATGTAGTACTCGCGGTGGACTTCATTCCCCGCCGCCTCCAGAACATTACACAGAGCCGAACCAAGCGCCGCCCCACGACCGGAGCCGATTGTGATCGGCCCGTTGGGGTTTACGGAAACAAATTCAACGTTGATCCGCTCAGGCGAATCATTCTCTAATCTCCCAAAGTCTTCCGCTTTCTCCAGCACCGTGCCGATATGAGCCGCCACCTGCGTTGCCGATAGCTTGAAGTTAATGAATCCTGGCCCGGCGATATCAATTTCGGTGACGAGTTGATTTTGGTCGGCTTCGCGGATGGCTTCGACCAACATTTCGGCGAGTACCCGTGGATTCTGTCCAAGTTTTTTGCTTGCAACCAGACAAAAATTGGTCGCGAAGTCACCATGTTCGGCCTGTTTTGGGGGTTCAACCTCCACCAAATCCTCTACGTCAGCGGAAAATCCATTTTTTTCCACCAGAATTTTTACGGCTGTTTTCAGCAATTGGATAAGGGAGTTGCGAACCAAAACAGCTTGATTATGAAGGTTTAATCAGGGGTGACGAACGTTAAGGCCCACAAGTTCTGTCGAGAAAATAAGAGTTCCCCTTTCTTATTGAGGTGCTTTTAGGACTAAAATAGGAGAGTTAAGGGTATTTGCCCCTCTGGGAACATTTTGGGGGCTGGCTCTGACTGCTGCTTATTTGCGTGCTTTTATGGTTGGGCGTTGATGGGCAGGGGATTTTGAACGAATGGCAATTGAACGTGTACCGATGGCGAAGTACCTTATGGACAAGGGGTACTTGCAACAGGATCAACTGGATGAGGCGACTAAAGTTCAGGAGCAGTCAAACACTCCGAACTTAGGAAAAATTTTAATCGACCTTGGGATGGTCGGCGAACGAGAGGTAACCGAGGCGCAAGCTCAGGAAGCCGGATATCCGTTTGTAGACCTTGACAACGTCTCGCTTGAAAGCAGCGCGGTCAACGTTGTGCCCGACAGAATTGCAAAGCAGCATTCAGTCATCCCCGTCCGCAAAGACGGCATGGTGCTGTGGGTTGCAATGAAAGACCCGAACGACATCGAAGCGATTGACGCCATTCGGTTTGCTTCCGGCTGTCAGGTCAAGCCAGCGATCGCAGTTCGCGGAGCGATTGAAGACGCGATCAAAAAGTATTACGGTGGCGGTGCCGCTGAAAACGGATCTGCTCCGGTTGCAGAGGCTCCTTCTGGGGGCGAAGCTCAAAGAACAAATACCGCTGGTATCTCAGCTCTTGTTGCCCAAGCTCAGGTCAACCGCGATGCAGATAACTTTGCGATGCCCGGTGGAACCGAAGAAGATGATGGAGCCGAGCTTGCTGAGCAAGCACCGATCATCAAACTGGCAAACGCAGTTATCCAAACGGCTATCGTTGACCGCGCATCAGACATCCACGTAGAACCTCAGCAACGCGCGGTTCGCGTTCGGTACCGAATTGACGGTGTTTTGATGGAAGCCATGACGGTTCCTAAGAACCTTCAAGCTCCGATGATCTCCCGCCTGAAGATCATGGCGGAAATGAACATCGCAGAACGCCGGGTTCCTCAAGACGGTCGTATCGAAGTCCGCCACCAAGGCAAAGAGTTCGACCTTCGGGTGAGCTCCATTCCAACCCCGTTCGGCGAAAAAATCGTTATGCGGATCCTTGATAAAGGAAACGCGATGATCGGTTTGACAAAGCTTGGATTTACCGAAAGCAACCAGGCTGCCATCGAAGAACTGATTTCCCAGCCAAACGGAATGTTCCTCTGTACTGGTCCAACTGGTTCAGGGAAAACAACTACTCAGTACTCGGTTCTCAATATGCTCAACTCGGTTGAGCGGAACATCATCACGGTTGAAGACCCGGTTGAATATCAACTCGGCGGAATCAGCCAGGTACAGGTCAACAAAAAAGCTGGTTTGACCTTTGGTACGGCTCTCCGCTCCTTCCTCCGGCAAGACCCTGATATCATCATGGTCGGGGAAATGCGCGACCTTGAAACTGCTGAAATCGCAATTGAAGCATCGCTCACAGGTCACTTAGTTCTCTCCACGCTTCACACGAACGATGCGCCTTCCGCAACTCTTCGTATGATTGACATGGGGGTTGAGCCGTATTTGATTTCGGCAACGGTTATCGGTGTTCTCGCTCAGCGGCTTGCACGCCGTATTGATCCAGGCCATAAAGAGCCTTATGAGGTTCGGGAACTTGACCTCCGCCGATTTGGCTTTAAGGTGAAAGATCCGGAAGGAAAGGTCACCCTTTATCGTGGTATCCCGCATGAAGATAACCGGATGACCGGATTCCGGGGTCGAAATGGTATTCATGAACTCATGATCATGAATGCGGAAATCGCTGAGCTTGTTGTTCGGCGTGCGCCACTTAACGATATCAAAGCAGCTGCGAAAGCAAATGGCATGAACGAGCTTCGTGAAGATGGACTTGAAAAGGTTCTGATGGGTATGACAACACCAGATGAAGTCATGCGCGTTGTCTTCACCGCAGGTTTCTAGTGAACCAATTTGCTATCACGTTGCATTAGAACAATTACGACCAGACCAGACGTCTAAAACTCAGAAAAAGAAACGAATCAATAATGGAAAACTCGCCATACGCACAGTCACCTGGAAGCATGCCCCCTTCCTCGCCTCCTCCTGCAGCCCCGCCAACAATGGGCGGAGAAACCTCCGGCGGTGAAGAAAAGAAGGTTGGCGCGCCGAAGATTCTTGAGGATCTTCACATTGACGAGCTCTTGCACATCGTTGTCGATCGCAACTGCTCTGACCTCCACATCTGTGTGGACAGCGAACCAGTTATCCGTGAAGACGGGAAATTGAAGCGGCTGAACTACGAGAAGTTCACACCTCCGCAATCCCAGCGGATGATGTACGAAATCATCAGCGACGATCACATTACGAAGTTTGAGCAAACCAAAGAACTCGACTTTTCGTATGCCTTGCCGAACCCAGTCCACATGCGAGAGCAAGGCAAAGGCCCAGTTCGAGCCCGGTTCCGTGTAAACCTTTATCGAGACCGGGGCAGCGTTGCCGCCGCGTTCCGTTTGATTTCAAGCCGAATTCCAACGGTTGAAGAACTCAATCTTCCTCCGCTTTTGAAAACTCTTTCAGAAAAACCTCGTGGCTTGATCCTGGTTACTGGCCCAACTGGTTCCGGTAAATCAACTTCGCTTGCGGCGATGATCAACCACTTGAACATCAACTATTCGCACCATATCATCACAATCGAAGACCCGATCGAATATTTGCACACGCATAAATCATCGGTTATCAATCAACGTGAACTTGGTGGCGACACGCTCAGCTTCTCCAACGCACTTCGGGCAAGTCTTCGGGAAGATCCGGACATCTTGCTGGTTGGTGAAATGCGCGACCGAGAAACCATTCAGCTTGCGATCACCGCCGCTGAAACGGGCCACTTGGTCTTTGCAACCCTGCACACGAACAACGCAGCGGAATCTATTGACCGTATCATTGACGTTTTCCCTCCGGGACAACAAGAACAAATTCGTGTTCAGTTGGCAAACAACATCATTGCGATCATTTCGCAGCAGTTGTTGCCACGAGCAAGCGGCCCTGGTCGGATTCCAACCAACGAAATCATGGTTGCTACTCCTGCGGTTCGCAACTTGATCCGTGAAAACAAAACTCACCAGATTCCGTCCATGATTCAAACGGGGGCGGCGCACGGCATGATGAGTATGGATCAGTGCTTGCGAGACCAATATATGAAAGGTCTGATTACACTTGAAGAAGCAATGACTCGGTGTATGAACGTTGAAGAATTGAAGAAGATGATCAGCTTGGGTGCACCAGGCGGACAAGGTGGAAGCGCGGCTCCGGGCGCTCCAAAAAGGTAAGTGAACAATGGCAGTCTATAGCTACACATTCAAAGACCCCTCAGGGGGATTGCAAAAGGGAACCGCTGAAGCTGAATCTGAAGAGAAGCTGAGGGCACGTTTTTCGGAGCAAGGCCTAGAAATTGTTGAAGTCACCCTGATTAAGAAGGGGAACATCAAAAAGGCTCGTAGCTTTGGAAAGGTCAAGCTCACTAGGCTGTCTCTCTTCTGTCGCCAGTTCTCAACCATGGTTGACGCGGGTGTTTCGCTCGTGCGCTGTCTCGACGTTTTGAGCCGGCAAACAGAAGATCCCAAACTCAAAAAGATTCTGATTGACGTTGGAGAACGAGTTGAAGGTGGTGAATCACTTTCTCGAGCTATGCAACGACACCCTCGGACATTCAACAGCCTCTTTATCGGTTTGATTCGAGCTGGTGAAGTCGGTGGTGTTCTTGAAGAAGCACTGCAACGACTTTCCCAGTTTCTTGAATCCGATGTTGCTTTGCGCCGAAAGGTAAAAGCTGCACTGACCTATCCGATCATCGTTATCTTGGCTGCGGTCGGAATCTTAGTCTTGCTGATGATTGTCGTCGTTCCTCAGTTCGCGACGATCTTTAAGGACTTGGGGATGCCAGACAGCGAATTTCCGCCAGCAACAAAGTTTCTTATTGACCTTTCCAACAACATGATCCGAAACTGGCACATCTTCCTCATCGTGGGTGTTGCTTTGTTTATTGGATACAAGCTGTTTGTTGGAACTCGATTTGGACGCAGAACCGTAGACCGAATCAAGCTCAAAATTCCCGTCTTTGGGCCACTTCACCTTAAGGTTTGTATGGCTCGATTCAGTCGAACCATGGGTACCTTGTTGACCTCGGGTGTTCCTATCTTGCAAGCGATGGAAACGGTTGCTGGTACGGTTGGTAACTCAATCATGTCGGACGCAGTGCTTGATGCGCGAGCCCGAATCCGAGAAGGAGATCGAATTGGTGATCCACTTGAAGCCAGCCGATTGTTCCCGCCAATGGTTGTTCACATGATCGGTGTCGGTGAAGAATCAGGTTCGCTTGACTTTATGCTTCAAAAAATCGCTGACTTCTATGAAGCAGAAGTTGAAGCAACGCTGCAGTCTTTGACCGCAGCGTTGGAGCCGATTATCATCGTCTTCCTCGGTGGAATGGTTGGATTCATTGTTTACGCAATGTTTGCACCGCTTCTCAAAGTTATTACGAACCTTTCGTCCGGCGATTCGTTCGAAAACAACTAAGTCAGTTCACGTTAATCACCGAGGGTCTACCGACTCTCGGTGATTTTTCGTTTAAACGTGTTTGAATTGGGTATCTTGCCATAGGCAAGGATGCCAGGGTAGTAGCAGAGTGTTTCCAGATTGGACTTGGGTGGTTGGGTTTTGGATTGGTGCCGCAATTGGCAGTTTTCTTAACGTCGTTATTTATCGTCTTCCGCGCGGGCTTTCGATATACAAGCCGAAACATTCTTTTTGCCCGAGTTGCAACCGTCAACTGACCGGCAAGGAACTGATTCCTCTTCTAAGCTGGGTTTTTCAAAAAGGGAGGTGCCACTGTGGGAAGAACCAGATAGGTGCCCGATATTTTGTAGTGGAAGTTATCACGGGAATTCTATTTGCTACGATTTGGTATCAGCAGCTCGTTTTGAGCCCGGCCGGATTCAATTCACCGCTCAACATAATTTATGCTGCGGGCTATATGCTTTTTGCTGCCGCATTGGTGGCGGCAATTTTTACCGATCTTGCCCACTACATCATTCCAGATCAAATCAATGCTTTTATGCTTGTAGTTGGCTTAGGCATGAATGTGGCGATGATTGCTTTAGGCCTGCCAGGAGCTTGGCTTTGGGGGATACCAAGTTCAATTGCCGGTGCCCTGGTTGGGGTAGGGGTTCTGTGGGGAATCGCATTTTTGGGCCGCATTCTATTTAAGAAGGATGCAATGGGTCATGGCGACATAAAAATGGCGCGTGGAATTGGGGCGGTTCTTCTTCCCATTGGGGCGGGAATGAGTTTTGCCTTGGCAGTTGCACTTGGAGCGATCATCGGCGGAATCCAAGTTTATATGTTTAGAAATAAGAAAGCGGCAGAGGAAGAAACTGAAGAAGAGGTTTATGTTCCTGAATCAATAGGCTCACTTTTACGTTGCGGGGTGGGCTATGTTGGGTGCATAGACGTGGTAGGGCTCGCCGTTCCGAGTATTTATGAAAAATGGTTTGGGGAGAATCCTTATTCAATTGAAGAGTTTGAAGAGGAGCCTGAAGTAGAATTAACAATGATTCCGTTCGGGCCATATTTGGCGGCGGGAGCATTGGCGGTGGTGCTATTTGCTCCGCAGCTATATGGATTGCTGGATCAATACATAAAATATTTGGGCATTGAGTGAAGGACGACGGAACAATGAAGAATCGAGGGCAGTCAGACAAGACAGACCGGAGTAGGCCATGACGAAGGGCAAAAGAGCGTTTACATTAATTGAACTATTGACCGTGATTGCGATCATTGCAATCCTTACAGGCATTATTGTGCCTGTTTACGCAAAGGTCAAGGATAACTCCTATCGGAGCAGCGATATCAGCAACATGAATCAGCTGAGAACTGCTTTGGGTCTTTACCGAGAAGATCAAGGGGCTTATCCGCCACAACTTTTGGGTTACGTAACGCTTTATAGTTCAGGGCCAAACGCAGGCAACGTTATTCCTGCAAGTGCAGTTCAAGGTTTTCTCTTTAGTAAGCGAGTTGGCAATATTGATACATTCCGACCTTCTTACAACCGGCTTTCAACCACGACAGTTGTAAACGCAGTCTTCCCAACTCAAGATCCAACAGCACTTGGTAATCCTGTGCCTGGTTTGGATTTGAACGGTGATGGAAATGTGACTCCGGCTGACGACACCCAAGGTTCGCGCCAAGCCTTTGGCCCGACTGATGGTTCAGTTTGCTGGGATCCTTCCATTTCGGCAATTGCGGCGGGCGGTACTCGTTGTAGTGGCGTGACTCTTAACGATCCACTTGATCCTAGGGCACGCTTGTTCTACGGAATCTCTGGATACGATGTCGCATCGGTTCCAGTTGCAGGTGGCACAAAACGTAACGAGTTACGTTACGCTCGATTTTGGACGAACTTTGCCATCGGCGTCGGCGCCGGATTTGGTAACGGGGATGCTTCTGATGATCCAAGACAGTTGGGTTATACGAATCCTCCCGACAACACGGTAGTCACTTGGAACAGCTACTACCGCGAATATTCGAGCCCAGGCGTTCCGCAACCGATTCGGAGAGACATTATTCTCTTCCTGAACGGTAGTGCTCGTCCATGGGATTCTAAGGCATTGGCAGACGCGGCTTGGCGACAGAAGGCTGACTAACAGCCTCACAGTTCGGCATAGCCCCAAAACGACTTTTGATTGATTTGAGAAAAGATATGGCAGGTGGAATGAATCGACGACTGGTTGCAGGGACTTCGTTAATTGAAGTTCTTACTGTAATCGTTGTGTTCCTGGTTGGAATTTTGGCAGTTGTCCAAATCTTCCCTCCTGGGCTCGCGGTTTTGCGAGAAAATCGAGCGCACACGCAAGCAATTGCTATGGCCCGTGCCGAAGTGCAACGTGTACTTGGGCAATCCGCTCAAATCCCTGAACGAATCGTTCCAGGTCGTTTCGATACCTCTGGCAACATCTTTATTATCAGCGGGGCTAATCCTAACGAGCTCAACCCGCCGGTTGACTCGGGAACAGGGATTGGAGAACTAAGTTCTGCTGGTCAAGTTCTTGATGGTGGAACACCCATCGGGCACTGGACAAAATTGACTGCTTCTAACCTCATTACTCGAGTGATCGGTGAAGGGAAACCCATCGCTCAGCCGACCACAGTTAATGGAATTCCGGGAAGCTTAGGTAGCCGAATGCAACTTTTGTTCGGGCCGATCTATTACCAATATGATGGGCCAAATAATCGTTCTCTAGGCCAAGTGCTGTCCGTTTATGGAAACGATTTGCGAAGAACTCAAGGTAGTGCGGATGACCAAAATCCCAACTCTGCTGAGCCAATTTACGATACAGACTCGTTCGCGTTTGTGCCAGGTACAGAAGCTACTCTTTCTGGCTTAACCCCCGCAGGCTTTGTAAATAAAGATCAAATCTGGATCGGGCGCCTGCAAGATCTAGGGACAAGCACTCTTAAATCACACGCTTACCGCGTTTCGATGAGCTTCATCTATAACGACGGTGTGGCTGATCGAGTGGTGGAAGCCATCTTTACTGCTTTCCCAAATACTTCGAATGCTTATTACCGAGAACTGAATAACTACGCAGTGATCTCTTTGCCTGATATGCTGACAGGAAGCGCATTTGCTCCTGCTGGTTACCGTGGTGTTGAGCTTGCCAGTGTTCGCGTTCAGCGAGTTTTCCAAGAAGTTCCGAACGGAACCGCTTTTGACCCTTATGATCCTTATCAGTTTAAGCCTTGGAACTATGCGCTCGGCATGTTGATGCTTAACCCAGCTGGCGCAAATGAAACTGTAAAGGATGAAAACGGCAACGATGCTCCTTTGATGGCGCGGGTGGACTATTCGGTTTATGACTGGCGCATCATTCGCGATGAATTTCAAGTTCCTGGTCAGATTATTTCGACAGGTTATAACCCTGTCGTCAAGCTATTGGCTAACCAAATCATGCCCGCAAGCGGAACTCAGGTTGATGGTAGACCATTTGGTGGAATCGCCCTTGCTGGTGACAACTTTATGTACACCCCTAATCTAACGGGTGCGCTTGGTTCTCAAGATTTTGTCCTCGTTGACCTGCAGTCAGGTGGTGTGATCGCGGGCAATACTGGCGTAGCGAACAGCTGCTATGAAGTAGATAAATCTTCGGGCAATATCCGATTCCAAGATACAGATCCGTCAGATGCGCTTGTTGTGACTGGTCACATTTGGTATCCCGACGGCACATTCGGTGGATGGGTGGATTCTGGCCCAGTCGAAATCGCGGGTCGGCGAGTACAAGCCCTTTATATGGCGACCGGTGAATACGCGGTTCAAATGCTCAAGGCTTCGAGTAGCTACAACGTTGTCTATCCAACTGCGGCAAACCAACTTGCGGCAGGTCAGTGCTACGAAGGTGGCAGCAACGGTTGGGGTCAAACAAACCGACTTTATTTCCCACTTATTGATAGTGGTCAAAAAGTAACGGCCGGAGAGCTTTGGGTTGCAGGTTATTCAGAACCAGTTATTCGAGATCGCGATTTGAAAATTTCGGGAATTGAATCCATCGGTGGCACAACTGTGGCCTATGCCGAACTGCCGCCGGGCGTGACGTTTGATGCGTCTCGAAACAATTATGCGGTTCGACGAGTCGAAGGTGCATCCGTTAAGGTGCGGTCATTCTACAATCCTCAAAGATTCAATTTGTCTGCCTCGACGACGGAGAACTTTGCTCGACTGGCTCGTTGGAGTCAATTCTTTAAAGTCACCCAAACCGAAACCTTCGATGCAGGAGGGAATAACTAATGCGACTGCGCAAACAAAGAAAAGCTTTTACCTTGATTGAATTGCTCACAGTTATGGCAATTACTGCCGTGTTGCTCACGGTTATTGCCGTACCTGTAGTCCAAAGCTTTAACTTAACGCGGGCAGCCCAAGGGTTTGCAAATGCTCAAAATCGTGCACGGCTTGTCATCGCTCAAATCGAGCGAGAAGTGAGTAATAGTGCAGGAATTCGGGATAACTCCGGTCAAGGCGGTTCGCTCTATATCATGGTACCTAACAATGCGGGTGTGCAAACACCCGTTCAGTTGAGCTACGTGAAGATGGATATCGCCGCTCCTGCTCAAGGCGATCCGAGCACTCGTGTCGGTACAGCGTTTATTGATCCAGATACAGGAAAAGTTGACCCTACTCTTCAAACAACGAAGGGTCAAATGCAGTTGCCCGGTGTACCAGGTGATACGATTGTTCGGTACTTTATCTGCCGACGAGATCCGTTTACCAACTATAACAATCCGTTTCAGCGATTCCGCAATCCAGGTGGAGCACTTTGGTTAGGGCCGCAAAATGGGCGCGACAACCTTTATGTCCTCATGCGGGCAGAAGTGCAACCTTACGTATATCAAACAATTGCTGGCGTTCCCACCCGAGTGGTGAACTCAGACTACTTCATGGATTTGGATCGAGACGCTGATCCAAATACAAGTGGCCCGTTGATGGATGACACGACATTCATGGATCCGCTGGCCCGTAATGCGCTTGGTGGAAGTCCGGCTCTTGGCTACACAACTCCTCAGGCTTACGATCCTGCAGACCGGGACGAAATGATCCGTAACTGGCTCAACAAGGCAACGGTTGTGACTGAAGTCAGTCGGTACGACATGATCATGCCGATCGCTAACCCGTCTACCCAAGAAATTAAGTACAGCGGAACACTGCCTGTCGTTGTGCCGCTCGTGCGCTTCCAACCAACTCGGTTGAACACAGAAGCGGCGACTAAACAACTGGCGGTGCGGCCAACGGAAGAATCGGACAACGTTGAAAAAATCGGCCCGGATGTCTACCTCACTCAATACGGTAGCTGGGCTGACGCCTATATGCGCATTTTCCCGAGCCTTTACAATCCCGGAACAGGGGCTGGCGCGGCTTCGGCGGGTGCGGTTCGTGTTCCTTGGGCTGGTGGTACTACAATTGATTTAGTTCAAGACGTGAACGGTGACTCCGTGCTCAGCGTTCCCGGTGGAAACTATTTCAATATCACTCGGTACACAACCCTGAAAGCATCAGGTGCGGATTATCCTTTCACCCGATCTCTAAATATTCCGTTCTTGACAGGTAGCCCTGCGGCTCGGCAAGAGTTTATTGCACTTGCGCCAGAACCATCGGTTGGGAAGATCATTGGTAGTTTTGATATTCGAGACTATGGAGTTGATAATGCTGTTGCCTACGACGAGCGAGTTCCTTCGAGCACCACAACTGCTCCTGGAATCGTGGTTGGTGCTACGGTCACTCCGGCGGATGCAACGTACACGGCCGGCGCATCTTGGGATACTTACACTGGAATCAACGAACGGTTTGCTCGCCTATGGCATCAGTGGGATAGTCTGTGGCCGAATCTTGCTGCTGCTCCGGCTCGGGATGACCTTGCTGGTGGCGTCAAACGATGGCTAGACCTTCGATTCTTTGCTCAGGCAGGCCCATCAGCAGAACAAAGCCCTCTCACTCCAGGCCTGTTCCCACGAATTAGCATTACTCCTGGTAGCGAAACAATTTATGGCCCAGACCAAAATCCTGGCCCGAACTACGGAAAAATCGTTCGTTATACACGGGTGCCTAACGTAGACTCGGTGACCGTTGGCCCGAACCAATATAAGATCAATTACACAGATCGAAAAGAGCCGGATTGGGCTGGACAATTTGGATTTGGTGCGGTTAATTACGATAAGTCCGTTGCTAATCCTAACGACTTCCTGCAAGGCGTATTGCAAGCACGCTACCGCGCTGGCTACGTCGAGCTGAACTCTCGATATGGTGAGCCGATTCCTGCTGGGAACATTTACGTCACCTATCGCTTCCAATTTACTGAGCCTAACGATGTTGTTTCGGTTGACTATGGTTCAACTGAGCTTATGGAAGTAGTGCTCACAATTCGCAACTATCCGCAAACAAATATCCCGAACCCGCAAATGGTGACGGTGAGAGGAACTGCGGCGGTGCGCAATAAGCTTCGATGATATGAGAAGGACCATGAACAGAACGGAACGTATGCTTATGAATCGGTCGCGCCAGCAAGGTCAGACCTTGATCATCGCGATTTTGATTCTTGGGGTTCTTTTGATCCTCGGGGTTGCCTTTGCCGGAATTATCAGCCGAAACATTACGGAAACTGGTCGGTCAGCCCAGAGAACTGTGGCGTCTGATCTTTCCCAAGCCGGAATTAAGTTTGCGCATGATCAGATGTTGAACGGTAGCCTGGGTGCAGACTGGCGCCCAGCGAACACGGCTCTCACCGTTGATGGATCTGGATTTACTAAAGACCCAGATGCACTTTATCTTCGACCGGGATCAGGCTTCTTTGTTGAAGTTGATCCCGTAGGCAAACCCGGTTATTTTGTTGAGGACCTTGGTGGCCCAGACTATCTCGGTGCTTATAGCCGAGTTGGTTTTGGGAAAGGCCGTTCTCTTCTTCGTGTCCGCTATTCTCCATCGGCCTACGATGCGTTCGGTGCTTCTACTGGCGCACTCCGCGATGCTGGTAAGGCCCGCGGGCATATCATTATCGAATCTGTTGGTCGTGCTGGCGCGATTGATGATCAAGGCCGAATTGACCCGAGCAAACTGCTTGACCGAAACGTGCAGGCGACATTGTTTGCTAACGGAAATGCGGTTCGAGATGCTCTCGGCGTTCTCAAAGCGGTTGATGCAGGTGTCACGAACTCCCGCCGAATGATTGCTTTTGCTTCCATAGGATTCTTGGAGTCGGCTCGTTACATCACAAACAAGCACAACCGAAGTCAGTCGGCTCAAATTGGAACTCCCACCTCGGCGGCTGGCCCTCTATTCAACAGTGCAGTCGGAATCGGTGCTACCTATGAAGGTAACGATGTCAACGTTCCTCAGCAATTTGGACGCAACCAGTCGGGTGCGGCGACAATCGCAGTTGATCAAGGCCGGTGGGATTTGCTTCCGGGCGGTGGTTCAATCTGGGTGAACGGTTCGCTTGAAGTGTTTGGTCAATCTGACATTTTTATCAACCGACAACTTGGTGAATCTATCAATGTCACAGATGGAATTCGACCAGCGAACAGCAGTTCCGCTGTGAACCTACACATTTTTGGTCTTGATGGCACTTCAACCAACTGGCACGAATGGCAAGTCGGTTTAGGTGATCCGGTGAACTCCCCTCAACTCGTTACCGGTAACGGCCTGAATAGTAATAACGCGAACTTCAGCACTCTCGGCGGGGTCATTAAAGATGGACGCCTCTTGAGCGACCTTCCTGGATTTAATCGCATGACCGCAGTTAAAGCCGCTCCTTCAATCAGCGCAACTGATCCTCAAACTGGCGATAACCGTTATCGAGAATTGAGTCAGCGCACTGGTGCTCTTGGCACAAACGGTCACCTTGCTGGTGAGTTTGGTCACGGGGAAGGCGTGTACGTGGATAGCCCGGAACGAGGAAACCGAAGCTTGGCGGATCAACGAAAAGGTCTCGACCCACTCAAGTCCTTACCGAACGACTGGCTGAATCCCAACAACGCTTCTTCACAAGGTTGGCAAGGCCCTTACTACATTCCAAACGCGCCTTATGTTCGGTTACTGCCCGACGGATTTGAAATCATTCGCGACAGCCGAAGCAGTAGTGCAACTTGGAAAAATGCCAATGGTGTTGATACAGCTCAAACTCTGTGCCGCTACTGGATTCGAACCATTGCGAACCAAACCTACATTGTTAACTCCATCGCGAACCCAACATTTGATCCGCTGACGGGCAACTTTGTCACCAATGGTCAGCTATTCAATGGCGTGTTGCTGTTTGAAGGCGATGTCCGAGTCCGTGGAGTTATCCCTACCGATCAACAACTGACTTTGGTCTCAATGGGCTCGATTTACGTAGAAGGCAGCATCACTAAAGGGATTTATGATCCGTGGACAAACACTGTTTTGACACGACCAAGTGGTTCTCTTTGCGCTTTGCTGGCAAAGGATTTTGTGACGATCAACCCCACAATGTTCTTTGGGCCA
Source organism: Fimbriimonadaceae bacterium (assembly GCA_019454145.1). Lineage (GTDB taxonomy): Bacteria > Armatimonadota > Fimbriimonadia > Fimbriimonadales > Fimbriimonadaceae > UphvI-Ar2. The sequence goes on along the minus strand of CP075366.1, from coordinate 1,544,194 downwards.
CAGGTAGGAGAGTCTCCGAAGCCTAAAACTACCAATCCTCTGCCGAATACACCAAACCCAATTGAATTGGATGGCACTTCGTCGCCAGAGCTGTTGATGACATCAGAAATGCTCCTCAACCCGGTTGGTAACAACCCGTCGAACTGGACGACATTTGCCGAGCAATATGTTCCTTCAGGTGGGCTGGGTGAACCAGGTGCTTTAGATTCCAATATCCTGGTTTCCGTTTCTGCTGACGATAACGGCCCTGGATTCTTGGGCATGGATATCATCTCGGGCACGTTCCGCGATGCCACCCCAACCGCGACTCGCTACCTCTACCCACGAGCTTATCTGGGCGTGTTGAACAACGATGCTTCTCCTTACTTTGGCGGAGCGGGCAACATTCCCGCGTACGGTTTAGGCGATCCGGCACTCAACGCATATCCTAAGTTCCAAACCTGGGCTATGCCGCTGGTCAATTTGCAAACTCCAGGTGGAGTTGCTCCTTACAACTCAGCTGGTAGCCGCAAGCTTGAAATGAACCCAGCCGCGATTGAAGGTCTTTATGATCTATCAGTTCAAGACCCAACGTTCTTCCGAATGTTCTTGAACCCAGTTGGTGGTCAACCTACCAAAAACGTTTTGATCGCACGTACGGCAATCACTCCGTTTGATGTTCGGATTGAAGCGGTGATGTACGCTGAAAACGGTTCGTTCTTTGTGATCCCTGGTCAATGGTTCAATACCAACCCAGAGGACACCCGAGCGAACTTCGAGCAAAACTACACGCCTGGCGACACCACAGATGACCTAAACACAGCAGCGCTGGATTACGATCCAACTCAAACCGTAACAGTTGCAGGCGTCACTTCTAGCCGCCGATTACTGGCTCAGCAACGACGCGTAGAAAACTTCGGCACTTCGGCAGAGGTTCCGTTCTACGGCGAACCCCTCGCTTGCCGAATCACAATCGTCGGTTCAATTTCCGAAAACATGACCGCGCCGATGGCTATGCAAACGGAATGGCTGAAGAAGTGGGGCTGGATGCCTCGCCGAATCGGTGGAACTGGTCGGATTCTTCCGGCGCAACATGTTCCCGCCGGATACAGCGTAGCAACAAATCTCGCGGTTCCGAACTTGAATTTGATTTACGACCCAGTGCTGGCAACAGCGGCGGTTCCGGTATCTGATGCCGCGAACGCTACCCTGCAGTCAGTGCGACGAGACAATCAAGGGCGAATTTTGCCCCCGGCTCCCAGATTGCCGGTTAGCCCAACGTTGGCTTACTTTGGAGACATAAACCCGTGAAGCAGTACACGAAATTGACCCTTGGCTTATTCATGGCCTGCGTAGCATTTGTTGCGCAGGCTCAGCCAGTGAATTACGCAATCAAAACCAAGTCTATCAAGGCTGGGGTTTTGCTTGTTCGTGATGGTTCCGGTGCTATCCAGGCCAGTGGTGCTCCACACATCTGGACAATTCTAGATCGCGATACCCAGATCAAGCCAGCAGAATGGAATTTTGACTCCCCGCTTGGTATTTCTGTACTCAGCACAGAAGCAGCTAATCGCTGGGGAATTCCTGCAAGCGCAGGAAGCTCAATCAATAAGGCACATGCTCCTTATTGGGAAATCGATCTAACCACCGCTACTGAACAATCGCTTTCTAATTTCGACGTTCTGCAAATGAGCGTGGTTGGCAATACAGTTATCACTCCTGACGAACGAGAAAAACTGCGGCTCTTCGTTGATAAAGGTGGGATTCTGTGGGTTGACCTTGCAGTAGGTGGAACCGCTGCGTTCGATTCAATCAACAACTTGCCTTCGCCGGTTCAAATCGTAAACTCTGGTGCCGCGCTTTCTCTCAACGTTTTCCATCCGCTTGCGGCTGGCCCAAACCGGTTGAACTTGGCTGACCTCTATGCCATGAGCGATGCGAGTTCTAGCCTCGCTGTGATTCCGTTCGATTTTCCTGGAACCGCGGTTGATCAGCTGTTCCGTGGAACCCGTCAAGACGGTTTGCGTCTTGATCCGGCGGCTTTGACCGGAACAAATGCAGTTATCGCGAGCACCCAAATTGGCGATGGTTTTATGGTCGTCACGACTCGCGGCGTATCGCGGGTGATTAACCGAGGCGTATTTCCTCCGTTCAACAACAACGCATTTACCGTCGGCACACCTAATAAAGATCAGGCGTATTTTGCCGCGACAAAACTCGTGATGAATATGCTCTCCCTTTCGTCGCGGTTCACATCGCATGGAAATGGAAGCCGAAACAGTAACTCCGTATCTACGACAGTGAGTGCGCCCGCACTCAAAAGATTTGCCGCGCCTGCGTTCCCCGGTACCAAGGGATCGCCTGTGCTCTTCAACGGCAGGTTTATTGTACGTTCCGGTGGAACATTGTACGTCTACGATGCTGATCCGGATAACGACATTGACCGAGATGGCAATCCTGATGATGGCCTTCCAGATCCGGTAGGTTCCCCATACGATCGAATCTGGTCAAGTCAGGACATGGGCACGATTTCTGATCCGGTCGTTATTGAATCACCAGGTTCGCCTATCGTTGAGCAAATTTGGGTTCAAGATGGTAACGGTCGGGCACGGATGTTTAATCTTAGTCAGGCCACGTTTACTGGCGTAGCCCCGGACGCAACTATTGATGGTCCGCCCCCTCCAGGTGGTGCTACTGTGGCCAGTGTTTTTGCTCCGACCCTTCATGAAGGCATGCTATTCATGACCAACGGTTTTGACAATGGTCAAGGTCGACTTTGGAGTCTTAATCCGCGCATGGCGGCTGAGGGTGCTGGAAACGAGTCACGCAACGTTGATGATGACGGCAATGTCGGCGGTAACTATTGGTGGTCTGTTGAATCATCATCGAGATTTAGAGCACCTGGTGCTAGCGCATCAATTGCGTACATTCCTATTTCTGACGGATCAGGCGGCCTGGATAGAGTTGCTTATGTAGGTACCCAAGGTGTATCCAGTGGATCAGGGGCTATTGCACCTGGAATGGTGAGCATCTGGCTTGGTGCTCGTGCCGAGGTGCCTTTGGCGGTGAACCGAGCAACGAGCGCGTTGAACATTGATACTCGCGCCTCTTCATCGGCATTACCAGTTTCGCTAGTTCAGGGAGATCGTTCGCCATTTGGCTTAAACATACGAGTTATTCGGGCAAATGGTCAACCCTTGACTGCTACTGAAATGGCTCTCTATTTCACAGGCGTCGTCAACCAGCCTAGTAATGGTCGTATCCAGCTCCAGATAACTCCTGGTTTTGAAACTGGAACGCTTGACTGGGATGGCACCGACACTGCAACTACGGCAGACGACGTGACTTACCGAATTGATTACACCATTGATGCGACACGTGTTTTGGCACCGAACTACAATGGCGACAGGTTCATACGCGCGTTCATGTACGTGATTGATGAAAATGGAAGTCCTCAACTTCAATTAATGGCGGCTCCAGCAATTTCGGATAGTGGAAACGTCGGACTGATTGTTGGTCGAGACAACGGTGGATCTTTCTACAACATTAAGGAAAGTGGTCAAGGCCGCTTCCTGATTAGAACAAGATTTGAATTCCATAGTGCAATCAATAATTTAGGAGCACTTGGAACGAATCAGAGTTATCCGAGCTCATTGGTTGATGAAGACGATCTGGTTCGCCTTATTCCGTTTCTCAATCTTCCTATGTCGAATATTCATCCGGTCGGCATTGCTGCATCGGGAGATTCGTTCTATGTGAGCGCAGAAGCAGGGAAGAATGCTGGCCCGTTCCAGGTTCCAACGAGTGCTCTGCTGTGCTTCAAAGCTGACCCTGATCCGATTGAGTTTACGATTGATATCGGTACAAATCAGCAAAACACATCGGTGCTATTCAAGCAGCCAGATACAGCGAGAAGCGGTTATGCGGCAACTCCAACGTTGTTCAGTAGCATGCCTTCAAATATGTTCAGTATTGAGCCAATTCCCAATAGTTCACTCGCGCGAGTGACAATGGAAACCTTGGCCAGTGCAATTATTGGCCCGCTCAACTCCTGTTTGGCAAATAACCTTCCAGTTATCGTTAACAAAGGTGGTCAAACCGATACTATTTACGAGCCAGAAGCGCCTAGCAACAGCGGGGTGTTCTTTAAGGGCAATGCAGCTGGGCGGTACAACGCTCTTCGCTGGTACACCGTGATGAATGGTTACCGCGTTCAACAAGGTCCGGTTGTTGCTGGCGGCACGATGTTTGTTGCTGGTCAAAGTGTATTGCCATCACTCATGAATGGCGATTTCCCACCAACTGGTCTTGACGGCTTGATGTTCGGTATGGACACGGCTCTTAGCCCAGATGATCGTCACATGATCTCGACTTCTGCCCGACCTTGGGTGACTCAGTTGTTCCAACTCAAATACACCCCTGGCCCTGGCGATCCGGTCAATCCTCCTCCGTTTAGTTTTAACAACGTCACTCCAGCAGAACCGATCCGGTGGCCGCAGGCAAAAGGAATTACTTCGTTTGATGATTTCCGCGTGCGAATCTTGCAAGCTGCGTTGCTCGGTGAAAACCAATTCGGTGGTTTGGCGGTTGGGGAAGGAGCAGTTGCCGTTGTTTCTGAAGACAACTCCACCCTCTTTAAGAGAAGCGACTTCCTAGTCGTGGATGCTGGAAGAATCAGCCGATTCGACCCAAGCGGAAACCCGATTTGGGCAACCGAATCTACAACCTATGCTGGCTTCAATCAGCCGGGAGCTTCTGAAAGATCGAGAAAGCTTTCAACGCCAAGCCGTGCTTATCCTGATGGAGCTAACGGATACGTTTTCGCTGATCCAGGCAATAACTTGGTATCACGAATTGACTCTGCGGGCCGTGAAATCCGCACGGTGGAATCAATTCGGTTCCATCCCGACGTTTACGCAACTACCGATCCATCAAGACCGGAAAAAAGCCCTCGTGGTCAAGGTTTGAATGAGGCGAAGCTGTTACGTAATCCTCAAGATGTTGGATTCTGGACAACTTACGTTTCAGCAGCCGATGTAGATCGCCTTTTTCCTAGTGAAAACATTGCAACGGGCGGTTATCGCACGATTACTAACGAACGATGGGATCACTGGCTGATTGCCGATGCTGGAAATAGCCGGGTCATCGAGTTGATTGACCGCTACGCACTTGATGCGTTGGGCCGTGTAACCGGAGTTGTCCGCTATCGAGATTTGGCTGATAACGAAGGGGATAGCCTTACTCCTGCTCTTGGCATTTTGTGGTGGCATTCTCCAGAAGAGTTCAGCGGTAAGCGATACGCTTACAACACTCTGGCGAGAACCACGGTTGATGTGGGTGGTACTGCTCGTGAAGCAGTTGCACTAGGTTTTAACAACGTTCAGCCCAGCTTACAAACATTCGGTTTGGATACATCAAGTACTCCAAAAGGCGACAACGCAGGCGGATATGGCGGGGTTGTGGTTTATGATGGCCCCCTAACAAAGGTAATCAATGAATTCACAATTCCGGCCCTTCCTAACGGAACTTTGATTTCTGATCTCGGCGGCGGAAACTTCTCGTTTGATCCAGGAATGGGTGCAACGAGCGAACAAACCGTCAAGGTTAGTAACTTGACTTCCGTGAGCGTCCGCTACATAGATACAGGTACAGGTTTGGTGCTTACCGTAATGGTTTCAACTGATCGCGGCGTATTTGAACTATGGGAGCGACCATTTGGCACAGGAACAAGATGGGAAGTCCGTTGGATGTTGCCGACCAAAGCCTATGTCAATATGCGGCGCTCGTCTCTCACGGCGACCAACTTCACTCTTGCTGGTCTAGGCTCAAATGCGGCTGGTTTCCGACCGATGCATGCGCGTCGCCTGGATAGCGGAGATGTTCTCATCGTGAACGGTTACACAGGTACGACCAGGATCGGAAACACCTTTGGTGGTGAAGTGATCTTGGTTAGTGGAAATTTTGCCAACGGCAACCCGGATATCCGGCAGCCTGGCTATGACATTAACCGAATGAACCTTGGATTTAATAGCCTGAGCGTTCAATTCGAATTACCTCCGGTGCAAGGCATCCGCGGCATCGTGAGACCAATTTTTGCGGAGAGGCAATAAGCAATGAAGCAGTCTGGAGTGGAAAAAACCCGCATGAATCGTGACCGATTGGGTTTGGGCCTTTTAATGGTGGTAGCGGCAATTATTGCCGTTCCTGCCTTTGCCCAAGATTTTCGTTCGTTCCATGGAACAAACGAGCGCACTGGTCGTGCAAGCATTCAGCCTTCAACTGCAGTAGCAGAAAACGTTTGGAACAATGCTGGTCGCGGCTTCCTACGCTGGTGGGATCCTATCTTTGAAGCGGGAACCGAAGTTGATAATCCAAGTCTCAATGCAAACATATTGACTGGGACGTGGGATAATCCGTCCCCGTTTGGTGTCGGAGCAAATCCATTCCTGGCCCAGGGATATGTGATCAATTCTGCAACCGAAGCCCCCTATCTCTATGCGTTGACAACCACGGCGGGAGGAATCTCAGATCCAGACCCTTCGGCAGGTGCAACGGCATCTTTCACATGGAACCTTACCGGGCTGATCGCAGGCTCTGAGTACACGGTTGAAGTCAACGTGCCAACTGGTCCGACGAATGTCAATCCGTTGGGCGTAGACGATTTAAGATTTACTCCTCACTATCAGCTGTATTCAGTTCAAAGCAATACAGGAACCGATTTTTACTGGCTTGATTTGTTCAACGCCGCCGGTGGTTACGCGGAATTAGCTGATGGATTACCGTTTGAAGCGATGGCTGGCGGAAACATTCGGGTCACTCTTTACAACGTCATCAGACGAAATGATTTCGGTACTCAAATTGATCCACTTGATCAACCAGGAACTGACATCGTCTATGCTGACGCGGTTCAAGCAGTTTCTCGCTCGCCGCGAGGGGTTGCCAATTCTATTGCAACTCCAGTTGTGGGCCAGCTCACTCAGGCTCCATTGGATGCACCAACTTTTGGTGTCGTTTCTGATCAACGTGTGTTTAGTAGCAGAAACGAAGATGCCTTCTTCGGTGCGCTCAATAAAGAAATCCGATTTGGAACCGTCACATCGTTTACCCACAATGGCGAGATGGTGGATGCGTTTACGCCTCTACGACGAAACATGGTTTGGAGTTGGCCGGCAACCCGTCCGCTCGACTTAACCCAGGCTGAATCCGACCGATATGCGGTTGATCGGCAAAACTGGGTTCTTGGCGCACCAAACCCTAACTATCCGCGGTATCTGGTATTCCGCCAAGCAGATAACCTAAGTGCAGGTACGACCATCGGTGCTGGATTTATTGATGACAATACATTCAGTTCACGCGGTCCAAACTACACAATTACTCCTGCGGTCGGAGCAACAAGTAGCTTTGTTACTTGGAATCCGGTAGCAAATGAAGGCAAATACTTCATCGAAGTTTATCTGCCTAATAACGACCCGAATACTGCCCTAGCCACAAATGTTACTTACGAAATTCTTCAAGGTGGCACAGTTGTAGCTACTCGAACGATCAATCAGTCTGTTCTCAACAACTGGGTTCGTTTGCCAAACCAGCTAGAAGATGGCTATACCCATTCACAAGCTGCTCCTCTCAGCGTTCGAGTTCTTAACCAAGGTTCCGCCCAAGATGTCGTGGATGGTCGCGATGTTTATGCAGATGCTGTCCGATTTGTGGGAGATGCTGATCTTGGAATCACAAGCACGCCAGTTCTGACGGTCGCCGATGTTAATCCAGGAACGGGAACAACCACCCGAGATGTGTTAGTGGTTGCTCGCGAAAATGGCTCGATTACAGCCATGGAAGCTCACGGTAACGATGCCACTGCTTCACAGCAACATGTTCTTTGGACATATCCAAGCGAAGATGTCGCCAACGATCCAAATGACGATCCGACTGAAGATTACGGAATTACCGAAAATCCAACCAAGTTTAATTTGAGCTCAGCTCTAGTCACCAATGTTGGTGGAGTTGACCTGCTCTATATCGGTTCGGACAATGGAAAGGTCTACTGTCTGGAAATGCAAGGTCGCGGCGATGGAACCACTCGCCGACGATGGACTTGGCCAGATGACTTTAATCCAACTAACCCGTTAGTGCCTATGCAACCTGGTGTTGGCCCAATCAAAGGTTCTATTGCTTTGGCCAATTTTGGTGGCACTCCGCACATTATCGTGCCAGACAGCAACGGTAAGGTCTATGCCCTTGATGCCGCAGGCAATGCTGCAAGCAAGACGACAACAATGACCTGGGAATATCCAGCGTTCGGTAACAATCTGGGCGCTTTGGAAATGACTCCAGTTGTCGCGTTTGGTCAAATTACTTTCGCGGCGGCTAACATTGCGGCTCCAACTGAAGGCGTGATTCACTCCTTGGTTGAAGATGCAGGTACCGCTGGCGTTGCCAACGTCGCGTGGACGAGAGATACGCGTCAAGATGGCGTGACTCCGTTCGGCCTTTTTGGAAGTGCCGCGCCAGTTGCAGTCAATGCACCCATCGTTGCTAACGATTCTCTGTACTTCGTCGATAACGTCGGCTACATCACAAGCATCAATGCGGCGACAGGAAACGTTCAATGGGAAGAATTGAGCGTGCCTAGCGCTTCAGTTGCTAACTTGAGTTTTGCCTATATGCGCACGTACAACGGCATTGGTTCGGCGATTGTTGACGATATTCCAACTGTCCTCGTTGCCGCAACCAGTGGTGCTTTGCTCGGATTCTATGCCGACGGGACAACCAACATCAACGGAAGCCGCATCAACTGGGGTTACTACGTTGAAAGCAACGGCAACCAAGTATCGGGTATCGCGGTCGGTGGCTGGCCAAATGCGGCTGGATTGCTTGCAAACCGCACCCATTTGTACACCACTGACGGTGACGGACTGCTGTACGCGTTTTCAAGTGAAGACGATTCAAACTCGGTTCCTCCAATCACACCAGGAATTCCGCCAGGACGTCAAACAGCGACTCCTAACGATCCGAATCAGGCTGTTCTGAATGGATTGATTCAGCAAGATGACGTGCTTGTCCTTTCGCTAGATCAATATCGAACCCTGACAAATGCGGCTCAAGCTGGCACGCTGACTTGGGCAATGCTTGATAACATCAAGACTTCTGCTCCAATGAACAGAAGGCATTTTGATTACGGCGAATCTGTCTATCTGGCGGTAATGAATATCCCGGAAACGACAGTAACGTCTTCGGCTGGCTATTACATCGCTGCTACCTTGTCTGGCGGAACGAATTCAACTCGTCCATTGGTAACCCAGGTGCGTGATGTAACTGGTGCGCCATCTCCTGATGAAGGTGGGGTTGCACTTATTGGAATCCCATTGCTTCCAACTGGTCAAAACGCAGTTGGGCCAGTGCAAGTGACCGTTGAAGTCAGTGCTCGGATCGGGCGAGTTAACGGCGTGGGTGTTCATCCGCGGCAATCGGCATCTGATCCACTTGTGGATATTCGCATTGCTAACCCGCTAGGAATTGCCTTTACCAATCCTGGTGGCGGCACGAACAGTGCTGGTTTAACCATAAATCCGGCCGATCCGCTGGTTACAGGAACATTGCCTCCGGGAATTTCTACGGCTGTGGCTACTCCGTACAACAAGTGGACAACAGGATTTATCGCGCCTGCGCCTCTGACCGAGGCAGTGCCAGGCGCATGGCTCAGTACAACCAATGGTGGAGTTGACCCAGTGGCCCATGGTTCGGTCGGGAAAACCGATATGCAGGTCTACGATAGATCCGCCATGATCCTCCAAAACAACCGAGGTCTACAAGGTGTACAAGTTCGTAACAGTGACCTGAGCTGGCAACCCAACAGTAACTTTGCTCCCACTAACGCGACGCAAGCTGGTATTGCGAATCAACTTCCTGCTTACGCTAATGGATTTGAAGATTTTCCAAACCAGTATCCAAACCTGAGCTTGGATTATCCAGATTTGCGCCGAAGTGGAATGCAAATCACTAAGAGCCTCCGTGGTACCAGCCAAAATCCGCTCTTCAACGGAGTCTCGCTGAACCCACCGCTCAATGTTGATCGCACAACCTACTCAAGTTCGGTCGCAGCATACGAAGCTGGACTTTCCAGAACATTGTCCAATACGCCATTCGCGATTTCGTTGAACATTCCGCGTTATCAACCAGCGGCAACTGCAAATGGTTCTAGAACTTCGGGATATGCTGCAAGCAACATCATCTATGTCGATCAAGGAAAAACTGGATACGACATTAATGATGCTGCACGGGGCTTCACCCTCGGTGCCAATGTTGCTGCGGATGTCCGGCTCAATACGGATACAAAAACCGTTGATCTGGGTTCAACTCCTGCGGGCGGTGGAATGTTCGATCCAAGCACTGGCGCACCAAACAATCCATGGGCTAATAACCTGTTTGGACCGTTTAACACTGCGTTTATGGGTGCAAATCCACAGTTCCAACAGTTCTCTGTTCTTAACGAAGGAAACGTGAACTTGTTGAACGTTCGCTTGAGCAAGCGATTTGGTGTCATCAATGGTGGAAGCCAAGTAGAACGCCCACTTGAACTCTACGCTGGTGCAGACCATGAGTTGGGATGGCTGGATGGTTCCACAACCATGTTTAGCGATCTGGACCCGCAACTCAGCCCAATATTCCGGGCTGGAGTGGATCCAAGTGGTCAAGTCTTCCTTCAAAAACCACGGCCAGGTGATCCTGCGCCTTCGCGATTGAAGACGAACCCTCGTCGGCGACAAAACAGCAATCTGAACGTCAATTCAGGCACGCTCATTGCAGACATTGCTAACTTCCCAGATGCGGATCCGTACGTCGGGGTAGCAATTCCGATCGGTGCTCCTGTTGGTAGTTATGTGCGACCAGTCTTCCCATTCGAAGATGTTCCTGGCACAAACGTTGACCCGAACGTGCCAACGTTGGGTTACTACTCAACTGGTTTGTCGTTCAATCCAGAATCATTTGCTGATCCAGGTTTCACCCTGAAGTTCAATGTTCGGGAAACCCGCTTGACCAACCGGTCAACGGCAAAGAGCAGTAACTTGCTCGAGAACATCGTCCCGGCTGATCCTGGTATGGAATGGTCTAACCGCCAACCATCTATCTCACGAGATGCACAAGGCAACTTATTCACCGCGTGGAGTTCCAACCGCTTAGATGCAGGAAACAATCCTGACTTCCTAGCTCGCGGACGAAATCAGCTGGATGTTGCAAACCAAGATGTTTGGAGAATTTACTTCGCCAATATGTCGAGCACTGGTTTAGCTGGAGGCGTTGGAAGCAATCCGCTTCGCGATCTGACCGCATGGACATCTGCAGGTGCAGGTGATCCAACATGGCTCCATACTGCTGGTCAACTGCCAATTGGCAACGAATGGAATAACTGGTTTGCTCTACAAACTGGTGAGGCACTTCAAGCTCCACTTGATCCAAGCGCAGCAAGGTTCTTCTACCCAACATTTGCGGCCCAAGGATTCATCAATCCACTGGCGCCAGCAAGCCCAAGCCGTCCAACTTTTGCTGATCGGTACATGGCATTTGTTGGTGAAACGACGAAACTTGACCGCTCCGGCAAACCCGTTTCTCTCAGCCAAGTCATGATCGCCAACCTCAACTTTGGCACCACGACAACGCGCAACAACACTGGCCCATTGAACGGAATCTTCCCAATCGCCGATGATCCAACATCGAAGAAAGGTAGGCCATCTTTGGTTCAAAACGGAACTGGCGCAAGTGTGTTCTACACCGCCCAGTCTTCTGGTCGAGCCGAGCTGTATGGTGCAAGCTTCAACGGAACCACATGGTCGCAAGCCCAAAGCCTTGGATTAGCGGCTAACTTTGAAGAAGTTGGTGCACCAACCGCGCTTCTGCGGACTCAATCAACTGCGGTTGCCGGATCTACTGGTGCAGCGATCACGGTGTTCTTCACTGGTCAGGTTCGAGGCCGAACCAATGCTGAAGGATTCATGGGCGAACTTTCTGCTAATCGCGGCGGTCAGCTTGTTCCAAATGCAGCGTGGCGAATCTTTGAAGATCGACTTGATCGATTGGAATACGATTCGACGACTGGTGTCTATTGGACTCCAGGCGTTCACTGGGCAATGGGGCCAGATGATGTAGATCAACTGGAACTCACGGTTCTAAACCCGGTAACTGGTCAACTTGAATCGTTGATTAGAAATACAACGGTAGCCGACCGACGAACTCGCGTCGTTGACCGCACCACCCGAGAAATGGTGTTTGAAGGAACCCGTGGCGGAAAAATCTATATTGACGCTCTCCGTGGATCGGTTCGCTTGAGTGGAACAATTCTTGGTCGAGGAGCGCAAATCTTTGCAACCTACTCACCACGATTTGTGCGAGTAAGCGGAGCACAAGGTGCTTTCAACGTAGGCAATGCACTCTCACCTGGTGGAGAACGAATCGCTCGAAGCAACACCAGCACCGGGGCAAACTATCGTGGCGCATCGGCTGTGTACGATGACCGGATGCTTGGTGTCTATCTCGACCCAGTTCTTGCTGAACGTGCACTTATCGAAGATGTGAATTTCTGGTACGACGGAAACGGTGCTGCATTGGGATCACCATTCCCAGTCCGACAAGATCGGTTCTATCTCGCGTTCAATCGAACGTCAGGTGATGGAGCGGCGGCGGCTCGACCAGTGATGAGTTCAATGCGGTTCGGTGTCTACTTGCCAACTCCGGTTGCAATTGCACCAAACGGAACTCCTCGAAATCTCACAGTAACGGTTCAACCACCACTTCCGGGTGATCCGCCGAATCCTGCTCTTCCGAACATCTTTGTTCAGGTTGACCCAGCTTCCGGCAAGCTATTCATTCCGGCTGAATTTGAAGGTGTTAGAATTCAAATTCGATACGACGGTGTGGATGTGAACGGAAATCTGCTCACGAACATCGTGCGAACCGAGCGCGTTGGATTGGTTCACGAAACTGGCGAGCAGGTCGTTCCGATTGAGCAGGTTGGTCGAGAAGGTGACTTCTTTATGAGCCTTGATCGTATCAATCCAAACGATCCGTTTACAAACAATCGGCGACCGCCGTTGCTTTGGATGATCTGGAGCAGTTCCAGAACTGGTGCTCCCGACGTTTACTTCCAAACGTTGGCTCCTAAAACAACCGCAAGTTTGCGAAGACCATAAGGTTCGATAGCAACTTGCTCGGAATAACGAGCCGCTAGTTGAAAAACTAGCGGCTCGTTTACTTTTTGAATGTAACCATCGGCATGATGGAATGCGTCAGTTTTATCGTCAACACTGGGCTTATGTGTTGACTCTGGCGAGTGTGTAATGCTAACATTTACACGCTTACTGGGAATACGGGTAATCCGCATGGCGAAAAGGTTAAACAGCGTTTTGGGAGTTGATGTCGGGAGTCAATCGGTCAAGGTTGCAGAAATTCGACTTCAGGGCAATCAGCCCGTTATCACTGCTTTGGGGATTGCCCCAACTCCAGAAGGAGCCGTTGATCACGTTGGAATCAATGATCCTGAGGCAGTCGCAGTTGCGGTCAAGCAAGCGATTATGGAATCCGGTGCTTCTGCCCCGGATGCAGTGAGCTCGCTTTCCGGTCAAGGTTCCGTATTAGTTCGACAATTGGAAGTTCCTAATATGAGCGAATCTGAACTCAAAGACCACATGGCGTGGGAGTTCACTCGCAATATTCCATTTGCGGAAAGCACTGTAGAAACAGATTTCAAGTCGTATCCGCTGATTGATCCTGCGGCGCAAAACGTAGATGTTGTCATGGCGATGGCAACTCATTCCAGCGTTGAAACCCACGTTCAAATTTTAAAGAAAGCGGGCAGAAAACCTGCCGCTCTGGATGTAGAGCCGCTTGGACTTCTACGATCAGTGGCAGTCAGCTACGGAAACGAACTGGCAGGCAAAACAGTTTGTGTGGCAGAGCTCGGTCATAAAACAACTTCCATTAACATCTACAAAGATGAACGGTTGCTGATGGCTCGGCAAGTTCCCGTGGGCGGCCTTATGTTTACGCAAGCAATCGCGGATGCACAAGGGGTTTCGCTTTCCGATGCAGAAACGATGAAGAAAGATCAGCTTTCTTTGCCTGATAACGCTGTTGCAGCAACTGGTGCTTTTAACCCGTTCGGAGCGGCTGCCCCGGTTCAGTCATACAATCCGTTCGCTGATCCAAGTGAAGCGACTCAAGCCAGCGAGCCAGTGGCAGAAACTGCCCCGGTTCCATCTTCCGGAAGTCCGCTTTACTCCGCGGTATCGGCGGCTTTGGATGAGTTGGTTTCTGAAATTCGCCGATCAGTAGATTATTTCAAGAATAAAGGCGGAGACGTTGATGTGATTTATCTCACTGGAGGTTCGTCCCAGATGAAAAACTTGGATAACTTCCTGAAATCTGCGTTGGGCGTTGATGTGCAGATGTTCGACCCTATGAAGAACATCTCAATGAGTTTGAAAAAAGGTGATCCTGGAATGATCGAGCAAGATCGACAGGAGTTTGCCGTGGCAATTGGTAACGGGATGCATATTTGCTTCTAAGGGCCTAAAGAGAAGATGAAATTAAACTTACTTCCACAAAGCGTTTCTAAAGCTGGGGCGGCGAGAGGCATGGTTGTTGTTGCGCTCGCAATGGCAGTTTTAGGCGTTCTCGCTGCTGTGTTTATGACGGTGACGTCTGACAAAATGCTGGCGGACGCTAAAGAAAGCGCTATCTCAAAACAAAAGCTGGCAGCCGACGCTAAAGCGACAGCTGATCAGGCAGAAGCACAGATTGCGGCCGCGACCATTATCACAAAGAACCAAAAGCTCGCGGAAGCGATGAATGAGCACAATCGCAAATATGTAGATTTGTACAGAGATGTGTTGCGGTATGTGCCTTCTTACTACCGCTTGGAAAGTATCCGTGCAACCCCAACTGGGCCAGGTGCTTCTAGCGTTACCCTGGTTGGTTACATCGAATCGTTCCGCCAATATGCCGATCTTGCGATCGCCCTTTGGAAGATTCCCGATGCAATGACCGTTACTCGGGCTGGCTATCAAATTGACGATGCGAGTGTGCAGCCGTTAACTGAATCCGATCAAATTGGCTCGGCAATTAAAGCCGATGAGACTCCTTTGCCATCCGATCCGCTTGCAAGAATGGAAGCAATGATCGCTCAAGCTGCAAGCGAACCACGAGGCTTCTTAAATATCGGCGGGTTTGGAACTACTGACGTTACCAGCCCACGCGGAGCAATGCCCGGTTATAGCCAAGTAACGATGACGGTTACCATGAGTCGAGATATTCAAACTCCAGATCCAAGAGCGACGATTGCTTCTGGTGGCGGTGCCCCTGGCCCAAGTGGAGTTGCGCCAGGATTTGGAAATGTGCCAGGAGGAGGCGCTCGCCGGTAAGAGTGGCCTGAAAAGGAGAAAAGAACTATGAAACTTTCACCACTTGCAATTTTCATGCTTGGGCTGATGGCCTTGGTAATCGGTGTTTCGTATGGCGTGTTCCAAAAATGGTTGCCGAACATGGCGGATAAAAAAGCCTACGATGAATGGGGTCAGCAACTTGATACGGAAGGAGCCAAAATGAACAAGGCTATTGAGCGTGTCGAATTGGCTCAACAAACAGTTAAAGAGCTTTCCGATAAGTGGCAAATTACCGTTGCTCGAAGAACTCCTCCGGCATCCGTTGCCGCTGGCGGTATCAACATTGCGGTCAATCCTTACGATCTGACTGTTGATTCACGGACATTCCGAAATAATGTTCAACGTGCAGTGAACCGACAATTGAAGGCGGGCGGCGTCACAGTGATTAGCGGCCCTCAGGTTCCGTTTCCAACGGATGACCCTGACACAATCATGTCGAGTTACTACAACTACCCCAACGTGCCGTATCCAGTCGTTATCTTCGATTTGGGCCAAGTCACAGTAAGCGGAACGTTTGAGCAAATTAGCCAGAATATCCGAAGCTGGTCAAATATGCCGAACTACCTTGCGGTAGCAGATGGTCTTGTAATTACAGGGACATCCCCCAATATGACGGGAACTTACAATTTATCGGTGGTTGGATTTGTGCGCGGTAAGAAAATCGCTCCGTCCATTCAAATGGCGGCTGGAGTTCCAGGAGGGCAACCTGCTGCTGGCACGCCAGGTCAGCCCCCGGCGGTTCCGGGTGCAAGGAATCCAGACGAAAGGTAAGCGGAGAAGTCAGTGAAATTGGAACAAATTATGAAAAATGGGTTATTGATTGCTGGCTTGATCGCCGTGCTCGCACTTGGTGGTTGTAAAACTGATCCAGAGCCGGCCCCTCCTTCAGTAACTGGTTCAGTCAATGCTAAAGTCAAGGACTTGTACCGACCTGAAGCCCAGGCGGGAACCAGCCTTGATTTGGCTGAAGCTACAAAAGACATGGATACAGTTCGGCAAATTGCTGAACGTCGAAGCTGGAATCGTCGAGGCGACGCATTCTCGCTTCTGGCTGCAGAGCGCACTTTTGAGCAACAACAGCAACTGGAAAATCTGCTGAGCCAAACGGGTGGATTCATGATGGAACATGAACCCCCTGATCCAAATGCAGTTGAGGCAGCACCGCAAAGGTTCCCAGTTCCTAACTGGCGATTGGCTGGTGTTGTTGTCAGCGAAGGCGCAATCATTGCCCTGCTTGATCAAGGAACACGGGTAGACACAATTGTTCCCGGGCAAACGGTTGAAGGCACAGAATGGCGCTGCATCTCTATTGATACGGAAAAAGCCGTTTTCCGCCGAGACCCGTCTCGGTTGCCGGATGAAATCACCGTGCCGCTTCAGGGAACTCTGCCTGGTGTAATTGGAGGCGGAAACGCTCCTGCAGGCGGAGGAAACTCCGGGCGTGGAGGGCGTGGCCCTTCCGGTGGAGATGAGGGCGGAAGATAGCCGTTGTCGAATAAGAAACAATTTAGAAAAGAATCGCGAAAGCAAAAACAAGCACAAAACAAAGAAATCAAGGTATCGTTGAGGAACGTAAGATGAAAAAAACCGCTGGATTAGCATTGACACTTGCCATGGTTATTGGGTTACTGGTTGTACCAGCCCCGGCAGTGGCACAGCAAGATCCCAACAACATCATTATTGAATCGTTGGAACTGGATCAAGCAGATATTCGGGATGCACTCAAGGTGCTGTTCCGCTCTACTTCGTTGAACTACACGGTTGCGCCGGATGTTCAAGGTGTTGTAACGGTTTCACTAAAACAAGTGCCGTTCAAAACCGCACTTCGAGGGCTTTTGCAACAAGTAGATGCCACCTGGCGCGAAGAAGGAAACATTTTCAATGTCATTCGCAAGCCAGAGGTAACCACTCCGACTACTACGACACCAGAATTTGGAAATCAAAACTCGGGTAGCGACTTCTTCCCGCCAATTCAATTGCTGGGTGACCCTCAAACAATCCTCAATATCTTGATGGATCAAGCGGGCGTGGGTGATAATCCTGAAACTTCATCAGGAATCGGCGTTTCCGGTGGTAGCGGCCTTGGTGGCGGCGGCTTTGGCGGCGGCGGTGGATTTGGCGGCGGCGGCTTCGGCGGCGGCGGAGGCGGCTTCGGCGGCGGTGGCGGCTTCGGCGGCGGCGGCTTTGGTGGCGGCGGCGGCAGTTTTGGCGGCGGCGGCGGCTTTGGTGGCGGCGGACGCTAAGTAATTCAGGGACTTTGAGGAGGAATTAATGACACGAAAAATTTTGATGAAATCAATGGCTGTAACAGTCTGCTTGGGAGCAGTAGTTACCGCGTTTGCACAAACTGGAGTTCAGGATCGAGTAAATCTCTATCTGAAAGATGCAGATTTGATGACGGCAACTCGGTTGCTTTCTCAGCAAACTGGATTGCAGTTTGTTCTTGAGCCGGGCGACAACAAGTTTGCAAAGATTAACTTGTCGCTTGAAGACGCTTCGGCGGAAAGTGCAATTAAGTACATCTGCCAAGCAGCTGGCGGTTATGCTGAACGAAACGAAGAAGGCATCTTTATTATTCGATTCGGTACTAAGCGCGAAGCGTTGAATACCAACGTTAATCCAGATAAAGACATCATGATTTTCCGGTCAATTCCGGTCATGAGAGCGGATCCACGCGATGTTTACGAACTCTTGACGATTGGCATGATTGTCAACCCTGACCGCGCATACAAAGAATTGTATGAAATGCGGAACTATTCGGCTCCAAACGTTTGGGGTCAGCCAAATCCATCTTTGAGTTCGCCTCAGCAGTTCGGCAGTTCACGTCCCGAGCCAGCTAACAATGTTGGCAATAACGCAAACGATTCCTTGCTTCTGCCAGGTGGAAATAGCGGTCAACGCGCAGGCGGTGGCGGTGGCGGCGGTCAGTTAGGTGGCGGCGGCGGTCAACCAGGCGGTGGCGGTGGTCAACCTGGTGGCGGCGGTGGCGGCGGAGCAAGCTTCTCTGGTCAAAACGCTGGTGGCGGTCAAGGGCTATTGCCTCCTGGAACGCAGGATTTGACTTACAATCCAGCTACCAACGAACTCATTTACCGAGGAACCAGTCAGGGCTATCAAGATTTGCTCAATATCTTGGCGCAAATTGATAAAGCTCCAAAACAAGTTACGGTTAAAGTTGAATTCATCACCACAACTCAAAACTTGGATAAGGCACTTGGTATTGACTGGAACTACGAACGAGCAGGCATCTTCGCTGGTGTAGCACCGGGCCGATTTGCAAGCTCGGCTGACCCAGTGTTCTTGAACTATGCAACAGGAAACATTTCAACCCGACTGAGAACGTTGCTGACCAACGGTTTTGGTAGAGTTGTCACGGCTCCTGTAGTTCGCACATTCAACAACCAGTTAGCAACAGTTTCGGCTGGTACAAGTACATGGATATTTGTCACCAACCAAACAATCACGAACGGAATTGTCAGTACAACCGTTTCACCACAAAACATCACGATTAACTCGACCTTGCAAGTTCGCCCGCGAATCAATGGTGATAACACAATCACCATGACTCTGGCACCGAGCATCGCAAGCATCACTGGCTTCCGAACAAGCCCAGATGGTAACCAATTCCCGGAATTCACCTTCCAAACAATTCAGGTTGCTGTCCGAGTTAAAGATGGAGAAACAATTGCTCTTGGTGGTCTCACAACCAAGCAAGACACAGTGCTGCAAAGCCGAATTCCTCTCTTGAGCGATCTGCCAGTTATTGGTCAGTTGTTCAGAAGAAAAGAAACCAAAACTGGTAGTTCTGAACTGATCATCTTCGTCACTCCAAAAATTGTTGACGAAACGATGAGCGGACTCGGAATTCCATAGGCTTTTAGCCGACAACGCAGACGGCAGCGGTGACCTTTCGAGGTTGCCGCTGTCTTGTTCTATTACACTCATGAAATCGGGAATCATACTCATAGGAATGATGGGAAGCGGTAAGAGTACGGTGGGTCGTGCTCTAGCCAGCCTTCTTAATTATCCGTTTGAAGATACCGATCAAATGCTTGAATACAGATTAGGGCGGCATATCCCACAGCTTTTTAAGTTGTACGGTGAAGAGGCTTTTCGCTCTCACGAAACCGCAATCCTTAAAGGGCTTGAACCAGCGGAAAGGGTGTTAGCAACCGGAGGCGGAATCGTCCTCAAGCCCGAAAATTGGACAGAGTTTAAGCGCCTGGGCAAAACAGTATTCCTAGATGTCTCGACCGAACTACTTTCAAGTCGGTTGGGGCAGTCAAACCGCAAGAGGCCACTCTTGCAAACAGAAAACTGGGAAGATAAATTGAGTGATCTCTACGCGGGGAGAAGGCATCTCTACGAACAGGCTGAAATCATTGTGAAAGTTGAAGATAACCAGCCGATTGAAGACGTTGCCCAGGGAATTTTTGAGGTGATCCGTGCAGGTCAAAGTTAATTCCGGAAGCGATCATTATTCAGTAGGTGCAACGCAGTTCGATAAGATTCTTGAGCAAGTAACGCACCGGGATATCGTAATCACCGATAATAACCTGACGGCTTGCTATCCCTCCTTGAAAAATATCAGTGGAAATCTCATTACTATTCCGGCGGGAGAAGAAAGCAAGAGCTTCGATCAGTACGAAAAGGTAGTAGAGCAAATTTTTCAATCCAGCTTCTTGCGGAACGGTACGATCTTCGCAATTGGGGGCGGGGTTGTGGGCGATCTCGCTGGGTTTGTAGCCGCTACGGTTCATCGTGGTGTTCGATTCGTGCAAGTGCCAACAAGCCTGCTCGCAATGGTTGATAGTTCGGTCGGCGGAAAGGTAGGAATTGATCTGCGCCATGGAAAAAATCTTCTTGGCTCGTTCTACAATCCTGCAGCCGTTTACATAGATCCTGCAGTATTGCAAACGCTTCCAGTTGAGCATTTTCAAAACGGAATGGCCGAAGTTATCAAATACGGTTGGATATTAGATACCGAACTACTAGAAATTCTTAACCAGGAAACCCTGACGGCAACCTCTCGGAACCTGCAGGAAATCGTGTTCCGATGTGTCGCCCTTAAATGCGATGTAGTCGAAGAGGATTTCACCGAAAAATCTGGCCTGCGCGCGATTCTCAATTTTGGGCACACGGTCGGGCATGCGTTAGAAGCTCAAGTCAAATACAAAAATCTTCTTCACGGTCAAGCTATCGCAATTGGAATGGTGGCGGAAGTCGCAATTGCGAACGAGTTAGGATTATCGCAATTACGAACCCAAGATATAGAACCACTTTTCCAACAATATCAGTTGCCTATCTGTCCAACAAGCCATGTAAATCTCGATCAATTGATTTCCTTGATGCTCGGTGATAAAAAAAGCACCGGCAATGGTATTGCTATGAGCCTTGTATTGGAACCAGGCCAGTGTAAACTTGTAGATAACATTGACCCTGCGCTTGTTCGTCGGGTACTGGCAAATATATGGAGCTGATTCGGTTATTGGTCGCGGCGGTGACGGGCGTGCTCGTCGTCGGGGGATACCTTGCTTCATTGACTGCGTATTTTGGGGGAACCGCTGAAAACTATAGCAAACAGCTAGATGGCTCGTCCGTGCCGATGCTTGCACTTGGGTTGCTGGTAGCTACGGTTGTCCTCGCATTCATCCCGGCTAAAGGAGAGCATCAAAACGAAGAGGTTGAATCGTGATTGGCCAACTCATCGGCGGAAAATACGAGATTATTGAAGATATCGGTTCTGATTCCGTATTTGATTTATTCAAGGCCAAAGAAAAAGGCACTGAGAATTTCGTTTTTGTCCGAGCGATAGAAGGAAGCAAAAGAAGGCCAGATGGATTTGGCGACCAAGTTCAGCAGGCGGTAGGCCGATTAAAAGCTGTGAACCATCCAGGTGTAGAGCGGCTGATTTCGGCGCATCAAGAAACCAATGGTTACTACATTGTTTCGGAATACACTCCCGGATCTTTGCTAGAAGACCGGCTCAAGCGACTAGCAAACCTCAGCGTTCCTGCCGCGGTTGCCATGGCGATAGAAGTCTGCGATGCCATGTCCGCTCTCCATTCGGCAAAAATCGTCCATGGGGATATTTCTACTCGCACAATTTTAAGCACAAGCGGGGAAGGAGCGAAACTCCTTTTGCCTGGCTTATGGACGGCTTATGGTCAGGATCAAGACCTTGCGCTCGGGATGCTCAAGCAGATGGCTCCTTATTTGGCCCCTGAAGTGACCTCTGGAGGCATGCCGACCCCTCAGAGTGATATTTATGCCCTCGGCGTACTTTTATGGCAGGTACTAGCCGGGAGAACTCCCTATTACGGTGATACGCCGAGCATTATCGCCGCTAAACATGAAAGCGACCCTTATCCTTCGCTTCGTATGGTAGCGGCAACTGTTCCAAATGCACTTGATGAAATCATTAAGAAGTGCATGGATAAAAATCCGCTGAATCGTTATCTCACAGCGGCAGCCCTATTAAATGATCTCAAAGCTGTTCAGGATGCTTTGCGGTTTGGCCGCAAGATCACCTGGCCGATTGTTGGGTCAATTAGTACAGAAGAACCAAGTGACGTTGCTCCCGAGCTGAACGCGGTAGACGGTAAACCACAAGATGCGGCCATGACAAAGAAGGCAAAACGAGAAAAGAGACGGCAAGCTCTCGACGAATCAGATGGCCTTCCTATTTGGATCGCCATATTGTTGTATACAATCGTGACCATCTTTATGCTGGTTGTTGGCGGTTGGATTTTCTTCAATTCGCAAAAGCCAAAGTTACTAACCGTTCCAGATATCACCGGTAAGAACATTGAGAACGCTCGCAAGGAGCTTAAGCCGATGGGGCTGATGATTCGGGTAGCCCGTGAACAAGTCAGCGAAGCGCAGCCAGTCGGAGCAATTATTGAAACGAATCCTGCGCCCGGTGAGGATATTCGTCAAGGCCAACGCATAGAAGTCACGGTCAGTAAAGGCTCGAAATTCGTTGAAGTCCCCGATTTTCGTGGTCGAACCGTCGCCGAGGCAAAGAAACTGGCCTCCGATCTCAATCTGAGTATTTCCGATACGGACATTGAATTAGTTCGCGATAAAGAGCTTGAACAAGGCTTAATCGTGAGCCAAGTACCAGAATCGCGCAAAAAAGTCGAACGGTACACCCGTGTTCGGCTTAAAGTCAGCAATGGCGATGAGCGGGTGGGCGGTTCTAGAAATAGCGATGCATGGCACACAAACCGGGTTCAATTTTCTGTCCCTGGCAATCTGGATCAAGATGTCCTTGTTCGCATTGATGTGACTGACGACCAGGGCACAAAAACGCTGTTTGAAGAACTCATGGCACCGGGTCTGCAGGTTGACGAGCGTGTTCGGTGGGTGGGAGATGAACTCATTATCCGCATCTTCTTTGACGGGGAACTGATCAAACAACAAACCGCAAAGCCGGAGGAAGAATAGATTTGGCGATTAATATCTGCCCTTCAATCCTTTCTTGCGATCCAGCGAATTTTGCCGACCCGGTTCGCGAAATGGATCAAGCTGGTGTGGACTGGATTCATCTGGACGTGATGGACGGTCAGTTCGTGCCCCCAATCACCTTTGGTGCAGATTTGGCGAAAAGCTTAGGTCAAGATACAAACGTGCCAATGGAAGCTCATTTAATGACTCTAACGCCAGATGCTCATTTTGATGCATTTATTCAGGCTGGCTGTAAGAGAATCATCTTCCACGCTGAAGTTCATCACCATGCTCATCGGCTTTGCCAAACGTTGAGATCAAAAGGCGTGTTAGCCGGGGTGGCTATCAATCCTGGTACCCCGGTTCAAATGCTTGAACCAGTAGTGGATGTCATGGATTTGGCGTTGGTGATGACCGTCAACCCTGGTTGGGGTGGGCAGAAGTTTATTGAATCCTGCATCGATAAAGTCAGAGCGATCCGCGCACTGCGACCAGACTTACCCATTCAAGTTGATGGTGGAGTTGACCCTACAACTATCAAAAGGCTGTATGATGCTGGCGCCACGGATTTTGTGACGGGCAGCTATTTAATGAAAGCTCCTTCGATCGCCGAAGGAGTTTCTAAGTTGAGGTCAGCATGCGGCTGAAAACGATCACTACTGGATTACTCATTTTTGGCGTACTGCTTTTACTAGGGTTGATTCCGCTTTTCGGGATGAATCCAGGCTCAGATGCCTCGTTTGAGGCGAAGCGAATCTACGCGATCCAATTCGGTACATATTCTATGGTGATTTTTGCAGTTGCCATTTCGGTCATTATCTGCGCGATGGTTGTGTTGAGGAGAACGGCAAACGACCTCAAAGAGCAAGCTAAACTCAATATGCAAATATTTGTTGAAGGCAGTCTGAACGACCACAAAAAGAAAACCGAAGCCGAGGCTGAATCAGCAGAAGGCGAAGATGTTCACGATAGCTGACCAGCAGTTCATGCGGCGAGCGTTAGAACTTGCCGGAAGTGGTTTTTCTGCACCAAACCCTTGCGTTGGCTGTGTGGTTGTTCAAGGTGAATCAATCGTGGGCGAAGGCTTTTCCGAGCCAGCTGGCGGTGCCCATGCTGAAGTTGTGGCCATGCGGCAAGCAGGAAATCTTGCTAGAGGCGCAACCGCTTACGTGACGCTTGAACCTTGCAATCATCAAGGTAGAACTGGGCCTTGTTCGCTTACCCTTATTGCGGCAGGAGTTCGCCGAGTAGTTTTCGCGGTTGCCGACCCAAGCCCAAAAGCAAAAGGCGGAGGGCTGGTTCTTGCTGAAGCAGGAGTTATTGTGGAATCGGGGTTGCTGGCGGAGGAAGCCAGCAAGAAACATGAGCAGTTCTTGTTTTCCGTAGTGCATGAGCGACCGTTTGTAACAGTGAAAGCGGCAATCACTCAGGACGGTTTTCTTGCAAAGTTGGATGGTGCCAGTAAGTGGATTAGCTCTCCCGAAGCAAGATTAGATGCTCATCGGCTTCGTGCCGAGCGTGGTTCTGTGCTGGTCGGAAGAGGAACCGTTCAGGCGGACGATCCGTTGCTAACCGCGCGAATTGAAGGCGTTGTCAACCACCCTACTCGGATCGTGCTTGATCCTTCGAGCAAGCTAACTGGTTCAGAGCAAGTATTCAACAACGATGCAGAGACAGTTTGGATTCGTGAAGAAGTATCGATTCCTAACTTACTTTCTGATCTTTACAAAAAGGGGATTCGAGGAGTTTTGGTAGAAGGTGGAGCCGAAACAATCCGGCGATTTTTGGAAGCAGATTTGGTCGAGGAAATTGTTTTATATGTTGGAAATCTGACCTTCGGGCAGGGCAAACCTTGGCATGGAGGAACTGACCCACTCTCAGGCTGGAATTTAATAGATTCAATTATGTTTGGCGATACCGAACGACGTACCTATCGCCGCTGATTTAGGTTCAAAACTAGGACTAGGGGAACAGAATTCCACCAGAATAGTCATATAAATCACAAGACAGTTTTCTTCTCCCCAAAACCCCAAAAGCCCCGTCTCTGCGCCCTCGGAGCGGGGCACCCTTATTTATAAGTTGAGAAAATATTTATGTAATCGAATATCGTGAGTGAGTTCTGGGTGAAAGCTGGTTCCAAGAATCTTTCCTTGTTGAACTGCTACCACCTGATCTTGATACTTGCTCAAGACTTCGACTTCAGATGAAAACTCGGTGACAACTGGTGCCCGAATAAACACACCCAGAATGGGTTCATCAAGCTTTGAAAAAGGAACCTCGGCTTCAAAACTATGGATTTGGGCTCCGAAAGCATTCCGGCGAACTGTAATGTCAAGCAAACTCAGCGTGAACTGCTTGCGGTCTTCAACCGATTTTGCCAGCAGAATCATGCCCATGCAAGTGCCCCAGATCGGCATTCCTGAACTAGTTTTACCTTGAATTGCTTTTGCCGTGCCAAACCGTTCAAGAAGTAATCCAACGGTTGTGCTTTCTCCGCCTGGAATAATCAGCCGATCAATTTTGCTTACGTCTTCTGGCGTTTTGACTTCAAGAATATCTTCGGCAGGATGTCCACACGCGATCACAGATTCAGTATGTTTATGGAAGTCGCCTTGTATGGCGAGAACTCCGACGACGTTGGACATTTCACAGAGTGTACAGGTGGCTCGTGCGAGAGTCGTGAGTCCAAGTAGAATTAGCCTTATGTTAAGTCAAGTTTCCGTGGATGTGATCGGGGTTCCATTTGATTTGTGCGGAAAAATTCCGGGGAGTCGGCTCGGCCCAGCGGCTTTGAGGCTACGGCAACTGAGCAAAGATTTACGCGACTTAGGGCATTCCGTTACTGACCGCGGCGATGTTGTTGAACTTGAATACAGCTTGGCGGATTCTTATGCATCCAAAATGGCTCAAGCGCAGGCTATGTACAGTGCGCTCGCTGAGCAAGTTGAAACCAGCATCAAAAACGGCTCAACCCCGGTTGTTTTAGGCGGAGATCATAGTCTTTCTATCGGTTCTGTCAGTGGAGCACTCAAAGCTTGCGGGCAAGATGATCTTGCCGTGATTTGGGTAGACGCGCACATGGACTTAAACAACCCCGAAACGAGTCCGAGTGGGAATTTTCATGGGATGCCGCTCGCCGCTCTCTGCCGATTGGACAAAGGGTCGAAATCTGGTAATCCTGAAGCGCCTCAGGTTTGGGACAAGATTCAGGAAGACATCGTGCCCAATCCTGGTTTGCGAACCGATCGCGTAGCGTGGATTGGGCTACGCGATGTTGACCCAGGCGAGATCAAACATTACAACGGATTTCAAGGCGAGTCCGCTTGGGCAATGCAAGATATTGACCACTTGGGCATGCCAGGGGTTCTCGACGAATTAGATGCTTGGCTCCGCAAAACAGGGGCAAAAAAGGTTTGGATCAGCTTTGATGTGGATTCGCTTGATCCTGTACTCGCCCCGGGAACAGGAACTGCAGTTCGAGGTGGTTTGACTTATCGTGAGGGTCACCTATTGGCTGAACTACTCTTTGAAATGCTTTTTCGCTCTGGTTCTGCTTACACCCTAGCGGGGGTTGATCTCGTCGAAGTGAATCCGATGGAGGATGCGAAGTCTAATACAGCCATTGCGGCGGTAGAGTGGATT
The DNA here is from genome assembly GCA_019454145.1 of Fimbriimonadaceae bacterium. Taxonomy (GTDB): domain Bacteria; phylum Armatimonadota; class Fimbriimonadia; order Fimbriimonadales; family Fimbriimonadaceae; genus UphvI-Ar2. The sequence continues at coordinate 1,517,693 of CP075366.1, read as the reverse complement.
TGTTCGCTGTTTGGTAAGAGGACAATGGTGAAGCGGATCAATGACTGATGCAATCGCCCGAGTGCTGAAAGAAGAAGCCGCGGCTCTTCTTTTGAAAGCCGATGGAAACCACGCTGAGTTCGTTCAGATGGTGGAATGGATTCTTGCAACTAAGGGGCGGCTTGTGACCTGCGGAATCGGTAAAAGCGGGCATATAGCGGCGAAGGCGGCGGCGACATTTGCAAGTACCGGAACTCCCTCGTTCTTTTTGCACGCGGCCGAAGCAGTCCACGGTGATCTTGGAATGGTGACCGAACAAGACTTGGTTCTGGCCTATAGCTATTCAGGCGAAACCGATGAAGTTGTCAGATTATTTCCTTCATTTCGGCAAATCGGAGCCCGTTCGGCCGTTATGACAGGGCGAGCCGAGAGTTCAGCGGCCCGCGAAGCGGATTTGGTCTTGAACGTTGGTGTAGATCGAGAGGCTTGCCCGAATAATCTCGCTCCGACTACCAGCACAACGATGATGCTCGCTTGTAGCGATGCGCTTGCGGTTGCGGCAATGGAAGCCCGTAATTTCGGTTCTGATGACTTTGCCAAGTTCCACCCAGCCGGGGCGCTGGGTCGCCGATTGCTCCTGACCGTCCGAGATGTGATGCGAACGGGTGAAGATTTGGCCGTATCCCAACCAGATACTTCGGTTGTGGAGATTATGCGGACGATCACGCAAGCAGGAGCCGGCGGTTCGTGCGTGGTTGATTCTCAAGGCGCGTTGCTGGGGTTCGTTTCGGATGGCGACTTAAGGCGGTGGATCGTGGACGGACACTCGGCAACGAGTGGCTCGGCACAAGAACTCATGAGCTCGGGCGGGCCGACAGTTGAACCTGGGTTATTGGCGATAGATGCTTTTGAGGCGTTCCAAAACTATCCCAAAAAGATCGGTGAAATGCCGGTTGTTGAGGATGGCAAGGTAGTCGGACTGTTGGTTCTCAAAGATTTGCTACGCAGTGGCATCGTCTGAGTCGGTAACCTTATCCCATGTTGGGGATGCGGTTGTTGTGCGGATTGTTGCTGATGGCTCCAGTAATGGGGCAAACTCAGACCTTGAAAACACGCTGGACGGACTCCGTTACTCCCCAAAACGTACACCAGGAATACCCGCGCCCGCAAATGGTTCGCGATGAGTGGGTGAACCTCAACGGAACCTGGCAGTACGCAATCAACGGCAAGTGGGGAGAAATCTTGGTGCCGTTTCCGGTGGAATCTAAGCTGTCGCGTGTTCAAAAAACGCTGAAACCTAGTGATACGCTTCACTACCATCGGAACTTCCGCAAGTTTGAAGGGGCACGCACTCATCTCCTCCACATCGGAGCTAGCGACTGGAAAACTAGGATTGAGGTCAATGGTCAAATAGTAGGCGAACACGAAGGTGGATTCGACCCGATTACCCTCGACATTACCGATGCTTTGAGTAGTGAAAGGGAAGTCCAGTCACTGGATATTTTTGTCACAGATCCAACAGACTCTGGCCCTCAACCTCGCGGCAAGCAAGTCCTGAAGCCAGGCGGAATATTTTATGTTCCGACCAGCGGAATCTGGCAAACAGTTTGGATGGAGCCTGTGCATGACACGTTTTACATTTCAGATTTGGATATCCACGCTGACCCAACCACGGGAAAAATTACTGTCGCCCCGACCACGAATAACGGAGAAAAGGGATATGTCGAAGTCGAAGTTCTCCAAAACGGAAAGAGGCTAGCTCGGGCGGAAGCACTCGGCAAAACGGAGGTTACGGTTCGCAACCCCAAACTGTGGAGCCCAGAATCACCAACTCTCTACGACCTCAAGATCAAGCTGGTAGGCGACGATGGTCGTGTGTTTGATGAAGTAAAAAGCTACACCGCCTTCCGCAAATTCAGTATCGAACGCGATAAGGATGGAGTCAAGAAGTTCTTTCTCAATGGAAAACCGTACTTCCTAATGGGAACGCTCGACCAAGGGTTCTGGCCCGACGGTCTCTTCACTGCACCAACCGACGAAGCTCTCAAATACGATTTAGAAGTTCAAAAGCGACTCGGGTTTAACTTTATCCGCAAACATGTGAAGGTCGAACCAGCGCGTTGGTATTACCACTGCGACAAGCTCGGTTTGCTGGTGATGCAGGATATGCCAAGCGGTGACCGTTCCATCGGCCCGAACGATCCTGATATCGTGCGGACTCCTGAATCCGCCGCGATCTTCAAAAAAGAACTCAAGGCGATGATCGATTCACTCAAAAATCATCCATCGATTTTTAGTTGGGTGGTTTTCAACGAAGGCTGGGGGCAGTTCGATACAGTGGCAATGGCGGACTGGACTCAAAAATACGATCAGACTCGGCTCGCGCATGCGGTTACGGGATGGGCAGATCGGGGTGTAGGTGCGTTCAAAGATCCTCACATTTATCCCGGGCCGGGCGCGCCCACTCCCGATGCGAATCGGGCGTTGCTGCTTGGCGAATACGGTGGCCTTGGTTTACCAATTCCTGGGCATATGTGGCAAGAATCCGGTTGGGGATATCAAAGCTATAAAACTCAGGATGAACTCACAAATGCGTTCTGCGACTTGATGTTTCAGCTGAGAATTCTGAAAGGGAACGGGCTTTCTGGCGCGGTTTACACACAGACTACCGACGTTGAAACCGAAACTAACGGCTTGATGACTTACGACCGTGCGATGCTGAAAATGGATGAAAAACGCATCACGCAGGCGATCAAAGATGTCTACAAGCCGGCTCCAAAAATTGAAGTGTTGCTTCCTACCAGTGAGCAAGTCGCACAAAAGTGGCTCGTGACGACCGTGAACCCTGGGTCGGATTGGGTGTCGGCGAAATCTTGGAAAGGTGAATCAGAAAGGATTGGCGGATTTGGCACTCCGGAAACACCTGGTTCAATCGTCCGCAGTCGATGGGATACGCCGGATATTTGGCTCCGCCGGAGTTTTGCGATCAAAGAAACGGTAACCGATGGAGTCTATCTCAAAGTCAGCCACGATGATGATGTGGAAGTCTATTTAGACGGCAAGTTGGTTTTCAAAGCTGGCGGATGGACGACTTCTTATAAGCTAGTCAAATTGGGCGGGATTAAGGCCGGAAATCACCAGCTTCGGATTCATGTTCACCAAAATCAGGGTGGTCAGTACATCGATGCTGGGTTAGTGAGAGTTAAGTAGAGCACGGGTTTCACCCGTGGCACCCAGATTCATATATATTTTTTGGCAGTTAACCCTTCCCCCCTATTGAGAGGGAAACAAAAAAAATCTCCTTCTCTCAAGAGAAGGAGATTTTTACTTGATCGGTGGAATGCTTAAGCCGAAACTTCTTGAGCGTAGACGCTGATGCGTCGCTTGTCTTTCGGGCCTTCGAACTTTACTTGACCATCAATTTTCGCGTAGATGGTGTGGTCGTTACCGATGCCAACGTTCACGCCTGGGTGGAATTTGGTGCCGCGTTGTCGAACCAAGATCATGCCTGGCTTGACGATTTCGCCACCGAATTTCTTAACGCCGAGGCGATTACTGTTGGAATCGCGACCGTTTTTACTGGAACCTTGTCCTTTTTTATGTGCCATGGATTACTTTCCTCCACCAACTTCGGTGACGCGCAAAATGGTTTGTGGCTGGCGATGTCCCCAGCGCTTGCGAACATTTTTCTTCGCTTTGTAGTTGAAACCGTTGATCTTCTTGGCTTTGCCTTGTCGGACGATGGTGGCTTTTACCTTTGCGCCCTTTACAAATGGGCTACCCATGGTGACCTTATCGCCATCGCAGACCATGACTACTTCGCCGAGTTCTACGGCATCGCCGGCTTCTCCGTTAATCTTTTCAACGGTCAGCAATTCATCTTTTGCTGCCTTATACTGTTTTCCACCGGTCTTAACAATCACATACATCTCAATTCTCCAAGGCGAGTTGCGCCTTTGGCGTAGAGTCGCGAACAAAAATTATGGCAGGGAGTTGCTTCATTCAGCAAGAGAAAGTCCTCGGATGGGGTCCCTTGGGCATGAATTGGGGCCAATCGCCTACGTTTAAGCCGCGTTTTGCTTCTCTTTCGGCACGTCATCAGGGCCGCAAACCTTGTTCCGTCCTGTGTGCTTAGCGGCATAAAGCGCGTTATCGGCGACTTTCAGTAGCTTTTGCGGATGCACTCCCCACTGCGGGCCAAAAGAATATCCTAGTGAAGCCGTGATTGGCTTTTCACCACCTGCTTTCGGGTGGTAGACCACGCGACGAATGTGGTCAAGTGCGGAAAGCGCGACGATCTCGGTGAGTTGTTCGTCAGCCGATGGAAGGATAAGAGTGAATTCTTCACCTCCGTAACGAGCGGCCATACCTTTTTCACCGACGGCTTTTGCAAGCGCATTGGCTACCGATTTCAAAACGAAGTCTCCCGCGTCATGGCCGTACGCTTCGTTGAATTGGCGGAAGTGGTCTACGTCTACCATGACGACGCCAAGATTCTTGCGACCAGATTTGAGTTCCTCGCATTGCTCACGCAGAAAATCTTGCATCGAACGGTGGTTACTCAGCCCGGTGAGCGGATCCGATGTCGCCATGAGCTCAACGCTTTCAAAGAGTTGGGCAGATTGCAGAACCAATGCGAGTTGTTCAGCTACCGTTGCATGGAGGCTTCGTTCTAATAAAAATTTCTCTTGCTCACGCGGAGCCATGAGTTCTAGGTAGCCGATATTGCGGTCGGTTAGGTGAAGGGGTAATAAAGCCCGAAATCCGTCTTCCCAGACCTCCCAGATTGCCATGTTCGACATTTTTTCTGGAGCTTGGGCAGGTTTTAAGCCAGGCTTAGAAGGGCTTTGGTGAGCGGAAGCGATAGAAACTAATTTGCCATTATCGTAAATCCACACTCGAACGCTGAGTAGATTCAAAGCACCCTTAATTGTATGAGCGGCATGAAGTGCCGCAGGCTGAACGGTTTGGTGGAGATTGAATGCAGTTCCGATACGTTTAAGAACCAAAGACTCACGTTCTGCAGTCTCGAGCTGATTAACAGAAATGGCGATAGCCTCGCGATGGATTTGCTCCTCGGGACTATCAAATGGCAATAATCGCCACTTAAGAATCTTATCAAATAGGTTTTCGGACACTGGTCTCCGCTCAAATTATCGGATTGAAAATGGCAGTGCGTCAGACCAGTTTTTGGAGAATTTTGAGAACGATGGTAGGGTTTTCCACGTCAGCTTTTGTGTGAAGTGTTTTTCTTGGTCTAAGTCCATTGCGGTGCTATTTGCGTGCTCCACAATCGCACTCATCGCTGGATGTGGTGGCGGAGGCGGCGGAACATCTGTTTCGAATAATGCTCTCGGCCCCTGCTCTGTGGCAACAACAGTCGGATCTTTGACATACAACACGACATGGGGGGCGTCTCCGACAAATGCTTCTCAAGTTATCCAAATCATAAATGTTGATGGATTTGTTATTCGAACGGACTCAATCAACCGAAATGGAGTCCCCAATAGTTCTATTACGTTGACCAACCTTACTTCTGGAATTCATATGGTCAAGTCCACCTTGTATTCTGGAGTAAACGCTTCGGGTTCCACACTAGGGACTGCGACAGCAATCCTTGACCTCTGTTCAAATGGGTCAGGCGGAGCAAATGTGTCAATGGATTTCAGCGCCGGAGCCACAGTAACCGACCTCACCGTTGCTCCAACGCCCATAACGGTTAAAGAACAAAACCTCAATCAATTTGTAGCGATTGCGAAAGCAGGCAACAGTATCGGATTCTTGCCTCCATCGGATTTGAATTGGTCTGTTCAAGGCGGAATCGGAACCGTATCCTCAACTGGGCAGTTCACTGCAACAAGCATTGGAAACGGAACAGTTACAGTTAACTCTAACTCGACTCTGCTTTCTGGACTTGCTGTGGTGAACGTCACCCAGCGCACTATTACGCAAGGGAAGTGGACAATTATCGTCTTCCTGAATGCGGCGAATGACTTGTATTCGTTCAGCACCCTTAACATGAACCAAATGGAGCAGGTTGCTGGCAACCCTGATGTGCGGTTTGTAGTTCAGTGGAAGCAGAGCAAAACTGCATTTGGAGGTTCAACATTTGATGGCGTTCGCCGTTATTTGGTCAAACCGGACAACACATCGGCAATAGCCAGTGAATTGGTGCAGAACAATGTTCAAGATAATATGGGCAACGCTCTCGACATGGGTAGTCCCCAAGTTCTAAACGATTTTATTACTTGGGCAAAAACTAACTATCCTGCCGACCGATACGCACTGATCCTTTGGAATCACGGTAATGGCTGGAAGCGCGGGTTGGAAGACGAGCAACCGACAAGGGCATTTAGCTACGACGATCAATACGGCACCTCCATTAAAACTTGGCAAACGGATCAAGCCTTGAACGGACATCATTTCGACATCATTGGCTGGGATGCCAGCTTGATGCAAATGATCGAAGTGGCATACGAAGCCAGAAATTACGCCGATTACATTGTCGGCAGTGAAGAAAGCCCGCCAGGGGAAGGTTATCCATACCACTTGATCTTCGATAACTTCCGAGATAACCCGGATGCCTCGACTCTCAGCCTCGCCCAGGCGTTTGTAGATGGAATGGAAGAACAATCCCTGCCGGGAAATCTCTACCAGTTCAGAAAGATCACTCAGAGTGTTTTGCAAACCGATCAGCTAGCAAACGTGACCGCCAAACTTTCATTACTAGGAGATGAGCTTTCGGCTAACCGTTTAGGAATGGTCAACGAAATCCAGAATATTCGGGCAACCGCGCAAAGTTATTCTCCAGGAAGCACCCGTTACTACCGCGATATCACTGACTTGTGCCTGAAGTTTGAGGCCGATCTATCTGGCAATGTGCCAACTTCAGTGAAAACCGCATGTGCAAATGTGCGAACTGCACTGAGCCAAGCGGTTGTTTACGAGTTTCACAATGGGCAGTCGCCGAACAGCAACGGCTTATCTATCGATTTCTCGCCGAATCTGACGTTCGCGACATACCGATCAGACTACATTCAACTCAAATTTGCGATTGATTCGCAGTGGGATGAGTGGCTTTCTCTTGCCCCATAAAGAAATGGGGCCGGCTGGGGAGCCGGCCCTTGGGCTGGAGGGTTGCTTTGTCCGGTGAGGAGGGCGCCTGCACCGGTCTTTGGGCTGTCTGGCGTTGCTTGTGAGGATTCACTCGCAACTATGTAGGTCATTCCCCGCCCTGAGTTCATTTGTACTTGCTAATTTGCTGGTATGAAAGTGCAACAAGCAAAAGCTAGTTGTGTTGCCTGAGGGTTTTTGCTAGGGTTTTGTTAGGCCTCGTGCCTGGGCCGCGGGTCCTTGGGTGATTTGTTCTGGTTCAAGCTGTGTCATAATCCTTTTCCTTCCATCCAGGAATAGTTGAGTACGTTGAATGAGCGAATTTGATCAAGAAAATTTTGACGGCGCCGCCGATAAGATGGCCGCGGATATGTCAGACGGTCGGAATGAGGGTCGTGGTAAGCCTCGCCGACGCCGAAAAGTCAGTTTTTTGACTGTAAATAAAATCGACACTGTTGATTACAAAGATGTTGCGACCCTGCAAAAGTTTATTACTGAACGAGGCAAGATTCTTCCTAGCCGACAAACTGGTAACACGGCAAAGCAACAGCGAATGATTTCCAACGCCATCAAGAGTGCACGAGAAATGGCGTTGTTGCCGTTCGTGGTTCGAGATGCAGTTGATACTGGCCCGCGCCGCCGAATGGTAAGCGACCGAGACCGCACCGACCGGAATATGGGTAGCGAAAAAGCCGAAGATCAACAAACTAAAGAAACCGCGACTGCAGAAGCAGGCGAATAACGCAAACATTTTCGGATGGAATAAATCCCTTGCAGCTTCTGCAAGGGATTTTCTTATGTTTGAATTACTTTTTGACGGTGAAACGAATGCCGAACGTTAGGTCGGCTCCAATAGTCGCCCCGCCATCAAAGACCAGCCACGGAAAGTCTCCGTCTTCGGTAATCCAATAAGTCCAGTTTCCAGCTTTTGTTACTTGCGTGTATCCAAAGCTAATCACTCGGTAGGTGCGGTCAAGTTCTGGATCGCCGTGACGAACCGGAGCTTCCTCGCTTGTCCATTGCACATGAAAAGTGTGGTTATCCCAGGGCGTGTAGACCAAGGCAAGGGTTGCGGCGGGAATCCAAGGCCTTGTATCCGACCAGAGAGTGCTGGGTGATTGGTAAGTCACGCTAAACCGAGAAGCGAAATCCAGTCTTGGCGCGAGACGCCAGGATTCGCCAGCGGAAATTCCCGCATCAAACCCGCCACTCCCTAAAAAATAATTAGGATTGCCGGTTGGAATTTTTACGAAGACTCTCGGAGCGCCCGGTGCGCGAAATCCGTAGCCCAGCGTGATATCTCCGAGCCCTGTCCCCGGTTCAACCCGCGTGCCATCGTGGAGCCGAACAAATGTGCCTCCGAAGGGCACCGCTTCCCGGTCGGGAACTTCAAAATTGATGATCGAGTTGTGCCAAAAGCTGATAAACGGATCGAAAATTCCTCCTCCACGGTGAATCAGCGGTACAGAAACAAGCCATTCGCCAAGTGGAGTCCCTTGGCGGTAAAGGTAGCGGAGTCGCCAGGTTTCTCCGTCTTCCAGCGTATTGAATTGCGTCCGAAATTCGTTCGCAACAGTCAAAGACCACGCGGTTTGACTCTCACCGTTGCCGAGTACACCGATCAGCGGCAGAGGTCGTAAATACGTTTCGGCTAGGCCCCGTGTATTTTGAACGGGTAGAAACTCTGTTGTCTGCGCAACGAGACTTGCAGCGCAAACGAATAAGGATGAGAAGAGCGGAACTCGCAGGGCCATATTGCTTATTGTCTCACTTTTTTACCGGGTCTTAACCCAGAAAGTGAAAAGTATGAATGGTATGATTTTTTAGGCATGGTGGTTGAATCATGGGAAATATGAATTTTGACGAGTGCTTCTACGGCTCTGTGACGGTAGGCGAACGCGGGCAAATTGTGATTCCTGCAGAAGCTCGGGCGGAGTTAGGCATCTCGGCGGGAGATAAATTACTTGTAATGCGTGACCCGGTTCATCCGGGATTGATGATTTGCTCCTTTGGGGTTATGAACGAATTTTTGGAAGAAATTAAGTCGCGGTTAGCGAAATTGGAAGCGGAAAGTGTGCCGTTTGCGGCACCGGAGGAAGAAAAATGACAGGGATCTTTTTGATATTTGCGGCGGTAGCACTTTCACAGGATGTGCCTCAACTAACTCTGGGCGAAGCTTTGGCGCAAGCGGAAGCTTCAGCCTTTACCGTACGCGTTGCGGAAAGCAACATTCGCGAAGCGGACGCTCAGGAAACGATTGCTCGGGCGGCACTCGGACCATCGGCAACATTGAACGGCACATCGCAATACTCAGATACTCATACAAGCGGTGGATTTGGTCAGAACGGTTCAAATTTTTCAACTTCGGTGAACTTGACCGTCCGGCAAATCATCGATATTTCCCGAACTGCCTCTTTACGGGTTGATGCGGCGGAATACAACACTGATGCCTTGCGGGCGGCGCGAGATGCGGAACTGAATACAGTTCGAGGGTTAGTCAAGCAAAAGTTTTTTGCCGCGCTTCAAACCAAGGAACTGGTTGGCGTTCGAGAAGCCGCAGTTGCTTCAACCAAAGAAAGATTGGAAAAAATCAAAATCCGCTTTGAAGAAAAAGTCGTTGCTAAATTCGATGTTCTTCGGGTTGAAAGTGAGTTGAAAAAAGCGGAGCAAGACCTGATTCAGGCAGAAGGCAACTATAAAGTTGCAAAGCAAGACTTGAATAACTTGCTGGCCCGACCAATTGACACTGAATTTGAACCAGTTGGCTCTCCGACTTTTGAAACGGAACTCCGTGATCCTCTGGTTTACGTGAGAGGCTCTCTCAATGAGCGACCGGAAATTCGTCAAGCGAACCTATCCATTCTTGCGTTGACCAAATTGCGGGAAGTTGAACAGCGCGCTGGATTGCCAACCATGAACGTTCAGGCGGGCTACGGTCAAAATATTGATCCTGGTTTTGGTCAGCCAGATCGCCAAACAACTGCTTCGGCCACTATTTCGATTCCGATCGTTACCAGCGGGGCGATTAAGGCCAACACTCAGCGTGCGCGTGAAAACGAAGAACGAGCAAAAATCTTGCTTGAACAATTGCAACTTGCGGTGACTTTTGAAGTCAGGGTCGCTCTCACACAGTGGGCAACTGCGAAGGCTGCTTACGATACAGCGGTTCAAAATCGAATTTTCGCAGAAGAGGCTTATCGGCTTGCCGTTTTGCGATACGACGAGCAGGTTGGAATTCTGCTGGATGTCACCGTCGCTCAAGCAGACTTAACAGCCGCCCGAGCGAACGAAGTGGTTGCCGCCTACCAACTGAGAACCGCTTACGCCGCCTTGCAAAAGGCTGTGGGCACGGATGATTTGAACAATCTCAACTACCCGGAGCCGCAAGCTCCCGCGACCAAAACAGAAGAAAAGCCGGAAGAAACTAAAAACGGAGGGGATAAATGAAGATGAATCGAATTGGAGTGTGGGCAAGCACTGGGCTACTTGCTCTGGCACTTGTGGGCTGTGTTAACCGAGAAGCTCAAAAGCAAGCTAAGGATGTTGAAGCAATTGTTACTGATCCAGCGACGCTTGTTACAACTATGGGAGTTCAATCAGCATCAGTTGATCAGGTGCTGGAACTTACCGGGCAGATCGTAACCGACGACGATGTTTCGGTCTCAGTGAAAGCTCCAGGCAGGCTTTCCGCCGTTTACGTGCAAGAAGGTTCGATTGTCAAGGCTGGTCAGGTGATCGCAGTTCAAGAAGGTCGCGAAGCATACGCCAGACTTTCGCAAGCAAGTGCGAATCTCTCTTCAGCGAGGGCAACTCTTCGGCAAACTGAAATTGATGCTCGGCAAGCTCCGGAAAGAAGCTCAGCCGCAGTCCGGGCGAGTGAATCACGAGTTCGCCAAGCAAAAGCCGCTTTAAGCAAAGCATTGGCTGGTGCGCGAACTGAAGAAAAAGCTCAAGCGAAAGCGAATGTTGATCGAGCAAAGTCTGATCTTGATTTAGCCAAGCGCAATTTGGAGCGTTCCAAGCGTTTGGAAAAAGAAGGCGCGATTTCGACCTCGCAATTAGAGGCAGATCAAAACCGCTATGACAACGCTCAGGCGGCTTACACAAACGCGGTTGAGCAGTACAACATCATTTTAGAAGCAACTCGACCAGAAGATGTTGAGCAAGCCAGAGAAGCGGTTCGACAAGCCGAAGAACAACTCAAGGTTGACAAGGCAAATCAAAAGCTGGATCCAGTTGCTCAAGAACGAGTGAACGGTGCTCGTGCTCAAGTGCAAGCCGCACAAGAAGCGGTTGAACTCGCGAGAATCGCAGTTGACGACCTCTCAGTTCGTGCGCCGATGGGAGGCAAGGTATCTGGCAAGCCTTTACAAGCAGGAACTCTGGTTTCACCAGGTGTAGCGGTAGCTCGACTCATTGGAACCGGTGGAGTCTTTTTTGAAGCAGAAGTAGCTGAAACCGAGGTTGCCAATATTTCACCGGGAATGGCAGTTGACGCTTCAATTGCATCACTGGGAGACGTGATGTTCTCTGGACAAGTCGTTTCGATCAGTCCAATCGCTAGCAACTTAGGAAGGCTTTACACGGTACGAGTTGCAATTAACGAAAGCTTAGGCAAAGTCAAGCCGGGAATGTTCGTCAAGAGTCAAGTCGTAATCGGACGAAACGAGGACGTCTTCGTTATTCCTGCGAGCACGATTATTCGGGACGGCGATCAGAACTACGTTTTCACTACGGCAACCGCAGATGGGAAGTTGGTCGCGAAAAAACGTGATGTAAAGCTGGTTCGCTCGCAAGGCTCAGACTCTATCGTTGATGGACTCAGTGACGGGGATCAACTGGTGGTGAAGGGTCATACAACTTTGGTGGATGGGGCACTGATCCGACTGGAGGAAGAAAAACCAGTCGATGAATCTCCTACGAACACAGAAAAAGGAGAATAGTGAGTGGGTTTAACTAAAGCCGCGATTCTGCGACCAGTCTTCATCTTCATGCTGATGGCAGCCGCCATCATGATGGGGATGGTCGCGTACAAAAGCATGCGGGTTGAATTGAACCCGGATGTCAGCTTTGGCGTTGTCACCGTCACGACGGTTTACCCGGGCGCTGGACCAGACGAGATCAACTCGCTGATTAGCAAGAAAATAGAAGACGCCGTTACTGGCATCGCTAACGTCCGTGAGGTCACTTCTACCAGTCAGGAAGGTGTTTCTTCCGTTGTTGTCAACTTTGAAATCGGTAGCGATATCAACGTCGGCTCCAATGACGTTCGATCAAAGGTTGATGCCATTGTTGGGGAACTCCCCGATGGCGCGGAACGCCCAATTATTGATAAGCTCGATACAGGCAGCGAACCAGTTCTTACTCTTGCGGTTAAAAGCGAAGGTCTCAGCAACCGGCAGTTACGCGATCTCTCAGAAAACGTTCTGAAAGATAAGTTTGCGCGGGTCAAGGGCGTTGCGGCCGTATTCGTTTCTGGTGGTGATGTCCGCGAGATTCAAGTACGACTGAAACGCGATGCTCTATTAAGTTCTGGACTCGGCATTGCTGATGTCCAGAACGCTGTGAATCGTGCGGCCCTCAATATTCCAGCGGGACGCTTAAAGTCTGGTCAAGAAGAATTCACTGTTCGCGTGAAAGGTGAGTTTGAAACGGTTGAAGAGATTTCGGATATGTATCTCACGATCTCTGACCAAGCGCAACGCGGAGTTAATAAAAAGATTCGCCTTGGCGATATCGCAGATGTTCGAGATTCCAATGTGGAGCGGCGCCGTTTTAGCCGAGTTGATGGGCTTGAATCAGTTGTTATCATCATTCAAAAAGCGAAAGCGGGTAACGCGGTTGAAATCTCAAAAGCGATAGCTCGACCTAACGACCTTTACAAGCTTCCTGCTCCAACGCCTGCAAATCCGCAGAACATGAAGACGGTCAGCTATTTGGATCAACTGGGTGCCCAGTATGGCGTTGACTTTGTTGTCACTCAAGACACATCCAAAACCATTGAAGAAAGCTTGCTTGACCTCAATATCGCGATTTTCTTCGGAATATTCCTCGTTGGTTTGGTCATCTGGACGTTTTTGCATAACTTGCGCGGAACGCTCATCGTCAGCATCGCGATTCCGGTTTGTTTGTTTGCAACCCTGATTGCCCTATGGATGTTTGGTTTCACGATCAACAACATGTCCATGTTGGCGCTCAGCCTTGCTATTGGGGTTTTGGTTGACGACTCGATCGTTGTTATTGAGAACATCTACCGCCACTTGACGATGGGTGAAGACCCGGTTGAAGCAGCGATCAATGGTCGTGCGGAAATCGGGCTTGCGGCATTGGCAATCACTGCGGCTGACGTAGTTGTCTTCCTTCCTATCGGTTTTATGGGTGGGATCGTTGGTCAGTTCTTCCGGCCACTCGGCATCGGATACGCCATTGCAGTTCTGTTCTCCCTGTTTGTTTCGTTCACGGTCACCCCGATGCTTGCCTCGCGATGGTATCGAAAAGGCGAAGACTGGGAGCACCCGAAAGGTCGCTTTGCGCAGTGGTTTGAAGGTTCATTCCACCGATTTGCCAACGGCTATCGTAAAGTGTTGAGAGCGAGTCTTAATCACAAGTGGTACTTCTTCGGTGGCGGATTTGGAATCCTGTTCGCCTTGTTCATGTTCATTGGTGGAAGTTTCGCACCGGATATTCCTGGGGCGATCAAAACTGGAATGAACTTAGTTCCGCAGATCGTGATTCTGGGTGTGCTGATTTTTGTCGGCAACTGGATTGTCACACGAAAGCCCAAATTCTCCATCTTCTTGGGAATGGCCGCATTTTGCGGATTGATGATCGCCGCGCCAGTTGTTGGCAACATGTATCGCCAATGGAAAGGCGAAGACGTCTTCAAGTTCTCCTTCGCTCCGCCAAGCGATGGTGGGATTGTAAACATCAACGTAGAAATGCCTCCTGGGGCCAGCGTTGAATCAACCGAAGAAGTTGTGAAACGACTTGAAAAAATCGTGATGGCGCACCCTGAAGCGGACTACGTTGTTTCCGACGTTGGACGGCAATCCGGTGGTTTCGGTGCCAGTTCACAAGGTGTGCAGTTTGCCCAAATCACGGTCACTTTGCGTGAAAAAGACGCATTGCTAGACAAGATGATGTTCTGGAAAAAGCATGACAAAGAGCTTCGTCCGCTGGACGTAACGGCTCAAGACGTAGCTTCAGAACTCACGGAGCAAATTGACCGCGTGCCGGGAGCCAAGATCACGGTTACTGCGGCGGGTGGTTTTGGATTTGGTGCGGCTATCCAGTTAGCGTTCAAGTCAGATGACCGAGAGCTGCTCCAACAAACTGCGATCAAAGTGCGGGATGCACTGGCAAGCGGAGCTATCGAAGGGGTTATCACTCCGGAAATTACTTCAAAGCCAGGAAAGCCCGAACTCGTTGCAATTCCCGACCGCGCACGCATGGCGGCAAGCAATGTGACCGTGCAAGAACTGGGTGGAGCGATGCGAACCCTTTACGAAGGCGATAACAACGCTAAGTTCCGAGTGAACGGTCAAGAGTACGACATCCGAGTGATGATGGACTTGCAGGATCGGAACAATCCAGAAATCTTGGGTTCTGTGCCAATTACGTTCCGGGAAGGCAATCCCATTTATCTCAGCGAAGTCGCACATATTGAGCGAGGAGTTGGGGTTGACAAAATCGAACGTCGCGACCGTGAAGAAGTCATCCAAGTTAACGCTGGCTTGTTGCCTGGCTTTGCTGCTGGTTCCGTCCAGGCCAAAATTGACGCTTGGCTCAAGGAAGAGAAAATGATCCCGGAAGGAGTCAGCATTCGAGCTCTTGGTGAAGCGGATGCCCAAGCCCGGGAAAGCGTTTACCTGATGGGTGCGCTTGGCCTTGGTTTGATCCTGGTCTACATGATCCTTGCATCGCTGTTTAACAATCTGATCTATCCGATGATTATTCAGTTAGCTCAGCCGCAGGCAATGATTGGAGCCTTGCTTGCTCTGGTTATCACCGATAAAACCTTCAACATCGTTGGATTTATCGGGGTCATCGCGCTGGTTGGTCTGGTTGGTAAAAACGCGATTCTGCTGGTGGACTACGCCAATACCTTGCGTGAGCGGGGAATGGAACGGTTCGAGGCGATTGTGGAATCGGGCGGGACGCGGTTGCGCCCAATTATGATGACGACCTTCGCATTGCTCGCCGGGATGCTCCCAGTTGCACTTGCGATTGGACGCGGCTCAGAATTCCGCGAAACCATTGGGATCACGATTATTGGTGGAACACTGCTTTCGACGGTCCTGACCCTGCTGGTCATTCCATGTTCGTACTTGCTGTTCGACGAGTTCTCGACTCGGCTCGGCAAGTTGATGAACCGGATTTCAGGGAAGCAACGTCAAGTGCCAGCCGAACCAACTGACTTACACGGAATGGATATCGGCGAACTGCCGGAAAATAAGTAAAGAAATTGCCCGGATTTATCCGGGCAATTATTATTTTGCTAGTCAGCAAAAGTGAGATCAAGTTTTGGCTTGAATTCATTATCTGCATTACGCGAATAGATTTTGTAGATTCCCGATTGTCCGACTTCCGCAGGATCAATGGCGCTTGTCAAGGCCAAACCCAACTGCTTATCCTTCGCGGCGGTTGAATCTTTGAAGTATTTGGCAAAAGTACTCTTGCCTGCCATTAGGTCAATTTCGATTTTGGTGGCCTTATCGTTGTTGTCATAAAGTTTGACTTTGCTGAGGCCAAAGATTGCGAGTTCGCTGGCAGGTGGTGTGACCTTAGCAGTCTGGCCCAAATCAAAAGTTTTTTCTGTGAACTGAGTGCTTCCCATGCGGACTTCGATCGGATACTTGTCGGCAACATCCTGAGTGATAGTTGAGCCTGGAATCAACCAAATGGTCAGCTTTGCTGATTTCAATTCTTTGCTTGGCGCCTTGGAAAGATCGAACTTCAAGCAAGACCAGGCCCCGGAAAAATCGAAGTTGGGATCGGGCAGGCTGGCTCCTTCACTGCCCCAAAATCGAAGGTAGGGGTCTGTCTGGTCGCTGGCGTGAGCATAAATCCAGATGTCGTCGGTTGGCGTTAAGGCAAGTGTTGATCCGGCAACGAGAAACGCAAGTGAAGTCAGCATATAGCTAGTTTAACGCTTTGTCGAGGTGTACGGTTTTAGCTTGCCTGACGATAGGTTGACTGGCCTGTCAAAATAGAGGTGTGCAGCACGCCCTTCGCGTATTGGAATGGGATCAAGTGCGCCAACTGCTGGCTGGTCATTGCGAATCGGCCCTCGGGGAGCAGTTGGCGGGCGACTTGCTGCCCACCTTCCATGCGCCAGATGTCAAAAATCTTCAGGCCCTGCTTCAAGAATGCGACCGCTTGAGTGATGCGGGTTTGCCTTCGCTCAAAGGACTTCATCCGGTTGGCGATGAGGTGAACCTATGTAGCAAAGGGGCCGTTTTAGAAGGCTCGCAACTCGCGAAGATTGGTCAAAGTCTTCGGGCGATGGATGGCGTACGGAAAGTCATACTCGGTTCCAACCTAGAGCAGCCTATTCTCCGATCTAAAGCCGATTACTTGCCGGAACTGAACCGCCTGGGCGCGCGCCTCGCGGAGAGTCTGGATGGCGATGGTTACGTATTGGATTCTGCGAGCCAAGCCCTTGCGACGGCGAGGTCGAACAAAGCAAAAGCCAATAAACGCATTCTCGAACGGATTCAAGCCTACACAAGTGGCTCTACCCGCGAATATCTCAGTGACACCGTGTACACCCAACGCAACGGGCGATACGTAATTCCGCTGAAAAGTGAACATAAAGGCAAGATTCGCGGCATTGTTCACGATACAAGTGCAAGCGGTCAAACAATTTTTGTCGAGCCAGAACCAGTGGTTGAACTCGGTAACCAATTGCGCGCCGCCGAAGCCACGGAAATCGCAGAAGTTAAACGCATTCTCAAAGAATTATCGGGCGAAGTTGGTCAGCATTCGCAGGAAATTCGCCTCGGCTTAGATACCGCGGCTGAACTGGATTTAGCTTTCGCAAAAGTGCGATACGGTCACCTGATTGATGGGTGCGTCGCCGAACTCAGCGAAGAATCAGGCATCCAAATTTCTAGCGGCAGGCATCCGCTGCTCAGTAAAGAAATCGCGGTTCCGCTCAGCCTCAAACTCGGCATGGGGTCGCCCAGTATTTTAATAACTGGGCCGAATACTGGCGGAAAAACTATCGCGATCAAAACGGTTGGGCTGTTCGCGACGATGATTCAATCGGGAATGATGGTTCCCGCGCTTAGCGTGAAATTCGGTTGCTTCAGCCAGTTGTGGGCAGATATCGGCGATGAACAGTCGCTTGAGCAATCACTATCCACATTCAGTGGACATATCAAAAATATTTCGGAAGCTCTTAAGGGATTGAGAAAAAATGCGTTGGTATTGCTCGACGAGATCGGGGCGGGCACTGATCCAGGCGAAGGGGCGGCGCTTGCATCTGCCCTGATTGAAGAATTCTTGTCTAGTGGAGCGATCCTGATGGCGAGCACCCACTACGGCGAGCTTAAGTTGCTGGCGAGTAATCACCCGCAGCTTGCCAACGCTTCCATGGAATTTGATCTCAAGTCTCTGCGCCCCACGTACCGCTTTTTGGAAGGAACGCCGGGGAGTAGCCATGCCCTCAAGATTGCATCTCGATATGGCGTACCGCCGACCGTTTTGGCAAGCGCGGAAAAAGGGTTCAGCGAACAAGAAAAAGATATCTCGCAAATGATTGAGCAGCTTGAAAACGCTCAGCGTCGAGCGCAAAAAGCACAATCGGAAGCTGACCGATTGAGCGCGCGGCTTCGTAAAGTGGAAGAAGAAGCGGAGCGGAAAATCGAACAAGCAGAAGCGGCTCGGCGAAGGGTTGGCGAGCGAGCCAGTAACGAACTAGATGAACTCCTTCGGCAAATTAGGATTGAGGCCGAAGCCGTATTTACGCAAGTCAAACAAGGCGGGACTCAAAAAGACATTGACGGGGCCAGAACAAAACTCCGCTCATTGCAAGAAGCAGGGTCTGGATTAAGCCGGGAGGTTCGCCCAGTCGAAAAGCAAGTTGAAACTGGCGTTCAGATCAAGATCGGCACTAAAGTGAAAGTCAAGAACCTGAATATGATCGGGATCGTTACGGAGTGCTCAAAACCCACTAAGATCACAATTCAAGCAGGAGCCATGAAAATGGATGTTGACCGGGGACAGGTTGTTGCGCTAGAAGCCCCGGCCCCGGTAGTGACAAAACGCGCCTCTGGTGCGGCGGGAATGACGAAAACCAAACTGAGCAAAGCTCAATCCATCAAATCAGAACTGCATCTTAGGCAAATGAGGGCGGAAGAAGCGGAAGCGACATTAGATAAATTTGTGGATGACGCTCTTACTGCCGGATTGGATTTCATCCGTATCGTCCACGGTAAAGGCGAAGGGATTCTGCGCA
Source organism: Fimbriimonadaceae bacterium (assembly GCA_019454145.1). Taxonomy (GTDB): domain Bacteria; phylum Armatimonadota; class Fimbriimonadia; order Fimbriimonadales; family Fimbriimonadaceae; genus UphvI-Ar2. The sequence goes on along the minus strand of CP075366.1, from coordinate 1,499,140 downwards.
AAATGACCCACGATTTTCTTCGCCGCCACTCCCAAGTCGTCTCTTTTAACGATGCGGATGCCGAAGAAGGCGGGCAAGGTGCTACCATTGCACGTCTAAAATAGTGCAGGATAGTGCGATTGACTGATCAGCAACGAGATTCTTTGGTACAAGCGGCAGGCAGAGTGAGAACGAACGCCTACGCACCGTACAGCGTCTACAAAGTGGGCGCGGCAGTGCTCGGATCAGATGGCGAAATCTACGTTGGATGCAATGTTGAAAACGTCAGCTTTGGTTTAACCGTCTGTGCAGAACGAACAGCGATTGGAACAATGGTTGCGAATGGCTGCAAACGTATGGTTGCGGTCGCAATCGTGACCGATGAAGGTGCAACGCCATGTGGGATGTGCCGACAAACATTTGCAGAATTTGCGGATGATGCCACCAAAGTGGAAATTATTACGGCAAGTGAAACCGGAGAGAGACAGAGCTATTGGCTCTCAGACTTGATTCCGGCGACCTTCCGAACTGAATTGAAAGTAGATTGAGATAAGCATGAAAGCGCATAAGACGAACAGATTTGTAATTTGGGGAGCAGCCATTATTGCTCTCCTTATTGTTCTTGGCTGTGGCGGCGGCGGTGGCGGAACTGGCGGCGGAGGCGGCGGTGGTGGCGGAGGAGTGAATCCTTCGACTGCGGCTAAGCCAGCGGGTCAGTACCTTGAATTTTTCCGTGGGCCAACTTTGGTTGACCCAATGAACCTCGTAGTCGGGGATTCAATCTTGATTCAGTTCGTTAACTACGATATCGTCGGCAATCGAACAGTGCTTACTGCCTCTGGGTGGTCTTTGAGCGGCCCAGGTGCAGGAACGGTAATGACCATCAACTCGGGCGGTTTGCTTTCGATCAACAGCCAGCCTTCAGGTTACATAACTGTTTCTGCTTCGGCTACGGTTAGTGGACAGCCAAAAACCTTGATGCAAGATATCTACGTGCCAACTGCGGTCGGGACGAGAATCGCTGGTCGGCTAAAGGCAACGACCACTCAAGTTCCAGTAACCGGAGTGCAAATTGAGTTTATCAACAGTGGCGGCGACGTTGTAGGTGGCGCAGTTTCCGATGCAGTCGGAAACTTTAACGGCCTCACTCAGACCACAGCAGTTAGTCTGCGCTTGAAGCCAACCACAGTTCCAGCAGCATACTTCGCGGCGATCAAATACCAAAACGTGAACTATGCGGTGACAGGAACAGCTTGCTTGTTGCCGGTGCCGACGATTATTCCAGGCTCAACCGTCAGCTTTGCAAGTACGATCTTCATCCCTCGACAAGCAGATGGACCGCCCCCACCACCAAGTGGATGTAGCAACTAGAATCTAGAAGCTATTCATTGAGTGAGCGGGGTCAAGCAAATTGACCCCGCTTTTATTTACAGTTTCCCAGCTTGACTGGGAATATCATTGCAAGAAAAAACAAATGAAACTATACGAAGGAATCCCCGTCTTCGGGGAGTTACAAAGCGGCGTTCTTGAGCAAATCAAGAACGCCGAAAAAACAGGAGCAGTCCGCCTCGCGCTGATGGGTGACCATCACGTGGGATACGGAGTGCCGATTGGCGGCGTAGTTGCCTATCACGATCTAATTTCGCCGAGCGGAGTTGGTTACGACATTGCGTGTGGCAACAAAGCAATTCTCACCGATGCGCGAGCTGAAGATGTCCGCCAAAAAATTCGCGGCATCATGGACGACGTCTTCAAAAAGATCAGTTTCGGCGTCGGTCGGGTGAACGATGAGGACGTTGACCACGAGTTGTTTGATGATCCGCTTTGGAATGAAAACTCAGTGATGAAGTCGCTAAAGGATAAGGCTAGGGCTCAACTTGGTACCGTCGGAAGTGGCAACCACTACGTGAACATCATGATTGACGAGTTGGATCGAGTTTGGGTGGGCGTCCACTTCGGTTCAAGGGGCCTTGGTCATGGAATTGCGAGCTACTACATGGATCAAGCGAAACGAATTGGCAATGAGCATAACCATATCACTTGGCTGCATGAACGATCTGAGTTGGGTGCTGAATACATTGCCTGTATGGAACTGGCTGGACGCTACGCGTACGCTGGGCGAGATTGGGTTTGCCAAAGGGTCGCTAAGATTCTGGGGGCAAAAACGCTAGAGTCCATCCATAACCATCACAACTTTGCATGGCGAGAAACCCACGATGGTGAAGAAATGTGGGTGGTGCGAAAAGGTGCGACTCCTGCATTTCCAGGTCAGCGCGGATTCGTAGGGGCGACAATGGCGGAGCCGAGTGTCATCTTAGAAGGAGTTGAATCGGAACGTTCGCGACAAGCTTTGTACTCAACGGTGCACGGCGCTGGCCGCGTGATGAGCCGGACAAAAGCCAAGGGCCACAAAAAGAGCGGAACTCCAGGATTGGTTACGCAGGCCTCGATGCAAAAATGGCTACGCAATGCCAAGGTTGAGTTGAGGGGAGCAGACGTAGATGAAGCTCCAGACTGCTACAAGCGCTTGGACGAAGTTCTTGAGCATCATGCCGGAACCGTCAAAGTTCTGCATCACCTCGCGCCGATTGGAGTTGCAATGGCGGGCGGAAATGTGTTTGACCCTTACAAAGATTGAACGATCTCGGGCCTGGATTTGCAACCAACATCCTGGCTTCCAGTAGAATCGCATGAAAGTGGATCACGATCAACTGGAAAACCTGATGCCGGAAGAGAATTCTGGACATCGAGTGGATGGATCTCTGAGTGAAGAAGAGATTCAACAGATGATCGTGCTTGCGGGACGACTGCGGGAGCAATCGGGTGGCGAACTGGACGATGATGCAATCATCGCGGTTTCAGAAGCCACTGGTGCTCCCGTTGATTACATTCGCTTGGCGATGCGAAGTGTCCCGGAGCGAATGCAAAAGCGTTCGTTTTTAGAGCAAGTCAAGAATTCATTTTTAGCGTTTGACCCAGACACTCGAAGGCTTGTCGCTGGGGGAGTTTTAGGTTTAGGAGCAGGATTCGCCCAATTTTGGTCTGCGGCGCTGTTCCGAGGGGACGGCGGATTCTTTGTCATTCTCATGATGATCTTGCTCGGGGCTGGGATTTGGAATGCAACCGTTTCGCGAAAACTGAAGACGGCGATTTTTGCTGGCGCACTGCTTTCAATCGCAACAAACTTGACCTACGGTTTATTTAGCTTGCTTGATGGATTACTCACTCCAGTAGGTGCGATGGGGCCGCGACCAGAAGGATTTATCGCATCTGTACTTCTCTGCAGTGTTTTAGGCGGTGCGGGATTTGCTCTGTTCCAAAAGTATCGTAAGCAACTTGGATTTTCTGATCCCGCCGAAGACCGCCACGCGCTTTTATCACAATTGCTAGAAATCCAAACCAAGCTTCGGCAAGACGAAAAGTACGTCACATTTATCAGCGTTGACCTCGTTGGTTCAACCAAGATCAAGACAGAGAACGACGATCTGGCGGTTGAATTCACTTTGAATGAATATCACAAGTTTATTGAGAGTGTAGTTGCCAAGCATGGCGGAAAAATCCACTCAACCGCAGGCGACGGGGTTACTTGCGTGTTCGACGAAGCTCCGGCGGCAATCGCCGCAGGAAAGGCGATGCAGGCAGGTTTGTTTGAGTTCAATGCGTTCCGAAATAAGCTGAGAGATCCAGTTTCTATGCGAGCGGCAGTTCATACGGGCAACGTGCTTGCGCCAGGTCGGGAATCTACCGCCGTGAACTTCGCCCATGTGATTGATGTTGCGGCTCACTTGCAGAAAATCGCGGAGCCAGGCACACTAGCGGTCAGTGCGGCCACCGCAATGCACGTGGGTGGGTTGCATACAATTGGAACCGAGCGCATTTCTGTGGAAGATATCGAAGCGGCGATTTGGCGACCAACCATGCGGTTGAACGTGAAAGATCTCTCGACTCTCGTTCCGCCAGGATTACCAGGCTAACTACTTTCTTGCAGGTTCAAGAAGCAAGTCAGGTTCTCGGTTTTCACTATTTGAGTCCCCACCATCATCACGCCCATCTATTCCTACGCTGTAAATCCTAAATTCGCGGTTGGCAACGCGATAAGGGAACGGTTTGCCGCTGTAAGGGTCGGTATCTGCGTTCGCAGGGAGGTTTTTGAATGCTAATGGAGCCGAACCCTGGGCTTTCCCACCAGCGAGAGCCAAGCAAGTCAGGGCGAACAATCGGGATCGAGCAATGTGCAGATCGCGTTCAATGAGAAACGTATCAAGAGGAGTAAACAAATGGGTAGCGAATCTCTTCCAAGGTCGGTCGGCCCCCTGATCAATTTGGAATAATTTGCGTTCAATAACAGGAATATCGGCGGTTTGCCGTGCATGCTCGATTCGGTCTTTTGCTTCTTGCGCAAACCCGCGGAAATATTCCACGCGATCTTTTTCTTTGAGTTTTTTCAAAAAGTCAATCGCAGGATCGGCTTGTTTGTAAAGAGCGGTTTCCAGCAATCCGTACTCTTTTTTCTGATGTACGTCGGAAATAAACTGCACTCCCGCAAGCATGGATTTGAGCTCGTTATCCAGTGTTGCGCTTAGCGGCGGAGCTTTATCGAGCGATGCCAGAATCGAATTCCCAAGGTTGGTGAGTGCACCAGCGCTCATACGCTGAATTAAGGTAACCGACGACCGTCTGGCTTCAGAGGCAATCCAGTAGCCAAGCAAAGCATCTTGAGCATCACCGCCGGACAAATGGTTTGCCATGCGGTGTGCCGCAAGAATGTATTGCGCGGAGCCATCGGCGGCTCCTTCTTCGTCTAGCTTCTGAATTTTGAGTTCAAGACCTCGTCCGATGGCACTGAGGCCGGAGTGTGAACGCCGGGGCAAAAACGGGTCTTGAGCAACAAATTGAGGCGTACAGTTCATTCCTCCTGCCCTTATCGCTATAGAAAGAGCAGTATCAATTTGGCTTAAATATTCCGTTTGCTGATTGCCGCGTAAATCGGCTTGATCTTTGAACTTCTCAACTGCTTTTTCGGCGAGGTTAGCTGCAAGAAAGTATTGATCCCATGCGTTACTGGAACCAGCTTGTGGTTTGTAGGGAGCTTGGTTGAGGTCAGCGAAGGTCTCCCACGGCTCGGGCTTTTCAGGTTGACACCCTGCAACAGCTAACGCGATCAATCCTGCGCACCCCCATCTTGGGCATAACTGACCGAATGAAATCCTTTTCATGTTTGATACTGTACCGCCGTGCTAACCTTTTTGCAGTCGAAGGATTGGAGAAGGTAAATGATGAAAGGCGTAATTTTAGCGGCAGGTAAGGGGAGTCGGCTTTATCCGGTCACGAAAGTGATCCCAAAACCGCTTTTGCCAATATTGAATCGCCCTACTCTTGATTACGCTTTCGACCAAATGAAAGCCTGCGGAATCACTGATGTCTGCATAGTTGTCGGTGAGAACGAACAACTCATGCGGGAAGAGCTAGGAGACGGTACGGAAATTGGGCTTTACCTGAGCTACGTCCGGCAAACTGATCCGCAAGGGTTAGCTCACGCAGTGGGGTTCGCGGAGAAATTTGTTGATGGGGATGATTTCGTTCTTTATTTAGGCGATGCCATTTACGATCAGTCGTTAGCTCCGTTTGTCGAGCAATTCAATGCAAGCGGGGCCGCGAACCTTAACTTAGTCAAAGAAGTAGAAGATCCGCGCCGGTTCGGCGTCGCTAATGTCGAAAACGGGCGTATTGTCAAGCTCGTTGAAAAACCCGCCGAACCAGAATCAAACCTAGCGATGGCAGGGATGTATGTTTTCGGGCCAGAAATCTGGTGGGTGCTTCCGCAACTCAAACCAAGTGCTCGCGGTGAGTATGAAATTACCGATGCGATTCAGCTATTGGTTGATAAAGGCGAGGTCGTTGTGCCTGGAATCTACGAAGGCAACTGGTTTGATACTGGCACGTTGGATTCGTTTTTAGAAACAAGCTCCTTCCTCGCGAAAGGCGGCTGGGTTGTGGATGAATCAGCAAGCGTCAACGCAGAAATGAGTGGGATGGTTGTGATCGGCGCAAAAGCAGAAGTAAACGCAAAGTCAATAAAAAATAGTGTGATTTTGCCAGGAGCAAAAATTAACGTGTTAGGTGACATTGATGGGTGCCTTCTCGGCGGAGAAGTAACCAGCGAGCAGTCACTATCCGCCGAGATTCGGCACGGTCGGGTTCAGTAAGGCTTATTCGCCGTCTTCTTTCGGAGTTTCCGTGGTTCCGGTAGTTCCGGTAGCGTTAGTATCAGTTCCAGCATCTGCAGCAGGAGCGCAAGCTACGAGCACGCCGGACAAGATAGGCAGGACGAGAAGGCACAGAATCAACAGTGTTCGTTTCATCAATTGCCAGTATGCCCGTATTTATACAAAAAATCTACATATTTGAAACCCAACTTAGGGTTGAATCTGTTAGTTATTCCAAGAGGTGAACTAGATCAGGGCAAAAAAGTTTCTTAGTGCAGTTTTACTGTTTGTCTTAGGAGCTTTTTCTGTTTGCTCGTTTGGTCAGCAAGCCGATACCCTCAGTTATGCCTACGCCCCCATCTGGCAAGGCAACTACTCGAGTATGCCTGTGCTGCCCATCCGGGTTGAGATATCAAACGATGGAAAGCCGGAATTAGTAGAGCTGATTTCAAAGTTTGGCGACACCCAGGTTTCAGCATTTATGGAAATGCCGACGGGAGCCACAAAGCAGCGTGAATTCTACATTGCTTCTCCAAATTATTGGAGTTCGCCAACTCTGATTATTAAGCGTGGACTGCTAGAGACCGAAATTCCAATAGAGCTGCGCAATGGGTCGTCTTACAGCCGCCCAGAGTCAATACGCGTTGCTCAGATTTCAGATGGATTAGGAAACCTTGCGATGTTGCGGGTAACCGATACAAAGCAGTTTCAAAACAAACCTTGGTCAAGCGGATTTGAAGATTTCTCGGCGAAACCAGGTTTAGCACCGACGCGTTCCATTGGATACCAGAATTTTGATCTTCTGTTTTTGGGCGAAGGAAGCGAGCGCCTCACTGATACAGAGGTAAACGCAATCAAAGGTGCAGTTCTCTCGGGAATGCATTTGGTATTTATCGGCGGTGCGTTTAACCCAGTGATTGCTGACCCACGGTGGCAAGGCATTGTTCCAATCATTCGAACCGAGGGCGTACAGCAGGGGCGTGCTCTGGAATGGGGAAAGACCCTTAGTAATGTCGCTTTTCCCAATTTGACTTTGCTTAAAACTGAAGCCTCTGGTTCCGCTTATGTCAAGCGTGAAGGGGGAGTCAATATGCTAGTCAGCCAGCAAATGGGTGCGGGCAGAGTGAGCTTTATCGCATTTAATCCATTTGATGCTGATTTCAGGAATTGGGGCGGACGATTTGCATTCATGTACGACCTCGCTCGAAATCTGGCAGTAGATTCCGAGCCAGAACGCACCAGTGAGATCATTGATAGCGTGATGAATCCGTACTACTATGGTTATTCCGAATCAAGCGGGATTTTTGGTATTCAGATGCCGAGTTGGAATCGCGTCGCGTTTGTCCTCTTTGCCTACTTAATGATCGTCGTGCCCATTAACTTTTTGGTGCTCCGAAAGCTCAAACGTGGAGAACTTGCTTGGATTACCGCTCCGGTGATTGCACTGGGATTTGCGGGGATTCTATTTGGCTTTGCCGGGCAACTTTACCAAGCAGAAGCTTCTCGCTCGGCACGAGGAGTCGTCATCGCTCACCCTCATGTTGCTGAATTGCAGGTGATTGCGGCTCAGCAGTTGTTCTTTCCAGGAAGTGGGGTTTATGACCTGAAATTCAACGGTGTGGAGCACGTTGGTTCTAACAACTCGGGTGAAGAAGGCCCGTTTGGAATGGCCAAAGTGAGCAACCAGTTTCAAGATTTCGATGGGATTTCGGCAACTCGCTACTCGGTTAGTAACCTTGCCTTTCGGGAGTTCTGGCTATATCAGCGACTGCCAATTAACGACCCCGATATGATCGTGTATTCAACTCGAAAAGCAGGTGATGATCTTATTCTTGAAGGCTCCGTAATTAACTCTATGCCATTTGAATTGAGTTCAGTAATCTTAACCGGGCCAGGTATCTCTAAGATGTTTAATAAACTTGCACCAGGTGAATCTGCGAAGTTCCAAGTGCGTACAAACGGGCCGCTCAAAATAGGAAGTGGGCTAAAAATAGAAGCTTCATGCTCACCCCAATCATTCGGCGCTCAGTTTGGAAGTGACGTTTCAAGCGGCGGTCTGGACTTTTACTACGATGAACCTTTGGAGGGCCTGTGAGTTTCATTGAAAATATTGTCAACCGAATTCCCAACAAACCGATGTTTTTTGAGGTGAGGCAGCAATTGCGTCGGTCATCTTTAGAATCAGCGACCGGAGGTAGCAACAAGCTCGGCTCCATCATTGGCGTTATTATTCTCTTACTGATTGTTGGTAGTAACTTGATCATGTCTGCAAGATATATTCAAGTTGGTTATTTAATGTTCATCTTGCCTGTGTTGGCGACTTTCTTATTGCCCGCAATGGTTAGCCCAGTGATTGCCGGGGAATTTCAGCGTCGGAGCTTAGAGCAACTCTTAGCGGCACCACTCAGCTCATTAGATATTGTAAAAGGCAAAGCACTAAGAGCGGTTGTGCCAGTGCTGATGATGCTAGCAGTTGTATTTCTCATGATTCTGCTTATTGGAGTGGGCAAAATTTTTCAGGGCCATGAGCCAGAAAATGGTGTTGTTTCGCCATTCATTAGTTTGCCGGTCAGTACGATTCTATTTTTTGTTTGGTCGTATTTTGTGACCGGGTTAACCGTGTTTATTTCATCCGTGACCAAATCTACCAGTGCGGCTTTGCTTGCAAGTGTGGGAATCCTTGTCGGCCTTGTGTTCGTAGTTCCAGCGATCATCATTCCCCTTAGCACAGTTGTTTTTGGCCCGACGGTCATCGGATATCTTGCGGCAATGCATCCGGCGGGGATGGTAGCGTTTGCAGTTCTACGAGATAATTCCCCCGAGCCGATATCTTTGCCAGCGGTCATTGCAATTCTGGTCGTGAGCAATTGCATCTACCTGGCGTTTGGAACGCTCTTTTTGAACTTATCAGCGAAAAAGCTGGGGACATACCGAAAAACAGGATTTGAAAACTAGGAATCAGCATGCTGGAAGTTAAAAGTCTAACAAAGCGATACGGGCAATTTGAGGCGGTTACGAGCGTGGATTTCGCATTGGAGCCAGGCGAAATCATGGGCTTTATCGGTTCAAATGGTGCGGGCAAAACAACCACGATCAAAATGCTTGCCACATTGCTTGAGCCGACTCATGGCACAGCTTTGTTGAACGGTCGGCCGCTTGATGGCAACGATCTGGAAATCCGTAAGCAAATCGGTTATATGCCGGATTTTTTTGGACTTTACGAAGACATTAAGGTTTGGGAGTATTTGGATATGTTCGCAACGCTGTACGGCGTTGAGGTTAATGATCGTCCCCGGGTTATTGACGAAGTTTTAGAACTGACAGATTTGGGTTTCAAAAAACAAGCGTTCGCTCGGTCGCTCTCACGCGGGATGCAGCAACGGCTCTGCTTAGCGAGATGCTTGGTTCATAACCCAACTATGCTTCTACTGGATGAACCAGCGAGTGGGCTTGACCCTCGGGCTCGAGCTGAACTAAAAGAACTTATTGGTGAACTGGGGAGGATGGGCAAAATCGTCATCGTCAGTAGCCATATCTTGCCCGAGCTTGCAGATTTTTCTACCGTAGTCGGAATTATCGAACGAGGTCAAATGTTAGCCTTCGGCAAGGTAAACGATGTCGTCCGCAGTCTGACTCCCGCCAAGAAAATTCAGGTCAAACTTTTGGATCGCGGGGCCGAAGCCAGTATGTTTTTGCATAGCAAAGAACATGTTTCAGGTACGCAGTTTTTGAATCCGAATGAATTTAGGTTTGATTTCACAGGCACTCTAGAAGATCAACATGCGCTGCTGAAGGCGATGATTGATGCAGGTTTTCCTATCATTGAGTTTATGGATGAAGAAGCTGATCTTGAAGACTTGTTCATGCAGGTAACCAAGGGAGCCTTGAACTGATGCATGGATGGTTGAAGGAGCAAGTCCGAATTTACCGGGGAAACGCGGCCTCTATTAAGGAGTATCGCATCCAGCTTCGTTCAACCAAAACCATTTGGTATTGGGGAATCTATCTTTCCATCCTTGTCATCGTTGCGATGGCTAACTACGGTTCGATTGTATCGAGCGCAAGCAATTCACCATCTAGTCTGCAATCAAGCCTGCAAACTTATTACCAAATCGTTGTAGGATTCCTGCAAGGAATGATCTTGCTAATCGCGCCAATGCTCGGTGCGTCGGCGATTGTTAGTGAATACGATCTGCGATCGATCGAGCTAGTATTTTCTTCGCCTGCTTCAACCAAGTACTTTTTGGTCGGCAAATATTTGGCAGCATTGCGACAGTTGGCTTTACTCCTGTTTTTAAGCCTGCCGATCACAGCGGTAGGGGTTACGCTGGGTGGAGCTACATGGCAACAGGTTATCGAGCAATACCTTTATTTGATGATGCATGGGGCGATAGTTTTGGCTGTGGCGATGCCGATTGCGATCAACACTCAGTCAATGGTTCGCACTATTTCCGGGGTTGTCGCGGTTCTTATCTTAGGCGGATTTTTTGCCGCAGTTGCATCCGCATCCTCAATGGCAATGATGTTTGGCGGGATGGCAGGCAGCACCACTTCCATTCCACCACTAGTTGGTTTGGTTCCTTTTTTGACTCCTTTCACTCTGGGTTACTCAACTCTAGTTGGTTTGGTACCTGTTCCGAACTGGATTTTTGCCGGTATCGCTACGTTGGCGATTGTCAAAGTTCTGCTACTCGGAGCTGGTTCTGCCCTCACCAAAGTCGGTTCGCGTGAAACAAGAAGCTTGCGGGTTCATGGCTTAATTCTGGTTGCGTTATATTGCTTTTCGATTTATTCAACAATTAAGTCGATACCTTGGCCCCCTGCTTCTCAGAGGCAAGGAATAGCGATGATGGTAGTGAATATGCCTCTGATTCCCATTTTTTTCATATTGATGTTTTTGGCGGCTTCTGGACGGGCAGAAGATCGGAAGTTCCTTGCAGATAAGCTTTTCAACTGGAAGGAGATACTCGGTGGAAGACCAAGTGGTTCTCTGGGCTACGGAATGATTCTTATTGCCATGGTTGCGTTTACAAATGCACTCACTTTGTATTCGGTGTCTTTTATACGCAAGTTAGAAATTTTAATGTTGCCCGCATGGGGGCTTGCCTTCGGTTTAATGATCTTGGGAATTGGCTGGTGGGTCAGCCCAGGGTTTGATCAAGTGGTCGGATCTCGCCGAACGGTAGTTGCCGCAGTGATGGGACTGGTTATCCTAAGCCACGTTGGACTGATGTTTTTGGATATTGGCATGAACCAGGTGGTCACGGAGTTCTTGGTATTGGCCAATCCCTTTTTGCCCTGGGCAGATTCGCTTATTTTGCTTGTCATGAAAATTACGATTTTGCTTATTATCGCGGGACTAGCGTATTACTTTGGAGAGAAGAAAAGGCGTCTTATGTTTAATAAGTATTACGGACAACCGAAACCTATCGAGGCTACAACATGAAATTTACAGGCGATCTTAAGAAGTTTGGATTACGCGTGAGATTCCTACGTCTGTGGCGATACGCAGCTATCGGATTGCTCGCGAGTGTGTTTCTCGCATTTGCTTTGATCGTTGCTGATAATTTTCTCCTCATCAATTTCCCCATTCTGAACTCGGGTTATGTAGTGGTCGCCGGCTTAGTGCTCGGAGCGGTAACTGGGTTCTTTTTGCCTGTCAGCGAATTAGCTCTTGCGCGAAGTGTTGATCGTAGGGCAGGTAACCAAGATCGCTTAGCTACCGCTTTACAAAAACAGGATGCGGAAGAACTCTTTACTGAGGTGCAGCAACAAGATGCGGCAGAAAGCCTGCAGCAGATCACCCCTAAGGCGATCTATCCTTTTTCATTTGGTCGCTGGCAAATGGCAGCTTGTGCGAGTTGTTTTGCTCTCGCGGCTGTGGTTTGGGTGGTGCAGTCGGAAATCCTGCTTAGTACTGACCAGAAGGCTCAAAAATCCAAGATGGAGCAGGTTCAAGCGGCGGTAGAGCGAATCGTCAAGCAGCTTGAAGTCGAAGATCAGACGGGCGACCGAGCAGCGGAGAAAAAACTGGCCGCAGAACTTCGCAAGTTCAGCCGCGAAATGGAGCGGGGCAAGCTGAATCAAGAACAGGCGATGCAAAAGGCGCAGAAACTTGCTGAGGAAGCGAAAAAGCTCACCGAGCAACGCTTAGAAAAGACTGCAGAAAAGATGGAGCAGATTCAAGCGAAAGTTCTGCAAGAAAAGTTTGAAGAAGCAGGTGGCAAACTCGGCGATTTGCAGAATTTAAAGCTAGACAAGATGCAAATGGAAGCTATGCGCGATCTGATGCAGAAATCTGGCGCAGACAAAATGCCAAGCAATAACCTGGATTCCAAGACCATGGAAGCACTTGGGCTGGATAACTCGGCCAGCGAAATGATGCGCATGAGCGAACAGCAAAAGGATGCTCTCGCCAAAGCTATTGCCCAAGAGCAAAAAAATATCCAAGAGCAGATGCAAAACGGCAATCTTACGGCAGAGCAAATGAAGGCATTGCAAGAACGCCAAGAAATGCTCAACGAACTCTCTAAACAACTTCAGCTTTCGGAAGATGTGATGAAGGCACTCCGCGAACTTCAGGAAATGAAGGAATACAAGGAGTTGCAGGAGATGCTCCAAACGCTCCAGAAAGCCACAGATCAGATTCAAAACGGCGAGCCCCTCACTGAAGAGCAAATCAAGGAAATGCAACGGCAAATGGAAGAACTTGCCAAGCAGATGAAAGATCCAAAGGCGCGCGAAGCTATGCGACAAGCCATGAAAGAGATGATAGAGCAACTCAAAAGTGGACAACTTGATGCAGAAGCGATGCGGCAACTCATGGGAATGATGGGGGCTGGTATGTCGGGCGGAATGGGGTTGAACGGAATGCCGGGGAGTGGGGGTCGCGATGGTGGAGCCTTCCAAGGTGAGGGCGAAAACCAAAAAGGTGACCCAATGACTCTGGATGGCAAGGGAAATCCAACGGCGGTGCGGGGTTCTAGAGACGAAAACCGAGGCACTGATGCTTACACAGAAATCAAAGCTCCAACTATGGTGGGTAGCCGAACCAGCGTTCCGTACAAAGAAGTTTTGCCGCAGTACAAAAAAAGTGCGGAATCAGCGGTCAACAATAATCAAGTGAAGCCAAAGCACAGGCAACGAGTCAAGGAGTACTTTGAATCGCTGAGCAGTGGCGGCAGTTCAAGTGGAGGCAAAGGCGGTAAATGAAAGGGTTAGAAGCAGCGGAATGGTTTAGAAACACTTGGGGAGCGATCCGCCAAGAGATTGGTAAAGTCGTCGTCGGGCAAGAAGAAGTCGTTGAAGGTGTTTTAGTTGCGCTTGCGGCTAACGGACACGTTTTGCTAGAAGGGATGCCCGGCCTTGGAAAAACTCTTTTGATTCGTAGCTTGGCAGAAGCAGTGGATTTGGAATTTAGCCGAATCCAGTTCACACCCGATATGATGCCCGCCGACGTGACTGGTACGAACGTATTCACTCAATCGGGTGGTTTTGAGTTCCGACGTGGCCCGATATTTGCGAATTTTGTGCTTGCCGACGAGATCAACCGCGCGACGCCGAAAACCCAAAGCTCACTCTTGGAAGCGATGCAAGAACGGCAAGTCACACTCGGAGGAAAACAGTACTCCCTCGAAGAGCCGTTCATGGTGATGGCGACCCAAAACCCAGTTGAGCAAGAAGGAACCTATCCGCTACCCGAAGCCCAGCTTGACCGATTTTTCTTCAAGGTGCTGGTGGAATATCCAAGCAAGCAAGTTTTGGCGGATATTGTGACTCGAACCACCGCAGGTGAAATGCCGACGATCAACCGCGTTGCAACAGGGGTGGACTTGATTCAGGCAAGGCAGATAACGCGGGAAGTAACAATCAGCCCCGATGTACTGGACTTCGCTTTGTCTCTGGTGGTTGCTAGTCACCCAGAAGGGCCGGATGCCGCAAAAATCAGCCAGCGGTATGTTCGGTACGGTTCCTCGCCGCGAGGAGCGCAATCTCTGGTTACGGCAGGCAAAGTTTATGCCTTGCTGGGCGGTCGGTTTAACGTGAGCAAGGATGACCTGAAACGAGCCGCTAAGGGCGTGCTTCGACATCGGCTTATCCTCAATTACGAATCAGAAGCAGACGGCATCACTGCTGACCAAGTGGTGGATGGTATTGTCGAATCAGTTGAACAGAAGGATCAAGACCCGGTTAGAGTGTGAAAGAATCCGCGACACTCCCGCTCTTGGACGTTCGGGAACTCCGAATGTTGGAGCGTTTGCGCCTCAATCCTCGAAAGAGTTTTGGCGGGCGAGTGCGCGGCGAGCGTCTTTCGCGTGAGAAAGGGATTTCTCTAGAATTCAAGGACTACCGCGATTATAGCGATGGCGATGATCTGCGGCACATCGACTGGAACGTCTTAGCCCGCTTGGGTCAGCCAATCATCAAAACTTACCAAGACGAAGAAGACTTACCTCTCACCCTTTTGGTGGACTGCTCGCTAAGTATGGATTACGGCGAACCTAACAAACTGCAAGCCGCTAGGCGATTTGTAGCTGCGTTCGGGGCGATGGCAATGCGAGGCGGTGATTCAGTACAAGCGATCAGCTTAACTGATTCACCCACGAGAACAAGAAATCTGCGCGGGCGCAAAGGGCTAGTTTCGCTTGGTGCTTGGTGCGAATCATTATCAGCAACTGGGAAACTAGGGGTTGGGGCACACCTGCGCCAACAAGCCAAATCCATGAATCGCCTTGGCCTGGTAGTTTTGCTCACGGATGGAATGGATCCCGAAGTCACCCGTGGGATCAGCCAACTCACCAGCACGGGGCACGAAGTTTGGGTTGTCCAAATTCTTTCGCCGTTTGAACTTGATCCTGCATTAGAAGGCGATTTGAGGTTGATTGACGCTGAAAGTGGAGCCGCAGTCGAAATAACCGCGAATTCTCCGACATTGACCGCTTACGCAAAAAATCTTGCCGAACATAACCGAATGGTTGAATCAGCCTGCGCAAAGTACGGTGGTCGGTACGCTCTAGTTTCGTCTGCCGATTCTCTCAGTAAAGTTATTACGGATACTTTCAAGAAAAAGGGGTGGGTGGTTTGAACTTTCAATCACCGGCGAGTCTGCTCTGGTTTTTGCCAGTTGGTGGATTTATCCTTGCCCTTTATCTGTTGCGTATGCGACGGCGCGACTTTGTGGTTCCAGCCAGTTTTTTGTGGCCCGAACGTCAAGACGAAGTCCGAGCGAATTCGCTGTTTCAAAAGCTGAAATTCAACTGGCTTTGGGTGTTGCAGTTGCTTGCACTAGCCTTTTTGGTCGGGGGTCTTGCCCGATGGCAAGTCCGGCAAGAAAATCTGAAGGGGCAAGTCACAGTGCTGGTTGTAGATGCTTCGGCGAGCATGTTGGCGAGTGACGTTTCGCCGAGCCGATTTGCCGAAGCTCAAAAGCGCGCTCAGGCATACGCTCAGTCTATGCAAGCGGGCGACCAGATGGCCGTGATCGAAGCTGGTTCGACTCCTCGGGTTCTTACAGGATTAGATAACGAATCAGCCAAGGTTCAAAACGCGATCAGTAACCTCAAAAGTGGCGAAGCACCATCAGATATCGGCGAAGCTTTGCGGCTGGCGATGGCATTGGTCGGTCAAACGGAGGAAGCGCGGATTATTCTTCTCAGCGACGGATGCTTTGAACCAGTAAACAATATTCGCCAGGGCAAAGCCACCCTGCTCTACGAAGCGATAGGCGAATCAGATGAGAACTTAGCCGTACAAGCATTAGGTACCGCACAGACACCGAAGGGATTGGAAGCCTATGTTGGGATCAAGAACTTTGGAAGCCGTCCCGGGAATACAGCAGTCAGCGTTTATGCCGATGACCGGCTTGTGTTTTCCGAGCAACTCACTATTCAGCCAGGGCAGATCACCGGAAAAACGGTTCAACTTCCATCCGACGCTCAGATTGTCAAAGCCTCATTGAGCGAGGGTGGTTTTCTAAAGTCTGACGACGTTCGGTACGTTCCGGGCAATCCTAGTGGCGCAATCAGAGTGCTGGTGATTACCAAGGGCAACATATTTTTGGAAACCGGTCTATCACTTGATTCGCGGGTGGTGGTAGATAAAGCACTGGCAGTACCCGCCAGCGAAGTTGCCACTGCTTCTGGGCAGGGAACTTACGATCTTGTGATTTTCGATTCGATGCCCGAAGTTCCTGTGAAGGCCCCCGTGGTCTGCACTTTTGGGGAAGGAGGAGCATCTTCTATCGTGACCATTGGTGGCAAATCACGTTCTCCCAATATTGTTACGACTTCTTCGACAGGCGTCCTGGATGGCGTGAGCTTTCAAGATGTCTATCTAGATGATGTTTACACCGCTCAAGTGAAATCAGGTACGAGGGCGTTGAGCAAAACTCGGCAAGGCGTTCTGGTTGCCGAACGCACTTCACCCAAGCGACAAATCTATTTTGCATTCGATTTGCTCAACGGAGACTTCCCCCTATCTGTTTCGTTCCCGGTTTTGCTCGGCAACCTGGTTGATCTTGCGGTCGGGGAAGAAGCAAGTGGACTATCTCTCATCTCAACCGGGCAAATGGTTGGCTTGGCGGCAAGGTCGCAGACTCCGTTGGAACTGGTTGATCCTACTGGGACAAAGACTTCAGTGCCGCCGCTGAACGGGAGATATGTACTCCGGAATTTTGATCAAACAGGTTTGTATCAAGTGGGATCAGGTGAGGAAACAAAGCGCTTTCTGGTGAACCTTATTTCCGAGCGGGAATCAAATATCGCACCTGAATCCGAGATCGCTCTTTCTGGCGGCAAAACTGCTGGAACCCGAGTACTGGAACGGTTTTCTGACCTTTGGAAGCCTCTCGTCGCATTGATGCTGGCAGTGCTCGCTTTTGAATGGTTTGTTTTTATGAGGAGGTCATAGATGCGATTTCTAGAACCTCTTTACGGCTTACTCCTCATTCCGCTCATCATCGGATTAGTCATTACTTGGCCTCGCGTTCATGGGATGACCAAGGGGCGAAAGCTCTTATCGTTTATCTTGCGTGGGTTGCTGTTTGCTTCGCTAGTTGTGGCCTTGATGGGGCCGCAGGCGGTTCAGCAAAATAAAGGGCTAACAACTATTTTTGTTGTAGATCGTTCGGATAGTGTGAGTGAAGCTGATCGAAAACTCTCACTTGATTTTGTGAACCAGGCGGTTGCGGCAATGGGCGAGAATGACCAGATTGGTTTGGTCGCGTTCGGTAGTCAACCAGTCATGGAAGCTTCACCCGGTGGTCGGAGAGGATTTTCCAAAATTGAGTCGGTTATCGAAGCTTCAGCGAGTAATTTAGCCGCAGCATTGCGGTTGGCAATGGCAAGTTTTCCGGCAGGAAAAGGGCGGCGAATCGTCGTTTTAAGCGATGGAAACGAAACTCAAGGTGATGCTCTAGGTGCAGTAGAAAGCATCGCCGCCGAAGGAGTCGCTGTGGATATCGTTCCATTAGGCTCCGATACAGTCAAGGCGGAAGCTACGGTTCTTGATTTGCAAGCACCCAGCGAGCAGTCGGCGGATCAGCCTTTTGAACTCCGGGCGATTGTGGATTCGACGGTAGCTCAATCGGGCCAGTTGGTTATTGAGCGCAATGGAACAGCGGTCGCCCAGGTTCCGGTTTCCATACCAGCGGGGACAAGTGCGATTGTTGTCAACCAAGAAATAAAGTCGGCTGGATTTTATCGGTATCGCGCATATTTGCAAGTCGCACAAGATAGTGATAACCGAAATAATCTAGGTGCCGCATTTGTGGCGGTCAAAGGGCGCCCCAAGGTTCTTATGGTGCAAGGGAATCCAGCTAAACGCGAACTAGCCACGGCGCTTGCGGAACAAGGCGTCACAGTTGAGCTTGGGGGTGCGGGCAGTATGCCGATCAAGGCCGAAGACTTGCAGGCTTACGATGCGGTCATACTCAACGATTTCAATGCTTCCCTCACCAGCGAACTGCAAATGAAAATGGTTCGCAATGCGATTCGGGATTCCGGAATCGGATTTTTGATGGTTGGCGGCGAGGATAGCTTTCTCCCTGGTGGCTGGTATGGAACCCCGGTTGCTGAGGCCCTCCCGGTTGACCTCAATGTGCGCCAAAGAAAAGTTTTCCCAAGCACATCCGTACTGATCGTTGTGGATACCTCGGGAAGCATGATGGAGGATGTCGGGGGACAAACTAAGCTTCAAATCGCGGCGAACGCGGCAGTGTTGTCGGTTGACTTGCTTGGACGCAATGACAGGTTAGGTGTTGCGGGGAGCGGGAATATGTTTGAGATGATCGCACCGATCCAGCCGCTGACAGATAAAGGTGCGGTGAAGAGTCAAGTGAAGAAACTTGCTCCCGGCGGAGGCGGAATTTTTGCCGAGCCATCCGTTGTTGCGGCTGAAAAAGCATTGAAAAACGAGAACTCCCGCGTGCGACACTTTATTCTTGTCGCTGATGGCGCAGACTGCGATCAGCACGGAATTTCGCTAGCGGTTAGCTCGCGGATGAAAACAGACAAGATCACAACTTCTACTGTGGCGATTGGCGAAGGCAAAGATGTCGAGTTTCTGCGGCAGATGGCAGCGGTCGGTGGCGGTCGTTTTTATTTGGTGAAAGATGCCAGCAAGTTGCCGCAAATATTCACCCAAGATGTTTCTCTCATGTCGCGTTCGGCGATTGAAGAAGGCGTCTTCGTCCCCAAAGTGATGGCGGGAGAAGAAGCAGCAAGAGGGATTGATGGTTTACCTGCACTCAAAGCTTATTGTTTGACTGATGCTCGTCCCTTGGCTCGGGTGGGAATGCGAACTGGGAAGGACGACCCACTTTTAGCAACCTGGCAGTATGGTCTAGGGAAGTCGATGGCTTTCACCAGCGATGCACAAAACCGCTGGGCATCAGAATGGATGAGTTGGGGCGACTTCGGAAAATTCTGGGCGCAGGCAGTGAGGAGTCTAACACGCAAAAGTGCGCTGAATAATTACGATCTGCAGGTCACGCCAGAAGGCGGCAAGGGTCGAATTGATCTCAAAGCCACAGATCGTAGTGGTAATCCTTTGAACCTTTCTACGATTGAAGTTCGGGTCAGCGATCCAGAAGGCAATTCGCAAAAAGCAACTCTTACTCAAGAAGCGCCAGGCGTGTTTTCCGGTGCCTTTGCGGCTGAAGATGTTGGGAGCTATATTGTTTCGGTTGTAGAACCTACTGCCGCTGGAGAAACCCGGGTTGCCGCTAACGGATTTTCGATTCCTTATCCGCCGGAATACAGAAGTTCACGTCCAAATTTGCCATTGCTAGAAGGGTTGGCGAGTCAGAGCGGAGGGCTGAAACTCAGCAAAGCAAGTGAAGCTCTTAGGCCGTTAGCAATTCGCGGAGAATCAGTTAGTGACTTGTGGCGAACGTTTCTCTTCATTGCTTTGGTTCTATTACCGCTTGACGTTTTGGTTCGCCGGGTTGTGGTTCCGCTACCCAAATTCGGTCGCAGAACGATTGAAGAAGAACAGCCAATTCGCGCCGAAGCTCGCCAGCCCCAGGCTCCGAATGAACCAAGGCAGAAAGTTGCTAGAGTCAGAAAACAAAAGAAAGCCGCTACGAGCAACGAACCGATTTCGACTGCTGGGAGCTTGCTCGCCGCGAAGAAAAAACGCCAATCGGAAGAAGATGATTCCGAGAAAAAAACTTAGTCTAGAGGATTAGGTTTTTACGCCGACAATCTTGAGTAGGTTCTTTAGGTTTTGAACCTGTAGTGATCATGGCGGCACGAAAAAAAGCAGACGCTGCAACCACCGAGGCAAAGGTGCCAGCAGCAAAACGAGTGAAAAAGGCTCCAACAGCGGCTCCCACTGATGCGGTGACGCCCGAGCTTTTGAGCCAACTTCTTGCTCAAGTTCAGCAGCTCACGCAGGAAGTAACTGAACTCCGTTCTCAATCGCAACCCGATGCGCCAGTAGTTGAAGAAACGACTACGGAAGAAGTCGCTCAAGAAATTGCAGAAGTTGTCGAAGAGCCTGTTTCGGAAATCGTTCAATCCGAAGAAATCATTGAAGACGACGAAGAAGATGCGATCACTCCAGAAGAGGCAAGTGCTTTGTTAGAAGGATTTGACCAAGTCATGGCAGAGCCTTCTCCTGAACATACGGAGACTGAACCAACTGTCAGCGTAGACGAAACTGATGAAGATGCGCCGATGACAGACGATCAGATTGCTGCCCTCCTTAGTCAAGCCCAGCATCTAAGTGACGCACCTCAAGCTGAAGAAGAGGTTTCTTCCACTAGTTTCGAGAGTGCAGAACAGCCATCTGAAATGTTGAGCACGGATATCAGTGATGATGACATTGCCGCTGCGTTGGAACAAGGTGCCGAATACAGCGCACCTACAGCAACAAATGAACCCATCGAAGAAGTGGTTGATGAAGAAGACGACTTTGACTTTGCGAGCTTAACTGAGGAAGATTTGGCGGCGATGGTTCGCCAAAGTATTGAGAACCAATCTGAGGAACGCGAGCAGCTTGCTGCTCAGACAGGGACAAATACATCTCAACTTGAGGCAATGCTCGCAGAATCGAACTCAGATGTTATGAGCGCGGATCACATCGCTTCACTTCTAGAACAACCCGATCCAGAGGGAGAAATTGTTCCGAGTGAATCGGTGGCAATGGATGACGACGAGATTTCTCGCTTGTTAGCGGAAGCAAATGCACTCGGTGGTGCACCAGCAAGTCCGTTGACGGCCGATGATTTGGGAAGTTTATTGCAGGCCCAACAAACTTTTGAGCCTCAGGCCAAGTCGGAGCCCGTGCACCCAGCGGCGGTCGCACAATCGGTTCAGCAGAGGTCTAGTAGCAATGAATTTGATTTAGGGGCCGTGAAAGCGATTCCTTCCCACCTCGCAATTCGTGCATTGGCACTGCCAGTTTGCTTCCAAGAAGGAAAGATTTTGTGCCGAGTTGCTGAACCGGTAGATAGGGTAGCAGTTGACCGAATGTCGAAGGCAGTTGGTTTAGGAATAGTTATAGAACCAGCGTCGGTTGCAGAGGTGGTGAACGGTCTTCGAGAAGTTTATGCAGAAGTCAGCGAGGTACACGCTCGCTTTGCAATGATGTCCGGTGCTCAAAAAAGGGTGGGTAGCTGGGAAAAATTCTCGCATCTATGGAAAAAAGGTGCTTAGAGAATGAAAACAGTTGCGGTTTGTAGTGGAAAGGGAGGAGTTGGCAAAAGTGCGCTTGCATGCAGTTTAGCGACAATCATTGCCAAAGACGAAAAGAAAGTTCTTCTTTTCGATGCCAACCTTGCGCTACCCAACTGCGATATGTACTTCGGCTTAGAACTCGGCTGCACAATTGGTCATGTAGTTCGTGATCATCGTGAACTGCGAGATGCGGTGATGACTACCGCAAGCGGAGTCGATCTGATTTCTGGCGGGAGCGGGTGGAAAGAACTCGCGTTAATGTCCGAGCAGGAAGTAGAGAGCCTCATCCAGCAAGTCATTGAATTTGGCAAAAGCTATGACTATGTTATCTTTGATTGCGCTCCCGGATTAGGTTCGCGGGTTTATCCATTCCTTCAGCAGAGCGATTCATGCCTACTTGTAACAACTGGCGACGCAACGAGTCTCATGGATTCGTACGCATTGCTTAAAAGCGCGTGGGAACTCAAACCGACGCTTCATGCCGGGCTAGTAGTGAATCATGTTGCGAACGCAGTTCAAGGCCGTCAGCTTGCGAAAGAAGTTCAGACGATCGTTGGCCAATTCTTAAGCCGAGAGCTAGATTTCTGGGGCTCAGTACGACACGATGTGACTGTCGCTAAATGCTGCGCTGAGCGAAAAGCGTTTGCTGAATCAAACCCACTTTGCCATGCTTCGCAAGATCTTGTGGATACGGCAAATGCGGTTATGGGAGAAGCGGTCAGCGAGACAATTGAATTATCAATGCTAGATCGCCTAAAGAATCGGTTTTCAAAATCAGCCGAGCCGGAAGAAGAAACAGCAGCGGCTTAGGTTCTGGCTTCAACGTCTTCGTCGAATCTTGGCAAAATCCCGATGGTGTTTAGCGCACCAACCACTTGACCGGAACTATTCCTAATCGGCGAGGCGAACCATCGAACGGTTCTTGTGCTGCCATCAATCATATCAAGTTCTATTTCTGCTGGTTTTGGCTGAACACCCATAAATACTAAATAGATCATTCCTTCGGCGTCGTTGCGGAAAATTTTGCTGCCGAGAATATCGGAAATGGGATGGTCGATCACTTCTGGCTCGGTTCGTCCAAAAAAGCTGGTTGCAGCAAGATTCCACTCCATCACATGACCGAGATCGTTCACTGTGAAAGCCGGGAGAGGCAATTCGTAAAAGGTGGTGCGGAAACGCTCAAGTGTGGCGGCTTGGATGGAAGTTGTCTGCTGCATCGTCCAGCGCAAACTGTCACATTCCGTTTGAGCCTCAGCTAATGCGGATTTGAGTGCTTCTACCTCTGCCTCTAATTCGACTTTGCTACTTGATTTTGTAGCTGATCCTTTTAAGACTTTGCGCGCAGAAAAAAACGGAATTGAAAGGCCAAGTACGACGGGGAGCAACGAACTAAGTTCGCCAATTGCATCCCGGAGCATCAAACCTGCCATTCCCAGTACCTTCCCTGTTAGTTTTATCGGCACAAAGTTAAAGTGGCTTCATAGAGATAAAGCAAAAATAACGATATTGCCAGTGTTTTGTTGTCGTATTCGCAATAATTCGCAACATCATGGGATTGCAACTATTTTTGCTAGATCGTTTGCCACTACTGAATTGAAATGCGGTCAATTTGCCCACTTGCTTTCACTTAGGCCAGCACGAAATCTCTGAACCTTGTAAACTCAACTTGTGGGGATCAACGTGGATCAATACAGACACTTAGACTTTTTGCGAGTGACTGAGTCAGCGGCATTAGCGGCATCGAAGTGGGTAGGCAAGGGGAAGCATGACGAAGCTGACCAGGCTGCCTGCGAAGCCATGCGGAACGAACTAAACAGCATGGAAATGGATGCAACCATCGTTATAGGCGAAGGTGAGCGCGACGAAGCACCTATGCTGTTTATCGGTGAAAAGCTGGGCCGCCCAGGTGGGCCCGAAATCCAGATTGCCGTTGATCCACTGGAAGGAACCAACCTTTGCGCTAACGGTACACCTAATGCGATTGCAGTTTTAGCAGCGGCGGTGGAAGGTGAAGGCTATTTAATGCATGCCCCCGATTGCTACATGGAAAAGTTGGTCGTCGGCCCCGAATGCGCCGGAGTGGTGGACATCACGGTTCCCGCTCGAATCAACGTTCGGCTGATGGCGAAAGCACTCGGCAAGGATGTGGATGAGTGTATTATTGGGATTCTTGATCGACCCCGGCATCAAGAATTGATTGCCGAACTTCGTGATGCTGGATGCCGCGTTCACTTAGTGCCAGATGGTGACCTTTCAGTAGCGATTGCGGCTCTTGATCCAGATAGCGGGGTTGACGGCCTAATGGGAATCGGCGGCGCTCCAGAGGGAGTTATTACGGCGGCGGCAGTTCTTTGCACGGGCGGCGAAATGCAGGCTCGTCTCAAATTTACGATTGACGGTCAGCGAGAGCGGGCGGAAAAGATGGTGGAAGGCGACGTTGACCGCGTGTTCCGTACTCAAGATTTGGCCCGAGGCAACGTTACTTTTGCGGCGACTGGAATTACTCCCGGCGACCTATTGAAAGGCGTACGGTTCCGACATGGTAGCGCGTATACAGAATCTATTGTGATGCGATCAAGCAACCACACGATTCGTCGAATTGAAACCACTCACCGGCTAGCAATCAATCCGCTATTAGACCGCCGAAAACGGAATTAAAGCCTAAAAGATATTGCGTAATTACACAAATTCACAGTTTTTGTGTAAAATACCTTTGTGGTTCCTTCTCCAGTAGATGCCCTGAATACAGCGCAGGCGATATTAGATGCTTGCGACTGCCTGATGGCGCGTTACGGTTTTCGTAAGATGACAATGGATGACGTCGCCCGAGAAGCAGGCGTTAGCCGGCGAACCATCTATCATCATTTTGTTAACAAAGAAGATTTAGGCTTGAGCTCAATTGGTCGCGTTGTTGATCAAGTGTATGCGGAAATGGAGAAGTACGCGAGTTCAGAAGAGACCTCTCAGCGCCGCCTTGAAGATGTGCTTGCGGTTCGTGTCATTGGTCGGCTGGATCGAGTTAGAGCCTACGCCATGAGCCTGGATGAACTTTTTGAAGCTGTTCGCCCTCAATATTTACTTCGCCGAAACGCATTTTTTGCCCGTGAGAAAGAGTTGCTTGCCCGCGTGATTGAATCTGGAATTCTTGCCGGAGAATTCCGAAAGTGTGATGTAAGCGCGGTGGCAGATTCCATGCTTTTGGCAACCAACGCATTTATCCCATATTCACTTAGCCCGGATGAAATGGGCTCCCCTGTTGAAGTCGGTACCCGACTCGCCGCCATGGTGGATTTGTTAGTGGCGGCAATTTTGACAAACGAAAAACGAGAAACCAGATGATCTATTCCATCGCGCTTGCCTCCGTCATTTTGCAGACCAACATGAGTCCGCAGATTCCTGTTTCGACGGAACTCTCCGCTAATTACGCTCGCGAAGCATTGGCGGAAAAATTGACTCTTGAGATGCGAACAAGCACCTTAAATGAGCTCATCTCGCAAATGAATGAAATTTATGTGGACGTTACAGCGGCAAGAAAAATTGAGCGTGAGCTCAAGAAGTGGATGGAAACAGAATCGTTCAAGAAACTCGACGATCCCGTCGAATTTACAGCAAAAGTTAACGATATTCTGAAATCACAGGTTACTGATGCGCACCTGCGGTTCCGGTATTCAAGCAATCCGTTGCCTCCTCGTCAAGATCCTCGAGAACCTTCGGAAGCAGAAATCAAAGAATATGAGGAATGGGTACGCCGACAAAATGCGAATTTTCAAAAAGTAGAAAGACTTGAAGGCAATATCGGCTATTTCTCTTTTAATTTATTTCAGGATGCAGACGAGGTGGCACGGCCAATGGGTGCCGCGATTAATTTTTTAAGTAATACAGATGCAATGATCATTGACCTTCGGCAAAACGGAGGTGGTGATCCTGCTGGAGTGCAAATGGTTTGCAGCTATTTCTTTAGCGAAAAACCAGTCCATCTCAACAGCATTTACTTCCGCCAAGGGGATCGTACAATTGACTTTTGGACGCTTGAAACGGTCAACGCACCACGATTTGTCGATAAACCAGTCTATGTTCTTGTCAGCAAACGCACAGGTTCGGGTGCTGAGGAATGTGCGTACAACTTGCAGCAACTGAAACGCGCAACGATTATCGGCGAGCCAACGTGGGGCGGCGCAAATCCTGGTGGCAATGTTCGACTAAACGACCACTTTCAGTGCTTCATTCCAGTCGGTAGGGCAATCAATCCATATTCAAAGACTAACTGGGAAGGCAAAGGCGTAATTCCTGATGTTGCCACGGACCCAGCTAACGCACTCAAAGTTGCTCAACAGATGGCGGTTCAAGCTCTGATGACCAAAGAATCTGATGAGGATTACCGAAATGCTTTGGGCGACTTGCTGAAGCGACTTTCTGCCGAAATAGGTAAGTAGAAATTAGAATCCTTGTCTTGTCGTTCACTGAGACAAGGATTTTTAATAATGTGCCCAAGCTTTTCTATTTACGGAACGATTCGTTCTATAATTGCATTGGAATAGATTGTGGACAGGGCCACTTTTGAGCGGGAGCTAGGGGAAATTCTTGGCTTGGCATACGGTTACGCGGTTCGCTTAAATAGCGGCGACCATGAAGCGGCTGAAGATTTACTGCAAGAAGCAAGTATTTCAGCATTTCGAGGTCGCGATAGTTTCACAGTAGGGACCAATTTTAAGGCATGGTTCTTTAAAATTTTAACCAATGCGTTCTATCGTCGGGCTGGAAAGAAAGAAGTTCAAACAGTCTCAATTGATGCAGATCCAGAACCCTATTTGTATTTGCAAGCCAGAGAAGTAGGAATTGCAGGAGCTGATGATCCAGCCGAAATACTATTCAATAAAATTGATACCGCTGAGGTCAAGCAAGCGTTGGATAATTTGCCCAGCGAGTTTAGGGAAGTGAGCGCGCTGTACTTTACAGGTGAGATGAGCTACGAAGAGATTTCAGATACATTGAATATTCCGGTTGGAACGGTGCGATCTCGGCTTCACAGAGCCAGGAAATTACTGCAAGTCGCACTGTGGGATTTGGCAGTTAGCCGAGGAATAGTGGAGGCAGTTTCTTATGCATGAGATGGATTGTCGCGAAGTAATCAAGCACATGGCTCAGTATTTGGATCGAGAACTCTCTACAAAAGAACAGGAAGAGGTGCAAAAACATTTGGGTGAGTGTGGCAGTTGCGCAAATGCGTTTCGTTGGGAGAATTCAATGTTGATTCTTGTTAAAAACTGTGCGGGCGAAGAGCTACCCAAGGGACTTACGGCAAGGATTTTTGATAGTTTTGATTGTTGTGAGTAGATATTCCTAGTGAAACTACCAGTTCTTTACACCCTCTCTCTTGCTATGCCGTAAACTAAGCTCATTGTTCTTGGGTTGCCAAGACTTGATTTGCCTTGGAGGGCATTAAAGTAATGAAGAAAGGTTTAGTCGCGTTTGCGGTTGGTGTTGTAGCGGTTGTTCCCGTGATGAGTCAGGCCATTGTTTGGCGGGATGGTCGAACGGATGCAGAAATGCAGGCGTTTGGCGCAACATCCCGATTTTTAGGCGTTGGAAAAGTCAATGTTGGCGGTGGGTTTGGAACTGGAACCTTCCTTGGAATTGGAACCGGTGGTCAAGCTTGGGGTATTTCCGCAAAGCATGTTATTACAACCGGCAACACAGGAACATTCACTTTTGGCGATGGCGGCAGTTACTCCATCACTCAAGCAATCGGATTTGCGGGAGTTGATGTCTCAATCTTCAAAATCAGTGGGTGGAATAGAAACGTATTTACGCCGGGCCTCAACACGAGTGGTGTTTATACTTTAGGTACCGAGTTTGATTCAGCTGGTTACGGTGGACACGGTCAAGTTGGCACTATGGGTGGAAACTGGCTTTATGATAATAACCGTCGCGGTATGCAAACAGTTTTAAATTCGACTCAAACTCGAGTATTCAACGGCGAATCGCAATTCATGTTGATAGACGAATTTACATCACCAGCAAACGGTGCCCGATTCTACGAAGGATTTGGTGCTCCTGGCGATAGCGGAAGTATGCTCCTGGATAACAGTGGCAAAATTTGGGGAGTTCTTTCTGGAGGAGAATTTGAGCAGTACGGTGCTAAAAACTGGTATGCGACAATCACTCCAACCATCGCGAACCAAATCTACCAAACTACAGGAATCAATCCAGTTCCAGAACCAGCGAGCATGATGGTTCTTGGTGCTGGTATTGCGGCCCTGGTTGCTCGCAAGCGCAAAAACTCCTAAAAGCAAACAATAAATTGTGGGTTCAGCATTCTAACAAAGCTGAACCCACAATATTTTTACTTTTCTGATTTTTCAGAGCTTTGAATAAAAGCTTTTATTGCTTCCATTGCCGGATCTTTGCCATTGGCAAATGCTTGGAAACTCGGCGTGGCAGGCAGATCCGGGGCAATCCAGATTCGGTCATCCATCGGCCACGAGCGTTGCCAATAAAGGTCAGAAACAGTTCCAGACATTTTGCTGTATGGCAAAGAGTAGGGAATTGACTCGCCAATAAAATTCGGGCTGGAACCTGTAGGCTCGCCTACGTAAATCGGTTGGCAAGCCCGTCCAATATCTGTCGTAAAGTTTTGAGCGGCGGAATAAGTGTTGCGCCCAATAATCACAAATAGGTTTGGAGAACTCTTCAGTGACCGCCTTTCAAGCAGCCCATCAATAAACGGTTTACTGAGAAACGTATTGCCTCCCCCGTTCCATCGGACATCAATGATCAATCGCTGAATTTTATTTTCGTCGATAAATTTATACATACTCTCAGCAAACTGGGGCAAGGGATTTTGTGGATTGCTTCGTACCGAATTGTATTGGAAGTAAACCGCGTTTAGTTCTGGAATGTGCTCAAACCAATAAGGATCAACACGATTCTTCAAAGTGAGAATTTGTGAATTAGTTGAGAGAAGTGCCCAGTCTGGCTTTACTTGAAAATCGGCACTTAAAGGCAGAGCCACGCTCGCTTTATCGCCGGACACGGTTTCAACCGTTAGGTTAACTTCGCCACTCTTTGGATTGAGCCCCAAACCTTTGAGAACGGTGGTATTGGTAATAACGTTTGGAACCTGAGCTTTTATGAGTTGAGGATTTTCGTGGCATATCAACGGTTCTGCCAATGTAGCGAGCTCTTCCACTGGTTTTCCTTCAACTGCGATAATCTTTGCTCCGAGAATATCCTTGTGTTCTGGCGCGGTTGCGGTGACATAGATTCCCTCCTTAAACCAAAAGAGTTGTATTTTCGGTCGTTGCAACGATGGAATCCGAATATTGGTATGCCCGTCGCCAAAGCTTGCGACGTACTTCATGAGTTCTACTTGAATCTTCTCATCGCTCCAATTCGGTATTCCAGAATTGATGATTCTGATCCAGCCATCTCTTTGTTCCGGCGTCACTCGAATATATGGGTTGAAATGAATTCGGCGGAGTTCTCGATCCAAGAGCCAGGTGTCGTATCGCCAGCCTTCATCCCGCGTCATTTTTGTGACATCTTTCGTTGCGGCTAAATCTTCCCATTTAGGGTTACTATGAAGGAGTTCCAGGCGACTGTCAGTTTGAACGGTTTTGAGGTCACGGAAACCTGCCTGCATGGCAAGCTCCAGATTTTTCCAAGCGTTTTTTTCATCCTTCAACTTGCAGTAACCCGCCGCGATTTCGAAATATGCGGTGGCTTTGACCTTTGCTCCAAACGAGCCTAATTCAATCACCTTTGTGCCAGCCGCGATTCCTTCAGCGGTGCGGTCGGCGCGCAGGCAAGCTTGAGCGTAGGTCATCCAGACTTGGCCATCTTCCGGGAAGAGATCAAGTGCCTTTTTGAATGAATCGGCTGCTTCAGAAAATTTGCCTTCACCGTATAGCGTGTATGCTTTATCAGTCAAGGCGGAATAGGTTTGGCTTGGTAGTTCTTGCTGGCTGAGCAGGAGAGCAAGAATAAAGGAGGCTGTCATAAGAAATACATACCTGGCAAATGGCTCCTGAAGTTGCATATCATTAAGAAATCGTGCAGTTCATTTGTCCTTGGCGAGTTGGTTTGGCGTAGGGTATCGTTTTGAATCCGGCGCGCGATTAGCTCAGTGGTAGAGCACTTCGTTCACACCGAAGGGGTCACTGGTTCAAATCCAGTATCGCGCACCATTTGTTCTCTGTTGTGGTGGGTAGCGACTAGAATTATAAGAGTGTCAACAGTTTTCACCTTCGGAATGATCAGCGAACGCGCATTTCTTCAACTCCCCTAGTACTGCTTAGTGCTTGCAACGGGATTGGCAAACTCGGGTAGAAGATATCTGCAGAACGTCATACTATCCCTAGAAAGAATCGAAATCTTGCTTATCATAGCGGCAGTTGTCGCGTTGGTTGCGCGGCGCGTTCGGTTGCCGTATACGGTTGGATTAGTCATAGCTGGCGGTGTGATGGGATGGGTAGGTGTTCTTGAGGGATACCCTCTCACCAAGGAGTTAATTTTCAGTGTTCTGTTACCACCGCTGGTGTTTGAAGCTGCGTTCTTTTTGCAATGGAAAGAACTGAAAAAGAATGCGGTTCCAATTTTGGTGCTCGCCTCTATCGGGGTCGGAATTTCTGCATTAATTGTCGGCTTTAGTATGTCTGCCTTAGTGGGTTGGACATTGCCCGCCGCCCTTATTTTTGGCGCGCTCATTGCTGCAACTGACCCGGTTTCTGTTATTGCAATGTTCAAGGAACTCAAGGTTGAGGGCCGTTTACGAATACTGGTTGAGGCGGAAAGCTTGTTCAACGACGGTTTTGCGGCGGTGCTTTTTAGCATCCTTGGCATTTGGGCCAGTGGTATCCACGTGGATGCTGGCTACATTGGCTTTGCGCTCATCCGTGAAATAGGAGGAGGCGTACTCTGCGGAGCCGTCGTAGCGGGATTGGCCTTGTACCTGGCTGGTCGTACAGAAGAGCATCTTATCGAACTCACATTTGCGGCGGTCGCAGCATTTGGATCATTTTTGCTTGCAGAGCATTTTCATTGCTCGGGAGTTTTAGCCGTACTGGTGGCTGGCCTAATGATCGGGAATCTAGGGCATATTGGAGCGATTACCGATGCAGGCAGAGAAGCAGTCGGAGCGTTTTGGGAATTCGCGGCTTTTCTTTCTAACTCCATCATCTTTCTGTTGATTGGTGTTCAGGAGGAAGCACTCGCGCGTGGATTGATTGAGCATTTGGACGTGATTGGTTTGGCGATTTTGACTTCTCTAATTGGTCGCGCGATTTCTGTATACGTGATTTCTGCTTTTTTTGCAAAGTCGGAGCATAAAATAGAACGCTCGCACCAGCATGTGCTGTTTTGGGGCGGACTTAAAGGTGCTTTGGCGTTGGCCCTTGCTTACGGATTGCCAAACGATTTGCCAAGAAGGGATGAGATTATCGCAGTTGCGTTTGGTGTTGTCGCATTCTCGGTTCTCGTGCAAGGGCTTTCGATGATGCCGCTAATGAAGAAACTCAAATTGATTTCTGTTTAGATTGAGAGGAAGGGCAGTTTCTGCCCTTCTTAACTCTTACGCTATGTTGCCATTGAGGCCGTTCGGGTAGAAACCACCTGATCCAGAGCCTCCAAGGTAGACGATGCCCAATACTTCTGAAGTCGAGCGGCTAAATGCGATTCCATTAGCATCGGTTGGAACGATGTTTGCATTTGCACCATCAGTTATTCCCTGGTCTTTATCATCAGGCCCGTCCGCCATATCGCGGAGATCGGAAATTGCCTGTGCATTAGTAACCGCGGCACCGCCTATCGAATACAGAACAGTTCGTACCATTCCCGCGTGATAAGCTTCAACACCCAAAATTCCAGCGGCAGCTTCAAGATAAGTTTTGTTAGAGATGAGAGGGGACGCGCCTTTGTAGGCCGTGACTCCAACATCTTCAAAAACAAAAGCTCCGACCAAAAAGCTGACTTCGTCGGCGAATGGGTTGAAACTTGCACCAATGCCCGCAGCTTGCGCGGCCGCGTCGAAGCTTGTAGAGAGATTGATTGCCGGTCTATCGACGGCCGCGCTGCCGAGTGCTGCTCTTAAAAATCGGACATGCGCCAGTTCATCGGCGGCAATTTCATTCGCATATTGTTGAAACGCTGGAGTTGAAAACGGCACCGCAGAGCCTCCGCTTACTGCGCCAGGGCTTGCCCCAACATCAGATCCACTAAGACCAGTGCCAGTTGTTGCGCGCAGATAGTATTCTGCCTCCAAATACTCAAGATTCAAAGCGAAGTTGAGAACATCTGCATCTGTCACGCCGGAACTGCTTGAACTTCCTGAGCCACCGCATCCCGCGAGCAGAGTTCCCCCGAGAATTGCTGCTCCTCCACTAAGTCCCATTTGTAGTAGTCGGCGCCGCTCTAACCGGCCTTCCAGTAATTCTTCAGTCGCGTTCTTCAATAATTTGTTGGTGTCCATATTCAATTCCTCATTGATCCCATTGGTTCAATGATTCAAGCTACGAAATGAAATTGAACTGGCACTGAACTGAATCTGATAGTTTAATGAGTGGACTGAAAATCGAATATGTTACTTACGTCTCTCAACGAGTACGCTACAAATAATGAATCTATTTGTGCCCTTGGTCTTGATGACTACTCGTTGGCAAGAAACTGCCGACCTTGATCGTGACGGCCTGCTTGATTCATGGGAACGAGATGGATTTGGCCCGATTGATCCAAAGCTTCATGGTTGTAAGCCGAATCGGCCAGATTTATTTATTGTGTTTAAGCGTCGGAGTGGGGTCACCGATGAAAAGTTCAAACCGACCGTGGATCGGATCATCAAATTTTATGCTGATTTGCCCTACATGAATGCCGATGGTTCCACAGGAATTCATGTAATTCCAATCATTCCTGATGCTCTTGATGCAAAGGATGATGATAAAGGATATCAATCGTTATACGAAACCGGTATGCCGAAGGAGTGGCGGGGTCTGGCACACGGAGTGTTGGTCGAGGTTGGAACTGGCGGCGGAGGCCAGACGAATCGCCCGGATTGGTGCGGGAGCAGCAATCGCTGGCACACAATCGTTCATGAACTAGGGCATCAGTTAGGTTTAGATCACGAACCGAAGGATGGACGGATCGGATCACCCTTCTTTACCAGCCTGATGAACTACGACTATTCCTACCAATTCAACGATAGCGGCGAAGCGGTTCATTACAGCACCGGCAAGTTTGTCGGAATGCGAATGCAAGAATCTGATTTATGGGAGTGGGCTCCATTTCCGGCAAAGGATATGGAGTTCCTTACAAAACGACCTTACTATTTCAAGGTTCGACCAGATGGTGAAGATGCCTGTGAAATCGACTGGAATCGAAACGGAATCTTTGGCGAACGCCATGTGAGAGCAGATGTAAACGACGGATATTCTACTGACTTTCGAGCGAACAGCACGCTCGATTTGGCTGCGGGGGCACCTTGCCTAGTGTCCCTTGGCGAAGATTTGGCCCTCATCACTCCAACATTGCCAGCCGATAAAAAGTACGACAAAAATATTTGGCGTCTTGATTCTGAAACTCAGGGTGAAATTACGGTTCAGATAATTAAAGCCGGAAAGATAACATCAACTGAGGTTGTCGCGACGTCGGCTATTTTCCCCGCAGTGGGGGAGGCATCAGCAATCTTTCGAGATGGAAAACTTTTACTTGCTTATCCGGATGAGGCAGGTGTAGTTCTAACCGAATTAAAGAGAGAGGACGATAAGTTTGTTTCGGGCAAAATGCGGCGATACATTGCTCAGCCAGGAGAAGTAACCGTAGTGAATACACCGAATGGTGTAGAAGTTTTGCACTGGAACCGCGAATCAAAAGCGATCACATTCACGGAGTGGGAACCAAAGCGAACTCGTGTGATTCCGGCCCTCCACAGCGAGCAACCAGTCGCAGCAGTTTGGAACGAAAAGTTAGGTGTTCTTGCGGTCGTAGAAGTTATTGATCAAGAAAAGAAGCCAGGGCGTATGAGGATTTCTCATTTGAAATATGGAGCATCTGGTTGGAAGGTCAGCGACCAAATATGGGTGGAAGGCGAGAAAGGGGACGCAGCAACTTCATCTCGACCGGTGATCCTATTTGATGGAAGTCGAGACAGAGGGCCAAGCGGAGGCTACAACATCTATTGCAAAGGCCGCACGGATAAACCTGATGCGCAGGCCGTTGGATTTGTTTGCCGGCAGATAGAGGATCCAAGCTTGGGAGACGGATGGCGGGTGCGAATGATGGGTAACGAATGGGCGTTTAGCATGAACTCCCCAACTGCGGTTTTACACAACGGGGATATCGCTTATGCATATCGTCTTGCGTTTGGAGACGGCAAGCAGAAGATTTTTCTCAGCCAGAAAGCATCTGGGATTGATGATCGCTGGCTGACCGATTTTGATGAGGTGGCGTTCGTGTTCCAACAAGGCCTACAAGATTCTCTGCGGAGAGTACAGCGCGAGGTTGGATTGGTCAAGTAGGTTAGTCGTTTGCCTCTGCGTAAGTCTTGAATGCGTTGAGCAAGTAGTTCCAACCTTCAGTCACCATTTGCTCTCCTTCTTCCGAGCAGTTGCCCAATATCGCATTGGTGAATTGCAAGGCAGTTGTAGATTCGTCAACCTGGGTGATTTCATACCGCCCCATGTTGAGAGATGGCCCGCCAAACTGTGGCGTGGAGTGACCAATAAACTCCAAGGTTTTGTTTGGATGAATGTTCACCAGAGTTCCCCAGAGCAAAGACTTTCCATCTGAGGTTTCTTCGTAGATTCGCCCACCAACAAACGGCTCCATTTTAAGTTCTTTGGAGCCTTCGTGACAAAGAAAGTCGTTAGGCCACCAATCAGAAGTGTGGTTCAGGATTATGTCCCAAACCTTTGTAACTGGGGCATTGATTTGAATTTCGATAGCAATTTGCTTGATTGTTGAGTTCATGTACTGGTTTCCTCGCTGAGAGTTTTGATTTTCTGTGCGGTTAATGCAAGTTGAGCGGTGTGACCGGAAACCCATTTCTCCACAATCTGGTGGAGAGGCAATGGATTCAGATGGTTGATTCTTGATCTTCCTCGGCGCTCCACAGTCACCAGATGTGACTGTACGAGTATTTCGAGGTGTTTCATCACCGTACATCTATCCAGCTTGGGGCAGGCTTCACACAATTCGCCGGTGCTCCTTGGCTCTGCTTTCAACAGGTCAAGAAGGTGACGTCTGGTTGGATCAGCCAAAGCCCGCCAAACTTCCTCATGCATTGAATATATGTTACTTTATAGTAACATATATTAGCAAATGAAACTCGGTAAGGATGTTTAAGAGTATCGTTTCATCATGGAAGCAACCATAACTCTCTGGTCACAATCGAAATTCGATCAACCCATTCCGCTCCTGGATCGAAACACAATTGAGGGCGAACAAATGCTCCTTGCAATAGTGGTTCTTCACCCTGGGTGTGAAGTGGCTGTACACCAGCATGTAAGTGAGCAAATTGCCATCATCGTTTCAGGCAAAGTTAAGTGGATTCTTGGCGATGAGCGGCGAGAAGTGATTGTCGAAGGTGGAAATGTTGTCCATTTGCCATCCAACTACCCCCACGGAGTGGTTGCAATTGAAGAAACCCACATCTTCGATATTCTTAGCCCGAAAGGGGCGATGGGGATTGACAATCAGCGTGGTCATTAGCTTTTGTTGATCTAAAGCTTAAAGTTTGCATTGACTAGGCCATACATCTCTGAATCGCTGACTACTCCGTTTACAACCCAGCGCGAAGGAAAATATCCTTCCTTTTCGAAGCCTAATCGAACCAATGCTTTTGCCGAGGCAGTGTTGTTAGGCTCGATATCAGCTTCGATGCGCAGCAGATTGGCTTGATCAAACGCATAGCGGATCAGTGCAGTTAATGCTTCGTGCATTAGGCCCTGCCCCCAAAAAGCTGGATGAAGGGCATAACCCAACTCTGCTCTTGAACACTGTTGCTGAATCGCATGAAGAGTTGCCGTTCCGACCAGACGCTTGCTTTCAATATGCTCAATTCCAAGCTGGAGAAAACTCTCTTCCTCGTATCCCGTTTGAATGTGAGAAATTAATTGGTCAGCTTGTTCAATTGAAGTGTAAGGAACTGAACTCCAATACTCCATAACTCTTTCGTCTGAAAAAATTTCATAGAGAGCGTTGAGATCTTTGAATTCGATTTGACGCAAGAGAACTCTTTCAGTCCGAATAACTGGGGGAGGAAAGAGACTAGCGATATGCACAAACAGATTATGGATATTAAAAAGCCCGGATGAGTTTTCATCCGGGCTTTTGGTGAGTTAGTTGGGTTCGGCTACTCCAACACCCAGTTCATCAACACGGAACGTAAATGCAGTCGTGCGCAAGTATGATCTGCGTACTGTTTGGGAAGCATTTAAGCGGACTCTAATTTGACCAGAGCCGTTGATGTAATGAGGCAACTTGCTGGTAGCAATATCAAAGTCAACTTCTGTATCCGTTGTCTTTAGCCGGGAGTTACCCGCATTGTCCCACACGCCAGTAGTCCAGTTGTAGATATAAACAAACTGGCTGACACCATCAATGTTGGAATGAGATTCAACATGGATTCGCATCTTTCTGAGGGAACTGACAGGTGAATCAAATGTTGCATTAAACACTGCGTAATCACCTTGAGTGCCCATGTTTTGGGATGTAATCAAGAATCTATTGTCATCGGAATCCAATAGGCTTGAGTCATTTCCGCCCGATGGAGTACCAAGAACGATTTCTGTGCTGTCAAGAGTTGCTGGAATAAATGACGAGTCAACCGCCGCAAAGAAGTTGATGCGTCGTCCACCCGGAACTTTTGAAACCAACTGCGGTATTGAATCCGAAGTTTGGATCAGTACGTCAAGGCATTGACGAGCTGTGTACGCCGGATTCACCGCTCGGATTTGAGCTACGACGCCAGCTGCAAGCGGGGTTGACATTGATGTTCCGGAGTTAAGAACGTATCCGTCATCAGGGAACAGGGAGAGAATGTTTACCCCCGGAGCTGAAACGTCGCACAGTGTTCCGTAGTTTGAGAAACTTGCGAGATTATCCTTGTTATCGTTTGCACAAACAAAGATCACGTTGGTCGCCTGATTTCTCAGTGCTTGGCGTGGCGGATTCATCTGACCGTTGTTGCCAGCGGAGTTCACGTAGATAACGTCTGCAGTTTCTGCTCGTTTGACTGCGTTCAAGAAGGTTTGGTTGTAGCCATCAATGTTATAGCTTGCGCTGATGACATCTGCTCCATTTTCCCAGGCGTAGTCGATTGCGTTTGCAAAATCTGAGAAGTATGAAGGTCCAGGATAGAACCGGATCGGCATGATAATGATGTTTGAACCACAGCCAGAAACACCGATGCCGTTGTTGTGGGTTGCGCCAGTTATACCAGCACAGTGAGTTCCGTGACTGTTGACTGCGTCGCCATCTGGATCGTTGTCACCGTCGGCAAAGTCCCAACCTCGGACGTCGTCAATAAAGCCGTTACCGTCATCATCGATTCCGTTAGCATCAATTTCATCAGTATTGGACCAAATGCTCGCCGCGAGATCTTCATGTTGCCAGTCAATGCCGTCATCTAGGATAGCAACGATTACATCTGGTGCTGCACCAAGTACATCCCAAGCTTCGGGAGAGTCAATGTCCGCATCTGGAGTACCTCCACCTTGTCCGGTGTTGTTATGGTGATATTGACCACCGAACTGAGGGTCATTGGGAATGAAATCAGGAGTGACAACACCGTCTAATTCAGCATAGGCAACTGCTGGGTTAGCCAAAAACTGACTGACAAGCATTTGTGGTTTAACACCAGATTCCATCGCTGTATTTGAAAGCTTAAGAACTGTGAAGTATTTGCTTGTTCGATGCGTATCAATTGAGAGGCCGTATCTTTGCATATACGACTGCATGATTGAAGAGGAAGTGCCGGGCTTGAAAACCACGATAAAGTGGTCAGGCGCGTAATCAGTCGTTTGAGATCCGGGGATTAGATTCCCACCAAGACCACTGTTACTTCCTGGAAGTTGAGCGTATGATGCTGAAATTAAGGCAAGAGCCGAAGCAATTAACCCAAATTTCGCCACCAGTCGGACTTTTGTGAATGGATGGTTCATTTTTCGGTACCGTTTGAAACCAGTTTGAGGCAATAGGCCAGTAACTGCAGTATGGCGCATATTGCTAATTGTAAGTGCTGTTGGGATTAGTTAAAAGTTCAAAAATTAAGTGAACCAGCAAAAAAACCTGTTCTAGTTGCTATTTTCTAGATTGCTCTATACATTCGGCTAGCCTTCGAGCATGTGTCATGTGAGCCATGGGAGTTTCACCTGCATAGTTCCAAATAAACAATCTTCCTTTTTCGTAACGCCTTAATAGTGGCTGAGTTGGATCGTTAGCCGCCTTCGAAGTTGTATCCAAATTAATAGCAGGAACTCCATTCTTTTCCACAATCGCTTTGGAGACCTCCCAGGTTCCCGCATAGGTTTCAGGAGTAATTTGCGATGTCGTAATAATCACAGTTATTTTTCCTGATAGGGCCTGGTCAATAAGCGGCTGCCAGATATCTACGTGAGCAGGCAAAACTTTTCGCTCAGGCTCAATAGTTTCTAACGAACCGTAAAATGAATCTCCGAGAATAACGGTTTTCAGAAGCTTGCAAATGGGTTCATCTTGGATGATATTACGCACCGCGCCAAATCCGGCGGAAAAGCTTGTGAGGTGTAATCCCTTCACCTCAGTCGGCGAGCCTGGAACAAGCTTGAGGGTTTCCGCAATCCACTTGGCGAAGACCCCTTTTTCGGTAAACGGCTTGCCGTAGACAGTGGAACCTTGCCCAAGATTAAACACAAGGAGCGGGTCGTGGAACTCGGTTCGCTGATATTCGGAGATGACATACCAATCGGCCGAGTGAAAATGCGTCCAGAGGTCAATGCTCTTTGCCGGCTTAAAACTGTGCGGAATAAATAATGTCGCCGTTGAACCGTCAATAGTTATGGAGTGAACTTTGCCCCCGGTGATCGGCGTAGCTGGGCCGATAGATCGCTCAGCCATTACAATTGGCTGCGGATCAAAAGCCAAGGCGGCAACCAGCAAAGCAGTGAACATAAAACTATCGTAATCTATCCGGCCCGAGAAACCTTACAATTTCCTGAATTCTTCGAGCAAATTAACTCTTGGTACCAACAATCAATTCTAATGGCAATTCAACCTTCCAAAGCGGGGATTCTCGCTGCGCTCAGCTTGGCGCTCGACTTAGTCGAGGGTCAGCCAGAAGGGCACTCGATCCGCAGTTGCGGAATCGCTCAAAAGATTGCTGATCAGCTAGGGTTATCCGAGCAACAACATGAAGACCTTTATTACGCCGCATTGTTGAAGGATTCTGGTTGCTCGAATAACTCAGTTCGGATTCATAAAGTGTTTGGAGGTGATGAAATTCTGGTCAAACGCGGAGTTAAATTTGTTGATTGGAGTTCTCCGCTTGAATCTATTAAGTACGGGATCAGTGTTACGGAGGTAGGCAACACGTTAGGAGCGAAGTTGCGCCGAGTTGCGGCAAACATTGGTCCACCTAACAAAGTGATGCACGAAGTCACGCAAGCTCGATGCACGCGCGGTGCGGCTATTGCAAAGAAACTCGGATTTTCGAATGATGTGGCATCTGCAATACATGGTTTAGATGAACATTGGGATGGCAAAGGCTCTCCGTTTGGCGTCAAAGGATCTGAGATTCCGCTACTGGCAAGAATCCTTTGCATCGCTCAAACCATGGAAGTCTTCGTAGTTGCTTTTGGAGTGAATGAAACTTATGACATGCTCCGAAAGCGCAAAGGGAAGTGGTTTGATCCCGAGTTGGTTACCGCATGTGAAGCGTTTGCAAACGATACTGAGTTTTGGGGAAGCTTGCTCGAACTAGATCATAAGTCTGTCGAGCCAAAGTGGTTAGATTCGACAGCACTGGATACAGATATTGATGCAATTTGCGAAGCGTTCGCAATGATTATTGATGCGAAGTCCGCGTTCACGGCAGAGCACTCAACGCGAGTTGCAGAGTACGCGGTTGCCCTTGGCGGCCATATGGGATTACCAGCAGAAGAACTGATTCTGCTCAAGCGAGCCGGTCTGATGCATGACATCGGAAAACTAGCCGTTTCGTCTGGGATTCTTGAGAAACCCGGCAAGCTTGATGACCAAGAGTTCGCTGTCATTAAAAGCCACCCCAAACATTCGTATCAAATTTTGAACCGAATTACTTCCTTTGAAGATATTGCGCAGATTGCATCGGCTCATCATGAGCGATTGGATGGACACGGTTATTGGCAAGGGCTGAGCGGTGACCAGTTAAGTTTGCATGTGCGATTGATGACGGTGAGCGATGTCTTTGACGCTTTGACAGCAAATCGTCCTTACCGGGACGCAATGCCTCTGGAAAAGGTGTTCGCAATTATGGATGCGGATGCAGGCACTGCGTTTTGCCCAGCCTGTGTATGGGCTTTGCATGAAGTGTTTGGCTCATCTCAAACTCTGGCTGCCTAACGGCGACTTGTTCAGCTATCCGTAAATTTACGGGGAAAAATTGAACCTAAAATAGGCAATTCTGAATAGTTGCTGAATAGGGATAAACAATTACTGACAAACTCAATAAATCTGTACTTTCAGTGTTAGAGTCTCCTCATGAGCGAGCTATTGGGCAGCTCTGGTGAGAATTATGAAAAATCAAATTGCAATAGGAGGTGTTGCTTTACTGGCAATCATTGCCTCAAGCGCAGAGGCAGCCACTGTTTACGGACTTACGACGAGAGATCAGCTTGTGACATTCGATTCAAGCTCGCCTTGGATGTTTAGTAACTCAGTTTTCATATCCGGTCTGGCTTCAAATGAAAGCCTTGTTGGAATAGACATTCGAGTATCGAACAATATGCTGTACGGGGTAGGCAGCTTTGGCAACATCTACACTTTGAACCGTACGACGGGCGTCGCGACTTTTTCAAGCTCGCTGTTCAATTCCGCAAATAACCAGGCCTTGCAACTGCAGGGCACAGAATTTGGAGTGGACTTTAACCCAGCCGCCGACCGGTTGCGTGTCACGAGTAACGCAAACATGAACCTGCGGATCAACGTTGATACAGGGGCAACCATTCTGGATGGCGCGATTAATGGGCCAGGAAATCCTTACATTGTCGGTTCGGCCTACACCAACAACGATAATGACCCCAATACTGGCACCACGCTTTACAACATTGATTCGTTCGTGAACATGCTCAACATCCAGAACCCGCCAAACAACGGCACTCAAGTAGCGGTGGGAGGACTTGGATTTGATGTGACTGCGCTTGGCGACATTGACATCCTCACCGTCGGACAAACAAACACTGCCTACGGCGCATTTCAATTGAGTAACGTCACTGGTTCTCAGTTCGGGATGGTGAATTTGAATACGGGTGCAGTAACGCTTTTGGGTTCGATCGGTTCGGAGCAAACGGGCGACTCGGTAGCCATTCGCGGGATAGCCGTCGAATCAGTGCCTGAACCAGCTTCTATGTTGGCTCTCGGTGCTGGCATTGCAGCACTCATGGCACGAAAGAAGAAAAAAGGTTAATCTACTTTCCTGTTCTTGGTCTTGGCGGAGAATTAGCTTCTCCGCC
This sequence comes from Fimbriimonadaceae bacterium, assembly GCA_019454145.1. Taxonomy (GTDB): domain Bacteria; phylum Armatimonadota; class Fimbriimonadia; order Fimbriimonadales; family Fimbriimonadaceae; genus UphvI-Ar2. The sequence continues at coordinate 1,458,100 of CP075366.1, read as the reverse complement.
AATTTTTGCATTAGTCGGCCAGCATTTTTTTGAGGATCGCGCCAAGGCGATATCCTCCCAATGCGGCTTGCTTAAGTGCAACTTCAATCTTTCGTTCACGGTAACTGGCTGATTCAGAGCCATCTTTGACGATGTCTGCGTAAACAACTTTTTCTGCAAGAGCTGCACCTTCATCAACCCATTTCTCGGGATTGAGTTCCTTAATCGATGTTGTAAACTGGGTTGGTGGATGAAGTTCTTGAATCATCGCGGCTTTTTCGATTAAGCCACCGCGCCAGCCTTCTCGGTTAACCGCATCGCTGATCGCTCCATCCCACAGCGAGTGGAGGTTCCTTGCATTGCCTTGCAATGTGAACCCGTTTCCGCCGGCGTCGCCTTTTGAGCTATGCATCAAGCTAGCGCAGCAGTGGAGCGGCTGGTGGAGGTCGCCAACGATGTGCGAAACCCAGTACACCCAAAAACACTTCATTCGATCAGTGCCTTCTTGGTTGAACTGCTTAATGCTGTAGTTCAAGCCCTTAACCGCATTCCAAGGCGCATGGTCGATTTCATCTCGGTTGCGGTTGGTATGGATAGGTTTGTTGATGTAATGCCAAACCCGCATACGAGTGCCTTCATTATTGCTTGGGCTCCGCTGCGAGGCTGGAAACATCATGTCGTTGAACTTAGTAATTTCAGCTTCGTAAGCCGTGTTATTGTTTCCTTTCAGGTAATCGGCAAATGTTGCGGCTTTGCCTAAGCCTAGTCCAGGAGCGTTTTGAGGAACCTCAAATGTCGGCTCGCCAGCGTTTAGAATCCGGTTGAGTTTTACTTGTTCAGCGGCGGTGAGTTGATCGTAGGCGATGATTCCCACAATTTGGTGCCCTGTGCCATCCCAAGCTAGAGCAGGGAGAGAAGCAAAGAACAATCCGGCTAGGGCAAAAGAGCGAAGTACTTTCATGGGTCAAGTAAAACCATTTTGGCAGGTTCCATATTTAAGACGTATTAAAGTTATGAACCCTTCGAGCTGAATTGAAATGCACTTATCTGCGGAACTGAACTTGCTTTTTGGAATATTGATGATAGGGGTTGGGGTACTTGCGGCCGTCTTGCAGACCTGGCTCTGGACGTTCCCGATGGCTCCTGATCCAAGCGGCATTGATCCAAACGGAGTCACGACAGCCCCCAAGCTTTGGCGAAGGGTGCATCGAGGCATGGGATATATATTTGCGCTCATTTATCTAGTACTTGCCATTCAAATGATTCCTAGAGTCTGGAACTTTGAGTCAGTCGCTTGGTCGGCTACAACACTCATTCACTCTTTGTTTGGCTTAGGGGTTGGCGCGTTACTTGGGATCAAGATTTGGATATTGAGGCGAGCTCAGCGGCACGGGAAAAAGCTTCCTTATTTTGGATGGGGAATGGTTGTTTTCTCTCTAGTGGTGATGTCTCTTGTGTATCAGCCCGTGAGAGAAGGGATTGTCAGGCCGTCGGTTTCGGATGGTGTCATGACCCAACAGGATGCAGATCAAGCTCGACAAATTGTGTTCAAGAATTGTATTCAGTGCCATGGCCTCAGCATAGTCGCCGGTCCGCACGATGACGATTGGATGCACATCCTTGAAGAAATGGCAGAGAATGCCGAAAAGCGCGGTATTCCAGACCCGAGTCAGGGGCAACGAGCATTGATCGCAAACTACCTTGCGGCAACCTACGGCGCGGGTGCTGAATCAGACGAGAACTCAGAACATGGACGCGGTCGGGGCCGTGGTCGTAATCGTGGAGATGACGATTAGCTAGCCTGTCGAAGCGGACTTTCTTTCCACTGTCGAACCGTTTGCGCAACTGCGCGGATATCCCGGGCGGCTTTGCCATCTGGATCGGTAACAACGAAAAGTTCTCGTTTGCGGGTTGCCAATGCGGCGCGGCGGTCGTATTCGACGCTACCAAGATAATCCACTTTTCGCTTGAGGTAAGTCCAGCAGATTTTTTCGAACATTGCAAACAGCTTCTGACCCTCGTCGAAGTTAGCCATATTGAACAAAACTTTTATTCGTGCGTTGGGTGATCGGCGAACAATGGTTTTCACCGTCGCATAAGCATCCGTGATACTCGTCGGATCGGGGCTGGCGACAATGATGACCTCTTCGCTCAGTTTCAGGAACGAAACCACGCGATTATCAAGACCAGCCGCGCAATCAAAAATCAAAATGTCAGTCGTGTTCTTGAGGTCTGCAAGCTGGCTGAAGAACAACCCGAGCTTTTTTGGCCCAGCGCGCATCAGGCTAGGAACTGCTGAAGCTCCGGTGATAGCTTGAACCCCGCCTGGCCCCTTGGTAACGATCTCGGCAAGGGTCTTTTCTTCTGCGACTACGTGCTGAAGGTTGAATTCGGGGTTAATTCCTAGAGCGATATCAAGATTGGCGAGTTGCAAATCTGCGTCAAAAACTGTGGTTCGTTCGCCAGCGGCAACAAGGGCTGCGGCAAGGTTCGCGGAGAATGACGTTTTTCCAACGCCGCCTTTTCCAGAAGTGATTGCAATGGTGAGCATGATTCTAAATTAGTCTCCGTAGGTGTCCCACAGTGAGTCGGTGCCTGTTCCGGCAATAGCGGCGAGAAGATCTTTTCGGTCGGGTTGTTCATCCACCTTTGGAGTGCGAGCAACACGAGGCTTTTTCTGTGCTGAAGGCGTAGCTTTAGGTGGCTCCTGCGAGAGTAGGGGTGGCGGTGTCACATTGGAAACCACAGATGGAACCGCGTAATTCTTGGTTATCGCTCGGTAAATTTCGGTCGTTCCAGCTAGAGAAATGATAAGCCGCTTTCCGAGAGCTTTGCTCAGGTAATCGGTGCCTTCAATGTCCAGCGGATCTGCGATGGCGCAGTGAAATTCTAAATCCGTCACCATGATCGGAAGGATTAGCCGGGACAGGGCAAAAGTAGGAGAAACGAGTCGCAGGGCAGTTTGCGTAGGTTGAATTTCCGCCATGTTGGCGATAGGGAGGTCGTACTGCTCGGCTAAGCAAGCAACAATCTGGCATTCGGTAACAATTCCCATCGAAACAAGAACTTCACCAAACCGGTTTTCGGTTTTCTTTTGTACGACCAGCGCCTCGTCGCGCTGAGCTTCGGTAATGATTCCCTTTTCAACTAGAAAATCTCCGACACGTTGATAACGACTCATGAATCTGCCCCGGTGCGATTAACACCTGGTGAAATTATTGGCAAGCCTAGTCGCAAACCTTACAGAAATCTTGAAGTTTTTTACGCCGCCAGCAAGCCTTGTCGCTGCGATGCTAGCGAAGCCAGATCAGCCAAGTGGTCTTCAGCAAATGGACTGCTGTCAGCAAGAGTAAATGCTGTGCTCCACGAGGCTAAACCGTGGCCAGTTGATTCCGCGTATTGCTTCGCGATTTGCAAGCAGAGGTGAGAAGTTGTCTCCGGTTCTGTGGCATTGGCCGCCACACAAACTTTTGTGAAAAATTCTGGCAATGCTAAGGCAAATGCGGCTCGTTCTGCTAAATCCGATATTGGATATCCGAACATCATGGAAAATGTTTGATCCAAAGACGTGTTGTGGCTTTCGGCGAGTTTGTAAACATCATTAAAAGCATCTGGTGCAACATAGCTTAGCAAGCCAAACAAAACGTTATGAAGTGCACCAGCCGCCAGAAGTTCTTCGGCTGACCATTCACCATCAGTTGGGCTGATATGGAGCTCTGTCACCAACTGGCTGGCTAGCGAGCCCACGAAGTTTCCGTTTGCTGCAAATCGGTGAATATCAAGTATTGAACCAGGACGTCCGCAACTCATCAGAGCGTTTGTCCATAAAGCAATGCTGAGCGATTTGAGTGAGCGGAATCCGAGCACCGCAACGGCTTCGCGGACAGTGGTGACCTGCTTTTGCCGAGCATACAGCGCACTCGATGCGGCTCGAATCAGCCCAGCCGTTAGCGCAGGATCGTTCAGAACGATGTCATCAATTTTTGCGGGCGACGGATCACTAGAATCCAAAAGCTCCGCAAGCCGCAAAGGAGAATCGGCTATTTGTGGCAGGGCGGTTGCGCTGCCAAACAAGTGTTGGAGTTCAGTAAAAGTCGCAGGCATTTTGTTGCTCATGGAAATTATCGGCGAGCAATATCAATTTGGTCAGGGCCAAAAAATCCCCGGAGACTTTCGACTCCAGGGAAAATTGGAGAGGACTTTTTTATTTTTTGAGCAAATCGCGGATTTCGGTGAGGAGCTCTTCTTGCGTTGGCCCTGCAGGTGCTTCTTCTTTCGGTGCTTCGGGTTTGCGCAGTCGGTTCACTGCTTTCACCATCATAAAAATCACAAAGGCGATAATCAGAAAGTTGATTACTGCGCCCAAGAAAGAACCATATTTAAGCGCAACCGCTGGAACCTCTTTGCCAGCCTCATCAACTGAAGCGGCTTTGAGGACGATAGAAAGATTATCCAAATTAACACCCCCGAGGATTAACCCGATTGGCGGCATGATGACATCTTCGACCAAAGAACTGACAATTTTTCCAAAAGCTCCGCCGATGATCACACCAACGGCGAGATCCATCACATTCCCTTTTGCGATAAATTCCTTGAATTCAGAAGCCATTGACATAAGTTTTGATCCTGTACCTTTCGGTATTTGAAAGACGGCAAAGTTATTTCAGACGATTCTTATAGTTGAAAACGAAACAACCCCTCTGTGATTAGAGGGGTAGTTGACGAAACTAAGAACTAATGAGTGACGACGCGGTCTAGTCCCTTAGCTTGCTCTACCCAGCCCTCAACTTGTGATTCACTTGGCATAGAGCGAACTAGGCTCTTTGCATCGTTGATTTCAGTCATTTTCGCATGAAGATTTCCCGCGTTGCGTTGAGCGAGTTCGGGTACTGAATCTACGCCGGATTCTTCCAATAGGTCAGCGTATTCGCTGCCGATGCCCTTGATACGGGCTAAATCTGCTCGGTTGACCCAGTTGAGGATCATGGTTTCGCTGATGCCCGTTTTCTCGGCGATGTCAGCACGGCCCTTTTTAGTTGCGCCCTGTTCAAGCAACGCGTTGTCGGTTTGTACGCCCGCCGCTTCCAACTTGGCTCCGTACACTGGCCCAATTCCTTCGATGTCTTTTATGTTTGCCATAACGATCTCCTCGTTCCGACTTAGTCTAACGGGATTCGGTTCCGATTAACCAGAGTTTAACGGGCCGTTTGGAGATAGTTTCTAAGGAAAAGATTGTAGATGTCAGTGAGTTGATGCAGGTCTTTAATAGCAACACATTCGTTAGCGGCATGAATAGTCGCATTGATCGGCCCAAATTCGATAACCGGGATATTGTTGAGGGCAAAAAACCGGGCATCTGAAGTTCCACCGGAAGTACTTGGCGTAGCAGTGACTCCAGTTACAGATTTGATAGCGGCAGTAAGATGTTCCGCAAGGGAGTTATCAGAGTTTAGGAAACCTCGGGCGGAATCGTTCCAAGTAATATCAGCTTTAAGATTATGCTTTCTCACTAACGCTTCAACCGTTTGGATGATATTTTCGTGGGTGGTTGCCGGGTTGTTGCGGCAGTTGAATTGGAATTTGAGTTGGCCAGGCGTGACGTTAGCGGTTCCATCACCGGCGGAGATATTAGCAATTTGGAGCGTGGTTGGTGGGAATGGCCCGTGGCCTTTGTCCCACTTAATGTTGGTGAGATCGGAAAGAAAAGAGAGCGAGGTGTGGATTGGATTTTCGGCAAGGTGAGCATACGCTGTGTGCCCTTGAATTCCGTTGATAGTGATGAACCCATTTAGCGATCCACGCCGGCCGACTTTGAATTCATCACCCAAATGGTTGATACTCGTTGGCTCACCGACGAGAGCCGCATTAATTTGCCCGCTGAGTTCTCGTAGACAGTACGGTGTGCCGTAAAGGCTGGAATCTTCTTCGTCGCTAGTAAACAGCAGGGAAACAGTTCCCGGGTGGTTGGGATTTTCTGTAATAAATTGAATAGCGGCTTGGGTCATGGCGGCGACCCCTGCCTTCATGTCGGCGGTGCCGCGTCCGTAAAGAACTCCATCAATCTCGGTAGGTACGAAAGGATCTGTGTTCCACGCTACTCGCGGACCTGGGGGAACCACGTCTACGTGTCCAGAAAAACAGATATTCGGCTTTTGCGTTCCGTGGGTCGCGTAGAGGGAGAGAAGATTATTGTTCGTGAAAACCTGCGTAGTGAATCCGGCTTGTACGAGGGTGGATTCCAGGAGGTCAATGCATCCCGCATCGCCTGGAGTGAGGCTTGGGATGGCAATGAGTTTATGGAGAAGATCAAGTGTACTGATAATCTATGACTCCCTCAATAGCTCATTGATTGAAGTCTTGCTTCTTGTTTGCGCATCTACTTGCTTAACGATAACCGCACAAGCCAACGAATACTGACCATTTGGTGCAGGCAACGAACCAGGAACTACCACCGAACCGGCCGGAACCCGACCGTAGGAAATCTCCCCGGTTGCGCGATTAAAAATCCGGGTTGATTGCCCGATAAACACGCCCATGGAAATGACAGAGTTTTCTTCTACGATTACGCCTTCAACAATCTCCGATCGGGCACCGATGAAGCAGTTGTCTTCAATGATCGTGGGGTTGGCCTGAATTGGTTCCAACACTCCGCCAATGCCGACTCCGCCACTGAGGTGAACGTTTTTCCCGATTTGCGCGCACGAACCAACCGTCGCCCAAGTGTCAACCATTGTGCCCTCATCAATGTACGCGCCGAGATTGACGTAGCTCGGCATCAGGACGACATTTTTCGCGATAAACGCCCCTTGCCTTGCAACCGCATTAGGAACAACTCGAAACCCAGCATTTTTGAAATCAGCTTCGGAAAAGTTTTCGAACTTGAGAGGAACTTTATCGAAGTATTTCACTGGCCCGTGGTCAACAACTTGGTTATCCGACAGGCGGAACGAAAGCAAAACCGCCTTTTTAATCCATTGATGGGTCACCCATTCGCCCTTGACCTTTTCTGCGACCCTGATTTTGCCTGCATCTAAATCGCTCAATGTCTGCTTTATTGCGGCGGCAAGGTCGGCTGGGTGGCTGGCAGGAGAAAGATTTGCGTGGTCTTCCCAGGCGGCATCAATGAGATTTTCAACGGACATTAGATTGAGTTTGGCGGAGAATCTGACTTTGGCGGAGGGACGGGCCGCGACTATGTCGCATTTTTTTGACACTCGGCTTTCAGCCTGGAATACTGAAGGCATGACTTCTGGGCAAGACCAAGATTTTCTGGGCAAGCATTATGAAACAGGCACGATAACCAACTGGCTGGCTGTAGAAGGGCACCCAATGAGCGAGGCAGCCGTCCTCGGGGCGAGTGGCGGAATCGCTTTTGGCTATTTTGTTTTTGAGTACACAGGCCACCTACCACATGTCGCCTTACTAACTCGAAACACGTTTTCACCATTTGAAAGAGCTCTAGATAACCTCGGTATCCGGCGCGACACGATGGAAACGGTCAAGCCGGAAAAGGGGCTGGAGAATCTCAAGCGCGAACTTGACCTCGGGCATTCAGTGGTGGTTTGGGCAGATATGTTCAGCGCATCTTGGAACTGCTTGAATGCCTCTCAAATGTGGGCGATGTTGCCGATGCTCGTGGTTGGATATGAAGACAATAGTTTTTGGGTAGCCGATCAAAGCCAGCGAGCGATTTTGGTTCCTACTGAAGAACTTCACGCGATGCGAGGGAGAGTCAAAAAAGACCGCTTTAAGATCATGGTTCTACAAGGGATTGATGAAAGTCGCTTGAAGCCGGGGTTGATTGAAGGAATCAAGATTTGCACCGCCCTTTATTTAGATAACCCCCCCGCGGGCTCAGCAAATAATTTTGGAATCGCGGGCATGGAGCACTTTGTGAAAATGGTTCGCGATGACAAAACCGCTCTGGGATGGGGCAAGAAGTTTCCTCCCGGAGATAAGTTCAAGCAAGCGGTAGCTGGCAAAATCGGTCAGCCAGGAATTTGGTATTGGATTGAGCGATGGGGCTCAAATCCGGGGGCAGACCGAGGAACATACGCTCAGTTTTTGAGAGATTCCAGTTCAATCATTGGCAAGGATCTAAGCAATATAGCCGCGCAGTTTGACGAGTCCGCAATCAAGTGGAGAGAATTGGCGGAAGTTGCTTTGCCGAATTCAATCCCAGCACTAGCCGAATTGAAAAAGATCAAGCTCAACATGGCGCAACTCAGGTTCAGTGATCCTATGGGTTCAATTGAAAAAAGAACTCAGCTGAAGCAGCAGTACGCAGAAGTATGGGAAATGGCTGGCGATTTAGAGACAGAAGCAAAGCAGATAAGAGAATCTATTGCCTCGAAAATGGAAGAGATCATTCCTATTGAAAAATCGGCAATAACAGAACTCAGAAGTCTGGTGGGTTGACCAAGGAACCTGCCTCTAGGGCGTGAGGCAAGGTTCCTGGTATTGAGAGGAAATTTGCCAGATTATTTGGGCATCAAAACTTTGTTGACGACGTGGATCACACCGTTGCTTTGCATCACATCGTAGGTTGTGATGCTGGCAACCCCGCCCATCTCATCCTTGATGACGATGTTTCGAGGGCCGTTCCACATCGCCCAAAGTTTTCCACCGCTGAGAGTTGTGTATTCCGCGTGTCCTTTTCCAGCTTTGATATCTTTGCTCATGCTGTCGAAAGTCAGCTTTTTGCCCACGACGTGGTAAGTCAAGATTTTGGAAAGCATCGGTTTGTTTTCGGCCATCAAAAGCTTGTCAACTGTTCCGGCAGGAAGCATATCGAAGGCGCTGTTGACTGGGGCAAATACCGTCATTGGCCCTTTGCCTTGAAGGGCGTTAACTAATCCAGCCGCTTTAACCGCCGCAACCAAGGTTGTGTGGTCAGGCGAATTCACGGCGTTTTCTACAATGTTTTTGTTGGCGTACATTGCCATACCACCCACCATCGGGTTGCTGTTAGACATTTGCGCCTGGGGTGCGGGAGCCATTAAAGTGGCGGCGATTACTGCGGTTGTGAGAATGCTCATTTTGTTTTATCCGCCTTATTTGCTGGGCGGGAACCTCACTTATCCCTAACGGTCGCAATCTGACGAGGCCTTGAACGGTAAATAAATGTTTCGATTTGCGGGCTGCCATATCAGATGCATTCAATTGTTTGAATTTGCTGATCAATGATTTTGAAGGAATCTCCGATACAATGCCGCCATGGTTCCTGGGCTAGTGGCTGGCGCGCTTTTGGTGAGCACGGAAATGAAAGTTATGTTTGTAGGGAACAGCCACACGCTCAACAACAACGTTCCGGGCATGGTCTGCGATCTTATCAAAAGTGGCGGGGCAAATCGCTCCTTCAAATATGAGGTGTTTTCCGTTGGATTATTAAACCAAGCCGGGAAGAACGTTTTTGACCGAATCGCACAAGTGAAGTGGGATTACATTGTTCTGCAAGGAGCAGAAATCAGTAGCTCGCATAAGTACACCTATTCGCAGGATGTGGGAATTTCTGTGGCTAAGGCGGGGGTGAAGTCCGGAGCAATCGTGCTTCTTTATGCTGAATGGCCTCGTCGAGGCTGGGATGAAACGGCGTACATCAACAATGTGTACCGAGGCATTGCAAAAGCTTCGCGGGCGAAAGTCGTCTCGGTGGGGGAGCCGTGGGATAAGGTTTTGAAGCTCAATCTCGGCGAGGAATTATGGGCTGCTGACGGCAACCATGCTTCACTTCACGGAAGTTATATCGCGGCTCGTACTTTAAGCCGGGCAATTGATCCGGTGGGTGCTCATACTTGGAGGCCAAACACGGTGAGCGCCAAGTTCGCCCGCGCTTTGGATGAAGTGCTTCCGCCCGTGCGAGACACGAAGTGAGACTCGTCAAGCCGATGGTAATATCTTTGGAGCCATCGGGATGTAGCTCAGCTTGGTAGAGCGCGTCGTTCGGGACGACGAGGTCGCAGGTTCGAATCCTGTCATCCCGACCAGGAAAAGTTGACTCAAGTTTTCTTACGCACATTAAATGCTTATGGCGTAGTGTTGTACGGTTGTCATAGCTCAACGAGTAGTCGTTATCTTTTCACCACGCAAAGTCTCATTATCTTTTGCTTCTATAGTCAAGGCAACGCGCAACCCATCCTGAAAAATACATACACGGAATGACTCCTCCCAATATAACGACTACTGCGAGAAGTAATGAGTGCGGCGCGATTAAGTAGCCCAGTACTCCAACTACCGCAAATGAACCGGTGAAAACAATTTTCCAGGTGATTGTCATCCCGTCCAACTAGCTATCCGAACTCTTTTCCGCCTCTCCTGGCTTATCAGCCTTCGGACTCGTTTTGGTCGAATAAAGCTTAATCCCACGGTTGGCGATCATACTGCCAAACCCCGCCATCACCACGAGCAGAACCACTTTAATCACCACCGAGGAAAGGGTGTCAGCGGCTTGCCCGATGTCAATCGGCTTACCTTCCACCGCTTCCATACGAATCGGCGGAGGCACGGTGAAAATATCAAAAGCGAGTTTGAAGGCGAATGCGATCAATGCGATCCCGGTAAGGAACACCAGCAGGCCCACTAAAGTTGAACCTGCTCGTTTGGTGGTTGCAGTCGGCTGACTGATTTGACCGGACATTGAATTCACCTAGGATACCGGAGTTGGCTCAGGTTCTGATAAAGGCTGCGTAGAGAATTTGACTCGCCAAACTCCAATACTGGGAATGAGCATCAGAAGTGCCGCAAGCAGATATGGCCTCGCCGGGCCACCAGCGTACATAGTGTTGGCGATGATCGGGCCAATGATTCGGGCAAGAGAACCGAGCGATTGAGTGATCCCGAAAGTCGAACCCCGAAGTTCAGGCGGGGAGTTTTTGCTGATCAAACTGGAGAGCGAAGGTTGAGCGATTCCGTTCCCAGTTCCGAGGAAGGCACAGCCGAGCAAAACGGGCCACCAAGGCTTCACAAACGGGATTGAAGCCAGTACGGGAGCCTGAACCAAGTAGCCAACCCGTAGGAGGTTCACTTCGCCAAATTTCGGTTCTAGCACTCGGATCAGCCCGCCTTGCACCAGAGCGGCAATCACGCCGACAAAAACCAGCACGAGTGATGTCTGGGTTTGGCTGATCTTGTAAACATCCGCGCCGAGCCGGAAGTAAGTGGACTCCAGGTTAGCAAACGCCAAATTTGCGACGAAGAAGAGCAGGAGCAGGGAACCTAATGTCGGGGTTTTGAGTGCATCCAAAAGGACTTGAATTCGTTTTTGTGGTGTTCGCGCAACGTGATTGTTGTTTGATTCCGGCAGGTAGCGGGCAACGAAAATCAGATTGATCAATGCAAATCCGGCGGAAACTAAGCCTAGCAGGAACGGTTGACCGTTGTTGACCTCAATCAGAATTGCGCCAAGTGGAGGGCCGAACATAAATCCCAGCCCAAACGCCATTCCGAGAACTCCCATTGATTTAGCGCGATCTGCATCGCTGGAAATATCGGCAATGTAAGCATAGGCAACTCCCAGATTTGCTCCGGCAAAACCATGGCAGATCCGGCTCAGCCACATAATCGGCAGTGACGTGCTGAAAGCATAAAGCAGACTGGAAACCACCGCGAGTGTGCAGGTGATGAGTAAGATTGGTCGGCGTCCTCTTTCGTCACTCAATCGGCCAAGGTAGGGAGAAATAATGAATTGCGCGATGCTAAAAAGCGATATGGATATGCCGATGACGATTCCCACGACATTCGGGCCTGCGGCGGTGATCCAGGTTGTTCCTTTTACAAGATGTTCCGCTCGCAATTGGATGTCTGGAATGACTGTTCCAAAGGAGAGCATGTCGAGAAAAACAGTAAGGAAAATCGCGAAGAGCGGTTTATCTTTGATCACGGCTGATTATAACTGACGAAAAAGTTTTGGAATTGTCGCTTAATGTATACGTATTCACAACTTAATTAAAGTAAAGTTAAGTCTCATTTTCCTAATTAGGGGTGCATTGAAATTCTAAAGGGCCACTTGAACAGCGGAATAAGAATTCTATTTCTCGCCCTCTTTGTATGCTTTTTTGCATTAGGCTCTGCCCAAAAGCCCGTAACGATCACCGTTTGGGGAATGGCAATCACCCCGGATGAAAAGGGAAACGATTTGCTCGTCCGGCAGTTCGAGCGAGACAACCCCAACATCAAAGTCAAGCTCCTCGGCATGGGTGCGGGTGCGATGAACCCGCAGAAGCTCATGACTGCAATTGTGGGTGGTTCTCCTCCTGACGTGATCATGCAGGATCGTTTTACGATCAGCGATTGGGCAAGTCGGGGAGCCTTCCGATCTCTTGATGACCTTATCGAACGGGATCGTGCCACTGATCCTTATTGTCCAACGCCAGATCAGTACTACCCCGCGGCTTGGAATGAAGCCATTTATGACGGAAAACTCTATGGAATTCCGTTTGCCGCCGATGATCGTGTTCTTTACTGGAACACGCAAGTTTTTGCCGAAAAAGCCGATGACCTGCGCAAAGCTGGACTTGACCCAACTCGACCTCCTCGTACATGGAGTGAAATCCTTGCTTACAGCAAAGTATTAACTGAGTTCAACCCAGACGGCACGCTTAAGAGGGCAGGATTCATCCCCAACGAAGGGAACTCCTGGTTGTATATGTTTGCGTTCCAGAACAACGCAGACTTCATGAGCGCAGACGGGACAAAGTGCACTTTGAACACACCCGCCGCAGTCGAAGCTTTGCAGTTCATGAAGGATGGTTACGACATCCTCGGAGGCTACGAAAACACGCTTAAATTTAAGTCGGGGATGCAGGGTAAAGAAAACGATCCGTTTGCCATCGGGCAGATTGCCATGATCATCAATGGTGACTGGCGTATTGCCGAATACGCTAGATATTCGCCAAAGGCCAAATTTTTGACCGCTCCCGCTCCCGTGCCAGACGATCGTTTCTACAAACGCGGTCGGTTTGCTAACGAAAAAGATACTTTTGTCACTTGGTCAGGTGGCTTTGCTTACGCCATTCCGCGCGGATCTAAAAATGTGGATGCGAGTTGGGAGTTCATTAAGTGGATTCAAAGCTTGGATGGACGGATGCTCTATGCCAAGGGCCAAGCTGATTTAGAGCAGTCGCGCGGACGCAAGTTTATCCCTAGAATTCAAGCGCACATCAAAGCGACGGAACAGCAAGTGGCTCGTTACGCATCGGGAGATAGTGTTTACGATCAAGCCCTCCGCACTCACGCAGAAATGATGCCTTACGCCAAGTTGAGGCCGGCGACATTTGTTGGTCAGAAGCTTTGGGATGAGCACGTTCGGGCGATTGAACAAGCCTGCCGTGGCGCGCAAACTCCGGAAGCGGCTCTGCAAAGCGGGCAAACCCGAGTCCAACTCATTTTGGACGAGTATTACAGCAAGGATGATTACCCTCAGGTGAACATCGCGGCGTGGGTGCTGGGAGCTTTTGGAGTCGTTGTTATTGGCTTAGTGGTGTGGGTTGCCTTGATGATCAAAAAAGGCAAAGGCCGGGTTTCTGTGCAGGAAACTCGTGCGGGTTACGCTTTCATCAGCCCCTGGATTATTGGATTCTTAGTCTTCACTCTCGGCCCAATGGTTGCATCGCTTGTGTTCTCGTTTATGAACTACGACGTCTTGAACCCGGCGCATTTTGTTGGAGCTAAAAACTTCACCGACGTCTTTGTTGTAGATCGCGATTTGCTGATGAAAGCACTCGAAAACGTTGGGTACTTGGCGGTAGTCGGGATTCCGCTCGGGCTTTCTACTGGTTTAGCCATCGCTCTGCTTTTAAACACTGGTGCCAAAGGAATTCGATTCTATCGAACCGTTTACTACATGCCTTCAATCACACCGACGGTTGCTTCCACCTTCCTTTGGGTTTGGATCATGACTCCAGACAACAAACGGGGTTTGCTCAACAATCTTTGGAACAACACAATCACGAATTGGTTTGGTGTGGCTTCTCCCGGATGGCTGACTGTAGAACCTTGGGCGAAGCCAGCACTGATCATGATGGGATTGTGGGGGGCGGGCGGCGCAATGATTTTGTGGCTCGCAGGGTTAAAAGGAATTTCCCGAACCCTTTATGAAGCAGCAGAAATCGATGGCGCATCTGGCTGGAAGCAGTTTGTCAGCGTGACTCTGCCGCAACTCAGCCCGCTGATTTTCTTTAACTCGGTTATGGCGTTTATCGGGGTTCTGCAAACTTTTGACAACGTGTACTTGATCACAAAAGGTGAGAATATGGGGCCGAATGATACTTTGGCAACCCCAGTTTATATGTTATTCAACAACGGTTTTGCTTACTTCCGAATGGGCTACGCGAGCGCGGTTGCGTGGCTGATTTTCTTTATTGTTATGGCGGTTACGCTCGTTCAGTTTAAAGTTGCTCCGCGTTGGGTGCATACGGAGGTTGACCGATGACTGGCGAGATCATGTTCTTGATCCTCACCCTGTGTTTGTGGGTCGGTGTTTACTTATTAGGCCGGGGAATCTTTGCTGGAATTCGGTTGATTTTCAATGCGCCGGGGCTTGACCGTTCGACTTTAACCAAACAGTTAGCAGTGTCTTCCGGACTAGGAGGAATTCTGCTTTTGGTCAGTTCGTTCATGCCCAAAGATTTAGGCAGAGCTAACCCTGATTCTTGGATTCCGATCGTTTGGATTTACGCTCCGATTCCTGGCTGGATGTTGATTCTTGCCGCCGTGATGCTGATCTGGCGGCTGATTCAAAGCAAAACTGCGCTCACTGCCGAAGAAAGAAAATCTCGGTTCGCCGCTTCATTAATATGGGCGGGTGTTGGTGTTGCCGGATTCTTGTGGCTTAAAGGAATGAGCGGGCAGATTTCGATTCTGCGCGGTGCGTTGCCGCTGCATTGGCCGATGGTTTTTGGGTTAGCCGGATTATCCGTAGCCGCAATGGTCGCGATGATCTTCGCGGAAAAAACTACGGCTGCACGAGGAGTGGCCAAGAAATTCACGGCGCAGATTGCTCTGGTGGTGGGAGCGGTTATTTTTAGTGTTCCGTTTGTATGGCTACTGACCACATCCTTCAAGGAAGAGCGGGATCTTGCCAACACCGATGGAATCGTTTGGGTGCCGCTTGTTCAAGAAACTTATCCGTACATGGATCCAGAAAAACCGCTCTACGAAGCAAGTTTTGAAGGTCATGCCGTGCGGGTTCGCAAGGATTCAGATACCGCTGGCGGCAAGTGGTTGGTCGAAGTAGAACGACCCTACGGTTTGCGGGGCAGAAGGTTTGAAGTTCCCGCTGGTTCGCTCAAAGAAATTCCCCGCGATCAAAAAATCTGGTCGGGCGAAGTTAGCGGAAAGCTGTACACCGCGTTTACGGTTCTAGATTTAGAAGACGGCTCCCGCTTAGTTGAAGTCATGCAACCAGCCGAGATGAAAGGGCAGAGGCTGACGGTTACACCGGATGAGGTTGAACCAGTCCGGCATCAAGGTCTCAGGTGGGAAAACTACTCTGACGCGTTGGAATGGATGCCTTTGGAAACCGGATTCGGTCTCGCCTACTTAATCAACACACTTTGGCTCGCGGGTATGAGTGTTCTCGGCACAGTTCTCAGTTGCTCGATAGTCGCCTATGGGTTTGCACGGCTCCGGTTCCCGGGGCGTGACCCGCTCTTCTTCCTCATGCTGATGACGATGATGTTGCCCGGCGCAGTGACCATGCTCCCGCAGTTTTTGATCTTCACCGGGCTAGGGTGGATGGATTCCTTACTTCCTCTTTGGGTGCCGACGTTCTTCGCCAGCGCATTCAATGTTTTCTTGCTCAAGCAGTTTTTCAGCACGATCCCAATGGAGCTCGAAGAAGCGGCTCGGATCGACGGTTGCGGATACTGGCGAACCTATTGGCAGATCATGTTGCCGCTCGTCAAACCCGCTATGGCAGTCATTGCAATCTGGACGTTCATGGGGGCCTGGAACAACTTTATGGGGCCGCTGATTTACGTGAACTCACCGGCCAAAATGCCGATCAGCTACGCGATGGGGCTGTTCGCCTCGGATCGGGGCACCGATCAAGCGCTGATGATGGCGTTCGCCACCATGTCCACAGTTCCGGTTCTGCTTCTGTTCTTCTTTGCACAGAAGTACTTCATTGAGGGTGTTCAGTTGAGTGGAATGGGCGGTCGGTAGTACGAGGCTTGAATTCAAGACTGCTTCTGTGACAATCTTAATTGAATGGATAAGCACTTTAATGTTCAATTATTGAGTGATGAGCCGTGTGATGTTTCCCAACCGATTCCACAGTTGGGAATGGAGGCAACTGCGAAAGTTCTTTCGGGCATTGCACTGGGAACCCCGGGGCCGTTCACAATTGGCTTATATGGTGATTGGGGTTCGGGAAAAACTACGGTATTAAATCGAGCTGCTGTTCTTTGCTCGGATCACGGTAAAGAACAGGTTGCAGTTATTCGGCTCAACCCCTGGGAGCATGAACGAGAACCAAATGCTGCACAAACTCTTTTACAAGAATTAGCGCTTGAATTAGAGCGGCTCAAAACGCTACCGGAGTTTAACTGGGTTGAGAAAGCATATATAAATATCAAAGTGATGCAGGATCGTGTTTCCAGTTGGATGCCGTCTAAACTAGGTTGGGCGATGTTGGCAGGTGGAGCAAAATTAGCCGGAGCTGATGAAGCAGCAATTGTCGCCAGTATAGGCGGCGTGGCGGTAGAGGATAATTCCAATAAAGATGCAGAATCTGACTTTCAGACCTGGAACTCCGTTAGAGAAAAACTCAAAAACTCAGTCCCTGGGGACTGCAAGGTAATTGTTTTTCTTGATGACCTGGATAGATGTCAAGCTCACCGAGCGATGGATGTGCTAGAGGCCGTAAAACATTTACTTTGGGTGCCCGGCTTCGTTTTTGTTTTGGCGTTAGACGAGCGAGCGATTAAGCATTATCTGTCCTCAGTTTATAATCAGCAATATGGTGACGAAGGTAAGGAGTTGGCCAAAAGCTATATGCAAAAAATAGTCCAAGCGCAGGTGCCTGTTGCCCATCGCGACGCCAAGCTTTTTCGTAAGTTTGTTGATAGTATAGTACAAGAGGCGATAAGCGCTAATAATGATTGGATTCCCGATGAAGCGGAATCCGGAGCAGTGCCTGCCTTGCTATCAGCTGCTGCTGAAAGTGTACCGCGCCAGGCAAAGCGCCTGATTAATAACGTTTTAATTGACTGGGCAACTTTTGCCATGACGCCAGGAAATGAACTAACTCTTGAAGATGCTGCAGGAATTGCATTGAGTAGAATAGTTTTTGACTTAGGTAGTAGCCGGGAAGTGGACATTTCGATTGAGAGTAACGAATCGTTTCCGCTTACAACAGCGTCCCTCGCTGCCAAGCTTGTCCTTCACAGTGATAATAAACATCTATTATTAGCCGATTCGCTCATATCTGGTAAGTCAGGTAGTGAACAATCTCCGAAAGATGAAGAGATAAGAATAGATACGGGCGATTGGATGTTACTTGGGCTTGGGGAGGCAATCAAAGAGCCAGCCTTTCTCCCATGGCTTACTAATCGGCAAAAGAGGTTAGTGTGGTGCCGGTTTGCTGCACACGCAGGAGGAGAAGCTGAAAAGGTTTTTGCCTCTGAAGAACAGATACATATTGTCAACCAAGCTCTTAGAGAATCACTGGGTATTTCCGAATCTGATAACCTAAAGCTAGATCACTTGGTGATTAATAAAATCGTATTGGAAGAGTCTGTTAATGATGAAGCAATTGCCTACTTATCAAGTTTGAATAATATTAAGATCAGTTATTTGAGCGTCAGAAATACTCAGATAACTGATTCGAGTTTAGTTAATATCTCGAAAATCAATGGGATTAGCCAGTTATCCCTTGTTGGTACTAAAGTAACAGGTTTAGGCCTTAAAAATCTAGAAATAATGGCTAATTTGAAAAAGCTCTGGCTAACTAGTTCACAAGTGAGGGATAATGATATTAGATACATTGGACATCTGAAGAATTTGACTACTCTGTGGCTTAGTGATACAAAAATTACTGACGCTTGTATCGAAAATATTGGCAAGCTTTCTAGATTAGACACTTTAGCATTATCTGACACTAATATAACGAGCTTAGGTATTAAGAAAATTGCAACTTTCGTCAATTTAAAAGAGTTATGGCTTCTTGGTGTCGAAATCTCAGATGAAGACTTGAGCGCGATTGAAAAGCTAACTAACCTCAAAGAATTATGGCTTGACCCTCATATATCGGAAAAGAGCCGGGAATCCCTGCGCGCGAAACTCCCGTTATGCGAAATAAATTAATCTCAAAAGATTAGCCAACTGTGCCTTCTGCGAACCACAGTTTGAGCTCACCGGCTGCCGCTTCGGGATCGCTGGAAGAGTGAACCAAGTTATCTTCAATCGTCAGAGCCATGTCCCCGCGGACGGTGCCTGGTTCGGCTTCCACCGGATTGGTTGCGCCCATCATCATGCGAATGGCTTTGGTGGCGTTGGGGCCGCTGACCGCAATCGCGACAATCGGGCCGCTGCACAGATAGTTCACAACATCGTTGAAAAATGGTCGTTCTTTGTGTTCTGCGTAGTGGGCTTCCACGGTTTCGCGAGGAGCGTTCAGCAGTTTGAGCCCGGTGATTTTGAGGCCGCGGAGTTCGATGCGTCGGATGATTTCGCCATTGAGGTTGCGGGCGACTCCACCCGGCTTGATCAGAACCAAAGTTGTTTCCATAAGTGAAGGCAGGTTACCGAGTTCGATCAAGTTCAATTTGGGACGGGGCGAATATGGTATGAAAGTTGAAGGACAATCATTTGGTGGAATTTGAATTCAAGCCTCGACTGGACTGGCAAGGCAAAATCGCGGTGGCTCACCACGCCAAGCATCACCTTTACCACACTGCCATTGCTTACGATCAAATCGGGAGACTCGGGCGGTTTTATACTCAAAGATATATTCCCAGACCAGAAAGATTAAAGTGGCTAAGCCCCATATTGCCAGCTTCGTTATCATTAAAGTTACGCAAAATTTTGGGCTACCATCATCCTCAACTCGAAGGAAAAGTAACGACTCACTCAAGTTCTTGGAAGCATCGGTTAGGTTCCAGCTTAGTTGGTCAGTCGAGTTTTTTGAATCAAAGCGGCGACTTTGAGCATGCCGTGGGGCAGGAATGCATTCTCCAGAATTGGGGATGCCACAGCCACGTAACAGGTTCGCTTGGGATATTCAGACAGCTAAGTGCCCAAAATCTTCCTTGTCTTCTGGAAATGTACATTGGCGATAAGACCTTGGCCAAACATTTTCTTAGTGATGAACTAACAGCTCTCGGTTTAGAAGCTTCAGAACATAACCTTCATGCTATGGGCTGTAGCACTCAATTGGCCGAAAAATCGCGTGAAGAGATAGAGCTTGCCGACCTAATATATTGCCCATCTGAATTTGTAATTAATACAATGAAAGAAGCAGGCGTTCCTGATCACAAGCTTGTTTACGCGCCTTACGGGGTTGATCCAGGAAGTTGCGCGGTTGCCCCGAACAAGCGGGAGCAAAACCAAATCTTTAAGGTTGCTTTTGTTGGAACAGAAGGTGTTCGCAAGGGGCTTATTTACGCGATTGAAGCATTTCGTAAACTTGGGCCAGAATTTGAGCTTCATATTTTTGGCCTCTCAGACTTTAAAGTTCCGCGCCTGGAAAGCATCCCCGAAAATGTGGTTTTTCATGGGTTTACTTCAAAGGCTGAGTTGTTGGCGGAACTGAGAACTATGCATGCCGGGATTTTAGTTTCACTGTGGGAAGGCAGCGCTATTGGCGCGTTTGATCTGCTCTCACAAGGTTTGCCGATGATTGTTACGCTCAACTCTGGAACCATGGTTGAAGATCGAGTGCATGGATTCACTGTGCCCGTACGCGATCCGATCGCAATTGTTGAAGCATTAAACAGTTGGTACGCCGATGACTTATTGAGGCAATCTATGGGCCAGCAGGCTATTCAACTCACCCATCATTACAATTGGGGGAACTACTACGCAAAAACAGTAGAGCCTCTCACTCAAGGCTAGATGCACACCACTTAGCTACGAAGATGGAATTAGATCTGCGATCTGGAGTAACTTGGAGCGGGAATATTGCTGTCGCACATCATGCCAAGCATCATTTGTATCACACAGCGATTGCTTACGATCAACTTGGTCGGCTGGGTGCGTTTATTACTCAAAGATATGTTGCTCACCCCGAGCGTATTCAGTGGGCTGGCAAATTATTAGGAAATCGTGGGCTCATTTTTAATAAAGCGGCGAGCTACCATCATCCAGCACTGGAAGGAAAAGTAATTCTCAACTGCGAGTCTCCTTTTAAGGCAGCGGCGGCTCGGCTAGTCGGCCAAAAACGAATCAACCGTGGGAGGGGGGATTTTGAAAACACAGCCGCTGAGGAGTGCTTGCGGAATGGTTGGGGTTGCCATAGCCATGTCACAGGATCGAAAGGGCTTTTCCCTAAACTGAAGAAAGCGGGTCTGCCGTGTTTGTTAGAAATGTATATCGGTGACAAGGCTCTGGGAAGGAGACTCATGCTTGAAGAAGGAGAGATTTTAGGACTCAAATTTGATGAAGATTATCTCTATAAATTTGGTTTTGCCAAAGAGCACACAGATGCATTAGCCATTGAATTGGAACTAGCAGATTATATATATTGCGCTTCTCCGTTCGTTGTTGATACGATTGCTAATCGGGGATATCCGCGTGAAAATATTATCCTTGCTCCCTATGGAATTACAGGGGGTGCGGCAGTGACAAATCCAACTGTACGCCAAACAAACGAACCGTTACGGGCAGCATTTGTCGGAACTGAAGGAATACGAAAAGGGCTTCATTACGCAATCCGGGCTTTATCCCGTTTTAACGGAAAAGTAGAAATTCATGTATTTGGGCTGAACTCGTTCGAAATTCCTGGGCAGGATCTAGATCTGACCCATGTGCGTTTTCACGGGTTTATTCCGCCGCCCAATCTTCCTAGCGAATTATCTAAAATGCACTGTGCCATCATGCCGTCTTTGTTAGAGGGCTATACCTTTGGCGTAACAGATTGTTTATCTCAGGGGATGCCGGGAATCGTTACTCCGAATACTGCCACTTGGATTGAAGATGGTCGAGAAGGATACGTAGTGCCAATCCGCGATTCGGAAGCCATAGCAAATTCCTTTGAAAAGTTGCTTGACGAGGAGTTAAGGCAGTCGCTTTCCGTGAACGCATTAAAAATGGTTCGAGAGTTTCCTTGGCAGCGGTATTACGATGCAACCGTAGAGCCATTGCAGAAGAACTCGTCATCTTGATACTGAATTCAATCCGGGGCCAAAAGGCTGGACACTCAACCTCTTCAGGGGCCGGAGAGTAAAGTAGCTCATAGTGCCAGTTGTCACCCTCGACCACCTAACGGTTCAATACGGAAAATTCACCGCTTTGCGTGATTTTTCTGCATCGGTGCCCGAAGGGTGTGTTGGCTTGCTCGGCCCGAATGGAGCTGGGAAGACGACCCTTCTTAAAACACTGCTTGGATTTATCAAACCGACATCCGGTTCGGGCAATGTGCTGGGGATGCAAGTCGGGGTTGCCGGGCCAGAAATTCGTGCGGCGGTTGGATATATGCCCGAGCAGGATTGCCACATACCCGGCATGAATGCAGTGCAATTTGTCACCTACGCGGGAGAGCTTGCTGGTTTGCCGCACAACCATTCCCTACGGCGAGCGCACGAGGTTCTTGAATACGTCGGCCTTGGTGAAGCCAGATACCGACAAATTGAAACTTACTCAACCGGGATGAAACAACGCATCAAGCTTGCCCAAGCGTTGGTTCATGGCCCCCAGCTTCTCCTACTCGATGAGCCTACCAACGGTCTTGACCCAAAAGGGAGGCAAGAAATGCTGGCTCTGGTGCGCGATGTGAGCGCAAATAAAGGCGTGAATGTTCTGGTGTGTTCACACTTGTTGCCGGATATCGAACGTACCTGCGACAGCGTTGTGGTCATTGCGCAAGGTCAGATGCGGCTACAAGGCAATGTTGCCACTTTGAAAGGATTGAACGTGACTTCCATTGATGCCGAATTGCGTGAGACGAGCGGCGCATTTATTCAAAAAGCGGTCGAACTGGGCTTTGAGTTGGTTCACGCAAAAGGGGCCGAGTATCGGCTATCAGCAGTCGGTAGTCAGGAAGAACTCAGCGCAAAAGTCTTTGCCGCCGCGAATGCAGTAGGGGCACAAGTGCGCGGATTAAAGCCTGGTCAAAAAAGTTTGGAAGACGCATTTATGGAGGCGATAGATGGCTAATTCTGGGCCGCTGAGCGATTTAAGCTACCGCAACTACGATAGCTCTCCGGTTGCGAAAGGCGGTCGCTGGAAGGTGATTGCCCGCAACCATATTATGCGGATGTTCAAGCTCAAATCATATTGGATATTGATGGTTTTGAGCGGAATCCATTTCCTTATCCTTGCTGCCGCTACTTATTTTATCGATAGCTTTGCAGGCAACATGGGCGGAGAAAAGTTCGCTGAAACATTTTTTGGCCGTATTGTTTGGCGCGACCAATTTATGAGCGGCTTTCAAGTCGGTCACTTTTTGCTGATGGCGATTTTGCTATTAGTCGGGGCTGGTGCAATTGCGAACGACAACCGATCTAACGCATTGCTGGTCTATCTCAGCAAACCCTGCACGAAGCGCGATTATTTGTTTGGAAAGTTTGCCGGAATTTTCAGTCTGTTCTTTACCGCATTGGCGATTCCGGCGGCGTTTTTCTACTTCTACGGAATGATGAATTACCGCGAACACGGATTCATTTCGGATGATCCGTTTATGGGAGTAAAGATTCTGCTCGCTCTCGTTCTAGTTTCAGCCTACCAAGCTTCGATTATTCTGGGAATCAGTTCGCTATTTAATCAGGGTCGGTTAGCGGGAGCAACTTACGCAGGGCTCTATGTGATGTCGGGATTGTTCGCTGGGCTGCCATCGGTGATTGGCAACGCAAATGATGTATCAGCGGGCGTTCAGCAGATGCTCGATAAAATTCACTATCTTTCGATTTTTGGTGGATGCGAAGCGATTTACAAAACGGTTCTGCAAACCAACGGCAGCTTTGCAATGCAGGATCGATCTTCGGAAATGCTGGTCGCGCGACCTGAGGTTTGGTTGTTGCTCTTGGTTACAGTTGTTCCGGTGGGGCTAGCATGGATGGCGGCGATTCGTAAAGTCCGCGCCGTGGAGGTGGTCAAGTGATCAATTTGGATCATGCGTCTCGGTGGTACGGGGAAGTCATTGGATTAAACGACGTCACCTGCACAATCGGATCGGGCGTTACTGCTTTGCTTGGTCAAAACGGCGCGGGTAAGTCAACCCTGATGCGGCTGATCACGGGACAGATTCGACCAACCACGGGGCAGATCACAGTTTTTGATGAAGATCCCTTCGGAAATCCAAATGTATTTGCTAAGTTGGGTTTTTGCCCAGATGTTGATTCTTTTCCCGAGCATCTCAGCGGTAAAGAATTTGTCCTCCGCATGGGGCGGATGATGGGGGTCGCGGAAGCGGCAGCCAAAACGAGAACCGCAGAAGTTCTGGAATTAGTCGGCATGGCAAATCGAGCGGACAAGCCCGTCAAGGGATATTCCAAAGGGATGCGGCAACGCATTAAACTGGCCCAAGCCATTTTTCATAATCCAGATTTGCTACTGCTTGATGAACCGCTCAATGGCCTTGATCCAGTTGGTCGGCGTGAGTTTATGGATGTCCTCCAGAGCCTAGCTCACCAGGGCAAGGCAATTATTGTCAGCAGTCACATCTTGTTTGAAGTCGAGCAGATGACTCGCTCAATTTTGCTTCTCCACCGAGGCCGGCTCTTAGCATCTGGTGATGTGAGTGAAATTCGCAACCTGATTGATCAGCATCCACACCGTATTCGAATTCGGTCAACGAATGCCCGCGCCTTAGCCGCCGAGTTTGCGAAGCTTCCTTATGTGCTCAGCATTTCGGTGGAAGACCTGACGGGCGAGGTTGAAGTCCGCACGAGGCAAGCGGATCAGTTTTATTCAGTGGTCGGAGATTTGGCGATGCGCGGACACTCGATTTACGAAATTGATAGCCCAGACAATAACCTCGAATCGGTTTACGAATACCTGGTGGGGAACTAATGCTCAGCGTCGCTTTTTCATCCGCCCTCAAAGATTTCGTCCGGCCTGGTCGAGTCATCACTTGGTTTTTAATCGCCGTTGTCATCGGGTTCATCGGAAAACTCTGGGTGGGATTCCAGCCAACTCAATCGGTAGCCACTTACGGGCAAGTGATGGAAATTCTTGGATTCCGCATACTCGCCCTGGCGAGTGCAGTATTTGGAATGCAAGTTTTAAGCGCAGAACTTGAACAAAAGACAGTAGTGTATCTACTCACTCGTTCCATATCGCGACCTGTGCTTTTGGCTGGTCGAAGCCTCGCGAGTTTTGTTGCCGTGAGTGGCGCAAGCCTGATGTGCTGGTTTGCTATCGGAATGGGTGTTCTTGGTCCGCGAGCATTCCAAACTCCTGGGTTCTGGATGGATGCGCTCGCCCTTCTTGTTGGAGTCGCTGCTTATGGTGTTTTATTTATATTTGTGAGTTTAATCTTAAATAAAGCAATGATTTATTGTTTAATTTTTGCTTTTGGTTGGGAAGCATTTGTGCCGAATATGCCCGGCGATTTGTTCTATATTTCGATTTATCCGTACCTCAAGGCTTTGACTAATCATGCGCCGGTGGAGTCAACCAAAAAGGGAATCATAGATGTGCTGAGCGGGCAGGTGACTGATCTAACGGTTCCGGTGACCGCATCCTGGATTGTGCTTGCAGGAATCATCGTGGGTTTTGCCGCATTAGGTTTGTGGGTGTTCAGCCAAAAAGAATATCTGCCACGCGAAGAAGCTGAATAACCATTACTTTGCGGCTCCACCCCGAAAGGTGTCCGGCCAAGCATGGTCGTCTTTCCCTTCGCTGAACAAAGTCGTTTTGGCAAATGCCAGCTTTTCACCTGCATGATTTCGCGCTTTGTGGATAGCCGCTAGGTAAACAGAGTTTTTGCCGAATTTATTGTTAACCCGATCAACCGTATGTCCAAGCTTCGCGAAGTCCTTGGTGTTTTCAAATAACGAGGCAGTAGTGTAAAGACTCTTTTTAAGATCATAAAACGTGATTCCTACCTGGGTGGGTTGGCTGAATTCTCGTTCGGCCCACAAGCGGTCAATGGTTTTGGAAATCGAAATGGCATCTTGTGAAGGAGCAATGCGTGCCCCGGTGCTCCAGCTGATCCTGCCCCGGACATAGATCGTGAAATAGCTTGCCCAGAAATCTTCGGCACGCAACCTGGCGCAGGCTTTATGAGCTAATCGCAGGAGAACCGCGCGACAGTCGGCATCGTTGCGGAGTTCTGGCGCAAGCACATGGGAATGCCCGAGTGACTTACCCGAATCAAAGTCGGTGAGAATATCGTAGCCGCGAATGATGTACCACCACCGTTCGCCGAGCACACTGCCAAACGCCTTTTTGAGTTCTTCAGGGGATGCGGCGACTAAGTCATCGCTTGTGAAAATCCCCTGCGCGTTGAGCCGCGCTTTCATGCGGCGGTTGATTCCGCAGAATGTCATCAGGCTAAGCCCCTTGAGTCGGTCAGGAAGTTCATGCGGCTCAATAAACACGAGCCCGTTCGGCTTTTGCAAGTCAGTGGCGAGTTTGGCAAGATAGGCGTTCGGCGCAACTCCCACACTGCTGCCTAACGAAGGAGCGATGTTATCGTAAATCGCTTGCTTCATTTGCAAGGCGATTCGTTTGGCATTTTCCGGCTCACGTTCTTCGCCCAATAGTCGGAATCGCATCTCATCAACACTGCAAACTTTGTCAACTGGCAGAACCTGTTCAACCGCTTTCAAGATATTTTCGTGGAAGTGCTGATACGCCGAATGTGTTGCAGGAATCAGGATGATTCCGGGGCACATCCGCTTGGCATCCCCGGCTTTGGTGCCAGTGTAGACTCCAAACTTCTTGGCTTCGTAGCTGGCAGCGATTACGGTGCCACTGTCTCCTTGAGTTGGGCACACGGCGATGGGCTTGCCAAGCAAACTTGGATCAATGATCTGCTCAATACTCGCAAAGTACGAATTGAAATCCAAAAACATCCATCGTAGGCAGTTCTCTTTGCGTAATGGTAGTATCATGTCTACTATTTTCTAGTATACGCGAAATAATCTGGATTCTAAAGTGGGCCTGACCATCTTTTTGGGTCTTCAAAGCGTAAAGTGTGTAGAGATTTATGGAAATCGATCCGCCTCCTGTGTTTCAAACTACTGTTCCAAATGAAAGCCGCCTTCCTGGCGGTTGGATTGCTTTTTTGATCATATTTTTACTTTACGCTTCTGTGCAGTTCGTCGGAATCTTTAGCAAAGAACCTGAAACCGTCGTCTCCGTAGCGACAGAAGAAATCACCATTAAAGCCACGGTTAAGCAGGAACTGATGATGTCCGACCTGGCGAAAATGAGCCAGGGTGCTCCCGTGCCGACCAAGTCCTCGCTTGACTCTCTGAAAACCACCGAAGATCAGCTTAAAGAGAAAATGGATAAGTCGTCTGAGGCGGCGGCTTTATTGCTCACGAGCCAAACCATCCGGGGAGTTGAACTGGATGGCATGGCTTTAGACAAACTTATTTTGAGTGATGATCCGAAGCTGGTTTCGCTAGGAGAAGCGTTTGAGGGTTCGCTTAAAAATGCCAGCGAAATCAAACGAAACGATTTGGTCGGCAAAGTCGCTCAGTGGAAGGCGAAAAATCCGAACGAGAAAAAGATTCCTCTGAGTGCGACTGGGGTTGGATCAAATGTCGTTTTGGCTACCGTGTTTATGCTCTATCTGATGGGAGTGTTTGTGGGCGGGCTGATTCTCGGAGTGATCTATCTGGTCATGAAGTACACAGGCTCTTTGCCTTCCGCCGGATTCCAAAACATTCTTACAAATGGTCAGGCAGACCGACACGCCATGCGAATGTTCTTTTACATGCTTACGTTTGTTTTGCTTTCCATCATCGGGGCATCGGCGAGCCAGGCGTTGAACCTCGACCCAGTGTGGACAATGGTCGGATATATGTTCCTGCTTGCTCTCATGATTCCGAGCATTGTGACTCTGGCGATCAACGGGCCGAAGCTTCCGCTGAAAGCGATCTGGGGAGATACTTCGGAGCCGTTCAAAAAAGTGTTGTGGGGAATTGGCGGATTCATAGTTAATTTCCCTATTGCGATTACTGTGCTTTTGGGAATGTCTCGGTTCAGCGCATATTTGCCGACTCCGGGGCACGAAGCGACGGAAATGATTGCTAAATCTTCCGGGCCAGGGATGATGCTTGGCTTATTCCTTGTCATTGCGGTTTTTGCCCCGTTGATCGAAGAACCAACGTTCCGCGGCTTGCTTGCCCCGGCACTCGGGAAAATCATGCGGAGTCCGGCTTGGGGGATTGTTATCTCGGGGATCATGTTTGCCATCATCCACCCTCAGGGGCCAGTCGTTTGGCCTTCCTTGGCGATCGTCGGGATCAGCGCGGCGATTCTCACTCGGCAGACTGGCTCACTGATCCCGGCGGTTGTGCTGCACTTTTGCCACAACGCCACAATCGTGATGCTTACGCTCGTTATGAAATAGAAGCATGGATCGAATTTATCTGGATCACGCGGCAACAACTCCGCTTTTGCCCGAGGTGAGGGAAGCGATGCTCCCTTGGTTATCCGATGGATTTGGGAATCCCAGCAGCCTGCATTCTGAAGGCCGTCGTGCGAGGGCGGCGGTAGATCAGTCTCGCGAGATACTCAGCGAACTACTCGGGTGTTTGTTTGGAGAAATCGTTTTTACTTCCTGCGGAACTGAAGCGGCAAATCTCGGCGTGATCGGCGGAGCTCTTTCGGCGCGCGACCAGTTTGGCGGTTACGAGGTGATTCTTGCCGCAGCCGAACATCACTGCGTTCTCCACACACAACCATTTTTGGAGCGGTTGGGATTCAAAGTTCTAATTGCCCCAGTTGATCGGGAAGCCAAGGTGGATATGAATTGGCTGGATGATCACATCCGTCCTCGTACTGCTCTTGTCAGTGTGATGCATGCGAACAACGAACTCGGAACTTTGAATCCGATTGACGAAATCGGCAAAATGTGCCGCCGGGAAAAGATGTTCTTTCACATAGATGCGGTGCAGACATTCCCTGATACTTGGCGGGTAGATGACTTTGAAGCCGATTTGCTCACAATTTCGGCCCACAAGTTCTACGGCCCTAAAGGAGTCGGACTTCTTTATGCTCGGAGCGGAGTCAAGCCAACGCCGCTTATCGTTGGCGGTGGGCAAGAGCGCGAAGTCCGAGCCGGCACAGAGAACGTCGCAGGAATAGTTGGAGCCGGAGCGGCGGCACAAATTGTTGCGGGTTGGGGGGATTGGCGATCACAAGTAGCAGAGTGCCGAGACGCATTTGAATCTGAATTAGGCGACGAATTTGTCGCAAGCGTGAAGCATTCCGAGCGACTGGCTGGGCATAGCCATGTTAGGTATCCCGGAGTGGATGCAGAAACAGCACTCATCCGATTAGACCGAGAAGGAATCAGCGCGAGCAGCGGTGCCGCCTGCAGCAGCGGAAGCCTTGAACCGAGCCATGTCCTCGCCGCTTGTGGATACACAGAAGAGGAATCAAAGGAAGGCTTGCGGTTTACATTTGGAAAAACTAACACGGTTGAACAAGCCAAACATGCTGGCAAAATCGTGCGCGAAACACTTGCGGAAATTAGCTCCCGCCGCAAAGTTCATTAGGTTCAACGGCTACTGGAAAGTAGCAATCGCTGACTTCATACGTCCTTGAATGAAGGAGCAGAATTTAGCTCCAAGGGCTTTACGCATGTTGATGACAACTTTAATTGCCAGCGCATTACTGGCACCAGCGGCAGATGAACTCACGCCAGCGAAAATAATTGATGCAACACTGTTTAAAAACGGCTATGCGGTCGTAATCCGGCAAGTCACGGTTCCGAATTCTGGAACCGTGCTCGTCAAAGATCCTCCGACCGCCGTGCTTGGCACACTTTGGATTTACGGGCATCAAGGCGGGCAGATCAAATCTGTTGTCGCCACTAAGTCGGTTGAAGAATCCGAACAAACGGTTTCGGTTGGTTCTGTGGCTGAAGCACTTGCTTTGAACAAAGGCAAAGTGATGGATATCAGCTGGTACGACCAGCAAAAATGGCAAACCGTCACGGGCAAGGTATTGAGTGTTTCTAACCAGTTGGTCGTCATCGAGGAAAGTGCAACTGGGCAAAGTATGTTTGTGCAGCTAACAACAATTGCCAGTTTTAAAGGTAGCAAGGATTTGGTCTGGACTGAGGTTCGGAAAATCAAAACCGAAACACCAGTCTTGCGAATTCAAGCAGCTCCCGGCTCCAAGGTCAATATCATGGCGATGCAGGCCGGAATGAGCTGGAGCCCCAGCTACATGATTGATATTTCTGATGAGAAGAAGCTGAAGATTGTTGGCAAGGCCACGATCATCAACGACCTGGGGGATATGGAAACGATCACGGCGAAACTCGTTACCGGATTCCCTAACATCTCTTACCTTGGTCAATGGGATCCGTTGACAGCGATGATGGCGGTTTACAAGTCGGGTGCATTCGGCGGCGCAACTGGTGGTAATGCGGCACCTATGCAGAATCAAGCCGTGATGGGTCGGCGAGAATCAACTGCTGATGATGCTTTTGCAAGCTTCGTTCCCAGCACCGGAGAATCCTTCTCCGGCGAAGATTTGTTCTTCATGCCGATTGAAAAGGTTCTGCTTAAGCAAGGCGAGCGTGGCTACTATGTGTTGTTCCAAGCGGAAAGCGCATTCAAGCACCTGTACACACTTGATCTGCCAGGTAGTTCGGCAAACAACGGAAGTCAAGACTTTGCGCGCACTGACCTTGATATTTGGCATGAGCTTGAATTTGATAACGCAACCAAAATGCCTTGGACAACTGGCCCGGCACTCACGGTGAAGGATGGTCAGATGCTTGGTCAGGATGAACTCAAGTACACGACCCCTGGCACCAAGGCTAATGTGAAAATCACCAAAGCTTTGGATATTGCAGCCGAAGCGCGAGAAGAAGAAATCGAGCGCGAACGGGGCGTTCTCAAGGATCGCTACAACAACCCAACCTACGATCTGGTCACGGTGAGAGGAACCATCGAACTCACCAATATGAAAGCAACCGACGTGGACTTGCGAATCCGTAAATCAATTGAAGGTGAGATCATTGAAGCGGCGGGAACATCCAATACGTTCAAGAGCACACGCCGGCTGAATCAGGTGAACATCACCAGCGTGATGGAATGGCGCCCCACGCTCAAACGTGGCGAAAAGAAGACATTTACTTACACGTACAAGGTGTATACGGCGGCTCGGTAGTGGGATGAAATAAGAAAAGGCTCCGAATAACTCGGAGTCTTTTTTATTGATTTGATGGAGGCACAAGCTAAAATGAGGAGAAGGGTTTAGAACATGTTAGGGATGACCGCTTTTGCACTCGCCTGGATCTCACAGGAAGTAACGCCCTCGCAAATTGTTGAAGCCACCATCTTCCAAGATGGAGCCTTACTGAAACGCAGTATCAATATTCCTGATTCAGGAGTAGTTGTTTTTTCGCCAAGCGATGATACTGAGGAAATTTGGATTTCTGAAGAGTCTAACGGAAAAGTCCGGCAGATAAGCCTGGACGGTGATTTTTGTATTTTGTATGCGGTGCCTAATGCCAGTATTTCTTTGTATTCAATTCAAAAGGGTCTTCGGTGGTCAAGCGGTACTTCCATCAAACTAGATCAGGGTCGCCTTGCTTTCGGTTCTAGCCTGATCATTGCCAACAATTCGGAAAATTTAGAGTCCGTATCAGCTCGACTTAGTTCTGGCTCTGTTTGGTCTTGTGCGTCAGAAAACCAAAACGAGCGAGTGAATATCTCAATAGCCAAAATGTCAACCGCTTCAAAGGAACTTCCATTAGGTACGAACGATCTGGAATACAATCCTTGCAGCACGCCTGTAATCTACAAGAGTTCATTAGATGCCTTTCACGAACTGACATCGTTCAAAGAAACCGATCGTTCTGAAGAAGAAGTGTTTTCGGAGATCAAATCCCTTTCACTGGCCAAAGGCAATCAATTAAGAAGCATCCTGGCTAACGGCTACTATCCATACCAACTTGAGAGCACCATCATTTTGCCAATCAGTTACAACATGTCTGATTCCGGCGAGAGGCAGTTTCGTCAAACTTCTTTCGGCCGGATGATTATTAGTGGCGTCTCGTCAAAGGTGCCTCCAAATCAATTGTATTATCGTATATTCGGAAGTTGTGGCCAATTAGACGGTAACACAGTTTCGAGTCAGCAAAGCAATACCGCTGTCTTGGAGACGGGGCCTTTTGTTCGTGTTAATGAAAGTTGGAAGGAGGTAGGCAGACGGAAGGTTTTTGCTTCTAAACAAGGAGAGGTTAGAGAATACGACCTTGTCACTGTAAGGGCGGCAATTTCAATTGAGAACTTACACGATAAAGGGCAAGATGTGCTTGTGACGAAGGCATTTGCGGGGAGATTTATTAAAGTTCCATCTGCAATAAGTATGGCTACGGGGGTTGATGAAAACTCATATCCAAACAAGCTAACGGCATTTCAGTGGAAACTGAATGTAAAGCGTAAGTCAAGTAAGACCTTTACTTATGAATATGAGCTTTTTGAAAAGTCTCAATAAAAAACTCCCTGAATGAATTCCATTCAGGGAGTTGGCTTTTTGGCTAGCGGGGATTCGCTTAGTCTTTGTCTTTGTATCCAGGAAGACGGCGACCTTTGTAGTATCCGTCTGGTGAAGCGCAGTGGCGAACGTGCAACGGTTCTCCGCCGACGTTCTTGGTTTCGCTCAGTTCAGGAAGAGAAGTCTTCCAGTGAGTGCGTCTCTTTGCTCCGCGAGCGTGTGAGTGTTTGCGTTTTGGGTTTGCCATTTACCTAAAATCCTAGCCTTACGACTTTTTTTCCTTATGCAAGGTGACCTTGCGGAGGTTGCTGTTGTACTTCATCAATTCAAGCTTATCAGGAGTGTTTTGCTTGTTTTTTGTGGTCACAACGTAATGCTTATTATCTTCCGAGCACACTAGCCGGATGATTTCGCGCTTTTCGCC
Organism: Fimbriimonadaceae bacterium; assembly: GCA_019454145.1. Classification (GTDB taxonomy): domain Bacteria; phylum Armatimonadota; class Fimbriimonadia; order Fimbriimonadales; family Fimbriimonadaceae; genus UphvI-Ar2. The sequence goes on along the minus strand of CP075366.1, from coordinate 1,425,906 downwards.
TTTCTTTTTTGCCATGGAAAGCCTCTTTGGTTCGATCCTGCGGGCAGGGCGAGCCGAAGGGTTATTATGGCGGGACCCGGGTTCCGCTGGCAAGGACCCGCAGAACGGAACGGTCTTTTGCCTTGTATAATCAGCGCTAACCTGGCCCGGGTGGCGGAATGGTAGACGCAGCGGACTTAAAATCCGTTGTCCTTAGGACGTGCGGGTTCGAGTCCCGCCCCGGGCACCAGGAATTCTCCAGTTGATGGGTTTCTACCCTCTGCTAGGTGATTCATTCGATGAAAAAGCTTTTTGTAGTCGGAATATTGATTTGTACTGTTTTGATCGGTTGTTCAACAGAAGCAAAACCGAAGGAGCAACCAAGTCAGCCATCTACATCCTCAGTTGGATACGATTCTGAGTTTCGTACAATGGACGAGGCTGTCGCAGAAGCAAGGCGGACTTTCCCTGAATTCGTCAAAGCATTTGAAAATTCAGCGTGGGGAGAAGGCGATTACATCGTTCGCATGACTTTTTTTGATTCTGAAAGGCGGGTCGGCGAAGACCTTTTTATCACTTTTGAAAAATTGGAAGACGACCAAATCACTGGCGTTATAGAATCTGATCCACGGTTCTTCCCAGACTTGAAACGAGGTAAGCGCGTGACCAAACCAATCCGTGAACTCCGGGATTGGATGTTCGTCCCAACCGATGGTGATCATCGCGGGGGTTATACACTCAGGGTTCTGCCTGACGAGGGTGAAAACAAAACTGCAGAATGAAAAATCAGCTTACTCTTTTGGCACTTGGATTGGCGGTGTGCGTATCTGCCGTGACTGATCGTTACCAATCAACTGAGGATGGTTTTTCCGTCATTTTCCCGGGTGACGTAACTCGCCGCGAAGATAAGGTGAAATTTGAAGGAGGGGAAGCGGCGAGCCGCACCTACCGTTGCTCTCAAGGGCAATCAGTTTTTCAAATATCGGTAACTCCTCTCCCGCGCGAGACTTTACGAAATCGCCCTGTTCAAGATATTTTAGATTTAGCAAGAGATGGTGCTTTGAACGCTCAACGCGGCACGAAGGCAGAAGGTGAAACCAAGTTGTTAGTGAACGGTGCCCCGGCAAGAAGATTTATTGTGCAGCCAACCAATGCTCCGGTCGCGGTTCATTTGATGGTGGTCGCCAACGGCAGGTTATATCACGTTTTAGGGTCGTTGCCAACCCGCTTGCAAAGTGAGGGAGAGGACTTTGTAAAATCCTTCTCCCTCACCAGTGTGATTTCAGTTGGCGATTAGTTTTTTCGCTTGCGTTTGAGCAGTGCGGCAATTCCCAGTCCGCTTGCGATCATCAGACTTGGTCCAGGTACTGGTTCGGCATCTCGCACCATACTCCAGGAGTTGATTTGCAGGCTGGATTGGTCACCTATTTCAACCCATGATCCAACAAATGCTTCGACTATGATGTTTTCAATAAGCGTTGGTCTACCCGTAATTTCAAAAGCCCTCGCTCCGAATCCATCCACGACTCCATTGTTGACTCCAGTAATGTCGCCGATAAGGTTCCAAGTGGGGTAGGTGATCCTGACTAGAAGTGGGGTGCCGTTAAAGTCAACAAAAAATGGATCGGTGGTTTGTCCGCCGTTAACATCGGTCGCGGTCGTTCCAGATACCGAGAAGTCGCCCGATCCGGATATTGGTCCAAGTGCGAACGGAAATGTAAATGCATCTGTAGTTGTTTGGGATACTGAAACTAAATCTGACCCTGCTTCCGGAATCGTTGAATTGCCGAGAATAGTTACTGCATTGAAGGTGGCGTCAAAGTTGAATGTCCAGTCTCCAGCAAAACTGTAAGCTTGAGCAAGACCCGGGGCACAGAGCAGGACGAAAGCAAGGGTTCTTACGTTCATTTTCTCTCCAAAAGGAACGGCGCAACTGCTGTTCTAATCTAAGGCTACCAGAGATGTGCACTGGCGTTTTTTTAAGCCTTGTGCATGAATTACCAGTTATTTAAACTGGGCCACATATTTGAGGCAGCAGGCTCGAATCCTTGCTCGGATACGATTGATGTACTTCGCACGTTCGGTCACACTGACGGCTCCCCGGGCATCGAGTAAGTTGAAAATGTGGCTACATTTGAGCGCAAGATCTAGTGCAGGATAAACTAATGCTTCGTTGACAGGCGGTTTTTCACCTTCTGGCAATGCGGTTGCTGGGGTTTCTGTCGTTAAAATCTTTCGCTCAGGGTCGTAGTGGACTTCGGTTTCAATCACCCGAGTTGACTCGGCTTCGTAAAGGTCAAACAAGTTGAACAGCAACTTCGTGTCGGCAACTTCAAAGTTGTAAACGTTATTTTGCATTTCCGAATGGAATTCTGCGGTTCGGTAGCTCATGTCATCCGACCACATGAGTCCATCCCAGAACGAATTTTGCCCGTTGATCATCAAACAAAGTCGTTCTGGCCCGTATGTGATTTCTGCGCAGACCGGATCGCACTCGATCCCACCCATTTGCTGGAAAAAAGTGAATTGGCTGATCTCCGTTCCGTTCAGCCAGACTTCCCAGCCAACTCCGGCCGCCCCCGCCGCTTGAGATTCCCAGTCGTCTTCCACCAAGCGAATATCGTTACTTTTTGAATCGAATCCAAGAGCATCGAGCGAGCCCATGTAGAGGTCAACAATATTCTCAGGGCTTGGCTTCATCAGAACTTGGTACTGAAAATATCGTTGTGAGCGCTGTGGGTTGAGCGTGTACCTTCCATCGGCCGGGCGTCGCGAAGCCTGGATATAGGCAACATTCCAGGGTTCTGGCCCGAGCGAACGAAGGGTTGTGGCAGGGTGCATTGTGCCAGCCCCGACCTCAGCATCGTAGCTTTCCAAAATTGCACACCCTTGGGCCGACCAGTAGTCGTCCAGGGTTCGGATGAGGTTTTGGAAAGTCATCATGGAGCTAGTTGATGATGTTACCTATGCCAAATTAGATTGAGCGGGGCTGAGGCAATGTATGATTTGGGTGTGGTTCGCTACATTGCATTTATCCTCATCTTGATCGGGTTGATCGCAACCTTGGGATTGGCACTTTGGCAAGGCTACGGATGGTGGATTGCAGTTGGACTATTTGGATTTCTGACTCTCGTTGGAGTGTCGGATATTGTCCAAAAAAAGAACAATATCCGGCGTAATTATCCAGTGGTTGGTCACGGACGGTTTTTGCTGCTCAAGCTTCGTCCTGAACTCCACCAATATTTTGTCGAAGATGATGTAAGCGGAACCCCATTTAGTTGGGAACAACGAACCCTTGTTTACGACCGGGCCAACGGCAAAGACGGGTTAGACGCTTTTGGAACTGAGCTTGATGTTTACCGACCAGGTTATATTTGGTTTGAACATTCCATCGCGGCGAAGCACATAGAAAACTCCGATTTGCGCGTGATGGTTGGCGGAAAGGATTGCCTTCAACCTTATTCCTGTTCTCTTTACAATATTTCCGCGATGAGCTTCGGCAGTTTGAGTGCTAATGCGATTCAGGCAATGAACCGAGGAGCAAAACTCGGTGGGTTTGCCCACTGTACAGGGGAAGGCGGGCTGAGTTCTTATCACTTAAGCGAGGGAGCAGATGTGATCTGGCAGATCGGCACTGGCTACTTTGGATGCCGTCGACCAGATGGTGGATTTGATGCTGAAAGATTTAAGATAAATGCAACGCGCCCCACTGTCAAAATGATCGAAATCAAAATTAGTCAAGGGGCTAAGCCTGGTCACGGTGGGGTTCTTCCGGGAGCTAAAGTAACTCAGGAAATTGCCGATGCTCGTGGTGTGTTATTAGGCGAAGACTGTATCTCTCCTCCTGCGCATTCAGCATTCCATTCTCCGCGTGGACTCTGTGAGTTTATAGGTCAGTTGAGAGAATTAAGCGGAGGAAAACCGATAGGATTCAAACTCTGCATCGGCAGCAAGAGAGAGTTTATGGCAATCTGCCGAGCGATGGTTGAGACTGGAATCAAGCCTGATTTTATTACGGTTGATGGTGGAGAAGGGGGAACCGGAGCCGCACCAGTTGAGTTCTCTGATTCTATGGGAATGCCACTCGCCGATGCTCTGCCTTTCGTTGTCCAAGCACTTCAAGGCTGCGGTTTAAAGGATGAAATCCGTGTTGCGGCAAGCGGGAAAGTATTTTCAGCCGCTTCTTTGTTAGAGAACTTAGCAAAAGGAGCCGACTGGTGTAACGCGGCGCGGGGATACATGCTTGCCGTTGGCTGTATACAAGCGCAGGTTTGCCACACTAACGAGTGCCCGGTTGGGGTTGCAACTCAAGACCAAGGTAGGCAAAAAGGAGTTAACGTAATTGATAAGGGCGAAAAAGTACGCAGTTTTCACGCGCTGACCATGAGGGCTGTTGCCGATATGGTGGGAGCAATGGGATACGATCATCCAGAAGATATCTCTGCATCTATGGTGTGGCGAAGAATGAAGTGGGGTGAAGCCAAGAGGGTATCGGAGGAGTATCCGACCGTGGAATATGGCGGCTTTCTAAGACAAGATTATCATCATCCAGATTTTTCTCCGTATTGGGATGGGGCAAGCTCTGATTGTTGGACTTAACGTTATTCTGTCCAGTGGATAATATCATCGCCCCGAAACGATTGGGCATAGCAGATTTGGCCATCATGATAAAAAGTGTGGCTGATGGCATGGAGAAGAAATCCTCCCTTAGAATAAGGCTGACCCCATGGCGCTTTGATTTGCGCTGTGAAATCATTGTCCTCCATTTGGTTGATTGCTTCTTCTAAATCCTTGAAGCCTTGACGCAAGATTTTTCGTGCTTCTAGTTTATTAGTTACTGTCTGAAAGAAGGCTTGGATTTCATCTTCATCAGGCATTTTCAGAGACGGGTCAAATACATACTTTGCTGCGAATGAGTTGAACCAGCCGATTTCCGCAATGATTGCGTTTGGCGTACGGCACTTACCACCAATTGAAGAATTTGCGTGTTCTTCCGGCGTGTGCTTGAGATCAAGGAGTGTGCAGTATTTTGCTTCTGCGAGAAGCTCAAGAATTATTTCTTTTGCAGGATGCATGGCTTTAGAATAAATGATCCCCGGTTAGTTCCGGGGATCGGAATTGAGCAGGGATTACTCCATCCAGTGAACTTGGTCGTCGCCATGGATGGCTTGAATGTAGTTCAGCTGACCATCATGGTAGAAGGTGTGAGCGGCAGTAAACGCCGCGAGTTTTGCTTTTGGCATTGGTTCGCCCCAAGGTGCAGTAGTTTGTTCGGCAAGGTCGGCGTCTGACATTGATTCAATCTGAGCTTTGAACGCATCGAAACTCTTATTAAGTTCTTCGCTTGCAATTTCCTTGGAAGTCACTTTTGCGGTCATCTCATCAAACATTCCTGGTTGGAATGCAACCGATTCGCCTTTGAGAATCTTGGTGGTCATGTCGGTGAAGACGGCGCATTCGGCCATGATCGCTAGACCGGATCGCGTGCAGCCACCGCAGTTTTCGCCCTCTTTACCAACTGGCAAGTGGGAGATGTCTTTTTGGGTGAGGTAATTCACATCGCCCGCTAACGCCAATATCAGTTCTTTTGTGTTCATTAATTGTTTTCCTTTTGATATTCAGTCCAACGAGATTCAAATTCTCCAACCATTTGGTCAATTACTTCGAACCCGCCCTGCCAAAACTGTTTAGATTTAAGATCAACTCCAAGATGAGCCATTAACTCGGCTGGAGTTTGACTGCCGCCTAATTTGAGCACATCAATGTACTTTTCAGCAAACTCTTTTCCTTGCTCCTTGGCTTGCTGATAAAGAGCAAGGGTAAGAAGCTCGCCAAACGAGTAAGCGTATACATAGAACGGCACAGCAAAGAAGTGACCGACATAAAGCCACCATTTTTTGTGTTGTTCACCCAAAGTGATTGAATCACCGAACATAGACTGGATTTCCGCTTGCCAGTAGCCGGAGAAGTCTTCCGCTGATAATTCGCCTTTATCCCGCCGATGGTTATGGCAAGCTTGCTCGAATCGGAACATTGCAGACTGGCGGTGGACAGAGGCAAAGATGCCTTCAATCTTATCGCCGTAAAGGCTGAGCGCATCCTTATTCGATGCAGACTTAACCAAATCTTCAAATACCAAGATCTCTCCGAAAATCGAGGCCAGTTCAGCGAGAGGAAGCGTTCCGTTGTAGTTGAAAGGCGATTGGCATCGGCTAAACCAGGCGTGCGCGCAGTGACCAAGTTCGTGGGCCAGAGTGTTGACATCACTCAAATTGCCCATATAAGTCATGAGCATCACTGGGTGCGTATCGGGAGTATTTGGACTGCAGAAAGCACCACCAGATTTTCCGTCGCGTGGCTCGGCGTCAATCCACCCATTGGTGAAGAACAATTCCGCAGAATCGGCAAGCTCCTTGTGGAAGCCATTAAACCCCTTGATGACAATATCTTTAGCTTGATTCCAATTGATCTTTTCTTCGGAATCAAACAGCGGCGCATACCGGTCGATGTGTGTGAGTTGTGGGAGTCCGAGTATCTGCTTTTTAACTTTGTAATATCGCTCTACTACATCAGAGCGCTCACGGCAAAGCTGCATCACTAAGTCAACGGTTTCTTTGTCGAGCTCGTTGGCGAGGTGGCGAGACCGCTCGGCGTACTCCATGCCACGCAGTCGGTCTTCTAATTTTTTGTCGGCAAGAATTGTGTTGTACGCAAAAACGATTACTCTTTCTAGCTCGGCTAACCCGGCGGATAATCCGTCAGCTGCAGCTTGGCGCACCGCTCGGTCTGCATCGTGCAGATGAGTGAGAATTTCTTCTTGCGAAAGAATTTCGGTTTCTCCGCTTTCTGGGTTTTTGAATTTGAATTTGTGATTACTGGTCACCTCATCGTGCAATCGCACCCAAGCTCGAACTCCCGTGTTTGCAGTCTCTTCCAACAAAACTTCGCGCGATTCATCAAGCATGTAGGGTGTGTAGGCTCGAACGATATTGATGTGGTGAATGTAATTGCTCAGTGCCGAATCTTTCAGAAGTTCTTGGATTCGGTCTTCCGGAATTTGCTGAAGCTCAAGTTCGAAGAACATCAGCTTGACGCGAAGTTCCGAAGATTTCTCTGCTTGTTCTTGGTAAAAAGCTCCCAAAGTTGGATCACTTGTATCAGCCGCGAATAAGAGACCCGCGAAGTGTGAGGATTTAGAAGCCTCGTTGCTCAAGGATTCAAGCTCAGAGATCGCGCTGGCAAGTTCAGCGGCAGAAAGATTAGCTAGTTTCCCGCGATACTTGGCGGCGAATTCATCAGCTTGTTTGTTGCAGGAATCCCATGTTGAGTTGATTTTTGGATCGGTTGGGCTAGCAAACAAGGCACTTAAATCCCATCGAACTCCTTCGGCAGTGGCAGATAAAGTTGCAGACATGCTCATTCTTATACCAAGGATTTGGTCGGAGCGTTCGCCTTATTTCCCGTTGCATAGCTAGCGGCGGTTTCCATAATTTCCCGAGCGTTGGCTAAGGCAGAGTGTCCAATTTTTTCTCCTGCCAATAAGCGAGCGATTTCAGTTGTCCGATCTTGGGTGTCTAATCTGCGGATTTGGGTGATCACTCGACCGAACGATTCCACTTTTTCAATATTGAAATGATTCTTTGCGGCGGCGGCGATTTGCGGCAAGTGACTGATGACCACAACTTGGGAATGCTCGGCGAGTTGTTGAAGTTTCCTTGCCGTGATCGCGGCGGCTCTTCCACTAAGACCAGTATCAACTTCATCAAAAATCAGAGTTTGGATTCCGGCGGTTCCAGCACTTGCAACTTTGATCGCAAGCATGATGCGGCTGAGCTCACCGCCCGAGGCAACCTTGTGAAGCGGTTTGGTTGGCTCACCTGGGTTTGCAGAAAACTGAAACTCGACTGTGTCTTGCCCATTTGATTGAATCGTCGTTTTTTCAAGATTCACTTCGAAAACAGCCTTATCCATGGCAAGTTCTCGCATATGAGATTGCGCTTCGGATTGAAACAATCGAGACTTTTGCATTCTCAAATCAGATAACTCATCTGCCGTGGTAACAAGCTCTTGATAAGTTAAATCTATTTGCGATTCAAGCGATGACTCGTCTGTTTCCAAAGATTGAAGCGAATCAAGCTCTGCGATTGCCTCAGCTAGAAAGGCAAGGATTTCAGATTCGTCACTGCCGTACTTGCGTTTGAGCCGCGCAAGAACATCTAGCCGATTTGCAGTTTCTTCAAGCGCGGCTGGGTTATGTTCCAGAAGTTCGCTATAAGATCGCAAGGCTCTGGTTGCCTCCTGAACAAGAGTTTCAGCCTGGCGAATGTGATGAAGAGGAATTTCTAAATCTGAATCAAGACCCGCTAGCAGTTCGAGTTCTCGGCAAGCCGCACTGATTCTCTCATATGCTGAACCCTCTTCGTCGCCGAGTGAGTTGACCAACTGAAGGGTTGCCGTTCCGAGCTTTTCGGCATTCTTCAGTTTATTGAGTTGAGCTTGGTGGAGCTCTGTTTCGCCTACCTGGGGATTTGCTTGTGCAATCTCTTCAATCTGAAATTGCAGGAGGTCAATCCGCTGCTCTCGTTCTTTTTGTCCAGACCGGATCGCTTTCAGATCAGCTTGTAAAGAAGTAAGAATGGAATATTTTTCACTAACGACCCTTTTTAGGGCGGTTGCATCATCCCCAATCCAGGTATCTAAAAACTCAATTTGCTCTTCGGGGTTGAGGAGAGATTGATGATCATGCTGACCATGAAGGTCGGCTAACGCAGAGCCAATCTGTTTGAGAATGCCGACCGAGGAAGGTCGGCCGTTGAGGCGAACCGTGCTTCGACCCTCCGCAGAAACGTCGCGTTGAATCAGTAACTGATCTTCGTCTAAATCAACGCCAAGCTCTTGGCATTTAGCGCGGGCGGGTGAGGCCTGAGCTAGATCTGCAAGTAGAGTGACACAACCTTTTTTCTCGCCATTGCGAACCAAATCAGTATCGGCTCGTCCGCCGAGTGCGAGCGCGAGTGCATCAATCACGAGCGATTTTCCCGCACCGGTCTCCCCCGTTAATGCGGTGAACCCAGACGTCAAGCGTAAATCTGCCCGTTCAATAAGTGCTAAGTTTTCAACCGAAAGTTCGAGAATCATGGTCGTTCTTCCCCAGAATTTTAATAGTATACACAAATCTACTAAAACAGTAGAACTTATTCACAAAATTTTAATCGGCCCATTCAATCTCATTGCCGCAGGTACAACCATACAGCAATGACGTCTCCAATCGAAAATCTGACCCCTCGGCAAATCGTAGCCAAACTGGATGAATATATTGTTGGTCAAGATGACGCAAAGAGAGCGGTCGCGGTCGCGCTCCGCAACCGGTACCGACGTCAGCAACTCCCGGCCGATGAGCGGGCAGATATTGTTCCGAAAAATATCCTGATGATGGGGCCAACAGGGGTAGGGAAGACAGAAATTGCCCGTCGCCTTGCTCAATTAGCTCGTGCACCATTCGTGAAAGTTGAAGCCACCAAATTCACTGAAGTCGGCTATGTCGGTCGGGATGTGGAAAGCATGGTTCGCGACCTCGCGGCAAACAGCGTGCGACTTGTCGAAGCAGAGATGGTTATCGAAGTTCAAGCCCCCGCTTACGAGGCGGCATTAGATCAACTCGTTTCGTTATTGGATGATAAACCTGTGCCTTATCACACAGGAGGGGTCTGGTTCCCGAGCGGCGATGAAGGATTTCCTCCCGCACAAGCCGAAGAATCCGAAACTGATGATGAGCGTGAAAAGCGGCTAGCCAAACTCCGCAAAGAGATTGCAGATGGACTTCACGACGAGAAAAAAGTTGAAGTAGAGATTGAAGAGCCTCAAGGCAATCAGTTTCTGCAAGTTTTCACTCCGCAGGGCATGGAGGAAATGGGCCTCGATATGAATCAGCTCATGGGTGGAAACCGCACTCGCACGGGTTACCGAAAAGCCACGGTTCGCGAAGCGAAAGAAATCCTCACTCAGAACGAAGCTAAGAAGCGGATTGACCATGCGAATATCGCTAAAGAGGCGATTGACCGAGCCGAGCAAATGGGAATTATCTTTATTGATGAAATTGATAAAGTCGCTATGCCAAGTGGGGGTTCTGGTCCAGATGTAAGCCGAGAAGGGGTTCAGCGAGACTTGCTCCCAATTGTCGAGGGCTCAGTTGTTGCAACTAAGTTCGGCCCGGTTAACACAGATCACATTCTCTTTATTGCCGCTGGAGCATTCCACGTTAGCAAACCTGCTGATCTGATCCCGGAGCTGCAGGGACGGCTTCCCATTCGGGTTCGATTGGATTCGCTGGAAGAAAAGGATTTCGTTCGTATTCTTAAAGAACCCAAGAATGCGCTTACTAAGCAATACACCAAATTGCTTGGAGTGGAGGGGGTAAACGTTACGTTTACGAATGACGCACTGGATGAAATCGCAAAATACGCAACTCTGATCAACGAAAAGGCGGGGAATATTGGAGCGAGAAGGCTCCACACTCTTCTGGAAAGGTTGCTAGAAGACTACTTGTTCGACGCTCCCGAAGTTGCTCCACCGACTCTGGAAATTGATGCAAGCTTTGTTCAGGAACAGTTAGAACCACTCCTGAAAGACATCTCGAATCGTCAAGATTTGGTTTAGTCAGTACTCATATTTGGGAACTTCTAACCCGCAATGTACTATCTCAATAGAGATGGCACGGCGAAAATACTGGGTTGGATTTACGCTGATTGAATTACTTGTCGTTATCGCAATCATTGCTATCGTTGCCGCGATCTTATTTCCAGTTTTCGCTCAAGCTAAGACTGCGGCAAAAGGAACAGCCAGCCTCAGCAATGTCCGTCAGATTGGCACGGCGATGATGATTTATTCCGGTGACTACGACGATAAAGCGGTGATCGTTGGTTTAATGGATGACGCATCCCCAGTTAAAGTTCAGAACCGCGGCATGTACGCATGGCCCTCGCTTTTGCAATCTTATGTAAAAAGCGCAGCTATTTTTCAAGATCCGCTGACTAAGCCAGAAGAAGGTTTTGACGACTCAGTTCCACCCGAGTCGTGGCTATGGCTTACTCAATTTGGATACGCATATACAGTTCACTCGCCATGGTTTGGGCCGAGCAATCAGGAATACGCCCAACCCGTTTCCTCAACTTCAATCCAATTTCCTGCCGAGACGGTGCTCCTCACTTCCAAGAAAACACGTAACAACAACGTTGATTGGTTACTTGTCCCAACCCCAATTTGGGGCGCGCATCTAGTGAATCCGCCTTACTGTCGCTCTACAACGAATGGTGTCAATCCAGAATCGCGATGCTATTCACAAGCTCGGTGGGGATCAAACACACCAACGTATTCAGGGCAAACTTTTGAAGAAGGCGGGCGCACCGGAGGTGTAGCATTTCGAAAAGCCAAAAAATCTTGTGTCGTATGGGCTGATTCGCACGCAAGTTGGAAATCAGCTCAGCAGTTAGCAGTTGGAACGACTTGGAACTACGATGCAACCTTCGGTTCAGTTGTCATAAACGATATCAGCAAATATCTCTGGGACATTGACTAAAATTACCTGTTTGCATAATAAAACTTGCATGAATCAAAATCGTGGAACTAATCACGCAATAATATTCATCCTATGCGTATGAGAGAGAGGATTCTAAGACGTGCGTTTACGCTGATTGAACTTCTTGTTGTAATCGCCATTATCGCGATTCTGGCTTCAATTCTGTTCCCAGTATTCGCTCAAGCAAAGGTTGCGGCTAAAGGAGCTGCCAGTATGAGTAACGTTCGGCAATTGGGAATTGCCATGATGATCTACTCGGGCGATTACGATGATACGGCGGTCATTCTGGGTTATATGGATGACAACTCTCCCGTACTGATCAACAGCCTCGGGCATCGTGCCTGGGGTGAAATACTTTCGCCGTATGTCAAAAACTCAGAAATGTTCCAAGACCCGTTGACCCGGGCTGAATCAGCATTTGGCGGCAATTCAGAACGCACTTCGCAGTTGTATCACACGCAGTTTGGATATGCCTTCACGATTTTTTCTCCGTACACAGTGGCTTCGCCGAGTTATGCTTCGCCGGTTTCAATGACATCACTTGGTCAGCCGGCAGAGACCGTTTTACTGGTAACCAAAAAAACGCGAAATGGGCACCCAGATTGGACGCTTGATCCTTCGCCCATGTGGGGGGCTAATGTAGTGAATCCTCCTATTTGTCCAGGCGTCGGCAATGCATCTGAGTGCTACCCAATTGGACGTTGGGGTTCAGATGCGCCGAGCTACACGGGACAAAGTTTAGAAGAAGGCGGTTTTACTGGCGGAGTTGCCTTCCGCAAAACTGGCAAGGCGGTCGTTGTTTGGGGGGATAGCCACGCAAGCTGGAAATCGCCCGCTCAACTCGGAGCCGGGACAAACTGGTCGAAAACCACGACTTCTGCTTCGATGGCGATTACAGATATTGATCAATATCTGTGGGATAACAACTAGACTCGCTCTACGTAGATATTGCCGGACGAATCTGTGCCGCCATCTGGGCGAACCATGGCACGGAGTTCAACCAAGTCTCCCGTTTTGATATTCAATCCATCAATTCGGTATTGGTTCGCCCGGTGCGAACCACCCGTTGTTCCGTCATGAACGTCTTGCTTTTGCATAACACCATTCACCCAGATTTCGGCGCGTTGAATATCAAGTCGATGCGCTCCGCCTGTATAAACAAAAGTAATTCGGTAGTTTCCAGATTGAGCGACAGCTTTTGAAATATCCCACGAAACCTCGCTCCAATTTGGCTTCAGCATTGTTGGCGTCCAAGAGCCGCTAGGCGTATCGGAGGCTTTAGGCGCTCGGTAATTCACGCCCAGTGCTTCAAGCCGTTTGAGGTGGGGTGCCAAGCGAGCAAGAAACTCGTCGTAGTTACGCTTGGGTTGAGGAGTCCAGCCGACTTCCGCCACTGCGCAGGCTCGTGGGTAAGCCATGTATTCGCGTTGCGAATAACTCTTCATGTATTCAGTCCAGATATTTCCCTGAACTCCGAGAATATGTTTCTCATTTCCTTGGTTGATGCCAGCGACCTGAGGATTGAACGAGTAGACAGTTCTAAGTGGCACAAATCCGCCGATAGCGTCTGGTTCTTCGGCTGGTTGGCCTTGGTAGTAGTCCAAGTACATATTGCCAGTTGGAGTCATGACAACGTCTTGACCGAGGTTTGCAGCGGTTAGCCCACCGCTTGTTCCGCGCCAACTCATTACGGCGGAGCGTTTTGGCAGACCACCCTCTAAAATCTCGTCCCAGCCGATCAAACGCCTTCCGTGCTTGTGCAGATGATCTTCCATCTGCTGGATAAACCACGATTGGAGTTCGTGCTCATCTTTGAGCCCGCGCTGTTTCATTCGTTCCTGTTCAGCAGGATCGTTTTTCCATTGAGTTTTGGGGCACTCGTCGCCACCGATGTGGATGAACTGACCCGGGAAAATATCCATCACTTCCGTAAGAACATCGCGGCAGAATTGTACGGTTTTCTCAGAAGTGTTCAGAACACGATCGGAGACTCCCCAGCGTTGGAAAACCTCGGCGGGTTTGCCATCGCCGAGTTCTGGGTACGCCGCAATCGCCGCTACCATGTGGCCGGGCATATCGATTTCCGGGACGATAGTTACATGACGCTCGGCGGCGAACGCCACGATTTCCCGGAGGTCGTCTTGAGTGTAAAACCCTCCGTGAGGGATTCCATCGTATCTAGGCAAGTTGTGTCCGACTACCGTTTCTTTGCGTATAGAACCGATCTCAGTGAGGCGAGGATATTTTTTGATTTCTATTCGCCACCCTTGGTCATCGGTGAGGTGAAAGTGAAACGTGTTGATTTTATGCACTGAAAGCGTATCGATGAATTTCATAACCTCAGCTTTAGTGCTGAAATGCCGGGCTACATCCAACATGATTCCGCGCCACTTAAATCGAGGTTGATCTTCTATGACGACGCAGGGCACTTCCCACTTTACAGACTGTGCGGTTTTTTGAAAGATCTCTGGTGGCAGTAACTGCCGAAGGGTTTGAGTGCCGTAAAACAATCCGGTTTCAGTAGGAGCCGTGATATTGATTGCTTTGGGAGTGACTTCAAGACGGTAGCCCTCGGTACCCAGGTGATCCAGATTAGAAGCGAGAGCCAGCGAGATCTGATTATCCTGAGCTGAAGATTCGCTGAATTTGAATCCGGTCGAGGGTCGAAAATATCTGCCAATCCACTTTGCAGATTCCGGGTCGCTACCGTGCCAGACCGTGGTTCGCTCATTGATTTCAAAGCTTCCTGACCCGTAAGTCATCTGAGCGGGAAGCGGAATCAAACTAACCGTCGTTTGGGGGAGCATGGCAAGAGAAGCAAGCAGTGAAATCATGGAACTGAGTTCTCCGATGATGACTGATTTCTATGCTGGCACAGACTATTTTCGATGAATTTATGGGTAAGTTTGGGAGCATATGAGATTCATCTCAAAAATGATCTTAGTTGGTGGCCTTGCCGCAACCGCAATGTTTGCGATTACAGCATGCACTCAGCCACAAGGCGGCTCGGCTTCGGGTGGTTCTCCTGATACGCCGAAATCCGTTGAAGTCATGATTTTCAAGGGCGGATACGGAAGCGACTTTTTTGAAAAAGCAGCTGAAGAATTCACTACGAACACCGGCATAAAAGTATCCGTAATCGCAGACCCACGGATCGACCAACAAGCACTCAAACGATTCCAGGTAGGCGATCCCCCTGACCTCGCATATCCCGGCTGGCGTTTTGACGCGTGGAAAGCGGTTCAAGATGGGGAAGTCATGGATTTAACCGCCGCAATGAAAGAGCCTGTGTTCGGCGGTGGTTCGGGCACATGGGGAGGTTCATTTGAACCGGGAATTTTGAAACTAGGTGAAAACGGCGGCAAACAAATGCTGATGCCGTATTTCTATTCTCTTTGGGGATGGTGGTATGACCCAGATTTATTCGCCGAAAAAGGTTGGAAAGTACCAAAAACGTACCAAGAACTGTTGTTGCTCTGCCAGCAAATCAAAGGATCGGGCATGGCTCCCATCACCTATCAAGGCCAATATCCGGATTACATGACGTCGGGAATGCTGCAGCCTTGGATCATCAGCGCTGGTGGAATGGATGCGATGAAAGCTTGCCAGAACCTTGAGCCAGGTGCTTGGAAGTCTCCCGCCGTTATCAAATCTGCCTCAATGATTCGAGAGCTACGCGATATGGGTTACTTCCAAATGGGAGCAACCGCCTTGAGCCACACAGAAGCTCAAGCAGAATTCATTAACCGCCGGGCCGCCCTGATTCCATGCGGAACATGGCTTTACTCGGAGATGAAGGATTCCTTGCCAGAAGGTCGGCGTATGCAGTTTATGCTTCCGCCAGTTTTGAGCGACGGTAAAGGTGATCCAACTGCCATTACGGTAAAGATTGAGCCGTGGCTGATCGCAGAAAAATCTACAAGCAAGAAGGAGGCTGTCGAGTTCTTTAAGTACCTGACTTCGTTAGAAAAGGCAAAGCAGTTCGTAGTCGAAAAAGGCACTCTTATGTCTATCAAGGGTAGCGACGAAGTTGATCTACCCGAATATCTAAAAGGTGCGGCGGACAGCATGAAGGCGAGCAAGGCTCCATGGTCAGCCCAGTGGAAAGAGTGGTACCCCACATTCTATAAAGCGGTCGGTGATGCACTGACTGAACTCGTGAACGGAGAGCTTTCTCCTCAAGAATTCGCGAATAAATGCGAAGCCGAAGCAGAAAAACTCCGCAAAAACGACGATATCGCTAAACACAAAGTGGAGTAGCGGAGATTGGTCAGCAAGAACTTAAAACGCAACGGGTTCTTGCTGGCCTGTTTGCTTCCCGGGCTAATTCTGTATTGCTCCCTGGTTCTTGTTCCGTTTGCTCGGACGATTGAGCTAAGCGGCTATCGGTTTTCAGGCGTCTCAACAAATCGCAAGTTTGTGGGTTTTGATAATTTTGGCAAGCTGTGGGAATCAGAACCTTTCTGGTGGGCGATCCGCAATGGCGTGATTATGCTTTTGGTGGTCGGGCCAGTGATATTGGGCTTGAGCATGCTCCTAGCCCACGCGGCGCAAGGCACTTCACGGCTATCACGCCTTATGCGGACGGTTTACTTATTTCCGAACTTGATATCACTGGTCGCCGCCGCACTGATTTGGCGGAATATCTACAACCCTAGTGTTGGATTACTCAGGGGAATCGGCTTGCCCGGGCCACAAAACGGCTGGTTGGGTGATTTGGACACAGCTTTTCCGGCGTTTAGCGTTGCCTTTGCTTGGGTGACGCTTGGCTTTTACACCATGCTGTTTAGTGCTGGGTTAGCAGGAATCCCCGCCGAAGTTCATGAAGCTTCTGAACTAGAAGGCGCCCATGGACTACGAAAATATTTGTTGATCACTCGGCCGCTTTTGTGGTCGGTTCGCAGGGTAGCGAGTGTTCACATCACCATTGCCGCACTAGGAGTTTTTGCGCTGGTCAATGTCATGACCGACGGTGAACCGAGCGGACGAACTCAATCGTTACTCAATTATCTGTACCGGATGATGACCATCGAAGGCGAATTTGGTAAAGCCGCCGCCCTTGGGGTTGTGATGATGGTGATCACATCTGTGACCAGTCTTATGCTTTGGATGTTATTCCGGCGGGATCCAACGGCAAGGAGGTCAGCATGAAGTCTCTGATTGCCAAACTTGGAATGGTTTTCTTTGCGCTCGTCGTTGTATTGCCGGTCGCGTGGGTGTTCGCTAGTTCGCTCAAAACAAACCAGCAGATTATTGATTCGCCATTTACCAACCCAATCCCCCCGCATTTTGAAAACTTTGGCAAAGCTTGGGTTGCCCAGGATTTGGGAAGCGGTTTCATTCTCAGCTTAGTAGTGACTTTGCTGACCTTAGTTTTCTTGATACCAATTGGATCGATGATGGCTTATGCTCTCACGCGCTACAAATTTAAGGGGTCAGGGTTCATTCTTTCCGTGGTCACGCTTGGAATGTTGTTCCCGAACTTACTCGCCGCTGTGCCCTTGTTTATCATGATGGCTAAGGTCGGGTGGGATGACACGATTTTCGGGCTAGTGCTCGCTTATGTCGCTTACTCAATTCCGTTCACTGTATTTGTTCTTTCCGGATTCTTTTCTGCATTGCCAGAAGAACTTGCCGAAGCCGCAACCATTGACGGAGCAGGGCATTGGGGACTGTTCTTAAAAGTGATGATGCCGTTGGCTAAACCCGGAATTTGGGTCGTAGTGATCTTCAACTCAATCGGATTGTGGAACGAATACAACCTGGCCAAGATTTTGCTTTTGCGCCACAAAACCTTGCCTGTCGGATTGGCAGATTTGATCTCACAGCAACAGTACGCAGGGGAGTGGGGATCGCTGTTCGCCGGAGCTGTCTTAGTGATGCTCCCGATCCTGACCATGTACATGATTTTGAAAGACAAGGTTCAGCAAGCGATGCTCGCCGGGGCGATCAAGTAACCAAAATCTGAGTATTCTTTGGGAGCAATGTCGCCCACCATTTCAGAAATCCGCGCTCAGTTCCCAAGCATTACAGATAACTTCGCTTTTCTTGAGAACGCGGGTGGGAGTCAGGTTCCAAAGTGCGTGATCGAGGCGATTCATCAGTTCTATTTAGAAGATTACGTTCAGATCGGCGGCTCGTACCCTCATTCGCAACGAGCGGGCAATGTGGTTGAGAATTGCCGATTATTTATGAACCGGATTTTCAATGGCGAGGATTTAGGTTATGTGGCGATCGGTCAGAGCGCAACCGCACTGATGAATGTTCTCGGCAACGCATTTCGAGGAGTCCTTAAACCAGGCGATGAAGTTGTGATTTCGGTTGCCAACCACGAAAGCCATATCGGCCCTTGGGAGCGATTGCAGGAAATCGGAGTGGTGGTCAAATGGTGGGGCGTTGATCCAATGACCGGGCTGAGTTCACTGGACGACTTATGTGAAATCGTGAATCCGCGCACCAAGCTGATTTGTTTTTCGCAAACCTGCAATATTGTTGGCGACAATTTGGATGTCAAAGCGGTGACAGAAATTGGTCACTCGGTCGGGGCAACGGTGGTTGCCGACGTGGTTGCGGCCGCGAGTCATGTCGCTCCCGACGTTGCATCCTGGGGAGTGGACTTTTGCTTTTTCAGTTGCTATAAGGTTTACGGGCCGCACATGGCGGCACTTTTCGGTCGCAAAGAAAAATGGGCTGAGCTCACCGGGCCGAACCACAAGCAACTTCCGATAAAAGGGGCGAATAAATTTGAACTCGGTTGCCTTCCTTACGAACTGCTAGCCGGTTTTTTAGCGCTCGGGCAGTACTTCTCGTTCTTAGCAGGTGAGAAGTCAACAGGAACTGATGTGGTCAGCCGGAATACGATTGAACGAGCTTACGGTGCAATGAGGGAGCAAGAACAGTTGATCAATCAAGCGATGCTCGGCTGGTTGAACTCTCGTACAGATATTCGGATTCTTGGCATCACAAACCCCGCCGGAGATCGGCACCCGACCTTCAGTTTTGTTCATAACCGTATTCCAAGTGATGTGATTGTCAAGGCGGTTTGCGATCAAGGATTTGGCATCAAAGGCGGCAACTTTTATGCATTTAGAGCCTGTGAAGCACTTGGAATCGACCCCGAAACGGGAGTTGTGCGAGTGAGCGCGGTTCACTACAATTCATTAGAAGAAATCCAAAGAGTTTGTGCATCCCTAGAAAATGTACTAGCTGGGGTTACTTTATAAAATTCAGTAGACTGTGAAAAGCGAGGAAAGTTGATGACCCCAGCCCAAAACGCCAATCTGAAAAATTTTATCCATCACATGGATCGAGCCGTCGCGATTGCAGATGTTGAAGAACGATGCTCGGCGGTTAAACATATTTTGGAAACTGCATTTCAGAATCAGTTCGATATTTTGGATGAAGAGCACATGGAACCTGCGAAGGACTGTTACGCTCGTAGGTTAGTACACAAAGACCCGGGTGGGGCGTATTCCGTGGTCGCAATGGTTTGGGATGTGGGTCAAGGAACAGCGCTGCACGATCACGCGGGCGAATGGTGCGTGGAGTGCGTTTACCGAGGCTTGATCCGGGTGACATCATTTGATCTGATTGGTGATGCAGATTCCGAGGTTGTTCAATTCAAGGCCGAGGATTCGGTACTCGCCGGAGTTGGGGAAGCAGGTGCATTGATCCCTCCGTTTGAATACCACATGATTGAAAACGCATTGCGTGATCAGCCAACGGTAACGGTTCATGTTTATGGACATGAACTTACTCATTGCAACGTATTTGTCCCAGTTGATGGTGGATATAGAAAAGAGGTTCGGAGCCTCTGTTACACCAGTTGAAAGCGGTAGAACAAGCAAAGTCTGCGGTTCCAGGTTTAGCTTTGGTGCTCGTGTTGGCACTGTTTGCCAATTGGCTGAGTGAAGTCCCCGTTGTCAAAGATCAGTTAAGGTTTTCGGCCCTTTTGTTAGTTATTTTGCTCGGGATTCTGATCGCCTCCGCCTGGACGCTTCCGAAAATGTTTGAGCCAGGATTGAAGATCGCCCAGAAGCCCATTCTTCGCTGGGGAGTCGCGGGACTTGGGTTTCGTCTCACATTGCAAGAGCTTGCTGGCATAGGTGCCCCGGCCCTTTTAGTTGTCGTGCTGGCAGTAGCTGGTTCTTTTCTGTTTTGCGTGTGGCTGGGCAAGATCATTGGTATTGATAAGAAACTTGGACTGCTTTTAGCTACTGGTGGAAGCATCTGCGGGGCTAGTGCCATTGTCGCCGCGGACACAGTTGTTGAAGCGGAAGGTCAAGATGCTGCGGTGAGCATGGGAATCATCACGCTTTGGGGCACGGTTGGGATTTTTATTTTTCCGGTTTTGGCTAAAGCGATGGGTTGGGCAGACTTTGCCTACGGTTTATTCTGCGGGGCCACTCTGCACGAAACCGCTCAAGTCGTTGCCGCCGCGAGTGGAATCTCACCCGCCGCAGTCGGAGTTGCCACCGTTGTCAAGTTAGTCAGAATCTGCACCCTCGCTCCGATGGTGTTTGGTATCGGCTGGTGGCTACGTCGGACTTCGGATAGTGAAGCAACGGCTAAGGTTTCGCTTGTGCCTTGGTTCCTTGTAATGTTTTGCGTATTTTCAGCGATGGTTTCATTTATCCAAGTGGACTCATTCCAAGCTTTGGTGAAGGATCAAATCAATCCGGCGGTGAAGTTACTCCTCGCGGTTGGAATGGCGGGGGTTGGACTACAAACCAATGTTCGCGATTTGTGGAAGGCAGGTTGGAAGTCAGTTGGATTAGGGTTGGCTCAATGGGTAGCGCTGATTTTGATAACCCTCACATTAATGTCAGTTTTTAATCTATGGAAATGATTTCTTAGAAAATTTGATCATTGGCGTATTAGTTGTCGTCCAATGTCATTAAGGTTTGGGAGTCATGAACGATAAGATTAATGTAGGCGGCAACGCCATCCAAAGTGTGGAAACCGCCCAACGGATGTTAGAGATGATCCACGATTTGGGCGAATGCCAAGATGCTCGTCAAATCCTTGTCGCCGCACTTCGTCACTATCGCTTTTTATTTGGGGAATACAAGGGCATGATTCTTTTGCTCGATGACCCTAAATCGGGCAACTGGAGATCGCTTGGTTTAGAAAGCCCCTATGGTCAGAGCTGGGGCGGTATTTCGCACAATATGCTTCCCGAAAATTCTAGTACCGATCAAATCGGCTCTGATTTGGGCAAGGATGCAACTCCTTGGATTACAAACGATCCGCCGTTCCGGCGAGCGTTTGTGGAATCAAGTGAAGGATTTGTCGCCCACGACGGCGTTCTTGCCGTGCGGTTGGCGACTTTCACCGGATTAAACGCAAACATATTTTGGGCGGCAAGTTGGCGACGTCCAGGCGGGAGCCATGCTTGGAGCATCCTTGCTTTTGATAACGCGCATGCTCCAAATGAAGAACGGTTTGGGCTTTATTGCACGGCGGTTGAAACCACCAGCCGGATGGCGTACTATCCGTCGCTCTTACAATCTGTCGCCCGCACTGAGCGCATCAACCAAAGCATCCGCCGCAACATTGTTCACGACCTCAAAACTCCGATCACTGTCATCAAGGGTTACGCGGAAACTCTGCGTGAACCAGAAATCGCCGCCGACCCCGAGATCGCTGAGGAACTATTTAACGGAATTGTAGAAAGTTGTGACCGCTTGCTTGCGGACATAAAGGACATCATTGAGCCGATTGAGGGAGAATGGAAACCCAACCTAGAAGAATTTGACCTCGCCATGATGCTCCATAAGGTTGTTCTCGCCGAGCGGCATACAGAGAGATCAAAGCATCACAATCTTGTTCTTCAGGGAGCCGATGAGCCAGTTATTGTTTGCGGGGATCGGCGAAAGCTCATGCGAGTAGTTGAGAACCTCCTTAGCAATGCAGTGAAGTATTCGCCTGGCCTCAACAAAAACGTGTGGGTGAAGCTGACGCATTACGCAAACCGTGTGATGATCGAAGTTCAAGACGAAGGTTTGGGGCTTTCTCAGGATCAGGTTAAGCGCGTGTTGGATGATTGTGAGCGAGTCGTGGATGAATCTCTAGGAATTGAAGGCAGCGGCTTTGGGTTGAACTCCTGCCAACTGGTTCTCAAAGCTCATGGCGGAAAGCTAGAAGTTGATTCGGAGCAGGGCGTTGGTTCTGTTTTCCGGGCGATTTTGCAAAAAAGTCTCGAAGTAATCTGAAAAACCGTGAGCCAGGGGGCTGACCTCTACCCGCTCTCGGCTGTATAATTGTTTAGACCCGCTCGGCTAATTTCCGGTCGCTGCGCGTCAACTTCGGATGACAAGCATGACCAAATATATCTTCGTAACCGGCGGCGTTGTGAGTTCCATTGGTAAGGGTATTACCAGTGCGAGCTTGGGGCGACTTCTGCGGAATCGCGGATATACAGTTGCTCCGGTTAAGCTTGATCCCTACATTAACGTTGATGCCGGAACCATGAATCCGTATCAGCACGGCGAAGTTTTTGTCACCGATGACGGTACTGAAACTGACCTTGACCTTGGCCACTACGAACGATTTTTAGATGTCAACTGTTCATCAAGCAGTTCAATCACGACCGGAAAGGTTTATCGAAACGTGATTGAGGCCGAACGCCGTGGTGATTATCTCGGCGGCACGGTGCAGGTCATTCCTCATGTGACGAACGAAATCAAAAAGCTTTTAATTGATGCCGGAAAAAAAGAAGAGGCTGACATTGTATTGGCGGAAATTGGCGGCACGGTTGGCGACATAGAATCGCTTCCGTTTTTGGAAACCATTCGCCAGGTTCGCAAAGATTTCGGTAAGGAAAACACTCTTTTTGTTCATGTCACGCTAGTTCCAACGGTTGGGCCTTGGGGAGAAGTCAAAACCAAGCCGACTCAGCACTCGGTCATCAATTTACGACAGATCGGTATCAGCCCCGACGTTTTGGTCTGCCGATGCGAGGAACCAATCCCTGATGACGTGAAGGAAAAGATTTCGCTATTCTGCGACGTACCGCAGGAAGCAGTTATCGAAAGCATGACCGCGGAAACGATTTATGAAGTTCCGCTGGCGTACGAAGACCTTGGCCTGGGCAAACTTGTCTGCGAACGACTGGGATTGAATACTGAACAGCCAGATCTTTCTGAATGGGAAGCGATCGTTGAGAAGCTGAAAAACCCCTCGCACAGTTGCACCATTGGGGTTGTTGGAAAATATACCAGCAATGGCGATGCCTACAAATCAATTAGTGAATCGCTCGTCCACGCGGGAATTGCCAACGATTGCCGAGTGAACATCAAATGGATTGAAAGTGATCTGTTTGAAGCTATCGATGGAAATCCGGCCTCGCTTGATCCGGCGGAAACGATTTCTCAACTTGACGGACTTGTGATCGCGCCAGGATTTGGAACGCGGGGAATAGAAGGCAAGATTGAAGCCCTGCGCTACACTCGCGAGAATGGGATTCCGTTCCTGGGAATCTGCCTCGGCTTGCAAATGGCGGTTATTGAATTCGCTCGCAACGTATGCGGTTTGAACAATGCTGGTAGCGAAGAGTTCGATACTTCCGAGAAGCGCACAAATGATCCGGTCATCCACTTTATTCCTGATCAGACTGGCATCACTCAAAAGGGGGGCACTATGCGGTTGGGCAGTTACCCTTGCCACATTACGGCTGGAACTCTAGCCTATGAAATATATGGCGAATCACCGATATTCGAGCGTCATCGTCACCGATACGAAGTTAACAATGATTATCGCGAACTGCTCATCAAAAACGGTTTGCAAGTGAGCGGTGTGTCGCCAGATTACCGATTGGTTGAGATGGTTGAACTGCCGGAGCATCCGTTCTTTATCGCGACGCAAGCTCACCCAGAATTCAAGAGTCGTCCCAACCGCCCCGCGCCGTTGTTCGATGCTTTAGTTGCGGCGAGCCTGAAACGGTCAGGCAAAAAAACTACTGAGCGCGAAAACAAGGGAGTTCTAGGCTAAAAAAATCTGTACAGTAATGTAACATGCTTGCCGCACTTATATTCGCTGTTGCAATTCAAATCCCTGATACATTTCCCGTATTGCCTGCGGATCGGTTGATTCCAATTCTAGGCGATTCATTTTCTCAACGGTGGCGGGTTTTAGGTGACCTGACAAAAAACGCATTGTTTGTCAGTAAAGGTCAAGATAGTGCCGAGGAAGTCCGCAAAAATCTAGCAGATGTCCTCCGCGGCGAATGGCAGGAAGATCGAGGAGTTTGGACTCTGGTACGCACTCAAGAGCAGTTTCGGGCGGAACTGGCAACTCGCCAATCAATCCGTCAAGAGGCTTTGACTGAAGCGAAGAAGAGCTGGAAGGCTGAAGCCGAGGCATCTCTTGAACCGCCGAGCTTGCTGATGCGGCGGTATGAGAATCTATTAAATGATGTATTGAGCGGGGATCAGAGTGCCATATCAGAAGCGGGCAGAATTGTTCAAACGAGCTCAGGCACGCCATTTGATTCGTTGGCTTTTCGCGCCCTTATGCTACTGCCTACCGAAGAATTATTGAACTTAGAACCAGGCGAAATTGTAACCTTTTCAAGTCATCCTGAAGGAGTTCAAAAGCACATCAATGCTAAAGAACTATTGAGCGACTATTCAGCTTATGAATCAACTTATAGAACTGCACTAGCTGAAAGTGCAGAACGCCTTCAGTTAAATGCAAAAAGAGGCCTTGATCCAAGAACTAAGCTGGCTATTCGATCAGGCAAAGCAGAGCGAGTTGTGATCACTGCCACCTATTCTTTGGACACCGTTTTAGCCTTGCGCGTCATGTTTGTAGATCAAAACGGTTGGATTGTTAGCAGTGCAAATGTTTTCGCACGGAGAGCCGCGAGAGCCTTGCCATCAAAAAAGTGGACTTCACTCAAGTTAGACATCACCGACGATATGAAGCTTTATTGGAAGCATTTCCAGTGGTATTTCGATGAGCCCCCGCAGTTGCCAACGTTAGATGCTCCCATTTTTGACGTTGAAAAGCGCGACCCCTTTGACTGGTGCTATGGCACTCAACTGCGCCAGATTGCTGAACGCTCAGGGAAATCTCTTTATGCTGTGATTCCAGATCATGTATCTCCAGGCTTAGGAATGATTTGGAGTGGTCAAAATCCAGATCAATGGAAAGATTCAACAGCGACGCTGACGCATCTTTACCAATTTGGCTGGTGTGACGTTCGTGAAGACGAAAAAAAGTGGCTGATCCATCCCGTTGTGAGGATTGAAAATGAACGTAATTTCCTTAGCCGCACGCCTTTCGCAAAGCTCACTTCCGAATTCAGGAAGTACAAAAGGCTTCGACCAGGAATGTTGGGCGAGTATGCAGTCAAACAAGAAAGCCAACTAATGATGGATGGATGGGATCGAGAGTTTATGGAGATAGCTCTCATAGTTCCTCACGCGGAAGTCTTCAATCGGTTTTATAGGATTGGATTCTTAGCATGGGGCCTTGCTCACCCTAACTCTGAGGGAAATGCGCCAGGCAGTTTTGTTAGCACCGCTTCAACTGCTGGATCAGCAGGCAAGCGGCTGGCAAACGAACTTTCAACTCCCACAAGTTTAAGAATGGCATTTGCTAACTCCATAAAGGATGATGAATCGATGGAGCATGTTTCCGGCTGGGTGCTAAGTGAGTCGTTTCCAAATGGCTTGCCCAATAACGTTGGAATTTGGTCAAGGCTGACTGTTGAACAGGTTTTGTTGGTTAATCTAGGTATTCAAGGAAGTTCAACTGGAGCTATTCCAAAACGCACCAGCTCAATCAACGATTATAAAAACCCGTTGTGGAGTTTTGCTATTTCAGATGGGGAAATATTTAGTTTTGGCGTAGATCAAGAGGGAGCCCAGACCACGACAATGGCTTTTGGAATTGTGCCACCAGATATAAAATGGTTGAGGTTTGAACAGATGCCGCCCGATTGGAAACAATGGATGGAGGCTCGTACGCAAGAGTATCAGGCAAAATATCCCCAGGTCCAGCCGGGCACTATACCGCCGTAGTGCCCACGTTGTCGGTGGAAAACTTCATAATGGTCAAGCCCCATGAGTACGTCTTCTCCATCCCCACAACCGGCTGATTTTGATAAGTTTCGCCGGAAACTCATTCTCAAATCCAAGCCCGTGAGCAAGGAAGAGAGAGCTGAGTGGTTCACTCAATTTACGGAAATTATTGAGAAGGCTTTTCCTGCACAAGAGTGCCGCATCAACCGACCTGGGGTAGCGCACCGGTTGTTTGCAGCAGAAATCGCGATTCCAAGGCTTAAGCCAGAAAACCTGATGGGCTTTGCAAAAGAGTTTGAAAAGCTGTTCATGGAAGCCATGCCTGTTACTCTTGAGGCTTGCTATACACAGGTTTATCAAGATCGCATGGATATTATTTGGGAAGCGGCAATTGATCTTGGAGATTGCTACGTAACCTGCGCGGTTAAGCTCCGCAACGCAGAATTTAGTTACAACGAATTCAACGAAGATGACCGAGGCGGTTACAGCGACCGACCACGCGGCGGTGGTTACGGAGATCGGGGACGAGGTAGAGATGACAGAGGTGACCGAGGGGGTTACAGAAATGATTACCGTCCGGTTTACCGACGCGACGCAAGTGAGGCATCTGGAGAAGGCGATGCAAACGATTCAACAGAAGTACGTGGAGAAGACGGAAGCGAAGAAACGCGAGCCCCAAGACGCTTCGACCACGATGGAACAGATTTAGGCGAGCATAAGAGACAGCAGCGGTACCAGCGAGATCGCGGTGACCGAGGTGGCTACGGCGGCGGTCGAGATAATCGAGGCGGTGGAAGAGACCGTGGTGGTTACGGAGGCAACCGAGATAACCGAGGTGGCGGCTTCGGAAACGACCGAGGTGGATATCGTGGTGGAGGCGACCGTGATCGTGGTGGCTATGGTGGAAACCGCGACAATCGAGACAACCGGGGCGGTGGTTTTGATAGAGATCGAGGCGGTTACCGAGGAGACCGGGATAACCGAAGCGGTGGAGATCGCGGAGGATACAGAGGTGGCGGCGATCGTGATCGTGGTGGATATGGTGGCGGTCGTGATAATCGCGGGGGCGGCTACAGTGGAAATCGCGACAACCGTGGTGGCGGATTTGATAGGGATCGAGATCGTGGCGGATACGGTGGAAATCGCGACAACTGGGGAGGAGATCGGGGTGGTTACGGCGGTAACCGGGATAACCGGGGCGGCGGATTTGATCGAGATCGCGGAGGCTATGGTGGAAACCGTGACAATCGCGGTGGTTATGACGGAGATCGTGGCGGCTACCAAGGTCATCGAGATAATCGAAGTAAGGATGGCCCACCACGCGATAAGGGCCGGTGGCGAGACCGTCCGGATGGAGGTTCAGACCGACCTAACCGATCGTTCCCTTCTGGTAAGTCGGGAGGCTCATCTGGCGGATTTCGAGGGTCCAAGAACAGCGGAGGGAAGAAGTTTTCAGGTGGTTCTGGCCGACCGAATAAAGGCCCTGGCTCATTTGGCCCAAAAGGGAAGCGCTCCGGCCCTCCAAAAGACAAACGGTCAGGTGAATAAAATCTTCGGGTGCGCCTAGCCCTGGTTGATAGTGGCTTGCTGGCCTAGCATAACATTTCAGTGCCTTTGGTTCTACTGATTCGTACGAACTGAACTCCTCACAGAGTTCTTTTAAGAACGCTTGGAGATCAATCTGTTGCGGAACCCCAGGCGAATAATCTATTTGGAGATGCGGCACGAACCGCAGTGTATCCGAGACATAAAATAGCCGCCAGTTAAATCTGGCGGCTATTCGTATTTTTCTTACTTAACCGTATAGCCAACGGTGGAAAGAGTGACATCCACTTTATTGCCGATAACACTACCAGCACCAACTTTGAAATCAGTTCGGTCGAACGAGAACTTGCAGCGGATCACGATTAAGTCGCCATTCTTATCGGGGACTCCGCCGCGGGACTTCAACATATCTGGCATGTGGCTCACAGAAGCGTTCACCGTCATGGCCTTGGTTGTCCCTTTCAGCGTGAAGTTCCCGGTGACCTTAGCATCCCAGTTGCCCTTTGAAGTTTCTTTCACCTCATCAATTTTGGTGATTTCAAAGGTGATAGTTGGATAGTTTTCGACATCTAAGCTAGCTCGTTGAAGCATGTGGCCGGTCATCGCTTCGCTTGTGAGTTTGAGTTCCTTTGCTTCAACCACGATTTTTCCGGTTGAGTTTTGTGGATTAGCTGGATCGAATTTGACATCGCCAGATATTGCCGATGTCTGGCCCATGATGGGTTCAAGTGGCGAATCAATAGAAATGGAAAGCCCAGAAACTCCTTTTGGATCCTTCATGTTGAAGGCAAGCGGAGCCGTTTTTGGGGCAATAAGAGCAACGGCAAACGCCGAAGCAAGAGCAATTTTAGTAAGCATCACGATTCTAAACGCGGCGTATCGAATTGTTGTTCCGCAACATTAAGAGAAAACTAAAAATCCCTGGTTTGTTTAACCAGGGATTTGAATTAATGGGTTGAAGCTGGGTTTACCAGTCTCGGCCGCCGCCACCGCGACCGCCTCGGTCACGATCTCGGCCACCGCCGCCGTAACCACCTCGGTCACGACCACCGCCGCCGCCGTAGCCTCCGCCACCACCGCCAAAGTCGCGTCGTGGTCGTTCTTCACGTGGTCGGGCTTCGTTCACGTTGATTTTTCGACCACCCATATCCGAGTCGTGCTTGTCATCAATTGCGGTTTGGAGTTGGTCTTCGTTGATATCTACGAATCCAAATCCTCGGCCTTCGATGATGCGAGCGTTAGTACCGCCGTATGCTTCAAAGTATTTTTCGAGCTGAGATTCAGTAGTGCTGTACGGCAGGTTGCCGACGTATAGAGTTTTGTTTGCCATGGGATTCCTTTAGGGTTCCGTTAAGGTTCGTTATTGAGAAGGCTGGGTTCGAGTGACGGGGTAACCTAAGGTTTCTTTACCGTGGCTGGATTCCGGACTTGTTACGATAACTGTGATATTTTACCAGCGGTAGCAGAAAAAGGTTGCCATAGGTGTTTTAGACCCCCATGCCGTTAATGCTAATGATGAATCCATTTGCCAAAAATCGCGTATAAATGTCTAGAGTATTGGGATATGAGCCAGCGTGAATTTAGAATTTCTAAGTGGCCCTATATTATTGCTTTCGCGGTGTTACAACTGCCGTTTTGGTACTTTGCGTCTTGGATACCCGCCACTCAGGGACTGCTCTATCAAGTGTGTATAGGAATTATTACTGGAGGTTTTCTTTTTATGATTTTCGTGAGCGGGTTGTTTATTTTTCAAACCCAGTCAGCAATCGTTATTAGTCGAAAGGGCATTACAATAAATTTGCCATTTTCAAGATTTGGATTTGTCGCTTGGTCAGAGATTCAACATATCAAGTCTAAGGACGGCTTACTTGGACAAAAGCTAGTGATAGTGCTCAATGAGCCGAGCAAGTTTTTCCGAGGAATAAACCTTATGAAAAAAATCCAGATACTGATTAACAAGATCGAATTTAAAGGAGCAATCGCATTTAGTTGCAATGCGATTGCTCGACACAGATGCGAAGATATTCTTAAAATCTGTGGAGAGTTCTCTTCAGTTGCTGACACTAGTATCGGATTCAGCGAGCAACCAGGCGAGAGTTGACATACTGAGCGCACCTAACTGAAGCTCCCGAGGATTCACCTTATCAATGGTATCGCTTGCGGAGTGATGGTAATCGAAGTAACGCTGAGATTCAGGAATCAACCCAAAGCCTTTTGCGCCGAGCCGTTCAAGGGCCGCGATATCGGCACCCGTACCGCGTCCAGATTCGATTCCCATGATGCCGAACCTCGCTAATGCCGATAACCAGGGTTCGATGAGCTTCAAATCATCGCCTTTCAAGGAAGTCGCGAATCCACGAGGCGCAAAACCGCCACTATCAGATTCGATTGCAGCGTAAGGTTTTTGTCCGTTGGTAACGGCAAACTTTGCGTACGCCTGCGATCCTTCGCCGCCATTTTCTTCGTTCATGAACAACACGACACGGATTGTGCGTTTGGGTTTCCAACCCAGTCGTTTGATGAGTGAAACGGCTTCGATAGACTGAGCAATTCCCGCTCCGTCGTCGTGAGCACCTTCGCCCAAATCCCAACTGTCGAGGTGACCGCCTACAACAACAACCTCGTTTGGAAGGATCGATCCCGTGATTTCCCCAATCACGTTTGCCGAAGGGGCAGGGGGAAGGGTTTTGCAATTCATCTTGAGATGAAGCTGAGTCTTGGGATTTTGCTTAATGGCGGCACTGAGCTTTTCGGCGGCGACAATGCTAATCGCCGCAGCTGGCACTTTGGGGACTCCATCCGAGTAACGCATCGCCCCTGTGTGAGGAACGTCATCATGCCTCAGCGTCATAGATCGGACGATGGCTCCAATTGCACCGACTTTAGCGGCGGCAACGGCGCCCCCTCCGCGTTGGGCTACTGCCCGTCCGTACGCAGCAAAGGTGTTGACTTGAGCTGGATCCATCGGGCCGTTAAAAAAGATAATTTTGCCTTTAGCTGTAGCTCCCAGCTTTTCCGCCTCGGCAATCGAATGAACCTCAATGACTTCCGCTTTGATTCCATTTGCCGGAGTGCCGATGCTATTGCCTAGCGCACAAACACTGAGGGCAACTTGGGAATTGCCAGAAATCATCGTAAGTTGCTCTTTGTCTCCGCGAACCCAGTGATTCACCATACAAGGCACTTTTTGAATGTTCTGAAATCCTAACTTTTTGAGCGTGTTCACTCCCCACTCAACCGCTTTGTCTGCCCCTGGTGAACCAGCAAGGCGTGGCCCGACTTTACCCGTGAGTTCGGAAAGCAAATCAAATGCCCCCATTTTTTGCATTCCTTTGTACTGGATTGCATTTGCAACTGCGTCTGGATCGGTTGGAGCATTTTGCAAAGGGCTGGCAATTGCAAATGAGCCTAATGTGATTGTCGCAGAGACGGCTAAGGTGATGCGTTTGAGTGACGGGTTGCTCAACGGATTCATGGAGGTTCAAGTTACCTAAAAGCATGAGTCAGAAACATCTGTGTTGCATCAGCATTCAGGGCATAATTGGCTTTGTGAAAGATGTTGTCTTTACCGCTAACAAGGCGAAATTACTTTTTGTTGTCATTGCGGGGCTAACGTTTGCGGCATTGGGCATTTGGATGATTAGTTCCGAATCCAAGACATCAGATACTCTGACTCTGACTCTTATTGGATGGGCAGGAATAGTCTTTTTTGGAGGCGGCACGCTCTTTTTTGTTTTCCGATGGATTCAGCTTGGCAATCCTACTTTAACCATAAATGAAGATGGATTTCTCAACCGGACACTTGGGGGTAAGCCTGAGATGGTGAAGTGGGATGACGTTGCCAATATCTCTCAAATGAGCATTGGGCAACAGAAATTTGTAGTGGTAGATATCTACGAAGACGCCGAAATATCGCGCGATCCAAAACTGCGGCTCAAGGAACTCCGTAGAAACAGTGCTAGCGGATTCGGGAACTCAATATTGGTACTTACAAACTTGTTGGCGAAGAGCGATCAGGATATATTTGAGAAAATGGAAGAAATCTGGCGCGCTACTGGTCATCCCGGAAAACGGTGGTCGAGCACTTCCTAATCAGCATTGGGGATTACTTTTCACAAAACTATATTTACAGCGGCATCACTAAAACCAGGCGTGCCTATAATTTGCTCTGCGATTGTGTAGTTAGTGTGTTTCATTTTTTTATGAAACTACAATTTATGCGTAAATAAAAAACTCTTCCAATTTCTTTTCCATTCTGATATGATCGAAAATTGGTGACGTAATGCGAAGTTTTGTTCTATTAATGGTCTTAGCCCTAACCGGAATTGGGTTTGCGGATGATACTCCTGGTCATTCTAAACACGGGTCTGCATACGATTCGGGGATGCGAACCAAACCTTGGGAAATTGCCGGAGTTGGGGATGCTCCTTTTCCCATTTCAACCACTGACCCAGAGGTTCAAAAGTGGTTTAACCAAGGAAATGCACTTTTGCATTCATTTTGGTTTGAAGAAGCCGAGCGGTCGTTCCGCTGGTGCTTGAAGCTTGATCCTGAGTGTGCAATGGCGTACTTGGGCCTCGCGCGTTGCGGGTTCACCTGGTTTTCCCTGGGTTCACCTGATATTGAAGCGAAAGACTACGATCGCTATCGTGAATTCTTAAAGCAAGCGGTGAAACGCAAGTATTCCGGTACTGAGCGTGAGCAAATGTATATTGAGGCTTATGAAATTGCCGTAGCAAAACCAAGCCACGATCAAGTGAAAACTCTCTGCGCTGAACTTGAAAAAGTGGCCATCAAATTCCCAGATGACATTGAAGCAAAGGCGATGTTGGCACTTTTCAATATTGGCAACGGCAGTGCCCTCGCCAATGATTTCTTAATTAAGCAGGTTCTCGCCGTCAACCCGATGCACCCGGGAGCTCATCACGCGAGTATTCACAACTGGGATGGCATTTCCAATTTGCAAGCAATTGATAGTTGTGAGTTATATGGTAAGGCTGCGCCAGGAATTGGTCACTCTCTGCACATGCCAGGGCATGTTTACAGCAAGTTAGGCATGTGGCACGAAGCGGCAATCGCTATGGATTCTGCCGCAAGAACTGAGCTTCGGTACATGAATGACAGACTTGCTTTGCCATTTGAAACCTGGAACTATCCTCACAATCGCAACTACCTTTGCTACATTCAGGAGCAACTAGGAATGGCAAATATGGCTTTGCAAGGAGCGAATGATCTCCTGCGTGCTCCAAAGGATCCTGAGCTTAATCCGGTCGACGAAGGCGGGTTAGTTTCGCAAGGCAAGGAGGCAGTCATCAGGAATCTGTTGAAGTTTGAGCGGTGGAATGATATTCTGAAACCAGGATTCGTCAATTGGGGTGGGCTTGGCGACTTTGATCTATTGAGTCGGCACTTTGCATTCACGATTGCAAACGCTGGTCTTGGGAAAGAAGCCGACTCGAAAAAGAGCTTAGATTTACTTAAGAAACTCATCAAAAAACTTGCTGGCCCGCGTGAAAAGGCTGATGAACAGACTTCTTACATCTTCTTTTTCGAAGACATTGCTAGTGCTATGTATGCCACTGCATTTGGTGATACAAAGGAAGCAGAAAAGCTTTGGATCAGCGCGGCGAAAGCTGAGCAAAAAATGCGAGAAAGCCATCTGCTGCCTAACGATCCCCCAGGAATGCCGTGGCCCGTGCAACGATTGCTCGGAAATTTCTATTACAAAAACGGAAAGTACGATCAAGCAATTGAAAGTTACGACCTCGCCCTTGAGCATGAACCAAATGACGGCTTTTCTCTTGCCGGACTGGCGTTGAGCTACTCAAAGTTGGGCAACACTGAACGCGCGACTCATTTCGCAGGAAGGCTTGAATACGTTTGGTCAAATGCTGATCAAGATTTAAAATGGCTGGTCGATGTGCGTAACTTGGGGTTAAACGCTCGTCCGGTTGCCGTAACTCCGCGACCCGAGCGCACTTACAAACCACAAGAACTGGATGTAATCGGGCCAATGAACTGGAGTCCGTTCAAAGCTCCCAAGCTAGAAGTACTTGATCGGGATGGAAAGCAAGTCCATATTGAAGACTACAGAGGAAAAAATGTTCTTCTCATTTACTTCCTCGGCGATGCCTGCGTCCATTGCGTAGGTCAGCTGAAGGCGATTAACGACCGAGGAACTGACTTCGCCAATGAAAACACAGTGATTCTCGCCGTGTGCAGTGCGACGCCTGAGACACTGAAATCTTCGGTTGTGCTTTCAGAAGTTAAGATGAATTTTCTATCGGACAACAATCACGAAAATGCGCGTAGATTCTCTTCTTATGATGACTTTGAGGAGATGGAACTCCATTCGACAATCCTCATCGACAAGGATGGGTTTATTCGTTGGAAGCGCACGGGCGGTGATCCCTTTATGGATATCAAATTCTTGTTGAATGAGCTGAAGCGGATCAATGCAGAAGTGAAAAAATAATATAAGCGGGCGAATCCTCGCCCGCTTATTATCTGCCTATCAGCCTTTGCCGTTCATATCGGCACTGCCTCGGTAACGATCACCGAGTAAGTGTTCGCAGAAGTATTCGAACATCATGTTCTGGAAGTAGCCCTGCATCGGGCCATAACCATGTGGTTGACCAGGCATGATCATCAAGTCGAACCGTTTGTTCGCCTTAATGAGCGCATCCACTAACCGAATCGTGTTTGCCGGGTGGACGTTGTTATCCATATCGCCGTGCACAAGTAATAGCTTTCCGTTTAAGTTAGCAGCGAGTTCGGTGGTCGTCGGAACTTTGATTTGGAACTCCGATTTGTTTTCCTGTTCAGTTCCTTGTTGAGTTTGCCTTCCTTGCCCGCCAGCACGGTTTTGCTGGGCTTCGAGTTCATTCTGCTCAAAGGCGTAAGCGTCCATAGGAGTGAAGATGCTATCGATCCAAAGCTCTTCCGGAGTTCTGCTTCCTTGCTGACCGGATTGACCAGTTGCAGCACCTTCTTTTAATCCGTGATGTTGTTCGCTCCAGTTTTGGTTATAGATGTTATTGTCATGGTTACCGGATGAAGAAACTCCAACCTTGAAGAAGCTATTGTACGGAGGTAAAAGCATTGCTGCAGCGGTCATGAATCCGCCACCAGAGTGACCGTAGATACCGACTCGATCAATATCAATCCAACTGTGCCGAGCTGCGAGTTGTTCGACGCCAATTTTCTTATCGGCTAGTCCATAGTCACGAAGATTGTAGTAACCGTAGCTGTGATAAGCGTTTGACCGTTGAGGGCTTCCACCTCTGTTTCCAATCTGGATGACGATGAATCCTAGTTGAGCGAGTTGCTGAGTAGTTGCAGTTGCTGAGAATCCGTATGAAACGGACTCCGTTTGCGGCCCAGGATAAACGTTGAGAATGATTGGATAACGTTTCTTAGGGTCAAAATCAAAAGGCTTCCACATATTGCCGTAGATGTTGGTGACTCCATCTGCTGCTTTTACAACGAACGTCTCAGGCATCTTCCAACCCATTTCGTAGAGCCGGCTGATATCCATGTCCTCCAAATCCATGACTTCCTTGCCATTGGCATCAAAGAGCACGTTTTTGGTAGGCATATCAACGCGAGAACTTGAATCAATTGTGAACTTGCGCGATGGAGTAAATGTTGTGGAATGATTTGCGTCGCCAGGATTCAGAAGGCGAAGATCAGTCCCATCTAACTTCACTTGATAGGTGTGTGTGTAATAAGGGTTTTCGTTTGCTTCGCGACCGACGGCTCGCACCCAAGCAAGTCCTTTGTTTTCATCCACTGCAACAACGGATTCAGCTCGCCAGGGGCCGGACGTGATTTTATTTTTGAGATTGCCGTCATGATCGTAAAGGTAGAAATGACCCCAACCAGCGCGTTCCGAGAACCAAATGAAGTCCCCACCTGGCTTGACATAACGGACGGATTGCCGTTCCAGGTAGGCATTCTCCACAGATTCGGTGAGTAGCACCTTGATTTGATCGGTTGCAAGGTCAACTTCGCAAAGTTCAAGATTTCGTTGCAATCTGTCTCGACGGACAAACCGGAGTCGGTTAGATGCTTCTGGCCAATGAATGTCAGAAATGGTTTGATCCTTCCACTTGTCAGCCTTGATTTTTTTGAAGGTTTTTGAATCGCGAATGAAAACCCAAAGCTCGGTTTGCGGAACATCTGGTTCTCCGGGCATCGAGTATTTGTAGCTCATTAGAGTCGGGCGTGGATTGGCCAAGTTATTGACCAAGAACAGTTCTTTCACCTTGCGAGAATCAAATCGCGAGATGTAAAACGCTTTTGAATCCTTTGACCACGTTACGTTGGCGCGAGATTTTCGTGGAGTTGATTGCTGGTTGGAGTTGCCGCCACCATTATCTTCTTCATCTTCTTGCTGGCGTCCGAATCCCCCTCCTCCGCCAAAGCTGTAATACTGCTCACCGTCTTTTGAAAGCTGAGTTGCATTTTCATCTTTTTCACCTTCAACAAAGTAAAGGTTGTTTTCCATTGCGTAAACGAAAGCTTTTTTATCTGGGGCACTGCTTTTGTAATCTGGCGTTTGCCGTTTGGGTGGTTCGACTTTTTCTACAAATTTGAGAGTTTCAGATTTCAGGTCGTACTCGTAGCGCATTGCGTCAACAACAAAAGTGAACTTGGTTCCATCGTCCGACATGCTAATGGTCGTAAATGGCAATGCGTTGGGTTCGTACGGTTTTCGGTGAATTGTCGATAGCTGGGCGGCTAGTTCAACATGGTCGAAGAGTCGTCGCTTAACCTTTTTGTCGGGATCAACAAACATAAATCGAGAGCCATCGGCTTCTCGCCACAGGTACCAAAATGAATCGGAATCCTTGAGAAACTCTGGATTCAGAGTTGAGCTGTAAATGTAGGGTCGCAGAGTCGATGAAGAAAAACGGTCAGCTTGTTTCCAGTTCGCTTGGTTGGTTTGTGCAAGCAGCATGGCAGGGGCAATTGTGGCGAGCAATGCCAGAGGCAAAAGGCGGGTGCGAAGCATTTTTTCAGTTTGCCCAAAAGAAGTAATTGGATTGCAAGTTTAAGTTGGTATTTGTGCAAAGTCGTTGTTACAAGCGGCTCTCTCTGCCTAGCCAATTGAATTCTGTGATCTGGTGAATCGTCTAAGTAACTAATGGTGCATATGGAACAACGTACGGAGAGGGAGAAAAAGTGAGTTTGGTTGCATTGTTTTTTCATGCTTTGGTCGGTGATCCATACCCGGCCCAAAATAATGTAACAGTTCCTTCGGAGATACAAGGCGACTACATCGTTTCACAACCCGCAGTAGTACAAAATCAAACGATTTATCTCCGCGGTACTCCTAATAAACCAGCGCGGCTCATTTTTCAAGGAAACGGATCTCAGTTCAAAAATAACCAAGTGGTGGGGGCGGGCAAGGTCGTTTTTTGGAATGCCAAGGATGTATTGGCCGAAGGCAATACCTTTTCAACTGAAGGCAAAGCTCAGCTTCACTTGATTGCAACTCCAAATGCAAAGGTGCTGGATAACACTTTTAATGGAAAGGGGAATGATGATTCGCTTCTCCTGATTGAACCAGGTCACCAATGGCAACTCCCCGATGCCGCCACTTATGGGCATAAATTGAACCTGAATGCCCGGTTTGAAGGCGGACAAAACCGACTCCAACAAATTAATCCGCTCAAAGCCGATAGGCGAGGCTACTATTCGGGTGGCGATAGACTTCGCCTTGAATACGGGAACCTAACCCCTGTTTACGAGCCATCAGCGGCTCACCACAACAAATGGTACGTGTGGGGGAAGGATAACGTAGTCAAGGAAGCTCGTTTGATTTCTGCAGATCGGCAAGGTGTGACTCTCGCTGTTTCTGATTTAAAGAATGGCCCAGTACGATATATCACCTACAACCCTAAAGCATTGATTCCTGGAGTGGTTGTGCGAGGGAATAAACTATACGGGCCAGGCAAGCTCAGTGGTTTCTCTGGATACGGATTGAAAGATGCACTTATCGAAGGAAACACTGCGATTGGATTCAAAGATTACGGTTTAGGTTTGGAAATTTCTTCAGGAAAATTTATTCGGAACGTTGCTTCCGGAAACCAGGAAAGCAACGTGCCGGGCACCGCTAGATTTTGGAATCAAATGGAAGTTGTAGCCCCGATAGGCAAATTTATTTTGAGAGAGAACACTGGCATGATCGGCGAAGTCACCTGGTACTACCCGCAAGGTTTCATAGATTCAGATAAAGAAACCCGAAAGCCGAAAGTTGACTGGTTATCGTTGAGCGAAATGGGTAATTAAGATAAGTCTCGTGATCCTCGCTCGGTTCACACATTTTCGATTTCGAAATCCCAGAAAGGAATGACGGAAATGTGCTGGGAGCAGTAAAGTTGAATGTCCAGGACGCCGCGTAAACGCGATGGTCGGGCGGGATCGCCGTAATTTTAACCCTGTATCCACTCGTTGCGATTTAGCCGTTATAAGAACACGCTCATGGGAGGGCCGCTAGGGGTTTGTGACGGGAATTTTAACTAATATATTTTACGCTGTCTATTTATGGTTTTTGGCTTTGCGTACCGCTTCAAGTGCCTGGATCACGCCTGCACCATGAAGAAAATCTCTGCCCGGCTCTCCGATATCCCTGGCAGTTTCTTCGATGATTCGCTTGACTTGCCATGCGTTGATCTCTTTGTTTGCGGAAAACATAAGTGCGGCGACTCCCGCAGTATGTGGGCCAGCAAATGAGTTACCCTGTGGCCCAGTTACCAGAACATCTTTTTTTGATCCTTCAAAGATTGTTTTCCATTGGGGACGTCCCTCATCTGCCAAATTCCAGCAAGGAAATCCGGATGCTGGTGCTGAAACATCAGGCTTATTCAAAGGCTTTGAATCTGGATAGTCGCTGTAAAACTTCACATCAGACCATGTCACTGGCCCTTTGCTACTGAAAGGTGGTCTCGAACCGTTCTCATCCGTTCCCGCGGCGGCAAGAACACAAGGAATATCTTTAGGCAAGGTGATTTGCTTACCTTCAGGAGCATTGTTCGCGAAATTTCCTGCTCCCCCACAAAGGAGCATTCCGGCGGCAGTTGCGCCTTCGGCCGCAAGCCTAAAAACTCCGCGATAATTGCCGAGCTCCATATTCACGAACATATAGCTCATCGAAAAAACGTCTGCCCCGTTTGTGAGCGCGTATTCAAATCCGCTGAGGCAACCCATCCCGTTGATGATCATTAATTTTGTACGCGGCGCAACACCCGAGATAAATTTCTTTTCTTCGGTAGGCCTTCCTGCAATGATGCCAGCGCACATTGTGCCGTGAGAAGCACCGGCATTTCCTAAAACAAGTCCCGACTGCTCGCTGGCATCCCAGCCAAAAATATCGTCCACGTATCCGTTGGCATCATTGTCAATCCCGTCCAGCTTTTCCTTTTTGTTTTGCCAAAGTGAGTTTTGCAAGCTTGGGATATCGAATATGCCGCCATCGTTCAAGGCGACTATTGTCCCTTCTCCAAATGTGTTCTCTTTTTCCCAAACTTGATCGGCTTGAACTTGCTTGAGGTTCCAAGGAATTTCGATCCCTTTGAGGTTCAAGGGTTGATCGGAATCATCTTTAGTTGAGGAAATGGCAGTCTGCATCGCCTTTTTACGTGTTTCATTGATTTCGGCCGTAGAGCGTCTGAAAATGTGTTGCCTTAATCCGGTTGGGCCAGTCTGGAGATATACAAAGGCAACATCCGATCGGCTAGCCAGGGCCTTACACGCTTCTGCACTGGCATCGCAAGCAAATCCGTTTAATATCCAAAATTTTCGCGTATTTTTGAGTTCGCCTTTTGCTTCTAATTCGCTTACAAAGCCTTTTATTTTTTCCCAGTCGATATCGGAATTCGCGTGGAGTTTGGTCAGAACCGCTTTTCTCACTTCTGATCTCGGGGTTGCTTCGTTGGTGGCACAAAATTTCTCGAAATCGCCTGATTTCTTGAACAGCTGATTCTCCATTCGTACAAAAATGGGTTGAATCCCCGAAGCTGCTTCCAAGCTCGCATCAAGTTTGCCGGAATATTGGCTGTTTAATTGGAGTATCCCGACAGCTAAGAAGAGCAGTTGCATTCTTAGGTTTTACTAGAAGGGAACCCAGTCTGGTTGCCTAATTTCATCTGGTTGACTATCTTGGACATTCTTTGAGAGAACTTGCTCCACTTTGTTGCGATTCCAGGTTTCGTCTGCGATTTTTAAATAACTCAGCTCAGAGACCGAAGCAACTGCTTGAGCGAATGGTCGTCCGTTATGATGTGCGCCCCAATCGCTTGGATAGTTTGCCGATAGTGGCTAATCACT
Organism: Fimbriimonadaceae bacterium; assembly: GCA_019454145.1. Taxonomy (GTDB): domain Bacteria; phylum Armatimonadota; class Fimbriimonadia; order Fimbriimonadales; family Fimbriimonadaceae; genus UphvI-Ar2. The sequence goes on along the minus strand of CP075366.1, from coordinate 1,386,447 downwards.
CGTCCACCGATGATAATGGGAGTAGTTGGCAACAGCTCACGTATTTTGAGAAGTTCGCTATCTACCAGCGGATCATCCGCGGGATAAACCAGGCTGAGGCCGATTGCGTTTGAATGTGTCTTAGCCACAGCGGCGGCAATTTCGTCGGACGGCAAATTGGGGCCGAGATAGGTGACGTTCCAGCCATGGCGGGCGGCGGAAATCGCGGCTAAAAGAGCACCGATTTCATGAAGTTGGCCACTTGGTGTAGTGACCAATATTCGCGGTGCATGGGACGGAACTTGGATCGTTAACCTTGCCTTCTCCAGCTGAGTTCTGAGAACAGCCGACGCCAAATGCTCTTGAGCGATGGATATCCTTCGCTCCTCCCAGCCACTATCTAGTTCTTTGAGTAAGGGCACGACAACCTCGGACAGAAATCGGTCAATTCCTAGAACAATTCCCGCGTGCGAGAGTGCCTCTTCAAGAGCGTCGGCATCAAGATTCATCATCGCTTGCAGACAAGCAGCTAAATAATTTCGATTACTCGCGAGCGGATTTTGAACCTCAGCAGTGTTGTCTAAGTTTTGAAGCTCCTCAGTTGAGAGCTCGGCAATCATTCCGATGCTGTGCCCATTTTCGGTTGCTTGGCGTAAAAGCCTAAAACGCTCTATATCGCCCAAAGTGTATTTTCTGCGGTTAGTATCCGTTCTCTCTGGATTGGTAACCCCATATCGCTTCTCCCACGCCCTGATTGTATGTACAGAAAGTCCAGAAGCTTTTGCGACTGCACTGATCGAATAAGTGGGAGGCACAGGAAATTAAAGCCCACTTGTCTAGGTTCTGTCAATAAAAATGTAGCAAAGGATGGGACTTTATGGACATAATTTAGACAAAATAGCGACAAAAATTAGGCAATCGGCGTTATGGACAGATATTGCGGGGCGGCAATATCACCTTGCAACCTCAATTGCTTTCTCATTGACTTGCAGAGAACACCGCTAAAGAGAAGAAAAATGAAATCAAAACTCACATCAGTCATCGTCGTTGCAATCCTTACAGCTACCGTTGGATTTGCAAACTTCCAGCACCACAAACCTGTCAAAGCGGACATTGTTGACATGGCAGTGAATGCTAAATCGTTCACCACCCTTGTTGCGGCAGTGAAGGCCGCTGGGCTTGTCGACACACTAAAAGGAAATGGCCCTTTCACAGTTTTCGCACCAACTGATGAAGCTTTCAAAAAGCTGGAAAAAGAAAATCCTGGAATCTTGAAAGACCTGCTCAAGCCAGAAAACAAAGAAAAGCTCACAAAGATTTTGACTTACCACGTTGTCCCTGGCAAAGTGATGGCATCAGATGTTCTCAAACTGAAGAACGGTACTCACGTGAAGACAGTGAATGGTGCTTCAGTCAAAGTTTCTAACAAGCACGGAGTGAAGGTGGACAACGCAAAGGTAATCAAAACTGACATTGATTGCACAAACGGCGTGATTCACGTAATCGACACGGTTCTGATTCCGAAATCCTGATCCTAAATCCATGAAATTGGTTTGACCCAGCTAAGGCGCTGGGTCGCCTTTTTCAGTTTTTGGTTATCCAAGGTTCAGCTAACTATGAGAAATGAACAGTTAAGAAAAAGATGGAGATAGCGGTTATAGGGTCTGGGGTTTCAGGGCTGGTTTCTGCTTACTTGCTGAGCCGCAATAACCGGGTGACTCTTTACGAGGCAGATTCCCGGATCGGGGGGCATGTCAATACGGTCAAGGTTGAATCAGAGTCTGGGCCGATCAATGTTGACACTGGCTTTATTGTTTTCAATCGGCCCAATTATCCTGGATTCAATCGCTTGATCAATGAATTAGGAGTGGAATCACAGGCTTCGAGAATGTCGTTCAGCGTGAAAGATGAGCGCAATGGCATTGAGTATTCCGGATCAAGCCTCGCCAATCTCTTTGCCCAGCGTGGGAGTTTGAGCCGTGGCGACCACTGGCGGATGCTGATAGATATTCAAAAATTCATCCTTATGGTGAAAAGGCTGAGCTTTGCTGATTCCTCAATAACAGTTGAAGAAAGCATTAAACAGCATGCGTTTTCGCAAGAATTTGTTGATCGCTTTTTAAGCCCTCTCGGTTGCGCTCTGTGGTCGTGCCCACACGATAAGTTTCTCAGTTTCCCAATTAGTTTTGTAGCGGAGTTTCTAGAGAACCACCAGCTTATCAATCTCACCGGGCGACCTGAATGGAGGACGATTCAGGGTGGTTCAAATCAATATGTCAATGCTCTCATCGGCAAACTGAATGCAGAAATTCTCCTAGATTCAAGCGTGGAGCAGATTCAACGTGGCTCATCGCAAATACTGGTTTCGAGTAAGTCGAACAGCAAGGCGTATGACGAGGTTGTGGTTGCCGCTCACGCAGATCAGGCACTCGGATTGCTTCTCAATCCGACTCAAACCGAATGCGAAATTTTGAGCGCATTCGAATATCAAAAAAATGAAGCGATTCTGCATTCCGATACAAGTGTTTTGCCCGAAAAACGTAGCGCGTGGAGTAGCTGGAACTACCGTGTACCAAAAGATTTTTCAGATTCCGCAACCGTGACATATAACATGAATATGTTGCAGTCGTTGGAATCCGCAACGACTTACTGCGTATCTCTGAACGAATCCCAGCAGATTGAACCCAGTAAGGTCATCGCCAGATTCGATTACGACCATCCAATTGCATCAACACGGGGGCTCGCGGCTCAAAACCGGCGGACGGAATTAGTTCGCAATGAGGGAATTTCTTACTGTGGGGCGTATTGGGGCAACGGATTCCACGAGGCAGGCTTGCAAAGCGCACTAGATGTCGCAAGTGCGTTTGGGGAGGCATTATGAAATCCGCGATTTACTCTGGGAAGGTTTTTCATCGCAGGCTTCAACCAAAAACTCACGAATTTGTGTACCCCGACACAATGTTTTATCTGGATTTAGGGGAATTGGAGAGTTCAGAAATGCCTGTAATTCATAAATGCGCTGATAGATTTTTACGTTATGACCACTTTGGCGAAGCTTCTCGCCCAATAGAAAAAGCTGTTCGGGAACTCGTATTTCAGGAGCTTGGCTTTGTTCCAGCAGGCTCTATTCAAATTCTCACCCATATTCGCCAGCTTGGATATGTGATGAACCCCGTAAGCTTTTACTACTGTTGGTCGGCAGATGATTCTGAGCTAGAGGCAATTGTTGCAGAAGTACACAACACTCCGTGGGGTGAAACTCATTGCTACGCATTTAGATTTGAACCAGGCAAAGTCAACGAATACCGATTCGCCAAGAATTTTCATGTTTCTCCGTTTATGAAAATGAATCAGGAGTACGTTTGGCGGTTTAGTCAACCGAATGGTGAAATAAATGTTGAAATGGAGAACTGGGAGGAAGGCACGTTGATGTTTGAAGCAAAACTTCAGCTGAGCCGAGAGTCGCTTACCGAAAATTCGCTCAGGGAAATCCTTTGGAAGAAGCCGTTCTTAACAGTAGCCGTGATTACACGTATTTACTTCCAAGCTCTAAAGCTATGGCTAAAAGGGTGCCCATATATCCCGCATCCTTCAAAACTCAAAAATACAGGGGCCGCGAAATGAATAGCTGGGAAATGGCTGACCTCAATAAAGGCGTGTCGGCGAGAAAGGCCAGTGCTATTGATACCTTTTGCAAACGGATATTATTAACCGCTCTCTCCCGAATCCGCCATGGGGAAATCTGCCTCATTGAAGACGATTTGGTGATCAAACTGGGCGAGCAGGATGACGCTGAATTAGCTGTCCAGATTAAAGTCAACGATCCTCGTTTCTATCGCCTTGCCGTTTTTGGACATTCTTTAGGCGTAGCGGAAGCTTATCGAAGAGGTTATTGGGAAGCCGACGATCTCACTACATTAATAAGAATCTTCGCGCGAAGGAGAGGATTTGAATCCCGCGCTGAAAAGTTTATAGCCCAGGTATCAACAGTCCCTCGATTAATTCTTCACCTCCTCAAGCGTAATACACGCTCGAATAGTAAGCGGAATATTCAGGCGCATTACGATCTGGGAAATGAGTTTTTTGAATTGTTCCTAGATGAAACACTGACTTATTCGTGTGGCATTTTTGAGCGAACGGAAATGTCGCTGGAAGAAGCTTCAAAAGCGAAGCTTCGCAGGATTTGCGAAAAGCTTGATCTCAAACCAGGAATGTCGGTCGTCGAAATCGGATCCGGCTGGGGGAGTTTTGCCATATTCGCGGCTAGAGAATACGGTTGTCATATTGTTTCTGTTACCTTATCTGCTGAGCAGTGTAAGGAAGCAAACAAGCGCATTGCCGAAGCAGGTTTGGCGCATCTTGCTGAAGTCCGGCTCATGGATTATCGAGACTTGCCCGGCAAGTACGACCGGCTGGTTTCGATTGAAATGATTGAAGCAATCGGACACTCGCGGATGCGTGAATACTTCAACAAATGTGCTTCTTTGCTCGCTTCCGATGGTTTGATGGCTTTGCAAGCAATCACCATGCCCGATCAAGGTTACAAAGATTATTTGCGGCGAACAGATTTCATCCAGCAATACGTGTTTCCGGGAAGCAACTGCCCGTCCCGTTCCGCAATCATAGAGGCGGCGACCAAATCTTCCGACATGCGGGCGATCCACCTAGAAGAAATTGGGACGCATTACGCGACAACTCTCGCACGGTGGCGAGAGCGGTTCGTGCGCTCGATTCCCGAAGTGATGCTCCAAGGCTATTCGCCTGAGTTTATTCGGGTTTGGCATTACTACCTTTGTTATTGCGAAGGAGGATTTGCCGAACAGTATGTCGGCGACATTCAAATGATATTTTCTAAACCGCGGTTCCGTGGCGAACTGAAGTTGGCGCAATGCTATTCGATTCCAGACCAAATCCAAGAAGCCGCAACTTATTCGAGTTCAAATTGATATGCAAACGCCATCACCAGAGTTATTGAAGAGTATCCAGGAGCCGTTTTTTCAGGAGGTTCTCTCACTTTCCCAAAGCAAGCCAGTGTTAGTTGCATTTCTTCGTCATTTCGGATGTATTTTTTGCCGAGAAATGGTTGCGGAGATCAGTGAGTTGAAACCAGCTCTGGAAGCCATGGGTATCGAAGTCGCCTTTGTGCATGTTGGCTCTGAAGCTGATGCTCGCGAGTTTTTTAAAGAGTTTGGGTTAGAGAGTGAGCTGCGCCTTTCAGACCCCGAATCGCAGTATTACAAGCTTTTCGGATTGAGTCAGCAATCGTTTTTCAAAATGCTTTCTATTGCGACGATCAAAAACAGTTTGAGGGCAATGAAATCGGGGATTCGGCAGGGCGGAATTAAAGGCAACCCCAAAACCATGCCCGGCCTCTTTCTCATTTCAAAAAGGATGGTTGTTAAGAAATTTGTTCACAAGAACCCCGGCGACAAGCCTGATTTATTAGATTTTCTAGAGGATGCACCATGAGTGTTTGGTTTGCTATTGGAATCGCATGGCTCACTATGGCACTACTGATGTCTGCTCTCTGGTACGTGCAGTATCGGCGGCATAACGCAGGCATCGTTGATATCGCATGGAGTTTCGGAACCGGGCTTTGCGCGGTCTTTTTTGCCTTGACCGCTTCCGGCGATCCATGGCGTAAAGTATTGGTTGCGGTCATCGCCGGAGTTTGGGGTCTGCGGCTAGGTTCTGCGCTTGCAGTCAGAGTTCTTTCAGAACAAGAAGACGGTCGGTACCAAATGCTTCGGGAAAAATGGGGAGAGCGTGTTCAGCCTTTGATGTTCGGGTTTTTCCAAATTCAAGCCGCTTGGGCTGTTCTCTTTGCTCTGCCAATGCTCGCGGCCAGTTACAATCCGAGTCCGGTAAGGGCACTAGACCTTTTCGCGATAGCTGTATGGCTCGTTGCGGTGATTGGCGAAAGCATTGCCGACTTACAGTTAGCAAATTTCAAGAAGAATCCCGAGAACAAAGGAAAAGTGTGCCGGGAAGGACTGTGGGCTTGGTCGAGGCATCCAAACTACTTTTTTGAGTGGGTGCACTGGTTTGCCTATTTGATTCTAGCGATTGGTGGTTCGCTTCTCTGGTTAGCGGCTCTGGGGCCAGTTGTGATGTTGCTATTCCTAACCAAAGTGACCGGTATTCCGATGACCGAAGCCCGTTCGATTAAATCTCGCGGGGAAGCTTATCGAGAGTATCAGCGGACTGTTTCGCCTTTCTTTCCGTGGCCTCCAAAGGATGAGCAAGGAGATTCAAAATGAATGAAGTTCTTAATCGGATCGCCATCTCGCTAGCGGAATCGGGCAAGATTCCGGATTCATTGCTGAGTTATGGAATTGAAAGAGCCTGCGCACAAAGATTGCGGGAAATTCAGAGCCAGTACTCGCAAGACCCGGTTGGGGAGTTAGCCAAGTTCATAGAACTTCTTAACCATGCTCCGATCGCCGAATCTACGGACGAGGCTAATCAACAACACTATGAACTCCCTCCGGAATTCTTTGAACTCATTCTCGGGCCACGGAAGAAGTACAGCGGCTGCGAATGGCCAAGTGGTGTGACAACATTAGAAGAAGCGGAAACGGTCGCGCTTGAAACAGTCATCTCCCGTGCCGAGATTGAGCCAGGACAATCTATTTTGGAACTTGGTTGCGGTTGGGGATCATTGACCCTTTTCTTGGCAGAAAAGTTTCCGACTGCCGCCATCGTAGCAGTGTCGAACTCTGCAAGTCAGCGAGAATATATAGAGTCACAGTGTAAGGAGCGTAGCCTAAAAAATGTTCGGGTCATTACCGCTGACATCAACGATTTTGAGCCGTTGACCCAATTTGACCGGATCGTCACAGTTGAAATGCTGGAGCATGTTCGGAATTATTCCGCTTTGTTCGCGAAAATGAAAAACTGGTTAGAGGATGAAGGAAAGCTCTTTGTCCATATATTCCGGCATAAAGAGTTTGCTTATCTATTTGAAGCAGAAGGGAGTGAAAACTGGATGGGGAGGCACTTTTTTACGGGTGGGGTTATGCCGAGTCACGATCTGCTAATCAAGGCACAAGATTCTCTGATCGTTGAGCGACAGTGGCAGGTTAATGGTATGAATTACGCCCGTACTGCCGATGCATGGCTAGACAACATGAGCCGAAATCAATCTCAGATCATGAATGTTTTGGAGACGGTATACGGCTCACAAAGTGCAGCGAAATGGTATCAGCGGTGGCGAATGTTCTTCATCGCCTGCCGCGAGCTGTTTGGGTTTGCTGATGGCACGGAATGGGGCGTCTCACATTATCTTTTTAAACTTATCAGAGACTAAAATAGTTCGTGGTGGAGATTCCAGGTCGCGTTTCGCAACTTTCTTACCACTGGTAATAGCTAGAGTTAAGTAAGTCTGAAATGGACTCAGTAGTACTCAAAGTAAATCCCTATCTCGAATTTCATTCATAACGGCTACAAATTGTGTAGTAGCCGTGATTGGATAGCAGGTTTCGCGAAAGAAAATGCAGTTAGGGTTCCTTAAACAGACTTCTTGAATAAGTGGTTGTTTCTGACCTTCGGCAATGGCTAATGGACAACTCTGATTTCCGACGAATAGCTTGGAGCCAGCAAGTACTTCGGCTACTTGTAGCATGTTTCCAGTTTGGATGTGCGGAATATCCCCTACTACTTGAATGAAATCAGCATATTCCTGATTCGTGCCAATGAAGATTGCCTGCGAACCGAATTCTGAATAAACGGTTTCCCAGAAACCATCAATGCCTCGGTAGTCTTTTGATCGGGCAAACACGACTGGTCGATTTTCAATCGAAAGCGTTTTGGGCACGGTTAGCCAAGCATTGTCGCGGCACGATGGTCGCAAACCTAACGGAATGAGATGGGCATCGGCAAGGTTGTATCCAAGACCAAATTTCCGGAATTCGTCGAGGTTGTATTCATAATGCTCGCCATTCCAGATTTTTGCTGATCGAATATATGGTTGCTCATTGAGCAGAGGCAGTAGTAGCTCTCCAACTGCTTTACTAATGTGCGACCCACAGGCAAGATAGAAATCTGATAAACCAAAAGTTTGAACGCCGGCGAGGCTATAAATAGCATCACCGAGTTTGCCTGAGTGGCGAAATGAGGGGTGTTCCATTGAAGTTAAACCTAAACACTTAGCCGACTTTTTTGTTGACCTGTAACTTTTTAAGCAGATTTTGAAGATTTATCTCTTACTCCACAAGGATAAACATTTTATGAAGCAAATCCCCTCTGCTATCTGCATTCACGATGACAACCAGTTTTTGAGCGAAGTCATCAAGGCGTTTCAACCACATGGAGAAGTCTTTGTGTTTGTCAGCCGGCTGCCTTGGTCGGGGGATATTGGCGACTGGCAGTTATCCGAAAAAATGGCCTTGGAATCTGGCGCAACGGTTGTTTTAGGAGATTGGGTAGATGAAAGTTCGCACCGTCAGGCAGTATTACTTGCGATGCAAGAAAATGGGGTCAAGCACTTTTTCATCCCGGATAGCGATGAGATTCCCGAACCCGAGTTACTCCGTAATTTAGCTGAAATAGCGGAGTCTGATATTGCGGATATTGTTCGTGTGCGAATGCAGACCTATTGGAAGACGACAAGCCATATTGTATCCCCTCCTGAACAATTGGCACCAATTCTTATGCTCAATGCCCAGGAGTGCTCACATGAATATATTCGAGAGTACTCAGGCGGGAAGATGCTTGTGCTTTCTAGAGATCACGGGCTTCTCCACCATCTTTCTTATGTGGGTTCGGATGAGCGCATCCATAAAAAGATTTCTACTTGGGGGCACAAGGATGAGCTTGTTGATGGTTGGTGGCAAGAAAAGTGGCTAGGTTGGGATGCTGATCCAACGATTCGTGACCTACATCCCACTCATCCCAATGCATTCCACATGATTGAGCGAATTGATTGTCCGGCTTTGCTCGCTGATGTTGACTCTGGCAGAGATATTTACGAATGCCCACCCCTAGAAAGTCGGCCAACTGTAGAGATCGTTATCCCGCTGTATGGCGGAGGCGATGACATTTTTGAATGCCTGCGAAGTCTTGAGGAAAGCAGAGATTTGTTTGAAAGAGTTATTGTAGTGGATGATGCTGGTTCTGATGATGCAGCAGAGCGGGCACTGGAATTCGATTTCGTGCATCTCATCTCTCACTCGGAGAATGTAGGTTTTGCTGCCGCTTGCAATACAGGTCTGAAATTAGTTGAAAGCAAGGTGGTTATTTTTCTTAACAGCGATACTTTGATTCCACGAGCCGGGCTTATCCGTTTGGTTGAAAGTTTGGAAAAGTCGAGTGATATTGGAGCGACTGCTCCTTGCTCAAACAATGTCGCATATTTCCAAAAAGTTGAACCTACGTACAGCACTCTTCAAGGTGTCGACCTTTTTGCGAATGACTTTGCAAACCGTTCGGCTGAAGATGAGGATGTTTCTATGCTAGTCGGTCTTTGCCTAGCGATGCGGACGGAATTCATGAAAGATCTGGGTGGATTTTCAACTGAATATGGCAAAGGAATGTTTGAGGATAATGAACTCAGCTTCCGTATTCAGGAATCTGGAAAGCGATTGGTGTTGAGTTCTCGTAGTTATATTCACCACAAAGGCTCGCAGTCTTTGCAGAGATTAGAATTGAATCCTGCAGTGCTTTTAAGACAAAACGAAAAGATATTCTTGGATCGCCATTTAAAATTAGTGCGGGACGGTTATGCAAGCCATCTTCCAGGTGAGCGCAGAGAGCCTATCCACTTTAATCAAGATCGCCATCCAGAGGCTATTCGTGATCGAATTTGCAGGTTAGCCAAAGAAGCAGATATAAGCCTTTGCATGATCGTTCGGGATGAAGAAAGGGTTCTTGATAGTTGCCTTTCCTCTGTAGCAGATGTTTTTAGTCAGAAGATTATCGTTGACACCGGTTCAACTGACCGAACGGTTGAGATTGCTAAGGAGCATGGAGCCGAAGTTTATGATATTGAGTGGCCAGACAGCTTTGCTCAAGCCCGCAACGAAAGTTTGAAGTACGCAAAGGGCAAATGGATTTTTTGGCTAGATGCTGATGACACACTGCCCATTGAAACGGCAGAGCAAATTCTTCAGGCGGCTATTCATGCTCCAGATCATGTGCATGGCTTTGTTGTTCCTGTGCAATTTGTAGACGGCCCCGACGGGCAAGGCACAAGGGTTGATCACGTGAAGCTATTCCGCAATCTGCCAGGTTTAGAATTTGAAGGCCGCATTCACGAGCAGATTCTTGGCTCTCTGCGCAAGCATGGTTGTGAGATTCAGCGAATCAATGCGGTTGTTCTTCACAGTGGATACGACACAAGTGAAGTTGGTCAGGCTAAAAAGAAGAAAAGAGATTCTAAGCTTCTGCTCTTAGATTTACAGGACAGGCCAAACCATCCATTTGTTCTGTTCAATCTTGGAATGACTGCTCACTACAACGGAGACCATGCAGAGGCGATAGATTGGTTTCGCAAGTGTCTTGATGTTTCCATTCCAGAGGAATCTCATGTTCGGAAGGTATTTGCGTTGCTATCCGCTTCATTGCGAGCTATTGGACTCCAGCAAGATAGCGTCACTGTTTTAAGTGATGGTTTGCGGCACTACAGCGATGACCCAGAGTTACTGTTTTTGCGTGGTGTTAGCTTCATGAATGCTGGTCGATATGGAGAAGCTCGACTTGACCTTGAGAGGATTCCCGAAGGAACTCCTCGACACTTTGCAAGCTTTGATACGGGAATACAGAATTACAAAAAGCACTTTAATTTAGGTGTCTGCTGTAAAGAACTTGGCGACTATGCTGCTATGCGGCATTATCTTATCAAGGCGGTTGAATCTGGTAGTGCGTATGCCGAACCCGCTGAAGTTTTATTTGATTCTGCACTCAAGCGACGTGACTTCATCGTCGGTGAAGAAGTAGTTTCTCTTGTAGAAGTTAAAGACAACCGGGGTGAGTTTTGGGGATCGCTTCTGTTAAGGCTTCTCAATGCGCAGGGCGCAGACGCTCCATCTGTTTTAAGTCAAAAGCAAGCAATGAATCCTCACGACAAGGGGATTGGAATACTTTTATCAAAGTGTCTTTTGGAGCGAGGTCGTCTTGATGAAGCGGAGCCCATTCTTTTTGAGTTGTGCAAAGCAGGTATTCCAGATGCAAGTTTCTTTATGGGTGTCACAGCCGCAAATAACAATGACTGTGCATCAGCATCGGCCTTTTTTGAGGAGGCATTAAGATTAAACCCAAATCATTCTGGGGCGAAGATGTATCTGGAAAAGTTAAAGATGAAATCTAATGGAAGTAACTATGACATTAAGCAAAAGGAAGAAATTAATTTATGCGGCTGTTAAACGACCTCATAAAAGGAAGTGTATCAAATGACATCTGGTTTTTCTGAACTAGCTATGAATCTATTGCGGGATAGGCGAAGTAATCGCAAAATAGCGGCTCCTACTCACATTGGATATGCAGGCGACGAAGGCGCAGGAGACTACGTAGTGATGGAATTTAAAGTGAGCGAGGGAACGATTAAGGAAATTGGATATAGGTGTAACGGATGCCCTACATCCATGGCCTGTTGTGAACTCCTGGGCAGATTCCTTGCTGGTCGAAATTGCGCTGCTATTCGCGAAATTACTCCAGATATCTTGACCAAACTTCTAGGGGAACCCGCCGAGGGCAAGGAAGGAATTCCGGCTTTTGTGCTTGGTAGCCTCCACGACGCATTTAAATCAGACTTTTTTATTCGAGAACAAACTTTATGAGTCCTTTCAACTTTTTACCGTTAATTCCAATGGGTAACGCAGGTTTACCATTGACCTGTCCTCGCGATTGCGATTGTCACCCGACTCTTTCGGGCAGTAGTGGCCTCTGTGATTCTGATCAGGGACAATCATTGCCAGATGGCAGCCCGTACCCAAACAGTTTGTGCCTCAGCACTGACCCCTAAAACAGTAAAAAAATATGGATATTCGATCAAAATCGCTAAAAGGGTCAACGGTAACCCCTTTCTTATCAATTTCTCTACCAGCTTTGGGAGAGAAATTAAATCTTCAATTCTTTTATGTCATTAACCCGGATATCTCCGAGGTTGGTGTCGGACGACAGCGAAGCCTGAGCTACTTTTCAAAAATTAGACGTCTTTCAGCCGGCAATGCAAAATACTTTCGAGGTGACTTAAGGGCATTTGCACTATCTTCTGTAGGAGGAACTGGTGGGGTTGAGAATTACGTTGGTGCAAATGGAACCGGCTTTTCGAACTCGATCTCCTATAATTCAGGAGTTTTCACCGAGTACTTCCCAAATGGAACTACAGTTAGGTATGAAGACGTAACGTCTTCTGGAACGCTTTTCCGACCTACCAAGTTAGTTGACACTAACGGCAATACGCAGACTTTTACATATAGTAGTGTACCTAGTGAATCAGGCTTGCTAAAGGCTATCACAACACCTTCAGGCGATACTGTTACTTTCTCCTATTCCGGTGGGCTAACGGTTTCATTGCTAAGCAATGTGCAAGATTGGGGCGGAAGATTATGGACTTTCCAGTACGACTCCGAGCGTAATTTGGAACAAATGATTGCCCCATCTGGCTGTACAACTCAATGGACATATACTACCATTCCTGCTAATCCTCCTATTGCTGCTTATTCTGTAATACACACAATCGAAAATCCTCGAGGGTATAGAACAACTTATTCGTATAATGGAGACGGTCAAGTCACAACCCTTGCGATGGGTTCAGGAATCACTACTTATACTTATGATCATGTGAATCATGAAACATCGACTACTGATCCGTTTGGGGCAAAGACAACTTCTGTATTTGCAAATAATATTCTTACAGCAACCATTTATCCAATTGGATATCGAGAGACTTATACTTACGATACATTAGGATTAAAGACAGTTGCTCAAACCCCACTAGGAACTGAGCAAGTTGAATTCACTGCTGGGAAGTTGCTGTCTTCGTTAACCAACCGTTTAGGAAACAAAACTTCGTTACAGTACGATTCGGCTGGTCGCCTAACGACGGTGATTGATGCGCTCAATCAGGATTATGTGTTTGTTTATAATGATTCAACGCAAAACCCGCATGTTGTGATTGACCCGCTGGGCAATCGAACTTCATACACCTACAACGGTGACGGGACAGTCTCCGAAGTTCAAGATGCGCGAGGATTATTAACAACATTTACTTACAACGCTTTGGGCCAGCCCCTTACCAGCCAGAATTCAGATGGTGCAGTGACATCCTTTACATACGATGTATTGGGACGCAGAGAAACCCAAACTGACCCGCTCGGACGAGTCACCACCTACGCCTACGACGTGGCAGATCATTTGATCTCCATGACCAACGCCGCTGGTGAAACCACACGTTACATCTACGACACCTGCTTGCTATCAGCGGTTGTAGACCCGCTGGGTAACCGAACAACCTACACCTACGGACGGTTCGATGAGCGAACTTCTATAATGGATCCGCTTGGCAACGTCACCACTTATGTCAGCGACAAAATTGGTCGAACGATTGCCGTAGTTGACCCGCTTGGAAACCGAACCACTACCGTATATGCGGTGAATGGACTCCGTGAAGCAACCATTGATCCATTGGGTAACTACACGACGTTCAGCTACGACGGCATGGGCCGCATGATCGGTGTGCAGAATCCGCTCGGATACATTTCGACCACATCCTACGATGTGCAAGACCGGGTGGTCAGTAGCATGGATGCCGTTGGAGCGATCTCAACCTTTGCGTACGACGCTTTGGATCGTCAAATTGCGGTTCAGAACGCGCTGGGTCACCGCTCGACGACGGCTTACGATGCCAACGGTCGCGTGGTGAGCACGATCAACGCGCTGGATCAGATCAACACGTTTACGTATAACAATGTGAACGCGCAGGTTTCGGCGATGGACGCTTTGGGCCGGGTTTCGACCACGATCTACGCCAGCAACTCTAACCGGGTTCAGGCATCACAAGATGCCAGCGGAGCGCGAACAACCTACGCTTACGACCTTGCCGGACAACAAGTCTCTATGATTGATTCTCGTGGATTTGTAAGCACCAACACTTACGACCTTGCCGGACGGGCGAAAACCAGTCAGAACGCACACGGCGCAGTTGTGACTTACAACTACGATGGTGCGGGACGAAATGAATCGGTGGTAGATCCGCTCGGACGGGTTTCGACCACGGTTTACGACAACGCAGGTCGCACCATTGCTCAGCAAGCTCCAGATGGAACCCGGGTGACCACGATCTACGATAACGCTTCGCGACCAATTGCGTACCAAGATCAGCTAGGTTACTTAACCACCCAAAGCTACGATGCAAGGTCGCAGGTTGTGACAAGCATAGATGCTCGGGGAGCGGTGACCACGTTCGGATACGACAACGCCGGTCAGCAAACTTCCTTGCAGAACCCTCGGGGTTACACAACTACCACCATCTACGATGAAGTTGGTCGCCAGAAAGCTATGCAAAATGCGCTCGGTTACCGAACAACCTACGGTTATGACAGCGTTGGTCAAATGACCAAGATCACTGATGCTCGCGGAGGAGTGATTACCATGGCATACGATGCGGTTGGGCAGATGGAATCCATCGAAAACCAAATTGGTCGGGTCACAACTTACGGCTTCGACGATGCGGGACAAACCGAAACTCGGCAGTTCCCGAATGGCGATGTGACCACTTACAGCTATGATCTTAACGGTCGGGAAATCGGGCGGCATTACGCAGATAACACTCGGGTGACGTTTGCCTACGATTCAACGGGCAATTTGACGACGATGTCGGATTCGACCGGAGTGACGACTTACGCTTACGACAGCGTCGGGCAGGTCATCGGCAAAACCGACCCTGGGCCACTGGTTCAGGCGTATAGCTACGACCTGGCTGGTCAACGAAAGACCCTGACTGACCCGGATGGCGGAGTTCGCACGTTTACGTACGATGTCAATGGTCGGATGTCTCAATTGCAGATGCCCAATGGTAAGTACACGACTATGATGTACGACGCGCGGGGCCAAGAAACGACTACTTTGTATTCTAGCCGTCAGTTGGTTACTAACACGTTCGATGCAGTGGGGAACCTGCTGGAACGCCGTGCGGTGAACCCGTTCAGCGCGAGCACGTTCGAATCCTTTGTCTACGACCTCAATGGCAACCCAACTGCCGACCAGACGGTGAACGGTCCGTTCGTGCGTACTATGGTTTACGACGAGCTCGACCGCATCGTCCAACTGAATGCGAATGGCCCTTGGAACTTCACACTTACCTACAGCTATGACGAGGTTGGCAACGTGAACTCTAACGAGATGGGACCGAGGGTGACGCACTACAACCTTGCCGGCGAAGTGACGACGATGATGTTCAGCGGAGTGCTCTGCACCAACACCTACGATGCCAACGGGAACCTCTTGGTTACCAACGGGCGGTTAGACGGAGCGTTCAACGGAGTTGTGACGATGGCGTACGACAAGGAGAACCGCCAAGTGAGCCAGCATGACTCGACTGGCGTTAAAATGTCGTACACTTATTCAGGCGACGGGCTCAAGCGTAGAGAAACGCGTTCAGAGCCGTTTGAAGAGGATTTGTACGTTGAAACAGAGACGATCCTTGTTTGGGATGGCGACGAATACCTGGCTGAAGCCCTTCCGCTTGAGTCAGTTGGGGAGGAGAACTAAAAAATGGCACTATCAAAGACATATTATTCTATCAATGGACAGATCCGGGGCGAGCACCGCTCCGGAGAAGCCAATTCTCGTGATTATATGCACGACAATCTTGGCAACGTAGTTGCGGTGTTCCAAAACGACTGGGAGATCGCAGAAGCTTCTTACAAGCCTTATGGGGAGATGATCAGCAATTGGAACTTTGGTTCTCATGGGTATCGATTCGCTTGGAATGGTGGCAATGGCTATCGTAAGACCAACATGGCATACGTCACTCACTACGTTCGGGCAAGGCACTACTCAGAGGTCATGGGAACATGGACAACCAGAGATCCGCTATGGCCTCAAGAAATGCCGTATAATTATGTGGAAGGAAGGGTCATGAGCGCGGTAGATTACTCGGGTATGGTGCCTAAATTGCCGCTCTTAGGAAAAAGAGGCATTCCACCTAAGACACCTTGTGACTCGACAAATAATGGAGCTAAATTGCGGCAAGTGATTGGAAGATCTTTTAAAGGCAACCCGGAAGTAAGTTCCTGCGGAACTTTGGTAGGCAGTGTCGACATAACAGGACAGTTTCACAAATCAGGTGGGCTGCAATTAACTCTTGGATTTGCTATCGAATGTGATTGTAAACGTTATACTTATAAGTTAGACTATCGCTATGAGGAGTATCAATGTTTTGCCCCAAAATCTAAAATTCAAGCAATGGCGATGTGCACATACCCCCCCATACACCTTTATGTTGAAGTGCCTGAAAAAGGTAATTGGGTGAAAACAGGAGGCGGGAAATGCAAAGACGGTGAGTTAATTGTCCAGTATCTTGAATGTCCAGGGTTCGACGATCCTATATTATATAAAACAACTTATCGAGGTTGCCCAGGAAGTAGTTTTTCAACTTGGGGCCCATTCGGCGGTTCTTTTGGAAAACCAAATGAGTAGCAGAGTTATTTTGATTATTAGTGTTGCGGCGGTATTAGCCGCCGCAACACTAATAATTATTTCTACGAATACTATGCGAGTTCGCTACCCTGCTGAAATCAATGGAAATTATGTTCCGTGTGGGCACTATACTTGGGATGACCGTTGTATTGGTTATATTGACGGAGAATTGCTCTTCACTCATTATATCAATGATCAACGTGTTAATGAAAATGGGTTTACTTTATTTAAAGATGAAAATAAAATTAAGGTTGATGTGCTCCAAAAAATGCAAGGTTTAGGATTAAAATTTTCCGATGGATATGTGGTAAATATCTTGGCGGATGATATGAAAATAGGCATGATATTAACCTCTAAAGATAAAGCGACCTCTGTGCAGATCGAAGAGCTTGAAAGATGGCCTCTGAATTCAGAAGATGAATCTTCTTCAAAGCTAAGAATTCAAAGACTGTTGCTGAGATTGAAATATAATAAGTGAAAATAAGATTATTAGTTATGGTATACAAATAGAAGATTGTGCTAACCAAGCCTTAATTTATGTATTATTAACGCTTACGACAGTGTCGGGCAATTACTAGGTAAAACCGACCCTGGGCCACTGGTTCAGGCGTATAGCTACGACCTGGCTGGTCAACGAAAGACCCTGACTGACCCGGATGGCGGAGCGCGAACTTACACATACGATGTGAACGGGCGGATTTCAGTTGAGCATATGGACAACGGCAAGTACACCACGATGATGTACGATGCCCGCGGACAGAAGACGACGATGCTCACTTCTAGTCGCCAAACGGTCACGAGCACGTTCGACAGTGTGGGCAATCTCATTGAGAAAGTCACCCGCAATCCGTTTAGTTCGACAACGCGGCAGTGGACGGTCTACGACCTCAACGGCAATCCAACTGCGGAGAGTTCGGTTCACGGCTACCTGCGCACGTTTACTTATGACGAGCTCGACCGGGTGGTTGAAACCAACGCTTCTGGCGTGAGCAACTTCACGCACACCATGAGTTACGACGAAGTTGGCAACCGCACGTACAGCAACGAACAAGGGCCAGCGGTGTTCCAATATAACTTAGCGGGTGAGATTACAAGCATGGATCGCCAAGGCAACCAAGTGACTCATACTTACGATTCCAACGGGAACTTACAAGTGGTTTCAGGTCGTCTTTATGTTGCGAACCCAGGCACGGTAACGATGTCTTACGATAAAGAGAATCGTCAGATATCTCATACACAGGGAGCTACGGTTGTGACGTATACTTATTCAGGCGATGGTTTGAAACGAAGTGAAATTGCAAGCGGTAGCACAACTACACTGGTTTGGGACGGAAGCGAATATATAGGAGAAACAAATTAATGGCTTTAGCTAGAAAATATTATAGTGTTGATGGTGAAATCCACGCAGAACTAAGAGTGGGTGAAACGGATGCTCGTGATTATGTGCGGGATGCTTTAGGCAATGTTGTAGCTGTTTTCCAAAACGATTGGGAGGTGGCACTTGCCACCTACGATACTTCTGGTGAGTTCCTTACTAACTTCAATATGAGCGGTTACAAGTTCACTTGGAACGGAAGTCATGGCTACCGCTCTACTGGACTTGAGTGGAGTTCGCACTACGTGCGGGCACGGCACTACTCATTCATGGATGGTGCTTGGACGACTAGCGATCCACTCTGGCCACAAGAAATGCCATATGGATATGTAGAAGGAATGGCGATGAGCGCAGTTGACCCCAGCGGTGCTTTTTGCGTTTGGGTAAATACATCAGTAAAGACTAGGCCTTGTAACAAAGCTGAGGAGGTAAATGTTCAAGCAGATTGCGACAGAAAACGTGCTATTGCTGGTCAGACGAAAGGTAAACTGATCAAATGTACAATAGTTGAGACTACAGTTACTTGCTACACTTGTTTTGGAACTTACTTTACTGGAATATCGGAGGCGTATATAGGAGTATGTGTAGGCTCTCCTAATGGCGATTGTACACCATGGCGCAAGAAGGCCCTGCAGGATGACGTAAATATGAAGTGTAAAGGTGCGAATGCCCCTCGTAGTTGTGGAAGCACAGCTGGGGTCATAACAATGTCATGCTCAGATATTAGAGATAACTTGAGAAAATTTGCAGCATGCGCTGGCGCTAGAGCCAGAATCAATAATGAGTGTTTTAAAGGCGGCGATTACGGTCATATAGTTGCTTTTACAGGTGCTATGGCGGGACTCATAAATTGCAGTAAGGCCTCGGCAAATCACGTACCTCCATGTTAAATCTCAGAAAAGTATACTCAGAAGATCTTGGGGCAGGAATTAGTCAAGAAGCAGATATTGTTAAAAGACTATTTGCTGGACGTTTAGTAGATGAATGTCCGACCTACATCCTGTCTCTCGATCCAGAACTTATTCTTCATTTTGATTATGACTCGCTTAGAGTGGGATCCAGCGAGATAAAGATTTATTGTTTGCCTGGAACAGCTCTAAGAGAGAAATTGGAATGGTATATATTGGAGTCTAAATATTTTACGTCCGATGAGATGAATGAATTGGTAGAATTACTTTTAGGAATTGATAGGTAGTTCAAAACAGTAATTAAATGAGGTGAATCTGTTATCGAATAACTTACCTTTTTACGATACTAGCGGGAATCTTGAGGCTATTTCGGGAGGCCTTTACATTGCAAGCCTTACTACGGTAACGCTTGGTTACGATAAAGAGAATCGTCAGATATCTCATACACAGGGGGCTACGGTAGTGACGTATACTTATTCCGGCGATGGTCTGAAACGAAGTGAAGTTGCGAGTGGTAGTACAAGTACGCTGGTTTGGGATGGTAGCGAATACATAGGAGAAACAAATTAATGGCTTTATCTAAAACATATTTAACTGTCAATGGTCAAATCCGGAGCGAGCATCGCTCCGGGTAAATTAAGACTACCAAAATTTGAAATGCCGCTCTGAATGGGGCGGCATTTTTTATGGGCAAAATAAGTCCGAGTGCTTCGTCCCGGTGGCTGGATGAATATCTAAGCGAAAAAATCAGGTTCAATTGAACCTGGTGGAGATAAGGGGGCTCGAACCCCTGACCTCTTCCATGCCATGGAAGCGCTCTCCCAGCTGAGCTATATCCCCACTCGTTGGGAGTTAGATTATTGCAGGCACGCGCCACGCCGGTCAAGTTGAGCCCCCGGATTGGGCGTTTTGGGGCGGAAAACTTGAAAAAATCGGGCGAACTTTGGCGACTATTCTTCGTTTAGATCGTTTATGCTGTCGAATTCTATTCGCCAATGGGCGCGATTCGTTGTGCTTGGCACGCTCGTTCTGCCAGGGTTGGCATTTGCTCAAGCGGGCGGTCAGGCAAACGCCGCTCCAACTTTAACCCCCGAAATCCGCGCAGAAATCCTCGCCGGAGTGAAAGACACGCTTGAAAAGCGCGCTTTTGTTCCTGGGCTCGATTTTTCTAAATGGGATGCCATGGTCGCCGAGAAAAAAGAAGCTCTCGACAAAGCGGATACAGAAAACGCATTCGCTGGAGAAGTCAATCGGATGCTCCGCAGTTTCGGCATCAGTCACGTTGGTTTGCAAACGCCTCGCACCGCGACGTTCCGACGTACTGGGGTCACCACTGGTCTTGGCATGGGCGCACAGTTCGCCGATGGTGCGATGACGGTGCAATCGGTTGCCGAAGGCAGTCCAGCAGCAAAGGCAGGGGTTAAAGTCGGAGACAAGATTGTTGAAATCAACGGTGCAAAAGTAACCGCAGAATCGCGACTGCAAAACGCTCCTAACGAAGCCTTGACCGTGAAAATCCAGCGCGGCAAAGAAGAACTGAATATCAAAATAGAAGCGGGTGAGTACGTGGTTGTCCGCAAAGACACTCTGACTTGGCCGAGTGAAGGAATCGCGATGATCCGAATCAATTCGTTCTCACGTGGTTACGAGCGAACAGATATCAACAATATGGTGAAGGAAGCCGAAGACAAGGGCGCAAAATCTATCATCATTGATCTCCGCAATAACGGTGGCGGCGCAGTCAATAACCTTGCTCATCTGATGGGCTTGTTTATTGATCCTAATTTGCCAGTCGGCACGTTCGTTAACAAAGGCATGATGAACGCCTACCTCAAGGAAAAGAGCCTGGAAACCGCTACCGTCAAAGAGATCGCAACTTGGGGAACGCAAAAGTTCCGGCCTACCGCACCACCTGTCCCCCGGTTTGATGGCACGATGGCGGTGTTGGTCAACCGAGGTTCTGCCAGCGCGAGCGAGATTTTCGCGGCCGCAATCAAAGAAGTTCGCAATTCCTTTGTGGTTGGAGCAAACACGCGAGGGGCAGTTTTGGCTTCCACTTACAGCCGATTGGCTAGCGGATTTGAACTCCAGTACCCAGTGAGCGACTATGTGACGATCAAAGGTCAACGCTTGGAAGGTGACCCGGTAGTGCCAACTCACGCGGTTGAAGTCCCCCGGGGAACTCAAGACGATGTCATCTTGAATGCTGCGGTTGCCGCGCTTAAAGCGGTCAACACCTTCCTGTACTAAGATAGTGTATTGGCTCCGGGAGTATGCGCTCCAGGAGTCTTTTTATTTTGCTTTAGGTTGAATTCCACAGGTCGCAGGAATCCCGAGCAATCGGCTAATCAGCAATCTGTTTTTAGCTACCAAACGGTAGCAACCCTCAGCTACGTAATTGAGTGGTTTAGCCAGGAAAATTTTCAGCAAGCTTTTTGGGCGGAGCACAAGCCATGCTCGGATCGCCGCTTCGGAACCCCCGTAAACGTTTCCATTTTGAAAAAGAATAACTTCACGTTTAGCTTGAGCGACACGGTCAGGGTTTTCTAGAATGAGTGGCTCAACTAAGTTAGATGCGTATCGCAACCGATTTTCTGGGTCACGGGCAGCATAAAAAGCGACACTGCGTTGGCAGAATCCGCAATCGCCGTCGTACACAAAAGTTGGTCGCTCATCGAGCATCGTTGCTATTATTCTACGGCCTGGGGAAAGGGTTGAGGTGAAGTACCTGGGTGATTTGATTCAGAGTTGATTCAAGGTGCCTTTGCTTTTCCTTGCGGAGAGCGGTTGCTTCTTCAAAGGTCACGGGCATTAGTTGGATGTTTGCTTGGGGTCGTAATTGGGCGAGGATATCAAAGTCGGCTGAAATCACGGCTCCGGCCTTTGGGTAGCCGCCCAGAGTTGGCCCATCGGGGCCATGAATCAGAATCTCGTCGCCCGGTGTTACTTGGATAGCTCCGTGGATGGATGGCTCTGATCTTTGCAGGCTGTGTAAGTTTGGGGTTTGCCCTTGCAGCCTCGTTCCAATCCGGCTGATTTTGGCGGTTACTTTCCAATCCTCTGATAAGGCTTCAGTTGTGGGAATGTAGCGAATAGCTTTACTTGGCAGTGGGATAAGCCTCGGGTCGAGAGCAAGAATTTGGGTTGCTTTGTATTGCTCCGAAATGTTTGAGTTAGCTATTAACGGCTTTGGGAGAACGGAATCGGCAATTAGATATTTCCAACTAACATACGCCCTCAAGCCTGCAGATGGAGAATGAAGGAAGATTGATTCACCTGCCTTTACATGAATAAGGCCAAGGCAAAAGGTTGGATGATCGGGGAACACGTGGGAGTTGGGAAGCGAGGCGATGGTAATTGTCGTATTTGTTTCAGCTTGAAGAGTTAACGGTGTCGTGATTTCAATTACAGTCTTATTTTCGGCGAGGTGCTGGACGATTGCGCCAAGAACCGGGTCGCACGGCCGGCCTGCGGGAACGCCCTTTGCTCTTTTCCCTGCCATTGCGGGAGGAATGACGAAGTTTCCTGGATACGGAGAATGAATCAGCATGGTTTGATTTCGTACCCTTCACGAATTAATGCGTCTCTCACCGAAGCGAGGAGTTCAATCGCCTGGTGATTGTCGCCGTGAACACATAGTGAATCGCACGATTCCGCTAGTCGCAGTGCTTGCTGGATTGCCTCATCCCGGTCATAAATAATGCTGTTCGGCTCGCTACGAGGAAGAAGCTGATGGTTTTCGTCGTAGCGGCGGTCTATGAATCCCTCTTTTAAGAATCGAACGCCTGCCGCATCTGCAATCTGTACGTGAGCAGTAAATGGGAGTCCGAGTAAGGGGAGGTTATGATCTTTCAAGAGTTGAATCAAGATGTCGGCGAGGGTTTCATCTTGCGATTTAGCGGTTTCGTTGTAAAAGGCTCCGTGGGGCTTGACGTAAGTTGCCTCGGGAATCAGCGAAAGTTGTCTGTTCAGACTTTCAGCTAATTCTTGATATGATATGCCAATCTCGGAAAAGGCACGCCGTCCAAAATTCACTTGGTCGGGATAACCCGGATGTGCCCCTACCTGCACCTTATGGTCGAGACAAGCTTCAACAGATTTTCTTGTTGTTTTCTCCGAACCAGCGTAGGCTCCACAAGCAACATTGGCACTTGAAATGTACGGAAGGACTTCAAGTTCCCAAGCAACTCCTTCGCCCAAGTCGGCGTTCAAGTCTATGAACCTTGAATGCACTGTCCCTCCATTTGGTCAAGTTCTTCCTCGCTAGCATCAACGAACTGGATTGTGTCTCCCACCGCAAGTGGAAAGAAATCTTGGTCAGGATCACAGATGACCATGGATGTGCGACCGATGATGTTCCAACCACCGGGTGTTGCTTGCGGATAGATGCAAGCTTGGTCGCCAACAATCGCCAGCGATCCAGGCGGAACTGCCGCTCGTGGCGAATCCAGCCGGGTTAATCCTTGTAATTCTACAGGCAATCCAGAAAGATAAGGAAACCCGGGGCAGAATCCAATTGCTTCCACAGTAAACGTGGCTTTGGTGATCGTTGAAGTAAGTTCTTCTGCGGAAATTCGCAATAAATCTCGGATGCGATCCATATCCAATCCATCGAATAGAATCGGAATTTTGAAGTGACTTGGATTAATATTGTTTGCCTGAATCCTATCAAAGTCGCTATCAAGTAATCCTTTATCAAATACATCAGGGTCGAAATAAACACCCACTTGATCGAAGGCAGGCACCGCTTCAATCAATCCAGGCAAACCTTGTGCACATAGATTGTGAGCAACCTCAACCGCAGGGGCGGGGAGGTCTTGTAGAATGATGAGAGATTCGCCCAGGCGCCGCAAGCGCATGAGTGGATAATACGCGAGAAGTCATGAACGAAACATTAGCACCAGAGCAAATTGTGGTGGATTTGCCAGTTATTGTTGAAGGCGAGGGGGTTGCACCCAGTTATGCGTCTGAAGAAGCCGCGGGCATGGATTTGCGCTCGACGGAAGAAATCATATTAAAGCCGCTAGAGCGAACGCTTGCTAAAACAGGATTGCGAATGGCGATTCCCAAAGGTTTTGAAGGACAAATCCGCCCAAGAAGTGGCCTTGCCCTTAAACGCGGAATCAGTATGGTGAACTCGCCAGGAACCATTGATAGCGATTATCGCGGAGAAATTGGAGTGATTTTGATCAATTTGAGTGATTCCGTCGTCCAATTGGAGAAAGGTGAGCGAATCGCGCAAATGGTCATCTGTCCAGTGGCGCGAGCAACGGTGAAAATCGTTGATTTACTAGACGAAACGGAACGAGGGGAAGGCGGATTTGGCAGTACAGGAACCAAGTAACGGAAATACAAAGTGTCCAAGATGTTTTGCGGTGATTAGCCGCACGAGTCCATTCTGTCCGGAGTGCGGCGTGAGCATCGCCGACTCCGATGGATCGGATGTTGCGGTTTATCAAGATTTAGCCTCGGCGAACTTGCTTCGCATGCGTGGTGATAAGCAGGATGCCATTGACACTTGCTTGAAAATCCTTCGCAATTACCCGAATAACGCAACCGCCCACTCACTACTCGGCGAAATCTACATGGAGCACGGGGAACTCAAACAAGCCGCCGAATGGTTTGAAATGGCACTTGACCTTGACCCAAATGCAACCCGCGAAAAAATGCTCCTTAAAAAGGTTCAAGATCAACTCAACGCAAAAGAAAGCGCGGCGGCAGTCCAGCAGTTGGAAATCAAGCCACGCAGTGGTCTAACCGCTTATTTAGTTGGGATGATGCTTCTGGTGATTGCGGTCGGTGCGCTTGCTTTCTTCGTAGGAAACTCAGCTGGTAAGAGCACGGTTGCCAAAAATTCTGGCGCGGCTCGCCCCATAACGATTCCAGCCCAGACTAATACGGACACAAAGCCAAGTACAACCCAAACTCCAGAAACGAACACTGAACTCCCCGCCACAACTGCTGGGGCACCTACCGAAGATGTAGCACTGTTGCAATCAATCAAGGCAAGTGGAACTAAGGGCAATTTGGTGATTTCACTGATATTTAATCCAGCTCTTGAGCAAGTCACACTCACTGGACAAACAGAACCAGATGTCACTCGTGAAGAAACTGCGCTCATGATGGCCTCGGATGTGTTTGTTGCTCGACCGGAAGCTCGGGAGGCGGTTATCCGTTTGGTTGAAAATTCAAGAGTGATTTTCGTTGGCACAATTGGCCGCGCTCAATACGACGAAGCGCAAGGATTATCCGGTGGCAGCACTCCGATCAATCAGATTGCTATGCAAGCATTTCCCAACGCCTGGCATGCTGATGGTCGAAGTAGCGGTAGCCCAGTCACTCCGCCCGATGGAATGGGCAATGCAACCGGAAGCCCGGAAAACAATCAAGGTCAATAAAAAATCCCCGCTCATCGGAGCGGAGATTTTTTGTTTTAGCCCCAGATCAACTCAGGGCGCAGAACAATTGTCTCTTCACGATCCGGCCCGATACTGAGAATCGCGGCGGGAACCCCCGTGAACTCCTCAATGAACCGAACGTAATCTTGAGTCGTTTTTGGGAGGTCTTCCCATTTTCGTGCTCCCGAAATATCTTCGTCCCATCCCGCTAGAGTTTGGTACTGAGCCTGAACGGTTTCCCATTCACACGGCGTACTTGGGATGTAGTTCACTGGCCCGCTTCCCATATCGTAAGCCGTGCAGACTTCAAGTTCGGGAATCCCGGCCAAAACATCCAAGCGCGTGATGATCAATCCGCTGAGTGAGTTGATGCGAGCAGAGTGTCGTAAAGCAACCAAGTCGAGCCATCCGCATCGGCGGGGGCGACCAGTGGTTGTTCCGTACTCGTGGCCTTGTTCGCGGATTTGTTGACCAACTGCGTTATCTTGCTCGGTCGGGAATGGCCCTTCGCCGACCCGTGTGGTGTATGCCTTGCAAACGCCGAGTGCATTGTGAATATCGCGTGGCCCGATTCCTGTGCCAAGGCAAGCTCCCCCGGTGGTCGGGTGGCTGCTGGTGACATAGGGGTAGGTGCCATGGTCAAGGTCAAGGAATGTGCCTTGGGCGCCTTCAAAAAGCACTCGTTCATCGCGGCGAACGGCTTCTTGCAACACAGATTCTGTGTCGCTCACGTAAGGCGCCAACTTTGCCGCGTATCCCAGATACTCTTCTAAAAGCGACTCAATCTTGACCGGCTCTCCGCCGAGGAGGGTAATCAAGCGATTCTTGAATTCCAGCACTTCAGCTAATCGCTTTTTGAATAGTTCGGGCTTAACAAACTCACCCATGCGGATGCCGATGCGCTGAACTTTGTCGGTGTACATCGGGCCGATCCCACGCGAAGTGGTACCGATTTTGTTGTTTCCCCGCGCTGATTCTTCCAGTTGGTCGAGGAGTCTGTGGTAGGGGAAGACTACGTGCGCGGAAGGAGATATTCGGAGTTCCCCAAGGTCAGCTTGCTGCTCACGGGTGCGGTCAATTTCTTCCAGTAAAGCTTTAGGGCAGATCGCCATACCACCGGCGAGAATTGAGAGAGTGTTCTTGTGGAGAATTCCGGCGGGGAGCAAGTGGAACTTAAACGTCTTGCCACCAGTGATAACCGTGTGTCCAGCGTTGTTTCCTCCGCTGTACCGAACGACGTAAGTGGCTTGATTGCCGAGAACATCGACAATTTTTCCTTTGGCTTCATCGCCCCACTGGGCTCCGACAATGACGAGGGTTGACATATTTTTCCTTTTGCAGGCGGCTGGTTCTCAAAATGGAACCGGCGGAGCCTGCGTGTTTTCACACCGAGGATCCGCCGGTTCGCACCGTTCGCCTTATCTCGACAGGGGCTATTGTATCAGAGCTTTTCTCAGATTGTTAGCGGGATAGGACTTCGTTTTCGGTTAAGGCAACGGCTCCATGCGGGCCGATGTGAATAACCCATACCAATCTTCACGCGAAAGTTCAATATTTGCGGTCTCGGCAGCTTCTTTTATGTAGCTTGGATTGGTTGCCCCGGCGATTGGGATAATTCCCGAAGGATGCTTGAGCAGAAACGCCAAACAAAGCTGGTGCCGAGAGATACCAATTGTTTTTGCCACTCCGCCAACTATATGGTGGAGTTTTGCGAGTTCTTCAACCCATCCTCCGCCGGGCGCATATTCTTCTGCGGCTAGCCACCCTCCACCAATTGGTGACCAAGCAAGCGGAGTCATGCTTCGCTGGTAGATATGGTCAAGCGTCCCATCCATAAATGGTTCTAACTCGGCAAGGCTGATCTCAATCTGATTGACAATCAACTTATCAGATAAAGATGATTGAAGCAGATCAGTTTGCCGCGGCGTGAAGTTAGAAACTCCGAACCAGCGCACGAGCTTGCGTTCGCTCAGCTCATGGAACGCCTCCGCCACCTCGTGCGGATTCATCAAAATATCGGGTCGGTGGAGTTGATAAAGGTCAATTTGATCTAGTTGGAGCCGCTCAAGAGATTTTTCGCAGCTTTCGATGATGTAGTTTTTTGAAAAGTCGTATCGGTAGGGAGAGGTTGATTCTGGTTCGCCAGGGAAGCGCACACCGCATTTTGTGGCGATAATCGTTTTTGATTTCAAATCCGGGTTTTCGGCAAGGAACCGCCCGTGGATTTCTTCGCACAATCCGCGACCATAGATATCCGCATGGTCAAACAAGGTGTAGCCGTTTTCGTAAGCGGCTTGCAGTGCTTTGCGCCCGGCTTCTTCATGCTTGGGAGTAAATTCCGCTCGGTTCCAAGTTCCCGCGATGCGCATACACCCGTAGGCGAGTCGAGAAACGGTGAGGTCGCTTTGACCAAGCGGTACTTCCTGCATGGTCTGGGTTTACCCGGTTTGCATTTATTCGGGCCGAAGTTATATATTCAATAAGTCATCAAATAAAAAATATTTGATAAGATAACGACTATGGAACTCCTACGAATCTCCCGGCCTGATACGAAATATGTAGGGTTGCGGCACCACGGCGCATATCACGAAATCGGCAACACCATCATGAAGATGTTCGGGCAAACCATAGAGCGCGGGATACAAATGACTGGCCCACTTGCGGGGATTTACTACGACAATCCTAATGTCACGCCAGAAGCAGAATTGAGAAGTGACGCGGTGATTCCGGTTGGGCAAGACTACGATTTATCGGGAAGTGATCTTCATGCGTTTGTGATGCCAGGCGGAGAGTTTTTGGCGGTGGATCACATCGGCTCATATTCTGGGTTGGGTGAAAAATGGGGGCAGTTTATGGGTGCGATCGCAGAGAACCACGCGGAGGAAGCCGATTTTGACTGGACGTTTGAGGAGTACCTCAACGACTGCGAAGAAGTCGGGATGGAGAACGCTCACACTCGGCTTTTTTGTCGGTTGAAGTAATGAAGAAAAATCCTTTAGTAGGTTTACTTTGTTCCAATGACTTAATGATTGCGTTACGAAACTAATGAGGTTGAGAAATGACTGAATGAGTAATCAACTCGGTACTGAGAGAGTTTCTAATTGCGTCTTTGTGGGATGAAAGTACGGCTAGTTCCATTCTTGTTACAAAACTATCGAATGCTTCCCCCATATGGTGCAGTCTCTCTTCCTTGTAGATTCTCCACGATCTTTTCCAAAGTTCAGTTCGAATGAAGGCTTTTCTAATTTCGTTAAGCGTGCTGACCAGGAGATCGCGATTGTCAATCAGGTCTTCCTTTTGCGTAGCGAGTTGCTCTAAACCATTGCAAACACTTAGAATTGCTCGAAAGTTCTCGTGTTGGTAGCGAATTAATTCATGAGGTTTGCTAGCTGGTAGATCCTTTTCAAATGAGTATTTACTATATTCTGCTACGTAAGACTCGAGCATACTAAATGGATTGCCGTCACCACCTGTCAAAACAAGAGCACTTTCTACCAGCTTGCCCGGATCGCGCTTTTCTGCTAATTCACTAATGATGCTTTCGAGATGTAAAGGGCCGAAATGCCAGTCATGTTTTCTACCGACAAACCATCTCCTCATCCATGCTGTCTCAATCGTTCCATCTAAAAAGAATAGGTACTGATCAAACTGCATATTCCAAAATAAGTTCATGAGCGATAAATATGACTGATCAGAAACTAGCAAATCGTATGGTCTACTAAAATCCACAGCATTAAATTTATTTCTCCATCTTTCATAAGATTCAAGAAAATGGATTACAACTTGTGCCTTTGTCTGTTGCTGAATAGCTTTTGAAGCTGCAGTCGGAGGAAATTCACTCATAAGTCTACATGAGACTAGAGTATACAATCGGTTTAAGGAATCAGGTGCCCCATTTTATCTTTCTTCGTTTGAATGTACTTCTCACTGTGCTCGGTGGTCGGGGTAACAATCGGAACCGTTTCCACGATTTCTAGTCCGAAGCCTTGAAGACCCGCGCGTTTGGCGGGGTTGTTGGAAATGAGCCGCATCTTGCGGACTCCCAGATCATACAGCACCTGCGAACCGAGGCCGTAATCCCGCTGATCGGGTTTGAATCCAAGCGCTTCGTTGGCTTCAACGGTATCTAATCCTTGCTCCTGCAGTTCGTAAGCTCGCAGTTTGTTGATAATGCCAATGCCGCGGCCTTCTTGCGCGATGTAAAGAACCACTCCCGAACCTGCTTCATCAATCATTTGCAGAGCGGCGGAAAGCTGGTCGCCGCAGTCGCAGCGGAGCGAACCAAGAATATCCCCGGTTAGGCACGAACTGTGAACCCGAACCAAGGTTGGCTCAGCGGTGATTTCTCCTTTTACGATGGCGAGGAATGGTTCTGGTTCGACTTCGGTTTCGTAGGCGTAAAGCGTGAACTGGCCGTACTTGGTAGGGAAATTGATTGGTCCGGCGGATCGTCGGATGAGTTTTTCCATGCGCCGACGGTAGGCGATTAAATCTTCGATAGTAATGATGAGCAGCCCGTGTTTTTCCGCGTAACTTTCTAGCCCTCCACCCATGCGGAGCATTTCTCCGTCATCGCCAACAATTTCTACTCCAACTGCAACTGGCTGGGAGTCGCACAAGCGGGCGAGATCAACGCTTGCCTCTGTGTGACCAGCTCGGCGGAGCACGCCGCCTTTTTCGGCTCGCAGAACCAACATGTGGCCCGGTCGCATGAGGTCACTGGGGAGCGCGGCTTCGTCACAGAAAACCGCAACGGTTTTTGCTCGGTCACCAGCGGAGACGCCAGTGGTCGTTCCGTGAACAGCATCAGCCGTCTCTGCCATTGCTGTACCAAGCCGGGCGGTGTTGGCTTTGGTCATCATCGGCACGCCAAGTTTTTCAAGTCGTTCTGGAGTCGTGCTGATGAACGGCACACCGCGACCTTCTTTGATCATGAAGTTCATGTCGTCGGGCTTGACGTGTTCGCCGAGCATGATCAAATCGCCTTCGTTCTCACGGGAAGGGTCATCCACAACGATGACCATTTTGCCTGCCTTGAGTTCGGCTAAGGCATCAGGAATAGCGGCGATTGACATTCTATTGCTATTCTACGGCGGATTTGTTTGAAGCAGTGGTTCGACTGGTATTTAGGCTTGGGTATCAAATTTATTGGAGAACCGAAACCTAATTTAACTTCAACTCTGTAATATGGTTGGTATGAACAAGGGTTTATGGATTTTCGGATGTGTTTTAGGCTTGGCAGTAGTCGGTTGCGCGCCAAAAAATGTTGTTACGCTAAAACGGGATGCGGCTCCAGTAACTCCAGTGAGTGGATATTACGAACGAAAGGAAGAGGGTTATTCCATTTGGGTGCCCGATTCGTATGAAGTGCCAAAAGATCCTGGCATGAGCACCAGCGACTTGCAAAATCTAAGCAACCCAGTCGTGGGCTACGGCATGGGAAATGGGCAGGAATCATCCACCGCCGGCGCGAAGCTCGTTCTGCAAGACAAAAACTATAAGCCGATTCCAGGTGAGCCGTCAACTGGACTTACCGTAAACGTTGAAACTAAAGGCGGCGGGGCCGACTTAGAGGGCGAATTCAAAAAGCTGACCGACGGAATCATGAATGAAGAAACGGCCAAGTTAGATCTCGCTATCGGGCCAGTGTATGAAATTAAATCACGCACAAAAATGGTCACCGGAGATGAAGTTTGGAGAATCCACTATCTTATTTGCGATGGTGAAAAGGTTTACCATCTCGAATTCACGACGACGAATGGTGCCGACGCCATTAACCAAATCGCACCAAACGTTGCCGGAAGTTTCCGGGTGAATTAAGCGGGCTGTGGTTCTTCGGTTGTTTCCTCAGATTCAGGCTGCAACCGGAGAACATCAATTACCGCGAGGATAACCGTTAGCAACATTGGCCCTGCCATCAAGCCAACCGGTCCCATCACCAAGACTCCGCCAAGCAACGCAAAGAAAATCGGAATAGGGTGCAGTTTTGTGTTGGCTCCGATAAAGAAGGGCCGAAGCACGTTATCAATGTTGGAGATGACGATGAACCCAACTGCAAGTACCGTAATTCCTTGCCAAATCTTGCCTTGGAACAACAATGAAAGCCCAATTGGAACGTAGATCACCGGAGCGCCCAGCATGGGGATCGTGCAGAACAAGGTAGTAATCAGCATCAACGCTACGGTTCCAGGAACTCCCGCGATCCAATAAACGAGGCCGGCGATTGCGCCTTGAATACCAGCTACCACCACAACGGCAAAAAACACTGAGCGAACCGTGGTGGCAACACGTTCCAGAATTGCCCTAGTCTGCTCGCGTTTTAATGGAATCAAGTCAAGAATTACTTCGCTCATGTTGTGGCAGTCTCGCACCATGAAAAATGTTGTAAGTAGCGCGATAATCAGCGTCACAACTGTGACAATGAAACTCTGTAGGCCTTTGACCAGTGGACCAGAAATGCCTTTGGCAAGCTGAGATTCATTCTTCTCAATAAGATCCACCAAGTTGACGTTGGTCACTCCAAGTTGCTGGAGAACAGGTTGAGCAGCTTTATCGAGTTCCGTTCCAATGGCCCGAAGAATTGAATGGTCGGCAGAGGTACGGCTCGTTGCGACAAGCTCTTGAGCGTAACTGACTACCTGAACCCCCGCGATTGAACCAAGTACCGCTAAAGGAAGAATGACCACAAACGCGGGCACAAGGGTAACCGTTAGTGCGGCTAATGAACGGTTCCAGCCTGCTTCCACCATTTTTGTAAATCTGGGATAAAGCAGAATGCTGAAAACGGTCGCCCAGAGAATTGCTGGTAAGAAGGGCCAGACAATGAATACCGATGCAATAGTGACGACGATTGTAAACAACCAGAAAATGATCAAAGAATTTTTCGCTCTAAATTCGTCCATTGTGTTTGCAGTCCTCTCCGCTTAGTTTTGATGGTCTACGCCGCTGTGGTTAGGACGGTTTCGCAGGTATTTGTGGAGTGCGTCTTTTGCCGCTTCTTTGTCATCTGGGGCAATTTGGCCCTCGATCACCAAGTTTTCAAGGTGATTTTTGATTTCGCCAATGATTGGGCCTGGTTGAATTTGGATGATCTCAATAATTTCGTCGCCACTCAAAGGCGATTGCCACTGGTTCACCGGTGCTGTAATTTTGGTTTCCTCGAGTTTTTTTCTGATCGGCTCAAGATCAAGTTTCCGTACACCTGACTTGAGCGATGAAGCATCTGCGTTAATTAGCTGGAGCCAAGATTCCAAACTGTCGCCCAGGTCTCGAACAATCCGGCGCGCGGCAGGAGTTGACATTGATTCCATGCTGTTCAGGCGCATGTGGTTCCGGACAAGCAGTCGCACTTCGCTTGCCGTATCTTGAGAGTATCGCCACCTCGTGCAGAGTTCGTAAGCGAGGTCAGCCCCGATTACTTCATGGTCAAAGAACCGTATATCCCCCTTCTCATCAATGGACTTGGTCAATGGCTTGGCGATATCGTGTAGTAAGCAAGCAAGCGCAATGGTGAGATCGTTTGTTTCTGCGTTTTTGAGGACTGCCAACGTATGAACCCATACATCAGCATAATGGTATTTGCCTTGCTCGACTCCAACCATTGCCTCAAGTTCGCTGGCCCAAGTTTTGAGCAATCCAAATTCCCTGAGTTCATCGAGTGCGACATCGGGATTCGGCCCGATGATGATTTTTGAGAATTCATCCCGAATTCGCTCTTGCGAAATGATTTCTAACCGGTGGGATTCTTGTGTTAAAGCTTCGCCTAAGCCAGGAGCAAACTCAAATCCTAACTGGTGCTTGAACCGCACGGCCCTAAGCATCCGCAGAGGGTCATCGTGAAATGTGGCCGCTGGCTCAAGGGGAGTCCTCAAGATTTTCGATTTGACGTCAGTAACTGCATTGCCGAGCAAATCAACTATTTCACCTGTGTGGACATTGAGCAAAAGGGTATTGACCGTGAAATCTCGGCGGCGAGCATCGTCGAGTAGAGTCGCTGGCTCAGTGTGTGGCTTGCGAGAATCAGAATCGTAAGATTCCCTTCGAGCTGTAATCAGTTCGATTTGTGTTTCTTCGATTTGCACCATCGCAGTGCCAAACCGGGCGAAAATCTGCGGCTTTATCGTGCTTGCGCTTTTTTCAAACAACAGGTCGGCGAGTTCTGTCGCATCAAGTTCGGTCACCAAGTCGAGATCGTTTTTGGGGGCCAGCCCAAGAAATGAATCACGCACGGCTCCGCCAACCAAATAGAGTTGATTCTCGAATTTGGTTCCTCTCGTAACGGCGGCGATTTTTTGAATCGCTGGATGGCTAAGAAGCTGGTTCACTGACTAATTAATTGATATACGGTTGTACCAGTGCATTTGTTGGTTTGCTCAACCGTGGGAATTTTGTGCAAATGATTCGGGATATGATAAGGATATGGCTGAGCAAGAGGAAAAGAAGACTGACGATAAATCTCCTGAGAAAAAGGTGATGACCGAAGAGACTCCGGTTCAAAGAACGGGAAAGATCAAAGGTCTGGAATACGATATCGAAACAGGTCGGATGCCAATCAAAAACGATGAAGGCGAGATCGAAGCTCAGGTTTTCTATCACTACTATCGAGCAAAGGGTGGAAAAGACCGCCCACTCATTTTCAGCTTCAACGGAGGGCCAGGATCGCCGAGCTTGTGGCTCCACATGGGAACCATGGGGCCAAAACGGGTGAAAATGGAATCAGATGGCAATATGCCACAGCCTCCTTACCAATTGGTTGAAAATCCTCACAACTGGTTGGCGTTTGCTGACCTTGTATTTATTGATCCGGTTGGAACAGGTTATAGCCGTGCGAAAGATGAAGACACCGCCGCAAAAAAACACTGGGGAATTAAAGGAGATATTGAAGCAGTTGGCGAATTCATCCGATTGTTCCTCACCCGCAAAGAACGGTGGACTTCTGCTCTTTATCTCGCTGGAGAAAGCTATGGCACCACACGAGCAAGCGGACTCAGCGGCTATTTAATTGAACGCGGAATCACGTTCAACGGTTTGATTTTGGTGAGTTCAATCATGAATTTCCAAACCGCACGATTTAACAAGGGTAACGACTTGCCATATCCGTTATTCCTTCCAACTTACACAGCAACCGCACACTTCCATGGAAAGATCAAAGGCGAATTGCAAAAAGTTCTCAAAGATGTGCGCGAGTTTGCGCTCGGAGAATATTGGTCTGCTTTGGCTCAAGGTTCGTTGCTTGATGATAAAACGAGAAGTTCAGTCCGAAAGAAACTCGCCGGATTCACGGGGCTCAGCGAAGAATATCTCGATGGTTGCGACCTGCGCCCAGAAATCTGGAAGTTCTGCAAACAACTCATGAGGTCGGAAGGCCGAACCGTTGGACGCCTTGATTCGCGGTTTAAGGGAATTGACGACACAGTTCATGGTGTGAACGAAGGGCCAGACCACGACCCGAGTATGAGTCTGCTTATGGGACCGTACACTTCGCTTTACAATCACTATGCCCGTGTGGAATGTGGCTACGAAACAGACGTCGAATACTGTGTTTTCAAAGGAATCAAAAAGCCGTGGGATTGGGGCAGCGCAGGCGATGGTCACCCAGATACAAGCGAAGCATTACGCAAAGCCATGGCTCGCAACCCGTACATGGGAGTGTTTGTCGCCAGCGGTTACTACGACCTTGCGACCCCATTTTTCGCAACCGAATACACAGTTTCGCACCTAGGGCTTGATGAAAGCCTCCGCAAGAATATTGAGATTCAGGAGTACGAAGCTGGGCACATGATGTACATCCACGAAGGATCGCTGAAAAAACTAGCGGCCGACGTTAAGAAGTTCGTCGACCGCACAAAGGGAAGTTAGGGGTAACTCACCCCTTCTTTTCAATATTAGCGGTGAGTGTTATTGTGGTTTCTCCACCATTTGAACTCGCATTGATGTAAACCGCCGCACCCTTTGCAGTTTTGCCGCTCAGCATGAAATTTCCAGATGAGTTAGCCTCAGTTTTATCTTTTGTGATCATCGGCCTGTAAAACTCCATAACCTTTTCCGGCGAATCTTTGGTCTTTGCAGAAGCTGTGATCGCGGTTCCTTGTGGGGAATCAACATAGCTATTGGCTTTCTCATCGGTGCTCGCGCCGGGATAAAGCTTTAGACCAAAGTCTTCGTAGGGAATAGCCTTGCCGGTTTGCATATTGACTTCGCCATCTTGTGTTTTGATGGTTGTTGTGCCCGAACTTGCGTCGTGGGTCATTTCATTCCCCTTATCGTCTTTATAAGTGGAAACATCGCCTTTAGTGGTTGTCGTAACTGAACCATCAGGCGTATTAACCGTGACAGATTCTGATCCGTCCAGATTTTTGGTTGCAGTTACTGGTGGTTTGCAAGCGGCGAGGCTAATGGTAAGGATTGCTAAGATGATGAACCGTGGCATGGTCTTTCCATTATGCCAAAAATGACGGCTACAGCTGTTTTTTTAGATTTACAGTAACTGTGACTTGAGTTTTGTCCTTTAACTTGCTCGCAACGATAAAAGCGTTTGCGCCCTTTTCTGTGATTCCGCCGACAACCGCCGTATCTTTTGTCACCGATTTGCTTTTGTTGGATTTAATGAGTTTTGAGAAAAAGTCAGCAACCTTGGCAGGGGAGTCTTTTGTGAAGAAAGAAAGGTTGAGGCTCTTTTCATCACCCTTGGGTTCAACCGACCGTTCCTGATTGTCTATGAGTGCGCCAGGATATTCCTTAATGCCAAACTCGGTAAGACTCACAAGGCCAGATGGGGGAACCGGCGGTTTGCTGGTTTCAGGTTGTTCACTAGGTGTGAACTGACTCAGATCTGGAGGAGTTCTCGGGTCTTTGAGCGCGGGAACGTTATCTGGAGTTGACGTGCTTGTAGTTGGCTTCGGAATTTCCACAAGTGGCACGGGTTCCTTTTTGCACGCAACGAGGCTGGTAGAAACTAATAGAGCAAGTAGGATGTATCTCATTTTTAGAATCTGTGAAGTGACCGAGATAATTGTACTTGTCTCGGTCACTGATTGATTACGCCTTGTGAATTGCCATTCCGTGAGCGTCTTCGTACGCTTCCAGAACGACTTCCGCCATAGTCGGGTGAGCGTGAATAGACATCGCCATAGAATCGAGAGTGGCTTCCAGATTGAGCGCCGCAACTCCTTCGTGAATCATGTCGGTGACGTGACTGCCGATCATGTGCAGACCAAGGATTTCGCCGTATTTGGCATCAACCACGACTTTAACGAACCCATCTTGGTGGCCCGAAGCCATCGCTTTTCCGTTGGGGCGGAACATTCCTTTTCCAACCTTCACGTCGTAACCTTGAGTCTTGGCTTGCTCTTCGGTCAGTCCAACACTGGCAACTTCAGGGACAGTGTAAACGCAGTTTGGAACTGCTTTGTAATCTGCCTTTTCTTTTTCGCCCTTGATAATGTTGGTGACGGCGATGATTCCCTCATGGGAAGCTACGTGGGCAAGTTGAATTCGACCAGTTACGTCGCCGATTGCATAGATGTGTGGAACGTGGGTGACGAGCGTATCGTCAACAACTTCCACTCCGCGTCGGTGGAGTTTGACTCCGATTTTATCCAGGTTCATGCCGTCCGTATTTGCTTTGCGGCCAACCCCGAGAAGAACGACATCCACTTCGATCACTTCAACGTTTGATCCAACCTTGACGTGGCAGTGCCAAACCTTGCCTTTCTTTTCGCACTTTTCGAGTGCAGCGCCAACTTTGACTTTTACGCCAATTTTGGACATTTGTTTGCTGAGTTCCTTGCCGAGTTCTTCGTCGAACATCGGAATCAGATTCGGCATCATTTCAACGAGCGTGACTTCGGAACCGAGTCCACCAAAGACGTAGCTGAATTCGCATCCAACTGCGCCACCGCCAAGTATGAGCATTCGCTTTGGCAGGTGATCTGCAGTTACCGCTTCGTCGCTGGTCCAGACTCCATTTTCTCGGCCCCCTTCTAATCCTGGAACGGGAATGTGGATAACGCTTGAACCCATCGCAAGCACGAAGTTCTTCGCTCGGATTGTGCGAGATTTGCCGTCCTTTTCGACCTCGATCGTGTTTGCGTCTTTGAACTTGGCAAAGCCTTCGACGTGTTCAATCTTGTTTTTCTTGAACAGGTAACCAACACCGCCGCGTTGGGTTTGAACGATCTTGTCTTTTCGCTCCATGATCTTTGCGAAGTCGAATCCGATTTCGCCGCCAATTTTCACTCCCAGAGCATCGGCGTGCTTGGCGTCGTGGAGTCGCTCAACACTGCCGATCATCGCTTTGCTTGGGATACAGCCCCAGTTTAAACAGGTTCCACCGAGATATTCCTTTTCAACGCAGATCACTTTGGCTCCGAGTTGAGCGGCACGGATGGCGGCAACGTAGCCTCCAGGTCCAGCGCCAATTACGACGATATCTGCATCAAAGTTTTCTGTGGCCATAGGTTGTGTTTGTTCCTGCGGGGGTTTTAACTCGCTGATTTCACGAATTAGATTTTCAAAAGTGTTAGGGACGGTCGCTGCGGGCCCGGAAACAGGTTGCTCCGAGTTGATATGTTCTGATTCGCCGCAGTGCGAACTTTCCACGATTTGAGTTTACCGATGAGTCGGCATGTGCCCTGGACTTAGGCAGGTGGATAGGCTTAGTATCGGCGGTTATCCGCGCAAAGTACCATTGATTGATGTTACTTCCTCATCATTTACATTAAATACTAAGCGTAAGTTCCTTTCCCCGGAACCTTTACATTTTGTTTTGTTGTACTTGTTTTGTAGAATTGTAATAAATCTCAGGGGAAGCGAGATTTATTACGGGGCAATGATATGGCGGGATATCTTGAAGAGAAAAAGGGCGGCGAGGGCCACATCCTCACCTGGCAGACTCCAAATCGGCAAAGACTTTGGGGATTAGTTTCAGCAATTCCTCCGGCGATTTTGATCGCCCATGGACTTTATGGCGCAAAAACGGTGAATGCCACCGAAGTCATTGCTGGCTCGGTAGTTTTGTTTGGCGCGTTTTTAGTTGCCACCTGGACCGTCAAATTCGGCTTGGATTTAAAAGAAGGCACATACAAGTACGTCAAAGGATTTCTGCCGATTTTGCTGGGTGATAAGGGGCCAGCCAAAGAAGCTTTCCAATGTGTTGCTGTTCGAGCAGAAACCTTTATGGATGCGGCAAAACACGAAAACGATCCGAACTTCAAGGAATTTGATCAGTATCGAGTGTTTATGGTCTGGAAGAATCCCCGCAAAGAAGCGATGCTGATTAACACTATTCCGGGAAGTTTTGCGGAAAGCCTCGACGGCAAGGATCATCACAAGGCCGCCGTTGAATGCGCGCAATCTATTGCCAAGCCTCTCAAACTAGAAGTGCTCGATCAGGCGATGCCAGTTGCAGTGGTTTCAATGGCAGAATCTCCCGAAGGTGCTGTTCCCGAAAAAGCTTAAGTAACGCTTTTGGCATAATTCGTGCAGTTTTCTTCAGTGGATGGGATTGCCACAACTGAAATTGGAAGCCATGCGGGTGTATCACCCTGACTTCTTTCGGGTGAACGATTTGGTGCATGCTTACGAGCAGTTAAACCGAACTGCGTTCGTATTTCTTGTCGGATTCTTTGTTGTGCCTATCGTTTATTTATTAGCTCCAACTTTGGCAATTTATGCCGTGGCTGTTTTCCTCGCCGGTGTGATGGGATACGGAATTTCTGCGGTCAAATCAACTGCCGATGCGCTAGATATGCCGGCTTGGTTGCTCATCGCTTTACATATTGGGTTAGCCGCATTTGCTCTGCCGAGCTTTTTCTACATGATGTTTTTGGTTCGGTTGGTTCGCAAATCGTTACTAGAATTCGGCATCAAGCCCGGAACGATGAGCGTTGACCGCGCAGAGATGATGGCGGTTCAAAAACTAATGATTGGCAGACGGTAGTCAGAAGGATTATCTTTTCAAACTGGCAAGAGCCCAATCTACGGCAGCCTTGGCAATTTCTTTTCGACGCAATCCCATTAGCGGCCCGATGTGGCTGGTTCCTGCATATGAATGAATATCCGCGTTCGCCCACTTAGCGAGATTCATACTGTTGGCTGGAGGAATATCTGTATCCTCCAACCCAATTACAACAAGTACCGGACAAGCTGGCGGATTTGCCCTAACTCCAGCGCGAATTGTGTTGAGCACCGCTCCGCTTTCGTTTCGCCACTTTGGATGTGCCCATTGAACAGTTTTCTCATCACCATCTGGTAACGAATCACGAGTATCTTGGATTGGCCCGTTTTCCCACACCACAATTGGCGGGAGCAAATTTCCACCTTTTGGTGAGTTGACTCCCAGCGGGGAAGTTGAGTTGATTAAAACGATTGCGTCTGGTTTCAATGTTTCGGCGGCTCGCAAAACCAAGATTCCTCCCATGCTTGCTCCGACCAACACCAGTGGTCGCTTGTTCTTGGCTGCATTTTTGGTCTGGGTGAGATAGTCGGTAAACGTAGTTTGAGCGTAATCGTTATTACGGGGCATCATATCAGGGGTCGAAACCTGAAATCCGGCTTTCTCCCAAACCAGGCGCCAAAAATCGTATTCCCAGCCCCCGCCTCCGGCGCCATGAACCATCACGACTTGTGGTTTAGCCATTGCAGAATTTGCCATGACTAAACCCGCCGCAATGACGCCTAAAAACATTACGCGATGGTTACGTCGTCGCAGAGGTAAACGTCTTGAATCGCGTTCAAAATCTCTACGCCTTCTTTCAACGGTCTTTGAAAAGCCTTGCGCCCAGAAATCAATCCCATTCCACCGGCTCGCTTGTTGATAACGGCGGTTTTCACTGCATCTTGCAGATCATTGTCACCGCTAGCACCGCCACTATTGATCAATCCAGCGCGGCCCATGTAGCAGTTCGCTAACTGATAACGGGTGAGGTCAATCGGATGATCACTGGTGAGTTCGCTGTAAATGCGTTCGTCCAATTTCCCGTAGCTGGATGAACCAGAATTCAGTGCCTTGAATCCACCATTGCATTCAGGAAGTTTTTGCTTGATGATATCAGCCTGAATCGTAACCCCAAGGTGGTTGGCTTGACCGCTTAAATCGGCGGCCGTGTGATAATCCTTTTCTTTTGTCTTGAATGCGTTGTTGCGTGTGTAGCACCACAGAACGGTAGCAAGTCCGAGTTCGTGTGCGTGTTGGAATGCTTCGCTAACTTCAACCAATTGGCGGGTTGATTCTTCGCTGCCAAAGTAGATGGTCGCGCCAACACTGACTGCTCCCATATCCCATGCTTGCTGCACTTGGGCAAACATCACTTGGTCAAATTTGTTGGGGTAGGTCATCAGTTCGTTGTGGTTGAGCTTGACCATGAAGGGAATCCGGTGTGCATATTTGCGTGACATCATTCCAAGAACACCCAAAGTGCTGGCAACTGCGTTGCATCCACCTTCGATAGCGAGTTCTACGATGCCTGCGGGATCAAAACAAACTGGATTCTTGGCAAATGATGCACCGGCTGAGTGTTCGATGCCTTGGTCAACTGGAAGAATGGAGAGGAATCCAGTTCCGCCTAAGCGCCCATGGTCGAACATTCGTTGCAGACTCCCCAAAGTTTGGTTATTGCGGTCGGTGATTGAAAAAATGCGTTCGACAAAATCTGATCCCGGAAGATGGATCATAGATTGATCGATGGTTTTGCATTTGTGATCAAGGAGAAACTGTGCTTCGCTACCCAAGATGCTGGAGATTTCACTGAATGACCGCGCCATGGTTGGTATTTTGCCACTTTGTGGAGCGATCTCTATCAATCTCTTAAAAAGGTTGGGGTCTTCTTGCCCTTATGGGCAACTGGCGTCGTCTCTACTCGGTATACACGAGAAACTGGTTTGGTGAAAGGTTGGAGTATGAAGTTAAGTAGCATTCGGTTCACTGCGATGGCACTCGCAATTGGTGTAGTTGCCTCGGGTTTTGCTCAAGAAACATTGACTTTGGATCGAGCGCTCATGCTGGCGAAGGATGGCAACGGAGACGTTCGCGCCGCATACCTCAGTTACCGCTCGGCTCGGGCAAGTGCACGAAGTAGCTTTTCCTCATTTTTGCCGACGATCACTCCTACTTTTACAATTGAATCTGGACGATCACAAGTTCTCACTGGGCCGTTCCGAGGAACCGAAAACGATACGACGAGAGGTGCAGGGGTCGAAGTCAGCTGGCGGCTGTTTGATAATGGATCACGAGACGATAATTATAAGCGTGCTTTGTTAAGTGCCTCCATTTCTGAACTCAGCGCATTGCAGACCCTGCGGACAACGCTATTTTCCGTTCACACAAGATTTTTTGATGCTCTCCGGTCGCAAGAGCTTTTGCGTGTCCAGCAAGAAAATTTGAAGCGGGCGGAAGTTATCCTTGAACAAACTAAAATCAGGGCAAATCCTCCGATTGAAGACGTTCCGCGCAAGAACATCCTGCAAGCGGAAGCAGATTTTCAAAACGCCCGAGTCAGTGTGCTAACGGCAGAAAATCGAGTTCAGACTACCGAAGCCGACCTGAAAGCTGTGTTGGCTTGGGACGATGAAGAACTTCCAGATTTGGTTCAACCAACTACTCAGCAGTTGCCGCCTCTCGAATTCACGTTGCAGGAAGCAATTGCCCGAGGTTTAGAATATCGAGCGGATTTAGCCTCTACTCGAAAGCGAGTCGAGTCTCAAGCGTTAGCAGTTCGAACAGCACGTAGAAACGGCTTTCTTGATTACAGTGTTGATGCCAGCTATCGGCACGTCTTTGCGGAAGATCCCTTTAACCGTGCGGCCCTGACATTCTCTGCTTCTCTGCCTCTCTATGATGGAGAAAGAACAAAATTTCTGACCGAAGCAGAGAAGTTGACATTGGCTTCGCTGGAAGCTTCTTTAGATCAAAGCGAAAGAGTTGCACGCGCAGAGATTGAAGCGACGTATAAGGAATATGGGCAAAATCGAGTGCGTTATGAGGCCGCATCTGCTGCTTTAGAAGCAGCAAAAGTGAACTTTGACGCAGCCGTGGAGTCTCAGCGAGAAGGAGCAGGAAATCTCATTGAGGTTCTCACCGCTCAAGTAAGTCTTACGACCGCCGAGTCAAACTTGGTAGAGGCGACGTATGACTTACTTATTAGCAACGTTCGGTTGCAACTCGTCATCGGGGATTCAATGCCCGGTGAATAGGTTCACTTAGGCATGAAAAGGCAATATTGGATTGGAGGCATTGTGGCCCTTGCAGTTGCGGGGGCCTGGTTTGTGTTGAAGCAGGGGGCAGAAGGGGCGGGGGAAATTGAATACCGCTA
Organism: Fimbriimonadaceae bacterium; assembly: GCA_019454145.1. Taxonomy (GTDB): domain Bacteria; phylum Armatimonadota; class Fimbriimonadia; order Fimbriimonadales; family Fimbriimonadaceae; genus UphvI-Ar2. The sequence goes on along the minus strand of CP075366.1, from coordinate 1,343,840 downwards.
CGACGCCATTGGAAAGGGAGAAATCTTACGGTCAACCTCAGCGGTTGGCGTGCTGGTTCCTTTAACCGTGGTTGATCTCAAATCCCGCGCAGGTGGAGAAATCAATCAACTTCTGGTGGAAGAAGGCGCAGAGGTCAAGAAAGGTGATTTGATCGCCGTAATTGACCCTCGCGATACCAACATCGCCTTACAACAAGCTCAAAGTGATCAGACCTCGGCAAATGCCCGAGTAAATCAGGCACGAACTAACGCTGAACTTGAACAACTTCAAAGCGAAAACGCTGTTCGTGATGCTGAGCTAAGGGTTAGACAAGCAGAGATTTCGCTTGCCAAGTCAAAAGAATCGAATGCAGTTCAACCGACTCTCACGGATTCCGCAATCAAGAATGCCGAATCTGCGCTCGCCGCTCAGCGAGAAGCACAAAAGAATTTAGAACAAGTCGAAGCTCCTCAACGCAGACGAGAAGCTGAAACGGCGGTCAGTCGTACAAAGGTCGAACTTGATAACGCGAAATCTGAGTTAGAGAGGCAAAAAGCTCTGCTTGCAAAGGGCTACGTTTCAAAGGCTGACGTGGAAAGAGCAACAAGCGCAATGGAATCGGCAAGTGCTGCTTATGATGTAGCCAAGCAAAGACAATCCACTTTAGAAACGAGCATCGCCAGTGATATTTCGGCTGGTCGGTCTCGAGTTGCTCAGGCCGAAGCATCCCTTCGCCAAGCTAGAGCGGGGATGAGCCAGGTGGAGATTTCTAAGCAAAATCTACTCGAAGCAGAAAAGGCATTAGAGCAAGCAAAGCTCGACCTTAAGGAAGCGAAAGATAACCGCCTCAATGTCCGCTCGCGAAAACTAGATGTCACCGCTGCTCAGGCCAGTGCAGTTCGTAGCAAAGTCGCGGTTGAAAATGCAAACCTTCAGCTCGGATTTACAAAAGTTCTTGCTCCGCGGGATGGAGTCGTTACTCAAAAGTATTTGGAAGAAGGTTCCATTGTTCCACCTGGTGCGGGTGCGTTTTCACAGGGAATCAATATCGTCCAGCTTGCGGATATGAGCCAAATGTTTGTTGAGTGCGCGGTTGACGAAGCCGACATCGCCAACATCCGGTTAAACCAGCAAGTGCGGATTGTGGTTGAGGCTTATCCTGGTCAAAAGTTCAAAGGAATCGTCCGAAAAGTATTCCCAGCCGCGACAAGTGCCAACAACCTGGTGACCATCAAGGTTCGTGTGGAAGTTCTTGATCTGGATGAAATTGATCGCACGAAGGTTTTTCTCCGCCCGCAGATGAATGCAACTTGCGAATTTGTTCAGTACCTGGAACCAGAAGCTCTCGTGTTGCCGCAATCAGCTTTGAAATCAGAAGGCGAAGAAACGTACGTTCTGGTGAAATCTTCTGATCCTACGAAGCCTGAAAAGCGAATCGTCAAGGTTGGCGAAAGCGGAAACGAAGGCGTGGCTGTGCTTGAAGGCTTAAAAGAAGGTGATGAAGTCGTCGTAGCAGAAATTGACCTGAAGGCAATGAAGGATCGACAGGCTAAAATGGAGGCCGCCGCTAGCGGAGGCGGTGGGTTAGGTAGTCAACGTCAGGGTGGGCCAAGCCAATCTAGGCGATCCGGTGCCACGGGCGGGGGCGGCAGATGACCGACAGCCTTCGTAGTGCCATCAGTGCAATCGCCGCGAACAAACTGCGATCTGCTCTCACTATGCTGGGGGTTGTGATCGGCGTTGGTTCAGTGATTGCGATGATTGGTATCGGCGAAGGCACAAAGCAAAAATCGCTGGAAGAACTTGAGATTATGGGGAGCAACCGTATTACGGTTTCCCCCCAGCGAGGTCGGGGCGGCACAGGCAGTGACAATGCCCTCCGAGTAGAAGACGTTGGCAAACTAAAATCAAGAATTCCTGCGATCAAAGAAATTACTGGCGTCGTTTCAAGCCGTTTCAGTGGTCAAAGCACGGTCAAGTACGGCGCATTTAATAAACGAACCTCGGTTACCGGTGCAGAACCCCAAATTCAACTCATCGAAAACGCTCGAAAAATGTACGCCGGACGTTTTTACACCCAAGAAGATGAAGCCTATATGCGACGGGTGGCTGTTCTGGGCTGGGCGGTTTACGAAGAGCTTTTTGCTGGCGAAAACGCGATCGGTTCCACCATTAAAATCAACAATCAGAACTTTGAAGTGGTTGGCGTGGTGGATTACAAAGGCGGCTCCGGGTGGATGAACCCAGACGACCAGGTGTACATCCCGCTCAAAACCGCGCAAGATCGCCTTCTCGGAACAAAAGACCGCCTGCACATGATCACCATGCAGGGAATTAGCCCCGATGTTCTTACGGTCATTCAAGCGGATGTTGAAGATGTTTTATATGAAACCCGCAAGAGTGCAACTGGTGAGGAGTTGTTCCGAGTATTCAACCAAGCGGAAAGTTTGGAAGCCATCCAAACGCAAAGCCGTCTGCTGAGTATGTTGCTTGCTGGAATTGCATCGGTTTCACTTCTCGTCGGTGGAATTGGCATTATGAATATCATGCTGGTGAGCGTGACCGAGCGCACAAAAGAAATCGGTCTGCGAAAGGCCATTGGGGCCAAGCGGTCAACGATTCTCAGTCAGTTTTTGTATGAAAGTGTGGTGCTCTGCGTGATGGGCGGCGCAATCGGAACCGTTCTCGGAATCGGAGCCACTAACATGGTTGCGGCGGCGATGCAGGTTCCTGCGGTGATTAATACAGTTGCCGTCTTCACCGCATTTATGTTCTCGACCGGGGTTGGGCTGTTCTTTGGCTTGTATCCTGCGATCAGAGCAAGTGCATTGTTGCCAATAGAGGCATTGAGATACGAATGAGCGAGATGAATATTCCCCCGAAAGCGGTAATTGATACCCGTGCCCTCAGCAAAGAATACGTGATGGGCGAAATGGTCGTTCGCGCTTTGCGCGAAGTATCTATTTCCATCATGAACGGTGAATTCGTTGCGATCATGGGGCCATCAGGTTCGGGGAAATCTACATTCATGAACATGATCGGATGCCTCGATCGCCCGTCTGGCGGTGAATATTATCTGGACGGTCGTGAAGTCAGCCGCCTCGGCGACAATGAGCTTGCGGAAATCCGAAATAAGTACATCGGGTTCGTATTCCAAACCTTTAACCTCTTGCCTCGAACAACTGCAGTCAAAAATGTGGAGTTGCCCTTATTGTACGGCGGTGTCAAGAACCGAACTGAACTAGCCAAATCTGCTTTGGAAAGAGTTGGGCTGGCTCAGCGGATGGATCATAAACCAAACGAGCTTTCGGGTGGTCAGCAACAGCGGGTTGCTATTGCCAGAGCGATTGTCACCGATCCGGTTCTGGTGCTCGGAGACGAACCTACCGGAAACCTGGATACCCGCACTAGTTTCGAAATCATGGCGTTGTTCCAAGAACTCAACCGAGCCGGGAAAACGGTTGTCATCGTTACTCACGAAGAAGACATCGCTCACCACTGCAACCGAGTAATTCGATTCCGCGATGGGCGGGTGGAACGCGATGAAAAGGTTGAAAATCCAACCGATGCGCGAGAAGAGCTTGCAAAGCTTCCGCCAGTCGAACAACCAGTTGCTACCGCTTAGAATTAGGGAAGGCAACTCTTAGTTACTGGAGTCAATAGGACGACGTAGCCTGTTCCATAAACTTGAGCCATGCGAATTGTGTGGAATCTAATCGGGGTTGCCTGTGTTGGATTAGGCACAATCGGGTGGTTTGTCCCTGGAATGCCGTCCACAGTTTTTTATATTATCGCTCTGTACGGATTCACGGTAGGTGGAAACGAAAAAGCTCGCCAAAAGCTCCTCAACCACAAATATGTAGGTTCAACTCTGCGCCACTGGGAAGAACATCGTAGCATTAGCCGCCGCATCAAGTGGGTTGCAAGTATTTGCATTGCGATTTCGTGTTCGCTTTCCGCTTGGGTGGTTCCTGTGTTGTGGGTGAAGGCGTTTATTCTTGGGCTTGGTGCATTTGGCATTTGGTATATCCTCAGCCGTAAGACCACCGAAGATATTATTCAACCCGGATCTGCTGTTTTGGAACCGATTACAACCGTTCCTGAACCTAAGTGCGATGTCGAACCTTTTCCGGTAGAGGAAACTCGATCTCCTATTGCGCGGATTCACGAATCAGTTGCTCGCTGATTTGTCCATTCAGTTCAGCCCAACTTAGTTTGATGTTATAAGAGCCTTCAACGTAAGAGCCAAAAGTGTATTTGTCGTAAATGAACGTCAAACCATTTTTTGAGATGACAAAGGTATTTCCGTACAAGTCTGCTAATTCTGTGATAGTATTCTCCGAATCGTTGGTTCGTTTAAGCCGGGCATCGTTTATTTTGGGTAGCACCAAGTCATTGAGAATTCGGTAGCTTGTTGTGGTTGGCGATGCGATATCGGCAAGAGTAACGGATTGAGGCTTGTTGTTGATAACCGCGACATTGACTACATCGGTGTGGGTATTTGGATGATTGCCGCCGGTGTATTCACTGCGATAAAACAGAATGCTCACAACCTTTGAATCGTTTCGTGAAATGACTGGCTCAATTGTCAAATCCCACTCGTGTTGATCCGAATCATAGAATTCCGCAAAGGACTTCTTGTAGTTAGAAATACCTTTCTGGATAGACTTATCAATGAGGTCATTGACCGGTTTTGACAGGGGATGGGAAGTTGGGAAAACTGGATACAAAGCTTTTATAGAATATTTGCTATTTTTGATTTTTGGATAGTCTTCCACGTCGGTTTTGGAGAATTAACTTGATTGGAAATTGTGGTTGCCAATAAAACAGTGGAGACCAGGAGCATGACCCTATTTTACAGACTCTTAGTTTTGAATTGATCTAATTTTGGGCGAGGATTTGATGCCCAAGCCAATTCGTCTGCATCAATAAACCGCCAAGGGGTTTCGTGGCCTTTGCCTTCGGCTAATCCAACTCGAACGGTCTGGATATATCGCGCTGGGCGCGTTGACGGGACAATGTGAAAATGAGAATCAGGATCAAAGAGATCAATGCCTTCATATTCGCGGGTGATGCCAAATGCTGCGCAGAGCTTTCCTGGCCCAGAAAGTAAATCGCGATCGGTTTTCGCTTTGGGGCGGTTTTTGTAGAGTTCTTCGATTCCGGTTAATGGTTTTGCCGCTCGTATGAGAATCCCGCCTGGCTTCCCATCTGGGTGCGCCGAAACGTTCAGCATCCAGTGGTTGCCGTATGTGAAGTAGATATAGGCATGACCGGGTGGGCCGAACATCGTTTGAGTTCGGGCAGTTGGCACGCCAGAATAGGTGTGGCTTCCTGGGTCGCCAATTCCTGCGTAGGCTTCGACTTCCACGATCTGAGCAGTGGCACTGGGTGAAACAAGCGTGGCTCCCAGCAAATGAGGGGCCGCTTGTTCAACTGGCAGATCATTAAGGAATTGACGAAGCAAGAACTGAGTTTATCGTGTGCGGAGCGCCCCATGAGAGCCGTTACCGGGGATAAACTGCGAGCATGAATGACACCCTTCAGAATTGGCTGACCCAGCAGATTGGGCAACTTCACGAAGAGCACCTTTATAAAAAGCCACGAATTCTAGAAGGGCCGGCCGGTGGTCGTGTGATGATGGACGGTAAGTCCGTTATTAACTTGAGCAGTAACAACTATCTGGGGTTAGCCAATCACCCGAAGGTTAAACAAGCCGCGCTTGAATCAATCGAAAAATGGGGTGTTGGCGCGGGAGCAGTTCGCTGGATCGGCGGAACGATGAGTGTCCATGACGAACTAGAAGAACGCCTTGCCAAGTTCAAAAAAGTGGATGCAGTATTGGTTTTCACGGGCGGGTTCACGGCAAACAGTGGGTGTATTCCCGCGGTGGTCACTAAAGATGACGTCATCATCAGCGACGAACTCAACCATGCTTCGATCATTGATGGTGTCCGGCTCAGCGCGGCCAGCTACAAAAAAAGTGAGGGCTGGGTTTACGAACACAAGAATATGGACATGCTGGAAGACTGCCTTAAACGAGCTTCCGGATTTGCCAAGCGTATGATCATCACCGACGGCGTTTTTAGCATGGACGGCGACATTGCTCCATTGCCGGAAATCGTCGCTCTCGCTGAAAAATACGATGCGTTCGTCATGGTAGATGATGCTCATGCAAGCGGCGTACTCGGCAAAAATGGTGCGGGAACCGCCAGCCATTTTGATCTCTACGGTCGTGTGGATATTCAGCTTGGAACCTTGAGCAAAGCATTGGGTGTGATCGGCGGATACATCGCTGGAAGCAAGCCGCTCAAAGAATGGCTGATCAACCGCGGACGTCCTTATCTGTTCTCAACTGCCCATCCGCCTATGGTCGCTGCGGCCCTCATTGCGGCGCTCGATGTGATGGAGAACGATCCCGAGCCAATGCAAAAGCTGTGGGATAACACCCGTAAGTGGAAAGCAATGCTTGCCGATGCTGGGTTCGATACTATGGGGAGCGAAACGCCGATCACCCCGATTCTGTTTGGTGATGAAAAAGCGGCGCAGGCGGCAGAAAAATTACTCTGGGAAGAAGGCGTTTACGCCCTTGCGATTGTGTATCCAACCGTAGCAAAAGGAAAGGCGCGACTCCGCACAATGCCAAACGCCACGCACACAGACGAAGACCTTAACGACGCACTTCAAGCGTTTATCCGGGTGCGAGATAAGATTGGGGTTTCTGTTTAGTACTAACTTTTTGTGAGCGGATCAACCCCTCCCTACCCCTTAGGGGCCGCCCTCCCCAGACTTGGGGAGGGAGGAGTCGAGAAATCTGGGTGGCACTGGTTTTAACCAGTGTACATAAGTTTTGTGGAATTGAATTCTTCTCCATACTATGCGAGGAGAACGAGAGGCTTATCATAAAGTTGGCAACCCCACCCGGTCGCTATGCGACCACCCTCCCCAAACTTGGTGAGGGAAATTTGAGCTTTTAAAACAAAAGAGACCGGTGATTCCTGCTTGGGGCAGATCACCGGCCAAATGTGTCGCATGCCACCTGTCCTTACCGTAATTGGCTAGCCTTGAGTTCCCTTATTTTTTGTCGGCGTCAGTTAGCTGCTCTTTAATCCACGTATCCATGACTTCAACCGCTTTATCGTTAAAAGGTGCTCCCGGATTAGTGAAAGCATCTTGGTAGCTAGAGACCTTCTGAAAACCGTGGTTTGAATTTTCGACTCGAATGTACGTCGCGGTACCTGGGTTTTGGCGGTTCAGATGATCCCGGATCATCATGTGGTCTTCTTCGGTTGAAACAAAGTCGTACTGTCCCCACAGAACTAAAGTGCGGCAACTGATCTTCGACCACAGTTCTGGGTAGCTGGTTTGAGCAAGCTGTCGCCAGAACTTCAACGTGCGGCCCATCATTTTGTTCGGGTCGGCGGCAAAGTAACTGTCGGTAATTGCCTTGTACTGCGGGAACTTTTCGTTAACCTCAGCCGGGCTCCAGTTTTCAACGAGGACAAGCGGCTGGATCACGGCTTCGGCCAGCATTTGGTTGTTGATTGCCTCGCGACTAGCTCCACCGAGATCCATCTGTCGGCGGACGTTTTCGAGCCAATATTCAGTCCACGTTTTGTAAATGGTTGAACTAGGGATGAATCCAAAAATGGGTTCTTGGCTCACCACCCACGGGCCAATCGTGCCGCCCATGCTGTGCCCAAACATAAACACACGATCTGGATTGACATAGCTCTCCTTCTTAATCGCCCGGATCGCTTGGAGATAAACATCGCCTTCGGTTACGAAATCAGTTTCGACATAAGGGCCGCCTTCGGCATCGCCCATGCCGGGTTTTTCGACGCGGAGAGTTACGAAGTCTTGCTTGGCGAAGTGACGCAGAAAGTTTGAGTAAGGCCCGTTTCCGCTCAGCGGATAATCCATGCTGAACTGCCCGAGCCCTTGCAGCATCATAAATACGGGGAACTTGCCCGCCTTTTTGGGCTTGGTGATGATGGTGCGAATACGTTTGCCGTTGCTGACAATGTGACTATAAATCACATCGTAATCCGGTGAGACTTCGCGGGGTCGTTCTTTAAGTTTAAGCGGGATTTTCTCTGTTTTGTCGCCGCGTTTGATGGTCACAGTGACGGTCTCGCCGGACTTCGCAGTGGCAGTCATGAAATTGGTGATGTCTTGCGGAGAGCCGATTGAGGTCGATCCAATTGCCGAAATCTCATCGCCGACTTGAAGCACTCCCTCGGCTGAACCGCCAGGCACGATTCCGGCGACTTTGGTTGTGTTCGGTTGGAACTGCGCCCCGAGCATTGGCTTGCGTGGAAGTGGGTCGGATTGAATCGGAGCGATTACAGTGCTAAAGACAAGAAGGGCAGAAAGCAAAGGCATGGCTATTGATACCGTGATAAGGGTTTCAACTGTTCCTGTGAAACGTACAGCTGCTGATTGCGTACCAGTTTGTAATGGGAAAGAAAATCATTACGACAACCATTATTTTGGTTACTTTGTTGTTTTGCGCTTGCGGGTGTAATCGCGATTCAGTTAAGAAAGACCTCATTGGGGTTTGGTTGCATTCTCTTAACAGCACTCAGGCCACATCCGGCCATGAGTTTAGAGCGGACGGTACTTACCGTTACTGGTATTCGGGCACAAAAATCCGAACCGAGGATACTGGCACTTATAAAGTGGAGGGAAAACGTGTGACGGTTAAAGTCACTAAACATGTGGCGACAAATGGCAAAGTCACCAATCCTAACGATGAACACATGTTTTCGATACTAAAAGTCGACGATCACGAACTCAAGATTCTGGATCATGGTGAAGTTTTTGTTTTAACTCGTCAAAAGTAAGTTCCTAAAAGATTAAGGGCTTTGGCTACCCGATGCCAAAGCCCTCTTCATCCGTGTTGTCAGTGGTTAGTTTCCCGGGACCAACTTTGCCCGCACGGCCTTCATCGCGGCTTCAGTTCGCGAATTCACTTGCAGGGCTTTGAGAATGTTACTCACGTGGTTCTTAACGGTTTTTTCCGCAATAGAAAGATGATTAGCGATTTCTTTGTTGCGCATGCCTTTAGCGATGAGTTCGAGGATTTCGGTTTCTCGGTCGCTGAGCACGTACAGTTCTGTATCGTCGGTTTCGTCGTCGTCTTTGACTCGTCGGAAGTCTTCAATCACCTTAGTGGCAATTTTCGGCGTAATCTTCGCTTCGCCTCGGTGGGCAAGTCGGATCGCATCAATGACTTCTTGTGGAGTTGAAGTTTTAAGCAGGTAACCCAAGGCTCCAGCGCGGAAGGCTTCAAAAACCGTTTCGTCTTCTTCGTTAATCGTAAGAACAACGACTTGGATTTCTTTTTCCTTCTTGAGCAAGCGGCGCATCAGTTCTACACCGTCGAGCCGAGGCATATTGATATCAGTCAGGAGAACATCTGGCGGATCTTGCAGACACGCATCAAGCGCTTCCTGTCCATCTTTGCAGACGGCCAGTATCTGACATTCGGGCATCAGAGTCAGCGTTCGTTGAATAGCGTTCCGATACGCAGGTTCATCGTCGGTAATGACAACACGGATGGTTGACGACATGCAGACGAGTATACATGAGGCGAGGCATTTTGCATACGGGGCATAATGGATTGATGCCCACTTTGGTCGTAGAAGATTTGCACGTTGAGATCGGCGGACTGCCGATTTTGCGAGGAGTCAACCTAAATGTTGACGCTGGCGAGACCCTCGGTGTAGTGGGTGAAAGCGGGTGCGGGAAGTCTATGACTGGCCTAGCAATCATGGGAATGCTCCCTCCTGGCGGGAAAGTTACCAAAGGTTCTATCAAACTAGATGGTCGTGAACTAGTTGGTTTGAAGCCAAAAGAGTGGCAGGATATCCGGGGTCAGCAAATAGGCCTTGTGATGCAAGACCCCTTTACCAGTTTGAACCCGTTGATGCGAGTTGGCGACCAAGTTGCAGAAGTTCTACGGCTCCATAGAGGAATGGGCAAAAAAGAAGCGGCAGAGCATGCGATTCAGATGCTGAGCACGGTCGGCGTCCCTAGTCCGGCAGATTCCGCTCGAAAATATCCGCACCAAATGAGCGGCGGTCAGCGCCAACGGGTGGTTATTGCCATTGCTTTTATTGCGCGTCCAAAAGTTCTTATAGCGGACGAACCCACCACCGCCCTTGACGTAACCTTGCAAGCCCAAATTCTGCGATTGCTGACTACTTTGCAGGAAGAAGAAGGGACTGCTGTTGTATTGATCAGCCATGATATTGGCGTGATCGGCAGTGTGAGCGACAGAGTGAGCGTTTTTTATGCTGGGCGTGCTGTGGAAAGTGGGCCGGTAGAAGAAGTGCTCAGGCGAGGCAAGCATCCGTACACGGCGGCACTCTTGGCCGCGATTCCGGTGCCTGGTCGAGAAAGATTGCTAACTATTGGCGGTCAACCGCCGCTACTCAGCGAACTCCCTGTTGGATGCCCATTTGCTCCTAGATGCGCACATCGATTTGAGAAATGCGATGTTGAACCCAACCTAGAACCAGTGGGCGGCACCGAAGTGGCTTGCTGGTGGGCAAGCCAAGGCGTTTCAGTTTAATGGGTGGCACTGGTTTTTAACCAGTGTTTTATGCAAGCAGAGAATCAAAGACGTCGTCTATCTTTGCTTTTGCATCGAATTTGTTGTTGGTTAGATGCGCTGTAACCATGAATCCGAATAGCGTTGCCGCTAGCATTTCCGGGTCTTTGTAAGGGCTGCCTTTTTTAGTTTTTGCTTTTGCCAGAATCGGCGTAAGAGAATTCACCCATTCGGTGTAAATTCCGAGCACTTGTTTTTTGAGGTCGGCATGTTCCACCGATGCTGAATAAAGCCCAATGAGTACTTTTGCGAACCTTGATTGTTTTTTGCAATAGGCTTCTGCGAGCGCGAGTTCACCTTCCACTTTGTCGTCAGCCGATTGTAGACCTTCGTAGAACTTTGCTCGGTCGTTGCGGAACTGCTCAAGTGCGTAATCGGCAACTCCAGTAAGCAAGTCTTGGCGCTTGGGGAAGTAGTAGTGAATCGTTGCGTGATTCATTCCCATTTTTGCGGCGACCGTGCGGGCATGCAGGCTTTCGAGGCCTTCCACCCCTACGATGTCGTAACACGTCTTGAGGATTTCACTGCGTCGAGCTTTCATATTTCTATTTTAACCGTCCAGATGGTGAAAGTGTATGGGTAATTTACTTGAATCGAATAAAATATGTATGTGCAACCGTTTCCGCGAACCTGGGTGGAGATAGATTTTGGCGCGATGAAGCATAATCTTCGCCTGATAAAGGAGCGCATGGGCGAAGGTGTTTTGATCTCCGTAGTTTGTAAAGCCGATGGATATGGCCATGGATTGGTTCCGGTCGGCAGGTTTGCCGCTAAGAACGGTGCAGATTGGCTGAGCGTTGCATCCGTTCAAGAAGGTGTTGCTTTGCGTGATGCGGGTGTTGATTGCCCAATTATGGTGATGTCACCCACACTCGATATGGAAGCGGCCCAAGCGATATTCTACGACCTCGACATATTTGTTGAATCTGCCCATTCGATCAAAGCATTCGCACAAATTGCATTGAATCAGGAACGAGTCGCAAAACTTCACCTTAAGGTGGACACCGGCCTGCACCGATTTGGATGCGATCCAAAGGACGCCAAGCCGTTAATCGATCTCATCAAATCAACACAAGGCTGCGAATTAAGAGGTGTTTCGCAACACTTTCTCGATGCATCTAACCAGTCCCGCTCAATCACTCAGCGAGATGCGTTTGAGTCGAGTATCTCTGAATCAGAAAATCTCGGCATTATCCATTTGAGTGCAAGCGCAGGTGCGGTCAAAGTTGAACGGGCAAAAGGTGGGTTAGTCCGAATTGGGATGCACGCTTACGGAATTGATGCAGACAAAAATTACGGCGGAGAGCTAAAGCCCACCATGCGGTGGTTCGCCCGCGTGACCTCCATTCGTACTATCCCAGCTGGAGACACGGTGAGCTACATGGGAACCTGGACTGCTCCACGGACCAGCACAATAGCAACTCTAGGTGCAGGGTATGGAGATGGTTATGCGCGCCAACTCAGTAACAAGGGTTTCATTTTTGTAAATGGTCATCGCGCTCCCGTAACTGGTTTGATCTGCATGGATCAAACCATGATTGACGTGACGGGTATTCCCGGCGTCGAAATTGGCACCGTCGTAGAAATGCTTGGCGAGAACATCCGGGTTCCGGAAGTAGCGGCATGGGCCGGTACCAATGGTCACGAGATTGTCACCCGAGTGATGACCCGGGTGAACCGGCGTTACATTTATCCGGACTAGCCGTTCACAACGTTGGGGGCGGTTCCAGTAGATTGGAACACTTCAACGATCCGCACAACTTCAGCTGCAACTGCTTCTTGCGCTTGATTAGTGCTCGCCCCAATGTGGTGGGTGCAATAAATTCCTTTGGCGTTGCTCAAAGGCCCTTCATAAGGAGCTTCGGCGGCACTCGGTTCTCCTTCAAATACATCCAATCCCGCGCGGATTTTCCCTGCAGTTGTGGCTCCTAACAAAGCAGCTTGATCAACAACCTCTGCACGGGCGGTGTTAATCAGCATAGCCCCCGGCTTCATCGCATTTATGAAATCAGCATTAATCATTCCCCGCGTATCGGAGCTAAGAGATGTATGAAGTGAAACGATGTCAGACTGGCGAGCGATGTCTTTGAGATCGCCTGCTTTTGTTACGCCAAGCTTTTCGGCATCCTCATTGCTCATCCATCGGCTGTAAATGAGAACATTCATCCCAAACGCTTTTGCTCGCGGGATCATCTCTTGACCGATGCTTCCCATACCCACTAAACCGAGTGTTTGACCGAATAGTCCGATTCCTTTGCTATAAGTCTTTTTGTTCCACTTGCCGTTTCTCAAGTCGGTCACGTTGTCTGGAATAAAGCGGTCAAGTGAGAGCATTAAACCAAATGCCAGCTCGGCAACCGCAACTGCGTTCTTTCCGGGGCAGTTAGCGACTGAAACCCCATGTGCGCTGGCGGCAGCTAAGTCAATATTATTAACCCCTGCTCCAGCTCTGATGATGAGCTTAAGGTTTGTGCCTGCCTCAATTGCCGGAGCAGGAACAAGAGTGGAGCGGACAATAAGAATAGTCGGTTGGTGCTCGGACAAAGCTGACGGGAGAGTGTCGCCGTTAAGATCGGCGTTTTGCACAACTTCGCAGCCATGGTTCTTTAATCCATCAAGGGCAGACTGTTCAAGTTTATCGGCGACAAGGACTTTCATAGGTTCACTTTACCTGGATTAATCTGGCCGTTCAAGGTTACAGACTGCGGTTGATAACATTCGGAATCCGAACATAATTGATAACGGAAATTAATTTGAAAATCGTGAATAGAACCGCGCGGTTTCAGGCGGATAGCGAGTTCAATTTCGCCGCGATATTGCCCAGAAACCGAATCGGGCCAGGAAGCTTCTGCATAAGAACCAGTGGTTTCTACGCTAGAAGGGATGAGCCACTCTGCACCCGGGTCTGCATCATTGATATGATAACCATTCGGAATCCGAATGGTTAAATTAACGTAAGCATAATCATCGTCCTTTAATTCAGGATTTACGTTGTCGAGTTCGGCTTGAATTTGTGGCGCGTCACCATTTGTCTCAACTGAGTCATTACCGAGCAACAGCTGTTCCAGGCACTCAATTAGAATCGTTCCTGCCGCGGCTGGTGCTCTCTGCGCCCAACCGTAAGCGGCGGTCAAGTGGTTCAAGGCTTCGTCGTTTCGCCCGAGTCGTCTCAAGACTTCGATGGCTATCCCATTTGAGCTAGGTACGGCTTGATCCAAAAACGGTTTCTGGCGACCGATCAGTTCTTCGTGCATCGTGCCATTGAAAAAGAACCCCCGCGTATCAGCAAAAGATTCAACCAATTGGTCGGCAACTTTGCCCGCATCTTCTGTTCTGCCCAGATCAAGCAATGCTCGGCTGAAATAACTGTATCCATCCAGAAACGCTGCCTGCGTATCACTCGCTTGATGAGGAAGAAATTCGTTGAATCGGTTAAGCCAATAATCTGCTAGAGAATTCGCTTCTTCAACGTAACCTGCCGCTACGAACCCAGAAATCAAAAGCGCATTCGCACTCAGCAGGGCCTTATCGTCTTGCCCAGGCTGAACTCTCAGGTTTCTCGCATCAAGAAGTAAATCAAGCCGTGGATCACGCGAGGCACTCTCGACTAAATGAGGGATATTAGTGCCAGTGGGGTGGCCCGTGGATTCTTCATAAAAGTTGCCCGATTCAATAATTTGGTAAGCATCACAAAGCGATTGAGCATCCGGTACGAGTTGGTGAACTTCGTTCTTTGTCCACACATAAGTGAGTCCTTCTTCGTCCGATGTATCGGCATCAAGAGCGGTGGCAAATGCGCCGTCTAGATTCATTTCTCGCAGAACCCAACCCACTGTTTGGTCAGCGACTTCACAGAATAACGCTCTCAGGTTTTCATCGTCGGCTAGCTCCGCGGCATGAGCATAGATCTCAATCATCTGGGCATTATCAGTCAGCATCTTCTCAAAATGAGGGAGAAGCCATCGCTCATCGGTTGAATATCTATGAAATCCGCCGCCAACGTGATCACGAATTCCCCCAAGTGCCATTGCCTCTAATGTTCGGAACGCGATAAAACTGGCTGAATCCACCAAATGGGTGACCACTTCTTGTGTACCAGGAAGCAAATGCCGGGTCAGTGCATATCTGAGTAAAAACCGGAGAGTGGAGAAGGGCGGAAACTTTGGTGCGCCGCCAAAACCGCCATGCTCCTCATCGAATTCCTGATGAAACGAGTGAATCGCCTGGTCGAGCAAACTCACTGTGATCTTATCGGTCATGGGCGGTATCGAACGCTCAAGAACTTGCTGTAAGCCAGCCGTAAATTCCTCTGCTTTTTCGCGAATATCAGATTCTTCTTCACGCCAAGCGTTTGCCAAGGCTTGTATCACCTGTGTAAAGCTGGGCATTTGCCCTTGGCTGAACTTAGGGTAATAAGTGCCAGCAAAAAATGGCTTTGCATCCGGGGTCAGGAAGACGGACATCGGCCAACCGCCGTGGCCAGTGGCTAACTGGGTAGCCGTCATATATATGTCGTCTACGTCCGGGCGCTCCTCCCGATCTAATTTTATGTTCACAAAATGTTCGTTGAGATATGCGGCGACTTCAGCATCCTCAAACGACTCATGCGCCATCACATGGCACCAGTGGCAACTTGAGTATCCAACACTTAAAAAAACGGGTTTGTTTTCGGCTTTTGCTTTAGTCCAGGCTTCATCGCCCCAAGGGAACCAATCCACCGGATTATCGGCGTGCTGGCGCAAATAGGGCGAAGTTGAATCAGCCAGTCGGTTCGGCATAAGCAAAATGAGCGTACCGGGTTTGCAGATATGCCTGGGAGGTTCGGGGTTGAGTGCATCGAAACGATAAACTGATCATACAGTGAGCACCGAAGAATCAATTGAACCGCCAAAAACCACAGATGTCAGCATCGTATGGATTGCGCTTGCAATCGTTGCGGTTGCCCTGGTGGCCGGATTGTTTGCTGGGAAGAAATTGGTAGGAAACACGCTTCGGGCTTTAGAAAAAGAAGCAGTTCCGGCGGCGCAAAAGTATTTGGAAGTCCTTCAATCGGGGCAAAGCACAACTGATCTTCTGGCTCCGGCAGAAAGTCGAAAGGAATTCGATGAAACTGAATTTAAATCTCGATTGGATCAAGCTCTTGGCAAAATCGCTCGCTCTAAAGCGATAGATGCTAAAGTCGGCGATGGCGAGCCGCCAAGCATCGTCATCACCCTGCGGGCGCAAGATGACCAAAAACGGGAAGCAGAAATCACAATTGCTTTGATCACGATCCAGCAAAAAATGCTGGTCAAGAATGCCGTCGTGGGGAAATAACGTCCCAATTTAGTCCGAGTCATCGCATACTCCACGTAACCTCATCCGTACCTACCTGCAATGCTGATTTCACTGGGAGTTCTGTTGCTTGGAATCGTCATCCTCACGGTTGGCGGTGAAGTTCTGGTGAAAGTGGCTACGCGCCTCGCGCTCGGCGTTGGAATGACTCCGCTAGTGGTCGGGCTAACGGTTGTGGCGTTCGGGACATCTGCGCCCGAACTGTTCGTAAGCGCATCATCTAGCCTCGCTGGTTCTCCCTCCGTTGCGGTCGGAAACGTCATTGGAAGCAACATCCTCAACGTTCTGCTCATTCTCGGAATCTCTGCGGTGATTGTGCCGCTAGCGGTTCAGTCACAGATTGTCAAGTTTGATCTTCCGGTCATGGCGGGAGCGACTTTTGCTCTTATCTTGTTTGCGTTGGATGGAAACGTAAGCCGAATAGACGGCGCGATCTTGTTTGTTGGGCTGATTGCCTACATTTGGTATTTGATTCGATTATCGAAAAGAAATCCTAATGATCCGCTCAAAGAGGAGGTGGATGGAGCCGGAGCGAAATCGCCAATTTGGATCAACCTCGGCCTGATCTCGCTCGGCCTTGGGTGTTTAATGGCTGGTTCTAAGTTGTTCGTCTCCAGTGCAACGGATATCGCCCGCCAATTTGGATTATCGGAACTCGTTATCGGCTTGACAGTCGTCGCCTTTGGTACATCTCTGCCTGAAATCGTGACTTCCATTATCGCTGCATTGCGCGGACAACGTGATATTGCGGTCGGCAACATCGTCGGAAGCAACATCTTTAACATCCTTTCAGTGATGGGGATTACATCTATTCTCAATCCCGTTCCATTTGCGCAAGAAGCTCTCTTGTTCGATATTCCCGTTCTAGTTGGCGTCACTATTGTATGCGTGCCAATTCTATGGGCAGGTTACATCATTACCCGTATTGAAGGTGCGGCCCTGCTGCTTGGATACGTTTCGTACACCACATATTTGGTGCTTTATCACACTCATTCACCTTTGTTCCTTCAATTCAAGAGTGCGATGATCTTCTTTGTGCTTCCGCTCATCATAATTACCGTGTGTAGCGTTGCGTACAGCTTTGCTCGGGCTCATTTAAGAGAACTGAGGTCGCAAAAGTAAAGCTGGCGGGAACCGACTAACACCACAGAGTGGTTTGCCCAAATATGAAGAGGGCCGCCGTCATCATAGTTATTGCAGTTATTGCGGGAATTGCTTTCACGCTCAGCATGCCGCCTCGGGCTTTTGCTCTGCTAGGCTGGGTGTTCCTGACTCCGCTATTTATTGCCACTCGCGGCGTTGGGTTCCTGCGCGGATTCCTATCAGGGCTTGTTCTCACAATTACGGCTGCGATTGCCAGCACAACTCTCATAAGCGGCCCCAATTTGATCCAAGGCGATGTCTCATGGAACTACCTCGGCATCGGACTTTACGGAATCGTTTTGAGCTTGATGGTTGGAATCACGGCAGAAATCAAAGAACTCACATTCAGCAAATCGGCCATTCTTGCTTGTGCTGGAATAGTTCTTGAGTGCCTCACATTTATCAAATTGCCCGCGCATTTGGCACTCACCCAGTATGGAAATGCCCCGATGCTAGCTCTCGCCTCGGTTACCGGAATCTGGGGCGTGAGCTGGCTCGTGTGGTTTAGCAACCTCGCGCTCGCATCGCAATCTACTCAGAAGCAGTTTCGACCAGCGGTCGCAGGGATCGCAATCTTGGCGGTTCTTAGCACGACCCTTGGTTGGAATCAAGGCGCAAAACCAAAAGATTCGGTGGTTGCTACAACCAACAAACTGAACCCAGTTGCGGCTTTGCAAACGGATAACTTTGGTGCTAATGAGATACTTCCTCTTTACGAATCTTTAGGGAGTACTCGACCTACGCTGAGCGTCTGGCCCGAACTTTCGATTACCGAAATGGATATCTCGGTAATCCAGGAATATGCCGCTAGCAAAAATGGGTCGCCGGTTGTGGCTTCAATGCATGATGGTCATTCTCCAAAGCCACACAATGCCGCGGTGTTAATTAGTGGTACCGGAGTTTCCGACGCGTATTTCAAGCGAAAGCCATTCGGTTCCGAAATCAATGAAGTGACGGCTGGCACTCGCCCGCTGGTTGTGAAGACCATTCCTTTGAGTGTTGGCCTCAACATCTGCTTCGACAGTTGCTACCCTGGCGTGATGAGGGACACAGCAAACGCAGGTGACCCTGATCTGATTGCTTTGCCAACGCTTGATCCAGCAAGCCCAAACGGATTTATTCAGTCGGCTCATGCGGCATTTACGTCCTTCCGTGCGGCTGAACTTGGTATTCCGATCGTGCGGGCGGAGACAACCGCTTGGTCGATGTTTGTGAACGCAGATGGAAAGATTGTAGAAACTCTTCCGGTAGGTTACGAGGGCGCAGTAGCACGTCAGATTTCGGACGCCAAAAAGTGGACTCTCTATCGGCAGTGGGGCGACTGGTTTTTGTGGTTGAGTATTGGAGTTCTCGGCTCAAGCATAGTCAATGGATGGGCTGGGCAACGGGCGGCGAAGCGCGGGCGGGCCTAACCTCAAACGCTGGTTCACCAGGTACTATCCCGTTCCCGAAAGGCGACGTACCCAAGTGGTTAAGGGGAGGGACTGCAAATCCTTTACGCATCGGTTCGAATCCGATCGTCGCCTCCAAATTTCTCTATTTTCTGGCCTGGGGAAAACTCATTTGAATCCCCGCCGCTTTTGAACCAAGCGCCCCGTCTGAACCAGTGCAACCATGAGTGCCCTCGTTCAGCCGAATCCGCAGCAAATTGCCGCCGTTTTCGGCGTGATTGAGCCGCCGCCAATCCATGTAGAGTGCGAAACATTCCAAGGGCCGCTCACAACTCTGTTCATCATGGTTCGCGACCACAAGGTCGACCTGCTAGGGGTTCCGCTTGGGCCGATTTGCGAAGCGTATCTCCGTTATCTGCTTGAAACCACTGAACCGCACTTGGAATCCCACGCGGTTGCAGTGAGTGCACTCTGCTACCTGCTGGAAAAGAAAGCCTGGATGCTCATCCCGATTGAACAAGATGAAGAGCCGGATGACGACGGCTTATTCGATGAGGTCGAACCGTACATCCATGAATTCCTCCCAGCAATAGATGACCTGCTCAACCGTCGCGAAGATCGCGAGCACCTGTTCTTTAGAACTGGCGAAAACAGCAACGTTTACGAGCTTCCGTTTGAAACCAGCGAAGTCACTTCTGCTGACCTTGCCAAAGCCTTTGAAAAACTGCTTTCAAAAGCCAAACCAGATCCTCCACGCCCAGTGAGCGATCAACGACGTTCGCTGAGCGAGCAAATCATCTTGGTGCTGAAATCGTTGCCTGATACTCCCCAAGCTTTGGAGGAATTCGTAACCGGAGAATTCACTCGCTCCGAGGTAGTCTGGTGGTTCTTGGCGCTACTCGAAATCATTCGGCTGGGCCAAGCTTCAGTAACCATGGACGACGGAATTGTGAAATTCTGCAAAAAGCAAAGTAGGAGTGCTCCTGCATGAGGCTTGTCCTCGCGCTGGAAGCCCTTCTCTTTGTCGCCGATAGCCCCGCAACCCCAGATGAACTTGCAAAGGCTCTCGGCGTTCCGGTTTTTGAAGTCGAAGAGGCTCTGGAAAAGCTAGGTGGACGGTTGCACCACACTTCGGCTTTACAGTTAGTTCGCATTGCAGGCGGTTACCAAGTCTGCACCAAACCCGAATTCGCCGAAGCGATTGCCAAATTCACTCAGCCGCAGACCCACAAGCTGTCCCGTTCGCTCATGGAAGTTCTTGCCGTTGTCGCCTACAAACAACCGATAACCCTTGCCGAACTCGATGATGTCCGAGGTGTGGATTCTGGGTATGGAGTTCGCCAACTGGTAGAGCGACGTTTGGTTTGCGAGATTGGACGGCGGTCAACTCCCGGGCGACCAATCTTGTTTGGAACCACGCAGCAGTTTCTGCACGCTTTTAATCTACAATCGTTAGAAGACCTGCCTGTCGTCAATTTTGAATCGGACAATTTGCCGAAGGCGATTGGCATGGAACACCCCCCGGATCAGCCTTCGTTGCTTGATCAAGAAGAAAACTCTCCCAGCGGAGATGCTTCGCTCGTCTAATACGAAAACATGGTTCCGTTTTGCATGATCGCCGTATTTAGCAAAGTCTCTGGCTTTGTAGGCGAACCAAATGGGCCATCTCTTTCTGCCGAAGCCGCGATCGTAATGGATGTCACGACCGGCCGGGTTTTGTGGGGCAAAAACATTCAGCGATCTATGTATCCGGCCAGCACAACCAAACTGCTGACCGCAATCATCTTGTTGGATGAAACTTCGCCTACTGATGTCATCCAAGCTCCGGCTGATATCAAAGAAATTAAAGGTTCATCGCTGCATTTGGAGCCTAAGGAACAGATTTCAGCGAAGGATGCTCTCTATGCTTTGTTGATTCGGAGCGGCAACGATGTGGCCCACAGTATTGCGGTTCATCTAAGTGGATCGGACGAAAAGTTTGCCGAGAAAATGAATGCCTATTCTCAAAAGTTTGGGATGAAGAACTCGCTTTGGGTGACTCCGCATGGGCTCAACAATCCTTGGCATAAGACCACGGCTTACGATATGGCATTGCTGGGCAGGGAAGCCGCTAAGCACCCGGCGATTTTAGAAGTCACTAGTAGCGAAAAGCACACGGTCACGCGGGACATCAACCAAAAAGACACGTTGCTGATCAACAAAAACAAGCTTCTCAAGTTGGATCAGAGCAACCGTGGTTTGAAGACTGGCTACACAGATCCAGCGGGACACTGCTTTGTTGGCTTGAACGACTCTGATTTTGGTCAAGTGGTGACTGTGGTTCTGAATTCTAACGACTGGTGGGGAGACCAACTCAAACTTGTGAATTGGACAAAATCCCGCTTCGGTATTGTTACTACGATTGCAGAAGGCAAGACGATTGAAGTTCCCGTACCAAATGCAAAAGATGGGCAAGTGCTGAAAGCTAAAGTTGCAGAACCGATTACTGCGCTTGTCAGTAATCACGATTTGACCAATCTGCAGATCAACCCAGAAGCAACTAATCACGAAGCTCCAATCCAAAAGGGTGCTGATTTGGGTAAGGCAGAGGTCGTCGTCGGTGACCAAGAATTTGAAGTGGAGATGGTCGCGATGAATTCAGTGGAATCCAAATTCTCGTTCGAGGAATTCAAAAATAATCCGCTTGCGATCGGGTTCGTGATCATCGCAAGTATCGGGTACTGGCTAAGGAAGCGAACCTACAAACGGCTACAATCGTAGTTCGCCCATGCCCGCCGACCGCAAACCTAATCCCAAAAAGCCTCGACCAGTTCCGGCAAAGAATCAGAGTTCTGTTGCTAAAAAGAAGGAGGCAGACCCCAATGAGCCGCTCCGATTGCATCGCTATCTGGCAATGTGTGGAATTGCATCGCGTCGCAAAGCAGAAGAAATCATCGCAGAAGGTCGAGTGACAGTAAACGGCGAACTTGTCACCGAAATGGGCGTAAAAGTGACGCCATCCGACGAGGTGAAGGTTGATGGCAACTCAGTTCGCAAAGCAGAAATTAGGCTCTATCTGCTCAATAAACCGGTCGGCATTGTCACGACTTTGAACGACCCACAAGGGCGGAGATGCATTTCTGATCTGTTGCCTGCTTCAGCCGGGCCAATGAAGCCAGTCGGTCGCTTAGATATGCAGAGTGAAGGGCTACTGTTCCTCACCAACGACGGCGATTTGGCGACTCGTCTCGCCCACCCTCGCTACGGAATTGATAAAGAGTACATCGCGGTTTTGCAAGGGATTCCATCCGACAGAACACTCGCTCGTTTAGAGCGGGGCGTGCATTTGGATGGGGTTCGCACTGCTCCCAGCAAGTGGGAGTTTATGGGACAGATCAAAAACGAAAACCAATCGCGCGTGCGGATTATTCTTCATGAAGGCAGAAACCGCCAGATCAGAAGAATGGCAGAAATGGTTGGGCATCAGGTTGTGAGCCTCAAGCGAGTTCGCATCGGCCCGTATTCCAGCAAAGGAATGGCGGAAGGTGAAATGCGTTTGCTGGGTCAGAAAGATATTGACCTTCTCCGCAAGATTGTTGGTCTTGCCTAACTCACGAGCACTTTTAGTCTGAAGAAATAATGAGTTGGACTTTGAAGTCTCTTGCGATGTGTACGCCGCTTTGCCCCATCACGCAGAACGCAGTAGCCAGGGGATCGGAAAGCAATCCTTGTTCGGCAATCACCGTTGCCGTGAATTGATTTGTTAAGCCAATTCCGGTTCGTGGATCAACGATGTGCGAATACCGAACCCCATCAATCACCACAAATTGTTCGGAATCTCCGCTGGTGCTGACCGCGCAGTTAGCGAGGGGAGTGAACCCAAGTTGCCCCGGAATTTGAACTGACCATCCTGACTGATTCGGTGGTGGATCGCTGATCGCGATGTCGCCCCCCGCTTGAACAAGCGCGCTTTTCACTCCGTTTGCACGCAAGGCTTTCACTGCTTCATCTGCCGCGTAGCCTTTGGCGATGCCTCCGAGATCAATCGCGACTCCCGCCTTTTGAATCGTGATTTCCCGGTTTTTGGCG
Source organism: Fimbriimonadaceae bacterium (assembly GCA_019454145.1). Classification (GTDB taxonomy): domain Bacteria; phylum Armatimonadota; class Fimbriimonadia; order Fimbriimonadales; family Fimbriimonadaceae; genus UphvI-Ar2. The sequence continues at coordinate 1,321,306 of CP075366.1, read as the reverse complement.
TTCAGCAAAAGATTTTCGTATCCCACTAAGTTAAGGGCTTTTCTGGTTTCGATTGGGCCAGGCATCCGCCCGGTTTTCCGAGCATTGCGCCACAACTGAACTACTGGGCCAGCGGTGATATCAAATGCTCCATTCGTGCGACGAGAAATCTCTTGCGCTTGCTGAATAACCTTGAACAAATCTTCAGAAACTATAGTTGGCGTAAGCGGCTTGATTTGGCGAACCTCGCTGCTCGGGCGGTAGTCGCTCATGATCTGCTCAAGTTCGGCGAACCGTTTATAGGCCGCGCTTGCTGCTCGGTCTGCAGCGGATTGCGACTCCGCGTACAAAGTAATGCGGACTTCGCCACCCATGTGGATTTCGGTAAAGGTATACCGATTAAGCATGGGTTGGTTCATCAATGAAATTGTGAGCCATGCGGCGAGCATATGTTGAGTTTAGCGGTTTTGCGCGGTTAGCACTGACAGCAGTAATACGGGAGTGATACACTTGAGCGGTGCTGACAGTGGCATTGATGGTTGGATTGATGACGGAGCAAGAAACGGGATGGGTCGAAAAGATTCCGGGGCATTTACCGACGTTTGAAATGCGAAAAATCCCAGGCGGGAAGTTTGAATTTCAGGGCAAGCAGGTGGAAGTCAAGCCTTTCGCTATCGGCGTTACTGAAGTCACTTGGGATATTTACGATATCTTTGCCTACCGGCTTGATCTCAGCCAAGAAGAAGCGGCATCGGACGAAGTGATAGCAAGCCGCCCCAGCAAGCCGTATGGTGCCCCTGACCGTGGCTTTGGTCATCAGGGGTTTGCCGCACTCGGTATGACTGATAACTCCGCCCGCCAGTTCTGCGATTGGCTCAGCAAAAAAACTGGAAAGAAATATCGCTTGCCAACCGAAGCGGAATGGGAATATGCCGCTCGCGCGGGGGGTGGAAATGAAGTTCCCACTCCAATTGATGACTACGCCTGGAACTGGGATAACGCCGACGATGCGGCTCAAGCCGTCGGCAAATTAAAGGCGAATGCGTGGGGACTTTTTGATATGCTTGGCAACGCCGCTGAGTGGGCAAAAACCGCAGATGACAAATACTGCATCAAAGGTGGCCACTTTTATATGAAGCCCAATCTGATTAAGTTTGATTGGCGAGAGTTCCACTCACCAAAGTGGCAAGAACGAGATGCGCACGTGCCAAAAAGTAAATGGTGGCTCTCCGACGGCGATTTCGTTGGAATGCGATTAGTCTGCGATCTTTAGGATTGTACAGGCAGTTCAATAGTCGCGGTTGTGCCTTTGCCAATCACGCTTGAAATCGTCAACTTGCCGCCATGGGCGGTGACGATTGACTCTACGATGCTCAGCCCAAGACCAGTGCCACCTGAAGCTTGAGTGCGGGAAGAATCCACTCGATAAAAACGCCTTGTGAGGTTGGGTAGGTGCTCTGGGGGGATGCCTTCACCGGAGTCCATCACTACGATCTGCACAGACTGCGCCCCTTTGACAACTGCGACTTCGATAGATCCATCTTCTGGTGTGTGACGAGCGGCATTTGTCAGCAAGTTGATGACGGCTCGTTCCAGGCTGGATGAATCGCAATTCAGATTTATATCACTAGATAAAGATAATTTTAGGCGATTATCCTTCTCTAATCCAGATATTCGTACTGCGTTCTTGACGATGGAATTCACTGAATGAGGAGCTAGGTTTTGGGGATTGACTTGGCCTTCTGAGCGAGCGAGCAGTAGCATTTGCTCGACCAATCCGGTCATTTGGTCGGCTGAATGTCCGATGGTTGCAAGCCGATCTTTTGTATCTGCGTTAATTTCAGGATCATCTTGCGACGAAGACGTAATGATTTTTATTCGCGTAAGCGGGGTTCGGAGTTCATGCGAAGCGTCGGCGGTGAACTGTTTTTGAATTTGCAAAAGGCGATCTTTTTCCGCAAACGAAGTATTCAACCGGGCAACCATCCCGTTGAACTCCTGCGCCAGCTGGGCAAGTTCATCGTTCCCTTGGGTGGGGATGTTGCGGTTTAGATTGTTTTCTGTTATCTCCTTGGCGGCTTCTGTGACCTCTTCAATCGGCTTCATCGCCCGGCGGGTGAGGAACATCCCTCCAATTCCCGCCAATATCAGCGTGGAGGGAATGAGGATAGCCAGCGCGAGAAGTTGGGACTTGCGAATTGAATCAAGCGTATCGAGTTCGCTTGCCGCTTGAATCACGCCGATCACTTGTCCTTGCCGCTTGATCGGCAAGGAGATAATACGAAGCGATCGCGTGGCAGTTCTGATCGTTTTGAACTCAACGCGACCAGCAAACGAGGCGTTGAGTAGACCTTCATCCCACGGTTCGGTTACGCCAGGTGGATTCATCACCTTGCGTTCTAAGTTGATCATGCGAGGGCGCCGCAGGTTCAATATCTCCCGTGACTCTTCATCTAATCCTTCCGGTAGTGCGGGGTAGCGCTGAGCGCCGCCAAACCCAGGCTCAAAGTTTCCATTCGGAGGGCCGGGTTCGTTTTGCGGTTGATTAATGCCCGAGCCGCCGCCTTGGTTCTGGCGGGGCATACCTTCTGGATTGTCAGGGTCAGGTTGCCTGCGCTGTCCGCCGCCCTGACCAAATCCGGCACCACCACCGCCGCCACCTTGCCCCGGTGGGCCAGTTCTAAGGCCGCCCAACCCTCGTTCCGTTCGCGAAATCAGTTCTTGGTCAATGGCATGCATTGCCAGTTTTTGGTTGGCAAACGCCATAATTCCGCCGACAAGCAGGGTGGCAATGGCAAGGATGCCAATGTTCCACAGAGTCAATCGGAGTCGGAAGCTCATTGCCAAATCAGTTATTCCTCCGGGGGCCGGAGCACATAGCCCAGCCCATGCACCGTATGAATCAATCGCGGCAAATGCGGCGGGTCAATTTTTTTGCGAAGGGAAGACATATGGAAGTTCACCGTATTGGGCTGGTTCTCTAAGTTGTTCCAAACCCGATCGAGAATCGCATCTCTGGTGAGAACATGCCCTGTGTGACGAGCAAGAGCTTCGAGCAACGTGAATTCGCGCCGGGTCAACGAGATTGCTTCTGTTCCTCGCTTGACGGTGAACGAATGGGGATCAATGCTTAGGTCGGCAATTTCAATGAGTTCGGCTTTGTTCTGAGATTCTCGCCGTGTAATCGCACGAATCCGGGCCATAAACTCCTGAAAATCGAACGGCTTAACCAGGTAATCATCGGCCCCTGCGTCCAACCCAGCAACTCGATCTTCTATTGCATCTTTGGCGGTCAACATCAATATCGGAGTCGGATTTTGGGCGGTGCGGAGTGACTTGCAAACTTCGATTCCGGATTTGCCGGGAAGCATGACATCTAACACTATTGCCGCGTATGAGTTTTCGATTGCCAGATTCAAACCAGATTCGCCATCGCGGGCAACGTCTGCCTGGTGGTTTTGGCGACGCAAAGCGCGTTCCAATTCAGAAGCAATGACAAGGTCATCTTCCACAATGAGAATGCGCATGATTCTATTGTGGGTGGTTTTTGTTTGGGAGTTGTGAGGAAACCGCTAGTTCTTCTATTTTTTAGCGATGCGCAGTAAGGTCAAAACGCCAATCGGTTTTCCTGCAGAAACACCTTCGTGGCAACTCATACATTTGTCGCTCGGGGCGGTAACTATTCTCATTTCGATCATCGCTTTACGACCGGCGTAATCCATTTCGGTTGTAGCTGTTTTCTCGCCAGAAAGGAAAAGCTTCTTTGCTGCGGCAGGGGCGACCTCATCGCTGAATTTCCGTTCTGCCTTGAAATAATCTTGGTTTTCGATAAAGTTTGTGTGGTTCAGGTGATAGTAGGAGTACATAAATCCTTTTCGTTTTGGAGTGCCTTTTTCATCGAAGAGCCCAAACGAAAGCACCGCTGGAACAAAGTCATCCGTCAGTTTTTTCCACTCATCCGCTGCCCCTTTTTCGGCTGGATCATTGACTCTAAATGCGGGGCGACCATGGATGCCTGGCATTCGGCTCAACCCAAATTTTCCATCAACGGGGTCTTGCTGCAAGATTTTTTCCGCGTTGGCGAGAAAGTCCATCGCCAGCTTTTTGTCCGCCGGAATTTCATCATCAAATCCAACAGAGAGAGCTGTGAATAGACCAAGAGCGAATAAGGAAGTTGTGAGCATTTTTAACTCCAGGAATAACACCCATTACACAAATTTAGATTGAAAAAGTTCCTTAATTAGCCTTTGCATTACAGATCAGGCAATCGGTCTTCCCACCTTGGCCTGGTCAGAATCAATCCTTCCAGAGTGGCTTTGACATTAGGCCAATCTTCGGGAATGCAACTAAAGAAAACCGTGTCGCGCCAAGTTCCGTTCGGCAATTTCAGATGGTTGCGCAGTGTGCCCTCACGGGTAAGACCGATGTTGGTCATTGCCCGCTGAGACTGTTCGTTTTTGTTGCTGGTTTTAAGTTGCACGCGCATCGCTCCGAATTCGTGGAGGGCATGGTCAATCATCATCAATTTCACTATCGGGTTCAGGGTTGTCCCGCGTAATGCCTTGGTGTACCAAGTAAATCCGATTTCTAACGCCCTGTGTTCGGCACGAACATCAAAGTAGGTTGAAGAACCAACAAACACGCCTCCCGCATAAATCGCCTGAGCGAAGAACCCGGGCTGGGTTCGCAAGGTGATGTAGTTGCGGATATCTTGTATGTCCAAAGATCGCGGCGCCTCGGTAAACAAGTGCATGGTCTGCGGGTCAGTGAGCAGGGCGGCACGGTACTCATCCGCGTGTTCAAGAGTGAGGGGAACGATTTCCACTTCACCTCGTTTGAGCGAAACGGCATGTGGGGCGAAGTCGGAACTCATTTTCGCTGATTTTATTCGGGCGCAAGCCATACATTGCTAATTACTAGGCCGTACACTATTCAAGTGCTTTCATTGCTTGCCGCATCAGTCTTACTCAACGATTCATCGTTTTCCGCGCAGAGCGGAAATCCAAAGCCGATGGCTTCCACCAATATCCAAATGGTGAGTGCCGATATAAAAGTGAAAATCCCAAGCTGTGAGGTCACAGTCACCTACCAATTTCACAACACCACAAATAAAGCTACGATAGTGACGATGGCGTTTCCGGAAGAAGGTTATGATGCCAGCCTTGAAAATAAAAAGACGTGGTTCAAGAGCTTTAAGAGTTGGATTGACGGTAGTGAAACCGAAGTGATCGCCAAGCGAGTTGACGACAAAGATTACGATCCGGATTTTGGCTACAAGGTTTGGTGGGTCAAAGAGGTGCCTTTCAAAGCGAACCAGTCTCGGATCGTTGCGAATAGCTATGTTTCTCAGCCGGGGAGCAGTGCCATGCCCGATAAGTTCTTCGCCTATATCGTGCACACAGCTAAGAACTGGAAAGGAAATGTAAAAAAGCTTAGGCTGGAACTGGATGTTTCTGGCCTTCCGAAAGGGAAGCATTTTGCGGTTCAATCTAAACCGAACAAGATAACTGGGAACAAGCTCGCGTGGTTCTGGGAAAATTTTGAGCCATCCACTCAAAATGATCTTTTTGTTCAGTGGCCGCATCCCGAATTTGAATATCCAAACGATATAAATTGGTTTGAATTTTTTCAAAATCCGGTTTACGTCGTGCAGTAAGTTATTCTGAACCCCAAACCAAATGGAGCCACAGCTCCGTTTAATTCCGGCATAATAGAACCGTGAGTGACCTTTCGGTGAAGGTGGAAGAGTTAGCGACTCTGATGACGGAATTTGGGTTAGAAAAAGCCCAAATGAAGGGTGAGGATTGGTCGGTAGAACTAGCCGTTAATCCGGAAGTCCGCGGCGGAGCAGTGGTTGCGGCCGCACCTGCCCCTGCGAGTTCTGCCCCGGCTACTCCAAAAGTCGCCCCGAAACCAAAGGTTGAAAAGAAACCAGCTGGCCCAACCGGGACACCTGTGAGTTCCCCAATGACCGGCATTTATTATTCAAGCAGCAGTCCAGGGTCGCCAGCTTTTGCAAAAGAAGGTGACACGGTTCAAGCTGGGCAAGTGGTTGGGTTGATTGAGGCGATGAAAGTGTTCAACGAAATCACTGCTCCTGTTGGTGGTCTGGTGACCAAGGTGACTGCGGAAAATGGCAAGCTCGTCCAGCCAGGCGACCCGCTCCTCTACATCGGCTGATATGCGGGTCATTCGCATCGGAATTCTTGGCTTCGGCACTGTCGGAGAAGGCACTTACCGCATGCTGGTAGACAATGCCGACGAAGTCTTCGCTAAAACTGCCGCACGATTTGAAGTCAAACGTGTTGGCGTACGCGATCTCACTAAACCTCGCTCAATTAGTCAAGACTTGATCACCGACGATTTGAAATCAATAGTCACCGACCCAGAAATTGACGTCGTTTTAGAACTCATGGGCGGGGAAGAACCAGCTAACAAGATGGTGCAGCTTGCTTTGGAAAATGGCAAGCATGTCGTCACAGCTAACAAAGAACTGATCGCCAAACACGGTTCTAGATTAATTAACTTTGCGAAAGATTCTGGCCTAGACTTACACTTTGAAGCCGCAGTTGGCGGGGGAATTCCGGTGGTTCAGCCCCTCAAACACCAACTTGCGGGAAACGATGTCATCAAGATCATGGGAATCTTGAATGGCACGACTAACTACATCCTGACGCAAATGGAGGAGCAGGGTGCAGATTTTGCCGATGCTCTCGCTGAAGCTCAGGTCAAAGGCTACGCAGAAGCCGATCCAACCGCCGATGTGGATGGCTTTGACACGATGTATAAGATTTCAATCTTGGCGGCGATTTCCTTTGGTAAGCAAATTCCGCTCGAAAAAGTGCATCGAGAAGGGATTCGATCTGTGAGTGCGGCGGATATGCACTACGCCAAGCATTTCGGCTACAAAATTAAACTTCTTGGGATTTGCGAAGAAACTGGCGAAGGAGAAGTTTTGGTTCGCGTTCATCCAACCCTTGTTCCACTTGAACACCAAATTGCGCGAGTCAGCGGGGTTTACAATGCGCTTTGGTTGCACGGCGATTTTGTGGGCGATCTGATGTTCAGTGGTCGTGGCGCGGGAGCTGATCCCACCGCCAGCGCGGTAGTCGGAGACTTAATAGACGTAGCCCGGAACGTGGTTGCGGGTGGAAATGGAAGCGCAATTCCTTACGGCGAAGGAATGCAGGTCGCAAAAATGGGCGATTTGGAAACACGCTATTACGTCCGGTTTGAAGTCGCCGACCGCCCGGGAACTTTAGGTGAAATTGCCACTGCCTTTTCACGTCGCCAGGTCGGTCTCGCCCAAATGGAAATGATTACGAAAACTGGCGGTCTGGGAGAAATCGCATTTATGACTCACGTCTGCCGTGAATCAGATTTTGGTACTGCGATTCAAGAGGTCGCACGTCTGGGAAGTGTGAGCAAACTCGAAGGTTGGTTCCGGGTGGAAGAGTGAAACTTGCATGTTTTCAGATAAATGTTGTCTTTAACAATCCAGCCGCAAACGCAGAAGCTTGTGTTTCGATGCTCCGGCAAGCTAAAGAATCAGGCGTTGATTTAGCGGTTTTTCCTGAAGCATTTTTGACTGGCTATTGTGTGAGCACCCAAGAAGATGCGGAGCGAATTGCGATCCGTGTCCAATGCGACCGCGACTTTGACATCACCGAGGCGCATGAATCCCTGCAGGCGGTGCAGTCGGCGGCAGTTGATCTCGGTATCCATACAGTTTTAGGATTCGCGGGAAAAGATGATTTCGGCCTCTATAACGGAGCAGCTCTCATAGAACCGGATGGGCGCATGAGGCGGTATGTCAAAACCCATTTGCCGTGCCTAGGATTAGACCAGTTCACAACTCCGGGCACTGCTTTGCCAGTTTTCCAAACCGAACTCGGCGCTATCGGAATTCTGATTTGTTACGATCTTCGCCCGCCAGAAGCTACCAGGGTACTTGCGCTTCGCGGAGCCGAACTTGTGGTTCTTCCAACGAACTGGCCAGTTCGCAAAGGGGTTTCTCCGGCGATCATGTGTCCAACCCGAGCGGCGGAAAACAAGATTTTCTTCGCTAGCTGCAACCGGATTGGTGATGAGAACGGTTTTTCGTTCCGGGGTGAAAGTGCGATCTGTGGCTTGGGTGGTGAGATTCTCGATTCCGCTGGCGAAGAAGAGAAAATGGTTGTCGCGGATATTGATCTGAGTGAAGCTCGGAACAAGCGCACGGTCATCATTCCAGGCTCGTTTGAAAGCGATGCGTTTGCATGCCGCCAACCTGGGCTTTATCAGGATTTGGTTAACTAGCTGAGATATTCCAACAATACGTCGTGCCCGAGATAAAAATGGTGCGAGACCGTACCCGCCTTGTACCACATCATCGCGGTCGGTACGCCTGGGTATAGAAACGAAACAACCGCCTGAGATTCGCTTGGCTCGACGACTTCACCGTCTAATCGAACAATGATAAGGTGGAGCAAGTCTTCTTCTCCTTCAAATTGATATCGGTATTCACCGATAGTTCCGCCGTACGGATTAGGCTCAATTCCTACACTGGTGAGTGCGTATTGGTCGCTGGGTCGGGAGATGGAGGGGTCAAAGTCAGGCAGATAAATGGTTTGGTTCGATTTGATGCATTCCAGAATCGTTGCGATCACTTCATCGCGGCGATTCTGCTCCTGTTGAGAAGGGTTGAGTAACTGCATCAACGGTTAGTTTACGGTTTTTGGGCAATTCCCGTTTTTTGCGGTTAAAATGAGGTCGTTATGGTCAAAGGTGGCGTGTCACGAAGAGACTTTTTGGTCAGCACAGCAGCCTTGGGGGCGACAGCTGTGATGCCGAATTTTGCATTTGCCAACGTGGAAGAAACAATTAAAATCGGGGTGATTGGGTGCGGCGGTAGAGGCCGCGATGCCGCAATCAACGCGATTGATGGAAGTAAGGGTATTGAAATCGTTGCCCTCGGGGATGCGTTTGAAGACCGCGCAAAAGGTGCGGTAGACGTTATCAAAAAAGAACGCCCCGATGCATTCAAGGTGCCAGCGGATCAAGTTTTCCATGGATTAGATGCTTACAAAAAGGTTCTCGCTTGCGACATTGACATGGTCATTCTCGCAACGCCACCTGCGTTCCGACCAGAAATGTTTGAAGCTGCCATCCACGCTGGCAAACACGTGTTCTTTGAAAAACCTGTCGCGGTAGATGGCGAAGGCATTTTGCGAGTCATGAAGGCTTCTGACCTCGCCAAAGAAAAGGGTCTTGGCGTCGTCGCCGGAACTCAACGTCGACACGAATTCAAGTACCGCGAAGTCATGAATCGCATTCACGATGGCGCGATCGGTGACATCACTTCCATGCGCTGTTACTGGAACCAAGGCGGACTTTGGAGTGTGAATCGCACTCCAGAAATGAGCGACCTAGAGTGGCAACTGCGTAACTGGCTGTACTTCACTTGGCTCAGTGGTGACCATATCGTTGAGCAGCACGTTCATAACATTGACGTGTGCCTTTGGGCTTGCCAAAAAACACCGCTCAGTGCAACTGGTTTAGGTGGTCGCCAAATGCGAACTGCACCCGTTTACGGGCATATCTACGATCACTTTGCGGTCGAGTTCGATATGGGCGAGGATTTGAAGATTCACAGCTATTGCCGACAGCAAGATGGCACTTCTAGCAATGTCAGTGAGTTCATCCACGGCACCAGGGGCAAGAGCAACGGCGGCGGTCGAATCTGGGGAGATAACCCTTACCGCTATGATGGGGAGGGCCACAACCCGTACGTCACCGAACACACGCACCTAGTTGAGAGCATTCGAGCTGGTACTCCGCTAAACGAGGGTCGCCAAGTTGCGGAATCCACTTTGGCGGCAATCATGGGGCGGTTCGCTTGCTACACAGGTCAAACCGTGACTCGCGAGCAGGTGCTAGCAACCAAAGGCATGGTTCCTGAGCATTACAGCTGGGATATGTCAATTCCGGTTCCGGAAGTGTGTATGCCAGGGAAAACGAAGCTCGAAGATTTCAGCTAATCGCGATGAAAGATAAATCAAGGCCAAGTCGGAGAGATGTCTTGCGGAGCGGCGTGGTAGCCGCTTCGGGGATTTTGGGAGCAACCGCCGCAAGCGCAATGACCGGAACAAAAATGGAAGCAGAATCAAATCAAACTGGTCGATTTCAACTCAAATATGCGCCGCACTTCGGCATGTTTGAAAACCATGCGGGCAAAGACCTGGTAGATCAACTCAAGTTCGCCGCAGATGAAGGTTTTTCTGCCTGGGAAGATAACGGCATGATGGGCCGGGACGTCGCGACTCAAGTAAAGCTCGGGCAAACCATGCGCGACCTCAAAATGACGATGGGCGTGTTTGTTGCCGATGCTGAATGGGGCAAACCCGTTTACGCTTTGGGCGGCAAAGAAACCCACGATATGCTCCGCAAAAAAGCACAGGATGCAGTTGCCGTCGCAAAGCGGGTCGGAGCCAAGTGGATGACAGTTGTCCCCGGCCCGTACGACCTGCGCCTAGCTTGGGATTACCAAACCGCAAACGTGATTGAAAGCCTCAAGGTGATGGCAGAGGTGTTTGAACCTGAAGGCTTGGTGATGGTTCTTGAACCGCTCAACCCATACCGTGATCATCCGGGCATGTTCCTTTCGCGGATTCCTCAGGCGTTCCAAATCTGCAAAGCGGTGAATTCGCCCGCCTGCAAAATCTTGTTCGATATGTATCACCAGCAGATCACCGAAGGCAACATCATCCCGAACATTGACCTCGCTTGGTCAGAAATCGCCTACTTCCAGTTAGGCGATAACCCAGGCAGGAATGAACCTCTCACTGGTGAAATGAACTACCGGAATATCTTTAAGCACATCGCGGGTAAGAGTCGAGACCTTGTGGTGGGGATGGAGCACGGCAAGAGTCAAGGTGGCAAAGAAGGCGAGATAAAGCTTCTGAATGCCTATCGCTGGTGCGATGAATTCTAAGTTACTAGTCGCATTTCGTGATTAGTCAGTTTCAGGGTGGCACGGGTGAAACCCGTGATCTCGGGGTTGAATTGATCGATTCTTTGGATGTTTCGACCCATCCGACCCGATTCTCGGGTCACCCGCCCCAGACTTGGTGAGGGAACGTTATCTAATTACACGCTTACTTCCACTTCAACCTGCCCGGCGCGGGGGTGGTGGACGACCAGCCGATAGCTACCTGGCTTGACCACCCATTCGAACACGGCCACGTCGTCGGTGGAATCTGAATGCCAGCCGAACGTCATCGCGGGAACATGGTTCCAGCCATTGAGCTGACCAGCATCTTGCCGGAGTTTGCCGCTAACTAGCCACGAAGGTTCTTCTTGACCCTTGGGATCGCGGGTTTCACCAACCAATTCGATTTCTCCGACCACCCCGCGGACAATTTTCTTTTTCTTTGCTGATTCGCTCACGCAGGTGGGCAGGTATCCCACGTTTTGAACTGCAAGTCGTAATCGGCAGACTTCGCCTAAATGTTCGATTTGCAAGTCGCGTTGTTGTAGGCAAGGGAACGTGCCCGCCATCCAAATCGCCCAATCCGCGAGAGGTGTGACTTCGGCTTCAAGGAAATCTGGTGGTGGGTTGCGGAACGCATACTGGCCGTCCCAGCCTCCAATTTCCACCTTGCCGAGCTGAGGGTGATCGAACTCCTTCCAATCCGCATAACCCTTGCCTCCAAGCTTTTCATCCGACCACTTGAGCAGTTTGATGTCGTCATCGAGCGGGTGGTCGCGGAACCAATCAATCGGCTTATAGCCAGTAATTCCAGCCTGTTTTTGCGGCGACCAGATTTCCACCGTCCAGCCGTAAACGCCGAGATGATCGTACAGCCAATCATCAAATACACCCGTGATGACTTCTTTGGGGTGGTATTTAAAGTCGTGAAACACGGAGATGCATGGATATTCCGAAAGCTCTGTGCCCTTGGCTCCGAGTTCTTTGAGCGTCCAAACGTCTTCGGGCGGAAGGTCATCTTCGGGGCAACGTCCAGGGATTCTGAGAATCACGCCGCTGAACGTGTGGTAAGTGATCCCACCGCAAATGTTTGGGTGGGAGGTGATGAAGTTGACTGCCGCGTGGACTTCGGGTTCTGAAGTCGGGAATGGGCCGGCTCCGTACTGCTCTGATTCAGGGCGCCATCCGGCAGGGAAGTTGCGGTTCAGGTCGAGTGCTTCTTTGATCTTTCGCGGGCGCATCGAAAGTCCATCGTAGTTGTGGAAGGTGCCTTCAGGCAACAACCGATACGTGGGAACCCCGGTTTCACCAGGTTTGCGTTTCCGCATGAGGCGTGGTTCTTCTTCGGCGACCACCCACCGTCCGCTCGAATCGGGAACCCGCATGGTGAGGATTCGCCCGTCGCCATCAATGTCTACGCGCTCGAGACCGTAAGGGTCTTCTTCATCAAATGGATACGGGCGGGTGGATGATCGGATATGGCGAGGCGTATCGGCGAGCGCCCACTCGGCTCCGTCTGGATTGAGGCGAGGGACAAGATAGAAAGTGTGAGTCTTCAGAATTTCTGGTTGCTGAGTCAGCAGTGTATGAATGATTTTGATAACTGCGGTTGAGGCAGAAACTTCAGTCGCGTGAATGTTGCCGTCGCACCAAAGAGCGGGCTTTGTTTCGTGAGATCCGGTTGCCTCGTCGGTGATTGCCAGCATCCAGATATCGCGGCCCTCGTAGGAAGTGCCGATGGATTCTAACGAGCAGAGTCCGGGGAATTCTTTGACGTAATCGTTGAGAAGTTGGGTGAGTTCTTCGTAGCGGTAGTAGCGGTTAAAATCGGGAGACGGCATAGCTAAATGCTACCTTTATAGAAAATCTGTAAAGCATCAGTTGTGAACTGTGACTATTCTATATGCCATTTCTCAACAGTTGCTTTCTTTAACAAAATAGCCTGATCAGCACTAACTGTACCGTTTAGGGCGGGATCCGTTGAGCCAGATTTTATTATGAGATCGACGATCTCGATACCATCAATTACGCGACCAAATGCAGTATATCCTCCATCTAGAGATGGATAATCTTCCTGCATAATAAAAAACTGACTACTCCCCGTCTCCGGTTTACCAGCATTGGCCATGCTTATAACTCCTCGCGTATGTTTTAGCTCGAATCCTGTTTCATCAGGAAGGAATACATCTTTACCCGATTGATCCACATAACCACCGGTGCCCCAAATGTCGGCTTTGCTCAAATCTTTTGAGCTTGGATCACCGCCCTGGATCATAAATCCGGGGATGCAGCGGTGGAAACGAGTTCCGTCATAAAACCCATGCTTTACTAAGGTTAGGAAATTTTCTACAGTTTTTGGCGCTACCGTGGGATAAAGCAAAATGCTAATTCTTCCTTTGGAAGTATAAAGAACTACGATTTCATCGCCTTCTGAGGGTAAGAGTGGCAATGTGGTTTTTTTCATGTCCGCAGAATCATTTAACGAACTTTTAACTGTAGTTCCCTCTTTTTTCCCCTGGATCGCCAAAGGCTCTGGGGATTTCTCATTGACATCAGATGCCACAGCTGATTCGGAAAATGTTTGCGGTGTGCTATTAGGTATTGGTGGGAAAATGTAATCTCGAAAGATGGGATAGGCTAGCCCTGTAATGATCATAATGACCAGAGTCCAGATGGCGATCCTGTTTTCTCTCTCCATATTTAGATAGTATAGCCTCGACTTTTGGATATTTCCCTGTAAAAAACATTTGCAGAACTGCTCATTGCCAGTCCAGAACCATGCCTGTTGCTGTAATATTCGCAATTGAATTTCGGCTCTGCAGTGCCAACATTCGCCTTACGATTTCATTCGGTGCTATCGTTAGTAATGTTTAGAGTTCAAAGAATGGCAAGGCGAACTATTAAGGTTTATTCCGTTTGAGATCGAAGTAGTTCCTAGTCGCTTTGAACTTACGAAGGGCCTTGGGAACTTATCAAGTGCCCGGAGCCATCTATAATTGCGTAATGAGATCATTAACGCCTCTCATCTTAATGAGTGCCCTGTTGGGTTTTGCCCTCACGGCTTGTTCTCCTCAACCAGATCCACCGTCAGATGGCAGTCCAACTACTTCCAGCGGCTCAACAACTGGTGAAGAAACTCACTCAACAACTCCTGAGAAACCGGAAGAAGCTCCCCCAGCAGAACCTCTGCCAGATATGCCAAAAGATGGCGACGACGTAGCAATTTTGGATACAGACAAGGGGCAGATCGTTGTGATGTTCTATCCCGAAGTTGCGCCGAAGCACGTTGAAAACTTTAAAAGCTTGGTCAAAGAAGGTTTTTACAATGGCACTCGGTTCCACCGTTGCATGCCTGGGTTTATGATCCAAGGTGGAGATCCGAATTCTAAAGATTTAAGCAAAGCAGAAATTTGGGGCACAGGCGGGAAAATGGTTGACGGTGCGGAAAGAAATGTTCCTTTAGAAGCAGGTGAAAGGCTAAAGCACACTCGTGGCGTGTTAAGCATGGCTCGAGGCCAAGCTCTCAACTCTGCAAGCAGTCAATTTTTCCTTATGCACCAAGACTCACCTTCGCTGGATGGTCAATACTCAGCATTCGGCAAAATCGTCAAAGGCATTGAAGTTGTTGACGAAATCGTGAAGACTGGCCCAACTGATCCGAGTTTGAACGGCGCGGTGCCGAAAGATAAAGCAGTCGTTCTCAAGAAAGCAACCCTTGCGAAGTGGCCAGTCAAATGATCACTTCACTAGCTCTGGCGATGGTTCTGCCAACAAAACCAGTTGTACAGAATCAACTTATCAAAGTCAATTTTGATCAAGACTATGCATCGCCGGCAAAAGGCGACGAAGTTGCGGTTCTGGAAACTTCGGCGGGGAAGATCGTTGTCATGTTCTTCCCAACCGTGGCTCCTAAGCACGTAGAGAACTTCAAAGGCTTAGTCAAAAAAGGCTTTTACGATGGCACTCGCTTCCATCGCTGCATTCCTGGATTCATGATTCAAGGCGGCGATCCAATCAGTAAAGACTTGGAGCGCTTCGACTATTGGGGTACGGGTGGCCCAACGAATGAAGAAGGAAAACGCCAAACCGTCAATGCTGAGTTCAGCGAACTGAAGCACCATCGCGGTGTTTTGAGCATGGCCCGAAGTCAAGACCCCAATTCGGCTGGTTCGCAGTTCTTTATCATGCAAACCAATTACCCGTCGTTGGATGGTCAGTATTCTGCATTTGGCAAGGTAGTGGAAGGTTTGGAAATCGTGGACAAGATTGTTATGTCCGGTTCACGAGAGAATAATGGCAAGGTGGCGAAAGGCTCGGTTATTACGCTCAACAGCGCGAAGCTGGCAAAATGGCCGTTGGAATAAATCATGAGTGAACTTTCAGCAACCGCCGCGCCAGGCGCAGTGGCTCCAAATGAAGGCGATAAAGTCGCGGTAATTGAAACCAACCACGGGCGAATCGTTGTCAAGTTTTTCCCAGACCACGCGCCTGGGCACGCAGAAAACTTTCAGAAACTCGCATCCAGCGGATTCTACGATGGCGTTCGATTCCACCGCATCATTCCTGGGTTCATGATCCAAGGCGGCGACCCGAATTCCAAAGATCAGCCTCGACACATGCACGGAACGGGTGGCCCTGGCTACACGATCAATGCCGAGTTCAACGAAATCCCGCACACGCCGGGAATTCTGAGTGCGGCCCGTACAAGCGATCCAAACAGTGCTGGTTCTCAGTTCTTTTTGATGCATCGCACCTCGCCGCACCTCGACCGGCAGTATTCGGTCTTTGGTCAGGTGATCGAAGGCATGGATGTGGTCGAGAAGATCGTTGCTCTGCCTCGCGATGAACGAGATAATCCGCTAGAAGACAATCCGGCGATTATGGAAACGGTTAGGGTTCAAACCTGGCCGCTCGAATAGTTTTTCAAGTTAAATCAACAACGCCCTGCACCCTTTTAGGTGGCAGGGCGTATTCTTTACTGAACCGACGATGGAAAGCACAGGATTTGCACTTATTCCCGTACTCTTTTTCGGGCTTTTCATCATTATCGCGCTCATTCTGTACAGCGTTTCTAAAAAAGCAGAGGAAGAGAAAATCGCGCGGTTTATGCGGTTTGCTTTGGCAAATGGACTCTCCTTTTCACCGAATCTGGGGAGCGGTCTTACGGGTTCCGTTGGGTTCTTTGAGCGTATGGCGGCTCAGTATTCGTCGAGCGCCGGGTTCTTGACCAAATACCGTGCGTTTCAACCAGTTGGTGGGCACACGACGACTGCCAAATACATTTTTGAAGGAAAATTTGACGACTGCGAGTACGAGGCTTTCCATTTTCAGTACACAACGAGCAATGGAAAAAGCTCGCAAACTCATTACTTTATGGTCGCGAGTATTGAGGTTCCGGGTTGGTTTTCGCGAGTGAAAATAGGTGAGGAAGGCTTCTTGCACGGTATTGGAAAGGTGTTGGGGATGCAGGATATCCAGTTAGATTCGTCGCACTTCAACGAGATGTATCTGGTTCAGGGGGATGACGAAAAGGCGGTGTTCGATTTGATGCACCCACAAATGATGGAGTTGTTTATGCACTGGAACCCGCCTGGATTTCAGTTAGACGGAAACCGAGTTGTGATCTGGAAGCATGGAATACTGCGAGAGGACTTCGTGGAGTACTCGTTGAAGTTTTTGAAAGAGTTTTGGGTTTTGGTGCCCGAATACGTGAAGCAAGACCGCCGAGGGGGCAGAGCTTGAATTGGTTTGTATGGTTGATAGGCATTGCCGCGGCAATTATTTTGTGGATTATTGCGATGTTCAATAAAGGCGTTCGGCTTCAGCAAACCGTGCGAGAAAGTCGGGCGAATATCGATGTGCAGCTCAAACGGAGGCACGAGCTGATTCCTCAACTGGTCGCGGTGGTGAAAGGGTACGCCACTCACGAACAAGGGATATTCACCGCGGTAGCCGAGGCAAGAACCAAGGCTACTCAAAGTTTAAGCGACCTGAAATCTGGCTATGAAGAAGAATCGGAATTAGTTCATGCCGTCAATCGGATGATGATGGTCGTTGAAGCTTATCCACAGGTCAAAGCGGATCAGCAGTTCATCGTTCTACAAAAGGAACTTACGAATACTGAGGATCGGATTGCCGCGTCACGGAGGTTCTATAACGCCAACTGCCGAGCCTGGAACGTGTTTCGAGAAGCGTTTCCAACTTCGATGCTGGTGAGCGGCCCGCCTGCCTATTATTTTGAAGTCGAAGGGCTGGATGTCGCCCCGCATGTCTAATTGACTGGGGACACGGGAAGATTTGCCTGATCAGCGGTCATAATTCCAGTGATGTCAGAACGGCCGAGTTGGGATGCATATTTCATGCAGATCGCCCATTTGGTCAAGACTCGGGCAACGTGCCCGCGTCGCCAGGTGGGAGCGGTCATCGTTCGTGATCGACGCATACTGGCGACTGGCTACAACGGCGCCCCGCGCGGACTTGCCCATTGCCCTCCCGATGGACAGCATCACGATTGGCCACTGGGTTGTATGAAGGCGGGTCACTGTATCCGCAGTCTTCATGCAGAGCAGAATTCTCTTCTACAAGCGGCAATGATCGGCGTTCCTTGTGAAGGAAGCACGATGTACGTCACCTGTCAGCCGTGCAATATGTGCGCGAAGATGATCATCAACGCTGGCATCGAACAAGTGATCTACGAAGGCGACTATCCGGATGAGTTCTCTCTGGAACTCTTTCGCGATTCCAAAATGAGCGTTTTTAGATATTTCGATGGCAAATTGGAGCGGGTGGAGCTTGAATAACCATGTTTAATCAGTTCGCCTCGGTTGGGGAGAATTGGAAATGGATCTTTCCTGGATTCCGGGCTTCATTACTTGCCGGATTCGTCGCTCTCGTAGTTGTTCTGCTCGTGACTCCATTTGTCATGAAGCTGGCACACAAGTTTGGCGCGGTGGATGACCCCACACGGGATGAACGGCGAGTTCACACAACAATCACTCCTCGCTGGGGAGGAATGGCCATTTACATCGGCGTTCTTGTCTCATTGCTAGCGGTACTGCCGTTTGCCTATCAGTATCAGCCGTTTCCGCCTTATCTTATTGCGGTTCTTGTCGGCTCGATGCTGATTGTCGGGATGGGTTCATTGGATGACAAAGTTCAGCTTTCGGCAAAGGTTCAGCTACTCTACATGCTGATTATTGGGATTGGGGTTCAGTTCTTTTTCAACGACATCGGTCGCGTACAGATTCAGGGCGTAAACCTCGCGGGCAACTGGATTAACTTTGGAGTTTGGGCGTTCCCGCTCACTGCTGTTTACATCTTTATAGTCACGAAAACCATGGATACCATTGATGGGATTGACGGCCTGGCAAGTGGGATTGCCGCGATCAGTGCTGGAACGATTTCTATCATCGCTTCGATTGAAGGTCAGCCCCGAGTTGCTCTGGTTGCGATGGCAATTGCCGGGGCGTGCGTTGGATTTTTACGTTACAACTACAACCCGGCAAAGATATTCTTGGGCGGCGGTTCTCAACTTCTCGGGTTCTTGTTGGCGACACTTTCCATCGTCGGGGCGATGAAAACTGCCGCAACGCTTGCTTTATTGATTCCCTTGTTCATTTTTGGAATCCCTCTTTTCGATGCCGCTTTCGTTGTGATTCGGCGGATTATTACCAAAACGCCAATCACCCAGCCCGACAAAAAGCACGTTCACCACACTTTGCTTGGGCGGGGATACACTCAAAAGCAAGCCGTGTGGATTCTGTATTTAATTGCCATTACCCTTAGTGGCGCGATCCTTTTGCTTGTGAGGAACAACTAAATGTCTAAACCGAAAGTAATTTTTGTGGTTGGAACCCGACCGGATGCAATTAAAACTGCGCCAGTTGTCGTTGAGTTCCAGAAGCACCCTGAGCTAGTCGAAACGATTCTGATTTCAACCGGTCAACACAAAGAGATGCTATGGCAAGCATTAGATGCGTTCGGCTTAAAGCCAGACCATGATTTGGAAGTGATGCAGCACGGGCAGTCACTCGCTGGCGTAACGCAGAAAATCTTGGGAGGGCTTGATCAACTTTTCGAGCAACTTCAGCCGCAAATGGTATTTGCCCAGGGTGATACGACGACTACATTTGTCGCCGGGTTAGCTGCATTCTATCGGCAGATCCCGTACGCCCATGTTGAAGCTGGCCTTCGCACGCCGGATATTTTCAACCCGTTTCCAGAAGAGTTCAATCGCCGCGCGGTTGGATTATTCGCTCGACTGCATTTTCCTCCTACTGAATGGGCGGCAGATAATTTACGCAGAGAAGGGATTCCGAACGAGCAGATTTTCGTCACTGGGAATACCGGAATTGATGCGGTTCACCATACGGCCGAAACTCATAGCAAGGAGTGGTACACGGATTGGCCGGGGCGAATTGTGTTGCTAACAACCCATCGGCGGGAAAACTGGGGTGAGCCGCAAAAGCAGATCGCTCGAGCGGTGTGTAATCTCGTCGATGAGTTTCCGGATATCCGCGTGGTTGTGGCAATGCACAAAAACCCAGCAGTGCGGGAAACGTTAACCGCTATCCTCGGCAACCACGAGCGGATCGATTTGATCGAGCCGCCCGATTACGCGGATTTTGTCAAGCTCATGCAACAGAGCAACCTGATTCTCACCGATTCCGGCGGAGTGCAAGAAGAAGCCCCCAGCTTCGGGGTTCCGGTTTTGGTGCTCAGAACTACCACTGAGCGACCCGAAGGAGTTGATGCGGGAACAGCGCGGCTAATCGGTACGGATGAGCAACTGGTGTTCGATTCGGCGCGAGAATTGCTGGCGAGCGAAGATGCTTACCGGGCGATGGCGAATAGCGTCAGCCCTTACGGTGATGGTCAGGCGGCGGCGCGAATTCGGTACATAGCACTCAAAGAACTCGGGGTGGATTCTCCAGCGGAGCAGATGTGGGAATCTTAGAAGCGATTGTTCTTGGCATCGTTCAAGGTCTGACCGAGTTTTTGCCGATCAGTAGTAGCGGACACCTCTATTTGATTCCGCCCCTCTTCGGTTGGAAAGATGCGGGCGCTGGTTTTACTGCGGTCATCCAACTTGGAACAATGCTCGCCGTTTTCATCTACTTTTGGGACGACATTACCAGTACATACAAAGGCTGGACAAAAGGGTTTAAGGATAAAGAATCTCGCGGGCAGGAATGGAGGCTCGGCTGGGGGATATTTTGGGGTTCGTTCCCAATCGCAATTCTTGGTTTGGCACTTGAAAAGCAAATTGACACAGTTTTTCGCGATCCTTATTTGATTGCAGGGACACTGGCAGGGTTCGGCTTACTCCTCGGATTAAGTGACTGGAAAGGCAAGCGCGACCGTGATCTCGAACAATTCACGATCAAAGATGGAATCATCATGGGGTTATGGCAATGCCTTGCCCTCTTTCCTGGCAGTAGTCGGAGCGGTTCGACAATCACGGGTGGATTGTTTGGCGGCTTTAACCGCGCAACGGCGGCGAGAGTTTCATTCCTCTTGGCTATTCCAAGCGTCACCGCCAGTGGCCTATACAAGCTCTATAAGGGCCGCTCTGAGCTCTTTGGTGAAGGGTTAGTGCCGACCCTAGTTGCGACAGGGGTTTCGTTCTTAGTTGGTTGGTGGGCGATTGCGTTTTTGATGAAATTCCTACAATCAAAAAGCACCACGGTTTTTGTGGTTTACCGAGTCGTACTTGCCGCCGTCATTGTTTTCGTCGCTTCGCAAAACATCCTAGATTTCAGTGGGACTGCGGCGATGATTGCGCCGTTGGGCCGTTAATAATCGTTACTAGATTCGGCGATGGGATTTTTCAAACAGCGCGGCCCCAAGTTATATCCAAAGCGCATGATCGTTGGGCTCGGAAACCCAGGTGCGGCTTATCAGCGCACCCGCCACAACGTGGGATTTGATGTCGTCGAAGAACTCGCCGACCGTCACAAGATCAAGATCAATAAAAGCCGCAAGCAAGCCTTAGTTGCCGAACTAGAAATCAGCGGAGTTCCGGTTGCGCTAGTAAAACCGCTTACTTTTATGAACCTCAGCGGGCGAGCCGTGAAAGCTTTAGCTGAAGAATTTGGCATTAAGCCGGCGGCAATTCTGGTGATTACCGATGAACTAGACCTTCCGGTTGGCAAGATGAAGATGAAGCCAAAGGGAAGCAGCGGTGGCCACAACGGTCATAAATCTGTGATTGCCAGTTTGCAGAGCGAAGAATATCCGCGCATCAAAATCGGCATTGGCAAAGGTGGGACAACAATAGATCACGTGCTAAGCCGATTTGATCCTGAAGAACGCACGGTTATCAACCAGCTAGTTGAACGAAGTGCTGACGCAGCAGAATATTGGGTTTCCGATGGAATTGAACGCGCAATGAATTTCGCTAACTCAACTGATTAGCGTTTAACGAGAAGCTTTTCGACTTGTTTGTCGCTGTATTTGTGGGTGGGAGCGAGCAAATGAACATCTCCGGTTAATCTCGCCCAGATTGGGGTGTTGCGCCCAAGAAAGAGGTGATAGACATGATAGCCATCGTGTTTGTGGCACCAAGTGGATGTTCCTGATCCGGTTCGGATCGCCGCGTGGTGTCCGGCGGGAATATCAATGTCTTCTGCAATCACGTACGCTTCTTGGAGCCCGGCCGGTTCATCAATAGCGGATTCGGCGATAAGAGTGTAGCCACGCAAGTTCAAACGCATATTGCCTTGGTTCTGCAAAAGCACGAACTCTTGACCAATATTTTCGTTGCGTTGAACCCCGACAATTCGAATCATGTGATGCCCCGTTTTGACTCAGGACGGATGGATGGTCCCAAGTGTTGCGCCAAACCCTGTACTTTTACCTGTATTTTTTGATAGTAAGCAATGGAGGAAGGACGGATTATTGCGCTGATTCGAGATTATTAATAATCTTCTCTAAACTTTGCGCCGTTCGGTCGAGCTCAGCGGGAGAAATCTGACGGGTGAGAATCTGCTCAAATTCTTGAACATGTTTGCCCACGCGACTCATTTGTCGCTTAGCTTCAGCGGTGAGAACCAAGATTTTCTTTCGCTTGTCGGTCGGTGATGCTTCTTGCCGCAAGAGGTTTTGCTTCACATGGGCTTGCACCGATTCCGAAAGGGTTGCCGGAGCGATGCCCAATCTTCGTGCCACTTCAGCCTGAGAAGCTTCGTCTCCCGCCGCCATAACGGTCGCAAGAATTTGGAATGTCGTCCACCGCATTCCGGCGGCTTTTAGCCGGGGTTCTAAATATGCCGATTGATATTCATAAAGGGTGGCGATGAGCGGCCCAAGCTGGGGAGATGACACGCAATCAGAATACCGAAGTTCGTCAGGGAACCTAAGGAATAATTAGGCGAGAATATCGAGCAGATAACCAGTTGTATCATCCAGTGATCGGATGACCGTGGCATTGAGTTGGGTTTGAAGTTTTGCTTGCTGAAGTGAAACTGCCGCGCCAAGCAAATCATCCGGATTGCCCCCTGATACAGCTACGGCGGCATCAAGTGCTTGGTTTTGCGCTTGATGCAGTCCATTCACTGCGGTTGACCATCCGGATGCGACGACGTTCATTTGTTTAAGCAGTAAGGTCTAACCCATTAAGAACAGTGTTCGCACGCAGGGATGTGCGTTGAGCTTCTTGCTCAATTCTGTTCGCAACTTTTTCGGGCTGTTGAGCCGGGTTATGCGGCTTTCCGCTCGCCTCCAGCATTGCTCTCTGGATTTGAGCTTCAAGGCGCTGCAATCCGGCCAGGGTTGAAACCATTGCATAGTTTGTTGATCTGACCATTTTGAGTACCTCCAAGGTCTCCTACCTTCGTTTTTCCTTGTTGACAAGGCTTTCCTACTGTACAAGTTGCTAGATATTTCTCTGAACAACTTTGTAATTCGTTTGAACCTAAACTAACCGGTTCCGAGTTCATTTTTTCGATGACAGAATTCCATTGCCGTTTGGCTTGATACCGAACCGTTTGTACAGCATTCGATTCGTGCGCTAGTGGCCCACTGATCGGCTTTTCAAATATCATCGGCCCCATAAGCTGACCAGTGTTGGCTAAGTCGTTTAATCCAAGGAGATGGCCTAGCTCGTGGGCGATAACTTCGGTGTATTGTGCGGCGTTCAGATTTTTGCCTTCGTAGTTGGTTTGAATAAAAATCGTTCCAGAAACCTCAACTTCATAACGACTGCGGTTCCAGCTATATTCTTTGCGGAGTTCGATCAGGCCCAGTGTGTCGTACGCTTTGGATGGAACTTTGTCCACAAACTGGATTGTGAGGTCAGCATCTTGATCGGCACCGACAAACTTGATTGGGTTATCACGACCGAGCACGTCTTGCCAGGCTTCGAGAGCGTTACTCATGCCTTGTTCGGCAGATTTTGTGATCGGTTTGCCGTTAGCTGTTTTCAACCGAATCTTTACACCAGAGTTGTAGAGCACTCCGTGCATCAATGCAAGGGAAAGTTGATAATCTTTATCCGCTTCGGCGTCAATCGCCTGCTGAAATGCTTTTGTAATCGAAGGATGCACTTCCGCTGGAAGTGCAGGCGCAGTTGATCCGCTAGAAATCGCCGCGACGGCTAGTGCAGTTATGGGCAAAAGGGAAAGCAATTCAAAAACCTCAATCGTGGTTTTCCGCTAACAAGACGTGCCGCAGCCCCGTAATATGCGCAGTTGCGATAAAAACCGCTCGAATTGCGAGGGTCAGCGGCTGAGCTCACCAAACGGCACTTGAGTGAATGCCATTTGATAGGTGAGATCAGTGAGGTATTTGGTTTCGATGGGGCTAGAAAACTGCATGGTGGACGCAGGTTGGTGGTTCGGGCTTCCCCATACAAACGCCGAGTATCCGCCAAACGAAGGTACCAAGCTCCAATAGATGCCCGCGTTTCCGAAAGCTTTTCGGAACTGCTTTTCAATCGGCCCTGCGCTATAAGGGCAGAACACAGGGTTATCGGCTTGGGTGACGACAATTCCTGATTCGCTCAAAGCCTTGCGGCAGTCGGCATAGAAGCCATCAGTGAACAGATTTTCGGAGAGACTGCCATCTTCCTCTTCGTACACATCGGTGGCGTCAATATAAATTGCATCGTACTTTTGCGGAGTATTTTTAATGAATGCAAAAGCATCTTCAATAAACAAGCTGACCCTGGGATCATCGAACGCTCCATTATTGAGTTGGGGCAAAAATCTTTTGCAGGTATCAACAACTAACTCATCAATCTCCACCATGTGGATGGTTGAAAATGAACTGTGTCGGCAGAGTTCTCTCAATAATCCTCCGTCACCGCCCCCTACAATCAGGGCACTCTGCGGATGCTTTTGACCGGAAAGCGGAATGTGAGCGAACGATTCGTGGTAGGCGTGTTCATCGAATTCAGCTAACTGAACGTGCCCATCTAAAAAGAGCATCTTTCCAAGCTCGGTGGATTGATAAATATCAATGGTTTGAAACGGCGATTTCACACTGGCTAAATGATCAGATACAGCGACCGACATGGTTAATTTGTCGCTTCGGATCGGGTAAGTCAGTGTTTTCACAGGTTTATTTCACCATTTTTTGCCGAGATACGCCGGGGCTTGCCGGATGACGAACCGCTGACCGCCTTTCATCGGTCATACTTGATGGGATGTTGGCGAGGTTGGTCATGTTCGATATGGCAGGAACTACGGTTTTTGATCGTGGAGACGTGGCGAGAGTAATGTCTAAACAATTTGCCGATCGCGGCCTCGACCTCAGCCAAGGAAGATTTACCCCGCTTATGGGGATGGCTTTGCCGCTCCAAGTACGCCAAGCCCTCAAACGAGCTGGCGACCCTCAGTGGGAAGTCAAAGAGCATGTCGATCCCATCGTCGCCGATCTAGAAGACCGGTTGATCGCTCACTTTGAAGAAAAGGGTGGGGAAGTTCCGGGCGCGATGAAAGTCTTTGACCAGATCAAGAAAAATGGCGCGTATGTCGTTTTAGATACTGGCTATACCCGTCGCGTTGCCGATGCGATTCTTGAAAAACTCAAGTGGAAAGGCGGAATCATTGATTACGTAGTGACTTCAAGCGAAGTTAACCGCCCCAAACCCGCGCCCGAGATGGTTTGGCAAGCCATGAAGGCCCTCGCCGTGGATAACCCGCTTCACGTTGCCAAGGTTGGAGATACTCCTAACGATCTGATCATGGGGCACACGGGTGGTTGCGCTTGGAACATTGGCGTGACCGAAGGCACTCACACTCTGGAAGCTCTCATGCCATTTCCCCACACGCACCTCGTGCCAAATATCAATCACATCGCAGAAATCCTGATGGATTGATGGTTACCAGCTTCCACCGCCACCACCGCCAAATCCACCACCGGAGAACCCGCCTCCCCCACTAAATCCGCTGCTACCGCTGGAACCTCCGCCCCAACCGCCATCGCTATTCCAAGCGGACTGTGTATCGGATCGAATTGTCTCGGTAATCACTGGCGTGAAGTCGTTGGCCATATAACGGAAGTCACGGTCAATTGAATGGCTCAGCCAATAGGCGTTAAAGATATCATTGTCCGATTCATAGAACGAAGGTAATTCTGTGATGACCTTGCCGCAAATTTCAGACCACTCTTTGGTTAAGCCAAAGGCAACCGCATAAGGCAGATACTCTTCGTATTTCGCCATATCAAGGTTCGTTTTGGTAAACCAATCCATGTAATGCGACCGGCGGTGCATAGCTTCGTAGAACCCCATACATTCTCGGTGGCGGAGTGCCCCAAGCCTGGTACGCGCTGGCATGATATGGGCAAAGAAAACGATAACGGGAATTGAGAGAATAATGCCAATTATTGTGGTTGCCAGCGATAAATGGAGATCAAAGAAACTCAGCCCAGCAACAATCGCGCTGACTCCAAATAAAGCGAAGAATCCGGCAATAAAAAATGGTTGAACGACGTTTGCCTTAACCGTTGCCGGGTCAGATCGGTAGTAGCCGTCTTCCACCAGGCGATCACGCAAATCCCTGGCGAGGCGGGGAAGGCTGCTTGCCATTCGGTAGCGTAAGTCAGTAACGGGAACCGAATAGAGCGGCGGATCAAGCGCAGTCAACAGGTCTTTTTCAAACGGACTAAGATTTCCCGCATCAACTCGGTCGGTGGACTGGATTACGGTGGTTTCATCTTCAAATGTGCCGTGTTTGTGCAGACTGACAAATTTGATATGCCCCTTAACCGCAAGCGACATAATTCCCGCAGCAATATCGCGCCCGTCAACCTTATCATCAATCAAGACTCCGCTGAAGGCCGCATCAAGCCCTTCGGGTGGCTCGAACCGAACTCCGGGCGGGCCAAGCTTGGGGTCACGACCGATAAATAGCCACACGACATACAGAATTGCCCCGATTAAAACAGGTAACAGTAAGCCAACATTGTTTCTTAGAAAATGGGAAAGCTTGGCAGTAAACGGTGGTTCGGGAACTAACGAGCTCGGAACACCGAGAATAATGGTCATTCCTTCGCCGGGGTTTAGTATTCGATTGACTGTACCAGTGAGTTCTCCTTCATTCAGAACCGCGCTTGTTTGAATACTTGATTCGTACTGCTTTCCTGGCTTGTTCAGAGTGAATCCGTTCTGCGAACCGTAACCCCCGACCAAAATCCGCGAGCGCAATTGCATTCCTGATTCATGCGGGAAGATCACTCGATAGTTGACTTTGCCGATGGTGGTATCCCACTCGTGACCGATGATGTTCCAATAGATTTCCGCCCACGGCTTCCAGTCTTTGTTAGATTCGTACCAGTTCACGGCACCGTTCACGCGGTAGTTGATGTTGTAAACCACCTGCTGGCCAGGTGGAAGCCATGTATCTGCGTTGCCGATCCGGATGCTCTTACTGCCTGATTGATCGGAAACTTTGAACTCCTGACCCGGAACCTGAATGATAGAAATATCTACTTTCCGTTGCTTGTTTCCATCCAACTGATAACGATAGGGAATGGTTCGGAAAATCCCGCGTCGCGATTCTAGAAAAGTCACACGAATTTCTTCCTGAACATCTATCGTTGAGTCCGAATGAACTTGGACTTGAACATCGTATCGGTCGATCTGGAACCCTTCGTCCCGCGCAAAAGCGCATGCCGCCAAGCAGGTAAGTAAGCCAAGAATGAAGAGTCGCAACGATTTCACAATCAAACTAAGGGACGTGAATCGCTAGCCGTAGGTTGCTAAGCTTGTTCGTTAGCGCCCGCAACTAAACGACTGATGACATTACGCGGCAGGAATCGCGGGAGCCAAGTCGAAACCTTGTTCATGAAGCAAGGAATGATCACCGGGTCGCCATGTTGAATCCCGATGTAGGCGTATGCGGCGACCTGCTCGGCCGTCATCAACTTGCCTTGGAATAATCTTGCCCGACCAACATTTGCTTTCTTGGCAAAGTCAGTATCAGTCGTACCGGGGCAGAGGCAGCAAACCGCCAGCGGAGTCGTTCGATACTCTTCGGCAAGTGCTTCGCTGAGAGAAAGAACGTACGCTTTGCTGGCGTAATAAGTCGCCATCGTTGGGCCTGGCATAAATCCGGCGGTGCTGGCGACATTCACTAATCGCGAAATCGCTTGCCCAGCTAGATGAGGAATGAACCGATGAGAAATTTCTGTCAGAACCCTCATATTTAGGTCTAGTAAATTAAGTTGGCGATTGAGCTCAACTTGGTGAAACGGCCCGTAAGTAGCAAATCCCGCATTGTTGATCACGGTCTGCACCGTCATCCCTTGCGCTACGGTGGAGTTGTAGAGTGTTTTCGGTGCTCCGGGAGCAGTGAGATCAAGCGTGATCGGCGCAACAGGAATATGATATTTTTTCTCAAACTCAATGGCGATTTCTTGCAGTTTGTCACCTGACCGGGCCACCAAAATCAGCGGATGCTTATTGATTGCGTACTGCTTTGCGAGAGCGAGGCCAATTCCGCTAGAAGCACCCGTGATCAGCGTGTAGTGGTCGGACATTGACTATGGCCCTTCGATCACTCCGCGCGAAAAGCGGTCGAACATCTGTGTTTCGCCTGGCTTGAAATGCGCCAATGTCACCTCACGTTGATAGTCAGAATCCGAGCAGTGAAAGTGATCGCCCGCCGCTGTCGAATTGCGTAACTGCGTCAGATATCCAATCATCTCCTCTATTTCTGTTTTGTTCAGAAACAAAGTGATTTTGTCGTACTGTTCGGTTTTATCGTGATTGACGATTCGCATTACCAAGCCCTGCTTGAACCGAGCAACCTTTGCGAGCCACCGTTGGCTGGCAAAATCACGCCGTCGGTTGGGTCAACTGTGCTCGTAGTGGGAAGTCCATCCAGCAAATTAGTAGCATTCGCCAAGTGCTCGGCAAGCCGGCCGTGGGTTTCGCCGATTTGCTCTAAACGATCATCTGTTCCGCCGAAGATGGAATCAATCAAGTCGTTGATATGGTTGCTGTCGAACAGGCCTTCGCTGGGCGGATCGCCACGTTCGATGCGTTGAGTGCGGTCGTACCACTCTTCGTAGGTTTCAATACGGTCGCGGAGATCGCTAGCCCGCTCATACCCTTCACGTGCGCCGCCGAGCCATCCTTGACCAAGCGGGAACGGCAAGTGCAGGCGTAAATTAAGGGTTTGCAAACCAAGCTTCTTTTTAGAAGGAATTCCGCTCAAAAGCCAGCCTGTTTTCTCGCTTTTGATGACATTGCCGGAGGCATCGGTGATCGTGACGCCGCTCACAAAATGGGCTTTGACTTGGCTATCGCCCGGGTAGTTTTCTGCGGGCTGGTCACCGTATTGAATGTTGATTTTGAATCCATCGCTCCAAGAAACTTCGGTCACCCGCTTTTGCGCATCGCGGTTGAGCGTGGCCCGGCGGGGAATAATAATCTCCACCTTTGTGCGGCTATATCCTGCGGGGAAGTACCGCACCAAATAGCCTTTCGGATGGATATTCCAAACTCCTCGTTCGACTTCCGAACGTAAATCCTCAGGTGCTTCGAGCATCGCGAGCCGTTCAAATTGGTCGTAAGTAGCGTTGGCATCGCGGTAAAGCCCGCGCATTTTGTTTTCGTATTCTAAAACCGGGCGGAGTTCAGAGCTGGCTTTGTTAAACAGATCATCCGCGACTTTCCCAGTGAAGTAATCGAGTGCGCCATCTGCCATCAGCTTTCCGCCGTCTTTGCCCATCAGGGCTACCAATGCCCGTTGAGCATCGCCCGTCATGTCCTGAGGTTTGACCCGAGCGAGCACGGCCCAAATCAACAACTGCATATCCTTTTGCTTTACCCCTCGGTTGAGGGAATAGCGGTGGAGCAGATCTTGTAAAAACTTGGTGCGCGAACCCTTCCACGGGCCGATGACGTAGCCCATGCCTTTTGTGGGGCCATAGGTATAGCCTTTTCCGCAGAACGTTTCAAGGTCAACCGTGTAATGCCCGGGAGTCAGGTTCCAAGTGCCTTCTTTGGTTCGTCCAGATTCTTGTAGGGCAACTTCTCCGTGGAGATTCAGGTTTCGGAAGTTTGTCCAGCCCAGAATCCGGGCGTCTTTGATCGTAGTGGTGAGGGGAGCTTCGCCCCGCATGAGGTCGGCGAGGCTGGGGATTTCGATTTTCGGGGGCTTGACGCCGGGCAGGTTGATCTGCGCTCGCGCGGCGGTCATGGAACAGAGGAGGACGGCGGCAACTGCAACCCGAATCATGCACTTATTTTAGCTTGATTCTGGAGGGAGTTGATTCTCCGCTTCGGAGCTCGCTAAGCTCGTTGAACCTGGAAGCATAGCCGCAATGGCTGGGGCAAAAAATCCAAACAAGGCAAAAACGATGAGGCCTACAACATCTGCTAAGACAGGCGTATTCGCGCCTTTTTCACCCGAAGCAATAACTGAGAAAATGGAACCGAGCTTTTGACAGGCATAAAAGAATCCAACGAATCTCAAGCCAACAACGGTTAAGCCTAACGTGTTGATTTTGGTTTCCCACCGCTCTTTTTCAGGGAATCCAAAAGCGAATAAGGGTCCAAGAAGGATTAACATAACGCCAATAAACCCTTGTGAGAGGACAGGCATATAAATAGTGGTCATAAGATCATAAGATGCATCTCCATTATTTTTTTGATAAAACATGAATGCGGTGATCGCACTTGGAATTGCGAAGAGCAGGAAGATTAATCCAACTAATCGAGTCGCAATTAAGAAAATTGTTTTCGGGGACATCGTACTGCAAGTACGCTCCCGGGCCGAAATACGATTCAGCTAGGCTCGCTAATCGTCGTCCAGATATGCGCCATCTGGCATTGGGGAATCGTATGACGCATTGCCGAGCATTGCCTCCGCTCCCATTACATCAATCATCACTTCGCGCGGGCGAGAACCTTCACGAGCGCCGACGATTCCGCGTTCTTCCATTAGATCAAGTAGCCGTGAAGCCCGCTGGAATCCGATGCTGAACCTGCGCTGGAGCATAGAAGTGCTGGCCTGACCTTTTTCAGCAACGAACCGAACGGCTTCTTCCCAGTGTTCATCCGCACTGCCCGATTCGCGCATTTGGTCTTCTTTATCTTTAATCGCGACTTCAACCGGATTGATAACATAGCGTGGTTTTTCTTGCTGGCGCCAGAAATTGCAGACGTCTTCGATCTCTTTTTCGCTGACGTAGCACCCTTGCACCCGAATGGGTTTGGTGGCATCAATAGGGAGGAAAAGCATATCGCCTTTACCGATCAAATCTTCTGCGCCGACGGAATCCAGAATGGTGCGGCTGTCAATCCCCGATGAAACCGCAAAAGCGATCCGGCTAGAAATGTTATTTTTTATGGTTCCGGTGATCACGTCTACGCTCGGGCGTTGGGTGGCGATGATGAGGTGGATTCCCGTAGCGCGCGCTAGCTGAGCGAGGCGGCAAATGCTGGTTTCAACTTCGTTGCGGCACTGAATCATCAAGTCCGCGAGTTCATCTACGATGACAACGATGAAGGGAAGACGGTCTTGGAACGAAGCCTTAGCGTTCCAGCCATCAATGTTCCGCACTCCGGCTTCGCTGAACTGATCGTACCGGCGATCCATCTCGCGAACAACCGCTCGAAGAACACCAGCGGCTTCTTTGACATCCTTGACAACCGGGCACATCAGGTGCGGTAGGTTTTCAAATAGTGTGAGTTCCACCCGCTTCGGGTCTATCATCACCAGGCGTAAATCTTTAGGAGTGAGCCGCAGAATCAGCGACATGATTATGCTGGCCAGGCAGATGGATTTCCCCGAGTTTGTTGCCCCGCCCACGAGAAGGTGCGGCATGCGGGTGAGGTCGGTGTATTTGGATTGCCCGGCTACATCGTGTCCCAGCGCAATGGTGAGTTTGTTTTGCTGGTCGTGAAACTCTAAGCTATCGCACATTTCGCGCAGACTGACCATCTGGCGTTGTGCGGTGGGAATTTCGAAACCGATCGCCGATTTCCCCGGGATGGGAGCTTCAACTCGAACCGATTGCGCGGCGAGTGACATTGCAATGTTATCAGCAAGATTTTTGATTTTACTAACACGTATCCCTGTTCCAAGCGCGACTTCGTAGCGGGTGATCGTCGGCCCGTTGGCAACTTCGGTCACGTTTGCTTCCACACCAAACTGTTCTAGGGTGTCTTCGAGAATCTCGATATTGCGCTGAACTTCTTTCGGGTCGCGTTTGTTCTTTTTAGAAGGCTCAGCCAGGAGATTGAGGGGAGGCAAGATGTAGCCATCTTTCGGAGCCTCGCTGGTAATGTCTAGCTGGATTTCGCTAGGTTTGCGGCTAGATTCATAAACTAACGGTTGCTTTTTAGTTGGGGCCTCAGCAGATTTTTCTCGCTCAGATTCTTCGAGCATCCGCATGGTTTTTGCGCGGCGGTCTTCCTTTTCGTTTGTGGTTTCTGGAACCGCTTTGGTTTTCTTGTTCTCAACTGGCTCGCGTGGGGCAGTAAATCGCTTGAGAACTTCTTTGAGTGGATCGTCTAAAGCGAGAACAACTCCGATGAGGACTATCGCGATAACAGCTATGACTTTTCCGCCGCCCATCAAGCTGGTGAGTGCCCATCCGATGATTGCGCCAAAGTAACCGCCGCTGGTCAGCATAGCTTGGTCGGTAAAGAAATCACCCTCAATCGGTTTGGCAAGTGCGCCGAGTATTCCTAGAAAAATAAAAACGGCTCCTGTAATCAACCGGCCAGAATGTTTTTGCCGATGTTTGAGAATCATCGCGATCCCGACCGCACCTAAACCGATAGGGGCGAGCCATGCGCCGCGACCGAATAGGAGGCTGAACCCTTTAGCGAGTGAATCGCCGATAATGCCTCCGTTGCGGGCGGCGAGGCCAATGAGAAGAGCACACGCGATCACAAGGAGCAAGATGCCACCAATATCGGGAAGTTGGTGAATCTTCTGCTCCGGGGCTTTTCGGCTTCTTGCCGGCGTTTTCCGGGTGGGTGTTGGCCCTTCCTTGGGCATATGGCTATTATAGCAGGTTCAGCAACGTTAGCGTCCCATAGGCGCGGCGATTCTCATCGGCGAAATTGGCGGTTGCGAATCCGCTAATGGTTGAGGCGTAGCCATTGTCCAAGGAACTAAGGTAATTATCGCGATCACGGAGCAAAGTACGAGAGCTAGCACTACGTCCACTGTTCCAGTTCTGCGGGTCACAAACGATTCCTGAATTCTTTGCTCCAACTCCTTGGAACCATCAGCCATCGCGTAGGCTTGCGGGAATGCGACCGAAGGTGTTAAAAAGGAAAGCAGGGTGTGCGAATAGGTGGCAGGTTTGCATCCGGTCACACGGATTGCGGTTGCATCGGCGGCGTATTCTTCCATGAGCCTAAGTTGCCTGTGGGCCAGCCCAACGAGAGGATTGAAGAAAAAGAATGCATCCGTAATCGTTTGAAGCCAGCCCCATGCAAGGTCTCCGTGGCGGTGGTGCGCCAATTCATGGGCAAGCACAACCCTCAGTTTTTCAGTCACGTTGATGTCCAGAAGATCCTGCGACAGAACGATCACATTGCCATTTCTTTTTATCAACCTTGGCGAATTGATTTCAGGGTGTGAAACCAAGCGCGGGAGAGAATTGATGCCAAGTGACTTGGCGATATCTTGATAAACCTTTAATACATGCAGTTCTTTAACTTCAATAGTTCCGCTCAAGAACTGATCCAACCTTTTTGTTGAATTGAATAATCGGATCGCGGAGATAATTACACAACAAGCCCACAGGCAGGCTGAAACCAAGAGCATGGTCTCAAGCATGGGATTAGGCGCCTCACTTTTTTCATTCTGCGGAAGTTGAGCCACTGCGACTCCTCCAACAAAAAAACCAGCGACCAGTAGCTTGAAGAGTGAAATCCGCATGATCCAGGCTCGGATGCGAGCAGGAATTTTAGTACCTAAGTGGCAGATCGCAAGTGCCAAGAGGATAGCCAGACTTCCTTGAACGGTTGCGTTCAGGATATGGACGGGCCATAGATGAAGGAATTCAGTCATTTTTATGCTCCTGTTCGAGTTTAGAAATGAGGTTCTTCAGTCGTGAAATGTCGTCTTGAGAGATATCCCTCTGTTCTACTAAATAAGCGACCATGGGTGTGACTGATCCATCCAGTGGCCCTTTAACAAAATCCTCAACTAAGTCTTGATTCAGTTGCTTCTGGTCAGCGGTGCTTCGATAAACAAAGATATCGTCCAATGATGATCGCTCCAGATAACCTTTGGCACGGAGCCGTTCCATCATTTTTAACACTGTGGGTCGAACGTAACCTTTACTTTCCGCGAAGTGGTCGGCAACGGCACGAACGGGTGTTTCTCCCGATTCCGCGATGAACTTGAGAATTTCAAGCTCGGCTTTTCCAATAGATTTTCTTTCACTCATGGTTTGGTTTAGGGGGGAAAGTTCAAAACCCCCCGTTTAGTTGCTTGGGTTGGTTAAGGCTTAATTACGGCGCTCGCTTTGGCCGCATCCACTTCTCGCTTATAGTTAGACCAAAGTTCGTTGAATTCAGCGAGTTGCGTCTTACTCAAGATGCCACGAAAGTCTGAAATCAGCAGATTATGGTTTTTGATGTAGCCACCGTTTTTGTGACCTGTTCCCCAAATCGCATGTTGGCGTTCAAGGAACGCTTCCTGTACGTCCTTAGCTTTTTCAAACTGTTTAGCATCCGATTTCAACAGTTCACTGACTAGCGTTCCCTTAAGGCGCATCTTTTCCCACTTTGAAGGTAGAGGATGTCCAACTGGATCAAGGATCACTCTGTCATAGGTTTCTTGCTGACTTGGTGTTAATGTCGCACGCAAGTAGAGATTACATGCCCGCACGACTTCCATCCGAGCGTCAATCGTTCTTTGAGGAAGAGCATTGTAATCTGGGCTAGTTCCCCCGAGCTCATTCAGTGCAATACTTTGCTCCCACGTAATAATGTGGTTCATAACATCTTGCATTGGAGTCATTTTCAGTGGAGCTAAAACACCACTGGCTGCCGCTGGAGTGGAACTGGATTGTCCTCCCGATCCTTGGCGAGCTGGGCCGACTTGTGCAACTGCGAAGGCCGCGGTAACAGCGAGTACAACCATAGAAGCGGTTGCTAGTTTTCTTTCTAAGTACATTTTTCTCCTGTCCCCGCCCTGGTGTGCACTTCCAGGAACGGGTGAAGACAGTTGTCTTCAAATAGTATGACGACAGTTGTCTTCAGCTATGTTACAACATAATTTCGTTTTTCTAATTATTCGCATTGGTCGAGCAATCCGACTGCTCCCATACACATCCAAAGCGCCGTACCGCCGTAGCTCATAAACGGCAGCCATAAGCCCACCACCGGGCCGAATCCCAATACCATGGCTAGGTTGACAATTGTATGAAATGCCAGAACGGCAAACAATGATGAAGCAACTACTCGCCCCATGACGGTTTTTGCCATGTAAGCTCGTCGCCCAACAAAAAAGAAGAACACTCCGAACATTCCGATAACCAGCACAGAACCAAAAAATCCTCCTTCTTCGCCTATCACTGAAAAAATGAAGTCAGTGTGCTGCTCTGGAATTACACCAGCGGCTTTTTGATCACCTTGATAAAAGCCTGCTCCGGTTGCGCCACCGCTACCGATTGCCAGCTTGGCTTGATCTTGCTGGTAGCCGTCACCCCTAATATCACGATTGCCATAGACAAGTTCTTGGATTTTTGCTTCAACCCTGGCCCGCATATAATCAGGAACTACATTTGGGGTTATCCAAGCCGCCGCAACCAAAACGGCAATAACTCCAAAAATGGCTGGAAAATACTTCCAGGGAGTGCCAATGTTTACCGCTGCAATCAGGGTGAGAAAGAGGAGAGCGACTGACGCTCCAAGGTGAGGCTGCAGTAGCACGAGAGCAACAATCGGAATCGTGTGCGCAAGCGCTCCCAAAAAAGTCGGTAGTTCCCGAAGTCGATCTTGGCGATTTGCAAAATAGGTGGCCAAGGTAATCGCCAAAAGCAATTTACTAACCTCACTAGGCTGGAACTGAAGCGGCCCTATTTCAATCCACCGAGAGGTAATTCCGCGGCTTTTGCCCAAGAACAAAGTTGCAACAAGCATAACTAAATTTAAGATGTAAAGCGGGGTCGCAATGACCTTGAAATATTCAAGTTTGAATTTATTAAATATATAAAACACGACGATTCCTATTGCCGCAAACACCATTTGCCGGTACATATAGGCAGTACCTTGACCAACATCAACGCTGTGAATAGAGAACAGGCCAACGCAAAGCAAGGCAAGCGCGCTCAGGATTAACCCGAGATCGTGTTTCTTTCGATCATCACGCTCGATAACTAAACTGGAGCTATCGGCAATGAAACTCATTCGGGATTCTCAGGTGCGGGAGTGCCGGGGGGAGTAGCCCTGAGTTCTCTGGTTGAGCTATCCCAAAGATCGCGTCTAATTAATCCTTCGCCCGGCTTAAACCAGAACTTTAGTTCTCGTGCCGTTGGAGAAGTTCGGGCGGCAAATTCGAGCGTAACTTTTACAAGTAAAGTGTTCACCTTTCCGGAAGCCCAATTAGATGTGTCTGCCGCAGTCGTTATTGTTGCCTTGGCAGGGCTTTTAATCTGACCCGTAATAATATTGCCAGTCCATTCCCAAGTAGAGCCGACTTCCAAAGGGTATTGGATCAAGCGAATGGGAGGGTCATATTTTTCGTGTGCGGTTCCCGCGAAAGAGAAAACAGAATCGTTGTAAAAGTATTTCTCGGTTTCAACTTCTACCGGTTCGCCAGATTCTGACTTCGGATCAACCACCCAGGTGTAGTTCACCTGATTCTCTTTTCGAACTTCCTTCAGTTCAACTGGAATGGAGGTTCCGGTAAGAATGATATTTGCTTCTTTAGGAGGCGAGACTTCCGGTTTCAGCGATTCTGCGGTTTGAAAAACAGAATCAATTTTAGAAGGCTCTGGCGGATTAGTTTCCTCTGGCCCAGCCTTTGGCGCAGGGGGTACACACCCTGCGAGAAGCAGAAGTGTTAATCCGAACGCAAAAAGTGGGGCAGATTTCATGGCGCTGTAGGAATGTCAATTTGGACTAGCCTGCGTTGTACTTTGGTTACTTCTTTTCCAAGCCGACCAGTTTCCGAAAATTCAACCAGACCAATTCCTTTTGCGTAGATTGAAGTTTGTTCACTTAATGCTTCAATACCTCCGCCTAGCTGAAATTTATAGGTTGCCTTCGATTCAATAGCTGGATATTCTTTATTTTTGTATTTGTATGCTTTACGAATGTATGCTTCGCCTTCAATAAGAGTTGGAGCTGGTGCTCCCATAACAGTCACGTTTCCACTGTATAGCCAAGTAGAGCGATCATCGTTTTTGGGAAACGCAAGAATCGGAAACGCCTGAATAAGCAGTTCTCCCTGAGCAGTTCCGACGATAAAGACTCGATCTCCGACAGTCTTATAGTAAGTGTACTCGGGGTCATTTCCATCAACCGAAGAAGTTACAGGGATCGCTTTTTCTTCTATCCAGACTTTCTTCTCATTAGTTGGGTCGAGTTCGGTTGGATCTGGAACCATTTCAAATCGCTTAATTGTAGTTTCGCCTTGTACGGTTTCAATAATTCGCGACTTATACTTTTTGCCACCGGAGTTCACTTCTTGCTCGTATATTCGTACCGTTCCCGCAACCAAAGGAAAATATGCTTCTGGAGTTTGTCCAACCAGAGCATTGGCAAGAACGGTAGCGAATAGAGACGTGATCACTTTTTACTTGCAAGGGTGATGGTGTAGCTAACGGGTTTTCCGTCTGGCCCAGTTGAAGTAATACTGAGTTTTACAGTTCCAACTCCAGCTGCATACCAGGCTTTGCCGGTAACTGGCGTGGCTTTCTTTTTCTCATCTTGGACAGTCAAAGTTCCTTCCATCGTCACAACGATGCAGTCAAACTCACCAGCAGGAGTCTTTACTTTTTCCTGCCCAACTATCTTCTGGACGGCTTTGCTCAGTACATCGTTCCCATCGCCGTCACGGAGCTTTTGATCTATTGGCCAGGATGCTCCAACCTCAACTTTGGCTGGAAGGGCAATGACTGCTTTTTCAAGCGGCTGTTGCTTGACTTCCGTAAGGTAAATGCCATCTTCCGCAACTTCGATTTTATCTGTGCCCATAATTTGAAGGGCATCTGATCGTTCGATTTTGTATTCGGCTTTACCGTCCTTCATTCCCAAGAAAGTTGCTTTTTGGGTGCCCTGGCGCACACTGCCGTTGTAGTCAAAATCGTAGGTCATTTCCTGAGTCGCTTCAAGACCGTAATAGTGAAACGCATCATGCTTCAGGGATTCAGGAATGGTAGCGGGATCTGCGGGAGGAGCCTCTTGACCACCGCCGTTCTCAGCTTGAGTTTTAGGTGGTACTTCAGTCTTTTTTGCTGGCGGCGTGCAGCCAGTAAGAATTCCAGCAATTGTCAGGACTGTGATGAGTGTAAAGAACCTTCGCATAATTTTTTCTAACCGTTACTACTTTGCGCTGAACCCTTTAAGTTTCAGAGTAAACGAACTGGATTGACCGTCCTCTCGCTGTAGGTTTTGAACATACCGAACGATACCGTATTTCGGGGCGAACCACGTGGTGTTCATTTGTCGGTACTTCTTACCATCAGACGTGTAAATGGTAGCAGTGATAACGGCCAATGCTTCAATTTGACCCATGCTCGTATCGACAGTTTCTACGCCACGAATCTTAGTCAGGGATTCCATCGGGCCGGTATCAGGTTTGCCTGCCTCAACAGATGGATAAGGCCCTGTGCCTTTAAAACTGTATTCCTTCCGGTCTGTTAAATCGCTGCTAATCTGAAGTGTGGGAGGATTGTACGGTTTGCCTTTCCGAGCCGAGAGTTGGTAGAGACCTTTTTCTCGGAACTCCCATTCCGAAACGTCTGTCACTTTGTTGCCTTCCAGAAACTCCAGAGTGAGGCGAGGCATTCCGCCATTTTCTTGATAGTCCTTCACTCTAATCGTGAGATCGTTGCCAGGATTGCCAACGACTTCATAGGTTGCTTGTGTCCCCTTTGTTTTTGGTAGCAAGTCCTGAACTTTTACGGTTTTGGGGTCGCCAAATGAAATTATCTTTTTGGGTGCTGCCGCCGATTTTGCCGCTCCGCCGTTGTCTTTGTTGCATCCAACCAATGCAAAGGATGCTAGCGCAAGCAAAGTGAATCCAGTTACAAAATTCTTCATGTGTGTTCCTATTTTGATGTTTTTAGGTTTTTGATTGCAGTTACCGCGTCATCTACTAAGCGTTTTTCTCGCAAACCAGTGATGCTGATTTCCGATTGAGAAAGCTCGGTGGAAATGCGCGGCGCAGCAATTGCCACCCCGTTAACAACAACAAGCAAAGCGAACCCTTGGGTGTTGCGGCTGTACTTCCACAATCGTTTTCGCCCTTCGTCATTGAGCCCAATTTTCAATGTGATCAAATCTTTTCCTTTTTCATCCTGCCGCAGTTCAGATGCTGCACTTGTAATTAGGCTGTCGTTGATCAATACCTGTGCACTCTGCAAGAGTTGTTCCGGTTGAGCTGCTAATCGCTCTTTTTCTTGGGGGGAGATAAATCTTTCAAGAGATTTTCTAATATCCTCCTTGCCCATTTCCCCAGAAATAAACTTGCGAGCAATATCCCGATAGTTACCAACAATAAACTCTTCTGGCGGGTTAAACCGTTTTTCGATAATATCGCTGACCGCCTTTGTAAACCGAGGTTGGTAAGAAATAGGAACTTGCCCAGTGAGTGTTTTCAGTTCGTTGCCTACTTGAACTTGAACAGGCACGGGAACGTTAACGATGATGCCGTTGCGAATAGATTTCACCCGAATCGTGTCAATCGGGGTTCCATCCAATTCAACGTTTAAGTCTTGAACAAGCTTTTTTTCGAGTTCCGGATCTCCGTTGATCGCCTTCTGCACGTCATCGGCTGACCAGTAAGAAAGGCCTGGCTGGAGTTCATCCAGGCTGATTTTATTGATTACAGCAATGAGCTTACCGAGTGATTCTTCGTTCCCTTGCAACGATTCCAGTAATTCTTTGATTGGAATTCTTCGGGCGTCTTCCGAGTCACTTTTATCCGTTGATTGAAAACCTGATTCATTCGAGGATGTTTGTACAAGCTGCGCAACGGAGTTAGCTACGCGAACTCTGAATCCCAATTTGGGATTGAGTGCTATCAATGTGACTTCGCCCGGTTGAATTGGAGCAGGATCAAAATTTTTGAGTTGAATTTCGCCGAAGGCCCAGAAACCACCATAAGCCACGGCAAACACCGCGGCGACCGTGAGCCCCACTTTGATTGATGATTTCATGAGAAGACTGCTGCAGCTACAAGCTGCTTTCTAAGTGAACAGTTTACCGTCGGTCATTGTTCCCACTCCAGAACAATGCGCTATCTGGCAGGTACGATGGAGCAATGTTAGTAGCCGATATGGCGACTCGGGTTTATGCCGAGATGGGGAAAGCGCTGGTTGGTCAAAGCCGCGCGGTTGAACAATCACTCGTTGCGCTGCTTGCAGACGGTCACTGTTTGCTTCAAGGTGTTCCTGGACTTGGAAAAACTTTGCTCGTTCGAGCTTTGTCTCAGGTGATGTCGCTGGAATTCAAACGAATTCAATTTACGCCTGACCTGATGCCAAGCGATGTGATTGGCACAAACATCTTTGATCAGAAAACTTCAGACTTTTCACTCCGCAAAGGGCCGATTTTTACATCTATATTGCTGGCAGACGAAATCAACCGGACTCCGCCAAAAACGCAGGCCGCATTGCTTGAAGCCATGGAAGAACGGCAGGCAACGATTGACGGCGTTCGCTATGAACTTCCCAAACCTTTTATTGTTTTTGCAACTCAAAACCCAATTGAATACGAGGGCACTTATCCTCTGCCGGAAGCTCAGCAAGACCGATTTCTTTTCAAGATCGTCATGGATTATCCTGGTGATGAACAGGAAGTTGACGTTCTGCGCCGCTTCCATGCTGGATTCCGGAGCCAAAAGCTAGAAGAGGCAAACATCCAGCCAATTCTTGATCTTGAAGCCCTTGAAAAAATGAAAGCGGAGGTCAGGGAAGTCAAGATGGAAGACCGGATGTTCCGCTACATCTATGACATTGTGCGGGCAACAAGAAGCAGTGGCGACTTATTGGTAGGTGGTTCTCCTCGCGCGGGATTAGCACTTGTTTCGGCATCTCAAGCTCTTGCCGCTATTCGCGGGCGAGACTTTGTAATTCCCGACGACATCAAAGAACTTGCGATGCCAGTTCTCCGGCATAGGGTGCTTCTCAAACCAGAAGCGGAAATCGAAGGACACGGCGTAGAGCAAGTCTTACAAAGGATTCTCGACGCTCAGGTCGTGCCTCGCTAATTAGGAAATCCGATGATCCGAGCACTTTTCGTTCTGCGACAACCAGCAGGCGGAACTGCATTTTTTGCCCGTCAACTTGCAGAAGCTCTGGAAGAACTCGATATTGAAGTGGTTGTTGATGAAGTCAGTGACTGGATTCCAG
The DNA here is from genome assembly GCA_019454145.1 of Fimbriimonadaceae bacterium. Lineage (GTDB taxonomy): Bacteria > Armatimonadota > Fimbriimonadia > Fimbriimonadales > Fimbriimonadaceae > UphvI-Ar2. The sequence goes on along the minus strand of CP075366.1, from coordinate 1,280,355 downwards.
ACAAAACGGGCTGGCAAGTAGACCGTGGAGTTAGCAAAAAACTTCGAGATGCTGCAAAGGGGTTTGATATCATCATGCCGTTTGGCTATCGGGCGGCTTGGGCTTGCGGGGAAGCGTTTTATCTCAAAAAGCCGTGGGCCTATGTGGCGTACGACACACCTCGCACAACTCACCAGCAGTTGATTGACCGGCTTTCCAGCGCGCGCGCAGGAATCTGTTGCTCCCGTACAACTAAGCGAGTTCTGGATGAAGCCGACGCTGTGAATCTTGAAGTTGTCATTCCCGGTTTAAAGGTTCCGCAAGGACTGCCGACCAAGCAAGCAGTGAGGGCTGACTTGGGCTTGCGCGACGATGCGAGGATTGTTGCTTGCATGGGTAGAACTGTAGGCGATTCCGGCTTAGATGCATTCGACGAAATCATCGGTATGCTGAAAGAAGAAGTGCCTCGATTAGAGGGCTTAGTCTTGCCGATTGGTAGAGAGCCGAAGCTTCAGCACTCACGGGTCATGCCCAAAACACTTGATCCATGGCACTTCCTTCAAGCCGCAGATTTGGTAATCGTTCCGGCGAGACGGGCGGGATTTTCAATGAGCGGTGCGATGGCAATGTCGCTTGGCAAAGCGGTTTTGGCCCGACAACTTCCGTCATTACGTGAACTCGGAGTGCCCGATGTCAGCATGGAGTTTTTTGAGGGGGAAGACGATGCTTACTACCGCGCAATGGATATGTTATCGGCTCCGGTTTATCTCGAAACTCTCGGTGCCGCCGCGAAAACTCGGGCCGAGGATTATCTCAGCCTAGACCGTTGTGCCCGGGAATTCCGCGATCTCATCCGGGACATTGTGACCAAATCGTAACGCGGCACCCCGCTTGGCGTTATAGTAATAAGTGCGGGCGCACCAGGGCAGGTGGTAACGGAGGACGGAGTAGGGATGCTCCACCCGCATTTATAGTTGTTTTCAATCACCCTCACAAAATTACTTGTGGAGTAAATTTAGATTTCAACCTTAATGAATTCCATAAGTTCATGATCGCTCTCCTCGCCGCCGCCGCAATTGGAGCCACGCAAGATGGGGTTTCCAATGTAAGAGATTCTGGCCCGGAATCTCAGTTTTCAACCATTCAGGATGTTGCTACTATGCTTGGGCATCCCTTGTATGCGCCCGACAATACGGCGCGAGGGTTTGCTCTTAAGGCTATTGAAATTGTTGATGCGCCGAAGTCATCCTCCTTGCCTGGATTAGAAACCCGCAAAGCTGTCCGAATGCGGTTTGTCAACAAATCCACTTCCACGGCTTTTGACATCTATCAATCGAAGACAACGAGTTCAGTTGATCTCAAAAAGCATATGAATTGGCTGACTAACTCAAATCTATTTGAAGCCTCTGTGAGTAAGCAAGATACATACGCAGTGGCTAGGCGTGGCACCAACGATATCGCTTTTGTCGGTGGATTGGTTAGCGAGCCGTCGGCTCAAGAACTCATCAAGCGAATGGTGAAAATCAACCCGAAGAAATAGAATTACGAAAGCTCAATCCTCAAATCCAAAACGGCCCTTTCTTCAGGGCCGTTTTTTATGTTGCTTCTTTATCTTTAAAGGTGATACTCACACTGTTGATGCAATATCGTTTGCCCGTTGGGGTTTGAGGAGCATCTTCAAATACGTGCCCAAGGTGAGAGCCACAGTTTTTGCAGAGCACTTCGATTCTGTGCATGCCGTAAGAAGTATCGCCAACGTATTCGATGGTATCGTGATGGGCGCGAAAGAAGCTTGGCCAACCACACCCTGAATCGAACTTAGTAGTGCTATCAAACAGGAGCGCGTTACAAGCTTTGCACCGATATTCACCTTCGCCTTTAAAATCCCAATACTCGCCGGTGAACGCACGCTCGGTGCCGTGCTCGCGGAGGACGTGGTATTCGTCTTCAGTGAGCTGAGCTTTCCATTCGGCTTCCGATTTTTCGACGTTGTATTTGTCGCTCATTTGCTTGGTTTTACGTCGGATTCATGAGGGTTTGTTGCGTTAATGGCACTAGAAAAATATCTCTCGTTCATTTGTTGTTGACTGCGTATGAATGCCTGTTCTTCAGGAAGTGTCCGTCGAATTTTTTCGCTCACCTGTAGGCTAAAAATAGAACTTGCTGCCAGAAAGGCAAGGCCCAATGCGGCAAATAGGTTGGCTTGGCGGCGGGCAGTCATTTTATCCGAATCTGTAATGCCAATAAATGCCAACAGTATCAAGATGAGGTGGACGCCATCAAAGAGCCGACTGGATCCTAAGTTTGTAGCGATTCCAAAAACGATTGCGGCGGAAGCTGAGAGAAGCAATATATATGAGAGCACTTTGCTCAAACGCTTTTCAGGCGCACGGTTTTTGGCCCAGGCGGCAAGCGTCATGACCGCAATGCATCCTGTTTCAAAAACAAAACTATCAAAATTCTCCCCACGATAGTTACTTTGAAAAGCAATAGCAACTGTCGTTAAGTGGATCACCGGAATAAATCGCTCTGTAAAGGCAAAATAAGCGAGAGGCAAACTCACAAGAAAGATAATTGCGATAATTCCAGTATGGAATGACTGACTGGTGCTGCTATTGATAAAGCAGAGGGACAAGGGCAGTACCGCCAAGTATCGAACTGGCCTTAACCAGGGGCGGTCTGCTACTTTTTGCGTGCCCAATATGAGCAAAGGCACAGTGAGCAGTAAGATTGCGGCAAGGAATGGTAGCACGATCAAGCCCGGGCCAAATCGCTCAATTATCGACCAGCCTTCAAATCGTGGGAAATTTACTTCCTTAATCTCCCTTTGCATATCAACAGCTGCCTTAAAGGCGCCGCTTGAATCAATTCCTGCATGAGCGCATGCGGCTTCAAGTGCATCAAGGCTATATTTTTGCTTGGCAGAGGATTCTGCATCCTGCTTGTTCAGAGCACTGACGATCAAAGACTTACCAACTAGGACGGGAATGTAAACATTTGCCGTCGTAGACATTATTTTTCCAATTTGAATTACAATCAGCCTTTGTCGAATTGTATTTTCAAGGCTTCCATTGCCAATATAAGCTGAACATGTAGTCCGATAGTATGTTAAATGAGGAAAGAGGATAACGGCAGCACCCTGAACTTGCTCGTAAGAAGATAACTGATAGGGAGAGGCTTTTTGGATGAGCGTATTCTCTTCCCAAGCATAGTCACTATAGTAAGTACATTTGCTTGCTTGCTCCAAATATCGGGCGGCATTTTCGCTATCCGAAGAGAAAACGGCTAACTGGAGAGCCCAAAAGCAATTATTTGGCTCGGCTTTTATGCCTTGGGATGCTAGCTCCCTCGCTATCCCGAGAAGCTTTTGATAAGCTTGTTCTTCGTCAGGTTTTAGATCTTGTCTAGTTCCCGGGATTGAAATAATGCGGCATGCCATTGCTTTAGCCGTGATGCTTGAAGAATTGATTGCGGCCTCGGCCGTTCGTATCCTCGCTTCAAAGACTTCGATTGTGGATCGGTTGTATGTTTGATACGTGTTGCGATACGTTTTTATAAAAGGGGCGTATTCGCCGACTGGCTGAGTGTCTATGCGCCCAACTATCCGATAAGTCGCCATTGCATTGAGCCTTCCATCTGGTGTGCCCAGCAGAATAAAAAGACACAGGAGGGCTAGGCCCCCGATGATTTTGAGGGGTTTAAGAGATTCCATGGTGGATTTCCGTTAGGGTTTGATTTCCGCCTTGTGAGCAGGCACCGTCAACTGTTTGCGTGCAAACAGAGCCATGATCTTCGACCGTGTTTTTTCAGATTTCAACGGTTGAGGTGGGTAAATCAATCGATCATAGTGATCGGTTAACAGGCGGTTGATGTCACGGTTCTTCATTCACCTGCCTCCCAAATCTTTTTAAATTCAGCGCGAGCATGGTTTAACCGACTGCCCACGGTTCCGATAGGAATATCGAGCGTTTCGGCGATTTCTCGGTAGGAATAGCCTTCGCCGTGAGCAAGCGCAAGAATCGCCTGGTGCTCAACTGATAGCTGGCTCAGTGCCTGCCTGACTTCAAAGTCTAAAACCGGATTTTCCGTGTTCGGAAGGCTTTCTGAGAGTTCAACTTGGGGACGCTGCCTATTCAAAAAATCAATTGAGCAGTTTGTAACCGTGCGCCGCACATACTTAATGAGTTCAGGAAGAACTATCGGCAGCTCTGGAGCCTGCAGCAGGCGGAGAAATGCGATTTGAACTACGTCTTCCGCTACGGTGGGGTTTCCTGTTATCCGCAGTGCGAGACGGAACGATTCCGCGCGATAGACTTCAAGGATTGCGGCTCTATCTAAGACTTGCGTATGTCGGAGCGAAAATTGATTAGTCATTTGCCCTTGTAATAGTAGTAACTGATTGTATTCAAGAATTCTTCATTCAAAAAACAAAAAATCCCTGCTCGTGATCAAGCAGGGATTTTCAAGAGGTCAGAAATTACTTCGGCAATCTGGCGTTAACTGCGTTCCAGTCAATGCATTGCATGTAGGCTTCGATATACTTCATGCGTGCGGCTTGGAAATCGAGGAAGTATGCGTGTTCGTACACGTCCATCGCCAACAGCAACGTGTGGTTCCAGGTTGGGAATGTATCTTGTGCGTCACCAATGTAGGTGTGGACTCGCTGCTCGTCATGGTCGTAGCCAAGGAAAACCCATCCTCGACCAGCCATACCAGTTGATTTCCAATCGGCTTCCCAATGCTCAAAACTGCCATAGGCGTCTTTGATGAGAGTAGCCACGTCGCCACTAGCGGTTCCACCATCACCACCCATCGTATCGAAGTAAACCGTGTGATTGATAAATCCACCGTATGCAAAAGCGTAGTTCACTTTGAGTGCGCGCATTTGGCTGTATATCTGGTTCGCTTTGCTTGGATCAGTATCTATTTCGTGGAGTGCTTTGCGAATTTCATTGGTTTTGTTTGCATAACCTTTCCACAGGCCGAGGTGAGCATCGTGGGTCGCTTTAGAAATGCCCACTTTCTCGGAAGAATAAACTTTGACGGGAATGGCTTCGGGGACGGTAACGAGTTTTGGTTCCATGGTTACTTCTCTGCTTAACATCTCCATTTTAGCTACGATTAATGGTGGCTGAGTGTGCTCTCCATGGGCCAAGCGCGAATAACTCATAAAGAAAAGAGGAATTTTTAAAAAAACTGGTATCAAGTCTTCTTAATAGCTCGCCGACTGTGTAACCTAGAACTATGGACGAAGCACTTCACAGGTCTTTGAGCGCGGCACCAAAGGTGATCGAGCGAATTCTCCGCGTATTCCCACATGATCGAATTGATGATCGAGTGGATTCCGACCGATTTACTGCAAGGGAAGTAGTAGCCCACCTTGCAGATTACGAACAAACTGTCCTAGATCGGATCCGTGTTGCCCATGATAAGCCTGGGCGCGAAGTTCCATTTTACGAACCAGATGCGCGGGCGTCTGAGCATCATTTTGGCGATAAAGAAGTGTTCCACGAAGCAGAAGTATATGAATCTCGCCGCCGTATGACGATGGATTATTTGGATGGGTTCACTGCTGACGATTGGTCAAAAACGATGAAGCGACCAGACGGAGCGGAATACACGATCCGCGAATTTGTCCAGTTTGTGCTGATGCACGACATGGAACACTTGGAGCAACTTTCCAGCTATTTGGCAACTGAAGTTGCAACGATCATCTAAGTAAGTAGAACTCTAAGTGGCGACCTCTTGGAAGAGGTCGCCACTTTTTTAGGTCTGACTTAAAAAATTAGGACAACCATCGTGCAGGTCGTCCTAAAGGAGTTGCGGAGTATGCGCACTCCGCGTAGTGGGTTTGATTATTATTTCTTGCGCTTGCGGCTTGCAGCGAGCGCAGCAGCTCCAGCAAGGACAGCCATAGTGGCTGGTTCGGGTACCGCTTCGAATGAATCAACCGCAATGTCGCCGGTGTTACTGGTATCAATTTCAAAGAAAACTTGATCTACATCAGCAAAGTTGAATGCACCAAAACTCGCGAAGTTAAAAGTCACCACTTCTGGAGTGTTGATTGAACTACCCAGCAGGGTTTGCGAAGAACTAACCGTTCCTGAACTTCCAACTACGAACACGGTTACCATCGTATCCCCATCCCGGGAAAGGAGATTGAGATTAAATGCGGATTCTCCTGAAAGATCAAGGTTCAAATCGGAGTTGGCGACAGTGTTAGGATCAACGTAGTCGAATCCGTAACCGATTTGAGCTCTTCCATCAACCCCGGATTGGGAGTTTAAAGTGAGAACTCCAGCCCCAGCATCAACGCTGATGGATAGTCCAAATGCGTTTGATTGAACGTTGAGAGCTGCAACCCGGTCGCCGCCAATCATCGTTCCGGTTGAGTTGAAGAATTGAGTGCCTGAAGTAATCGAACCGCTAAATGCACCCGATGAGAAATCATCAATCAGCACATAAGCGTTTGCAGACGAAGCAGCGATTACTGCACCAGTGAACAAAATGGCATTTAAGTAAGTTTTCATTTTTCTCTCCAAAATCAATTACGCCTTGTGCTTTTTGCGAGCAGCAAGTGCGGCCACTCCAAGACCGAGGGCAACCATGGAAGCTGGTTCTGGAACCGCTTCAAAAGAATCAAGTACGACGTCACCGCTAGGCGTAGTGTCAATGAAAAAGGCGATTCCATCAACGTCAGCAAAATTGAATCCGCCAAAGTCAGAGAACATGATTTCAATGGTTTGATTGGTCAAAATCATGTTTGGTGCAATGTTGTAGAAGCTGGATAGCACGGATCCAGTTACCGAATTGAAAACCTGCATCTGAAGAGTTGCGGGCAGATCGTTTGATGCAAATGTGAATCTGAAGCGATCTTGACCAGAAAGATCGAGGTTTAAGAAGTTTGTAAATTGGCTGTTCGCATCTGCACCATAGCCGACCCAAGCTTGAGCATCCACCAATGTTTGGGAGTCCGAAACGAAAACACCATTCGTGACAATCACGCTGTGGCTTCGGTTGAGCGGATTCGCATCAATAATATTGTTGGTGTAGCGGAATCCGCCGGGAACGCCCGCCGCCGTCACCAAAACGTTGTTCCCAGTTGAGATCACATCATTGATGTTTCCAGTACTGAAATCATCAATCATTAAGGCATGAGCCGCTGACCCTGTGATCGCTAAGGCCAATAAAATGAATTTGCGCATATTTTTTCCTCTGCAAAGAGCTGTCGAATACCACACGTATCCGAACACTTCCCAGTATATAGTGTTAGTGCTTCAAAATGTCGTTAGGTTCCTGGCTATTACTGCGAACTAGTACCTTTACTGGGTTTCAGGTTCAAATAGTGTTAAATTTAGGGGCAAAAAGAGCGGAATCTTGCCTATCTGCCCCAAAGCTTTATGAAATCTTTATGCCAACTCGCCAGCTAACTTACCAAAAGCAGAAGCTCCAGCATAAACCGCGCTCATTCCAAGCTCTTCTTCAATGCGTAGCAATTCGTTATATTTAGCAACCCGGTCTGTCCGGTTAGGCGCACCAGTTTTAATCTGTCCGCAATTGGTTGCAACCGCAAGATGAGCAATCGTGACATCCTCTGTCTCGCCAGATCGGTGGCTCATAACGCTGGTATATCCGGCTCGATTCGCCATGTTGACGGCGGCGAGAGTTTCCGAAAGTGACCCAATTTGGTTCACCTTGACAAGAATTGAGTTAGCCGTTCCATTTTCGATGCCACGGCTGAGCCGTTTGATATTGGTGACGAACAAGTCGTCTCCCACGAGTTGGCATTTGTGACCGATTGCATCGGTGACTGCCTTCCAAGAATCCCAATCGTCTTCGCTTAAGCCATCTTCAATTGAGATAAGCGGATATTTTTCTGCGAGCTTAGCGAGGTATTCCACTTGTTGCGGGCCAGTGAGCTTACGCCCATCTTTGTAGTTGTAAGTGCCGTTGTCGAAGAATTCAGTAGCGGCAGCATCAATTCCGAGAAACACTTGCTTGCCCGGTGTATAGCCAGCTTTAGTGATGCTTTCTAGGATGTAATCGAAAGCATGATCTTGAGATTCTAGACTGGGAGCAAATCCGCCTTCGTCGCCATATCCAGTTCCCAAGCCTTTTGCCTTGAGAACACTCTTGAGCGTGTGGAAGATTTCACATCCGCACTGCAATGCTTCGGAGAATGAGTCGAAATTCACTGGCAGAACCATAAATTCCTGAAAGTCCACGTTGGAATCGGCATGCTGACCGCCATTCAAGATATTGAGCATCGGCACTGGGAGTGTTTTTGCTGCAACGCCGCCCACGTATTTGTAGAGTGGCAAATCACTGCTCATTGCGCTTGCTTTTGCGTTGGCCAGCGAAACACCCAGAACTGCGTTCGCGCCTAAATTCTCTTTGTTTTCCGAACCATCTAATTGGAGAAGCAGACCGTCAATTCCCTCTTGATCAATCGACTCAAACTCCAGCAGAGCGGGCGCAATGCGTTCGTTTACGTTTTCGACGGCATCCAGTACGCCTTTGCCAAGAAACCGACTCTTATCGCCATCACGCAGTTCAACCGCTTCAAATGCGCCAGTGGATGCTCCCGAAGGCACAGCGGCACGGCCCATGCTTCCATCTTCAAGAACGACATCTACTTCCACGGTGGGATTTCCACGGGAATCAATAATTTCGCGGGCAGTGATTTCGATAATTGCTGGCATGATTGCTATCCTAACCTATTCGCAAGCATATCTACCAGCCAAGTTAGAAGTTAGGCCAGGGCCTTGAATGGCGCAGGCTAGGTATGATCGGGATAGACATTATGGCTGGACGCGAGAATTATTTCTGGCACAAGTTGCACTCCCTCACCGGGGTTATTCCGACTGGATTTTATTTGCTCCAACATTTGTCGCTCAATACATTTTCACTTGCTGGGCCAGAAAAATTTAACGGAGTCATCCAGTTTTTTGAAGGGATGCCCAAGCACCTGCTGTACTTTTTGAAGTTTGGTGTGGTTTGGCCAGCGTTAATCTTTCACGCGGTTTATGGGTTGTTCATCATTTCCAGATCGGAAGGGAATTACTCGAAACCTGCAATGAAGTTCCGAGAGAATCGCTACTACACCCTTCAACGATGGAGCGGGATATTCGCATTTTTCTTCTTGGCCTACCACATGGCTTCGACATCAATCCTTGGGCAAATCCAAGGTGCGGACAAGATTTACTACGATACTTGGGCCGAGCGGCTAGCAGCTCCCGGCGGAACCTACTTGGTTCTCTTCATTTACATTCTTGGAATCTTGGCAAGTTCTTACCACTTTGCTTACGGCATCTGGAATTTCTGCATTCGTTGGGGCATCACGATCAGTGAATCCGCTCAAATGAAAACGGCAAAACTTAGTCAAGGGCTATTTGTTCTGGTGAGTGCGTTGGGAATTCTCGCTTTGTTTGGATTCTTCAAACCTGTTTTGGCATCGGGTGAGCATGCGGCGAACATTACGCCCCAAAGCGTAGTTCAATCTGAACCGATCCGCAACCGCTAACTAGAGCTGTGGTCGCTTTTCAGGCGCGACTTTATCCCAGGTTGGCAAGGCTTGGTCTTTTGGTGACAGCACTGGACGAATAATCGGCCAAGGAATGGCAAAGGTAGGGTCGTTGTAAAGGATTCCTGCATCCTGCTCTGCTCGGTATGGCTGGGTGCACTTGTAGCTGACCAAAGCAGTATCAGAAATCACAGCGAAGCCGTGGGCAAATCCTTCTGGAATGTAAAGTGCGCGGTGGTTTTCGCTGGTCAAGGTTTCCGCGTGCCACTGCCCGAAGGTGGGGCTGTTTTCACGGATATCGACCGCGACATCCCAAATCTCCCCTTGCAGGCATTGAACCAATTTGCCCTGAGGAATCGGCCATTGGTAATGCAGGCCTCGCAAAACGTTTGCCGTCGAAAGGGAGACATTATCCTGCACAAAAGTGTGATCAAAGCCGAAGAGCGAGAGCTTTTCTTGGTTGTAGCTTTCAAAAAAATAGCCGCGATGGTCGCTAAAAACCTGGGGATCGAGGATGACTACTCCTTCTAATTCGGTTGGATGAATGATCATTTTTCTTGCAAGATTTTGAGAAGATACTGCCCGTAAAGGTTTTTCGACATTGGTTCTGCGAGAGCTTTTAGCTGCTCGCGGTCAATGTGACCCATTCGGTAGGCGATCTCTTCTAAATTGGCAACCATTAAACCTTGGCGCTCTTCCACCGCTTGCACGAAGTTGGCGGCTTGCAGCATGGATTCGGCGGTACCAGTATCAAGCCATGCAAATCCCCGGCCAAAGTGGGTGACATGAAGCTGATTGCGTTCTAAGTAGAGGCGATTGAGATCGGTGATTTCTAGTTCACCACGGGGAGAAGGCTTGAGAGCTTTGGCTAGTTCAACAACCTGATTATCGTAAAAGTAAAGTCCGGTAACCGCGAAGTTTGATTTTGGTGCTGTAGGCTTTTCTTCTAGAGTTTCGGCTTTGCCATTTGAATCAAATGAAACCACGCCATATGAAGTTGGATTTTCCACTTGGTAGGCAAATACGGTTGCGCCTGCATCGCGGTTCATCGCATCCCGCACTAAGCCAGTGAGGTTTTGACCATAAAAGATGTTGTCGCCAAGCACGAGCGCGGCCGGATTACCTGCCAGGAACTCTTCGGCAATGAGAAATGCTTGAGCTAATCCCTCTGGTTTGGGTTGGGCGGCGTATTCGAATTTGATCCCGAGTTTTGAGCCATCTCCTAGCAGTCGTTTGAATGCCTCCTGCTCGTGCGGGGTTGTGATGATCAGGATGTCTGTGATGCCAGCGAGCATCAACACGCTGATCGGGTAGTAGACCATCGGTTTGCTGTAAACCGGAATGAGTTGCTTGCTGACTCCCAGTGTGATTGGGTGGAGGCGAGAACCAGAGCCGCCCGCCAGAACAATGCCTTTTCTCATTTCGTGGAGACTCCTGGTTGTCCATAGTGGGAATCGATCCAAGTTTGATAGTCGCCTGATTTAACCGATTCAACCCAATCAGTATTTTCGTGATACCACTTAACCGTTTGGTGAAGGCCCTTTTCAAAAGTTTGACTTGGTTTCCAATCTAAATCTTTCTGAATTTTCGAGGCATCTATTGCGTACCGGAAATCGTGTCCCGGTCTATCGGGAACAAAAGTGATTTGCGACTTGACTTGATCCACCGATTGGTTAGTAATATCCGCAACCGATTCACACAGGGCATGGACGACTTGCAGGTTTGTGCGCTCAGAATTTCCACCGACGTTGTAGGTTTCGCCGACCTTGCCTTCGGTCATTACTTTGAAGATTGCTTCGCAATGATCACCCACAAAAAGCCAGTCGCGAATGTTTGCGCCTGTTCCATAAACGGGCAAAGGTTTTCCGGCAAGCGCGTTCAGCGACATAAGAGGAATGAGTTTTTCTGGAAACTGGTATGGCCCGTAGTTATTGCTACAGTTCGTGATCTTGATGGGCAAACCGTATGTGTGCTGCCAAGCTCTAACCATATGGTCAGATGAAGCCTTGCTTGCGCTGTACGGCGAATTTGGTGCGTAGGGGGTTGTTTCAGAGAATAGTCCAGTTTCGCCAAGCTCGCCGAAAACTTCATCGGTAGAAACATGATGAAAAACCTTGCCCTCGTAGTTTTCTCCCCAAGTTTGACGGGCTGCCTCCAGCAAATTGAATGTGCCGATGATGTTGGCGTTCAAAAAGTCGCGTGGATATTTGATAGAGCGATCAACATGAGTTTCGGCCGCAAAGTGAACGATGTGAGTTGGCTGAAATTCGGAAACAACTTGAGCCGTAGCGTCAGAATCTGCGAGATTCACGCGGCGAAATTCGTAATTTTCTGCATCAGAAATCGATTGGAGAGATAAGGGGTTACCCGCGTAGGTGAGGGCATCCAGGTTGAGAAACTGCACGTCGCGGAGCTTGGGAACGTAAAGGTTGAGGAAGTTCGCGCCGATAAAGCCGCATCCGCCGGTGACAAGAATTCGCATGTGGTGAGTCCAGTTTACTTGGTTTGAATTGAATCTAAGGTTTGAGCAGCTTGGATTCAGATTAAGAAACAGAACGAATCGCTAAAAAATTTCATGTGTAGGGCACTTGGTCGAATAAATCTATTCGACCAAGTGCAAGGATTCTTAGTCTAGTGCAGTCTTGCAAGCCGTAAGAACATCGTGTACATCAGGTAACGCCGCATACTCGTAAATCGGGTTGTAGCCAATGTGGATATCCGGGCGGCTAACCAGTTGCGGGCTGCTGAAGAGCAAACCGAAGTGATCAGGATTTGACGTAATTTCGCTGATAATGTGCTGACCGAAGCCGCAAGTTTTGGTGTCTTCCTGAATCACAACCAAGCGACCGGTTTTTTCCAAAGACTTCGCAATGGTGTCTACATCAAGCGGAACCAGTGAGCGGATATCAATGATTTCCACGCTGGCGTCTAGTTTGTCTGCCGCTTCGTGAGCAAGTTCTAGTGTGTTGCCGTAGGTGACGATGGTCAGGTCGCTACCTTCTCGAACCACCTTTGCCTTACCGAATCCAAGTGGCTTGACTTCCTTCACATCTACACGTTTGCGGAAGATGTGCTTGGGAACGAAGATAAAGCATGGATCGTCGCTGTGAACAGCCGTCCAGAACAGTCCAGCCGCATCCTCAGGCGTGCTCGGAATCGCAATCTTGAGGCCAGGAGTATGGGCGAAATACGCCTCGTTGCTTTGGCTGTGCCAGAGCGATCCACCGGGTAGGTACGCACCGTAAGGAGCATAAACCGTCATCGGCGTCGGCCATTCGCCAAAACTGCGCCAGCGAGTCGTGCTGACGTTGCTCATGATCTGGTTCCAGGCGGGGCAGAAGAAGTCAACGAACTGCAGTTCAAAAACTGGTCGTTTGCCGTACATCGCCATGCCAACCGCTACGCCGATGATGGTCGCTTCGGCGAGTGGGGAGTTGAAAACTTGCTTTGGAAAGGCATCGCTTAAACCTTCGGTGAGTTTGAAAACGCCACCTTTCGGGTCTTCAATATCTTCACCGAACATGATCACGTCTGGATCGTCGGCTAAGGTCTTTGCGAGCGTTTTGTTGATCGCATCCACCATTGTCTGGGCTCCGGTTTCGATTGGTGGAGCCGCTGGTTGATCGGGAACGCCCCAAAGATGATCCATCACTTCTTCGGCTCGTGGGTCTTCAGCTTTTTCAGCTTCTCGGTAGATTGAGTCAACCTCGGCGATGATTTCTTCTTGAAGTTTGCTGAAACCGTCTTCCGTGAGTTCGCCCGCCGCGATCAGTTCATCTTTGAGCAACTTGATCGGATCGCGATCTGCCATTGCGTCAATGTCCGCTTGATCTCGATAAGTACGGTGGTCATCTGAACTTGTGTGACTACTGAGCCGGTCGAGGTCGAACCACATCAGGGTTGGCCCTTCGCCCGCACGTGCCTTGTTGATTGCGGTGTTTGCGGCCTCTAGAACCTTGTCAACTTGGCGTCCGTCCACCTTGACCATGTAATCGTGGGCGACGATCCCTGGCAGGTTGAGAGCCATGAACTTCTCGGTTGGAGTGGAAATTCCGTACTTGTTATCTTCAATTGCAATGATCAAAGGAAGTTTTTCCTGAACTGCAAACGCCCAGGCTTCAAAAAACTCGCCCTGTCGCATAGCGGCGTCGCCAACGGTAGCGATGACGACGGAATCTTTTTTATCCAGTTGCATTGCCCAAGCCACACCTGCAGCAGGGAGCAATCCACCACCGGTTGGAGTGCAGACGCTTCCAACGTTGAGTTTTCGGCTACTGTAGTGCCCTGGCATTTGGCGTCCGCCCGAACTGGAGTCTCGCTTTGCGAAATAGGCAAGCGCAAGTTCTTTGGTGCTCATTCCTCGGGCCATCATCAGACCACGGTCGCGGTAGTAAGGGAACAAGAAATCGTCTTCGCGGAGCAAATAACACATCGCGCCCAAAGCTTCGTGGCCCATACCACTCACCTGGAACCATCCTTTGCTCTGACGGAGCAGGATGCCTTCACGGCGGTCGCCTTCGCGACTGGTCATCATCATGCGAAGGAAATCGAGCTTAACAAGGGGCTTAGTGTGCGCAATCACGGACATATCTTCACCGTTTCATCATTGAAACAATTCGAGCGAACAAGAGACTTGTCCACTAAACTCAAGTATAGCTAAGGGGTGCCGTGATGCAAGGGGGACGAATAGGATGAATACCTATTTTTTAAGCAGTTCGTCCAGCTTCATAACGTTCCCTTCAACTGTTACCGCATAGTTGCCTTCTGGTCGCGGAGGGTTTGGGGCAAGTTGAGCCGGATTGCCGAATGCGTTCCACGTGAGGTCGCTGCTATCAAAAATGAGCGGAGTTTGCGCCGGGTTTTCTACGTCACCTGAGTATTGCCCGCTGAGTGCTTCGTTAAAAGCGTATCCAAATGCCTGAGGATTGCTTTCATACAGGCTAGGAGATTTGAGCTTGCGCTTCGCTTGATCTTCGTCCATATCGGCTGTTTGGAGCCGTCGCCAAGCTGCATCCATCCAAGTTTCTGCAAACGGAAGTTGGCCTTCTGATGCTTCGTATTGCAGAAGGGCGTTATGGATATTCTTCAGATTTTCCATCGTGTTGCCCTCGTAATCCCGCTTGACTTGCGGGTCCAACACTCCCACTTTATTGGCTGCCTTTACCAGCGGGCCAAGCCATATAACTAACGCAATAACAACCCCGACGAATACGCCGAGGCAGCCAAACATCATTCTTCTTGCTCTTGGATTTTTTTCTTCAGTCATGAGAAATCGAATCTTATAAAGATATTACTCGGACGTTTGAGTGGCGGAAATTACTTCAAATGCCCACAAAGAGTTGGTATCTTGAGGCTTGTGAAGAATTGGTCGAAGGTTCCGCTGTGTGTATTGCCAACGCCAATTCATCGGCTAGATCGTATTTCGGAGCAATTAGGCAGCGATACCTGGATTAAGCGGGATGATCTCACTGGGTTCGCATTAGGCGGAAACAAGGGCCGCAAACTTGAATACTTGATGGCTGAGGCGATGGCTCAAAATGCAACCGCGATAGTGAGCTGTGGAGCTTCACAGAGTAACTTCATCCGGCAACTGGGAGCGGCGGCGCAGATGTGCGGAATGCATTGTGCGGTTGCGACTATGGAATCGCCCTACGAATCACTAGACCGAAAAGTTAGCGGCGCTTTTTCGCGGGGTGGGAATCGAGACTTGGACGAACTGTGTGGAGTAGATCGGCGTGAGTTTGCGGACGGAACCTGGGCTGACTTGAAAGCGCATGCTGAGCAACTTCAGTTCGAGCTTGAGCGTAACGGGGAAAAGGTGTTCAGGATTCCATTAGGCGGGAGTTCACCCAGCGCAGTTCATGCGTTTGTGGAAGCTGGTCGTGAAATTCAAAAGCAAGTGGATTTCGCATTCGATTGGATTATCACCGCAAGCAGCAGCGGAAGCACTCATATCGGGCTTGCCCATGCTTTTCGAGATTCCCAAACCCAAGTGTTGGGCATCAGCGCCGACCCTGAGCCGGAAATTGTAGATGACCTCATTGATCTCAGCCAATCATATGCCGACGAAGTGGGCACGCACAGTTTAAGCCGGGAAGAAATCAAGTTTTCGCTCGACTTTGTGGGTGCGGGTTATGGAATTCCGAGTTCAGCGGGGCAGGCGGCGACTCGAATTCTCATGAAATCCGAAGGCATTGCACTTGACCCAATCTATTCAGCAAAGGCGTTTTCCGCGTTGCTGAGTCTAGTGAGCACTAACCAATTGGAAGGGAGGATTCTGTTTTGGCATACGGGGGGGATTCCCGCTTTGTTTGCTAAACCAGGTTAACGTCCTTGCGCTGTCATCCAGATCTTATGTCTAGGATCGTTGTAGGTGGTGTTTGCAAACCGGATCGCACCGTATGCTAGAAAGATCACAATCGCCGAAGCTAGCGTGACGGTCGCAATTTTTGTATCGGTTCGGAGTCGGAGCTTACGAACCACGCCATACAGAGCAGCTAATGCACTGAGCGAATAAAGCCCGTACATGATCGGCCCCAAAGTGTGAGCATGGAAAGCGTGCGAAAAATCTCCGTGCAATACGCTGGTCCAGCTGGTCGTCAGCCCGCAACCAGGGCAGGGACGATCAAACATCACAACGCTATAACAAGCGGGTAATCCAAGCTGGGTGTGGGTTCCGTGGAGATCTGAAGCTGGTTTGAGAATAAACGCGCCGATCACTGTAACCGCCAGCCAAACCAAAAACCAAGCGAGTTGTCCTCTCAGTTGAAGTTTGGTGACCTCTGGGTCAAAGAGCCAGTTGGCTTGTTTCATGAGTTGAATTCAGCGGGAATCACGCAGTCGGGTTGCAAGGTTGATGTGTCGCCGTCTGTTTTTACCACGCGCGCAATGCCGAGTACGTTGCCATCCGGTGTAATTAGTACGACTGGTTGAGGAGTTTCAGCGATAGGGTAGTCAACCGTTCGACCATGCCGGATATCAATGGTTTGCAGAGCGGAAAGGTGAGCACAGGGAAGATGAGTCAGCGCATTTTTTAGCGGAATAATGTTAAAGGCAGTCACTTGATCTAGTGGAATTGACTGGTCTACGTGAAATTCACCTGCGCCAACTCTTCGGAGTTGTGTGATGTGCCCACCACAGCCGATAGCTTCACCTAAATCGTGAGCAAGCGACCGAATATAAGTGCCTCCTGAACAGGTGATTGAGAAGGATGCTTCTTGCTGGTCAAAAGAATTGAATCTAAATTCTTCAATAAAAATATGTCTAGGTTTAATTGTAATATCTTGGCCTTTTCTGGCGTATTCATAAAGTGGTTGACCTTGGTGCTTGATCGCTGAAAAGATAGGCGGATACTGTGCAATCTTGCCAAGGAATTGAGGGATGTTTTTTTGAATTTGCGATTCTAAATCGTGTGGTACGGGCCGAGTTTGAGAAATCTCTCCTTCCGCATCATAAGTATTAGTTGATTCACCAAACCGTACCGTGGCTTCGTATATTTTTGGTTCAAGTGCTAAATATTGCAGAAATCTTGTAGCTGGCCCAACTGCGATAACGAGCAATCCGGTTGCAAGCGGATCGAGAGTTCCTGCATGACCAATTCGCCGGGTGTTCAGAATTTTGCGCAGACGCGAAATCACCCCATGCGATGTAATTCCCTGGGGTTTATCGACTAGGAGGATTCCAAACATTCCACCATGGCCTGCACGAGTTTTTCGGCGGCGACATCAATAGGATCGTCGCTGTGGGCGCCGGAGGCATTGATATGCCCGCCACCGCCAAATTGACGAGCGACAGCGGTCGTATCTATATTGCCTTGGCTCCTAATTGAAATCTTGACCCGGCCCGTGTGGCTTTCCCTGAGAATCGCGGCTAATTTGACTGTGTCGATCGCTAATAGCTCGTTGACAAAACCTTCCGTATCTTCTTCGGTTGCTCCGCTTCGCTGAAAGTCCGATTGCCGCAACGTTGTCCACGCCGCCTGGTTATCTGCCGCGAGCCTGAGGTTGGTCAATGCAGTTCCAAACAATTTCACTGCTGGGAGAGGTTTGCTGAGATAGACCGCCTCGTTAATCTGTCTGAGTTTCGCCCCGGCTTCCAGTAAATCAGCCGCCACGTGCATGGAGTGGGGAGTTGTGTTCGGATAGCGGAAATTACCTGTATCGGTGAGAATTCCAACGAGCAAATTTGTTGCGATATCAGGAGTAAATTCAACATCATCGCCACCAATCCAGAGGTCGGCCAAGATAGCCGCCGTCGCTGGCGATTTGGTAGAGATAATCCGAATATCGCCTGGTTCTTCGTGCGGTTGGTGGTGGTCAATAACAACTACCTTTGCGGTTGATTCGAAAACGTCGCGCAATGAACCCAGCCGATCCATCGCTTCCAGATCAAGAATGATTGCAAGATCAGCTTTTTGAGTTGGAGTACTGGTCAGGCGGTCTAGGTTAGGGAGGAACCCTAAATACTTGGGGGCCGGATGATGGCAGAGAACGTCGTGTGATTTACCGAGTTGAGTCAAAACTTCGCTGAAAGCAAGTATCGAACCTAGGGCGTCACCATCGGGGTTCACATGGGTGCCGAGAATAATATGGTTCGCCGCTAATAGCTCGGCCTTGAGGCTGGGCCACATCGCTTTAAGTTCTTCCGGGGATGCCTCAGCCATATTTTGAGTCTACCTACCGTAGAAATTCGAGCCTACTATGAACTCAAGTAAGCATGACTACGTGCCGTATCAACGGCTTTAGTGAAGCGTTTTTGCATATTTTCAATTGTCATTTCTTGACCACTTGCTTTTGCGCCTGATTGCAATTTTATAAGCGTTTCCGGATCGAGAGCTTCGCATACGGCTCGTACAAGGTCTGCTTCGTCATCCTGTTTAAAGGTCATTCCATTGACTCCTTGGTTGATATAGCTGAATTCAGGGCCGTGATATTCATAGTTGTCGTGAGTTACCACGGGAAGTCCATAAGCAAACGCGTGATTGGCGGAAAGTCCGATGGCGCCAGGGTAAACAAAAAGGGAAGACATCATAAAGAGGGGTGCCAATGATTTTTCTTCATAAACGGCTTCCGTAAAAATCACACTCTTCTCTAAATCCAAGCTCTTAACGAGCTGCTTCAAATCATCTCCGACTGGCCCAGAACCCACCAGTATGAGGTTAACCGGTGATTCGGCCCGCTTTTGAATTACAGGCATAGATCGGATCAGTTGATCAAGATGTGCTTTTTCCACCAAGCGAGAAACTGCAATAAGATTTTTCCCTTCTGGGATTGCGTATTTTGATTTGGTACTTAAGATATCCGTCTCGGTTACTTGCTTGATCACACGATTAATTTCTTTTACATCAACCGTATTTTGGAGAGCGATTAGGCGGTCGGGATTAAACCCCGCACTGACATATCTCTGAACACCCCATTCGGTGTAAAGCATGATCATGTCAAATCGATTCATCAGCCACTGGCGAATTGCAATTCGCCAGGATTTCGTTGATCCAAACGTAAAACTTTGGCCCCACCAGATAATGGGAATCTTTTTGAGCTTGCAACGCACTAAAAGATAAAGAACCGTGCCCAGCAGTTTCGTATGTCCGCAAACAACTACCGTGTCACCCTTTCGGGGCCACTCAAACTTTTTAGTGGGAACCTGCATCGGCAGGGATTTCCCGAGGAATTTCGGAATTTTCCAGTTCAGATTATAAGGTGGTCGGTTTTCTACAACTGTTTTTGGAGAATCTTCCATTTCCAGGCAAGCGTTAACTACAAGCTCGTGGTCGGGAAAGTGTTGCTCTAAATCCTCAAAAAATGGCACTCGGTATTTGGGCACAACAGGCTGCCAAACCAAAATTCTTGGTGCTGGAATCATCCTCATTAATACTACTGATCCGTAGTGCTTGAAAGTTCGCGACAATTACCAGATTCTGTTGAATATTCAATCATTGGCATGTGCCAAAACTAAAGTAGAGTCACTTTTTTGTCTGGATCCTGGTAATTGCGCGTGATTCCTCTGGTATCCAAAATGGCTGGTGCTAGGTCTATTACCTTTTGGTAATCCGTGATCTTGTGGGCGGTAGCAATGATGACAAGATCAGAACTCCTGATTAGATCATCCGTCATTTCTACTCCTTTAAAGTGCTTGCCGTGTTCATGAAACTCGGGCAAGTAAGGGTCGTGGTAAACAACATCCGCATTGTAAGATTCAAGTTCTAATATGATATCAAGTGCAGGGGACTCGCGCCAGTCGTCAATATCCCCTTTATAAGCAACTCCTAGCACTACAACCTTCGCGTTCTTTAGTGGCTTGCAAAAATCATTGAGGATGCGACCTGCTTTCTGCACACAGAATCCTGGCATGAGTCGGTTGACTTCACCAGCTACCTCAATAAACCGCGTACGGAATTTGTATTCGCGGGCTTTCCATTCTAAGTAATGTGGGTCGAGTGGAATACAGTGTCCACCAACGCCAGGACCTGGCATGAACTTCATAATTCCGAACGGTTTTGTATTGGCAGCATCGAGCACTTCCCAAACATCTAGTCCGGTTTTATCGCAGAAAATGAGGAGTTCGTTAACAAGGCCAACGTTAACAGCGCGGAACGTATTTTCAAAGACCTTGGCTAACTCGGCCGCCGCACACGATGATACTGGGACGATTTCGTCAATGATTGCTCCAAAAAGACTGGATGCGGCAGTGAGCGAATTCGGCCCCTCACCTCCCACGATTTTAGGTGTGTTTTTGGTTGTGTATTTGGCGTTGCCTGGGTCAACCCGCTCCGGAGCGTAGCAAACAAATATATCTTCTTCGACTTTCAAACCTGACTTTTCCAAAGCAGGAACAAGCACATCTTGAGTAGTTCCCGGATAAGTCGTAGATTTTAGACAAACGAGTTGTCCTCGTTGAATTCGATCACCGACCATTTTTGAAGCCGATTCAACAAATGCCATATCAGGAACTAGGTGGACATCTAGCGGAGTAGGCACCGCGATAATGATCACATCAAGTTCGCGAAGAACATCAAGGTCAGTGGTTGATTTGAATTTACCTGATTCGACAGGGCGGAGCACTTCCGAATCTTGGATGTCTTTAACGTGCGAGATGCCTCGATTCAGCCCATCTACCTTTTGAGCGTTGAGATCAATTCCTGTGACCGGGAAACCGACTTCTGCCGCCTCCAGTGCCATCGGAAGTCCCACGTAACCCAGACCAAGAACTCCGATCTTAGCCGTCTTGTTTTCAATTTTTGTCAGAAGTTCGTTGATAATCATCGTTTGTGTGAATGTGTGTTTGCAATGAAAAAGGTGCCTCAGTAGCTCAAAGAGCCACTGAAACACCTAAAATTTGAAGATTGGTTTAAACGCCAATCGTGAAGTATCGAAGTCCAGATTTTTCGACGTCTTCACGTCGAAATGCCCTTCTACCGTCGAAAAGCAAATCTCCCTTCATTGTTGAAGCGGTCAGATCAAAGTCCAGCCATTTGAATTCTTCCCATTCGGTGACTAAGATTACTGCGTCTGCCCCTTCAACAGTTTCTTGACCACCAGATTTGTATTCAATATCTGGGTGAACTTCCATCATGTTTGGCATAGCCACCGGATCGTAAGCGCGGATTTTTGCGCCGCCTGCCTTGAGGAGATCAATAATCTCTAAAGCCTTAGCGTCACGAATGTCGTCGGTGTTTGGCTTGAATGCAAGTCCTAGGAGGGCAATGGTTTTGCCTTCAAAGGTGCCAAGTTGATCTCGAAGTCGGCTCATAAAGTGACTGGTTTGATCGTTGTTAATGTCCTCAGCACTCTTGAGCATAGTGAAGTCGTAGCCAGTTGTTTCTGCGCACTTGAGAAGGCCTTGAACATCCTTGGGGAAGCACGACCCGCCCCAGCCAAGACCGGCGTTGAGGAATTGCTTGCCGATTCGGGAATCAAGCCCCATTCCTTTTGCGACTTCGGCAACGTCGGCGCCACTTTGTTCGCAGATTCGGCTGATCGCGTTGATAAAGCTGATCTTAACGGCAAGGAATGAGTTGCTTGCGTACTTAATAAGTTCGGCACTAGTGCGGTTAGTGACTAAAATTGGGCAACCGTAGCGACCATAGAGCTCAAGCAATTTGATTTCTGCACCTGGTCGGTTGACCCCGACAACAATTCGGTCTGGGTTAAAAGTGTCGTAAACAGCAGAGCCTTCGCGCAAGAATTCAG
This sequence comes from Fimbriimonadaceae bacterium, assembly GCA_019454145.1. Classification (GTDB taxonomy): domain Bacteria; phylum Armatimonadota; class Fimbriimonadia; order Fimbriimonadales; family Fimbriimonadaceae; genus UphvI-Ar2. Next base: position 1,258,665 of record CP075366.1, on the reverse strand, counting down.
GGTTGCTGACAACATCAACCAGATTTGGATCAACGCCGAGATCTTGCAAGGTGTTTTCGATCAAATCACCAGTTCCAACGGGTACGGTTGACTTTGTAACCAGAGTGATGTGCTTTTTGATCGCTGGAGCGATTTGGTTAACAACTTGTATAACAGCGGTGAGGTCTGGTGTTCCATCGGCAGAAGGTGGAGTTCCTACCGCAATGTAAACGACGTCTGAATTCTCTACGGCCGCTGCAAGGTCGCCGGAAGTTTTTAGCCGACCAGCTCGCAGAGCACTTTGAATAATCTTGTCAAGACCTGGTTCATATATCGGTGATTCGCCACGCTCAATCACTTCTAACTTGGCGGGGTTGTTATCTACGCAAATAACGTTACTTCCTTGGTCGGCAAGAATTGCCCCAGTAACCAAACCTACGTAGCCGGTTCCAATAACCGACACATTTAATGTGCGGGTAACTCTCTGTCGCGGAGCACTTTTTTCCCCGTTCAATGAAACAACAGCCTTACTTGCATTAAGCGCTTCCGCGTTTACTGTGCCAGCCCCATTCATTACAGGAACACCATCCAACGTAACTTTCATTTCCAAAATCAAACTCCACCGAGACTCAAAGTGGTCTCGAACGATCTGTATTGTACTGCGAGAGAACAATAATCCCTTGTTAAATGCCAGTACAACTCCTAGTTAGACGCCATAAACTGGTTCAAATATCAGCGGTAAAGATGCTTGCATTTTAGTACTTGGCCCAGTTTTTGCAGTTGCATTGCCCTTTCGACGGCCAAAAAGATCAACTGAGCCACAATAGAGATGCTGATGAGTCAAACAGGCGGAGAACTCGATCTAACTACAAGCCGAACAAAGTGGTCGAAGTCCATAATTATCCGAAGGATTCTGTGGGGAATCTGCTGGACATTGTTCTTTAGACCATCACCAAAGTTGTTTTTTTATGGTTGGCGAAATATGCTTTTGCGTTTGTTTGGGGCTAAGGTCGGGGCGAAGGTTAAGATCCACAATTCGGTCAAAGTGCTCTATCCCTGGGAATTGGAAATCGGTGAGGGCAGTTGGATCGGGTGGGATGTCGACGTTTACAACTATGCTCGTGTGAAAATTGGGCGAATGAGCGTTGTCTCCCAGTACAGCTACCTTTGCACAGGTACTCATGATTTTGAAGACCCAACTTTTCCGCTCACCTATCAACCAATCACGATTGGTGACCAAGCTTGGGTTGCGGCAAAGTGCTTCGTCGCTCCGGGAGTAACAATCGGAGATGGGACAATCATCGCGAGTGCGAGCGTGGTGACAAAGGATATGCCGGAATGGCAAATATGCGCCGGGAATCCTTGTAAGCCGATTAAGCCTCGGCCATCAATTCGTTCAAATTAGACGAGTTCTGATAAACCAGCTTCAAGCTCAACCTGAGGGCGAAAATCAATCCGTTCTGAAGCTAACTTGTTATTTCCTTGAGAATGCAGGATGTCTCCCTCTCTTGCAGGATTGAGCACAATTTCGGACTGGGATTCTGTGATTTTGCAGATGAGTTGCGCTAGCTCGATAATTGAGATTCTGTTTCCCGAGCAGATGTTGAGAGCTTCGCCTGAACCAGGGTGCTCTGCCGCTTTAATGTTAGCTTGCACAACATCGTGTACGCAAACGAAATCTCTGGTCTGTTCACCTGAGCCGTAGATGGGAATTGGAAGATTCTGCTTTGCAAGCTCTAAAAATTTGCTGATCACTCCGCTGTAGGGAGAATCTGCTCGTTGTCGAGGGCCGTAAACATTGAAATATCGGAGGCAGGTTGCCTTGATGTTATGGAGTCGGCAGTAATTGCGGATGTAATTTTCGCCAGCTAGTTTTTGGGTTCCGTAGAGTGATATAGGGTTGGTTGAAGAATCCTCTGTGAGCGGAAGAGCTCCTAAATCTCCGTAAACCGCCGCTGATGAGCTAAAAACAATGCTTGCATTAGTTTTAAGTGCTGTTTCGCAGATTGCAAGAGTTCCAGTCAAGTTAACTGCATGGGTAGTTAGCGGAAACTCGATCGTCTCCATCACGTTGCTCACAGCGGCTAGGTGAAAGATAACATCTACTTGATCACTTGCAGAAGCGAGGGCAGATTCATCTAAGATTGATCCTTGAACAACCCTTACACTTGGGGGAAACAGCGCGATGTTGGATTCCAGCCCATTGCTAAGGTCATCCAGCACCGCAACCTGATGACCTTGATTAGCGAGGGTGAGTACCAAATGTGAGCCGATAAATCCTGCCCCACCGGTTACAAGCGCATTCACTTATATGTCTCCAACACTTGCTGATAAAGATGCTCGATTTTTGCAACAGATGCGGGAATAGTGCACCTTTCTTCAATAATAGTTTTATTTTTCTCGCGAGCGGATTGGCGAAGGGCCTCGTCTTCAATAGCGCGAATCATATCGTTCGCGAGAGCTTCTGGGGAGTTCTGATCGTGAATGAACCCATTTTCGCTATGAGTAACCCATTCGTGGCTGGATTCAATATCGCCCGCGCAAGGGAAGCAACCACAGGCCATTCCTTCCAACAGGCTGTTGGGGGTTCCGTCATGATCGGAGCTTGAAATAATCAAGTCGGATGCTTGGAAGTACTCGGCCATAGCGGAATGAGAAACAGATGGAAGCAACCGAACCGATTTGCTGATGTCGTATTTTTCGACCCACTCTTCAGCTTTAGCTTTACCTTCCATCGAAAGGGCAATAAAGAATGCGTCTGGAAACTTCTTGAGAACCATAGGGATACTGGCAAAAAATGTATCGTTCCTTACGTACTCTTTGAGCCCGCGTGGATTGATTATGAGCGGGACACCGATAGGGAGGTTGTGTTTCTTTCTCAAGGATTCCGGGTCAGGCGATATGTGAAAGACTGCCGCATTGATTCCGCCGTTGCCCGGTGCAACGGTCGTCGGAATATGGTCAGCTAAACCCCAGGAATGCGCGATGCGCACATCTTTGTTGCAGTCCGAATGAAGACCGTTGACGTCCCGGAGCAAATCAAGAGTCAACGATTTTATGCTTGGGTCTCGGGAGGCGAAGAGGGTGAAGTCGTTTCCCCAAGTTGAGATGACAAACGGCTTCTTCGCGATCTTCACTGCGGCATGCGCGACTAACCCCTCAAAGGGAATTCGCATCGCGTGAACTATGTCGGGATTGACCTTTTGAATGTGAGCAGCCAAACCATGTGCTCTTCGCTTGATCATTGCTGGAGCAAGCCTGTTCCGCAGAGTTGCCAACGCTTTCCAAAGGAATGAACCACGAAGCTTTGAGAAGAAGTAGCTCTTTTTGGATTTGGCGGTGCCCATATTGGCCGCTTTTTCTCCGCTTCGCACCTTTGCAGAAAAGTCTACGGGAAAACACTCGTATGTTTTGACCGGAAGCGTGGTCGGATCAACAGGATATGTTGAGGCCAGATGAACTTCATGCCCTGCATTCGCCAGATATTCAATCCAGTGGATAGCATGGGGTGATTGCGCATCAACAACAAGCAGAAGCTTCATGACGGTCTTTTGGGAACTAAAACAATACCAGATGGTTGTTTTATTTGAAGCTAATCCTAGGCTTTATTAAGTGACTGGGAACCAAATGAGCAAAACGCTATCAAATTTGATAACATAAGTCAATAATTACAGCGTCTGGAATGGAAATTGCAGGGAGTTTTGGAGGCTGGAGAGTAAATGACACAGTTTAGTCGCATAGTATTCTGGCAAAATATGGCTTCGCACCATCAAGCGTTGGTGTTGTCTGAGCTTGCAAAAGTCCATAATTTTCAAATAGTTTGGGTAGTCGAAGAACCACTTTCAAAAGACCGATCTGCTATGGGATGGCCGGAACTTGAAGATGGATCAATAGAGCTTGTTGTGCGTCCGGACGAGGCACGCGTGAAAGAATTAGTCTCGGATCAGCCAGAAAAAACTCTACACATTTTTGGGGGGCTGTTTAATCTTCCCAGCTCCAAATTAGGGATCAAATATGCATTAAAGCTTGGTGTACCACTTGGACTCATGCGCGAAGCTCCTGTTCCTCCCGGATTCCATGAAGTGGATGGCGTAAGCAAACTCAAACGAATTCCTTTCCTACACACATTGGCGCATAAATTTGTGATGTTAAAACTGCGAAGGCGATTCATTCTCGGTTTGTGCATTGGTGATCAGAGTCGCAAATGGATTAGCAAAATTGGTTATCCAACAAATGCCTTGTTTCCGTGGGCGTATTTTCCACCTCCGCCTGCTTCACAAGTGAGCTTCAAACGCTCGTCGAGCAAATTCAAAATCACTTACCTTGGAGTTGTTTCACATACTAAAGGTACGGACATTCTTTTTCAAGCGCTCTGCACTTTGAAAGATTTGGACTGGGAATTCAACTGTATTGGACAAGGGCCAGATTTAGAGAAATGCAAGGAAATTGCTAGAACTGGCGGAATTGAAGACCGCATCACCTATGAGCCGTTTAAGCCATACAACGAAGCAATGAGTTCGATTGCAACGACCGACCTTGTGGTTGCGCCAAGTCGCCATGACGGATGGAATGCGGTTGTTAGTGAAGCGATAATGCGGGGGACTCGAGTTGTGGTGAGTGACGCGGCAGGAGCCTCTTCGCTTATTACCAAAGACCACTTAGGCTCAGTTTTTCCATCTGAAAATATACAAGCTCTAGCTGATCAGATTGCCGCTCAAATATCAAAAGGGCCAGCGAAAGCGGCCGAGCGCAAGAAGACGATGCTTTGGTCTAAATCAATTCAGCCAACGGCCGCTGCTTACTACCTAACGCAAATTATTCGATATTTAGGCGACGGGACAAATCGGCCTACCGCTCCTTGGGAATGAAATACTCAGTCCCCGCTTGATCATGGGTTGAGCGGTAACATTTCGGACTTAGACCATGTGTGGAATCGCAGGATATGTAGGTCAGCGGAATGCTATTGAAATTGTTCTTGATCAGATAGAACGATTGGAATACCGTGGTTACGATTCAACTGGGGTTGCCTTCAAAAGCGGCGATTCGTTGCAGATCATGAAGAGGGCAGGCAAGTTGGCTCATCTTCGTGCGGCTGTCGAGGAGGAAAATCCGTTTTCCGAAGTTGCGATTGCCCACTCTCGCTGGGCGACTCACGGGGCTCCAAATGACCTCAACGCTCACCCACACTATGATGCAACTGGCGAAGTTGCGCTGATCCACAACGGGATTATTGAGAATTACCTTGAACTCAAGGAAGAATTGACCCGAGCTGGTCACGTTTTTCAAAGTGAAACTGATAGTGAAGTCGCCGCTCATATTATAGGGTTAGAGTACGCGGAAGGTGTTCCCCTAGAAGAAGCAGTACGCAGAGCAGTCGGGAAATTCACCGGAGCGTACGGATTTGTAGTTATTTCTATGCGAGAACCTGGAAAAATCGTGTGTGCGCGCAATGCTAGTCCACTGGTTGTTGGGTTCGGAAAAGGTGAAAATTTTATCGCAAGCGATATACCGGCATTGCTTCCTTACACGCGAACCGTAGCCGTTTTGGATAACGAAATGGTCGCTCTCGTGACGACAGAAGGAATCACTGCAGTATCGCCAGATGGTCGAACTGTCAAACTCAGCCCATTTGATGTTGATTGGGATATTGAATCTGCCGAGAAGGGTGGCTACGAGCACTTTATGCTCAAAGAGATTCATGAGCAAGACGATGTAGTTCGTCAATGCTTGGCTGGTCGGCTCGGGCAAGAGAACCTAACCTTAGACGGCTTGTTTGGCGAACACGTTTGGCAGGATATTGACCGGGTTAACATCATTGCGTGCGGCACCGCCTACCATGCGGGTTTGATGGGCAAGACTCTATTCGAAAAAATGCTCAGGTTACCAACTGATGTTTATTTTTCCAGCGAGTTTCGCTACAACGACCCTTTGCTTTCTCCAAAGAGCCTTGCAGTATTTGTCAGCCAAAGCGGGGAAACCGCAGACAGCCTTGCCGCGCTTAGACTCTGCAAAGAACGGCGTATCCGCACTTTAGGCATCGTCAACGTTGTTGGCTCCAGCATCGCGAGGGAAGTAGACCGCGTTCTTTACACACAAGCTGGGCCAGAAATCAGTGTTGCCTCGACAAAAGCTTATTTGGCTCAGTGCTTGGTGCTTTATCTATTAGGCTTGCATATCGCCGAAATCAAAGAGATGCCCGGCGTTAACGTCAAAGCTGGTTTAAAGGCGGTGCGAGAGTTTCCTGAGTATGTCAAAGAAGCCCTTGATCTTGAAAGCTCGATTCAAGATGTTGCGAAGCAGTTTGCCAACTCCAAACTTGCTTTCTTCTTGGGCCGGGGTGCAGATGCAAACGTAGCGTTGGAAGCGGCACTCAAATTAAAAGAAATCGCCTACATTCCAACTCAGGAATGTCCAGCTGGGGAAATGAAGCACGGCCCGCTTGCGCTGATTGAACAAGGTACTTTATCCGTAGTAGGTGCGACTCAGGAAGATGTCCGAGACAAGCTGGTGAGCAATATTCGTGAGCTGCAAGCACGTGGATCTCATGTTTTAGCAATCACTACTAAAGATGATGAACTCACTCCGACGGTTGTGGATAGCTGTGCCATGATCGCTCAAACAAATGACTGGTACTTGAACGCGCTGCTATCCATTGTGCCGTTGCAACTGTTCAGTTACTACATGGCTCTTGAGCGCGGGTGCGAGATCGATCAGCCCCGTAATTTGGCCAAATCCGTAACAGTCGAGTAGTTTTACGGGTGAGATCAACCTAAATTGGCACGTTCCATGTTCCGACTATTGGAACCATGGGAGCACTACGTAAGACTGCACCGGAAATTCTGCAGCCGACGCAGATCATCATTTTTCCGGTAGATCAGGCAAGACCTGATCTTATCGAACGTCCGAGCGAATGGGAACGCTTTGCCGATAGCCCGGTGGGAAGCCTGGTTTTGTTTGAACTCAAAATGTTTGCAACCGTTGCAGCAGTGGCCCTGGTGCTTGTCGGATCGTTAGCATTCGGATATACGGCTAAGAGTGCCGCAGGAATCGACATCTACCCTGAGGCGAGTCTTTCCCAGTGGAAACCAGCCGTTGATGTAACTTACATGCAGCCGGCGCATACTTTCACGGGCCAAAACTACAATTAACCGTACGTTCACCAAGGTTATAGATATAATAGAGGGAGAGGTCAGTGCAGACCTCATTGTATTGGAACAAGCAAAGGCCCAAAAGCGTCATTTTTGCTAGGTCTTGCTGGTCGTCGTGAATTGTCACGAAACTTGACCTTATTTGGATTGGGATGATTACGGAACAGCCGTTGGTAGAGGCAAGCTCCTCAAAGCGAGAACGTAAAGGTGGCAAAGGCCCTCGTTCTCTTCCTCGTTATGAACAGCCCAGCTTCAAATTTATGAAACGCACGGCTGATATTGGTTTGTCTGCGGCTGGTCTAATTATTTTCGCGCCAGTGTTTTTAATTCTTGGTGCAATTGTCGTGAGTGCGGATGGAGGACCAATTTTCTTTAAACAGAAACGAATTGGTCAATATGGCGAAGTATTTTGGATGTACAAATTCCGAACTATGCGGAAGGATGCGGAAAAAGTTTTAGCCGAGATTCTTGAAAAGGATCCAGAAGCCCGCAAAGAGTACGAACAGACTTTCAAACTGAAAAATGACCCACGTCTCATACGCTTCGGAAAATTTATGAGAGCTACCAGCTTAGATGAGTTACCTCAGTTTTTGAACGTGCTTATCGGCCGTATGAGTATTGTTGGTCCCCGCCCGATGTTGCTGAGTGAAGTCGAGAAAATGGGCGACCGGATTGAAACTTACAAGAAGATGAAACCCGGTTGTGCGGGGCTGTGGCAGGCGAGTGGTCGTAACGATGTCAGTTATGAGGCTCGGATGGCTCTCAATGAAGAATATTATCGCGATGCCTCGTTCCGCCGGGATTTCGTGGTGCTTTGGAACACTGTTAAAGCGATGCTGCTAGCACGCGGGGCCTATTAAACTTTAATAATGCTATCGCAGAATGAATCGGTCTGGCATTGATTGTGCTTGATCTTTTATCCGGAATCAGTATGAAAGTTGTGGGATCGGTAGTTGGAGAGACTCAGTTTTGGAATGAAGCCCAAAGCAACGATTTGATTGTTGTGACTGGTGGGGCGGGCTTTATCGGTGGACGATTGATCCCGGCTCTGCTCACTCATTTCCCAAATCATAGAATTGTGAGCGTTGATAACTATTTTACTGGTTCAACTGATAACCATCATCAAGATCCGAGGTTAATGTACTTGGATGCAGCCACTATGGACGGGTTAGATTTCCTGCCGGCCACCCCAAAATATGTTTTTCATCTTGGAGAATTTTCACGGATTGTTAGGAGCTTTCTGGATATCGAGTTCTGCGCTCAATTTAATCAAACCGGAACTTTTAAAGTTGTTGATTACTGCCGCCGCAACGGATCGAAGTTGATTTATGCAGGTTCTAGCTCTAAATTTGGAAACGAAGGTAAGGATGAACATCTGTCTCCATACGCTTGGATGAAAGCCAAGAATATTGAACTCATCCACAACATGAAGGATTGGTTTGGACTGGATTTCGCGATCACTTACTTCTACAACGTGTATGGCCCAGGGCAGATCCTGACGGGTAACTACGCAGCAGTCATTGGATTGTTTGAGGAAAAAGTAAAGCAAGGCTTGCCGCTTACCGTCGTGACCCCAGGTACGCAAAAACGAGACTTTACTCACGTAGACGACATTGTGCGTGGCCTTGTGCTTGCCGCAGAAAAAGGGGATGGCGATAACTATCTACTCGGCAGTGGCGAGAACTGGACAATTCTTGAGGTTGTCGAAATGTTCGACCACCCTTATGAGTTTATTCCTGAGCGAACAGGCGAACGATTTACATCACTTGCATACGAAAGTAGGGCACAAGCAGAACTAGGCTGGTCACCGCAAATTCGCCTTCCTGATTACATCAAAGCCTGGAAAGCAGAATGGCTAAAATCTCAAGGTTCAAATTGAACCTAGTTAATTCGCGTAAATATTTTCTGCTTTGGCATGGAACGTGCTTCTTTGAGAATCACGTATGCTCGGGCAAAAGAGGGTTGTTAGGGAAAATGTTATTGAGCTCGGTGCATTCGCACCTGGGTCTTATGAAAATCTTTGGTACCAAACGTTGAAAAGGGGTTTTGATATTGTTGCTTCTGGAATCGGCCTCGTAGTTCTGTTTCCTGTATTTTTGGTGATCTCGCTTATCGTGATGCTGGGTGATGGTGCTCCCATTTTTTACAAGCAGAAGCGAATAGGCTTGCGAGGCGAAATTTTTTGGATATACAAATTTCGAAGTATGCGCAAAGATTCCGACGCAATTTTGAAAGAACTACTTGCTACCAATGATGATTTGAGAGTGGAGTTTGAAGAGACTTACAAACTCAAAAATGATCCTAGATTGATTAAATTTGGCGACTTTCTCCGTAAGTCGAGTCTAGACGAACTACCTCAACTACTGAATGTTTTTCTTGGACACATGAGCTTAGTGGGACCACGACCAATTGTGCCAAATGAAGCATACAAGTATGGAAACGTGTTTGAGGTGTACAAGCGGATGAAGCCAGGTTGCGCCGGTTTGTGGCAATGCAGCGGGCGGAATGACACTACTTATCAAGAGCGAGTGAACCTCGACAACTCCTATTATCAATCGGCAACATTTGGCGGCGATATCTGGGTGCTGATGAGTACGATTAAGTCACTGGTTCGAGCTAAAGGGGCTTACTAAGCTCCAAGAATTGAGTTCAAACCGTGATAAAATCGGGAAGGTTGACCATTCAGTACTATTGTAATCGCAATGAGTGTAGGATTGAAGCCGTAGAAAACCAGGGAATAAAGCCAGTGTTTCTCCCAGAGTTGGAACGATTGAGCCGGATTGGCTATTGAATTGATGGATACAAACGAGATGAGTAGCGATAGCCCGTTGATGACAGGGGAAAATATACCGACTCAGGCTGAGCCACATGAGAACCAGACGAACTGGTTCCCTGCACTACAACCGCGCTCCTTTCTTGAGTGGCTGTTCCAGACTGAAGTTTTAATTGGGTTTTTACTTGTTGGCTTGTTAATGGCAGTGTTCTGGCAGCTAATCAGTGCCACGCTTGGGTTCTGGTCTAATATGGATGGCTACTACCAGCACGGACCACTCGTGCCGTTTGGCATAGCCTATATTCTTTATGCAAATCGCGACCGAATTCAAAAGTATCCGCCAAAACCAACTTGGGCTCCAATGCCTCTATTTGTGGCCTTATTGGTTTTAGGCGTTATTGCAGCATGGGCTTACTTCTTTGTATTGGTGCAGTCCGCGCTTTTTATCGCTGCGCTTTGTACGCTTGCATGGATGATCTACGGATTTAGACGGGCTCTCGCCATGTCACCCGCGCTCCTGTTCGCATCGGTTGGCTTACCGATGTGGAACCGGTTGATAGACGACCATACGAACCAACTGCAGATTTGGAGCACCGACGGTGCATATGCAATTCTGAAAGTGATCGGACTAAATCCGTTTCGAGATAACCCGACGACCATTCATCTCGATAATTTTGTGCTAGAAATCGCTGCGGCATGCAGCGGGATGAAGTTGACATTAGCCTTGTTGGCTTCCACAGTGTTCATATTGCTTATCGCAAGGCTCAAATGGTGGGGGAACTTGATTCTTATCGCTGTCGGGTTGCCACTGGCAGTTGCGATTAACTCGTTGCGAATTGCGATTATCGGAATATTTGGAGATCAAGTCAGTTCCGAAGCAGGATATCTATTCCATGATTATGGAAGTTATCTGACTCTAATTCTTGCCTTCTGGCTGCTTTACGTTTTGTCGAAGAAATTGGGATGGAAAGTATGAAGAAGTTGATTGTTGTCCTCGTTGTCTTAATGGCTTCAATGGCGGCCATTTCCTATATGGGACAGAGGAAGACGGATCCACTGCCGGAATCGTGGGTTGAAGAGAAAATGCTAACGGAAAACGATGGCTACGTTCTCCGACCAGAATCGTTCGATTCAAAGATCAGCTACAAAATGGATAAGACGACATACGATCTCTTGAAGCCAATTGGGATTGCCTGTCAACTCATGGAGCGGCCAGATGGAAAACAGATTGACGTAGTGGCGATCGCGGGCGAGTCAATGGAATCATTCCATGATCAAAGGGTTTGTTTCAATGCCCAAGGCTGGGAGCTCATGGTTGTTGAAGAACGGTTTATTGAGACCAAGCGTCACGGCAAAATCCCTGTAAGTTGGATGACAATTCGCAAGCCAGGTGCGTTGCCGAGAGAGGCGATGTACATTTTTCGACATCCAGAAGGTTTTAGTTCATATGACCAAGCAAAATGGGGATTCCTAAAATCTAAGATTAAAGCTCCATTTCAACGTCAAATCGGATACTCCTACCGATTCATTGGTCTGACCCCAGATGTTGATGCGGATCAGCTGGTTGAGTTTGCAGTCAAATACCTCGACACGCTTGATGAAAACACCAATGGGGTCATGTAATTCCTTGGTAGTTGCGCTTTGTAGGCTATAAAGTCTGACAAACTGAACTCTGGAATACGCCGATGTTAGATGGAGCCGATAGCGTTGGATTAGCCCGTGGAAAGCGGGCCAAAAACATACGGCTCAGTATTCTCACTTCAATATTTTCAAAAGTATTCGGGGTAGGAATTCAGTTTTTGGCGTTGCCCTTTGCTGAGCGCACTTTAGGTGGCGGCTTTCAGGTGTTTGCGGTTCTCGCCGTACTGGGAAGCGTATTGGGCTTAGCTAATCTCGGTCACGGGCCAGGCATTACGATGAAGCTGACAAAGTACGCTTCTCATCCTGACGAACAAGAAGAATCAACGTGGTTTGCTTCGGCACTTTTCGTCTCTCTTGTATCTACAACCATTATCATTTCTATCGCGGCAGTCGTTGGGCTTATCTATCCGATGCAGGCTTTATTTGGAGAGACAATCGCTCCTTATTCAGCGCAAATGAGATTCGGTTACTACATGTTTATTGTCTTGGTGGCCTTTCAGAACTTCCTTTCCACGTTTACGTTTGCCTACGAAGGGTATCTGGAAGCCTATAAACCGCGTTTGGTTGCCATGATTGCCTATGGGCTGAGCATTCCCGTGAGTTTAGCAATTTGCTATTGGAACCCAAATGCAATCGGAGTCATTTTTGCTTTGCACGGAATTCCTATCCTGATGCAATCGGTCAATATGTACCGCTTGCTCAAAAAGGATCGGACTTATCTTAAACCTAGTTTTTCAATTGTAGATAAGCAGAAGGCAAAAAACCTCTTTTCGTCGAACTTGCTTTTTACACTCACATCAAGTGGAAACATCTTAACCCGTCAAGGAGTGGTTTTGATTGTGGCAAAGTTTGGCCCAGTTGGTTCCCCTGCGACAGGCGCAATGATGCTAACGTGGTTCTTACTAACTGAAACGCTTTATGCAATGCTCGCTGGCTCCACTTGGCCCTCATTTAGCAATGCGGTCAAGACCAATGATTGGCCATGGATTAAGCACGGAATTATTAAGCTGGGCTCCGCATTACTATTCATAGCAACATGTGCTGGTCTTACGGTTGCTTTCGCTGGTGTGCCGGTCGCCGAGTTTTTGTATACCGGAAAGCAAGTAGTGATCACTCAACCGCTTGCAGCCTATTTAGGCTTTGTGATCTTTTTAGGCGCATTTGAAGTGGGTATTTCGCAGTTGCTGTATGCCTACGATCAACTCAAAACTTCAGCCACTTTGGGCGTGTTGCAAGCGATCATTGTCATATCGGTCGGAATTCCGCTCATCAAAGCAAATGGATTGGTGGGAATGCTTCAGGCGATGACTGCTTCTCTCGGAGCGATGATCTTGATGGGCGGGTTTGTGTTGGGTAAGGCGATTCTTGCTGGTCGGGCGGAATTTAAGTCCGAACTGCTCGTCTCGAAAATATGAAAAAAGAAGGTCAAGGTTTTTACCTTGACCTTCTTTTTAGAAGTTAGCTTCTATTAGATTTTGGTTAAGTGAGCTTCTTTGGCACTGACTTTATTTTCTACCATGCCAAGCAACGCTGGCGATGCGGCATCCAAAATAGAAACCGCTTCCTTATATTCGCTCTTAGATGGCTTACCGATTTCGGTCACGATCACCGCAGCATCAGTGACAGCCGCAAGTGATTGAGCATCAGCAAGGCCAGATACATGAGGTGCATCAAAGATCACCATGTCGCACTGCTCGGAAAGCAGATTGATAATTTCTTGCATACGTGGCGAACCAATGACCTCGGTTGCATTGGCTGGCACAGTACCAGCGGTTACGATGTACAGGCCATCTACGCTGCTAGGCTGAAGCACATCGTTTACTGTCGCAGTTCCCAAAAGCAAGTCGCCAAGACCAGGCTTTTCATTCAACCCGAACAAAGTGTGGGCATTGGGATATCGAAGGTTGGCATCAACCAGAATCGTCCGCTGTCCATTAAGCACGTAAGCGACTGCAAGGTTAGCAGCGATAACTGACTTTCCTTCCTTTCTCAAGGTACTTGTCACGGTCAATGTTTTTAGATCTGCCCTTCGTGAATGAACGGCGATGTTAGACCGCAAAACCCGATACGACTCAAAGGCCATATTTGTTTGAGGATTGGTAATGATCGGATGCTTGCTTCGGCTTCGTTCTGGAATGTGAGCAAGAGGGCTGAGACCAGAAAGAAGGAAGGCCTCTTCTTTGGAGTTGACTCGATCTTGAACCGAATCGCGCACCATAGAGAAGACGACAGCAAGGGTCAAACCGAGGATTGTGGCAATCGCCATATTGATGATCCAGTTCGGTTGAGACTGCTGAGGGAATACAGCGCGGGTTAGAGCTTGAACCCCGCTTTTGAGGTTGTTGTCGCGCAACTTAACTCTGTTGAGCAGTTCAGTCATATTAGAGACAGTTTGAGTGTGCTCTACTAACTTGCGCTCATATTCTCGCTGATCTTTTGTCAGATTAGCAAGTTGGTTAAGACGGTTTGTGCGGTTATCCGATAGCTGTTGAAGTTCAGCTGCTCGAGAAATCGCCGCTTCTCGCTCGGCCAGTGCCTCTGAATATCGGCGCTGGGCGTTATCCCATTCAGGGTTCGATTCCTTAATATTTGGCTTTAATTCTTTCTCTTGCTCAGCCAAAAATTGTTCTTGGACTTTGATTTGGGCATCAACTTCTTTAACTTGCTTGGCAGTTGGTTGATATACTTGCAGAAGTTCAACTCGTTTGATATTGAGAAGAGTGAGTTGCTTCTTAATATCAAGGATAATTTGCATATTATTGAACTCTGCCACTCGTTCCCGAACTTCTGGAATCTTGGAGAGTTCTTGCTTGAGAATGTTGACTGCGGCAATTGCAGAAGCTTCTCTGGCTCGGGCATCAGAAAGAGCCTGCTCTGTGGTAGAGACAAGGCCGAGGCGGAATTGAAGTTCAGCTGTTGAATCCACGACCTGGTTTGCACTCTTAAAGGCAGTGAATTCATTTTCAGCTTGCTTCAGCAATGCCTTTTCTTCATCAATTTTGCCTTGCATAAATTGAACAGCATTACTTGAGGCCTCTTTGCGGAAGCTATCTGCATACTTGCGGAATTCCTCCGCATAGTTTTGGGCCATCTTGATGACGTCCTCTTTTTTGCCGCCTTCAACGGTAACAATGAAGATGTTGGAGTCTTCCTTTTGGCGAACAAATACTTTTGGCAGGGCGTCTAGCTCTTCTTTTGTGGTTGGAGCTTTAATTCCTGAGGCATCCAAAACGCGGAAATAAACTTCTTGAGATTGGAGGAGTTCTACGAGTGTGGTGAGAGCAAATGCTGCGTTGGGAATCGAAAGTTCTGCTAGTACGTTGTCTGGCGTGGAAACTTGGCCGTTAGCGGCTGCACCTTCTACTAAGACCTCGGATGCGGCAGCATACTTAGCGGGAATGAGCAGTGAAACAACCACGCCGAGCAACAGCACTGTGACGAGCGTTGTCCAGAAAACTCCGGCATTACGTTTGATGGTTTTGAAAAACTCACCAATGGTAACCGAAGACGAATAATCTGCGGTCTGCCAAGTTTGGGATTCGTGTTCAGCAGTTGTCATGTTTTCTCTCTAGCTCAAGAAGAAGGTATAGGATACCTTCCCAGACTAAAATTTTCGGCTTTTTGAGTGCAAATACCAAGTAGTTTTCCCTAGTATTCTGTGCCTCTGGGCTTACATCCTGTGGAATGGGAAGTCTGAAGAGTCAGAATAAGGACGTAATCGCAGAGTAAATGAGATCAATACGAATCCAGGTGACTAAGTGAAAGTGATGCGCTGTGACGCGTTTGAACTAAAAAACGCGCCTAGAAGCAGCGGCAATCCTATCGCTTTATTTGACCGAGATGGCGTGCTCAACATAGATCATGGCTACGTGGCCAACCGCGAAAATTTCCAATGGGTAGAGGGAGCAAAGGAGAGCATTGAACTTTGCCGGAATGCGGGATTTCTAATTGCGATTATTACTAATCAGTCAGGGATTGGGCGATTTTATTATACAGAACAAGACTTCCTTGGTCTCATGGGATGGGTTGCTGAGGAGATAGATGTTGAGGTCGTTTTTTACTGCCCCCATTCTCCGGAAGCAAAATGCGATGGACGCAAACCAAGCCCGAAGATGGTGAATATGGCACTCCAATTTTTAGAAGGCGACCCGGCTCGTTCTTTCTTTGTCGGTGATAAAGTCAGCGACATTCAGGCGGCAGAGCGAGCCGGAATCCGACCAGTTCCATTTGCTGGTGGTGACTTGAGGGAAGTCGTGATTCCCGTAGTCCAAGAAATTATGGATTCAGAAACTTCTTGACTTCTTGAGCACGATCCTTAGGAATAACGAGGATTTTGTCACTGGTTACAACAACCGCCATTTCTTCAATGCCAAGCAAGCATACTTGGTGGCTTTCGGTTTCGTTGTAAACCACATTGTTATTGCTTTCAACGAGATTTGCTGAACCAAGAGTGACGTTTCCATTAGCGTCTGGGGAATATGATCTGGCAACTGAATCCCAAGCTCCAAGATCATCCCAATTGAAATCCGCTTCTGTCACCAGCACTCTTTTCGATTTTTCCATCAACGCAAAATCAATAGAAATGTTGGGGAGAGATTCAAAAACTGCATCCGCCTGGGTCAGTTCTCCCTGTGCGAGATGCCCGGCAATCCTCCGAATTGCTTCGGCAATGGCTGGTTGAGCAAGCGCCATTTCGCTCATGAAAGTGGGCAGAGTATAAAAGAACATCCCCGAATTCCAAAGGAAGTTTCCGGCGGAGATGAAGTCACTTGCGGTTGCCACGTCTGGCTTTTCTCGGAATTGTTTGACTTCCAGTACGTCGCCAGATACTCCGCCGCATTCGATGTAACCGAATCCAGTTTCCGGGCGAGTTGGCCGGATTCCGATGGTGACAATAGCACCGTGCTCTTCCGCAGCTGTCATTGCTCGGTTAAAGGTGGATTCAAATCCTTCCTGAGGAGTGATCAATTGGTCAGCCGTAAGGATTGCCAGCGTTGTGGTCGGCCAAGTGTCGGGATATTTAGCGATGAGGTTCGCCGCCACCCAAACAAGGCAACCAGTGGTATTGCGCTTTGCTGGCTCAGCCAAAATATTTTCATCGGATAGCTGGGGGCAGGTTTTCTGAGATAGGTCAACCAGATGGCGTCCGGTCGCGATGTATGTCTCGTCGGCTGAAGTACAACTTGCGGCTCTTTGAACCGCCTGCTCAAGAAGTGTTTGCGTTGGGCTTGCTAGCTTTAGAAACTGCTTAGGCTTTGATTTAGTTGAAACCGGCCAGAAACGTTCACCCGAGCCGCCCGCCATGATCACCGCAAGCCGTCGATTCATTTACTGTTTCTCCAATTTGTATGCGCCGTCAATGGCGGTTTTGCCATTTATAACGATTTCGGTGGCGTTCTTATAGGTGACGGTTGCCCGCATCTCTGTTGGAATTTGAACATCTTGAGATACTGGAGCCTGCTTCATCATTACTGCCAGCATTGGGGGAATCGTCAGTTCTGTAATCTTAAGCTCACCTCGCGAGTAGGTGTACTTTCCTGGTATCTCCATGCTTTGACCCATCGCCTCAATCTCCCAAACCATGGTTTCATCGTTATTAAACTTGAGAGTAAACGGGCGACCATCGCTAGCTGACCATTTGCCAGCGATTGACTCACTTTTACAACCCAAAACAGTAATCAAAACAATGCAGTAAATGATCCAGCGGCTAATGGGAACATGGCTTGGCACAATGAGAGTGTATCCTCCAATTCAGGCGGCAGTTAGGTTGAACCAGGATTTTGCAGATGTTTGAAGATGCGATCAGAGCCGAAGCTTCTCTTGCTCGGATTGGTCGTCTTTGCCGCCGGGATGTATCCAATGTTCTTCGCACCATGTTTGGTGACTGGCCAAGAGGGGAAGACGGACTTTCTCGATTAGAAAGAATCACTGCGGTTTTAAGTTCACCAAGCGTGTTGGCGGATCAGCTTGTGGAGTTTCCCGAGCTAGCTGGCTTACTTGCTTCCGTGCTTTGCTCAAGCCATCATCTCGGAGATGTTTTGATCCAAAACCCAGAGCTTGTTTTCCAGTTCTTCGATCCCCAAATGTTGGATACAATGGTTTCGCAGGAGTTAGTAGTCGCCGAGGGATCAAGGTTACTCGGAAGTTCTACTAGCTACTCGCACCAGTTAGATCGGTTACGGTTTCTCAAGCAGAAGTATTTACTGATATTGGCGGCGCAAGATATCGGCGCATTGAAACCTCAACCAGAAGTTTGGAAAGGAATATCCGAACTCGCTTTGGCTTTGGTTTCACTCACTAGAATCGCAGTTTGGGATCAGCTGAGCAAACGAGAAAATTCGGAATTAGAATGTCCGATTCAGATTGCTGTTTTCGGCAAGATAGGTGGACTGGAGTTGAACTATTCAAGCGATATTGACTTAGTTTTTGTTGCCGCAGATCAGTTGTCGGAAATAGAAGAATCGCTTGTTAAGAAGTTCTGTGAGGATTTTCGCTCGGCGGTCGCCGGCAGAATGGGGCGTGGTGACCTCTATCGGATTGACCTGCGTTTGCGTCCAT
Organism: Fimbriimonadaceae bacterium; assembly: GCA_019454145.1. Classification (GTDB taxonomy): domain Bacteria; phylum Armatimonadota; class Fimbriimonadia; order Fimbriimonadales; family Fimbriimonadaceae; genus UphvI-Ar2. Next base: position 1,240,566 of record CP075366.1, on the reverse strand, counting down.
TTGGAAAGCAGGGTGCGCTGTTCAGCCGGATGAAAGCGGTTGAAGCGTATTACGAAAAATACGCCGAGCCGTGGGAGCACATGGCCCTCATCAGAAGTTTTATCATTTCTCCCGGTGAAGTCGCCGACCGATGGGAGGCGATGCGTATGCACATAGCATTCCGGAAATCGCGCAGTGAAATGGCGGTTGATAATATCTTGAAGATGCGACGACGAGCCGAAGCAGAAGCTGAGCCAGGCGATATTAAACGGGGCAGAGGTGGAATCAGGGACATCGAATTCAGCGTGCAGATCGCCCAACTTCTTCGAGGAACCGAAACACCTGAACTGTGTGGCAGGAATACCATGGAAATGCTGGATGCATGCGAGAAAGTTGGTGCCTTGACTAGCCAGCAGGCGGGAATTTATCGAGATTCTTATCCCTTTTTCAGAAAGCTTGAGCATAGGTGTCAGATCGAAGGGAATCGGCAAACTCACTCCTTGCCTGACTTGGTTGAGCTACGCGAGGTGATCGCTTATTCTCTAGGCTATGGATCAGTGGGCGCGCTTGAAGATGAACTTGCTTTTCGCCGGGATCAAGTGCGAGAGGTTTACGATGAGCTTTTTGGTTCAATGGCTGGTCGGTCTGACCAACAACAGTATGAATGGCTGCACTCATTACCAGGCGGGGATGCCTTTGCAAAAGCGGTTTCCGAAAATGAATCGAGTGCGGCTCGACTCGCTCTTGTTTCTGCTCAAGCGCCGGTTTTGCTTCCGTACCTCAAGCAGTCAGTCAGCGTAGTTGAGCAAGTTCTGAGCGGGGAAGTTCAGGAGCAAGTTGATCCCGATGAGAAATTCGCGCTACTGAGAACTCATTACGACCGGCAAGAGATGCACCGGGCTATTCGAAACGGTTGGCTTAGGGCAAACCTAAGATGGATTTTCGTGGCGGGAGTTGATCTTGGCCCGTTGCTCAGTAGCCACATGGATAGCGCGATAAGCGCGTTGGCACACCGGTGGGGCGAAGGAGTTTCCGTATTTGGGCTGGGGAGTTACGCAGGCAATGAGATGAGCCCTGGATCGGATGCAGACATTTTGGTTTTGGTTTCCGAAGATTCTGACCGGGCATCAGTTGAACGGAGCGTACAGTCTGCAGTAATTGAAATTTCAAAACTCCGGGGGTTAGGGGCTCCATTTGAAGTAGATTTTCGCCTTCGCCCAGAGGGCAAAAGCGGAAGGATGGTCGTCACCCCTGCTTCACTTGTCAAATATGCTTCCGATCGTATGGAGCCATGGGAAAAATTCGCCCTGGGCCGGGTGCGCACTGTATTTGGCGACCCTAAACCTCTTGAACTTCTTCACGAGATTGTTTACGGAACTCCTATAACTGATATGGAATTGGAATCTCTCCTGAATATGAAAAGTCGGATGGAGAGAGAACGTGTCAAGCCAACCCAGCAAGATCGCCACCTCAAATTGGGCCACGGAGGTTTGGACGATATTAATTGGTTGCTTCAGCTTTGGTTGTTGCGACGTCCAGAAATGGGTGGAGCTTATGCGATTCCGGTTTCGACAAATGCGCGGCTGAGAAAACTGTTTGAAGCAGGAATCCTTGATGCAGTGGAGCACGACGCATTGCTAGAAGGTCACCGCTTTTTGATCATGGCCCGCAACTGGCTGTATCTGCTCGGAATAGGTGACGATGTGTTACCGGAAAACCCGGATAGGCTATTGTTGCTTGGAAATCGGTTCGGTTTGAGCGATCCAAACGACATGCTTGCCTTATATCACGGTCATACTCGCAGAGTGCGAGGCATTTTTGAACAAAGCCTAGAGGAGTTGGTTTCGTGATCAACGGTTGGATCTTAATGGTCGCCAGCTATCTACTTGGGGCGATTCCGTTCGGATTGATCGTAGCGAAATCAATGGGGATTGATATCCTCAAAGAAGGGAGTGGCAACATCGGGGCGACAAACGTTGGGCGTACGCTCGGAAAAAAAGCCGGTATTTTTGTTCTTGTTTTAGATGTGCTGAAAAGCTTTTTGCCAGCATGGGGTGCAAAGTATTTAGTGGCAGTCCCAACTCCTTTCAATGTTTCTTTGGCTGAATTTGGCTTAATTTGCGGGGGCCTTGCGATGGTCGGTCACATGGCGAGTCCATTTCTCAAGTTCAAAGGCGGGAAGGGGATTGCCTCTGGACTTGGGATGCTGGTGGGTTCGGCTTGGCCAGTTGGACTAACGGTTCTCGTTACGTTTATCGTGCTTATGATCCTCACTCAGATTGTGAGCCTCAGCAGCTTGTTTGCAGTAAGCGCAATGGTAGTTGGAGGATTCTTCTTTAAGGAATCCAACTCGCCATTGTTTTGGATCGTTTACACACTTCTGGCAATATTTATATTTTGGAAGCACCGCCCCAACATACAGCGAATCATTAAAGGCGAAGAGAAGAAATTTAGCTTCGCAAGCAAAAAGTCGGAGGCAGTAGTTGAACCTGCCGACCAATCCTAATTCAGTCGGGCTCGTTTTTTCGGTGCTGGTTTGGCTGCCGATCACAGCGTGGGTGGTCTGCATGGTCGGGTGGATGATCATGGATGAGGTGGACACGCTGTTTGGTATCATCGCCGTCTGCCTGGCCCTCGGGCTCGGATTCGCTACCGTTAAGCCGCCCGCCCCAGGCTTGAACTGGATTCCGTTCCTAGCCGTCTGTTTGACAATGGCGTTTTATTTTCCGGTTCGCGAGGGAATACGTAAGTGGGAGTTGATCGCCATTGATATTGATCAGATCCGTAGCTGTTACGAGCGGTTGGCAATGCGACCGGGCGATGTTTACGCAATTGTCAAGATGAGCGAAATCTTGGCGAGCCGAGGTCGAACTCTGCAAGCGGTTCAGCTTTTGGAAGGAACGATTTCCGGTCAGCCCAAGAACCTATTTGATGACGAATGGAAGATGATTGCAAAGTGGCGATTGAGCCTTGGCGCACAGACTCTTGCCCCCGGAACTGCTTGTCCAAAGTGCGGCAGAGTGAATAGGCCAGGGCAATATTTGTGCTCGGGTTGTGGATCGCAACATCTTTTAGAACTCGTTCGCGGTGGAGTTGCAGGTTTTAGCCAATGGCGGCTAGCGTTTTTTGGATGGAGCCTTTTAGCGGCAATCGCGGTGATTTTTCCGTATTTGCAGGTGGGTACAAGCGGCGCAGTCGCTAAAATCGCATTGGCCCTGGTAGGTTTAACAGGCGGAGTGATGATTTTGATCGGGTTGATTGGCGGAGGAAAGAAATAAAAAAGCTCGATCAATATATCCTGAAAGAGTTATTTGTACCTTTGGTCGCCGGCACAATCGTGACTGCGATGCTGTTTTTGGCAAATGAGCTCATCGCTGTATTCCAAAAGCTGAATCTGAACAATGTTCCGCCGGAAGCAATAGCCAAGTACATCATCTTGCTGGTTCCCACCTATCTTAAGTACACGATTCCTATGGGCGTGGCAATGGGGTCAGCTTTGGCGATTTCCAGGATTGCTCGCGATGGGGAACTTACCGCGATGCGCACGGCGGGATTTCCGATTCGGCGTGTTATGCGGATGGTTTTTGTTGTCGGAGCTTTGTTCGGGGTCGCATCATTTTTTAACGCGGATGTTTTGATTCCGAGAGCAGAAAAGCAAAAGATCAAACTCGCCAACGAACTCAATATCGTGGCGATTCTGCCGCAATTTGAACGGAACAAAGCCATCCAGCTCCCTCCGTATGTCGCGATGTTTGGCGAAGTAGCAGAGAAGGACGATACGATGATCCTAAAGGACATCTTATTGTTTGAGCGGCAAAAAGATAACGAATTCCAGGTTTATATCGCGCCCGAAGGCACATATGAAAAAGGAGTCTGGACAATTCAAAAGCCGCGTGTGCGGATGTTCCAGGATGACGCATTCGTGGATATTTATGATGTTGACGAAGTCGTGATCAATCAACGGATAGATATTCAAGATTTTATGGTGGGCGGGCAAGTTGATTCGGTCGCTTCAGCTGATTTGGTTCGCAGGATCAACGAGTCGCGCAGGGCAGGCGGTAATACGCGAAGCCTTGAACTACCGCTTTACGAGCGCCAGGCGATTTCATTTGCATGCGTTGTTTTTGCGGCGATGGCGGGGGTTTTGGCAATCCGCTTCTCCAAAGGCTCAGCGTTCCAGGGATTGTTAATGAGTTTGTTTTTCCTCTGGATATTCTTTAACTTCCACATCGTAATGACCTCTATTGTCGGGAAGAACGGATGGCTTCCGCCAATGGTAGCCGCTTGGTCGCCGACGGTTATTTTTGGCTTGGTAACGGTTTACGTAGGCTGGAGGCAAGAGTGATTCGGAGTCTCTGCTTGGCAGCAATTTTAGGTGTTGCGGGTATCGGATTTTCCCAAGAATCTGGCAAAGAACCTATACTTTCCTCAGTAGATTTGCTCCCAAACCAGGACGTCGGATCAAGCCAACAAGGAGTTTTGCCGCCTCCAAATAATCAGACAAGACAGCCGCTGACAATCGTCAACGCGGATAAATCCTACACGCGCGGAACTGTGACTGTTTTTGAAGGGAATGTCCATCTTGAATACAAAGGCTACACATTAAAAGCGGCAAAAATCGAAGGAGATTCGGCGACTGACATCTATGTTTTATCGGGTGGAGGAAGCCTGACGGGTGAAGGCGATGTTATCCAAGGCGATACGATAAGAGTAAATTTTAAGGAAGATACCTATATGTTAGAGGGAGGGAAAGCCGTGATCACTCCCGAGCGCACGCAGGGATTGACCACCGGGCCGTTTTATGTCAGCGGCGGAAAAGCCAGCCTACGCGATCCGCATTTTCATCTCTACGATGGCACGCTTACTCCATGCGATCTGGATCACCCTCACTTCGCTTTCGATGCAGGCAGTACCGAGGTTGTACCGGGCAAAAAGATCGTTTTCCGAGATTTCGGGCTAGTTATTCTTGGCAGGCGTGTGCTTGGTTTGCCGTATCTCTACATTCCATTGCTGGACGACCGCCCACGCTACCTGCCTGAATTTGGGCAGAGCCAGGACGAAGGTTATTTTGTAAAATCCCGCTACATCACGCCGTTGCGGGGCGAAGACAGGTTTGAAACCCGCTTGGATTACATGTCCAAGCTAGGATTTGGAGTGGGCGGAGAACTCGGCTATGACACTCAGTTCATGAGCGGTTCTGTGGGAGCATACGGACTCACGGGAACGCAGAATTCTTTAGTTGGCAATCTTCGCCATCAGCAACTGCTCGGCGCATCTCGGCTGGATGTAGACGCAAGATTTCAGCGGAACAACTACCTAACCGCACCTTCCAGTTCACTTCTTTCTAGCCGAGCTCAACTCACGATTCCATCTGGAGCGGGGCAGTCAACGCTCGGATATTTCCGGAACAGTTCGGATACGGGGGCATTTACTTCGGTTACGGAATCGCTTACGGCTTCCGATGTTCGCCAATTCGGCAAGAACACACGCACCAACATTTCGACAACTTGGTCAAAGTCTCAAAGCATTAACTCTGGATCGGTTTTGAGTGAAAGCGAGCGGGTGGATGTGCGGTTCCAGGGTTATCAAGAACTACGCTCCTTCGCCGCTGATTTGCTTTTCCAGCGGAGCATCCCGATCGGCGATTCCCAATCGTTTTCCAGTGCTAGTGACCGAACGCCCCTGCTAACGCTTCGTAGCGATACCACTCGTTTGTTTGGCCCAAAGGCAGGACGAAATTGGCCGACCAGGCTCGAAGCAAGTATCGGTGAGCTCAGAAACCCAGGGGGTGATCCAATCACTCGTATGACATTTGCGACTGATCTTAATCGCCGGGAAGAACTTGGTCGAGGTTTTTCACTAGACTGGAACGGGGCTTATCGCCAAGGGCTTTATAGCGATGATACGGCTCAATATGTATTGGGTTACGGCGGAAACCTGCGCTATCAATTCGGTTATAACTCTAACTTGCGGCTTTCTTACCGCAATCAAAAGCAGTTTGGGTTCACGCCGTTAGCGATTGATTTTGTGGGTCAAAATGACGTGTTCCAGTTTGGAGCCGACGTGGATCATGGCAAGGGTTGGACATCTTCGTTAACTACTGGCTATGATGTTTTAGCGATTGAGCGCCAGCAAACTCCATGGCAGATCGTCACTTACTCCTCTACTTACAACGGCTACGATTCTTACTTTCAATTTGCGGCGAATTACGATACTTTCAACCAAACTTGGGGATTGTTTAGGGCAGACAGCCGGTTCAAAATCGGAGGAACAGGAGTCTCAGCTTCAGCACGTTATGATGGTCAAAGAGCGGTTTGGGCGGCGGGAAGCTTGCAGATCGAAGGGTTCAAATGGGGGCAGATTTCAACCAACGCGGTTCTGTTCTACAACGGCTACACCAAGCAGTTAGAAGCTCAGCAGTACCAGATTTCTTATGATTTGCACTGCACGGAAGCCGTTTTGGAAATAACGGACTTTAGGAGCGGGTTCCGCTCGGGGCGGCAGATTGCGTTCTACATCCGCATTAAGGCGCTTCCGTTCGGTAGCGATTTTGGAACCGGCCGCCGGGGTCAAAGCATCGGCGGAACCGGTGGCTTTGGTTTTTAACGAAGAAAGCTAAAAAGTCCTTGGGACAATATCCTTTTTGCAATAATATTGCAGTATGAAATCTGCAGTGGCGGCGATCAGTTCGGGGGCTTTGGCTTTACTGGCCCATGTGCCTTGTTGCGGGCCAACTGTGCTGTTTGCATTTGGAGGCGTGAGCGTCGGGGCAGGTTGGCTTTCAATTCTGGAACCGATCCGGTATTGGTTGATCGGTTTTTCGGCAATCAGCCTGGGTATTGGCTTTTGGTCGGCTTACCGCAAACCTCATGCCTGCCACGAATGTGGCACCTGCCAATCAGAAATTCATTCTAAGCGAAGGGTGCGAATCGGCACGATGTGGTTTGTCGCAGCACTGGTTGTTTCGCTGACTGTGGCCGGCTTTATGAACGGAAATAGCCATCTTTTGGCTAATGCGCATACTCATTAGAGATTTTGCTGAAACTTGTACAAACAACGAGTAAGACATTTATCTTGTGTAAAGATTTCATTAATTCTTGGAGAAGTTCTTCCCAAAAATGTGGAGAACTGTACAGGGTTTTGAACCTAGGTGTGGAAAACCCTATGGGTTTTCCACATATATGCAAGAACTCCTTGGAAAATTGGTCGAACTAAATTGGAACATATTCAAAACACATAGTTTTGAACTGGCGGGGGAGACAATACAAGTGCTCACCCGCCAGCTTGGGAATGATTACTTAAGTTTCTTGAACAACCCTTTTCCAATCCAAAGGCTTTTGGTTTCCATCACCAGCCGACCAGACTTGAGATGCGGATCATCCTTTGTGATCTCTTTCACTTTTTCAGGCTTGTCGGTCAGAAAGATATAGACGCCTAGAGCCCAATCGTTAGCTTCGGTGAGCGGCCCGACAACTCCCGCGCTTCCGTTCCGCATCATATCGAGGTTAAGGTTTACGTGTTTAAGGAAGTCTGCCTGTGCTTCTGGCGAATTATCCTCTTTGTAATTCGGCCCTTTTTTCACCCAACCAAAGGTGACTTTTTCCATTTCGCCGTTATATTCCCAGCTGAAAATATCTTTTGGATTCATCCAGGAATAGAGCTCGATCTTTAGTAAACCATTCTTAACGTAAGGGTCTTGCTCGAATTCTGCAGCGACTTTATCTTTTGGAAGTTTGAGTAACACGATGCCTCGAAAATCTCCCCCATTCTCAAAAGGGCCAGCTACGGGAGATTTTTTCTCGTTCCACAGCCGAGTTAGATTCGCAAGATGTTCTTTCTGCATTTCCTCAATTGCTTCTTGAGTAATGCCTTCAGGCCTCGTGCCAGATTTGAAAATTAGGAGAGTATTCGTTTCCATGGGCGGGAGTTTGAGTTCTTGAGTGCTCATGATGAGGGCAAGCGTTGCGGAAAGCATGTAGAGATTATACAGATGATCGTAAGTTTTAAGTTCCTCGTACAATTCTGAAACGAGTGATGCATCCTATTGCGTTAAGCGTGTATATGCAAAAGCGTTGGCGGATTGTTGCAAGTTTGTTTGGCATAGGTTTACTAGCAGCTGTCTGGATTCCAATTCAATTGAATAACTATGCTTGGGCGGCAAAATCTCGTGCTATTGCCGCCGGTTTTCGCGCTGATAACAGCATCAAGCCACCAAAGCCCGTGACCAAAGCCGATTTTATTGTGGAGGGTGCGAGGATGCAACTCGTGAATCCCGCTCAATACACGGGCAAATACTATTCAATTGATTATCCCAACGGAGATGTTCCGGCGAACCGAGGTGCGTGCGTGGATGTTGTTATTCGGGCTTTTCGCCATGCGGGATACGATCTGCAAAAGCTGGTTCACGAAGACGCCAAGCTGGTTCAATATCCTCGAATCCTTGTTCCGGATACGAACATCGACCATCGGCGTTGCCCCAATCTTATTCAATTTTTCCAACGGCATGGAGATGAGTTGCCATTAGTTGATAAGGGCCAGCTCATGTATCGCCCGGGCGATGTGATCTTTTGGAAGCTTCCTGGTGGCTTAGATCATGTCGGAGTAGTGAGTGATACGTTATCTAAAAACGGCGACCCGATGATCATTCATAATGTCGGCCCGCAAACGTGTGAGGCAGATGTTTTGCACCGCTGGCAGATTGTCGGGCACTTCAGGTGTCCGAAAGATAAGTGATCAATTAACCCCTCCTTTTATTCCTCCCCAGAATTGGGGAGGAAATCGAGCGAAATTATAAGGTTTCAATTAGCACGGCGGTTGCTTCGCCGCCGCCGATGCAGGGACTCGCGATAGCGCGTTTGCCGCCGGTGCGGATCAGCTCATGAAGCGCGGTGAGAACCAACCGGGTTCCGGTCGCGCCGATCGGGTGACCAATAGAAACCGCTCCACCGTTGACGTTTAGCTTTTCAGAAGGAATTCCAACGTCCTTGGCAGTGGTCATGGCGACGACGGCAAATGCTTCGTTGATTTCAAAAAGGTCGATATCGGCGACGGTAAGCCCGGTTTTATCGAGGAGCTTTTGCACGGCTTGAGCTGGCGCGGTGGTGAACCACTTGGGTTCTTGCGCGTGCTGAGTGTAAGCCGTGATTTTGCCAATTGGCTTGAGCCCGTACTTTTCAACTGCCTCGGCAGAAGCCAGGATCATCGCGGCGGCTCCATCGTTAATGGAACTCGCGTTTCCGGCGGTGGTGACTCCTTCTTTGCTAAACGCAGGGCGAAGTTCGGGGAGCTTGTCTGGTCGTCCACGGCCAGGCTCTTCATCTTCGGTGACTACGATCGGGTCGCCTTTTCGCTGGGGGACAGAAACCGCAGTGATTTCATTTTGGAACTTTCCTGCCTGCTGAGCCGCCAGTGCTCGTTTGTAGGATTCAGCGGAGAAGTTATCTAATTCTTCACGACTGAAACCTTTTTCGCTGGCGCAGAGGTCGCCGCAAGAACCCATGTGCATGTTGTCGTAAGGATCCCAGAGGCCGTCGTTGATCATGAGGTCAACCGCAGTTTGGTTGCCCATTCTCATTCCGGCTCGCGCAGTTGGGAGAGCGTAAGGCGTGTTGGTCATGGATTCCATGCCACCCGCAACGACGATGTGAGCATCGCCGCACTTGATCGCTTGGGCCGCCATCATAACGGTTTTCATGCCCGAACCACACACTTTGTTCACGGTGGTGCATGGAACAGAATCGGGGATTCCCGCACCTTTGCTAGCTTGGCGAGCAGGTGCTTGGCCGATTCCAGCACTGAGAACGTTGCCCATCAGAACTTCATCAACGTTTTCAGGTGAAACTCCGGCGGCTTCTAAGGCTGCGTGAATTGCGGTTGCTCCGAGTTGAGGGGCAGTTAGGGAAGCAAATGCACCTTGGAAAGCGGCAATCGGGGTTCGCTTGCCTGAGATGATATAGACGGCATTGTCGGACATGATTCCAGGTTACCTGGGTTCAAAAGCGAGTCAAGGGGCTGATTCAGAGCGCTTGTTCGCGACGTTTTTTGAAGCTGGCGTACCAGTTTTCGTAATCATTTCGGCGAAGCGTTTTGTAGGAAGTCTCTTTCCCCTTAGTGAGTCGGTGAGCTTGTTCATCAAATTTATCGAGTCGCTGAACTACCAAACCATTGTGGGTCGGTGTGTTGTGGGCCACCCAAAGAGAATCGTTGTACCAAACCACTACGCCCGTATGCCCTTTCCATTCGTTTTTGCTGTTTTGGTAGCGGTAAACCAGAATATCTCCGGTTTTAGGCGTTGAGTTGGTCTCGCTAAACCCCATCGCTTGTGTAGCAATCGGGTTCATCAAAGTTTGAGTGGTCGGGCGAAATGGAACAACTTTGCCACAGGCTTTGATGTAATCCATCACAAAAATCGAGCAATCGTTTGCGCCCCAAATGTACTTGTTTCCTTTTTCAATGTGGGCAACTTTGGCGGATTCAATCTCGGGTTGCACAGCTGATACAACTGAAGGAATGCCCTCGATCAATGTTATAGGCGGGAAAAGCAGGTCACGCCCGGCAAATACAATTCCGCCCGCTATTAAAATCGGTACTCCAGCGAGTACTAACAATCTTCGCCCTTTTATTGCCATTGAATTTGTTTACGAACCGCATCTTCGTGTTCGTTGCAATTAGTTTAAGGAAGGTTTACAAATCCTGTATGGGTTTGAGAGCCATTTCCAGTCCATACAGTAAATGAGAGCTGAACAGAAGTTCCTGGATTACCTGCGCTGAACGGAAACTCATAAACTCCCGCCCTGGATCCATCTGGCGCGATCAGGCCCAGAGTTTGACGTCCGGTCAGACTTTGGGCACCAAGGGTTGCGTTCCCCAGCCGCACTCCGTACGCTTCAACGGTGCCATTGTTTGCCAATGTAACGGTGACCTTATACGTGTTGGTGGCAGTGCGAACGATGGAAACGTTGGCCGGATACACATTGATTGCGCCAGGATCTGGGCTGTTCACATTCCAAACCTCAGGATCCCAAACACTGAAATCTACGCGATGTCCGAGCACGGTGACATCAAGGTAATACTGCTTTCCGCCTCGGACTTCCCAGCCCCCATAAGGAACCCACGGGCTTCCATTGCTGAGCGTGAGGTGATCTTTATAAATAGCCGTTCCCACTTCTGGTTTTGAATCCCACAAGGGCATTTCTCTGAATTCGTCACTAGAGTTGGTGTACAGATTCCACCACTGATTGCTGCCCTCGTTACGGGTGTAGATCATCGGCCAAAATCCGAGATTCCGCACGTGTTGCACGGCTTCGGCAATGCGTTGAACCCGGTCGTCAGGAGCCATGGTTCCCTGGTAGGCGTTTTCAATATCGATCATAAAGTATTTAAGGTCGTAAGGCAACGAACTTTTATTTCCGACGAAACCGATTGCTTTTAAGCCCTGGTCAACTTGCCACTGGCCAGTTTGATTTGCCGGTGCTCCGGCTATTGTTGAACTGTTATCAAAGTTCAAGAAGGCATAAGCGGCAACCTTAAATCCGGCATTGTTTGCTCGAATCAAATTTGTTGCGGCGGGTGTCCAGATATTTCGACCGCCCCAGGCAGCGGCAAAGAATGAACTCCATCCTGCTGCCCGCATGGAATTGAGGAAAGATTGCGAAGCCGTGCCCGCCATATCTAAGCCTCCATAAACAACGTTATTGTAGATGCCACTCCACAAGCCAGGTTTGCCTCGGCTATCTAAAGCTCTGGTCCGCCATGTATAGTTTCCTGGCTGAAATCCATCTTCGAGCGGCGTGTAGTAGGTAAATGTGTTGTTTGAAGGTTGGGCTGGAAGCGTGATCGTCTTATTTGTTGGGCCAGTGACTTCTATTTGATACTGAATATCTTGTGGATAGGTTAGGTTTGCAACTCCACGAAAGACCGGTGAGCAAGCAATGTTTTCGTTTGCGACGGGCACCGTCATGGCTGGTGCTGGGAGTTGTCCGACGCTGACTGAATACACCTTGGAGAAAAGGTATTGACGAGTGTTTTGGAATCGGCAGAAAAAAGTAAAGGTAATCACGCCTCGGTAATCTGATTTAGGGGCAATTTTCAGGTTGAAATCACGTATTTCATTTGCCTGGACTTCGGAAAGTCTGAAGAAAATTTCCGGCACTCGAGCAACATATGCGGAGAGTCCGGGCGATTCAAGAAGCGTGGACTGAAAATAATTGTGCGTGTCGAATCTGACACCGAACTCGATGTTGCTTAGGTTTTGAGCAAAGGTCACTTTTCCAGCGTGCGTTGAGATAACTCCAGGATCTGCTTCATTTGATCCGAAAAACGTAAAGTCACCCTGACCGTAGCCAATTGCAGGAACCATGCAGAGGATACAAATCAGCATCATTACTACAGAATTTGTAAATCGTTGCATCAATCCTCAAGTCCTCTCAGCCCGAAAAGTCCGGACAATTCGAATCATTCTATCAGGACCTTGTGCGGAATGGTTCTATGGGAATACCAGTTATTCTTCGGTATAACGGGCTTTGGTGAAAAAAATCCTCGTCATTGGTAGCGGGCCAATTATTATCGGGCAAGCGGCAGAATTTGATTACGCGGGGACTCAGGCTTGCAAAAGCCTTCGAGAAGAAGGGTACGAAGTTGTTCTTATCAACTCAAACCCCGCCACCATCATGACCGACGAGGAAACGGCAGAATCCGTTTATATTGAGCCTCTCACACCAGAATTCTGCGAACGGGTTATTGCCAAAGAAAGGCCGGACGGGTTGTTGCCAACGCTCGGTGGTCAAACTGGGCTGAACCTCGCCTCTGAACTCGCCCGACTTGGAATTCTTGAAAAATATAATGTCAAGCTCCTTGGCACACAGCTAGATGCGATCCGCAAAGCGGAAGACCGGGAATTGTTCCGTTCATTGATGCGCGAGATCAACGAACCTGTTCCAGAAAGTTGGATTGTTGAAAGCGAAGAAGACCTTGCCCGAGTGATGGATGAGGTGCCTTATCCCTGCATCATCCGCCCTGCATACACCTTGGGAGGCACTGGTGGTGGCATAGCTAATACGAGGGAAGACTTGTGGGAGATCGGTCGCAAGGGATTGAAGCTATCAATGCGTAGCCAGCTGATGGTCGAACGCAGTTTGCTTGGATGGAAAGAAGTTGAGTACGAAGTCATGCGTGACCGCATGGGCAACTGCATCACGGTCTGCAATATGGAAAACCTAGACCCAATGGGGGTTCACACGGGGGATTCCATTGTGGTTGCACCGAGCCAAACTCTGAGCGACATTGAATATCACATGCTCCGAACCGCGAGCCTCAAGATTATTTCCGCATTGGGAATTGAGGGCGGCTGCAACGTTCAGTTAGCCGTGAACCCAGACAGCTTTGACTACTATATTATTGAAGTCAATCCTCGCGTGAGCCGGAGTTCAGCATTGGCGAGTAAAGCCACCGGATATCCCATTGCTCGGATCGCGGCGAAGATTGCAATCGGCAAAACGCTAGACGAAATTGATAATGCCGTCACACAAACAACAAAAGCGTGCTTTGAACCGGCATTGGACTACTGCGTTGTCAAAATTCCTCGCTGGCCCTTCGATAAATTCTCAAGTGGAGATCGGTTCCTTTCTACGCAAATGAAAGCTACCGGTGAGGTGATGGCCATTGACCGCACCTTTGAGTCCGCTCTGATGAAAGCAGTACGCGGGCTTGAAGTCAAATCAAAAGACTTGCGTCATGCAGGAATGGCGCGGCTCACGGAAGATGAATTAATAAGTGCGTGTAAAAAGCCAACCGATGAACGGTTATGGGCTCTAGCAGAAGCTCTCCGGCGGGGAATGGGAGTAGCAAAGGTTCACGATATCACTAGGGTTGATGAGTGGTTCTTAAATAAAATGCTTAATCTCATTGAGGTTGAACGAGACCTTGTTTCTTCGCGAGGAAGATGGGGCGAGATAGACCCTGCCAATGCAATGAACTTGGGATTCTCAGCGATAGCGGTGCGAGATTTAGTCGGATTGAGTCGCGGCGTACTGAAAACAGCCGCAAATGTGTTAAAGACTGAAACTTTAGATGAAGAGCTTTATCAAATGGCATTAGTGCACTTTGAAGAAGAATTAAGACGGGTCGGTGTGGTTGCTGAAGCAACTAAAGAGCTAGCGCAATCTGCATTAGACTTGAACCAGAAACTTCGCGAATTGTTGAAGAAAACCGTTGTGAAAATGGTAGATACATGCGCGGGTGAGTTTGAGTCCGCGACTCCTTATTATTATCGAACCTTTGAAACTGAAGATGACCACCTCGCGGTAACAAATTAGTTTTGAAATATTGATACGAAAATCACAACATTTTTACTAGTCCGCGTTATACTGCCTGTGATGAAAAAACATCTCTGCACACAAGGGCTGGTGCTGAGTTGCTTATTTGCATCCACAGCGGCAATGGCTCAAGTGGGTTCTATTAGTGAAACTCTCGCCCCCCAAACTGAAAATGGGGCTAAAAAACTCTCCTTTTCTATTCGCTCATTTGATAAAAACGATGCTTCGGCATACGGGGACCTAGGGTTCGTTTACGGATTCAGCGACCAATTTAACGTGATGTTGAGGGTCAGCGGAGCTTCTGAAAAGAACGTCGGAGTCATCCGCACCGGAGGGTCAGATGTAGAACTTCAACTGGTCTTTCGCAAAAACAATTTCTATGCGTCCGTTGGAGCATCGCTCCCTTCTACACCGTCGCAAGATCAAGTCGCTGCGACATACACAATTGGCTTTGCCGGCGAAGACCATGGCTCACGAATCTTCCTTGGACTAACTGGCGTTGCTGCCGATGAAGCAGCCTTGCTTGGTGTGGCTGCTGGCTTAAGAACTCCGATCACCGAAAAGTTAAGCTTTGATGCTTCTACGATTCTGATTGCACGCGGCAACAATACAGTTGACTTTAATACGGGGACATTGATGAAAACTGACATTCTGAGCTTTGCATTGCGATTCCAAGCGACTCCAGAGCATGCATTCTGGATTTCGGCAAGCAATGCCTTGGGTTCAACAACCGGTTTTGGCATGAGCCATAGACTCGGAAACGGACTTGGTTTTGGGGCAGGCATTGAGGTGAAGTTCTGATGAAAACAAAAATCTGCCTAGCGATCGCAATTCTTTGTTCGGTCGTCATCGCTGGTTGCGGCGGGATTAAGGCGTACGTTCCCGGAAGTGGGCTATGTAGCGAAATCTTTGCTTATTTGCAAACCACCACTCTATCAGGTGATGATATTGATATCGTTGACTTTTACTTCAGCCTTTCTGAAATTCAGGGCGGGATTCAGGCGGATGCCGCCCCAGTTCAGGCTGGTGAGACAGTTACGGTTTCTGTAGGCGGCTTACCACAAGGTGTAACGATTGACTTAAATGGCGATGGTAACTCAACCACAATCCAGTTAAGCGACGAAGGGCCAACTGTTGTAGAAGTAACGTTGGAATCCAACGGTTCAGTTCCAGACGGTGAGTACCAAGTCACAGTTCTTCTTCAGAGGGATGGATGTGAAGACGTTCAAATCCCGTACACAATCTACTTGGAAGAATTTATAGACTGAGGCGGGCATACAAGTCGCGTTACGCTGTATGCGTGACGCGACTTTTTTATCGAATACAATTCTTTATTAAAGGGGCAATGAAATGGTGTCTTGTGTTTTGCTGACGGTCTTGGTGAGTGGCTCATCAAATGCTTTTTTTGCTTCAGATATGAATTACACGAAGCTCGCTGATAAGGCTGTTTCTCAAAATTGGACATTTATGACCACAACTGAACGAATCGTGGTCGTCGGTCGCGAGTTTTTGGGTACTCCGTATGTTGCCTGGACTCTTGAGAGTCATCCTGAAAAGTGCTCGGTCTTCTTAGATGGATTAGATTGCGTGACTTTTTTGGAATCTAGCTGGGCGATCGCGAAGTGCAGCCCCAAGATCAGTGCTAACAGTGTATTAGCTGAAGTTACCAAAACTCGGTATCGAGAAGGGCGCGTAGACGGCTATTTTAGTCGCTACCACTACACATCAGATTGGTTAATGGGTAACCAGAAAGCCGGCAGATTAAAGATAGTTTCTGAGGAGTTTACAGGAGGAATTGACTGGAACCCAACTACAAACTACATGAGCAGAAATCCAGAAAAGTACAAGGCCAGCACTTATGTTGAAGACTTTGTGAAAGGTTGCCAAGCGATGGAAAACTCATTAAGTTCGATTCGATTTAAACGAATTCCTAAGGATAAGTGGCAATCTGTGTTATCAAAAATGCGCCCTGGCGACTTTATCGCTTTATGTACGACAATAGATGGCTTAGATTTTTCGCATGTGGGAATCTATACGGGCAACGGGAAATTCCTTCATGCATCCAGTAGCAATAAGCAAGTTGTTGAGCAGGATTTACTCGAATGGGGAAGGGCAGTTCGCACGTGCAACGGGATGGTTGTTAGCCGAGCCGTGTAAACGCGTCATACTATACATTGCGGCTATGAAAATTTTTGGACAATTGATTGCATTGAGTTTGATGGCGGGATTCGTTTTGAGCGGATGCAACAAATCGGATACACCTTTGGTACCAAACAAAACGGCATCAGAATCAACAACCGGTTCTGAAAATCCTACGGCTCCGGGCGATGCTACTGATGTTGCACTCGCTAATCCGTCAGGATCTGGTACGACGTCTACACCTGGTTTACCAGGAGGTACTGCACCAGCTATTCCTCAAAAAACCGAAAATCCATCCATTGACTCCGACGGCAAAATCATCAAGCATGAGGAGGGCCGCCCTGCGCCGGTGGGTCGGGTTTGGTGTGAAAACTGCAAAGGCCATCTCCCTAAAGAGGATGCAGTAACCAAAAACGGCAAAACCTATTGCCCAGCATGTGCGGCAGAACTTAAGCTGTAGAGAAGGTTGATGGCGATTCAGGGGGGCGTAATTCGATATGTCAAGTGCGCTGCATTGGCATTCCTTCTTTGCTTTTCCTCGTTGGTCGTGGCTCAATCGCCTGATGCAGATGTACTCACTGATTCCGCTACATTAGTGATCAACGGAGTTCAAGTTTTTACGCTGAAAACTTCTGCGGGGGGGCTTGCCCCGGCGGAGCGGGCCAATGTCATATCGAAAACACTTTGGGATTTTCGCAGAGGACAAACAGTTTCGGTCGTCGCCGATCCTGGTTTGCGGGTTGCCCTACAGGGCAAAACGGTGGTTACGATCACAGTCGCCGAAGCTAAAGCGCAAGGTGTGACCCCAGATGAACTCGCGGAATCTTGGGCAAGGGCGATCAACAAAGCACTCTATGTTCCGCCGTTGGTTTTGCAGACCGAAAACATCAACTTGGTCGTTGGCAAATCCCAGGAAATCAAGATTCTTGGTTCGATGGCGCGCACAGCTTCGATTTTGGTCGAGCCTTCCGGTGCTCTGGAAGTCAAACGTAATGGATACCGACTTTCCGTAAAGGCCATGACGGTGGGTGAAGGTCAGCTTATTGTTAAATCCGGGGATTTAGAGAAAGCGGTTCCTTTCAGCGTCATGGCGGTTGCGGCGAACCTGCCGCAGAACGTTGTGACAGATGTAACCGGCTCTCCAGCTAGCAAGGAACTCGTGCTGGATGCGATCCGAGGTGCCGTTTCGACTATGGTTGAGGCTCAGCCAGGTGCTCGAATCAGCTTTGATGTCCCTCCAATCGATGCTCTCATCCCTGGCAGTACGAGGGTGTACCAAGTGGCCGCAAAAGTCGAAGCTCCTGGCTTTTATCCCTCGAACGGAACCATTAACGTCACAGTTCGGAATCTCGGCGGGGGCAGGGTTTTTGAAGATTTTCTTTGGTATAGCAACGAGCCGGAGAACGTTCGAGCAACTGGTCAGCTTTATTTTGGGAGATTGCAGACCGATTCGCCAGCGCGATTGCTTTGGCATCACTGCAACAAAAGCAGTGCCCCGTTAGTTGTGCAATACGTTTTAGCCAACCGATCTGCGGAGCCAGCCCGCGTGTGGTTAATCACTGGCGATTCTGATCCTAATCTTGACCCGGCCAAGGCTGGATTTAATGCCGGAAACGAGTATTTCAGCGCTTGGCTCAAGCATCAAGGCACCGTGGTCAATATTCCGCCTCGCTCGGTAGTGCCGATTGTTCTGCGACGAATGGCAAATGAAGAAACGGTGAGCGGACTCGCCACCCTTCGTCTATTGCCAGGTGGCTCGGACGATGTTGTTATGGTGGCGAACGCGATTTATCCGCCGGAGCTTCCAGTTGAATGGAGCGGTGCTGATTCTCAGCGTAAACCGTGGCTTGTCCAGCGCGCGATGCAAATTGAACGATTCACGCTTCCTCTGAACGGTCAACCAAAGTTGGTATTTTCAAAACCGTTGCGACAAGTGCGATTTGACTATGAAGTAGGAGGCAAACTTGGATTTGTCCGCATCGGACAAGAGAGTATTGCTTCTGCCATCGGCGGCAATCCGCTCAGCGGAAACTTTGGCGTTCAGTATTTTATTGAAGGCAAAATCGCGAACAACACGAATCGCACTCAGATTGTGGAAGTAATGTTCGAGGCGTCCGCTGGTTATTCAGGTGCATTGTTCTCGGTGAATGGTGGAACCTTGTTCGGCAAGATGCTTCAAACCAAACAAGAAATCTCTCTTTACGAAAAGCGGCTGGCTCCCGGTGAGTCGCAAGATGTGCGCATTGAGACGATTCCGCTTAGTGGTGCCCACTATCCGGCGACAATCACCGTACGGACCAAAGGCATGAATTGATCAGGATTTCTGATATTTACAGGATACTAGCCGCAGAATTGTGCGTCTATTGCATTAAGAAAGGGAAGATGATGAAGATTTACAAGACGATGTTGATGGGTTTGTTCGCAGCCGCGGTGCTGGGCGGAACGGCGATTGCCGATCTGCAGGCAAAGCCGTGGAAGCGTCAGTACCTGCCTGACTCAACATTCTCAATCTCTATCCCTGGCAAACTCTCGCAGGAAGGTGAAACCGAAGTCGAAGATAAAACCGACTGGGTTGAGCGAACCACCGATCATGTTTTTGAAACCGATGACTATTACGTCCAGGTCACGGTTTTCGTCGGCAAAAAAGGCACGGTAGCGAACGCCGCTCACCTGGAAAAAGTTGCTAAAGACCTTGTGCTTGGTATTTCCGAGAGTGAGGAATCTGTTAAAGAATTAAGCAAGAAAACGATAAAAATCGATGGTAAATCGGTAATCACTCAAGCTCATGAAATGGGCAAGGATAAAAACAAGATCGTTTTCAAAAGTCTCTTGCTGGGCGATGCGAACAATGTTTATGCAGTTCTCGCCGTTGGCTATCCATCCGAGCCAAATTCGCTGACCGGTATTGATAAGGTCATGGCTTCAGTTCGGTATAAGGCCGGGTTGAAAGACTAACCCGAGTTTTTGAACTGGCTGGGTGACATAATTCACCCATGCTTCAAATAGATAACCACGGTGAGTGGTTAAGTGTGACTCTGGATCGCCCTGATGTCCGTAACGCTTTTAACGACGAACTGATCGCCGCTTTGACTAAGGTTTTCACGGAGTTGAATTCCAATGTTCGCGCTGTGCGATTGCGTGGGCAAGGAAAAGTATTTTCCGCCGGTGGCGATCTGAACTGGATGAGGCAGGCCGCAAATTACACAGAAGAGCAAAACGCGGCGGATGCATTCAAATTAGCTACCCTTTTTGAGGCAATCGTGAACTGCCCAGCTGTTGTCATCGCCGAAGTGCATGGGGCGGCATTCGGTGGCGGGTGCGGCCTAGTTGCGGCGGCAGATGTTGCTGTGGCAGAAGAAGGCACAAAGTTTTCATTTAGTGAAGTTCGCCTTGGCTTGGTTCCGGCAACAATTTCTCCGTTTGTAATCAGCAAGATCGGCAGCGGTCATGCCCGAGCACTGTTTACTACTGGTGAAGTGTTTGAGACTGAAAAGGCATTGCGCATAGGTTTAGTTCATGATGTAGCCGCTCCAGGCGAGTGCCATTCCATAGTGATGGCGAAAGTGGCAGATGTTCTGCGCAACGGGCCAGAATCGGTTGCAACCAGTAAGTGGCTTTCAAATCAACCGCCATTGAGCAAAGAAGATTCGAGCAAGCTGCTCGCCAAAGCTAGGGCTGGAGCCGAAGGCAAAGAAGGCGTCGCCGCGTTTTTGGATAAGCGACCGGCGAGTTTTGTGAGTACGATCGAAGAGTAATTTGATGGCGCAAATCAAGAAAGTTCTGGTTGCAAACCGCGGAGAAATCGCTGTCCGTGTTTTTGCCGCTTGCCGTGAAATGGGCATCGCTACCGTAGCGGTTTTTTCGGAGGCGGATGAACACGCGATGCATGTTGCATTCGCCGACGAGGCAGTTTGCATCGGTGAACCTGAAGCGGCAAAGAGTTATCTTGATATTCAACGTGTTTTAGATGCGGCTCGGGAAACGGGCGCGGATGCAATCCATCCCGGCTACGGCTTTTTGAGCGAACGCCCAGAATTCGCCGAAGCTTGTGAATCGGCGGGAGTTATTTTCATCGGGCCGCCTGCTAGCGCGATGCGAAAGCTTGGCGAAAAAATTGATGCCAAGCAGTTAGCGGTTGCCTCGGGAGTGCCAATCACGCCGGGATTCTTTGAACCGGGAGCCGAGCCAGATCAACTTAAAAAGGAAGCAGATCGCATCGGTTACCCAATCATGCTCAAAGCAAGTGCAGGCGGCGGCGGACGGGGAATGCGCATTGTCCGCGATCCAGATCAATTTGACCGTGAATGCCGCATGGCGATGGACGAAGCACAAAAGTCGTTCGGTAACTCGGCGATGATGGTCGAAAAGCTAGTCGAAAAGCCGCGCCATATAGAAGTCCAAATCCTTGCCGATCGGCACGGGAACGTTGCGTGCTTATTCGAACGCGAATGCAGTTTGCAGCGGCGTCATCAAAAGGTATTAGAAGAAGCTCCCAGCCCAATCATGACCGAGCAGTTGTGGGCGGAAATGCAGGCTTCCTGCCGAAAGCTGATCCTTGCCGCAGGCTACGTCGGAGCAGGGACGGTTGAGTTCATGTACGATGAAGCAAGTGGCGAATACTACTTCCTCGAAGTCAACGCTCGCCTTCAAGTTGAACATCCAGTCACGGAGCTTATTACCGGCCTTGACTTAGTACGCTGGCAAATTAGAATAGCTGAAGGAGCAAAACTTGATCTGCCCGCTGGTTTGATGACCGGGGACAGATCGGTGATCGGTGGTCACTCAATAGAAGTCCGGCTGATTGCGGAAGATCCAGCGAAAGGATTCCTGCCAAGTACGGGCAAGTTGCTCAGAGTAGTCGCTCCGACTTCTCCAGGCGTGCGGTTCGATGTTGGATACAGAACCGGAGATACCGTCAGCCAATATTACGATTCACTTCTGGGCAAACTGATTGTTCACGGGGCGACGCGGGCCGAGGCAGTAGATCGGCTTCGCACCGCTATGCTTGATACCCACATCATTGGGGTTCATACCAATTTGAACTACTTGCTCTCGGTGATTGACAATAAGGAATTCCAAGCCGGGAATATGGATACTGGATTTCTGGCTCGGGAGATTGGTGACTGGGCTCCTAACGAGGAAGTTCCGGCGTATTTGGCCGATTTGGTTCAGCAGGGGCGAGAAACTTCTGCGGTTGGCCAAGTTGCTGTAGCTGGTTCGGTTAGCACAGCTTGGGGAGTGAACGACGGTTTTCGCAACGCAAGACCATGAAATTTGGTAACTTTCTATGCGGCGAACCTGGGATGAGCCGATATGGAGCCTAAAAAAGTATTCAGTGAACAAGAAGCGGCGCAGCTCATTGTAGAAGCAGCAAAACTGCAGGAATCGGACGGTCAGCACGACTACACGCCTGGCGTAACTTGGGCAGAACTTCAGCGGATGGCCGGTGATGTTGGGGTTGACCCTGACTATCTGCGAAAAGTAATTGCAACTCAGACCCCTGGCGCAAAAAAGGCGAGCAAACCCCGAAGTTTTTTGGGAATGCCGCTTAGCGAAGAGTTTGAGCGGGTAGTGGACGCAGAACTCCCACCAAACAACTTTGATGTAGTTGCCGGCGAATTTTATTCGACTGGCGGTGGTACAGCTCAAACCGGATATGGTGGCCCCTCCGTAATTGGCCGAATGATTAAGGTTCATTCTACGAAGGGCTTTGGTATGGGGCATTGGAGGTCAGCTCCAGACACGGACGGACACGCATCAAAGCGAGGACGAGCAACGCGATCGCAACTATGGCGATTTGGATGCCAATCGTACTACTTAGTTTTATGATTGGAGTTCTCATTATCGCAAAGGAAAGTCCAGATCGCCTGCCTGCAGCAATTTCCATTTGGGGCGCATTTTCTGCCGGTCTATGGGCGACACTGGGATACAGCCTTCGCAAAGACCGTTCTAAAATTGAGCAAAAGCTAGAACGAATGTCAGATGCCGTGATTGATGAAGCGGAGGCTTTAAGGGCGAATGTCGCATCTGCCTCAGCAGGCAAAGTATCTGAATCCAATGAACTACGCGAAACGCTCGGGCGCGATTAGGATAAACAAATGAGCAAGCGATTTTTTAACGAAAAAGAAGCCGCCGAGCTTGTTCTGAAAGCAGCAAAACTTCAGGAGCAGAGTAACGAAGGTTCTTCAAGTTATGCGCCGGGAATCAGTTACGATGAACTCGCAAGGATGGCGGCAGAAGCAGGAGTTGACCCGAGCTTTTTGCAGAAAGCGTTAGAAAGTGCGCCGGAAAAGAACGAAAGTCCAGTTGCCTTTTTAGGCATCCCGCTCAGTACCGAATTTGAGCGGATTGTTGATGGTGAGCTTCCGCCAGAGAACTTTGATGTGATCACAGATATTTTTCCGGCGAAGTTCGCAGGTCATGGCCCGCGCGGCCCCCGAATGCACAACGTGGGGGTTCAAGTTGGACGGAGTATGCAAATGCAGCTTGCTAAAGGCAGTGCCTTTGGAACTCTTCGAGTAACGAGTCGGAACGGTCGGACAAGGATTTCAACGAGGCAGGGAATGTTTTTGCCCTTTATGGCCGGGCTTTACCCCGGACTAATGGGGGCCGTGCTTGCTCTAGCATTCCTTACGGATCGTGATACTAAGGCGTTTGCTAACCCAGCTATAAATATTCCGCTTGCAATAGCTTCGTTGATTGTAGGGTTGGTCGCATTTGTTTTGCTAGCTCGATCTGGTCAAAACAAAATGCGGGAAATGACGGATGCAATTGCCGAGCGTGTGCAAGAAGAAACCGATCTCATGAGAGATCGGTTAGGTGAAACATCCGATAAATCGCTTGCGGAGGATGAAGAACTCCGCGAGCACTTGCGCGAATAGTTTTTAGAATCCGCAGCCGGATTGCCGAGCTGTCGGGAACGAACTGAGGTCAACCTTCATTGCTGGGCCGCCATGTTTTGGAAGTTCCTTAAACAATTCGGTCAAGATGGTTTGGTTGTAGCCGCTCCAAGTCTTGCCGATCTTTCTATCTTCTTTGCAAACGAGTGCTAAATCAAGGCTGTGGGTGGCTCCAAACTTTTCGATGACTGTTCCTTTGCTGTCGCTTATTAACGGGAATTTAAGTCCAAGTTCTTCTGCATAAGCCTTTACTTTATCACCAGCCATGTTGGTCATCCCAACCATAGCAACCTTGTCACCGAGCAAGCTTTTGAGATGGTTGAGGTCTTTTGCAGCTTTTGGGTTGTGTGGGCATCCGGCGGCCAGGAACACAACGACCGTGTTCTTTTTGACCACGGATTCTTGGGTGTAAGTTTTTCCGTCGCTGGCTTTGAGGCTGAACGATGGCAGGGGCGAACAAAGGCAAGGATCTTCCTGAGGAGAGAGCGATGCAGTGGCGAGAATTGCGGATGCAAGAAGGGTTGTCATAGTGTTTTTTCTGAACTGTTAGTGGTTTTGGTCGGTACTTCTGGGAACAAACAGCCGGAAGTGAGTTTGGTCGGAGCGGCGGGAGATTCAAATCCTTGGTCTTTGACCCCAGCGAGCTTGGCAAGGCGTGACGAGGCATCTTGAAGCATTTCTAGCGAATAGCCAGCATAGGCTTTATTGATGGTTCCATCCGGCGCAACGATGGTTGTGTAAACCCCGCGCTCGGCTTGATAGGCTCGAATCACCTTCTGTTCCGGGTCTTGCAGGACAAGAAAATGCGGAGTTGTTGTTTTGATCCAGGTCTGGGCAACCTCACCCGTAGCATTAATAATGCCGATCACGTTGGCGCTGTCTTTGTACATCATCGCAAGCGAATCAACAAAGTGTTTGGCACCCAAGCAGCAGGGACATTCTTTTTCGACAAAGAAGATCAATAAAGGCTTGCCTTCGGCGAGCGATTTAAGGGAATGAGGTTTCCCCTCTGTGTCAATCAGCGTGAAGTCGGGAGCTTTTTTCGCCCCAAGCTTTTCAGCTGTGTCGAGCATTTCGTCGGTAACCGGATGATCTTCTTGTTGCCTGAGAAAGAGATTTCTTGATGCTTCAGGATCGGTGATGCCAAGATTTGGGTCAAGGGCGTTTTTTGGTTTTTCAGGCCAAAGAAAACTGCCGATTGTGATGAGCGAGCAGACTGCGAGAACACCGTACAAAATCTTTGTCGATCGGTCAGGCGGCCTTTTTTGTTTAGGACGAGGGTCTTTAATTTTCATCTGTGATTGCATCTAGGTCGGGCGAATTGAGATTAACTCGCAGGGACGTATCGAGCAGATCAGATGAAATTTGGAGGGGGAGTGGATGGTTGAGACACTGGTTCAACTGGGAACTGTTTTTGGTGATTTGATAAAACTATGTTGGGAAAGAGAGGAGTCAAAAATTCGGAACTGAGATAGGTTGGTAGGTTAAGCGTTGGTAGAGCGGAGAAAGTCGTTTGTTCTTGGCTAGACTGCTTTTTAAGGCTGGAGCTTTCCGCGCATTGGCACTGTTTGAACTCTTTTTCACCTAGTTGGGGAGCACGGAGTGCGTGGGTCGAAAAATCCTGAATATACTGAACCGCCGCAGTGGGACAATGAACTCCTTTTGGTGTTGTGATAAAAACTGTGTAGTTCAAAGTAACAGATAGCAAAAGGATTACGGCGAGAGAATTTCTCGCGATTTGGGTGATTATTCGGAAGGTGCTTTTGGGGAGCACAGAGGGAGGTTATCTGAAATCAGGCTTGGTCATTGGGGCCGGACGGTTTATCTTCTTCTGGCTTGGCTACGTTGATGCGTTTGGCGACTCGTTGGAAGTAAGCCACTTCCGGCATTTTGAGAGCTTTCGTAATAAAGTAGTAAACCCATAGGCTGATGATGCCAAAGAAGAACATCACCGCCACATTCGCCCACTTATTGTTTCCAAGGCCGATGTAACTGACAACTTGGAAAATTCCCCAGAAAACGATTGTCGAACCGATTGAGGCGATCAATGATTTCCCGGCTGTCTCAAGGAGAGGCGCAAAGCTGAGCTCAGGAATTTCCTTTGTGATCGTTGTTGTGAGAAGAGAAACCAAGATGATCGCGGAGATAGAGCCAGCTGCAGCGAGGGCAAAAGGTGGAAGTTTCGCAAAGATCGCGGAAACAGCAAGGATCAGGAATATTCCCGTAGTAACTGTTCCCAAAATGATCGGCCTTTTTGTGTTTTGGATTGCGAAATAAGCGCGCATCAACACTGGTTGTAAACACCAGAAGGGAACTCCTATTGCAAAGGCGGCAAGCAGAGGTGCAGTACGGGCAGTATCCTCGGCGGTGAATTGGTTGTGCTGGAAGATGGTTTGGATGATCTGATGGCTACTGGTAAGCAAAATCAGGGCGATTGGAATTGTAAGATAAACGATCGTTTTGAGGGTTTTCACCAACTGTTCGCGATACAAATCCATCCGGCCTTGGGCGAAGAATTGAGCAAGGGCAGGGAAGGCCGCAATCGCCATGCTTTGTCCAAATATTCCTAATGGAGCTTGCATTAATTGGTTCGCATTTTTGAATGCGCTGGCAAGACCATCTCCACCAAAATAAGAGCTAATACTGACTAAGAATAATGCAAATACGCCGGGCAATGAGAGGCCAAAAACCACCGGAGCCATCAGTTTGAAAACCTTTTTTACTCCCGGATGCTTGAAGTCAATCACAAAGCTATATCGCGCATTCAATTGACGCATAGCAATTACCGGAACGACGATATTCCCTAAGAACGC
Source organism: Fimbriimonadaceae bacterium (assembly GCA_019454145.1). Classification (GTDB taxonomy): domain Bacteria; phylum Armatimonadota; class Fimbriimonadia; order Fimbriimonadales; family Fimbriimonadaceae; genus UphvI-Ar2. The sequence goes on along the minus strand of CP075366.1, from coordinate 1,214,424 downwards.
CCCGATGGTTGCGCCCCAACTCAGCCCTGAAATGGGAAGCGTGAGGAAGTTACTCAGCACAAGCGCACCGATGATGATGCCGATGTTATAGATGTTTGGCCCAAGCCCGGGCACTGTGAAAATCTGCTTGCTGTAAAGAGTGCCGAAAAGGATTCCCCCGATAAAGAAGGCAAATTGCGCCGGCAAAACAATCCTTGCCATGTACGAGATCATTGGCAAGATTGTTTCGGCTTTTTCTGGTGAGAGGCCAGGTGCAACCACCCCCGCCAAAACAGGAGCGAAGATCATCGCGAGCACAATGAACACCGTCACAACAATCGCCATGATGTTGGTTACCGATGAAAAGATGTGCCAAGCGTCGTCTTCGCGATCTGTGTGGAGATATTCAGAAAAAACAGGGATGAACGCACTTGATAATGCGCCACCGGCGATGAGATAAAAGAGTAAGTCTGGAATTTGAAATGCGTAGTTGTATGCGTCGGTGAAATCGCTTTGACCGAATCGGTTAGCGATGATGATTTCCCGGACAATCCCAAGAATACGAGAGAGGAAAATACTGGCGGCCATGATTCCACCAGCCTTAGCGATATTAGGGGTGAGGGATTGAGGGGCAGAAGGTTTAGCCACGAGTTTTGATTGATTATGGCGGGACGGTAAACAAAAAGCCGGGAAGCAGAGGCTTCCCGGCACTAATTTCTAGCAGCAAGTTAAACGTGCTTGCTGATCAGGGCTTTAATGTCTTCTTTGGAACCTGCACCCACCATTCGATCAACTTCCTTTCCACCTTTGAAAACGAGTAGAGCAGGAATGCTCATGATGTCGTGTTGCATAGCAAGGTCTTGATTGGCGTCAACATCCACTTTGAATACTTTTGCTTGACCATCCATTTCAGAAGCAATTTCTTCCACAAACGGGGTGATCGCAATGCATGGTCGGCACCAGGTCGCCCAAAAGTCAACGAGGACTGGCTGATCTGACTTGAGTACTTGTTCTTCAAATTGGCTGGCTTCGATTGCGAGGTTTGCTCCCATAATTGTTCCTTTCTACGTCTGGTTATTGACAGTGATGTATACCCTGAAAGCAGGCGGGGCTAATTTTGGTTCCCGAGGTCCTTGCCTCACTTGAATTTGGGGAGAACTTTGTAACCATTTACAACGTCGCCTGCGTCCGAATAAGCGTACTGACCCTCAGGTGAAGGAATTAGGCCAGTGAAAAAAGCAATTTTAGGAACAACAGTCGCAATGGTGGCGCTCGGGATGACCGGGCTAGTCATCGGTCAAAGCGCTCCTCAGCCCCGTAAAGGAACGGCGGAAAGCCGGCTGATCAGCGTATCACTTTATGATACTGGTGCCAAGGTGATTAGCATCTATGGTTCGCCAGACGAAATCCAAGCTCTCAACGTAGGCACCGCAGGTGCTACTGGCGGTGGTGGCGAAGGAGGCGGTCGAGGTGGCCCTCCAGGTGGCGGTGGTGCGGGAACCCCTCAAACTGGCCCAGATGCGCGATTTATCGGCGATCCATTTGGTGCAGGTGACGAATGGCGACAACTTACACCAGAAGGAGCATCAAGTGCTGGCGGTGGCGGTTCATCAGGACCTCCAGCTGGCGGCGGTGGAAATGCTGGTGGCGGTGGTCGCGGTGCAGGCGGTGGCGGCGGTACTGCTAATGCAGGCACTGGCCAAAAGGTCATCTACACCCGATGGGTTTACAAACGCAATAACTCACGGTACGCATTCGTTTTCGATAAGTTCAACCGATGCGTGCAAATCGAAGCAGTTGGCCTGAGCAACAGCAAAGTAAAAACTCGACGAGGCATCACTTTTGGTTCATCGTTCGGTAGCGTCATCAAGGCTTACAACGCTCCGGATGGATATGAAATCAACGGTGACAACATCGTTGTCCGATTCCTAGTTCGAGACCGCGTAGCATTCCGACTCAGTCGCATTAAGGCAGATAAGCCTCATGTGGTCACTGGTGTTGTTGTTGCTGCAGGTAAGACCTAAACACAACTAAATAACTGGTCAGAATCACACTGTGGCCGGCGAGCTTGAACGCGTAAAAGAAGAGATTCGGAGGCGTTCCGATTTAGTAGAGCTCGTCGGTCATCGTGTTTCTCTTAAGAAGGCGGGCAAGACTTGGAAAGGTCTATGCCCGTTTCATGATGATAAGAACCCGAGTTTTATTGTTTCGCCCGAATACGGGCACTATCGTTGCTGGAGTTGCGGAGCAAAGGGTGATGTTTTTAATTGGGTGATGGAAACCCAGCGCGTTGATTTTATTGAAGCCCTTAGAATTCTCGCCCGTGAGACGGGAGTAGAGCTTCCACAATTCAACCAAGGTGAAAAAAGCGATTCCGAAGAAATGGAACTCGCGATGGCAGAAGCCCAGAGCTTTTTTAGAGAGCAGCTCCGATCCGAGAAGACGGCGCTTCATTACATTGAGGAACGGGGATTAGACCAATCGGTGATTGATCACTGGGAGATCGGCTACGCTCCGCATCAAGGCGAAGCACTTGCGGTTCGACTCAAAAAGAAAGGATTTGCGCTGGCCACCTGCCAGAAATTATTTTTGGTGGAAGAGGATCAGCGAGGCGGATATTATGACCGGTTCCGAAGCCGACTTATGTTTCCGATCCGCGATGAGCGGGGCAGATTAGTTGCTTTTGGCGGTCGGATTATCGGTGCGGGGAATCCCAAATACATCAACAGTAGTGATACTCCCCTTTACAGCAAGAGTCGCGTGCTTTATGGAATGGACAAAGCAAAAGAGTCCATATCGAAAGAAGATCAAGCCGTATTGGTCGAAGGGTACATGGATGTAATCGCCTGCCACCGGGCGGGCGTTACTCAGGCGGTTGCGAGCCTTGGTACCGCGCTTGCTGAGGATCATGTTCGATTACTGAAGCGCTGGTGCTCAAAAGTCGTGGTGCTTTACGATAGTGACGATGCAGGGAAGAAGGCGGCAGATCGAGCGGCGGCAATGATTAGCGAAGCAGGATTGGTGGCAAAGATTTCCTTACTCGCCCCGGGCGAAGACCCTGATACCTTGCTGAAAACTAAAGGTGCGGGAGCCGTGAAGGTTGCGGTAGATCAAGGAATATCGCCGATGGATTTCCGAATGGCGATGCTCAATGAAAAACTTTCTGCGGACGACGACTCCTACTGGACGGAGGTGGTTCAGGTATTAGCCACGGCCGAGACCCCTCTGGAACTGCAAAAGTATCTCATTCCCGTATCCGCTCAGTATCCGGGTATCAGCGACCGTCAGGCGGCGGCAAAGGCTCTTGAACGCATGGTTCAGGCCGAACGAAAACGGCTAAAAACCGTAGTTGGACGCAGATCCTACACGGAGCCAGAAGAATCACTCGAAAAGGTTGAGTCGATTGCAAGTAAGTTAGTAGGTTCGGAAAGAGTTTTGTTTAGGAGCATATTTGAACCAGGATTAAGGCAACATGCTTGGCAGTTTGCAAAATTTTCTCCGCTAATGCAGACTGATAAAGCTCAATCAGTTGCACAAGTGTTGGCAGAAGTTGGCGAGTTGCCAGAGGCCGAAAATTGGCTTAATTTGCTTGAGGACGGTGAGGTCAAAGATTATTTGTTCGAACTGGCACTTGAAAGTCGAGAACCTATCGGAATAAGAAACCTTGAGGAAGCCGTGGATTGGCTGACTAAAGAAAAAGTCAGGAGAGAGGCACGTGAGAATCTTGTTGATCATGGGGATGAGTCACTTAGGGCGTTTCTCAACAAACGAAAAGAAACGAATAAAGGAAGTAAAGATTACTGAACTCAGAAATTCTGAAGTAATTTACAGAAACTCTTTGTAAAAAGCAAGGTTTGATGTATAAACTTATTGCGACATAGGTCGCAGGTGCTTAAATTGGCGTTAGTTCACCCTAAGGAAAGTGAACTGTCGTTCAAGGAGGGGAAGTCGCAAGAGCCAGGGGAGGCAAATGCGGGACAGTTAAAGTATTCGGTAGTTGACGACAGCCTCAGGCTGTGGTTGACTACTGTTGGTCGTACTCCACTCCTAACCCCTGAACAAGAATCTCAAATCGCTGAATCGGCTCGAGCCGGGTGCGAACAAAGCCGTAAGCGATTAGTAGAAGCCAACTACCGACTTGTTGTAAATCTCGCCAAACGTTATGCGGGTCGTGGAATGTCCCTCCCCGACCTGATTCAAGAAGGCAACATTGGCTTAATCAAAGCTGTTGAAAAATTTGATGATCGCAAAGGTTATCGGTTCAGCACTTATGCGACATGGTGGATTCGTCAAGCTATCAGCCGAGCAATATGTGATCAGGCTCGCATGATCCGGGTTCCTGTCCATGTCGCCGAAAACGCAATGAGAGTTTACAAGGCGGCAAACCAGTTACAAGCCGAACTTGGAAGAGAAGCAACTCTCCAAGAAATTGCTTCTAGGGTTCAAATTGAACCAGAAAAGGTTGAGCAAATTTTGCAGACAGTTCCGGACGCACTCTCACTTGAATCTCCAATTGGTGACAATGATGATTCAACTTTGCAGGATGTCATCTCTGATGCAGGCGGAGCGCAACTTGAAGTGGAACGTGCACACATTCGAGAATCTGTTCTAGAGGCGATGAAGATCTTAGATGAGCGCGAAAGAGAGGTTCTCATTCTGAGATTTGGGTTCGCGGACGGACTTCAAAGAACGCTTGAAGACGTGGCACTTCACATGCACATCACCCGCGAGCGAGTAAGGCAAATCGAACAGCGCGGCTTAAAAAAGCTCAAGCGCATTGATTCTGGAATGTATATCGCCTAGGTTAGAAAACGCTTCCAAACGGGAAGTTTGATCCTTTAGGGCCGAGATAAAAGGGGTCGCAGTAATCGGGCCCTTGGTGGCGCGACTCATCAAATGGTTCTCCGGTGAGATAGCGAGCTTCGCATCCTGATTCGCGGCAAATAATAATTCCGGCGGCGCAATCGTAGAGCTTGATTGTTCCGGTAATGAGAGCGCGGTATCGCTGAGTGGCAACGAAGCTTGATTCCACGACGAATGCTCCGATGTGCCGCATTTTGCCGGGTGTTTGTTTCCGGTATTTCACTTGACTATCTGCGTGGGCAACGAGTTCAGTGGATTCGATAATTCCAGGGGCGACAATGGGAATTGGCTCCGCATTCTTATAGGCCCCAAAGCCGTCAACGGCGGTGTAGGTTTCGCCGACTTCCGGTAAGTGGATGACTCCGGAGACGATGCGCCCTCCATACAGATAAGCGGCAGTGATTCCCCAAAGGGGCTGTCCGTATGCGAAGTTTGAAGTGCCGTCAATCGGGTCAATGACCCAGTATCCGGCTTCGGTCGCGGGTGAATGACCATATTCTTCGCCGTAGACTCCGGCTCCGGGAGTGAGCTTATCGAGTTGCTCTCGCAGAAATACTTCTATATCTCTATCCACATTAGTGACCAGGGTTCGGTCTTTTTTCTGGTCAATTTTGAGGTGCTTGCGTTGTTCTTGGGCGATAATGGCAGCTTGCTTGAGTAGCTGTTCGGTTGCCTGGTTTAGTTTTTGCCAATCACCCACTGTTTGATTATGCCTTTTTGGGTCTGGCAAGTGGGTCTGGTTGCGATAGTAGGTGAGTTAGGGTATATTTTTATCCCACGAGCGGGAGTAGCTCAGTGGTAGAGCATCTCGTTGCCAACGAGAATGTCGCGAGTTCGAATCTCGTCTCCCGCTCCAAAGATTTATCAGCGAAAGGAAAACTCCTTCGCTGATTTTTTGTTGGGGATGTACTATATTCGCAATGAAAGATTTAGTTGTAAAGGCTGTTATCGGTATCGCGCTTGGCTTTGCTGTGACTGGTTCACAGGGCAAAAAAGAGAATTTCGCGGTTTACTACATTCCACTCTCTCTCTCAAATTGCATGGCGAGCTACACAGAGACTGAAATAGAACTGTGGCATGACTTAACAAGCATCTTCAAACCGAGAAAAGGAGAATCTCACTTAGTTTCTATTCTGGAGAAAGCAGAGGAGCCTTGCACTTTCGCTCCTTACGACGTGAGATTAAAAGTCATAAGTGGAGACAAGAAATTCCTGATGGATCAGAGTGGCTGCGTATCTAGCTCAACTGGAAATAAGAGTCTCTCAAAGCGAGGAGTCTATGACCTGAAGTGGTACATAGATGAACGGCTGCCCTCTCATACAATGTTTACCTATGGGGTTGCACGAGCGGAATCTGTAGTTATTGACCAATACAGAACTTCGGGAGCTACTATTCGGGCGGTTGATACAGCATGGAAACACCTTTCTAACTTTCAGCAAGATCGCGATTATTTACTGGAAAACTGTGTTGTCGAAGTAAACGACGTAGGAAATTCAGTCAAAGTTGATTTTTTGATACCTCCTTCAAAGGCCGGTAATACTTGGTCAGCTAGCCCTGTGAGAGCGATTAGTTATTGGATGGATAAGGAATCTGGTCGGATTTTAAAAAGAGAAGAAAGAGAGCTACCAGATCGGTAGCTCCCTTTGGAGGTTATCGTCCAAATTTGAATTTGGTCGCTAAGTCATCTAACTCAGAGCGTTCGATCTTGCCAGTTTTCTGCCAAAGTACGGTTCGGTTTTTCACTAAGAACATCGTGGGCAAAGCCTTGACCTTGAACTTTTCCATTGCTTCAAAGTTAGGATCCAGGAGCACTGGGTAAGCCGGTTTGTGTTCCTTTAGCCAAGATTTGAGCGGGGTCATATCTTCATCGGTGCTGATCGCGAGGTATTCGAATTTCGGCCCGCGATGGGCTTTGACAAACTCATCAACCATCGGAGCGATTTCTTTGCAAGTCGCGCACCAAGTCGCCCAAAATTCGACGAGATAAACCCGATCTTTTTCGAGCGATTCTATTGTCCAAGTTTTTCCTTTAGTATCCTTCAGGCTGAACAGGGGCACGGTGTTGATCGGCTGAGTGACGAGCGTTATAGCTAACAATGTGGTGGTAATCATGATCTTAGAATCCTACGGTGACGCTAAATCCGACATAGCGTGTTCGGGCAAGGATCAAGCTGTAGGCGGCTCGATTAGTCATTTTGGTAAAGAGCAAATGTGTGTAATCGCCATCGTTGATGGCTTGCAGAACCATATCGTTTTTGAGGGCGAAATTCACGCCATACGGAAATACGGTTCGACCATCGGTGGTGTTCGTCTTCACGCTGACAAAAGGAGTGAACTGACTACCGGGAATCGATTTGCTAAACGTTGCGAAGAATGCCTGGCCCGTGGGCGTACTCAATCGGTCACTCGCCATGCCTACCATCACACTGGGGTGATCTTTTCCTTCTGGAGTCGCAAACCAGCTAAACCGTGGGAGGATGAGAGCGTCGCCATCTGAGAAGCGGAGCCAGTCGGTTGGGTTGTCGGAAAATTCTCCCGTCGGGTTCGGATTGTCATCGGTGCCACTGCGTTCTAATCCGATGGTTAGCCGAGGCGACACAGCGTAATCCAGACTGAAACGGTGCCGTGATTTGGGATCGTTGATCGCAATGAACCGGTAGTTCAACATGAACTTAGCCGGGAACTCTCCGTTACTCAGCAAACGGGCTTCGCCAGCGCACCCGGCGCAAGTTGGAGCCATTGTGTGAGTTGGTGCAGATGACTTACGAGAACTCACGTCTCGGACTTGATCTTTTACCTGTGCGGCATATTTTTCCGGGCTTTCACTAAACGATTTGTCACATCCACTGCAGCAGAAGTAGTATCGAACGCCTTGAAAATCCTCGTATCCTGCGGCGGCTGAGTAAGTTGGAATATCGTTCATCATCACTGGGCATCGAAGTGATTCCCGAGTTGGGGCGGTTGTGTAGAGCCCCGGAAACTCGGCAAACTCATCTGCACTTTCTTGAGATGCAAATGAATAGCGAATTCCAGCAACGTCTACTACTGCTTTTGTTTGCTCAGGCGTGATTCTTAGTTTGCTGACGGGATCGAATAATGATAGGGCGACGACTTTATGCTCGGCTTCTGCCTGCTTAAGAAACTTTGTAGGTGAAGCAAGGAATTCTTGGTCGCAGCCAGCACAGCAGAAGCTGACTTTCAGCCCTGCGTATTCAACTGACAATGATTCCGAGGTGATGGGTTTGCCCAAAACAGGGCAAACGGGATCTGGGAGTTGTGCGTTTGCACACGCACTTAATAGTGCTCCAATGATGATTAGTGATTTTTTGATTCTCATGTTTGTGTGATCTATAAAAGCTCAGCATTCTGAGCGACGACGGAATTTGGTCGTTTAGAGCACAGGTGGCGCACGAGGAATACACAGATCAGGCGGATGCCCGGGTGGAGCATTCGCTTTTGGTTCTGGGAAACTGGGTTCTATTGGCTTAGCGCATTCTTGAGAAATTGATATAGGAGGAATAGATAGCACCGCAATAATTGGAGCAGGCTGACTTGCGGAGAGAATAACTGGGGAATCTGGCTGGCTAATAGGCTTAAAGCAAGGGCAAGAATCCGGTTTTTTATGGCAGGAGGTTTTAGTCGCGCAACAGGAATGAGGATTGGTAAATGATTCGCATACATCACTGATTGCCTGGGCTGGAATTAAGCCAAGGACAATCACAGTCGCCAAAATTAGGCGGAGAATGCGTGATTTGCTCACCACTTTCTTATCATAACGGATTTCCGTTGGTCTTAGTTCGTTTGGGGTCTGGGTATAGAGGATCACGTAAGGCTGAGAGTGGTTCACATATAGGTTCTATAAAGACAGGAACGAACTCAAGATTGGAGTCCTCTTAAGTGTTATGAGGACAAAAGAACGCATTCTCGATTTTGTAGAAGACATGGTGAGCAAAGCTCGACCTGAACAATCACGACAAATTAAATGGAAGAGAGCGGCGGCGATTGCGGCGGTTGTGGGCACAGTTGCCACTGTGGGTTATGGGGCTTATCGTTCCTTTAACTCGGCGCATCTTGGTCGGCAAGACCCAGATTTAAGCTGATAGCTTTTGCACCCTCCTTTGGTACAACGCGAAGCGGCGGTTTGAATAGTCATTCCGCCGTTTTGTTTTCTTTTCATTAATTTAGATGAATTTGATATTTGTTTCACTTTAATTAAAATAATTTATTGAATGTTTTATAGTCAAGTGCTATGAATAAATTCCTCATTCAAACAATCGCTATTGCCGTTACTGGGATTTTGCCTGTAATAGGTAATTGCTCTGCCACTATTGGTTTGGAATCCCCCGAGACTGAACTCATTCAAGAAAAATCTGCCGATAATCTAGGTTTTGAAGGTGTCACGATTAGAGCCACCGTTGAGAGCGGTAAGCCTCAATTCAAATATATAAACCCCAAGCAGGACAAAGAGGAAAAGCTCATTAAGTTTAGGTTTCTGCTACCGCGAGACCGTAAATTTACGATTGAGAACAGGCTCAACGGATACACACTTGAAGTTACTGAGAAGTTCGGAGATGAAGGGGCGTCGGCTCAGCAAATCGCAAAGAACGGAGAGCGATCAATTAGTGCATCGGATCAAGTCATTCAAATCCAAATCAAGAATGATGATAACGAGGTCGTGAATTCAATTCTAGTTGAACTGATGGCGGCGAAGAAGCTAGAAATATTGACTACGGTCGGAATGGGGGCGACGTTTGCTCCGAGGGAACCGGAGAGCTACAGACTTGAAGTTGACCCTAACATAGGCTCAACGCCGAATACAAGAATTGTACGTTCAGATTCACGATCTTTCACTGCTAATATCAGTGGACAGATTTATGCGCCCTTCGATGACGAAGCGTTCTTCGGTGGGTTTGGGCTTACTCTGGCAAAAATCATGACGCTTGGAATGTTCAACCGCGAACATCATCGGCTTGGGCTCATGGCGGGCATTGCAACAAATGGTGCCGACGATCCGAGTTATCAAATCGGCTATATGTGGTCGTTGGATAGAGAGGCCAAGATGGTTATTTCTGTCGGATGGATATTTAGACAAAGGCAAGACTTGCTGTTTGGATTAAGTGAGGGTGATATCTTTTCGGGAGATATTCCTGTGAGAAAAAGGTGGAAGAGTTCTCCATTTATTGGTATTAGCTTTAACTTAGGAACTTAATCTTTAGCCAAAAATTGCGTCGGCGGCGAGCACCGATGTTGTTTCGCCGTCGATACTGCAAATGAGTTGACCATTCGGGCCAAGCCCGATTGCCGCGCCGATTTCACCGTTCGGCAATTGATACTGCTTGCCAGGAGTTTTGTCGAAAATCATCCAGGCCGGAGCAATATATTCCCAACTGTCCGGCTCGGGGGCATTTTCGATACTTGAAATAATGCGTTTTGCCAGAGATTCCGAATCGAACGTCTTCCCAGTCTGGATTTTGAGGCTGGTCGCGCGGTGGGCGATTGATTCAGGGAATTGTTCTTGGTTCAGATTGATGCCAATTCCGACCACTGGGATTCGCGCACCATGAGCATTCGGGTGTATTTCGGTCAAGATGCCAGCAACTTTTTTGCCACCCAGAATCACATCGTTCGGCCATTGGAGTTGGGCATGGAGCACTCCGGCAACCGCAACTGCAACCGACATCCCCACCAGCCACGGCTCTTTGTGATCGGCGTATTGATCCAGAATCAGCGACATAGTCAGCGAATCGCCAAAATCGCTTTCCCACGTTCGTTTGAACCGACCACGACCAGCGGCTTGATGGTGGGCGAAAATTACTCCCGCAGGCGTAGAGGTGAGCAGGGATTCTTTGGCAACATCTTGGGTGGATTCCACCACTGGGTAGTCCAAAAATTCACCGGTAGGTGGTTTCATTCGACTTCGAGGTGGAAGGCCAGTGACTTAGCACTGTGAGTCAGGGCACCAACGGAAATGGCATCAACTCCGGTCTGTGCGACTCCGCGAACCGTTTCGAGAGATATGCCCCCACTGGCTTCTAAAATGACTTTGCCTTTGAATTCTCGTACAACGTCGCTCATTTGGAAAGGATCCATGTTGTCGAGCATGATGATATTTGCCCCGGCTTTGTAAGCCTCTCTCACCATTTCGATCGATTCACATTCGACTTCGATCAAGGTCATGTGTCCGGCAACTTGCTTGGCGCGTTGAACCGCCTGGGTAATTGAGCCTTGAGCTTTGATGTGGTTGTCTTTGAGCATGATTCCGTCGTACAAGCCCATGCGGTGATTCGTGCCGCCTCCACATCTGACGGCATACTTTTGGAGTGCTCTCAAACCTGGTGTAGTTTTGCGCGTATCAACAATTTTAGTATCAAATTCTTCTACTTTACGGACGAATTGATGTGTGAGAGTTGCAATGCCGCTCAGGTGCATGATGAAGTTCAAGGCGGTGCGTTCTTTAGTCAGTAGGCGGCCGGGATTGCTGACTCCAGATAGAACGGTGGTTCCCGGCGTTACAAAGTCTCCATCTTGCGCACTCAGATCGCAGTGGCAATGTTCTGGTTCATCAGGCTCTGGCTGAAGAAGGTAGTGTGCGATTCCTAATCCGCAAATGATGCCTTCGGCTTGCGATTCGATATACCAAGAAACAGTAGCTTCGTCGCTAAAAAGGGCACTGGTGGGGTCGCCTGCTCCGACATCTTCGGACATAGCCGTCCAGAGCTGTTCCACCCATCCTTCGGGGGCTGGTTTTTTCCATCCTGAGTTCATTCGGCGATGATTTCCACTCCGCTTCTTGCCGAGATTTCTTCAATCAGAACGATGAAGGGAACCTCGGTTCCGTTGCGGAGCCAGCCTACCGGAACTCGATATCTTCCGGCAACCAAATGGGCTACGGGTTTTATGGTGATATTCCCACCGTTATATAAAACTTGGTATCGGTCGTTGGCTTTGCTCACAATTTGGCGCACTTGATCGTAGCCAATTTTCACGCGGCGGGTGAGTTCGTTCACTTCAAATCCGGTTTCGTAAAGGTCAATTCGTGTTTCTGTCGCCTGCTTTTGAATAACTGTTCCGTATGCACCTTTGCCGATGCTCAGGGCCGCACCTGCCGCCTGTTTTAGCCCGGGGAGAAAGCCTTCTTCGTTTGTAGTTTTGGCAATATCTTTGGTTTGAGCACGGGCGATCGCGTTGGTTCGTTTGGATTCAGTATCGAACCAGTGCATCACTTCAGCGGGCTTGTAGACTACATTTGCCATTACGTTCCAGATTCATTACGTCGGTTAGTCACGAGAGGTTTTCTAATTTTGATCGCAGGTAGTCCGCTCGTTGGCGGGCGGCGGTTCGGGGATTTTGAGTGCCGAAAACTTCCATTTCGGTAATCCAGGTGTCAACGTCTCTCACTGGGATCGGGAATTCGGGGAGTTCAATCGCCGCCGACCAACGAACATATCCGAGAACTAGCAGGGCATCGCGTAGGGAGACTTCTTTGCTCGCAACCGCAAAGTCAACCGCGGTTTGGGCTTTTTCGAGCGTGGTCTGCCGCAAAGATTCTTTGCGCGCAATGCGCTCTTCTTGGATAAGGTGGTTGCAGGCGCCGATGAATTCGACTTCGGATACAGTAGTTCCGCTGACCTGGACAAATGAGGCGATGCCTCGGGACGATTCGCCGAACAGCCCGCGAGTGGTGATTCCAGTGTGATGCAAGGATTTGATGAGTCGGTTCAGACGGCCTTGAGATGAAAGGCCAGCCATGTGGAACAGGGCTGACCTGCGCGTGCCGCCACCTAGGTTAGAGGGGCTTGCAGTAAGAGGGCCGTGGGTTTTGCAAGTTTGGAAATCGAGAGACTGCGACAGGGATTTGGTGATGGCTTGACCGGCGGTGACCGCGGTTCGGATTGACCATCCCGCGCTGACGGCCTGGATTCGCAGGTGGTCTTCTTCGTTCACCATCACGCTGACGAGGCGGTCTTCATCCAGCAAAACCATCCGCCCAGGAGAAGAATGCTTGAATTCTGGGGAGATCAATCGCGCGCCGAGAAGGTAATCACGTTCGGCTTCGGAAATTGTGGTGAGCGGTGAAATAGGTAAATCTTTTGTAGCAGACTTGATTTTATTTTGGATTTCGATGAGTTCTTGCGAATCGGCACGGTCGGGATATCGGTGCAGGCGCAGATTGCGGGCGGTTCGGAACCGCGAAGAGATGACGATATCCGAATCGGGCGCATCCGGCGAAAGCCACGCTGGCGCGGGCATGGATCGGAGAACCATCTTTTTCCAAGATTCGGACGAGGGTTCTGGCATCTGGCTAGATTATGGCTGGAATGCTCGCGCTGCTTATGCCGCTTTCTTGCGCTTGCCTTTGACTGTTTTGTAAACGTACGCCAAGACTTCGGCGACGGGGCCGAAGAGGTCGCGAGGAACGAAGTCGCCGGGTTCGCACTGCTTGTAAAGCGCACGGGCAAGGGGTTTATTCTCGACAATCGGCAGGTCTAGAGAACCTGCGATTTCCCGCATTTTGAGAGCCAAGTGGTCTTGACCTTTAGCGAGCACGATCGGCGCGTGCATGGAATTGCGCGTGTATTTGACGGCAACCGCAAAGTGGGTTGGGTTAGTGATGAGAACGTCAGCCTCGGCGAGCTTTTTCGCCATCCCGCCTTTCAGGAGCTGGCGGCGTTTTTGGAACATCGCCGATTTGACTTCTGGCGAACCTTCTTGTTCTTTCATCTCCTGCTTGAGTTCTTGCTTGGTCATTTTGAGTTGCTTTTCGACTTCTTTGCGTTGGAAGAAGTAGTCGAGACAAGCGATGATGAACCACACAAATGCCACTTTCACAAGCAGTCCGTGGAGCAATGCCCCGAGTTCAGTCGCGGCTTGGGAAGGGTGAAGCCAGACCAAACCGATGAGTTTATTCCAGTCGGTGGCAATGGCGGTGTAGGCGAGGTTGGCAAAGATTCCGAGTTTAGCGAGTGCCTTGGCACCTTCCATCAAACCACGGCGGGAGAAGATTCGTTTGAATCCAGCACCGGGATTGATTTTCTCCAGTTTGGGCGCCATTGGTTCGGTGCTAAGAACGAATCCCACTTGACCAAAATTGGTGACGACCCCTACGGTGGTCAGAGTTCCAAACAGCACGAGCGTGGCAATAATCCAAGGAGATGCCAGGGCGTTGGTGAACCCCATGATGGAGGCGGGATCAAGCGTTCGCGGTGCCTGAGAAAGTGTATTTGAAAAAGTGGTTACGGCTCCGCTCGAAATGGATTGGACAAATGGTGGCAAGGCAAGGGCCGCCGCGAGCAAGGTGATGGCACCTGTGAGGTCAGTTGATTTGGCGACGGTTCCTTTTTTGCGGGCTTCTTGCCTGCGTTTGGGGGTTGCGTCTTCAGTCTTTTCGCCGGCTGGTTGTTCTGCCATCCTTTAACCTCCCATCATGTGGCCCATGCCAGCAAACGTCACTTCAACTCCACGCTGTACCGTAATTGTCAGAGCAGGTAACCCCAGACTAAGGGCTACCAATCCAAGGGCAAGCTTTGCCGGGAGCGAAATCAAGAACGGCTGGGTTTGCGGCACGGCCCGGTTGATCAAACCAGATGCCACGTCAATCACAACTGTCACGGCGACAATCGGCGCGGCGATTTGAACGCTCAGAATCAATAACTGAGCAAGAAGATTTGCTCCGTGGGCGATCACATCTGACGAACTGCCGATAGGCGCGCCGGTGAGTGAAAAGCTACTCATGAACGCTTTGAACATCAGTTGATGAGCGTTCAGAAGGAACAGCAAAACAACTCCCAGCCAGAACTTAAACTGGCCAATCGGGGAAGTTTGCCCACCCAGAGCGGGGTTAAATAACTGCGCTGAACCGATACCGATCTGCATGTCGGAAACTGCGCCCGCCATCTGAATCGCCGCTACGAGAAACTGCATGCACATCCCGATGAGCAATCCGAAAATTGCCTCACGGCCCATAATCATCGCGAGTTCGATGAGGTTGTTCGGGGCGAAAACTAGCTGGGATTGCAACACTGGGGTAAGGCTCAGAGAGATCACCGCCGCCGCCATTACTCGGATGTTCACTGGGGTTGCTCCACCGTACAAAGGCGATGAAAGCATCATTGCGCTGCACCGGATGAAAATAGCAAAAAAGGCGAGGATGAATGAAGTTTCGAGAACCACTAGTTATCCTCCGACTTTCGTTGCCATGTTCAAACACAGGTGCATAAAATTAACGAGGGTTTGGAGCATCCACCCACCCATGAAAACCACGATCAAACCAGCGCCAATGATTTTGGGGAGGTAGGTCAGGGTCATTTCCTGGATTTGTGTGACCGCCTGAAAAACGGAGACGATCAGACCAGTGAACAATGCCACCGCCAAGATTGGCATGGTGACCATGAGGGTAACCATGATGCCCTGGCGGGCGAGTTCCATGACGACTGACTGATCCATAGCTCTCCTACATGTATCCGCTGAGAATCGCGCGAACGAGCACCGACCATCCATCGGCAAGGACAAAGACAAGAATCTTGGCAGGGAGTGACACAACGACCGGAGGCATCATCATCATCCCCATGCCCATCAAGATGCTGGCAACGATGAGGTCAATGATGATGAACGGCACAAAAATGTAGAAGCCGATGATGAACGAGGTCTTGAGTTCGCTGATCACGAATGCGGGAATCAGAGTCATGATGTCCACGTCCGCTCGGGTCGCCGCCTTCTGGTTCTTGAACTCCATGAACATGAGCAAGTCACTCTCGTAGGTGTTCTTAAGCATGAACTCTTTGATCGGAGCTTCTGCTTTTTGAACCGCCGTTTCAAAGCTGATTGGATTGGTTTCCCGCATGTAGGGAGCAATCGCTTCGTTGTTGATCTTTTGGTAAGTCGGGGCCATGATAAACATGGTCAGGAACAAGCTAAGTCCAATAATGACTTGGTTCGGTGGAATGTTCTGCGCGCCGAGAGCCGTGCGGGTAAAGCTTAGGATAATAACGATCCGAGTGAACGCAGTGGTGAGGATGAGAATCGCGGGCGCAATACTCAAAACAGTGAGCAAGGCGAGGATACGGAGCGAGCTTGAAAGTTGCTCCTTATCTGTTCCGCTACCAATTCCCAAATTGATGCTAGGAACGCTAACTGATCCGTTGCCAGCCGATTGAGCGAGCGCGAAAACTCCAAGCAAGGTGAACAGAATCACGAAGAAGATTCTGAGATTGCCCCGGTTGAGCAGATTATTGATTGCTTTGACTGGGAGCTTCATTACTTTGCGAGCTTTTGCAGTTGCTCAAGTCGGGCGATCAATTCTTCTCGGGAAGGAGTGTCAGACTTCTTGGTTGTTTGAGATTTGTATGCTTTTGCTGCGGGATGTGCTTTAGTCACCGGTTTGGTTTCCTCTTCAATAACCGCATGAGTCACCAGCTTTTGTTCTTTTGGCTGCTCGGACTCTTGATCAAGGATTTCAAAAAATGCCGGCGGGGAATTGTCTTCAACTTTAGCGTCGAGTTCTGCTAGGCAACTAACGCCTTGCGGAGTTACTGCGAGCAAGAGTGACTTTCCTCGAACCGTGACGACTTGCAATGAGCCGGTCGCGAATGAAGCCGATTCTTGAAGAAGGATCGGGCTATCGAACGGAGTAGTTAAAGTCTTGTTGAATTTGCCCATCACTTTTGGGAGAGCAAATTTGAGCAGAAAGAAAATGATTCCGAGTGCGACCATCATTGGCGCAAACTGCCAGATGTTCACTCCTGATCCGGATGGTTGCGTGGTGTGTTGCACCACCAAATCTTTTTTCGCACCAATGTCTTGGGAAAGTTCTTGCGCGAACGCAAATGCGCTAGCAAGAGGTGCAATGAGGGTAAGGGTCAATCGAAACATGATCGTGGAAGACCTCGCTTTAAGCGACGTCGTTGAGGCGAGCAAGGCGGTCTGCTGGGCTGAGAATTTCGGTGATACGAACACCAAAGTTGTCTTCAATTACAACAACTTCGCCGTGGGCAACTAGGCGACCGTTGACCATGATGTCAACCGGTTCACCAGCGGCTTTATCAATTTCGACAATGGAGCCAGAACCGAGTTCGATAACGTCTTTGACAACCATTTTCACGCGGCCAAGTTCAACGCTGACTTCGAGGGGAATATCGAGAATCAGTTCAAGGCCGCTATCTTCAAAATTGCCGCTTGCACCGAGATTGTTTGGCGATGCGTTTTGTGCGCCCGCTGCCATTCCGGCGGCATTTGATTCGTCAATCCCCGCCATGAGTTTGGCGGTTTCCTCATCACATAGCCAGATAAGGTTGCCGTTAACATCGTCGGTGGAAATGCGCAGGTTGGTTCGGAGAACTGCGTCGGCGGATTGCATATTGGAAGGAAGGCTGAAAATTTGGAGTCGCACCGACATTCCGCTGGCGACAATTGCTTCATTCCGGATATTTCCGGCGGCAACGCACAGGCCCTGAACAATTGCTTCTACCGCTTCACGGATTTCGGAAAGGGTGTTTTCGTCAATGCTCTCCGCTTCTTTGCCAGTGATCGTGTTGTAAAGGTCAACCAGTGTTTCGGTTGGGATCAATACGATTTGAGCGTTATCTGGATTGTTAGCAAACGCAAACTGAAGAATCAGCTTGGGGCTGGACATTTCGCTGTACAGGTCGCTGATTTCCGTTGACATGGTGAGGGGATCATTAAAGTTGATCGCCATGCCGGCGGCTTCGCTGACTGCGAGCGAGACGTTTTGCCAGATATTGGACTGCAAGTTGCTGAACCTACTGACGATTTCTTCTGAGATGTTTGCCATGTGCGAGTGTTAGTCCTCTTGGATCGTGCTGTTGACGTGAAAAGCGATTGTGTTTCCGTTCAGTGATGGAATCCCACGGAATTTGTCTTGATTTGAAACGGTCAGAACCATGTCTTGCTTGACCTTTTGATCAAGGCGAATGACATCGTCCTTACGGAGCGACAAGAACTCTTGTACGGAAATTCGTGATTTGCCCATGCGGATTGCAAGGTCAACAGGGGCAGAATTGAGCTGTCCTACTAGTGCGTTGCGGTGGGCTTTGGTTTGCTTGCGGTTACTGGTTGCCGCGAACCACTTTTGCGCGCTGAGTTTTGCGGTGATCGGCTTGAGCACCATGTAGGGAATACAAAGGCTGAGTGCGCCGTGAGCTTCGCCTACGCGAACTTCAAACAAAATGCTGACGACGATGTCGCTTGGCGGTGCGATTTGAACAAACTGCGAACTCGTTTCGATTTCTTCAATGCTGGGATTGACGATAACAACGCCTTCCCATGCTGACTTCAAAGCGGCAAACATCCGACCGGCAATTTGGTGGAAGAGCGGCACTTCGATATCGGTGAGGTTATTGCGCTTGAATGGTCGGCCAGGGCCGCCAAGCAAGCGATCGATCATCGTAAAGATAAGATCGAATTCCATTTCAATAGCGGCTTGGCCGCTGAGAGGTGGAATTGAGAAAATCGTGAAAACGCTGCTACTGATACTGCGAAGATATTCTTCGTAAGGCACTTGCTCAAGTGAAATCAGGTCAATACTGACGTTAGTGCGAAGCAGAGCAGAGAGGTTAGTTCCGGCAAGGCGACCAAATGTTTCGTGGAGCATTTGCAAAGTGCGGAGTTGCTCCTTGCTGAATTTGTCTGGTCGTCGGAAATCGTAAACTTCGTAAGCAACCGCAGATCGTGAGGCGCGCTTGCTGAATCCGGAAATTTGACCACCAGCGTTTCCATCCTTCTTTCCTGCAGCCGCAGCTTCGCTACCTTCCCCCCCTCCATCGGAGAGAGAGTTCAGTAGAGATTCGATCTCGTCTTGCGAGAGGATGTCCGACACTGTTGATTCCTTGTTGCCAGGCAGATTTACGAGGCCTGCCTTGGGCTTTCAGTTCAGTTGTCGGCTTTCTGTCGTTAGCTCCTTAGGGTGAACCAGGAACTTTTTTAGATATTTTTATTAGCCAGTAATTTACTGTGGAGGCAAGGGCGGATTCTTGATGGTCACTGGTTCAGCGGTCGGCTGAATTTTCGCCCATTTTCCTTTTCGGCTTAAAACCTTGGCATTGGAGACTTTGCCATTGCAGAGGGGAATATAAATCGGCTTTTCTTTAAGATACGCGGGAATATTAACCGTCCAGTTTTCTCGTTCTTCCGCCGCATCAAGGATGCCTTTTTCAAGATCTTTGGCTTCTCGAGCGGTTAAGCCTTGAGACCTTCCGAAGATTTCTTTCGGCAAGATTTGGCTTGCATACACGCTGAGGGCGACGTATTCGTTGTATCCCTTAACGGTTTTGTCTACGAGAAGATTTTCGTCAACTCCTCTCGTGGCTATTTCTGTGACAAGGGGTTCAACTTTTTCGGAGATATATTTATCTAAGGCAGGGATTGGAGTGAAGACTGCGTCGTCGGGCAGGATTTTTCCCGACTTCAGATCATCTCGTAGCCAGGTCATGAAGATGCGCTCGCCCACATCACCGTTAGCATAACTTTCCGGGGCCGACTTATCGTAGCCTCCGACGGTTGGTAGGATTGCATGGCCATATTCGTGAGATATTTCACGGCAAAGCTCAAAATTATTTGGAATTTTTTGGACTTGATAGATGTAAATCGTATTGACTCTGGTTGGCCGATCATATTCATCCAATTCATAGGTGTCTATGTCAAACAGTTGCTCCCCGCCTGGGTCGCCTTCCTGACAGAGATATACATCCACCCATCGGCGGAAAAGCTGGTTGTGATCCAAGCTGGCTCGGAAGTAAGCGTAATTCCACAACCTAAGAAACAGGCGGGTTGTCCAGTGGGCAACGTCTTCCGGGCCTTCGTTTCGAGTTTGCGCGAAAACTCTGAACCTTACGGTTAAGTTATCCGACGTGGGCGGCTGTACGAAGCCAAGGCTGTTGTAGGGGAACTTCCACTCCTTTTTAGGAGATGTCTTTGGTTCTTGTAGAGGTGTAACGTAGTGAATGAGATGCAGCTGAGATTTTTCATTGTCTTGCGCTGGCATTGTGTATTCAAAAAATAGGCGAGCCGAATTAGGATCAATCTGACCTTTATCTTGAGTTGGCTGGCTGGGCAAACTCAGAAGGTGGGTGGCGAGGATCAGACTAATCATTGCTGTGGCTCTTGTGTTACGACGGTTTGAACTGGATGATCGTTTTGATTAATGTCCGAGCGATTCGAGATAACGCTCGGCATCAATCGCGGCCATGCATCCAGTTCCGGCCGCGCTGACCGCTTGGCGGTAAATGCTGTCGGCAACGTCACCGCAAACAAACACGCCGGGAACAACTGTTTTTGTAGAACCTGGCTCGGGAATGAGATAGCCAGTTTCATCGTGCTTAAGTTTATCCACGAATAAATCGGAATTGGGTTTATGACCAATTGCAATGAAGATTCCATCTATCGGCATTTGCGTTTTTTCGCCGGTGACTGTGTCTTCAAGAGTGACTCCGGTGACTTTCTTTTTCGGTTCTAAATCGCCATGGATTTCCGCCAGAGCTGAGTTATAGATTATCTCGATTTTGGGGTTATCAATAACCCGTTGTTGCATGACCTTGCTGGCGCGGAAAGTATCACGCCGATGGACAAGATAAACTTTTTCTGCATGGCGAGTGAGATAGTTTGCTTCTTCCATCGCGGTATCACCGCCGCCTACTACGATGACTTGCTTTCCTCGGAAAAAGAATCCGTCGCAGGTCGCGCAGGCTGAAACGCCATAGCCTCCCCAGGTGACTTCTCCTTCTAATCCAAGCCACTTTGCACTTGCACCGGTTGAAATAATGATTGTTTCCGCTGTGTGCTCTTCCTCGCCGACCCAGATTCGGAATGGTCTGGCTTCTAAGTCAACCTTGGTGACGATCTTTTGCTGAACGGTTGCTCCGAACCGTTCAGCCTGTTTTTGGAAGAGTGCCATCATGTCTGGCCCCATAATTCCGTCCGGAAATCCTGGGTAGTTTTCTACGTCAGTCGTAATCATGAGTTGACCGCCTGGTTCTGGCCCGGCAAAGACGATTGGAGCGAGGTCAGCGCGTGCGGCGTAAAGAGCGGCAGTGTATCCCGCGGGGCCAGAGCCAATGATGGCAACTCGATGATTCATGATCTTAGTAAGCAGGTTACCTATCACCGAGTTCCGGCTTAGAATCTTGTGGCCCATAACAAAAGCTGAGTTTTCTGATTTCGTTTGCCAACAATATCAAAGATGGTGCGGGGAGAGCAATTCAAGCGTAGGTGGCATTTTGTCGCCTTCAAAATTATTTTATCCGCGCTCTTCTTGGCATTTTTAGCTGTCCGGGTTCAGTCTCTGGCTACTCTAGGGCAGGCACGCAGTTTGCTTTTGGACGCCAAAGCCAGGGGACTATTTGAGGGTGAGGAAGTTGATTTTCTCAGCCGGCTAGAACGTTTAGTTAGTTTGATGGCGGTTGAAGCATATAGTTTGTTAGGAATCACCCTAGCGGCGTGTGGGATTGTTTTGACAGCCACGATATTACGTAATCGACAATTTGCCTCGGACATCGCAACTATTGAAGCCGAAAAAGAAACCATTGTTGAACGTGAAGCGAAACTTGCTCAGGTTTTAGAGGAACTCAAACTTAAACACGATGAGCTGACGGATGCCTTAGATTACGCGGAACTTCAAAAATCGATGCAAGAGCACGCATCGCGGCGTTTCCAGAGTTTGTTCGATGGTCTTCCCGTAGGATGTATGACCTTTGATCAAGAAGGCACAATTTATGAGTGGAATAAGCGGATGTCTGAAATTATGGACATCGAATCTCATTTTGCTGTTTTACATAACGTCGCAAACGGAATGAGGGCAGAGCATGATCCCAGCCGGGTTTCCGAGGTTATGAATAGAACTTTCGAGCTTGGCGAACCGACCGAGTTTGACTGGGCTTTTGAAGTTAATGGAGAAGAACGAACCGTAAGTTTCTTGTTCTTCCCACTAAGAAACCACCAGGGTGATATTTTGGGTGGAATTGGTTGCGCGATTGATGTTACGCAGGATATTGCGAATCAGAAGTTGATCGCTGATATGGCAGGCTTGCAATCTGCCGTTTTGAACGCGGCTGAGTACAGTATTGTTTGGACTGATAAAGATCGAAAAATTATAGGCGTTAACAGCTCGGCCTGTGAAATGCTGGGATACACATCCGAACAAATAGTTGGCAATATGTCCCTTTCGGATTTCCATTTGCCTACCGAGCTTGCTCTCCGGCAAGCAGAAATTGAAGCTAAAACTGGCGTTGTGATAGAAGATCCAGCAGAAGCAATTACATACTGGGCAAAACTTGAAGAAACAGAAGAAAGCGAGTGGCAATACCTCAACGCTTATGATGCGACAATTGATGTGAACCTGAGCGTGAGTTGCCTGCGCGATGAGGATGGTGAAATTCGCGGGTACTTAACTATTGCTAAAGATATCACGGAAGAAAAAGCAATTGCCGAAAGATTAGAACTCCTCAGCATGGTTGCAGAAAAGTCCATGTCTAGCGTTCTAATCCTTGACTCTTCTGGTCATATTTTGTTTGCTAATCCTATGTTTGAACGGACTTCAGGATTCGAATTGGCGCAAGTCGTTGGGCAAACGCCGATTGCCTTCCGAATCGGAGATCGAACAAATCAGGATGATGCAACTCGGCTGACTGATGCTATTCGCAGAAAAGAAACGGCTAAGTGTGACTTGCTCCTTTGCCGTACAGATGGAACGGAATATTGGTCGCGGTTCTCTATTTCTCCTGTCACCGTTGAAAGTGGCTTCTGCACCAACATCGTCATTATTGAAGAGGACATCACCGACCAAAAGAACGCTCATTTGCAGGTTATTGAAAGTGAGCAGCGATTCCGTGACGTTGTTGATGCGGCCGGGGAATACATCTGGGAAGTTGACGCTAACTTTAGGTTTACTTATGCCAGCCCAAAAATCAAAGTGGTGCTGGGTTACGAGCCAGATGAAGTCATCGGCCATAGTCCGCTTGATTTCCTTGAGAAGCCTGAAGTGCGACGTGTGCAGAACCTCGTTTCTGCTTCGGTAATTGATGGCTCTCCAGTCACGAACTTGACTCTTAAGTCAATCGGTAAAGATGGGTCAACCGTGTGGCAGAAATTCAATGCAATTCCATTTTTTGATGAGCATGGCGAGTTGCAGGGATTCCGCGGAACTGGCCTTGATATCACGGAGCAACAAAACGCTCAAGAAGCACTTGCGGCGGCTAACGTGAGAATTCAACGAATTCTGGAAAGTATCAACGACAGCTTCTATTCATTGGATAGTGAAGGAAGATTCACTTACATTAACAGCTCAGCGCTAAAGAACTCAAAGTCATTCAACGCTGATCTGGTCGGAGTGCATATTTGGGATATGCACGTTGAAGACTTCTGGCAACCAATCAGAACTCTTTTCCATCAGGTTCAAACGAGCGGAGAACCTGGAAATATTGAGTTTCTCCATGAACCGACCCACACTTGGTTCGAGTTCAGGGTGTATCCGAACGCAGACGGCGGAATCAGCGTTTTCTACCAAGATATCACTCTCCGTGTTGAGAGCAAACAGCAAATTGAAAGCAACCTTGCTGAGATCAATGAAGCCCATCTGCAACTAGAAATGCAACAGGAGCAACTCCGGGAAGCAAACGAAAAGCTGATGAATTTGGCTTCTACTGATGGCTTGACTGGCTTAAAAAACCACAAAACGTTCCAAGAATTTCTTGCAGACAAGGTTACGGCGGCCGAGCTTGCGGGAATTGGTGTCGGGGTGATTCTGATGGACGTGGACAAGTTCAAGTTGTTTAATGATGGATTTGGTCACCTTGCTGGCGACGAAGTTCTGAAGAAAGTCGCGAAGACATTACAGCGCTGCGTAAAAGAACCGCATCTCGTTGCTCGGTACGGCGGTGAAGAATTCGTCATTGTCGGCGTGGGAATTACCGAGGACGAACTATTCGAACTTGCAGAGGAATGCCGAGCATGCATTGAAGAACAAGAATGGAAGCATCGCGATGTGACCGCGAGCTTTGGGCTTTCTATGTGGAGTCCGGCGGTTAAAGATCGGGCCGAGATTATTCAACAGGCTGACGAAGCACTTTATGCTTCCAAAGAAGGTGGTCGGAATAGAGTCACCCGGTACTCTGAAATGAGCGAAAGCAAGCGCGCTGCTTAGTCCGATAGACGGTGTAAAAGTGCCCTGAGAATTCTCTGGGCACTTTTTGCGTTCTGGCTACGGTAAAACATTAAACATGAACGTTGAGTTGTTAAAAGAGTTGACCGAAGCGCACGGGGTGCCGGGCCAAGAAGATAAAATCCGGGCGATCGTCAATCGAGAACTCAAAAGTATTTGTGATGTTTCCGTTGACCCAATGGGCAACGTTATCTGCTTGAAAAAGGGCAAGAAAGGCGACAAAAAGTTGATGTTAGCCGCACACATGGATGAAATTGGATTCGTTGTTAAATACATTGATGACAAGGGATTCTTGCGAGTGCATCCGGTTGGTGGGTGGGATCCGCGAATGATGTCGGCGCAGCGAGTTTTTGTCCATACCAAGACCGAAGTCCGCAATGGTTTGATGATGGCAGGCACAAAACCAAAGCATCTTTTGAGCGCCGCTGAGGCAGGACAAGCCCCAAAACACGACGATTATTTTGTAGACACTGGATTAAGCGGGGAAGAAGCCAAGAAGCAGATTCGCATTGGCGACATGGTCACCATGAACCGTACGTTCCAAACGATGGGCGATTTGTTTACCTGCAA
Organism: Fimbriimonadaceae bacterium; assembly: GCA_019454145.1. Taxonomy (GTDB): domain Bacteria; phylum Armatimonadota; class Fimbriimonadia; order Fimbriimonadales; family Fimbriimonadaceae; genus UphvI-Ar2. Next base: position 1,189,847 of record CP075366.1, on the reverse strand, counting down.
AAGCATGGATGACCGATGTGCGCTGTTCGTAATGATCGAAGCGGTCAAAGCGGCGAAGTCGCACGATGTTGATGTTTACGCAGTTGCGACGGTTCAAGAAGAAATCGGACTTCGCGGCGCTACTGCGGCTGGCTCTGGAATTCTTCCGGATATTTGTGTAGCGCTTGACGTAACTCTGGCAAACGATTTTCCAGGCATTCCAGCTGAATACTGCGTGACAACTCTCGGTGAAGGAACTGCGATTAAAGTGATGGATTCATCGCTGATCTGTAACCCTAAGATGGTTGATCACTTTGAATCGCTGGCGAAGAAGCATAAGATCAAGTATCAGCTGGAGCTACTCACTGCGGGTGGAACCGATGCGGGCGGCGTTCAACGGCAAAACGGCGGAATTCCGAGCTTTACGCTCTCTATTCCAACTCGATACATCCACACAGTGAATGAGACTGTTCACAAGGACGATGTTCAGGCTTCGATTGATTTGCTGGCGCGGTACATCGAAGACGCGCACAAGGGCGAATATGGCTGGTCGCTAGAGTAGTTGCAGCGATTCGAGTCGGTAATCGCCGCTTATGTGCGGTGATTAGGTGGTAGTGACGGTGCTAGCCCAGGGTCTGGAGAAATCTTAATGCGATCAAGGCGAGGCCGACCACTAAAAGGGTGCCGAATATAGCTGGGGTGTAATGAGCGAGCCATCGAGGTAAGAAAAGGTCTGAGAAGTTCTGCTCTTCTGCTCCGTATTTCAATGCAATGGCACTAAGTGGACATTTGAATCCAAATCCGACAAATATGGCGCATTCGGCAAGAGTTAATCCGAGAGCAATTCCTAATATTGCGCCAGACAATCCCGTCACCCCGCAATACAAAATGAAGAGAACCGAACAGGCGAGAATGATGTAGATCAAGGTATGAAACGCTCGGATCGCAAAGAGCTTATGACTGTCTGAACGATGCGGGGCATCCATCTTCAAGAAGAATACTCCTTGCCTACATCCTGAACAAACTGAATCCTTGTTCTTGTACCTTGGCGTTGCGGGCGGCTTCAATACCAAGAGCGACGACTCGGCGTGTATCAACTGGATCAATGATGCCATCGTCCCACAGGCGGGCGGTGGCGTAGTACGCACTTGATTCTTCCGCGTATTTAGCCAGGGTTGGAGCCTTGAATTCTTGCTGCTCGGCTTCGCTCATGGATTGCCCACTAGCGGCGAGTTGATCCATTTTGACAGTGAGCAACACGTTAGCCGCTTGTTCGCCGCCCATCACGCTGATGCTGGCGTTGGGCCACATCCACATCTGTCGTGGGCCGTAGGCGCGTCCGCACATTCCGTAGTTGCCAGCACCGTAGCTTCCGCCGACGATGACGGTGAACTTAGGAACGTTTGCCGTGCTCACCGCAGTTACAAGTTTGGCTCCGTTTTTGGCGATGCCTTCGTTTTCGTACTTGCGGCCGACCATGAAACCCGTGATGTTCTGGAGGAATAACAGGGGAATCTGGCGCTGGGTGCACAGTTCGATGAAATGCGCGCCTTTGAGAGCAGACTCGGAAAACAGGATGCCATCGTTTGCCAGGATGCCAACAAGGTGGCCGTGCATCCGGGCGAATCCGCAGATAAGGGTTGTTCCGTACCGGGCCTTGAACTCTTGGAATCGGGAGCCATCGGTAATGCGAGCGATTACGCCGCGCATGTTCATCGGCTTCTTGGTATCCGCCGGGACAAGTGAATACAGTTCGCTTGGATCGTAGATCGGGTCTTCGGGTGCAACAGGGTCGGTGAGAGAAGGTGTAGGTTTGTGTCCCAGATTTTCTACGATGTTGCGGACGATTTCTAATGCGTGGTGGTCGTCTTCGGCGTAGTGGTCGGCGACTCCGGAAAGCCGAGTGTGAACGTCGGCCCCGCCTAAATCTTCGGCTGAGACTTCCTCGCCAGTTGCGGCTTTGACGAGAGGAGGTCCACCGAGAAAGATGGTGGCTTGATCTTTGACCATGACGGTTTCATCCGACATGGCGGGGACGTATGCGCCTCCCGCAGTGCAACTTCCCATCACGCTTGCAATTTGGGGAATCTTCCGTGCCGACATGGTGGCTTGGTTATAGAAAATGCGCCCAAAGTGGTCTTTATCAGGGAAAACTTCGCTTTGCAAAGGGAGGAAGGCTCCGCCGCTATCAACTAGATAAATGCAAGGCAGGTTGTTTTCTAACGCGATTTCTTGCGCGCGCAAGTGCTTTTTAACCGTGATCGGGAAGTAGGTTCCTCCCTTGACTGTCGCATCGTTGGCGACAATGACGCATTCCCGGTTATGGATTCGACCAATCCCGGTGACCACGCCGGCACAGGGTGCGGCATTGCCATACATATTGAATCCGGCGAAGGTGGAGAACTCTAGGAATGGAGCACCAGGATCAAGCAGAGCATCAATCCGTTCGCGGGCGAGGAGCTTTCCGCGGGATTTATGCTTTTCGATATTCGCTTCGCCGCCTCCGAGCATGGTTTCGGCAAGTCGCTCACGGTAGGTCGCCATGGTTTGATCCATTGCCGCGCGATTGGCCTTATGCTCTTCGTCGTTGAAGTTGATGCTGGAGGGGATGACTTCCATGCCGAGTTTGATGATACTCGGCTGGGACTATGCTCTGCGGGGGCGATTGTCATTCGTCAGAATTTCGATTGATTTAAGCGGACAAAAATGATTACAACTGCTCTGCTACTTGCGAAATTGCTTGCCACTGAGCCTGAAGTTAGAACCATGAGCCAGGTGTCTCTCGGCGTGCTTGAGAACAAACTGGTTATTACAAGAACGGTTTTGGAAAACGGGAATGTGGTCTGGGAAGAAAAAACAACTCAAGATAAAAAAAGCACTTGGCTGGATCGGCGAGAGTTTAGCAGTGCTGGGAGTCTGGTCTCTCAGAACATCAACTGGGATTTAGAGGGCCAAGGTGTTAGTTCTTGGGTTGTTGAGACAAACGAAGAAGGCGGAAAAGCAAAGACGCTGAAATACCGAGGCGATTCACAAAACTTAGTAGAAAACTATGGCAAAGAAATCCTTTTAGGTGATCCATCTTTGCTTTGGTGGATGGGATCGGAGCGTCCGACCATTGGGATGAAAGCTAGTGGTTCTTTGTTTATACCATTGAACGGATTAAATAAGTTTGAAGTTGAGTATGTGAAAGATGTGCAAATTGCAGTGAAAGGAAAAAATTATAATTCGCACAAACTTGTTAAGAAATTAGGTATTCGCAACGAAACTTGGTGGGTAGATGATAAGGGATTGCCTTTGCTCCGTTACTTTTGGTCAAAAGATGAGAATAGCCCCCACCGTATTGACGAAGTACAGTAGCACTTAGCGCAGAGTTGCACCGAGTAATTCGAGGGCTGCTACGATTTTATCGCGGAGACCGTTTGCCTCTTCATCGGTGAAGTTTTCACCAAGCTTACGGAATTGCAGTGCAATTGCCAGCGAATGTTGACCATCTGGCACACCTTTGCCTTCGTACACATCAAACAGCCAGTGATTTTCGAGAGTTTCGCCGCCAGATTTCACGATTGCCTGATCAATTTCTGCGTAGGGAACTTCCTTTTTGATGAGAATGGCAATATCTCGACGCGCGGCGGGGTTTCGTGAAATCGCCTTGCTCGTTGGCACTCCGGTTTGTTCAGTTTTGAGTGGGTCAAGGGTGATTTCTGCCATTACAGCAGTGGGCGAAAGATCGGTTTTTACCGCGATCAGTGGGTGAATTTGACCGAAGATTCCGACTTCGCTTTTGCCGAAAATGATTCGCGCTTGGCGGGTTGGGTGGAATCGGGGATCGGTGGTTGTACGGCGATACGAAACGGGGAGCTGAATTGCATGAGCGATTTGCTCGATGGTGCCTTTGAGCGTGAAGAAATCGGCACTTGTTGGGTCAGATTCTCGCCATGTTGGATTCTCAAAAGATCCGGAGCTGATCACCCCGAGTTGAGTTGATTCAGTTTCGTCGTTATGAATTCGCCCGATTTCGAATATATGGATGTTTTCGGCGTTGTTTTTTCGAACCGCATCACAAAGGGAGGGGAGGATGCTGTTTCGCAGATAAGCCATTTCAGGGCTATGCGGGGTTCGGACTTGTGTGCGTGTGCCCTCGGCATCTAACGGGTGAATATCTCTGAGCGAATGTGAAATGCACTGGTCGAGGCCGCAACGGAGCGCGGCTTCGCGGATGTCGTCGGTGAGGAGTTCAAAACCTTGAGGGCCACCGATAGGAGTTGAACCGATGGGAAGTTCTTCAGGGATGAGTTCGTAACCGTGAACGCGCCCAAGTTCTTCGATCAGGTCTTCTTCTCGCAAGATGTCGGATCGCCAGGTTGGAGCAATTACTTCGAGCGAATCCGGCGATTTGCCAACAATGGCAAATCCTAATCGGCGCAAATACGACTCAGCTTGGTCGAGCGATATCTCCATGCCTAACAGTCGCGAAGCTCTCTTTATGAAGACTGTAAGTTGGACAAGTGGGGGTTTTGCGGCAATAACATCTACGATTCCGCCGACTGGGGAATTGTTGTTGATTTCTAAGTAAAGTTCAGCAAATCGGTTGAGTGCGGCGGTGGTGCCTTCTGGGTCAACATGGCGTTCGAATCGGTAAGAAGCTTCTGTGAACAGCCCCAGTTCTTTCCGAGTTCGGCGGATCGAGGTGTTGACGAAGTGGGCAGATTCGAGGAGGCATCGAGTGGTCGAGGCTGAGACTTCTGTGTCTTCGCCGCCCATGATCCCGGCAAGAGCGACGGCTCGCTCGGCGTCCGCGATGACCATATGGTGGGGGTGCAATTCGTGATCAGTACCATCTAAGGTTCGCAGTTTTTCTCCATCTAATGCATTGCGAACTATGATTCTTTCGCCCGCTAACTTATCTAAATCAAATGAGTGCAGGGGTTGTCCTGTCTCCATCATCACGTAGTTAGTGAGATCGACGAGAAGGGAAATGGGACGCTGACCGATTTGGCGCAATCGCTGTTGAAGCCATTCGGGGGACGGGCCGTTTTGAATATTTTCAAAGATACGGCAGGAAAAACGTGTACAGGTCTGGGTTTGGATTTCGGCAGAGGTTTTCGACCAAATGTCTCGGTTACCAGTATCGTTTGCAGGGAAACGCTTTTCTGCCCGCAAGAACAATTCGGTGGGGGTAGCGTTCGGAACCTTGGCAAGAAACTCGCGCGCGAGTTGAATCACCGAGGCTCCATCGCCGCGGTTGGCCATGATGTTGATATCAAGAACTTTGTCGCCTTCAACTTCGGTGATTTCTTCGAGCTCAAAGCCGGTCATCGTGAGCTTATCGGCGATTTGTTCGGCGTTGAACGAAGTATCAACGTATTCGCGGAGCATGGAGTAGGTGAGTTTCATGCGGATTATTAACTAAGCAAACTGAGCAAGAAAACGCTGATCGTTTTCTAAGAAATTGCGGAGATCATCAACTCCATACGCCATCATTGGAATTCGTTCTACACCGAGGCCGAAAGCAAATCCAGAGAACTCTCGCGAATCAATGTTGTACTTTTCTAGAATATTTGGGTGGATCAGCCCGGCACCGCCGAGTTCAACCCAGCGACCATTAAACAGCTTTGGGCTTGAGATGGCGTAGTCAACGCCAGGTTCTACGAATGGGAAGAAATCGGGTCGGAACCGTACTTTCACCTCGTCGCCGAACATCGCTTTGGCAAAGACTCCGAGAGTTCCTTTTAGGTGAGCCATTGAAATTCCTCGGTCGATCATAAAGCAGTCCACTTGGTGGAACGTGTGGCTGTGGGTTCGGTCAACTGCTTCGTTACGGAAGGTGCGGCCAACAGTGAATACTCTAAGAGGAGGCTCCGTTGATTCGAACACGCGGCCCTGAAGCGCAGTGCATTGAGTTCGCAAAACCTTGTCATCAGTCACATAAAATGTATCCTGTTCATCCATCGCTGGGTGGTCAGGTGGATAGTTGAGGGCATCAAAGTTGTATTTGAAATCTTCAAGTTCTGGGGATTCTTTATAAACAAATCCCATCGAACCAAGAACACGTTTTATTTTATTTGTGGTTTGCTGGAGAACGTGTTCGCGGCCGTAGCGTGGGGCGCGACCAGGCATGGTGATGTCTATTCGTTCGGCTTCGAACTGCTTGCTTAACTCACCAACCTTGAGGTCTTGAACCCGGGCATCGAGCATGGATTGCACAGCGTTTTTTGCCTCATTGATCTTTGCTCCAAAAAGCGGTTTTTGGTCGTTCGGCAAGGCACCGATCCCTTTCATCAACGCGCTCAGCTTTCCGTTTTTCCCGAGGAAATCAAGTTCAACGGCGCGCAGTTCTTCGGTATTTTTCGCCGCTTGAATCGCAGCGATAGCGTCATTTTGAACGTGGGTGATCTGCTCCATTAACCAGCAACCGCCAGGATTGATTTTTTCACCCGCTCTAGTGCGTCCATCAGCAAATCTTCTTCGATTGTCAGTGGAGGGGTCAGGCGGAAGGTGCGGTGCCGAGTTTCTTTAGTGAGAATTCCGTTCTTCGTGAGTTCAGCGCTCAGGGCTTTGCTATCAACGGAATCGTTAACTTCAATTCCGATCAGGAAGCCACGACCGCGGACCTCTTTGATCGCTGGATGATCAATGCCGCGTAGGAAGGTAAAGGCTTTTTCGCCGAGGGATTTCACTCGGTGCGGGATATCGCTCGTTTCAAATTCTGCAAGTGCGGCTAAGGCAACCGCGGCGGCGAGTGGGTTTCCGCCGAATGTTGAACCATGATCGCCAGGTTCAAAAACCTCCATAACATGGTTTTTTCCAACGGCGGCACTGACGGGGAGAATCCCTCCGCCGAGAGGCTTACCGACCGTGATGATGTCCGGTTTAGCGGCTCGTTCGTGCATCCATGTGAACTTATCGCCGGTGCGATAGAAGCCAACTTGAATTTCATCCCAGATCAGCAAAACATTGTTTTCGTCGCAAAGCTCGCGAACTTGAGTCATCCATCCATCGGGCGGCATCAGGATTCCGCCTTCAGCTTGGATCGGTTCGCAAAGGATTCCAACTGTGTTGGGTGTGATCGCCGCCTTCAGAGCTTCGATATCCCCGAATGGCACGATTTTGAACCCAGGAGTATAAGGCCCGAAATATTTAGTATAGGCGTGCTCCGTGCTGAATCCGATGATGGTAGTGGTTCGCCCGTGGAAGTTATCTTCAAAGCAGATGATTTCGGCTTTGTCCATAGGGACGCCTTTCACGGTGTATCCCCATTTGCGAGTGAGTTTGATGGCGGTTTCAACTGCTTCCGCACCTGTGTTCATCGGGCAAGCGCGGTCGAGTTCGCAGAATTCGCAGATTCCTTGTAAGAATAAGCCGACTTCGGTGTTATTAAATGCTCGTGAAACAACGGCAACGTGGTCAAGCTGTTCTTTGAGCGCAGTAATGACCTGTGGATTGAGGTGACCGTGGGCGGTCGCAGAATACGAACCGATGCAGTCAACATATTCGTTTCCAGCGTGATCCCAAACCCGGGCATTTTCTGCTCGCACTAGGTTGACGGGGAGGGGTTTATAGTTATGGGTTCCGTACTGATAATTGACCGCAATAGACTCTTCATCGGTCATCGAATCAACGAGGTCACGGAATCCGCCCTGCGCGATTTTTTGCCATAAAGTGAGTTCTTGTGTGCTGGCCATGGAGTCATTGTGAAGGTTTGGAGGCCCTCTTGTGAACCCCCATAGGTAGGGCGGCTGATTTCTGTAATTGTCATGTGAAATTACCAGGGAGATGTGGAACAGGATATTTACGGGTAGCTAGGATGGCGGAAAAGGCGAAGAAGAAAGGCGGCAAGTTGCCGATCATATTGGTGGCAGTGCTTGTTGTGGCAGGCGGTGGCTTTTTTGCAATGAGCGGCAAAAAAGATAAGGGCGAAAAGCCGAAAGAGCCGCCAGTTGAACTTGGTGCAGTTCAAAGCTTAGGCGATCAATTTTTGGTCAACCTTTCCGACGGGCGCACGTTTTTGGTCTGCAACGTTTCAGTCCAACTTGATAAGAAGGGACATGTCAATGATCCAGCGGCAGCCGCAGAAGGAGAAGGCGGTCATGGTGGCGGAGCAGAAATGACTTTTTCAATAGCCCGTGATGCAGTAAATATGGTTCTTTCAGGAAAAGATCTGAGTGAAATCACCAAGAAAGATGGATTAAAGTACCTCAAGCGCGAGATCGCAGCGGCAATCAACCATGCGATCCATGCGGCTCATCCGGCGAAAGATGGGGAAGAAGCAACCGATCCGAAGGAAGAATTTAAGAAAGCCAGGGAAGGGCATGGCGGCTCGGCCACTGAGCATCACGAAGAAATTGATAATGAGTGGCTGGACGAGCTTGGGTTTGATGCGGAAAAAGGGCCGGTTCTCAAAGTCTACTTCGACACATTCACTTATCACAAACGCTAATTAGAGTTCAATCTCTGGCGGGTATCCGTAACGATCTGGGTCGGGCGAGTTTTCTCGTCCGACCCAGTCTCTTAATGTCGCAAGCGTTGCCGCAGCTATCATGGCTTGAAACGGAATCGTGGGGAGAGCAAATCGCCCGTTGCCGAAGAAGACGCTGACGACAAATGCGGTAAGTAAAATTTGAGGCAAGGCGATGAAAATCAACCTCCGGCCAGAAGGAGTGAGCGATCCAACCGCTAGCCCTAAAAACATGGCAAACAGTAAAGTACCAGTGAAGATATTTGTGTAAGTGCGAAAGGTGAGGAATAACTCCCTTTGTTTATCCATTCCTGGGGATATGAGCTTTTCAGAATTCGTTTGAAACGCCCAATAAGTGATGTCTGTTGGGGTCGCGAATGTGGCTTTAATCTTGGCTGGCACTAACGAAAGCGATCTGCCCAAGTTCGATTTGATTTCTGTTGTAGCCTGAGATTTGGTTGATTGGTCGTTGGCGACCTCGTTCGCAGGAGTATCAGGCTTTCCAGGCGGAGTTTGATAGGCTCCTGTCGCGTTCGGATTGTGGCCAATCCACAGGTTGTCGCCACCGTTGGCGGATATGAATACGAAGTGCCCGTGGGTTCGTGCGTTTCGGATAATCCAGGGGGTGACAGTGAGCAAAGCGGCTCCCAAACAAATAGCAATCGCGAACGGGAGTTTGGGGCGTCGGTATTCAGCCTCGGGGCGGGGAACCGCCGCTAAAGCAAATGGAATCAGGATCGCTTGCGGACGAACAAGGGTTGCCAAACCGATCCAAAATCCGGTGAATCCCCAACGCACATAGCTCTGCGACCAAAGGGCGAGATGAACAGCAAGGAGCGTAAGAGCAGTGTAGAGAGGCTCGGAAGCGATGATTCCTGAGTAAGCAATCATCCCGGGTGATAGGGCAACGATGAGACCAGTAAAACTCGATAGCTTTTTGCTTCCGGTTAGCCGATGGGTGATCGCGCCCGTGAGATACGCAGCGAACAGGGTCAGGAGGCAATTAAAAATCTTGGCGATCCACAGCCCAGAACCAAAAATTTTGAAAACGATTGCAAGAATGAGCGGATAGCCGACTGGCCAATATGCGGTGGGGCCGCGCTCTGTGCGGTAACCCATGAAATGAGAAATATCGGTTGCTCGCTGGAGATACCAGGCAAAGTCCGTTTGGGGTTGGGTATTGACTTCGCTGAGCCACCAGATTCTCGCAATGGCGCCGACAACAAGGATCAGCAGGGCGGGCCAGTGACGATTAAGTATTCGTTCTCCGCTGACCATGAGCGTATTTTGCCTGGTTTACGGAATGAAATGTATGATTGGTCAGCCTCTAATTTTGAAGCTGACCAATCGAATGTTTATAGCCCGGCAAGCAGGGCTTTAGCCGCGGCTTTGTTCGCGTCGCCTGGGCCGTTTTTGACAACATATTCCAAGGCAACTTTTGATTTCGCACTTGGCATATCGGTCGCCATTATTTCCAGGGCGAGCTTGACTTCGGCTTCATTTTTTGAATAGAGACTCATACAAAGGTCGCCGACTTTGCCTTTCGCCACTGGAATTTTGGCTACGTTCTTTTTAACGAATCCTAGGGCGGCTTTTCGCACGTCTGGTGATGCTGATCTCAGGCACCATTCCAGAACCTTGACCAAATGTTCTTGTTCGTAATCTTCCGCATCGCTAGCTGAGAGTCTAGTTAATGCTTCTGGAGATGTGTCGAGCCATTTTGCGACTTCTTTTGGCAAATTCTTAAGCAGGTTCTGGCTAATCCAAGCGACGGCATAATCAGGTGCGGCTGAGCCAGAAAGCAAACTTGGAGTGAAGAGGTCTTTGTCTAAGAATTGCTTTGCTTCTAGCCCTCCAGCGATTCCCACATCGGCGAGTGCCATCGCAAAAGCAGATTCAGTCATTGGGCTGACGAGTTTTGCGTTAATCTGCTTCATCGTTGCTTTGTCGGTGTAAATCCATAAACGAGCTTGATCCCAAACTCCGCGGAAGTTGGAGTTATTCATCCGTCCAGTTATTTCTCGGAGGACAGGGTCTTGACAGCGGTACGGAAGATACTTGACGCCAGCGGCTGGCTCCTTCTTTTCCATGTTCATGCAGAGCACGCGCATTTGGGCGGGAGATTGCACCGGATCGTTGTTGAGCGACGCAAAGACGTCGAGGTTGTTGAAGGTCATCCGACTGAATGAAACGCCAGTGGTCATTGTTTGGAATGCGGGATTCGTTGGAATCCACATGGTTCCGACCGGGGCATCTAAATCCATGTTGCATGGGTTCTGTTGTTGCTCTACCAATGGGAAGAAGAGGTGGTTCATATCTTCGCCTTCCGGAGCGTACATCCCAATAATCGCAAGGAGTTCGGCTGGCGTATATTTCCCTGACTCAATGAATTTATCAATTACGCTTGGTGGGTTAGACCTCTTGATATCCGAGTAGAACGTTGCTAGGCTCACGTTTGGTACTAGATAGTCAAGCTTGCCTGCGTATGTAAATCCTTCGTACTGGTTGGCTTTGGTGGTGGGGAATAGAATTTGAGTGCTTTCCCCTTCTTTATTAGTTACTGTAACACCCCCAAGTGCTTGCTGGAGTTCTTTATTCGGTTGTCCGTCGGCGAAGTATTGGCTAGCGATCGGCTTATCAAGTGGATCGTAGTAGGTGCCAATCGGGTATTTCCACTCTCCAATTGTCTCAAATTGAAGACCTGCTGAAGTTGTCCATTCTTTTCGGTAAGAAAGACTGAGGTCAACATTGTAAGGCTGGTATCCGTAATCAAGTTTCGTCCAGCCGTTTGGTCTTAAACTAGCCGAAGGGTTAATGCGAGTATCGGTGGGAAGAGAATTAAATATATCATCCGCTTTCGTCATGATGTTGACGACACCGGCGACCGCATCTGATCCATAAACTGCGGTAGATAAGTCGCGCAAAACTTCAACTCGATCTACGGCCGCGGTAGGAATCGTGTTCAGGTCTACTCGGCCCCGCAGATTAAAAGGGCTAGCAAGTTGGTCGGGCCGGGTGTTGACTGAGATGCCTCGTATAGGCATTCCTGTTGGAGTGAGTTGTAAATTGGTTTGAACTCTGAGGTTCACAATATCTTTGACATTGGTGGTTGAATTGAGCTGTTCGATTTGACCAACATCAACTACAGATACTGGGATGGTTGTCTCAACTTTGGTAGTTGTCGCGAATACAAGAATTGCAGCCAACATGATGTTGCCATGATAACAAATAAGCAAGGTGAAAATGTACTGTTTAACTCAATATTTAATCGGTTGGAGCTAACAAAAGTGTGACTTCACTGCAAAAGTGCTGACCAGTCTGCGTGAGAAAGAGTCGGTCGTTTTCGATCTCAATCCAAATTCGTGAAATCGCTTTTTGTAACCCCTGTAGGTCTAGATTTAGATTAATGGTTGGCAACCCTTCATTTAATCTGAGGCCAAGCATGAGTTTTTCAAAGTTTTGGTCTTGCTCGGTGAGAACTTCACTCTCACAGTGGAGTGGTTTGTTGTCCTCTATTGCCGCCGAATATCCTTCTGGGTGCTTGAGATTCGTGTAGCGGTATTTACCTTGAGCCGTGTAGTAGCAACCAACCGCGCCAGGGCCATAAGCAAGATATTCTTCGTTGCGCCAATAAGCGAGGTTGTGCCGGGATTCGTGTCCCGGAAGTGCGAAGTTTGAGATTTCGTACTGACTCAATCCAGCGGATTTTGTTGTTTCAATCGCTTGCGAGTACATGTGCGTTTGGGCTTCATCGTCCGGCAAGTTGAGCATGCCTTTTGTGTGATGGCGATAAAACCGAGTGTTTGGCTCGATGGTCAAGCAGTAGAGGCTGAGGTGTTGGGTGCCGAGTGAGAGGGCGGTTTCGAGATTGTTTTGCCAGGCTCGCGGTGATTGTCCGGGCAAGGCGAACATAAGATCAATATTAATACTTGTGAACCCTGCGGCCTTGGCTTTGGCGACGGCTTGCGCGATATGAGTCGGGGCATGGACTCTGCCAAGGCGAACGAGATCATCAGCTTGGAAACTTTGTGCGCCTAAGGATAAGCGGTTAAAACCTGCTTTTCGCATTGCCTCAAATTTCGGGAAATCAATGGTGCCGGGGTTCGCTTCGGAAGTGATCTCGCAATCGGCAGTTGGGGGATGGGCTTCTATGATTGCTTCTAAAATTGCGACGAGCTGTTCGGTTGGGAGATATGTTGGGGTGCCGCCACCGATAAAGATGGTCTTTGCCGGGCGCCCTCGGTGCGGAGAGTTTTTGATCTCAGTAATCGTAGCGGCAGTAGTCCGCGCCATGATGTCGCCCTGCATGGCATAAGAATTAAAATCGCAGTACCCACACTTGGAAGGGCAAAAGGGAGTGTGGATATAAACGGCAACGGGATCGTGATTGATCGGTTCTATGGGTTAATTATGGTGGGTTGTGGCTCAGTCGCGCGATGCCAAGGCCGCGATCAGTCCTAACACGATTCCCGCAATCACCGGCGCCGCCGGTTGATGACACGAGATTCATCCGGAGTTGGAGGCTTTCATTAAAAGATGGTAGCCGAACCCGGCCGCACCTCCGATGACTGCCGATGAGATTGCTTTGATGAGCATTGTTTATTCAGAGTGCGGATAAAGGGGCATTCGTTCCGCGTTTGGGACTGTCATCTTATTTCACTGGTTAAAATCAGTGCCACCCAAAATTATTTATCAAGCAATGCGGCAATCCCAGGAAGCACTTGACCCTCCAGGAATTCTAGCGATGCACCGCCTCCGGTGGAGACATGGGTGACTTTATCTGCAAACCCAAACTTTTCGATTGCGGCCGCAGAATCACCGCCGCCGACAATGCTCGTGCCTTTGCACTCAGTCAATCCTAGCGCGACTTGCTTGGTGCCGTTGGCAAACGCATCAAATTCAAAAACTCCCATTGGGCCGTTCCACAAAACGGTTTGGGCGTTCGCGGCAATTTCTCGGAACCGTTTTGCCGATTCCGGCCCGATATCTAATCCCATTTGATCAGCGGGAATAGCATTGGAAGGCACCACTTGGGATGGAGCATCGGCTTTGAATTCGGGAGCTACGACAGTATCAGTCGGCAACACGATTTTAGGATTCGTCAGCAAGGTTTTGCAGTAGTCAAGGGATTCTTCGTCTAGCAACGATTTACCTATCACGTGACCCTGCGCTTTGAGAAATGTGTATGCCATCCCTCCGCCGATGATGAGTTGATCAACTTTTGGTAACAGTGATTCGATGACCTGAATTTTGTCTTTGACTTTTGCGCCGCCCATGATTGCGACGAACGGTCGTTTGGGGTCTTCCACAGCATTGCCAAGGAAGTTGATTTCTTTTTCGATGAGGAATCCGGCGACGGCGGGGAGGTGGTGGGCAATGCCTTCGGTGGAGGCATGGGCGCGGTGAGCGGTACCGAACGCATCGTTCACATAGATGTCAGCCAGGCTGGCGAGTTCTTTGGCAAAAGCCGGATCGTTGGCTTCTTCTTCGTTGTGGTACCGAACGTTTTGAAGGAGAATCACTTGTCCTGACTGAACGGCCTGGGCCGCGGCTTGGGCTGCGGGGCCGATACAATCGGAGGTGAGGACTACTGGTTGCCCTAGCAGTTCAGTGAGCCTTTGCGCGACAGGTGCAAGCGAGAATTCTGGATCGGGTTTGCCTTTCGGTCTGCCCATGTGAGAAGCAAGAATGAGTGCCGCCCCTTGATCCAAACAGTACTGAATAGTAGGAAGTGACGACGTTATGCGGATGTCGTCGGTAATCTGCCCGTTTTCCATCGGAACATTGAAATCGCATCGGATTAAGATCTTTTTGCCGGAAAGGTCAATGTCGCGTACAGTCTTTTTATTGAGGGGCATGGGGATGATTCTACTGCGGTCGCTAACGATATATTAGGAATTTGTTTTCAGCAAGTAAAGGAACCTGAAATTGGGATTACCAAGTAAATTGAGTTTGTATGTTAGGCACATTAGCAGTTTTGGTTGCCACCGGGATTGGACAAACACCACCTTCTCCATTATCGGAATTGGGAGCGCAATATGGCTTTCAAGTTGAGGTTCCGACATCGACTGTTTCGTGGCAAGGCCAGGGATACACAGTAAGAGGTGAGCCAGCACCGCAAGATGCCCTTGACAAATACGCTCAGCTATTTGCGAAGGAATGGAAGTTGTACCCAGTTTCATTTGTCAAAAAAACCAAAGTTTCTAAGATCACTTTCTGCATTTCGTTGTCGCTCAATAATCAGTTCCGGGCGGCGGTGCCTTCTTATGATGCCGATCGGATGTTCTATGACACAGCTGCAGGTGCTTACAATTCTAACTATCAGCGGAACGTTGTTCACCATGAGTATTTTCACATGGTGGATCAACGAGAAAAACGGCTATACACTGACCCTGAATGGGCGGCTTTGAATCCACCAGATTTTAAATATGGCTCAGGCGGAGCGCAAATGCGAACAAGCGGCGCAGGATCACTGACAGATAAGATTCCAGGATTTTTGACACTTTACGGCACTTCTGGAGTTGAGGAAGACAAGGCTGAACTGTTTGCTCACATGATTGTTGATGGAGAATTTGTTGCGAATCGGGCGAAGGTTGATCCGGTGCTAGAGAAAAAAATTCAGATGCTTAAGAAGCGACTTAGCGAATTTGATAGCTCGATGGGCGACACATTCTGGAAGAACATTCCAGGCTGGAAGCCCGCTGATGACAAGCTTTCTATTTTTGGATCAGCCAAATTTAGTAAGAATTAATTTGTGGGCCGAAGTTACATAAGTGAGGGTTGACCAGTATTTATTTGTTGGTTAGGTTTTTATGGAGCGGAAGATTTGTTTGCTAGATGTGCAGATTGGCTCTGCGTGTGAACTAGGATCGGCTCTGGAAGGATACGCCTCCATTAAGCACGTTGTTGATGCGTATGGCGACGTAATTTTGGATGGAGCATACGGTGACTTAGCTGAATTCGTTCGTAGCGGATTCGTTGCGGTGGGTCACGACCATTCGGGAATTCCGATTGGTTACATCTCTCAAGCGGTAGAAGATGCAAAAGGGTTGTTTGTTGGAATGGAATTCCACTCTACTGAGGCGGCTCAGTCTGCCCAAACTGTGACGAAGGAACGTCTGCAGGCGGGCAAGCGGGTCGGCCTTAGTATTGGCTACCTGCCGCTTGAGTGGGGGTTTGAAACTCGTAATGGAAAGCGGGTTCGGTTGCTGAAAAAAATTGAACTCAAAGAGTTCAGTTTAGTAACTTTGCCAGCGGTGGCAAATGCTGAAGTTACTTATTTGAAGGAGTCCGCAACGGAGCTGGATTTAGTGGCTATTGAACAGCTCAGCACTGAATGGAACCAGCACTTGAGCGGTTCAACCAATTAGATTTTTGAAAGAGAGAGATAGAAATGAATAGTGTTAATCATATTGAATTAGGTCGTGAGCTTGAATCAAAGCGGGCGGCATATAAACAAAAGTGGGATGGCTACCCAACAAAATCGTTAGTTGACGGCAAGCAGGTTAAAGATATCCCTGCTAATGACCTGGAAGGGTTGCGCCGAATGATGGACGACATCAACGAAGTTGCATCCAAACACGAGATTGCTTTATCGGCATTTGAAAATGCTCAAGCTATTGAGTCGAAGCAGATTGAGAATTCTCGGCCGCTCAATCGGGTTGCGGCGGTGGTCGATACCCATTCGGTATCCGAACAATTTCTGAAGAGTTCAGCTTGGAACGGTCGAGTGGGCGGAAAGTTCAGCGATGTTGAACTTGATCGTGCGGCTTTAACCTTTATCGGTGTAAAGAACACGATGACCACCGGTTCTGGATTTGCTCCAAATGTGCTTCGTGATGGAACGGTTGTACCGATTATTTCCCGACCTCCGCAACTGCTTGACCTGATCCGCATTGATCAAACCGATCAAAACGCGATTAAGTTTATGAAGCAGTCAACAAGAACAAATACGGCTGGAGCAAAAGGTGAGACGGTAGGCCTGGAAGAAGCGACAATCGCTTATTCGGAGGCAACGGTCAACATCCGTAAGATTGGTGTGTTTTTGCCGATTACCGAAGAGCAACTGGACGACGAGCCGGGAGTTCGTGCACTCATTGATGAAGACCTCAAACTGATGGTTCGGCAGAAATTGGATGAGCAGATTACAGTTGGGGATGGCACTGGCTCCAATATCTTGGGTTTGTACAACCAGTCGGCGGTTCTTTCCCAAGCGGCGGGAACAGATTCGCCCTTCGATCAGATCATGAAAGCAATGACGAAAGTGCGAACGTCGGGTCGGGCTAAGCCAAACTTGGTGGTGCTCCATAGCGATAATTATCAATCGCTAGCGCTGACCAAAACCTCTGATGGTTTATATGTGTTTGGACATCCCGGGGATGCACCGCTGAACCGAGTATGGGGCGTGCAAATCGTGGCGAGCGAAGCTCTCACCGCGGGTACAGGAATGGTGCTTGATACAGACTTTTCCAGAATCAAAATCCGCGGCGAACTGACAGTGGCAAGTAGCAATTCACATGAAGATTATTTCACCTCCAACCAAGTGGCGATCCGTGCGGTTGTTCGGGCAGGGCTTCAAGTGCTACGCGATCAGTCGATCTGTAAGCTGACCGGGCTGAGCTAAATATGAATATAGGGTGACCTAACAATAGGTCGCCCTTGTGTGAGGGAGGATTATTAATGTCTTTTGATACGTGGCCGACCGAAACGCAGGTCGGTGAATTTTTGCAAGATTGCGGTTATAGTTCGCTGCCTTCTGCCGATATTGAGGAGCTGGTGGCAAGGGCAGTTGCCGAGTTGGAATCGTTGGTCGGTTTTTCTCCTTTTTTGGCAGAAGGGGTTGCCGAGATTGAGTTAGCGGCAGATGGATCGGTGGCTTTGCCTCAGCCGTTTGCGAGCATTGAGTGGGTGAAACTAAATGAAGAGGAAATTGAATGGACAGCATGCCCAGTCGGGATTATTCCGATTCGGGTTGTTCGGCTGGCTGAAGGAATATCTGGAGCGGTTTCGGTGGCCGGACGGGCTGGATATGGACTGACTGTCCCTGGTGATGTTTGGTATGCAGTTCGTGATTTGGCGGCGAGTTGGGTGATTGAGATGATTGCCCAAAACAGCACTTCGGATATTGAGTCAGTTAAACAAGATTCGGTCACAGTGAAGTACCGAGCGGATGCACTTTCTACTCGGATGGCTTCGCTACTTGCTGATCGGGCGCGACTGGTTTTTGCTCGTTACTGGGCATCAGGAATGGGAGCCTAGATTTGGCACTTGTTTGGAAACCTCACGAATTTCAATTATGGAAATTAGTGCCGGAAGTGGTTGAAGGAAGAGTCGTGAAAAGCGAATGGGTTTGGAGCAACACCTTCAGCGGATTGTTGGTTGAAAAGGCGGCGCATGAAGTTCGCGACTTAATTGATGTCGAAAGTCAAAACTTAGCGGTTGTGTTAATGGAATTGGAGGATTCGGAAGCAGTTGAACTGGGAGACCAGATTGTTTTGGATGTGTGGAAATACCGAGTGCTAGTTGACCCAATGCGGTTCAGTATGGGCCTGCCAACTGACCACGCAAAAGTTGTTGTCGAGAGGTTGGATTCGTGAGTTGGGGAAGCGACGTTATTGCTGTGCGTGACTGGCTAGTTGAAGCAATCAATGAGGTTTGGCCAGGAATGCTTGTTGCTACGGAAAAACCTGAACGTGACTTTGGAGTTCCGTTCGCAAGGGTAGTAACCAAGTATCTGGAATTTCATTCGGAAACCGTAAAATTTGATCGCTTGCAGACTCACTTTGAGATTAGGGTGCGGCGCGAAGTTACTGCGGGGATTGTGGGCAATCAGTTGATCGCGGATGCTGAGAGTTTAAGGTCAGAGCTTTTGGGTTCAGCGAATCCGGCCGGCGTTGCTGATTCACCACTTGTAACCAGCGTGCAGATAGAACAGGAAACGCCCGGCGACCATGAGTTCGATTTGTTAGTGAATTTTAGTTGCTGGATGAGTGCGGCAAGGGGATAGGTTGTTATGGCTCGATTAACCGGAATAGATGTATCAGTTTTTAATGTGGGTGAGGCAGATTTGCTGGCAGATTTGAAGTCGGCAGAGGTGATATCCACGACTAACTTTATGAATGCGACGCCTGTTGTTTCGGCAGGAGCGATCCGCGAACCTGTAAAGCAGAATGTGGCAATCAAGGGTGCGCTTCTCAGTTCTAAGAGCGGAGGCATCAGAGTTACGCATTTGGATGTTTCCGCCTTGTTATTGGCGGGTTCGGACTTCCGACCAGTTGTGCGAGAAGTTCTGTTTGAGGGCACGATCCAACACGAAGAAACGAGTGGCATCAGTGATGAATGGGCTTGGCCGGTCGCGGTGCAGAAAGATTACCGGGCTAAGTTTTTGATGGCAGTTGATACTGAATCTTCTGCGGTTTTGGTCGGCAAAGCGTTTGGAGCACTCTCGGAGAAAACAGTGCCTATCAGTATGGCCATTAACGGAATTACAATCAACCTCACTCTCCTTCTCGCCAAATTTGAGCATAAAATGACGGCGGGTCAAGTGCAAACGTGGGAGGTTTCTTTGATTGGTTCGGCCCCCGTTTTCGGGGCATATCCCGCATCGCCAACCGGGAGCGCGACGCTGTTGGCATATTCACTTAATTCTACGGGAGTGCCCCTTGCTATTGAAGCGAATGGCTATTCGGGCGACTTTTTGGTGAAGGCTTTTGGGTTTCGTTTTTCCAGTGGATCAGCGGTAGAGAGTTGGTACGACTTTGCCAGCCAAGGAGCGGTCAGTTGAGCTGGTTTACTGATTATCTGAGCGCGGTCAAAGCTCAGCCGTGTTACGAACAAGTGATTGTCCAGGATAGGGCTTTTCAGGTTCGGACAACTGTGGGCTACGACGAAGTTCAGCACCTTGTTCAAACGGCTAAGCGTGTTCTAAATGAAATCCGTATGGAGGGAGTTCGGGCTGAATCAGCCGAGTTATCCGACGACGCCATTGCAAGCGCGGTGGCGATTTCGGAACTGATAATAAACCCGCTCATTTCACTAGATCAAGCATTGGAAATTGCCCGCACTTCGGGCCTGCTCTTTGCCGAGTTGGCGGAGAAGGTAGATGCAGTCGGGCGGCTTTGAATCTTTGAAAGGGTTGGTCGGATTCGTTGCCCGATCAGTGAACATACAGTCAGCGTTTTCATTGAACTTTGAACCTGAGTTAGAGAAATCAGCGGACATTAATTATTCGGAAGCCGAATATAATTTATCAACTCCAAAAGCAATCAATACGGATTCTTCAGTGTTGGATTGGATGGACGAAGCATTAGGAGAGGCACTTCGATTAAGGAGGTTTTAGTTATGAGTTTTGTATTGAATATCAACCACAGTCAGCGGCGGCTTGCGGCTGATCGCTTGACCGTGGTAGCGGGCGGGTTGGAACTTAACGGAGCGATTTGGGAAAGCACCTGGATTGATCCGATCACGCACACGCTGATGCTTCGTCCTCGATCTTTGGATACGGAGTGGTACACGGAATCGAGTGGTGTCTACGCCAAGCTTGGACTTGCTGATTTCGACACTGATTCGGCGTGGGAAGAACGGCAAGACCAGCACTGGGCGGGGCCTTGGCTGGCAGTCAAAAATGCGTCAGCCAATCCCGCCGCTCTTTCCGTTGCGAGTTATCCCAAGAACATGGGGCTTTCATTTAGCTGGTTTAGCTACGGGGCAGGCGATACCTTTTTGCAGTACGAACTGGGCTGGAACAACGAGGCCGCCACAAGCGGTGGAGTTGCGCTTCAGTTTTGGAGCGACGGTCGAGTTGATGTTTATCGAAACGGCGAGTTCATCCAGTCGGGAAAGATCAGCGGGGCGAAATCGCGGGAAGTCCGACGGCTACAAGTTTTCGAAGTGATAATTATTCCGATGCGGAAACGAGAGCTTCTCATAGTTTCGCAAAGTGGGGATGGATTTTCGGTTGTCTTCAATGATATTAAATTGACTGAAAGCGAGCCGGAAATCACTCCGGCAGGCAAGATTTGGTTTAGGTGTCAAAGTGGCGCAACTCAGGCGCAGATTGCGCCAATTCGATACGCAACTGCCGGATTCGCGACCTCATTGAAGACCAGTTTCTTAGAGGCACCTCAGGCGGACGAGGAACTCGTTGCCTTTGAGAACGATAGTTGGCTGAATTCTCCCGCCCCCTACAAGATTTACGGATTCCCGGGATTCAGTAGTGGAGATCAGACCGTAATTGCTTCGTTGGTGGAGTGGGATGGAGTTACTGAGTTCTCGCCTGATGGAGCCGCTAACGAAATCAGGGTGAAATTTAATCTGGAAACGACGGATGATTTGTTCACTCCATTTGTGATGGGTGCTCAGTTAGGCTATGCGGCGATCGCCGGATTAACGGATGGCGAAAGTGCTTTTGATTGCGCAGAGTACGTGGAATCAGCAGTTCTATCTGTCCCTGATCGGGCCAGTGGGGTTGTGTTTGATGTTGACCTATTGAGAGCATCTGAACTTGACGACTTGGCAAGCGGAGGTTTATCAGCTGGGCGGTTGCCGGCTCAGCTACGCATAGACGAAGAAACTATTTTGGAAGGCATCTGTGGCGCGATGGATGCTAGTCATTCTTCTGGAAACATTGCGCGTGGAACCTTGGAAATCCGCGACCGATGGCTTGCCTTAGAAGATGCTATTTTTGCTGACCGAATCCCGCTTGATGGGCTTCCGTTTGAACAGGCGATCAGGTTGCTGGTTGAGAAAAGTGGCATTGCTCCAGAGCGGATCAACGTATTTTCGCCCGGCCTTAAACTTCCATTTTCGTCCGGAGAAATCAGTGGGGAATGGGGGATGTTAATCGAATCCGGCGACCGTGCCTCTGATTGGCTTCGGCGCTTAATGGAGACTTTTGCTCCGAGCTGGTTTTACGGGTTTCGTCCGGCTCCCGATGGAAGCGGGGAAGAGTTCTATGCTTTGCCCATTGCGGAACTGGATTCTGAACCTGCTGTTACCCTTTTCGCATCCCGCGAAGAAGCAATTTTGGATGGAATTGATGAATTGGAAGCGTCGAAATTAACTTTCAGATCACTCACTCATGCTTCCTTGGAACCAGCGGCGAACGAGGTTCGAGTTACGGGAATCGATCCTCGTACTGGACGCCCACTGCAGAGTGTAAAGACCGACTACGCCGCTCAAACAGTCGCGGCGACAGTTGGCTCACGTTCTGCTGGATGGAGCGGTTCCATACGACGATTTGCCTTGGTTGATGCTGGGCTTACCGAACAGGCGGCGATTGATTCAGCTTGCTTGGCGTTATTTGATGACCTCACAGCCCGAAAGGAGTTAGTGGAGTTTGAGGCAGAGTTTCTTCAAAAAGCAGGAGGGGTTCCAGTCTGGCGAGGTGATGTCGTCCGTATTTTTGGCCTTGGCGATGTGCGAATTCGCTCATTTGGCGTAAGGTTTGAATTCGAATCGTCGCTTGGCACTTACCGGCGGGCGCTTTATGTGGGTGAGCTTCTCTGATGCAGTTTCGTCCCTTAGTCAGTTTGAAAAGTATCGTTCTCGCTTCCCGGCGGTTAGCCAGGTCGCGGACAGTTGTCACACGGGGCTCGGGCGAATTAGCGAAAAAGCTTGTGCGGAACGTCAAGCGGCTCAACGAGGAGAGTTAGCGATTGGCCGAGTATCTCAGCGGGCGATCTCGTCGCATCATTGTGACCGGGCGTTGGCAATCTCCGATCAGAGTGGAGTGGCGGTGCACGCGCGAATGGCCAGTTGCTCCCAACCGATATGCCACATTCTCCGAAGCCTGGCCCGAATCAATTGAGGTTCGCGCTCTTGGCATGAAAGTCGAATACTGGCCTAGTTCGGGTTTCGGAAGTTTTCCGGCAGATAATGCCTGCACAGTCACACTAACTGGGCAGTACACGGTTAACCAACGAATCACTTTAGGTGAAGGTTTGAGTTTTGAGACGACCGATTCAGATAGCAACACGACTAATTACACCGTAGGCGATGAGGAAATCTTTGATTTCGATCCGCAAGCTGATTACTCGTTTTGGGCCGACGTGGAAGAGTGGTTTGAAGTTATTGATCCAATTGAGGATTCGGATGCTGACGGATTTCCGAACTGCGGCGGCGATGCGGTCAAGGATGGAATTAGCGGACGTTCGATTCGGTTTTTTGAGCGTTTGCAGATGGACGGGGAAATGGGTGTTTCAGTCACTGGATTGGCACCGCTTACACTTACTCGAACGATTCTTTCCGGTGATGTTTCCGAATTTGGCGAAGTTGACCATAGCCTCGACCGCCGGGGATCAATCCATGCGGAAAACGCAACTGCACTCCTTTCGATAACTGGCACGGCTGCGGGACTGGATGTTGAGCCGAATTATATGCGAAGTACTTCAACTGCATCGTTTGATGCCACAACTGGATTTGATTTGGAACTCACAAAAGGGCTGAACGAATCGGGCGAGAGTTACGGATTTTGTTGGGGTGTTCCGGATATCAAATTCAAGTGGCAAGGCGCGATCTTTGCTGGCTCAGACCAACTTGAAGAACCGTTCCAGATTGAGTTTGAACGTCGATTTGGTTCAACTGATTTAATTGATATATCTGGGAGCGCAACTGAGGAGTGGAGCCAAAAAGCTTTTGAAGCCTTTTGCGTGCTTGACGGCTCATCTCAAGATTCGGTTAGTTTTGACAATCGGACGCCGATTCGCCACTGGCTAACGGGGGAATCGCTCGCGGAAAATCGAGATCAAGTCGATGATTGGCGGATGCAGTTTCGGGGGCGAAAATGGACGGCGTTTACGGTTGAGCATGCTGAGGAAACAGTGCTTGATGACGGTGACTCACTTGCCGGATGGAGCGGAGAAAACGTTGAGCTTTCCTTGGATGAATCAGTGCGTATAGCGGTGGAAGAAGGTGGGATAGCAATACGAACCTTTACACCGCCCGTTGCTAGCGAAGCCTATCGGTATTTAGAAATCGAGGCCCGAAGCTTAACAACGGAGCAAGCACCGGCGACAATCACAATCGGTTCTAAAAGTTGGATACGAAAAACGGGCGATGCGGAAGATTGGGTGACCTGGACAATTGATTTATGCCAACCGGGAACCACATGGGTTGATATTGATGAGAAGGAGAGTCGCTACCCACTTGATGAGTTTGGGGAAGTTACTGATTCAGAGCATTGGGGAGTGAGTCTTATCAAGCAAATCGAGTTTTCTAACTTGTTGGGTGGGGAAACCTACGAAATTAGAAAGATCGCGTTGGTTCGCAAAGGCGAAGCAAAGCTTAGTTTTCTACCGGCTTTCAGGCAATTTCGGCTCAGACAGCAGGAAGAAACGGACGAACTCAAAGTCGGGGTTTGGAGCGAAGTTGATGGCCGAATTGCTGATTTGCCTTCAATGCGGAAAACGGGAGCAACTTATTCTTGGGTTTCGATTTCCGACCTTACAGAATCACTCAGTGGACTCGGTGGCTGGATTATCACGCCAGGCACCTTGCCTTCAGATGGCTACCATACAAATGGGCTAGAAGCTGAACTAGCTTGGGGAGCGGGAGTGATTGCAGATGATGGTTCACTACTCAATGGGGTGGATTTGCTATGTACTGATGCGAAAGGTATTTTCGCTCAGGCACTGTGGGATTCGGTCGAGGTTTATCCAGGTGCAGGGGATGTGTGGTTCTCAAGTGGAGAGTTCGGTGCTGAAACAGAACTCTTTTCCGCGAAGATTTTGCGATCTCAATCTTGGGGATTGATCTTGGGCGAGTCGGCTCCCCGTAGTGGCGCGCTTGTCCAACTGTTGCTAGATGATGAGTTGCGCGGAGAGGACACAACTAACGCTCGGGGATGGTTTACTACTGGCCTTCCAGGAGGTTTAGAAGGTTCTGATCACTTTGTAAAACGAGCCGGGACTTCGACGGATGATTTCTCGCCCATCACGCGGTGGCGGCACAGGTGGGTTTTGCATGAGCTTTCGGTTGCCGGATCGGTGAGCTACGATTGGCACTTAGCTGGCCTCGCCGCCCGGGCGAGTGTTACGGGCAGCGGAATAGAACTGGCCATCAAGAACAATGGATTCTCGGCGGAATATAGTCACCGCTTATTGGAGTACGTGGCAAGTTCGTTAGCTATTCGGTGGGATTTAGGCAGGGAATTGAAATTGATTTTGGTCACGGAGGAAGAGGGTCAGATCAAAGAAAGAACTTCCCTAGACCTGGGAGAGAATTGGGGCATGGCAGAAACATTAGCAACTGGAAACGTGCGATATCCCGCACTAACGATCCACCCAGATGGGAGGAGATTTGTGTATTGGATTGAAGATGGGGCAGTAAACGGAGTTATCCGAGATCGGAGCGGGGCAGTGCTTCAATCTGTTACTGAGGCACGCATTGACGTTGAAGAGTCAGGGTTAGCGGTAGGAACGTTAGATCAGACAGGCGGCAATTTAGCGATTGAGCTGATTACGATTGAAGGAGATTCAGTCGTAATCAGCCTAAGCTCCGATGGCGTTGAATTCGGATAAAAATCTATTTTTTAATTGCTAGATGAGCAATTTCATTCAGCATCTTCTTAAAACTATCAGGATCTTGCTCTGGCTGTGAGGTTGGGAAAACGTGTTTTCTGAATTTCTCTATTGGCAGATAAGAACCTAAATATCTTTTTGCTACCTGCTTGCGATTGGGGTTGATTTTCCAGCTTTCCCGGAGCGATTTGCGTACCAGAGAAATGTCGTAAAAGTACGCGTACATCGCGCTGAGGTTGATAAGATTCTGCGCTAAACCTTTGCGAACCATGCTTTGATCAAATCTAGACAAATCCCACGATTGCCACTGATTTTGAATCGCCTGTCGCACCCTGATTTCTTCCAACGCTTGTTTGTGGCTGAACAAATAGGAGTTGGTCTCGTGCTGTCGCCAAAAAGTGAGCCGCTGATTGATGCAAAGCACAGGAGATTTGATAGATGCTTCAAGCAATGCGAGCCAGTCGCCTGAGTAGCGGCAAGTTGTTTCAAATCGAACGCATTCCGTGCGCCATAAAACGCCTGAGGCGAGAATTCGGTTTTCGTAAAGCAAGTAGGGCAGTGGTTCTTGAATCTCAGAAGTCGGCCAATCAGCATGAACATCGTCGATTGTAATCGGATTGCCTTCTTTGTCCACCATCCAGCCAAGCACGTAGCAAAGAGGCAGATCTGGATGCCGTTTGAGCAAGTTCACTTGCTGTTCAAGTTTCTCTGGTGCCCACAAATCATCTGAATTCATGATCGCGACAAACGGCGATTTTGCAAGTTCTAACCCGCGAGTCTGGGTTCCATAAGTGCCGAGATTGTTTTCGTTCTGTAAAACACTTAACCTGGGTTCAGAATTGGCGATTTCTTTGGCCAATTCCACACTACTGTCAGTTGATCCGTCGTCTATCAAGATGATTTCAAAGTCTTGAAACGACTGGTCAAGGATAGACTGAATGCAGTCGCGTAAATAAGCCGCGTGGTTGTAGCTGGGAATAATCACGCTGACTTCGGGCATCGCATTTCAGGTTTTACCCCGGCCTTTCGCGCCACAATGTTCGTGATGGCAGAGGCGCAGTACGGCAAGGCTTTTTTTGATGAAATCACTGAGGCATCTCTGAGGGCCGCTCGGCTGATTGTGCCGCACCTCATGGAGCTTATCCAACCTGCTTCGGTTGTTGATCTCGGATGTGGCAGGGGAAGCTGGCTCAAGGCGTTTCAAGAAGCGGGGGTCGCCAACCTGCGCGGTTATGATGGAGGGGAAATCAACCAAACTGATTTTTGCGTCAGTCCGGAATTTTTCACTCCCTATGATCTCCGCCAACCGCTGAATTCAACCGAAAAAGTTGATCTAGCAATTTCGATGGAAACAGCGGAGCATTTACCTCCCGAACGCGCCGAGAGTTTTGTCGCCGACCTAGTTAATCTTGCTCCTGCAGTTTATTTTTCTGCAGCTGTCCCTCGTCAAGGTGGAGTAGGGCACATCAACGAGCGGCCCCAGAGTTTTTGGGCGAGTCTTTTTTCTGCTCACAGCTACCGACCAATTGACGAAATACGTAGAAGAATTTGGATGAATCTGGATGCGGGAGTGGTTTATGCGCAGAACGGAATCCTATACGTTTCAGTGGAATCACTTGAACAAAGCCAGAATTTGAAAAACCTGGCTGACCAAACAAGAATCGAAATGCTGGATGTCATCCACCCCAAGATTTTTGAAATGAAAAACAGCTACTACTTGCCGGAAGAAGCGGGTATCGCGCAAATTATTAAGTCGTTGCCATACGCAATCAAGGCAACTCTCGCTCGAAGAAAATGATCGAAATCCGCTCCGTTCTTGTCGAAAACTTTGACTACGATTTATGGGCGAATCGCCAATGGCTTGATTTTTATCAATCTCAGCCAGGAACGGAAAGAGCGATTGAAGTCTTAGATCACATAATCTGGGCGCAACTCGTTTGGATCGAAAGGGTGGAGCCACTTTTCACTCCTCCAGAAGGAAACCTAGCTACTCGCATGGAAGCAATGAACTTAGCTTGGAAGGAACTGCTTTTGAAATCTGACTTGGAGCATGTAGTTCAGTACAGAAGGCTGGGTGGGGAAGCGCAGCAGCGAACCCTTTGGGCAATCGCTCGACACGTCGCCGATCATGGCACTTACCACCGGGGGCAGTTGCGTGAAATGGCATCAACTTATGGATTCAAAGATTTCCCTGAAACCGGGCTAAATTATTTCCTACAAGCTCATTCGTTACATGAGGGATCGTGATGTCTGACGAAGCTGATGTTTCTCCGTATTTGGACGACGAGGGACGTATTACACATTGGCCAGCGAAGAAAAAGAATGCCGCAAGAATTGCATTACGCGAATATTTGGCGAGCAAAATTTCAACCCAATTTACACTCAACGAACAAGCGGTCAACCATCTGCTCAACCAATGGCACACATTTGGTGATCACGCTTTTCTCAGAAGAGATTTGGTTGATCATGGCCTAATCAAACGAGATCAAGAGGGAATTGCATATTGGCGAGAGGAATCAGAGACATAAGAACGGCGGAACAAACTTGCTCCGCCGAACAAACACTGGATTAGGGAACTTAGATTTACATTTTTTTGCAGTGATCGCAGACCATTTTTCCGTCTTCGCTCACCAGTTCGCCTTTAGCGACTTCCATTCCACATTTTTCGCACTTTTCCATTTCGGCGGATGTGCTGGCATTTGTTGAACTGCTTTCAGTTGTTGTAGGCGTAGATTCGTTGGTCGCGGCTGGTTCGGCGGGAGTGCATCCGATGATGAAGAGTGCAGCTAGCGCAGCTGCAATTGCGAGAATTGATTTCATGCTTATTTCCTTTGAGGGCTCCAAGAAGAATGGTTTATGGCTTTGGTTAGTTCCATAAATATATTAGCCGCCTCCGCAGCCTCCGCCGCACCCGGAACTGCAACCTGCGGTGGCACATTCGTAGTGATGGTGACCCCTACCACGACCGTCACCATTCTGGTTACTAAATAAGATGAGCGTTGCGAATAGTCCACATATTTCAAGACAGCAGAATATCTTAGTGCTAGCCATCACCCTATCAAAACTTTGGTTTACTGGTGTACATCCAATAAGAAGGAGTACGATAGCTAACCCAAATGCAGGAGGAGTGCCTTGCTGAGTTTTAGTTTTGGTAATAGCTAGTATTGATCGGCCGCGTATTTGTCATCTCTGGATCCAAAATTAAACAAAGCTCTGACCGGGGCATTTATTGCAATGCCCCGGTTCCCCGAATTAGGCTACTTGGCTCACGTGGTTAGTCGCCGAAGCAACAACCCGATTTCTTCCTAAATCTTTTGCTGAATAGAGGCGGATATCGGCAACTGAAACTAACTGGCTCAAACTTTCTGTTGCTTGGTCTCGGCTAGCAACGCCAAAGCTTGCCGTTACTTTGCGAGCCTCCCATAATGCATTTTCGATTTCACTCCGCATTCGTTCGGCAACGATTTTTGCTTCACGAAGTCCAGTATTGGGGAGGACGACGATAAATTCTTCGCCACCATATCTGCCGACTCTGTCGCCGCCTCGGCAACTGCGCTCAATAATTTTCCCGACAGTCCTCAGAACCTGGTCTCCAGCCTGGTGACCAAAATCATCGTTATAGCTTTTGAAGTTGTCCACGTCCAGCAAGATAATACTAACCGTGTTCTTTTCATCTGCAAACTGAGCTTCTAAGTAATCGCTAATCCATCGGCGGTTTGGAATCTCGGTAAGTGCATCCGTACTGGCAAGGGATTCAAGGGCCCGATTCATTTCCGAAAGTTCGGATTCCATTTTTTTTCTGGCGGCAATATCGTGATAAACATTGATGACACCAGTGACAGATCGTTGATCGTTTAGCAGTGGCCGGGCACTAAAGAGTGTCCAGATTTCCTCGTGATTAAGCGCCCTGACTTTGCGTTCCTGTCCTTGGACAGATTGCCCGCGAACAACTTTTGTTCTGAGCTCAAGCGCTTTCGATTTATCCTCTTCCAGAACAAAGTGATCTGTGTCCACTTTGCCGAAAATTTCCCATGCTTTGCATCCAAAGAGTTCCTCTGCCTGTTGGTTGAATTCGTAGACGATGCCCTCTATATCCGTGGTGTAGCAGGCGACGGCCATGTTTTGAAACAAGTCCTCAAACCGACGGCGGGCTAATTCTAAATTTGATTCTTCATCCTCTTGCTTTGATTTAGCTTCCTCAAGTCGCATTTGCTCAAGGCGAGATTCAAGGCATTGAGAAAGTTGACGAGCGAGCACAACCAGGCTAGTTTCTTGAGCTTTAGTCAAATTACGTGGTTCAGTATCAACTACGCACAAGGCACCCATTGGATAACCGTGAATAGTAACCGGAACCCCGGCATAAAACCGAAAGTGGAGTTCACCTGTGACCAGAATGCTATCGGAAACGCGAGGATCTTGGGTTGCATCCTCGATAATCATTGGCTCCGAACCTAAAATTGTATGCGTGCAGAATGAGCAATCTCTCGGAGTTTCTTGATCTTCCACTCCCATTTTTGATTTGAACCATTGACGTTCTTTATCAACTAGGCTGATCATTGCGATCGGCACTTCGCAAATCGCAGCGGCTAACGTCACAAAATCATCATAGATTTGCTCACGTTCCGTATCCAGAATTTGGATGCGTTTGAGAAACGCCAATCGATCCGCTTCGGCGGGATGCTCTGCACTCTTCATTTTATTGCTCGGGGACTAATCGGAATAATAATTGGAGTACGGAGCACCGTTCATAACTCATTTTGTTGCGATTTGTGCAACAAGGATGTTAGTTCTGTACCAGTAAGAGCTTAAAACTAGCTCCAATGCCACTCGTCATCGCCGATGAGGGTCTGGATAAAGTTGAGTTGACCGCTGTGATACCAAAGGTGAAGGCCCATGAATCGGCACCGTTCAAACCGTGTGGTTTCTCCTTCTTCAGTTGTGAACGGAGTTGTGAATTCCTCTTCAGAAAAAGATTCTGCAGTAGCAATGATTCGCTCAGATGAATTCTTGAACGCTTCGATGACTACGTCTTTATTCTGGAAATCGTCAGGCGCAGTAATCCATCCGCCTTCTGGCCAATCGAATGGTTTTTCTCCGCGAATCACCATGCCGATGTGGTCGTTGACCATATTCACTTCAAAAACGATGTCCGCCACGGTTCTGACTTTCGGGCCAAACTTTTTAGTGAAGGCCTCGGCAGGTAAGGCTTCCAAGTCCTGCATAAATATACGGCAGGCACTTTTGAGTGCGTTGGTGGCGATTGTCTTGGTCTCCATCACTCTTTAGCCTACCTTGCCTTAGATTCGAATATTGAAAGCCTTAGATCATATCAAGGAACCATATACGCTTTTATATCCTTGTGAAGAATCTATAAAGATGGAAGTTAGGTCAGTTTTATTGCGTTAGGATAATCCTATGGACAAAGATTTAATGATTCAAGAGCAGGCGGTTTTGGAAGATCATAGCGAGGCCAACGAGCACGCGTCAAAAGTATTGAATAGAGTGATCGCTAAATCCATAAACTCTAGCAAAGAATTCTTGACCTTCTCCGGTAAAGCGGATTCAACGGCACTGTTTGATCTTTGCATGAAGCTAAAGCATCGTCGAGATGACTTTATTCTGGCATTGCAGCGAGAGGTTGTTTCTCTTGGCGCAGATCCCGCAACTGAACAAAACTTTGCTGGATGGGTTCACAGTGGTTGGCTTAAAGCTCGGCTGGCGGTTGAACCAGATTCAGATTTCGTTATCGTTTCTGAAGTAATTCGTGAAGAAGAAAGTATGAGAATGGCTCTTGAAGATGCCTTGAAGTCAGGTGATGTGCCACTTCATATGCGCTCTGCATTGGAAAGTGAAATGGCATTCTCTGCGAATCTTCGAAATACGATGGAAGATATTAAGGCTAAGCTTAAACCTGAAGATTACGTCGATGTTCACGGCAAATAGAGATTGTATTGTTGGCTCATGCGAGCATCTTGGATGAGCCAACTACTGCCTTCCAGTGTTTAAATCAGGTTATTTTAGGCATTTTTTTGTTGAGGTTGCCTATGAGGGCGGAATAAATCTGCCTAAGTAAGCGACTTGTAAATTCCTGAATCCCTTTTCAAACTTGGGAACGATTTATCACTGCTATAAAGTATTTGCGTTTATGATTTATTGCCTCGTAGCGGCCGCGCTGCTCTCAAATCAAGCCGATGTTCCAACCGCGAGGGCACATCACGCCTTAATTTATGACCCTGCCAGTAAGGGCATTCTCCTCTTTGGCGGTAGTACGCCAGTTGACGGTGGAAAGTCATTTAAATTTTTTAATGAGCTTTGGCGTTTCAACGGAAATACTTGGAATTTAGTCGGAAAGGTGGGCGATCCTATCAGTAGTTTTCGGCTTGCCTACGATAGCCACAAGAAAAAAGTATTTTCGTACGGCGGTTATACGTCCACTGGGCAGGTCATTGGGGATTTCCGAGTTCTTGAAAGAGATAAATGGCGAACGATTGCATCTGAACCTGAGATGATTGCGGCAGAACCAGGATTTGTATATGACATTGCAAGAAAAAGATTTGTAGTTTATGGCGGATCAGCTTCAAGAGAGAAAGTGAATACAACAACCTGGGAATGGGCAGGCGAAAAATGGCAAAAATCAAGCTCTGCTAGCCCAGACGTACGAGGCGATTTTGTGATGATCTATGACGAGAAGGCACAGAAAACCATTCTCGTTGGTGCGGCGACCGATACTGATTTGCTGATGACCACTTGGATATATGATGGAAAAGCTTGGTCAAAAGTGGACTCAAATGGGCCAGAAAAAAGGTTTGCAGCCGGCTCGGCTTACGATTCCAAACGAGGAGTCGTTGTTCTTTTCGGTGGGTTCGGTTCTGATAGAGTGCTCGGAGACACTTGGGAGTGGAATGGCAAGTCATGGCGTCGCGTTGCGCAAAGCGGACCGAAAGCCCGTGGTATGGGATACATGGCATACGATCCGGTTCGAGATCGAACTGTTATGTTTGGAGGAAGGTACTCCTGGCCAGATGATGCTAACGACACTTGGGAATGGAATGGGAAGGCTTGGCATCAATTAAACTAAAGTCTTTAGAACTGCAGTTTATTTGGTGCCCAGGAAAGGACTCGAACCTTCACTTCCTTGCGAAAACTAGTACCTGAAACTAGCGCGTCTACCAATTCCGCCACCTGGGCACAGGCGACCCATATAATACTCGGTTCACGCTGGGTTGTCGCTGGGCCGAGAACCAACTTTTCAATTTGGAACCATTCTACGCTCAGGTAACGTAAATTGAGTTATGAAAAACCTCATCCTTGCTGGAATTTTCATGTGCGCGTTCGTCGCTCAGGCCGAGGCTCCGCGAGCGGCCGAAACTACCGAGACAATCCTCAAGAACGCCTCAATCAAGGCAGAAAAGGAGCATAAAAACATCTTGGTGATGTTCCACGCATCCTGGTGCGGTTGGTGCCACAAATTGGATGATTTCTTGGAAAAATCGGAGCCAGGCAAAAAGGTTGCCGCTCAATTTGTGACCGTCCACATCACCGTAATGGAAAACGACGAACACAAGTCGGATGAGAACGCGGGCGGAATGGAACTGCTCACCAAACTGGGCGGCGATAAGTCGGGAATTCCTTATTACGCCATCATGGATTCCAAGCAAAAAACGCTTATCACCAGTAATCCAAATAAGGATAAGCCTGGCAATATTGGCTACCCAGCGGCGGCAGACGAAATCGCTCACTTTATGAAAATGCTCAAAATGGGAGCACCAAAGCTTGCTGAAGCAGATCGGAAAGCCGCAGAAGCTTGGCTAACCGAAACGGGCAAAAAATTAGGTGGTTAATTGTTATTGAACCCCAGGCAAACAACTTGCCTGGGGTTTTCACTTTATCGGTCTTTTACAGGAATTACCAGCTTGAGGGCGCTGAGTTCTTCCGAAAACTTCGCGACTTTTACATCCACTAAGCCGTTCTGAATGGCAAATTCACGGATGTGGTTTTCAATGAACTCTTTACGTCCCTTCGTCCACACGGCCCAGATCATTCCGGCGGGTTTAATCGCGGCGCGGGCATCTAGCAAGCGTGCCAATTCTTCCACCGAATGAACACGCACGAATACAATGTCAAGAGGGGCATCAAGTGGTTTGCCTGCCCGGGCTTCTAATTCGCTTGGAAAAGCTTCATCAAACTCGCCCCACGCTTGATAGGCATGGTCATTTTTTAAACCCAACTTATCTAAGCGACTCTTAGGGTTTAAGATGGAATGGCACCATTTGTCAGCCGCATCACCCAGATAAAAGATCGCTTCATCATCTTTTCGCCGGACAACTAGCTGACCATCGAATGATTCGACCGAAGAAAGTTCTGTCCACTTCCAACGAAACTTAAATTCGCCCCGAAAATCAATTTCGCCATCGCCGCAATGGGCTTTACCTGTGGATTTTTGCTGGTTCAATCTCACTCGGCATGTAGCTTCTGCTCCCATTAGTTCACATCCGCTTGGAGCTTTGCTTCCAGCTGTTTGGCGTAGCTTTTTAAATGTGTATCGTGACCGAAAATAAATTTGGATATGAACCGAAAGAGCGGGGAATAGACCTCGCCGTTTTCAGTGACTGTGATTTCAGTTTTGTCCCCCTGGGGATCTAATCTCCAACTCCAAGTTCCACCGAACTGTAAGTCTTTGCCAGAAATTCTGGTTAGCAAATGGCGAGGCGGATCGCTTTCTTCGACGGTCAGAGGCATTTCGCCAAACTTAGATACTTCGATCCAACTGGCTCTGCCTTGCGGGTCTTCAACGGGCTGAACTTCCGCAAGTTCCGTGCGCCATTTCGGAAACTCTTTATAGTCTGTAACGACGTTCCACACTGCCTCTGGCGGGGCATTAACGACAATTTTTACCGATGCCGTATGCCCAACGGGGAGAGTTGCTCCGATGGCAAAAGCGCCGCCGATCAGCAAAAGTACGATTCCAACGATTGAAAGGAGAATCATTATAGTTTTTCTCTTATTGATTTGTTTCATCTGAATAGCTCCAGCCAGAGCCGTGTGTCTGGATGAATTCCGAAGCAGCTTTTGCGAGGATTGCCAATCCTTTTA
This sequence comes from Fimbriimonadaceae bacterium, assembly GCA_019454145.1. Taxonomy (GTDB): domain Bacteria; phylum Armatimonadota; class Fimbriimonadia; order Fimbriimonadales; family Fimbriimonadaceae; genus UphvI-Ar2. Next base: position 1,155,803 of record CP075366.1, on the reverse strand, counting down.
GCCCCGCTTCACGCTCTTCATCTGTCAATTGCTCAAGCATCGCCGCAACCCGCTTAGGATCCAGAACCGAGGTCGCTTGGCTAATCCGCAGCCCATCTTGCGTCAGCAGGAGTTGTACAGTCCGGCGGTCAGTTTCAGATCTTGTGCGTTTGAGGTAGCCCAGCTTTTCGAGCCGGTCTACGGCAACGCAAGTGGTCGCTGCTGTGATTCCGAGGTGCTTTGCCAATCCGTTCAAACTTATCGGCTCGGCGATATCCAAGTGATCCAGCAAACTGGCTTGCTTTGAAGTCAGTAGATTGCCGTTTTCTTCGTCATGCACATGTTGTGCATGGCATGCGAAATAGATTTTTGGATAGTGCTCTAGGAGTTCAGCCGCTGCTTTGCTCATTGATTTAATTAGTATAAACTAAATATTTGATTAGTGCAATCAAAATAAAATAATTTACAAAAAATTCTATTTAGCTTGGCTTCGGGCCGCAGTTTTGTTACCTTTAAGTTAAGGGAACGACGCCCCCAAGAAAATCCTTGAGAGCGCCGGTTTTCCGAGGAAGGAAAAACGGTGAAACAATACACACCTGACTTGATTCGTAATGTGGCCATTGTGGGCCATGGCGGAGCGGGCAAAACAATGCTCGTAGAACATATGCTCTACACCGCCGGAGCAACCGACCGGGTAGGAACCGTAGAAGCGGGAAGCACCCAAAGTGACTTTGATCCACTGGAAGTCCGCCGAAAAATTAGCGTTAGCGCCAGCGTGACACCACTGGAATATCACGGACACAAACTGAACTTGATAGATGTCCCTGGATTCCCAGACTTTGCCGGAGAACTCCATGCCGTCGCCGAAGTTGTTGGCTCCATGATTCTGGTGTGCGAAGCAAAACGAGACCTCGACGTAGGATTCGACCTCGCATGGGAAGTCGCAGAAAAACACAATCTTGCAAAGTTCATTTTTATCAATAAGCTCGAACGCGATAACGCTGATTACGAAGGGCTGATCGAAACTCTCCACCAACGGTATGGACGCCGCATTGTCAACGTGCAAATTCCCATCGGGCACCAAGCGGCATTTAGCGGAGTTCTCGACCTTGTTCAAATGAAGGTCTATAAAGGGCAAGACCGAGGTGAGATTATCGAAGATATTCCGGCTGGCTATAAAGCTGAAGCCGAAGAGCGGCACGAAAAAATGATGGATGCCGCCGCGGAGGGCGACGATGAACTCGCAATGAAGTATTTAGACGGCCAGCAGTTAACCGAAGCCGAAGTAGAGCACGGCTTGCTGGAAGGAACGAGAAAGGGGTCAGTTGTTCCCGTTTTGCTCGGTTCTGCGGCTAGCGGAATCGGGGTTGCTACCTTGATGGATCGCATCATCGGCGAACTTCCATCTCCGGTTTACAAACCGCTGGACATTGATGGTCAGCATTTTGAAGAAGATCCAAACGGGCCACTCATTGGCTATGTTTTCAAAACCACAGCCGACCCGTATGTTGGAAAAATCAACTATGTGCGGATTTTCAGCGGCACTCTCAAAGCCGATGACCACGTGATGAACTCGACCAGTGAAAAAGAAGAGCGAGTTCACAATCTGTTCTTCCCGCATGGCAAGAATCCAGAGGCGACTTCATCGGTAGTTGCAGGCGACATCTGTATGATAGCTAAGCTCAACGATACGAGCACGGGCGACACTCTTTGCGGGCCAAAAGTGAAGGTCAAGATGGCAGCTCCTTCGTTCCCCAACCCGGTGTACCGAGTGGCGATTCATCCGAAAACAAAAGCCGACGAAGACAAGCTTGGCTCGGCAATGGAACGGTTGCTTGAAGAAGACCCGACTCTGCGATACACCAGAGATGCCGAGCTTCACCAAGAACTGATCGAAGGTTTGGGCGATATCCACATTGATACTGCCATTGAAAAACTCAAGGTGCGCTTCGGAGTTTCGGTAGAGACTTCGGATGCGAAGGTTCCTTATCGAGAAACTATCCGTGGTAGTGCTAAGGCTCAAGGGAAGTTCAAGCGGCAAACGGGAGGCAAAGGTCAATATGGCGACTGCTGGCTGGAACTCGAACCACTGGCTCAAGGGACTGGGTTTGAATTCCACAACAAGGTCGTTGGCGGATCAATTCCTAAGAACTATATTCCCGCAGTTGAAAAAGGGGTCGCGGAAACAATGACCAAGGGCTTCCTCGCGGGTTATCCCGTTGTGGACGTGAAAGCGACCGTTTATGATGGTAGCTACCACGATGTGGACTCCAGCGAAGCCGCGTTCAAAATGGCGGGTCAACTAGCATTCAAAGCCGCGGCTGAAAAGGCTAATCCTCAACTGCTGGAGCCCATCATGCGCATCAACGTAGATGTGCCAGATGAATCGGTTGGTGATGTTGTGGGTGACCTCAACACTCGCCGAGGGCACATGCAAGGAATGGAGCCAGTCGCTCCGGGCAAAACCCGAATCATGGCGGAAGTTCCGATGGCAACAATGATGCGCTACGCGCTTGATTTGCGTTCGTTGACGAAAGGTCGGGGAATGTTCAGCTCAGAGTTTGCGCATTATTCAGAGGTTCCTACTCATGAAGCGCAAGGGCTGATTAAGGCGTTCCAAGATTCGCACAATCACGCTGAGTTGCATTAAATCCAGTACAGATCCCCTATTCAAAATAGGCTAGGGGATCTGCTAGGAGTGCTCCTGTGTCCACTTAAGAGCGAGAGCGGTATTTTGGTCAGTGATTCAGTTTCGAGAATATAGAGCGATCCCAAATTAGGTCAACGCAAATACCCTTTGATCGGCAAGATTCCCATTCCGGCTCGGAGGGTTCTTCCGATCGGCCCTTCAGGGAAGTCTATACTCAAAAGGGGCAGAACTGTTAACGCGGCAACAAAAACTGCTTGGGTGATGGGATCAAACGGAAGCACGATATAAAGTGCGGCGGTGCAAAGCCCACCTGCAATTCCAAGGAAGATCGCTGCAAGTTGATGCACGTAATCTTGTAGTCCAAAAAACCAACCGTACAAACCGCCCACCAGTCCAAGGCTGATCAGCCTGGCGATATTCTCTAACATCCCCCAACTGCGCATGAACTCAAAACCACCCTCGGCACCAAGTGCGAATAGGAATCCAAGGCATATTGTTTGGAGTAGAAACGGTACATCAATTGGAACCGCCGCAATCCCTGCTCGCCGATTGATACGGTTGATCAGCATTCTCGCCGCCAAAGGCACGACCATGAAGATCAGACTCAAGTACACCAAGTGTTTGCTGAAAATGCTAATCATTCAGGCCCCATTTTTGGATTCACAGCTCCACTGGCGGTATTTTCGCCCTGAGTAGGTGGCTTTTCTGTTGAACCAGCCGGAAACTCTGGGTCAGCCAAGTTCGGATTGTCGTTCTTTTGGTAACCGTTGGTTTGCCCAATATGAACGGTCATGCGTTCAGGATTGCCTTTAGATCGGAACCCAATTTTCACTTCTTCAGAATCTTCAAATGTCTTATTTTTGCGAACAAGCTCAAGTTCGACATCGTGGCCTATGGTGAGGGTTTCGAGTTTTTCAGCCAATCGGCGGAAGGTTGGCGCGAGCTGATTACTCTCGGCAACCGGGATCACTTCGTCCGCAAGCTGTCTCAATGCTCCAAGGTCTGGGGCAGGGCCAAGTGCAACGATGATGAGCTTTATGCCGCGCTTTTGTAATTCTTGGCGAATTGTAGTTGGGTCGCCGCTGGTGCTAGTGGTGTCGCGACCATCGGTAAGCATCACCATGAATTTCGGTCGGTCACCTTCATTTGAAATCCAGCCAAGGCCAAGTTCCAGAGCTCGATAAAGGGGTGTGCCAGAGTTTTCGTTCCCTTTGAGTTTTGGCAATACGGCGGGTATGGAAGATGGCGGCCCAAAGCCCTTCAACATCGCCGGAGGCTCGGCACGAGGAATTCTAAATCCTGGTTCTGGGTTTAGGCGAGGGAAAGTTGCAAGCCCAACTCGATCTTGCGCACCAAGAACTTCAACAAGTGCGTTGACCGCGTCAATCCGCTTGTATTCAGCGTCAGCCCGGGGCAACCAGTCACGGTTCCATCGGCTAGGTGGCGATGGCTGAACCATACTGTAACTGTTATCCAGCAGGAGCAACAGAGACTTATCTTTTGTTTCGTGCTTGGTTTCTTTGACAGGTTTTACTGAGACTATTCTTACGGTAACTCCACTTTCAAGCGAAATAAAGCTCATCGGATCAATTTCTGCGTTGGGAATGCGGAAATTGACTCTGCGTTTATAGATGTCTGGCGGCGGTTGCTTAACTGGAGTGACCTTTTTGGTTTTGATCACAGGGCGTTCCGCAACTGGGGGCATGAGAACCCCTACTTCGCTGGGCGTAGCGTAAATGTTGGTGCTAGCAGAAGCGTTTATCAAGCTAGATGCAAGGATGATTACGCCCGCAAATACTGCGAGAGAACCAACTCTTACTGCCCAAGGGTTCGGAACCATTTCTAATCCACCTACTTAATGTAAGCCCGGTTACTCTTTGGGCGGTTGCCCATGTTCTTGAAATCGGTGGCTACTCCGCGCAAGGTTCGCAGAGCTGAAGCCCGAGCGACCGATGCTTTCGCATGCTGAGGATCAACTGCGTCCATTTGAGCCATAAAGGTTTGCCACGCATCTTGGTTGTAGATCGCAAGAGTTCGTCCCTGAGCGAGAGCAACTTCGTCGTTGTATCGCTTGAGAGCGTTGAGGTAACTGTTGCGAAGTCGAGCTTTATCAATCGCTTGTGGTTCTTGTTGGTAGCGCAGAATCTTGTAAGTAACAAAGAATTCGTAAGCGATGACCGTGCCCACAAAAAGCAACGCAAGGCCGCCTGCGGCTACGACTGGACTTTCAAGACCGCGAGTATTTGAGAGCCTTTGCATATCCACTTGCATGAAGGCGAGCAGGGTTCCGACAAGTGCGACTGTCATTCCAATGAGCAATCCGATAGCCATCTTGCGACCTAGCATCTGCCCGGCGGTTCTGATCTCCTTAAATCCTTCACCCGGAGAAATAGCGGCAATCATCATCATGATGAACCGCACCATGAAAGTGATCCCGTAGCTGAGTGCTACGGCTAGAATTGTCGCAAGGAAGAACTTGGTTGCCGATTCACCGCGACCTAAAACTGGCTCCATCAAAACCGCTGCTAACGGCAAGAGAAGGTATGCCTTGAGGACAACCGCAACAAGTAACGCGAATACGCCACCTGTTAGCTTTTTAGTGGTTGCATGACTGTGGCTCAGCGCGGTGAGATAAACCTTTTCCAGGCTTTGAGCATCCATGTACTTTGGTGCTTTTACTCGCCCACCGATCGCGCGGCAATCTTCAATAAACTCGTTTGCGCGGGCACTAAATCCGCCGTTTAGTTCTTCGTCACGTTGGAGGGCTTCGTAGCTTGCGTGCCATTGTTGAGTTTGTCTAACGTAGGCTTGCAAGAACTGCTTGGCTTCCCAAACATGGCGGCTCATGAAGCCGAGCGAAAGCATGTCGCCTTCTACCGTTCGAGCGAGTTCATCCCGCTCAAAATCGGTAACCATCCGAGGTTGTTCTTGAGCAAGCTGTTGCTCAGGATTCGGACGCGAGACGATCCGTTCCCGAATTGGTGGTGCCGGAATCGCAGGCGGTGTATTTGTAGGAAAAGTTGTGCTCATTCGCTCGTCTCGGAGGTAGCAGCGGCGGTACTACTGGAATTGTTTTTTGCTTGGGTGATCAAAGCCTGGATTGCTTTTTGTGACTGGGCAAGCATCGGCTCGCCACCTGTCAGCGTTATGTCGAAATATTGTTTGGGCATATCACCCATAGCACCGAGGATAAATCGGTCGCGCACTACAGAATCAAGATTCGTGATCTTCTTTGTACCGTCGGCGTTTAAGCCAAGGAAAATAATCATGGGCGCGTTCGGAATATCTCGAAGCACTTCGGCTTCTTTGGAAAGAGTGCTTGGATCGTCTTCAAACCCGCCATCGGTTACGAAGATTCCGATGACTTGCTTATCTGGCTGGCGGGCACATTGGGCTTCCAAATCTCTGAATGCTAAAGCTAAGTTTGTGCCTTTAGACTTTTTGCTATCGCCATGCGGATCGTTTTCATACTGGTCAACGATTTCTTGCATAATTGCACGGCTGGCAATTGTGGTTTTCATTTTTGAAACGTCTTGGGCGTACCAGTGAACCGTGGTCGTGATTGCATCCGGGTAGAAGTCCATGAGGTTCACCAACTGCTGACCTATATCGGCACGCAAGTGTTTTGCTGATCCAGAACGATCTAAATAAACGTGAGCGACAACGCCTTCCGTTGTCGGCTCGGTTGGCCTAAAGGTATCGCGACCGACTTGTTCCTTGACGCTATCAACTGCGCTACATCCAACAAGTGCGAGCGAATAAATCGCTAAAAACAGCATCCCAACGCGTTTCACACCACAAGATACGCTAAAACTAGGGTGCGGTTTCGCCCGCATTTTTAATAAATTTTCGCTATTTACCGGCGGGATTACTGGGTTATTGCTCATGTTCTTGAATTGCACAACGAAAAAATGTTGTTTCTGATTCCCTAATTATGAAATTTTCTTGGGCTGGTAGGCTAGAAATCGTGGCAGACAAAGAATCGGGGAAGTCACCCAAGACAATTTTAAGCAAAACCGGGGTTCGGGATATCCAGCGCGAAATCCGGAAAAAGTACGAGGGTCGCCGAGAACTTTGCTTCCTTTTACAAGACTGGGACGATGGTTACAACGTTGGGGGAATGTTCCGTCTTGCTGACGGATGCAGTGCCAGCGAACTGATTCTTACTGGCAAAACTCCGCAACCAGAAGCAAGTCCCCTGATCGGTGTGACCAGCATGGGCCAACACCGACGTATCAAGTGGCGTCATTTTGCCCGCCACGACGAAGCCTGTCAAAAACTGATTGATGAAGGCTGGACATTAATCGCTCTTGAAATCGCGGAAGGCGCAGTTGAATTCACAGAGTTTGATTTCCCGCTGCGCACCTGTATCGTTATTGGCAATGAGGGTGGCGGGATTTATGGCGGAGTAATGAAGTTCTGCGCTGCTGCGATTTATATTCCAATGTTTGGCAAAGGTCGAAGTTTGAATGTGGTGAGTTCCGCAAGCGTTGTTGGGTATGCGGTTGTTTTAGATAACCGTTGAGTTTGCTTTGGCCTGATTCCACAATTCATCCCATTCCTCGGCACTGAGATCAGTCAGCGATTTAGGAGACATCTCCTCCATTGCCATAAAGCGCCGCCGGAACCGCTCGACCATAGTCCTCAAAGCATCTTCCGGATCAACTTTTGACCACCGCGCAAGATTAACAACTGTGAACAGCAGATCACCTAACTCTTCAGAAATTCGCTGACGATTACCCTCGGCAAGGGCTTCGCGAAACTCATTTTCCTCTTCACGGAATTTCGCCCAGACTCCTTCCATATCGGGCCACTCAAATCCTGACCGGGCCGCGCGTTTACTGATTTCCATCGCCAGCATGAGCGCAGGCATTGACACTGGAACCCCACTCAAAGTAGAAGTTGATTCCAGTTTTTCGCCTTTTTCTTGCCGTTTGATCGCGTCCCAATTTTTGAGAACTTCTTCGGGAGTATCGGCCTGAACATCGCCAAAAACGTGGGGATGGCGGCGAATCAGTTTGGTGTTGATCTGATTTGCGACTTCTTCTATGCCCCATTTGCCCTCTAAGCGTTTAATCTGAGTGTGCATTAGCGGCTGGAGGAGTACGTCACCTAGTTCCTCTTTCATTGCTGATTCGTCGCCATCGTCTATCGCTTGGATCAGTTCGTAAGATTCTTCTAGCAAATATTTTTTTAGCGATTCGTGAGTTTGGGCCTGATCCCAAGGGCAACCACCTGGCCCGAGAAGGCGGTCAACAATTTGGGCTAATCCAGCCACTCCACCTGCGTGCTCTGTTTCGCTAGCCGCGATCACAAATTCATTTGTGGGAGAAGCGTCAAAAGATCGCCCGTAAACTCGTTCCAACTGGTTCAATAGATCAGAAAATGTGTCCGCAAATTCTAAAAAAATCTGATGCGCCCTCTGGTCGATTACGAGAATTTGGGGTGCGATATGAACCTGATAGCTTCCAACCAACCCATTTTCTTTGAGAAGATCGGATGGCGAAGAATTCATTATGTGAGATTACCGCCACGGTCAAACAAAAACTGGCTCTGTAAGATACAGAGCCAGTTAATACGGATCTATGTTCGCCTTATTTGTCCGGGCCAAAGAGTTGCTTTAACTGATTGTCGAAAGGAGTTCCCGTGTATTCAACTTTTGCGTTTGCACGCTGATTCGTCATCATTTTTTCGATATCATTCTTCACGTTTCCGCGATCAACCATCATCTTTCGGCGGATGCGTTGTTTTAGTTTTGCGTCAAGTGGCATCACTTCCGATTGCCAGGTTTTTTCGAGGAAGAATTTAATTTCTACGCCTTGAGTTTGACCAGGAACCCAGATTGAGGACTGACCTTCCTTCATGCCATTGACGATAGCCTTGATTGTTCCGCTGAGATTATCCTCAGGAATAACTCCCATCAGTCCGCCATCATATTTTGTAGAAATGTCTACGCTGAGTTCGCTGGCTACGTCAGCAAATGATTTCCCTGCAGCAAGTTGGTCGTCCACCTTCTTTTTCAAAGCTGGGCTATCAATCGTAATGACTCGGATCTTGTGGCGCTTTGGTAACGTGAACTGGGCTTTCTTTTCGGTTTCATAGAACTGGGTGATTTGTGCGTCAGCGATGTTGATGCCCATAGTAGTCAGGTTAAATTCGGAAAGCTGTACTTTAATATCGTATCGCAGGTCAGCTTGTGTGAATCCGAGCATTGTAAAAGCTTTCACAAAATCAGGATTATCATCGGTTCTGAACTTGATTTCATCGGTGATTTGGGTTTCGCTCGGCTCAACTCCTTTGTCTTTAGCCAGTTGCAGCATGAGAGTTTCATTGATCATTTGCTGCAGAGTTAAGAATCCCGGGCTTGCTTCGAAGAATTTTCCGCCGATGCTCTTTCCTACGCCGGGAAGAACTTCCATTCTCTTAACATACTGTGACCGGGCGATAGGTTGACCGTTAACTGTAACGATAGTGTCTTGAGCTTGAGCACCTACTGCCGAAAGTGCAGTAGCTAAGGCAAGCAGAGTTGGTAATGCGCGCGATTTCATGATCCGTAAAGTTCCGTACCTGTCATTTTGACGAGTGAGTTTCCTAGAAGCGTCGCAGCATAGGCCGGAAATGCCCCCATGTCATAATTTCAGCCTATGGCAGAGCCAGAATTCGACCCACGCTGGCGACCAACTGCCGATTTAGCCCATGAGCTTGCAGGTCAATTTGGAACTCCACTTTACGTTATTGATGAGAACCATTTTCGCAATCGAATTCGCGATTACATTTCTGCGGCGCGGCAAGCTGACCCCAATAGCGAAATCACTTTTGCCAGCAAGGCAAACAGTGTTCTCGCGGTTCTAAAAATTGCCCATTCGGAAGGATGCTTAATTGATGTTGCCAGCGAAGGGGAACTACGTGCGGCTCTTGCGGTCGGTGTTCCCGCAAGTGCCTGCCACATGCACGGGAACAATAAAAGCCGAGAGGAAATCGAATTCGCTTTATCAGTAGGAATTAACCAGATAGTTGTTGATAATTTTGAGGAAATCAAGACACTTGCCGAACTAAAAGCCACCACTCCTTTGGTTCTCAGACTTGCGCCAGGAGTGCTGCCGATCACCAACGAAAAGATCAGCACCGGGCAACAAGATACGAAATTTGGCTTTAGCATCCACGATGGTTCTGCAGAAAAAGCGTTGCTGCAATCTTTGAATTCTGGTCTGCAAGTCGAAGGCTTTCATTGCCATGTGGGATCGCAACTGCTTGATCCAGAAGCACAAATCTCGGCTGGTCAACGGCTAGCCCAGTTTGCCGCTGAAATGAAGAGCACGCATGGGTTTATCACCAAGGTTATCAATGCGGGCGGGGGTCGAGCCGTGCGGTACACGAACGAATCTCCAATCGCTCTTTCTAATTACTGTCAGCAACTCGCGCAAGGCGTACGTCGGGCATTAGAAGGAACAGGTCTAAACCCAAAGTTAGTTCAAGAACCAGGGCGTAGCTTAATCGCTGAAAGCGGCGTCACGATTTACACCATCGGCTCAATCAAGTTTGTAGAATCCCCGAGCGGCGGAACAAAGCGCCATGTGATCGTCAATGGCGGGCTTGCTGATAATCCTCGCCCCGCGATGTACGATGCCAAATACGCAGTGGAGACGGTTGCAGGCGATGCACGCGAATTGGGTGAATCCTCATCCGCAACGGTAAGTGGTCGTCATTGCGAAAGTGATCTTCTGTTTGATCAAGTCATGTTGCCGAACGACCTGCAACCGGGCGATCTGCTCATCGTTTTAACAACGGGCGCGTATTCAAGTAGTATGGCGAGCAATTACAACCGATATCCTCGACCAGCCACCGTGCTTGTGCGAGATTCGGGGCCAGTCATTGTTCAGCGGGCGGAATCGTACGATGAAATGCTCGCTCGGGAAGTTTTGCCAGAGGGAATTTAGAAACGGTCAATGGAATACGCAGCACTCGCCATCATCCTATTTATTTCCATTGGACTCCACGAATTTGCTCACGCTAAAGTCGCGGATATGGCGGGTGATATGACTCCTCGCAGCCAAGGGCGGGTGACGCTAAATCTGACTAAGCACTTTGAAATCACAGGTGTGATCATGATCGTGGTTAGCACGCTCAGCGGATTTGGAATCGGATGGGGCAAGCCAGTCATGGTTAATCCCGGGCGCATGAAAAACCCTCGCTGGGATCATTTTGCGAGCGTTATCGCTGGCCCGATGACGAACGTAACACTTGCTTTGTTGTTCGCTATCGCGTACCGAATTATTGCCATCGCCTCTCCCTACGCATTTAATATCCATTTTATTTATGCATTATTTGTGTACGGAGTGTTCATCAACATTGTATTGGCGTTGTTTAACCTCATTCCGCTTGGGCCGCTCGATGGTCACTGGCTACTTGGATTGTTGTTGCCCGCCCAAAATCGCCAAAGATGGTTTGAGTTTAATCGCTCGCAAGGCACTATTCTTTTGCTGGTACTCATCGTTGGCGGGCAAATGATGTCTCGGGCTGGTAACCCTGGGCCGATTGAATACTTGATCGGGGTTCCGGCTGAAGCCCTATTTAAATATCTTACGGGTAGTCCGTTCTGATAACCTTCTGGCACGCCAATTGCCAGTTGGAAGGGAAGACCAATCATGAGTGAAAATCGCCGAATCTTAAGCGGGATGCGCAGCACAAACCCTAAGTTGCACATAGGTAACTACGAAGGCGCGCTCAGAAACTGGGTCGAACTCCAAGAATCGGGGCATGAAATGTTCTGCATGGTTGCGGATTGGCACGCTTTAACCACCATGCAAGGGAACTCGGGTGAAGCAGGATACAACGCTCGAGAGGTTGCCAAAGATTTCGTCGCGGCGGGAATTGACCCAGCTCGATCGGCTGTGTTTATTCAAAGCCATGTAAAAGAGCATGCGGAGCTACACCTTTTGCTCAGCATGATCACTCCGCTAGGTTGGTTGGAACGGAATCCAACGTACAAGGAAAAACAAGGCGAAGTCGGAGGAGTCGAACGCGAGCCGTACGGATTACTCGGTTATCCGGTTTTACAGACCGCAGACATATTGCTTTATCGCCCGCTCGGTGTTCCGGTTGGTCGCGACCAAGCACCTCATCTGGAAATTGGTAACGATATCGGACAACGGTTTAATCGCTTATTTGAAGTCGAAATTTTTGGGCCGTACAAGTATTTGATCCCCGCCGACGAAAATCGAGCCAAGGTTCCTGGGCTGGATATGAGGAAGATGAGCAAGAGTTACGACAACTGCATCTACCTCACCGATACACCGGATGAAACAGCGGAAAAGATTAAGAGCGCATTTACAACTCCGTCCAAACTCCGTAAAACCGATCCGGGCATTCCAGAAGGTTGTGCCGTCTGTCAGTATCTAAAAATCTATTCTCCGTTTTGGGAAACTCAATGGTCTGAAGATATCGCTGGTGAGCGCGGATGTATGCAAAATAAAAAGGAACTCACGGAGATTATCAACGAATACTTCCGCCCGATGCGCGAACGTCGAGCGGCATTATCGGATGGTGATATTGAGGATATCTTGATCTCCGGTGCTGACAAAGCGCGAGCGGTTGCCAGCGAAACCATGTCCATGGTTCGCAAAGCGATGGGATTATATTAAGCTCGCGTTCCTGGCTTCGTAATTGGAATCCCAGCCAGCCAATCAGGAACCTCGTCTTCAGCCCAGCTTTCTGCCTCAACTTTGTAGCTAGCGAAGTACGGTGCTCCAAAATCGATTGGGTTTGGCGCACGGTCAATAAGCACACCGACCCCGGCAACTGTGCCTCCAAAAGCCCGAATCGCATCCACCGTTTCGATAACGGAAAGGCCAGTGGTGAGAACGTCGTCAACGACCAATAACCGCGCTCCTGAAGGAATGGAAGCATTGCGGCGCAGAGTCTTTGTACCGTCCACCGTTTCGACATATCGAGCCGGTACCCCCAGTTGCCGCGCGACTTCGAAAGCGATAATGATCCCGCCCGTCGTTGGCCCGGCAACAAGATCAACCTGGCCCCGAAACTGATCGGCAATTTCAGTGCAGAGTGCTGAAAGCGCAGGAGGTGATTCCAGTACGCGAAACTTCTCAAAATAGATATCCGAATGCCGCCCCGAGGTGAGCTTGAAATGCCCGTTGAGTATTGCTCCTGATTCTTGGAGCAACTGTTCGAGCATTTCGCGGTTGGAGTTAGCCAAGGACGTTGAATGGGGTGAGGTCGCGGACGATTTCGTTTTCGTCGCCGAGCAGCACAATTCGCGGGGTGATGGGTTCATCGCTGAGCGTGAATGCCGCAATGATCACTCGGTCTCCCATTTCAAAGTGGTAGGCCGCGCCACCGTTTAAGCCGATCACACCCTTGGGGCCAGCAAATGCGTAGGTTTGAATTCGTGATTTGTGATCAACCGCCCAAATGTGAACCAGTTCGCCATCTATAATGCCGACTTCGCGCATGAGGTCGCCATCAATTTCAATACTCCCAACGTAATCGGGGTTTGAGTAAGTGATGCGTCCGTGGTGGAGTTTAGACTTCAAAAGTGTCCGAAGTTGCATTGCTTTCTGTTTGATCAGTTGCGGGAACCTCTGGTTCGCCAACTGGTGCTAACGGGGTCTTGCGGTTTCGGCGGTAAAACGCGGAAATAAATCCCCCAAGCGTCATGATACCGACCCCCCACCAAACCAATATAGTCAGGGGCTTATAGAAGATTTGAACCGGGTAGGCCGGAGTGGTGTATTTGATGACCAACGAGACAGCTTTTGTCGCGGCATCAATCTTATCAACGTATAGCCCGAGGCCCCTACCAAGATCAACAACTGGTCGCTCCATTTCGCCAGGGCCAAGTAGTTTGATGTAGGGGTGAACTGTGCTTTTGACTCCCTTGTTATTCACCTCAACTGTCGTGATAAATTTCGCTCCAAACGTGCCGACAGTGCCTTCGACTTCGTAGCCGTGGTAATCAAGAAGGACATCGTAGAACTGGGCGGATTGGCCCGGCAGAACTTGAACGGGTTCGCTTCCACCAAACTCAACGGTGTCATTGCTTGTGTCGATAACGAATGGCTGGACAACTGTATAAACATCGTACAGGGGCCATGAATGAATATCTGGCCAAATAAACCCTTGCGGCTCACCGTCTGCTCCGGCGATGAAGTAGAGCCCGGGGGTTGCTTCAAAACTACGACCGTCTTTGGAGTACTTAAGCTTGATTTTGTTATGTCGATCAACAAAGTCGGTTGTATGTCCAAGGAGATCAACTTGGTAGCCAAATGCTTCCAACGATTTAGATTCGTGAACAATGCCTTCGACTTTTTGCTCAAGTCCACGCGAAAAAATCAGGCCGGTAACGGCGAGAACCGTACCGATATGAGTCAGCATCCCACCCGCCGATGCTTTGTTCGATTTGAATAGCTGCGCCCCTTTCCAAAGGTTGGCAAACACAGTAAATGAGCAAAGCCAAGTGAGGAAGAGCACCCAAGGAATCGTAGACACCGGGAAGGCGCCGAATAGCATCGAGGTCTGTTTGGTCTGGTCACCCGCTTGGCCAGCAAATGTAAGAACAGCCGGGCCAAATTGCACAGATTGACCACCCCACTTGAGCCATAACAGGATGAATCCAACCGTGGCGATGCTGGCAGCTAACACATTGGTAAATCCCTTCAGAACTTCTACCGCCGGCTTGTTTCGCCAAGTTAGAAACGGGGCAATCGCTATTAAGAAAATCAGTGGCAGAAACGGGAAGGAAACAATCGTGTTGTAGAGGTGTTCTTCAACAACTTTGGGCTTCTGCTGCATCAGCGATTGCACGAGTGGAACACTCATGCCAAAGCCAGTGATCACGCCTAACGATAGCAATAGCCAGTTTCCGTAGGAGTAGAAAGTTTCTTTATTCCAGCCAGCTTTTTCCGTTGTTTGTTCTGGATTTTCACTGCGATACCATTTTGCGGTTTTGCGATAAACAACGATAAATCCGATTAACGTCGCACTCACAAGCCCGATGAGAATGTAAAGCGCGCTGCGGTTCATCTGCGCAAAGCTATGGACACTTGTATCTCCGAGGAATCCGCTACGAGTCAAAAACGTGCCATAGCCAAAAGCAAGAAACGGAACTGCGGCAAGGATCGCGTTAGTGAGTTGCCATTTCTTTTTTGCTTTTTGGACAAAGATTCCGTGCACGAATGCAACCAATGCAACCCATGGCACAAAAGAAGTATTTTCGACTGGATCCCACATCCAGAAACCACCCCATCCTAGGGTTTCGTAAGCCCAGAACCCACCCATACAAAGGCCAACTCCGAGCAGGCTGATGCCAACTAGCGACCAAGGCCGTACTTGGTCAATCCATGTTTCTAAGTCCCGGCTGAGCAGGGCAGCAAACGCCCATGCAAATAGGGAAGTGAGCAATCCAAAACCAAGGAAGATCGTTGGCGGATGGATAACGACCCAATAATTGAGGAGCGATGGAGGCATCCCCAAACCGTTGCTCATATCAACGCCGTTTGGGTTGAAAAAGAACGGCGATTCAAACATTAAAATGCCACCAAGAGCGGTCAGAAATACCGAACCAACTGCGGCGAACTGCCTCTGATAACCTTTAGCCGCACGAATACATACGCTAAGGAATATTCCGCTTGTTACGGCCCAAAGGAGGAAGGAACCCTCTTGCCCCGACCAAGCACCTGCAATCTTATACTGAAGCTCGTGATCTAATGCTGAATGCTTGTAAACATACTTAATCTGGAATTGCGAGTTGATAAATAGGACGATCAAACTCAGAAACGCCGCAACAAAATTGAGTGAAGAAAGTTGAACAAAAATTTGTGGCAACTTGGGGCGGTTGACAATCGCTGTAACAAAAGAAACTAAAGCAAAAATAGTCGCGAGAAGAACAAATATTGACCCTGCGGTTCCGAGCCAGTTGAGAGAATTGACTGGTAGGGTGTTTGGGTTCATTCTTTAGTTCAAGAGGATGCTTTCGGTGAAGGCTTTGCTTCGGATTCGTACTTGCTCGGGCACTTGGTGATGAGTTTATGGCTACTGAACTCGCCGTTCGACATTCCACCAACCACGACTACTCTAGTTGCGTCGCCCATGTTGGAAGGCGGCAATCCAGCGTGAATAACGTTCATTTTGTCGCCGGCATCGTCAACAATGGTGAACCGGGTTTCCTGGCGGTTGACATTCACCTGAATAGATTCTTTGACCAAATCGCCCTGGAGATGAAGATTGTTTCCTTTATGGTTGAGGGCTTCTTTAACCGAAACGTATGGGCTTGCGTTGCTCAGCATTAAGAATGCGATTCCAGAAATCGCCGCAATTCCGGCCACGATGCCAAGGGGTGAGCCCGACTTCATCATGTTGCAATCATTCTACGCAACAAACGAGGAAGGTAATAGGCGGAAATTCGCAAAGTAGGGAACACGGCATAAGTGAATGACGTTGTATTCGTTGCGAGGTTTTGCCCAGGGCCAAGGGTTGGCGCGGTTCTTGGGATAAAATAACTGACTGGAACCTCTGCAGGAACCGAATTGATTATGAAACCGATTTTGAAGTTTGGAATGGTGGGCGCGTTGACCTTGGTGTCACTAGCTAATTTCGCGCAAACTGCCACCCCCGCTCAGCGAGGAAGCTACGCAAATCGTTCCGATTTTGGAACGATGCATTTGCAAACAAACCTTGGTAGTTTTAAGTCAATTGACGGTGAAGGTCGCTTGGAAGTCAAGTTTTCCGGAACATTGCTTATTACCAAGCACACGGATGGGAAATTAGAGGTTCTCAGCGGATCACTTCGCAAAGAATACGATAAGCACGACCGAGTTATTTATACGGGTTCAGCATCTGTCGTTATCACAGGTAAATGGCGTGGTGTTCAATGGTTTGGAAAGGATATGACCGCTACCTGGTGGGGTAAAGGAGCCATGCGGATCACAGGAGAATTCGACCGAAATCTTAAAACTGGTGACTACTGGTACGACAAAAAGGAAGAAGCGATGCCGTTCCCAGCTTCAACCCTTATGTCTCTGTTCCTTCCGCAACCCAACTATGGTGCCGATCCCAATATTGTTCCACAAGGCCGCAAGGGTGGAACCGCAGGCGGCGGCTAGAATTAGGTCGTTGTGTTAACCCAAAGCTTTTGCCATGTTCCCGGCCTTGGAGGCCACACAGAACGTGCGTTATGGAAAGCTGGATGCACAGGCTGGGATCATTTCTTAGAAAACTCAGAGTGGTTTTCTGTAGGTTCGGCAGGGCAAGTTGAAGTTCGAGAACACCTGGAACGCTCTAAGAACGCACTAGAAAGCGGCGTTCATCAGTTTTTTGCCCGCGATCTGGGCGCTAAAGAAGCGTGGCGAGCATTTCCTGAATTCCGAAAACGGGTGATGTATCTTGATATCGAAACCGATGGTGGACAGTGGGGCGATTCCATTACAACAATCGGTCTATACGATGGCAACCGATTCACCGCACTTATCAAGGGTCAGGATTTGCATGAATTTCCCGACATCATCAGCAATGCCAGCATGATCGTTACTTTCTTTGGCTCAGGATTTGATATTCCCATGCTCAAAAAAGCGTTTCCGCAGGTTCCTTTTGATCAGATTCACCTTGATCTGTGCTTCGCACTCAAGCGCGTGGGCATCAAAGGCGGTCTCAAAAAAATAGAACGCCAACTCGGTATTGCTCGAAGCGAAGATACCGATGGATTAAACGGTTTGGATGCGATCCGACTTTGGAATGCACATCTCAGAGGTAGCGAAAGTGCCCTCGAAACCCTAATTCAGTACAACAAAGAAGATGTTGTGAACATGGAAGTTCTTGCGGAGATCACTTACAAGAAACTCCGCGCTTTAACTTTAACTGAAGCTGGTCTCACCGAGCGCGATCTTCCGTATAACTTCGCAAGCATAAACTAATTGGCCATCACTGATTTGATGATGGAATACAAATCTCATTCTCTTGGGGCCGAACGGAAAAGCGTGTATTCCGAGCGAGGCGAATTTCTCGGAAGCCCTTGCGGGATCAATCGGTAAATCGAGCATCACTATATTAGTTTCCGGCTCTGGTGAGTTCCAGCCTTTCACTTGATTTAGAGCTTGACTGAACCTCTTCGCTTTCGCATGATCTTCAGCCAGTAACGGAAAAATGTGGTCAAGGCCATAAATTCCTGCCGCGGCAAGCATTCCAGATTGTCGCATCCCTCCGCCAAGTCGTTTCCGCCAAATCCTAGCTCGCTCAATATGATCAGCTGATCCGGCAAGAACACTCCCCACTGGAGCACCTAATCCTTTACTCAAGCAAAGGCTTACGCTATCAACATGTCGGGTGAAGTCTTTGATCGGCTTACCAAGCGCGGCGGATGCGTTGAACAATCTTGCCCCATCTAAATGCACTTTAACTCCCAAGTCGTTCGCGGTTTTTCGGAGTTCGGCGTGATCCTCCGGGGTCAATATTGATCCGCCGTGACGGTTGTGAGTGTTTTCAAGGCAAAGCAAAGTTGTGCCCGGTGTGTGGAGTGAAGCAGTAAGGCATTTCGCCCGCAACTCATCGGAGTCAACTTTGCCGTGGTCACTAGAATAACTTCTTACCGTCAGTCCATTCAAAACTGCTAGTGCGCCAACTTCATAGTGCAAGATATGGGCTTCTTCTTCGACTAATATACTGTCGCCCGGGGAGGTTAGCGCGGCAATTCCGATTTGATTACCCATCGTTCCGCTTGGAACAAACACTGCCGCTTCCATGCCAGTGAGTTCAATTATTTTTGCTTCTAAGGCTTGAACGGTAGGTTCATCGCCGAGCACATCGTCCCCCAGTGGGGCTTCAATCATCGCCGCTTTCATTTCGGGAGTCGGCTGAGTTACGGTATCGCTTCTAAGGTCAACTTGCATGGCTTAAAGAGTCTGGACGAATTCAACCGCTTGTTCAATAATCTTGCTCCAACTTGAAAAAAGAAACGCATGTCCTTCGCGGTCAAGAATTTGGAGGTCAGCCGACACGCCCGCTTGGCAAAGAGCATCGTAAAGTTGCTTACTTTGTTCTGGCGGAACGATGTCGTCGTGCGATCCGTGAAAGATGAGGAATGGCGGAGCGTTTTCAGAAATATGGGTAATTGGTGAAGCTTCCGAGTACATTTCTGGAGCTTCGTGCACAGTTTTTACCATGAACTGATCAAGGAATGAAAATGCTACGGGGTACTGCGATTCGTGAGGGTTTCTAATGTCCGTAATTGAACATATGCTCACAACACCGTTCACGTTTTGTGCAGGTTCGCCATTTGAAAATGTTTGTTTAAGCCCAGCCATGCAAGCAAGGTGACCGCCGGCGCTATTTCCCATTGAAACAATCTGGTGCGGGTCGAAATTGTATTCGCTTGCGTGTGCTCGCAAAAAACCAATACTTTGCAAAACGTCGTCGATTGCGGCAGGATATGGATTCAGAGGAGCGAGGCGATAACCCACACAAGCCGCCGCGATGCCTTGCTTGGCAAACCATTCCGCGCTATCGTGAAATGTGGTGCGGTCGCCACTTATCCAGCCGCCACCATGAATGAGTACAACTAAAGGAGCCGCAGTTTTTGTTTCAGGCAGAAAGATATCAAGTTGGCGACCTCGAACAGCTGTATCGTAGGAAACGTCACGGATAACTTTCACAATGCGCAGTTTGACATAGCTAAAAATGGGTGTCTGGGCGATGAAATTTGGGTGAAAGTAGACAAATTTCACGATTTGATTGCAAAAACATTAATTGTGTCTGCTGTTTATGTTATATTTTAGTGAGATGATTCTACGGTTTCATCTATAAAGGGAGAGACAATTGAATAGTAAAATGGAAATCGGCCTATTTGGCCGAGTCGCGATTCGTCGCGACTCAAAGGTTTTCGCGGGATTCCCCACAAAAAAGGTTGCTGAGCTACTGGCTCTGCTAGCTCTGAACGTGGGACAAGCTGTTAATCGGAAAGATGCGATTAGCCTGATGTGGTACGGCTCTCAAGGGCCGCGAGCAGGCAATCGTTTATCAGCAACTCTTTACTTACTCAGGCAGGTGCTGGAAAAAGAGTTCGGCGATGAAGCTTCTGAGCTGTTTGGAACTGGGGATGGTTCTTTGTGGCTTAATAAAGACGTTCAAACCGATGTGCGATCAGCAGAGCACTGGTGGAATCGGTTTAATGGTGAGTCAGACTTTTCCAAGAAGAAAGAATCAGCTGAGCACCTAACAAACCTTTACCAAGGGCACCTATGCGGAGACTTGCAAAACACTTGGTTTGAGCCTATGCGGTCGCTTTGGGCAAGTCGCTGGACGGAGAGTTTGCTTTGGATTGCCGAGCAAGATACTGGGGAAGTAGATCGCGTCCTTGCTGAGCTTGCCCGGATTCAGCCAATTCTGCCTGTGACAAAAAACCGAGCCATCAGCTTTTTGGAGAAGATTCAGCGAGAAGATTTGTCTGAATCGTGGAGAAAAGCGAACAGCACCAACCATTACCCTCAGCCGGAAAGTGGGAGAATGACAGGCATTCACGCTGCCGATATTGTGGCTCGCCCACTAGCCTTTGAACTACCTACCGTTACTTATATGCTTGTGAGAAGTCGCAACTTTTCGGTCATTCAAGACCTTGCGGCAAAGTGTGGTTCGGGATTACTAGAGCTTCACGATGGCGGATTTGCTATAACGGCCCGAAATCCGATTGCGGCAAGGATCGCGGCGGCTGAGATCAGAACTCACGATCCTTACTCAAGCATCTATATCTCAACTCGTGTTCACAATCCAAATGACCAGCTTCCTGGTCAGATCACGGAAAGGTACAGCCAGATTCAAGCGGGAGAAATCTTGATGAACCCAAGTGCGGCAAGCCTAATTGAACAGCATGAGGTCAACGTGATCTTAGAGCGCAAGGTGGGGCGATCTGAATATCGCCTGATTTAATCTGCCGAATTTTCCTCGGGATTGTCTGCGGGAATTCCGAGGATTCGTTTGCTATTGTTCCTCGCCGGGTGGAAATCCGGATGAGCTTCAAAGTGTGCTTGCATCGCGTATTGCGTGGCGATCGCTACTGCCTGACCAACGTTCAGGGATGTCGTCATTCCGTACAGCGGAATCGCTACTGTGTGGTGGCAAAGCTCCAAGATTTCTGGGCGAACGCCGTACTTTTCTTCTCCAAAAACAATTGCGGTGGGAGTCTGCCAATTAAAGGTAGCGATGTTTTGCGATTCTCGACTAAGGTGCAACGCAACGACTTGATAGCCCTTGTTTCGAAGATTGCGCAGGTGGTCAGCTGGCTCACCAAACTCGAAGGACTGCCACGCGGTAGAACCTCGCTCACCGGAAAGATCGTAGACGTCGTCGGCTTCACGTTCTAGCAATACGTGCTCCAACCGATAAGCTTCGGCGATTCTCAAAATTCCACCGTGATTAGCGACTTTTTCCATCTGTAATCCCACGAGTTGAATTGGAGCGCGGGGGAGTGATGTGTATGTTTCCCGCAGTCCAGGATCTTCCGGGGTTTTTCGTGCTTCTTCCCATGCCGCGCGGAGTTCTTCACGAATACGCTTCTGCCGCTCTGGATAAGGCACAATTTTCATCTTAAACCTGGTAATTCAGCGGGGACCAGCGAGATTACTGGTACCGACGATTTATTCATACCCAAGGTTGGGACTGGAGGCATAGGATGGCCAAACGTAACTTAAAGGTGGTTCGACTGATCGAACCGGAACTCTGCTTGGAGTGCAGATTTGCCAACACCGCGGAAGTGGAATTGGAAAACGGCACTTTTCAGCGGATGATCCATTGTCGCCGGTTAGATTGCGACAACTGGGATTACAGTTCTGCAGAAGCGGCAAAATCAATCGTCAATGAAGAAGACCAAGCGGCCTAGCTGTTGGTGGAGCAAGGAACGGAAATCTGAAATGATGCCGTTAATTGCAGTATGCAAGAACCAGCGAAGCCGCGCAACAAGCGACCGCTGACCAAACGGGCAATCACCCGTCGTAATTTTTTTAAGGGGGCCGGGGTTCTGCTTGGCGCAGTCAGCATAGATGCTTTTTTAATCGAACCTAACTGGCTGGAAATCAACTATCTCAAAGTTCCAATAAAGAACCTACCAAAAGCTTTTGATGGTTATCGCATGGGTTTGGCATCGGATATCCATTGGCCAGAAATGGTGGAGCCAGAATTTATCCAACGGGTAGGAGCAGAAATTCAAAAAGGGAAGCCGGACATTCTCTGCGTGCCAGGAGATATATGTGACGAATCGCTTGGCTATATTCCCGACTTAACTGATGTTTTCAAGAATTGGACGGCCCCAGATGGAACCTTCGCCACTTTAGGAAACCACGACTGGTGGCTTGATGGCCCGGGCGTCAGAAAGGAAGTTCTGAACAACACGCACTTTCAACTCATCGATAATTCGCGGGTCTTACTTGAGCGGGGTGGCGAAGCAATTGCGCTGGCGGGAGTTGGAGATTTGTGGGAGGACAAAATTGATGCAGAAGCGGCTCTAGGCGGACTTGACCCCAAGATGCCTCGCATTCTGCTATCCCATAATCCCGATGTCGCACATGATATGCCCGATGGATACAGGGTTGATCTTCAGCTTTCGGGGCACACGCATGGCGGACAGATCGCTCTGCCCGGTTGGGCTCCAGTAGTTCCGAGCAAGTACGGACAAACATTCAAGCACGGACTGGTTCAGGGTCGCAAAAACTTGGTTTATGTAACGAGAGGACTAGCGAGATGGGGTGTTCATGCCCGATTTTGCGCCCGACCGGAAGTGACGTTCATCGACTTAGTATCGGTTGATGCCTAATTTTGCTATTGATTGTTCAAACGTGCGTAAAATACGCACATGTCTCGTTGGATCATTGCACTGTTCGCGATTCTGCTTGTAATTGTTGGTTGTTCGGGCGGAGATAAAGGTACAGCCGTTTCGGTAAAAGATCTTCCCGTTGGCAAACCCGTAGAAGGCAAACTAAAGGTTGCCCTGCTCACTCCTGGAAACGTAAACGATAGTGGCTGGAGTGCACTCGCAAATAGAGGATTGCTCGCAATCGAAAAAGACCTGGGTGCAGAAGTCAGTCAGCAAACCACCAAAGATGCCGCAATCAAAGATGCGATGCGCAGCTTTGCCCAAGATGGCTACCAACTCGTGATCGGTCATGGCTTTGAATACAACGGGCCAGCAGCGGAGATTGCTAAAGAGTTCCCAAACACGGTTTTTGTAAGTAGTAGTGGGGGAGAAACAACCGCAAACTCAGGTGCATTCCGCTTCTACCTTGAGCAAGGCTTTTACTTAGCTGGGTTCATTGCTGGAAAGCAAAGCAAAACTGGAAAAGTCGGCATGATCGGCGGGCCAGATGTTCCATCAATCCGTTCAACATTCAAAGCATTTGCGGCGGGAGCAAAAGCAGCGAATCCATCAATTGAAGTGATAGAAAAATTCACCGGCAGTAATGACGACGTTGCCAAGGCAAAGCAGGCAACTCTACAAGCGATCGCAGAAGGAGCTGACTACTTGATCCATCAAACCAATGCGGCGGTTACCGGGTTCTTCAGTGCCTGCGAAGAAAAAAATGTTTGGGCGTTTGGCGCAAATGAAGACCAAAACAAACTCAGCCCGCAATGTATAGCTAGCGCAGTGATCCTTGCCGAAAAGCCGTTTGTCGCCCTTGCCACATTAGTGAAAGAAGGAAAGTACCATGGAGAAATTCAGCTCGTAGGAATGCAAGAAGGCGCCGTGGATTTCGTGCTGAATCCTTTACTTGCTTCGGAGATTCAATCCGAAGTACGTGAAGAAATCACCAAGCTCCAAGCGGCAATCATCGCAGGTGAGCTGACAATTCCAAAAGACGAATTCTGAGAATCATTTATGCCGCCCGAACCACGAACTGAAGCCCTCATTCAGGTTCGGGCGGTTTCAAAATCTTACGGGGCCGTTCGCGCACTAGATAATGTTTCAGTTGATTTCTTATCGGGTGAAATCCATGCCGTATTAGGTGAGAATGGGGCTGGGAAATCAACCTTGATGGGGATACTTTCTGGATTTGTTTCGCCAGATCAGGGGGATATTTTGTTCGACGGCTCTCCACTTCCAACTGGTCGCCCGATTGAAATCCGTCAGCTTGGCGTGAAGATGGTTCACCAGCATTTCATGCTGGTGCCTCAGTTTTTGGTTTCGGAAAACCTAGCGTTGGGCGAAATAACGGGCAACTTGACACCTCTTTCGCTCGCGGAGCTCTCGAAATTGGCGACGGGGAAAGGGACCGAACTTGGCTGGAATGTTGATCTTCAAAAGATAGTTTTGGAGCTCCCGGTGGGTGCACAGCAACGAATTGAAATCCTCAAGGCTTTGGCGGGTGATTCTCGGGTGTTGATTTTGGACGAACCGACGGCGGTGCTCAGCCCAGACGAAATCAGAGATTTATTTGGAGTGCTCAGAAAACTTCGCCACCAAGGGATTGCAGTGATCTTAATCGCCCATAAGCTGAGCGAAATCATGGCGGTCGCCGACCGTGTGACGGTTTTGCGAAAAGGCGAACTCATCGCGACTTCCTTGATTGGCGACACGAACGAAGTCCAACTTGCTGAATGGATGGTGGGAGATGTCCCCGAATTCGCTAAAGATGGTGAACGTAGCTTTGGCGAAGTTTTGGTGAAAGCGGAAAAGTTGTCTGTTAACGATGATCGCGGAGTTAAAGTTATTGATTCGGTCGACTTTGAAATCTTGGCTGGACAGATTTTCGGGTTAGGCGGGGTTGATGGCAATGGGCAAATTGAGTTAGCCGAGGCATTAGCCGGAGTGAGAGATTATGACGGCGTGCTCACATTGCCTGACAACGTTGCGTATATTCCGCAAGACCGCCAAACCGATGGACTTGCGCTCGGCTTATCGGTAGCAGAAAATCTGATGTTGAGCGGGGTTCCGAGTGAATGTAAGTGGGGGCTATTCATTCGTCCGGCTTTAGTTAGGGATTACGCTCAGCGTATGATCGCCGAATACGAAATCAAAGTCGGCAAAGAAACTGATACGGCAAAAAGCTTGAGCGGAGGAAATCAACAAAAAATCGTCGTGGCTCGCAACTTGGCTCAGAACCCGGATCTCATCATTGCTGTGAATCCGACTCGCGGGCTGGATATCCGGGCAACAGACTATGTTCACCGCCGATTGCGGGAAGCGGCTGAGCGAGGGGCCGCTGTGCTCCTGATTTCGACTGACCTCGACGAACTTTCAGCGTTAGCGGATGAAACTAAATATCTCCAATCGGGCGGTATCAACGACCAGTTCTTGGTGGCAAACGCTTGAAAGCCGTTGGTCGTTTTGTTCTGCTCGCGCTGGGAATGGTGTTAGTGCTCGCGCTGACTTTTGCCGCCTTTGGATTAGATGTTCCCGCAAGCCTTGCCATCATGTGGAAGGGAGCGTTTAGCGATAAAGTCGCGATTGCCCGAACTCTGGTGCGCGCCACCCCGCTTTGCCTCGCTGGTCTTGGAATCGTTGTCGCATGGCGGGCGGG
Source organism: Fimbriimonadaceae bacterium (assembly GCA_019454145.1). Lineage (GTDB taxonomy): Bacteria > Armatimonadota > Fimbriimonadia > Fimbriimonadales > Fimbriimonadaceae > UphvI-Ar2. The sequence continues at coordinate 1,130,666 of CP075366.1, read as the reverse complement.
AATGTACAACATCGGAGGCGAGGGCCAGTACGTTTTAGGCGGAATTGGCGGAGCATTTTGCGCGAAATTCCTGTCCTCGTTCATGCCGAGCGTGCTTTCAATATTTATCTTGATCAGCGGAATTATTTGCGGTGCGCTGTTCGGGGCACTGGCGGGATGGCTCTATGTGAAGCGTGGAGTTCAAGTGGTGATCTCCACAATCTTATTGAACTTCCTTGCTTTGCTAACTCTCGAGTGGACACTCCGTGGCCCACTTCAGGAATCAAAAAAACAAACCTTCGTGACGGATACTTTGCCGAATGAAGTGATGCTCATGCGGTTTGATTCCGGCACTGACTTGCACAGCGGAGTCTTTATCGCATTGATCGCAACCGTTCTCATTTGGGTTTTTCTGCGCTATACAATTCCTGGGTTTCATTTGAGGGTTGTGGGCGATTCTCCTGATGCGGCTAGGGCTAACAAACTTCCAGTTGGAGCTATCCAAATCCGGGCTATGGCAATCAGCGGCGGATTGTGTGGATTGGCCGGTTCGGTGGACTATGTTGGCCTTACAGGAAGGCTGGCGGATGGATATTCGCAAAACTGGGGATTCATCGCGATTCCCGTGGCGTTGTTGGGCGGCCTGACCCCAATTGGAACACTGGGAAGTGCCACTTACTTTGGTGCTTTGTTTGCTGGATCGGAGGTTCTCAAACGTTCAACTCCGATTGGCAATAGCGTTGTTCCGGCGGTGCAGGGGTTCGCGGTTTTAGCCTATATTGCCATTCTGTGGGCACTCAATAGAAAAACTCAGCGGAGGTTCGACTAATGGAAGCAGTTGTTTGGTTTTTCCTGATCGCTCAGTTCACGGCGCCAGTTGCGTTTGCCGCTCTAGGTGAAACAATCGGGCAAAAAGCCGGTGTGCTCAATATCGGCCTAGAAGGAACCATTCTTGTCGCTTGTTATGCGGCGGTGGTAGCAAGCGCGGTAACTGGATCGTGGATGATTGGTTTGCTTGCGGCTGTCCTGATCGGTGCAATTCTGAACTTAATCCAAGGGTTCTTTACGGTTGTGCTGGCGAGCGATCAAGTGGTCGCAGGTACGGCAGTGAACCTGATCGGGCTTGGATTGACGAGTACGCTTTTTGATGCGGGCGTTGCCAGTGGGCAAAAATTCAGCGGCGTCGCCGGGATTCCTAAACTCCCGCTTGGCATCGATGTCCTCTTACTCTCCTTGCCGATTCTCGCTTGGGGCGTACATTGGTTATTGTTCCGAACTCAGTTTGGTCTTGCACTCCGTGGAGCCGGAGAATATCCACCTGCCGTCGAATCAGCTGGGTTCTCTGTGATTCGGTTAAGAATGATTGCATTGCTCATTGGAGGAGTTTTCGCCGGACTAGCCGGGGCTTATCTCACGCTTGGGACCGCCAGCAGTTTTGCTCCCAATATGACCGCTGGGCGAGGATTTATTGCTATTGCGCTCGTCACATTTGGGCGCTGGAAGCCCATGTGGGTGCTGGCGGCGAGTTTCCTTATCGGAATCCTAGATTGGCTCCAAGTGGCACTTCAAGGGCGGTCGGCAATCCCAATTCAGTTCTTCATGGCATTGCCCTATGTAGTCGCACTAATTGTTTTGGTTGCGGTAGGCAAAGGGACACAGACCCCTCAGAGTTTGGGATTAGCGTATCGTAGAGAGAAGTAGTTCGATGCCGCAAGTCACCCTCTCCCGAAAAGTCAGTTTCAGTAGCGGGCACCGTTATTGGCTACCCTTGCTTAACGAAGCCGCAAATCGGGAAGTATTCGGGGAATGGGCTTCCAAATACAACCACGGTCATAACTATGTGCTTTGGGTTTCGGCGAAGGGACAGGTCAATGAATCTGACGGAATGGTTGTTAACATTAAGTGGATTGATGACATCTTAAAGGAGAGAGTTGTCGCCCGGTTTGACCAAAAAAGTATCAACGATGAGATTCCTGAATTTGCCCACCAATCTCCATCGCTTGAGAATCTGCTTCGACATTTCCGGGATACGCTCCGCGACCTGCCGGGCGAAGTCGAACTCACAGCCCTGAAACTAGAAGAAACACCACTCCTATACGGTGAGTGGAAATTAGAAAACGACATGATCACCATCACTCGCAGTTATGAATTTGCCGCCTCGCACCGGTTAGATGTTCCTGAACTGGGGCACGAAGAAAATGTGCGGCTGTTTGGCAAATGCAACAACCCTAACGGGCATGGTCACAACTATGTTTTGGAAGTCACGGTGAGTGGGGAAATCGCCGAGCCATCGGGAATGATGGTAGACCTCGGTAAGCTGGATGAGGTTGTGAATCGTGAAGTCGTTGATCGATACGATCATAAGAATTTGGATATGGATATTCCCGATTTTAGCGGGAAAAACACAACAAGCGAAGTGGTGGGGTTAACAATTTTTGATCGGCTAAAAGAAGCTGTACCGGGGCAGTTAGAACGAATTCGGCTTTATGAAACGGCTCGGAATATGTTTGAGGTTTCTCGTTGAAAACAGTTCTGATCTCCGGTGCCAGTAGTGGAATCGGGGCTGAACTTGCATTGATCCTTGCCAAGCAGGGCCATCACTTAATTCTCACAGCTCGACGTGACCACCTCCTCCGCGAACTTGCGGTTCAGTGCGAATCGAACGGTGCGGCGTCTGTGCGGTTTATCGTTGGCGACGTATGCGATGTTGCGGCGAACCCCAAAGTTAAAGAATTCATACGAACGGGCGGCGAACCAGTCTTGATTAATAACGCAGGCATGGCGCAGTTTGGCGATTATGCCGAAACCCGATGGGATGACCATGCGGCACAGATTGAAACCAATTTGGTCGGCACCATGAAGCTCACGCATGCGGTTCTGCCAGCAATGTTGGATCACAAATCGGGGTTGATCATCAACGTGCTCAGCATTGCGGCAAAGCACGTTTTTGGTGGAGCCGCAGTGTATTCCGCGACAAAGGCAGGGATTCTCCAGTTCGGAAACTCTTTGCGTGAAGAATATCGCCGTTCCGGGATTCGGCTTACTAATATCCTCCCTGGAGCGGTGAACACACCTCTTTGGGATAGCCAAGGGTTTAGCCCACCCACCGAAAAAATGCTTTCCGCTGTTTCCGTCGCGCAAACGATAGCGGATGTGATCGCTTTGCCCGCAGATAGAGTCGTGGACGAAATCACTCTTACACCTCCCGATGGAATTCTGTGAGGAAATTATTTGAGATTCGCGGCAATTCAATTTAGCGAATAATTTCTGAGTGATTTGCCGGAGTGAACGTGTAACATAGTTTCACTCTATGGACTTAACCGCAGAATCTGGAAACTGGGGAGCGGCGAAGAAGTTTCGCCTTATTATTCGCGAGCAAGGTCAAGCGCGAGAAATGGGGGGCAACGAAATGTCTCTCGCGGTTGGAATTGTTGACAACATCATGATGAATGCGCTCGATACACGAACGAGCGACATCCACCTTCAGCCCGAACGTGACCAGTTGCGGATTCGATTCCGTCAAGACGGGGTTCTTCACGAGAACGGGCAACTTCCGCCAGAGCAGGCAACCAACGTTTTAGCACGTCTCAAGCTCTCCGCTGGGATGCGGATTGACGAACAACGCGAACCGCAAGATGGTCGGATTGACATGGAATACAACGGGCGTCGGCTCAGTGCTCGTGCCAGCTGTGTGCCATGTTTGAACGGCGAAAAGTTTGTTATGCGGCTTCTTGACCCGCAGGCAATGAAGGTTGATCTGGAATCGCTTGGGATGCAACCAGAAACTCAATCAAAATGGGTGCAATCAATCCAGGTTCCTTACGGATTGATTTTGGTTACTGGTCCAACTGGTAGTGGTAAGACATCTACGCTGTACGCTTCGCTCAACAAGCTAGATTCCCGTACCCGAAACATTGTCACGGTTGAAGACCCAATCGAATACGAGTTCGATACCAACATCGCTCAGGTGCAGGTGACGGAAAAAACGCCGTTTCCGCGGGTTATGAAGGCATTTCTCCGTCAAGACCCTGACGTAATGATGGTTGGTGAAATTCGCGACCCTGAATCGCTCAAAATTGCGATTCAAGCTGGTCTTACTGGTCACCTTGTTATGAGTACCTTGCACACCAATAACGCTCTCGAAGCAATCGGCCGTATGGTGGATATGGGTGCGGAGTGGTATTTGATCTCCGGTGTAACGGTTGCGATCATGGCGCAACGACTTGTTCGACGGAACTGCCCTAAATGCAGCGAGCCGTTCCCATATCCACGTGAAGAACTCGAAATGATCGGCATTACTGCCGAGCACATGGCGGGCGCGACCTTGCTCAAGGGTAAAGGTTGCCCAGAATGCCGAGGGTCGGGATTCAAAGGTCGACAAGGAATCTTTGAGCTTGTTGTGGGAACGCGGGATATTAAACAGGCGATTTCAAATCAGGCTGACTATCCGGAGCTTCTAGCTATCGCTCGGCAGCAAGGATTCTTCACGATGATTGAAGACGGACGAAAAAAGGTTCTGGCGGGGATAACTACTCCCGATGAAGTTGCGAAAGCAGTTCTCACGCAAGCCGTTGAATGATAGGATAAAAGAATGAAGGGAAAACTAGGGCGATACGCGATTCTGGGATTAGTTGCAGTCGTAGGCGCTTTCGCCGTAGTTTTTTCGTTGAAAGGTATTACCGGGTTCCTCAGTGCTAATTCAGCGATAGAAGGGCCAGTAAGAGAATTAGATTCACGACGTGCAAAAATTCAGGATTACGGCATATCGCTTGATGAATCCAGTGAAGGTGCAAACCCGAAGATCCTGATTGCATCGATCAGCAATTCTGACTGGGCTAAAAAATATTACGGAATCAGTGCTTCTGCAGAATCTGCGGATGAATTGATCAGTAGTCCGGCACTAAAAGATCAACTCGTCGCAGAAGCTCAAGCAAATGATTCACTTCAATATGGATGGCCAGGCAAATTGGATTTCAACGTCCGAAATGCGGAAAGGAATTCTCAACTTGCGGCTGGTTCCATTCAGTTATGGGTTGAAAAAAAGCTGGATGAAAAAGATTATGAAGCGGCCTTAAATGGCCTTGAGTGGATGGATTTATTTGTCCAGATACTGGCCCGTAGCCCAGATGAAAATGCGGTTGTCTTGTGGTTCGGTATTAATTTGGACATTCTGCGAGTTATTACTCGCATAAAAACGGAAGGGGCTTTAACACCTGAGAGGTACGAGAAAGTCAAGCAAATGCTTGATATTCCGCGGACACAAATGAGTTTTAAAAATGTCGTTTATCAAAAGGTTCGGGAATCAGTTGCGACCACTCGGTTTTTACCTGAGCTTTCGCAAGACCAAGTTGGAACACTGGTGTTAGATGACAAAGATCAGGTGATTCCAAAGTTTGAACCAAAAATGCTTCTGGCCATTGAATCAAAAATGCTTGCAGTGTGGGATAAGGTTTTGCCCGTTTTGGATATGGATAAAGATCCCGAGGAAATAGGAATAGAAATTGATCGAGCCGTGTTTGCCCAGCAGACATCCCATGATCCAACTGATTTTATGGTGCAGGCGCTACCCGATAGTTTTGAGCAGTTCGGAAGGCTTATTCATAGAGTAGCGCAAGCGAAAGCAGCAGTTTCTTATTGGCTGAACGGGAACGTGCAAGAGGGAACGCACAAAGTTCCAGCTGGAAAAGGGGCAATCAATCTGAGTGTTTCTTCGGATGAAAGCAATTGGTATATCTCGACAAAAGCAGTTGTTTCAAAAGGAAATTTTAGGAATCTAAGAGGCTTAGAGGTCAATCAAGCAGAAGGTGTTCAGTTGCTGGTGGCGAAATAGGTATTGATCGGGTAAGTTACAAGAATGAGCAAAGTCGGGCAAATCTCAGTTGGCAATAGGGTGAACGGGCATCAAATTGGGGCCATTGTGCTGATGGCATTAGTTTTATGCGTTGGACTAGCCGTGAAACTTGATCGTGCTCCTTCCATTTTTGAATTGATTCTTGACCCAGTTCGTCTTATGGTGCCAATTTCACTATTAGCTTTTTCCCAGTTGAGAAGAAAGATTGGAGTTTCTCGTAGATTTGCTCTCATGGGTGTCGCTTGCGTTGCGCTAACTATTGCTTCCGAGTTATTGAAGGGAATCGGTGGAAGCGTTCTACTGGTTGCAGCCTTTGGAATCTACGTTTGGCTTCTGGCTAACTGCCGAGTAAAGGGCAATGTAGATTCCGGCATTGCTGGTTTAGCTCTCTGCCTCATCATGGCGCCGATTTTCTAGGCTCAGTTCACCCAGGCCCCGGTGCGAGCTGGCTTAGTGCTTCGTCGTAATTAGTGGTTTGACTATTCGCGAAGAAACGGAAGCATGGGAGGAGAAAACTCTTTCGCCACGAGCCATGCTCGCAAAAAACAGCGCAGGGCGATTGCGTAGCGAAGAGCTTGACCCTGTTCGCACCTGCTTCCAACGCGACCGAGACAGGATTCTCCACTCCAAACCATTTCGCCGACTGAAACACAAAACTCAAGTGTTCATCGAGCCAGTAGGCGATCACTACCGAACTCGCCTAACGCATTCCCTTGAAGTTGCTCAAGTAGCGCGCACGATTGGCCGAGCTCTACGGCTGAACGAAGACTTAATCGAAGCTATTGCATTGGGCCACGACGTTGGACATCCTCCATTTGGTCATGCCGGTGAACAAGCCATAGATGAAACACTGAAAGAATGCTTTTCTGGCACTGAAGGCGCACCTACTGAGTTTCGGCATTACGACCACTCAATGCGGATCGTTGATGTTCTCGCAGATATGAACCTGACGCATGAAGTGAGGGCTGGGATTGGCGGACACAGCAAGGGTCGTAAAGATTTAAGTGCGGCAGACGGTTTGGTGACGAGCACACTTGAGGCCGCAGTTGTTCGGATCAGCGACCGGATCGCTTATTTGAATCACGATCTCGACGATGCCCTGAGAAGCGGTGTGATTACGGAAATTCCGTCGCGATTTTTGGGAATCGGAAAAACCCACGGCAAGCGAATCAGTGCCATGGTTCAGGATGCAATTAATTGCAGTCGAGATCAGGATGCAATTACACTTTCTCCGCAAATGTTGAGCATCATGAACGACCTGAAAGAGTGGCTCTTTGAGAACGTTTATCTGGTCGAACCTCACCCGATGGATCAGGTTCGCAAAGCAAAGCGGATTATTCGTGAATTGCTAATTCACTACGCTGTTCCTGGGAACCTTCCAGAAGGTTTTGTTGGGATTCAGGGTGCAGTTGATTACGTTGCCGGAATGACCGACCGTTTTGCAATCAAAACGTACCAAGACCTTTTCATCCCAACTGAATTCAGTGATTTTGTCGCAAATGTTCGTTAGGTGCGCTAATTGTGCGTCGGCTATACTCCTATATTAACAGTGATTGGTTGACCCCAACGGCGTCGGTTAACCCCAAGATTCCGCTGTATGGCATCACCAGTTAACCCTTCCGATTCCACCGTTCCTGGGTGGGAACAGTTGCTCGCTACTTTTGCCGAGCACTGGCCGGATGAGAGTGCCGAAAAAATCACTCTAGCCTTTGAAACAGCGCGGCTTGCTCACGAGGGGCAGTTTAGAAAAACTGGCGAGCCTTACATCATCCACCCAGTTGCCGTGGCGATCATCGTCGCTGAAATCGGCATGGATGAGGATTCCATTTGCGCCGCGCTTATGCACGACGTTCTAGAAGATACTGAACTCACGGCAGAACGAATTGAGGAGCTTTTCGGCGCAGATATACGGGCAATGGTCGAAGGAGTAACCAAACTCGTTCATCAAAAAATGCTGGAAGGCAGTGTTCGGGAACGAGCTGCTGCTGAATCAGTTAGAGCGGCAGAAAGCCTTCGCAAGCTACTTCTTGCCATGGCAGATGATTTCCGAGTCATGGTCATTAAACTCGCCGACCGCTTGCACAATATGCAAACACTCGGCGCGATGGCGATAGAAAAGCAAACGCGAATTGCCAACGAAACTTTAGAGGTTTACGCGCCCATCGCCGCTCGATTGGGGATATGGCAGCTCAAATGGCAGTTGGAAGACCTTGCCTTCAAAACCCTGCACCCAGACGAGTACCAGCGCATTCGCGATACCGTCGCCAAATCTCGAAAAGATCGTGAAAAAGAGCTTGATGAGGCGATTGAAGAACTCAAAATCCGACTTGAAGAAGTTGGTCTAAAAGATGTCAAAGTGGTCGGGCGACCTAAACACTTGTATTCGATTTTTAATAAACATGTCAAGCAAGGCGTTGCTTGGGAAGATATTCTGGATCTCATCGCAATCCGGGTCATTTGCGAACGGCAACACGAATGTTATCTCGCGCTTGGCATCGTTACGGAGATATGGAAGCCGATTCCAGGGCTGTTTACCGATTACATCCAAAATCCGAAATCAAACGGCTACCAGAGCCTTCATACCAAAGTGATTGGCCCAAGTGGAGAACCACTCGAAGTTCAAGTTCGTACGCGGGAAATGCACGAAATCGCTGAGTTTGGGATTGCTGCCCACTGGACTTACAAAGAAGGGTCAGGCAAACCGAATGCAGTGACTAGCTTCAGCCAACTGAGAAAGCAGCTGTTCGACTGGAGCAATGACAATAGTTCTTCCAGTGATTTTCTTCGAAGCGTTTCGACTGACCTGTTTGCGGAACAAGTGTTTGCGTTTACTCCGGGCGGCGACGTTGTTGACCTTCCCGCTGGCTCCACACCAATCGACTTTGCTTTCCGGGTTCACACCAAGCTAGGGGAGAACTTGGTGATGGCGAAAATCAATGGCGACGTTGTTCCCTTAGGCGCGCCGATCAAGAACGGAGACGTAGTGGAGATCATCAGCCGGGGTAACGCTCAGCCAAGCCTCGACTGGCTGGAACACGCAAAAAGCCCTCATACGCGGGCAAAAATCCGAGCCTATTTTAGAAAGCGTGACCGTAACCAGATCGTTCAGCGAGGCCGGGATGCGCTTGACCGAGAACTTCGTTCCGCAGGATTTGACCCTCGCATCTATATGCGCGATGAGATCATTAAAAAGATTTCCAAAAAAGTCAAAGATAGCGATTCGGTTGATGACGTGTTCGCCAGGCTTGGCGAAGGTTTGACGAGCGTTCAATCAGTAGTTGACAAGATTCGCTTGCTAGTTGCAAAGGATGCTCCCGTTGAGGAAGCGACCACCAAAACTGCTGGCCCCGCCGAGCCAACCCTTGTCACAAGCATTGACCAAGTAATGACCAAGCGGGCAAGGTGTTGCCAGCCAGTGCCAGGTGAAGAGGTCGTTGGATTTGTTACAAGAGGTCGGGGAATCATGATTCATCGCCGGTTGTGCCCCAACATGATGAGTCTGGCCGAAGAAGATGCGGGAAGGGTTACTCCGGTCAAATGGCAATCAGACGGCAAAACTTATCCTGTTGATCTTTCCATTACTTGTGTAAACCGGCAAGGGTTGCTCATGGATATCACGACGATTTTTGGCGAAAGCAAAACAAACGTGAATTCGGCAAGAATCAAGACTCTGCCAAACAATACCGCCGAGATTTTGATCACGATTGATGTCGCTGACATTCAAGCACTTCGTGCTTTGATGACCAAGATCAGCAATTTTGGGGACGTACTTTCTTTATTGAGGGTTCATTCTTCCGGTGGTCGAAGGTGAGGGCAGTGGTTCAGCGGGTTTCGCGCGCTGAAGTCCGAGTTGACGGGGAAGTGGTTGGTCGGTGCGGCCGAGGAATGATGGTTCTTGTGGCGACTGGAGTTGATTCGACCGAAGCTCAAGCGAGGGATTTAGCCGACCGAGTCGCGGGGCTAAGGATTTTCGCCGACGAAGCGGGGAAGATGAACCTGGCACTCAGAGACTTAGAACCAACTGATAATCCAGAGGTTTTAGTTGTCAGCCAGTTCACGCTTTATGGCGACGTTTGGAGCAGTCGAAGACCGAGTTTTGTTAGTTCTGCGGGATATGACCGCGGCAAAGAACTGTATGAGTTGTTTGTCGCTTCTTTGTCTAATCTAGTGCGTGGGGTTGAAACAGGTGAGTTCGGAGCAATGATGGATGTCGAGCTAGTCAACGATGGCCCGGTGACCATGATTATAGATGCACGGTAGGACCGCGAAGCAGGAAGGTATTATTTCGGTTCTGGTTCGCGCCGGTGGTGGAATTGGTAGACACGCTACCTTGAGGTGGTAGTGCCCACAAAGCGTGAAGGTTCGAGTCCTTTCCGGCGCACCAAATTACTCTTTATGCCACTTGCTTTGTAGAAGTGTCAGCCCCGATAGTTGCCTCGCTGATAGATTTGATGTACTTTTTCACGATCATGAATTCGGCATCAACCATTCCAATGTCAAGGAGAACATCGGGTGGCGTTTCCAAGTGGGCTCCCCACTCTTCAAAGGCCAATCCCGCTCGTGCGGTGAGTTCTTGTGCATAGAGAATGCAGGCGGATGGAATATAAACCGTCTCATCTTCCCAAGGGTTTTTGATGTTCCGTAGAACTTGTAGAGTGAAATCGGAGAGTTCCCATGCTTCAAACACTTCGCAGGTGAGTTCGTCAATGTCTTCTTTATAGAGGTGAGCAACCGCGCTGCTGATCGTCAGCCCTGCTTTTTGCGCGTACGCACTCGATCTTGCAAAACAATCAGGAGCGACCATTGCCAGCATTCCCGTTCCAACCTTAGAAACAAGACCGACGGTAAATACTTCCTCTGGTGCCAGTCCATCAGACGAATTAGGATGCAGCTTTTGCCACCGAGCGTACAAATACTTGGCGAAGTATCCCGTAGCAATCGCAGAGCGGGCAAGTCGCATTCGGGCGGCGTTATTGAACGCTGGCGAATCAGGAATCACATTTTTGGCGGCGATCCCAGTCGCAAGTGCTCTTACCGCCCGAAGGCCAAGCCGCATAACAATTGCCTTCAGGTCAAGGTCGCCAGCGTCCGCGCCTAAGCTGATTTTTGCGTAGCGGCAAAACTCTGCTACAAAGGCCGGGTCACGTTTAATAATCTGGGCGAGTTTCTCACTCGATGCTTGTCCATCATCAATGAGGTCAATTAATTCCGATGCCGTGTCTGGTAGGAACGGCATCGTATTTGCTCTTCTAAATCTCAGCCTTAATTGTCCTGAATCACTCATAATAGTTGTCCAATCAACGGTCGTCCAAATATATAGTCGGCTTATTGGTAGAACAAGGTGATGTCAAAATTACCGAAATAACAGCAAGATTAAGTCCTCTTTCCTAATTCTTTCTCGTTATCGTTATCTGAACATAGGGAATTAGTCATTGAAAAATCAGATTGGAGATAGGATTTCATCTGAATTTCTTTGAACTGCTTTTGGAGTTGAGATATCTAACTCGTCTATTAAGGTTGGCTCTGCTTAAAGAATTCTTAACTGGAATTGGCTCTTTCCCCCGTAAAAGTGCCCGATGACTCACGCGCAAGAGACGATATATTGGGGTAATGCTTTTGATTGCTCGGAGAGTGAGTGTCCTTGGTTTTGCCCTGTTAGCCAGTTTGAGCTTTGGCGACAATTTGCGAGTGGCAACCTGGAACATCAGTAACTACACAGGTGGGCGAGATGCCGCCATCGCCAACGCGGTTTACGGAACGTTCCAGGGCCGAAGTTTTCGACCTGATGTTCTTTTTGCACAAGAAGTTCAAAGTGCAAGTGCGGCCAGCGCGCTCCGAACAATTCTCAACAATGCGGCAGGAAGCCCTGGCGATTGGCAAGTTTCTTTTGGCAGTCTGACCGGAACTGGTTCAACAAGCGATACCGCGATGTTCTATCGGTCAAGCAAAGTCAATACAGTCAGTGCAAACCTTGTGGCTGCTTCGGCTGGAACGGCCGGCAACCCTCGAGACGTATGGCGATTCGATTTTTCGATCACTGGAAATGCAGCCACTAGCGAAAGATTTGGTGTCTACAACAGCCACATGAAAAGTGGCTCTGGTACAGATGAGCAAGCAAGACGACAAGTCGAAGCACTCGCAATCCGTAATAACTCAAATGCTTTGAGTTCTAATTATCAAATCATGTCGCTTGGCGATTTCAATGTTCAGTCTTCAAGCCAACAAGCCTATCAAACGTTGGTAGGGTCAAGTTCAAACAACGATGGTCGGTTTTTTGACCCAATCGGCACTCCGGGAAGTTGGAACGGCAATAGCGCATACCGATTTGTTCATACGCAAGATCCGACAGGTTCTGGTGGTATGGATGATCGCCACGATCAAATCTTGATGGGAGGCAAACTTGGCGATGGGATTGGCACTGAATACGTTGGTGCGTTCGGTACGACTTACAGCACCAGCACTTGGGATGATGCAGACCACAGCTATCGCGCATGGGGCAACGACGGCACAAGTTTTAACAACTCGCTCACCGTGAACGGTAATACGATGGTTGGCAGTTCCATTGCTCAATCGCTCAAAGATGTTGCGGTCGGCGGTGGGCACCTGCCAGTTTTTGCAGATATTAGTTTTGAAGCCGTGCCCGAACCAGGCACGATGTTGGTTCTTGGTAGTCTCGCTTTGGTTGCCGCTCGCCGGCGCAAGAAAAACTAATATTATTAGTAATACCCCTGTGCTTTACGGCTCAGGGGTATTTTTTGTTTGTGTATATACTTTCAGCGACGTAATGCGCATTATTGATCGGCTCGGGGTTGACGGCCCAAGTTTTTCGTTTGAATTTTTCCCTCCCAAAACACCGAAGGGGGAAGAACGGCTGTTCAAAACCATTACACAACTTTCCGCGCTGAATCCTACTTTTGTAAGTGTGACTTGCGGGGCGGGCGGCTCGACGCGCCTTAAAACTGCCGAATGGGCTTCGCAAATCCGAAAGGAATCCGGCATCGAGCCAATGGTTCACATGACTTGCTTGGGTGTGCCCGAATCGGAAATCCGGCAAACGCTTACTGAATCCAAGCAAGCCGGGCTTTCCAATATCCTTGCTTTACGCGGCGATCCGCCTTTAGAGGGGAATTGGCAACCGGGGTTCTGCAACTTTGCCAATGAATTGATTTCTGTTATTCGTGGGGACTTTCCTGATGCATGCATTGCCGCTGCTTGCTATCCGGAAAAACATACAGAAGCGGAATCGTTCCGCAGTGATTTAGATGCGATGAAGCGGAAAGCAGATGCTGGCGTGGACTTCTTCATCACTCAACTCTTTTTTGATAACGCTAAGTACTTCGAGTTTGTTGGGCGCGCACGGAGCATCGGCATCACTCAGCCTATCATTCCGGGAATCATGCCGATTCAAAATGTCGAACAGGTTCGGCGGTTCACCAGTATGTGCGGGGCGACGATTCCTGCCCATCTATCTAAGTTGCTGAGCCAATACGATGCGGCTCCGGCGGCGGTTTATCATATCGGCATCGCTCACGCCATCGCCCAAACTCATGAGCTTTTGGAAGCCGGCGTGCCAGGGATTCATTTTTATACTCTGAATAAGAGCCCAGCCACGCGGGTCGTTGTCGAGGCTTTGAAATGTTAATAGCAGAGTAAAATTCCTGCGTGTGGCAAAAGTTTTCAGCAGCTTCTCGGAAAGTTGTGTTTTATTCTCAGGATGAATCGGAATTTTTCAAAACACACATTATAGAGCCTGAGCTACTTCTCTTAGGGATATTTCGTGCTGAGTCATGTATTGCGTTGACAATTTTGGAAAAATATGGCGTGACATACCAATCGGTAAGGGATCAAGTCATTTCATCTGATCAGGACAGTAAGTACTTAGATATTAGCTTGAGCGCCGAGTCCAAGCGAAGTATTGAATTAGCCGACGCATGCAAGGTGCTATTAGGGGAAAAATACATTACTACAGGATCGCTGCTCCTCGGCCTGTTTCAACTAAACAATGGTCTGACGGCAAAGATATTCTCGGATGCGAACATGGAGTTTGAAACAATTTTAGCTGAAGTGAAAGAGTTCAATGGCGAGGAACATTAAGTTGAAGATTTTCACCTTGCCGCATTCACAATCAACTCGTAATTCAACCGAGCGTTATCAATGAGCGACCGCCGAGACACCTGCTCTTCATGCGTGTGAATCTTATCCATCCCGGTGGCGACAACAATGCAGGTTGTGCCGTGAGCATTAAACTTATTTGCATCGCTTCCGCCGAGAGTGGTGCGTAAAGTCGGCTCGAAGCCTAAATTCTTGCTCGCCTGAACTGCGTTCACCACGCAAGGGTGATTTTCGTCAATCGTGTATGCGCTGTAGTGGCGCGCGTGAACAATCTCAACAGTTGTATTGAACTCTGCCGCCGCAGTTTCAAAACACTCTTTCATGTGAGCGATTTGAGCATCAAGTTCCGCTTCGCTGGTGCTCCTGGCTTCACCGCGAAGCTTCACGAACGGGCAAACGACGTTGACCGCAGTCCCGCCGGAGATCAACCCAAAGTTGGCGGTGGTTTCTGGTGAAATCCGTCCGAGTTTCATTTTGCTAATCGCGTGAGATGCAACAACAATTGCGTTGATTCCATTTTCTGGGTCTTTTCCACTGTGCGCAGGTTTGCCGATAACGGTGACTTCTAATTTATCGTGAGTTGCCGTGCGGTTAACAAAGGTGCCTACTGGTGGGCCGGTATCTAAAACGTAGCCGTAATCGAGGTTCAAATCTTGAATTTTCAAGTGCCCGGCACCGAGCAAACCGATTTCTTCAGCGACATCAAATAGCAGATACACATCACCATGAACGGCGTTAGTTTCTTGCAGCATTTGGATGCACTCTATAGCGGTTGCCATTCCGGCTTTGTCATCCGCTCCGAGAATTGTTGTTCCGTCGGTTTTGATAATGTCACCGTCCTCAATTATCTTAATTCCGGCGGTCGGCTCCACTGTATCAAAGTGCGCAGAGAGGAAAATCCTCGGTGCTCCAGGTTTGTTGCCTGGGAGTTTGGCGATCACGTTGCCTGCGTTTCCGCCAATCGCCTGGCCCGCATCGTCTTCAGTAACTTCAAGGCCAAGTTCGGTGAGGAGATTCTTGACATAGTCAACGCATTCACGCTCTTCTTTGGCGGGCGCGTTAATAGTGATTAACGCTTTGAACAGGTTGATGAGCCGAGATTCGTTGACCATGAGTTCAGTTAGTTTAGCTGACTCAGGTTAGGATTCTCGATGACAATCTTAAATGGTGAGGCGTAATCTGGGTCGCCTAGTGCCATGAGTGATTCACAGTAATTGGCGGGGTACGGCTGTAGTTGGATTTTCGTAGAAGTCTTGCCCCAAACAATGACAAATGATTTTGTGGTCGAAGCCAAATTGAGTCGGAACTCTAGTGCTGGTGCATCACTGTTAACCACGGTGATTGAGCTACTTGTCATTTCGGCATAAATTCGCCGTCCTGACTTTGGATTCGGATCAGTGAGCCAGTAGTGGTTTTTGAGTGTGTTGTCGCTTTGAACCCAAATCAGCTTGTCTGGTGCTGGGTTTCTACGCACACTCAATAATTCTCTCAATATATCGCGATCGGGAACAGAATGTCCGGTTTCACTAAGAAACGTCATTCCACCTTCAAACCCACCGTATTCGGTACGCCATTCTTTTACATTTTCCGAAAATTTTTGGCAACGTTCAGGGCGTCCGTAAGCATTGTCTTTACCGCCTATCATCCAAGTAAAGTATAGGTTCCGAAGGTTCACACCTTCGGTTTCACCATCAGTGGGGGCGGAAGCGGATGCGTTCGCGCTTGCGAATCGGTACGGAATTTTTGGGGCGATTACAAAAGTGCCGTAGCCACCATGTGATGCGCCAGTGATGCTGACTCGCTGAGGATCGGCATTGCCGAACAATGTGAACGCGAGAATCAATCGCTCGACGAGCGGCGAAATGCTGTCGTCGTAAAACCCGTTCCATTCGTCATTGGGTGCACGCAGAGCGCAGTAAATATATGGCCCGCTTTCCGGCTTATCTCGGTAGTAGCCGTTGAACATCCCATCCCACTGGCTGTTGTTGAGCGATGCCGGGCCGCTTCCTCCTCCGTGCAGAGCGAACACGAGAGGCATTGATTTACCGTTGGGAGTTCCTACGATGCGAAACTTAAACGGCGCTGTGCGGTCGGCGGTTTTTACGATGCGGGCATCAAAGTCTGCTTTGAGCTGTTTATGAATAGGAGCTTGACTGTATGCCTTCCAAATCTGTGATTTGTATTCTGGCTTCCAATCGTAGTCGCTCAGTGCCGATTGCGCCCTGGCAACTCTTGTTGAATCTCCAGAAAAGTAGTCCTGGAAGAGGGTTTCAATTTTGATCGGCTGAACCTGTACACCGAGGAGAATCGCAAGGGAAACAAGCATGATTTGAATCTAGTATGAAAGGTTAACCACTAAGATTTTACAAAAAATATTTAAGTTCGTGCTCAAGCACTGGACCTGAGCGATTCCAACGTGCTATAGTTGGGAGAAGTGATTGGCATCGCCGATCAGGTCACTCGAATGACGAGAGGATCACGGATGAAGAGTATGGTGAAAATTGGTATCGCCGCGGCACTAAGCGCGGTTCTTGTCGTCCCGGCTATGGCCGACTACGAAAAGCCGATGAACATTTCCGTTCGGGCTGGCTGGTTCTTGGCTCAAGGCGACGGTAAAAAAGTTGAAGGGCAAAACTGGTTTACAATGGGTGCAGAACTCAAACTGAAGGATATTCCTTCTAACAACCCTGATTACCTTGCTCACTGGAGCCTTTCGGTTGACTACTACGGTAAAGGCAGCTTTGCTAACGTTCCTGTTCTTTACAACTACGTTGGTCGCCACCCAGATTTCTACTACTCAGTTGGTGCTGGGGTTGGATTCGGAAAGCGAGCAACCATCGGCGGAACTGACAGCAGCATGGATTTCAACTACCAACTGTCAATCGGTAAAGACTTCAACTTCAGCGGACGAGCTTTGTTTGCTGAATTCCGATACTTCGGTTCCAACCGAGATGCCCTCAACGGCTTCTCCTTGGTTGGCGGAATCCGGTTCTAAGTTAACTGCGATTACTGGCCCTAAGTCATACTTGGCTTAGGGCCATTTTATTTACGAGGTTTTCCCAGGGACCTTTTGAATGGCAGTGAACTCGCTCTCGTAGAAAACGTCAATGACTATTGCAGAACAATGGGTCATTGGCTAGGTGCAACCAGATTGGCAACGCAAAACGACTTTGATCTTGCTTCCGAGCAGGCGTTAGTTGCGAAGTGTCGTAAACAAGATTACGACGCTTTTGGAAAAGTTGTCGATGCCTACCAAGCCAGAGTTCTTGGCTATGTCCGCCGATTTGTTCACAACGAAGATGAAGCGCTAGACGTCACCCAAGAAGTGTTCATCAAGGCATTTCAAGCTATGGCGGGGTTCGATGGACGAGCTAGTTTGCGAAGCTGGTTGTTCAGAATTGCCCACAATCTTTGTATAGATCGAGCAAGAAAACGAAATCGGATGCCAGCTCAGATGAGTATGGAACCGACAATAGAAGGTGAGGATGCTTTCGATTTCGCAGATGTGCGGTGGGATCCTGCGCAAAACGTTTTGAACATTGAATTGGAAACAGTTCTTGAGCAAGCGATCGCTTCGATGAGCGACAAACTAAGATCGGTTTTGGTAATGCACGACCAAGAAGATTTAGGGTACGAAGAAATTGCCCGGGTGATTGACGTTCCTGTGGGAACAGTTAAAAGCCGTTTGTTTTTGGCTCGTGCGCACGTTCAACGATACGTGCGAGCTTATGTGGATAGTCATAACGATTGGGAAAGTTCTCCCAAAGGTGTGAACTGAGAATGGATAAGAAACTTTGGAATAAATTGGTGAATGAAGAACCGCTAGATGCGGCAGAACATATCGCCTTGGAACAAGCCTTGGAAGCAGGTGATGAGAGCCTGACGGCTTATTATTTGAGTCATGTCGAAAATCCCGCACCGAGCCTTGCATGGCGCAGCGAATTAAACGAGCAACTCAAGCAAATTGCTCCTCAGCCAGTGAGACATGGTTGGAAGTTCTGGGCTTGGGGTGGAGCAATTACCGCTTCTGCCGCCGCTTGTGCATTTTTGCTCACGGTAGTCATGAACTCTCAGCAAGAGTCGGCGAATCCAGTTCAAGTGGCGAACAACACGCCTACAACGGCGGTTGTCGAAAATGCTCCATCTCCACAATCAAAAGATCTTGGCACAGTGTTGATTTCTGCTCATCAGGCAGATGAAACTCAAGCGTCACTTGGCTGGCGTGCCCCTCGCCGTAGCCATAACCTAACTTCTGGTTATTCCAACTGGTAAGAGTGATTCCTATGTTTCGACGACTTTTATGCGGGCTTCTGATTTTGGTAGTCAGTAGCCCCGCATTTAGTCAAGGTCGCTTGCCAAAAGCAACCGAAATCGCGGCAAAGATTACAGCTGCTTCTTCAAAAGCGAACTATGCGGCTGTGCGCAGGTTGATTCTGCCTTCGCAGGATGGAACCAAGAGAGAAGTGGATGAGCGCGTCATGCGTAGCCGCGGTCGGGTTTACATCAGTTACTTCAAAGATTCCCCTTACGCAGACACAAAGATTTTTGAAAGAGACGGCAAGCGGTACACCTATACGATTTCAACAAACGAGATTCGAATTAGTCCTTCTCGAACCCTGGATGAAATCACGCGACTTTTAACTGACCCCAAGGGTGATGACCCGATTATCAAATACGGTGAAAAAATCGCTGGTCGCTCTACTTACCTGGTGGAGTCGCGATTTGGTCGAGATCGGGGAATGCACCGAATGTGGGTGGATACCCAGCAATTTGTAATTCTCAAGCGCAATTTCCTTGATGCGAAAGGAGATGTTCAAGGCGGCTATGAGGTCATTGAAATCAACTTCAATGCAAAGATTTCCGACTCAAAGTTTTCGCTCCCAAAGGGTGCAAAACTGGTCACCGTAGAGGATGATCTGAAGCGTCTAGCGAAGCAAATGGGGGTTGATCCGTTTATGATCACCAACAATAGCTACACATTGATGAACTCAGGGCAGATGGAGTTCGACGGGGTTAAAATTCTGCGGCAGTTTTACACGTCAAACGATAAGCGAGTGAGCTTGTTTGTGATGAAAGGAAGCCAAAAAACCGACGGATTCCGACAATCTGATCGGGTGAAAATTTTCCGATGGGAAGATGATGGTCACACGCTCGTACTTGTGGGCGACCTTAGCCAGGATGAATTGGAGCGACTCGCAAAAAGCGTGAAGGCCTAGTCAGGCTGGAACTGCTGACACCCGACGCTTGTTTCAACCGTCATAATAGGCACGTGAACTATGGCCAAATCGGCCCAAACGAAGCCGGCTCCTGACCGTAAAAAAATCAGACGCCGTAAGAAAATAAAGGTCTTCCTGACTTTGAGCCTCATGTTCTTGATGCTCATTTTTATTGTCGGATCAGTTTTCGCTTATCAGCGACTCCAAAAGGCAGAGCTCATTGTAAACAAGCTTGATACTGTTATCCAAGATTTAAATAGTCGCCCATCACGCATTGAATCAGCGGATGGCGAGGTACTGTACGAAATCCAATCTGAGTACCGTAAGGCAGTTCCGCGTTCCGATATTCCCCAACGCGTAGTAAATGCGATGGTGGCTGCGGAAGACAAACGGTTCTGGGATCACCCTGGTATTGATTTCTGGTCGCTTATGCGGATTCTATTTGTCGCAACCAAAGAGCGGAGCACACGCGAAAGTGGCGGCGGCTCAACACTCACAATGCAGATCGCCAAGCGTGTGTTCACGGGTGATGCCCCCACCATCGAACGAAAGCTCGACAACATGGCCCTCGCCATTGTTATCGAACGCAAAATGACGAAGGATCAGATTCTTGAACTCTACATGAATCAAGTGTTCTTCGGTCAGCAAGCCTACGGAATCAGTGCGGCGGCTGATGTTTACTTCGGTAAATCGTTGGATGATCTGACCGTCGCGGAAGCCGCCATGCTGGCGCGCTGTGTTCGTAGACCAAGTGATGAGAATCCGGTGGCGAACTTAGACAAAGCAACTAAGAACCGCAACGTCGTTCTCGCCATCATGCGCGAAGAAGGATATATAGATAAGCAAGAGTACGAAGAGGCGAAAGCAGAACCAGTGAAGCTTCGGGCCAAGCGCCCCCAAGTCGTTACGAAAGAAAAAGTTCACCCATACTTTGTTGACTATGTTCTGAACGAACTCGCCAAGAAGGGAATCGATATTTCAGCGGGCGGATACCGGGTAGTCACCACTTTAAATAGCACCTATCAAACGATTGCCGAAAAAGGAGTTGTCAAATGGGTGAAAAATCTGAAAGGCTATCGCGTCAATCAGATGGCGATATTGGTGACTGACAACGCGGGCCGGATTGTTTCTATGGTCGGTGGACCAGATTATCAAAAATCCGAATTCAATATGATGTGGATGGGGCCAGGGCGCCAGCCCGGTTCTAGCTTTAAGCCGTTTGTTTATGCGGCTGGTCTAGATCGCGGCGTATTTGATGAAGGCACCACGATCTCGACCACACCAATGAAGAAGCCGTTTTCGAACGAATATTTCCAGGGTGGAGCAAATCGGGGGCGAATCTCTATTTCCACCGCGTTAACGACTTCCAACAACACGGCGGCGGTTCACGCCATAGATGAAGTTGGCGAGAGCAACACGGTTGCTTTCTGTAAGCGAAGCCTCGGGTTTAAGAAGAGCAACCTACCAGCGGTGATGAGCCTTGCGCTTGGATCTGGCGAAGTTTATATGCCGGAAATGGCAGAAGCCTATTCGGTATTTCAAAGCCACGGAGACCGGTATCCGGTCTACGCGGTTGAGCGTGTTATTCACCCTGATGGCTCAGAGGAATCCTTGGTGCCTAAAAAAGCACGGGCGGTGATGAACGCGGCAGGAGCAGAATACATTGATCTTTGCCTGCGACAGAATGTTCTGTCGGGAACAGGTACTCATGTCCGAAGCGTGATCAATGCTCGTGGAAAAACAGGAACGACTAACGATCACAAAGATGCTTGGTTCTGTGGATACACGGATCAACTAATCGGAATCGCGTGGGTCGCAAACGAACAGATTGTTGATGGGCGACCAGTAGCTACACCAATGCGCGGGTTATTCGGTGGTGAAGGCCCAGCTAGGGTCTGGAACGATATTTTACGGGACATTCAGAAAAAGGTGGGCGAAAAATCTCGGTCATTTAATGGTGTTCGGAGCGTAACGGTTAAGGAAGAACCGGATGATATTCCCGAAGAACCAGTGGACGAGCCGCCAGTGGTTGATCCCGAAATCCCCGATGAACCGCCAGTTGATCCGAACTTGGTGAAGGATCCGAATGAAACCAAGCCTCCAGTTTCTCCGCCAAAAACCACAGGTGGAACTGGACAAAACCAAGATGTTGTTTACGTGAGTGTATGTGCTGATTCTGGTCAACGAGCTAATGCTTACTGCCCTGAAACTGTGCGGCGCCCCTTCTTTAAGGGAAGTGAACCGAAAGGTGTTTGTCCACTCCACGGGCCTACATTTACTGAAGTGCTGACAAGCCATACTGGAGCTACGGAGGAACGATATGCAAGAGCAGGAAGTTGGAACCAAAGAACGGATTTCAAAGCGGCCTCTCATCTTGCCAATCTTTCTCGCTCTCTTCTTTTCTTTTTGTATAGCGCAACTCTTTTTGATGCAAATCGTTAATCCGCCTGAGCGGATCGTAAGCCATCCATCGCGCCAAATTGGATCGAAGACTGGAATGCAGGTTTTTGCAGAGTTGAAGAAATTCGGCAAACGAGTCAAACGAAAGATTTCGCGGGAATTCCATAGCCGTGAAGACCGATTTGAAGGTTGGTCTCAGTAAGGAAGAAGTGTTGAGCTAATGTCGGCAATCCATTCCCCCGAAGAAAATCCTGTAACCATACGGCATTTGGTTGTGCCGATCATCTTATTAATATTCTTTGGAATTTCAGTTACTCAACTTTGGCTTCTGCAAATCGTGCAGGCGGATGCACTCAAAGAGCGAGCCAAGATGACCGGACTGATCCTTGATCATTCGCTTGCCCCGCGTGGAAAAATTTACGACCGAAACAACGTATTGCTAGCGGATGTAAAACCTCAAGTCGTTATTACAGCAAAGCCAGGAATTGCCTCAAAGCATCCGGAAGAGCTTGACCGACTTGCCAAAATCTTAGGCACGACTCGAGCAAAGCTGGAATGGCTCATGCGTCAGCAATGGAGTAAGCAGAGTCTGCCAGTTCCTATTTTTGTTGGTGCAACGATTCAGCAAGGAACCAAGATTGCCGAGGCATCGGATGAGTTTCCGGGGATAGGGGTTCAAACTTTGCCGATGCGGTCTTATCCACAGCCAACTTTGGCTCCGCAGGCATTAGGTTGGGTTTGGGTTCCTAATGAATCTATTGAAAAAGAACTCAAGGATAAAGGCGAGGAGTACATTCCACCGTATGTGGGGCGTGATGGACTTGAGCGAATGTATGACGACAAATTGCGCGGGGTTCCGGGCACAACCACCTACACAGTTGATACACGCAAGCGCCCACTCCGGGCAATGATGTCCGAGTCTCCACGACCGGGAGACACTCTTATTTTGGGATTGGATTCCAAAGTGCAAGCAGTAGCAATGGAGGCTTTGGCGGGGCAGAAAGGAGCCGTTGTTGCTCTTGACCCGAATACAGGCGAAGTGCTTTGTATGGCCTCAACTCCAGGTTATAGCTTGGACATATTCAATGGTGGCCTGACAGAATCGGAAGCCGATTCCATCTACCAAAACAAAAATATTCCGCTTCTCAAGCGGCCAATCGCCGGTCGCTATCCACCTGGTTCCACATGGAAAATTGTCACCGCGATGGCGGCATATCAGGCAGGCAAGTTCAGCACACATGATGCTGTGAGTTGTCCAGGCTATCTCACGGTTGGTAACCGACGTGTGCGGTGCGAAAACCACCCTGCGGCGACTTACGGCTTTACGATGGCTTTTACCAAAAGCTGTAACAGCTACTTTGGAAAACTGGCTCAACGGGTTGGCGAAGACCAGTTGCGGGCGACTGCTTCGAGTATTGGTTTTGGTGTGCAAAGTGGCATAGACGTACCCGGTGAACTCAAAGGGCTTGTTCCGAGCGACGAGTATGTTAAAGAAACTCACAAACGCCCTTGGTCGCTGGGTGATACGAATAATATTGGTATTGGTCAAGGTGACTTGCTGGTTACTCCACTACAGATGGCGCTCCTCGCTTGCCTGGTCGCAAACGAAGGTGTCAACTATCAGCCGCATTTAGTGCGTGGCATCATGCCTCCGGGCGAAGGGGCGGTGCTTCAGAAAGTTGAACGGAAAGAACTTCACCGGTTTGATGCAGATCAATCGTTTTGGCTTTCTCTGAAAGGCGCGATGAGAAACGTTGTCACCTCCGGTACTGCGCGGGCCGTACAGATTCCTGAAGTGCCAGTCTGCGGAAAAACGGGAAGTGCGGAAAATTCAAGCGGGCGCAAAACCCACGCCTGGTTTGTTGGTTACGCACCTGCAACAAATCCTAAGATTGCTTTTGCTGTGCTTGTCGAAAACGCTGGGCACGGCGGCTCGGTTGCGGCGCCCATTGCTAAGAAGGTGATCGAAGCTTATTTGGTCAAGCCAACTCAGAAATCCGATTCAAAGGCCTTGGATATAGATTTGACTTTGACCAGGGATTCGGGTTCTGATCCTGCTAGCGGGCTAGAAGGGCCGTAGAGTTCCAGAAATTCCTTAGTTAATCTTCGCCCAAGAGCCAGGTTTTCTTGTACATCATTCACTGTTTCTCCCGCATAATCCGGGGCTCCGGCTTCTGTCATGCGCTTCACCATCGGCGCGGTGATTTCCATGTACTTTGCAAGGCCTTCGATAGCGGGGAAGAGTATCTCTGCCTTCTTTGCCGGGTCAGTTTCTAATCCTGCTAAGAAACTGCGGGCTTTAAATGTTTCCGTTGGAATTGCTTCGGGAATTGCCCGAACTTGATAAGAAGGAGAGGATTCGATTTCGATTAACTTATTTGCCGCCGCTTTAGCAGTCTCGGTATCGCCGGATTGAATCGCCAAATCCATCTTGAGGGCGTATGCCTTTAGGTTGTTTGGGTCAATGTTGAATACACGGTCGTTGATCAAAATCGCTTTGGAGACTTGATCAATCTCGGCGAATGCCCTTGCCGTGGCTCTTAAAACGCGTGGGCTTGGAACTTCTGCGGCAACTTTTTCGAGTTCGGCGGCCCGACTTTCCATCGAAGTCGCTCCATACATTGCCACCATGTATGCGGCGTCTGGGTCGCCGTAACTTCCGGCTTTAAGAGATTCAATCGCACTCGCAACATCAGCTTGATCGCGCCGCGCGACGGCGGTCATCAGGTTTGCTTTTTGTGCTTCCGAAGCGGCAAAAATCGCGATTGCAATCAATGGTGCAACGCATGAAATGAGCATGGTAGCAAATCGTAGATTCTTCGGCACTGCCTCAGGTGAGGTGCCATCCGTGCTGAGTTGCAGGCTCAATCCGACAAGAATGAATAGCAACAGCCCGGAACCGATGAAGGATAGGTTGGATTCGGTCATTCCGTGGGCGGCTAATCCGATAGCAGCCGCGAACACCCCAGTTCTAAAGGCAACATGCTCGGCGGATTGAATCTTCGTTCCCCGAAGGGCGTACTTCATCCAAAAAACGGCTAAGCCCAAGAATGCGATCAAGGTAAGAAATCCGCCTTCGGCGGCAAGTTGTAAGTAAGATTGGTGGGCGAAAACAGTTGATTCAGTTAATCCCGGTTGAGTTGAATAGTGGCGGTAAGTGCCAACTCCAGTGCCCGTCGGGTGAGTTTTAGCCAGTTCAATCGCCGACTTCCAAAGGTTTTGCCGGAAGCCAACACTTTGTTCAGCAGTAACTCCAGATTCGGTGACGCGAGCAAATGCAGTCGCTAATTTGTTAGCGGATGAAGCGGCTTGCCCGAGGCTGAACGCAAGCAAGAATCCGGCAACGAGCGGGACAAACGCGAATCCGATTTTTTTGAATCCAACTTTGTTGAAGAGAAGGATAGCAATGAAGACAACCAATCCGACAATCGCTGCGAGATAGCCGCCTTTTGATTGGGTTAATGCAAGGGCGAGTAAGCAGATAGTAGAACCAATTCCGGCGAGAACCGCTTGATAAGATTTCACTCGGAGCATCAGTCCGGTAAGGAGTAAATATCCGACCACAAACACACTGGCGACCGCATTTGGGTTCGTCCAACCAGCGAAGATTCGGAATGTCGGCTCCTTAGCCATAATCGCGACGTATTCTTCAATTCCGCGCAGACCAACAATCGTGATGCCAAATCCAAGAGTCGCCGCCAAGATAAGCGGGCGGTTTCCACGACCAATTGAGCCGATGGTGAGGAATAGTGCGCCTCCATAAATAAACCAAGTCACCCATTCACGCATGGCCGCGTATTTGAAATCGGTTCCAGCGATAGAAAGCCCGAGCAATAAAACAAATAGGGTTAATAGAATCAAAATCCGTACGTTCGGGAGTTGTATCACGCGGTTGCGGACAGCCAGCATTGCTAAACCGCCAAGCACGAATAAGGCAATGATTAAACGGCTGAGATAGGGAAGGGCACCGCCGCCAAACACTTCGCCAAAAATTCCTAAATCAATTGGTCGCGGATCAATACTCACGTGACCGCCAATGATTGGCGCGAGGAATGATGCAACTAGCAACAATATGAACTCGGGAGCGAGCGAAAATCGGTTGGATTCTTGATTCATTTGGAAAATCGTCGCTTGATTTTATCTACTTGGTTCTTTGCCAGAAAAGCACCGGCCCGCAAGCTAAGAGCAGTTGCGGCAAAAGCGAGCAAAAACGGTCGAGCAATCACCGGGGATTCTTTAGCATTGTGCTTTTTGTAATACCGAAACATTGATCGGTGAAACCGCGCGATCATGCGGTTAGGAGCCTTATCGGTACTTCTTCCTATCGCGTGGGTGATCACAGCTTGAGGGAAGTATTTGACCTTGTATCCCGCTTGCCAGGCTCGCTTGCACCAATCAACGTCTTCGCAGAACATAAAAAGCGTGTCGTCTAATAGACCAATTTTTTCAAGGCAGTCACCTCGGATGAATAGCGCTGCGCCGCTGACCCAGTCCACTTCGCGGGGGCCGTCGTGAGTCCAATCTTGCATGAGGTAATCGCGCGTGAACTTATTGTTAGGGAAGAGTCGCCCGAGGATTGTGTTCCGAAATGCGGCCGCAACCGGATTCGGAAACTTGCGGCATGAGTATTGAAGCGATCCGTCTGGATTGAGCAGTTTTGGCCCGACGATTCCAGCATCTGGATTCGATTCCATGAATTCAACGATGGCTTTGATTGCGCCGGGATGAACTACCGTATCACTGTTAAGCAGTGCTTTGAGGGTTCCTTTGGCGTGTTGAAGAGCGAGGTTATGCCCACCAGTGAATCCGAGGTTCTTTGACTGGGCGAGTAAGGTGAATTCGGGAAACTCGGTCGCGATCATTTCCGGCGATCCGTCCTCCGAATTGTTATCGACGACGATCACCTCAAAATTGGCTTCATCTTTGGCTTCTCTCAAGCTCTGCAAGCAAGCCCGAGTGTCATCTATAGTGTTCCAACTACAGATTGTGATGCTCAGGTTGAAATCCGCCATGATAGCCTTTTGCCCGAATGAATGCGGCTGCGACACTTGCCAAATAAATGGCGGGGAGTGCCAACCGCTCTGGGCCAACAAGATGCTTCCTCAAATAACGCACCAAGCTGAGATGTGATTCCCAAATCATACTTTTTCTCACCAGTTTGGTGCTGGAACCGTGGTGATGAAAAATTTGCAGGGACGATTCGTACCAGCATTTGAATCCTGCCTGCTTCATCCTATAAAGCAGGTCAACTTCGTTAAAGTAGATCGGAAACTGTTCGTCAAACGCGGAAGTAGGGTCACAGAATTTTGCCAATGCCGATCTCCGAAACAAAATGTAGGTTCCCATTGGTTGATCGGCGATCTGAGATTTTTCGTAATCGAAATTGCGCTGAGAGTAACTTCCATATTCCGAATTTGGCCAAATCTTGTCTAGCCCCGTAAGCTGACCGAATATTCCGGCGATGCTCGGAAATCCGCGAACGGAAGATTGGGTTTCGCCTTCTGGGCCGATAAATTTGACGCTGAGGGCTCCGCAATCAGGATGCTGGCTCAGAATTTGAACCGCTTTGTGTAGGTTATCGGGCGGAAGTTCTGTATCGGGGTTGAGTGTAAGAATAAATTCGGAAGTAGTACGGGAGAACCCGATATTGTTGCCGTGAGCATAGCCATGGTTGCGGTTTTCGGCGCAAAGTTCTACATTGGGGAAATCGTTTTTCACCATTTCTGCGATTCCATCACTGGAATCGTTATCAACAACTATGACTTGGTGAGGAACGGTCTGCAGGTTTAAGGAACTGAGGCACGCACGTAGCTTTTCCTTCGTATTCCAGTTCACAATGACTATGCTAACCATGCGGAAAAAAATCGTACCTTTTAGCGAACTTCTGGTGGTTGGCTCCGTCTGGACGGGTAGTTAGACTGCTTCGATTGGCCTACGGTTCCCTGGGATTTCTGTAGGTTTTGGGGTTAAGGCGGTATAACGGAAAGGTTGCTGACCTGCTCTAGCAAGCGTTTTTGCTAGGTAGCGAACAAACAAAGGAGGAACATTTGCGGAAGATTCAACACATTCTCGCCCTGGCTCTTGCTGTCACTTTAGGCAGCGGCGCCGCACAAGCAAATACTACTATTGTTACACTCACTAACATCGTCGTCTCGGCTCAAGCGAAGACCACCACCCACACCGTCGTGGCTGGAGATAACGATTGGAGTATCGCCCGAAAATACGGGATTACAGTTAAAGAACTGCACGATTTAAATCCAAGTCTCGATTGGAACAAACTGAAAGTTGGCGCAAAAGTTAAGGTGCCAGCCAAGAAAGAAGCAAGTAAGCCAGCAGCGAAGCCGGCCGCTCATACCAACACTAAAACCACTAAGATCGCAACGATTACCAAAACAGATGTGAACGTGCGGAGTGGCCCAGGCACCAACTTTGACCAAGTTGTTCAGGTTGCAAAGGGACGAACTGCCGAAGTTCTTGAAGCTAAAAACGGCTGGGTCAAGATTCAGTTTTCCGGTGGAACCATCGGCTGGGTTCGAAACGACATGGTTTCGATCAGTACCAAAACGGTAAAGACTATGCCGGTGGCGGCTAAAAAGCCAGAAGTCAAACCAGAATCTAAGCCGGAAACTAAGGTCGCTGAGCTTCCAGAAACCCCGGCGGCTGGTTCTAACACTATCACCATTACCAACATTGAAGAACCCAAGGAAGAAGCTCCAGCGGAGCCTCAAAATACTGGTTCAGCAATGCCACTCAAGATTGAAATCACCGGCAACGACGTCAACATCCGCAAGGAACCCAAAACGAGTTCAGCGCGGATCGTCCAAGTCACCAAAGGCCGGGTAGCCGACGTACTGGCCCAAAAAGATGGCTGGTACAAAGTTAAGTTTGCTGGTGGAACCATTGGCTGGGTTCACGGAGACTTTGCCGCTCGAACTTCTCCAGATGCTAAAGATCCAGTAGTTGCTAAGGCAGAACCAAAAGCCGCAAGCAAAGGTGTAGATAGCCTGATCTCTACCGCTAAGGATCAGATGGGGATTCGTTATTCATGGGGCGGAACAAGCCGTTCAGGTTTCGATTGCTCTGGTTTTGTCACGTTCGTCTTCGCAAAGCACGGGGTCAAACTCCCGCGCACTTCACTTGCTATGTCGCAGTACGGTGAAAAGGTGCCATCACGTAGCAAGCTCATTGCTGGCGATTTGGTGTTCTTTATCACCCGCGGAAGCCGCGTGAGCCACGTTGGCATCTACATCGGCGATAACAAGTTCATCCATGCCAGTAGCGGCGGAGGAAGCGTGCGGATTGATTCTTTGAGTAAGGATTACTACAACAAACGTTACGCGGGTGCTCGCCGAGTGGCTAAGTTCAACAAAGCGCTTTTGGATGATGCTAAGGCCGAACTCGGTCAGAAAGCTATCGCTGAACCAGACCCAGCTTCGTACCAAGGCCCCGAACTCGGGGATTAGGTTTGGCAATTGACCTAAGGCGGTTGCGAGTGCGACGGCCTTTAGGTCAGAATGAGGTCTCTTAACGTGCTCCGGTCGTCTAGCGGTTAGGATGCCGCCCTTTCACGGCGGAGGTCGCGGGTTCGAATCCCGTCCGGAGTACCATTCTTCATCAGAAGCCGATTCTAGGCCGTTTTTACCGCATTTTTGGGCCAATTCGTATAGGCTTTGAAACGGTTCCCGCATCGAAACCTGCACAATTCCATCAAATACCGGGGAGTTCCAACCTAGCTCGTGCAGGATGTTCCTCCGATCCATCGGTTCAGCTTCAAGGAAGATGCGCCAAGCGTCGGAAGCCAGTTCCAACATGGTCACCCCGTCCGCGAACAGATTCCGCTCTGCCTTGTCCATTCCGGCAAGGAAGCCCTGCACGCTCTCAAGCTCGCTTTGGAACTCGTTGCGAAGCCCGTCATAGATTGCCGGGGCCACAATCCCTTCGATCCGGTCACGGTACAGGTTTTGGAGCTTGGCTTTAAGGCTTCGCTCTTGTTTCTGGAGCCGATCAACATTGTCTGTCTGAAACTCGGTTTCCTTGTCCAGAACATTCTTCAATGAGGCTTGAAGCCTGGGAAGAAGCTCCTGGGGAATGCTGATGCTCTTGAGGGCATTTGCAATCTGGTCTGTCAGGTCCGCTTCCCGAATGACCTTCACCCCGGAACATGGCCCGCGTTTGCCCGTGCAACGCATGTAGCGGTAGCGGCCCTTCTTAATTTCCCCAGTCAAAGCGCATCCACAACGAGCGCAGTGAAGCAAACCCTTGTACGGGAATTCGATCTTGCCGAACCCAACCGAAGTGTTTCGACCGTGAAGAATGTCCTGAACCCGGTTGAACACGTCATCCGAGACGATGGCTTGGTGCTTTCCGCGAACACAAATGTCGTTCCACTCAACCCAGCCGTTGTAGGTCTTGTTCTGGAGCAACCTATGAAGGCTCGCACTTGCCGGAATTTTGCCTTTTTTGGTCCGAAGCCCAATCTCTATAGCGAGTTCACGGCAGGTCGCAATGCTGTAGCGACCGGAAGCATAAGCATCGAATAGACGGCGAACCAGCGGTGCTCGCTCAGGATCGGGAACGATTACTTTTTCATTCCCTACCTTGACGTTCAGGTAACCGAGTGGCGCGACGGTCGGCAGAATGCCTTGACGCGCCTTTTCGTTCATGCCCTTCTTGATTTCAGCTTGGAGGTTGCGGATAAAGTTCCGCGCAATCAAGGCTGTCATATCGAACTGGAGCCATGCGTTAGCAGTGCTCTCGTGGTCTAGCTCTTGATTGTCGCGAACCAAGACGAACCGGGTTGAGAAGTCTTGAATCAATTCCTCAACCAGCAGAATATCCCTGTAGTTGCGGGCGAACCGATCCGTCTTTTCAACCAAGACGACACAACCGGGATTCTGCTTGACGAATTCGGAAAGCTCCCGGATTTTCGCCCGTTCGTGGCTTGAGCTTGAAGCCTTGTCCGCTTCGACGAACCGCCGAACGATCTTGAGACCCTTCCGACTCGCGTACTCTTCCATCATCTTCACTTGAGCGTCAATGGAATAGCCGTGTGCCTGCTCTTCGGTTGAGACGCGGGCGTAGATGACCGCCGAGGTTCCCTCAAATCCCAGATTGTGATTCAGCTTCTGTTTGCGTGGTCTAGCCATGTTGAATGTTCCCT
This sequence comes from Fimbriimonadaceae bacterium, assembly GCA_019454145.1. Lineage (GTDB taxonomy): Bacteria > Armatimonadota > Fimbriimonadia > Fimbriimonadales > Fimbriimonadaceae > UphvI-Ar2. The sequence goes on along the minus strand of CP075366.1, from coordinate 1,099,948 downwards.
TTGGCTTGGATCAGGGCCTTGAAGAATCCGGTCAGTGCTTCCGCGAAAAGAGCCGCTTCGGTAGCTTCAACCTCTCTGTTCAAGAGTCGGCTCCAAACCTGCTCGTCGGTCTGCGTGTTGTCGATAGTTTTACTTGCATTGCCGTGGCTTTGCAAGGTGTCAAAATTGCCCTTGAGGGCAAGAGCTTGATGCGTTTTGTTCTGTGTCAATTGCTTTCATCTCATTTCAGTCAGCGCGTCTTGGGCCTGAGCCGAAACGCAAGTAATGGCGAGAGATGCGTGCACGCTTCGACAAGGCTCTAAATGCGCGCTGGAACCTGGTCAAATGAAACAGGCTCGCTGAATGGAGCGAGCCCGTATGGAGTTCTCCGCGAGAACGGCTAACCGATCTCGAATGTTTGAACTGATGGGATTGTCCAGGATGGAGGCGGGGGTGGGTCAAGCACCGTTTGAAAAATCAAACGATCCCCCCGCGCTCACGCTAATGAGAATGAACTGCGGCGGCGGGTGCGAAAACTCCTATGGGGGTTGATCTGGAGGTCTTTAGACCGCGCCACAAATGCAGCTCAAACCCTCTTCCTCGCCCTAAATAGGGAAACACGCTACAGCCAAGCAAAAGGCCCGAGAGAACGATTTTAATCGTTGCAGGTCTGTAACCTAAGCCGTAACCCGCAGAAACCGAAAAGAAGAACGGTCCTGTATACTGATTAACCTAATTGTCTATCTTCTCTCTTAGAATAAGAGATTTCTTGTACGTTTGATTTTTCAAAGGGTTCTTGTAGCCTCCGAAAAACCGCATTGTTCTCTTCAGCGGGAAATACTTCTTTGGAATGATCTTCTGATCTTTCTTCTTCTTTGAATAGCGACGCTCCCCATCAGACTCAAAGTCCAGGCCTGTCAAGTATCCGGCTAGCCGATGTAAGTCAGTGATAGCTCTAATATCGAGAATCTTACGGTTTCGCAAGTATGCCGATGCAAACCACGGCAGAGCCTCGTTTAAGGCGTATATCAAGTTCTTGTAATTATCGTCACAGGCGCAAACTTTGCCCTCGTTGTAGCTAAACTCTGTTGGCGTGCAAAGATGTATGTGCGGTGCATTTCGACCGTGAAACAACTTAGGGTTATTGAACTCAATGAAGCCAGGCCCTTTGACTTTGAACTCAAGTAATTCGTCAGACACAGACTTGATGGCCTTGTTCAAGGCTTTGCTGTCCCGAGGCGACCCCTTGAAAGAGAAGTCAATTGTAATTTGGGTTTTGAGGTCATTGCATGCCCTTAGCACCTTTGCTTGCTGTTGCCGTGTTCTGAGGGGGATACGGTATTGTCGTGGCTCTCGGCTTGGATTTCTAGCGTCCATACCCTCAGTATTCATTAAGAGTTGAGAAATTCCAGATACGTCAGATTTTAGGTTCAAATTACGACTTGTTGCGTTTCCATATAAGGAAGTTAAGAACTCTCATGCGTGTGAAGCAACAAATCAACTACATTCTATTGCACGTTAAGGAATACTGGTAGCATGAAGCATCGTCATTATCCCAAATACGCTAACCACGATCACTCAGAAGCCGGATTCGACCTACCCACTCAGCACGTTCCCGAGAATTTGCGAGAACGATTTGCTTAACAGGGTCGTGCATGTCGTCAACCGTCAGAAGAATATAACTTGAACGAACTTCCGTCTCAACAGTGGTCGTTGATCCCATTGAGCCAATCCCCAAACCGCCGAACGTTACAAGCCCGCCTGAGCCGCGTGTCCGCGCTGTGACTTCAATGTTGTCCCCAGATTCGATAGCAACAATCTTGGAGCCCCTGTAGGTTTCAGTGCCCATGATCTCCCCAGTTCGGGAAACTCTCCCTAGAATGAGTTGAGTCTGATCTGAGCTGACCGCTATAAAGGCTTGCCGCCCAGGAAGCACGGTCAGCACCTTGCAGGGCCGGTTCATGTCCCTGAGTTTGCCAAGCAAGAATGTTTCAGGATTGGCCCGCCATTGCGAGATTCGTTCCCGATCCTCGTCTTTCTTCCTTTTATCAACCGTCTGCAATTGCTCCTGAATGGCGATCCTCTCAAGTCTCTTCTCCTCTTCTTGAAGGAACTGCTTATATCTGATCTTGCCAAGTTCGCTTGTATCCGCCTGCAAGCGACGGCCTCTAAATTCGCGTGCCTTCTCTATGAGAAACGCCATCGTCATACCGAAGAGACCAAAGGCAACCACGATGCCCACACCCCAAAGCAGAACTACTCCGATTCCAGCCGTACCGCCGCCAACAAGCCAGTCCCAAAGTGCTTTGAGAGCAACCAGGATGAGGACGGCTATGATGAACGCAAGGCATCCTTGCATCTATCTGTCCCGAACCGCCAATGACTCTTGAAGACGGTCTAGCTCCTGCCCCGACAGAGTTGTCTGAACCCAGGTGCGGGTGATGTTGCCGTCCGGTGAACTAACCTTTGCACGGTTTCCCTGGTCCTCGGATGTCAGGCTGAGCGTGAAAGCAGGAGCAATGCCTGCTGTGATCGCATATAGTCCTTCGCCGGATTTGCTCCAACTCCCGGAACTTTGGCGTCCAGCGGCTCCACCTTGCCCCAGTTGGTCAATTTCAATTGCTCGATCTGGATGAAACTCCAGCACCGAACCTGACTCTTGCTCAATCCACGTAGCTTGAATGGGATCGCGGGAACTACAACCTGCCACAGTAAGAAGCAAAGCCAAGGACGCCAGCCAGATTCCAGCATGTTTGAGTCTAGCGAGGCAAGTGCATGGCATTCACTGACTTTATCATCTAGTCACACATTTTCGCTACCGTCTCCTAATGGGTCGGCAAGAAACGATCACGATTCATCGTGACGAATACAAGACCCTAATCCGTTTGATCGTTGAAAAACGCTTGGAATCTGGCTTAGGGCAACGGGAAGTTGCCCGTCGGGTCAAACTCCCTCAAGCCACGCTTTGGACCATCGAAAAGGGCGACCGACGTTTGGACGCTCTTGAGTTTTTGAACCTTTCTATTGCAATCGGATTCAATCCCGGTGAACTGCTTGAAGAAGTGAAGCGGCTCCATCCTGAAGTCTACAGCTCAGAAGACGTTTGATTTTTCGAACACACCTGCTCTTGGTGCGTCCTGCGTGGTTTCCCCGGCCCATGGTCACACAAGAGCCCCAGCAACGATTTTAATCGTTCCGAGAGGCAGTCACGTTCGCCAGGTAGCCTCAGACTCATGGCCCTACTTGCGGGAGAGCTTGTTCCAGAGTGGTTGAACCGTGCCGGGTTCTTCACATTCGCGGAGTAAGACTTGGAGTTCACGAGATGGACTTGCTTGCTATGCGCCCAACTCCGACCGGATTGGAATGCCACCATGTCGAAGTTCAAGCATCGGTGAACCCGGTGAGCTATCTTTTCCGCTTGACCAAAGAAGGTCAAGAGGCAAGGGGCCGCACCGTCAGGGCTTGAGCACGGTGAGGTAGATGGGTTCTACGAATTCGGGTCGATTCAGCAACAAGCATTCCTGAGTCGATTGAATCTGCAAGGTGAAAATGAACCCAAATGCGGCTTTTGGAACATCAAATGGGTATCCTGAAACGTCTTCAGGACATACTTCGGCTGATTCGTTATGAAGCTCAAACTTCCCAAGCTCATCTCAGTTCAGCTTCAGGCTTTCTCTCTCTACCAGGGAGAACCCAATGCAGGCTTCATTTGTTCCGAGGGTGTGACATGTCTTGTCGGCGCAAATGGTGTTGGCAAATCTACCCTGCTAAATGCAATTTCATATGCGCTAACGGGAATTGTTCCTGATCCAAGCCGCTCCTTCAAGTCTTTTGACGAGTATTACGCTAGGTGTCTTCCTTACGCCAATCGATATTTTTCAGGGCGCATTGTGGAATCGGACAGAGACACCGCTTCGATAACTCTTACTTTTGAATGTGCTTCCAAATTTTATCGCATTACTCGAAAGCTCTTTGATGCAGGAGAATTAGAAGAATTTGTCACGGCAGAATCTCTTGAGGCTCTTAACGCTACTCAAGACAATCCTGCAATCACGAGGCGCGATAAGCAACTTTCATTTGAGCAGTTAATATGTCAGGATTCTGGGTTTTCATCGTTTAGTCAGTTTGCTTGCTTCCAACACTTCGTATGCACATTTGATGAGAAAAGAACACTACTGCTCTACAGTAATAAGCTTGTTGAACAAGTTCTAAATACGGTATTTCTTCTTGAACCTGCTCTTGCTGTGGAAATTGATGCGCTTCGCAGAAGTGAGGAGAAATATGACTCGCAAGTGCGCAATATTCAATGGGAGATAACTAAAAACCTAAAGAGAATAAACGAAGCAAAGATACGTGCCGATAGCATGAGCGATTGGCAATCTGAATTGGCAGAACTTGAAGGGGTTTATAAGGAACTACAAACTGCACATTCAGAGCGATCAATTCTAAGAGATAACACTCGTGGAAAGCTTGATGATCTCACTCTTGAGCTAGCGCAACTTTCTGCAAAGGAGGCTACCCTTCGAGATGAATTTTCACGTGTAATGAGTTCTGTATCCCAAGTTAGACCTGATGTGCGAGAACAACCAGCCACAATCAAAATGCTTAATGATGGTCTGTGTTTTCTTTGCGGAGTTCACTCTGAATCTTTGAAGCAAAAGGCTATTAAACTAGCCAACAGTAACCAATGTCCAGTTTGCGAATCTACTCTGCCGGATAGTAATACAGTCGATGACCAGCTTCTTGCTTCGCTCCAGGAGCTTGACAAGGAACTTTCCCAGACTAGAAAAGCAACTAGGGATACTGCAAATGCTCTCTTGCGGGAGCAAGATGAAGTTAAGGTACTAGATCGTTCGGTCATTGAAATCCAAGAGCAAATTCATGAATTTGAAGCGAAATCTTTGACGACTCTATCTGCGTTACGAAATTCTCTTAGCTCGCCTACTGAACCTAATGCCGTTGATGCGGCAGAAGATCAGCAATTGATTCAAATACTTCAAGCAGAAAAAACCTCGGCTGAAAAAAGCAGGACAGAAGTGCGAGAGCGCCTTTCTGAGTTGCGTCGTAAATTGCGGACTCAATTCTTGGAGTTGGAAGATAAGTTCGTTCCTCTCTTTCGGGAGTTAGCTCACACTTTCTTAGGCGTTGATATTGGCATTCGGCTGGATGACAGTGGTAGCGATACTGTACGCCTTATTATTTCTGTTCGAGGATCAAATAGAAGAGAAGAGTTTGCACTTTCAGAAAGCCAGAAATTCTTTCTCGACATCGCTTTCAGAATGTCTCTTCTACAATTTGTTTCTACCGATAATCCTCCCTCGACTCTGATCCTAGATACACCTGAAGGTTCCCTGGATATAGCCTATGAAAAGAGGGCAGGAGTTATGTTGGCTAGTTTTGTTAGCAGAAGTAATCGTGTTCTGATGTCTGCAAATTTGAATAGCTCACATCTACTACTTGCTTTAGCGAGAGAGTGTGGTGAATCGAAAATGTCCTTGATTCCTATTATGAACTGGGCGGTTCTTAGCTCAGTGCAACAGGAAGAGTCAGCTTTATTCGATGATGCAATGCATCAGATCGTGGAGGCCCTTTCACAGGCGCAGTAAGCATGCATTCTGAACCACAAGCTGACTGCATCTTGATTATTGATGCGTTGATGTCGCAAAACAGCCAGATGATGCGCGGGGAGCTTCATCTGCTTGCCTATATGTCTTGCCTTTTGCACCTTTATGATGGGGGTAGCGTTTCGGATTGGGGATACACATTTTACGGCACAGAAGATGGCGCGCCATTTAGCGATGAACTAGAAAGTGCATTTCAATCTCTTGTCGATGCGGGATCAATTATTCCGAAAGGCGAAAGTTTTATTGCCCTGCCTCACCTAAGCAGGGTCGCCACTGCCATTTCAACATTGGAAGCGTTCGCCCATCGAAGAGCTTGTGTTTCAGGGAGTATGGCAAGCATCTGTTACTTTGGCTCTGGAATTGTACGTGAAGCACTTGAACAGGAACCCGAGTTACGTAGAGCAAGGAGTGCAGGAACTCAAAGAAAACTTCTGATTGAAGAGGGCTTAGAATCTCTGTATTTTCATTTCCAGTTCATAAAGGAAAGGCTTCCAAGAATGGAAGACCTTCGAGCCTCGAGTGTTCTTTGGATTAGCTCGCTCTATGAGACCAAACGTCTGGGGGCAGTTGTTTGACGACAGCCAATTTTAAGGAGGTGGTAAGTCGTGCGACTGAGATCGTCCTCGCATCTCAACTTCAAAGTGTGCTTAATGATTGTGACTTATCCGAAGTTCTCTCAACTATCGAATATTTGAGAAAGACAATTTTTTCGAGCATTGACCCTCATTTTGTATCTGGCTCGCTTTTTCTCCGGAATGCACCTCAGAACTCTACTATTCGAGGAAGTGAAGTTACAGATATGAGTATCTTTGTAGGTAGGCCAGTCGAGTCCTTGGTGTTTGAGCTTCACGTAAACAGGCGGCTGTTTTACTTTGATGGGGCGACATTCGATGCAAAAACTGAGAGCGAGTCGGCTTTGGTCTACGAATACAAGAATAGAACTGATTTGTTTTGGTTTAATTCAAATGACTACGTAGTCCCTGCCACTGATCCAAATGCAGACAGTCAATTTTGCGGAAGGACATTTTTTGATATTAGTTTGGCATTGCAGGAATACGCTCGTAAGTATGCATACCCATGTAAATGTCCGACGCTATCATCCGCATGGTTTGACGATACTCGAACGTATTTCAAAGCGGAACCTGAGGCTACGCTTAGAGATTCATTAAAACATTTTCTTGATGTGCATTTGTCGGCAGGCTATGATCCAGATTTTGAAGTCAGGGCTGAGCAAAACATGGATAGTTCCCATCCCACTGACATCAAAGTAACAAAGCAGTTGCAACCGAGAGTGATGATAATTGAAGTCAAATGGCTTGGCGACTCAATGAATAAATTGGGGACTGATAGCACCGTGAGTCATCGAGATGCTAAAGCTATAGAAGGTGCGCGCCAGCTAGGAACCTATTTAGATGCCAACCTTGAACAGGCACCTCACATCTCATCGGTGGGTTACTACGTTATATTTGATGGAAGACGTAGAGGTTTGAAGGTAGGGCGAAACGATTACAGTGATGATGAGTTATTGCATTTCGAGAATGTAGAAATTGATTTTGGAGACATTGATGTTCTGAAGCGAAGCGATTTCACTACACCGCTAAGGATGTTTATTAGACCTAAGCTTGGAGAGGTCGGGTCTAGGGCGGGTAAGAGATGAGATTGTATCTGACTGAGGATGCAAACCTTCGAGATTCGGGCTTTTCAAGCGCAACTCAAAGCCTGACCGTACCGCGACACCGCTGGTATGCAGTAAAGGAGGCCTTTTCTCCAGAGCTAGTCAAGCATGCATGCAATGAATCAAATATTGAGAAAGGATCAACCTTGTTTGACCCTTTCTCTGGGAGTGGTACGGTTTGCTTGTCTGCGGCTCAAAATGGTTTTAAGGCGAAAGCAACAGAAGTTAATCCGTTTCTAGCGTTTCTTGGCAAGACTAAACTGACGACTTGTACTCCCGACATGTTTCTTAAAGCTTATGAGTCTGTTCGTTTGGCTTCAGATTCAGATCAAGTCTGTGAACTCGAAAAGTTTTCTACTTTTAGTTCAAAGAGTGGACGAGATAAGTGGCTTTTTCCTTTGAAGCCATTGCGAGCAGTAATGTCTGGATTGGCATCTCTGGAAGGTAACTCAAGTGCTGAATCAGACCTTATGAAGGTTGCGTTACTTGGCGCGGTCATGGATTGCTGTAATGCCTTTAAGGATGGAAAATGTCTAAGATACAAACGTAATTGGGCTGAAAACGAATCAACAAGAGCAGATTTTTTTGATTTTCTCGATCACAGAGTACAGATGATTAAGCATGATTTGAGCACGGACACATTGGATGCGTCTGATTGCTCGATTGTGGAGGGTGATGTTAGAGCACAAATTAAGGGCCTGGAATCACAGCCCTTCGATCTTGTATTAACCTCACCTCCTTATCTCAATTCCTTTGACTACTCTGATGTGTACAGGCCAGAACTTTTCCTTGGCGGTTTTGTAAAGAACAACGACGAATTGATGAAATTGCGCTTGAAAACTCTTCGATCGCATGTACAGGCCAAGTGGGAAGACCCGCAGGAATCAATGTTTGGACACTTGTACTCGGATGCTTTCTCTGCGGTTACAAGTAGAGAATCTTCTCTCTGGGATCGAAGACTTCCGCTCATGATTCGTGCTTACTTTGAAGATATGTCGAATCTGCTTACAGCAGTTCGTGCAAAAAGCTCATCGAAGTGCCAATTTTGGATTGTTGTGTCCACATCCGCCTATGCCGGAGTCGAAATTCCGGTGGACTTGATACTGGCTGAAATGGCATCTTCGAGAGGCTGGCTATTGAAGCAAGTTTCTGTTGTTCGCAGGTTGCGAAGTTCGAGTCAACATACGCTGAGAGGCGTTTCAGGTTGTTACGATCCTGTTCAGCTCAGAGAGTCAGTCGTCATAGTGGAAGCCGATCCTAAGTGGAACCCAGAAAAAGGCAAGAGTACGCTTAGGAAGAAAGGAGAGTAGAAAGGGCTTCGGAGTTGACTTCGGATCAATATGATCGATACAAAGTCGTTTGATTTTTCAAACGTGTTAAATTCTCCAGTGCCCGTATTTATACTGTGTATGCCAGATGGAAGAATGGCTTAAGCATTCCGTGAGGCTATGCACCCCATTCCAGCCGATGGGCCAAGCCCTTCCCACTCGGGCAGGGGGGGCCTGTCCCAGTGAAGTGAGGTTCAAGCCGCCTCTTCTCCGGTCAGGAGTGTTCCAACTCGCCTCAGCCACCAGTACCAAAGCAAGAAGCCACACTTTTCAGAGTGTGGCTTCTTGCTTTGGAGTAGCGACTGATTGAGAAGCCGGCAAAAGCAAAGCTTTTCGGGCTCGTAACTTTAGATTTCCATATCATCATCGCGTTCAATAATGATCATGCCGCTTTTGCTGACAATAAATTCGACTACCTCGGGTCTTAACGGAGTGATCACATTATTGAAGAAGTCTTTAATAAAGGGCGCAATCCAGTATTCAGATCCGTGTTCAGGGACTAATCCACATTCTAAATGGTCAACGTAATCACTTGATCGCATGTATTCAGGATGAAGGAAAAGTACGAATGTAATATGTTTTGTTAATAGGTCACGGAAATCCTGAGCAAATTGCTTCAGGCTGACGATTAGAGTCTCGTTTTTAAGGTGTCTTTGGTTCAATACTAAATGCTTGTAGTAATTTGTATGAACGTGGTCATTACATCTTTCTGAAATTTGCTTATATTTCTGGGAGTCAAACAGCGCGTCTAATTGGCTTGTGGTTGAAAATGAGGCGACTTTTGGCGATATGATTCTCAGATTAGGTAACGACTTATCGCCAGTTAGCCAGTCTTCAATCTCCTCAACATAGATTCCTTGCTTGAATACATGCTCTAAATACTGGACGAATTTTTCTTGATCCATTAATTCAATTTTCGGGGAAGTATCTCTTAATTCAGCAATTTTCTCTTCAAAACAGAGCATTGTATATATCTGTAGCAAAGTCGATTCGTTAAACTTCCTAAGCAAAGTGTATGCATCAGTTATTCTGCCAGTGAGCAAAATAGCTCGCATTGACTCTACTGTTCCTGCCAGAGAATCAAAAAAACTTGAATCCAAATTACCAAGTAGATTACGCGTGGGAGAAATCTGTGGCCAAATCAGGTCGGACAAAAATTCGTAGAATTCCTCAGTCTGGACTAAATCACCGAAGATAGAGTGCTCAAGATACTCTTCTGGAAGTCTTTCGCTACGTAAGGATTCGTTGTCGTCCATATTTGATTAGCTAGAAAAGTATCCTGCCGGTTGCACTGTGCTTCCTAATTTGGGCCATCCAACTCATCCTTTAGCTTAGTAGGTTTCTTCATACTTCTCAATCACATCAAGCACCGATCGAGCTTTGAAGCTTTCCGCCTCGTTGTCTGATTCCATCTCCCGTTTGAGTTGTGATTTGAGTGCTTCCGTAATTTCGAAACGGCGGTAAGTGCCTCCAATTCCTCTCTGTGAGCTCGGGTCTTGGCTTGTGATCAATAACTCATTAGTGCCAACAAACTGAGTATTGAAAGAAGTCGTCACATTCCCACTATAACAATTTCCGCAACGTGAAACAGAGTCCACATAAAGGGTGTTGTCATCAAAGTGCCAACTCCTACTTGTCATTCCCATTTTCCCAGCGAATCTTCCATCGGGCATTAAATAGAACACTTCTCCGACAAAATCAAACATGATGGATTCATCACGAATCCACAAGCCCACGAAATTTGATGGTTGGGTGCCGTGCGCACCTTCTGGGTGTCCTCGTAGGCTGTCTTTGATGGGATAGATCATTCCCATTCCGAATGGGAATGGCGCAAACACAAACGTGAGCATCAGTGTTCCGATAACTATCGGCACTGCGTTCTTTTTGAGCCATGCTCTTTTCGACTTGGATCGGAGAGGAGTATCAGAAGTCAGGATAACTAGAGGATAACACGTAATTTCAAAAGCAGTTTTTTGATTCTTTACGAAACTGCGTTGATTCCTTTACTAATCACGCTAGAATCATCCCATGGACAACGAAGTTCGCCACCTTATCGAAGCATGGCATTGGATGTATTTCGAAACCGATCTTGTGCTAGGCGGGGTTAAAGCTGAGAACCTGCACCGACGCCCGGCGCCGAACCTCCTTTCCATCAGCGAGCACCTAGCCCATGTCGTTCGGTCAGAGGCTTCCATAGTCTGCCGATACCTGGCCCGGCAAGAAGATTCGGAATGGGCGAACAAGGTTCTGACCAAGCCGATCTTTGGATGGCCCCCAACAATGCTTGAATCGCCAGTGGATGCTGATCTTGCGGCTATGGGGCTAGAAGAACTTACCGCCGAGTACTTGAACCACCACGAAAAGTGTTACAAATTGGCTCTCACTCTGGATTTATCCGCGGATTACGAGTTTCAGGATGGGTGGGATCGAGTGACATCGGTACGTGACCGTCTCCGAATCGCTGCCTACCATGTGGGTTACCATGCGGGGCAAATCTACACGGTTCGGCACTTGCTGGGCGAAGAAACACCAGAAAACTAGTCGAAGGAAATATGAATGTTCTAGAAGAAATTGATAACTATATCGCCAGCCAGCCCGAACCAAAACGCGGCGAAATGCAAACATTGCACGATCTAGTTCTCAAGGTAAATCCAAACGCAAAGTTGTGGTTTACAGATGGAAAAAACGAGGCAGGGAAGGTAATTGCCAACCCTAACATCGGATATGGCTCTTATACAATCCGGTACGCAGATGGATCGACAAAAGAGTTCGACAGAATTGGCCTGAGTGCAAATACTGCAGGGATTTCGGTTTACATTCTTGGGCTTGAAGACAAAACGTATCTAGCAAAAACTTATGGAGAAAAGCTGGGCAAGGCGAGCGTGACAGGCTATTGCATCAAGTTCAAGTCAATCATGAATATCAATCTTGATGTACTAGAGTCTGCGATTCGGTTTGGGTTTGCGCCTCATTCCTGACTAACCCGCGATTACGCGGAACGTCATTAATGAGCATCCAAGTGATGGTCTAGTTCTTGAATAGCAGCATTTCCGGTTTCTAACTCGGATCGGGCCTCACGCAATTGGGCAAGCGGATCTTCCAAGCCAAGACTGCGTGGGGTCACAGTTTGTTGTTCAATAAGAGATTGGTTGAGCAAGCGCAGTTCCTCTAACATTGGTTGAGCCCAGGTGAGCGCCCGATCCTGAGCGTCATGGTCTTTGAGTAGGGCAACCTCCATTAGCTTTGACATGGCATCTTCGATTGCATTTAGAGCTTTGCTAGGAGCTTCGGTGAAAGGGGTTCTATCGGGTGAGCTATACGGAAGATATATTCCCACGACTTCGTCGAGCAAAGTCGCAAATTGGTCGGAGAGAATCTGCTCGCCCAGAATGATATTGCCAAAACTCGCATATCTTTCTGAGAATTTGGAAATGAGTTTTCGAAGATGCCTCTGGGCAGGAGGGACGGCTTGGTAAAGGCGGAAGAAGGTGAACCAAGCGCCCGCAGACAGGAGCACCGTAAGCGCAGCACCCCATGCCAAAGGAAGCCCGGTGTTTCCTGCGATCCAAGCTACAAATACGCTCAGGCCACCAATCGTTGCAATTCCAGCGGGAATAGCACACGAAAGAATAAAGTAATTGTAAGCAGGTTGGCGAGTCGCCTCCCTATCAATCAATTTCTCCAGATTGGTAAGCTCTGGTTGACGAACTAATCCCGTCAGACGTCGAGTCAGCCGCACCCATGATAACCTAGCCATGCGCAGAGTATACGGCGGCTTATTTTCACTGGTTGCGACCGACTTATTTTGGATTAGTACTCTTCAAGTCGAAACTAGGGCATTCAGTTTTCCATGGGTGGTCAGCGAGGTTTGTGCTACGGCTCACGTAGGGTGCCCGGTGATTCATATTGACATTCGTGGCGGCAAGTTCCTGTAGGCAACCGACTGAACATATCTTGAGATCCGGTTCCGCAAAAGTTCAACTACTAGCTCAAGTAAATTTTGCCTTGCCTCATTTACTGGCTTAATTTCACCGGAACTCGATAGCTTATGCGGAAGCAGTAGGGAGAATAACCATAATAGAATATATGACAAATTCGCCTGAAAATAAGGGACTTCCCAAACTTACTCAGAGTGAAATACTGGAATGCTTAACAAGGTCAGGTTATGTGTTGGAATCAAGATTGATTCAATCCTTAAGCAATGATGGCTTTTTTGTCGAACCGAACCAAGTCACTCTAGATCCCCGTACGGGCAAATCAAGGGAGATTGACCTGATTGCCGAGTATTATAATAGAGAGGCAGCATCAGCACCAGGTAGTTGTGTTAAGACATTTTTTCCTATTGAAGCCGTCAATAACCCCTTTCCCTTCGTCCTCTTGAGCCGACGAATATGGACGCCTCAGTCTCCGACAGACAGTTATGTTCAATATGTAACCACGCCTAAACCTAACTCATTCGAGGATCAGATAGGAGATTGGTACGAGGAGAAACAACCAGTAGCAGATAAGCTATTTTCTCAATACTGCGGTATTACACGAAAGAAATCTAGCAAAGATTTTATGGCATACCATCCTGACGATATCTATACGTCTTTTTTGAAACTTGCCGAGTATGTGGCAAACGAGTTACGGTATTGGGAATCCCGCAATATCGAGAATGACAAATATTGGAGACTGTTCTTTTGGCGACCCTGCCTTGTCCTGAGTGGCGATCTCCTCGCATTGGAGACGGACACGAATGGTGAATTAGGTTTGACCGAATTGGATTTCGGGCAACTGGAGTTTAACTGGCACTCTGAAGAATTTCCTGCAACTACTGTTATTGACGTCATCCGTGAGGAATACCTTTTGAATCATCTAAAGAATATTGCTATTCGGGACGAAGATACGCAAAGAGCATTACACCAGTTTCGTGAAAAGTATAGGCATTAACCAGCAGATATTATCGAGGAAATAGTGCCAAGGGAATTTATGCATATCAGACGTACACTTGCTGATCATCCCAACAGGTCTGAAGGAAGTCAATCTGCCCCATGTGGAGAGTTGCATGGAAACCGGGCAAGCTCATTAAAAACGACATAGGCATTGTCCATCCCTGACCAGAATCGATGGTCATTTCTGCTTCTTCGGGTGAAAGGGAATCTAATGCCGCGATGACTTCCGCTGTGCCTTCGCGGAAGATTCGTTCGACTTCCTTGCGATCGGTGAGAGCGATTTCTTCGGCGTCGCGCTGGGCAAGCCATTCTTCCAAGTTCTCCGGCGCAGGAGTTTTTCGATCTCGGATCATTTTCGCAAACCTCCCCGCATATAGGGCAGTGTGGGCGGCAATTCTGATGGGGGACTTAGCGGTGGGAGTGGCTTGCCAGGTCAGTTTTTCATCGGGCACGTGCGAGAAATTTCGCAGAAACATTTCCATGCCGTTGATTGCGGCTTTCTTGTGGGATTCAATAAGTGGATTCATAGGATTCTGCTTAGCATCGCGCCGATTTGCGTTTTTTGCCGATGCTGCCTTTTGATTCTGCCTTGCGAATGTAATCCGGCGCAAAAGGAACTTTGCAATCGGTGTTGCCCATATTTACCTTTACTTCACCGATTTTCTCTCCGGCATGGAGAGCGGAATTTGTAAACTCGGGCACGTGGCTACCTAAGGCGATGATAAAGTTATTCATTTTGTATCGCACCCGATTGGGCTGAGAATGGATGGTGTTTTGCACTCGCTCAAGTAATTGGGCAAGCGCAGAAATATCTAAATCCTCATCTTTTTTCACGGCTACCCAACTAGAAAGGGTTCCCCAACCGATCACCGCATATTTCTCGTCCGGCGAATCTATCCACTCAAGTGCGAGATCCCATCCGTGCGGCCCATCGGCTGCGACCCACGCAACCGCGAATTCAGCAACATTGTCGCTCGTTGCTTTATCTAGCCAACCGCGAAGATCATCCTTGGTCATTTTGGATTCGTCGGCGATCAAGCCAGCCAGGTACATCGCGTCGTAAATGCCTGTATCGTACAAGTCAAGCGCGAGCTGATAATCTTTCTTGATCGCCTTTTCGTACTTTTTGAGTTCGGAAACTTTGACCCCGAAGAGCGGGCCAGTGATGCCGTGATTGCGTAAAATCTTGCGATACCCCTCCGTGCCGAGTGGTTCTATTTCTGAAATGATCTGCGCGGCGGTCATGCTCATAAATTTCTGCATTTATTATGTACTTAGTTATGGATGTGTCGCAAAGTCGGTTATGTGTGCCGTAGAATCCACTAATAGGAATCCAATCGCATGAAAGCCAAGAACACGATTTGCATTTGGTATGACAAAGATGCTCTAGAAGCGGCGAAGTTTTACGCCGAAACATTTCCGAATAGCGAAGTCACTGGAGTTTTTGAGGCACCAAGCGATTTTCCTGGCGGGAGTAAAGGTGATGTTCTTACGGTTGAATTTACAGTTTGCGGAATTCCATGTATCGGCTTGAATGGTGGCCCTGTGTTTGCCCAGTCCGAGGCGTTTTCGTTCCAGATTGCGACGGATGACCAAGAAGAAACGGATCGGTATTGGAACGCCATTGTCAATAACGGCGGGGAAGAAAGCATGTGCGGTTGGTGTAAGGATAAGTGGGGCGTTTCGTGGCAAATCACTCCGCGAACTTTGACTGAAGCGATGGCGGCAGGCGGTGATGAAGCGAAGCGTGCGTTTGAGGCTATGATGAATATGCATAAAATCGAAGTGGCGAAAATAGATGCCGCCCGCCGAGGATAAAAACTGAGTGTTCAAGCGACGATAGCGTGGCTCACGACTCCTTGAATGACTTTGCCATCGGCTCCGAACAGCATCGTTTCTGCTACGAGTAGGGAACTTTCATCTGTGTACAAAACAGTACAGCCGTTCACGGTTTCCAAAACTGCTTTCAATGAGAATTTAAGGTTGGGCCTAATCTCCGCAAGAGGTGCCCAATAATCGCGGAGTTGTTCGATTCCACGAATCGTTCCCTCCGTTTTCGGAAGTCGGGCTAAGGCACGAGGTGAGGTGAACACGATCTCCTCAGCGTAATGGCTGAGAACCCGGTCAAGGTCGCGGCTGTTCCAGTCAGCAATCCAATTCTCAGCAAACTCTTTCATCGTATTGGGAAGAAGTTTACTGTCAGTGCAAGCCAGAGGCAAGAAGTCGCAATTTATAGCTTATCTGAATTTACTGCGCCAAAAGCTGTAGTATCTATAGCATTATGTCGGAGTTGATTCGAATAGAAAATGTTTGTCCTGTGCTCGGTGTCAGTTCTCTAGGCGCAGCCAGGAAATTCTATATCGATCTGCTAGGATTTGAAGTCGCTTGGGGATTTGAGGAGGGGGCCTTTATTGGCAGCCTGCAAAGAGACGGTAAGGGGATCATGTTTTCCACGTCCGAAAAAAGCGGTATGACTTGCTGGATTGGGGTCGAAGACATCGTTCTCATATATGAAGCATTGACCAAGGCAAATGCCACTATTGTTCAGGAGCCAACCAATCAGCCATGGGCGTACGAATTTCGGGCACTCGATTATGATGGCAATATCCTGTGGTTTGGTTCAAACCCTTTGGCTTAGCTCTAAAATGCAGCCGCATTATAGTCTTTTCGTGAATTATCTTCATAGAAACAGCGTGACAGGCTGACTGCCGTGCCCGCTATCTGGGTATGTGTATGGTCGATTTACGAGTATCCTTTTTTCCGCCATGGCGAAGTTTTTAGTTGCGATCCACCACCCAGATGATTACGATGGCTCAAAAGAAGATGCCCAGATGCATCAGGATATTGATGACCTCAATGACGAAATGCAGGCGGCAGGAGTGAGGATTCTCGCGATGGGACTCCAATCGCCTATCAAGTCGAAGTCACTCCGTGCACAACCTGATGGAAGCGTCGCAGTGTCTGAAGGTGCTTACCTGCCGGGGAACGAACATATCGGTGGTTTTTGGATTCTTGACACTGCTGATATGGAGGAGGCAGTGGAATGGGGGCGCAAAGCGGTTATCGCTTGCCGTGCTCCCGTTGAAGTGCGTCCTTTCCATTAAGATAATTAGAAATTCGGTTCAAAAGGGATTTCTACACGAATAGCAACGTGGTCACCAACGGCAACATTTTCAGCCCGTTGAATTGCCACTTTGATCGGCACCAGGTAACCCCCGTTCTTAGGGAAGAGAGAAGTTTTTAGCTCCGTGTCGCCAACTCGAATAATTGCCGGGATAACTCCCCAACCGTAAGTGACTTGCGCAGAAATAGACTTAATGTCTGCACAGAGTTCTTCGGGCACGGGAACAAACACGAATGGAGCGGGTCCGCGCCATTCAATAGCTTCACCTTCAAATTCAAGGATCACTTGGTCAGTATATCGTTGGTCTGCAAAGCCGTATGCCTGAAGAATGCGACAACTGCTCTTCGCGAGTCATTCCACTCAAGTAATCTGTTCGCTTGACCCCGAGAATTGCGCTCCTGACTCTGTTCACGTTGTTTGCGTTTGCATCGAACTCAATTCTTTGCCGGCTTGCACTTGCGGGCAATACTATTGATGCTGGATTGTTCACGGTGGTCAGACTCGTATCGGGAGCGGTTGCTCTCCTGATTATTTCTGGAGTTGCAAAAAGAAAGTCACCGCTGGGAAGTGGGAACTGGCTTTCCGCTGCTTTTTTATTCAGCTATGCGGTTGGGTTCTCTTTCGCATACATCAATCTCTCGGCGGGAACAGGTGGATTGTTGCTGTTTGGAACTGTGCAGTTCACGATGATTGGAGTTGGAATCTACCGTGGCGAACGCCCATCAATGATGGAGTGGTTAGGATTGATTACCGCACTCATCGGCTTGATTATTCTTGTAGCCCCGGGAGTTCAAGCGCCATCGCCAATCGGTTCATTTTTGATGGTCATTGCAGGGCTTTCGTGGGGCGGATATTCGCTGCGCGGCAAGTTGGTGAAAGATTCGACCTTAGCCACCGCTGATAACTTCATTCGTTCTGTGCCGTTTGCCGTGATTCTCGCGGTTGCCACTCTGCCTCAATTCAAATCTTCTGGTTACGGAATTGCATTGGCGGTCGTTTCCGGTGCGGTCACCTCAGGATGTGGCTACGTGCTCTGGTATTCCGTTTTGCCCCACTTATCGGCAACGCGGGCAGCGATTACTCAGCTTGCAGTTCCGGCGATCGTTGCAATCCTTGGAGTTATTATTTTGGCGGAGCAGTTCACCGGAAGAATCTTGATTGCTTCGACACTTATGCTCGGCGGCGTTGGCTTGGCGGTACTGGTGAAAAACCAGAAATCAGCAATGCCACAATCTTCTTGAATTCCTTACGCCAATAAATCTTTGGTTAAGTTACACTTGGTAAGGAGAGCGATAAATGAGTACACAAACTGAACAAACCGAACCACAACCAACAAAGCCTATTGAACAACACAAGTGGTTAGAAAATCTTTTGGGAGAATGGAAAGTGACTACTTCAATGATCATGGCTCCGGGAGAACCAGAAGTCACATGTGAGAGTACTGAGACTGTCCGAAGCTTAGGCGGATTGTGGTCGATTGCTGAAAATAACGGAGAAATGCCAGGCGGTATGAGGGCAACAAGCTACACGGTTCTTGGCTACGATGTTTCATTTAACGAATACCGCGGATGCTTTTACGGCGATATGTCGTCGCATTTGTGGAAGTATGTCGGCAAGCTCAGCGATGATGGGAAGACGATGACTCTGGATTGTGAAGGGCCGAGCATGGTTGTGGATGGCGAAACGGCCAATTACCGCGACGTGATTGAACTGATTGACAGCAACAACCGAACAATGACTTCTTATGGTCAAGACGACAAAGGCGAGTGGCAACAGTTTATGAAGTCGCATTACACCAGGGTTTGAACAACCGCAAATAATTCGTTAATAGTTGGCACTCAGTAGCAAGTCTTAGCCGGAGCGGACAAAAACTATCGTTTAATCAGCGCACCGATTTTAGTGTTGGTGCGCTGATTTTGATCAGCCATGTACAAACTGCAGGCCAGCCAATTAGTCGTTCAGGATGATAGGATCGCGTCAAATTCTCCAACGAGAATACACGAGTTAGTTCATGAACTCGAAGTACCACTCCCATTATTTATTTCAACGGCGGTCACGCAACCCATAAAATCTGTTGCTGGGGTTCAAACTATAAACTTCTACTCAATCTTTTCATGGCAAAAGTTTCCATGTGCAAAGACTTACAAACAGCTCGACAAAAACTCGCAGAATGTTTATTTTTGGCCAAGTAATATCTTTGAACAGCCCATACCTGAGTTCGTTAACACGAAAATATTGAAGCCAAGGGATTTGAAGGTATTTGAAGTAGGATCTCCGGTTTATGCAGGTTCGGGCCTATTCATGTTAGATAGCGAAACGTATGCGCTGATCAATCCGGTTTATCCTTATTCAGTAACTGGTGTGGATGGTCTCAACGACGGAGAGCCTTACTTTGAAAATGTTCGCCTTGCTTACGACCAAGCTAAGCACTTTTCTAACCTATTTGGAGAACAAATCACGATTTCTGCGGTGATGAAGTAAAGGAGACTAGCTAGGCGGAGTTTGTGAGGAATATCCGAGAAACGGCAGAGAGAATAGTTTGCCAGCTTTCGTGACCGAGCCACTCCGCTAAAGGCTTTGTGTTTGCGGAAGACTCCATAACTGCCTTACGCAGGTTTTGATTGAGAGGATAAATTGTGCGCCCGCTTTCCTTGTAATATTTCTCTGTCAGTTCAACAATCGCGCGTGCCTCGGCCGGGCGGTGCAATAAACTCATTGCAATAGCCATTTTTTCTATCACCTCCACTTGCTTATTTTTTTCACCATTCCGATAGATGATGACTGCGGATCGGGCCAGCGATTCTAAACCAGCTTTACGGTCATTTTGAGTTAACTGAATAACTCCAAGTTGGCACAGACATTCTGCTACCAGCACCTGGGTTCCAGCAACCCGAGCAACCTTCAGGGCTGCATTAGAGTTCTCTTTTGCTTCGTCGTACTTTTGGTGTGAGTATTTGACCCAACCGAGCTCCTTCAACAATATTCCACACGCTATTTGGCTTTGGACGACCTCTGAGCCTTCAAGTTTTTGTATTGCTTGTCTGACCAGTGGCTCTCCTGTTTGAAAATCATTTATTCGTAAATAAAACAATCCAATTTGGCCCTGAGCAATAGTAATTCCATCCTGATCCCCCAGTTCATTTGCATAGTCCAAACTTAGCTGTAAACTTTCAAACGATTGTTCATACATGCCTCTTTCAAATTGGAGGTTGGCGATAACACTGGAACTCCCTCGCTTACGTTGGATGCTGGATGAGTTTTCTAGTAGTTTTGTTGCCCAAAAGAGAACTTGATCGTAGTGATGCATAGAGTTCGCAGCAACAAGTAAGTTAGTGATGCATTTCTGACGGTCTTCGCTATAGCCATCCGTTGCATCCAATACGCGCAAACATAGTTCGCCCGCAGATTCGGGATGCAAAAATATTTCGTCTCGAAAAGCCACACTGCCAAGAAAAGTTAGGGCTTCTTCTGGGGAAGTTGCAATTAGCTTTTCGATCACACGCCCGACTATCGTAACTTGATCGTTAGAAAGGGTGCCGATAGAATCTACAGAAGAAAGGAGTTGGTCGATTTGCTTAACGAATGATCGACTGACCGTGGAAAGATTATTAACAGCTTGCGATTCTTGAGCTTTCCGGAATTTTTTTAATAACGCATCACTTTTCTTAAAATGGATAGCCAAAAGAAAGTAACTGAACCATGCTTCCTCATCGTCATGAGCTTGCTCTACTAAATCATCCGCCCATTTTTGGCCAAGACTCCAATCTCCAGTGACTTGAGTGAGTCGAATGATTTTGAGTTTTGCCTCCCGCGCCATCGCTTGATACTCCGTGCGGATTTCCGCGGCCCACGGATCAGCAAAATCAGAGCAAAACGGGCGGTTGGCTAAAGAAAGAAAAGTAACGAGAGCCTCCACTTCATCATGCTCAGAAGGCAAAAGGTGGCTTTGGGTGTAGATGCTTTTAGCTTTTTCTACATCGGAGATTATGGAGTCACTTTGGAGCACAAAAGATGTTTTGTCGCCCTGAATAGGGTCGAAAGGTTTTAGAGCGGTTCTCAGTGCGGTGAGTGCAGTACGCAACCGTGGCAACGTCGCATTTTCTGGTTCTCCGGGCCATATTTTTTCAGCAATCCTTGCTCGTGAGGCAGGTTTGCCATTTTGGAGAAAGAGCAGGACTAAGAGTTTTTTTGCCGAAGCTAGAGGAATCGAACGACTTTCACCTTTAACTGTAAGAGAGAATTCACCGAATAGATCAAGCTCAATTCGGTTGCTATCCACAAAGAAATGATACTGGTTTTGGCTAGATTGCGACTATGGTTTCGATGCTTTTGCAAATTCAGACATTAACGTGAGAGTTTTCTGCCCGACATGATGTTCGATGCCTTCTGCCTCTGCTTCTGCCGTTGCTTCATCAAGACCAAGCGCGACCAAGAATGCAGCAACTGTCTGGTGTCTGGCTCGACACTTGCGCGCAAGCAGTTCTCCCTCTTCGGTCAGTTTTATCGCTCTGTATGGTTTAAGGTCTACAAGTCCGTCAGTTTGGAGTCGGCGTAGTGCTTTTGCCACGGTTGGATGGGCGACGCCCAAACGCCCGGCAACCTCCGTCATCCTTGCTTCGCCCTGCTCATCTATCAAGTCCAAAATGACTTCAACATAGTCCTGCGCTAGTTCAGTGCGGTGGGCTTCTCGGGTTCGTTCAAACCGGTGAGCGTGGCTTTCATTTGTAGCCATTGCTTAAAATTGTAGCAGAACCTTGACAATTTCAGCAACGAGGCATCATAATTCTGAAATGTAGCCATGGCTACATTCTTGGTATCGCAACTTATGAGCGTTGACGCGGAGAAATTGGCCAGCACAGAAGAATCGTTTCGGTCGCTTCCAGAGGCGCACCAATCTATTGAAACTAAAGGAAAACAGAACTGGGTTCGTCGCTTTTTGGCGTTTGCAGGGCCAGGATTTTTAGTCAGCGTTGGTTACATGGATCCGGGCAACTGGGGAACGGACTTAGCGGGTGGTTCTAAGTATGGCTATGCGCTTTTATGGGTTATTTTTGTTTCGAACATCATGGCGCAGTTTCTTCAAGTGCTGTGCGCACGGATGGGATTGGTAACGGGCAAAGACTTGGCGATGGCTTGCCGCGATTATTACAAGCGACCAGCCGCAATTGCCATGTGGATTTTGTGCGAAATCGCAATTATTGCTTGCGACCTTGCGGAAGTCGTTGGCTCCGCCGTAGCCCTCAATATCTTGTTCGGCATACCGCTAGAACTTGGGGTTCTCATAACGGGGCTTGACGTTCTTCTCTTGCTCGGCTTCATGAAGTTTGGATTCCGCAAAATCGAAGCAATCATCGTGACGTTGGTTCTCACCATTTTCGGATGCTTTATGTACGAGATGGTGGTTGCAAATCCGAACTGGGGACTTGCAGCGAAGGGAACTTTCTTACCAAGTATTCCGAACATGGATGCGCTCTTGATCTCAGTTGGAATCCTGGGGGCTACGGTTATGCCGCATAACTTGTATTTGCACTCCAGCATCGTACAAACAAGAAAACTTGGCGGCGAGAAGAAGGATCTGAAGTCCGCGATCAAATACAACACGATAGACACGATTGTTGCGCTTAGTCTCGCCTTTTTTGTCAACGCAGCAATCCTAGTTCTTGCGGCGGCAGTGTTCTGGAAATCAGGAATTGTCGTCGAAGAACTACAACAAGGGCATGAACTCCTTCGTCTGACGTTAGGAACTGGCTCAGCAACCGTGTTCGCGGTCGCGCTTCTTGCTTCGGGGCAATCCTCAACGATAACTGGAACGCTAGCAGGTCAAATCGTTATGGAAGGATTCATGCGCTGGAAAGTAGCTCCGTGGATCCGCCGATTGATTACGCGGGGCCTCGCGATTATTCCCGCAATTCTTTTGATTCATCTGAGTGGAGGCAAAGATACTGTCCAGTTGCTCGTGCTTTCGCAGGTTGTCCTCTCTATGCAACTTCCGTTTGCGATCTTCCCACTGATCATGGTGACGAGCGACAAGAAGAAGATGGGTGAGTTTGTGAACCCAACCTGGGCGAAGGCGGCAGGATATGTGATGGGAGTGGTGATTTCTGCTCTCAATATCTACCTGCTTTACGATGCCATTGGCCCAATTTGGGTGGGTGCGGCAATCGTGGTAGCGGTTGGGTTTGCTCTGTACGTGAAGTACATCTACAAAGGAAAAGCTCCTGTGACAACAGCATAGGAGCAAACCACTCAACGAATTCTCAAGTTAGAGATTAGCTTTGATCATAGCAACTAGCTGCTCCAGCGCAGTCCCCCAGCCCGATTCGAATCCCATAGCTTCATGTTGCTTTTTCGCTTCTTCGTCTGCGTGGATTGCAAGAGCAGAATATTTGGTTCCTGAGTCGGTCGGCTCCATGGAGATTACAGCCGTAAACAAGAATCCTCCCTGCTCATTCGCGGCGGCTTGTGGCGGTTGAGGGCGATAGCCAGGAAGCAAGGCTGATGTCCACACCAGCTTGCGGTTTTCCACTACTTCCAAGAAACATCCTTCGCCAGGGAATTCATCACCTTCCGGAGATTGCATAGTCGTAGCAAAAATTCCTCCCGGGCGAACATCCATTTTGCAGGCGATGGTTTTCCATGGTACAGGTGTAAACCACTTCATTAAGAGTTCGGGAGTTGTCCAGGCTTGCCAAACCAGCTCTACGGGAACATCAACGGTGCGCTCAAGCAAAAGGTCTAATGAAGGATCAGGAGTGTGTTGGATTGGAGTGTTCATGTTTTTTGTTTTTCATTCAGTGAAATAAGGAGATTGTCAAGCTGGTCGAGTCGCTTTTCCCATTCGCGGCGTCGAGCGTCGATCCAGTGTTCGGCGGAAATTAGTGCGGGAGCCTCTAGCTGGAACGTCCGCACTCTGCCTTCCTTCTGTGAACTGATCATCCCTGCATCTTCTAATACTTGAAGATGTTGCAAAAAGGAGGGAAGGGCCATGTCATGCGGCTCGGCAAGGGCGGTCATAGAAGCTGGCCCCCGACCAAGTTGTTCGATTACATCTCTCCGTGTTGCGTGAGATAACGCCCGAAACACTTGATCGAGAGATTGAGTTTCATTAGGCATTTGCCTAAGTATTCTTAATTTGTGGTGACAATGTCAAGAGCCACATAAATTTATTGACTGCTGGTCTGTTGATTTCGTGAAGACCCGAATAGTAACCAGCTCTCCAGCGTTAGGACAACAAAAAGGGGGACGGAGAGAATTATGAAGAACACGGCAGTAATGGACAAATGTATTGAATCTTGCACAGACTGCGCTAGCGAATGTCGCAGTTGTGCTACAGATTGCATGAACAAAGTCGGAGAAGATTTATCCGAATGTGCTCGCATCTGTAACGAGTGTGCAGATCAATGCGACCGAACCGTTGAGACAATGAAAAGTGGTTCACACTCCGAATGTGCACACTGTGCTCAAGTTTGCGAGCGTTGTGTAGTTGAATGCGAGAAACACAAATACGATTTCACGCGTAAATGTGCGGAGACTTGTCGTAAATGTACAGAAGTTTGCCGAGAGTCGGCAAAATCGGCTAGCTGATGCTTAGTTAGCCATGAGCGGGCAGTTTTTAACTGCACGCTCACGCAAAAGTTTTTGACTTTATCAATACGATTACTTGTATGTAGATTTAGCGACTGCTCTATAATGCGGATATGAATTTAGTTGTTGCTTTGCTTGTATTTGCGCCTGCCGTTAAATCTGCGCAGAACCAAAATCTCCTTGGGGCCGATGAGGTGCTGAAAAGACTGAAATCCGCTGAAACGAGCTACCTCAAGTCTATGAACGAAGAGATGGGTTCATACCAAGATGAGGGTTACGGAAAGTATATAAAATTCCAAAAGAAGCTGAATGAATTTGGCGATTCTATGAAGTCGTTGCCGCCACGCACGGCGGCTGCCCAATGGGTTGGATTACTTGATGAGAGTTTGACATTGGAGCTTCCGATGTATTCGTTAGTACAATATCTTCCATCCCCCGAATCGTGGGAATATATCCGTCCGGCGATGAAGGCGAGAATGGAAAAGAAAACCTCCATTAAAGGGGTTGGGCTTAATGTTTTTGGAACGTTTTTGGGCAATGATGCCAGCGCTCAGGCTGAAGTGATTGATAAGAGCATTACAATTCTTTCTGCGTCGAAAGATAAGTTAGCTCCAATTGCCATTGATAGTTTGAATCAACTGAAGCTACTTTCATTCAGTTCTGGCAAGGCTCAAAACACCAAAAAGGCCGTACTTGATGCAGCTAAGAATCCGAATGCCAAAGTGAACTTAACCGCCGAACTGTTTGCTGCGCTGGGCAGTGAAAAAGAGTCTTTCTTAACCGAGCTTTTTAGAACTTCAAAAGCTCCAATCGTTTATTCAAATTACGGCACTTTGGGGCCGATTGAGGAAATGCTTAATAAGATCGTCATCCGTACAGCGGGTGACCACAAAGCACCTCACTGGGGGGCTATACATAACTTTGGCAATAAGGATGCTTATGAAGCGATTGCTAAGAAGTTTAATCCTTACAAGCCATGGCCAGCTACCGCAAAAAAAGGTTCAGCCAGCACTAGCGATGGGATGGCTGCTCGAGGTTACTACCTCTACGCACTAGCCAAAAGCGGAGCGGTGGCGCGTGCGGTTCAGGGGGCGGGCGATGGAAATATTCTGAAATCCATCAGCCAGTTTCACGAATTATTAGCTGACAAAAATGTAAATGAATTCTTGCGGCAGGTATTGGTTGCAAACTCAACCGCTGATCTCTGGGATCAGTATTCGGCTAGTAGCATGCTGATCGGTAAGATGGATCAGGTTTTAGTTACAACCGATGAAGTGTTGAAACGAAAAAATCTTGCTGAGGGCGCAAAAGTATCAGTACTCACAAGCCGGGAATCGGCGTTACTCTTCTTTGATCGTGTGAACGAAGCGGTTGCTGTTATGAAGGCACGACATGTAATCGAAAGCAAAAAGTACTCAGGATATAGCGGTTATTACTCAGCGATTACGCGCCTTGAAAGAATTGCTTTACTGTTAGAGGATAAAGCCTTAATAGCTGAAGTCCAACGAATGAAGACAGCACTTCATTCTGAAGAAGACCAACCTGAAAAGTCCGGCTCGCTTGTTGAACGGGAAATGGCGGTTGCAGAAACCAGTGGTGCCGAGCTTTCTTACTCAGGAGACAATATAGGGGCGGAACTAATTAGCATTTATTCTGAAGCTGGTCGCCCAGCCGATGTCGTCAAGGTAGCGGAAGCCGCTATTTGGGAATCAGATGACTTAAGCCAAGTGAGCGAAGTGATGCGATTTATGGGTGAGGAAGCTCAACAACTCGCAATCAATTTAGCTAAGGCTTTGAACAAAGTTGGAAGAAAGGAAGAAGCGCACCAAATTGCTTTGCAATTGATTAAAGCTAAGCCAGGAGAGGATGCGGGCTACGAATTCCTACTGAGTCTGAATTCCCCGCAAATCATGAGCGACCTTGACCAAATGTATAGTGCTAATCCATACGAGGAGCGTCCACTCATTTGGAAGGCAAAGTTACTTTTTGACCAAGGAAAGTTAGACGAAGCGGAAACTGTTATCAAGGAGGCGATTGCCGTTGATCCTTCTGACGGGGAGCAACACAATGGACGACGAATGTATGTGTACACGGTATACGCGGATATATTGGCAAAGAAAGGCGATGCCGATCAGTCCGAGTTGTATCGAAGTGCCGTTCGGGCTATTCGCATCGCCGAGAAAGCAGATCAACTTTTAGAGGCGGGGCTTGTGAAGCGAGCGATCAAAAAATATGACGATGCTCTATCCGTTTTTTCGGATGCATACTGCATTCAGTCGCGACTCGCGATTTATCTTGCTCAGTCAGGCCGCATGGATGAGGCCGTAGTGCACTATCGGCGAGCCTACGAGCTAATGGCCGATAGCTTTGGTTACGTTGAAACTCACTGCTTTGGATGCGAACTCGCATTTGAAGGGGAAACTCAACAGCAGATCGCGGAAGAGGTATTCAATCGGATCGCCCACGAAAGGCCAAATAAGCCGCAAATTCATTACTTGCTGGGATATCTAAGAGAAACCCAGGGACGACTAGATGAAGCGGTGACCCACTATAAACGTGCCGTCGAACTTGATAGTAAGTACCTCAATGCGTGGAGAAGATTAGGTCAGGTTGGAGAAGGCATTCTCTCCGCCGAAGAACTCAAGCAAATTTCGGCACAGTTGGCAAAAATTGATCCAAGTAAAGAGGAACAGTTGCTCCAGCTATATTCCAGCCTTGAAACATCTAGTTTTGAGCAAGCATATCGGCTTGGTGAAAGCCTAAGTAAGAAGTCTGCTTCTGTGTTCAAACTCAAAAAGAACGCACTGGTTTCTGGAGAAATGTCTGGTTGGTCATCAGTATCCGTCCAAAACAGACCGTCTCAATACTTGATGTCAACTGGCATCTACAGATTGATATCTCCGATGATCCAATAGGCATGGAGAGGTGAGAAGTGAATGTTAAATCAGCTTTAAAAGGGCAATATCATGCCTCTTTGAAGATGCTGAGGCAATGCATTGAAAATTGCCCCTCAGAGGTTTGGCTTGCCGGAACGCATCCTCGGAGTTATTGGCGAATTGCATACCATGCCCTGTTTTATGCGCACTTGTACGCTATGCCAACTCACGAGCATTTTGTAGCTTGGGAGAAGACAAGGAAGGATGTGGACTGCCTTTGGGAATCCCCGCCCGTAGTAGAACCGTACTCACAGAGTGACTTATTAGAATATCTCGACTTTATTGATCGCCAGATAGATAAATGGGTTGACGCACTGAATCTTGAAAGTTCAGAAACAGGTTTTCCTTGGTACAAAAACATGACCAAGCTTGACCACCAGATAATGAGCCTCCGGCACATTCAGGGGCATGTCGGTCAGCTTTCCGAACTTTTAATGGCGCACGAGATTGATACTGATTGGGTAGGTATGAGTAGATAAATTGCGCGTTTTGTTCTTGTTGAGCCACTAACCAGTATTTTTGACATGATCTAGAGGTATGTTTATTTGTGGATGGTTGCACGAGAAATTATTGGGCTGATGCCACATAATAAAGCCAATTAGTAGCCTGGGAATACATGTGACTGTTGACTATCAGGAACTATTTGAAGCGGCTCCCGGATTACTACTAATTCTATCTCCGGATTTTGTTATTCAAGATGCGACGGATGCTTACTTATTCGCCACAAAGACTCGGCGGAACGAAGTTGTTGGTCGTGGTTTGTTTGAGGTATTTCCAGATAACCCCGATGATCCAGACGCGACGGGTGTGAATAACTTGCGCCGTTCGTTAATGACGGTATTGGAAACAAAAGCAACGCATCAAATGGCGACTCAAAAGTACGACATTCGACTGCCGAGTGAAGAAGGGGGAGGGTTTGAGGCTCGCTATTGGGATCCGATCAACACACCCGTACTTGATCACTCCGGGAACGTAAAGCTCATTATTCACCGCGTAGAGGATGTTACGGAAACGGTTACGCTTAAAAACGCTCAAGCAGCGTATGCGGCTGAGTTAGACAGGTTTTTCAACGTGACTCTAGACATGCTTTGCATCTCAAGTCACGACGGATATTTTAAGCGGTTGAGCCCCGCTTTCAGTCACGTACTTGGTTGGCAAATCGAAGAAATGCTAGCTCGTCCTTACATTGACTTCGTCCACCCAGATGATTTGCCTAAAACGATTGCCGCAGTGGAAAAACAGATTGCCGATGGAGAGCCTATTTTACAATTTGAGAATCGTTATCTACACAGGGATGGATCGTACCGAGTGCTTTCTTGGAAATCAGTGCCACAAGAAGGGGGCCTTATGTACGCGGCTGCCCGCGACGTTACTGATCAGAAGCAGATGGAATTAGATTTGCGTCAGGCGAAGGCCGATGCTGAGAGGGCGAATCAAGCCAAGAGCGAGTTTTTGTCGCGAATGAGCCATGAATTGCGGACTCCGATGAATTCAGTTTTGGGTTTCGCTCAATTGCTTGAAATGCAGTACAGCGATCCAAATATTATTGAAGCAACTGGCGCAATTATTCGAGGTGGGAAACATCTGCTTAAGATGATTGACGAAGTGCTGGATCTCTCTAGAATAGAGACGGGACAACTTGCGATTTCCTTGGAACCAGTTGTGATCGGAGGTGTAGTTAGCCAAGCAATTGATATTCTTAAACCGATCGCAGAGAAGTCCAGCATTACCTTGTCAGTAGAAGATGAAGAAAGTTGCGATCAGTACGTTATGGCTGACCGACAAAGAATATTGCAAGTTCTTATTAATTTGCTGAGTAATGCGATTAAATATAACCGCACAGGGGGAAGTGTAATTGTAAGATGTCTTGATGCCCATAACGGCAACTGGCGTATTGAGGTAATTGATACTGGATTTGGAATAGCTCCTGAAAATCATCAACTTTTGTTTCAACCATTTCAGAGATTTGGTGATTCGGGCATTGATGGAACAGGTCTTGGATTGGCTCTCTCGCAAAGGTTCATGCATCAAATGGGTGGCACTCTTACACTGGCAGAATCATCTGAAAAAGGATCAACATTTTTTATGGAAATTTCATTAACTGAAGCTCCTTCGTATGAAAAAATGACATCTTCACCGCAAGATTCTTCGTTCGATCGTTGGAATGCCTTACGTGGAACTATTCTGTATATAGAGGACAATTTAGCTAACCTCAGATTAATTGAACTTCTGTTTGAGAAATGCGAGGGAATAAAACTTATTTCAGCAATGCAGGGCAATCTTGGAATCAATCTCGCCGAGGAACATTCGCCAAACTTGATACTGCTGGATCTGCATTTGCCCGATTTAGATGGAGAGAAGGTGCTGAGAAAACTCAAGGAAAACCCCAAGACCGCGCACATTCCGGTAGTTATTCTAAGCGCGGATGCAACAAAGAGGCAGATAAAAACACTGAGGCAAATTGGAGCTGTGGAATATCTCACAAAAGCAATTGATCTAGAGGATTTATATCGCGTGTTGGATATTTACTTGGAATCGGAAAGATAAATGAATTTAATTCAGGAATATAGGTTGACATTACTTGAAATGAACCGAGAATAGATTAGCAGGAGGCAGTTGAAAACAAGGATGAACGAAATTAAGCATGATTTTCTGGATGCAAGAATTCTTGCAATAGATGACTGTGAAGAAAATGTTACGCTTATTCAGCGGATTCTAAACTTTGCGGGATATTTTAATGTGCGAATCATGACGGATTCTCAGGCGGCAATGGCATCACTTGATGAAGAATTGCCCGACATAATTTTGCTTGATCTGCAAATGCCGCAACCCGATGGCTTTACGATCCTGAAAAAATTAGCTGAGAATTCATCATCAACAAGCTTTACCCCTGTGCTCGTATTTACCGCAGATGCGACTCCGGAAACCCGCAAGCGTGCTCTTGACTGCGGGGCATCAGATTTCCTTACTAAGCCCGGGGATCCCGTAGAGATTCTATTACGGGTTCGAAATTTCTTGCAGACTCGTAAATTTCATTTAGAGCTTATTGATAGAGCGAGAAGTCTTGAAGACGAAGTCAAACTAAGAACGGGAGAGTTGATTTCGGCGAGAGAAGACGCATTGCGAGTGCTGGCGAAAGTTGCTGAAGCCAGAGACGATGCGACCGGAGAGCACACCAACAGAGTTGGAGAGTTGAGTGCACAGATTGCTAGGAGTCTGGGGACACCAGCTGAGTTTGTTCAATCCATTCGTTTAGCGGCTCCGCTGCATGATTTAGGAAAGATAGGCATTCCAGATCGAATCCTTCTCAAACCGGGGAAGCTAGATTCAGACGAATTGGAGACTATGCGGAAGCACACGCAAATTGGAGCACAAATGCTTTCTGGTTTGGAATCTCCAACAATGAAACTTTCTCTTGAAATTGTGATATCACATCACGAAAAGTGGGATGGCACCGGATATCCGCGAGGGCTGAAAGGTGAACAAATTCCACTTGCGGCTCGAATCGTTGCCGTTGCTGACGTTTATGATGCTTTGACCCACGAAAGGCCTTACAAGCAGGCTTGGTCGCATGAAGACGCAATTGCAGAAATCGTTGCTCAGAGCGGCAAGCATTTCGATCCGCAAGTTGTTGACCGGTTTGTAGCCTTGTTTGCGAATTCTGTTGAGTCTTAAATCCGAGGGTAGAGTTGTTTTATGGATTCTGCCGCTCTAATCCGTGCTCAACTTTCCTCCGTTCGCAATGAGTTGGCCGAGTCGTTTCCTCATATCACTGACGAAATGCTGGGCTATGCCCCAAAGGGGGGAATGCGGACAATTCATGGTCAGTTCGCCGAGATATTAAGCACCGAGACCACCATCATTAAGCGCATTCGTGGGGAAGAGCGCATCTCATATCCTGAACTTGAAGACTGTTTCTTGGAAATCAAAACCGTTGCTGGCCTGATTGAAAAGCTTGATGAAGTACGAAAGCAAACTTTAGATATTTTAAATTCAGCAGATGAAAGGGAGCTTGCACGACCCGTGGAGACCTCAAAGGATTTTGCTTCATGGCTTGAGCTTGATCAACCCATCGTTTCTGAAATGCTGCGGTTTATAGCGCGACACGAATCGTATCATTCCGGGCAGCTTGTTTCGTACCTGTGGGCGTACGGCATCAATCCGTATGATGAAAATTAACCAACCTTGACAAGTAGATAAATGTCTGGTAACGTTTATTTATGGAACTGTTGGAGACAATTTTAGAATCCTGGCATCGGCAAGCTCAGATGACCAAGAATCTGCTGACGCTATTTGATGATCATTTAATCAACGTCAAGCCAGCAGAGGACAGTGTTCGGGCGGCTGGACACTTTGCAGATATCCACGGGTGCCGGGTGGAATGGCTCCGAGCGGCAAGCGGCGAACCTTGGTCTGAATTGGAAGACTTATGGTACGAAGAAGGCGACGGATGGCTGTTTGTCACCGATCTCACTAAAATCCGTGCTTGCTTAGAAGCGAGCGAAGCGGCAGTTGACAAATGGGTTCGTGAGGCAATCGCCGCCGGAAAACAAAAGTGCGGCCCGTATGACCATCCGTTGTTTTATCTTCAGCATCAGCTTTGGCATGAGGGCTACCACTTTGGCATGCTCCACTTGGCATTGCGGCAAGGTGGAGCAGAACCCGCACAAGATTGGGAAGAAAAGAACGTTTGGGGTCTGTGGCGAGATTCGGATTGAAGACACTCTACTAGCTAAGATTGATTCGTGGCAGACATTCCTGAGCTGATCAACATTTTGCGCGAGGCGCGGTCATACCTTCAAAAGGGGGAAGGCGACTATTCGTGGTCATCGTGGGAAGACGATCGGGCAGCGCTCGCAGAAATTGATGAGATTATCCGCCAGTTACTATTAGGCGACCCGCCGCCCACGGTTTTGAATGTTTTGCTTGCCCCAACTGGCCCGATGCAGGAAGTGAGCCTGAGCAGCGGCTGGGGCAATGAGTTTGTGAAGCTTAGCGACCGTTTTGATCAGGCGATGGCGGCAAACCCTTGTTCTTGTTTGGAACAACACCAAAGTAGCCTGATGGTCGAATCACATCTTGGTATGGATAAAAGCTCTGGGGAAGTTTCGGTTCTAAAGTGCCCTCAGTGCGGTCAACTTTGGCTTCGATATTTTTATGAAAATGAGGCAGTCACAGCATCCGGGCGTTGGTATGAATGCCCGATTTCCGCTTATGAAAAGAAAATGGTGACCGTAGATAGTGCGGTAGATTTGATGAATTCTAAACCGTGGTTTTATGTGGGGGGAAGCTACTTTGATGGATTGATTAGCAAATCCAAACCGCCGATAAGATTCGGGTGAGATAAGATTATCTAATGGCAAAATCTACGCTGAGCTCGCAAGAAGTAGATGATTTTATGCGTATGTTAGAGCACCCTCTCCATGCCGAACTCTCTGCTCTGCGGGCGTTGATAATGGCAGTGGATTCAGGCATAGAAGAAGGCATCAAGTGGAACGCACCTAGTTTTTTCTACCGCGACTACTTCGCGACCTTTAACCTGCGTTCAACCGATAAGATTCAAGCAATCTTCCATACAGGAGCCAAGGTGAAAGCAAGTGCCACAGAAGGTCTGGAGATAGATGATCCGTACGGCACGATGAAGTGGCTTGCGAAAGATCGGTGTATGTTGACGTTGCAGGATATGGCTGATTTGGAAGCCAAACGCGAATCGCTAGAATCCATTATTCGGCAGTGGATTCAGCAGATGTAGATTTCGCTATTCATTAAACAAACTCATTGTAACTCCCATTGGAGCTGGGCCGCGATCGTTGGCCCGCTGATTGAACTGAGCCGCTCCACCGCGCATACCGAGCCATACCAAATCGAGCCGCGAGAACTTACCAGCCTTGGAATCGTAAACCCCTTCACCGTAGCATGTAGCGGAAAACGATTTGTTACCGTCGGTAATTTGTGCCGAGCCCGTGTATTCAATCACCTGACTACCATTTGAATCACGAACCACTTTCATACGAATCGCAATGTTCTTGATATCTTGGTCGCGCCATTCTGGGTTTTGACCGCGCACGTTATCAAGCAACGCGATTCTCGCAATGCTCCGCGCGACTGAAATCGGAACCGCGCCTGTGCCGCCCGAATCCGGGACAAACGATTGGGTTTTGGCAACGCCCACCCAGGTTTCGTTCCACGCCCATTTGGTGAAATCCATAAATGCGTTGGAAGTGCGTTCGGCTTCGGTGATTCTGCGACCCGAACGGTCGCCGGCTCCACGCGGCAGATCGCGAGAATTCACACGGAAGATGAGTTCACCGCTCACATCCGGCGGGTATGTAGCTTTCACCGCAGGAATTGGGGAATTGGCATAACCCTTGGATTGGCGCAGGGCATCCCAGCGTTGAATGGCTCGCCTCAGCCGCGCTTGAATATCGGCGGGGTTAGATGCGGCGGCGAATTTGCCTTCTAGATATTCCCCGTTCGGCCCCATCATGTAAATGCCTTGCTTGGTGCCCGGGTGGTTCCAATCGCCGGGCGGCATGCTTTCGCCAAATTTCTTGAAGAAGAGATGGGCAGGATCATCCTTTACCCGGTTGAGGTTGCCCGGATCTTCCGGGTAGAGCATATAAACTTCGTCGGCAACGGTGACGAACTGGGCGCTGAGTCTAATAATTTCTTGGTCTGACCAGACCAATTGTCGTCCGCGGACGCCATTGTTTCACGTACAGCCCAGTGGGTGCCCGTTCATTGTCCAAAACAGAATGGGCCGGCCGAGGCGTTTTGCTTCTTGCACGGCGGGCCAAAACTGGTTGCGCCAAGGGATTTCCTTGTATCTCTGCTCGCTGGCATCTGGCTGGATGAACGCCAGGTAATCACGGAAGTTCTGCGCGGTCGGCGTGTGGTTCGGGCCGCTGGCAACCTGCGTGGTGAGCATCGTGAGCAGAGTGAAGATCATGGTTTGATTATAGGGCAAACATGGCGTTTAATAATAAAACTCTTAGTTCTTAACTTGATCAAAAATCATGTACCAGTTTTCAATACCAAGAATAGTAGATTGCCCGATCACCCTAAACCCGCGTTTTTCGTAAAATCCCACATTGGATTTGCGATCAGTTTCTAAGTACACAGGTGCACCGCTATCCTCAGCGAGTTTGCAAACCTCGGTCAGAAGCAGATCACCAACGCCCTTGCCTTGGTGATTTGGATGCACGGCGAGCGGGCCAAGGTGCCAGTGGGGAGTTTTCGGGTCGTGCTTCGACCATTCCCTTACCCAACCAAGAACCTTGAACATCGTTTTCAACGAATAGTTTTGTAGCAACACCCGCGCAACTACAAGCTTTTCTTTTGATGTTGGCTGGCACTTGCCGGGGTGGGTGATTCCGCATACCCCGACGATTTGATCATCGGAATCAAATGCACCTAAAACCACACCTCGACTCCCAACTCCCTGTAGGGCCAATCGGAAGAAGTTGTCCAGAGCTTCTGGTTTTTGCTCTGATCTCGACCCGAGTGCTGCAACAGTAATCGGGTTTGTTTCCATAGCTCTACCGACCACAATTACCGCCTCATTTAACTCAGCAGCAGTGATCCTGCGAATAGTTTGGTTTTCTAATTCCACGTTTGACCCAAGATCAGAAAATTAGCCAAGCGAACAAAGTTTGTCCTCAATCGCATTCAGCTTTTCATCAACCATGCCAGGGTTCGCCAAGTAGTACCCGACGATCTCCATTGCGCCGCGGGAGAAGGGGGTGGTACAGCGGAAATCGGGGACAAAGGATTTGATCTTTGAGTTATCGAACACCATGCTGTTGGACTTATCCCCTAACAAACCTGGCCCGCGTTCGGGATGGATTTCGGCAATTTTTGTGCTGGGGACGAAC
This sequence comes from Fimbriimonadaceae bacterium, assembly GCA_019454145.1. Classification (GTDB taxonomy): domain Bacteria; phylum Armatimonadota; class Fimbriimonadia; order Fimbriimonadales; family Fimbriimonadaceae; genus UphvI-Ar2. The sequence continues at coordinate 1,064,890 of CP075366.1, read as the reverse complement.
ACTTTTTTACATTTGATATCGCGGCCGGTGAGGGTGGCGGCGGCGAGGGCGAGCAAGTCGTAGATTTGGTTCCAGGTTAGCCATTCGTCGCTGGTGATGTGGAAGTTCTCGCCGATGGCGCCGCTATGGCCGAGCAGGCCGTTGAAGCCTTTGGCGAAGTCGGTGTGGTGGGTGAGCGTCCAGAGGGAGGTGCCGTCGCCCGGTACGCAGACCGGTTGGTTGTTGAGGATGCGGTGGAGGATGGTGTAGCCGGTATCGAACGGGAGCAGGGTTTTATCGTAGGTGTGGGAGGGGCGGACAATAGTGACGGGGTATTTCTCTTCGCGGTAGGCGCGGGTGAGGCGTTCTTCGCAGGCGATTTTGTTGCGCGAGTATTCCCAGTAGGGGTTATCGAGGGGGCATGATTCGCGGACGGGCAGGATGCTCGGCGGGGTTTGGTAGGCGGACGCGCTGCTGATGAAAATGTATTGGTTGGTTTTGCCGCGGAAAAGGTCGAGGTCGCGTTCGATCTGGTCCGGTGTGAAGATGATCCAGTTGACAACGGCGTCCCAGTAGTGGTCTTTGAGAAGGTCTTGGGCGTTATTGATATCGCCAGTGATGGTTTTTGCGCCTTCGGGGATGGGCCGGGAGGATTGTCCACGGGTGAGCAGGTGGAGGTCAATGCCCTGTTTGACCGCGAGTTCGCTGCACGCCGAGGAGATGATGCCGGTTCCGCCGATGAAGAGGACTTTCATGTGAGTGCGTTAGTTTAACGTGTTTGCCCATAATCTGGGCAAGTGAGTAGCATTAGTTCATTTTTCACCAGGCACAATTACTAGATTCAGCAAAAGTTCAGAATAGATTTGCTCATTTGGTCAAAGTCGTGGTAAGTTAATGATTGAATTGAGCTAGGTTCAGTTACCAATGGGTATACAGCTATCTAGCTTAGGAGTGGATTAATGAAAAATTTTGGAAAACTCATGATCATCGCTGCTAGCGTGGTTGTGGCAGGTTCTGCTCAAGCAGCCTGGTACACCAGCGAAGCATCATTCTTGGCGGCAACCACCGGCCCTACCTATGTGGAAGATTTCACTGGTTGGACTTTTGGAACCCCATTGAATGGTTCGCAAACCAGCTGGGTTGCTCCTGGAGCAAACGGCTTTGGTTTTACCGCTGCAGAAGCAGGTGGTCTTTACTCAAACGTTTCTTCCTTGTCAACCAACCTGGCTAACACTGCTATCACATTGACCTTCACCGGTGCTCCTGTGACCGCATTTGGCTTGAACATTGGTAACACCGATATCACTGGTGCTTTCATTGCTGGAACCGCAACCGTTTTGATGTCCAATGGCGACACCCAAAACCTTGCTACCACCACCGAAGGATTCCTCGGCTGGACCGGTGCTTCAGCAGTAACTGGTGTAACTTTGAGCGTTGCTAACCCTCAAATCACCAACAACTGGGTACAAGCTGACCACATTATCCTCGGAACTGCAAACGCAGTACCTGAGCCATTCTCGATGGTTGCTCTTGGACTCGGCGCGCTTGGTCTCGCTGCAAAGCGACGACGAAAGAGCTAATTTAATTTAGCCAAACTCTAAATCTCCTCCAATTTTGGAGGAGATTTTTTTGCTTTTCTGCGATACTTGAAGTATGTCAAAGCTATATATCGGACTTTCGGGATATTCATATCCTGAGTGGCAAGGGGAAGGATTACTCTATCCGCCTAGCCTCAAGAAGTCACAATTTCTCAATTACTATGTTTCGCGATACAATGCTTTGGAATCTGATGGAACGTTTCGCCGGATGCCTAGCGATTCGGCAGTTGCCAAGTGGAACACAGAGTTCCCGGAAGGCTTTTGCTATTCACCGAAAATGCATCAATCAGTTACCCATTTTAAGCGGCTCAAGCCAGAAGGCTACGATATCGTTTCTGAATTTGTTAAACCCCTAGAACCTCTGGAGAAGTCAGGCAAACTCGGGCCGATACTCATTCAGCTTCCTCCGAATTTCAAACGGAACGACGATTTGCTGGCTGAATTTTTGGCGAACATTCCGCACAGAGAAACCCTCAGGTGGGCGATAGAATTCCGTAATGATTCTTGGAATTCGGATAAAGTCGAGTCAATTCTTGCAAAACATAACGTTGCTTGGGCGGCGGTGGAAACTGACGATGAGCAAGCTCAACTCCGTCAGTCTGCTCAACAGTTTGCTTATGTGAGGCTCAGAAAGTTGACTTATTCAGATGAGGAACTTAAGAAATGGGCCGAGTATTTTCGAGGGTTGATTGAGAAAGGGAAGGACTGCTTTGTGTTCTGTCGACATAAAGATACGGTCGCCCCGTGGACTTGGGCCGACGAAATTTTGCGAAGTAAATAAATTAGAAAGTTTGCTTCAACTCAATAACGGGCCAATCTGAAAAATCTAATAGGTTTAAGTCAACTTCGTTTCCGCGACTGAGTTCGACCCATTGAGATGAAATCTGACGAAACTGAGGAAATGTGAATGTCACGGAGCTATTCATTGTTGAATCATAAATTAAGAAGATTTTGGTCGATTGACTTTGAATAAGGTCTAATGAAACTTGGAATTCTCGATCATTGTTCTGTGCCTTGGGGTCATCGATTGAGTTAGCACTCCATTTTTCCAATCTCCAAAAAGCATCTAATTTTTTGCTGTAGTCGGATGCGGGAGTTGGCCTTGCTTGCCAATCAAACTTTTTTACGCATTTCGCGCTCTGATTACTAATTCTATATGTGGCAGTGCCTAAAGCTGCCGATGCATGAAGCACGGTCAAAGTATTTCCATTGAGTAAGAACACAGACGCGATACCGGATTCTTTTGGAGAGAAACCTATATAGAGCCGATCGTTGTCGAAACATGCGTACACTGTTCCACAAGGATTTACCGCTTTCCAGCTACCTTCGTATTCTTCTGCAGTCACTTTTCCGTCTGCTCTTACAACGGATCTTGGGATCACAATAGAACTTGAGATTGCTGCATGAAATGCTATGGGTAAAAGCATAAGCTCCTTACCAGGAATATATGCTTTTCAGTTCCTCATTTTCCGCTCTCTTTTGGAACCAGATTGATTCTAAAACTCGGGTCGGGCACCGAATACACGGCACCCATTCGCTTGAGAAACGCTTTTGTCGGATCATCCGGGGTGATTCGTACAATCATCTTGATTGGCTTGCGGCCGTTGCCTTCATCATCGAAGTAGATGAGTGACTCCTTAATAGTAGAGCCTTGGCCAACCGGGCGATTGAATTCTGTGATGTTGTAGGGCGCAGAAATAATGTTTTGATCTTCCATCACCAACTGCACACTTTGGAACCCAGTGCCATCCAGAGCCATGTTGTCGGCAGTGGTTCCGTTGCGAAGTTCCACGTCCACCTTCCAGCCTGGTCGGTCGCCTTCTAGTGGGTTAACTGCAAGAACTCGGAATCGCCAGATGCCATTGAAAAGCCATTCGTTTAGACCACCTTCCAGGGCACCGAGCTGATTGGCTCCACCGGGTGCAGCAATGGTTATTGTGAGAGTGCCATCCTTGCTTGTAACCACCGCCCCGCCTGCTTTGAGTGCGCTCACCGGAACATAGGTTTGTCCGTTTGACACGATTGTTTTTCCTTCAACCGATTTGCCGTTGATCACGAGTTTTTGGTTGGCTTGGATTGCAAGAGCACTTGCGGCGACGGTAAGCACTACTAAATCGAATAGTATTGGCCTCTTCATGCACTCATTATGCAGGAGGATTTTGAAAATGATTTGTTAATTAAATTTTTTCTATTTCTTCCAATCTGATCGGAAGACTTCAGAGTTCTCCACTGGGCACTCTAAACCTAAATTATCAACGAGCAATTTCACAAGTTCGATAAACCAGATATCTGCTTTTGGTGGACAAACAATTTTTTCAATTAGGATTTTTAAATCTACCGATAATGTGACCCCTTCTCTAATATAATTTACTCCTTCTGGTATTTGATTTGAAAGATGAAGGCGGCTGTAATATAATCTGAACTCGCGTTCATGAGCGTAAGCAGGTGTTTTAAAAAAGTAAGGTCTCGCTTGATTGCCTTCATTGATTGTGCTTTCCTCATAGTTCATGTAAGTAACACAGCCAGCTCTGATTGATTTTTGGATTTGACTTGGAAAAGAGTTTGCTAGACTGCTAAGCGATGTTTTTATAGCTATTCCCGTTGAAACGTCAGAATAGATCTCCCACATACCCGTGTTTTCTCGTTCCCAAGTTGTCCAACAAGAAATCGCAGCCGCTTGTCGATATAGCCGCTCTCGGTTAGGCAGACTGAGGAATTGATAGCTTTCGGAGCGTTTGCGTTCTTCTACCTTTGCTTTGTCGTAGTTACCTTGTGGGTAAGTACCCTCAAGGACGTCCATTAACAGGCTTGGATTCGCAAAAAATAATGTTGACCGGTTTAATAAATCCACAAATGCCGGGAATCCCATGTATTTCCAAAGAGGTAGATGCCCATCATTCATTTCTGAGTGCACATAATCAGATAGTTTCACTCGAGCACCGTGCTTAAATGAATCCCAGGTAATCACTGAATCCATGATGGATATGTTGCCACATCCATCATGGAGAGTGGTGATTTGCATGTAATCCTACTTAAATCAAACTACGGGCCACGAAATCTAGTTCGTGATTTTATATTCTTACCTGAGCGATATATTGCTCAAGCCGGTCGAGCGTGCCGCCCCAACCTTGATCCAAACTATCCATAGCCTTGATGAAGGTATCAGTTTCTAGCTGGGTCGAGTTATGAGGGGTTGTAGACACGGTGACTCTTGTTTTGCCTTCATTTTCAGGTTGAAAAGTGACAATAGTCATCATCTCAGCCGGCCAATCTGGAGCCATTGGGTGGCGAGTAATTCCAGCGTTTTCGTCTGAAAAAGAAGCAATCCAAATGAGGCGGTCGTTTGGACTAAGTTCTTGATATTGGAACCGTCCCCAAATCTCCATACCATCTGCCATTTCTAAGCGGTAGTGGTAGAAGCCGCCTGGTCGAGCCTCCATTTTCGATTGCGTGATTTGAGAGCCACTTGGGCCAAACCACTTGTCAAGATGGTTGGGGTCTGACCAAAGCTTGAACATCAAATCTTGGGGAGCATTGAAAATCCGGGTGATCGTAAACTCGGAATTCACCTTAGTTCACTTCCTTCTTCAACAGGTCTTCCAGATTATCGAAACTTTGACTCCAGCCAATCTTGCATCCTTCAGCGAAATCTTCACTTGGCACGGTGAGTGAAACTGTTACCAAGGTTTTTTCACCATGAGCGGTAAACCTGATTTCAGTTCTCATGTCTTTCATCTGAAATTCGCCGTACTCGACTCCGAAATCGTATGCAATGTACGTATCTTGTTCAAAGTCTGTGATCGTTCCTTTTGCATAAGATCTCACCCCAGTCTGGTCGTCAAATACGGTCAGCATTTGACCGCCTTGCTTTGGCTCAAATACGAGCTCAGGGCAAGTAAAGCCATCCGGCGCCATCCACTTTTGCGCCATCTTTTGGTCAGCAAATGCACGAAACACGAGGTGTAGTGGCGCATTCAATTCCCGTTCAATAACTACCGTCGTTTGGGTCATTAACTATGCTCCGAAAGATAGCGGTCGAGAGCATCGTAACTCGCTGCGGCACCTTGTTCCATGCCGGATTCGTAGTGACCGTCGCGTGCAGTTTTATTGAGATGTCGAACCATGATCTTAACTGTGGTGACGCCGTTTTCTTCCTCAAACGTTGCACACTCCACAGAAGCCCATTCGCGAATATCAGGCACATTGAAGATGAAAGTGCGGACAAACCGCTCTCCGGAAATTGCTTCCAGGCACTGACCAAAGCAATGAAAATTGCCCTGATCGCCCATGTCCATCTTAAAGCTCCAAGGCTCGCTTATTTCGGGCTTGCCAAATGATTCGGTGACGCTACCAAATCCGCACCCGACCCAATGTTTGTGAGTAGATCCATCTGCGAAGCAACGATAAACTAAATCGCGCGGGGCATCGAATTTGCGTGTTAAGAGAATTTCCGTATCCGACGGAAGTGTGATTTCAAGTTTGTGAGTACTGGTCATTTTGTGTCCTTATCTTTTTCGTTTTGCTGAATTTCTTTGAGATATTCGCCCAGGCGGTCGAATCGTTCTTCCCAATGTTGGCGATACTGCTCAATCCAATCGGTGGCGGCTTTTAATGGCTCCGCTTCGATCTTGCAAGGTCGCCATTGAGCCTCGCGTCCGCGTGATATGAGGCCTGCGTTTTCAAGCACTTTCAGGTGCTTAGTTATGGCGGGCATAGTCATATCGAACGGTTGGGCGAGTTCGGTTACTGATGCTTCTCCACTGGAGAGCCGCGCCAATATGGCTCGCCGAGTGGGATCGGCGAGAGCAGAAAACGTGGCACTGAGTTGATCGGCTTGCATTTATTTAACTGTTAAGTTAATTAACTAATTGGTAATATACCAGGCGATATTTAGTCTGTCAAGGGGGCAAATAAAAAAAGCAGTCCGAAGATCGGACTGCTTTCAAGTCAAGTTAAATTTGCGCTTATTTGGCTTTAAAGATTACGCGGTCGAGCGAGAATCTTCCCGGCCCCACAAACATCATCATTACCGCAATGCTCAAGTAGAGTGCGGCAAGTTCATAAGAGCCTTGGTTAGGGCCAGTTGCAACGAACGCATCTCCCATCTTAATCGCGTGTGTGTATACGGCAACTGCCATTGTGAAAAAGATACCGAGAGAAGCGAGAGGCACAAGTAATCCTAGAACCCAGGCAAGCCCACCTCCAAACTCCGAAATTGCGGCCAATGCTTGAAAGAAACCAGGAATATCAGCCTGTGGCCCCATCCATCCCGTTGGGTTTTGAATTTTTGATTGCCCGTGAATCATGAAAGCACTTCCGCCCACTAAGCGCAGAAGAAGCAATCCAATGCTTCCAGGTGTGCTAATGTCGGGAACCGCAAAAAGCGATTTCAATGAGAATTTCGAATTTGTTTCTGACATAAAGAATTCCTTGCTAGGGTCGGCTCCGTTGCGTATTCAGCCCTCGCCACCGACTCCTTTTTCGTTTATTACGGCAGAGGTTCAAGAAATAGTGCACCTTTTTCAAATTATGAGACGTTTCGTATCGAAAATAAAGCTTGTCAAAAGTCAGTATCCAATAATGAGGATTTCCTTCAAAGGGAGAGAAAGTCGGTTGCTTGCATAAAGCGTTTCAAAAAATTTGCAAACTGTATCAAAATCGTTGCCTCCTCGATAATTCTTCCTTACCGCAACACAGAGTGTTTGAACTTCTTGCATCATGCAAGCTTGGAACAAGTCCTTCAAAAACTGATTGTTTGCCACGGCGCGTCCAGCCTCGACTTCCAAGACTATCCCCAGCTCCTTGTGAAAAGCATCAGCATCGAAAGACTTAAAAATAGCCCCATTCTTTCCAAATAGAACGGGAACGGAAATCTTATTGTCAGCTTTTTTGCCAGACTCCACCTCAAACCCGAGCGTTTGGAGGCGCATAGAAATCTTGCTTAATACTTCGTTGCTGCTCAAATTGTGATTTTGGGAGGCAATATGCTCGGTGGAAGTTTCGAATATGTTGGCAATTTGAACCAATATTGGCGACGCTTGCCTTGATTTCGGAAAAAGTTGCCACTCAACCATTGACTTATTTCTTTTTTGTCGCCTGCTGATACATTTCGTTGACCTCGCCTGGTTTATCGCAAGTGATCTGCAGATCTCGGAGGAGGCCGTCGTGCAACGCATAAATCCAGCCGTGGATAGATAGAGATTGCCCTGAATTCCAAGCCTTCTGAACCACTGTGGTGCGGCATACGTTGTAAACCTGCTCAATCACATTCAGCTCGCAGAGGCGATCAAATTTTTCTGGCTCTGAGAGGTGAGCCATTTGAGATTCAAACTTTGTGTAGATATCCTCAATGTGTTGGAGCCAGTTATCAATGATTCCAAGTTTAGGCGGATTAAGGGAAGCTTTCACTCCGCCGCACCCGTAATGGCCGCATACGATAATGTGCTCAACTTTCAGAGCTTCGACCGCATACTGAATCACGGAGAGGCAATTGAAGTCTGTGTGAACAACAACGTTGGCAATGTTGCGGTGCACAAACACGTCGCCCGGACGCAAACCCATGATCTGGTTAGCTGGAACCCGACTGTCGCTACATCCGATCCAAAGATATTTCGGTGTTTGCTGATGAGCGCTCATCGCGAAGAAGTTCGGATCTTCGGTGCGGATTTTTTCCGCCCATTCCTGGTTTTGCTTAAAGATGTTTGGCAGAGACTTCATTGAGATTCTAAAAGCATATCGTACCTGGAGGTTCATTAACGAATGTTTACACCCGACGACTGGTGAACCTATTGCCATAAAGAATTTCTAAAGATTCAAGCGTAGAGGTCATAACAACGATGTTTTGAGCTGAAAGAAACGTTTTGGCTTGTATGAGACATTGGAAAACGATCCCGCTGATCGCATTTGCATCGTTAGCATTCGCGACTCAAGCAAAGGCGGATGTGAGCATGACCGCAATCATTCGAGACCACAATTTATCCGCGTTGGAAGCGGCGGCAGCGATTGTGATTGCTGATGCCCTGAACTTAGATGCCGACTTCGTGGTTTCGACGAGTCGCAATTACGGCACCCGGCCGTCTATTCTTGGCCCAGTTTGGATTATGAGTAGAGAATCTCACCGTCCTCTGCCACAAGTTTGGCGAAGTTATCGCAAGGGCAAAGGGTGGGGCAACGTTGCTAAAGAATGCGGAATGCACCCAAGCGATTTCAATAAGCTCCGAGTTAAGGGTAACTACGGGATAGATGAGTACATTTGGATGAATTGCGCACATGACCGCTATGGCTGGAACGCAAATCAATGGACTAGTTTCCGCCGATCTGGCTACACACCCAACCAGATTATTTATGCTTCAGTAGCTGAACGTGGAAACTACTCGCGGGCTAAGGAAAGTGCCAAGAAGAAATCTTGGAATAACTATAAACCTTCTCAGAGCAAAACCTCGGGCGCATACGAAAAGCGAGAGGCAATTCAAGGCCCAAGCCGAGCTAAGCAAACTCCACCAGCAACTAATAAAAGACGGGCTACAGCTTCCAGTAAGAGTAAGCAGTCACCCCCTGCAACGAGCAAAAATCGAAGCTCGAATACGGCTAAGAGTAACTCAAGCAAAGGACAGGCAACTGCTAAGTCAAAAGGCAATTCCGCGCAAAAGAGTAAAGGGAACTCTGGTGCAAAGAAGAGTTCTTCTAACAAAGGAAAAGGTAAAGGCAGAGGGTAAGCCGACTACTAAATAGCCTGAATTAGCCGCCGAAAAATTCGGCGGCTAATTAATTTTCAAGTGCGAATTCTGCAAAAAGAGCGTGGTGGTCAGAACCAAAGGAAGGTTCAACAACGCATTTTGCGGGGCGGATTCCTTTTGATGAGAACAGATGATCAATCCGTACAAGTAAATTGCGGGCACTAAACGTTAAGCCTGAACCAGAGCCAACCGAGGTAAAGGCATTTTGTAATTTGTTAGACAGAGAGCGCATTAAGCCGTGCCGTGGAGTGCAGTTGAAATCCCCGCCCAGAATAATTGGGAGTTCTGATTCCTGTATAGCTTGCAAGGTCGTTTCGTAATCGGAGTGTTGATCAGGGAAGTTGGCTCGCAATAGCTTCTTACGGAATTGGGGAACGCTCCAATGACAGGTCATTGCTCGAAAGGGAGTGGGGGCGTTGACCGTAGCGCTCAGTACGACTCTCTGCGGTAACGAGCCTAGTGGAATAGATTTGATATCTGTTAGTTCAAATCGGGACAGGATAGCGGTTTCTCGCTCGGTGATCATATACCAGCCAGGCAAGTTTTTCTGCAGGTAGCTAGCTGGGGATTCATCGCCACCTTTGACTTCCTGAAGATAAACGAGGTCAATTTTGTTTTCAATGATGTAATTGCGGAGTTCAGGCATTTCACGAGACTCAAAATTCACATTGTGGGTCAGCACTCTCACCCAATGCCCACTGGTCGAATTTTTCGAATAGGGAATCTCGTAGGTGAAGATAATCGGAATAGACGAGATAATCGCTGCAAGCAAGATGGCGTCAAATCTTAGGATTCGTTTACGAAACAGCTGATAGATTAAAACGGCTAACGCCGGAACAAATGGAATGCAGAGTATGAACGGAGGGCAATAGTTGAATAACGAATGAAAAATGTTGTTAGAAGGACTATATGGAGATAGAAGCACAGTTACTAAATAGATAGCTGTAAGGATGGTAAGAATGGGTATTCGTTTCTTATTGGGTTCTGAGTTCAATTTAACTTCATCCATGCAAAGCTCGTTAACTTATATTAGTACTTGCTACCTTACTTTTTGGTAGCGAAGTAAACGGCACCGATTAACAAGACGAAAGAAATGGCATGATTGTAGTTGAATTTTTCCCTGAACATGAAAATTGCAAATAACCCAAATGTCGCAAGAGATAAAACCTCCTGAATGACTTTGAGCTGGGTTACAGTGAGGACTTCGTTTCCTATTCTATTTGCAGGAACTTGCAAGCAATATTCCAGGAGTGCTATTCCCCAACTTGCTAGGATGACCACAAGGAGGGGCTTTTCTTTAAACTTAAGATGCCCATACCAGGCCATGTTCATAAAGAAATTTGAGAGAGCAAGCAAAACCACGGTCTGAAACACTTTGCGAATCATTTCATGATTCTGAATTGTGGCTATTAAACATTGATAGTCGACACAATATATTCCTGGGCCGGTAAAGTGATTCAATGAGTTTTGTTGCCGCCATTTTAACCTACACCTTGCTCAATGATGACCTGGACAAGCACGTTTATCCCATGGCACCTGCATTGACTTGCCCTCCTGTTGAGATTGATGTCAGCGAATTTCCTGAGGGCAAAGCATGGGCAGAAAAAGCCAAGGCTGTCGTTCAGCAATGGTACGGGCCGTTGACATCTATGCTCGCTACAAATGGAATCGATCCAGTTACAGGGGAAAAAGGCAGAGCTTACGAACCGTACAAAGTAATCAAACTCACATTCAAAAAGGAAATTTCGGCCCCAGCTTGGGCGGCCGGCGGGGAGATCACAGTGAGCGGAAAATGGATCACCGGGCATCCAGATGATCTGGGCATGATGGTTCACGAACTCACACATGTGATTCAGCAGTATCGCGGCCCGAACACTCCCGGTTGGTTAACCGAAGGCATTGCTGACTACATTCGTTGGTGGCGCTATGAGCCGGAACTTCACGCGACAACCGGGCGCACTAAGATTGATTTTTCAAAAGCAAAGTACACCGACGCCTACCGCACAACTGGTAAGTGGCTCGCTTGGACAAGTCGCAAATACGATATGCGCCTCGTTCCATGCTTAGATAAAGCATTGCGTAGCGGGGAAGATGCCATGCCGGTCTTCAAACGATTAACCGGAAAAACTGCGGACGAATTGTGGCAAGAGTTCTCAAAGAACTCTGATTAGTCAACGTCAAATATTTCAGTAATCGTACTGGTCGCTCCAGACTCATCCCAGAGCGACTTTGCGGCAATTCTTCGCGGATCTTGACCGAAATTGTCGAAATCAGATTCAGTTGAGAATTCAACGATGTGGAACTCTTCCGTGCCAGTTTCGTTTCTATAGTGGCCTAATAGAGTTCCGCCATGCTCTACAAGTAGTGCGAGCACAATGGATTCGTACTCCCGGTACGCGCTGATTCCGTCTTCCGGAATCGTGATATGAACGAGGAGTTTCAATCCTATTCCACACGGAAGGTTCGCTGATCGGAATAGGTTTGCCCGTACATATCGGTAGTGCGGACTTCCACAAGGTGTAGACCCACTCCGAGGTTTGTCGGCAAGGAACCCTTCCACATATGGTCTACAACGCTTGGGCTTGGGGTTTTGCGACCTGGCGGTGGGGTTTCGCTAATTTCAAGATCGCGGATTTTGAGCATATAGGGGTCTTGGGCGGGAGAGTGAGGAACCTCTTGCCAATTGCCTTTATTCAACCGCATTTCGACTTTTGAACGAGTTGATCCAGCAAAGATATTGATCATCACGTCGGCTGATTCACCAGACTTGACAGTCTCCGGAATGAAGATCGCCATCTGCTCGTTTTCGGGTCGGCTTGCCGGGCGGAAAGTGACCGTGTATTTGTTGCCATCGAATTCCGCAATCGAATAACCATTAGGGGCACCATCCGACATCGTAGCGTGGGGAATACCTCGCTCATCTGGGGCACCGCCCCACCAACAGCCGCAAACGGTCGCGTGATTAAGATGATGGTGAGGTTTGCTTCCGCGCCAACCTTTATCCGCTCCAATAAATAGGTTTTGCTGTACGTGAGTGTGTGCGCTCATCGAGAAACAGTGTGGACGATTTTCCAAGAGTCTGAATAATGCTTCGCAATTGTTGACGTCGAGAATTGGGATGTGCATTGCCACGACAACAAGATTGTCCGTCGGGACATAGGCAAGGTCGTTTTTGACGAAATCAAGTTGCTTTTGGGTGATCTCGCCGTGGTAGCCAGTTTGCTCCTGACCGTGAAAAACAACGTCATCAAGAACGATAAAGTGAACCTTGGCATAGTTGAACGCATAGTAAGTCGGGCCGTAGATTCGCTGGAATGTCTCGGTAGAAGCAAGGTCATTCGGCGTATCGTAATTCATGTCGTGATTGCCGACTGTGTTGTACCAAGGCAATCCGATTGTGGCGATAGAGCTGTTGAGAGCATCATAAAACTGGAGATTATCGAACATTTCGTCGCCCAAGCTAATGCCGAATTTGGCGTCAACGGCGGCGGCATCTCGAGCGCATTGTTCAATCACGTCGTGCGACATATAATCGATCTCAGTTTGGTTGCGAGGCTGAGGATCGCCGAATAAAATCGCTCTAAACTTGTTGTCTTCCTTTTGTTGGCGCAGGGCAAAGTTCACTTCTTTGGGAAGTGGCCCAGTGGGCTTGACACCTTCATGTTTTGTGGCGGGCGAGCCGTTTGGTTTGTGGACGTAGTGGTACTGGGGAAGATTGTTCTTGTCTACGGGAACACTGTATCCGCTGGGTTTGATGACAAAGATGATCGAATCGTCTGTAATCGGGAGGCGATATTTTCCTGTACGGTCAGTTTCGACAACCTCTAATCCATTGGAGACACAAACGTTGGCGATTCCTTCATCGCCCGGTTCCCGTTTGCCGTTCCCGTTGCGGTCGTGGAACACGTAGCCTTCGACATATCGCACGTTCTGCGCGCTGGGAATCAGGTTGCCAAACGATGGCTTGGTGAGGGTCAGTCCGCCCAAAACAGCGGCAGTGCCTTTGAGAAAATCGCGCCGGAACATGCTTGCCGAATGTTACCAGCGAAGATTGTTAAGAAAGGTTTAGGTGGCTGCCGGGTGATGGCAGATTAGTTCGATGCTGTTATCTTCTGGGTCACGGAAAAACATCGCTTTTGCAAGCATATTTTTGAACTCGGCTTCTACAGGATTCAGCCCAAGTTCTGCGAGGCGATTTAAGTGCGCTTGGTACGTTTCGGGTGGGATTTCAAACGCAAGATGGTTCAGCGTAGAATGCTCGATTTTGAGCACTTTGAATCTGGCTTTTGCGGCGGCGTGCCGTGCGGAATCAATCAGTGCAAGCAAAACCGGATGCCCGTTTTGACCAAGTGGGGTCGAGGTCGGCTGGATTTGAAGAAAGGTAATTGTTGGGTCGGCGTTAGGGTTGGGCGGATCTTCGTAATTGCCTTCGCTGACGAGCGAAAAGCCAAGAACCTGTTGGTAAAAGGCTTTCATTTTGGGCAGATCACGGACATTGAGCACGACTTCGGCGATCCCGAGGATAGGCGGCATTTCTGATGGAATCATGGAGATGTTTTAACAACTCGCTCGGTTGAGGCTGGGTATCGCTTTAATAGCCGAGCCGGTCGGATTGGACGAGGAACAAAATTGCCGCCACAGTTCGGGCAGGTTCCGTTGAGCTTGGATCCCACGCAATCCGCGCAGAACGTGCATTCAAAGGTGCAGATCATTGCGATTTTAGAATCGGGCGGGAGATCACAATCACACAATTCGCAATTAGGGCGAAGTTTAAGCATGAAAATAGATTACCGGCTGAGTCAACAAAAAACGGGTGACGATATAAGTATGCCAATACGTATAGAATTGGTGACATGGCTTGGTTTACCGACGACGCGATCCAGTTTTTTGCCGAACTAGAACTGAATAACAACAAAGAGTGGTTTGAGGCGAACAAAAAGCGGTACGAAAATTCGGTTAAGAAACCGGCGGAAGCGTTCGCGGCGGAAATGATTTCGCGAATGAAAGAGCTTGATCCAGCGATTGATGTCGAGCCTAAGAAATGTGTTTTCCGTATCTATCGCGACACACGGTTCAGTAAGGATAAAACGCCGTACAAAACCAACTTCGGAGTCTCCATTTCATCTGGCGGCAAAACCGATTTCGCCACGCCCGGATTGTATTTTCATGGTGATGCGAAAAGCATGGGCGTTGCGACCGGGTGCTATCACTTAGAGCCAGCGCAACTTGCGGCAATGCGTCGGCATATCATCGAAAACCGCAAGGAGTTCAACAAACTCCTGAAAAACAAAGATTTTGCCACCAAATTTGGCGAAATTCGGGGCGAAAAGAACAAGGTTCTGCCGGCTGAATTCAAGGATGCGGCGGTCGAAAATCCATACGTGTTCAACAAGCAGTTCTATATGTGGTCGGAGCACGGTTCGGAAACTCTCCTGCGGGATGATCTGCCAGATTTTGTGATGGATCACATCCGCACCGCTTGGCCGATGAACGAATTTCTTGTTCAAGCTCTAAAATAAAGAAGCAACTTCTTTATGCAATTCTTGTTGGCATCATCTCGATATGCCAGTAGTATTACGGTATGAAGATATTTCGATCTTTATTGCTTGGCGTTGTAGCGGCGACCGTTTTGGGAGGAATTTCTGCCTGTGGAGGTGGTAGCGGTGGAAGCGGGCCGTTTTTTGTTTATGTAGAAGACGGGGTGACCATTGTCAAACGACCGCTGAGCGGTGGGGTTGGAACGCCGATTATTGTTTCGCTCAACGTATTATCGAACTTGCGGCTTAGCCCAGATCAGAGTCAAATTCTGTACATCGACAACAACAATTTGTTCGTTGCGAATGTAAACGGTACCGGGGTTTTGCAGCTCACCGGATACAAATATGGTGATTGGAGCGCGGACGGCACGAAGATATTTGCGGTGGGAACAGATAACAAGATTCGTTCAATGAACCCCGATGGAACCGGAGTTTCGGCTGATATTTTTGATGGTAGTGCCGGTTCAGGAATCTTAGGAATTGATGTTGCACCGACCGGAAACACAATGGTTGTTACCTACGGGCCATCGGGTTGGTTGAGGCTACTTTCTATGGATACAGCGGGCGGGAATCAGAATTTCTTAACTGCGAACGGTATCCACTCCAGCGATGCCCGATTTAATGCAACAAGCACGAAGTTGGTATTTTTAGGTTCTCCGGGCGTGTATACGGTGAACGCAGATGGCACTGGACTTACCGGGATCGTGACCACGGGAACTAGTATTAACAGTGTGGTTTACCGGGCGGATGGAACTCTCCTTTACTCGTACGTCATCGGGAACGGAATCTGGAGCATGACGGATACGGGTGGTTCGATGGCGGTGTTTTTTGATCAAGTTGGCGTGGGAGAATCCGGCCCCGACGTAATTGACTAAGGCGATACCTCACCCCCTGCCCCCTCTCCATTTACACGGAGAGGGGGTTTTATTGTGTCAACCCCGCCCCGCCCTCCCAAGCTTGGGGAGGGAACTCGGATGCTCAGTTCTGGGGGCACGGGATAAGCGAAGCGCAACCCGTGAATATCTGACGTTTTGAACTGAAAACGGGTAAAATTCAATTATGAAATCGCGGCGAGAAAGGGAAGTCACGGTTCAGATTTTTGATTCGCCGGAGGCGGCAGATGCGGCGAATCGGGAAGCGTTGCGGCGGATGACGGGCGAAGAAAGAATCGCGATGGCGTTTGCCATTTCGGGGTGGACAAACGATGGAGATTCCGGGCGAATTTCGCGAACTTATCGAGTTATTGATTGCCCACGAAGCTGAGTTTTTGCTCGTTGGCTCGCATGCCTTGGCCTTTCATGGAAGGCCACGCTATACCGAAGATATAGATTTATGGATTTCCCGCACTCAGGAAAATTCTGAGCGGGTGAGTGCGGCTCTGGCAGAGTTCGGGGTGGGGGTTTCGAACGATGCGGCGAAGGACTTTACCAAAGATCGGAAGATATTGCAACTCGGGGTCGCTCCGCGCCGAATTGATATCCTTACCTTTTTGGATGGGTGCGATTGGAGCACCGCGCATGGTCGGGCAATGAAAGGCGAACTTTCTGGGTTGGCAGTGAAAGTTCTTTCGTTAGAAGACTATGTTTTGACTAAGCGGGCTTCGGGCCGTCCGAAGGATTTGTTAGATTTGGAGTTGCTTCGAGAGCAGTTGGGTTCGTTGCCGGGGGATTAGCGCGGACATTGGCTTTTCCAGAGTTTTTTTGTTTTTGAACCCCACGCTAAGCCTCCCCAGAAATGGGGAGTGGAATTTGTTGGAGATTTTGTTTCGTGTTTTGCGTCGGCTGGCTCCGTTTGAACTTCTTATAATCGATCCTTGCCCCAACCTTCGCAAAAGGTTGGTGAGGAGATTCAGATGAACTCAACTCAGAATGCGAGGCAATGCGGGGCGTTCTATTTGCAAATGATGGGAAAATGGATAGCTTAAAATTTCGTTCATAATGCCATAGATAGTAGGGGGGTAAGATGCCTTCGTGTCTAGCGTGGAAATTGCTGTTAATCTTGCAAAAGCGACAGGATTTGGAATTGTTTCAGATCCGTTAGGACAAAACGCCATTGACTGTCTAGGACACTACATAACCTGGACCAAGAAAGATGACATGCTGAGCCCTAAGAGGGCCAATGGGGCTCAATCTTACAGTGGACAGTATGGATTATCGGAGTTCCCGTTGCACACCGATTTCGCGGAGGAAAGGGTTCCTCCTAGAGTACTCGCACTAATTTGCATTGATCCTGGAAAGATGCTGACTCCAACATTAGTGATGCCTTTAATGGAATTGAAAGAAAGAAAGAAATTACTTGATTGTATTTGTGAAGTGAGGACACGAAATGGCAATTTTACTTCATCTGTTGTTTCAAACTCAAAGGGAGAATTATTGTTGAGGTATGAAAAGCATGCAATGAGTCCGATGGGTAGATATTCCAAGGTTATTTTTGACCATTTCCTAGACGACATTAAACCAACACTCGTGAGGCTAAGCAAGGGCCAGATATTGCTTATTGATAACTGGTGCTGCCTTCATGGAAGAGGGGCTGTTGCTGAAGAAAGTAGTGACAGAAGAATCCTTCGTAAGGTGGGAAACTGGAAATGAGCCGATTCGATGAATTATTAGCAAAATCCAAGTATTTCTATCTTGAGTATTCAACTAATGATACGGTAGCTTTGCAAGCTGCATATGTGGGAATTTCTGCAGAATTGCTTGTAAGATTGTTGCTTGTTAGTAAGAATGAACTATTGAATTCGGATACACGCCCTGAGAGTCAGTATAATTACCATGAGCGAAATAGAGTGAAGGAAAGAACTCGGCCTATCGGTGAGGCTTGGCATTTAGTAAAAACATTTCATCCCGAATTGAAAGATAATGAATCAATATGGAATGAAATAATGAGTTGCAGAAACGAATTTTTACATTCTGAGTATTTCCCTGCGCCTGGTAGTATGTGGGAAGCTCGCGCACTCAAGCTGGTTTCAGCTTTAATTGAATTTTGTGGTATCAACCTAGAAGAATTTTATAGTAGCGATTACCAGAGGGTTCATGATTTAATTTCAGAATTAGATAATAATGTCGAAAATATAGTTAAAAAGCGAATCTCTGAGTGTCGAAATTCGTTTGCTGACTTGATCGATTTGGAACAACTGGAGAAGGTTAAGAATGGTCAGCTAAAAGCTGTAGCTAGACCAGTCAGATTTTCTAAGATACATGTATGTCCATCTTGCCACAATAATGGCCGAATGTCAGGTGAGTCAGCCGAATATGTAGGTTCCGAAGTTGATGAAGATGGAATTATAACTGAAACATATCTTGTCCGCGCTTCTAAATTTCATTGTTGGGTGTGTGATTTGGAATTATTTAGTAATTTTGAAATTTCGGTTGCGGATTTGCCTGGCAAATTTAATTATTGCGAGACAACAACTGTGTCCGAAAAATTTGGGGACGATATATACGATAATTACATTTCGGATTTAAGATCCGATTATGAGAGTTATTGGATGAACGATTAGCTCAATTAGACACCCCAGTCTGAACACGCCATAGAGCGGCATACAAACCCCCCGCGTTGACCAGTACGTCGTGAGTGCCAGACTCAATCACCTTGCCTGCTTCCAAAACCCAAATCCGATGGGCATCTCTAACCGTTGACAGCCGGTGGGCAATGACTAGCGAAGTGCGATCTTTGGTGACCACCGAAAGCGAGCGTTGAATGGCGGCTTCGGT
Organism: Fimbriimonadaceae bacterium; assembly: GCA_019454145.1. GTDB lineage: Bacteria > Armatimonadota > Fimbriimonadia > Fimbriimonadales > Fimbriimonadaceae > UphvI-Ar2. The sequence continues at coordinate 1,046,327 of CP075366.1, read as the reverse complement.
TTCGTTATCCACGGCGGAGGTGGCTTCATCCAGAACCAAAATCGCGGGGTTGCGCAAAATCGCACGGGCGAGGGAGATGCGCTGGCGTTGTCCGCCGGAGAGTTTTTGTCCCCGTTCGCCGACCACTGTATCGTAGCCGTTGGGGAGTTGGAGGATGAATTCGTGGGCTTCGGCGGCTTGTGCGGCGGCTTCGATTTCTTCGGCCGTGGCGTCGGTTTTGCCGTAGGCGATGTTGTCGCGCACGGTTCCGTGAAAGAGGAACACATCTTGGCTGACGTAGCCGATGACGCCCCTCATTCCAGAATAACTGAGAGTTTTGAGGTCGTGCCCATCAATGGAAATTTCCCCCGTGCGAGGGTCGTGGAACCGCAGAAGAAGGCGGATGATTGTAGACTTTCCGGAGCCAGTCGCGCCGACAATAGCATGGGTTTCTCCGGCGGGGATTTTGAGGGAAATACCTTTGATGATGTCTGGCCCATCGGCATAACCGAAGGTGACATCGCGGAACTCCACGTCGCCTCGGGCCGGGGTGGGCAGAGCTTGAACGCCTTCTTGCATGACGGGCTTGGTCTGCAACAGCCCGTTGATGCGGGTGGTGCTGGCGAGGAATCGCTGGAACTGGTCGAGAGTTTCACCAAGGCGGGTGAGGGGCCACAGGAGCCGCTGGGTCATGAAGACAAGCACGGAATAGATACCGACTTCCATGCGGTTGTTGAGAACGAGCCATCCGCCAACGACTAGCGTGCAGGAGAATCCTGTGAGGATCGCCATGCGAATCAGGGGGACAAACGCAGCGGAGAACCGAATGGCATCGCGGTTAGCGAGGCGGTAGTCATCGGAAACTCGGGTGATGCGGGCGGCTTCACGCGGTTCGGCGGTGAAGGCTTTGATGGTGGTGATCCCACCGAGGTTGGTGGAGATTGTGGAGCTGAGTTCGGCGACGGCTTCGCGTACCTTTGCGTATCGAGGTTTGAGCTTTTTTTGGTAAAGGATTGATCCGGTAATGATGATGGGGATGGGCAGGAATGCAAGAACCATCACGAGCGGGGAACTGAGATAGAACACGGCTCCGACGAGCACAACGTTCCAGAACAGGGTGATGAGGGACGCGGTGCCGTCATCGAGGAACCTTTCAAGCTGGTTGATGTCGTCGTTGAGGATGCTGAGGAGTCCTCCGGAAGTGGTGTCTTCGAACCAGGCAACTTCGAGCGACTGGACATGCGAGTAGACCTTGGTGCGGAGTTCGTGTTCGATGGTCTGGCTGAGGTTTCGCCAGCTGAGAGCACTGAGGTATCCGAAGGTGCTCTCGAAAATCCAGGCAAATGCGTTGAGGATTGCGAGGACGATGAGTTGGTTCCAACGGTCGGTGATGCCGAACGCCGTGGACATGAAGCTGTCTTGCCCGCGAACTATGACATCAATGACCGCGCCGATCAGGATTTCGGGGACGACATCCATCACCTTGCCGAGAGTTGTCCAAGTACTAGCAAGGATAATTTTTGGTCGGTGGGGTTTTGCAAAATGCCAGAGCCACTTCAATCCGGCTTGGGCGGGGGGCTGGTGGGGTTCGGGCATGTTCATTTATCGTGGCATGGAAAAATCGGACAGACGACAATTTCAAAATAAAAGAGTATTTTTTGGGTCGGTTTTAGTAATACTGAAATTCATGTCATTTTTGGCGTTAGTTGCATTGGTGTCGACCGGGGTTGACGGGGCGAAAGCGGGGGTTTCAGTTCCTCAATCGCGCGAAGTTGTCATTCAGAATGTGAAGATCGTGGTCAAGCCGGGCACTACGGTTGAGCGTGGAAACATTGTCTTGAGCGGGGGCAAAATCGTCTCGGTGGGGGCGAAAGTCGCTCCCGGGCCGGGGTCTAAGATCATCGATGGAACAGGAATGACTGCTTACGCGGCTTTTATCCATCCCCAGCTTTCGGCGCGGATTAACGGAGTTTCTCCTACAACGGGCGGTGGTGGTCGCGGAGGCGGCGGATTCGGTTCTACGCAAACTGCGGCGGAACAGGCGGCGGCGCAGAAAGAACGAGACGAAGATCCGTTCGGCAAGGCGCGCAATATGCTTTTGCAATTCTCGGTAAAAGAAGCCAAGGAAGTAGAAGTTGCGGCGATGAGCGACTTGGCAAAGTCGGGCTATGCGCTCGCAAATCTTAGTGCGACTGGCGGAATTATCGGTAGCGAATCCCTAATCTATTCCACCGCATCAAACAAGCCAGATATGACTAAGGGTGCGGATGCAGGGATGATTTCGTTCCGGCTGGGTGCACGTGGTTTCGGCGGTTACCCCAACTCGACGATGGGTGTGATTGCGTTCACCCGTCAGGCGTTGGCGGATGCAAAGGATTTCAAGGCGGGGACGGACGATCCCGCGATTTCTAAACTCGCGGCGGTTGCCAAAGGCGACAAGTTAGCTCTGTTCGAAGATGTGAACGGCGTTACTTTCTTCCAGGCGCAGTTAGTTGCCAAGGAATTTGCTCTTAAGCCAATTTACAGTTTCCGGGGCGATGTTGGGTCGGTGCTTGATCTCGTCAAGGTGAATGGCGCGAAGGTTTTCCTGCGTGGTTCGGTACCAAGCAAACCAACAATTGGCGCAGATTTAGAAACAGTTTCGATCAACGGGGTGCGTAGCTACATCAACGAAATGCAAGCCGGGGCAACTTTGGAAAGAGCGAAGATAGGCTTTAGCTACGCTCCCGCGACAACGATTACCCCACTTGACGGACTGAGAAGTTATGTTCAAGGCGGGCTCAGTAAAGATGCGGCTTTGGCTTCGGTTACAACCGAACCAGCCGCGGTGTTGGGCTTAAGCGATGTCGGGACAATCGAAGCTGGCAAACGGGCAAATATCACTCTGGTGCAGGGCGACGTTTTTGATTCCAGCAGTCAGGTGATGGCAACCTTTGTCGACGGCGAACGGGTGGATTTCAAGATGCCGGAAAAGAAGAAGGCGGAAGATTTGAAGCCAGATTCGGTGATGAAGCTGCCGAAGCCGAATTACGAGCTGTTCCCAAAACCAGCGGAATCCACCCAAGCGTTTCGACTTTATCGTAACGCAACGGTTTGGACTCAAGGGCCAAAAGGCAAGATCGAAAACTGCGACGTTCTTATTCAAGCGGGCAAGATCATCCAGGTTGGGCAGAAATTGGAAGCTCCTCGCGGATGCCAAGTGGTCGATGCGACGGGTAAACATATTTCACCAGGCATTTGGGATGCGCACAGCCATACGGGAATCAGCGGATCGGTAAATGAAGGCTCGAACATGGTAACGGTTGAGTGCCGGATTCGAGATGTTATTGATCCGACCGACCAAAACATATACATTCAACTTTCAGGCGGAACGGTTGGCGCAAACCAGCTTCATGGTTCAGCAAATGCAATTGGTGGTCAGAACAGCGTTGTTAAGTGGCGCTGGGGTCTGAGGCCAACTGATTTCCCGGTTGCGGGAGCACCGGAAGGCGTGAAGTTCGCGCTCGGTCAAAACCCGATTCGGGAAGATGCGACGGGCGGCACTCAGCCTCCAGTTGGTGGGACATTGCTTACGTTCCGACCGCGTACCCGAATGGGAGTTGAAGAATCTATCCGCCGCGCGCTGCAACTTGGCAAGGAATACAACCAGGCTTGGGCAGATTTCCGCAGTGGCAAGACAAAGGTTCAGCCACGGCGTGATCTGCAGCTTGAAGGTTTAGGTGAGATCGTTTCTGGAAAGCGGTGGGTTCATAGCCACGGTTACCGTGCCGACGAAATGTTGATGCTGATACGGGTCACCAAAGAATATGGTGCTCACTTAGCAACTTTGCAACACGTTTTGGAAGGGTACAAAATCGCAGACGAAATGGTTGAAGCAGGAGTCGGCGGTTCTACCTTCTCTGATTGGTGGGGTTACAAGCTGGAAGCCTACGACGCGATTCCGTTTAACGCGGCCCTGATGGATGCCCGTGGGGTTTCGGTCAGCGTGAACAGCGATAGCGACAACCACGCTCGGAGGCTTAATATTGAAGGTGCAAAGTCCATGCGGTATGGCGGAGTTTCGGCGGAAAAAGCCCTGAGTTTTGTCACCATTGAGCCAGCCAAACAGCTCGGAATTGCTGACCACACAGGTTCGCTGGAGGTTGGTAAAGATGCCGACATGGCAGTTTGGTCGGATGATCCGACCAGCATTTACTCCGTTTGTTTGGAAACCTATATTGACGGTATTAAACGCTTTGACCGCGCTAATGATGCGGCACAACGAGTGGCCAGGGAAAAGGAAATCCTGGAGGCGAAAACGGCACTTGGATTAGATGCTCCGAAGGTTGATCCGAACAGTCCATTCACAACTGGCGGAGAATCAAACGCTAATGCAAACGTAGATGCGACGAGTGGTGCATCTACGGCGAAGTTCGGAGTTGGCCCATTGCTTGGTCAGCCAGGAACCGCCCGGTATCCACGCCAAGCAGTATTGATTTCTGGCGCAACCGTTCACCCTATGGCGAAGGATCCGTTCATCGGAGATGTGCTGATCGGCGCAGACGGGAAGATCATTGCCGTAGGCAAAGTGCTAGAGGCTCCAAGCAGTGGCTTGGTTAGAGTTGACGGAACGGGCAAACACCTTTACCCAGGCATGATTGACCCGGCGACAGGAATCGGCCTGAATGAAATCGGTCAAGTTCCGGCAAGCGATGACTCGTCAGAACGCGGGAACTTCCACCCTGACTATCGAGTCGAGCGGGCAATCAACCCTGAATGGGAAACCATCGCGGTTGCTCGGAATCAAGGCGTGCTGACGGTTGTAGTTAAGCCCGGCGGCGGAGGAATCCCAGGCCAGGCGGCATTGATTCATACGGAAGGTTATACGTGGGAAGACATGACAATTCAAGGCGGACTTGCCTTGACTTACACGGTCGGTGGCGGTGGTGGACGATTCGGAGAAATTCGATTCGACGACAGCAAGTGTTGCGGAGACTTTGATGTTGCCGGACACGATCACGATGCCTACGACGATGAGGAAATGACCTCTGGTAAGGAACTCGCGGAGATTCAGCAAGGCGGTGGAAGTTCGATGGACGGCCTCTCTCGACAACTGCAAGATGCTCGCGATTACGCAAAGTCTCGCGCCGAAGCAACCGCTGAAAAGCCCGTGGCGGTTGACCAACGGCAAGAAGCGATGTTGAAAGTTGTGAACGGCGAACTTCCGGTTCTGATCAGTGCTAACGGAGCGGCGGATATCAAAGCTTGCGTGGCCTGGGCAGAAAAAGAAAACGTTCGGATCATGCTGTACGGTTGTTCCGGAGCTGGAGAAATCGCGGAATGGTTAGCTGAGAAGCAAGTTCCGATCTGCCTGGCGGCGGTATTCGGTATGCCACGGACTGATCAACCGGTGGATTACTTCTACAACTTGCCAGCCCGACTGGCAAAGGCAGGGGTGAAGTTCTGCTTGACAACAAACGATGACAAAGACACCCGCCAGCTACGCGACCAAGCTGGATGGGCGGCGGCTTATGGCATGAATCACGAAGATGCGGTGAGAAGCATCACTTACTGGACGGCTCAAGTGATGGGAATTGAAGATCGCCTTGGTTCGATTCAGGTTGGGCTAGATGGAACCGTGATCCTCACGGACGGCGACTTGCTGGAAACGAGAACAAAGGTTCTTCGAGCCTGGATTCAGGGTCGGGAAGTTGATCTTGCCAGCAGACAAACACGGCTGTACGACAAATACAAAGCTCGCCCGATTCCTGGGTTGCCATAAGCGCAAACCATCTCAAATCGGCCCCTATTTCCGGTTCAAATCGGAAATAGGGGCTTTTCCTTTATGCTCTCCACGCCCCTCTTTATTCTGCCTTTACAAGCTAAATCGTATGATCGAATAACAGTAGAGGGAATCTACAAGGAGAACAACAAAATGAAATGGAACGAGATTGAAGGACATTGGACAACACTGAAAGGTAAAGCAAAAACGCGATGGGGTCGCATGACTGATGACGACTTTGATCAAATCCAGGGTCGCCGAGACCAGCTTGTAGGATTTTTGCAATCGCGCTATGCGATGACTCTTGAACAGGCGGAAACCGAAGTGAACCACTTTGTTGACGAATGTCAAATTGATCGCCATAACTGGTTCGGTTTAAGCAACGACGCAGATTCGGCTCTCAAGGGCGGAGCTATCGCGGGTGCAGTAGTTGGCGGAATCGCGGGTGCGGCACTTGGGCCAGGCGGAGCAGTCGGCGGAGCGGCAATCGGCGGTGCGCTAGGTGGTGCAGGTTCAGCCGCCGCAGTGCAAGCTATTGATAAAGTGGACGAAGACGGTTCACCGGGCGAACACCACTAGATTACGACTTTTCTAACCCCGTTTGACAGTCATTGAAATGGCCGCGCTTGCCCTAGCGCGGCACTTTTTTGCGTCAGTTATGAGAGTTGTTTCGTATGGACATAATGCATGGCGGACGAAGAAGGCAAAACTGAAGACTGGGCAAAGGAGTTGGCGGAGCAAATTCGTCAGCAGAATATTTTGCTTGAAAAACAGTTGAAGTTTGGTCGCAACTGGCGGGTGCAGGTTCGTAACGGATTAGTACAGGGGTTTTCCTTCGCAGTAGGTGCATCTATCCTTGTGAGTACGATAATATGGTTAATCAAACCTCTTAAAGGTATTGAAGCGTTGCGTCCCGCAATTGAACAGCTTTCGCAGGATTTACAGCGCCGGGGCAGATAGTATTTACTTTACGGCGGCGATGCAGTCAATTTCGATGCCGCAACCTCGATTGAGGGTTCCGCAAGGGATGATGGCGCGGGCGGGACGGTAGTCGCCGAACCATTCCGCCAAAGTGGCATTCACCACGGCCCAGTCGGCGATGTCGGCTAGGAAGACATTGAGCTTGAGGATGTGGTTGCGGTCGGAGCCAGCGGCGATGAGGACGGTTTCGAGGTTAGTGAGGCTGATATTGGTTTGTTCATCAATCGGGCCGAGTTGGGCAACGCCGTCCACCATAGGAAGTTGACCTGAGACATAAACCGTTCCATTGTGAACCACGGCGGGGCTGTAATGTCCTGCGGGTTTTGGGAATGAATCGGGCTGGATGAACTGAATTAACATAGCCAGATTATGGCGAGTGATTACCGGCCACGCAGGATCATTTTTCCGTTTCTCGCCCCAGTTAAGTAGCCATTACGCATGGTGATCTGCCCAGACACAATGACGGCTTTGACGCCGGTGCTGAGTTTGGTGGGATCGGTGGGAGTCGCGTGATCTTGGATTGTTTTTGGGTCGAAGATTGTGATATCGGCGATATAGTTGGGCTTGAGTTCGCCGCGTTCTTTGAGTTGAAAGGTTCGGGCGGTGAGGGCCGTCATTTTGCGGATGGCTTCTTCAAGCGAAATGGTTTTGCGCTCGCGCACGTAACGGGCGAGAACCCGGGGAAATGCTCCCGCACCGCGGGGGTGGGAACCGCCTATGTTGCCATCACTGCAGAACATGGTACGGGCGGAGCGGATGAATGCTTCCAAATCGGGTTCGGTCATCGCGGTGACGACTACCGATTCGCCACCTTCGCCTTGAGTTTTTTCAAGTATTTCCTGAATGATGGAGATCGCATCCTTGCCCGTTTCTTTGGCGATAACATCGAGAGTTTTGCCAGCCCATGCGGGATTGTGGATGTATGTTGAGAGGCGGACATTTTGCGGGCCACCGACATCGGCTAGCCCTTTTTCCCAGATTTTACGATCCTTCCAGTCGCGGCTCGGAGTGAGGGCAGCGATGGTGGACTGCCAGTACAGGTAGGGGTAAACGTCCGCGGTGAAGGGAGGATTTGCGGTGATGCGGTTGACTTCGTTGGCGCGGTTCCAAACCGCAAACGTGGCGAGCTTAACGTGAGAAATTTGAGCCGGAATGTTTGCTTTGTTAGAGATTTCCTGAAGTTCGGCGATTGCCTTGAAAACAGAATCGCCTTCATCACGCATGTGAGAGATATACATTCCCTGATATTTGGCGGCGATTTTGTTGAGAGCAATGAGTTCTTCGGTGTTGCTATAGTAGCCGGGATCGTACTCAAGCCCACTGCTCACGCCGAGAGCGCCATCTTTCATATCTTGTTCGACCAGTGCTTGCATTCGAGAGATTTCGCTGGCGGTGGCGGGACGTTTGTAATCGTTGCCCATGATGGCGGCGCGGATTCCGCCGTGGCCGGAAAACGACGCAAAGTTGATCGCGGGTTTGACGCTGGCGTAATCGGCAAATGCTTGTTTTATGGGTTTGCTCCATCCGCCATCCTGACCAACAACAGCGGTGGTGATTCCTTGAGTGAGTTGAGAGATCGCAGTTGGTTCGGACATGATTCCGCCACTGGCGTGGGAGTGGGCATCAATGAATCCCGGGCTGACAACGAAGCCTTTGGCATCAAGAAGTTTTTCGCCTGGTCGTTGGGCAAGGTTGGGTTTGATTTCGATGATCCGAGTGCCTTCGATTCGGAGATCGGCTCGGTAGCCCGGTTTGCCCGTGCCATCTACGATGGTTCCGCCTTGGATGAGAATGCTGGTCGGGGCGATGGCGATTGCGAGAAGGGATGAGAGGATCATGGTTTTATTGGGAAGGCGTGTGCTCCGACTTTTGCGGCGGGGCTAGATGGAGCGACTTTGAAAGTGAAACTGGTTAGCGGCTCGAGGTGCGGGTGGATGCCCCGTATTGCGTTTGATTCCTCGATATTAGGATTGGCGCGAGTTGAGTTTGGAGCATCCAAACAGTACCAAAAGTTATCAACGAACTTGAAAGATTTGGGTTGGGTTCCGGATCCGATATTGATGCCTTGCTCACCCCAATTCTGCGACTGGTAGACGATGAGGTTGGATTCGACGGCGTTGTTTCCGCAAGGGAGGAAGTCAGTGGCATTGGTTTCTTGCAGGATGCGGAAAGCCCAACGTTTAGGAGCATAAATGGTGTTGAATCGAGCGGCTGAATATGTCGCACCAACAAAAGCAATTCCTGCGGTTCCGCCCTGAATCGTACAACCTTGAACTGTAATTGCGGTTGCTTCGGTTCTCTGACCAGCCTTTATGGAGTTGACGGGTGGTCGGAAAAATTCTCTACCTGTGCTTCCACCTAAGTTGACCGGCCTTTCGCCTGCATTGAGAAAAGTGGAAGTTTCAATCGTAATGCCGCTTGAACCGCCTTTGGTTTGGATGGCATTGTCGCCTCCATTTTCAAAGTGAGAGTCTTTAATGATTCCGTTGTGGCAGCCAACCATATCAATCGCAGAGCCGCCCCAGTTGCTGATGTCGCAGTTATTGACCGAGAAGTCTTTGATTCCCGAGAGCTTGATGCCATCGTTGTTGCCGGCAGGGGTTCCAGAAACCGTGATTTTTGCGAGATTGATATGGTGGGCTGGCTTGAGAACTGCGCCTCCGTCATCTATGTTCAATCCGTTTCCTTTTACGTTACGGATGACGATGTTTCTAATATTGAGGTGGGCAGGCTGAATGATGTGGATTCCTGAATTACCGCCAGTAAAAACAGGACGGCGGTCTGGGTCAACTCCAGAAATCGTGATCGGTTTCTCAGCCGTTCCTTGCAAATTCGATTGGAAAATTCCGCCTTGATAGTCACCGGGTGCTATGAGAATCGTAACCCCGGGCCTTGCATCTTTTAGTGCTTTCTGCAACTCGGCATCGGTGGATACGCGAACTTCTTGAGAGACAAACAGAAGCGCGACAAATGCAGCAAGCATATAGTGATTATATGCCGGAAACCGAGGGATAATTCCCTTTATGATTGAGATATCACGCGACCGCAAGCGGCTTGACCGGGAGCGCATTTACCAGTGGATGAAAGAGTCGTATTGGGCGGACGAACGGACGCAAGATGTGATTGATCAGTCAATTGAGAATTCCGAGTGCTGGAGTGCATTTGAAGATGGCGTCATGGTCGGATTTGCACGCGTGATTACCGATCGGGCGACCTTTGCCTGGCTTTGCGATGTTTATGTGGGTGAGGAGTTTAGAGGTCGAGGGGTTTCGACTGCACTCATGGATGCGATCATGGCGTGTGAGGATTACGCATCGGTTCGGTGGATGTTAGGGACTCGCGATGCGCACGGGCTATACGAAAAGTACGGATTTGAGACTTCGACGGTGCAGGATCGTTGGATGACGAAAGGGTTTCGGAATCGATTTCCTAACGATTGCTGAGCCAATCCACTTTCTATTTAAGAGCAGCTAGCTGTTCTTGAGTTAGATATTCGCGGCTGACGTAATCTGTATCTTTCCACTTAGCATGGCAGCTCATACAATCGGGAAGATTGTGCTTTTTGAGTTCAGTTTTGGCATCTTGAGCGTAAACGAGGTACTGCCAGTCGCCGGTTTCGGGTTTTGTTCCGGCGGGGAGCTTGCGCATGACGGTGATGTAGTCAGCGGTTTTTGATTCCCAAGATGAATGGCGTTCTTTGACAATGATTGAGCCCTCGGGGAAGTTGGGTCTTGCATCCTTGAGCAGGGAGGGTTCGCCGATTTCGTTGACATAAATAGTTATGTATGCATAAGTGGATAATTTAAGTTTGCCCTGTTCTGATTCAAACTCAACGCCATTGGCGGCTGGTGCGGGGCTATGCGGGTCGTCGGGTACTGGTACTGCTACGCAGCTCATACTAAGTTGACCATTTGTTAGATGTGGTTCTTTGGTGGCCTTCGTCCAAGATTTGTAACCGCTGATATCAATTGCGGGCAGTTCTTTAGTGCTGGCGAGGGGGAGTTCGCTTTTCTCTTGTTTTGGGGTCAGTGCGCACGCGGCGAGTGCCAGCACGGCGAGTGAAATCAGCAGAAATGAGTGCTTCATGGCGAACCTTCTGGTTGGCTAAACGTGTGAAGTGGGTGTTATGGTTCCCGGCGAAGGTTTTTATTGTTTCGGATCTTTCAACCCCTCCCTAACCCTCCCCAAGCTTGGGGAGGGAAATCAAGAGTTCTTTTCATCGTCCGGAAAGAGGGTATTAATTATCGCTTGATCCAATTCGATATTTGTGCTCGCCGACAATACTAAGGTTGGTTGAAGTTCTAACACAGCTAATAAATCAATCGTCAGTTTTAGAAGCAATGGGTTTGCAGTTTCATCCGCTGGAGGCTTCTTAGTATTCCCAAAATGCTGTTTCTAAGGTGAACAATATCAATTTTGTCGTCAGTGAGAAATTCGCTAAAACCTAGAATACTTACTTCTACTTGACCAACTAAAAACTGCATACTATGAAAGTTATTTTTAATCGTTATGTATTCAATTTTGTGTACCTCTGAAGATAGGTCAGGATGATTCAGGAAATTCTCACAAATCTCAAGGGCTCCTGAATAATCCCCTTCTGTTGCAAGCTGACCAAATCGCAAATTCGTCACCAAACTAGCATCTAAGGGGTGAACTAGCCACTTATCATTAGAGAAGCATGCTTCGTATAAGGCGATGCTTCGGGTTACGAGTTCCTCTTCAGGTATTGGCTCCCTATATGGGCTCATGGCAAGGAATTCCCACTCAATATAAATATCATCAGTAAATGGTGATTTGTGAGACATGTACTATTTTTCCTTGAAGTAATTATAAACGCGCTCAAACGTGGGGATGACCTTGCGCCAAGGGCTGGAGGGTTCTAAGTCTTCATCAAAAGCCCGATCTATATAAGTCCACGCGGCGATGAGCGCGGGGTCGAGCGTGAGAGCTTGAGAAAGACGTTCGATTCGCCCGACTGTGAACTCAAAAAGGTCGTCCCGGAGTGGGAGAGTATCGATAGGGTTTCGCAGAAAGGCGACACATTCAAATGCCGCATCGCCGACCAAACCCTTAGGGTCGATTGGGCGAAACTCGTTGGTTCGTTCGTCGAGCAGGATGTTGGAGTGGTGCAAGTCGCCGTGCAGGAAAACTGGATTGGTGGTTGTGGCAAGGAGATCTTTGCCGAAATCAGGGAGATATTGGTAGTAGCTTTCCAGCGATAGGCAGTGCTCAGTAGATAGATTCTGCATCTGGCGAGCGAGCTGGATAAACGTCGGCTCATCAGGTTGACCAGATGTGGCCAAGCTCGTTCCGCTGGGGATGAATTCCATGATGAGCGATCCGGTTGGTTCGTGTCCCGCATAGATTTTGGGGCCGCCGATTTGTTCGAGTTGATATGCCGCGTGGAACCCGGTGGTTTGCTCTTCGCCTTGGAACGGAAACTTGAGGATGCGGTCGTTGTGGCGAAAAATGCGTGAGCAGTAACCAGGCGGAAGTTCTTGGTCGAGGGGAAAGGTGTTCAACCGAGCGAAGTCCAAGACCCCTGGAGGGATTTGGGTCAACGAACCATCTCAACAAATAATCTGACGAGCTGAATCGCGAAAATTACGCTTAATCCAAAAGCAATGTATTTGACTGGTGGATTTGCATCTAAGAATTTTTTAATTTTGGCGAAAGTAGTATTTCCAGTCGCAACTTGGGGAGGATCAAGTCGGATTTCAGTCAGCGGGAAAGTTTTTTCTGTGCCCCAGCCATCGGAAAGGCGAACCAGGCGGTTGGGTTTATCGAAGCTGAGCACGGTGCAAGTCCACCAACCCCAATGCGGCCAATTCGCTTTGACCTTGGATCCAGGGAGAAAAACGGCGGGTTGGATTTGGCTCGATGGGACGGAAAGTTCGCTACCAATGAGGAACTGAACCGTGGTGGTGTTTGAGCCAGATGATTTGACTTCTGCTACGTATAGTTTTCCGTCGGTAGAGGGCGCGAAAACGAATTCGCCAGGGGTGAGGTTTGGGGTTTGCGTATCAAGCCGTTCGCGCAAGGCTTGCTCTACCGCTTCACGGGGAAGTCCAGCTTCTTCCGCGGCTTTGATGAGAGCTTTTGTGTCGGATTCTTGCTCGTTGGCGGCCCCGAGGTGAATCTGCTCGGCGCGGGCAAGGATTTCGCGAACTTGCTGTTCTGTGAATTTGTGACTCACATTATTTATTCTGACTGAGATTTGCTGAGGTTGCGTGAAGCTCACTTAATTCTTGGAAGACGACTTTTGTTTGAGTTAGTTACTCCGGTAAACGAAAAGGGGCTGGATAGTAAGAACTACTTGATCCTTTTGCGATGTAGAGACACATAACTAGAAACGGACTTAGCCCTTTTGAGCATCGAATTGTGCAAGTACGCCTTTCGTTGATTTCTTTGTCTTTCCAAGTTGGAATGAGAACTGCTAATGGAGCAGAATTCTGCACTTCTTTTAGCTGATGGAACAATTTGTAAGGAGTGATTTCGTATTGATGCGAGTCATATTCGAACTGATATATAAATTCATTTTGATCCACTAATTTTATCAGAATTTCAGTGTGCTCGGATTTGACTAGATAGCTATAGTATTTACCTGTGGAGATCAATTTCACCTCCCAATTTTCGTCTAGTTCCAACACTGCTTTTGTCTGCGAACTCCTTTCGGTGAAAAGTATCTTATCGCCTTCCCGCACGCTTACAATTCCGGGGGATGCATTAGTCACAACTATCGTTCTCATCCCCGAGAAAGGATCGGGTTCAAACGGATTGACGTAATAGAACTCTTCGGGCATCTATACTGATTCTTACTGCATTTGGCGGATTTGCGTTTAGTTCGTTACATTGTGAGTTTGATGAGCATGAACATATAGAGCGTGAGAACGGACACAACAATCAGGATGGCGTTTATGTTGGATTTTCGCGAGCTGAGCGTTCGGCGAATATCTACATTCTCCCGAATCTGTTTTGTGGTCAGCCGAAGATGGTCGAACGAATAATTGGCTTCGTTTCCAGTTTTAAACCGGATCGTTGCGCAATCTCGACCAGGGTTGAACTGGGTAACGGTAGCGGGGAACCACCATCCATTTTTTGATTTGACTTGAACGCGGTGCCCGGGTGAAAGTGCTGCAGGAAATATGAGATCGCGGTCTATAGAAGTGGTGGTTCCATCCATATAGCGGATTTCTGCTCGCGAGCCGTGCGTGCAGATTTGCTCGGCAATGTAGTAGCGGTTATCGAATTTGAGGGCAAACACATACTGCGGCGGGCCAATGAGTCGGCGGAGTCGGTGTTCTTCGAGTGCGCGGGCGACGGATTCTTCCGAGACTCCCATTTCATGCGCGGCTGTGCAAATGTCGTCCGGGGTGTAGGAAGGAGTCAGACGGTCTTGCAGTTCTATTTCTTGAGCGCGGTTGATGATGAGTTCAAGTTCGGGTTCGGTGTAAGTTTCTTGATGAGCAAGGGTTTGGGTCATTTTTATTCTCCAGTGATCTTGCGGAATTCTTGAATGGCGCGCCATTTTGCGCGGACTTGCAGGTGCCGTGCCCAGGGCAAGCCGATCCAAAATAGGAAGGAGTTAGGGCAAGCGGTTGAGACGACTCGGATGGTGAGTTCGTGATCTGGGTGGCGGGTGATGGTGGCCGTCCAGATTCCGCGACCGTGATGGCGTTTTGTAGTGACGTATCCGATTTCTATTGTGCCGGCAGTTTGATTGGCGACATAGATTTCGACAATTGAATAAGCGACTGGCCACTTGATAGCAGGGAAGACTCGGGCGCGTTGGACGATGCGGACTCCGGGAGCTAAGGGAGTTTCGGTGGGGAAGAATTCAACAGCATCGGCAGGATAATAGTGGCCGGAGAACGTGAGCTCGGCGATTTTTTGGAATCGGGTGCCGGTTGGGTCGGCTCCGAGTGACTCATCAGTTTCGTCTTGAAAGCAGACGGGGCCTCGCTTTCCTCCAGAGAGTGGGTTCCAGGCAAGAGGATGATGTTGGATCGTTTTGAGTCGTTTTTGGATGGCGTTTGGAGTTTTTCCTGCCATAGTATTATTATATTCGGAATTTTCAGAAAAAAATGAAAATAATAATTCCCGGTGGGACTGGACACATTGGCGCGGCGCTAATCCGGCACTTTTCGCATGGGTTTGATGAGATCGTCGTGCTTTCTCGCCAGCGCGCTGAAATCCCTAATGTGAAGGTTTTGCAGTGGGATGGATGTTCGTTTGGCGACTGGGTCGAAGAGTTGGAGGGTTCTGACGTGGTGATCAACTTAGCAGGACGAACCGTCAACTGCCGTTACAACACTAAGAACCTAGTAGAGATGATGCAGAGCCGCGTGGAATCTACACAGCTTTTAGGCGAGGCGATTGGAATGTGCATGACTCCGCCCAAACTTTGGCTGCAATCAAGTACGGCTACGATTTACGCTCATCGGTTCGATGCGCCTAATGATGAAGCTACTGGAATCATCGGCGGTGAGGAACCAGGGGCTCCGCCAAAGTGGGTGGCGAGTATTGAAATTGCAAAAGCTTGGGAAAAGGCGTTTTTTGAATCTGAAACTCCGCAGACAAGGAAAGTCGCGATGCGGAGTTCGATGGTGATGTCGGTAGACCAGGGAAGTGTGTTCGATGTCTTGCGGGGGTTGGTATTGAAAGGTTTGGGCGGCCGACTCGGTTCGGGTAAGCAGTATGTGAGTTGGATCCACGAACAGGATTTCTGCCGCGCGATTTCGTTTTTGATTGATTCGGATTTATCGGGTGTGGTCAATGTTTGCTCTCCAAACCCGTTACCACAAGCCGAATTCATGAATGAATTTCGGGCCGCGTGTGAAGTGAATATTGGTTTGCCTGCGGCTAATTGGATGGTGGAACTTGGGTGCTGGGCTATGCAAACTGAAAGTGAACTGGTTTTAAAAAGTCGTCGGGTTGTCCCGGGGCGGTTACTTGAGGCTGGATTTGACTTTGAATATCCGAATTGGAGTAGCGCGGTTCGAGAATTGGAGGCGAGAGCAAAAAACGGCAAATAGTTTTGAACGGAAATTAATTTTGAATACACTACAAATGATAGGTGGAGAATGAGACGGTCACTTATAGTCGTTGCATCAATTTTTGTTATCGGAACGGTTTGGTGGGTTGGAACAATGCCCAAACAAGCAAGAGCGCAGGAGACCCCGGCAATTGTACGCTCGCTTCCAGCCGTTGCACCGTTAGAAATAAAGGATTCTAAATTGCCCGCCGAACTGGTTTCGGCAATCAAAAAATATGTTGGTCAGGGAATCCCTGATGTGCGTGGGGGAAAACTAAGGACGGCAAAAGTCGTTCAAGTTCCTAACTATCCTGGCATGCCTGATCGGGCCGATGTCATTGGTTGGGTTATGCCCGCCGATGAGAATGGTGTGCAAATGGTAGTTACATTGTTTGGAGCGGTTCACCGTATTGCCAGTCCTGGCGAGCCGATTAATGTTGACGAAGCCTTTAACAAATCTTACGATACAGATCAATACATGGTGGAAATGAGCCGCATGATGTTGGATCGGTCATTGTGCAAAATTGTCATGTTAGTTATTTCTGGTGAAACCGAAAAAGCCGAGCAGTTTTTTGAGCAAATGAAGGCAGCAAATCCTGCGGTTCAAAGCTCGGTTAACGGATCGAACACAAATTTTGAGTCCCTTCTTGGTCAGATATTCTTTAATTCCAATTTTTCGACTGTGACCCGACTTGCAAGAGATACCGATTGGAAAAATGCTCTAACAGCCGCAATCCGCTCTAAATATTGCGAAGAACATTCTGCTAATAATCAGGGGCGCGTTTATGGCGGCTATGGATTCGGTCAAGTGAAAACTGACCAAATTATCCTTGACCTTGAGCGTAGGATCAAAGAAAATCGCCCGGTGCCCAAAATTATTGATATCGTTGCACTCGAACCGGAGGCGAGGCGAAAAGCATTGATCAAAGCATTAGATGGATCTGTAAATCTTGATGCTCAGGAGCCTAATTTGACTTTGGCGGGTTTGATTACAGAGGAGGGCGAAGCAATCATCCCCGATCTGATTGAAGCGTATCGCACTGACGATAGGGTTTCGTTTGTAACAAACGAATTCGGATTCCCGAACAACATGCCACAGCCGGTTCGGAACCTGATTTATAGATACATTTCTCAGCTTTGGGTAGGCATGCCAGCACTTCCTTACAATTCGATGGAAGGGCGATACGATCGTTCTGCGGACTACTGGAGCGCAAAGTGGAAAGAGCACTCCAAACTTTCTGGTGGGCAACGATATTTGAATTCTATCGCTGACATGAAGAATTCAGATCGTTCGGCTTCCTCATCATTAATGGGCTTGTTTGCCAAAGGAACGGGGGGTAGCCAGGTGACTTACGTGCCGGGACGGGTGCCTATCGTCATGGATCAGCTGACAGATTCCGAGCGCAAAAAACTTTCAGATGCACTGGAGAAGCGAATTGTCCGATTCGGTGACCCCATTGAAAAGAATCCGGACTTTGAAGCAGTGGGTCAACTTTGTATTGGCCTTGCCCATGTCAAAGGAAAGGGTTCGATCCCTGTGCTACGGCAATTTTCGCTTGAAGTACTGGCAAAGCTATCTTCAGCTAACGACAACAACTGGTCGCAATATGGTGGTGCGTTAGGGGCAGTCATTTCTCAACGAATAGCCCTTGGGGATGAAAATGCGGCCCTCATTGACTACAAGGCAGCCCTAGAAAACTATTCAATTAAGAATGTACTGAGCCAGGATGCACTCCGAACTGGTTGGGAGCATCCAAACAACGCGGCCGTTCAAGAATTGGTGGCATCGGCGCTTTCTCGAGCGATTAGCAAACTTAAAAGTGAAGGTGGGAATGAAGTGAGCCGTTCGTATCTGATGCTAAATAATTTCCATCGCCAGCAGTGGTTTGGTTCATTAGGAATCCGAAAGGTTGTCGCAGATATGGTTTCTGATAATACAGAACTCGGAACTATCAAAACAACTAGCCGTGACGCTTATGTGCAGGTCGAGTACACTTACCCTAACGGGCGGGGATCAACTTCTTACTCTAAAGAAGTCGGAAACTTGGTTGTCGGAAAAGAGATGTCCCTTTTTGCCGGCGACCTTTCAATCATGCAAATTGATAACGGCCTTAAAGATATGAAATTTATCCTTGCAACTCCTGAAGAGGCTAGAAAATCGTTCCGCGCAGACTTTGCAAAAAAGCTGAGGGACAAGGGCTTCGATTGGAAAGCCCACCTCGAAAATCGTTACTATGGCGGTAACGAGTTACCGATCTATCGGCCATGAGTATCTGAATTAACCAGTCTTAGCCAATGGCTAAGACTGGTTAAGGAGCAAGGAACTGCACCATTTCGTTGACTCCCCGATAGCCGACGGCGCGGTTGAGTTCTTTGCCACTTGGGTCAAGAAGAATCATGGTGGGGTAAGCGGTGACGTTGTACTTTTTGGTGAGATCACGGTGAACATCGCCATCCACCTTTACGGCGACGACGTTCTTGGCGGCATCAACGACGGCTTGCGCGGTGTACACAAGCTCATCCATGGTTTTGCAAGGGCCGCACCAAGTCGCTTCAAAGTCTACGAGCATGTTCTTTTTCTCAGCTTTTGATTGCTTGAGAGCAGCCTCAAAATCGTGGCCAAACGGCACTGGCTTTGGCGCACGGGTAGCAGCTTTGTCATCAAGGTAAGGGTCGCGCCGGTTGGACTCTTCGGCTTCGGTGAAGCCAGGATCGAACGATTCAAATTTAATGAACATTCCATCCGGATCAATGCCGAGGGGTCGGTAGCAAATGCCATCCAGCCATACATGATCTTCGAGGCCACGTGACTTCGGTTCCCAGAGTCCGGCTCTGGTGCGAGCCAGAATCCAATGGTCGCGTTGGTCGAACACACCATCCATATTCATTTCGGTGATGAGCACATAAGCGGTTTGATCGCCAAGTTTGACTTGACCTTCGTGCCATCCGCGGCGGCTCCAACGTAGTGTGGGGACAGCTTCTGGTTCGAGCGGATCTTCGACGTACCAGAGGTTGATTGGATAGGGCCGTGATTTTCCGTCGGCGGTTGGGATGGGAATATTCACTGGGCCAAAACTCGACCACCACTTTCCGGTGCGCTCCGTCGGTGTGGCTTTGAAGACTTCGTTTTGAGTTGACTGGCGGTCGCGGTTGCTATCTATCCAAAGCATGTTGTAATAGGGAGAGTCAACTTTGCTGAGTTGGATTCGGACTGGCTCGGTGCCTTTTGCTCCAAGCGGGAAGGAACCGAACAGGTCTTTCCCTTGAAGCTTAAGCGCGACGGCGGCTCCTTTTGGTGACCAGCGGATGGAATCTTTGGTTGTCGGGTCAGCGGGAGTGAGGGTTGCGGTAATGGAATCTGCCAAAGTGAGGGCGAGAACGGCGGCAGTAATCATGTCTGGAAGTTTACTGGGTTACATGTTCTGTTAGGATGTCGTTCTTTTGTAGTTTTTAAGAATCAGCAACGTGATTAAGCGTACGTTGGTAATTGGTTTCAACCGTGAAATACCGCTTCCACGAGCTATGCAAAATTGCTTGGGAGTCGCTCTGCGATATCTGGGATTGGGTGCGGCAATTCGTCCAATCACTGGGCGGTTGGTTTTGGGCGATTTATGCAAGCTACGAGTGCCTAGGATGCTTAGTATGGGTGGTTTCGAGTTTGGTAGCAGGAGTGGCTGTGTTTTGGAAGTTGATCGGGCAGGGCGCCCCCCAGTAATCTTTTAGGCAAGTGTTTCTATCAACCCCACCCTAACCCTCCCCAAGCTTGGGGAGGGAAATGAAAGAACGCCTTGCTGTGGTGAGTGAAGCACATCGCTGAGTTTCATTAGCTGCCACCATCGGAATAGGCACACCGTATAAACTGCGTGGGTATGAAGACAAGAAAGCGAGAATATTGGCGGGAACGGGATGCCGACTACTGGTGGGATTGGTGGATACTTGGTGATCTGATTTACTGGCTGTGGTTCTGGAGGTAACGGCTGTTTGCAGCTTAAACTGAACTTTCATTATTCATTCAGAACTAGCTATATTAAGTGATGCCTTTGAAGGTTGGATCGTTTAGCAAGTATAAGGAATTTCAACAGGAGCACCCTTGGCTTGCCTTTGTTTTGATATTAGCGGTTATATTTTTTGAAATAGCCGCAATCTTAAAACTATTTGGCGTAGCTCCTGAGAAAAGCTTCCTTACTATCTTTTTTGACTTAAGTTCTACCACTGCAAGTGTGCTCTTGCCTGCCGTGGTCATTTTTGCTGGTCAAATGACTATTCACGAAGGCGGTCATGCATTGGTTGCCAAATTATTGGGATGGAAAATCAAACAGGTCAATATTGGGCCAGTGACATGGCAACTGAGGCCAACAGGCTGGGTGAGAGTGTGGAACCAGACCAAGTTGATGCCAGCTGGTGGTTATGTGGCTACTCATCCTGAACCTGGAAAGTACAGGGCACGAGATTACTTTTTTATAGTTGCGGCTGGATTTGTTATGAATGTTTTAGCGACATTATTGATTTTCATCCTTTTGCCAATAGCTGCTACTAATATTTGGAGAGATACATTATGGCTGATGTTTATTGCGAGTATAATTTGCACATTAACTTTTCCATTATTAGATGCGCAGTATTTATTCACAATTTTGTTTAAAAAGCGTAATTGGGGACAGTTACTAGAACTTAGTGAGTATATTTATGCTTGGTCCAACTGGACTAGACCGCGTGATTTCGACATCGAATCTATTCGGGCGATAGGGGAGAGAACGGATCAAGAACAGTCAATTCGAGATTCAGCTCAGGTGATGGAAGCTTTTTACTACTGGGATTTAGGGGATGCCAATAAGGCACTGGAATTCATAAGTAATCTGAAGGATGCACGATCCATTAAAGCTGCTCAAACTGAAAGGGCGTTTTTGGAGGAGATCGTTCCCGATGTTGTTCGCGTAGCTCCACTAGGAGTTATCAATGCTTACTCACATCCTCGTTACAAAGCCTTTAGATACTATTGCAACGGTGATTACGAAGGATGTATTGAATACGGGGAGAAAGCGATTGAGAAGTACAAAAAATATGTTCTTGCTCACCGCCCGTCGGCGGATTTTCAATATGAATTGATGGAATTGCTTATCCGAAAGGCCAAGATGCAATTAAATGCACCGCCCGTTCAATAATTGCGGCGTATGAAGACTATCAATGAGTGATCTTCAACCCATAGATAGCGGCATGATGACTGGCGTAGCGGGGCGCTACGGTGGAGCGGGTGCGAGCGTCGGATGGAAAATTGTTCTTGAGCTGTATTACGAAGACCGCATTCAAGAAGCGTTTAACGAGGCAGTTGCCTTGGGGGTTGGAGAAGCTGCTTACGGAACGCGGATGTACAGGATGGTCGAAGCAGAATTTCGATCGTTCGAGGTGAGCGAGGTTCACGAGGTGACCGAAATTTTGAGCGTGGAGCTTCCAAAAGAGTTAGAACAATCGGATAAGGAGTTTGTTTTACGTGCGGCTCGCGAAGAACTGGAATCCGTGTTTTCGAGCATGGGTTATGAGCCTATTGAGAAGGTGCGTCTGAGCCTGCTCATGCCCGAGAGTCAAGCGATGTGGAATCCGTATCGGTCGGGTTATTGTGTGGATAAGGTTCCATTCGACAAGGTGTGCCTTCCCGTGAACATGATTGGCAACGAGCCAGCATTTAGGGGAGCTCTGCGACACGAGTATTCGCATGTTGTCAACTTAAATTTGGCGCAGGGCCACATGCCAACTTGGATGGAAGAGGCGATTGCCATGATCATGGAAGGGAACCTTAGTGGTCAGTATCTGGCGGCGTTGCGAACTGGCGTTGCGAGTTGGCGCAACCCTCGAGATTTAGATGCCCTCTTCGCGGGCGATAGGCGAGTTGCGACAACCCAGAATGGCATCTGGGAGGCTTATCAGCAATCAGGCCTGATCGGCAGATATTTGGTCGGCCTGAAGGGAAAATCTGGCTTAGGTGATTTGGGCCGGGCGTTTTCGGACAACTCGGTTTTGCAAGAAATCAAGATGCGGCTGACGGGTCAAGCTCCAGCCGACGAAGCTCTGCGCGAAACGTTCGGCACGGGGTTGGACGAGGTGTTCGACGCGGCTTATCAGGCGGCCATTGCCTGAAGGATTTCTTCGATTGCAATACTTTGTCGCGGTGCGATTCGCAAAAGTGGAATCCCAGCTTCAGCAAGTGCTTGATTCTTTACTTGATCGCTTTTCTGGCGGTCAGCACGTTGGTGACTCCGGTCGTCAATTTCAATAGCCAGGCGGATGCGACCAGTTTCTGATTCGATGATGACGAAGTCGAGATGCTTTTGCGAAATGCGTCCGAAATTGCCGTTCTTTAATCCGTTCGGCCCGTGGTGAACGACATCTTTCAGTGAAACTTTCGGGCAAAGGTGAAGGTGATCTGGAAGATAAGGAATGATTCCGCGAGCGAAATTCAGCTCAGGCGCGGTAAGGAGGCTGGCTTTTGCTGAAAAAGGTTGGCGATCCTTAGTAGAAACAGGTTGACGACTAATTTGCCCTTTTGACAAACTAAACAGCTTTGACAGGAGAAGGCCGAGAACCCGGAAGCACAGAAGAAGACTGCTTGCTATTATGAGTAACTTGATGGCAGGCATCATAATTGGTGTGTAGTCCATGTTCAGAATTCGTATTCCATAGATTTAGTTGCAACCCCAACTATCTTCGCGGAACTTCTGGGACGTCAGAAAGTGGTATGGGTGAGAGATGTTGAGTTTTGTGGCAGCAGGATTGATTCTAGGGCAAGATGCGCCTGCAGTGACTGCGCTAGAATTGCTGAAAAAGGAATCCGTGACGGTTTCGGGAATGGTGAAAAGCGGATTTGCGAAGGAATTTTTGGCGCAGACCGAAAAGCTTAAACCAGTCGGAACGCGCGTTCTTTACCGGAATCCCGACACCTCGGCTACTCTAACGGAATCAGAATACGAAAAGCTTTCCGAAGAAAAGCGCAAAGGATTTGAAAAGAGAGAGTTCGGCGAGCGGTTTTATTACAACACAGCGTACGGATCGCCAACTCTATACGCTCTCCCATTAGATGTCGCCGCAAAAAGGGGCATGGCCACTCTGAAGGGCAAGAAGGTTTTGGACTTTGGCTACGGGATGATTGGTCAGGTTCAGATGATGGCTCATGCAGGGGCAAACGCTCATGGGGTGGATGTGGAACCGTTGTTTGAAAAACTTTACTCTTGGCCAGGCGACACAGGTTCGGTTCCTGGAGGAGGATCTGTGACCGTCCACCATGGTCAGTGGCCTAAAGATAAAGCGGTGAGGGATGCGATCGGCCGCGACTACGATTTGTTCGTGACCAAAAACGTTTTAAAGATGGGTTACATCCATCCTAAACGTAAGACTGATCCTAGAAACTTGGTTGATTTAGGCGTGAGCGATGGCGACTTTTTGAAATCAGTAATGGGGATTCTCAAACCAGGTGGATTGTTTGTGATCTATAACCTTTCCCCGGCCCAGAACCCTGTGGATCAGCCTTATTTGCCTCATGCGGATGGAACCTTCCCGTTTGACCGAAAACTCACCGAACGAGTTGGATTTGAGGTTCTGGATTGGGACGTGAAGGATGACGAACAGGGCCGAGGCATGTTCTTAGCTTTGGGTTACGACTTCGGCGAAGGTATGGAAGAACTGAAAAAGTCGCTTTTCACGCATTACACAGTATTGCGTAAGCCATTGAAGTAGGTAGTTAGCGGCGATTCAACCCCTCCTTTTATCCCTCCCCGATCTTCGGGGCGGGAATTCTTTGGATTAACCTCTCTTATCATTCCTTCCCAGAACTAGAGAACTGGGTGGCACTGGTTTTAACCAGTGTAAATAAAAATTCTTTTCAACCCCACCCATAATCTCTTCTCATATTTGGAGAGGGAAATCTAAAAATCAGATTCGGGATGTATTTACAGGCGTGTTTATGGCCTGAGCTAAACTTGAATCATGTTATTTGCCCTTGCTTCCGTTATTTTTAGCTCGCCGATTATTCCGGTTGTTCAGGATAGAGTCAATTCGATCACAGGCGATGTGAGGCGGCACGAAGATTTTGAAAGCAAAATCCTGGGAAATAAACGCACCGTTCAAGTATTTCTCCCAGAGGGTTATGATGCCAAACGCGAAAAGCCGTATCCCGTGATCTACTTTTGTGATGGACAAAACGTGTTCGATGGAGCGGCGAGTTTTATTCCGAATCAAGAATGGCGCGCTGACGAAACCGCCACTGCTTTAATCAAGGCGAAGATGATTCCGCCCGTGATTTTGGTTGCGGTGGATAACGGGGGAATGAAGCGAAGCGATGAGTACCTGCCGACCAAGGCGAAATTTCAGGGCACCGAAATCGGCGGAGATGCCGACAAATTTGGCGACTTCTTAGTAAAGGAAGTCAAGCCTTTTATTGCGGGCAAATACCACGTGAGTGCCAAGGCATCGGAAACGGGTTTGATTGGTTCTAGTTTTGGTGGGATCATAAGTTTTTATTTGGGGACAACACGGCCAGAGGAATTTGGTCTGCTCGGCGTGATGTCTCCCAGTTTTTGGTGGGATGGCGAGAGCCTAACTAAGCAAGTTCCTAAATGGGTCAAGAAGCCAGACGTAAAGATATGGATGGATATGGGCCTGGAAGAAGGGCCGAGCATGGTCGGGCCAGGGCGGGCGATGGAAACTGCTTTGCTCAAGCGCGGATTTACGGCGGGGAAAGATTTCCAGTTCTACGAAGAAGCCAAGGCGGGGCATAACGAGCGGGCGTGGGCAGGTCGCCTGGATTTGTGTTTGGTGTTCTTGCTAAGAGATTTAAGGTAGAGATTTTACTGTGAAAAATGCTAGTAATTAGGTTCCTCTGTTGAGATTTAGATCGGTAATGTCTTTTAGTGCTTGACAAACCTTCGTAATTCTCCTACACTGCTTATCAATGCGAATTTTTCATGCTGTGCTATTGGGAGTCGGAGTTCTTTTTTCATCTCACGCACAGGCTCTAATCTTAGATGACTTTTCAAGCCCTTCGCCTACATTGGTCATGAATGGCCTCAATACAATAGATTCACATCTCGAATTCGGAAGTTTTTTTGGTGGGAGCCGTGGAACATGGGCGAATTTAGTTGAGACTGGAGACAACAATTATCTAGTCGGTTCATTCGGGTCGGAGTTTGGGTTTGTTGATTTAGCTAATCAAAACGGCTCTAAAGTGGCTTCAAAGATTGTGTACGGAGCTACTGGCAAGGTGGGAAATAGTTTTCAGTTTTCGGATGACTTAAACATTGATTTAAGTGGGTTAAATCAAATACTCATTCCGTACCAGGCAGACGGCGCATTCTTTGTGCAAGTGATCGTTCATTCCAGCACGAATGGTGATCAGATTTTTATTGGTACTGGCTTTGCTGGCACAGATGTAATGGCTATGTCGTTATCGCCAGCAGATTATTCTGATACAGATTACATTGAGGTTCGTATTCAAAACTATTTGGACGGAGTGCCGAACTTGGAGACTCCGACGATATTATTAGATGAAATAGAACTGGTGGGCGCAGTGCCGGAACCAATGACACTGACAGGCTTAGCTTTGAGTGCTTTGTTACTGAAGCGCCGAATAAGAAAGTGAGCGAGCCTTTAACTCGCTCACTTAATAAACTCAAGTCAATCAGCAAGAACTGAATAGGTTTTGAAGCTGCTGCTCATTGGAGGTTCTTCACCCCGGCGTTTGGCTTCGGCGAGGTCTTCGAACCCTCGTTTGTGGCCCTCGATGAATTCAGGTGAGCCAACCCAAGCCTCGAATGATTCCTTGTCTGTCCAGTAGCTCATGATGAGATACGGTTGGCCTTCTTCGTGGCATTTGAGAACGTTCATGCCGATGAACCCGGGCAACCGATCAATAGCGCGAGCACGGGTGCAGAACAGGCATTCGAACCGTTCTTGATAGTGCGGTTTGCAATTGATGTAGTTGATTGCAACAAAACCGGCGGCGGCTTGTTGCTCGGGAGTTGGCCCGTTGTTTAGGCCAGAAAAGGGGCACGACTGCTTTGAAGGAGCAGGTTGCGAATCTCGTTCCATTTCGAGAAACACCATACCGAACTAACTATACTTTTTTGTATAGATTAAGGCTTTTTCGCTGATTTTAGTTCAGTAATCAGATCGTATTGGATTTTTGTGAGGGTGAGATCAGAGCGAGTTCGTTCGATTACGGCCCGGAGAGCATCGCAAGTTCGACGCAAACCCCCAGTAAGGCCATCTGGAAAATCGAACGTGGTGAGGTCGTCGTAAATCTCATCCATTTGTTGCAGGATGTTTTGAGCGGTTTCGAGATCGCCATTGCGCATTTTATCGAGTACGAACCGTCTCATTTCGCTTGCGCATTCTCCCATTCCGTTAAGGTAGCTGGTTGCATTAACTGCTAGCTCAAAATAGGTTGGCAACGGTTGACCTTGAGCTAAAGCTAGGCAGCCGGCGGCTTCGACGAGTTCTTTTTCCGCATCCTGCAGGTAGCCAGCGTATTCGATTTCCGGATGCTCTGTGACCTGTGATCGTGCTTGCTGAGCCTGGGATTTGGCTTGGTCAAGCAGTTGGGCGGCTTCAGCGAAATTGTGGCGGTGGATGTTTTTGATGCACTTGCTACAGGTTTGGATGAGCGCTCGCGAGGCCTTGAGAGCATCTTCGCGGGCGGCGTGTTTGCCTTCCATTTCTGTTTTGAGTTCCGCGACGGTTTGTTCCCAGCTCATGGTGTGGAGTTTAGCTGACTTCTGGTTTCGATTCCTCGATCGGTTCGGGGGCTTGGCCTTGTGCCGGGCGAGCACTAGCGCAAATCGTAAATGAATCCGAATTCTGTCCAGTCATCGGGGGGAGGGCAATACCGTTCGCCGATGTTTTTTGCCCCGAGCTTTTCGTAAAAAGCGTGTGCCCGCTTGAGTTCGACGTCCGACCAGATTTCCATGAGCGTTCGGCCTTGGGATTTGGCGTATTCGATACACGTTTGGCAAAGCTGTAAGCCGACTTGCTTACCTCGCGCTTCTGGCAATGTGTAAAGCCGAACAAGCTCGCAATCTGTTCCGGCAATGCGCTTTTTTTTCTTTCCATCCACGATGGTGCCTGGTTCGCCGTGGATAGTAGGGAAGAGTTCGATGCCAATGCATCCGACAATTTGGCCATCGACTTCGGCTACCCAAAACGCATTAGGAGCGGCGAAGTAGTTTTCGATGTCGTACAAATCGCGAACGTAGCCATCTGGTTCCCAGCCGAATCCATATTCGTCGTACACCGTGTGTACCACGTGCTGGATTTGGGGTTCATCTTGCTTGGTGGCGAGTCGGATCACAGGTTTGATTATGGTGCGGTCCTTGAATTCAACTGGGATTGCTGGTATCTTTTTCTTACGCGTGGGTCGTTAGCTCAGTTGGCAGAGCAGCTGACTCTTAATCAGCGGGTCACAGGTTCGAGCCCTGTACGGCCTACCACGATTTTGAACTTAAAACCGTCCGATTGGGCGGTTTTTTTGTTAGGTAACCGAACGATTGGCGGCGTAATTGACAGCTGAGAGAAATGAATGCGTACTTTTATCTTGGCTTCTAAAGTTCCAAGATATTTTTGCAGTAAACAGTTGCAATCGCACAAATTGATTGGTCTATGATCGCGGTTATGGGCGTTGGTTCCAAAGTTTTTGTACGGCTTTCATTGAAAGCAATTGTTATAGCAGGTCTTGCGATGATCGGATCAGTAGCGGTTGCCCAGACGATGTCCACGGGCGATGACGCATATATTCAAGTTCGCTTGGTTCGAGCAAAGGAAATCAAAGATGCTTCCGTAATTGTGAGAAGCGTAAACAGCTCAAATCAACCTGTCATGGTTACCGAGACCCGTAATGTAATGGCAATGACATATAAATATATGAACGGAGTTGACACAGCAGGTGGCTCATCAATTGAAGGTGGATCTGGTGGTTCTGGCGGATCTTCAGGAGGGGAAGAAAACCTCGTTGAAGGTAGCGGAGAAGGCCCAGGTGGAGGAACTGGTGGAGGCGAAGGGGGCGGAAGTACCGAAACATTATCGTATTGGCTAAGAATTCCCAGCTCGACAGGGGCATCTGGGCCAACAATGGGATTCCTAGTTCAAACTGGCGTGTCTCCGCAAATATATGACTATAAGGGCTATGACTACAGTGGGAGCGGCCCTTATGCAACGCCTGGATCGGCAGAGCCTGGGCTCAGAGTTAAACTTACTGCCGGACAGGAAGTGACAGTTTGTTATTTCCTCCGGTCTTACGTTAAGTTACCGTCTGGAAATCCCAGAGTCATGGTAACGAGGGCGCTTTATAATGGGATGGGTTCTTACTCGTTGACGCATCAAGAAGCGGTTTATGATTTAATTCGAGATGATGGCTTTGGTGATGGATCTGTCGATTCTCGACGCGGATACGGTCAACCAAATAGAGAAGGGCAGTTTCCTGCGGATCCAAATGCAGAATTGAGAAACATTAATTTTGGTGACTGGACATTTAAGGGTGGAATGTTTGTTGGAAATATGCCGTCGAGCAGTGGTGATCGAAGTGGAACATCTAGGGTGCAACTACTTAGAAGTACCGTAGCAAATATAACAACTCCAGCCCGTATGATGGTTGTAACCGTATACCAAATGGGTTCACCAGCCAATATCTCTGGATCCATGGATATTGGACTTTTTGGTCCTCCAAGTGGAGCTGATTTAATGATAGAGGAAGATGAATTCACTTGGTCGAATAAATGGAATGTAGTTCCGAGAGCTTCTATTCCTTCGGGATACTCCTACGAGCAAGATAAGGATCCTTATAGAAAATTTACGGTCAATTCATCTGATGCGGCGGGTTTCCTGTCTGTGAGTCTGACAAAAGTTTATGATGTTGCGCAAACCCCCGTAGGAGGAATTACACCGTACCGAACTACTTGGTCAACTCCAATCTTTGGAGGAATTATTTACGCATTGCATGATGAACAGACCAAAGTCGATGCGAACAACACTTGGTGGCGCTACATTGCCGATAAGGAGTTTGTTTCTACGAACTTTCAAGATGTAATTCCCACCTCATTTGTAGATATGGCTCCGCGAATCTGGCAGTTTCTCATTGAGAATGTTGGGGGGCACAACGAAACTGTCTCGGCATCGGTGTGGGAATGAGGAATAGCATTTACGCATTGTCTGCACTGGCTATCTTAACCATTGGGCTAGGAGCTTATCAGTGGATTGCGAATCAGCAAAAATCAGCAAACTCCAATAGACTAGCCTACACCGAGAATCTTAGGCAACCGGAAAAGAAGGAAGCGCTGAATGACTATGTTGAGAAAAACTTAAATAGTCCAGATACATCGGTTCAGGATTCAGTGTCCGCTGCAAGAATGAAGCTTGCATATATTGAAGCAAATGAGAAGAATCTAGAAGAGGCCAGGGCAATTTTTCTTGAAACAGAAGCTAAGCACAAAGGTTCCGATGCTCAAGACCCCTCTTACGGTGAAGTGATCGACCAAGCTCGTTACCAAGCGATTAACTGTCTGATGGCGGAAGGCAAAGTCGCTCAGGCCAGAGACGAGTACGTTGAGTTTATTCAAGATAGACCGCTTTCTCCATTAGTCTACGGCGTGCACAAACGACTGATAAAGATGTTGCCAGAGGGCAAATCTCGTGAGGACTACGATCAGTTGCTTCAAGTAGCCGTCGATAAGCAACAGGCAAATGCGAAGAGAGAAATGGCACTCTGTGGGCCTCGCTGCATCCAAGAGTTTTACAAGGCTAAGAATCTGTCCATTCCATCTCTGGACATCCTAGAAAAAGAATGTGGCACTTCAGAAGATGGAACATCAATGGCTGGAATTCAAAAATCCTTGGAATCACGCGGATTCTCCTGCGAAGGCTTACTTGTTGACAATAATGATTTTAGGCGAAAAAGGGTGCCATTTATTTGGCTTAACCAAGAGCATTATCTTCTCGTAAAACAAATTAAGCCAGCGAAAGTGCTGGTTTACGATCCGTTCATCAAAAACGACCGAGAAATTTCTATCCCTGCGGCCAGCGACAAATCGTTTTCAGCCACGATTCTAACGATTCAATCTAACACTACTGGAGCTAAAAAGTGATAACAACTATTGCCGAATCTCGACTGCGCAAACCTCTTTGCAATATCTGCGCAATCCTCATGTTGACGCTGGGGATACCATCTAACTTGTACGCTTATGACCCCAATAAACCAGTCGAGGTTGAAGAACCGACCACCAAGGCCAAACCAGTGGAATCGAGAAAGCTGTCGGCAAAGGAGATGGGGCAACTCAAAGGGCGTCTTGGCAACCCCTATTATGCTGGACAAGCAAAGTTTGATGTCGTTTATAAGGGCGTCAACCTGCGAACAGGAAACTATTCGACATCGGCAACGGATCTCAGTTTTGAAGGTGGCTATGGTATCCCAGTCAACATCACCCGCTCATATTCGGCGAATAGTATTGATGAAGGCCCGTTTGGTATTGGTTGGACTCTAAGCGCCGACCTTCGATCCACTGCGGGAGGGCTGCTCAAGAGTTCCAAGGCGCCTGTACGAAGTGTGCCAACTGGAATGAAACGCCGCCCCAGTTCTGAGACGGATCCCAACATTCCTTCTCAGCCAGTTGAAGCGGTTATTGTCACGGATGCGGATGGCAAAGAAACAACTGTTCAAAGAGACGTTGACGGCATTCTCACAACTCCTCCGTGGGACAAAAACGAATACGAAACTGAATATGAATATGTGACTTTCGGGGGTGCTCTTTATTGGGTTTTGATTTCAAACAAGACCATGACCCCAGATGGCACGGTCTATCAGTACGAAAAACAAGGAGAATACACAAGCGGATCAAAACCTTGGGATGATGCTGGCGCAACCGCCGAACCAAACAATGTTCTTAAACCCGTTTGGGTCAAGGATCGACACAATAACGAGACGACTTACACTTACGGAACTACACCGGTCACTTTTACCAAGTCAAATGGCGACGTAAGTGAAAATCCACTTGTCGGCGTTGATATGCCTAACGGTCGAAGTATTGAACTCACTTGGACGGGCGATAGGGTCACTCAAATTCGAGCTTACAGTTCGGCAGAAGAACGCAAAGTACTCTACGGATACACGAGCGGTCAACTCACTTCTGTCCAGCAAGTACGAACAATCGGAAGTGGTTCGCCTGAATATGGTCGGATCAATCGTTACGGCTATTCCGGAAACTTAATGACTTCAATGACTGACCCTCGGGGTATGTCAACTTACATTTCGTATAGCACTGACATTATTATTGATGGATATTCCTACCCCTCAGACTCCGTGCGTGTTACGCAAATCACAGAACCCTCAGGAATCGTCTACACGCTAAACGTCGGAATAACAAATGGTCTTCGAACGGCGGTTGTAGGCAGAGCAGGTGGCACAACCGTGCCTGGAGAATACAGCGTTGTCACATATACACCTATTTCTGGTGGGATGCGTGTAGGTGAAGAAACGGACAACGGTCAGTTAGTTTACGATTCCGGCCCGGTGGACAACCCTGGATTTGACGGAAACACTGTTGTTCAGGTTTCAACTCAAAAAACATACGACGATATTAGTCAAAACCTAATCGAAGAGCAAGTCGGAACACTTGATCCATCCATTGGCAATATTGGGCTTGGCAGTGTATATCCAACAATTTCCAAAAAGACTACTAAATATAACTTCCTCGGCAATCCGGTCGAAGAAAAGAAATATGAATACGCTTGGCCCGATCAGTGGGGGCAAGGTGCTCAAACCCGGTTAGTGACCACGGATACGGCATTTTGGGGCGAAGATAAGTACTTCCAACAAAAGGCAGTTCGAGTTACCGCTGGTTCCACCGTCCGATATTCATTTACCGACTACTACGACAGCAGTGCAACCCAAGGAAAAAAAGGTCAAACGTACAAAGTCTACGATAACAAGCATGGTGGCATTTGGTTAGACACAGGCGAAACTGTGCCTTCTTACGGCACTGCCTATGCTTGGAAGTACCAAATCAAAGCAGATACCGCCAAGTACTCGGCTAAGTTCGATTACGATAGCAAAGGCCGCCCGGTAGATGTTTGGAAGCTCCAAAAGGTAGTGAGCGGAACCTATAACTACGTTCAAACCAGAAGTGTTTACGGGGCAGACAACGCGCCTGCGTATGGTAATGCTACCGAAGTCACTGAGGACTATGGTGGAGCCAGTGCCCGCACCACCGAAACTTTAGAGTTCGACCTTTTAGGTAAGGCTATAGAAACCCAAGATGCAGCCAATCGTGTGTTTACCACCACTTACGATGTTGATGGCAATGTTCTGAGCGTGGATCAAGGTAGCCAAAACGTGGTGAGTTACACCTACGGAACTACTGATGCAACAGTTGAGAACGGTCAACCGCTCACTATCACCGATGGCTTGAGCGGAGTTGAGCAAGAGATTGACTACGTTCAAAGTGGAGTGGCTAAAGGTGCGCCAGCCACTATCGTAGAAGATGCGGGTAGTAGCCAAGTCACAACAACCGATTACACCTACGATGAAATTGGGAATCGTTCGACCTCTACCATCGCTACTCCAAACGGAACCACCCGTTATAAGTATTCGGGCTACGGAATCCGTGGCACAGGCGTCAATGTCAACCGGATGTTCACACGCATCAATAAACAAGCGTACGTCAGCGGGAACTGGGTGAACAGTGCCGAAGAAGTTCGTTACATCTTTAACGGGCTTGGGCAAATGACCAAGGCATTGTTTGCGATGACTCCGCAAAGTAGCGCTTCGAACTACGATACAACTAATGCTCCATTGAGTTTTGTGAGCGCAGAGTACGAGTACGATACTTCGGGCCGTACGCTTGGCGTAAAGCATTACTGGAACCAGTTAGTCAGTGGTAGCTATGCGCGGGAATCTATCCGTGGAACCACTGCGGCTTATGCTCATGATCTTGGGCTAAAGACAAGTACGAGTTTTCTTACCCGTGCAACTCCTGGTTACGATACTTGGAGCACCACTCGCACGGAGTATTACGGTTATGATAGCGACTTTGACTACCTCACCGAGGTGGATTACAACGATGGTTTAAGCAACGAAGTTCAAACGTGGGGTTATGATGCGGCAGGGAATAGAATTTCTGCCAGTGCAAAGGTTGGCTCTTGGACTTATGACAACTTAAACCGGATGACGGCAAGCCCTGGTGCAACTTATGAGCATGACGCGGTTGGAAACCGAACCTATAAGGAAACGCCCAGTTCTGGCGATGAATCGTATTACTGGGATCGCGTGAATCGCCTTATTGGCATTTCTTCCGGCATCGCTGGATGGGATAGTGAATTCACTTATCGAGCTGACGGCATGCGCGTGAAAAAAGAAGTGGGTGATGGAACAACTACAATACTGACTCGGAGTTACTATGATGGTCAGATGCCAGTTGAAGAAGATGTGAACGACGGTAGCAGTGTAAAACTCACCCGTAGCTTCGTTGGTGCCCGCGGCATTGAAGCAATGACGGTGGACAGTGGAAGTGGAGCGGTAACGAGTTATCCGTTGTATGATACACATGGGAATATGATTGCAACTGTGAGATCACTAAGCGGCGGAACCGCTTGGGATATATATGATGAGCGGAACTACGATGTCTGGGGCGGAGTGCGCCAGGGTAACACAACGGGCGGGCCGAAGGGAAGGTATGTTGCCAATCTTGGTCATGTGCAGGACGACGAGTCGGGCTTGATCTATATGAGGGCTCGATACTATGAGCCTGAAAGTGGAAGGTTTATCAGTCGTGATCCAGGAAAATCTGGTTATAATTGGTATATATATGCTTCAAATTTACCCACTTGTAGGGCAGATTATGATGGCCAATCAGATGAGAACGTTGGTCAATTTATCGCGTTTTTAGGAATCCTTGCTGCTGTGCCTTTTGCTTTTGGGATTGGGATGTGGATGGCATCTGCAGAGAGTGCCAAGGATGCTTTCGAAGCTATCACTGCCGCGACATTACTAATCGCTGTGATAGGTACTGCATGGAGCACCCATTCAAATGATGGTGCAACATTGAAGTGGGCCGTAGGGTTAGCTCTCTCAGCATTTGGTGGGACTTTAGCAGTAGCAGCTTTCAGTGCAAAGTGTCTTGGTAAGCTTCCTACAGGAAAATTAGCAGGAGCAGTCATCGGTTACTCATTGTTGATTATAGGATTACTGATGGCTGACTTAATGGAAGGTATGGCAACTGATTCTTATCCTGGTCAAGATAGCTTTTGGGGGCTTCCATAATGATTGCCATACAGTATTCAGTGCAGATAATTGCAGTAATTTATCTGTTCAGTGTAATAAAAAGACATCGAGTTAAGACAAAGAACGAGCTAGTTGTGTTTGGAACAACATTATTTCTGGGCATACCTTTAGCATCCATTGCTGGAGCGTTGCATATTGTCTATGCGATTGTTTACCTGGCAATTGCTTTAATATATTTTGAATTGAGGGCAACTCATCGAACCGGAACAAAATGAGCCCATTAATAATTTCTGGCTATTCAAATTCTTGCCGCGCCGATGGCATGCGTGTGCGCAAGGAATCAAGCGATGGGACTGTGACAAACGTAACGAGAAGCTACTACGATGGGCAAATGCCTATTGAAGAAGAGGAGCGAGAATCCATCAGCCAAAACTTTGTGAAGCTAACTCAAAACTTTATCGGTGCTGGGGGTATCGAAGCGATGACGGTGGATGATGGGACAACGACAACTACGAGTTATCCGTTGTATGATACACATGGGAATATGATTGCGACCGTAACTAAAAACGGTGCGGGTACCGCTTGGAATATAGGTGATGAGCGGAACTACGATGTCTGGGGCGGAGTGCGCCAAGGTGCTGCAACCAGCGGGCCTAAGGGGCGGTATGTGGCCAATCTCGGTCATGTGCAAGATGATGAGTCCGGGCTCATTTATATGCGGGCCAGATACTATGAGCCGGAAACGGGGAGGTTTATTAGCGAGGATTTATACAAGACGGGAAGAAATTTTTTTGTATATGCAAGTAATCTGCCAACTACTAAATGTGATCCTAGTGGTAATTCTGATGAAGAAACACAACAACTAGGCACTGCATTAATGGATTACGCTAAAATACTTATGTCAATTGGCATTGCAGCATTTTTATCAGGAATGATAAATCACATTAGAGGTCAAATTGAGTATTTGACTGGCCTTGCAATACTTTCGTGGCCAAACGGGGGCGCATACTCATTAGTTGCAGCAGACCACTTGAGAAAAGGAATGCTGCTGATGCTTTTGGGGACTGGAGCAATGATGCAAGGTGTAAATGCAGTTGTAAGAGGTCTTTATCTGGCAAAAGCTGGATCAATACTGGCCGCACTCGGGGATGATGGTTGGGAATTTGCAGCATCCTTTATTGAAGCCGGTAAACCGGGAGGGTTACCATCGGGCTTAATTGGTAAATTGGAGGAATGGTTTGATACTCAACCGCAATAATTGCTATGAATAATCGAGTAATCACAATAGGGTTTATTGGATTGATTTGCATGGTCGCTCTATTCTGGGATCAAATTCCGCGAAATGCTGGTTTAGTTCTTGGGGGTGTTTTTTTAATTAGCTATATTTGGATTACGTTTTCCAAATCAACGAGTTTGGCTCAGTATCGACAAATTGCACGACGAGCTAATCAAAGTAAGAGCAATACTTCCTCTACGAATAGCAAAAAATGAAGATGCGATTTAGAAGTAGTGCATTTTGTGTTAGCAAGAACCACTCCTGGTTATGCTAACTGGAGCACGGTTCGCACCGAATATTACGGCTACGATGCAGACTTTGACTATTTAACAGATGTTGACTACAACGATGGTTTAAGCAACGAAGTTCAAACGTGGGGTTATGATGCGGCGGGTAACAGAATTTCTGCGAGTGCGAAGGTTGGTTCTTGGACTTACGACAACTTAAACCGGATGACGGCAAGCCCTGGTGCAACTTATGAGCATGACGCGGTTGGAAACCGAACCTATAAGGAAACGCCCAGTTCTGGCGATGAATCGTATTACTGGGATCGCGTGAATCGCCTTATTGGCATTTCTTCCGGCATCGCTGGATGGGATAGTGAATTCACTTATCGAGCTGACGGCATGCGCGTGAAAAAAGAAGTGGGTGATGGAACAACTACAATACTGACTCGGAGTTACTATGATGGTCAGATGCCAGTTGAAGAAGATGTGAACGACGGTAGCAGTGTAAAACTCACCCGTAGCTTCGTTGGTGCCCGCGGCATTGAAGCAATGACGGTGGACAGTGGAAGTGGAGCGGTAACGAGTTATCCGTTGTATGATACACATGGGAATATGATTGCAACTGTGAGATCACTAAGCGGCGGAACCGCTTGGGATATATATGATGAGCGGAACTACGATGTCTGGGGCGGAGTGCGCCAGGGTAACACAACGGGCGGGCCGAAGGGTCGGTATGTCGCCAACTTGGGCCACGTGCAGGATGATGAAAGCGGCCTGATTTATATGCGGGCGAGGTACTACGAACCGGAAACCGGGAGGTTTATAAACGAGGATTCAGTTAGACAAGGGGTCAATTGGTATACATATTGTAAATCAAATCCAGTGAATTTTGTCGATTCATCAGGCAACTGGATTGTGCCAGCTCTCTGGATTTTAGCGGCTATTCTGGGTGCCCTTATTGGTGCCGCTGTATATCAAGCAGGTGAATATGGTAAAGGTCAAGAGCCGACTACAGCTGGAACAATCGCTGCCGCAGTTGCTGGTGCTGCAACTGCAGTTATTGTTATAGCGGCTGGCTTATGGGTAACTGGATCTCTCGCTGCAGTTTCAGCTGCAGCTTTAGGCACCTGGATTTTAATTGAGGTGATCGCCGGAATGTTTGCAATCGGCATTGCTGGGTTTGGCGGCTGGCTTGAAGCAGCTCTTAGTGGCTTATCTATGGTAAGTATGCCTGTCGCAGCGGTCTTTGGTAGGAGTATGCAAGTATTATTCGAACTCATGGAAATGGATTCACAGTGACAAAGTTGAGAAAAGTAAGAATATCGCTTTATACGGTTGGCTTTTGCATATTCGTTTTTGTGAAAGTTATATCCCCGTATGACTCCATGGCTATCGCAACTTTATCGTCGTTTATGGTTACTGCTTCCAGCGTCATAGTGATGGAAGCACTAAAGTCTGAAAATAACAATGCGTCCATAAGAGTAAGGATATTTATTCGTGAATTGATTTACTTTCTCATCCTCCTTCTTGGCGGAGTTGTCCTGAACGTCATTTTTTAGTATTCATTTTATTAGTGAAAGTATGCGAGTATTTCTAACTACTATGATAAACGGGGCACCATACGGCCTTTTAGATAAGATGAGATCAATAAAATAAGTTCATTGTGGTTACCGCGCAGATGGGATGCGGGTAAAGAAATCTTGCTCAGCTGGAACTACTCGTAGCTACTACGATGGGCAGATGCCGACAGAAGAAGACTTTGATACGACCGGTACTTCTAGCGATACAGTAACTCGGAATTTTGTTGGTGCCAGAGGGATAGAGGCGATGACGGTGGATAGTGGAAGTGGAGCGGTAACGAGTTATCCGTTGTATGATACACATGGGAATATGATTGCAACGGTTCGCCCTTTAAGTGGAGGCACTGCTTGGGACATCGCAGACGAGCGGAATTATGATGTCTGGGGAGGAGTGCGTCAAGGTAACACAACGGGCGGGCCGAAGGGAAGGTATGTCGCAAATCTGGGACATGTGCAAGACGATGAGTCCGGTTTGATCTACATGAGGGCCAGATACTATGAGCCGGAGAGTGGCAGGTTTATTAGCGAGGATCCAAGAAATGATGGAGGTAATTGGTATATTTATGCACGCAATGCGCCAGCGAGTTTCGCAGATTTTTCTGGAACTACCGCTATTTTTATCACTGTTTTGATAGCCATAATAGATGCAATTTCAATTGTTGGTACGGGTGAGGGGATTGGGCTACTTGCAGTTGGTGGGCAATGCTTACGAAAGTTTGCAACAGCACTTCTCAGCGTTAAGGATTCTGCGGACGTTGAGGAAGCCTACGGACAGTTTATGTATGAATGGAATTATTCCCTATTCTCATCTTGGGATGACAGCGGAGCCGTCGGCCTAGGCTACGATATTATTGGATTGCTATCTTCTATGGTTGCAGTTGCTCTTGGTGGGCCTGGTGCAATTATTGGCACAATTGGAATCCTTGTCTGTTGTGGCAGAATCTTGCAGAAATTTGGCGTCCTATGTATGGGATATTCCATGAGGTTAAGTTGGTATTTGGATGACATTGACAGCGAATGAGTTATATGATAGGTAATGATTATAAAATATCTCCATACGCCAAAATGTTAGTGGCTGCTTTTTTTGGTTTCACTAATCTTCGGTGGGCCAATTGGTATGACTTGCTTGATTTACGATTCGATTCAGAGTAGTTCCACTGAGCCCCAGACGGTAACGGAGTATGGTGAGGAGGATAGCCAGTTTAGAACTTATATGAAAACGTGGAAGGCGGAATCTGACCAACGCCATAAACAAATTTCAACTGTGTATGCGATTATTGGGGCACTCTTTTTTATAATGTCCATTTTCTTGCTTGTGGTTGGGGTAATTAGAGGGCATCTGCTTAGCAATCTCATAGTTAGTACTATCTCATTGGGTCTGTTTCTGGTTTTATTGGTAGCAGTTGGAGTGGCTAAATTTGGAAGCAGATAGGCAAGAGACCCGTATCGCAATAGGTTATATGCACCTATGCTATTTAAGTGTGGTTACTATTCTCACCTTGACGCAATGTGGACCACATTTGTTTTTATGGTTGTTAATTCAAGGCAAAGATAGAACGCCAATAGCTCCTTCAGAATCTTTACAGAACATACTAGCTCATCGTGATGGAGGCATTGATCCTTATGATGTTGCATTGATACAGGCTTCTATATTCTTAATTGCTTGGTTGATTCCTATAATATGGGGCATCCTTCTATATATTCATTCTAAGGGAAAGGCTCGATTGCTTGTAGGCGTTGGTTTAAGTATTTGCATATTATTTCCGATAGTAATTGGTGTAGCGAATCCTGGGGTAACAATCAAGTAGAGAAGTTGCGTAAGATTGAAATTCAATCTTGATAGCACTAATCAAGATGCTAAACTAAGCAAACATCTCAACTTGGTTCGCTTTGTTGTTGAACTTAGTATTAAGAGTTTCTTCTAGAAGTGTGCCATTACGACTCATTGCCGTCAAGAGCTGGGGCTTGAAGAGGTGGGTCAGATCATAGATTGCGAAACTATTAGAAATACTCTGGGCTAAATTAGCCTGAGCATACCCATCTCATAAATAGACTCGGAATTTTGTTGGTGCTCGTGGGATTGAGGCAATAGAGACCGTAGGTTCGAGCAGTACAACGGTAGCTTATCCGTTGTATGATACACATGGGAACATGATTGCAACCGTAACCAAGAATTCTGGCGGTACGACTTGGAATATCGGTGACGAGCGCAACTACGATGTCTGGGGCGGAATGCGCCAAGGCAATGCAACTGGTGGGCCGAAGGGGCGGTATGTCGCAAATCTGGGACATGTGCAAGACGATGAATCCGGACTCGTGTATATGCGGGCTCGGTACTACGAACCTGGATCAGGGAGGTTTGTGAGCCAGGATCTCAAACGAAGCGGCGTAAATTATTATGTCTACGCAAGCAACAACCCCGTTGATCGATTAGATTTTGATGGTTGTTCAGATGAAGAGGCACATCAGATCGGACAATCCCTTATTCAAAATGCCCTACCCACCTTTTTTAGCCACGATAGTCGAGGTAGTCAATTACCGCCTTCATGCCAGGATCGCGGTTATTGCGGATGTCCTCAGATGTGAATTCGGCAGGAATGTTTGGTGCAATCCAAATTCGCTTGTCGGTTGAATCAGACCGACCATGCTGATGGTAGCGATCTGAGACGCTCACTTTCAGGCCGGAATAAGGCAGTGTGAATAGTTTATTTTCGCCAATAAAGTTGGGGCTACATCCAGTAGGCTCTCCAATGAAGAGTGTATCGGTCCAGTATTCAAGATCAACCGCCAAATTAATAGCTGCGGAGTATGTGGAACGCCCTATAAGCGTAAACAAGTAGCCTTTACTTGATATCTTCGGATGCTGTATGAGTTTCTTAATTAGCGGTTTATATAATTCAGAGCTTCCACCAAAGTTATCTCGTAAATCAATTACCATTGCTTCGACTGGTTTTGAGTCAACGACTGCAAACATTCGGTTTACAAAATCGCCGAAGGGTTCGCTTTCCTTGCTGAAGACATTGCCGTAGTGAAAATAAAGTATTTTGTCGTCTTCTAAGTATTCAAACCAATAGGGATCATCTGGCTTCTTGGTATATAACGGGGTTGGGTTTGTAGCACCCGAATTCATTTTCTTCCAGATTGAGCCTTCGTCGCGGTCACCGTAAAGAGATCGATTAAGTGGAATTGTCTTCATGGTAATAGTTTTCGTTTTGCCTTCTCCCTCAATAGTCAGGTTTACGGTATCGAGTGTATTGGTAGCTCCAATCGCTTTTAGAATCTCTATTGTGCCCATCAATAGTGGAGAATTCCAAAGAGCATGCATCGGGTTTTCGTGTCCTACATAAGGTGTGATCGCATTAGCAACATCCTCGATCGTCATTGAGCCAATCCGGGTGACTTTGCTACCGATAATCGATTCATATTCTTGGGCCGCTGAGCGTATGAAGTAGCCGTCCTTGAAAGGATAAATCACGGCAGGGAGCATCGTGTATTTATTTGCTGGATTAAGTATCGGCCATGTGCATGTGTGACCGTCGCCCGCAAGGGCAACCAACTTCATGAATTCAAATTGAACCTCCTTATCTGTTAGATTTGGAATAGAATCATTCAGGTTATGAAAGATCGAGTTCCACTTTTCTTCTGAAGTTTTGGCGTTAATGTTGTAATGAGAGTTCTGAAGTGTCTTCATGCAGAATGCCAAATCTGCTCGCCATCCTTCTACTCGAGGTGCTTCCGGGGTTCCAAATTCACCAAATAATTTTTTATAAAGTGCATCTCCAAGGTTTTTGCGCATCTCAGGAGTTTGGAGTTGATCAATCATCGCAGGATCGGCTTGCATAACCTGTTCAAATGTTTTTGCTGCGTTTTCAAGCTCGCCCTTTCCACGACAACTCCACGCCATTCCGCCGAGTGCCGAACTCCCGCCACAACCAAGTTCAAGTGACTTGGTGTATGCAGTAATTGCCGTACCGTAGTTTTTAGTTAATAGTGAGCAACACCGTATCGGAACCAGTAAAGGCCTTGGTATGGGTTTTCTTTAACAAGACCTTCATATTCTTTGCCCGCCGCCGCCCAATCGTGTTGCCCAAAAAGGTAATTGGCTTATTCCACGTTGACTTGCGCGGTAGCTAGCGAAGCTGACACTAGAAGTAAGCCTGCAATTAGCACTGGTTGATTGTTCAAACCGGGAATCATGACAGGTTTTGATGATTGCAGAAATTTTAATAATTGTGCAATAGTCGCAAAAGTACACTGAATTTTTGGTATCCGCTGGTTATGGATTGGGGGATTCAGAAAATGTCAGCGTCTCGTTCCTCAACTTGATAAAATCCAGTTGCCGCTCGCTGATAGAAAGGATCGCGTAGTTCCCAGAGTTATCTTTAACGAGCTTATTTTCGCTTCCGAAAAAGATGTTCATGATGTCTTTTTCCGGGCCGGTGACCCAGGCGATTTCGGTGTAGGGAACAGGGTAGATCATCGTTTTGACCCCGTATTCCGACAGTAACCGGAACTGTACAACATCGAACTGTAGTTTTCCGATAACTCCTAAAATAGGCGTGCGGGTTTGGGCGCGGTGATCCCAGAACAAATCAACTAACCCTTCTTCCGAGAGTTGATTCACGCCTTTTTCGAAGTGCTTGTAGCGAGCAACGTCTTCGCTTTGAATAGAAGCGAAAGCCTCAGGCTTGAATGCAGGGACTTCTTCGTATTTCAGTAAACCATCTAGCGAAAGCGTATCGCCCAATCGGAATGCGCCAGGGTTCGTGAGTCCAATAATGTCGCCAGCGAAGGCGGTTTCTACTGTCTCGCGGTCGCGGGCAAATAGCTTTTGTGGGCGGTTGAGTTTGAGGGTTTTGCCCGTTCGGGAATGAATGACTTCCATATCCTTTTCGAATTCACCACTCACGATTCGCAGAAAAGCGATGCGGTCGCGGTGGGCGGGATCCATGTTCGCCTGGATTTTGAAAACGAATCCGCTAAAAGCATGGTCAGGCGAGATTGCCGCATCTTGGCTCAATCGCTCGGTAGGGGCTGGCGCGATCTTGATGAATTGGTCGAGGAACTGTTGGACGCCGAAATTCGTGAGGGCCGAACCAAAGAAAACCGGAGTCAGTTGCCCGGCCAGGATTTGGTCGAGATCGATTTCTTCGCCCGCAACGTTAAGCAG
Organism: Fimbriimonadaceae bacterium; assembly: GCA_019454145.1. GTDB lineage: Bacteria > Armatimonadota > Fimbriimonadia > Fimbriimonadales > Fimbriimonadaceae > UphvI-Ar2. Next base: position 1,004,075 of record CP075366.1, on the reverse strand, counting down.
TTCGATTTCATCAAGCAGCTGTTGGTAGAGTCGTGCCCCCACTGTATTCTTTACTTCCGGATCTTCGAGTTGGTATTCCTTATGCCCGGCGGTGGTGGCTCCGCGGGCAGTGCGCTCGTACAGGTGAACCGCGTGGGTTTGCCGGTCGTAAATGCCTTGAAAATCGGCTCCTTGCCCGATCGGCCAATTCATTGGCACACTGCGGATTCCGAGTGTTTCTTCGACTTCGCTGAGGAGATCAAGCGGGCCGATGCCTTCATGATCCATTTTGTTGACGAACGTGAAAATAGGGATTCCTCGTTGCCGGCAGACCTTGAATAGCTTCTTGGTTTGCGCCTCAACCCCCTTGGCGTTATCAATCAACATGACTGCGCTGTCAGCGGCGGTGAGAGTGCGGTAAGTGTCGGCGCTGAAGTCGTTGTGGCCAGGAGTGTCCAGCAAGTTCAGCATCAAACCGCTGTATTCAAATTGAAGAACGGTGGATGTGACAGAGATTCCGCGCTGTTTTTCGAGTTCCATCCAGTCGGATGTAGCGCGGCGTTGGTTACCTTTAGCTTTTACCGATCCGGCAAGTTGGAGAGCGCCTCCGTAGAGCAGGAGCTTTTCAGTGAGCGTGGTTTTCCCTGCGTCGGGGTGGGAGATGATCGCGAAAGTTCTTCGTCGCGCGATTTCGGTTTGGAGTGAATTCATGGAGGTTTGCTTGGTTTTTGGGCAGGCGCATTGGTGCGCAGTCAGTAAAAAGTTCTTAGGCGAGGGGGCACCAAGCAGGGGTCACATTGTCATAATTATGTCGCTCGGGCGGTTAACGGCACGAGACTTTTGATAGGTTGACCCATGGAAGCACAGATCGTAAAGGCAATTCAAGAGTTTGCGCCAGGGTCAGAACTCATTCGCACTTGGCCACTCAAGGGCGGGATTTCGGCGACTACGACGGCGTTTGAAATAGAGCGATCTAACGGTATGCGGGAGACTTATGTGGCTCGCATACCTGCTGATTACAACTTTGAACAGTTCGGCGATGCCGTGGCGCACGAAGTAAAGATTTTGCGAACACTCCGTGAAAACGGATTACCTGTCGCAAGAACATATTTTAGTAATGAGGAGTTTTATGTTTTGGAATTCCTTCCGGGAGAACCCGACTTAAATCCGACCGATCTTAGCAGCCACATCAAGCAGTACGCAGAGCGGTTGGCGGAGATTCACCAGTTACCATTAGAAGGTTCGGGCCTGGATTTCTTGCCAAGCTATGGTTCAAGGATATGGGAGCCGGAACAAGAGCTAGTAATCGAACTATGCGAGCCGGAGATCAGAAACGTTCTACAAAGACTTGGAGAACCAGAATTCAATCCAGTTGCGTTTCGGCACGGCGATTACTGGCCAGGGAATCTGCTTTGGCAAGATGGGCAACTGACTGGAGTCATTGATTGGGAGAACGCGAATCTCGGTGATCCGGCATTCGATCTTGCATGTACACGGCTTGATGTGATGTGGGCTTATGGCGAAGACGCGATGAAAGAGATGACCCAGATATATCTGGCGAAGAATCCGATTAATACAGATTGGCTTCCGTTTTGGGATTTGCGGGCTTCACTCAGGATGGTTTCCATGTTCGATAAGCTAGCGGAACCGTATCCGGGCTTTGGTCGGCCGGACATTACAACTGAAACAATGAGGCGAGGCTTTGTTAGGTTTGTCGAGTTAGTCATTCAGCCGTCCTCCTAGCTCAAAAAGTCCATAAGAAATAAAGATTTGCAAAATGCTGGAAGATTTGCTAATATAAATACCAACTGGTCGGTATGTTATCCCAACAAGAAGCTCGAAAAGAAGAAACGCGCACTAAAATCCTTGGTGCGGCGATGTGGGCGATCAGAACCAAAGGTTTTGCCGCCACCACGGTAGATGACATCTGCCGACATGCTGGAGTCACTAAAGGAGCCTTCTTCCACCACTTTCCGAGCAAAGATTCAATGGCAGAGGCGGCAGCAGAGTTTTTTGGAGATTTCGCGAACAAGCTATTTGGCTCTGCGCCATTCCAATCAGAACAAGATCCATTTGATCGCTTTATGGGCTACCTAGAGTTTCGCCGAGAAATACTACAGGGCACGACGGCGGAATTCACCTGCTTACTCGGAACCATGGTGCAAGAAGTACATCTTTCTCATCCCGATATCCGCGAGGCTTGCCAACAAAGCATCTGGGGCCATGTGGAGACAATTACACCCATGGTCGCCGAAGCAAAAGCTAAGTATGCGCCGACTGCAGTCTGGACTCCCGAGAGCTTGGCGCTACATGTTCAGGCAGTGCTCCAGGGAGCATTTATCATGGCAAAAGCAAGCCAAAAACCAGAAACCGCGATTGAGAGCATGGATCATCTCATTCGCTATGTCGAATTCCTATTTTCAGAGAACCAGGAAAACAGATCATGAATAAGTTAGAACACAAAGTTGTCAGCCGCGAAGAATGGCTTGAGCGTCGTCGCGAATTTTTAGTTAAAGAAAAGGCTCACACTCGTGCAAGCGATGCCCTTGCCAGAGAGCGAATGGAACTCCCATGGGTCAAAGTCGATAAGGACTACACGTTTGAGGGGCCGAACGGAACGCTCAGTTTTGCTGACCTATTCGATGGTCGCAGTCAGCTCATCGTGTATCACTTTATGTTTGGGCCAGGTTGGGAGCAGGGTTGCGAAGGCTGTTCTTTTTTATGCGATCACATAGATGGCGCGAACCAGCACATCAAATACCACGATGTAAGTTTGGTCGCAATTTCACGCGCTCCGTACGCCGAGCTAGCACCCTACAAAAAACGGATGGGCTGGAATTTCGATTGGTATTCCAGTGCGCCGAGCGACTTCAACTACGATTTTTGGGTGTCGTTTAAGGCGGGAGTGCCTTCTATGTATAACTTCGTTCCGAATACTGAGGAAAAGGATGAAGACTGGCCGGGAATCAGTGTGTTCTACAAAGATGAGAATGGAGACATCTTTCACACCTACTCGTCGTATTCGCGTGGGGGAGATATTCACATAGGTGCACTCAATTGGCTGGACATCACTCCACTCGGGCGTAATGAATCCAGCACCATGAACTGGATGAAACGCCATGATGAATATGAGGGAGCAATATGAAAGGTCTGAACACTTGTTTGTGGCTTGAAAGCAATGCCGAAGAGGCAATGAACACTTATCTGGAGATTTTCCCAAACTCTAAGTTCGTGGATAAAACTGTTGGTTCAGCCAATATGCACTTGCCAGAGGGAGCATTCCTTGCCGGAGTTATCGAAATCGCAGGACATGAGATCATGCTGCTAAATGGGGGGCCTCATTACAAACTCACACCGGCTGCCTCAATCACCATTAAATGCGAGAACCAGGAAGAAATTGACTATTATTGGTCGAAGTTAGGTGAAGGCGGGCAAGAAATGGCTTGCGGTTGGGTAGAAGATCGGTTCGGCGTTTCGTGGCAGGTCGTTCCCGCGAATGTGAGTGAGTGTCTTAAAGATCCAGATCAAGAGCGCGTGGGTCGTTATTGGTCTGCACTGATGCAGATGGCAAAGATAGATTTGTCACTTTTGGATAAAGCACGAGCAGGCTAATAGCATAGGGGATGCAAACTATTTTGCATCCCCTATGCTATTAGCTAATTAGCTTCCGCTTCGATCGTTCATAATGCTGAGAATCCAGTCTTTCATTATCTTTGTGAACCCGGGATTAAACTTGCCTTTTTGGAAATTACGTCTGCTTTCCACTTCTGTATCGAAGTTGTGGAACAGGTGGTCGGAATCCGGGGCGATTACGAAACTGCCAAATCCAGGATTCGCGCGGTTCACGATATCGGCGATGAGTTTATGGTCAACATCATAAACGACAAAGTCTGCTTCCCCTTTTACGGCAAGTACATGAGTATTTACCTTAGACCAATAGTGTGCAAAATTGACTTCTCCGAGTTGTCTCCAAAAATCAAGTGATTTGCCGTTGAATAGCCCGTCTGGGAAATATCCATCAACTAGCGGAGCAAGTTCTGGATGCGATTTTTTGACTTCCTCCGGAGATTTTTTCTCTAGCATAATCAAGGCCATCATTCTGGTGCCCTGCCGAGCCGCTTCATCTGCTTCTTCGTAGCTGGCTCCTGCAACAAGAGTTTGGTAGCGCATTATATCTACGAGATATTCAAACCAAGTCCGTGATGCGACTCCGTAGACCGCGATACCTTTCACTGGGTTTTCAGCGGCGATCATCGGACCAAACGCGCCACCCATGCTGTGACCGAAAATGAAGACATTATCTTTATCAACACCTTCGAACTCCTTTAACTGAATTAAAGCTTGTCGATAAATGTCCAGTTCGGTTATGTAATCCATTGGTGCAAACGGGCCACCTTCGCTGTCTCCAACGCCGGGCTTTTCAATTCTAAGGGTGACGAAGCCGGAGTTTGCGAAGTCGTATAGAATTGGACCGTCTAAAGTAGCAACGTCACCCGTGGCAGTTTCTAGAGTGTAGTCGTAAGAGACTGGTGAAAAGCCCTGAATAAACATCAGCGCGGGATGCTTGCCCGGTTTCTTCGGCTTCGTGATAATGGTTCGCATCCGCTCGCCATTGCTGACTATATGTGTATAAATAACTTCGAAATTTGCGTTACCGGGATCGCGAGGTCGTTCGGTGAGCGGTGTTCTGAGCGTAAGAGTCTGACCATCGCGTATCACAGTAAACTCTATTGGTTGACCTACGGGAATGCCCCTCAATGTGGAATTGAGCGTCGCAGGAAAAGCAGGTTTTCCGTTGATATGGGTGATTAGGTCGCCGGCTTTGATTCCCGCGTTGGCGGCGGTGAGTTCGGGGACAGGTGTACCCGCCCGAAGCCCTTCAACTGCGGTCGGATTAGATTTTATGTTTGGGTCTTGCTGAACTGGCGTATAGGGAAGGCCGAGTGAGCCACGACGCGGTAGTACAGTGGGTCCGTTCCCAAACTGGTCTCCGATGAGGGGAAGGTCTTTGAGGTGCGGAATTTTTGAGTCATCCCGAAACAAGTTCCCGATGATCGGGAGTTCGCCGAGTGTCTTGACTTGAGGATTTGGTTGAGCCGAGAACTGAAGGCTCAAAAAAAGCGCGGTGGTTAGAATCATGATTTTCTCTATTACAAATTGTAATACATTGTAGATGGCAGATTGGTTCCTCAATTTTTTACAGTCAAAAAAAGTTATAGTGTTTAAAGGATCTCGGTGAAGGTTAGAAAACTCTCGACAATTGAACTCACAGTACTTGGTTTTGCATGGTTGCGCGGCCCATGTACTACTTACTCTATCATGAAGGAACTCTCTTATTCAGAGTCTACTTATCATAAATCCAGGGCAGGTACAGCCTACTCAGTCTCCAAAAGGTTAATTGAAAATGGGCTTCTGCAAACAGTTTTGCAAGATGTAGATACTAAAGAGAACCTAGTCAAAGTATCTGAATCTGGTGAAAAGGCGTTGCAACAATGGCTCACTCCTCCCTTGCCGCAATCTGATATTGCTCACTCAGCAGACTTAGTGCGCCTCAGATTTTTTTTCTTAGGAGTGATACATAGTGAACAGAGACTTGCTCTGATTGACAATACAATTGGTGGGTTAAGAGAGTTTTTGGCGCGATGTGAGGCTTTGATACCGGCGAATGAGCAATTAGGAGACTATTTTGGGGCGTTGGCAACAGTCTCTTGCATTCTGGAAACCAAAGCACGATTAGAGTGGCTGACAATCGTTCGCGATCTGGTTGAAAAGCCGATCTCATCTGAAGAAAATTGGTCTGAAACGATCCTGAAAATAACCAGAAATTGGCCATAAGGAGTGTAAATTAACGCCTCTACAAGACATTTTGGATTTATGGAGATTGATTATGAAGTGGTTCATTTTTGTAGCGATTCGTTTGCAAACCCCTTAATTCTTTGCTTAAAAAATATTTTGCAGAATTGTGGATAATAATTTAGTTTGAGGAATCTTTCCGGTTATGCGCATGCCCCATCCTGATCAAATTGAGGTCTTACAGCTCGAAGAAAAGCACCTGGCAGTGCTCGCCTCTGCTCCGTGTGCAGAGGTCTATCAGGAGATTCCTTTCCGCGACGGGATTTCTATTCGAGAAATCGCTGAAGAAGTCAACCGGAGTACAGCTTCAGTTGGAGAGCATATTGCGAAGTTACTTGATGTTGGCCTCATCACTGCTGTAGGAACACGTAAGCGCCACGCCAGGGAAGAGATTCTTTACGCACTCAAAGCCAGCCACTACTTGTTCGATCCGGTTGGCCAGTCGGAAGGAGCAACCGAAGAATGTATTCGTAAATTCCGTTGCGACCTGCGCCAAACCGACCGTATGAGCGCGGCGGCGTTCCGAGCGATCCGTGATGTCCCCGAACTGTACAATTCAGTGCTAATCCGCTCGTATATTGGCTACTTTGATAAAGAATCAACTTTGAAAGTGAAAAAAGCTCTCGCGGATTTGGCGCAGTTGTTTTCAGAACTCCACGAGGAAGATCGGGAAGTACGCGAAAAGGGTGATTACACACGTGTGAAACTTTCGATGGTGATGCTGCCCACGGTTCGCGAGAGCGAAAGTCGGGTGAGGAAAGCAAAAGAATCTTAAAAACTTTGCGATCTGTAAAAGTATTTAGTTGTCCGTAATTCTGGGCGGTGGTATTGTCACGCTCATGGAAACGTCAGATTCAAATTTGCTCCAAATGCACAACATGGGCATTGTTGTTGAATCGCTAGATAACGTGATTCCGTTCTTTTTGGAACTTGGAATGATTCTGGAAGGCCGCGCGACCATCGAAGGTGAGTGGTCGGGGCGGGTGACTGGCCTCAAGTCGCAAAAAGTGCAAATAGCAATGCTCGCCACGCCAGATGGCCATAGCCGGCTGGAGCTTTCTCAGTTCATTACGCCAGCCGTGATTGCCGATCACCGAACTGCGCCAGTGAACGCGCTGGGTTATCTTCGCGTGATGTTTACGGTTAAGAATCTCGACGAGGTTTTAGAGCGGGTGTATGCGCTAGGTGCTTCGCTTGTTGATGAAGTGGTGCAGTACGAAAATGTGTATCGGCTGTGTTATGTCCGCGGGCCGGAGGGGATTTTGATCGGGCTGGCGGAAGAGTTGTAATCAAACTCATTTATCCTTCAAATTCGCTGGACGTTTTTCCTTGAAATCCAAAATGCTTCCTCACCACCAAAATCGAAATTAATCATGTAAACAACCAATGGGCTTAGTTTCTGGCTTTATTGCAACAGTCTTTCCCCTAGAGGAATCGTCTATTTGGTTTAATCCTATACGTGGAGGTTCTTAGAGCAATTTTTGGATCGTTTACAAATCGTCTGTTAAAGGCGATTTGTATCGTGGTGATCGTATTATCAGCCCAACTCCATTTTTGCTCTCCGGCTTACGTTACGGCATCCGGTCAGAATTGCGGTTCGTGTGCAAAGATCAGCGTTGAGAAAAGTTGTAAGGATGGATTCAATTCACAGCATGGCGATTGCCACGACTGTTGCTCACTAAAACCTTGCAAAGATAAAGATCAGGACAGTTCTTGGTGGACGCCAACCAACAAGAACCAAATCGCATCAGATTTGCCTTCGCGAACTCCACAGGTATTTGTTTTCGAACTGGAATCATTCTTCATTGAAATTCCATTCGATCCCGCTAATCCTGCAACTGGCCCGCCATCGGAGCATTCTTCCCGCGCTCCTCCTTTCATTCGTTTGGCTTGACATATTCCGGTTTGCGTTGCAATCCGGAACTGACAAACAAACAATGAAAACTCGTGAAAACAACAACCCTGATCACATTTTTATGCCTGGCCAGTTGGTCGGCGGCGGAACCTTATGACCTGAATCGTTCTTTGCAAGAAGCATTCAAGAACCGCAATGCCGTAGAAGCTGGCCGGCTCAACGTCGAACAAGCTCAAAAGAAAATGAGCGCACTCGGAGCGTATCCGGGAACAGAGCTTGGAATTGGATACTCATCCCGGGCCGAGTTAGGCGCAACTGACAACGATTTCTATATTAGCCAAGCTCTCGATATCTTCGGGAAGTCTTCGGCTCAACGAAAAATAGGGGAAGCCTATGTGGCCCGGGCAGAAGCATATTTACATGAGGCCCTAATTGCGGTGCAAGGCGATGTAATTGTCCGTTACTTCGAAGCCGCGACGGCTTTTCGGTTGCAAGAAAGCACCATTGGTGTGAGCGAGATCGCCGAGTCACTTTTGCAAGCCACACAACGCCGATTTGAAGAGGGAAAAATCCCGGAAGTGCAAGTCACGCGCGCAAAACTAGAGCGCGACCGCGCACTGCAAATAAGTCGGTTGCGACAATCTCAATATCGGGCCGCATTAACCCGGTTGAAAGCAGCCATAGGTGTAACAAATGACGTGGAGTTCGTGTTTGAAGAAGACGCGCTGACTCCGGTTGCCGATGGAAATCTTGATAATAGATATGACCTGAGGTTACTACGGGCCGAACTGCTTGAAGCAGAAGCGGAAGCAGCGGCCGCAAGACGGTCGAGTATGCCTGATTTGGAGTTGATCGGTCTTCGTTCACCGTGGAGGGACGATCCGACAGACTTTGGTGCGCGACTCCAGCTTTCTTGGACGTTCAACGATTTCGGCAAAAAGAAGTTCGAGTTAGAAGCTGCCCGAAAACAAGCAGAAGCTATCCGCCAGAAAATTGCCGATACAAGGGTTATCGCAGCGGCAGAACTAGTAGCCGTGCAAACCGAGCTTGCGGCGGCATTAGATCAGATCACAGCTTTCCTTAGCCTAATTGAAACGAATCGTATCCTGGTTCAGAAAACCCAGCTTGGGTTTTCACAGGGTGTTGGCACGTTAATAGATGTTCTAGAAGCTTCGCGTTCTTTACGTGAACTTGAAGAAGAAGTGGCGGAAGCTCGTTTGGCTGCAAACCTCGCGACCGCGAAAATGTATCAAACGACCGGAACATTGATTGAGGTGGGCGAGTGAACCGGTTATTACTTCTCACTCTGCTGGCTATTGTTTTGGCTGGCTGCGGCCCACAGGTCGCGCCCGCAACTCATTCTGAGAGTGAGCATGCCGAAGAAAGCCACTCCCAAGAATCGGTTGAGTTGACAGATGAGCAAAAAGCGATTGCAGGAATCAAAACTCAAGCTGCTTCTCTTCGTGTGATGAGTGAATCCCTAGAAGTTCCGGGCACGGTTTCTTCAACTACCAAGGGACGTGCCGTTGTAACACCACCAGTGGGTGGAAAGCTGGTCAGCCTATTAGTTCAGCCCGGCGATCAAGTGAATGCTGGTGAAACTATTGCGGTCATCGAATCGGCAGAACTCGCCGAGGCATGGGCACGCATTTCTTCAGCAGAGCAAGACCGTGACCGCGATGCCGCGAATCTGAAGGATGCCCGGTCTCAAGCAGAGCTTGCTCAGGCTAAGGTTAAAGCCGCAGAGCAAACCCTCAAGCGTCAGCAGGACTTAGCACAGGCGGGGGCGTTCAATACGGCATCGCTCCAACAAGCTCAACGTGAATTGAACGATGCGCAAAACGACTTGTTAGCGGCACAGAAAGAGTTGGCAACCCACGAAGAGGCTTTGCGACGACTCGAAAATCTATTCAAAGAAGGGTTAGTTTCCAAGTCGGAACTGCAGGAAGCCCAACTAGACGTACAAAAGGACGAAATCGAAGTCTCCCGAGCGGAATCAACCGTCCGTTCAGCCAAAAGCGCATACGACCGCGAAAAATCTATTGCAGACAAGGGACTGCTCAATGCGCGCGAAGTTCAAACAGCAGAAGCGGAAGTTCGCTCAGCTCGGCTTGAGTTTCAGCGTATGCAAATCGCTATCAGATCGGCAGAATCGGCGTTGCAGAGTGCGAATAAGGCAGTTGCCAATGCGAGATCGACATACCGAACCTATTCGGGCGGAATAGGCGGCTCCGGTGGCAGAACCAATCTGGTTGCACCGATCAGCGGAACCGTTAGCCACCTTGATGTCACACGGGGGCAAGCGGTTGATCGAACGCAAACGATTTGTGAAATCGAAAACCTGAATTCAGTATGGGTGACCGCAAACGTTCCTGAACGGGATGCTGCGAAAGTCCGAAAAGGTGCAACGGTAGAGGTCACAACCGCTGGTCTTGAGGACATCACTTTCCGAGGGATTGTGCAAGTTGTCGGATCACGGCTCGACGAAAAAACGAGGTCGATTCCCGTTCAATGTTTGGTTTCAAATGAGAACGCTCGGCTCAAACCCGGCATGTTCGCCCAAGTCCATATTGAGTTTGGGGCGTCGGTAGAGGTCTTAGCCGTGCTATCAACTGCAATTGTGGAAGAGGCAGGCAAGTCATTTATTTTCGTACGCGAAGGTGATGGATTTGTGCGTTATGCAGTTGAGGTAGGGCGGAAAAGTGATGGCTTTGTCGAAATTATTTCAGGCATTGAGCCAGGGGCCGACATTGCTACTGAAGGCGGTTTCGTGCTGAAATCGCAGCTCGCCAAAGACGAATTGAAGGGGCACGACCACTGATGCTGGAACGCATCCTCCAGTTCAGCCTTAACCAACGATTCCTGATTGTCTTAGCCACCGCACTTTTGGTTGGTTTTGGGATCGTTTCGTGGCAACGGTTAAACCTCGACGCAGTACCCGACATTACTACAAATCAAGTAGTAATCAACACTGAAACAGGTGGCATGGGGCCGGAAGAAGTAGAGCGGCTGGTGACTTTCCCGATTGAAGCTGCCATGGGCGGTATCCAGGGAGTTGAGCAGGTTCGAAGCCTGAGCCAGTATGGGCTTTCGCAGGTGACGGTTACTTTTGCGGACTCAGTTGAAACTTACTTCGCCCGCCAACTTGTCAACGAGAGGCTAAATAACATCCGTGGGCAACTCCCCGGTGGTATCGAAGCTCCACAAATGGGGCCAGTTTCAACGGGGCTGGGAGACATCTATATGTACGCCCTGGAAAGTGAGAGTCTTCCGCCAATGGAATTGCGAAGTATCCAGGATTGGTTCATCGCTCCTCAATTGCGCACTGTTGCTGGAGTTGCTGAGGTCAACGCGGCCGACGGGAGTGTAAAGCAATACCAGGTGATCGTCGATCCCCAGGCGCTGTACGCCCGAGGGATAGCGATTGAAGAAGTCATTGCGGCCGTTGAATCAAATAATGAGAATGTCGGTGGCGGCGTTTTGGAGAATAAAGGCGAACGATTCTTAATCCGGTCCGTTGGATTAGCCACGACGGTGAAAGATATTGAGCAGATCGTTGTTTCGAGCGAAAGAGGAGTGCCGATCCTGGTTCGAGATGTGGCTGAAGTTCGGCTCGACACCCCGATACTGACCGGGATTTCAACTAAGGATGGAAAGGAATCAATGCTTGGCATCGTAATGATGCTGAAGGGCGCGAACGGTCGAGAAGTCGCCAATGCGGTCGATGAGAAAATCCAAGCGATCAAATCTCAACTTCCTGACGATGTTACATTGACCACCACCTACAACCGGTCGGAATTAGTCGGCGAAGTCTTGCATACAGTTGAGAAGAGCTTGCTGGAAGGAGCAATCCTCGTCATTGCGGTTCTGGTACTACTTTTGGGGAATCTCCGCGGAGCATTGATTGTTGCCCTGGCGATCCCACTTTCGATGCTCGTTGCCGTGATCGGAATGAACCAATTCGGCATTTCGGGCAACTTGATGAGCTTAGGCGCGATTGATTTCGGATTGATCGTCGATGGAGCGGTAGTTATGGTCGAAAATTCCGTGCGGCGTCTTGCCGAAGCACGGGAGAAGCAAGGTCAACCGCTAACCAGCCGGGAAGTTCGGGATACCGTTTGGAGTGCGTCCCGCGAGATCGCCAAACCAACAGCATTCGCAGTCGGAATCATCACGGTCGTGTACTTGCCTATCCTTGCATTAGAGGGGACAGAGGGCAAGATGTTCAAACCGATGGCCCTCACAGTCGTGTTCGCGTTAATCGGGGCGTTAGTTCTTACAATGACACTGGTTCCCGTACTAGCAAGTGTATTCCTGTCTCGGAATACACACGAACGGCGGAACGTGGTGATGGACTTTTTTGCTCGCTTTTACAGTAAGGCCTTAAATTTTTCTCTCCGTATGAAAGGTGTGGTCATTGCTGGAGCTGTCTTCTTGTTGCTTATTGCTGGTGCGTTATTCTCCCAGCTAGGCATGGAATTTGTGCCCCAACTCGACGAAGGCTCGCTGGTCATTCAGCCAGTTCGGATTCGGACGGTCGATGCGGAGCAGACCGTGAAGTTAGTCACCGAGTTTGAAAAGAAGGTTCTGGAGGTTCCCGAAGTGACGACGGTTTTTTCGCGGAGTGGAACACCGGAAGTGGCCACAGACCCGATGCCTCTCAGCTTAACCGACTCATTCGTTATGCTGAAACCTCGTAAAGAATGGCGAAAGGGATTGACTAAGGAAAAGCTCATTGAAGAGTTGAACGCAAAGATTTCCCAGGTGCCGGGGCAGGGATACAACTTTTCTCAGCCGATTCAGATGCGGTTTGCCGAGCTTGTTTCCGGGGTGAAAGCGGATATCGGTATCAAGGTTTTCGGCGAAGACTTGACCGTTCTAAAAGCCAAAGCCGATGAGATTGCCGCCCTCGTTCGTGAGATTCCTGGTGCTCAAGATGTCGAAGTCGAGCAGGTCGAAGAAGTTCCGGTACTCCAAATAAACATTGACCGGGATGCTATCAGTCGGGTTGGGCTTTCAGTCGGTGATATCCAGCAGATTGTCAAAACTGCGCTAGGTGGAGAGCCTGTAGGACAGGTAATCGAAGGCGATAAACGGTTTGATTTGACGGTTCAGCTTCCCGACGAAATCCGGAACGATCCTGAACGGATACGCTCTCTTCCAGTTCAGATACCTGCTGGTGGGGCGGTTCCGCTTTCATCGCTTGCGGCCGTCGAAACCGTTTCAGCCCCTGCCCAGATTTCGAGAGAGGACGGGAAGCGTAGGGTCGTAGTACAACTGAACGTTCGTGGTCGTGATCTCGGCGGGTTTGTCAATGAAGCGCAATCAAAGATTAAAAATGATGTGGACTTAGGCGAAGGTTATTACCTCAATTGGGGTGGTCAGTTTGAAAATCTGCAGCAAGCTTCGGCAAGGTTGGCTATTGTAGTTCCGCTTGCCCTCTGCTTGATCTTTGTTTTGCTGTTTACAACCTTTGGATCCCTCAAGCAAGCGACCCTTATCTTCACAGGAATTCCCCTTGCGGTGACCGGTGGAGTCATTGCTTTGACCCTTCGTAGCCTACCCCTCAGTATCTCCGCGGGAATCGGATTCATCGCCCTTTCTGGTGTTGCCGTGCTAAATGGAGTCGTAATGGTCTCGGCGATCAATCGCTTGCGAGAAGAAGGGCTATCGGTACTTGACGCAGTTCGGGAGGGGGCGATGCAACGTCTCCGCCCTGTGCTGATGACCGCCCTTGTTGCGGCCCTTGGTTTCGTTCCGATGGCTTTGAACACCGGGATTGGTGCCGAAGTGCAACGCCCATTGGCCACGGTTGTAATTGGAGGAATTGCATCCGCGACTCTACTGACGCTAGTGGTTCTTCCGGCGCTGTACACATTGTTCGAACGGGATTCAGTGCCTCAGTAAATAAAAATCTCTTGGGCGTCATCAATGAATTTTATTGATGACGCCATGGATTGAATTTGATACTCGCAAGAGAAATCAAAAAATCGTACGAGATGCTGAACGGTCGCTTATTAGGTTCAAATTAGTGGCGGCTCCGGAGGTACTTGGATCCCCTTGTAGCTAAGGGCAAAGCAAAATATGTTAAATTGTGTTGGATGAATGGTGCCCGATTTCGCGGTTCAGAATTACTTTCTAAGATAGATGCAGAATGTCTTTTAAGGTTAAAATCGGTTGATAATCTGGTGAATCAGACTATTAAACCAGATGGAGAAGGCCGACTTGAGATCAACTGGCATTTGACAGCATTTGATCGAGTCATTCACTATCCAAGCGCTTCATCGGCCTTAAGTGCCCTTTCAAAACAATCATTTTCTAACTGCATATTTAGGGGCCAGACATCTTCTTATTGTTATAGAAGTCAGCCAATTTTTGGAACAAGTAATACGAAGGTCAGATGTGTAATCCATTCAGATAGTTTATTGCCAACGTACTTTAGAAGATTTGAGCGCGGTGGGAATATCTCATGGACTCGTTATCTGCGGACACAATACGGATATGAATTTGGTATTTCAAGCTTCTACAATATTATTTCAGCAATTAGTAAACGTGGAACTAACGATCATCGCATGTTTGTTGCAGAATTGTTAGAGCGTGCAAGTAACACGATGCAAATTTCAAAGCTGCTATCTGTTAATGTTAGAAATGGATTCTGGATTGGCACTAACATGATTGCTGAAGAAAATTGGTTTGACACTGCTAACAAACAGGTAGCTGTCTCACATTGGTTAGCAGAGCTTAACAGCATTTGCCAGCATTATGGCGGACGTTCTCTAATGACTGACTTCTCTTGGAGCCCAGAAGTGGCAATGGCTTTTGCACTTGATTCAGACAAAGAGGGTGAGTCAGTTATTTATAGTATTGATCACGAAAAATTTCAACGATATTTGCAGGAGCAAATAAGAGAATCAAATGTATCGAAGTTATCTACTTCCGAAACTTTAGATTACGTTGGCCCGATTGGCCTCGTAGATATTTCGCGAACAGCTAAAAGCGTGGCATTAAGGCCATCAGCGCAGCAAGGTGTCTCCTTTTATGGATTAGAACACTTTACAACATATGCGCTACTTATTTCTAGTGAGAGTATTATAGCTCATAAATTTCCAAGAAGTAAACTAGATTCAAGGAGTCTCCCTCAAGTTTATCCTGAGAATGATCCAGCTGAATTTTTTAAGTATCATTCCGCTGTTACGATGTCGCATAAAGTAAAGCGTAGACACGACTGGACATCTGTGTTAAATAGATTAGGCTTGCATAAAGAAGTGCATGACTCTATAGGAAACTTAATTAAGTGGGAGCGAAAGCCGCCCCGCGAAAAATTAAATTGTGCGAATAAAAGGTGCAGCTGTTGGCTACGTATTATGATAGAAATTGCCGAAGATTCCAAGAATATCCTCGATTTTGAAACTTATCAAAGAACATGTGACGAGATTAACAAGACCTTAGATTGGATGACTAAGAATCCATACAAAGGGAGCAAGAAACAAAGAGATGACGGACAGTACGCCTCTACTGATGATATTTTGGCACTCTTAGACCGCGCGAAAATGCTCGGTCCACTTTGAGTTAGTTGCTAACGTGCGTCTGTACGGTGTATGGGTTGTTGTAATAAATGGGACATTGCGTGTATGGCGGCCCCGGAGGGAATCGAACCCCCGACGCCCTCCTTAGGACTGAATATTTTTAGGTTCACGAATTCAAACCAAAGTCCTCCTTTGAACCTGGGCGTCCATTGAAACCCGTCGCGTTGGAGAGACATTGGAGAGGCCAAAAAACAGGCAGTATCAACAGATCAAAAACGCAAACTTGACACCATCTTGATACTTACCATTACGCCTTGATACGGGCTTGATGGGGTGGGGTTACACGATGGTGTCATGGACATTTTTTCTTTGGCATTGATCGCACTAGCGGCATTGGCGACGTTTGGGCTGGTCAATTTATGTGACCGGCTGGCAGAGGTTCAGGAATGACCGGAGTGGACATTCTTGGCATTGTCGGGGCCCTGATTTTGGGTTATCTGGGGTTCGCGTTGCTCAAGCCGGAGAAGTTTTAGGATGTCCGGTTGGATTCAGATCGCGGTTTATCTGGCGGTCTTGATAGGGGTGTCGGTTCCTCTCGGGCGGTATATGGCGAAAGTTTTTAATGGGGAGAAGCACTTGCTTTCGGGTTCGCTTGGTTGGTTGGAGCGTTTTGCACTTCGGGTCGGCGGTGTGGATGCGACCCAGGAGCAGGATTGGAAACGTTATGCGTGGTCGGTGATTGCGTTTAACTTGCTTGGAGTTGTAGTTGTTTTTGCGCTTCAGCGATTTCAAGGGATGTTGCTCGCGAATCCGGATGCGATGAAGTCGGTATCGGCGGATTCGGCGTTCAATACGGCGATGAGCTTTGCCACGAACACGAACTGGCAAGGGTATGGCGGCGAATCTACAATGAGCTACCTCACGCAGATGGTTGGGCTAGGGGTTCAGAACTTTTTGAGCGCGGCAACGGGGATGGCGGTTCTGGTCTCGTTGATCCGGGGTTTGCGGGCCAAGGAAGCATCGACGATCGGGAATTTTTGGGTGGATATGACCCGGGCGACGGTTTATGTGCTGCTACCGTTTTCGGTTGTGTTGGCGGTAGTTCTCGTCGGACAGGGGGTTGTGCAGACGTTTGATTCGGCGGTGAAGACGGTAAGTGGTCAAACGATTGCTCTCGGGCCGGCGGCATCGCAGATTGCGATCAAGCAACTCGGGACGAACGGGGGCGGGTTTTTCAATGTGAATTCGGCGCATCCGTTTGAGAACCCGACAGGGCTTTCCAATTTCCTCGAATGTTTGGCGATCTTGTTGATCCCGGCTGCACTTTGCCTAACGTTTGGGGAGATGGTGAAGGATCGGCGGCAGGGGTGGGCGGTGCTTGCGGCGATGACGGCGCTGTTGTTGATGTTCTTGGTTCCGACCGTGCTGGCAGAGCAACACGGAAATCCGGCGTTTAAGGATCTCGGCTTGGAGAGTACGGCGAACTGGGAAGGGAAAGAAGCCCGCTTTGGAATAGAGAATTCTGCTTTGTGGGCGGTGGCAACGACGGCGGCGAGCAACGGGTCGGTGAACTCGATGCACGATTCGTATACGCCGGTCGGCGGGATGTTTCCGATGCTACTAATGCAACTGGGTGAAGTGGTTTTTGGCGGGGTTGGCTCAGGGCTTTACGGGATGCTGGTGTTTGCGATCATCGCAGTTTTTATCGCCGGGCTGATGGTCGGGCGGACACCGGAGTATTTGGGCAAGAAGATCAGCCCGTACGAGATGAAAATGGCTTCGCTTGTGATCCTTATCCCGTGCGCGGTTGTGTTGATCGGAACGGCGGCGGCATTGATGAACGGTGCGGGCAAGGAAGGCATGGCGAATCCAGGGGCACACGGCTTCAGCGAACTCTTGTACGCCTATTCCAGCATGGGGAATAACAACGGGTCGGCGTTTGCCGGATTCGGGGCAAATGTGCCGTTCCATAACTTTCTCGGCGGGGTGATCATGTGGATCAGCCGGTTTTGGTTGATTGTTCCGGTGTTGGCACTTGCGGGATCTTTGGCCAAAAAGCGGGTTGCGCCCGCTGGGTCAGGGACGTTGCCCACACACACGCCCCTTTTCGTTTGCCTTTTGTGCGGGACGGTATTGATCGTCGGCGTACTCACTTTCATCCCGGTTTTGGCATTGGGGCCGGTGGTCGAACAAATCCAAATGCACGGTGCGCGATGATGGCAGAAGCAACTCAAAAACTCTTCGATTCCCGGTTGATGAAGAAAGCGGTCGGACAATCCTTCGTCAAACTCGATCCGCGTCTTCAGTTGAAGAACCCGGTGATGTTCGTTGTCTTTGTGGGGTCTGTCGCCACAACATTGATTTGTACGATGGCTTTTTCGCCGTTTGTGCTGGGGATTGCGCTGTGGCTATGGTTCACGGTGCTGTTTGCGAACTTCGCCGAAGCGATGGCTGAGGGCCGGGGGAAGGCACAGGCCGATGCCCTGAGGTCATCGAAACAGGACGTGCTGGCATGCAAGATCGACTACCGTTCGCGTGCGGGCAAGGGAGTAGATGCCTTTGAGGTGAATTCGTCGGAAAAGGTTTCGGCGAGTACTTTGAGAAAAGGCGACTTTGTGTTCATCCAGGCGGGCGAGTACGTCCCCGCCGATGGCGAGATTATCGAAGGGGTTGCCACCGTTGACGAGAGCGCGATTACGGGCGAATCCGCGCCCGTAATCCGGGAAGCGGGGGGCGACCGGAGTTCGGTGACGGGCGGGACAAAGGTGCTGAGTGACTGGATTGTCGTGCAAGTCACCGCCGACCCAGGCGAAGGATTTCTAGACCGCATGATCGCCATGGTCGAAGGCGCGAAACGACAAAAAACTCCCAACGAGATCGCGCTCAGCATTCTGCTTGCCGCCCTCACAATCATCTTTTTACTAGCCTGTCTCACCATCGTGCCCTTTTCCCAATATGCCGTCGAATCCTCTGGCAAGGGCGCGGTCATCAGCATCCCGGTCGTGGTTTCGCTTTTGGTTTGTTTGATTCCGACGACAATAGGTGGATTGTTGAGCGCAATTGGGATTGCGGGCATGGACCGGTTGATGCGGAAGAATGTGATCGCGACGAGCGGCCGTGCGGTCGAAGCGGCGGGCGACGTGGATGTGTTGTTGCTCGATAAGACGGGAACGATTACGCTCGGCAACCGGCAGGCAGTGGAATTCAGTCCCGCGCCCGGTGTCTCCGAAATTGAGTTAGCGGCTGCTGCACAACTTTCAAGCTTGGCAGACGAAACGCCAGAAGGACGGAGCATCGTCATCCTTGCCAAAGATCAGTTTGGCTTGCGGGGTCGAAATGTGGGAGGCGAAACATTTATCCCCTTCACCGCCCAAACCCGGATGTCGGGTGTGGATTTTGAGGGCGGGAGGCTGAGAAAAGGCGCTCAGGATGCGATCCGGAAGTGGATTGAGGAAGCGGCCTCAAGGTTTCCGCAGGAAGTGGAAGCTGATGTCGATGGAATTTCTCGGGCAGGCGGAACGCCGCTAGTGGTTGCCGAAGAGGGTCGGGTTTTAGGGACGATCTATTTGAAAGACATCGTGAAAGGCGGGATCAAAGAGCGGTTCGCCGAACTTCGGCAGATGGGGATCAAAACCGTGATGGTCACCGGCGACAACCCGAAGACGGCAGCGGCCATAGCGGCAGAGTCGGGTGTGGACGATTTTCTGGCAGAAGCGACTCCAGAGGCGAAGCTGAAACTGATTCGCGAATATCAGCAGGGGGGTCGGTTGGTCGCTATGACGGGGGATGGAACGAACGATGCACCGGCGCTCGCCCAGGCCGATGTTGCGGTTGCGATGAACTCAGGGACGCAAGCGGCGAAGGAAGCGGGCAACATGGTCGATTTAGACAGCAACCCGACGAAGTTGATCGAGATTGTCGAGACGGGTAAGCAACTATTGATGACGCGCGGGTCGCTCACGACTTTTAGCATTGCCAACGATATCGCGAAGTATTTTGCGATCATCCCGGCGGCTTTTGCGGCGACTTATCCGGAGCTCGGGGTTCTTAATGTGATGGCTTTGAAGACACCCGAAAGCGCGATCATGAGTGCGGTGATTTTTAATGCCCTTGTCATCGTGTTCCTGATCCCGCTTGCGTTGAAAGGGGTTCGATATCGGCCGCTGGGGGCAGATCAAGTGTTGAAAAGCAATCTGCTCATTTACGGCGTTGGCGGGCTGATTGCGCCGTTCATCGGCATTAAAGTCATCGACCTCCTGATCGGAGGGTTTTTTAAATGAAAGAAATGATTGTTGCAATCCGGGTGTTCGTTGTTCTGACGGTTTTGACGGGTATTGCTTATCCCCTGGCAGTGACAGGATTTGCTCAGGCAGTGTTTCCACACCAGGCGAACGGATCGATGATTCGCCAGGATGGAAAGGTTGTCGGATCATCGTTGATCGGACGTCAATTCGATGATCCGAAATACTTCTGGGGGCGGCCTTCGGCGACTTCGCCTGCCCCTTACAATGGGGCATCGTCTTCGGGGAGTAACTTAGGGCCGACAAATCCTGATTTGATGAAAGGAATCGAGGAACGAGTGAGGGCTTTGCGGGTGGCTGACCCAGGTAATGATCAACCGGTTCCGCCGGACTTGGTGACAGCGAGCGGCAGCGGATTGGATCCGCACATTTCGGTTGCGGCGGCGGAATACCAGGTTCCTCGTGTTGCCCGGCTGAGAGAGATAACGGAAGCTAAAGTTCGGGATTTGGTTGTGAGGAATACCTACGGGCCAGATCTGGGTGTGTTCGGAGAGCGGGTGGTGAATGTTCAGGAATTGAATCTCGACCTTGACCGGGCCAAAGCCCGCTAATCTTGATGGAACCTCGCCGCCCTGACCCTGATGCTTTACTTGCCACCGTTCCCAGTGAGAAACGCGGGCGGTTGAAGTTGTATTTGGGAATGGCGGCCGGAGTTGGAAAAACTTATGCAATGCTCTCCGATGCACGGGAGGCTAAGAAGAGAGGTGATGAGGTGGTTATCGGCTATCTGGAGCCTCACGACCGGCCAGATACTATTGCCCAAGCCGAAGGTCTCGAAGTTATCTCACCGAAGTTGATCGAGCATAAGGGCGTGCGCCTGGCGGAACTCAATGTCGAAGCAGTTATCGAGGCTGGCTCAGCCATTTGCTTAGTAGACGAACTCGCCCACAGTAATGCGCCGGGTTCGCGCCACGCCAAACGGTGGCAGGATATTGAGGATCTGCTTGATGCCGGGATAGAGGTTTGGACGACGGTCAACATCCAACACATCGAGAGTTTGCGGGACATTATCGCCCAGGTGACGGGGGTGTTTGTTCAGGAGACGGTTCCCGATAGTTTTATCGAACGGGCGGATGAGATCGAACTGGTTGATATTCCGCCGGAAGCTTTGCAGCAACGGTTGCGGGAGGGGAAAATTTATGCCCCGGAGAAGATTGAGCAGGCGTTGAGTCAGTTTTTCGGCAAGGGAAATTTGCTCGCGTTGCGGGAGCTTGCATTGCGCCATACCGCTGAGCGGGTGGACGAGGAGCTGCTGAAATCCCGACGCACCCAGTTGGCGGTAGAACCATGGCATGCTCGAGAACGTATTTTGGTTTGTGTTGCTCCGAATTCAATGGCGCGAAGGATTGTAAGGGCTTCCCGCAGATTGGCGACTAGCCTGAAAGCTGACTTTTTGGCGGTGAGTGTTTCCTCGCCGCGCCAATCGCCTTCGGAACAAGGCAAACTAGAGCTTGAAGCGGCGATGACCCTTGCAGAGCAATTGGGGGCGAAGACCGCTACGTTAGCGGGCGGAGATGTTGTTGGAGAGCTGATCCGCTTTGCCCAATCGGAGAATGTGACGACTATCGTGATGGGGAAACCGATTAAACCGCGCTGGCGCGAATATCTCTTTGGATCGGTGGTAGACCATACAGTTCGGGCGAGTGGGGATATCGATGTTTTGGTTGTGACGGGTAAACCGGAAAAGGCCGAGGTGCGACCAGCTAAAAATCAGGGCAAGTGGGATTGGCGGGGTTCAGCAGAGGCACTTTTGTGGGTTGCGGCTGCCTCTTGGCTGGGGGTTTTGGTCGAAACGGATGTTCAGCCTGCTAACGTGATCATGCTGTATTTGATTGGCGTGGTCGCGGTTTCGCTCAGGTATGACCGCTTCTCGTCGATGGTTTGCGCTTTGGGATCGGTTCTGGCTTACAACTTCTATTTCACGGAGCCACGTTATACGTTGCATGTTTACGATTTTCGCGACCTGATTACATTCGGGGTGATGTTGGCGGTGTCTCTGATTTTGAGTTCGCTGACGGCGAGGCTAAAAGAACAAAATCGGGCGCTTTCGGAAAGGGAACGAAATACGGGTGCGCTTTATTCGTTGAGCCAAGCCTTGGCGGCGACGCGAAGCAAGACGGAAATGGCGCGGTCGGCGGTGGGGGCGATCCGAACGTTGACTGGTGCAGATGCGGCGGTCTTGAGGGTTGATTCGTCGGGTTCGATCAAGGTGTTGGAGGAATCGGAATTAGGGTTTGAGAAAGATGCAAAAGAAAGTGCAGTTGGGGAATGGGTTATTGAGCACGGTAAACCGGCGGGAGCGACGACGAATACGCTTGCCGGGTCGGCGGGATGGTATTTGCCACTAAGGGGTGCGGGAAAAACATTTGGGGCGATTGCGGTGAAAGTTGAAAATGCAGCGGATTGGAGGATCGACAAACGCCATTTAGTCGAGGCGATTGCGAACCAGTTGACGACGGCGATTGAGCGGGCGCAGTTCGCAAAGGAGTCGCATCAAGCGACTCTCAAGGCCGAATCGGAACAGCTGAGAAGCGATTTGCTGAGTTCGGTATCGCATGATTTGCGCACTCCACTTGCTTCGATCACCGGATCGGCATCTGTCCTTGAAATTCAACCGGAATTGACCAGTCAAAGCCGCGAACTGGCGGCAACGATTCGCGAGGAATCTAACCGGCTCGAGCGGTTAGTTCGCAATCTGCTGGATATGACCCGGATTCAGGGCAAAGTTGAACTGAAGTTGGATTGGTACGCCCTGGATGAGGTGGTTGAGAGTGCGGTGTCTCGGACGGCGGACCTGTTTGACCAGCCTGTGCAGGTCGAATCTCCGAGCGAACCGATAATGGTGAAGGTCGATGGGCTTTTGATTGAGCAGGTATTGGTCAACCTGCTGGAAAATGCTTCGCGCCATGCCGGGCGGCACACAGGTGTAACGATCCGTTTGAGTCAAGCAAAAGGTTTCGCCCTTATTGAGTTTGAAGATCAAGGGCCTGGGATTTCGCCGGACAGACAACCGCACGTCTTTGACCGGTTTGAAAGTAGCGGGGCTGTCGGGTCGGGTCTCGGACTCGCGATCGCGAAGGCGGCGGTCGAAGCGCATGGGGGAACGCTTGATTTGATTCCTTCGGCAGTTGGCGCGCAATTTGAAATCCGAATTCCGCTCGGTGAGGAGGTTGACGATGAATGATCCGATCCGTGTGGTCGTAATCGAAGATGAAGTAGCGATCAGGAGATTCTTGAAGGCATCGTTTGGCGATGGAGAGGCAGAACTCCACGAGGCCGGTACTGGTTCGGAGGGGCTGACGCTTATTGCCCGGAAGAATCCCCACGTGGTGCTTCTTGATCTTGGCTTGCCGGATCAAGATGGACTCGCAGTGTTGCGGGAACTTCGCACTTGGTCGAATGTGCCGGTCATTGTATTAACCGCACGGGGACAGGATACGGATAAAGTCGCAGCTCTGGATGGCGGCGCGGACGATTATCTGACTAAACCGTTTTCGGTAGCGGAGTTGATGGCGAGAATTCGGGTTGCGATGCGACACGCCCAGACTTCCGACCACTCGGCTCAAACTGCGATTGAAGCGGGATTGTTGAGGCTAGATATGGCTGGTCATATTGCGTCTATTGAGGGGGTCGAATTGGCCCTTACCCAGATCGAATTCAAATTGCTGGCTATCCTTGCCCAGAATGTGGATCGGGTGGTTACCCAAAGACACCTTCTTCTTGAAGTGTGGGGGCCTGCCTATGAGGATTCGACTCATACGCTTAGGGTTCATATGGCGAACTTGCGTAACAAATTGAAGGCTCATGCCAGAGAAGGTTTAAAAATTCAAACTGAAATTGGGATCGGCTATAGGCTAAGGCAATAGGATTAATTCTATGCAGAACGGTTAGTGGCGGCCCCGGAGGGAATCGAACCCCCGACGCCCTCCTTAGGACGGAGGCGCTCTATCCACTGAGCTACGAGGCCGGAACAACCTTCACTTTCCATCACCGAATACTTGCGGATGAAACCGCACAATTCTCCAGCGACCGAAACCAGCGAAGTCGCCAATAATTTACCCGGTACAAATAGTCAGCCATCAAAGCCTTGCTACAACAGCAATCATATCTGCCAATCTAAGGTGGTTGTGCCGCGAATAACGTGAATTTGCGGGAACCTATTTGAACCTGAGACGTAAATTATTAACAAGGAGACAATTGAAGGGGAGACTAGACCTGTCGGGCGGTGAGGTGCGGATAAACTCTGCACACTTTTTGAACTACGCTAGCGCACTGCGTTGGGTGGTACGTGAAACCAACGGAAAAAGCCGCATGGGTCTGGATAGAATCAACGCTCTCACCCAACAGTTAGGAGTTCCCAGGGGCGGTTCGGCCCAGTTTTTTCATATCGCAGGCACTAACGGCAAGGGCAGCACCACCGCTACGATTCAAGCGATTCTCACCGCTTCGGGCAAAAAGTGTGGAGCGGCTTTCTCACCTTATGTTTTCGATTTCCGCGAACGAGTCCAGGTGGATGGCAAGCTCATCCCGCAAGAAAAGTTTGCTGAGGGTAGTTCAGTTATCAAATCGCTGTTTCCTGTAATGGTGGAAGAAGGGTATGGCGAACCCACAATGTTCGAAACTATCACTGCGCTCGGCTTTTGGTTCTGGGAGCAGGAAAAGTGCGACACAGTCGCTTTAGAAGTCGGCCTGGGTGGTCGGCTCGATGCAACTAATATTGTTAATCCAGCAGTCAGCGTGATTGTCTCGATCGGCTTTGACCACACAGAAATTCTCGGCGGGACGCTTATGGAAATCGCTGAAGAAAAAGCGGGAATCATCAAGCCCGGCAAACCGGTGGTGTTAGGTCAGTTGCATCGCCATGCATCCGAAGTGATCCGGCTGATCGCGCGGCAAAACGAATCCCCGATCTACGAATTCGGAAAAGAGTGGTTTGTTTCGGCGGATAAAGACGAGGCAGAATTTGAACTGACATTCGATGGCGAGGTCTTGAGACTGCCAAAACCGCTCCGACTCAAAGGGCCGATTCAGACTCACAACGCGGCTTTGGCGGCAGTTGCGTGTTTGGTGGGCGACTCAGAATTGCGTCACCGACCCGATTGCGCTGAGTTGATAGGGAAGGGAATCAAATCCGCATTTCAACCCGGGCGATTCCAGATTTTTAAAGCGCACGGCCGGACTTGGATTTTGGATGGAGCTCACAACGAACAGGCGTCGGCGGAGCTAATCCGCACGTTCCGCAGCCAATTCCCTGGAGTAAAAGCCGAGTTAGTTCATGGCATGTTTGATAAACGCGACCCGATGGACACGGTTCCGCAATTTGCGACGATCTGCGACCGTGCTCAGTTCGTGACCATCGGCTGGCAGGGTGCGCGGAAAGCCGAAGAACTCAACGAACTCTGCAGTAAATACTTTGCCGAATCTCGGGCGGCGTCTTCTGCTGAGGATGTCGTTGCAAACGCTCAGAGCGACGTTTTACTCGTGACCGGAAGTTATTATCTGCTGGCGGAAATCGCCAAAGCGGCGGGACTTAATGTCGGGGAATCTCAGCCCCAAAATTGAACTTAAGCCGAACTATTCCGTTTTTTGGTGCATTATTTGAATAGAGAGTCTCCGTGGCGTACCGCCACAGACCCCTAGGATTGAACAATGAAGAAAGCACTCATCGGTATTGCTGCCATCGCCGCCCTTGCACTCCCCGTTTTTGCGAGTGCCCCAGATAGCGGCCTGAAAGTTGGCGAAATGACCAGCGCGTTTGAACCTCATCATGTTTCTGGCCCAGATAAAGGCACCGACACTTGCCCAGTCTGCAAATACGGAAACCGTCCAGCGGTTCAAGTGTGGGTAAACGGTGACGCACCTGAAAACGTGGTTGCCATCGCCAATGATTTGGATAAAAAAATGGCTTCCAGCAAAGCCGAATTCCGAGCATTTGTTGTTTATCTCACCCATTGCGAAAAGTGCGTCGAAATGTCCGGCACAATCGCTGGCAAAGTGAAGGGTGAAAAGGTTGCTGTGACTAACTTGCCTATCGATAGCCCAGCCGTCGGCGATTACAAAGTCAACACTGATACTGCAGTAAAGAACACAGTGTTCGTTTACAAGAATCGCAAAGTAGTGGCTAAGTTCGTGAACTTGAAAGGCGACGAAGCTGGCCTGAAAGCTCTGAACGCGGCGATCGCCAAAGTTGACAACTAAGTTTTTCTTGCTCGTAAAACAAAACGCCGCTCCGGGTTTATCCTTGGGCGGTTTTTTGTTGAAAGTTCAAGTGGAATAACTACCAATGTTTTCTGAATCCCGCAGGTAACCTGAGCCCATTCAATGGAAGGATTCGACGATCCACGCCCTGAGCTTGCCGCTACTCTGATTACGATGGAATTTGGCCCCGATGGGCGGATTCATCAGCTTTGGGCGACCGATCCAGGATTGCCGGAGGAAGGCGAGGATTTCCAATTTGTGTTGCCACCCATCCAGTTCGGCGAAGAAGGGGCGGACGATTACTATCCCGGCACGATCCTTCTCGGAGTTCGAAGCGACCCCGACGAGCCGTGGGTGGTGAGCCGTAACAGTGGGGCAAAACCGACCGTTTCATTAGACATTGATTCGCTCACCAGCGGAAGCCTAGGATTTGAATACGAGTTTCCTCTGATTGAAGGGTTAGAGGTCACAGGCAACTTTTGGGAGCACCCTGACGTGATTCCGCAAGTCGTGTGGGATGTCGAAATCAAAAACGTCGGCCGCCGGACGATTGAGATCGGCGAACTCGGGTTCCCGATGGCGTTTAACAACTTTTACGATGGGTTCGGGTGGAACGACGAGCAACTCAAAAAGCTGTGGCAAAGCCGCGTCTATCTCCATAAGTTTATCGGTGGAGGGGCGAGTTGGTTATTCGCCCAACGTATGACGGCGGAAAGCCCGGGATTGCTGGTTTTCCCCGGTCACGAAACCGGGTGGGAGTTTTACAATCATGTCCAAGGGAGTTTGAACACGCCGCACCAATGGGAAGGCATCCCGGTGGTTTACGTCCACAGTAAAGCCACAATCGAACGCGAAGAATGGCCGACTTGGTTTAACGAACATACCAGTTCGATTCTTGAACCGGGTGATTCCCGTAAGGTGCAGATTCGGTTTGCCGCAACGGAAAGTGATAAGCACGACGGCGTCCATTCCACATTGGCTCTGTGCAACAAGCCGACTATCCGGATTCTGCCGAGTGCGGTTGCACCAGTGGATGTAGGAATTGGGGTTGAAGTGGCAGGAACCCCGGTCAGCCGTTTTTACGTCAGCCGAGAAGCGACGACCGAAGTTGATACAGACGAAGCGGGTGGGTTCTGTTTTGTCAAGCCGTCTGAACCAGGGCCGATGATTGTTAGCTTTCAGGATTCAGCCGGATTGATGTGCCATGCGCACCTCATGTTTACCGAGCCGCTTCAGCACCTTATCAACAAGCGGGCGGCATGGATTGCCGAGCACCAAGTCATGCCGCCGACTGGTACTCCGCTCGATCATGCGGTTGTTCCGGTGGAACTGCAAGCACCCGATGAACCACCGATTCCAATCGTAGAAGCGACCGAATACGCCGAGCCGAGCGGGTTGGAGTATTCGCTGGGCGATGCGTTGTTCTTGGCAGAGAAGAACACGATCTATCCGGTGGCCGAGCAGGTCACGGTAGTAGACCAGTACATCGAGCAGTTCTTGCTGAACCGTGTTCAGAACCCCAGCAGTGGGGCAGTGGCGAGTGTGTTGATCGAAGGAATTCCAGCATATTTTGGTCGCCCGATGACGTACCCCAGTGTGGCGAATTTGTACCATTCGATGTACCGAATAGCGCAAAGCTATGGACAAACGAGCCGCCAGCCGCTCGAATACTTGAAGATGGCAGCGATGACCGTGGACGCATTGTTCAAGCACGGTTGGCGGTTGTACGTTCGCTCGGTCGGCGTCCTTGGCTTTGCACGGTTTTACGATCTGTTAGAAGACCTCATCAACGAAGGTTTAGAGGAAGAAGCAGAGATCGTTCAGAAATGGATTGACTTCAAAACCGGGGAAGTCGTGGACGCGCAATATCCGTTCGCGGGTGAGACAGTGATGGATACCAGCGGGTTTGAAGAAATTGCCGCCGCCGGACGTTATCAGGATGACGATGACCACCTAGAGCGAACAATGCGATGCGCGTTTGCGACCCGTTCGCTTGCGCCAAGTTGGTGGTGGTACGGAGCCGATAAGCGCCAGGGCGATTTGGGCGAAAGTGCTTCGCGGCGCGCGCTCATTGACCGTGGCGAAGCGTGTTTGGCCCACACCACAATTCCGAACTCGCTCATCTTTTTCGGGCTGATGGATCGTGATTACCTGGCATTGCCAGATGCTTACGTTCGTATGGCGTTTGGCGGAATGCTCGGTCCATGGGCATTGATCCGCCACGATGGAGCGGCGAGCTTGTGCTATTGCCCTGATCTTTCCAGCAAGCACGCCGGATACAACACCTTCACGGGCGGAAGTGGGCTTGGTTACTACCACTATCTCCGGGCGGCGGGAAGCTATGTGCTCCCGAACCGCGAGCCAGATGGATATTCGTTTGGCTGCCATCACATGGTAGATGCAGATGTTCATATTGTAAGGCCGTGGGATGGGGTGAGTCGGAAGATCATTCTTCGCCAAATCGGGGCGGAGTTCCACCTCGACTTCGGATGCTTCTATGAACTACGTTTGGATACTCGCCTGAGGTGGTTTGAAGCCAGTATCACCAGTCCGGCCGACAAGCCAATTCGTACAAAGCTGAGGGTGAAAGGACTCTGGGGCAAATCAGTCCTTGTTGATAGCAAGTCGTACGAAGTCAATGATCGGACATTCGTTATTCCGGTCGAACTTGGTGCCGGGGCGTCGGTAGTCGTCCGCGGCGAAGTTGGATAATCAGTGCACGGTTTTGTCAATTTCTGATTTTATGTAACCCGATGGGTTAAGGAACGGTATTGCCGATTATGAGCATGACCGCACTCATCGCTGGTGTCCTTATTGGACAGGATTTATCCTCTTATGTAAAAAAGTTCACACCCGAGCACAAGACGAAAATCTTGCTTCTTGGAACTTATCATTTTGCAAATCCTGGCTTGGACTTAGTTAAATCCAAACTGGATGATCATCTTTCTCCAAAGCGTCAGGCAGAGATCGAAGTTGTTAGGGATGCTCTCGTCAGATTTAAGCCAACTGCCATCGCATTAGAGTGGCCAAAGGTTGACTCTGAGACTTTGACGGCAAACTATGACTCCTACTTGAAAGGCACTCTCAAACCGGTAGCAAATGAGCGAGTTCAACTGGGTTTTGCTTTAGCAAAAATGTTGAATCTAAAGTCGGTAGAAGCAATTGACTATACATCTGGGATGGATTTCGCTGGGATGATGAAGTTTGCCAGCGAACGAGGGTTGCAACAGGAGTCCGCCCGCTTCATGGCTACTACCAGTGAACTTGGCCCGATCTTAGAAAAAATCCAAAATGAAAATACGGTAGGCGAAACCTTGAGGTTATTTAACTCGCCACTTTTCGATAAATTTAATCAGGCAATCTATGTGCGAATGCTGGAATTCACTGCAGGTACGGATTCAAAGGGAGCAGAAGTTTTAGCGGAATGGCATAAGCGAAACCTCATTATGATGAGCTACATATCGCAGTTGGCTAAGAAACCAGAAGATAGGATTCTTGTAATCCTGGGTTCATCACATACTGCATTTATGCGCGAAATGTGGGCGAATTCATTGGACTTTGAATTGGTTGACCCACTTGAATATTTGCCGCCCGAGAAGTAACCGAGTACACTCGGTTTATGCAACAAATGCCGGAATGGTGGTTGACCTCTTCGGGGATATTTTTCATCCTTGGGGCGGTAGCGATGGGGCTCATCGCAATTTCGAGCATGGGCTTGCTGTGGATATTGTTAGACTTGCGAAAAGGGCTATTGCAACTCAACGCCAAAGCCAATGCACTCACCGATAAAGTTGATACGATTGCGACCAACGTAAAGGATGTGACCGATGAAATTGGTACCCGCGCAAGAGGCATTACCAAAGTAGTGGATGAACACGCTCACACGGCATTCAGCGTGATCGAAAAAGTGGCTCCTGTCTTTATCGCAATCGGCTTGATTAGCAAGATCGCGAAGTTAGTCAAACGAGTCTCGTGAGATTTACTCTAGAGGGTTTTCGTCTTGCTTCGCGACGATCATGCGCTGGGTTGGATAGGCAAACTCTACGTTGCATCGCTCGGCAATCCGCATGATTTCAAGCAATATTTGCTCTCGTATCTTTATTTCAGCCGTGAAATCAGAAGCGTTGATAAAGGTTTGAACCAGGATCACCAGGTCGCTGGCACCGTATTCATTGAACGCGACGTTGTTTTTCTCCTTCCAGGTGTGCTCGTTTTGGTTCAGATACTCGCGAATCGAGTTGACAAAGTTTTCGATCTCATCGGGTGTGGCATCGTAAGTAATTCCGAGCGTGGTTTTAATCCGTCGGAATCGCCGCCTACCCATGTTTTCGATGGGGTTATTGATGAACTGGCTGTTCGGAATGAGGATAACGCTGTCGTAAAAGGTTCGCAATGTCACAGAGCGAATAGATATGTCTTCAACAATGCCTTCGTGATCGCTAACGATCACCCAGTCTCCGATCTGGAACGGCATCTCAAAAAGCACGGTGAGCGAACCGAAGATGTTCTCGACAGAATCTTTCGCCGCAAGCGCGACCACCAATCCGCCGATTCCCAGCCCGGCGATAAGGCCTGTGATATCGAAACCAATCCGTTGAAGGAAGTACATCACCGCGATGCCGATCACGATAATGCGAGCAAGGTTGCGGATGATCGGAAGGAAGAGACGTTCCGCTCGTTCGGCATCCGCCATCTTGGGCGTGATGAATGTGATCAGGTATTCCGTGAGGGCAAAGCCGATCCAAGCGAAACCGACGGTGAGAACAACTTCGGAGAAGAATGCCGTCGCAGCCCGGATATCCGGCACAAGTTCAAGTGCAACTGTGAGTCGGTTGAAAATCAATCCTCCAGTGACAAGGAAAATTCCGTTGCCCGCTGATTTCAAAGCGTGGGGGCTGATGAGTTGCCCAAACTTCTTAACCTTGAGGGCAATAGCAGTTTTAATAATGATTTTTACGATCTGGGCAACTATGTAACTAGTAACTAAGGCAATCAAAATGCCAAGCCATTTCCAAGGCTCTAACCCGTAAAACGCAGGCGTGCGCCACCAGTCAGAGAGGTTTTGGTTTGCAAACTGCACTGGCAACGATTCGCTTGGTTTGACGTCTTTCAGGTTGCCAACGACCTCTTGATCGCGGAAAGCAAGCCAGTATCCATGAACCTTAGCAACCGTGTTCGGGGAGAATCGCCAGGCTCCTTCTGGATCTTTGACTAACCGAATCTCACCCTCGTTATTTGGGAGGGCGATGGCGTACTCAGTTGCGTCCGGATTATTTGGAACAGTTTTTAGATCAATGTATTTGGTGCGATTAAAAACTGCGAACAGCTCAACGGCGGTTCGTTGACCGAAGGTTTCCCGGATGACGGCAGGTTCTTGTGAAAGGTCAAGGGTCGTCGCGGCGGTGACAACGTTCGGCGGAGTCTCGTTCATCGCGGTGAAGAACGTTGTCAGGGTTGCTCTGGGGTTGGCGAGGGTTTCAGGAACGGTGGCCGTCGGTTCGCTTTGTGCAAAGGCAGTGCTGACCAAAGCAAAAAGTAAAACGAATAGCAAATTGAGCCGCATCGAAAACATCGACTTAAACCTACCTGAAATTAACTTGAACTCGCGGGAGGCTGGGATTCGGTCGGTACCTCGCTCGTGAGTGTACGCATAGTGAACGAGTATGCCAAGAAGTTGGTGATCCCGAGAAACATGATCGCGATTATCACCATTGCCACTTGCTTGATGTCTGCAGATTGAGAGTCTGTGAACACCTGCGAGGACATCAAACTGTAAAGCAAATACGTGCCCACAAGGTTAAGAACGAATCCGTTTTTGTAGCTGGAAAGTCGCCGCTCGGGCCTCGTCACAAACTCTATTCCCAATACAACTAGTGATGTGTAGACCATGAGCAGGAAACAAATGAGAAAAACACCTTCTAATGGGGTTGGTGACGATTGTGCTTGCCCCTCGTAATTGCTTGTCGGCCAAGCGAGAGTTAACAGGGTAATGGCTCCCAAATGTCCAAGACCAATAGGAATAAGACACGCCAGTAACCTGGTCAACCTGCGGGAAGCGGTTTGTTCTTGAGTAAGGCTCGGGATGGGTGGCTTGTTCGCCGGCATTACAGTGTGCTTAGGTGTATCTTACGTGAAGCCAGGCGAAATGGTTAATGTAATTGTTAAGTTTGCCTTCAAAGTGCCTGTCCGTTTGACCTAGGAAACAGGCCGGGACCTTGACACTCAGGCTCAAACGGGCGTATCATCGGCTCCTGGTGTGAAGACCGCGTATGCGATTTTTATACCCGCCAGTTCCTTCACGGGATTGTGGCTATAGCATCAAACGATATCGAACGGAAAACGAGTCGCCCTTTGCCAAGCCCCGTGTCTGAGCGACAGGGCTTTTTTTGTGCCCCGAAGGAGTGGTGTTATGGACAACCAGAGGATTGAATGCCGACCGTAAACCAATTAGTTAGAAAAGGCCGCGAAAAATCGACTTTGAAATCAAAGTCGCCGGCTTTGAAGAAGAACCCCTTTAAGCGGGGCGTGTGCACCAACGTGCGGACAATGACACCGAAGAAGCCTAACTCGGCACTTCGCAAAGTTGCTCGTGTGCGCTTGACTAATGGTATCGAAGTCACGGCCTACATTCCTGGTGAAGGCCATAACCTGCAAGAGCACTCAGTTGTTCTCGTTCGCGGTGGTCGTGTAAAAGACCTTCCTGGTGTGCGCTATCACATTATTCGCGGTGCGCAACAAACATCAGGTGTGAACAACCGACAAAAGAGCCGAAGCAAGTACGGCACGAAGCGACCGAAGAAGGCGGCTTCATAGTCTTAAGGAGAATTTGAAAAATGCCACGTAAAGGTCCAGCCCCCGCACGAGTTATCCTCCCTGATCCTGTCCACAACAGCGAACTGCTTCAAAGATTTATCAACCGATTGATGCTAGACGGTAAGAAATCAAAAGCAGAACACATCGTTTACACATCGCTCGAAAACGCAGCCGAAAAGCTGGAAGTCGAGCCGATCGAAGTTTTCGAAAAGGCTATGGCTAACGTCATGCCACAAATGGAAGTTCGACCTCGCCGCGTCGGTGGTCAAACCTACCAAGTCCCAATGGATGTTCGACCTGCTCGCCGAAGCACTTTGGCTCTGCGGTGGTTCGTTACATTCAGCCGCAAGCGAAGTGGCAAAACAATGGTGGACAAGCTGTCTGCCGAATTTATTGATGCTTACAACAACACGGGTGGTGCTGTTAAGCGAAAAGAAGACACCCACAAGATGGCTGAAGCCAACCGTGCGTTCAGTCACTACCGTTTTTAATTGAACTGAAGAGGAAACTGACAACACCATGGCCCGATCTCACCCCCTAGAACTCATTCGAAACATTGGAATCGCCGCTCACATCGATGCGGGTAAGACAACAACAACCGAACGAATTCTTTACTACACCGGGAAGACTCACAAGATCGGCGAAGTTCACGATGGCGCAGCCACCATGGACTGGATGGAGCAGGAGCAAGAACGAGGAATCACCATCACCTCGGCGGCAACTTCTGCGTTCTGGCGCGGTTCTAACCTCGATAAGCCTGAGCACAAAATCAACATCATTGATACTCCAGGTCACGTTGACTTCACCGTTGAAGTCGAACGATCCCTACGGGTTCTGGATGGACTGGTCGCCGTTTACTGTGCGGTAGGCGGAGTTCAGCCGCAGTCTGAAACCGTTTGGCGCCAGGCCAACAAGTACAAGGTTCCTCGAATTGCTTACGTCAACAAGATGGATCGCTTGGGCGCTGACTTCTACGAAGTTGTCAACCGATTACGCGACCGACTTGGCGCAAACGCGGCTCCGATTGCAATTCCCATCGGTGCAGAAAGCGAATTCAAAGGCTACATTGACCTTCTCACCATGAAGGCAACGATTTACACCAGCGACGACGGAAAAACGTTCGACGTCACTGATATTCCTGCCGATATGGTAGCAACCGCTGCCGAATGGCGCGAAAAGCTGATGGAATCCATCGCCGAGTTCGATGACTCAATCATGGAGCGGTTCCTTGAAGGCGAAGAAATTCCGATGGAAGAGCTGAAAGTTGCTCTGCGAACCGGAACCGTTGCTAACAAGATTGTTCCTGTGCTCTGTGGTAGCTCATTCAAGAACAAGGGTGTGCAGTACCTTTGCGACTGCGTCGTGGACTTTTTGCCATCTCCACTTGATGTTGATGCAATCGTCGGTCTTGACCCACACACTGATACAGACATCGTTCGCAAACCCAGCGACGAAGAGCCGTTCAGTGCGCTCGCGTTCAAGATTGCTACCGACAAATTCGTTGGTCGCTTGACTTACATCCGGCTATATTCTGGTGTTCTCAAGAAGGGAAGCCAAATCTCAGTTTGCTACCGCGATCCGCAAACCAACGACCTAAGAAGCCGCAACGAGCGCGTTGGTCGGATTCTGGAAATGCACGCGAACAACCGTCAAGATATTGACGCGGTTTACGCTGGCGAAATCGTTGGCGTAATCGGCCTCAGCGACGTAAAGACTGGTCAAACAATTTGCGACTCCAACAAGGAAATCGTTCTGGAATCCATCAAGTTCCCAGAACCAGTTATCCAAGTTGCGATCGAACCTAAAAGCCGAGCCGACCAAGAAAAGCTGGGTACCAGCTTGGTGCGATTGGCTGAAGAAGATCCAACATTCCGAGTCTTTACCGACCCAGAAAGCGGCCAAACCATTATCAGCGGTATGGGTGAACTTCACCTTGAAATCATTGTTGACCGGTTGAACCGAGAGTTCGGCGTCCAAGCAAACCAAGGCAAACCACAGGTTGCTTACCGAGAAACCATCTCAACGAACAGCAAGGCAGAAGGCCGATTTGTTCGACAAACAGGTGGTTCCGGTCAATACGGGGTCTGCGTTCTGGAAGTCGAGCCGCTTGAAGTTGGACAAGGTTTTGTATTTGAAAACAAGGTCGTTGGTGGTGCTATTCCTAAGGAATACATCCCAGCGGTTGAAAAAGGTGTCCGCGAAGCACTCACTAACGGTGTTATCGCTGGCTACCCAGTCGTTGACGTTAAGGTCGCAGTTGTGGATGGTTCTTACCACGACGTTGACTCAAACGAAAACGCATTTAAGCAAGCCGGTATCCTCGGATTCCGCGAAGCCATGAAGAAGGCTAAGCCGATTCTGAAAGAGCCGATTATGCAAGTCGAAGTCACGACCCCCGACAATAACGTCGGCGACGTTGTGGGTGACCTTAACGGTCGCCGTGGTCGCATTGCCAGTATGGATTCAGCGCCTGGCGGTGTGACAATTGTCAATGCTCACGTTCCCCTTTCGGAAATGTTTGGATACGTTACAACTCTGCGTGGCCTGACGCAGGGACGTGCAACTCCTAACGTCACACCTTCTCACTACGAGCAGGTGCCGGCAAACATTGAAAAAGAAATTGTAGAGAAGACACAATCAGGTAGCTGATCAAATCAGGAAATAAACAGACATGGCAAGAGCTAAATTCGAACGAAATAAGCCCCACGTTAACATTGGTACGATTGGGCACGTTGACCACGGCAAGACCACCCTCACCGCTGCTATCACCGGTAGCCTCGCGCTTAAGGGTCTTTCCAAGAAAGTCAACTACGATGAAATTGATAACGCGCCTGAAGAAAAGGCTCGTGGTATCACGATCAACATTTCGCACCAAGAGTACGAAACCGAAACCCGACACTACGCACACGTAGACTGTCCTGGTCACGCTGACTTTATCAAGAACATGATCACTGGTGCTGCTCAAATGGACGGCGCTATCTTGGTTGTTTCTGGTACAGACGGCCCTATGCCACAAACCCGAGAGCACATCCTGCTTTCTCGACAGGTCGGTGTTCCACATATCGTCGTATTCATCAACAAGGTTGACCTCGTTGACGACGAAGAACTGCTCGAATTGGTTGAAATGGAAATCCGCGAACTGCTTTCCAGCTATAAGTTCCCAGGCGATGACACTCCAATCATCCGAGGTTCAGCTGTAAAGGCAACCCAAGCTCTGGAAGCAGGCGCTGGCACTGATGATGCGGCTCTCAAGCCAATCTACGATCTGATGGACGCGGTTGACTCATTCATCCCAACTCCAGAACGAGATGTAGATAAGCCGTTCCTCTGCGCAGTTGAAGACGTTTTCACCATTACCGGTCGCGGTACTGTTGCTACTGGTCGTGTTGAACGCGGTACGTTGAACGTCAACACCGAAGTTGAAATCGTTGGTATCACCGAAACCCGCAAGACCACCTGCACCGGAATTGAAATGTTCCGCAAGTTGCTCGACAGCTGCCAAGCTGGAGACAACGTTGGTCTCTTGCTCCGCGGTATCGACCGAACCGACATCGAACGAGGAATGGTTATCTGCAAGCCAGGTTCAATCAAGCCACACACCAAGTTCGATGCTGAAGTCTACGTACTCGGTAAGGATGAAGGAGGTCGACACACCCCATTCACCACCGGCTACCGACCACAGTTCTACTTCCGAACCACCGACGTTACCGGTACCCTGAACTTGCCAGAAGGTGTTCAAATGGTTATGCCAGGTGAAAACATCACCATGACCGTTGAACTGATTGCCCCGATCGCTATGGAACAAGGTTCCAAGTTTGCGATCCGCGAAGGCGGTCGAACCGTTGGTGCAGGAACCATCACGAAGGTCTACGAATAAGAAAAAAAAACAGTGTCCCGACTTTTAGCCGGGACACACTTTTCTTAAGAGAAAGAACATGAGTGGACTGCCAACAGTAAGAATTCGAATACGGGCTTATGATCACAGGATTTTGGATCAATCCGCCGTTAAGATCAGCGAAACGTGCAAGCGCACGGGCGCACGCATCAGCGGACCAATCCCCCTGCCGACTAGAATCCGCAAATTCTGCGTGATCCGCGGTCCGCACATTGACAAGGAGTCGATGGAGCATTTTGAGC
This sequence comes from Fimbriimonadaceae bacterium, assembly GCA_019454145.1. Lineage (GTDB taxonomy): Bacteria > Armatimonadota > Fimbriimonadia > Fimbriimonadales > Fimbriimonadaceae > UphvI-Ar2. The sequence goes on along the minus strand of CP075366.1, from coordinate 967,413 downwards.
TGCGTGTACACAACCGCTTGCTTGATATTCACGACCTCACAAACCGAACTATCGAAGCTCTGGAACGACTTGATCTCCCCAGCGGCGTTGATATTCAAATCAAAACTGTCTGATCCAATTTCCTGATTGACAGAACTCAAACCCGCCTGACTTTTGCGAGTTAGGCGGGTTTTGTATTGAAAACAAAGCAATCAATAGATCGCATAAATGCCAGATTTATTTAATAATTTCAGGCTCGATTTGTGTATGTGAACCTAAACAGTTACATATACGGGTTTGACAAGATGTCCCATACTTTTGTACACTAAGCTACTATGCTGAGCTCACCTTGGATGATGTCCTTAATCGGGGTGGTTGTTGGAATTCTGTTGAAGTGGGGATTCGATTTCTTTTTTGGAAATCCTCGCTGGAACGCGGAAAATTCCAGCACGGGACTTGCTATTCAATTGGAGCAGGTCAAGCGGGATGCAGCGGCTAGGGCGGAATCGGACAGCGCAAAGGTCGCCCGGTTAGAAGCTGACCTTGTGAAATACAAAGGACAACTAGATGATCTTGCTGCGGCGAAAGAAATTCAAGACCTCAAACGGGTGATCGCGGAAAAAGATAAGGCTTTGGAAGAACAGAAGTTTGAGTTCACCAAAGAGCATAACCATATAGCGAGTGAGCTTGAGCGGATGACTCGTGAGCGGCTCAAATTGGAGCAGCAACTTTCCGATTTAGAATTCAAATCGAAGGGAGCGATGGAAGCGGCGGGCAAGCTGACAGAGCGCGAAGCAACAATCAAAACCCTGCAATCAGCACTCGAAAAAAGTAAGCAAGAATTTGCTGAAGCAAAAAGTTCGTTATCCGAAGGACAATCACAGCTATCTCAACTTGCAGCATTACAAGCCGAGCGGGATGAATTCGCCGCGCAAGTCGCCAACCAAGAGACCACCATCAACGAAATGCGTTCTCAGCACCAATCCGAAGCGATGGGGTGGGATGCAGAACGGGCGAAGTTGCAGTCAGAACTGAATACTGTCCGGTCTTCGGTTGAAAGCGAAAATCAAGAGCTTGTTGCTCAGATGACCGCTCTCCGTGACGAATGGACCGAACGGGAGCAAGCACTCTCCGACGAAGTTGAGGAGATCGCCAAGGTGCATCAAACAAAGGTTAATGACCTCGAATCTGAAAGAGCGCAACTTGTGAAAACTAGGGCTGATCTCAGCCAAGAAGTAGCGCGGTTGACTCAGCAACTGAGTGTGGCCTCTACGAGCTCGGCCGACGGCCCAACCCTCGATGGGGAAGCGGTGGTTAAACCCAAGATGTACTTGAAAGCGGCAACTCGGCGTGACCCTCTCTACCAGATCAAGGGAATCGGCCCGGTTTTCGAGCAGAAGTTCTTTTCGGCCGGTGTCACTAAGTTTTCTGAACTAGCAGGCCTCTCCGAAGATCGCATTCGGGATATCATTGGAGTGGAAGCTTGGCAAAAGGTAGATGGGGCCGGATGGGTCGCCGAAGCCGCTGAGCGATCCGCTGGAACCGCTTGATTATGGATGCACCTGAGCCCACTCAACCTAAAAACCTGAACAGTGCAATTGGATTTGTCCTCGCTATGGCGGGCATCGGGGCATTTTTCGCGTTCACGATGTGGACTTGGAATACAAAGAACGGCGTGATTCCTGAGAATCAACGCGTGATCGCAAGCGATTCGCATGGCGGTGGTCACGGCGAAGCCAGTGGCCACGGGGATGAATCTCAGGGCGATGACCACGGCACGATGCACGAAGGTGACGATGACGATTCACATGAAGAGGGTCATCCAGTAGAAGCTCCTGAGCCTGGGGAAGAAGCACACCCTCACGAACCTGGGGAAGCAGGACATTAAAAGCTAACAGGCCCAAAGGTTCAGTTGAACCTAGGCATCACGCCACTATTTCTGGCATAATTTGAGATTGCCGCCTAGCGCGGTAGCGGCTTGTGAAAAGGCGAACCGTTAGTGACCCCGGCTTTGTGCCAAAGGGGCAACACTCAATAGACGGTTCAGTCCGCAAAAAAGAAGCTGCAAGGAGGAGCAAATGCTCTCAGGAATATTAGGAAAGAAGGTCGGCATGACCCATGTGTTTACGGAAGAAGGGAAGAACATTCCTGTAACCGTAATCCAGGCAGGGCCGATGTTCGTAACACAAATCAAAACTGTAGAAAAAGATGGCTATAACGCCATTCAAGTTGGCTTTGGAGAAATGAGCGACAAGAAGCTCACCTGGCCAAAGCACGGACACCTCAAGAAAGCTGGTCTAACCACCAACTTGCGACACCTCGCTGAATTCCGAGTCGAAAAAACCGATGGGTTTGAACTCGGTCAAGAAATCAAAGTAGATATCTTCAGCGAAGGCGATAAGATCGACATCATCGGCACCAGCAAGGGTCGAGGATTCGCTGGCGGCGTTAAGCGCCACCACTTCAAAGGTCAGCACATGACCCACGGTTACATGACCCACCGACGACCACTTTCCAGTGGTGCGACTGGGCCACAACGCGTTTTTAAAGGCACCAAAAAGCCAGGCCACATGGGAGATGCACAAATCACCCAAACCGGATCGAAGATCGTTGGTATTGACGCCGAACGAAACCTCGTCTGGGTAAGCGGCAGCGTTCCTGGTGCTCCAGATGGATTGGTTCGAGTGATGAGGGCCAAGAGGTAAGCAAAATGGCAGAACTCGAAATCATCGATTTAAAAGGCAAGAGCACGGGCAAGCACAAGCTTGCAGATGCCCTGGCGAACTTAGAAGTCAACGGTAACGTGATGCACCGAGCGGTAGTTGCAGAAAATGCGAACTCCCGACAAGGCACCCACAGCGCGAAAACCCGAAGCGAAGCTCGTGGTGGTGGACGCAAGCCGTACAAGCAAAAGAAAACCGGTAACGCCCGACAAGGGACAATCCGCGCTCCTCACTATGCACACGGGGGAATGGCATTTGCGATTAAGCCTCGCGACTATTCCAAAAAGGTGAATAAGAAGGAACGTAGATTAGCGATCATGGCTGCATTCAGCGCTAAAGCAAATGCAGGCGACATCGTGATCACCAAGGAAATCACTTTCAAGGCTCCCAAAACCAAGGATGCTCAAGCAATGCTCGCAGGACTTGGATTGGCTGACGTCAAACGCGTTTTGATCGTTGTTCCCGAACACGACGATGCGGTTGTGAAGAGTTTCCGAAACATTCCTAACGTCGAAGTGCGAACCGCTCCTAGCCGAGATGGAAAAGCTGCATCGTTCAGTACGCGAGACTTGCTGGTTGCCCACAAGATTGTGCTCACTGCCGATGCCATGAAGAAAACCGAGGAGTGCTGGCTAAGCTAATGGATCCGCATACCGTAATCCTTTATCCTCACGTCACGGAAAAAACCACTGCTCTCAGCTATGGCGATCCCCGCGTGAAGGAAGACAGCAAGATTGTCCGCAAGTACACGTTTATCGTAGAACCACGGGCGAACAAGATTCAAATCAAGCAAGCTGTCGAAGCAATTTACAACGAAGGCAAGAAAGACAAAGAGAAAATCGAAGTCACCGGCGTTCGCACTATCAACATGAAGGGTAAATCCCGACGTGTAGGTAACCGAAAACCAGGCAAAACCTCTCTTCGCAAGAAGGCTGTGGTCACTCTCGCCGCTGGTCAACAACTGGAGGACTTTGGAGTCTAAATCATGCCTACTAAACGAATGAAGCCAACCTCGCCAGGCCGACGCCACTTAATTGCGTCAACCTACGAGGAAATCACAAAGAAGAAGCCGGAGAAGAGTCTTCTCGCTCCAATCAAAAAGAAAGGCGGACGCAACCACACTGGTCGCATCACCATGAAGAACCGGGGCGGCGGTAACAAACGACGCTACCGAATCATTGACTTCAAGCGCAACCGCGATGGTATCGAAGCAACCGTTATCGGTATCGAATACGATCCGAACCGCACTTGCCGCATCGCATTGCTTGAATATGCAGATGGTGTCCGCACTTACATTCTTGCTCCACGCAACGTCACCGACGGAACCAAGGTTCTGAGCGGCGAAGGCGCAGACATTCTGCCCGGCAACTGCTTAAAGCTCCGCAACATTCCTCTTGGTACGCTGGTTCACAACGTTGAACTTCAGCCAGGCAAGGGTGGCCAAATGGTTCGCTCCGCTGGTGCTTCGGCCCAGGTCATGGCAAAGGAAGGCAACTATGTGACCCTCCGACTGCCAAGCGGCGAAATGCGCATGGTTCATGCAGATTGCAAGGCAACCATCGGGGAAGTTGGCAACGCTGAACACGAAAACGAACAGCTTGGTAAAGCGGGTAAGAATCGTGGTCTCGGCCGTAAGCCACACGTTCGCGGTGTTGTTATGAGCCCACGCGATCACCCTCATGGTGGTGGTGAAGCCAAATCGCCAGTTGGTCGCCGCAAGGGTCCAGTTGACCGATGGGGCAACAAAGCGCTGGGTGTTCCAACCCGTAAGAACAAGCGAACCGACCGGTTCATTGTCCGCAAGCGCAAGTCACGCAAGTAAAATTTGCTTGCAAAACTCAGATTGCCAGGCAATTTGCCTGGCAATCTGAGTTTAAGAAGTATATATTCCCTGATATGACTATTGAAGGTAATGAGAAATCTAAAAAGTATTTGTGGACTTTAATCTATGAACATGAACATTGTAAGCAGGCTTTAGCGACTTTGCTCGCGATAAGTGCGGTTCCCAAAAATCCTGGCACTGATCTATGGCGTGTAGAATACACGATCAATTTATTGGCTCAGAATGGGCTTTTGCTTGGATTAGCGAAGCTCACTGAAAAATCAAGTGACAATATGTCGTTGATCAAGTTTTGCGATTATGCAGAGCAAAACTATGTTAAAGATCAGTGGTGCATCTCAGAACGATCCAACGATGAGCAAAAACTGTTTCGGGAAGAATGTCAACAGTGGAAGAACTATTTCAGTACCCATGAGTTGATGACCGAAATTAAGCAAATCCGCGATAAGCAGATCGCGCATTTGGATAAGAAACACCACCTAGCAGCCGACAGCCAATTTGATATTGACAATATCTCGTGTTACGAATATTTGAATAAAATTTCTGAGTGCATAGACTATTTTCTGTCTAAGTTCGATAATTCTGGTTACCGCATTAACCAATTGTATCGGCAAACCACGGAAAACTGGATTTGGTTATTAGCTCAAACGAATGTGTATGAGAGTTTGAAAGAGGAACTTGAAAGGGATTTGCAAGATGGCAACAACATGACCATACTTCTGAAACTGCGCCAGATGCGACATGAATTGATCACTGAATACAGGAAAGAGTGTGAGGCCAGCGGTATATATTAGTAAGGCGTGAGCATTTTGAAGTTTGTATTAGCTCAAAAACTTCGTTTATTCTTATAGAATCTTTTTCGTCCCCTCAACCGTTTTGAAAGATAACTACGAGCGGTTTTGTGTCGGATGGCCTACAACTATCGGGCCATGCGGACTATTCGTGCCGGGCCTGGTTGAGTTCAACTGTGCCTTAGGTGTATCATTCCCTGTTGCGTCTACTGCTGTCCTAACCTGCCCGGAAGACCGGTGCAGCCCAGACTCAGTTAACTTGCCGCGATCTGGTTTGAACCAACTCAGGATCAAACGAGAACGCAGTTAAAAACGACCTGGAGAATCCAATTGGCACGAAGTCTTAAAAAAGGATACTTCGTCGATGACCACCTCATAAAGAAGGTGGACGCGATGAATGAAAAAGGAGAGAAACGAGTTATCAAAACTTGGTCTCGCCGTTCGACAATTATTCCCGACATGATCGGGCACACCCTGGCGGTTCACAACGGCAAACAACACGTTCCTGTGTTTGTGACAGAAAATATGGTTGGTCACAAGCTCGGTGAGTTTGCTCCCACCAGAACCTACAAGGGTCACGACGGATCAATTCCTGATCGGGGGACTCGGCTTCGCTAAGGCGACGAGGAGAAGATTATGGAAGTCAGAGCAGTTGCTAAATTTGTTAAAGTCCAACCTCGCAAGGTTCGACTGGTTGCAAACGAAGTCCGAGGGAAGAACGCCATTCAAGCGGCGAACCTTCTGCGGTTCCACCCAAGCAAGGGTGCTTTCGTTCTGCACAAGGTTTTGGTGAGCGCGATTTCAAACGCAGAAGCTAACCACAACCTTGAAGCTGGATCACTCAAAATCGCCGAAATCCGAGTGGATGAAGGTCCAGTTCTTAAACGAATTCAAGCTCGCGCCATGGGTCGGGCCAACCGAATCTACAAGCGCATGAGCCACATCACCGTAGTGGTGGAAGATGTTGAAGCAGTCGCAGTGCCAAAAGCACACGGCACCGCCGCTAAACCCCGACCAACCCTCGCCGTGAAGACCAAAGGCAAGAAAGCTGCGAAAGCTGAAGCCGCTCCGGTCGCTGAAGTAGAAGAAGTCAAGGAAGAGGTGGTTGAAGAAGTAGCCGCCGAAACTCCAGCGGAAGAAGTAGTGGAAGAAACCACTGCCGAAGCCACTGAAGAAACCCCAGCCGAAGAAGGGGAGGAGCAAAACTAACATGGGTCAGAAAATCCACCCCGTAGGTTTCCGCATTGGCGTTATCCGTGGTCACGATAGCCACTGGATCTGCCCAAAGCGACAGTATCGACACAATCTTGCTGGTGATGAAGCAATCCGTTCGTACGTTCGCGAAAAGATTTCCAAGGGATTGATCTCCCGCGTTGAAATAGAGCGAGCGGCAAACCGAATCAAAGTCACCATCTACACCTCACGACCAGGCGCAGTCATCGGTCGCGGCGGTAAAGGAATCGACGCAATCAGCGAAGACCTGAACAAGATGGTGCGAAAAGATGACAACACCGCTCAAGTTCAAGTCAACGTGAGCGAAGTTCGACAGCCAGAACTCGATGCCATGCTCGTTGCGGAAAACATCGCAGTTCAGCTCGAACGACGGATCAGCCACCGACGCGCCATGCGGCAAGCCATTACTCGTGCACAACGCATGAACGGTCGCGGCATGAAGATCATGTGCGGCGGTCGCTTGAACGGTTCAGATATCGCACGTGTTGAAGTTGATAAGTTCGGAAAGGTGCCTCTGCACACTCTCCGCGCCGACATTGACTACGGCACAGCAACCGCACGCACGATCTACGGATCAGTCGGTGTTAAAGTTTGGGTTTATCGAGGCGAAGTGTTGCCCGAGCGACAGCTCCAAGCACTGAACGACGCGATGAACGATCGACGCCCAAAGAACAAGGGCAAAAAGCGCGATGACCGACCTGACCGATCAGAAGGTCGAAGCGAAAATCCAGAAGCAAAACAAGAGGTGACTGAAAATGTTGATGCCTAAGCGAACCAAGTATCGCAAGCAGTTCCGCGGAAAAATGCGCGGGAATGCAGAGCGAGGAAACGTCGTCAATTTTGGCGATTACGGCCTGATGGCTATGGAAGCGGCATGGATCACCAGTCGCCAAATCGAATCTGCCCGTATCGCCATGACCCGCCATATCAAGCGGGGAGGAAAGGTCTGGATTCGAGTATTCCCAGATAAGCCTTACACCAAAAAGCCACTTGAGCAACGAATGGGTAAGGGTAAAGCTGGCGTTGAAGGCTGGGTTGCCGTTGTTAAGCCAGGCAAGATCATGTTCGAAATGAACGGTGTTTCTCCTGACGTTGCAAAAGAAGCAATGCGATTGGCTATGCACAAGTTGCCAATCAAGACCAAGTTTGTTACCAAGGAGGAGTTCCAAGAAGCGAACGGCCTCTAATGGTGTTCACGGAACAAAACGAAATGAAATCACTTAAGGCAAAAGATCTTCGAGCCAAATCGGTACCGGAGTTGGAAGAGTTGGTGAAGCAGGAACGAGCCTCTCTCTTCAAAGCTCGACGAGACCTTGTTTTTCGACAAATGACCGATACGGCAAGCCTCAAGGTGCGACGGCATAACATTGCGCGACTTTTAACCCTGATTCAAGAAAAGAAATCAGGAGGTGACAAGTGAGCGAAGCAGTAACCCGGGGCACTCGCAAGGTTCGACGAGGCACGGTATCCAGCAATAAAATGGATAAAACGGTTGTCGTCGTCCTGAGCCGAAGCGTTCAACACCCATTGTATGGCAAAACGGTTAAGAAGTCTGTGAAGGTTAAAGCTCACGACGAATTTAGCTGCGATATCGGCGATACCGTGGAAATCATGGAAACTCGACCCCTTAGCCGCGACAAGCACTGGCGGGTCACTCGAATTATTGAAAAGGTTAAGTAAACCTTTTCTACAAGGCGGTTCTGCAGCCTCAGGCAGATCAAACGGGCACGGCGTGCTGGTGAATAACCATCACGCCCTCTACTCGGAAAATGGAGCGAAATAAATGATTCAACAGTTCTCACGGCTCAAGGTAGCCGACAATTCAGGAGCACGCGAAGTGATGTGTATTCGCGTCCTGAAAGGATCGCAGCCACGTTACGGTGGTGTAGGTGATGTTATCGTTTGCTCGGTTAAGGTGGCAACACCAAATATGCCGATCAAGAAGGGCGACGTCATCAAAGCCGTTATCGTGCGATCCCGAAAGGCAGTTCGACGCCAAGACGGCTCAACTCTGAAATTTGATGATAATGCTTGCGTGGTAATCAACCCTAACGGCGAACCACGAGGCACCCGGATCTTCGGACCCGTTGCTCGCGAACTCCGCGATCACAACTACATGAAGATCGTCTCCCTCGCTCCGGAGGTGCTGTAATCTCATGCCAACCAAAGCAGAATTGAAAGTAAAACAACAACCGAAACTTCGGTTGCGACAAGGCGATAAAGTAATGATCATCGCCGGAAAGGATAAGGGTCAAATCGGATTCGTGGCTAAAATCAGTCCGGTCGAAAAGAAGGCATTTGTTCTTCAAGACAATCCCGAAAATCCTGATCAGCCACTGCCGTTGAATGCTGTCATCAAGCACAAAAAAGCGAAGTTCCAAGGCGAGCGAAGTGCTCGAGTTAAACTTCCAGCGGCAATCCACGTGAGCAACCTCATGCTGATTGATCCTGAAACCAACGAGCCTACTCGGGTCGGCCGACGCAAAGAAGACGGGAAAACCGTTCGATATGCAAAGAAGAGCGGCAAGACCTTGAACGACAAACCCAACATCACCAAGGAGTAGTTTGAGAGATGGCACGAAAGGAAACTAAAATTGTATCGGGGCCGCAAGGCGCATTGCCTCAACCTCGGTTAAAGAAAATCTTCAAGGAAAAGGTTGGACCAGCTCTTCGAGAAAAGTTCCAGTACAAATCCACCATGGAAACCCCACGACTTGTGAAAGTTGTTGTGAATATGGGTACCGGAATTGACGACAAAGAACTTGATAGCGCACTTCGCGATATGACGGCGATCACTGGTCAAAAGCCAATGGCGACCGTTGCTCGCAAGTCAGTTGCCCAGTTCAAACTTCGAGAAGGCATGAAGATTGGTTGCCGAGTCACCCTGCGAGGCGACCGCGCTTACCACTTCTTCGATAAGCTCTGCACCGTTGCTTTGCCACGGATTCGTGACTTCCAAGGGCTTTCTCCAAAGTCATTTGATGGTCGCGGAAACTACTCGTTCGGTCTGCAAGAACAGCTGGTATTCCCGGAAATCGATTACGATTCGTTCGACAAAATGCGCGGCATGGATATCACCATCTGCACGACTGCAAAAACCGATGAAGAAGGTCGAGAACTCCTCAAGGGCCTTGGCTTCCCGTTGCGCGATAAGTAAGGCAAGTCGCTCCTAAACTGAATTCCCCTTGATGCAAAGCATTGAGGGGAATTTTCTTTTCAGATTGGGTACGGTGAGAATGATGACCGTCCGCGAAGTCCTTGCCGCTATTGAGCAGATAGCTCCGCCCAGTTACGCCTTTAGCTGGGATCGGATTGGGTTGCAGGTGGGTGATCCAAACGCTCCAGTGAGCAAGGTCGCGGTGAGCTTAGATTCGGGACTGGGAGCGATAGAGTTCGCATCATCAATCGGCGCAGAGGTATTGGTGAGCCACCACCCGATTATTTGGGACGCGCTCAAAGACTTGAGAGCAGACCACTACAACGCCCGCCGAGCGATGGAACTGGTGAAACGGGGAATCGCGGGCATTGCGGCTCATACCAACTGGGATTGTGCTCCTGGTGGCATCAATGACGCATTAGCCAACGTGCTTGAGATGTCTAATGTAAAGCCCTTTGGTCAATCGCAAAGCGGAGCTCGTTGGAAACTGGTCGTTTTTGTTCCAACCGAAGCGGCAACTAAGATGCTGGATGCGCTTTCCGCCGCCGGTGCGGGCGTGATCGGCAATTACGAGCGTTGTGCCTTCTTTAGCGCAGGCACTGGCACGTTTATTGGAATGGAAGGCTCCAACCCGGCAGTGGGGAAGTCAGGTCGGATTGAAGAAGTTGCCGAGACTCGACTAGAGATGTTCGTGCCAGATGAGATCAAGTCACAAGTGGAGCGAGCAATGCGCCAAGCGCACCCGTACGAAGAACCTGCGTTTGATTGGTTCCAACTCGCAGATGGCGGCGGTTATCCTCTCGGGCGCATTGGAGACGTTGAGCCGGGAACTGCAGAGGAGATACAAGAACACTTCGATCAGCTACTGGGTTCGCGGAGCGAGATGTGGGTCGGGCACAACCGGGAAATCAAAAAGGTCGCGGTGATCGGTGGAGCCGCGGCGGGGGAGTGGAAATCGGCTAAATCTGCCGGCGCAGACTGCTTGATCACGGGCGAGGTTCCTCAGCACGTTGGGCTTGAAGCAAGCGAGAGCGGCTTCGTGATTCTGGCTTGCGGTCATTATGCAACCGAGCAGCCAGGGATGGCGGAAATGGCTCGGCGTTTAGGATCTGCGACTGGTCTAGAGTGCGAGCTGTACACACCAGAGGCAGGCAAGTCAGGGCGTCCAAATTATTTGCAGGCCTAGGGGTCTGTTTATAGATATTCGAAACCGATCACAATAAGAGGTCTGGCGCGGAGCGGTGTCCGAGCGGTTGAAGGAGCACGATTGGAAATCGTGTATAGGGCAACCTATCGAGGGTTCGAATCCCTCTCGCTCCGCCATTTTTTATTATTAAGCAATTGAACCCAAAACAGGTTGGTGATTCTTAGCCTATTTGAATCTACGCTTATTTTGTCTTTGAAAGTTAGGATTACTCCCCGCAATTTTTCCTGGAATTATTCTCCCAGCAATATTTTGGAACTTTTTGCACAGTTACACAATAATAGTTTTTTGTGAAGAGAATATCGACTCTTATGATATGTCTCAGCATTTGCTCATTCAGCTATGCCGTGACATTTAAATTGACTGATTTGGGCACCCTGGGAGGCACGAATTCCGTGGCGAACGGAATCAATAATTTAGGACAGGTTGTTGGCACCTCTGACAATGCAACTGGGAATTCGCGAGGATTTGTGTACTCAGGCGGCTCTTTGCAGAGCATTGGAACATTTGGCGGAGCAAACTCTTTTGCCAATGCAATCAATGATGCAGGCACCGTTGTTGGTGGGGCTGAATTATCAAGTACCGTTCAGCACGCATTTTCCTTTTCGGGAGGAACGCTGCAAGATATTGGCCTTATCGGAGGCAATTTTTCTGAAGCGTTAGGAATCAGCCCGACGGGAAAGATTGTTGGTATGACCTCAATCAACAGTGGATTTACCTTCAGACCGTTTTTGTATTCGGGCGGAACTATGACAAACCTTGGTTCATTGGGTGGCTCGTTTGGGTATGCACTTGACATGAATGCGGCGGGAAACATTGTTGGAGATTCCAATACTGCATCAGAAGCTGAGCACGGTTTTTATTACTCGGGCGGTGTTATGACGGATGTTGGCACTCTGCTGGGCGGTTTTGGATCAACGGCAAAAGCAATTAACTCAAGCAATCTGATCGTTGGCTACTCCTATCACTTCAGTTCCACTCCTGGGGTGACTTACGGAGAAGCATTTACGGTTCAGAACGGCGTGATGACTTCACTCGGATTGCTCAACGGTGTCGGTTCGCTCGCATACGATGTGAACTCAGCGGGCGACATCACAGGTACCTCCGTCTTCGGATTGAAGTCAAATTCCCGAGCTTTTTATTGGACCCAGGGAACAATGTATGACCTTAATTCGCTTATGGATTCCACAGGCGCAGGTTGGACAATTATGGAAGGTTCAGGAATTAACGATAATGGTTTGATTTCAGCGACGGCGATGAACTCCTCGGGAGCAATGCACGCTGTTCTGCTCACTCCTGTGCCAGAACCTGCGACTTTCATCGCGTTTGGTGTGATCGGAGTTGTAGGTGTAATGCGACGTCGCCGATCTGCCAAATAACTTCCCTGCTTTATGTTTGGGGCAAGTGAGCGGACATACTAACTTGCCCCAACACCATAAATTAGCCACGCTATTCTTATTTTTTGCTGAACTATATAGCGAATAGTCAATTTTCGTTCAGGTTTCGTTCAGTCTCTCGCTCTACCATTCTGGAGTAAGGGTTTATATGAACTTAGTGCTCACAAAACGATTGGGTTTTTTTGCGCAATCTGCAGCACTTTGGATTGTTGAATCTGTGGCTAAAATTATATTGGGAGGCAAGCTCAGTTGACTTGTACTGCCCAAACTAATATGAAACATAAACTTGCCCGTCGGGATTTGGCCGACGAAATGATCCAGCCGTTGCTCAAGGCCGTGCTTGAGGAATCTGAGCACGGGGTTTTGGTCACTGATCTTCAGCACCGATCTTTGGTCTGCAATGCGCGTTTTGGAGAAATCTGGGATATTGATATCAATCGTGTTGTTTCGACTGATGTTGAAGATGTTCGGCAACAAGTTCGAGACCGGATCATCAATGAAGATAAATGGGAGGCCAATCTTGCCGAGGTTTATTCCGATCCTCATGCCGTACAGTCGGACGAAATACGGCTAGTCAAACCCAACAAGACGATTCGACGTTACACTGGCCCGGTTTATTTGGAAGACGGCACTCCGGTCGGTCGGCTGTGGACGTTCCTTGATATCACCCGCGAAGCGAAGCGCCGCCGCCAATTAGAAGCAATCCATTCTGCGGCGATGCTGGTTGACCCTGATCCAGTCAAGGTTTATCAAAGCCTGGTTGATCAAGTAGCAGGCCACTTCGATTCATTCGCGTTGCTCAGCATCCGCAAGGGCGACTTTATGGAGTTTCGGGCGGTAGGCCCAGAATCTAATCCGGCGAAGCAAGTCTCTGGAAACAAATTGTCAGATTCTTTCTGCCAGTTCTGCCTTTCAATGGATCGCCCCATCATTATTCAGGATGCAACCCGCGATTTGAGGATGGACTCTTTGTTGCCAGCAAGGTCAGGATTGACTCGCTACGCCGGTGTGCCAGTGCGCCATTCTAGCGGTCGAACAATCGGCACACTCTGTATTTTGGATGCGAGGTCAGAAGAGAAACTTGACCAAGACGACCTTCAATTTCTAGCGCAAATCGCTTCGCGGATCGCTGGCGAACTGGAACGCGAGGAATATCTCAAGTCTCTTGAATCTGATCTAGAAGTTACGCAAGATACGCTCGCCAATACGCAAGAGAAACTGATTCAAAGTGAAAAGCTGGCGGTTACTGGCGCGCTTTCCGCAAGCGTGGCACATGATATTCGGAACATCTTAGCGTCTACTCGGCTACAGTTGGATGTTGGACAAGGTGACGTCGCCGCAAAAATGGCGATGATGGCGACTCAACTTGACCGCTTCGAGGTTTTAGCTCACCGATTGCTTTCTTATTCTCGCCCAACCCGCTCAAGTATGAGCACGGTTGATATTAACGAGATCGTTCTGAACGTAATTACGCTTTTGGAAGCGCAAGCGAACATCCAGCAAGTCAAGCTAGAAACCAATCTCCAGGCCGACGACCACTGGGTAGAGGGTGACGAGGGCCGTCTGGAGCACTTGCTGGTGAATTTGATTTTGAACGGCATTCAAGCTATGCCAGAAGGGGGAACTGTTCTAGTCAGTTGCTTCGATCATTCAGCGGGATTGGAGGTTCAAGTTTCCGACCAAGGCGTTGGGATAGAGCAAGAAATGCTTGACCAGATTTTTGAACCGTTCGTTTCGCATCGGGCGAACGGTTACGGGCTGGGATTATTCAGTTGCCGGGAGATCGCTCGCGCTCACAACGCGGAACTCATCTGCGAATCTGAGCCAGGCAAAGGGACGACATTTTCCATTCAATTCAAAAGGTAGAAAACATGGCAAAGATTCTCGTAATTGACGACGACCGATTCATTTTGAAATCACTGAAAGACATCCTCACAGCGGAGAAGTTTGAAGTGACGGTCGCGGCAAATGCGGTGGATGGCTACCGAGCGCTAACGGAAAACGTTCCGGCTCTCTTGATACTTGACGTAAATATGCCAGATGAAGATGGTTTCTCGCTTTGCCGCAAAATCCGATCTAAGTACACAATGCCGATCTTGATGCTTAGCAGCCGCAATGAAACGATTGATAAAGTCATCGGGCTAGAAATGGGCGCAGACGATTACCTCACCAAGCCGTTTGAATCCCGAGAATTACTGGCGAGAATTCGTGCCCAACTCCGGCGTAACAAAGAATACACGGAGGCGAACGAGAACACTGCCATGCAAGTCGGCGAACTGGAAATGGATTTGGACAAGTGGCAGGTTCGGGTGCGTGGAGAAGTGATTCCGCTGACTTCACTGGAATTCCGCTTAGTCGAATACATGTTGCAGAATTCTGGAAGAGTTCTCAGCCGCGATCAGATATTTGAGCGGGTTTGGGGATACGACGAAGCGTTCAACCAAAACTCTCTTGAAGTTATGGTCTACCGATTAAGGCAGAAATTAGAGAAGCCATTAGGCAAGCGGTTGATACATACCGTTCGTGGTTACGGCTATCGTCTTGAAGTCGCAGAAAATGTCGCCAGCTAGAAAAATTAGCTCGTTCCTCATTGTTTCCTCATAAGCGAAACATAGAATCAAAGTGTCATAAGGCCATTTCGGCTTTAGCGAAACAGGAACGATATGAAACAACAAACGATTCTAATCTCTGCCCTGGCTGTTCTCAGCATTGTTGGGATTGGCTATGCAGGATTTTCTGCGACCCAAGGCAAATCCACCGCGCTTGTTCCCATAGTACGCGGTGAAAATGGTCACGTAGATGGAATGACTGGCAGTGCTTCCGATCTCATCCTTGCTGGCAATACAGAAGGCGATGGTCAAGTCCGAGGTCAAGGCGGTCAGCAACAAGGTGGCGGACAAGGCGGCTTTGGTGGCGGTCAACGACAGGGTGGCCCTGGTCAGGAAGGCCCTGGCGGCCCAGGTGGTCAAATGCGAATGCCAGCTAATCCCCCTATGGCATTGCTCATGGATCCAAAGGTGAAAGCAGAACTCAAACTGACCGACGAGCAAATTCAAAAGATCCAAGACGGAATCCGTGAAATCATGCCCCAAGGTGGCCCAGGCGGCCCTCCTCCAGGTGAAGGCGGTGGACAAGGCGGATTCGGTGGCGGTCAGCGTCAACAAGGCGGCGGTCAAGGTCAAGGTCAAGGTGGAGTTGGCGGTGGTCAGCGACAAGGTGCTGGCGGACAAGGCCAAGCCGGTGGTGGAAATGGTCAAGCTGGGCCTCGCAATGGCGGCGGTCAAGGCGGCCCTGGTATGCAAATGCGCGGTCAAGATCCAGAAATGCTGGCGAAGATGGATGCGGTTCTCAAAGCCAACATGAACGAAAAGCAGTTCAACCGTTACAAGCAGTTAGAACTCCAATTCATGGGCCCACGAGCATTGCTCAGTCCAGAAGTATCTGAAAAGCTCGGTTTGAGCGAAGACCAAAAGCAACAAATCATGGAAATCATGCGTTCGCAACGACGTGGTTTCGGTGGCGGCCCAGGCGGCCCTCCTCCAGGTGAAGGCGGAGGACAAGGTGGCTTCGGTGGCGGTCAGCGTCAACAAGGCGGTCAAGGCGGAGCTGGAGGCGGACAACGCCAAGGCGGTGGCGGACAGGGCGGATTCGGCGGTGGTCAAGGTGGCCCAGGCGAACCCCCAACACCTCCAACACCTGAAGAAATCAAGAAGATGGAAGAGGAATTGAACGCAAAGGTTCTGGCTGTCCTCACAGATTCTCAACGAACAAAGTGGAATTCCATGCTTGGTGCCAAGTTTGAATTCAGCCCTCGACCTGCTCAACAAGGTCGCGGTGGATTCGGCGGTGGCGGACAAGGTGGACCTGGCGGTCAAGGCGGTCCGGGGGGGCCTGGTGGCCGGGGCGGTAATGGCGGAAACGGCGGCGGGGGAGACACCGAACAGGTCTCGCTAGTCTTCTAATCCCATTAACCTGCATAGAGATGCCCCGTTAGGTCAGATGACCGACGGGGCTCTATTATTTATTACTCTTGAAAACTATTCGCTAATCGGTTCTTCTTCGCCCGGGAGAATCACTTTATCGTGAAGCAAACCAGCAATGGTTCCGCCCACCAGAGGGCCAACTATCCAAACCCAAAATTCAGGGCCGAAAACTCCGCCGACGATTGCTGGGCCCAGATAGCGAGCGGGATTGAGAGCCGCCCCACTTACTGGACCGGTTGCGAGAATCCCGGCGACAATGCTCAAACCAATGTATAGCGGAGCTTGGCCAGGAGATTTTTTGCTGACAGCGGTTCCGAAGATCGTTGCCACAAGGAAAAACGTTGCGATGATCTCTGCAAGTAGAGCCGGAGTAGTTGCGAATCCTGCTCCGAGGGCTGGCGTTCCCGCTCCGACTGCTTCATTACCGAGGATCGCACCAGCGGCCATTGCTCCGACCGCACCGCCAAAAATCTGAGCGATGACATAACCAAGGAATCCCATGAGGTCCATGCGCTTGGTGATGAGCATCGCAAACGAAACTGCGGGATTGAAGTGCGCTCCGCTTGTTGCGCCGAAAGCGGCAATCATCACCGTAATCGCCAAACCGTGGGCGAGAGCGACCGCGACGAGAGTTCCACCGGCGTCGCCGGAGAATTTAATGGCAAGGATGCCGATAAAGCACAGGGCAAAAACCCCAATGAATTCGGCAATGAGTGCTCGTGGCTTCATTATGCGGTTCCAGACGAACCAAAGGCGAATGGAGGAGCGGGTAAAAGATTAAGCGTGAAGATTTCTTGGAGCTTGCAGAGTCAGGAGTTTGCGAATGAATCTGCGGAGGAATTAGCGGCAAAGGTCAAAGCGGCAGGATTTGATACCTGCACGGTTCTAATCGGTCAAGGTCTGCATGCAACCATTGATGAAATCTATCCAGGAATGCCCGACTACGTGAACGCGCTTTCCGCCGCGGGAGTGGAGTGCGACACCGCAGAACTCGAACTAACTCTTGAACAGTTGGTGGGAGAAACCGATTTCTTAAAACTCCTACACGCTTGCGGAATTAAAGAATTTGCTGTTTCTACGATTCCTAAGAAGGGCTATTTTGTACGGTCGCGATTGACCAAAGCTCGGGGTTACTTAGAAACCCTTGAACCAATTCTCGACGAATACGAAATGAAGCTACTTTTGCCCGTGGCTGGTGAGAGCCTGTTGCCTTCACCATCCGCCGCCTTCCATCTGGTGCGTGGACTGAAGCCCAATCGTTTTGGAGTGCAACTCGACCCAGGCGGAGCGCTGTTCGAGGGGTTTGAAGCCTGGGATTACACCGTGGCGATCCTGATGGATTATTTGGCTTGCATCACCGTTCGCGACAATGTTCTGCTTCGCCATCCTGGTGCTTCAGACAGTAATAATAAAGGCTGGGCAAGGCGATGGTCTACTGTTCAAGACGGCATGACCGATTGGGCAGATATGGCGAGGCAGCTTCGCAACATCGAGTTTGTGGGCCGCATTGAACTCCGCCCGATGGTTAGCACAACTGCCGAAGAACTGAAAGTGGAATTGGATTATCTGAAGTCACTGTTCGACTAATCAGCTTTTTTCTTTTTCAGTTTCAGGATTCTTAACCGCAGGCTGTTCGACTTGCGGTTTTTCCTTGGGCTTGTTGGCTTCGCTTCGGCGGGTGGCATCAATCGTAAATGCGGCAAGCATCAACAGAAGCACCGCCATTCCTCCGATGTTATGAAGCGCAACTTGCATGCTGTGCGGAAGTCTGCGATTGCCACGAAGAAGTTCGATAAAAGCGATCACCATCTGACCTCCGTCAAGAGGAGGGAAGGGGAGCAGGTTGAGCAATCCAAGGCTCAGCGAAAGCCCACCGGCAAGCAGAAGGATTTGCCAAATTCCGTTTTCAACTGCTGTTGAAGTTTGCTGAACCATGGTGCCTGGCCCGCCTACCGATTCCTTAGCGGTTTGGTAGTTGGTGAACACTTTGAATAGCTGTTGAACACCTCTTGCTGGCGTATTAATCGCAAACGTTGCAGCTTCACTGGCTGATACAGGCTCGTAGCCAATTTCCCCTCCGATCATCAGCTTGGCTTGGATTTTGGATTCGTTTGTTGGATTGATGTCTTTGTCCAGCAGGGGCGTGGGTTCTGCTCCAACTTCCGGTGTGACTGTGAAATTCAGCTCTTTCCCTGCACGATCAATAGTCACTTGGAGGGGAGTGGGCAGATAGACTCCATCCTTTTCGGTATAAGCAAATCGGACTTTCTCAATAACATTGTAAAAACCAGGAGTAGATTCGCCATTGATCGCAGTGATTTTGTCGCCTAGTTGGATTCCGGCTGATTTGGCTGGCCCATCTCCAAGTGAGCCGACCACGGTCGTCATCGTCTCTTTGCCTTGGCCCAAAATAGCAACAAAGATTAAAAGCATTCCTAGTAATACACTAAACAGCGGGCCAGCAAATAGAGTAAGTAATCGCTTGATCGGTGACTTAGAAAAGAACCCTTTTTCAATCGAAATTTCACTGCCGTCTTCACGCGCTTGCATCCCCGCAATTGAGGCAAATCCACCCAGCGGCAGAAGCAGAAGGGAGAACTCGGTTCCATGCCGATCTACCCGGCTCATTAATGGTCGGAACCGAACAGGAACTGATTGATGGTTGGCAATAATCTCACCGAATCCTTTGTTTCCATCGCCTTCAGCGAACACTGTTTCCGTTGCGCTTTCGACATCAATGGTCGGATCAGTAGTATCAGCGCCACCCGTTCGCAATACGGGATAGTAATAGGCAAGCATCACAGCAACTGATGCCGCTCCAATCAGCATTGAAAGTGCGTAGACGACATCTAGGTTTTGGAAGCGTGTGCCTATCGCCAAAATAAGCACGACCACGGCATAACTTTTGAGTAACGTGAATATGCCTTCGGAAAGCGGTCGGTGGTAAAGCGCATTCAACCGGGAAATCATCCACAGCGGCCCAACCGAAGCAAAGAACGTCAGCCCGGCATAAAAAGCTGGCTTCTGCCCATAGAATCCGGCGAGAACCGTAGCAACCGCCACAATGATTCCAATCGCCCAGACCACAGAGCTTTTCATCAATGGTTTCTTAAGTAAATGATCCAAGGGGGTTTTGCGAACCCCGCCTACCATGACCGCAAAAGCTGTGACGTGCATTCCGCACAGTTTTGCCACCCAGTAATGCCCTAGCTCATGAACCGCGATCAGAACCGTGATCACGATGAGGAAAGTGAAGGCAGTGGTCAGCCCGTGGAGAACGGCTTGCAAAAGATCCATTGATTGTTTATCCTAACCCCATTAGTTGCCGTGCGGTTTCGCGGGCCCAGCGATCTGTTTCCAGAAGGCTTTCTAAAGTGGGAGAAATTGGCGTGTGTTTTTCCATGACGCCTCTATTAATGTCGGCGATTCCAAGAAATGAAACAGACCCATTAAGAAAGGCGTTTGCTGTTTCTTCGTTCGCCGCATTAAGAGCGCAGGGCATGGTTCCACCTATCTTAACGGCTTGGCGGGCTAAGCGCAGACATTCAAAGGTCTCTTCGTCTGGCTTTTCAAAGGTCAGGTTAGGGGTTTCGATTGGATTCCAAGGCTTGAGAGTGTTCGGTTTGCGCTCGGGGTAGAGAAGTGCGTATTGAATCGGCAAGCGCATATCTGGCCAACCGAGTTGCCCAAGCACGCTAGAATCCGTGAGCTGAACCATGCTGTGAATAATGCTTTGCGGGTGAATCACGACATCAATTCGGTCGGCGGGGATTTGGAATAGATGGCAGGCTTCGATGATCTCAAGCCCCTTGTTCATCATCGTGGCGGAATCGATTGTGATCTTGCCGCCCATGTTCCAGGTGGGGTGGGCAAGGGTTTGCTCGCGCGTAACGGATTGCAGTTCTTCGCGCGATTTTCCACGGAACGGCCCGCCCGACGCGGTTAAGATAAGGCGATCAATTTGATCAGCCGAATAACCTTGGATGCATTGGAACAGGGCAGAGTGTTCGCTGTCGATCGGAGTGATTTGCACATTGTGTTTTTTGATCAGCGGCATAACCACTTCACCAGCGGCAACCAGAACTTCCTTGCTTGCCAGAGCGATGTTTTTGCCTGCTTCAATCGCGGCGATGGTGGGTTGAAGGCCAATGACTCCGGCAACCGCGACAACAACGAGGTCAACTTTGCTATCGGTGACCATCTCGATGATCGCGTTCATCCCGCCCGGAATGCTGGAGGCTTGGGCTACCAATTCATCCATTAAAGCAATGCGAGGAACGTTAAATTCCTGTGTTTGTTTTTGGATTTGCTCGGCGGATTTGTTTGCGACTAATCCAACGACCTGCAGGCGGTCGGGGTGCTGGCGAACAATATCTAGAGTCTGGGTGCCGATACTTCCTGTTGACCCCAGAATGACAATCCGCTTCACGGAATATAGTTTAGCTGGTTAGCAAATGTGGAAAGTGTCAGGACCCTGAGTTAGCTGGGTGAGGAGATTCGTCAGGTAATATTAGACAGTTTTCAATTTTTGTTGAAAACTCGTAAGAACCGATATGAGCATCGCAGCAGAACGGATTGTTGGCGACCTGATTGACATCTACAAGAAGGTAGAGGCAGGCGAACGACTGAGCCACGAAGATGGAATCCGGCTGTACCAGACCCCGAACCTCACCGCCGTGGGTTACATGGCGAACATCGTCCGTGAGCGTCTCCACGGCAAACGCACCTACTTTGTGCGAAACCAGCACATCAACTACACCAATATCTGCAACAAGTTCTGTAAGTTCTGTTCGTTTTACGCGAAAAAAGGCGGGCCAGACCCTTATGAAATGTCAATCGAGGAGGTGCGCCGTCGCTTGGATTGGCACAAAGATGTTGATATCACAGAGGTTCACATGGTGGGCGGAATTAACCCTCGATTGCCTTACCAGTACTACCTTGATCTTTGCCGAGTGGTGAAGGAAGTGATGCCGAAAGCGCACGTCAAGGCGTTTACGGCAATCGAAATTGAGCAGATCGCGAGCAAGGGTGGGGTAACTCACGAACAAGCTCTACGCGATTTGGTGGAAGCAGGATTGGATTCTCTCCCTGGTGGCGGAATCGAAATCTTAAGCGACCGCGTTCACCGAGAACTCTTCGGCAAAAAGCTGGGCGGCGACGGCTGGAAATCGGTCGCTCGCGCGGCGGCAAACTTGGGGCTCACCCAATACGCAACCATGCTGTACGGTCATATCGAAACTGATGAAGAGCGAGTCAGCCACTTGATCCAACTGCGGGAGCTTCAAGATGAAACAAAGCACTTTGTTTGCTTTACTCCGCTTTCGTTCCACCCAGAAAAAACTGAACTGGAAGATATCAAATCGCTAACTGGCTACACAGATTTGCGGAATATCGCCGTGAGCCGCCTCATGCTGGATAACTTTGAGCACATTAAAAGTTTCTGGATCATGAACACCCCTGAGATCACTCAGGCCGCTCTTTGGTATGGTGCCGACGACACCGATGGTTTGGTTCACGAATACGAGATCACTTACAAAGAAGGTGAATTCGGTAATAAATCCCAGGTGCTGACTTACAAGAATATGTGCGCCATGATCCGCGAAGTTGGCCGCGAGCCGATTGAACGCGATTCTCTATACAAGGAAATTGTGCGAGAAAATCCGGAAGAAGTAGGGAAGAACGGACGAAAGCTCGTTCCGTTAGCGGTCTCGTAAATAAGCCCCTCTCCGTTTTAATGGAGAGGGGTTTGGGGTGAGGTTTAGTGTCCATAATATGTCATGGCTTTACCGCCGAAAACACGACGAAATATTGGTCGGGGGCGAGAACTTCGAGCTGAATGTTCCATTTCGGAAAGAGTTGCTTGGGAGCAACTCCGTCATAAAAAGTCAGGGTTTAAGTTTAGAAGGCAACACGAAGTCGGGCCGTATGTTTTGGATTTCTATTGTGCTGAAGCTTCCCTTTGTGTTGAAATTGATGGTGAGCAGCATATGTTTCGACAAGAGCAAGATAAAAGGCGAGATGATTTTTTAGGTGAGCTCGGAATTTTGACGATTCGTATTCCGAGCCTTGCGTTTTTTGAAGAAAATAGGATTGAGGGAGAACAGTGCATCGAGCAAGCTATTTTGGTTTGTGAAGAGCGATCTGGTCGCAAACGCTGGGAGGTGGGCTGACCTCACCCCCTGACCCCCTCTCCATTAAAACGGAGAGGGGGAGTTTTGGTCAACTTCGGTCATGGCATCCGACATTCGATTCATCAGACCGGATACATCTTCGGTAGCTTCCTTTCGCAGTTGAGATGCAGAATTCAAATAGGACTGCAGCAACGCCAGAGCTTCTTGACACTTAGGGCAATGCTTGACATGGAGCCAGCCTAAGATATTCCACCAACGGATTCGTTTGCCACTGGCAACACCTTCAACATAATGTTTGACGTGATGGCAAGGTTCAGTGTGGACAGGGCTTGTCATGGTTACTTCCATAAGAACTTCGGAGCAGATTGGCCATGTTCCATCTGGCTCGGTTGAGCCGCGAACGAATTGTACCAATCGGAATGGATAAGATTTCGGCTGCTTCGGCGTATTCAATACCTTCCAGGTCAATGAGAATGATCACCTCTCGGTGTTCATCACTGATTTTTTCGAGTGCAGCAAGAATATCGGTACTCAGCTGATTTGCATGTGGTTCTGGTTGAACGGTTTTGGCTGACTCCAACAATTCAGGAGAAACATACCGAACTCGCTTTTCGGATCGCCGGTGCATGAGGAAGTTGAGATAAATACTCTTCCGTATCCACGCTCCCGTCTGCGGCGTAAGCTTAAGATCACCGTTTTGGAACCCAACGTACGCTTTGATGATGGCATCTTGAACAAAGTCTTCAGCGCGTGCTTCGTCGGGATGGGCTAATCGCTTTGCCAGCCGTAGAAAACTGGCGAGTTCTTTGGCGATCAATGATTCAAACGCTGAACGAGAGGGTTGCATACCACTCCTCGTTTCTCTAACTTGCTTTGATGTAATCGCGTTTGTCAACCGTGGCTCCGAACTTAGTCTGCTTTACAATGCTCGAATGCGTTTTGGAGTTCCAAGGTTTGTTCAAAAAAAGAGAAAATTCTTACTCGTCAACTTTTAATAGTTCACGAACTCGACGAGCGATTTCATCACGGACTTTATTGAAGTCTGCTGGTTCCATGTCCCTTGGATCAGCGAGTGCCCAGTCATCTCGGTTGAGGGCAGGGAGGTGAGGGCAGGCATCCCCGCAACCCATTGTAATCGCCCAATCCCATGTGATCTTCGGAAGATCATCTAATCCATTTGAGTTGTTATTAGAGATATCTATCCCAAGCTCTGCCATTGCGGCGATTGCTTTGGGATTGATTTTTCCGCTCGGTCTTGAGCCAGCGGAGTAGCTATCTTCATTGCCGTAATGTTTGGCAAATGCTTCGGCCATTTGAGACCGGTTGCTGTTTTCTACGCAGACGAAGAGGATGTTCATGGGAGGATTCTATATGAAGACGGGGCCTCATTTGAGACCCCGCTATGCATTTACCGGAGAATTTCTTCCTTAGCGAACGTTGTTGCCGTTTTGGTCGAGAACCGGCTTACTACCCATTGTGTAAATGCTGGTTCCCCATTGGAAGTTGTCTGGTCTGAGCGTAGCTTCTGGAGTAGCCCATTTAGCATGACCGTCAGAGTAAGCGTAATTTGAACCCTTTCCAAAGCGGTCGCCTTGGATGTACTTCAGGTGTACTCGGCTACTTGAGTCTGCACCAGTTTTGCAGAAAGCCCATGCTTCCTTCGCAATGTCAATTGTTACTGCATAGACAGCTGGAATAGTTGCGTCGGCAGTGTTGTCACCTGCCCACTTTCCACCAGTCAAGGAGGTCATGTAAGCGTTGGTTGGTCGGTGAGACTTGTTCTTGTAGGTGGTTGTGGTTTGACCTTGGGAAGTATCGTTCACACAAGCAGCAGTGTTGCTGAATGATGCGATCAGAATGGTGTTCGCGACTTGGTCAACAGCAGTTTGAGAGGTTACGTTTGCTGGGTCTGGAGTGCGTCGTTTTCGTGGCATCAAAGCAGCATTAACCGTGTAGCTGATCTTCGGAACTTGAGCATCGCAAGGAGTGGTGTAGTTGACGGTTGTGTCGCCAATGTTTGCACATGCGGGATTGGTTGGATCAAGGCCACGTGATGGATCACCTGGTGAAACAAACATTTGTTTGTTCTTGATGTACGGAAAGTGGGTTGATGTCCACTGTACGTATCCACCAGTATCACCCAGGTCGTCTTTGTAGTAGTAAGCTTGACCATACGTGTCATCATAGTCGGCAATATAAAGCATTGTTCCCATGCCCATTTGCTTCATGTTTGAAAGGTCTTGAGTCTTCTTAGCTGCTTCTTTAGCTTGGGCGAAAACTGGGAAAAGGATGGCTGCCAAGATGGCAATGATCGCGATTACGACCAAAAGTTCGATGAGGGTAAAGGCTCGTCGCATGAGTGTGATTTTCTCCAAGAGAATCTGATCTCGAAAGACCGACAGCAACGATTATTTAGTGAATCCCTGTTAAGCAGTTGTTAATATTTTTTATTACTGTGGATAGTAATGAATTTGAGAAATTTTATGTTAAGAATGTTAAAACTGAATTAGTTCAATTTGTGACTCTTTGAATACAAAATCATAGAAGAATTGAAATTTATGTTAATGGAGTGTTATGGATATATTAAGGTTTGGAGTTGATTTGGATTGATACTCAAAAGCCTTATGCTGAAGCAGTATCTAGTAAACCGTGCCCGTAATGAGTTACTCGGTTTTTGCCGTTCCGTTTGCTGTAATAGAGGGCACTATCCGCTTCGCCAATCAAGGTTTGCTCGGATTTAGACATGCTGTAAACCGTTGAGACACCGATGCTCGTTGTGACCTGCCGCGAGGTAGTTGGAGTAGCCTGAATGCGTCTGCGTAATTCTTCAGCGACCGCCACTGCAGCAGATTCAGATCCCCCAGGAAGTACCATCATAAATTCTTCACCTCCGTAGCGACCAACTGCCGCGCCGGGAGGACAGGATTGTCGCAATACTTGGCCAATTGCTCGCAAAGCCTCGTCACCAGCAAGGTGGCCGTATTGATCGTTAAGCTGTTTGAAATTATCAATGTCCAGCAAAATCACGGAGCTAGGAGAACCCACTACAGAATTTCTTTTCATGCTGGTAGAGAGGAATTCCATGAGCGTCCGGTGGTTCATCAATCCGGTCAGACCATCCATCGTGGCCAATGCATGAAGCCGTGCGTTAGCCTGAGCCAATAGATCTTGGTTTGCGGCCATCGTCTGATTTTTCTCAGCAATAAGTTCCATCTGCTCTTTGATCTGATCGCCTTGAAGCAGCATTTCAGCTCGTGCTACTCGTGCAATTGCAAGTGCATGTATCAGTTCTGCCACGGCAAGGCCACCGAAAAGTGCGACAAAAACCAGAACTGCCGTCATGATGACGACCAGCGATTGAGCTCGTGCAATAACTGCTGTCCATTGAGGATCACTAAAAGTCAAAAGAAGGATTGAATGGATCGAACGATCCGCGTTGAGCAACGGGATTGCAGAAAATACTTCACCGTTCTGACGGTTCGGCATCATCGTTACCTCTGTTCCTTCCCATGCCTTTCCAAAAACAGATCCTCTGGAAAGCAATGAATCTATGCTCTCATTGTTACCACTGAGGACGATGGTTTGAAATTTTCCGTCGGGAGTTTTGCGAATTGCTTTCACGCCCGTTACTTCCGGATTTGCTTTCAGCCACCGCTCAAAAATTTCTTTTGATGCTTTCTTAGCCGATTCCTGTTCCATGCCAATTGTTTGTGCCTGGAAATGATTTTGGAGTTCAGCAGCCATCAATCGGGCACTGCCAAGATTCGCTTTCAGCCGCTCATCAACAGTTGATCGAACAGCACTATTTGACGTGACTATTCCGGTAATGAGGATCAGAAGAGAAATAAGAAATACTGGGCGCAGAATTTTGGTAGTCCGTTCATTGCGTTTGGTCCACACGGTGATGCCAACAAAGGCGATCATCATGAAGACTGAAATAACCAGAAACCACGGATTGACGAACTGCAATTATTTTCTCGAAAGGCGTTGAAGTTGGGTGTGCCCTAAAAGATTTTCGGTTAACAACTGCCAGAAATGAAGCTGAAAATACAGGTTTTTGAGGAAATTTAAGGTCGACAAATGAAAAAATTGCTCCGCTACATCAGCAGAGCAATTTAAGTTGAGGTTTTGTAGTTTTAAGCTTCTACTGGTTCGCCAGCTTCTTCTTCGACTGCTGGTTCTTCAGTAGCTAGCTCAGCTTCTAGTTCTGGGAGCTTTTCGTCTACTTCTTCGAAGTCAGGATCAAATACGGAGAGTTTGATTTCGATGCTTACTGCTCGGTGAACGTTAAGCTCAATGTCGTATTTGCCAAGTCGCTTGATTGGGCGAAGTAAGAGAACAGCTTTCTTATCAACCGATTCGCCGAGTGACTTCTTGATTTCGTCAACGATGTCTTGGCTAGTGATTGCACCAAAAAGGCGTCCATCGGCACCAGCTTTGGTTTGAATTCGGAGTGATTTGCCGTTAAGTTTTTCAGCAACTGCTTCAGCTCCGGCTTTAGTTTTTTCAAGATCGGCGGCAATTTTTGCGTGCTGTCGCTCAAGAACGGATAGCTGCTTTTTATCGGCTACGATGGCCATGCTTTGCGGGAAAAGGAAGTTGCGGGCATAACCAGCCTTGACGTTAACGACCTGACCCTCTTTACCAAGTTTGGGCACTGCTTGCTTCAGGATGACCTTCATCTAAAACCTCTTTCTTATCTTTTGATCCCTATTCCGATTGCTGGACTATTTCTTCCAAAGATATCTTCAATACCAACCCAACCATGAATTGTTTGGTTGAACCGGTGCTTCAATCTTATATCGAATTGCGGGTCGTTCAAGCCGAAGAGCTCAGTCTTGAGCCATGTATTCGGCGCGAACGCATAAGATACCCCGACGCCAGGTTTACTCGCATAGACCCCATACCTAAGGTCCGTCCTCTCATTGAGTGCTCGTTCGAATTGCACATTGAGCTTATTTGATTCAAAGGCATCATAGAGGCCAAGAACGAGTTTCTCCCTTCCAGCGGGAATAACTAAATTAACGTCAGCTCGTAATCGTTGTTGTTCACTTTGGTACATCAAATCAGATTCGATATTGACTTCAGGAATTAAGCTTTGCCCTCCACCTGATCCAAATTTTTGAACCGCGCCCTTTACGTCTTCGATGAGTCTTTCAACTTCGTCCGCCAACTTGTTTGCCTTGGTCATCAGTTGTTTGGTTTGATCGGAGATTTCCACTCCGTTTTTAGCCATAAGCTCAGCATCTTGAGCGATGTTCACACCGCTATCGCTCATAGATTTGAAGTTCTCCAGTGTTCCAGTAAGATTGTCTTTGATCGTTGGATCGCTTGTATATGTTCGGAGATCAGATACGAGAAGTTCGCCTTGCTTGGCAGCTGAGTTCATCGTTGTCATGAGCTGATCAGCCTGCGCCTGAAGTTTGCCGCTTCCGGCGTAAGCGTTGATCTCAGCCGTAACTTCCTGCATATTTTTCATGGCTGCGACCATTGATGTCATGAGCGCATCTATTTCGTCGCCATTTCGATTAAGAGTGCCGCTCAGAGAGTCTGCGAGTTTGCCAAATTTGTCTGCGGTTTGCTCCCCGGATTTCATGACCCCAATCAAACCATCTTTAAGTTCTTTATCACCCAGGAGGTTTTGGAACGCAACCATCGTTTTGTTGAGCTCCTGCATCGTTGATTCGGTATCGGGGAATATGTCTTCGAGCGGCCCCTTAATTGCCCCAGGAATGGGGTCATCAATATTATTAGGGGAGTAAGTGCCTGTGAGAGTTCCTTTTCTTTCCAGGAGCACTTGTCGATCACCGAGCGAAATAAATCCAGTCGGGAGCACAGCAACAATATCTTTTGAAATCGTTCTGCCATGCTCAATGCTGAGTTTGGCTCTGGCGGTTCCGTCTTCAGCGAGGGTAACCGATTCAACCTTGCCGATTGAAACACCAGCAAGCAAAACCTCTGCGCCAGAGTTCAAACCGCCAGCATCGGCAAAGCGGACAAAGTAAGTGTCTGTAGGTTGAGCGAAGATGCTTGATTTGAGAATCGCAAACACTCCCATCATCATCGCCGCAAATATTACGACTAAGCCGCCGACCTTCCATGCTGACTGCATACTGTGATTGTACTGGGTGTGAGAGTAGGAAAGTCATAAAGAAAAAAATCGCCCGGTTTAAGCTACACCGGGCGATTCGTAATCAACCTAAAATGTTAGTTGATTGTGTACGTTACCAAGAAGTGATCCACTCCCATGCGCCAGTTTCGGGCAACCGGAGCATTAGAGAGTTGCCAACGCACTCGGAATGTAATGGTTCCGTCTGGGTTCACGAAGTTCGAAAGGGGAATAGTTCCACCGTAAGATTCTGCAAAGATCGTGTCTCCTTCGTTAATAGTCTTTGTAGACAAGGTCACCCACGTGTTGTTCGTGGCATTTTTCATTTCAATGTAGGCGGTGTGCAGACCAAGAGATGACCAAATGACTCCGCTTGCCCTGATGCCAGTTACGTTGCCGCTTGCATTTGGAACATCTAGTTCAATAAGGCCGACTGGAGCAGACCTCATATTATCGTAGGAGGTCAGCACTGTAAACCGATTATTATCATTTGGCTGCCAGGTTGAAAGGAAGTTGCCTTGTGGAGACTGACCAACAACTGCCCTTACGGCAAAGCTGTTGAGGTTGACAACGCTGCCGGAACCAGCTACTTTTATGCCGAGCACATGGTTAGCTTCTGCACCTTCAAACGTGTCAATTTCAGTATTTTCGTAGTTGCCGTCCGGGAAAGGATCCCAGTCGTACCAGAACTGTGTTCCGTCGCTTGAACCAACTGATGGAGGTGCTCCAGTATTGAATACTGTGTCAACCGTTCCTAACATAAACTCACCTTCGCCATTTCTTTGTGCAGTGGTGGGTGGGTTTGAATACTCTCGGAATTGTTGGCAAATGAATAATGTGGAGTCACTGGTTGAAACCGCGGCTTGAGCTATACCAATTTCCACAATCACTTGGTTTGAAGGGATTGCTTGATTCCAGACAACCCCAAAGTCGGCGATTTCGCCAGAGAAATCATTTTGAGGAGCCGGATTGTCAACATTGTTTTGCCAGATTCTCCATCGGATGAGGAATCTGGGGTTCGTTCCCAAGGTGGTCGCAAATCCAAACCTTAATGTTTGCCACGGTTTATTCAATCCTCCGCTCAACGTGATGTCATCTAAAGAGCTAGGGTTATTTTCGACATAACCGTAAGCTGCACCAGCGTCAGCTAAATAAACGGTTTGATCGGCTTCTGGGCCAGCCGATTTTGGGGACGAATTGGTGCCTCGATCATTCTGCCTAGAAGGTGGATTGGCTAATAGATAAGCGAGTGCGTCGTTTGGGTTCGGTTTTGCCTTGAGAGGTTCAATTTTTTTAGCCGTGATGGGCCAGGCTTTATAAGGAAGCATCATGCCCTTAATGGAAACCAGAGATCCATCTGGACGTTTGACCCAACCGTGTGCGACCTCTAAGTACCCAGAAGCAATCGGCTCAGGTGAGGCGCTCGCTAATCCCGGTACAAGGCACACCAGTGCTAGGAGGGGGAAAAATTTTCGCATTGCTGTTTGACCTAAATCGCAGACTCAACTGTCTGCAGAATCCTTTTAGGACTTACACCTAGTGTAAATGGTTCCCCGCAAATTCAATGGCAAGTAATTGTGGGTGCTTCTTAAAGCTGGCAAAATTACCAGGAGAAGCATCGAAAATGATGCCCGGTGAGTTTAAATTTATCCCGGTAAGATTATTAGGCAAATTTCACCCCTGGGCGACATGCAGTATCGTGCCGACAATGGGTGTAGATGGGTTCATTTGAACGTGGCGCAAATAGGTCTGCGGCACAAATTCTAACATGAGTCGTCTAATTCAATAGCGAAACCATAAGGAAACATTTGGATCGCTAGGAGCAACAAACAAAATATGTGGCAAAGATTTACTGAGCGAGCGAGGAAAGTTGTTTTCTTCGCACAAGAGGAAGCGCAGAAGTTTGGAGAGGGATACGTCTCGACCGAACACCTGTTGCTCGGCTTGGTGCGCGAAAGCGATAGTGTTGCCGCACGAGTGTTAGAAAAGCTCGGCGTTGGCCTTGGAAAAATCCGGGCTGAAGTGGAAAAGCAGTTGCCCCGTGGGGAATCGCGACCAAGTCAAGACATGACTCTTACGCCACGCGCGAAGCGAGTCATTGATCTTGCGTATGATGAAGCGCGAAACCTCAACAACAACTATATTGGTACCGAACACCTCTTACTCGGATTGATTCGAGAAGGTGATGGGCTGGCAGGCAGAGTGCTTGCTCGCCTTGGTGTAGAACTCGATAGAGCACGTCGCGAGGTGATGTCGCTCCAAGATAACGAAGTTCAAACGAAGTCCACCGAAAAAGGTGGCAAATCTCAATCCACAACATCCGGCAATGCGGCAAAGAGCCCGACATTGGATGAATTTGGACGAGATTTAACTGAATTAGCCCGAGATGGCAAGCTCGACCCAGTTGTGGGCCGACAACAAGAGATTGAACGCGTCATGCAGATTTTGGCGCGAAAAACTAAGAACAATCCTTGTCTGATCGGTGACCCAGGCGTCGGTAAAACCGCGATTGCGGAAGGCCTTGCTCTGCGGATTGTCAGCGGCGATATCCCTGAAATCATGCTCGGCAAACGTTTGATTGCCCTCGACATGGCTGGTTTGGTTGCCGGTACCAAGTACCGTGGTGAATTTGAAGAACGAATGAAGAAGGTGATGGAGGAAGTCCGAAAGTCGGACGGTCAAGTCATCCTCTTTATTGATGAACTGCACACACTCGTCGGAGCCGGGGCCGCAGAAGGCGCGATTGATGCTTCTAACATTATGAAACCCGCGCTCGCAAGAGGCGAGTTGCAGTGCATTGGTGCAACCACTCAAGACGAGTTCCGCAAATACATAGAAAAGGATGCGGCACTTGAGCGACGATTCCAATCAGTGAAAGTTCGGGAGCCGAACGAAGAGGAAGCAGTCGAAATCTTGAAAGGATTGCGAGAGCGATACGAAGCTCACCACGATGTTGAAATCACAGACGAAGCTCTGCTCGCCGCTGTTCAACTTTCAATGCGCTATATCACCGACAGAACTCTGCCGGATAAAGCGATTGACTTGATTGATGAAGCTGCGTCAAGGGTTCGTCTGCAACAAAGTTTGCCTCCGGCTGATGTCCGCGCCGACAAGCAAAAACTCGCCAAGATGCGAGCAGAACTTGAGCATCTCCGCCGACATAGCACCGAAGATGAAATCGAGGCAAAAGATAAAGAATTTGAAGAACTGAGCAATTCGATCAACTCGCGTGAAGAAGCATGGCGAGATGAAGATAAGCCTCATGCACGAGTAGGCGAAACAGAAATCGCTGGCATCGTTCAAAGCTGGACAGGAATCCCTGTTACCAGACTGGTTGAAGCGGAATCTCAAAAGTTATTGCGGATGGAAGACGATCTTCATGCTCGAATCATTGGGCAAGAAGAAGCTGTCACCGCAGTTGCTAGGGCTATCCGGCGATCACGCAGCGGACTAAAAGATCCGAAACGCCCAACTGCCAGTTTCGTATTCCTTGGCCCAACTGGGGTCGGTAAGACTGAACTCGCAAAAACCTTGGCTGAATACCTGTACGAAAAAGACACTTCAATTGTCCGAATTGATATGTCTGAGTACATGGAACGGTTCTCGGTTAGCCGTTTGGTTGGTGCCCCTCCAGGATACGTTGGTTACGATGAAGGCGGACAACTCACCGAGCAAGTTCGAAGGAATCCTTACTGCGTCGTGTTGTTGGATGAAATCGAAAAAGCTCACCCAGAAGTCTTTAACATCCTGCTTCAAGTAATGGAAGATGGTCACCTCACCGACTCACAAGGTCGAGTGGTTGACTTCCGAAACACGATCATCATCATGACCTCAAACGTTGGGGTCAAGCCGATCGAACTCGAAAAAGGACTTGGATTCCGCGATGCAAAGCAAGACATCAACGATCCTCGCACCTATGAGGCAATGAAGAACAAGATGCTGGACGAAATGAAGAAGTCGTTCCGGCCCGAGTTCCTCAACCGGATCGATGAAGTCATCGTGTTTCACCACCTCAAGAAGGACGAGATTCTTCAGATTGCTGACATCTACCTCTCGCGGGTCAACAAGTCAGCCGCAGAACTTGGCATCACAATTGAACTAAGCGAAGCAGTGAAGACCTTGCTAACCGAAAAGGGTTACGATCCTAACCTTGGTGCACGGCCTCTGCGACGAGCAGTTCAACGGTTCATCGAAGATCCTCTCAGCGAGCAACTTCTGATGAACACCTTCGGCGAAGGTGATCACATCATCGCCGACGTGGATGAAGACGGCAACGTTATCTTCCGCAAGAGCGATGCACCTCCTCCAGGGGACAAAGAAGAAGAACTGGTCACAAACTGAACTTGAATCTAAATAGTCGGCTTGCCAAGCAAGCCGACTATTTTTTGTAAAATTGCTAGGATTCTTTCGCCTATGGTTTTCTAGTTAAAATAAATGTTATTCTCTCTAGGTTGGTCACTTCCAGTTGGAGTGATCCTTTTGGAAAGGACACATGAAACTTCATTTTGCTGTAGCTTTTGCAGTAGTTGCACTATCCTCGGTTGCTCAAGCAGCAACGTTACAGGTCACTATTCAGCCTATCTTGTGTGCCGAAAACAACGGCTCAAACCAATCGCCTTTCTTGGCTTACACGGATTACGCAGCGAAGATTTATGCGCAGGCAGATATTGTCCTCAACTTTTTAGCTCCTAATATTTTGAACAAGACAACTTACAACCAGTTCAATAACAACAATGCCTCAGCCCTTGTGCATGCTCCTGGGAATGGCCAAAACGCTGATCCGCTAGTAGTAAATGCATGGTTCGTTGATAATGTTACTAATACCAGCGTGTATGGTTTCGCATTTTTGGATCAGCCATACATGGTGATGGACACTTCCAATATTGCTGGTTACTCAGCACTGGGGAGAGTTGATACGTTTTCTCATGAACTCGGTCATGTTCTTGGCTTGCCGCACTACACTGGCTCAAACACATCCAAGAACTTAATGGCATCGGGTGGGGTTCGCAGCATTCCTCAAAGTCTTGGCGATGTTGCCCCAGATGGGCTTGGTTTAGACTTTCTCACTGCTAGTCAAATCAGTACGATTCGTGGAAGTCAGTTTGCTAGAGAAGCGGTGCCTGAGCCAGCAACAATGAGCCTAGTTGGGATTGGTCTTGGAATTGCCGCTCTTCGTCGTAAACGCAGATCATAGTAAGTGGAAGCGCCTGGAATTTTCTCCTACTGCAGTGGTTAAAGGTATAGAACTGCAGGTTCTGTTCGCGAACAAGTAAAAAGTCACCTATGCTGCACGCAAAAAATGACTCAGTAGTATGACCTATCACATTAAACCGTTTGGATCACCCCAAGTTCTGAATGAGGGAGGAGGGCCGATCAAGTTCCGGAGCGGAAAAGCGTTAGAGCTGATTTTATTATTAGTGTTTCGAGGTCTGGTAACGCGCAAAATAGCGGGCCGACTGCTATGGCCTGAACACGAGACAGAACGGCAGTTAGCCAATTTGCGCCTAAGCCTGACATACATCAACCAGGCAGCACCAGGTTTGATACGAATCGACATGGACTCTATTCAGGTTACGGATGCCCAGGTAGATTTTGATGCCGGATTACCCGAGAACCTACTATCCGGAATTGAAGCGGAATGGGCTGATATTGTGCGCCATGAGTTTGAAGAACGATGGTTCGAAGAGAACTTGGAGAAAGCAAAGCAATCAAGCGATCTTATTCTTGCGCAACGACTCAAACGCCAAGACCCTCTCCGCCAAGAGCCACGGTTGCTCATTGCTAGTCTCTGGATGGAAAAAGACGAACCTGCAAAAGCGGCGGCTGAATTAGAAGAATACGCCACGCGAATTAGAGCCGAACTTGGTTTAGAACTTGGTGAAGATATTTACATTAAAGTAGGATTACAATCGCCCAAACGCCTCAAGAGTCCGGCGCAGATATTTGGGGCTGTGGGAATCGAAGAAAAGGTGGCCTCTGTTTTAGGTTCGTGTCCGCTCTGGCTTATGGGAGGAAGAATACTCAATGCCCGGGCACGGATTGAAGATTTGCTGACACTAAAAGGGATCAACCAGCGTGATCTAGCAGAACTTTACGGCTGGAAAGCTAGATTTGCCGTTGAAGGAGGGGACATTGATTCTGCCTTGGAGTCTGCAAAGGAGTTTGCTCGTCTCGCCGTCCCTAGTCAAAGAAATTCCGCGGCCCTTTGTGAGTTAAGGGTGCGTGTATTCCGGCACGAAAAAGAACATGCAAATGAACTAATAAGCCAACTTCAGCAACGAAAACTCACTTTGTCACAGCAGCTTGAATTTAGCTTGATTTGCGGTGTCAGCGAATACAATAGCAATGATCTTGAAACAGGACGGGCTTTTGCTGAACGAGCGGCGAAGATTAGCCGCGAACTTGATTCATTAGGTGCCTATGCCAGAGCAAAGGGTTTGGTGGGAAGTTGCGAGTTTAGGTTAGGAAACATCCAAGAAGCCATTTTAGCGTTTAGTGAATCTATCGAAATATGCTCTCGATTTGGGCTCTCCATTCTGTTAGCCCACTACCATGGATCGCGGGGCCGTTGCCATGAAGCAGAAAACGATCTTGCCAAAGCTGAATCTGATTACACACAGGGAATCGAAATTGTCAGTACCACAGAGGCTTCTGCTACTTTTGCAATCCTCGCCACTTACTTAGGCGAACTGTTAGTTAGAAAAGGCAAAGTCGCCATGGGAATCGAATGGCTGAAGAAGGGCGAAGGAGCACGCAGACAAACAGGAGAACGATTGGGCAGGTCAACAAGCTATCGTTGCCTTGCAAAAGCATATCTTGCCCTTGGAGACCTTCACTCAGCATCTGATCAATGTGGTCGGGCTATTTCCATTTCAGGAGCGCATGAATGGGATTTTGAAGATGCTCTAAACCGCGTTGTTTTGGCTCAGATCGAGACTCGCGGCCAAAGATATCCGCAAGCTATTAGTAATTTACGCATTGCTCTTCCCATACTAGAAAAACAAAGAGCGAAGGGTTTTTCAAATTTAGCCGAAGACACATTATTTGACCCAGTTTTTGTTTTGAAGCGAATTCGGGAACTGGAAGCCATAGCCTGACCCTGCTAAAAATACTGTATTCGAGAATTCCAACCTAAAAGGCGCTTGCTGATGACCATTGCTAACGTTTTGCAAACGGCAACAAAGAAATAGTAGTTGGTGAGTGCGGTTTCTACTGAGAGATCGTGTGACAATTAAAGGAGAAGACTTGAAAATCAATCATTTTTTTGGAGCCCTTGCGTTTGGTGCGCTTGTGCTGGCTTCTGGATTTGCAAAGGCGGAGTTTGCCGATGTTTCTGCAGACTTCAGTATCACCAATGGGAATCCCAACGGATCGTGGTCATACGGTTACCGCAACGCATTGGCCGACCCAACAAATCTATACACGACAACGATCGCCGATGCGGGTGGATTTCTTGTCTGGCATACACCCGGTCTGAGTGGAGATGGAACGCCATCTGTATTTAAGAATACAGGTAGCAGTTCAACGAACAACATCGCACCCGGAAGTTTTGGGATGCATTCTGGCCCCGGCGGACAGTATTCGGTCGCTCAATATGCGGTGCAAAATGGTGGAACCCTTCGGATTTCTGGAGAATGGGGCGTGGGTGATATTGGATTGACCGACATTTTCATTCAACTCAACGGCGTCACCTTGTGGTCACGCTTGTCATCACCAGTAGCAGAAGCCTTTGATTTTAACATTGCGACCAATTCCGGAGACTTGGTGCAATTCGTTCTTGGACCGGCGGGAGCCTATCAGTTTGATTCGACCCCGCTTACGGCTACGATCGAAACTGTTCCTGAACCGGCGACAATGAGCTTAGTTGGGATTGGGTTGGTAACAGCAGGCTTGCGTCGTCGCCGCAAAGCATCCTAAGATTTTTATCGTTCGCAATTCGCCCGCCGGAACTGTCCGGTGGGCTTTTCACTTTAAAACAACTCCGCGATCATGCATCTGATTCCGCCGCCTCCAATAACCTCGATCAGGAAGACTTCAACTGGAATTAGCTCTCCAAATTCTTCCAGTTTTTGTTTTTGAATCTGATTTAGCTTTTCCAGTGCCGTGACGCTAAGAACAATTTTAGGCGTACCGTCATAGCTTTGTAATTCCAGAATGTTCGCGCAGAAAGAACCCATTTGTCCGTAACTGAGTTCGATAAGTTCGCGATTAGCCGAAAGCTCATCAAGTAGTTCTTTTCTTATTTGTTCATTTGGAATTGATTCACTGACAATGGCGACAAATTTGGTTCCAATGGAAAGCATCACGTTTGTGTGATAGATTGCTTTGCCTTTTGAGTCAACCGCTTCAAAACTGCGGATTTCATATCCTGAATGTTGAGCCCAGGCTTCTAGCACCTCGGGCGATGTTCGCGGAGAAATGGCTGCGTAAGCAATCTGATGAAGATGATCAAGAACCATGCTTCCGGTTCCCTCCAAAAATAGCCCTCTTTCCTCGAATGTTGTGAGATTAATTAGCTCTGGATAATTTGAAGTTAGGAATTCTAGGAGATTAGGCTTTCGTTCGGTTCGCCGATTTTCCGCCAACATCGGATAAAGATAGTGCCGCCCATTAGATGTGGTGCTGAACCAGTTGTTCGGGAACATGGCGTCGGGAGTTTCCGGCCAGGGTGAATCTAGGATTACCGTTACTTCGATTCCGTGGTTTCGTAATTGTTCTACTGCACCGTCGAATTCGCGTTGGATCGCTGGTAAAGCATGACGAGGTGTTACGGAGGTTTGGAAGGCATTTGTTTCCAAAGTTTGAGGGTTCGGCATGGCAACCACCGGGCGGATCATGAGAATAGAGTTAGTGGTCTGCTGTGACATGAGAATTTTGTGAAGTTTAATCTGTTTCAGCGACAGCTAAAGCGGTTAGGCCGTAGAATTTCGATATGCTGACCTCACTTGTCGCGGGAATGGTTTTAGGAATGGGAAACACGCAAGCTAAAGGCATGGACATTGACTACAAAGATGGCGACTTTGCTTGTCAAGGCTATGTGGTTAAGCCGATGAACGACCGAGTGAATCCGCTTGTGTTAATCGTTCACCAGTGGGGCGGATTAACTGATTACGAAAAAATGCGGGCAGATATGCTGGCGAGTCTCGGCTACGCTGCTTTCGCCGTCGATATCTATGGCAAGGGCAATCGTCCAACTGGCGCAGAACGCGGCCAATTCGCCGGCAAATACAAAGGAGATCGGGAGTTGTATCGCTCACGATTGCTGGCTGGCCTGAAAGCGGCTCGCGCAGTTCCGGGTGTGGACGGCAGTAAAGTCGCTGTTATCGGTTATTGCTTTGGCGGAACCGGTGCGCTTGAACTGGCGCGCTCAGGAGCCGACATTCTTGGAGCTGTGAGCTTCCACGGTGGCTTAGATGGGGGCAAGGCCTCAGAAGCCAGCAACATCAAAGCTAAGGTTCTGGTCTGCCACGGTGCAGATGATCCTTCTGTTCCGCCTGCTCAGGTCGCCGGGTTCATGGATGAAATGCGTGCCGGAAAGGTGGACTGGCACATGGTGAGCTACGGCAGCGCTGTTCACGCGTTTACTCAGAAAGACGCGGGTAATGATCCATCTCGTGGTGCGGCATATAACGAAGATGCGGATCGTCGAAGCTGGGCGGAGTTGCAGAACTTTTTGAAAGAGATTTTTGCTGGCTAGTTAAGTGCCCCTACTATTGCTCGGCAATGGTAGGTATTTGACTGTTTGTTCAACCCCTCCCTAACCCTCCCCAGACTTGGGGAGGGAATATCGTTTAAATAATAGTGCCCCCTACCTTTGCTGAGCAAAGGTAGGGGTTCGACATAAGGGGAATTCGTTCAATGCGTGTGCGAGTGAGTATGAGAATGTGTGTGGGGATTGAACTCCTCTTCCTCGCCACCACCACCTGGTGGAGGTGGGCCACCCGGACGACCACCCGGGCCACCGGGACGGCGGGCGAAGCTTGAATCAGGTGTGCCTCGGTAGTAGCGAGGAATCCACGGGTAGTTTTCCGTCACGACATAGTAGTAAGTGCCTTTAGGGAATTCCGGAGTGAAGCCAAACCGACCGTTGCATTCATCCAAATCGCCAGACTTACTCACGTATTGCCAGTCTTGAACAAACCTTCCATCGTAAGTTCCGCCCGGGCCAGGATTGGATGGTCGGTTTCCAGTTTTAAGCTGATAAGAACCCTTCATTGACTTCATCGGACTGCTCAGGTTCATCGGGTCAGTAGGGCAGTAGGGGCCGTACATAGGGAAGCCATCTGCGGCCCAGCCGATCAGCGTCATTTTGGATTTATCTTTGATCAGGGGGAGTGGAACCGAATGGTAATGGTATGCCCCAGTTGGTTGAACATGTGCATTGGCTTGATCAATACCAAGCGTGCCTTGACCTTGGAAGATCGCTTCGTAGTTCCAGCCGGCTTGGCGGTCG
Source organism: Fimbriimonadaceae bacterium (assembly GCA_019454145.1). Classification (GTDB taxonomy): domain Bacteria; phylum Armatimonadota; class Fimbriimonadia; order Fimbriimonadales; family Fimbriimonadaceae; genus UphvI-Ar2. Next base: position 928,413 of record CP075366.1, on the reverse strand, counting down.
CGGTTCCAGTATTCGGCGGTTAGAGGATCGAAAGGAACGCCTTGAACGCTCACTCCGAAATCTTGGTGTCCTAAAGCTGTTGCTCGTTCGTTTTCCTTGGGAGCAACCGGAACTTTGAAAACATAAATCTGCGGGCGGATGGAGTTTGGGTTGCCCTGGTTCGGGAATCGCCCGGTTTCATGATCAGGAATACCGTTCGACTTGATGTAGCGGTATTGCCCCATCACTTCGATTTTCACTTCGTTTTTGAACAACTGTGACTGAGCGAGGAATGTGAGCGTCAGGATCATAGTTTGATTTTAGGGAGGAGGCGTTAGGAATTTATGAGGAAGACAATAATTATTTTGATACTGTTAGAAATCTGTCTTCGCGATGAATTCTAACAAACTCTCGGAAAACGCTCGGTGGGCGGAGACTCCAGCCGCCTGAATCTTGGTGTTATCAAGAACGCTGTACGCAGGGCGGCGGGCGGGAGTGGGGTACTCCGCCGTAGTGCAGGGCGCGAGATTTATCTCGTAGGGCAGCTGGTGCATTTCGCGGTAGGTTTTGATCGCAAGCTCGGCGAACTGATACCAAGTACATGAATCCGGCCCGGTTGCGTGGTAGATGCCAGGCGCGATATTGAGCTCGATCGCTTGAGCGATGGTTTGGCTGAGGTCAATCGTGCTGGTCGGGCAACCAATTTGATCGTTAACGACTTTGAGGTTTGTGCCTTTCAGGTAATGCTCTATCATGGTTCTCGGGAAGCATTTGCCGTTACTCCCGTACAGCCAAGAAGTTCGGAAAATAATGGACTTATCGTTTTCCTTGAAAACGTTTTGTTCACCCTGAAGCTTGGATTTTCCGTAAGTGCCGAGCGGATTGGTTGGACTCGATTCGGTGTACGGAGTGCTAGCGAAACCATCGAACACAAAATCGGTGGAGATGTGGAGGAGTTGCGCTCCGATCTCTCGGGCGACCCAGGCCAGCGTTCCGGGAGCAACCGCATTGAGCCGCATTGCGGCCATTGATTCTTGCTCGGCTTGGTCCACGGCGGTGTAGGCGGCGCAGTTGATGATGTGGGTTGGGCTCGACCAATCGCGGCGACGGATGGCTTCTAAATGGGCGGGAATTGTGATGTCCAAGTCTTCGCGCCACGGGCTGGTGACGTTCCAACCCCGGTTGAGCAGTGTGGTGAGGAGGTCGCTCCCCAGCATCCCCTGAGAGCCAATTAGCAGGATTTTGGGGGATAGGGGAGTGGTCTCGCTCATGGAGGTGTGAGTTTATCCTTCCAGTCGTGAAGCGGGGGGCCGACTTTGCCCGTTAATCGAAGTACGCAATAAATCATTAGTAAAACGGCAACCAGTTGACCAGGGCCGGGAGCTTGATTAGTTACTCTGTTCGCTCCCAGAGTAAAGAAATGTATGATCATAAATAGATATGCGCCCCATCGAATGGAGAGGATGAAGGGAATCGTCATGACAAGAGGAAAGAGAATAACGAATGCAGTGACTGTGAGCCTCATCGCCAATTCGTTGTTAAATTCAGGATCGGTAAGAACTCGGTAGGCAATCCTGAGTTGAAAGAGCAAGTAACCGAATCCAATCAACTTATCCCACAAGTAAGATTGTTTCAGCATTTCAAGATAGAAGTACGTGAAGGCAGGCTCTCAGGATTCATTGTGTTCAACCAATACAGGTCGCTATCACTTTGATCAAATCTTTGGCTAAACGGTAACAATGTCTGCCATATCTAGGTGCATCACATTAGTTGCTTAAATAGAGAGGTTTAAGGTAAAGGCCATTGTAAGTGCATAAGCCAAGAAAGCCAGTGAATATGTAGCGGTCACAATAGTTGCGAGAACGAATGCAATGTCGAGTCCTCTTTTTAGCTGAAGGATAAACAGTGTAAGAATAGAAATAGGAATTACCCATAACGTGACGTTTAGTGCTCCCCAAAGAAATTTTGAGTCTGGTGGAAAAGCCCAGGTCACGACTACAAAAGTACTTTCTAGTAAGATAAGACCGAGGAAGCCAAAATAGGAGATATTTTTGCTCCAAATTGAGTGTGCGCGCGTCTTCATAGACAATTAAAAATTCAACACCGTATCAAACTCATCAGTTCTTGAGTAGAAATTCGCTAGGTCTAAGCTTATTTTGTTTGTAGAACAAATCGAAGAAATCTGGTGAGTATTCTAATTTTAGCTGACCAAAAAATCGGTTGTACACTTTCACAACGTCGGCTTTGGAAGGAGATACAGCTCGTTCCAGTTTTGTCCGTCGCATGGTGCTCCAATTAAGATTGTTGAGCCTTTCGCTGAGCTCCTTTGGGGTGGTTTCTGTGTCAAAAGCGGTTCCAATACGCAAAACAATTCCATCACAGAATACGGCCGCAGGAACCAACTTTGGATAGATTGTCATTAGCAATGGAGGATTCTCGAATAAGAGAGAAACAAGAATTCCTATCCGGCACCACTTATCTTTGGGAAAACCTGCAGGTGGTTCGGTCGTCAGAGTAGATCCGTATAGTTCGTGATTTGATTGCATGGAAAGGTATTCGAACAGGGATTTCTTGCTAGCGATTGGGCCAAAAGTTATCAGCATGTTAGCCCCATCAATAAGTGATTGGCAGTCGCTGAGATCGTCGCGAAAAGCGGGAATTTTTTCCAGAATAGCTCCAATATCCGGCTGAAAATCTGCGGATTGTGCAACTAAGCAACTGAGCGCGATTGTGGCAATCATATTGTCCTCTAAAAGATTTTTCTCTCCCCAGGCCTGGGGAGGGAAAAGTGAATTTCATTCTTCAAAAGCTTGTGATTAACTTAGCCTTTCCCAGCCATTACGACTTCGCGGGCGTAGTCGCTGGTGGTGGCTTTGCCGCCAAGATCAATAGTGAGGCACTTGCCGTCGGCGCAGACCCGCAGAACCGAGTTGCGGATGCGGTCGGCGATTTCGTGGTAGCCCAGGTGGTGGAGCATCATCACCGCGCTCATCAAAAGAGCCGTTGGGTTGGCGATGCCTTTTCCGGCGATATCAGGAGCTGAACCGTGAACCGCTTCGAAAACCGCGCAGTTTTTGCCGATGTTCGCGCCAGGGGCCAGACCAAGTCCGCCGACCAATCCGGCGCAGAGGTCGGAAATAATGTCGCCGTACAGGTTTTCGGTAACGAGAACATCAAACTTTTCTGGGCGCGTGACCAACTGCATGCAGCAGTTGTCCACGATGATGTCATCGCTTTCGATATCCGGGTTATTTTTCGCCGCTTTGTAGAATTCTTCCAGGAACAGCCCGTCGCTGAGCTTCATGATGTTGGCTTTGTGAACGACAGTGACCTTTTTACGCTTTTGTTTACGGGCCATATCGAATGTGTATTCAAATAGGCGAGCACTTCCAGCGCGAGTGATGACCTTAATGGACTGGGCGACATCTGGGTGCGCCATGAATTCGATGCCGGCATAGAGGTCTTCAGTGTTTTCGCGGACGATGATGATGTCCACGTTCTTATCAGAAAACGGTCCTTTTAATCCGGGGAGTGTTTTGGCAGGGCGGACATTGGCGAACAAATCAAGGGCCTTGCGGAGAGCAACGTTTGCGCTGACGTGGCCGCCACCGGAGGGTGTGGTGGTTGGGCTCTTGAGAGCAACTCCAATTTCGCGGATGCGCTCAATGGTTTCGGTTGGCATTGCGGGCAGTCCCTTTTCAACTGCGCCCAATCCAGCATCAAGAGTTACATAATCGGCGTCAAATCCCACTTCGGCTAATATGCCAAGGGTAGCGTCCATGATTTCTGGACCGATTCCGTCGCCGGGGAGAATTGCTATAGTTGGTTTGCCCATGCCTAGTAAAAATATTGGCATAGTTTGAGCTAGAACTTAGGTGACTTTTGCAAAGTTGAGCCATGTGGAAAACGTTGCGCTGAGACTGGCGTAAAATAGAATTGATCACAATTAAAAACTAACCTGCTGGGGGTGCTGTAACGGCTGAGATGCGGTGAACCATTCACTCGATCCCCTTGAACCTGATCTAGGTAATGCTAGCGATAGGGACTGCGGAAAATTAGTTGCAGCTGCATTGTGGCACTGAGCCTAATTCCGTATTGATTGCGGGGTTGGGCTTTTTGATTTTTGGTCAACCAAAAGTTATGAAACGTGCCTTTACACTCATTGAGTTGCTTGTCGTCATCGCGATCATTGCGATCCTCGCGGCGATCCTGTTCCCAGTTTTTGCCCAAGCGAAAGAAGCAGCCAAGAACACAGCTTGCCTTAGCAATGCTCGTCAAGTGGCGATTGCGAGCAAAATGTACAACGCTGACTACGACGATACGATGCCCATTTTTATGGCATATCAAGATACTCCCGCCCCGTTCACGCCGGGCCACGAGGGAGTAGAAGTCTGGCTGTTGCCTTACACCAAAAATAAGGAAATCTTCAAAAGCCCCCTGGATGCGGGCGGCCCGATAACTCAATCCACGACCGGAAAATCCACTTACTGGGCGGCTTATGGCAGCAGCTACCGGTTCACAAAATGCCTGCACACGTTAGTAGCGGGTTATAGCCGGAGCTATCAAGGCGACCCAGGGGCAACCCAGAGTTGGACAGTGACTGAAACCGCAATGGTCGATCCGGCGAATTCACGAATTATGCGGAGCGAAATGATGGCGTTTTTTGACCGTAAGAAAGGGTTTGAATTGCCAGATTGTTCGCGCTACGGTTACGATTGCGATGCGCCTTACAATTACTACAAGCAATGGTCGAGCCGGGGCGGTTCTATGATTTTTGCCGACGGTCATGCTCAGTTCGCCAGTGGGGCAGGGCAGTTCGACAATACAGTTGTCGATATGGAAGGCCATAAATCAGGCGATCCTCATCCAACCGATGGAACCTGGTACTGGGCTTGTGACTAACTGATATCTGCCCTGGCTTTCGAGCAAGGGCAGAATCTTTCATTAATGGTTGTAAATACTATATGGTTCAAATCCGCCGAGTTTCAAGCGGAGAGTCACCATTTGACCGACATGGTATGCGTCGTGCAAAGATAAATATGCGCTTCCCGCTTTGACTAGCTTCTCATCATTTTCTGCGGTGGCCCGGGCAACTGCTTCTTCGCGTAGACTGGTCATTGTTTTGAATAGGTTTGCCGGAGACTTATCTTCAATGCTGTAAGTGCCCCATGAATGTTCTTTGCCGTCGGCACTGGCGATCATGGCGGTGTAGCACTCCGCCAGATGCACGGCTGTTTCAGCGGGGCTCATTGATTCGGGCGTTGCTTTTTCATTCCACTGGTCATCGCTTAATCCGGCAAAAACGGCGTTTAGTTGATAGCCCACATCATCTAGTTGGGCTTTAAGAAATTTGTTTGCTTCCATCTGAATACAGTGATACCAAAATTGGTGAGCCGTTTATTACAGAATATTTTGGTGGACGGAAAAGAACTGACGAGCGATATGTTGGCCCAGGCGTATCGTCAGGGGATTTTTCCGATGACCGGCGGAAATGGGGAAGTCGAGTGGTATTGGCCCCGTCGCCGGGCCATTTTCCCTAATTGCGAAATGTACGTTTCAAAGTCTCTCAAAAAGCGGATGAGACAAGGTGAGTACACAGTTACTTTTGATACTGCTTTTGAGCAGGTGATGAAAAACTGCTTTCGCCCAGAACACAATTGGCTCTCGGAAGATTTCGTTCGGGCCTATGGCGACGCGCACCGAGAAGGGTGGGGACACTCTTGCGAAGTGTGGGTTGACAGGGAACTTGTTGGAGGGGTTTATGGGCTGGGAATCGGCGGAAATTTCGCGGCTGAATCAATGTTCCATACAAGAACCGATATGAGTAAGATTGCGTTGAATAAATTGATTCAAAAATGCAAAAATGATGGATATGTTATATTTGATGCTCAAATCTTGAATAACCACCTGAAATCACTAGGATGTATAGAAGTTGATGGCTCAGAGTTTATGTTTGATCTAGGAAAGGCAGTTAATATGCCGGATCAATGGCGAACAATTTAGGCGGCCTGATTGTGGGGTTCGTAGGCTTCAATTGCCCAAGCCAAACGCATAAGAGCCGCTCGAAAAGTAGGCGTGTCATCCATGTTGCTGGCAAGGCAGCGGGCAAGGATTTCACCGGCTTCTTCAAAGGTGAGATTGATCACCACTGAGCGTTCTTCGTCGTTCACTGATATGGATGTTTGGATAAAAAACTTTGGCGGATTAGTGCATTTCGATGAAACCCAGCAATTGTGCAGACGTCATGCCTAGTAAGAGATCGGAAGAATATTCATAAAGTTGCCATTTCATCGGGTTTTTGGCTTCATTTGAATACGATTTCTGCCATAATTGAACTGGCAAGGAATGCTAAGACCATGAGGGCACTTGGAAAGAGCACAATAGGACTATTCACCTTAGCTCTCTCAGCAGTGGGAGGGGCCCAAATTCCGTTTGCCAATTCCCCTGAAGAGGCTCCTAATGTTACGCCCGCAAAGATAGGCGGTAAGTCTTCTTTCGATCTAGTCCGCACTACGGAAAATTCGCTTTCTTTGCCTCTTCGCTACGGCAACATTATCGAGCGTTCTGAAACTGTTATCTACGATGGTCGAACCCTTGTTCGGGATAACGAATATTCGATGGATTACGCTTCCGGCTTGGTCTATTTAAAGATTCGCACTAAGCCTGGGCAAACCGTCAACGTTTCTTATCGTTACGATGATACGAAATCTCAAGAAGGCGTTTTTGGTTCAGCAACCTCTCCGCAAGGCATGGGATTTGGATTCCAACTTTCACCGGGAGCACGAGCTATGGTGGGGATGGGCTACACCGAACGCATGGCAGATGGCACGGTGATGTCGGGAAGTCTCTTCGGTATTTCCAATTCGTTCAATTTTGGTGGAGGCGGGTCAATCAGTGGATTGATGATGCTCAACAATCGCCAGGATGCATCTGCAACGAACCTCTTTGGTGACGACACCCAGCGCGGCAAGCACGAAGAAGGTCAAGGAATGGCCATCGTGCAAAAACTTGAAGCTGCTGCCCTCGGTGGAAAAATGAGTTTTGGTTACCAAGATATTGATGATAAATTCGCCGGATTCCAGTCGTTTGCCGGCGCTGGTTTCACTGCGGATCAGATCAAGGCATTCGCTGGCGAAAAAGGATTAAAACGAACCGGATTCAACCTCACTGGTGCTAAGTGGGGCCAAATGAGCTTTGGTGGCGGGCTGAACACAGTGGGCGACGCGAACGGCTCAATCACCTGGCGATCCGCAGAAGCAAACATTGCTGGAATCAGCATGAATTGGAATTCATTGGTTGTCGACCCAGGATTCAACAAATTCAACGGCTTAAGAGAAGCTGATCGTGCACAGCTCCAAAAAGAAATCGGCATGGAGCGCCAGAACTTTAGTTTGGCCCGTAAGAGTGGCAAGAATGCGCTAACGTTCGATTTTTCGAGTGTTCAGAACTCTTCCGATGAGCAAGGTCTTTGGAAATCCAATCTTTCGCTTCAACAAGGCTGGATCAGCGGTTCGTGGTCAAGGCAGTCGGTTGATGAGAACTTCTTTGGTTTCAACAACATACGAGAAGCTGATCGCGGGCAATTGGCGAAAGAACGGGGAATTGACCGCAATTCCTACGCGCTTGCTTTGGCTCCCGGCTACCTCAAAGCGAACTATCTGAACAGTACGATTGATGCCATCGGGGGCTCAATCACAGCGCGTGATTTTAACCTCAACGTTGGAAAATGGGGTCTGGAGTACCGATTCCGAGGAATTGATGACGGATTCAATAGCCAGGGTGCGCTAACTGGTGATGACCGTAATCAGTTTAACGAAGGCGTCATCAAAATGTACGACGCCAACGGAAAAGTCCAAGGCAACGACAATAGCGGTCTGAATTCCTCAGGATTTGACAGAACTGGATTCCGATTGACGGGTGACTTGTGGAATTACAAAACAATCCTCAATCAAGTCACTATTGACCACGAATCAGGAACAATTCGCCTCAACGAATTCTCGATGAATCGAGGCAAAACCTCCCTTAATGTCAGCACGCAAACATCTTCAAACGGTTTTGATTCAGCTGGTCAACTGTTCCATTCCGAACGACAACGTTTAAGTGACATAAACGGTCTTGACCGAACTTCGGTTGGCTTCAGTACGGAATTCGGTAAAAACGCTCGACTCGCATTTGACTGGATGTCAGCAAGCGATCCACTCGGCAGTGCTTTCCGGCAAAAACTGGATTATTCGCAAACTGGCATCAGCCTTTCCTACGCGCATCGTGGAGTTGATCAAGGATTCACTTCAGTCGGACGAATGATGGATTCCGAAAAAGGTCTTCTTGCTTCGATGCTCGGGTTCGATCAAACTGAAATCGCCGCAAAATACAATCCTGGTGGAATCTTCAACTTCAGCTACCGCCAGTCGGATGCAATCGGATCAATTTTCGACGAAACGCGCAAGTTTAAAGAGTTTGTTGCTAGATTAAATCTCAGCAAGAACACGAGCATTGGGTTCACCAATGCGGAAACCACATTCACAAACGATGGCATCAATACCATTGATAGCCATTACACGGGTATGTCGCTGAGCCATAACATGGGCAAAGCTGGAACCTTGAGCATAAGCGAAGAGCACCACGCTTTTGATGGCTCTGAACAACAAGTTCCCGATGCCCACAAGCGGTCGCTGGCTTACGAAAAAGAACTGAATTCCAAGACCAAGTTCCGCACAGAACAAAGCGAAACCCGGTTCGAAGACGGTAAGCGCGAAACTGAAATGCGGAACAAAGTTAGCACTCAGCTGAATCCGCGGATCGGTGTCAGCGTAGAAGACCAACGTATCAATCGCGATGGTGACCTCGCCGACGAAACCCGACGCAACTACGGCTTCTGGGTGGATTTCGGTCGCGGGGTTCGATTTGACTATGGCTATAACCGGGAGATCGTCGGTGAAGCGGGCAAGATGAATTCCACGACTTCAATCAGTGGTGGAGAAATCGGCGGTATTACACTCGGAGGAGCTAGTTACCGAACTAACCGATGGGATGGCACTCGCCAGCAGCATTTTGGAAACATGAAGCTTTCCAACAGCAAGCCGTTTGAGCTCGGAATCTTCAAAGATATTCACTTTAACTACAGCACCGAAACTCAGCGAGATATGTTGGCTTGGCAAAAAGAACTGATCAATATGGGAATCTCATCTTCTATTGGTCAAGTTGGAATTGGCTGGACATACAATAGCCAGGTTCATACGGATGGCGTACGGGCAATTGATCGAGCGTTCTCGCTTACAACCGATAAGACTGGTAAGGCACCGTTCCGGGCAACCCTCAAGTACGGGGTGAGAACCACTCCAAGCGATGAATCAGTGATGATTCGAGACTACGCTCTCAGTTTCCAAGCAAATAAATTCCTGTCTATCGAACACGCGCTAGTGACCAATCCGTTACAAAATCGCGGCGGAGTTCTGCTGGGTAGCACCCCGCTTGACGAGCAAAAGAGTTCCTGGACGGCGAAATACCAAAACGATCCAAAGCTCAAGTTCGACCTGAACTGGAACGAAATCAAGCGCGACAACATCCGCGATGCCCTCCGACGGGAAGCCCGATTTAACGCCACTCTGTTCGCTGATCAAGCTTCACCACTTCAGTTGACCTATGCGCTTCAGCAGTGGGATCGAAACGGTGCTGCGTCGCTGGCTCACAGTTACGGAATTTCATTTACCCAGCGACCAGGGCCAAATCAATCGTTCAGCTTTGGCATTGAACATCTGCAATGGGGTCAAGGCCGACCGGATAGCTCCAGTTTACGAGACTGGAAACTACGATTTGACTTCAGTGCACGATTCTAAGAACCGTCTATTTGAGCCCGGTTACGCTTAATCCGCTAAGTTCAATCCATCCCTTAGTATCTGCATCTTCGATTTGCACTTGCACTTGTTTGCCGTCCAAGCCAGTCAACTCTAGATTAACAGCTTCGGCAGTTGGCCCCGGCACCCAGCGAATGAGTTCTTCGTGAGTCATCGGATCCAAAATACGGATGGCACATTCGCCTTCGCCGCGAGCGGTAAATGAAATCGCTTTTCCTTCGCAGGTCATTGGAGGTGTTGTGAGAGTTCCGGTCATCCAGAGCGCGTTGCCCGGTGCGGTAGTTGACGCTATGTTATTTAGCCGCCGTAAATCGCCGCTCCGGAACCATCCTTGTGGAAAGGCGGATACGAGCCTCAATGGGCTACCCGACGGTAGCACAGCCAGCCCCGAAATTTGCCTTCCAACTGCTGAGCCTTGGAACATCATAACTGGCGATGCAAGATCGGTAGACGAAAGTGGTGTTTCAAATCCTCTGGCACCGAGGATAGCCGCTTGGCTTGCATTTTGGCTCCCGCCGAAGCCAAAGACACCAGCTGGGTTGGGCGATCCAGGGGGAATTGAAAGCCCGGGTGAAGCAACCAGGAAATATTCGCCGGAGCGGCGTTCAATAGTGAACGAGGCGATAGCAGGAATGCCTTCGATACCAAGCGACCGCTGTCTTTCCGTCGAAGTTGCGCTTCGCGTAGGTTCATGAAATGCTCGGGCAAACGGCAATGGATTTGAGAACAATGAGTTCCGCAAATTGCCGGCGGAGTCCGTGATCAAGCCATCTACACCTATGTGCGTTTCGTCAGCAAATGTATAAAGGCCGCCGGAATGCTTGAGAACTTCCCACGTTGCCGCAACGTATCTTCCTTCAGCGGATTCAAAATTTGTTCTGGTATCCGGGCGATTGGGTTGATCATTTCCGTAACCTGGAAATGCGTATCCTGCTTCTAGCCTGGGGAATGCATCAGGTGAACCCGCCCCATGTAAAGTAGACCAGAGTGTATGCAGCGACCTTAGCCCAAATGCAGACCGGTCAAGCCAGTGAGGCATATTAAGCAGAATCCCAAGTCTTCCGATTACTGAGGCATAGTCGGCAGAATCTCGCGCGATTTCAGCGGTTCCAGCCCCAAATGATCCGAAGCTTGAGATGTGATCGCTATCTGCTCGGTCAAAAGCGTTTTGTCGGAGAAATTGACTATTGACGACTTCCACAATTGCTGGCTTAAACCGAGCCGCATCTTTGTGAGCCAGCCAATAATATGCTTCCAATGTCCAGTGGCTATTTTTGTATTTAGGGAGAATCACAGCTTCCGACAGCATATTTTGCTGGTCTTTATTTAACTGTGACTGAATAGAAGATGGCAGACCTTCCATCGCTTGGCTTGCGGCATAAAGCGCAAGTGCAATAGGATGGTTGTTGCTTGCCGGAATGCGGTTGATTACCGCCAACACTCTTTTGGTAAGTTCAGGAGTGTGAACGTCTTGGGGGAATTCGGAAATCCATCGCAGGGCATAGTAAGCGGTTGCGATCTCTTCTAGCTTTGCATTAGCAGTTGGTGCGTCGTAAGTTGCTGGCTCATTTGATTTAGCGTTCGTAGCAAATCCGTTTTCGGGGCTGGAACTCAATAGCAAACGCACATACATATCGGCTGGCCCATCCAATCTTGTTTGATTGGTGCCCTTGCCCCAACTCTTCATTGCCCAGGCAATACGCATCCCATTGGCTTCCACACCAAACAATGCATTCTTTTGTCCGGCTGGGCCACCAACCTTTCCGGCAGGCGTATCTTCCGACCACCATCGCTTGAGCCCGGTTTCGGGATCGTTGGACATAGGTTCAAGCGGCCCATCTACTTCCTTGGGAATCTGCTTGAACCCTAGAGTGGTGTATTCACCGATGACCATCGGCACCTTTTGAGGGTAGGCGCGGTAGCGCCGGGCATCGGCCTCCGATCGCCAAATCTGCTCCGCTACCATGCTTTGATCTTTACTCAGGCTGCCGGAAGTAGGGTCGAGGCCGATCATGTAATCCACTTTGGCTATGGAAGCAGTCCCCTTTGATGGGAAGTTAACTTTTGTATTTGTGGCTGACCAATCACCAGTTTGAGTCATTGTTGCGTTTTGGTAGCCGATTTTGTTAGATGAAAGAATCGCAGGAAATGGCCCTGGTTGTGAAAAGTGTTTGAGATTAGGAATGACGGTTAATCTCGTCGTCGCAGACCGAGCCAGTACAAAGGGTGTATGCCAATAAGCTTCAAAACCGGGTGCTGCCGCTTGATCTTTGAAGGTTGAAGAAACAGCGTATTCATCGCAGAACTGATCGGTGGAAATCCCGCTTGGATCACTAAATGTGGTGACGACCCGCACTTTGGTATCGGAATGCCGAGTGATCTCAGTAAAAAACTGCTTGCCTTTGCTCGTGCCTCTCAGGCTGATGCCATCTTGCTTTTTAACTACGACCGGATAAATAGAATCATGCAGAAGGGTGATACTATCGTTAGAATTTCTCTTTTGAACAGTACACCGACCAGTTCCGGGATCTACAGTTACTTTTAGATTTCCAGATACCCACAATTCTGGTTGAGCTTGAGATTGGGCAAAGACAGCAAATAAAGCAGAGGCAAGCATAAGTAAAGAATACCGAGAAAAGGCCCCTGGTAACTCTGCTATCTGGTACTTAAACTAACTCGTAATCGTGCTGACGGTAAGCGTGCTGGAGTTCACGCAAAGACTGGTAACTGTGATAGGAAACACCATGTTATTTCAGCTGAAAGTGGGGAACAAGATCATTGTCACCAACTGGTGCAGGATGAATTGACTTTATGATGACCCTTGTAGCGATTGCTGTCGGGCTGGCAGCAGTAGCCGGAGCGTACGGTCTGGCAAAAGAAGCATTGAACGACGATTTTGAGACTGAACCGACCTAGTCGGTTTTGTTCCATGCCCTCACCCTACAGCAACCCTGGATAAACCGGTTAGCCGGGGCCTCCGCTCTTGAGCGGGGGCTTTTCCTTTTTAGATACACTCATATTCTTGATTCCCAACTTTTACTACCACCCGCGGATGATGGAGTACGATTTCGGGCCGAAGCATCCACTCAAGCCCATCCGACTCCAGCGAACCGAGGCGTTACTGCGGGCAATGGTTCCCGATTTAGTGTGTATTGACCCTGGCTTAGCGGAACCAGAAGAAATTGCCTTTGTTCACAGCCAAGACTATATAGAGGTCACTCAATCCTTGAGCACGGGTGAGCAGGTGCCTGCCGAAGTTCTATTTAGTTATGGATTTGGCAGTGTGGATACGCCTCCGTTCCGAGGAATGTTCGGCGCGGCCCTCGCTTACTGTGGAGGAGCAGTTCGAGCAGCCGAAGATTTGCTGGTCGGGGAAGAACTTGCTTTCAATATAGGTGGGGGGCTCCACCATGCTCAACGCTCGCGGGCAAGCGGATTCTGTGTATTCAATGATCCGGCGATTTCGCTGATGATCTTGAAACAACGGTTCAAGAAGCTCATGTACGTGGATATTGATCTGCACCATGGTGACGGAGTGCAGGCGATATTTGAAGACGACCCAGATGTTCTCACTCTCAGTATTCACGAATCAGGAAAGACGCTTTATCCTGGCACTGGGTTTGTAGAAGAAACCGGAGCGGGTGGCGCGATTGTGAACATTCCACTCGAAGCAAGAACCACGGGTGACACATGGATTTGGGCGTTTCGGGAAGTGTTCGCAAGAGCCGTGAACTGGTTCCAGCCAGAAGCGATAGTTCTCCAAATGGGATGCGACCCGCACACAAACGATCCGCTGGGACATCTAGCGGTGACGGTTCAGGAGTGGCTTGCCGCCGTGACTCTAGTAAAGAAGACAGGGCTACCGATTCTCGCGTGCGGCGGCGGGGGCTACGCTATTGAAAACGTTCCGCGCATGTGGGCGGCGGCGGTGATGGAACTTTCGGGGATAGAGATTCCTGAACGTGCACCCGATTCGATCCCAATCGAGTGGGGCGTGAGCGCGATCTTTGATGCTGATCCGGGCGACCGTTGGATTGGTCGCCAAGAAGCCGAACGGGTTGTTGAATACTGGAAAGAAAAGCTCGTTTAGCTGCGCATCGTGCAGTCAACGATGACATCTTTGATGTTCGGTCGGGTGCGGAGCACCTTGGCGATAGTTTCGAGTTCGGCTCGTACATCTTGCGGGCCGCCTTTGATCGTGCCGATGCTTCCGCGGATGTAAGCGATTCCGTGGGTGACGCGCAAGTCCGCGCGGGTAGTGTCTAAGCCTCGTTTAGAAAATTCTTGTCGGACGGCTTTGGTAGCGGCAACATCATTGGGATCAGCCATTTCAACTCTTAGTTTAACCCGTGATATGGGTGTTAGATAAAAAATTGTGTCCAGATTGAAGTATCTGGACACAAAGGGTTCTACTGATTCAGATTCTGCTGTTCTTGTGAACCAGTATCTGGATTCTGGATGACCACTGGCTGGTCTTCCATTGAGGTTTGGTTTTCAGCTGCTTGGGTTGCCGGTTTGCTCGCGCACCCTACTAATCCCACTAATGCTATAAGCAGAACGATTTTTTTTACCATACGCCAGCAGGATCCCAGAGGTGTTTGCCTTCATAGGTGGGAACAACGTCTGGATACTCTGTTATGCCGAAAATGTAGTTGGTTCCTACGGCCAAGGCTTCGCGACTCATTTTCCTAACGTGACCATCTGTAAACGCAACTGGAGTTTGGTTGTTGTGACGAAAGGCTATACCACCCGTGTATTTGCCTTCCTCGACGACTGGAAATTGTGCATCTGCCCAGCCCACACCCCAGCACCAAGTGTACTTAGGCTTAATTACTCCTGGTTCATTGCGGCAGACTCCAGGTGGTTCAGCGGAAGCGAAACCCATGTGTTGATTAAATGCACCAGCACCAGCAGCTCCTGTTGGCACGACGTTGCGGGACCAGATTTCGGTAAGCATTACGGTTTCTCCAGCTTTTGCGACTTCTGTCGTTGAAATTGGCATCATACGTCGGTCGGGATCGTAGCTGGGGCTGAGCATCACTCCGTTATATCCATAATTGGGATAAAGCAAATCACACTGTCGCTTGGTAAAGCACCGGTTGATCGTTGTCCACACAAACGGTCTGGTATTACCTGTGAACGGCGAGGCATTAATGTCGTTATTCTTCTTGTAAGGTTCCACCAAACCTGTCCATGGCATATATTGTCCGCCTACAGATGCATACCTTTGGCAAGCATCGGGGTCGGTGCTCCCCCACTGACCAGTAACAACGAACATATCATCATAGTCAGTGGCATACATTAATATAGATAGGGCCTGTTGCTTGATGTTGCTGACGCTGACGGTTGATTTTGCTGCAACTTTAGCGCGGGCGAAGACTGGGAAAAGGATAGCGGCAAGAATCGCAATGATGGCGATGACGACAAGAAGTTCGATTAATGTGAATGCAGATCGACAACTCACTTTGATCGGCGAATGATCGGGACAGGACATGGATTGACTCATAGATTTCTCTCTGCGCATGTGAAGCACGTCTAATGCTATTGAACAATAGAGCGGCAACAATTACCAATAGCTCGCTGTGTAGTCATAGAGAGAAAACCGACAAAAAATACGTGTCTTGTCGTATTTTCAAATCGAATTATGCGATTATTTCAACATGGATAGAAGTGATCCATCGGTTTTAGCCCGAAATGTCCGGGCTTTGAGAAGTCTCCATGGCCTAAGCAAAACGGAATATAGCTTCCGGGCCGGAATATCCAGGGACACGCTCATCCGTATCGAAAACGGACAGGGTTGTACTCTCAGGATTGAGCAAAAAATTGCTAAGGCATTTCATAGCCACCCACGGCGACTGTGGGATTCGGAACTATTTGCTATTGGGTCGTACAAATATATTCCGGCAACAAAAAATCGTTGGGCATTTATTCTGCCTGAGGAAGTTGACAATTACCACCGTCGGCTTGAGCGAACAGTCGGTCACTCTATGGCGGATGAATTCTGTGCTGACCCCGATGGGATTCAAGAGGAAACAGAACGCCAGCGGCTTGGCGTCTCGGGTTTCGCTTCGGCTTTTTCGAAAGCCGTAGGGGGGACAGTAACAAGTGGTTACTGCAGTGCTGCACTTATTGAGTGCTACCAAAAACACGATATGGTTCACCCTATGAGCACAGTCGGATATTTGGTTTATGTTATACGCGGGTCTATTCTGTACGAGCAAGAAGATCACCATCAAGAGGTTCATGCGGGCGATAGTTTAGTTCTTCATGAAGAATATAAATGCAGAATTTCACCTCTCAACCCTGTTTTGCGAGGCGAGTTATGCCCTTTGTTTCTTTACTCGTTGCAACATCTATTTCCTATTGGTAACTAGACTCGACCTAATTTATCTTTACACACCTGGCATTTTCTTCTTTCGCCGAGGTTTTGGTCGCGCAGGAATCAGCCCGCGCATAGATTCGTGCTTGCCAAAACAGAGCAGCCGGTCGCCAGACTGCAATACAAACGTGCTTCGGGGATTTTCCAAGAACAAGTCTGGCCGCTCCACCGTAAGAACAACGATATCTTTATCCCGGATTCCAGATTCTCGAATTGTTTTGTGATCGAATTCCGGCGTGTTGGGCACTACCAATTCGGCAACGCCGTAACCAGTTTGGAGCGAAAGGCGCTCCCGAACATCAAGCTCGGGGAAGGTGACCTGCTCGGCGATGTAATCAATAATCTGCCCGGCGACATCAATTCCGGTGCAGGTTTCGATGCCTTCTAAACCAGGGGAAGAGTTGACTTCAATAACTTGCGGGCCATCTTGGCTTTCGAGCATATCCACGCCCGCAATCCGCAGACCGAGAATTTTTGCCGCTTGAATTGCGGTTCGCTCGTACTCTTTGGGAAGGTCAAGGGCTTCGGCTTTACCACCGCGGTGGATGTTGCTGCGGAATTCCTGACCTTGGGCAACGCGCCGCATACCTGCGACAACTCGGTCGCCGACCACAAAGGCACGGACATCCTTGCCCTTGGATTCAGCGACAAACTTTTGAATCAAAACGTTTTGCTTGGCGCCATGCAGAGTTTCGATAATCGCTTCCGCGACTTTTTGAGTCTCGGCGAGAATAACGCCGACTCCCTGAGTTCCTTCGAGCAGTTTGATAATGACTGGCGCGCCACCCACGCTTTCAATCGCGTGAAGAATATCTTTGCGGTCGCGCACAAAGCTCGTAGGAGCGATCCCGATATCGTATTTGCTCAGTATTTGCAGACAGCGGAGCTTGTCGCGTGTATTCCCAATGGCATTAGAGGTGTTCGCGGTAAACACGCCCATTTGCTGAAACTGGCGGACGATGGAAGTTCCGTAGGAAGTGATGGATGCTCCAATCCGAGGGATGATTGCATCGTAAGTGGAGAGCCTTCGCCCACGATAGAATAATTCCGGATGCTGGTGTTCGATGTGGATGCTGAACTTGAGAGTATCTAAAACTTTCACGTTATGACCACGGTTAACCGCCGCCTCGCGCAGGCGTCGCGTGGAATACAAATTGCGATTGCGGCTGAGAATGGCGACCTTCATATCAGGCTCTTTTATTACTGGGATTAGGTGAGATGGGATTCGCTAGCGTCAACAACAAAGGTGCCTTCGAGAGTTGAACGACCAACAAGCATTCGGCGGAGCATCTTTTTCCGTGAGTTCAAAGTGATCTCAACGAGCTTAGAAATTCCCCCAAGCACAATTGTAGTGGTTACGACATAACGGGTTTGGGCACGGCCCGATGAAGATCGAACGGTGGTCTTGCGGGTGATAGGGCAGGTGACACGAACCCAAGTGTGCTCGCGATTGATCTTGGTGACCACGTCAAATTCAATCTGTCCATCCTCACGTTCAGTAATGTTTTCAGCGTGAATTGAGCTCGTTTTCGCACCGGTATCGATCTTGGCAATGATTTTATTGACACCCCATTCAGGAAAAGAAACGCGTTCCAGCCACCCAATTCGGATGAGATTGGCTTTGCCCGCGTCAGATTCCATGGAGGCTATTTTAGCCTCAAACGCCGAATCGAGTTAAGATTTAGTCAACCTTATCCAAGCTGAAACGTTACAATATTGTAATGGTCGCCAATTTTCTGTTCGCACTGGCTTGTTCGCAGGCTGAAATTCAAAAAGATATTATCTATCGAGATTTGGATGGATCCCAGATCAAAGCCGACTTTTACCCGCCAGCTTTGAGAAATCCAGATGGTGATCCAATGGTGATCGTGATTCACGGTGGTGCATGGGTCGGCGGTCAACGGCAAGACATGGCACTTGTCTGCGAAAATTTAGCTAAGTACGGTTTTGCTTCGGCGACGATCTCCTACCGCCTCGCCCCCCAATCTAAATATCCGGCGATGCTTGATGACGTTCAAGGCGCGGTTCGCTACTTTAGAGCGAACGCGAAAAAATACGGAATCAACACAACAAAGATGGGTGCGCTCGGGGCAAGCGCGGGTGGACACTTGGCATTACTTCTTGGCTTCACCGATACCCGTGATGCTACAGCGAAGGATAACCCAACCCAATCGAGCAGGGTTCAAGCCGTTGTGAACTTTTTCGGCCCAGTTGATCTCTCCAAAGACTTTAACACGGCGGTGGCGAGCTACCTTTCGATGCAGGTTACGGGCAAGCAGTACGACCCGGCGGGCGAAGCGATCAAGAGCTTTAGCCCGATCACTTTTATTGATAAAAAATCGGCCCCTGTATTCACCATCCAAGGTGACGCCGATACAACCGTTCCGCCTAAACAAGCTAACCGATTGGATGATGCGATGAAGGTAGTCGGAGTGGAGCACACATTGCGCGTTATTCCAGGCATGGGGCATGAGATAAAGCTCACGATTCCTGAATGTGACAAGGCCGTCAAAGAATCAGTTGAGTTTTTGACGAAGCAACTGATGGGCGAAAAATCGATTTCTAAATGGTTGTAATCGCGCTTGCGAGTTTGATGTTGGTGAGTTTGCCTTCCGTAGAAAGCAGGGAAGGCAAACTGTTTCTGATGGGAGGAGGTTCAACCACTCCTGAAGTCGCCAAGGCGTTTATCGCGGAGTGCGGCGGCCCCAAATCGCTCATTATTGTCATGTCACAAACCCGCCAGGAACCATCAAATGGCGCAGGAAGCGTTGAGTTGCTGAAGGAAAACGGAGCGGAAAACGTGCGGCTGGTATCAGATAGTGAACCAAATAATGATCGACGCAAAGCGGTAGGCAAAGAACTCGTACAAGCACGCGGAATTTGGATTCCAGGTGGCGACCAAAAGCTGTTCATGGATCGCTGGGGGGCAGGGTGGCTACAAAAGGAATTCAGCAGTGCTCTCAAACGAGGCACGAATTTTTTTGGCACGAGTGCCGGAGCGATGATCATGAGCAATCCTATGATCGCTGGGCCGGGAAAAGAAAAAGATACGGTAGAAATCGTTCCAGGAATCGGGTTAACCAAGGCTTTGATTGACACCCACTTTCGAGAACGCAATCGTGCCGCAAGGCTGGAAAACGGAATCAAACAAACTGGGTGCAGGCAATGGATCGGGCTAGATAGCTCGGAGTGGGTTGTCTTGCACAAGGGTGAAGTCATCCGCGTTGTGGGTGATGCATTGATCGTGGGTGTCGCGATAAAAAAGTAAAAGTCTCAACGACTTCCGACCGATTCCGTAGTCTTTACTGTTCATGAGTAGCGTCGTTCTGCCAACCGTGAAAAATCGGATTGAAAGTCTGGATTTTCTGCGTGGAATGGCGATTCTTGGAATTCTGCTCGCGAACATCTTCGCCTTTGGCTGGTTCGGAATTGCAAATGAGATAGCGGGCCACAGGAGCCTCCCGGGCGAAATCCCGCTTATTGAAGCCTTACGGGTGACGTTCATTACGGGAAAAGCCCGGGCTTTGCTTTGTGTTTTGTTCGGAGCCGGGATTTATCTGCAGTACCGTAAAAGGCTTTCGGCGGGGCAATCTTGGCCTGGGAGCTACGCCTGGCGCACAGTTTTGCTACTTGGAATTGGGCTGATACACGGGATTTTCATTTGGTACGGCGATATTCTTTTCGCTTATTCCGTAGTTGCGCTATTTGCCATGATTTGCGTGCGGATTTCCGACCGAGCGATGTTTTGGCTTGCGATCAGTATGCTGATCCTTTCGATCATGGGCGGTTTCGGTCAGCTATCAGCGCGGGCAGATATGAGTGCCACAGGGGATCCGATTGCTTCATTTCTTGCGTGGGGTGACCACGCATCTGAGCAGCACGTTTACCAAGCGGGCACATATCTGGAGCAAATTCTGTTCAGATTAAAGATTTTTGGGATCAGTTTGATGAGCCTTCCATTCATCTGCTTGGAACTGGGGGCCATGGTTGCGTTTGGATTCTTGATGGCGAAGAAAGGATTGTTCTCTAAACCGAGCGGCAATCTGAAGCTAACAAAGCAATTAAGTTTCGTCGGCATAGCTGGCCTGGTTTTGAATTTTGCCTTGGCATTCTGGCGATTAATTCCCGGCGGGCAGGTTCTCGACCCGCTGATTGAATTTGGATTTAATGCGCCTCTATCAATCGGCTACGCAATCTGGGGCGCAATACTAATAGAACGAGGGATTGCCAAGGGGTTCACGAACTTCATTTCTCCAGTCGGCAAAATGGCCCTGACTTGCTACCTTATGCAGAGTTTGATCTGCACTGCGCTCTTCTACAGCTGGGGCGGCGGTTTATTTGCCCGACTTTCGTTCCTGCAGATTCTCGCGGTTGTTCCCGCGGTTTGGGCGGTGAACCTTATGTTTGCTCATCTTTGGCTTAAAAAATTCCCGATGGGGCCAGTTGAATGGGTGTGGAGATCCATGGCAATGGGTCGCAGTGCCACCCAAGCAATCGCCGAAGTTTCAACTGGAGGAGCGGTGCCGCCCCAGTTATTCGAACCGTCGGCGAACCCTGAGTTTAGGGACGGGAACTAACGGCGTATCTTGGCGAACTGGGGCATTGGAATTTGCGGACATAGATTGAATCCGCAATTCAACATCTTTCGCGAATTCGTTGAACTGGTCTTCAAAATCCGTTCGCATATCTTCCATATCATCTAGAAGCTTTAGAATAATGTCAACGCCAGCAAGGTTGACGCCGAGTTGCTGGGTTAAGCGTTGAATTTGCTTCACGCGGGCAATGTCGTTTTCGCTGTAGAGTCGGTTCTTCGCTCCAACTCGGGCAGGAATGATAAGCCCAAGTTTTTCGTATTGGCGTAGTGTTTGGGGGTGAGTGCCACACAGTTCGGCGGCTACGCCAATCATGTAAACAGGTTGTTTTGTGTTTCTCATTTTTGGCTAATCCTTGATTTTCGAGCAGCTTCAAGATGCTTTCGCTCGTTAGGTGAAAGTTCTGTCGGAATTGTAATTTTGACCCTAGCGATGAGGTCACCTTTGCCAGTTCCACTCGCTTTCGTTAAGCCCTGGCCTTTCAACCGGAACAGCTTTCCGCTTGAGGTTCCTGGTGGAATCGTGACTGTTCCGCTAGAACGCAGAGTCGGCACTTTTGATTCTCCTCCGAGCACGGCTTCTAAGTAATCAACTTCGATTTCAGTTTCCAGGTCGTCGCCTTTTCGTGTGAATTTAGGGTGAGGCGCCTGGTTGATGAGAACATAGAGGTCGCCTTGCCGACCATCTGAACCCTTTGTGCCGCCGCCCGAAACTCGCAGTCGCTTGCCATCAGCGATTCCTGCGGGGATCGTGACTTCAACCCGGCGGGAGCGAGAAACAATTCCAGTTCCATTGCAGTTGGGGCACGCGGCCATTTGGCGGTCGTTGGTTTGCACTTGACCCGAGCCTTTGCACTTCACGCAGGCATCTTTTGCGTTATAGGTGAGTGTTCGCCGAACCCCGGAATCAATTTCTTCAAGAGTCAAAGTGATTGCCTGTTCTAGGTCGGTTGCGGGGATCACACGGCGTTGAGCGGCAAAAGGATCACCGCCTCGCGCACCAAACCCTTCAAAAAATTGCTCGAAAATCGTGCCGAATCCGGCTCCGCCGATGTCTTCGAAACGAACTCCCCCCGGATTTCCGCCTCCTCCTGGCTGAGCGACTTGATCCCAGTTTGAGCCAAACATATCGTATTTCTTCCGCTTTGCGGGATCCGATAGCACTTCGTACGCCTCGCTAACTTCTTTGAACTTCTGTTCGGCTTCAGGGTTATTTGGGTTCAAATCTGGGTGATATTTACGCGCAAGTTTGCGATAAGCAGCTTTGATTTCTTTTTCATCTGCCTTTTTACTGACGCCTAAGAGAGCGTAATAATCATTCTTCATTGCATTCATGCGCTCAAGCACTTTAGTGCTATACACTCAAGTAGACAATTTTCAAGCCAGTTAAGTTTCAACAATAGGTCTGGTGAATATTCTTACAATTCGTTCAGGTTCAGTCTGAAGACGGAGTGAACAGTTGCCTAATATTTACCTGTGCAACTAGCGAGTCTAGAAATAAGGATGGCCCGAAGCGAGAATCTTCCGGTGCTTCCACAAGCGGTCAGCGAAATCATGAGACTCGCCGACGACCCAAATGCGAATCAGCGACATCTTGAAAAAGCATTTGAACAGGATCCGGCAATAACGGCAAAGATTCTGAAGGTTGCAAACTCCTCTTACTACGGGGGAAACAGCGCACCAACCATAGGGCGGGCGATTAGTTTTCTCGGGATGTCGGCAATCCGCTCGCTGGTGATTGGGATTTCGTTCCAGCAGATGACAGGGAATAAATCCGAATCAAAGCATTTTAATAAGTTGCAGTACTGGCAGCATTCCACTGCAACCGCTATCGCATGCCGAGTCATTGGCAAGCTCCGGTTGCCAGTGAAGAGCGAAGAACTCTATTGCACGGGAATGATGCATGACATCGGACTTCTCATTTTTGAGCGATTCATGCCAAAAGAACTTGATGCCGCGATTGAACTCAGTCTCAAAACCGGGATTCCTCTTTACGATGCTGAAACGAATATTGTTGGCTACGACCATACAGAAGTTGGTGGACTGCTTGCAGAAAAATGGCATCTCAATGACCTCATGCGCAACGGAATTCGGTATCACCGGGAGCCAAACAAAGACGGTCAATACTATGAGTCAACCAAACTCGTGAATCTTGGCGAAAAGGTCGCGGTGATGTGCGGCTATGCTGGCCCAGGGGTGACCAAGGTTCCAGATGTGGCTCAGTTTGCCAAAGATGTGGAACTTCCGGTCGAGCAGATACCGATCATTTTGCAAGTCGTTCAGCAAGAGCTTGATAAAGTGATGGCGTCGTTCAATATCGCAGCCTAGTTACGCAAGTCTAACAGTCCCAGCATATTTGCGGTTATTCGCAATTTCTTTTTACTACGGGAACGTCACTGGCACTGAACGGGTTGAACCTGGTCAGAGGTAGAATCGCGCAGCATCCATGCTCTTTTCTAGAGCCAACTCTCTACGCGATCGCTTTCAACGACAGGCTGAAGACGCTTACCCATCGATTTTCGGTACGGCGCTCCGCCTGACCCGTGATCGCGAGGAAGCAGAGGACTTGGCGCAGGAAGCGATCGTGCGAGCCTACGAAGCGTTTGAACGCTTTGATGGGCAGAATTTTAAGGCATGGATACTGCGCATTCTTACCAACCTCTACATTAACAAGTACCGACGAAAAAAGCGCACGGGATTGGTGGTTTCGCTGGACGATGACGAGAATTCGTACGAACCAGTAGGGCCAGCCGAATACAGCCCTGACCGGTTGGTATTTGATGAAATGTTGGGGGCCGAAGTTGAAGAAGCCTTGTCCCAAGTACCGGACGTTTTTAAGATTGCGGTGATTCTCAGCGACTTACAAGGGTTGAGCTACGATGAAATCGCACTTGCAACAGATGTTCCGGTTGGAACCGTGCGTTCGCGCATTGCCAGAGGACGAGCAATTCTCCGTCGGGAACTGGAACGATTTGCCCTCCAAGAGGGTTACATTAAGCAGGAAAGCGAGAAATGAGTCATGAATTTGAGTTGATGCACGCATACGCCGATGGAGAAGTCTCTGCATCGGAAGCGGCAGAAGCCAAGCGGCTGCTGGAAACAGATGCCCAGTGCCGAGCTGAATACGAATGGGCGCTTTCTATGAAGGCCGCGCTAGCGGATGGCTGTAAGCCGATTGCTAACGAGGAAGGCTGGAAGTCGTGCGTTGGCCGGCTGGATGAACTTGACCGAGTTAAGCGAGCAGAAGGATTTGTTGGAAAGTATGCATGGGCACTCTGCGGAGCTTTGATGCTCATGATTGTAGCGGGCGGTTTTGCCAATAGAATGGTGAGCTCTCGCGTTGTGACCTCGACCCAGATCGCAAGTGTCCTTGACCCCATCGGTTCTGGTGTTGCAGTAAGCCGCAATCCAGATATATCGGCGGCAAGGCAGTTAAACCTTCAAGGGTTTACGATGACCAGTTCCATTGGGGGAAGACTGGACAACCGCGAGTTTGTCCGGTTTGGCCTCAGAGATCGTAATGGCTTAGGCGGCCTTTCAGTGGTTGTTGTTGCTGGTGCTGACCGAGTGGAGGGCGTTGACAATCCAACCCAGAATCCAGGAATCCGCAAGGGCCAAATGAACGGAGTCAATTGCGTTACATGGAACCTAGGCAACAACACGTGCATTCTATTTGGAGAACGAACTCCAGATGAGCTGGTTGCTCTTGCCGAGCAAATGGCTCGCTAAACGATTTTTTCATCGTCCTCTCCAAAAGAAACAAAACGCCCCGGCATTTACCGGGGTGTTTTTGTACTTAAATATCGAATTCCGCCAGGTGAGGAGCGTGATCGCTGGGGCGTTCTTTAGTGCGTGCTTCTAGGTCAGTCCAGCAGCTCGTTACTGAATCCTTAAGTGCTTCCGAGGCATAGATGTGGTCAATTCGCCAGCCGAGGTTGCGGGCAACACTCATTGGGATTCTGAAATCAAAGAATGTGTAGTGCTCTGGCTCTTGATTGAATTTGCGGAAGCAGTCCGTCCAACCCCAATCAACAATTCGGGCAAGACGTTCAAATTCGTCTGGGTGATGACCAACGTCGCCTAAATGCTTTTCTGATTCATAAACATCGCCTGGCGTGGGCGCAATGTTAATGTCCCCAAGCCAAATGAACTTCTCACTGGTGTTGCCTAGTTCGCTAATGAAATCTTTGAACTTTTCCAGCCAGCGCATTTTGTAATCCCATTTATCAATGCCTACCTGAGTGCCGTTGGGTACATAAGTATTGATGATATGAACTCCTTTATAAACGCCACGGATAATTCGGGCATCAGTTGGCATATCTGGGTCAAGGAATCCAGTTTGAATATCTTCGAGTGGTTCTTTGGAAAGAAAGCAAACGCCGTTGTAACGAGGTTGCCCGTGAATGTTGACAATATAGCCAGTTGATTCAAGGTCGGCAAACGGGAATTTGGCGTCTTCGACCTTGGTTTCTTGAATCGCGACGATATCAGGCTGAGCAGAATCCAACCATTCGATGAGTCGTGGCATTCTGGCCCGTATTGAGTTCACATTAAACGTCGCGATTCGCATAACTTGAGGTTACCTGTGGCTGGGCGGGAGTAGAATCGAATAGTGAACGATCGCTTGCATCCAGAAGGGGTAGAACGAAGCCAGTTAGCATGGGTTTTAACTCAAGCTCGCTTCGTAAAAGTGGCCGTGCGAATTGATCAGTGTTTATTGTGCCGAAATAAATCAGTCAACGAAGCTGGACTTTGCGATGTTTGTTTTACTTTTTTAGATGATAAAGAAACCGAACTAGCACTTCGGTGGACTTCTGGGGTCGCGCCGTAGATGGGCTGGCTGATTCCCGTTGCTCTCGTCGGCATATTGGCGGGGTTAGTTGGCTGGCGGATCTTAGTTGGTCGTAGAGAGCCGGGTTATCTGGCGCTCACTGAATACTGGATTTACACAACCGAAAAAAAGCTGCCCGATCAAACAAAATTGATGGATCGAATGATCAGCTCAAACCCACACAATAAGCCAGGACGACCTTCGATTGGTGCTAGGGAAGGGATGTTGTTCACTGATGTCCGCTTGCACCTGGCAGTTGCTCTTAAAGAAAAAAATGCGCTGGTCTTTCGACCAGATTTGTTTGAAGAAGATGTTGAGCCAACGGGGGAAATTCTGGGCCGACTTGCCAACTGCGATGCGCTGGTAAAGGTTCGTTATGCCAGCGAGGCCGTGCTGAAAGATAATCGGCACTTGCAGTTTGTGCCGCATATGACTGACGCCATCGCTGAAATGATGAACGGGCAAGTGGTGTTCGACCATATCGGCGAAAAGATGTGGACAGCGGAAGATTTCCGTTCCATGCTTCAACAAACCAGTAACACAGAGCGGCCGGAATTCCATGTGCGCGTTCAATGGAAGCGGGACGAAGACTCTTGCTACGCGCGAACCTACGGTTTGAGAAAGGTTGGCTTAGCCGAACTCAAAAGCGATCCTCAAGAATCTGACCGCGAGGTTCTGATTACCGGTCTCATGATGCGGCTGGCCTTCCAACTGGTACGTAAACCAGATGATTCTGGCCCGTTTGAATTCGATGAATTTGGTGATTTGTTCATCCTCGAACTCGGTGAGATCGAGGATGGTTTGCGTAAGGTCGCGATTCGGCGACGTCAGGTTATGGGTTAACTTATTTAATCGTAACCTTGGTCAATTTCACATCATTGGAAGCGGAATTCGTTGCTATTGTCAGCAAGTGATTTCCATCCATTTGAGGATTGATCAGCAGTATCTGCCGACCAGATGGTTCTTTCACGATAGAAACCGATACATTCTTGCCATTGGGATCAAATAACTGCACGCGGACATCTTCATTCGAGGATTCCAGAGCTAAGTAGAAGAATTCACCCTTCTTTGCGGGAAGAAGCCGAAGCTCTGGCTTCGCGTTGGTAATTTTGAAGGAAGCACCGCTGGAAAACTCCGATGGCTGTGTAATGTGACGTGAAATTGTGAACTGTCCGCCTCCGCCATCTCCAAATGAACCTATTTGCAAGTAGTAGGTTCCTGACTGAGTAATGAGCACTTGATGAGTGGGATTTGTAGATTCCCCATCGTCATCTTTATTGGCAATAATATCGCCGTTTGGCATCATGAGCTTAAAGCCGATATCGAACAATGAACTGGTTGCTGAAACGTCAAGGAGCACACCCAGTGGCATTTGCCATTTGTAATAAAGGTTTTCGCCGATAGGGAGGAATTCGCTCTGAGTCGTATTGTTCCAACTTTTGGCGTAGTCCATCACTTCAAACTCGTACTCCTTGGCACGAAATTCAGAATGAACGACGAGAGTTTCAAATTCGCCGGATTCTCGAATAAAAACGGTGTTCTGATTGTTGGTTTTAACTTGTCCATCAAGGGGAAGAATTCCCGGACCGTTCCTTTCATTATTGAGTTTATAAGAACGGGTTGTTATTTGATAACCGTATCGTCCTGGCCCTACCTGCGTTCTGAGAAGGTCACCCGCGTTGGCTCTGAATCGGTAGATGATCGCTTGACTCCTAGGAAGAGAACCGCTAACCTTTTTGTTGAATTCAATGGTTTCGTATTTGACTGGGATGTAATCTAACGTATAGTTTTTGTATCCCGCGCGAGGCACGAGGATATAGATTTCTTGATCCGTTTCAGATTCGTGAATAAAGCGACCGCCTAAATCAAAACTGTAAGCATCCCGACGGTTGTCGATCTGTACCCCGCGAGAATCAAAACCGGTCGGAACATTGGAACGCGAACCATAAATCCCGATGACAGCCGGAGTATTTTTCTTAACTTGAATCGAACGCCAGGCTGGCTTGTTGTCTTCAAAGTCGGCGGAATTATTTGGCCCGGTGATTGGCGGGGCATTGAACCGCCGAGTTCGGATCGTGAACTGTCCTCCGGCTGCACCCTTGAACCCAGAAACAACTAACTTGTAGTCGCCTTCAGTGGTGAGTCGGCTGATAATCTGCGCGGATTGGTTCCCGGTTGCAATATCGTCGTTTTCGTTTAAGACGTTTCCATCTTTATCCTGCAACTGAACCGCAGGATCGAATTGTTGGCTATCCACCGTTGCGAGAATTACATCGTTAGGCTTGGCTTCCAGCTTGATTTCCGCAGTTTGCCCTGGTGTGAGAATCAAAGTTTGGGTTTGGGTTTCAGTATCCGAAAGGCTCACACCCGCTCCGCCTTGCTGAAGGGGAACGGAATCGGTGACTGAAACTGAGCAAAGAATTGGCACGAGCGACAGTAAAGCCCACATAACTTTTTAGACATTGGTGGCAAATAGTGGTTACACGAAAATCTAACGAATATTGGTGGGAGCGGTGGGATTTGAACCCACGACCAAGAGATTATGAGCCTCCTGCTCTGACCACTGAGCTACACTCCCGCTGACAAGGCATATTACCTTGACCGGATTTTAGGCACCAGATTTGCCTTTCGGCAAGGTGAACATACTTTCCGGAATATTTGGCCCAACTTCGGCAAGCTTGATACGATCTATTACCGCGTTGTTATTGCCGCCCCCAAATCCGCCTTGAAAACCTCGGCGGGGATATGAAACTTCAATTAGCCCGTTTTTGAACAACTCAACGGTAATGATCGAGCCAGCAATGTGTTTGAACGACACAACCTTTTTGTCGGCTTCATCTTTAACAGATATGTCCGCTTTGAGGTCAACAAATGTTGCAATGTCCTCCGGTTTTGTAAACATTGCAAGTGCAAAATTTTGCCAGTTAGAGCCGTTGCCTGCCTGACCAACCTCGGCAAACGTTTTTGGAGCCGGCACGATTTCGATGCCACTTTGTTCTTGGTTATCAATCGCCATCTGCTTGCCGTCGCAGATATAGGTCAGACCGTCTCCCCACATACCGCCGAACATCCACTTGAATTTGCTGCCTTTCCGCCAGATCGTGAGAGCGCCGTTATATTCAATTGCATCTCCGGTTTTATCAAGGCGATCTACTTGAACAATTGCCGAATCTTTGACTTGGAACCGAGCCATGACTTCTTTAAGCGCAGGCAGCCCAGTTTGATCTGGCTGTTCCTGATAAGTTGCTGGCGCAGACAGGGTGAGTAAGGCAATAAGTGAACTCGCGACTCCCATGACCATTCACTATACGCGATGAATGAAATAGAGTTCCATCTGTTTAGAATTTAGCCATACTTGAATTAGATGAAAATCCAAGACTTGACCGTGCGGCAAACTCAGAAGGCACTTGGAGATTTCCTACGTGCGGTGGAGTCATTGCCGGAAGATCGTCGAGACTGGTCGCCAGTTGAAGTTGTGCGGAGCGCGATGAGCATGGTTCAGGAAGTGGCAGTGGTGCCCGAATTTCATCTTCGCCTGATTTCCGGGCAAGGTGTCCCGCCCGAACTCCATGCTGAGTTACAAGCCAAGGCCGCTCAACTTCGGGATTTTGAATCAGGTCGCGAAGCCGCACTCCATGCAACTTCCGAACTTTGCCAAGCGATCCTGTCGTTTCCAGATGACCGCCTCGACGACGAGGTGACTCTTCCTTTTGGGCCAGGCGTAGTGTTCACCATGGCGGAAGTCATCGGTCTGCATTATTGGAATCTGGTTTATCATTTTGGGCAAGTCAATTACATTCAGACCGCTCTTGGTGATAGAGAAATGCATTAGGAATTGCCACCATAAATACTGTTCAACCGTATTCACTGTAATTCAATGCGGTTACGATTGCCTTTTGGATGGCTAAGTGCGGCTTTATTACTCGGGATACTCACCGGGCTTATTCTATTTTTCGATGCGGCAGCAGTTTCCGAATCAAATGCCAGCTGGCATGCAGATCGCTCATTCGCTGATTCGATGGGGCGAGGTGGGTTAGCATTATCAGCTCTTTGCGGAACCGCTTTCTTTATCATTCTTTTCGTAGAGATTGCCTTTCGCAGAGGATGGGAACCCAAGGGACTGCGTAAGCTCATTCCTGGTGTTTACGTCGAAAAGAAGTTCCGAACTACCACCGATCTAGGATTCGAGCGACGCTTCATATTAGTGCGGCTCTCAAACGGGCAACAAGATGAGTTTGAATGTGATCCCGACGAGTACGAAGCAGTAGAAGCAGGAGACTGCGTGCACCTCTATCATATAGGGCCGTACGTAGAGAGTTTCTTGCCGGTACCAGCGGAGGCGGCTGAGGGAATCAGATTGCGTGCTCAGCGCTGGAAGAAAGATATTGACGTAATTCCTTATCTAAGGGCGTATGGTTCCAATCCGAGTGCGTTCCGTGGTTGGTGGACATCAATCGTCGCCGCAACGATCAGTGCATTCTTCCTTGAACAGGGCCTGGTCATGACGATCACGTCGGAGTTCTTTTACCGGGCGAAGAGATCGAGGTACTCGACTGAATACGTTGAATATGTATTCCGGGAGGATTACATACGCGTAATTGGCATAGGTGTCATCCTGGTGATTGGAATCATTTGGATGCTGCTGATGAGATCAGTAGGAAATGGAGTTGACATTGAATCGGGGCGGGATGGCGACGACTGGTGGAATTTCCGAACCCGGTTTCCGTTCTTTTAGTACAGTGTGAGTTGAATGAGATTAAGGTTGCCACTCGGCTGGTTAAGTTCTCTTTGCTATGTCTTGTTAGTTGGCAGTTTGTTTACTTACTCTGAATCAAGCCGATCAGCTTTAGACTTGGCATTTTGGGGTTTGAGTTGGAATGCATGGGAAAGCCTGAAGTTTTCATCGTTGATCAGTTCTATTGTTTTCGGGATTCTTCTGATAGTTTGTTTGGTCATTGAATTACTACTGCGCTTGGGTTGGGAACCCAAAGGTATGCGCAAGCTCATTCTAGAAGCTTACGTTCAACAAAAATTCATACAAGAAAGCGAGCTTGGTCTAAAACGGTATTTCGTGCTGATTCGCTTACCGAGTGGACATGAAGAGGAATTTGAGTGTGACCTGGGAGAATATGATGGGCTTTCAGTCGGCGATTGTGTCCATTTGTATGTCATCGGGCCATACGTAGAGAGTTATCGCGCAGTTCCGGAGGATGCCAAAGGTGATATCAGAGGGCGTGCTCTTTCATGGGGAGATGACAGGGAAATCGCTCCTTTCCTGAGAGCCTACGGCACCTACTCCATACAACTTTGGAAATGGTTGCTTTCTCTAGTTATTTTTACGTTCTCGGGAATGCTCCTGTCAGCTGCGGTTCTAATCGTTCTTACTGGCCGAACTTTGCCGTGGGGCGTTACACGGCATTTATCGGGCACATACGGCTACAGATATATTGAATTTGAATCCGGTGGGTTTCCGGGCGCAATCCTCATTATTATTGCCCTCCTGATCTGGTTCTTTTGGTTAAAGTTGCTTCAGCGTGGCGTTGAAATTAAGAATGATGACTGAAAGCAAGGGCGTAGTGGACATTGCAAGAGTCAAGTAAATTAGAAGTGTGAGCGAAGAAGAACCTAAATTAGTTCCGAGTATTGAAAAGGCTCTTTACGAACGCCCAGGAATCGGGATTTGGTTTGCTACTTTCTTTTTGACCGCGCTTATTACTGGATCTTTCTTCATGACCGGACTCTTTATAGTCTATGGAGTTGGTGCGAGCTCACATGTGTTGCCTTTGATCTTGGTCGGTGTGATTCCAGGATTGGTTTGCGGAGGGGTTTCTAGCGGATTTGTCTATTCGATCTATCCACCTTATAGATACTATGCTTTGGCGATGGGGCTGTTCTTAGTGATGGTTCCGCTACAATTGGTGGGATTGCTGATTCATCCAGAGGAGGTGACTCCAAGCTTGGCCCCGATCATGATTTCTCCAGTGGCTGTTCTGTTAGCAGGATTTGCTTTACCACTGATCGTGAATCTGTATCGCCGAACCGGGAAGGGTCAGGTCAAGACCCCGAAGGGCAGTTGGGAAGAGCGGTTTTAGACCTCGCTACTTTCGCCATCAATGTATCTTAGCGCCCAGCGTGTTGCATAGATAATCATTGCGCCGCAGAAAAGCATCCAGATTATGTTGGAAATATGCTTTCCTGGAGAATCAATTTCTCGGCCATACCAGAAGGCTAATCTGAAAACGCTGAGCGATTCCAATAAACCTCCCGTGCAATAAAAGAGGAGAAAGCCAGCGGCCACATAGAGTGATATTCTAACCACAATGTGGTTAGAACTAAATTTGAGGAAAAACCCACTCCACGGAAACCACATGGAAATATCTCTGCTAATCAGTACGATTACCACTCAATCGTGGTTGCTGGGTAATAGTTCGGGCCGGTTGTCCCGAATTGTAGTCCCGGGTAGCAAATATTGTTTTTGAACCTGGTTTTGGTGAAAATGCGGGTTTGTTGTACGATTTAGGGGAGGGAACCTATGGCAGTGGTCCCGGTTTTCCGAAAAGTTCCTGGGGGTCCTTGACTCCTGAGGGAGCCACTGGTATTATTCCTCTTCGCCGCTGAACGAAAGTAACGCGGTGGCCGATTGGCCAAAGAGCATTTTGAAAGCCTAATAGCGGTTTGTGGACTGCGCGTAAAAGACACCGGAAGCTACTCTCAAGAGAAGCTAGTTTTAGAAAAGCTAATGAGGGTGTATGGTGAATGCCTAGGGACAAGTTGCCGATGAAGGACGTGTAAGCGACGAAACGCTGCGGGAAGGTGCACAGAACCGATGATCCGCAGATATCCGAATGGAGAAATCCGGCGGGGGTTATGCCCCGTCACCCCAATGTGAATTCATAGCATTGGAGGAGGGAACCTGGTGAACTGAAACATCTTAGTAACCAGAGGAAGAGATACCGAAGGTACTCCGTCAGTAGCGGCGAGCGAACGCGGATGAGCCTAAACCAGTCGGCATGCCGACTGGGGTTGTGGGGCATCCACTATTTCTCCCTAACTTTGGGACGAGTTGAGTGATCAATTCGCACCTAAAGTTAGAGAGGAATAGAAAAGAAGATTAGAAGAGTATAGAGGAAGAGCGTTGGAAAGCGCTCCCATAGAGGGTGATAGGCCCGTACTCAAAATATGAATCAGATTCAGGATGTACCCGAGTAGCGCGGAGCACGAGGAATTCCGCGTGAATCCTCCCGGACCACCGGGAAAGGCTAAGTACGACTTGTCACCGATAGTGCATCCAGTACCGTGAGGGAAAGGTGAAAAGAACCCCGGGAGGGGAGTGAAATAGAACCTGAAACCATACCACCCACAAACAGTCGGAGCCCTATGTCTGGAGTAATCCAGTCACGGGTGACGGCGTGCCTTTTGCAGAATGAGTCTGCGAGTTACTGGTACCGGCAAGGTTAAGTGGTTAAGCCACGAAGCCGGAGGGAAACCGAGTTTGAACAGAGCGTCAAGTCGGTATCAGTAGACCCGAAACTGCGTGATCTTGCCATGGTCAGGTTGAAGTGAAGGTAACACTTCATGGAGGACCGAACTCATAGACGTTGAAAAGTCTCGGGATGAACTGTGGTAAGTACGGTGAAATGCCAATCGAACGCAGAGATAGCTGGTTCTCTCCGAAATGCATTGAGGTGCAGCGTATCGTGTTGTCATGTGGAGGTAGAGCACTGAATGGGCTAGGGGGCTTACCCGCTTACCGAACCCAACCAAACTCCGAATGCCATATGATTAACGATGCAGTGAGACTGCGAGCCATAAGGTCCGTGGTCAAAAGGGAAACAGCCCAGATCGACAGCTAAGGTCCCCAAGTGATGATTAAGTGTGAAACGATGTGAAGTCGCGTAAACAGCCAGGAGGTTGGCTTGGAAGCAGCCATCCTTTAAAAAGTGCGTAATAGCTTACTGGCCGAATGTGACTTCGCGCGGACAATGTAAGGGGGCTCAAATCATCCACCGAAGCTTCGGGATTGACGTAAGTCAATCGGTAGGAGAGCGTTGTGCATGCAGTGAAGCTCGAGCGTAAGCACGGGTGGAGCGTGTACAAGTGAGAATGCAGACACGAGTAGCGATAATTGAAGTGAGAATCTTCAACGCCAAAAACCTAAGGTTTCTCCGGCTATGTTCGTCAGACGGAGGTAAGGCGGTCCTAAGGCCAGGCCAGAAGGCGTAGCCGATGGATAGCAGGTTGATATTCCTGCCCCAGTATAAGTGCGAAAGATGACGTTTCGAGAATTCCCAGACACACCGTTGGTTGTTGTGGACCTCGCTCTTCGGAGCAAAGTCGTTGGGATGAATTGAGGCCGCGAAAAGCTCTGGAGCTTCAGCTTATACTGACCGTACTGTAAACCGACACAGGTAGGTGAGTCGAGGAGACTAAGGCGTTCGGGAGAACTCTCGTTAAGGAACTAGGCAAATGGGTCCCGTAACTTAGGAATAAGGGACGCCCTCTTCGGAGGGCCGCAGCAAAGCAGCCAAGGCGACTGTTTACCAAAAACACAGGTCTCTGCTAAGGTGAAAACCGATGTATAGGGGCTGACACCTGCCCAATGCCAGTAGATTAAGAGGAGATGTTAGAGTAATCAAAGCATTGAATTGAAGTCCTGGTGAATGGCGGCCGTAACTCTAACGGTCCTAAGGTAGCGAAATTCCTTGTCGGCTAAATACCGACCCGCATGAAAGGTGTAACGACTTTGGCACTGTCTCAACGAGAAGCCCGGTGAAACTGTAGCGCCCGTGAAGATGCGGGCTACGCGTAGTAGGACGGAAAGACCCCGTGGAGCTTTACTACACCTTCAGATTGTTGTTTGGGTGTGGATGTAGAGAGTAGGTGGGAGCTTCGGCGACAATGGAACACCACCCTTCTTCATCTGAACAACTAACCTGACCCATTATCTGGGTTGGAAACAGTCTGTGGCGGGTAGTTTGACTGGGGCGGTCGACTCCTAAAATGTAACGGAGTCGTACAAAGGTGCACTCAGGCTGGTCGGAAATCAGCCGCTGAGCGTATAGGTATAGAGTGCGCTTGACTGTGAGACAAACAAGTCGAGCAGGTACGAAAGTAGGTCTAAGTGACCCTCTGATTGTGCGTGGGCACGTCAGGGTTCAACGGATAAAAGCTACCCCGGGGATAACAGGCTGATCTTGCCCGAGCGCTCACAGCGACGGCATGGTTTGGCACCTCGATGTCGGCTCGTCGTATCCTGGGGCTGCACAAGGTCCCAAGGGTTCCGGAGTTCACGGATTAAAACGGCACGCGAGCTGGGTTCAGAACGGCGTGAGCCAGTTCGGTCCCTATCCACTACGCGCGGAGGAAATTTGAGAGGAGTCGCTCTTAGTACGAGAGGACCGGAGTGAACCGACCTCTGGTGTACCAGTTGTACCGCCAGGTGCATACGCTGGGTAGCCACGTCGGGTCGTGATAAGCGCTGAAAGCATCTAAGCGCCAAGCACACCTCAAGATAAGATTTCCCATCGAAAGAGTAAGGTCCCATGAAGACTACATGGTGATAGGTCAGGGGTGTAAGCACAGCAATGTGTTCAGCTGACTGATACTAATTGACCGAGGGCTTAAACTAATTAAGCTTCGAGCAGCGTCCGGTGATCTTTTACGGGCAGTCCACAAACAGTAATTAGGCTTTCAAAGTGTTTTTAGCCAACATCGGTTAAAGCACATTGCGAGTTTTCGCGTGACCATGGCGCAGAGGAAACACCCGTTCCCATCCCGAACACGGAAGTTAAGCTCTGCAGCGCCGGATGTACTTGGCGGGTGACTGCCCGGGAGATATGGACGTCGCGCGGATACAATTTTCTAAACCCCACTTCGGTGGGGTTTTTTAATTTGTCCGTTTAATAAATCCCTTATTTTGAACCTAATACTAGGTAGTAGTTGATAAATTCCTTAACTGTTAAGGTTCGACTCGAATTTCGTCAATCACCTTATCAACACCGCGCGTGTCGCGGGCGATTTCGAGCACTAACGCCTTTTCTTTCTTGCTTTTCACATGACCGCCGATTTTCACTGTTCCGCCATCAGCTTCAACATGAAGTCCGCTCATATCTACACTCTTTCGAAGGCCAAGGGCAGTGTTCACCTTGGCCGCCACGCTGGCGTTAGCGGCAGATCGGCCCGCCGATTCCGCAAGTTTGCCTGCATCTTGGGTGATATCTTTGGCATCGGTGGGATTACAACCCGCCATAAGCAGGGCGAGAGCACAAAAAAAGATCGGTTTCACGCTATTTAAGACGCAAAACCGATCCGGTGCGTTGAGATTACAGAGGACTCATACCCACAGTAAAGACTTTGCCTTCTGTATCAACAGTGAACGACGCCAGGTAAAGACGTTCGCCGACTTTCACTCGCAGTCGAATGATCTTATCAGGGTCAGCAGGTTCGCTACCCATGTAAGCATCATATTCCGCCGTTGCAAAGGGAGCATATCCGCCAACTTGCATCTGACCGCGTGGGCGGGCAAGTCGCATTTGCATTTCTGCACTCATCATCGGATCATCAATTTTGCGCGCAGCGAGGCTTTTAATTACGCTGATGAGCTTTTGCGAAAACTCTTTATCTGGATCGGTTTCAGGTTGATAAGTTTTAGGGTTAAGCTCTGGGTAGAGAACTCTAGCTAAGCCGAGCGCAACATTATCACCGGTCATTTGATATGCGTTGCCTAAAAGCGTGATCGTTAATTTCTTACTAGGAATATAGGTCACGCTTCCCGCGTAGCCAACGCTGTTGCCGCCATGGCTCCAAATTTCTATTCCATTGACCTTGCGGATAAATAATCCTAGCCCATAGCCAGATTTCCGTCCTTTAGGGAGTGCCATAGGCGTGGTCATGAGCTTCATACTTTCTGCATTGAGGAGCTTGCCACCAAATAAAGCGTGGCTGAACTTGCTTAGGTCGCTAACAGTAGTGAAGTGACCGCCCGAACCTTTGTCGGGGGAATCTCCTGCTGGTCCGATAGGTTGGACTTCTTGTGTGATCCAGTAGCCGGTTGGTTTTCGATCTTCATCTTTGGCGGTGAGCAATGGCCCTGTTTCGGTCATTTTGGCGGGGGTGAATACACTCGATTTCAGCAAATCATCAAATTTCTTGCCCGAAGCGGATTCATCAATCACCTTCAGCATAAAAAAGTTGGAGTTGCTGTACTGGAACTCGGTGCCTGGCTTAAAATCCAGTGGCTTATCTGCCATCACCTCGTACCAGGTCTTCATATCAAATGAATCAATTAGCCCGATGCGAGGATAGAGGACGTATTCGGGCAAACCAGAGGTATGTGATAGTAACTGTTGAATTGTGGTCGATTTCCACTCGTTTGGAACTTCCTTCACATACTTACCCAGAGTATCGGTAAGCTTGAGTTTGCCTTGTTCTACTAGCTTCAGCGTGACAACCGTCGTGAACATCTTGCCGATGGATCCACTATCAAAAAGCATATTCGGGGTGACTGCATTTTTCTTTTCAAGGTCAGCAATTCCTTTTGTTAGCACCGTGACGTCGCCATCAACGTCGTATTGAACGGCAATACCGGGAATACGGGATTGCTTGAGGAAATCCTCAAAGTAGCTAGTGACTGCGGGGGAAGGATCTGCGAGTGCGACCGCTAGTAAAGAGAGAATCATTGCACAATTCTATACGATTGTGCAGTTGTGAATCGTTCCTTAATCACAATTCTATGAGAATAGTCCTGCGAGAATGCCATGGATATTTAGGATACTGAGTCATGGCTTTACAGGTGGGCGAGTTTGCACCAGATTTTACGTTGCTCACCATGGGCAAACGCGGACTTGAAGAGGTACGGCTACACGACCATATTGGTCGAGAGCCCGTATTACTACTCTTTGTTCCCGGGGCATTCACTGGAGTTTGCACGGCCCAACTCTGCGACGATTCCGGCGGATTAGATGAGTTCGAGGATGCTGGTGCAGCTGTATATGGGATCAGTGTTGATTCGGCGTTCGCCCAAGCGGGCTGGGCAAAATCCGCCGGAATCAAGATTCCGCTTCTCAGTGATTTCAAGCGTGAGGTTGTAACGGCCTACGATGTAGTTCTAGAAGATTTCGCCGGGCTTGGGCCGAGCAGTTTACGCGCAGCCTTTGTGATCGATAGTGAAGGCGTGATTCGGTACAGCGAAGTAACCGCGCAGTTGCGGGATGTTCCGGATCGTGATGCTATTTTGGCTTGTCTTCGTGATTTGTGAGCTTCCCGGGGCATTGAACTGGAGACTGTCATAATTTCAGTTCGCGACCACTGAAATGCCCGACGAAAGAGAAGTT
Source organism: Fimbriimonadaceae bacterium (assembly GCA_019454145.1). GTDB lineage: Bacteria > Armatimonadota > Fimbriimonadia > Fimbriimonadales > Fimbriimonadaceae > UphvI-Ar2. The sequence continues at coordinate 890,447 of CP075366.1, read as the reverse complement.
ATTTACGACCCGCTGATTGAATTGATGGCGCGGTTTGAAAACGTGAAAGCAGTGGATACCAGTGTCGATCCATTTGCTGAGCTCTCGGCCGAAGATCGCCTGAAAAAGCACATCATTGAAGGCATTAAAAAGAGCCTAGACGCGCACTTAGACGATGCGCTCAAAACTTACGAACCGCTTGCGATTATCAACGACATTCTTCTCGACGGGATGAAAACAGTTGGAGAGCTGTTCGGGGCGGGCAAAATGCAATTGCCGTTTGTTCTGCAGTCAGCGGAAGTGATGAAGGCAGCGGTGCGGCACCTTGAACCCCTGATGGAGAAGGTTGAAGGCTCTGAAAAAGGATCAATTCTGCTAGCTACTGTTGCGGGCGATGTTCATGATATTGGTAAAAACTTAGTTGATATTATTCTGAGTAATAATGGTTATCGAGTTGTCAATATTGGTATTAAACAACCGATTAACAATATCTTGAGCGAAGCAGAAGTTAACAACTGCCAAGTGATCGGTCTCAGCGGCTTACTTGTTAAGAGTACGTTGGTAATGCGCGATAATTTGCTGGAAATGAATGCGCGAAATTTACAACATTATCCCGTAATTCTGGGTGGTGCCGCATTAACTCGTGGATACGTCGAAGAAGACCTCCGGAGCATCTATAATGGGCGAGTATTTTATGCTCAAGATGCCTTTGAAGGTCTGCACTTAATGGGCGAATTATGCTCAGAAACGGCAGAAAATCCGGTAAAAGCCGAACCAAAGGCGCAAGTACGGGTTTTGAGCCATCGGTTGCCCGACCGTGATCCAGAATTGTATGTTTTTGATGGCACCAAGAGCGCGATTGAACCAGCTGAAACCGTGCCAGATATCCCGTTTTATGGAGTAAAGAAACGTACAGACTTTGACATATTTGAGCTTTACCAATATATCAATCCTGTCGCGCTTTTTAGAGGTCAGTGGCAGTACAAAAAGCCGGAAGATTTAACGAATCCACAGTTCACAGCTTGGTTAGAAGAAAACGTGCGCCCAATTTTTGTTCGTAAACAACGCGAACTCGCCAATATCATGAAGCCAGCAGTAAAGTGGGGTTACTTTTATTGCCAAAGCGAAGGGAATGACCTGATCATTTTGCAAGAGGATGCAAAGTCCGAGCGTTGCCGATTCCAATTTCCGCGCCAACGCGATGGCAAGCGTCTGTGCCTCAGTGACTTTTTTAGGAGTACAGAAAGCGGAGAAGTCGATGTTGTCGGGTTTAGCATCGTCACCGTTGGTGGAGAAGTAAGCGAACACGAGCGCAATCAGTTCGCCGATGGAGATTTTCAGGAATACCTTTACACTCACGGAATGGGGGTAGAAACCGCCGAAGCGCTTGCAGAGTATTGGCACAAATCCATGCGTCACGAAATGGGATTCGGCCACAACGATCCCGAAGATAAGCGGCTGCTGTTCGCCGCGCGGTATCAAGGTAGCCGCTATTCGTTTGGCTACCCCGCATGCCCCAATTTGGAAGACCAATCCATGCTGATGGAACTGCTCCAGCCGGAGGATATTGGGATCAAATTGAGCGAGGAATTTATGCTAGAACCGGAGCAGAGCACGTCGGCCATCATCGTCCACCACCCAGCGGCGAAGTATTTTAATATCAAGTAATTCAGTAACCTATTTGCACAAAAGGCGTCTATTGTGCAGTAAGGGCAGTTGGAGAAGGCGCACCGATGATAACAACCTTGATCGCTTCCGCATTGCTAGGAGTAGCCTCTACTCCGGCACTTGATTCAACTGCACAACTTCCTCCGCTAGGATTGATACTTGAACCGACCAATTCGCAAGGTGAGTTTCATCTGAAGTTTATCAATGAATCGGACCAGGCGATTCATCTTAACCTCGGCAGTTCGCTTGCAAATGGTCAAACACTTCGGCCAACGTCTGTAAAACTAATTGCCGAAGTTAATGGCTCAAAAGTTGACTGGCTTTATGCACCGAGCGGGTTTGGACGGATTTCTGGTCGAATGGATGACTACCTAGTTTCGCTCGCTCCCAAAGCAAGTTATGAGCTAGTGCTGAACTTGAATATCTACACGACAAAAGGGCCAGGAGGAAGGCGACCGCAGCCGGGCACTTACAAAGTCAGAGCGCACTTCGTAGGAACTGGGTTGGTTTATGACAATCCAGATTTGGCTGGGAATAAACTGCTTACTTTTTGGGAAGGCGGCGCGTATTCACCTGAAGTTGAATTTGATTACAGACCGTAAAACCATGCCAACAAGTCAAACCCGGATTGATGTGGAGACGTATAATCCAGCATATGACTCCCGATCAGCTGCAAGCCGATGTTGTCCGTAAGTACAGTGAGCACATCAACCCGTACCTCGCGCGGCTGATGAACTTCGCCGGGTTTGGCGTGGAAATCCAGGCGGAAGGGTGCATCATGCGTGACCAAGAAGGCCGCGAGTACCTAGATTTTCTGGGCGGATACGGCGTGTTTTCGCTGGGGCACAGAAACCCGAAGGTCGTCCAGGCGGTTAAAGATCAGCTTGACCAAATGCCACTCAGCGGCAAGACGTTTTTCGGTTCCAAGCAAGCCGATCTCGCAGAAAAACTGGCGCAGATCACTCCCGAAGGATTGCAGTATTCGTTTTTCAGTAACAGTGGAGCCGAAGCCGTTGAAGCCGCTCTCAAATTCGCGAAAGGCACCACACGCCGGGCGAAAATCGTGAGCACACACGGCGGATACCACGGCAAAACATTGGGAGCCTTGGCGACTACAGGTCGAGAAAAATATCAAAAGCCGTTTTTACCGTTGATGCCAGGAGTTGAATTTGTCAAATACGGTGATGCGGCGGCGGCATGTGCGGCGATCGATGAAAACACGGCTTGCTTCATTGTCGAAACGTTGCAAGGTGAAGGCGGAATCCACGTTCCACCCGCTGGCTACCTCAAGGCGGTTCGGGAACGATGCACTGAAGTCGGCGCGCTTTTGATCGTGGATGAAGTGCAAACCGGGCTTGGTCGCACAGGAAAAATGTTCGGTTGCGACCACGAAGGCGTCTCCCCGGACATCATGACCCTGGCCAAAGCACTCGGGGGCGGCGTGATGCCGATTGGCGCAACGATGTTCACCCAGCAGGTGTGCGACGCGATTTTCAGCGAAAATCCGCTGGCGCATACATCAACTTTCGGCGGAAATCCGCTTGCTTGTTCAGCGGGGCTTGCCGCGATCGCAGTAATCGAAGAAGAAGGTTTGGTTGAACAGTCTCGCTTCAAGGGAGAGAAGATCATGAACGGTCTCAAGGCGATTCAGGCCAAGCATGATTTGATCGGCGAAGTGCGTGGCCAGGGTCTGATGATTGGTGTGGAATTCACAATGGATGAAGTGGGCGAACTCGTGATCGGTCAGATGGTGAAGCGGGGAATGGTCGCGGCCTACACGCTCAACAACCCGCGAGTCATTCGGCTCGAACCACCACTCATCGTTTCAGATCATCAGATTGACCAAGCGTTGCAGATTCTGGATGAAGCGGTCGGTGAGACGGCGGAGTTGTTGGCTCAGTTTGCTTAATTTTAGGAAGGGCGATTAACCCCTCCTTTCATTCCTCCCCAGAATTGGGGAGGATAACTTTGATTACTATGGTTAGCAGTAGCTTCGCACGTCTCCCGCTAGATAGACTCGCGTGATTAAAAATGACGAACGACGAGTATTCAGCCATTCTCGCCCAATTTGAATCAGAAAAGAACGCAAATCCTGCAGCGTTTCATGGGAAAGTCCGCCGGTTTATTGCGCTCGGATTTATGTTTTTTGCCGTTATCACTTTATTTTTCACCGGGTTGCTAGGCTTAGCCATTTTGTTGATCGTTGCAGGGAGCATCAACCGCCTCACTATTTATCTCGTCATCGCCGGGGCGATTGGTTTCTATACAGTGCTAAAAATGGTGTTCCTCCGTCACCCGGCGCCGGAAGGCGAAACGCTCTCCCCCCAAGCGGCACCCAAGCTTTTTAGCCGACTGGATGAACTGGGCAAGAAAATCGGGGCTCCGCCAATCAAAGCTGTGCGCTTGATTGATGAACTCAATGCTTACGCAGCGGCCGTGCCGAAGTTCTTCTTATTTGGCAAGCCTGATCTCCACGTTGCCGTGGGCGTCCCACTGATGGCATACATGAAAACCGATGAGTTGGATTCGGTACTGGCGCACGAACTTGCTCACCACACAAACCGCGATACGGATATCTCGCTCAAGGTTCATCGCGTGATGGAAACTTGGCGGATTCTCGCGCAATCCAAAGGTACTTGGATTGATTGGTCGCCGTTTTTTGCTCGCTGGTACTACCCCCGCATTGCTGCCATGTCCGATGTTCTTTCGCGCGATATGGAGTTCGCTGCCGACCGCTTGGCGGGGCTAGCAGTGGGGAATGACGTTACCGCTCGGTCGCTCATGCGGCTCACTTTTCCGGCGAGGAACCGCCGGAAGAAGCAATCTGAAGTTCTGGTTGAAAGTGTTGATGAATCGGAAACTCCCTTCCCCGACCGAACTGCACGGATGGTCGCGATTGCCCACCAACCCACCGAAGTGACAATGACCTCGCTGGAGGCCGAAGCGCGGCGAGTTAGTCTCACCGGTGATTCCCACCCGTCGCTAGCAGAGCGTTTGGCGTCCCTTGGTTACCCACTCACCGTTGATTCTGAGCAGATTCAGCAGTGGCACAGAGAAATGCAGGAGCCGCTGACTGAAAACGCACTTGATGAATATCTTGGCGGATCCAACTCGCCAATCGCTAAAAAGTTAGATGCCGAATGGAGCAAAGAGTTTGAATCCACTTGGAAAAGCTATAGAGAGCAGAGAGCATACAGCCGGGCAATCGTTGAAGAGTATGAATCCCGGTCAATTCCCCTTGTGCCGCAGGAGCGAGCCGAATATTCCTACCATCTAGGAATCATTGGCAAAAAAGAAAAGGCAGTGGAATATCTCGAAAAATCGAATCGGGAATTTCCTAATGATCTGCCAGTTCTGCGTGCATTTGCGCTGGCAGCTATTTCAATTGATGACCCTAGAACGGAAGAGTTACTCGACAGATTGTACGAGGTGCCTGCGTTTCGCTTCGAAACGGATGAAATCCGATACGGCTGGTACCAACGGAATGGACGCACGAACGATGCCGAGCAACTTGCTAAACAGCTTCGTAGTGCTAGTCAGGAGTGGGATCGAACCGTTGAAACGGTGATGCCTTGGGATAATTTTTCGGTTGTTTCAGCAACGCCGATAACCGAAACGGAAAGGAACAAATTACGCCTGATCCTAGACGAGCACAAGCAGGTTGAATCCGCATATTACGCCAAGTTGGAAAGGCCAGATGTTCCTGGTCTCTATCGCCGTGTTCTGCTGGTGATTATCAACTTGGGCAAGTTCTACAAAGATGCAGACGACCAGTTTATTGCCCTGACTCGAAACCTATTCCCTGAACTTGAGCTTTGGACAACGGCAGATGTCCGAATTCTGCCGAGCAAGAATGGCGATGCCAAAAAAGCCATAGCCAAGATGGAGCCGTACAAGATTTTCCACCGAAGCGACTAGGCGATTTAATCGCTAGTCTGGGCGTATGGACTGGAGTAGTTGGGTGGCTCTTTAGTAATCCAAACGTCGTGAGGATGCGATTCGAGCAATCCGGCGTTGGTGATCTTCACAAACTCGGCAGTTTCGGCAAGTTCTTTTAATGAGCCTGCTCCGCAGTAACCCATACCGGATCGTAATCCGCCCACCAGTTGGGCGACTGTGTCACCGAGAGGCCCTTTGAACGGCACCCGGCCTTCGACGCCTTCTGGAACCAGGGTAGCTCCCGCTTCCTTCACAGCAAAGTAGCGGTCGGATGAGCCTTGCTTCATAGCTCCTACACTGCCCATTCCTCGGTAAACCTTGTACGCCCGGTTGCGATAGATTTCCATCTCGCCCGGAGATTCTTCACATCCCGCGAACATATTGCCCATCATGACCGTGCTGGCGCCGGCGGCGAGCGACTTTACCACGTCGCCGCTGCTGCGGATTCCGCCATCGGCGATGGTCGGAAGGTTGAGTTTATTGGCCTCTTCGGCGCAATCTAAAACGGCGGTGAACTGTGGAACCCCTACGCCAGCAACAACCCGAGTGGTGCAGATAGAACCAGCCCCGATTCCAAGTCGAAGAGCATCCGCGCCAACTGCGTGGAGATCCTTGACTCCTTCTTTTGTGGCGACGTTTCCGGCGATCACCTTGAGGTCAGGCAGCTTGTTTTTAAGCATTTTCACGCACTCGATAACGCCTTTGCTTTGACCGTGCGCGGCATCTATCACGATAAAGTCCACGCCTGCATCTTGCAGAGCTTTTGCCCGTTCGTAAGGCTCGCGGAGCGGCCCGATGGCGGCACCGCACACTAAGCGTCCCTTGCTATCTTTAGTTGCGGACGGGTGGCGTTTGACTTTCTCGATGTCTTTGATCGTGATCAGTCCTTTCAAGAATCCTTCAGCATCCACAATCGGGAGCTTTTCAATTCGGTGCTCGGCCAACAGTTTTTCGGCTTGGTCAAGGGTTGTGCCTGGTTCGCCAGTGATCAAATCCTTGGTGGTCATGCGCTCGGAGATCAAGCGGTTGAAGTTCGATTCAAAACGAATGTCTCGGTTGGTCAGGATTCCAACGAGTTTTCCAGCCGCATCAGTAATTGGTACCCCGCTAATATGAAAATGCTCCATGAGGTCAACGGCCTCCTGGAGCAATTTGTCGGCGGTGAGCTGAATGGGATTAGTGATGACCCCGTGCTCAGAGCGTTTCACCCGATCCACTTGCCGGGCTTGTTCTTCAATCGGCATATTGCGGTGGATGACACCTACGCCGCCTTCGCGGGCAATTGCAATAGCGAGTCTGGCTTCGGTGACTGTATCCATTGGTGCGGAAACAATCGGAACATTTAACACAATCCCCGGCAAAAGCTCAGTGCTGGTGGTGACATCTTTGGGGAGGACTTCCGTGCGTTTGGGGAGGAGCAGCACGTCGTCGAAGCTAAGGCCTTCGCGGAAGATTGGCATAACGTGCAATTTAGTATGGCAGTTTGTCTATGTGGGTTATGGGGCAGTTAGAAACTATTGGCGTGGGCCTTGCTTTAGCTTATTTGCCCGCATGGCAAAGAATATTATTACTCCGATAATTATAGGTAGGCCGAGACAGCATCCTATTAAGGCGACAATAAGTAGTTCTTGAACGCCAAGCCCAGACATTCGCCTATTGTACTTCTGCTATCAGTTGAATTGAATGTAAAATCGTTTGCAATGGCAGAGTACGTGGTCAGCGTTGGAATGGAAGTCCACGCCGAGTTAATGACCGAAAGCAAAATGTTTTGTCGGTGTCCGGTGGCGTTTGGTGGAATGCCAAACACCCGCACATGCCCGGTCTGCCTTGGTCTCCCTGGAACGCTCCCCGTGCCTAACGAGCGAGCCGTGGATATGGTGATGAAAGCCGCGCTGGCTCTCAACTGCACCGTTCCGACCGACAGCGTATTCCACCGCAAGAACTATTTTTATCCCGATCAGCCGAAGGGTTATCAGGTGAGCCAATACGGCGACACGAACCCGATTGGCTATAACGGCTACCTTGAAATTCCAACTAGCGACGGTGGAACCAAGCAGATTAAGATTCGCCGCGTTCACCTGGAAGAAGATACGGGCAAGCTAATGCACTTTCCAGGTGGCGGGAGCGGCGTTGACTACAACCGCGCTGGAGTTCCTTTGATGGAGATCGTTACCGAGTTTCCGCCGGATATTGAAAGCTCCGAGGAAGCCAGGGAATACATGGTTCAACTCCGTGCGATTCTCATCTACATCGGGGTGTGCGATGGGAAGTTGGAGCAAGGCTCCATGCGGTGCGAACCGAATATTTCCGTGCGTCCAAAAGGTTCGGAAACCTACGGAACCAAGTCCGAGCTCAAGAATTTAAATAGCTTTAAGTCAGTCCAGCTAGGGATTGAATTTGAAGCAAAACGCCAGTCCGAATTACTCGAAAAAGGAGAAACGCTTCTACAAGAAACCCGTGGTTGGAACGAGCAAACTCAGAGCAGTTACCCGATGCGGGTCAAGGAATCCGAGGCGGATTATCGCTATTTCCCATGCCCAGATTTGATTCCGATGCACTTCACTGACGAGAAAATTCAAAGCGTGCGAGAGAGCTTGCCGGAATTACCACTCGCCAAGCAACGACGGTACGAAAAGGAATTCGGGCTTAGCTCCTACGATGCAGGTGTTTTGGTTTCCGAACAATATTGGGCTCACTTTTTTGAAGAAACAATCAAGCAAGGTGGGGAAGCCAAAGCGATCTGCAACTGGATGAACGGAGAATTTGCCAGACTGCTCAACGAAACCGGTCAAGTCGGCACGGTCGATGGTTTGGCAGTTGAAGATAAACCCGGCAGCAAAATTCGACCTGCCCATTTGATTGAATTGGTCTCTCTGATTGAATCAGGAAAGATCAGCGGGAAGATTGCAAAAACGGTTTTTGAAGAGTGTTTTGGAACCGGAAAGATGCCCTCAGCCGTTGTAGAAGAACAAGGGTTAACCGTTATCAACGATTCATCGGCGATTGATGCTGTGGTTCAACAGGTGTTAGCGGCTAACCCAACGCAAGTTGCACAATTTAAGGAAGGCAAAGAAAGCTTAATCGGATTTTTTGTTGGTCAAGTGATGAGGCAAACCGAAGGACGTGCCGATCCTAAAACTGTGCAAGACGCATTACGCGCGGCATTAAGAGAATAACAAATGAAAAACTTCCTCCTCGGATTGACACTTTTGCTGAGTTCATCGGCATTTGCTCAGGTCAATGTGATTCCATCGGGGAACTCGGAGGGGACGAACAAAATTCTTGGGGCTGCGTATTGGCGCATGAGCCAGCAAAAGGATGCCTGGTTTGAAGACGGAGATTTTCCTGCCGCGATTGCCATGTTGGCGATGGAAGTCATTTGGAGACCTTACGATTATCAAACTGTCACTGATTTAGGTTGGATGTACGGCAACATTGAGAGAAAAGATTTAGAACTTGCCACGTATATCCGTTTCCGTGAGGCGTTTCCAAAAGATCCTGAAGCTTATTATCCAGAAGCAGAATTCTATTTTAAGTTGAAAAAGTACAGTCAAACCGTCAATCTGCTGGAACCGACGGTCAGTATGGATAAGAAGCCTCATCCAAATACTTACCGATTGCTTGCGCATTCACTGGATCGGATTGGCCGACTTGAAGATTCTCTGAAGATTTGGGAAATGTATATCGCCCTCGCACCGGATGATGCAGCGGCAAAAGTGAACAGAGATAAAGTGAAAAGTAAGATTTCTGACGGTAAAAGCTAGAGTTTTGCTTTAACCTGCCAAGAATACCAGTTGAGGATTCCTGGGATTTTGATGCTTGGATCATGGATAGGGAAGTTTTTTTGCCTGATCGAAGTCCGCGTGAACCCACGATCTACTCGTGAGAGAATGGAAGTTTGCGCCGACGGCACATTTAAGGTCTGGGTGAACGCTCCTCCAGTTGATGGGGAAGCGAACCTTGCCGTTTGCCGTCTGGTAGCTAAGCAATTGAACCTCGCTCCATCACGAGTTACTTTACACAAAGGCGAAAAGAGCCGTAACAAAGTCCTTTACATTAATGGCTTAAACCGAATCCAAGTTGACCAAATCGTAAGTGGAGGCAGTCATTGAACAAATCCGGCGTCAACGTCCGCAGTATTGATTGGGACGATATTGAAGATGATGCTCTCACGGGTGCCGGAGATGTTCTTCGGAAGAAAAAGTTTTGGCAAACTTCGTGGTTCTTAGCACTATTTTTCGGACTTACATTTGTCCTCACCGCATCGCTCATTGTCCTCTCCGTTCGGATTCAGTCAACTCAAAAGGCAGTTTTGCACCTTGAGCATTTTTCAGACGAAATGGCATTTCTTGAGAATGTTGATCAGAGCACTCAGCTTGCCCTCATTCTCAAAGAAAAAGTAGGAATTCAGCGTAATGAGCCTTCGGTTCGAGGGGCAGACCGTACTCTGGCTGCCGCAGTTGGAACTGCCTGGACAGATGTCCGCCGGGAAGCGCTTGTGCCTAGCCTTGATGAAGGCCTCATTAGGCGAGCAAAGCAATCTACTGACCATGCGATCAAAGCGTTCAACTCAAGGCTTAAGCAACTCAAGGTTGCGGTTTATTCAGTTGGCAGTGCCTTATTCATCAGCTTGTTCGCTTGCTTTATTCTCTCACTCTCTGCACTACGGCGTGGTTCTACAACACTAGTTGTTCAGAGATTGGAGCGTGGATTCCATGACCGCAAAGAACCAATCGGAGGAGTGGACCGGAAAAAGTCAGCCGCGATTTTACGAAATATGCCCGTGGCATTGGTTGAATTTGAATCGGATGGCCGTATCCTTCGCTGGAACTCGGCAATGGAAGAACTCACGGGTCTAACCGCTGATCTTGCAATGCGTCGTGGCCTGATCGAGGGAATTGGTTGGTCTAACGCCAAAGAAATGGCACGCTCGACAATTCGTAGATTGTTTACGGGCGAAGATGTGAACGGGCTTGAGTGGAGCTACAAAAACGCAAAAGGCACCGAACTTGAGCTTTCGGCATCGTTTGCAGTGGTACACGATGGCGGTGGATCGATCCGAAGTGCAGTCGGAATCATCCGCGATGTCACGCAGGAAAAAACCCGCCAAGAACTCTTTGTCGCCAACGATATGGCGAAATCGGCAATTCTCAAATCCTTACCAGATTCAATTCTAAGATTCAATGCTAACTCCGAGCTTGTAGAAATCCATGACAACGGTGACTTCTTATGCGAAATAAGAAGCAAATGCGGCGGACTCGGCTGGAAAACAGAACTTACCCAAGAGTTGGTTGGTCTAATTCAAGATGGCATTAAGCAAACTCGGGTCTCGCAAAAGCCATACATTTTTGAATACAGAGGCTTAATAGGTAGCCGAGGAGTTGCACTGGAAGTGCGAGTCACAGTGAGTGGACAATCAGATGCCTTAGCCGTCATCACCGACCTCAGCGACCGAGAGCGTGCGTTGCAAGCAGAACAAAAGAGTCAGTTACGCTTCCAAGAACTTATCAATGGCTCGGCCGACGCCATCGTATTGCTCAATGAACAGGGAAGAATTGACTACGCAAGTCCCGCCATCGCTTTTATGCTGGGTGTGAACGAAAATTCAATCATCGGCAAAGAACTTCTAGAGTTAACGGCTGAAAATGATAAGGAAGTTGTCGAGGCGGCATTATTCAACTTACTTACCCAACCAGGAACAACAAGCAGATTCGTTATCCAACTACTCGCGGCCGATGGTGTGAGTCATTCAGTTGAGGTTAACGCTCGAAACCTGATTCACAAAGAAGCGGTGAATGCTATCGTGTTCAATCTGCGTGACATTACCGAACGCCGACGCCTGGAATCTGAACTGCAGCATAAGCTTATTGAACTTGAATCGCGCAATGAACAGCTTCGCCAAGTGGCGATGCAAGATTCGCTCACAGGAACTCTGAATCACAAAGCAGTTCTGGAATATCTCGGCGCAATTTGCGAATATGCCGCAACAGGCGGCACCTTCTCAGTTGCCTTTGTAGACGTTGACAATTTTAAGGAATTCAACATGGAGGCAGGCTTTGAGGAAGGCGACGAACTCCTCATCTCCCTTGCTAACGTAATTCAAACGACTTGTAGAGAAGAAGACATCTGCGGTCGCCTCGGCTCAGAAGAGTTCTTGGTGATTTTGCCCGAGGCAAATGCTAGCGATTCAGTTGTGATCGCGGAGCGAATCCAGCAACAATTTGCACAACAGCACGGTCACGGAATGTCACTCAGTATCGGAATCATTACGGTGTCCAACGAATCATCCGATGCAACGACTCTGCTTAATGAACTTTCAATGCAAATGGCCAAGGCTCACGATCGTGGCCCTGGCACTGTTTATCATCCAATGGCGGCTTAGTTACTTGTCGGTGGGTTAGCTGGTTTTGGAGCGCGCGGCATCATCGTTGCCGCATTCGCCATCACATAACAAGCAACCGCACTGTTTGTCGCTGATTGAATCATGTAGTTGGCTGGCACTCGGCTAAAGTAATCATGCTGTGTGTGATGAATGAATGTGTAATCGAACGTACCAACTTCGTCCCAGAAAAATCCTGGCACGCCAACCGCGTTAAACGGAGCATGGTCGCTGCCGCCTCCACGTGGCATTTGAGCTACGGTTCGCATCTTGACCGGCATGTCCGGAAAAGCTGCATTCATCGTGTCCATCAGTTGCTGGAACATCGGAATCATTGATTCCAAAGCAGGCGCACCACCTTCGTAGTTGGCACCGCCATCTTCAATAAACACACACGAAATCTTATCGAGTTCATCCTTGTGCATTTCTACGTACCGACGTGACCCATGTAGGCCCTGCTCTTCGCCAGAAAAGAGAATGAATCGAATCGTTCGCTTGGGCTTTGCTCCTACTGCATTCAGAATTCGAGCGGCTTCAAGCACAGTAGAAACACCCGTTCCGTTATCTGCCGCGCCTTGCGATCCTGGCCCATCCCAAGAATCAATATGGGCACCAAGGATGACTACTTCATCCGGTTTTTCAGTTCCAGGAATCTCTGCGATGACGTTGTAATTTTTAATGGGGCCCTCGATGAACCGGTTGTTGAGATCAAATTCCAGTTCAACTGGCTTACCGCCGTCAATGTGCTCGAAAACCTTTGCCATATCCGATTTACGGATCGTCACGTTGATATCTTTTGGATGGTTAGCGGCGGTTTTATTGGCGTAGCTGCCAGAAGTTAGAACAAGCTCGTTATTGCTGGGCAGAACTCGTCCAAGGATTCCCGCATTGGCGATTTCGTTTTCAACTGCCTGCCGATCTTTTTGAGCGGCAGTGAGTTCAGGTGGGTTCTGTCCAGGCTGAGTTCTCGGCGGGCGAGGAGGCGCGACTTTGTAAACAACCCAAGCCCCTTTGAGCTGAGATTCAATTTTCTCAAATTCCTCCATAGTTGTTGGAGCAGGAACTGCCTTCGCCTTTGTTGGACCATTCGTACCTTGGCTCCAAGAAGCGGTAGTGAATTCAAAGTTGAATTCTTCCGGGGAAGTCATTTTTGCGTAGCTAGGGCCGCGATGGAACCCCACGGGCCACTCACCCCATTCTTCTAAGTGCACGTTCACGCAACCGAATTCTTTGAACTTCGCCATTGCCCAGTGGTATGCGCGGTCGAGGCCAGGGGAAGTAGTTAACCTGTGACCAATTCCTACGGACACGAACTCCAAGTGGCTCATGACCTGATTGTTCATTTTGCCTTCCTTAACGATACGGTCAATGGTGGCTTGATCGGCTTGGGCATTCGCTAACGCAGAAAAGAGAAGCAACGTTCCTAAAGCGGCATGGCGGTACGTGAGCATGAATTTTAGATTAGCAGTTCTGATAGTTGAAATGGAATATTAACGCCCGGCAAGTCTCGGACGGTCAGTAAATATCTGTGTTAGAATCCCGGCGATGAAGGTCTTCTCAGTTGGTTTGTTGGTATTCGGGTTAGTGGTTGTTGGCTCAGCGCAGTGGAAAGGTTCAGTTGAAAGCAGTCTCACCTTCATAGACAGTAATAAGAAATCTGAGTCGGCCCTAATCTTGGCAAAAGCCCGCCAAGAACGTAGCGAAGACCGTGTATTGCTTGATTTTCTGTATAGCTATTCTCGCCAATCAGGAACAGGCGGATTTTTAGAAACATCAACTGATGTCATGACATTGGGCGGGCGGTACGAACGCAATTTCGCTAATAAATCGTTTTGGTACGCGAGTGCTCGATTTGATCGCGACGGCGTGAACAACCTCAATCTGCGCCAAGTATACGGTGCTGGTCTGGGCTACACGCTTTTTGATACTCCAGTCAGCAACTGGCGGATAAGTTTAGGTGTCTCGCAAGTAATAGAGGACTACGATTCGAGCAATGAGGATTTCTTTGGTTTGCAGGCGCAATCAGATTACTCGCGGAATCTTACGGAAAAACTATCGGTGGAGCACACCTTTTTGTTCGTACCGAACACCGATGACTTCAGCGACTATTTCTTTGCCTCTGTCCTTGGCTTGAGCTATAAATTGAATGGTTCGCTCAGCGCAGGATTCCGATGGATTGTGAACTTTGATTCGACGCCGTCAGTTGGATCGGTCAAGCAAAGCCGAACCTATGCTTTAACTCTTGGCTATAAGTTTTAAGCAAAGCTGACCGAGGTTGGCAACGATTCTGGTTCAGGGGCCGGAGCTTGGCTTGGCACCCGGAATGGTACCACGGTTGAAACCCCTGGCTCTTGCATGGTGACGCCGAGCCAAACATCTGCACTTTCAATCGTCACGTTGTTGTGTGTGATCAAGATGAACTGAGTTTCTTGGTTGAACTCGCGCATCATGGAGATGAATCGTTCGACGTTGCGACCATCCAGCGGGGCATCAACTTCATCAAGAATCACGAGCGGGCAAGGCTTAACCTTGAGCAAGCTGAACAAGAAAGCAAGGGCAGACATCGCCCTTTCACCACCGCTGAGGAGTTCAAGGCGTTGTCGTTTTTTGCCTGGGATGGTCACGGAAATTTCTACACCGCTATCCAAGATATTTTCGGGATCGGTGAGTTCGAGAGAAGCCTCGCCACCGCCGAGTAGCCGGACAAAGACTTCGCCAAATGCAACTTGTAGTTTTTGGAAAGTTTCAACGAATCGCTGGCGAGTGAGAGTATCAAGTTCGCGGATTGTAGATTTGATTTCCTTCATTCCCGATTCAATATCTTCAACCTGTCCGTGAAGTTCGTCGTGGCGTTCGGTAAGACGTTCAAACGCATCAATCGCGCCGAGGTTGACATCACCCATTGCTTTGAGATCGCGTCGCAGCTTTGCGACGACCGCAGGAGCATCCGGAGCGATGAGAGCTTCTTCCGACTGGGCGACTGCTTCATCCGGATCAAGTCCATATTCTTCCAGCAGTCGCTCGGTGGCGGCAGATCGGCGACTGTCCGCACGAGCACGCTTGATTTCGCATTGGTGGAGTATCTCACCACAGGATTGAGATGCTTTTTGAGCGGCTTCTGCTTGGTCAGATAGTGCTTGCGTTTGCTCAATCAGAGACTTGCGGTGCTCTGTAAGCTCAAGAATTTTCGCGCGGATTTCGGCGACTTCTTTTTCAGTGAGCTCACGGGTTTGGGCTGATTCGGTAATCGCAATCCGAACTCGTTCACGCTCTGGCTCAATGTGTTGGAGGCGAGCTTTGCGCGATTCAGAATTGCTCCGCATTGCTTCTAATCGGCGAGCCGCTTCTTTCGCTCGTTCGGCAGACTCTACTGAGCGTGCATGGGATTCTTGGAGCCTCGCTTGAGCGGTTTCAGCGTCAGAAGATTTGGCGGCCAGACCACGCATCACGTCGTCTCGTCGTGCTTCGATGGAAGCGACATCCACGCTGACCCGCTCAGGCTGATTGGGGTGTTTGAGGCGGGCGAGTTCGGCCTCCAGCTTGGTTTGGCTGGATTCAGTCGTCGTTAATTCGTGTTTGAGACTCATCAGCCATGTGCGAGCTTCGTCGTATTCGGTCTGGATTTCCTTCAGACCGGCTTGAGCGGATTCTCGTTTTGCCGTGAATTCTTTGCGTGCACTATCTTGGTTCCAAGCCTGCGATTTTTTGAGTTGATTCTGAAGAGCAGAGAGTTCTTTGATGACTTCATCCAGTTCAGATTTACGCTGGACTACGCCTGTTCCGTGGGAGCGAGCCGCACCGCCGGTCACCGCACCGGATGCATGAACAAGCTCTCCTTCTAGCGTGACCATTTTGCTCCAGCCGCGAGTTTTGGCGAGCTTAAGAGCGGTATCGAGGTCTTCAACAATAACGGTTCGACCAAGCAGGGAATCTATGACCGGGCGATGTTTTGCGTCGCACTCGACTAATTCAGAAGCCAATCCGATAATCCCGCTTTGATTGAGAAGCTGACGTAGTTCGGGCGAATTTTGCGAAGGCCGCATGAGCGGAATCGGCTGAAATGTGGCTCGACCAGCTCGGTATTCCTTAAGAAACTGAATTGCTCGTTTGGCGCATGATTCATCGGGAACGATGAGGTCGTTTCCGGCGGCTCCGAGTGCAGTTTCAATGGCCTGCACTAAGTCAGGTTCGATATGGATTGCATGGGCAACCGGCGTATAATCGGCGGGAAGCTTGCCGGCTTTGACAGCTTCCAATACGGCTCGAGTGCCTTGAGCCAAGCCTTCGTTTGCTTCAATCGTGGCTTCAATCCCGCGCCGTCGACCGTCAAGAGCCGCAACTTGGGCAAGAAGTTTTCGCGATTCCGCCGCATGCTGATCTTCCAGAACTTGTAAGTTGCGGAGAGCGGAATCTTGCTCTGCGATGGTCGCTTTATACGCTTCGACTTTAGTGAGAAGCTCGTTTGTAGTCGCTTCACTTTCGGCGACTGCTTCTTTTAGATCGGGAAGAGTAGCGATGATGCCTTCAAGTTCTTCACGCACTTGGCGGATGCGAGATTTCGTGTGGCCTTGTTCAAGTTTCCAGCGTTCGTATTCAGTTTGCGATTGGCGGGCGTCGTTGAGTTCTATCTCGATTGACTGAAGCTCGGTTGCGAGGGCTTTGGCTTCTTCGTCAACTCCCGCCATAGACATTTCCAAGGCAATAAACGAATCGTGATCGGTTTTCGCTTGGGCCGTGGCTTTTTCGAGGTCAGATTCGGCACCAGCTAGTTGTTCGGCAGAAGAATCTTTTTCTTCTCGCAGGGTTTGCTCTAAAGTGCCGAGCGATTCTAGTTTGTGCTCGTTCAGGTGGAGTTGGCTGATTGCCTGTTCCAGCTTCGTTTGAGTAGCGAGGAGCAGTTCGCGGTACTTTTCGATTTCGCTATCGGTGATGCCGACTTTGCGATTAGATTCTCGATATTCTTCGCGGAGCGATTCTGCGCGGTCGTTTTCGCGGTCAATATCGCTCATGGTGGCGTTGATGCGAGCTTCCAATTGATCAAGTTCAGCTAATGCTTCGGCGAGTTCTTTACCGAGCAGACTGCATTCAATTTCTCGTAGGGTCGAGAGGGCAACTTTGTAAGCTTTGGCGACTTCGGCTTCTTCACGTAGAGGTTCGCGTTGAGTCTCGATTTCGTTGAGGATATCGTGAACCCGTTGCAGGTGCCCCTCAGCGGATTCCAGGCGTCGGAGTGATTCAGTTCTACGCGCGCGATATCGTTGAACGCCAGCGGCTTCGTCAATCCAGGCTCGGCGCTGCAGAGCCGATGCGCTAAGAGCTTGGTCAATATCCGACTGGCTTACAATTGCGTATCCCGCACGACCTAACCCCGAGTCAGCGAGTAGTTCGTTGACATCCCGCAGGCGGCAAGATCGTTTGTTGATGCTGTAATCAGAATCTCCAGCGCGGTCGAGTTTGCGGGTCACAACTACTTCGGCGGCATCAATTGGAAGAGTGCCGTCTTCGTTGTCAAAGAACAAGGAGACTTCGGCGAAACCGAGCGGTCGGCGGGTGCCAGAACCGGAGAAGATGACTTCCTTTGAAGTCTGCGCGCGGAGATTACGAGCGTTGGTTTCGCCGAGTCCCCACAAAATGGAATCAACGATATTTGATTTGCCACACCCATTCGGTCCGATAATCGAAATGATGTTGCCATCAAGTTCCACTTCCGTCCGTTCGGCAAAGGTTTTGAATCCGAAGATTTTGACCCTTTTCAGTTTCATACGCGCGCTAGCCCAATCCGAGCATTAGTTCGGACGGTGCAGTATAAGCCGACGCCGTAGGAATCTGCGGGAGTTTTCCACCGTAGTTCTCAACTGCCTTGGGGGTAACGTAGAAATAGTAGAAGGGCACTATGAAACAGTCAGAATTTTTGAAGGATTCAATTGAAAAGCTTGAATCACACATCAAGCGTATTGAAGCAGTTACAGAAGGGATGACAGATGCTCAGTTGAGCAAAGATTTGGATTCTGGCTTGTGGGGCGTTGGGCGAGTGCTGGAGCACATGAACATCGCTAATGAACCCTACATTAAAGTAATGCGACAAGCCTTAGCCTCGGCACCAAGTGATTCGGGAAATACGCCCAAAACTGGATTCTGGGGACGAACTCTTGCCAAGATAGCTGGCCCAGAAGGGAACGCGCCAGCACCTAAGCAGATGATTCCAGAGGCTAAAGAATTCACGCATGAGGTGGTAGATCGCTGGATTAAAATCACCCGCGACTTGATTGCGGTTGCTCAAGAGGCAGAAGGAAAGGATATTAATCGAGCCAAATTTAATAATCCATTTATTGGATTTATGAAAATGAACGTAACAGACGGCTTAACTGTCGGCGTGGCCCACACAGAGCGGCACGTTCGGCAGATTGAAGAACGAGCAAAGATAGTCAAGCAATAAACGACTCAGATAAAAAACGAAACGGGGTGCATATAGTGAATGCACCCCGTTTCTGTTGGTCAACCGATTAGATTAAGGGTTGATGTCAGTCGTTCGGGTCTTACCGATCGAAGCACTACCGCCTTGAGCACCAGTCCATGTACCGGTTACTGTGATAGTGAACGTTCCCGTGCTTGAGCCTGGGATGATGTCGAAGAACCGACCGCCTTGGTCGATGAACTGAGCACCCGAGAGGGAGTCAGCGGTTCCAACCTTGGTGAATGAGTATTCGCCAGTTGGGATGATGTGGCCCCAGTTGTCCATGAGGTTGAACTGAGCACCGATTTGAGCACCGGTGTAACCGTTAATTGCGGTTGCAGGGGTGTACACGATCTTGGTTGGAGCACCAAAGACGTTAGTGGTGATGACGTTGGAAGGAGTTCCGCCAACGGTCACGCTCACTTGAGCTTGTCCAGGAACAGCACCTGCGGTGACTTGACCAGTACCAGCATTGATCGTAGAGACTGATGTGGATTGAGCCGAAGCATCATCCAAGTCGCCGATGTTGCCCACACCAGCAACGTTGCTGACTGACCAGGTTGTCGCGCCAGTTGGAGCGGCAACTGCATCGTTGTCAACGTCGAGTCCGCCAGTGATGACGTATCGCTGACCAGAACCAACAACGGTGCTACTAGAAGTACCAACGTCGAGTCGGCTTGGACCGGTGATTGCAACCGATGCAAGTGGTCGAGTGACATTGATGGAAGCGTTACCGCTTGCCGAGCCAGAAGTTGCGGTCAGAGTGCCAGCGCCCTTAGGATTCTTATCAGAACCGGTGAGAACGCCGTTGACTGAAGTTGGAGCTGAAAGAACGGTCGCCACTTGACCGTTGTTGCCAGTGGTGTCACTTGCTGGTGCAAATGCAGTACCGCCAGTGGTCGTATCCCACACGTTTGAAATGAGCTTGTTGCCAGTGAAGTTAACGGTTGCGCCAGGAACTGGAGCACCAAATTCATTGGTAACGGTAGCCGTGTAGTTGATCGTTGCCGGAACTGCTACGCCAGTGTTCCAAAGAAGACTGGTTGGGCCAGAAGGAGCAAGGCTGACAGAAGTGATCGTTCCGTAGTTGAAGTCGGAAAGAATGTTGTGGCTCACATCACCACCGAAATCGGATGTGATATTGACCGCACCAGCCGCTGCACCAGTTCCGGTAGCAGGGGTGAGCAGGGTTGAACCGCCAACAACAACCGCTGCGTTATCGGAAACAACGTTTGGAGTTGCGCCTGTAACGACAACGCCGTTGGCATCTAGGCCAACAACAGCGAGCGAATAAGTGTTTCCAGAAATCAGACCGTCGGTCAGGATGTCTTCAGGTGCACCGAAGATTCCGTTGCCGGAGCCGTTATCTCGAACTGCCACTCGGATTGCTGCGATTGCACCCGGTGTATAAACGCCTGGGGCGTTGACAGTCAAGCCAAGAACTGTGCCATTTGTAGCTGGAAGTCCAAGAGAGTGGTTTGTAGAGCCAAGATTGCCTTTGCTTTGTCCATCAAGTTCAAAACCAGAGCCAGCGACATCGAACGAAGGATTTTGATCGTTAGATTCAACAGATGCGATGATTTCGTTAGAAACCGAAAGATCAAATGTGGTTGAATCTGGCGAACGCGTGATGTCACCGTTAGTTACTGACAGAGTGAGCGATCCATCCGTTGGCTTGAAATAGCCATCTGGAGCAGTTGAAGTTGGAGCAACGATGACGCTAGGGCCAGCATCGATGCCGTTGTTGTTCTCTACGTAAACGTAGCCTGCGACAATACGAGTCTGTGAAAATGCTGACGAACCGCCAGATCCTCCACAACCCGTTAAAACCGCAGCCGCCGCTCCTAAAAGCAGGTAATTGGCAAGTTTTTGCATTGAATGTTTGTTCCTCTGGACACAACCGAGCGGTCTAACGACCGACGTGCCTCTCCTCTATTATAGTAATTTTACGGGCATTCTGTATGGGTGCTGTGGGAGAAAATGAATTTAGATTGGCAATTACTATTAAGAAAAAACAGCTTCTTAATAAAATCAACGATCTTTCGGGAACAGGCTGTTATAAAGCGAACAACCTGTTCCAAAGATACTGAATTTAGCTCCAGTGCACTTCTTCATCGCCTTGCATGGCTTGAAGATAATTGAGCTGGGCTGCGTGGTACATCATGTGCACGCCGGCAAGATTAGCCATTGACGAGAACGTGGTTTCACGCTCTCCGATCTTAAATTTCTCGTTGAACTTTTCGCTTGGAACGTTTTTGAGAGCATCCAGAATCGCCTGTGTAGAAGATTTTATTTGCGCGATAGCGGTTTCTTTGTTGCGGTCAGAATCTGGGCAGACTGCCCATCCATCTTCAAAAGGCCACGCACCCGGGTCTTCGCCTCGTAGCTGGGTTGCAATTCGGTTGTTGACGACGATGACTTCGTGGGTGAAATCGT
The DNA here is from genome assembly GCA_019454145.1 of Fimbriimonadaceae bacterium. Taxonomy (GTDB): domain Bacteria; phylum Armatimonadota; class Fimbriimonadia; order Fimbriimonadales; family Fimbriimonadaceae; genus UphvI-Ar2. The sequence goes on along the minus strand of CP075366.1, from coordinate 869,592 downwards.
AGCCTGATCGCGCCTTTCCGCCCGGCGACTTATCTAGAGTCTCGTGTTCAAGGGCTTCAATGTCGTTCACATAAAAGCCAGAGGCTTGGGCGATTTTCTCGCTGATGAATTCTTTGAGTTCAGACATGCTGAATAAGAATACTTTTATTTTTGCGCCTTTGGTTTCACAGAATCTTGCGCCTTTTTGAATAGAGAAGCGCAACTGCGATCCCGATACCGGCTCCGGCTGCGGTTCCGAGCATAACAGCCTTTTGCTTCTGTTCTTTTGCAGTGGTGCCTGGCACGGGTGTAAAGAAGATGTCATCCTGACCAGTTTTTGGAAAGCTGTAATCGGTAAAAGCCATAACTGTTCCTGTGAAAGGAATATCACCGGCGGGAATTTCTAGATGTTCTGCCAAAGTGGTCATGTCATCGTGAGTCATCGAATTTGTCCACGATGCTTTTCTCCAAGATTTGCCCGCATCCTCGCCGATATGTCCGTCAACTTTGCCATCGGTAATAAAATAGAGTTGCAGGCCCTGACCAACGTCAATATTATCGTCAGGAACGTAGTAGGGGTTGAACGGCTTTTCCGCCTTAAACTTCATGCAGATAATGCCAGTTTCTGCGGCTTCATCTTTGTTGATCACCTTGAATGCGGTGAGATACCAGCCTTTTTTAATATAGGTATCTGCCCACTTTTGGGTTGAGGGAGTCGTTGAGTAATCGTTTGCATTCAGCCAATCGGTAAATGCTTTGGAATCTCCAGCTTTGATGACTGTTGCCTTATAACCTGCAACTTCGGTTTCGCTGATGATTTCTACGTTTGCCGCCGGGGAGCTAGCAGTACCTGCGGCAGCATCCATTCCTTTGGTATCAGTGCGGGGTTGTTTGCTTTGTAGGAAGCGAAACGCCTCAGAGCTTGATTTACTCATTGTTGGTTCGGTTGGCGTTGGCGCGACAAAAGAGAACTCTTTGCTCTCCGTGCTAAACCGCGCATTACGGATAAAGTATTCGGTTTTGGTTGTCGGGTTCCAGACGATAATGTTTTCCTGCTGTCCAAAGAGGACTTTCTCACCCGCAGAAGAAATCCCGCAACAAGGCTGAGAGAGTGCCGGAACTGCTAGGAGTGGAACGATAACCCAGTTTCTCATAGTGACTTAGTGTAACAACGATGCTTAAAAGTTCAAAGTATCATTACTACCAGCGCGGCGGATCAACTCCCAGCAAATGTTTGACAAAGAAATCTCGCCGTTTATGTTCACCGAACGCTCCACCCGAGGTGTGATCTGTTCCGGGCAAGTAAACGAAATCAAATTCTTTGCCTGCTTTAATGAGGGCATCGGCGAGCCGGAAAGTGGACTCTGGCGGCACGTTGGTGTCCACTTCGCCGACCATGAGCAGGAGGTCGCCTTTCAGTTTTGCTGCGTTGGTGATATTGGATTGGTGATCGTAATGATCTCCCACTGGGTAGCCCATCCACTGTTCGTTCCACCAGAACTTGTCCATCCGATTATCGTGGCAACCGCAAGAACTCACGGCGACTTTGTAAAACTCTGGATGGAAGAGAAGAGCACCGGTCGAGTTCTGACCGCCCGCGCTAGTGCCATATATGCCGACTTTGGATAAATTCATTTGTGGATACTTTTCTGCCGCTGCTTTCATCCAGGCAATGCGGTCGGGAAATCCGGCATCGGCGATGTTCTTCCAACAGACATCATGGAATGCCTTGCCTCGGTTAGCGGTTCCCATGCCATCTACTTGAACAACGATGAACCCAAGTTCGGCTAGGCGTTGATACCAAAATACGGGTCGGAACGACTTTGGCACAAAGGAATCGTGTGGCCCAGCGTAAATATCTTCAACGACTGGATAAGATTTGGTTTTGTCGAAGTGAGTAGGGAAGGTAATCAGGCCGTAGATATCGGTCTTACCATCGCGACCCTTAGCAACAAACTCAACCGGGCCAGTGATTCCAGCCTTACGAACCGGTGATGCATCGCTCGTTACAAGTGTTGCTAGCTTTTTGCCGTTTATGTCTCGGAGTTCCGAAATCGGCGCGTTCACAACCGTACTATATGTATCAACGAAGTACTGATTATCGGGTGACCAACTTGCAGCGTGAGTGGCAGTTGCTTCGGTTAACTTTGTAAAGCCTGTACCATCAAGATTAGATTTGTAGTAATGAATAAAGTAGGGATCGCCGGATTCTAAATGGTTAGCAGAGAAAATAACCTGCTTGTCCGTGAGGTCTTGAACCGTGCGTACTACGAAGTTTTTGTTTGTAATCGGCTTGAAAGCCCCTGGGCCGGTGTATAGGTAGAGATTCGCCCAACCTGTGCGCTCCGATCGCCAGACCAGCCCCCGAGTTGTTGGCAGTTTTTGCCAGAACAACTGACTGAGATGAATAAACGTTGGCGACACTTCATCAACCCAGGTCATTACCTCCGCAGTTGCAGGATTGATTTCAAGAACCTTGTGCTCCTGGAACCCTCTAATACTGAAATCTATGAGTGCAGTTGGCGTAGATTGTCCCTTGGGCTGCCACCACACGATATTTGGCGGTGATGACCACGGATGCCCACCGCAGATGATTGGATCAATATCAATCTTTGTTTCGGTCTGTTTTTCGACATTGATTGAATAGATTTCGCTCATATCCAGCTTGTCGCCTGGCTGGTCGTATAGCCTGGTTTTTAGCTCTGCACGGGTGGCATCTTTGATCGTTGAGTTGAGCGTAGAAACTTGCTTTCGGTCACCAGGAATTTGGGATTGAACAAGAATGTACTTAGAATCAGGCGACCAATTGATGCGTACTAAATTCGTAGCCTTCCCAATCGGTATCCAAGCGGCATTTTCATTGGCCTGGCGGATTTCGAGTTTGCCTTCTTGAATACGAGCAACCCACTTTCGATCTGGCGATACATTGCCGCCGAAACGCGGATTGTTTGGCCTTTCAGGAGTCGGTGTTTCGGCGAGTGTCTCGGTTTTCAGATTCCAGTCGTACGATTTTTGGCTATGGCTAAAACGAACGATTTCATTCGTTGCGAGCGTTAGATTGATGGGTAAGCGGTCGGCTTTGATGTCAGTTTTTGTCAGATCAGATAATGCTTTTGCGAGCTTCATGTGGTCAAAAAGAGGTGATTCTTTAGGTGACTTAACCAGCACTTTGACGAATTCATGGACTCCGACTGCGGTCTGTTTTCGGAAAGCCACTGCTTCATTCCCAATCCAAATAAAACTCACATTGAGGTTGAGCACTTGTCCCGCGGCTTGGTTGCCTACCGAATCAGCGCGGCGGTAGTTTTCCCGGAGTTCATCTGGTGTTGGTTTGTAGGGAGTGAGCTGTGCCCAACCCAACGAACAAGTGATGAGGGCAGTAAACAAAACCGCGCGGCGCATGCGCGCATTCTACATGAGGCAGGGACTTAGCATTACTTCAAAAATCGTTGTTCAACCGCCTGAGCGGTAATGGATTCGATATAAGAATATAGCGTCGGCGCACCCTCTGCGACGTGGGAGTTCTTATCCAATACTTGCTCGCGTGTGAGGTTGAATTCCCGCCAGGTTCCGCCTTCATTATTGGCATTCATGATAAAAGCCATCAGCCGATCCACCGAGTGGGCAAACTTGGATTCGGGCGTTTCGCGCGCTTCAAACTCTTGGCGTAGCAATTCTAGTTCTTGGGCTTGGTGCGCTGGAAGAAGCCCATAGATGCGATTCGCCGCCAATTGTTCCTGGGCTTCCAAATCGGAGACATCTTGCTTAGCGTAGTGGAACACGTCGCCCGTATCAATTTCCACGATGTCGTGGATCGCCAGCATTTGGATCACGCGCAGGAGAATAATTGGTTCCTTAGAGTGTCCGGCGAGAATCATCGCCGCTAGAATGACTTGCCAGGAGTGTTCGGCGGAGTTTTCTTTGCGCTTAAGCCCGATGGGGGAAGTTTTCCGCTCGACGCTTTTGAGCTTATCGGTTTCGGTGAGGAAGGTGATTTGTTGGTCGAGCATGAACTGAGTGTAGCTTTTGCTAGCCGCCCGCCCGGGTGACGACCTGAACCAACTCCGCAGGGCAAACACAGGCTTTAAAGTGTCCCGTACGTTGCATCCGCCGCGTTAAGCCTTCTTGCGATTCGGCAGTCGGCGTACCTTCCACGCACCGCAATACGCATGAAAGGCAATCGCCCTGCATGCATGAGTATCCGACCTGAACTTTGTGGCGGAGCAGGGTCTCGAGCACTGTTTCACTAGGCTTAGATTCGTAATTTTCTCCGCAGAATTCGATCATTTGAGCATAGTTTGAAGTTCGTTTATCTGAGCGTGATCTGTCCAATCCAAACTGATCGGCGTGACGGCAACAAATCGGTTGCTCACGGCCCAGACGTCGGAATTGGCTTCATCGGGCCGCATGATCACGACTCCGCCTTGCCAGTAATAAGGGCGGCCCCAAGGGTCGTCGCGGCGTTCGACGCGGTCTTCGTAAACGCGCTTGCCCATGCCGACCACCTTCATCCCTTCAATTTCTTCTTTAGCGATGGCGGGAACATTCACATTGAGAAAAGTCAGCGGCTTGTGCGGAAGCTCTAACAGTTTGCCCAGGTTTTCCCGTAGCCACCACTCCCCAGTTTCGTAATGGAGTGGGGCACCGCCCACAAAAAACGCCATGCTCACCGCGATGGATCGAATGCCATTGATTGCGCCTTCCATTGCCCCAGCCACTGTGCCGGAGTAAGTGACATCGAATCCCAGATTCGGGCCGTTATTGATACCGCTGAGAACCAGATCACAGCCATCGGGGTAGGCAACGGTGAGGCCAACGTTCACGCAGTCAACAGGTAAGCCGTTGACCATGTAAGCGGGGCAGTCTTCAAGAGTGGTTTCTTTAACACGAAGCGGGTCGTGCAGAGTCATTCCGTGACCGCAAGCGCTCTTTTCGTAGTCTGGTGCAACGACCACAACATCGCCAAAGTTTTTGGCGACTCGGGTGAGAACCTTAAGGCCTTCGGCGTGGATTCCGTCGTCGTTGGTAATCAAGATTCTCATGGCACGGCTCATGCTACCAAATGAGAAGATGGTCGGGTGTCACAATGAACCAATGCAGCAAGATCGAGTGCGGTGGTTTGCGGCGGCGGCATTCGCGGTTTTGTGCATCTTGCAGGCGGTGAAGTGGGGTGCGATGCAGCTCCCCATCCAAGGGCCGTTGTTGTTAATTTTGGTTATCGGGCTGGTGGTGGCGGGATTCAAGAATGAATTCCCGTTCCGCAATCACGTTTTATTTGTTTGCGCGTACGGCGCAACTTTCTTTTTGATCTGGGCGGTCAGCCATCCGGGCGTTGAGCTTGTGCCGGGCCGAACGTGGCTTGTGACTCTGCTTGCCTGCGCGTCTCTGGCGGGGATCATCGTTTGGAACACTCGCGGAAAAAACGGGTGGGTTTGGCTGATGGCTCTGCTCGCAACCGTAGGGTTTGGGTTGCTGATTGCTCTGATTTCCGGGCCGCGCGGCGGGCCAGATTGGATGGCGGAAATGGTTCAAAAGTGGCTTGGTTTACGAGACGACCAATGGGAATACCGGAACTCCATTGTTTACATGATTCGCAAATCGTTGCACTTCACCGGTTACGGTTTAGCGGCGTTAGCCGCGGCCGTCGCGGCGAGAAAAGCTGGCGCGACTGTTAACCGAGCCGTGCTTTTGGGTATCGCGTGGCCGTTGCCGCTGGCGATTTTTGATGAACACCAGCAGCAATTCGCCGCTAACCGAACAGGAATGGCACGCGACGTTGTTCTTGACCTCTGCGGGATGCTTGTGTTTCTTGGCGTTTTTGCATTCGTGCAGAACCTCAGAATCAAACGCAAAGAAGTGGAGAAGCAGTAATGCGGTCGGTTTTGATCTTGCCAGAAGCATTAAAGCAGGGTGTTGGTTCGATTTGGGAAGAACCACCGGTCGGACTGCGCTACTTCGCTGATCACGGAGAAGTCTTCAAACTCTCGCTACTGGAAGCAACGCCGGAATTAGAATACGTTGGTCTTTCTGGCGTAAGCAAGTTACCGCGCGGCCCGCTCGTGCTGAGTGCATTCGGAGTTGATCCTCCCGAGCGAAGCGTGCAGTTTGAAATGTCCCTGCTCAGCGTAAGTGATGAGGGGTTGATTGGGGAAGTTGGGAAAATTTCTTCTAGTAAACTGAGGGGATTAGACAAGGAGTTCGCCAAACTCGCGACAAAAGATTTAACTCCCGTGTTCGGCGAACTCACCACGCACGGATTGGTTTGGGAGAACGGTTCGCTTGAGCTGGGAGTGACCGCGCCAAACGATATTTTTGGCAAAGTCTATGGATATGGTTTGCCAGAAGGCGACGGTGAACTTAAGTTGAGGCAACTCATTGACGATTCACTGAATCTGCTTGACGGTTTGGAATTCAACCGAATTCGCGAAGGAGAAGGACTTGCGAAGGCAAATTTGCTCTGGCCCCATTCATTTGGATTTAAGCCGAATCTTCCTAATCTTGCCATTCGGCGCGGCGCACCTGGTTACGTATGGAGTGAATCAATTGCAATGCAAGGACTGTCGCGAATGGTCGGTTATCAGCACTCAGATAGAACTGGTTTTCGTAAGGGAATTCACATTGCTGAGAGTGTTGTCAAAGAGTTCAAATCCGCAAAATCTGGACTGTTGATTTATTCAGGTTTAGGCGAAATCTTGCAAGCAGGTAGAGATGATGAAGCCAGGTTTGGTTTGGAAGAGCTAGACCGATTGATTTTTGAACCGTGGGCCACCGAAATTCGCCAAGAAAAGCGGTCGGAAGTTGTAATTCTGTGCCCGAGTCAAACTGAAGTTGGCCTTGGAATAGTCGTAAAAAACACGACTCAAGGTAGTTTCCCGTTTGATGCCCGCGTTTTAGATGATCCCCGCCTCAGCACCCAGCGAACGTTTGAGATTGTTGCTGAATCGCTCACCTGATCGGGTTCGCCATCGGGCATACTTGAACCTATGGCTTGTGGGGTTAGGAAATGGTTAACGCTCGGAATGGCACTCGTGAGTTGCCCAGCGTTTGCCCAACTCAACGAACGAGAATTGGCGGGATTGGAAGATTCGCTTTTCTTGGCAAATCTAACTCTCAAAGATCTGGCAACGGATCGTAATCCGTTTCGCACAATGGATCTATCCGATTGGGTGAAATCTGGACTGGGCGACCCAATCGCATCTTCAAGTTCGTTGATGAAGGCACATGAATCTGGGCTTACCGCCAAAGTGTCAGATTTGATCAAGAACTATCTCAAGTCGGCTACTGGCATTGATGCTCAGTTTCCCAATTCGGGCGAGAAGTTTGCCGCTAAATCTGGCTTACCAGAACCGCTTGGCAAGATCGTAGATTCTCTGGTAGGGACAGTTTCCCAAACCGACTTAGAAATCCGCACGGCGCTAGAAAAACTCAAACCCGAAGAACTCCGCCTGCTCATCGAGAGCCTGCCTTCTCAAGCGATTGAAGAACCTAGAATCAAGCTAGGATTTGTCCGCGGACGAGTGGCAAGTCTTGCAGAATGCGAGGCCTTAATGAAAAAGGTTAATATCGCGGCGATTATGACGGCGGGTTGGAAGCTTCAAGTGGAAGTCGAACAAGCCGCCGCCGCGCTAAAAGCGGCAAATATTTCTTTTCCCAAAAAACAGCGGCTAACGGTGAATGGATTGATAGTCGTCATTGGGAGTTCGGGAAATGATATTCATGACGAACTTGATGCTCGCATCACTATTGACCTTGGCGGTGATGATACTTACACGGGTCGCGCAGGGGCAGGAGTTGGCTATTCGTCTGTTCTGATCGACATTAGTGGCGATGATCGCTACAATGTGCCAGATATCAGCATTGGAGTTGGCGTTTTAGGGGCAGGATGCGCGGTTGACCTTGGCGGTAACGATCAATTTTGGGGCCAATCTTTGAACTACGGATGTGGCATCGGTGGGCTAGGCGTTTTCAGCAAGTCTGGCGGCGATGACTACTACTCCACGGTTGCGGCAGGACAAGGTTTTGGAATGTTTGGCGCGGGAATCTGTACAGATTCGGGCGGCGACGATTTGTATAAGATTAACCTGATGGGCCAGGGAGCGGGTCGGCTCAAAGGGCTAGGTTGGCTGATTGATGCAAAGGGAGCCGACATTTATCGGGCAGGGGGGCTAATCCTCAATTCACCCTTATTTACAGACGTGAATTATTCGTTTGCTCAAGGTTTCGGAATGGGATTTCGTGATGATGCAGGTGGCTCGCCGGGCGGTTGCGGACTGCTCACCGATGGAGCAGGGCGCGATAACTATTTAGCCGAAACTTATGCTCAGGCTGCATCGTATTGGTTCGCGGTCGGTTCGCTTTACGATAAGTCTGGGAACGATACTTATAAAGGTCACCACTATGTTCAGTCTAGTGCGATGCACATGACTTCTGCTTATCTTTTCGATCTTGCGGGTGAGGATTCTTACACAACGCAGTACGGTGCCGCGCAAGCGATTGGCCACGACTACGGTCTCGCTTTTTTACTAGATCGGTCGGGGAACGATGTTTATGCGAGCCGTGATGCACGGCCCGCCACAGCGATTGCCAACGGGGTTGGAATCTTCTTGGAAGGCGATGGGATTGACCGCTACGCAACCTGGCCCGCCTATGCTCGTCGCGATCGGTCGATGATTTCACTCAGTGTTTTCGCTGATTTAGGTGGTGCAGACTTGTATCCCGAAGCGCGAGGGGAAGGCGAATTTGAGATTACGGATGTCGCCTCGATTCGGGATGACCGAACGCCATTCGCGCAACCTGGTGAAGCACCGGCCCAACCTCCAGTAATCGCCGATCCAAAACCTGGTTCTAAACCGAAACCTGCCGACGCTGAACTCGAAAGGCTCTACCGCCTCGCCAGCCAGTGGGGAGTTGGCTCTGCTACTGATAGCGTAAGCGAAGCTATTCGTGAACTCATCGCAATAGGGGCACCAGCATTTGATTGGATGATTAGCAAAAAGCTCGCGGCGGTTCAGCGTTTAGAAGTTCGTGCTTGGGCGCGTATCACAAATGGAATCGGAGCCGATGCGATCACCGCTCTTGGGCGCAAGGCACTCACGGCAAATGAGACAGAACTTACAGCGATTATCCGCATTGGTATAGAAGGGCAGATCAAAGATATTGGGGCATTGTTACCCAATATCATTTCGACAAAACCAAACTTGCGAACCCTGGCAATCCGGGCGGCAGGTTCGCTAAAGGCAATTGCGGCTAGTCAGACGATTTTGCCTTTGTTGTTCAATGCTGATCCAGTCTTGATTAGAACCGCGATGTCCGCTCTGGCGGATATTGGTGACGGTGATGCAGTTGGTACCGCCGCAAGCTTCGTCAATTCCGATGACCCATTTGTCCGCGATTCGGCGGTTCGTTTGATCTTGCAATCTCCTCAGCAAGCGGAACTCATAGGGAAAACGCTGATTGAAGACATTGATGAGAGGAAAGCTCGCACTGGACTGCTGATTCTGGCCAAGCTGGATATGTATAACTCGCTTCTAAAGGTTGCAGAGGCCCTGAACGATCCTCGACCAGGAATGAGAATTTCTGCACTGTTGTTGCTCAACGGAAAGTGTCCGCCGGAGTCTAAAGAAAAAATGATTGCGTTGCAGAATGATCCTGTGCCGAGTGTTGCCAGAGTTGCAAAGAAGGTGAAACCATGACCCTGATTCACAAATTTGTTGAAGAGTGCCGCGCCCGAACGATGGCTCGGTGCTTGGGCAGAATGAAATCTGGCTGGGCGGTAATGGGTGACCCGCAAGTGCGGGAGGCGTATTGCTTACTTTATCCCGATCCTGTCGTTGCCACTCTTAACGATCTCAGCGGCGATGAAAGGGCGCAGTTTCTCGCTGATATGGCGACTCTGGGCGATGCAGTGCTAAAAGTTTCGGGAGCCGACCGGATTAACTACGAAATACTTGGGAACTTGGAGCCTGCATTGCACGCACACGTTTTTCCAAGATGGGTTTCAGAACCGCCAGAAATCCGGCACAAACCTATCTGGTTTGAAGATTTTGAGGCGGCGGGAAAATTTGACTTGACCATTCACGGTGATGATCACACGGCTCTGAAAAGGGAGCTTGGTTTTTGAAGGATTTCATCCAATCAGAATTGCAAGAAGCTCACTCGGCTCTACAGCGATTGCTTGAAGATCAGGCGACTCTTGCCCAAATTGAACAAGCGGGTCAGATGATGGCTCACGCATTAGGAGCAGGGAATCGAGTGTGGTCGGCGGGGAACGGAGGCTCAATGTGCGATGCCATGCACTTTGCCGAAGAACTCAGTGGTCGCTACCGGGAAGATCGCCCAGGTTTGGCCGCTGTTGCATTTAGCGACCCTGGGTTTCTGACCTGCGCGGCGAACGATTTCGGATACGAAAAAGTGTTCACTAGAGCGGTGGAATCTCATTGCAAAGCTGGCGACGTTTTGGTTTTGTTTTCAACTAGCGGAAAAAGCGCGAATATTATTGCTGCGGCAAACCAGGCCAAGAATCAGCAAGTGAAAGTTTTGGTTCTCACGGGTAAGTCAGGTTCTCCGCTTGATCCTCTTGCCGATGTCTGTATTGTCACGCAAGGTGGGCAGTACGCCGACCGGGTCCAAGAGCTTCATATTAAGGTAGTGCACATCCTGATTGCACTCACGGAACGTCTGTTGTTTAACAAAGGTTGATATGAAAATGAAGTGGGGAATTGCCGTTCTAGTTGGTTTGTGTTTGGTGGCATGTGGCCCTAAATCCGACAAAATGGATCCGGATGAAGCGGCAAAGCAAGCTGGGTTGCGGCGCGACCAGTACTCCCATCAAGGTGATGGAAACCAGGTTGTCACCGGAGCCGACGGCACCACCACCGCAATGCTGGAAGAGACGAATTTCAGCGATTTCGGGCTGAACGTTTATCCTGCTTCGGATGCCAAAAAAGGGAACGCCTACCGCAAAACCGCGGGCAACACGATCACCACCTACTACACTTTGCACACCAAAGACGATACTAAGAAGGTCACGGCGTTTTACGAGTCTGAACTCAAAAACAAAGCGGCTACTGGTGGCGAAATTGGCACAATCATCTCCGGTCGATTGGGTGATATGAGCGCGGTCGTCACTGTCATTGACGAAGGCACTACTGGTTCAAAAATCGAAGTTCAAATCATAGAAGAAACCAAAGACTAGACTCAAGAACCAGGGATTTTTGACCAACCTGACAACCATTAACCCTCAAAATGCGTTTATTTTGGTGAGCACATGAAGTACTGGAAGGCCATTCTTGGATTGATCGCGGTCGGCGGGTTTGGATACCTCGCTTTCTCCATGCGGAATAACGACGGCAAGCTCCCGTGGGAAGCCGCCGAGAAAGTGGTTCAAACCCAGAAAATCACTCTCCCAGCTGAATCTCAAGTCGAGTGCCTCTTGTTGGAAGGCCTGGATGCAGGGGGAAGCAAAGTTGGGCAAGAAGTTACACTTGGCGTACTCAAAGACGTCAAGGCTGGCGGAAAAACCGTGATTCCAATGGGAACCAAGGTCATTGCAGAAATCAGCAGGTCTCGCGGGGCAAGCCTTCTAAATGCGATTAGCAACACTCCCGCCCGCTTAGAAATGACTCTGAAACACGTAGTTCTTTCTGATGGGCGCGAGATTCCGGTGCGGGCCAACGAAGGCAAAGAAATTTACATCTTCACTCAAGAAAACACCGCTGACCGGATTGATTCCGCAAAGATTGACAACCTGTGGAATGACCCAGAAGCGAGAGGTTCTTTGCTGAAAATCGCAGAAGGCGCAATTACCGGCAAAGGGTTAGAGGAACAGCAAAAGCAGATCAAAAATCTTGCGGATCGGCTTGGGTTAGAGCACACGAGTGAACTTGCCTCCGAGCCGGGAAAATCTGTTCAAGGGTTAGATTTTATTTCGGCTTTAGATATGATGCGTAAGGGTGATACAGGTTCCTTGGACGGTGTCCAGGCAGTTCTTGCGGCGCAAGCGGTTGGGGAACTTGCCGACCTCACATCTTCAATTGATCACAAAGTGCGCGGAATTTTCAAAGGTCGCACAATTCGAGCAACAATAGGAACTCCGGTTTTGCTCTATACGGCAAAAGCTGAATCGTTTGAATTCCCCAAATAGGCTACTTGCTGAGCTGAAATATGCCGATTGGGTGCACTTGCCCGTTGATAAGCGCATCAACCCTATGTTCTCCGGGGAAGTGCTTTCGCGTCGTCATTTCTTCAAGCGAAACCCTCTTTTTGGCGGTTAGCCTCTCATTCGCATACAGGGTCGTGGACTTCAGTTTGAAAACTTTAGCTGATGACTTCCCATTTGATTTGATGTAATGAATTTGAAAGTCAATGTTTGCTGTATGCGGTTGATCACTTGGATTCACGACATCAAACTGGATGAGCACTGAGCCACCGATATGCGCATCTGCAGGAATCACCGTGTTTTCTACCGTAATTGGGGAATCGTTAGAAAAACCGAGAACTGCAAGTGCTTCCGGATTTCCTGCCTTGATCGCAAACCGTAGAGCGTGCTTGATCACCCACTTACGTTCATGGTGGGCATCTTTCATCCAATGCTTTGCAGTGTCGATGAGTTGATCGGGATTATCTTTCCCAATGTCGTTGAGATTGTTAGCAACTGACCGGCGCACGTAAAGCTCGGGGTCATCTTTGAGTAACTCTAAGAGTTCCAAAACTGGCGTTGGATCGCGCTGGAATTCAGGCAGTCTAGGAGCCCAGGGTAGTCGCGGTCTTGTGCCTTCCGAGACCAGTCTCCTCACATGAACATTATCATCTGTCGCCCAAGTCCTGAGTTTTTCCACTGTTCGCGCTTGATGATGGATGAGTAGCGGGCGGATGCTGAATTCGGCGGTAAAAAGTTTTGTGAAGTGGTAATTCGCTTCGATTGAAGTCTCAAAGTCATCTGCGCCGTAGCTTCCGATGAACGTAGTGTGGGGCAGATAGAAAAAGGTTGCCATTCCACCATCGCCTTCAGCAGATTGCGGTCTCGGCCCTGAACTTTCGATCAGAATTCTTGTTGCTTCAGCGTAATCGCTTGGGAGTGTTTCGCGCAGAACTTTCGCAATATGGCGTGCTCGCGGCATAAGTTCGAGCGGCTCATATCCGTGCAAAACCTGCTCCATGAATTGAGCTACAGGGAACGCCGGGTGGACTTCCAAAATCATCCTAGAAAGTCGCTCGGGGATTTCCGGGCCAAACGAATTTTTAAGCGGTTCTGCCATGTGTGAAACAGTAGTCTACTGCTATTCTCAAGTTGTTTTTCGGAACAAAGATAGTTATTTGCGAAGTAGAGAAGTGAATGCTTCTTGCCGCTTCGGTTGCATTTGCCATGAGTCAATCCACTTTCTTTCACATCGAAAAAGTTGCCGACGAGGTTTACGCTGTTATCCGTAACGAGCCTCCTGGTTTGGCGGTGGATTGCAATGTTTTGTTGATTGTCAACGAGCAAGACGTGGTGATGGTTGATGCCAATATCGGGCCAGAAAGCGCAACCGCCACATTAAACGCTCTAGCCGAGATAACAGATAAACCTGTTTCGGCGATAATCGCAACGCATTATCACGACGATCACATGGGTGGTGTTGCAACCGTCCGCCAACGATTCCCCAAAGTCGAACTGATCGCTCACAAGTCTGCAAACGAAGCAATAGTCAATCTGTTAAAGCCAGCAAGAGAAGGAATGATAGCTGTGGCTCCGCAAATGACAGGCTGGTTAAAAGGATTGATCGCCGCTGGAAAGAGTGCGGAGGGAACACCGATTACCGACGAGCAACGTGTTAGTTATGAAAGCGATATCCGTATTGCGGATAGATACGCAGTAGAAATGAAAGATATTCCTTTGCCATTTCCAACAAAGAGCGTGGATTCAAAAATGGTACTAAAAAGGGGCAAGCGCACGATAGAAATTCTGCATTTGGGCGAAGGGCATACACCAGCAGATTTAGTCGTCTGGCTCCCGCAAGAAAAAGTAGTTGCTTCTGGAGATTTGGTTGTGTGGCCAGTACCGCTAGTAGGAGATAACCAATCAAACGTGCCCGCTTGGTCAAAAACCTTAGCCGAAGTTGAAAAACTTGGATTCAAAACGTTAGTGCCAGGTCATGGCCCCGTTATGCGAGACACCAAATACTTAAGCCAGTTACGATCATTTTATTCTGAGGTGACAACGACGGTTCATGAGCAAATGAATGCCAAAGTCTCTCTGGATGAAATGATCAAGACCCTTAAGTTTGAAGATCAAAAGAAAGCCTTTTGTGGTGATTCCACTGTAAGGCCCTTTTTGTTTGAGAACTATGCGAGAGTTCCTTCAATCGGCTCTGCGTTTCGCCTGCACTAATGCCCTCTCTTTAGCAAGAATTTTGAAAGGTTGAGGGATCGCCAGTCGTGAGTTGCGTCGTTTTCGATTTCAGCCGTGACTACTTGATGGATCGGTGCGTCTGGTTGTGATTGTTTAATCAACTTGGAAGATTGCATGACGCTCGTTGCATCTGCACTTAGGTTTTGCAGGTAGGCAATGTCTGGATTCTGGTGGGCAAGATTTATGCGCGCAATCAATCCTTCCGGGTTTATAACGTTGAGACCCAAGATCACAATGAAGCCTGCCATGATTGCCCCAAATCCGAATCGGTTTGGGCGATTCGCGGTTACGGTCGGGAGAAGCCAAGCAAAAGTGATCGCAAGCCAGCCCATAAACGCCGTTGTGTACAAACGCAATTCAGTAAGGCCGAATGCGTCCGTGTAAATTTTCATCCGCAAGCCAGCCGACGCAATGACAAAAAACACGAGCACGATAAGCGATCTAGTGAGCCATGTATAAAGCCGCCCGTTAGTTAGTTTGATCGAGTCAATTCCCAAAACCACCAGCAAGGCAAGGCCCGCAACCCAGCAAAGTTGGAAAAATCCGCTGCGAGCATATTCTGCGTAAGAGAGCCCTGCAGTTGTGGCAATCGCCTGATTTCCCGCAAACAGATAGCGAAACTGCACTGCAATGAAGCTGGCAAATAAAACGACCAGTGAGCCAAGTGCCATATTGACTTCAATCACGCCAATTTTCTGCTTGTTTGGGTCAGTCGGAGGAGTTCCGTATTTAGGTGGCCCGATGAAGTTCTTGCCGCTCATGGGAGGGTAATCGTACGGCGAAAGAATAAACCGCGAGAGAACTCCACCACCGCCTACCCATACGCAAAGAAATACAAAAATGTATTGGAAAATGAACTCAAAATCCAGATTGAAGTTAAAGAGATTATCGACACCTGATTTAAATATTGCATCGGCAGAATAGAAAAGTCCGCCAAAGACGAATAGAAGGGGCGCAGAAATCAACAATCCTCGAAGTGTTGAGGCGGCAATTTTTCGCTGAACGTTATCTTCAGATTTCGGAAACTTCACCTCTTTTGAGTGGCGACTGAATTCCATTGGAATTGTCAAAAATTTGCCGAGTGATTCACCGAAAACTTTTGAAATCGGCGCATTCGCAATTCCTCCACTACGAGCGAAGGCAAGTGCGCACCCGAGTGCGGTGATGATGGCGAACCCGTTAGCGATCTGTAAGCCTGTTGCATCACGGAATGCAAAAAGAGAGGCAAATAAAACCGCGCACGCAATCATGAGTTTGGAAGATCGGCTGATTGCAATCGGTGAATCTTCTAAGCACCAATATCCTGCTCCAAAAGTAAGAATAGCGATGAGTGCAATGTTTAATCCCCATTCAGCTTTTGCTAATAAGGCGGCACTCACCGCCCCAATTGCGATCGCCGTAAAGAAGACTCGGTTGACCAGCCGTGCCCTGTCCATCTTGACCGATGCAACCCACAACAGAATTCCTTGGTTCCCGGGAGAGTCCTTTGGTAAAAATATGAGAATGAGTTTATTCAGCCGGAATCATATTCACATCGGTAAACTTGAACGGTGCCAGAGCGAATCGTAACTATTATCGGAATTGGGAATCTGCGGTGCGGTTCTTTGGTTCTTGCTACTTTGTGCCGCTGGTATCCAGATGTTCCGATTTCTGTAAAGTTGTTTGATAGTAATGAAGAACGCCTGGATCTCATGGACATGCTGGGTCGGCAACTCTTTGACCTTTGGAATTCAGAAGTGCGTCTCTCCTCCGGGAGTGATCTAACTGAAGCAATGGATGGAACCACTGATCTGATCGTATGTTTGAACGAAGACTGTTCACGCCGGATGGTCGGCGGAAACCGGGCGGAATCGCTCGACTTTTTTGAGGAAACTCAAGAGCGTTCGTTCTTTGGTGGCGACCCAAACAAACCAACCCCGGTCGAAAACTTATCTGACCATACAAAACGCATTCTTGGTGCCCCAGTACAGTTGGGGAGCACACGCCAAGAAGTTATTCTTGAAGCATTCGCAAAAGTGCGTCACCACCTTAGTCCATCTGTAAGGATTGTGAGCCTAATGAGGGATGTTGAATTCAAAACTGATCTACCGATCACCCAACTTAGCTGGCCCGAACCTCTTACTGAGTTGCAAGTTGCAACCAAACCGTTCCAGATTCTGCGCTGGGTGAAGGGCGACGAAAAGGTCGAAGATTTGATCGAGGGAATCAACGATAATCCACTTATGGAATGGTTAAAAGCCGGAGAAGAATGATTCAGTTTGGTACAAAGGCCGCCGAATGAATCTTTTTACTGATTCAAATCGAATAGAGTAAGGGTAATGAACGGGGCAACGGATATTTCTGGCTGGAAACACTTGCACGAGAACGTGCGAAAGCTTTGGCGAATTTCAAACTTAATCACTGGTGTTGTAGTTGCCGGATTCGCTGTGATTCCCGATTTGATCATTCGGAAGTCAGCAGAGAAATGGCCCTTTTTTCCGTTCGCCATACCGTTGTTTGTTCTCGTTCTGGTCGTTGGTTTAGGGCAATGGATTATCGGTCGTAGTTTTGAGTGCTACCGTTATGAATTAGGGGAAGATGACCTCGCCGTCGCCAAAGGCGTTTTTTGGAAAAGCTGGCGATTCGTAAACCGCAACCGTATTCAGCACGTTGACCTCAGTAGCGGGCCAATCGCACGGGCGCTCGGATTGGTTCATGTTTCCGTGTTTGTTGGTGGGATGCAGGCGGCGGCCGTTTCAATTCCCGGGCTATCCACTCACGATGCTGAAATGCTCCGAAGCAAACTAATCAAGGCTTCGACAGAAGTGATTCCGCCCGATTCTATAAGTGCCTCAACGCCTCCGCCTGCTCCGCCGGAGTTCCCAAATGGCTGAACCGGTCTATCACCGCATTCACCCGCTCACGATGGTGGTGGAACTGCCACGGGTTATTAAGCAACTTTTCGTCGCGATTATTCTCGTTATCTTTCAGTTCACCCGCAAAGGAGGGTTAAGCGAGGAATTAGGATTTGAGGTAGTTGCCGCCGGGCTTGGTTTGCTTGTCATTGTCCCACCATTGCTTCGCTATTACTCTTTTGGCTATGCAATCCACGAAGGCAAGCTTCTTGTTAAATCGGGGATTCTCCAAAAGAACCTTCGCACCATTCCACTTGACCGTATTCAAAATATCAATCTCACGCGGTCGCTTTTGCACCGGATTCTGGGCTTAGTTGATCTTGAGATCGAAACGGCGGCGGGGGTTAAGGCCGAGGCATCTATTTCCGCACTAACCGATGAGCAAGCTCACGTTTTAAAAGCTCAGCTTATGGGAACCAAGGTTCAGTCGTTCTCGCGGGTTGACCGAGAACTGGATCGTACAGTTATCTATCGCCCAACGGTAAAGGAACTTCTGCTTGTCGGAGCCAGTGAAAACCGGGCTGGAGCCATGATCGCTGCCGTACTCGGCTTTGGTGCATTTCAGCCGATGCTCCAAAGCTTTTTTGAACAAGAAGGGAAACAGGTTGCCCGGAATGCGAGAAGCCTGCCTCCAGCTGGGTGGCAACTGATCTTTGCTGGGATATTTGTGTTCATCCTTATCGGATGGATCATTTCGATCATCTCTGCTTTTGTGAAGTATTACAACTTTGAACTCTCTCAAAAAGATGGCAACCTCAAACGCACTTACGGGCTGATCAACCACTTCGAGAATATGTTGCCGATCAAGCGGATTCAGACGGTTCACATCGACCAGAACTTTATTCAGCGGTGGCTGAAAATCTGCAAGATGTACGCGGCAACTGCGGGAGGCATGGTTCAAGAAAAGAAAAGCGAAGCGAACCAAGCGCAGATTGCGACTGCGCCGTTGCTGACTCCAGTTTTGCGTGATGATATGCGCGATTCATTGCTCAAAACTGCATTGCCAAAGGCCGATGTTTCTAACCCAGAATGGCAACCGGTAAGCAAAAATACGATCTACCGCCACTTGAGAACTGGGTTGTGGCCTTCGCTATTCTTTTCCGGGTTGATGGCATTAGTTTTTTGGATTTACCGCCAGCCGTTTACGCGAGGAGTCGTAAAGATTCAGCCATTCTGGGATCAATTCGGCCCTTATCTCACCTTCACTGGATTAATGCTGCTGGCTCTACTTTCAGGCTGGATTTACTGGAAGTGTGCGCGCTGGTCAGATGCACATTCGGTTATCATCACCCGGCTTGGCTGGTTTAAGAGACGGTGGAATTATCTGCCGATGGACAAGGTGCAACTCGTCAGTGTCAGCCAAAGCCCAGCCCAGAGATGGTTCAAGTTGGCAACGGTTGATTTCGATTCCGCCGCTCCAACGTTCCAAAAAACCGAAATTGACGATATGCCAATTGAAGAAGCATTTGCTTTAGCCAAGCGCGTGCATACTAAATCTGGCGATTCGCGAGATTCGCTTGTGGATGGTTTCTGATGGCACGAAAAGATACGTTGAGCCCGAGCAAAATCACAACGTATCTGGCTTGCCCAACTAAATACTATTGGACTTACGTAAACCCGAAAGGGAAATGGTATCTGCGTTCAAAAAGCTATTTTTCGTTTGGAACAAGCCTGCACAATGTATTGCAGCGGTTTCATGATTCTGGCGATCACGGAGTAACAACAACCGAAGAAGCAGTCGCGGCTCTCGAAGAAAGCTGGATCGAAGCGGGTTACTCTAGCCAAGACGAAATGATGCAGCAACTTGCAGAAGGCAAGGCGATTGTTGAAGCTCATGTCGAGCGTGTGATGCGTGAACCGATCACCGCTCAAACCATCGTTGTTGAAAAACTGTACCGCCGCGACCTCGGCCCGTTTGTTCTCATAGGGCGGGTTGACCGGATTGATGAGCACGAAGACGGCACGATTGAAATCATTGACTACAAAAGCGGGCGAGAAGGTGTCATGGAAGAGGAGGTCAAGAATGACCTTGCCATGAGTAGTTACCAACTCATTTTGCGGGAGCATTTTACGGATAGAAAAATCGTCGCTTCGATCATCGCTTTGCGGAGCAATACGAAAGCTACCGCGCATTTGGATGAAGCAGAAATGGCGGAATTCCAGCAAATGCTCACCGAACTTGGCAATCAGATTTTGAACCGAGATTGGGACAATGAAGAGCCCGTTCCCAAAGCTCTGTGCCCGACTTGCGACTTCAAAGCTTTGTGTTTGCAACATCCAGATTTTGAACTTCCTGCTGCTGCCGAGTAACCCAGGCGTAGAAACGCCGAGTTAGAGCCTAACGTCCAACTAGGCAGAGGTATCTCGAACTATGGTCAATGCGATTCTATTTGGTGTCACCGCCGCCCTTCAGCCCAATACGACCGATCTCACCATTTACAACGGTGGATTTGCTTTAGTTAAAGAACAGCGCAGTTTTACGCTGAAATCTGGCATTCAAGAGGTCGCGGTGGAAGACGTCGCTCAGATGATCGAGGCCAACAGCGTGGCGATCAAGGGTATTTCCGCACCGGGTTCGTTTTCTGTTTTAGAACAAAACTACCAATACGATCTCATCAGCCCACTGGCAATTCTCAATAAAGCAGTCGGATCGGAAATCACCTTTACCCGCATCTTGCCGAACGGTCAAAAAGAGCGATTGACCGGGCGATTGATGAGCTCGCCGACTTCAATGGTTAGTAATGAAGACGGCGGCCAGAACTTCACTTGGAACGGCATGGTGATTCAAACCAGCGATGGAAAGGTGATTTTGAACCCTACAGGCGAGATTGAAGTGAATTCGATTCCCAACGGTTTGATCAGCAAACCAACTTTGGTTTGGTTATTAGAAGCGGCAACTGCCGGAATGCAGACAGTTGAGCTGAGTTATCTCACCCAGGGGGTGAACTGGAAAAGCGACTACGTCGTTTCGCTTGATGCGGCCGGGAAGTTCGCCGATGTGAAGGGTTGGGTCACTTTGACAAACAACTGCGGGACGAGCTTTAATGTCAAAACTCTAAAGTTACTTGCTGGGGATGTGCAACGAGTGCAACAACCAGGACGAGGCGGATCTGGTGGTTTTGGTGCCCCGATGAATGCAGCGGCCAAAAATGAGTTCAGCGAAGAATCGTTCGCCGATTATCACCTCTACACGCTCGGCAGGCCAACCACGGTTA
Source organism: Fimbriimonadaceae bacterium (assembly GCA_019454145.1). GTDB lineage: Bacteria > Armatimonadota > Fimbriimonadia > Fimbriimonadales > Fimbriimonadaceae > UphvI-Ar2. The sequence goes on along the minus strand of CP075366.1, from coordinate 849,115 downwards.
AGAACAAAGAAATCAAACAAGTGAGTTTGCTCGAAGGGTTTAAGGTTCCGTTTACCAAGCGATTAGTGGTTGACCCGATGAAGTACTACACCGGCTACCGCCCAAGCGAAGGGGAAGTCGGCACGGGCATCATCAAGCCTACGATCCAGCTTCAGATGGTAAACAGCAAGGCGAACAATATGGGAATGCCTCTCCCTGCCGGAACTGTGAAGGTTTACCAAACTGATAGTTCGGGTTCTCTCCAGCTACTTGGCGAAGACCGTATTGACCATACGCCAAAAGATGAGAAAGTCACATTAACTGTTGGTCGGGCGTTTGATATCTCGGTCGAACGAAAACGAACTGACTTCAAATGGTACACGGTGAACAATACTCGCCACGGTATGACTGAAATGTTTGAAGTGGAGTTACGAAACCGGAAAGAAACGACGGAAACCGTCACTTTGATCGAACGGTTCTGGGGCGAGTTCAGCATCAAAAATCCTTCGATGGAACCCAAGAAACTTGATAGCAACACTTACGAGTTTTCGGTAACGCTCAAGCCAAACGAGGTCAAAAAAGTGACCTTCACGGTTGAAACCCGCTGGTAAATGTTAAGGAGCAGGGGAACCTGCCATACTAAAAAACGATATGGGTCGGTTAATTGCGGCAGCAGATGTCGGGAGTAACACGGCCCATCTTCTTATTGCTCACATCACAAATTCTGGGCTGAAACGGCTGGTAAATGAAAGCGAATGGCTTTCCCTCGGCGAAGTCGTGAGCCGCGAAGGGCGGATTTCCGATACCAAGCTCAAAGAGCTCATGACCACGATCGGCCGATTTCGAGCGATGCTTGACCAGTACAAGGTCAAAGATGCCGCATTTTTCGCCACCGAGGCGATGCGTCGCGCGGAAAACCACGACGAAATTCTTGAGCAAATCCGCGAAAAATTTGATATCAAAGTCGAAATAATTTCTCCGCGCCGAGAGGCAGAACTTAGTTATCTCAGCACTCAAATGGATTGCGCGAGTACAGAGCCGACGGTACTGATCGAAGCAGGCGGGGGAAGTGTTCAGGTCGCTTATTGTGAGAACGGGGAGATCCAAGAACTCACCAGTTTGCCCATCGGGTCGGGAACCCTGCGCGCGCGGTCGGGCCTGGATCAACCCGCCAATGAATACAGCCTTGCTCGCGTCAACGAGATCATAGAATCGGAATGTCAAGAAGTTGCCAGCTATCCGACACCTAAGCGAATCGTAGCCTGCGGCGGAGTTTCGCGGGGGCTTTGGCGGGCATTGCACCCTGATGGCGACCAAACGTTGAGCGTGGAAGAACTTGAATTCCTCAGTTGGGATTGCGCCCGTTTGACCACTGAAGTCATCGTAGACCGGTACGACGTGAAGATCAACCGCGCGAGGACTTTGCTTGCTGGTTCGCTCACTTTGCGTTACCTCATGGGAATGTTTGGGCACAGTGAAGTCCAGGTCAGCCGATACGGAGTGAGGGAAGGGGCGATTCTCGAAATCGCTCGTATGCAGGAGGACGAATGGCTAACGGAATAGTAACCGATACCCACCGTTACGTCAACCGAGAGTGGAGTTGGCTTCAGTTCAATCACCGAGTATTGCTAGAAGCACTTGCGCCAGAAAACCCTTTGCTTGAACGCATTAAGTTCTTGGCGATTTTTGAATCGAACCTTGATGAGTTTTACATGGTTCGGGTTTCAGGGCTGATCGAACAAGATGCGGCGGGCGTGAGCCAGCGAACTCCAGATGGTTTGACTCCGGCTGAACAGCTTGAAATGATTGCCGAAACGATCATTCCCATTCGTCGTCAAGCGGCGGAGATTTGGGAAAATGAACTCGTACCCGAGTTAGAAAAACAGGGAATTAAATTTATCTCCCCTGAGAAGCTAACGAAGGCTCAGCAGAAGAATCTTAATATCTATTTTGAAACAGAAATCTTTCCATTACTGACCCCTTTGATGATGGAACCAGCCCAAACCTTTCCATTCATCAGCAACCGTAGTTTGAACCTAGCGGTAGAGTTGCACGAAGATGGGCGAACCAAATGGGCAAGGGTGAAAATTCCACCCGTTTTGCCGCGGTTGATCCCGGTCAATGGCGACCCAAAGAAGTTTATTTTGCTAGAGGACTTGATAGGAGCCAACCTGGGGCATTTATTTCCGGGCATAGAAGTGATTGGATCGCACAAATTCCGAGTCGTGCGGGACGCAGATATTGAAATTCGTGAACTAGAAGCGGCTGATTTGATTGATGCGGTTGAAAAAACACTCAGACTACGTAGATTTGGCGACCCGGTTTTGTTGGAAGTCGAGGAATCTATTTCTCCAGCCGCTTTGGAACTCCTACAAAAGAATCTTGAACTACAAGATTCTGATACGTTCATTGTTCCAGGTCGGCTGGGGATGGATTTTCTTTGGGAGCTTGCTAGCCTGAATGAACCAGCACTGAAGTTTGAAGCTCACCATCCCTTTGAACTGCCTCAGTTGGAAGAAAGCGAAAACTTATTCCATGCAATCAAATCCAAGGATCTGCTTGTCCATCACCCATACGATAGTTTTGATCCTGTTCAGACCTTTATCTCATCGGCGGCAACTGATCAACGGGTGATTGGGATTAAACAAACTCTATACCGAGTGGGCTCTGAATCACCAGTCGTTGAAAGTTTGCTGGAAGCTGGGGAAGCAGGAAAACAAGTAGCGGTCATGGTCGAACTCAAGGCTCGGTTTGATGAAAGCAACAACCTCATTTGGTCGCGCGCTTTAGAGCGATCTGGTGTTCACGTCACATATGGCACTGTGGAAATGAAAGTCCATTGCAAGCTGTGCTTGATTGTCCGTAAAGACCAGGAAGGCATCCAGAGCTACGCTCACATCGGAACTGGAAACTATAATCCGTCCACGGCAAAGCTGTATAGCGATATCGGTTTGTTCACTTGCGACCCGGATATTTGCCAAGACATTACCGAACTATTCAACTATCTCACGGGATACAGCCGCCAGGTGAAATACCGTAAGTTGCTTGTTGCTCCGCTTGATCTACGAGAAGGCATTATTGAGCGAATCGAACGTGAAATCGAAGCCAAACACCAGACCGGAATCGGCAGAATTGCATTTAAGCTCAATTCGCTCGTGGATATAGAGGTGATTGATGCACTTTACGAAGCTAGCCGCGCTGGAGTGGAGATTGACTTGGTTGTTCGCGGAATCTGCTGTCTGCGGCCCGGCGTGCCCGGAATGAGCGACAACATTCGCCTTGTTAGCATTGTTGGTCGGTTTTTAGAGCATTCCCGAATTTACTACTTCGCAAACGGCGGGGAGCCAGAAGCTCTTATCGGAAGTGCTGACATGATGCGTCGAAACTTGGATCGCCGGGTCGAGGTATTGGTTCCGGTTAGCGACCCAGATCAAATTGACTATCTGATTGATGATGCTATCGGGGCTCCGCTCATGGATAACGTAAAAGCATGGCTCGGGATGCCGGATGGTAGTTACACTAAAATTCAACGGGATGAAAGGCAACCCCCTTACTCTTCGCAAGATGAACTGATGAAAAAGCCAGCTACAAAGGTTCTTCCGCTTGCCCTGTGAGTCGAATATGGATACTTTTCCGCCCTCTAATATCAAAAATCTTGGACACGAGCCGGTTGAATTTTGGGATCTTTTCCACGACGGTTACTTGACAGAAATATCTTATGACTTTAGGCAACTCTCCTTGCAAGTTCAAATTGAGCTTGGCTATCCAGAAGCTAATAATGATGAACTGACGATTTCGTTTCAAGGATTAGCCTCCGTGTATTCCGCGATTTGGTCTCGTCCCAATTTGGATAAAGGCGACTATGAGGCGGTTAGCTTTAGCGTTTCGTTAGCTGAGTTTTGTACTGTAATCCAAAGCAATAAAGATGAGTTTGCCGCAATTTACGGTGCAACTTTAGTCGAATGTGAAGCGGGTGTCTCAATCCAATTTGATGTAGCAAGTGGATTTGCAATTAATGCGAAGAGTTGGAAGTGGCAACTCAACGGAGTAGAAATTACGCCAGCAGAATTACTTTCGTATGCGCAGGGAAAATGGGAAGACTGGCAAAAACGATCAAGAAAATAGGCGCGCAATCGAAGCGCGCCCATCGTTAAAGGATTCCTTTCTTAAGGAAGCCCGCCGCCAAGATTCGGTAGCACGTTTCGAACTGGCCCGTCGATTTTTGGACGGGCAGTTTGGCTTGCGAATTCGTAAGCCAGTGCGTACATCAATCGAACGCCTTTCGTGTACTTTTTGAAGTCAATCGCTGAGACTTCGTCACTGGGGCGGTGGTAGTTGACGTGTGATCCTGAGAAGAAGAACACCGCCGGAACACCCTTCGCAATGTAGCTGTAATGGTCGCTACGGTAGAAGATCCTTTCGGGATCATCCAACCGGTCATAGTACGGATCAAGCGTCATGTTATCTACGGAAGCATTGACCGAATTAACTGTTTGGGTTATTTCCGAACTGACAATGCGGGGGCCGATAACGAACAGGCTGTTTCCATCGGTCAGACGAGCATTTGCCGGATTAGTATCTCCCGGCTGTTTAGCCATACCAATCATATCAATATTGATTTGGAGAACCAAATTCTTAAGGTCAATTGTTGGGTTTGCCGCGAAGTACTGTGAACCCCAGAGGCCTTTTTCTTCGCCGCAGTGCCAAACAAAGATCACGCTTCGTTTAGGATGAGCACCAGCCGCCATCACCCGTGCGATTTCGATGAGAGCAACCGTACCGGAACCGTCGTCGTCGGCACCGTTGTAGATTGTGTCTCCGTTTGCATCAGGCCGTCCAATACCGACGTGGTCGTAATGAGCACCAAGCGCGATGTATTCTGCTTTTTGCTTAGGATCGCTGCCAGGAATGATTCCGATGACGTTTTGGGTCATCACTTCTTGCTGTTCAACCCCTAATGTGAGTTTTACGACGGGAGCCATCGTTGCGAATTCTGCTCGACCCGCAGACATGATGCTTCCAACAAGCGTGTCTCCAACCGCCTTTGAAACCATTACTGAAGGGATAGATGCTTGTGAGTCGTTACTTGGCGTTAGGCGACCGCCTTCCGTCATTCGCTCCACTTGCCGTTTCCAACCTGATGTATTAGTGGAGTTACTGATAAGAATTACTGCAGCGGCACCGTTACGGGCGGCGGCTTGTTCTGGTGATTCCCAGTCCTCCGAAGAGAAAACATCTCTCATAGTTACACCCTGCGGCAAGCTGCCATCGGTAACGACGATTGCGCCTTTCACTGAATAACCTTTGAACGGATCAATATCTTTCTTGAGGTTGGTGTATCCAGAAGCGATAAAGATTGGCGTGCCTTGAACTTCGGCAGATTTCAGTCCGCGAGGCATGAAGTCTTCGCCTAAAACAAAACTCTTCCCACTGATTGTCAGAGTGGTTTCATCAGATTTGAGTTTCGCGCCCGAAAGTTTGATCGGTTGAAAATAGGTTCCATCAACGCCGCCCGGTTGAACGCCGTACATAGTGAGTTGTGCGGCGATGTACTGAGCCGTAATATCAAGGCCTCGGGAAGGTGTATCGCGACCTTCCATCAGATCGTGAGCGACAAAGGTCAAATGTGCGCGGAGATTGGTTTCGGAAATCTTGTTCGTATCCGGGGCCAAAGCAGCTAGCGCAGAAGAGGCAAAGGCGGCCACACAAAGTGCGCCAACCGCTAAGCGACGAGTTAGCATGCTCCTTTCTACCACTGTTACGGGCATTTTTGTGACATTAATTTTAAGCACCGCAAGAATCCGCCACCTTTGCGCCTCTCAAGGCGTCCAAGAATCAGGCATATCCACCGAGAATTGAACGTATGAACGATCCGAATAAGACTCAGCTTGGGGCACCGCCAGTTATTGATCCAAACCGGACACAACTGGGAAGCCCGATTGATCCGAATCGGACGGTCATGGGTTCGCCAACATTTGAAGCCACGGTCACAATTAAGCCGACGCAATGTCCGGTCTGCAAAACGTTCAACCCACCCGGAATGATGTTCTGCACTGAGTGCGGACTCATTTTTGAAATGGCTCTGGATGGCGATGCGTTCGGAGCACCAGCGGTTCAAGTTCCTGTACTGGTTGATCCAAACGGAAGAGAACACCAGCTCCGCCCCGGCGTAACGACAATCGGACGGCAGGCCGATATTGCGGTCGAAGACACGCGGGTTAGTCGATCTCACGCTCAGTTTTCTTGGGAATCTGGTCAAGTATTTGTGACCGACGTTGGTTCTACCAACGGCACAGCGGTTGATGGCAACCGTATCGCCGCTCAAGCCAAAACGGCAGTTTCAAATGGCGCAAAAATCAGCCTGGGCGGATTTGAATTAACCTTAGGGATGCCCGGCGAAGCCAACAAGACAATGGCGGCGATGAGCGGAAAAACTGCCGCGCTGACCGCCCCTCCTACCGCCTCAGGTGCAGTTGCATGGGTCATCGTGGATGGCGAAAAGAAGCCACTCACGCCAGGAACGCATACCTTTGGTCGCAAATCGGATAATGATATTCAAATTCCAGACCCCTATGTCAGCGGCAAACACGGCGAATTCCATGTGGACGATAATGGAGTTTCAATCACCGATATCGGTTCAACAAACGGCACTTTTGTAAATGAAGCCAAACTCGCGGTTGGACAAAAATCGCTCATCCACCCGACCGATAAAGTTCGGCTTGGGCAATACGAACTGAACCTCAAGTTTGGGGATAGTTGATGGACGAAATCACGGCAGAAATAACCGTCGAGCAAGTTGCGCCAAAGATGGAACTTCGCGTGATCCCTAAGCTCAGTTTCGGGGCGAAAACCGACATGGGCAAGGTTCGTGAGAACAACGAAGATAAGCACGAATTCTATATCACCGAGAACCAGGGTGAAATCGCCGCTAAAGGCAATATCTTCGTCGTCTGCGATGGCATGGGTGGCCACGAAGCAGGGCAGTGCGCTAGCGAACTGGCAACTAAAACATTCATTGATGTTTACCGCTCGCATCCGAGCGAGGATATTGCGGTCTGCGCTCGCGCGGCGGTGACTGCTTCAACCCGGTTCATTAACGATATCTCGATTGCGATACCCAGCCGTAAAGGGATGGGAACTACGCTTTCGGCGCTCATCATTTGCCAAGATCGCTCACTGGTGGTGCAAGTCGGGGATTCTCGGGTTTATCGGATGCGTGATGGCGATCTCAAGCAGATTACAACTGACCACACTTGGGTCGAAGAAACGGTCGCGGCAGGAATGATGAGCCGTGAAGAGGCAGAGCAACACCCATACCGCCACGTGATCACTCGGGCGTTGGGAACAGAACGCGATGTTACTCCCGATGTGATTGAAAACGATGTTCAAGTTGGCGATCAGTTTATGATTTGCTCAGACGGCGTGACCAACCATGTGCAGGATTCGCAAATCGCAAGAATTATGAGTTCCATGTCACCCAGCGAAGCGGCTTGGCGTTTGGTGGGCGATGCGCTTGTTGGCGGCGGGAGCGATAACGCAACCGTGATCGTGGTTCGGGTGGACGGACTAGAATCCGCCTGAAAAAATTAACGCACAGAAAGTCAAAACTAAGAGATTGTTCGTTGGTACACTTTTATCATGCGAAAGTTATCATTGATGCTCGCTCTGATTTGTTCGTCGTTTGCGTTTGCGCAGTTGCCACAACCTGGGCCAGAAATTTCCGCCCTCAAGTGGATGGTCGGTGATTGGACTTCGGAAGGGAAGTTCACCATGATGGGTTCTGAAATGCCGTACACCGCCGAGTGGACGGTGACTATGGAAGGCCCGTTTTTGAAAAGCGTTTCCAAAATGAACATGATGGGAATGACGCTCATTGAAACCGGATACACCCACTGGGACAAGGCGAAGAAACAGTATGTGATGACCACCTACACGAACTTCTCCGATATGCCTCGGATTGAACGTGGAACCATGACTGGTTCGGTTCTCACCATGCTCAGCGATCCTTGGGAAGCAATGGGCCAGCCTGCAAGTTCACGTTCAACACTATCCAAAGTATCGGATGACGTGTTGCAGTTCAAATTGGAAATGAAAGCGGGCGACGGTTGGGAAACCGCCAGCAACGACCAGTTCAAACGCAAGAAAAAGTAACTCAATTTTGAAAGCTAATTTGGCTCCTGTATGGGAGCCTAATTTTTTAATCTGTAAGCAGGAGTTTTTCTTCCGTCATTTCGTGGAAAGTATTTTCAACTCCCTCTCGACCAAAACCACTATTTTTCACCCCACCGTATGGCATTGCATCGAACCGCAAACTGGGCGGGTTGTTTATGATTAAGCCGCCAATTTCAATCTCGTTATAGTAGCGCTGAACTCGGGATTTATCACCCGTGTAAAGTGAAGCATGGATTCCGAACTGGCTGGCATTGACCCATTTGATCGCTTCCTCGTCGGTTGAATAGCTCTGGATGGTGACGAGCGGAGCGAACGCTTCTTCCCGCCCTAGCGTGTGATCGCGTGTGATGCCTTCCAATACAGTTGGCTCGATCACATTCCCGATCCGGCTACCACCCGTTAGGATGGTGACTCCCGCATCTTCAGATGAACTGAGCAATTCCATGATCTTATCGGCGGCTTCGTCAGATATGACCGGCCCGCAGATCGTGGATTCATCTAGAGGATCGCCGGTTTGGATTTCTTCGATCGCTGCTAAAAACTTAGTCTTGAACGATTCGTAGAGTGATTCGTGAACCAAGATGTGCTGGAGTGAGATGCAAATTTGTCCTGCGTAGGCAAACGCGGCTGTGGGCAACTCTTTGAGTGCTTTTTCAACGTCGGCGTCTTCGGCAACAACTGCAGTCGCATCGCCACCAAGCTCAAGCGCAACCTTCTTCTTCGTGAGCAATTCTTTTAGCATCCAGCCGACTTTTGGTGAACCGGTAAAAGAGAGCATTGCAATGCGCTCATCCTGCGCGGCTTTTTGGGCGAGAGCCGAAGGCATATTGAGAACGTTGACAACCCCGTCAGGGCAACCGCATTCGTGAATTATCCTTCCAAGTGCCAGAGTGCAGAGCGTTCCCATGCTCGGAGTTTTGACGACGACTGTATTCCCGGCGGCAAGTGCGGGCGCGATTTTATGAGCTGCCAAGTTGTATGGCCAGTTGTAAGGAACGATGGCCAGAATCGGTCCGATGGGGAACCGGTCGCTGGTGCATTTGAGGCCAGTGTCTCGCGGATCGTAGCTAACGTCTATTGTGCGAGTGTGATCTTTCACCGCCAGCTCTGCACTGAGCTCAAAAGTGAGGGCGAGGCGATCAACTTCGGCTCTGGCTTGAATAACCGGTTTCCCGATTTCCTGCGCCATGAGAGTTGCAAGTTCCCCTTTTCGTTCTCGAACGGTGCGCCCGATGGAATCGAGCAACTTGGCTCGGTCGGCTTTTTCAGAAAATCTCCAGGTTTCAAACGCGGTTTTCGCGGCATCAATGGCGGCGGTAACTTCGTTCCATCCTGCCTCCGCGGCAGTGCCGACAAGTGCGCCATCGTAAGGGGCGTAATGCTGAGTTTTGCCGATGCTTTGGTCGCACGGGCCACCAATAAACACTCCATTGATCAGCAACTCTTGATGCATCCTTTTATGATGGCATTGCGTTCGTATAGAATATGTAAAGGAATGGGGAATCGCAATCAACACAAGATAATTTGTGCGCTTGATACGGGGAATCTTGAGCACGCAATCAATACGGTTAAACGGCTTAAAGATTATGTTGGCGCATTTAAGATTGGGCACGCATTGACCTTGCCTAACGGGCTGGACGTGATTGATCGATTGCAAGATGCCGGGGCCACCCGAATATTTCTCGACCTTAAATTCCACGATATTCCGAACAGCGTTGCGGTTGCGGTGCGCGAAGCTGCGAAGCATCGGGTTTGGATGCTAACAGTGCACCTCAGCGGTGGCCCGGCAATGCTCAGTGCGGCGGCGGAAGAAGCCAAGATGTTCGGTCAAGTTGAGCGGCCTTTGCTGGTCGGTGTTTCTGTTCTGACTTCCTTAGATGAAAATGATCTTCGTGACCACCTGGGCGTTATGCGGAGCCTGGAAGACCACATGATCGCGTTAAGTGAGATGGGGATCAATGCAGGGATTGATGGGCTGGTGTGCTCAGTTCACGAAGCTTCTATATTGAAAAAGCAGCATCACGGAGCCGTTATTGTAACCCCAGGAATTCGAGCCGCAGGCGAAGAGACGGATGATCAGCAGCGAGTAGGCGACGGTCAGGATGCGATCGAGGCAGGCTCAGATTATCTCGTTATAGGGCGCGCACTCACCGGAGCAGGTGATCCGGAAGCCGCATTGCGGAGCCTCCGGCTTATCGAAGAATGACCGACTTCCAGTTGGCGTTGCTGAATTGGTACAAAGCCAACGCCCGCGAACTGCCTTGGCGCAAAGCTGACCATATTGATCCTTACGCAGTTTGGATGAGTGAAGTGATGCTCCAGCAAACTACGGTCGGGGTGGTAATTCCTTATTTTTTGCGGTGGATGGAGCGGTTTCCAACCCTAGAATCACTTGCCCTAGCCAGCGAAGAAGAAGTGCTCGTCTACTGGCAAGGGCTGGGCTATTATTCGCGTTGCCGAAATCTGCTCGCGGCAGTGAGAATAGTAAAGGCACAAGGTTGGCCGCAATCTGTCCTGGAGTGGCTTGCCTTGCCGGGAGTGGGTGATTACACGGCGGGAGCGGTTACTTCAATCGCGCAAGGAATTCCAGCCGCGTTAGTGGATGGAAACGTTGAACGAGTTTTTGCCAGGCTAACGTGCAACCCCAAAATCAATCCTGCGCTGAAAGCCGATGCTTGGCACTGGGCGAAAGTAAATCTCTACGAACCTGATCCAGGAACCTGGAATCAAGCGTTGATGGAGCTTGGGGCAACTATCTGCACGCCCAAAAACCCAAGCTGTGGTGCGTGTCCTGTTTCACGCTACTGTCAGGCGTTTCAGAATGGCACGGTAGCGGACTATCCTTCGCCAAAGCCAGCCAAAGAATGGATTGAGGTATTCCACCAAGCCTGGGTGTTTGTAAATGCTGGGAAGTTTGGGCTTGTTCAGGCTCAGCCGGGCGAATGGTGGGCGGGGATGTGGCACTCGCCAAGGGGCAAAGAGACCGAGCTGATCGAGCGTTTCGGAAATCTTTCACGGGAGCGCGTTGGGATTATTAAGCATGTCGTGACAAAACACAAGATTTCAGTTGAAGTGTATCGAGTGCAATCGGATCAGCTAGATTTGCGATGGTTTGCCAAAAGCGAATTAGATGAACTCGCTATCTCATCTCCCGGGCGGAAGATTCTTACCTTGGTGAACTCTGCCGTTCAACCACGTCTTGAGTTGGAATAACCAACCAGCCGTCCGCAACGCCGTTCAGTATGAACATGGTCAGATAGGTAAGTGCCGCGCTCAAAAAGAAAAATCTGACCACAAAAGTAATTAAAGGCAAACCAATTCGGCGAGCGAACTTTTCTTGCTTGATCATTGTTTGTCGCGCTTGTTCTCGTTTTTCGGGTTTGGCCAGATTGATAGCGGCACGTTGCAGTCGCCGGATGAATGGGCGACGCATGTACCAGAGCATCCCCCACCAAATACGGCGAGCAATAAAGTGTGTCATTTCTGATTCAAGAACTGAGCGGGGAACACAACCTTGCCCGTTTCATCGAAAAACGCGAGTTGCAACGGAGGAATCGGACTATTTCCACGAACAACTTTCACGAGGATATGTGATTCTCCGTGAGTCGTGAAATCAGCCGTCGAGGTTCCGCCAAGTCGCAAAGGTTTGGGGGTTGCATCGTGATAACTCAATACTTCTACGCCGTCAATCCACACTTTGAGTCCGCCCGCGACGTGGGCGAGAACTCGCATGGCACCAGGCTGATTCCACTGCACATGCGCGTACAAGTATGCTACGCCGGCACCCTGATTAAAGATTGGCTCGATATCGAATTCAGTGCCGGAAGAGAAGTGCTCCGACCAGCGGATTCCGATATCGCTTCGACCGGAAAACGGCGCATCCCAAACTTGAATCTTCGACTGGACTTTTTCTGGTGGGTGGACATAAGTGAATCCAGTTCCTTCGATATTCACAAACGGGCCGAGAACCCAATACGCCTGCGGTTTGATGAACGGAATCAAAACACTCAGGCCGTTGATTTGTAAGCGTAGCTGAGGGTCTAGAACCGGTGGCTGAGAAGGCTGGATCACAGCGGGGAATTGCACTTCAGTTCCGACCGGAATAACACAATCATCAATTCTGTGCGCCATCTGCCAACTGGGCGGGCCGCTCAGGGCCAGCTTGAAGTTGGGATCAGCACTGATGTTTTTGACTAGCAGTTGGAACTTGCGTGTGGGCATTGCACCAAGCGGGGGATCGATGTAATGGGCGGTTAGCTCTGCGCCATTGATTTCAAACTTACAAAAATCAGGCTCGCGATCAAGCAGTTTGACAAGAGAAGTTGGGAAAAGAGGAACAGACGGAGCGGCGATCACAGGCTCCGCTGGCTCAACTGTTTCAACAGACCGTTCTTCATCTGGTTCGGTTGCAGATTGAGCTTGTTCGTCTTCTGGAGTGGTTTGTTCTGCCTCTAATTTTTCAGTTGATTCAGCAATAAGTTCTAGGGGTTCAGGAATTACGTTTTCTTGCTCTTGAACTTGGCTCTCAATTTGTGCGGCGAAATCGTGAGTCGTTGCCGGGGGCGTAAGGTGCCGCAGAGCGTGCGTCGCAATGTAATCCTTACCAAGAGGCTCCAGGAAGTTGGCGTCAAGTGGTGACCATAAATAGGCCGCGCAAGCGCAACTCACAGCAGTGGCGATGTCCGATTGACCACCGCATCCAGCGGTTATCAGCGCGGCAGATTGCGTATTTTGGTTGCAGTGGAGCAACCCCAGTAAAGCGAAACTTGCCGTTGCAACAATGCCATACCGATCCAAATCTGGGAATCGGTTTGCAAATTGATTGGCGAATTCCTGTGGCCCTTCTGGGTGACCGATATGAGCTACCAAACAAGGGCCGATTCGGTGAAGGTCGCTTTGTTTAGGCAGGGCCGATGAAACCGCTTCCCAGAATTCTGAGGCAGTCATTCCAGGCCAGCTAACAGAAAGAGCGTATGCGAACGCGGCAGGAATCCAGACCCCATCTCCCGCATGATCAATGCTTGCATCGTAATAGGCGTGAGTGGTGGCTTTCTCCGCAAAACCAGGAAGTGTTAGCCCCCAAAACAGGGAGCGCAGTAATCCGCGAGCACCATTTGGGAGAGGGTTATCCATTGCACCGGAAATCGGAGCCCCAAATCCCCGGCGAAGGTTCATCATGCCGAACGCTGTCTCGTCGCTTTGGTCGTCGAGATTTTCGAGCAAGACTTGCCCAAGTTGGGCGGGTGATTTTTCTTCCGCAACTGCCTTAGCCCAAACAATCCAACTGTCCAGCAGTGGGTGAGGAGCCATGCGAACTGGGATCGGCTCATAGCCGTTCATTTTTTGATACTGATTTCGACCAATGCGCGGCGCACCTAAGGTAACTCCGGCGATGGCGGCAAGAACGGCGTTATGAGTACGATTCTCCATAAGCTGAGGTGATCTGATTGTACTTGCGAATTTCGGTCGGGCTGGGTTTCGCTGACCTGGGCAGTAGAATCAGATAGTGGGAGGATTCGATCTCGCGATTTTTCGAGCGATCAACGGCTGGCCAGATTGGCTAGAGCCGATCTTTATCACGCTGAGTGAAGGGAACAAGTGGCTCGTTGTTCGGTTGATTATGCTCGCGTTTTTAGTGTTTTGCCTGTGGCGAAAACAAACCCGTGCCCCGGCGATTATTGGAATTTTGGCGTTTCTGATCGGCAACGAAGTCTGCGATATCCTCAAGAACTGGCTGATGATGCCAAGGCCAAGTGTTGAACTGCTCGATGCACACGTCCGTGTAAATCGTTTGACGAGTTTTGGAACTGCCTCTGCCCATTCCTCGAACATGATGGCGGTTGCTACGGCATTCTTGTTCTACTGGCGAAAAGCGGGCTATGTGTGGCTTGTGATTGCTATCCTCACCGGGATTTCCCGCATCTATGTGGGAGTTCACTATCCGTACCAAGTGTTTTTTGGTTGGGTGGTTGGCGCGGTCGTTTCTTTAGCTCTCATCGCAATTTGGGAAGGATGGAAAAAGAATCGTGGAGTTCCTCGAGATGAAGAACTCCACGATGAGTTGCCGGAGAACCCAGCGGTTTAGTTGGATGGCTCGTTGATCTTAATGACTGGCTGTGGTTCGGTCAGATCAATGTGTCCAAGCGTTTCAATGGGTTGTCCATCAACCACGAATTTAACGGCCTGCACATCAGGGAAGAATCCCATCACGGAAAGAACTCCTTCAACTACAGTTTTTTCATCCATAGAACCAAACCCAGTTTGGAACTCTTTGGTGAAGTTGATCGTCGCAACGCCGTTTTCCATTGTTACGGCGGTAGCTTTTGCATTCGGGTCAACGGCCTCTAATTTTTTGAGATATTCGTTTACCGCGTAAACCTTAGGATCAACTCCCGCAGGCGGAGTCATTTTATTAACGTCGAACTTAAGGTCGTCGCCTTCCATTCGAGGATCAAGGGTTGTGACTTGCTCACGCTGGCTGTCTGGCACAACATCCACGTTTAAAGGATCTTGCTGAATTACTTTCTGCTGATCTTTAGGAACTGACCGAGCGTTGGGGTTTGATGCAAACATCCCCAAACCAGCCAGTGTGATTGATCCGGCGGCGATCAGAATGATTGCGAGTACATTTTTTCCAGAGCTTTTAGCCATGTTTAGTATTTCTCCCCGAGGAAGAGTTGAATGCCTCTGAGTATAGCGGCGGCCATCCGGTCGGCAAAATCGGGCTTAGTCATTTGGGCACGGTCGTAATCGTGATTGATGAATCCCATTTCGATGAGTACAGATGGCATATTGCTATCTCTCAATACTTTAAAACCACTTTGATAGATTTTTCTATCCGACCAAGCACCCAAATCGGGGATTTTGCTGGTCTTTGCGATTTCAGATTGAATGCACTCGGCAAGCAAGCGACCAATCGGATCTTGCTGATGGTAGAAAGTGATTCCACCCGATTTACCATTGTTGAGTTTGATGCTATTCACGTGAATGCTGATGAACATTGTCGCGTTGCTTTTGTTGGCGAGTTGTGCTCGCTCGCTGAGGCTTGGATAAACGTCTGAGTCTCGGGTCATGAGAACCGATGCGCCAGCTTTAGAAAGAAGGTCTTTGAGCTTTTGCGCGACGGGCAGAGCGATATTCTTTTCGTTAAGCTTGCCAAAGGTGGTTCCGGAATCTTTGCCTCCGTGGCCCGCATCGATAACAAATATCTTCCCGGCTAGTGTTCCGCCCGCGCCGGGGTTGAACAATCGAATCCGAATCAATGAACCGCTGGTCGAAGCAGTAAATGCCATCGGCCGCTTGGTGTTGACATTGAAAATCGCCATGCCGCCGTCATCTATCTGCTCAACGCTTTCCACCCAACTTGAGCCAGCGAGTTTGTCGTCTATCGCTTTTCCAAATTCAGCATTAGAAATCGTGATCTGTAATTTGGTAGGGGTGACATATTTGATCGCTGGAGGCACAACAAGCTTTTCAGAGGCGTTCACCGAGAACACGGTTCCATCGCTGTTATCCGATTCAACCTTTGGCTCGGACAGCCTCAAAATAGGCACTGCAGTTGAGCCTTGAGCGTTTGTGCCAACAGGTTTGATTGGCGTCTTAACTTCACCGGGAGGAATTTTTCCGATCTCAGGAAGAGTGATCTTAAACTGGCGAGTTTCTGCCCCATTGATTATTGGGATTGCGACCGAAGCGGGGTGCTCGTAGACGATCCTCGCCGTATCGTCGGTGTACTGACCAACACGCCACCAAGATGGCAACTTATTATCTTCGCCTAAATCCAGCTTTGCGCCAACAAAATCCACGACCAACCTATCTGGGTTGGAAAGTCGCATCATTTTGGGCTTGAACTTAATTGTGGAATCCACTTGCAAGCCAGTCATCGTCAGTTCGACATTCCTGATTCGGCTGAGAACCCGGTAGAAGTCGCCATCCCATTCATAAATCGCGCCGAGGTACCGTGCGGAATCAGTCAGGCTAAGCACAAGTTCGTTGTTTCGCTTTTGGGTCGGAACTCGGAACAGTTTGCCTTCGGTAGCGACTTCAATTTCGTCGCCTTTGACCGTGATGTTCCAGCCCCAGCTTTTAGCTAACTTGGGTGTGATGTAACAGTGATCACCCAATTGGTACGCATCAACCTTAGAAATTGGGTTTGTGGTGAATTGCACGGACACTGGCTCGAAGTTTTGAGCCCAGGCCGCTGTAACCACCATCCATGGTGCAATACATGCGATCCATCGCTTCATATTGATTGGCATTATGGCGGATAAACGTCTTGGCTTGCTTGAGGGTTCAGCGAAATAAGCCAATTTTTGGCGAAAACACATACTTAAATTATCGGGAGACCCGGTAATTCTTAGAGGGCGGCTATCCGTATTTGGATTCTGAGCCGCATAACCGCCCAATTATTTTGTTAGTTCACTCGGTAGTAGAAAGCAAAAGGAGAATCGAATTGGTTGGAACCGGATCCGAAGCTTCCAAAATTGATTCGAGTCGAACCAGTCATATTGTCAATTCGAGCGATGCGGTTATTGAGTCGGTCAACAATGTAAATCCTTCCAATTGGGTCAAGAAAAACCCTTATTGGGCCATCTAGTTGAGTAGATGAAGAACCACTTGAACCGTATGTAAGCCATCCGGTGCCGGTCAAATCATTAATTCGTACGATCCGGTCGTTGTCAGTATCGGCGATATAAATTCCGTTTGACGCATCAAAGTCTAACCCGGAAGGATTATCGAACTGGTTGACGCCTGAGCCAAGTGAACCAAAGGCCACCCAGTTTGTTCCTGCCATATCATCGAAGCGAACAATCCGATGGTTATTTGTATCTGCTACGCAAATACGTCCGGCGGGATCAATTTCGATATCGAAAGGGGCATCAAACTGATTTGCACCTGAGCCATGAGCGCCAAAAGTGACCCAGTTAGTACCACTCATATCGTCGAACCGGGCAACTCGGTGATTGGCATCAACAACATAAATGCGGTCAGAAGAATCTATCGCGATCCCCGTTGGAAGTGAAAATTGGTTAACCCCGGAACCATTGGTACCAAACGAAACCCAACCGCTTCCATTTTTATCATTAACCCGGACGATTCGGCTATTGCTTCGATCGACAATGTAAATTCTTCCTTGTGAATCAACATCAATGTCTAGTGGCTGATTGAACTGGTTTACACCCGAACCCAAACTACCAAATGTTGACCAATCTGATCCTCCGAGGTTAGATGTACTGGCAATTCGATGATTGGCGTCGCCGAACAAGTACTCGGGACTTACGGTTGTGCCAGCTCCACCGCCGCCGCAACCGAGAATAACCAACCCCAAAATGACACCACTGAGAACCGCGATTTTATTCATGATCGTGCCCTCAAGAATACCGGGAATTTGAGCTTTGAGTTCTTTCTGAACCAATGTTCAGACTATTTATTCGATGACGTTGCTGTCTACTTCAACCGCTTTGTTCTGTGTGCGTACGGCATGAACGCTTCCACCGACAAGAATCAAAATAAGCACTCCCCAAAACAGAACTGGAGGCATGATCGGAATATCGAATCCTGGCTTAGTGAGTTTGGTGAAGTTGTGGCCCGAATAAACAAGCAGTTTCACGCCAGCCCAGCCAACAAGCAAATACGCCATGTGTTCGAGAAAAGGATATTTTTCTAGGAGCTTAATGAATACTCCAGCGGCAAACCTGAGAAGAATGACGCCAATGATGGCCCCGGCGTATACGACCCAAATCTTGTTGGCAAAGGTGGCTTCCGAGTTCTTATCGGCAATGCTCGCGGCTACTAAACTAACGCCCGCGAGCACACTATCAACGGCAAAGGCGATGTCGGCCAGCTCAACCATGATAACCGTTTGCCAGAACCCTTTATTGTCGGCCATGTGACCGACTTTTTCTTCGTCTTCATGCCCCGGAGTAAAGAAGAAGTGTTTGGCTGTAATGAAAATGAGATAAAGGGCTCCGATGGTTTGGAGCCACCACAGCGACATGATCCATCCGGCGGCAAGGATAGCGATCGCGCGAAAAACGAACGCCCCGCCTAGCCCATAAAGCAACGCCTTTTGACGCTGATCTTTAGGGAGATGTCGAACCATGATCGCCAAAACAAGGGCGTTATCGGCAGAAAGAAGCCCTTCCAAGATGATCAAGACACCGATGATCGGGAAATCAGTGAATTCAAATAGTTGAGGCTTGAACATGGATTAGGGACTTGCTGAAATTTTGCCACAATAACAGATCGGAACCCAGTCCAAAACAGGTTGAAAGTCAGATGCCAATTTACGTTTACGAATGCGACACCTGCAAAAAGGTTTTTGAAATTGAGCAACGCATCTCTGAAGATCCGTTGACCAAGTGCGAATGTGGCAAGGGCAAAGTTAAGCGAATCATTCAGCCAGTCGGTGTTGCGTTCAAAGGCTCCGGATTCTATATCAACGATTCAGCAAAACCTGTTGCTGATTCAACATCTTCGGATTCATAGGATTTTTGCATCCGCTTTGGGTAAGTTCGATTTATGTCGGGCATATCACGGAAAGAGTTTCTCAAAATCAGCGGGGCGGGGCTCGCGGGAATGGTTCTGCCGGGTGCGGTAGGGGCCGAATTCCAAGATCAACCAGCCACCGGAAGCCTGACAATTGAAGATATTAAAACTGCACTGAAAGTAGCGAACCTCACGTTTGAAGACGACGAACTCAAGGCGGTTCTGGCATCGGCAGAAGAAAGCCGTACCAGCTATCCCGCGCTGCGAAAAGCCGCATCAGGCATGAATTGGCCTGGTTGCAACTACCGCCTGGGTATGCCGACCGACGAGGCAGCCGCACGATACGCTCACAGTGTGACAACCCGCGAAGTGGGCTTAAAACGACCAGACAAGGACGAAGACCTTGCATTTTTGAGCGTTGTTGAACTTGGTTACCTCATCAAAACTAAACAGATTTCGAGCGTTGACCTCACAAAGATTTACATTGCTCGCTTGAAAAAATATGGCCCTAAGCTCCGCAACGTCATCAACTTAACAGAAGAACGGGCGATGACCGATGCCGAATCGGCAGACGAGCAACTCAGCCGAGGCGTTTACCTTGGCCCGCTTCACGGAATCCCATACGGGGCAAAAGATTTGTTCGATGCCGTTGGATATCCCACGACGTGGGGTTGCGAAACCTTCAAAGACAGAATGAGCAACGGCGATGCTGACATCGTTACGCTGTTGCGTGCCGCTGGAGCAGTCTTAGTGGCGAAACTCAGCATGGGTGCGCTGGCTATGGGCGACGTTTGGTGGAAGGGCCGCACAGAAAGCCCGTGGGATGCCCGGGTAGGAAGTAGCGGAAGCTCGGCGGGTTCGGCCAGCGCAGTTGCCGCAGGTCTAGTTCCGTTCGCTATTGGTACGGAAACTAACGGTTCAATTATCAGTCCGTCCCACAACTGCCGCGTCACTGGCTTGCGACCAACTTTCGGCACGATCAGCCGAATGGGTGCGATGGCATTGTGCTGGAGCCTTGATAAAATTGGCCCGATATGCCGCGATGCCGAAGATTGCGCAGTGGTTTATTCCGCTTTGAATCACATGACCGGTCACGACCCGAGCCAGACGATGAGCGGGATTCTGTACAAATCTCGCAAAGACCTTAAAGGAATGAACGTAGGTTATTTGGTCGCCACCGATGAGGCCGTACAAAAGCCAGTTGATCTCGAAAGCAAACGGTGGCTCAAAGCGGTTTCCGAACTTGGTGCGGCAATTAAACCGATCACTCTTCCGGCGTACCCAGATGCGATGGAAGCAATTCTGGTTGCAGAATGTTCTGCCGCCTTTGAAGAATTCACCCGCTCGCCGGAGATTCAAGATTTAGAAAAGTATTCCACCTGGCCAAACACATTCCGTAGCGGACGGCTTATCCCAGCAGTGGAATACATTCAAGCCGACCGATACCGTCGGCACCTTGCGATGCTGTATCAAGAGCAGTTGGAAACCGTTGATTTTGTGCTCGCGGACGACCGGGTTTATCAAAGAATCTACGGCTTGAACCTCACCGGATGTCCGCAGATTCTGATTCCGTGGGGAGTGGATGATCGGGGCAGGGCAATGAGTTGTTCGCTGATTGGGCGACCCTATTCCGAAGATGTACTTACAAGCGCGGCTTACGCCATTCAACAGAAAATGGGCTTCCACAAACTGCGGCCAGATATGAGCCAGTGGGCTTAACCGCCCGCGCCGCCGTTCACATGGTCTGAAAAATCGATGTGGCAGGCGCGACCGGTTTTCTCGCTGTATTGCTGGTGATAATCCTCGGCCATCCAGAAGGTTTGATCCATCACGATTTCCGTCACGATCGGGCGCTTGAAAAGTGGAGCGGCATCTTTCTTTGACTGCTCGGCGATTTTGCGCTGTTCATCGTTCAACGGATAGATTCCTGAGCGGTATTGCGTGCCAACATCCGGGCCTTGTCGGTTGATGGTGCAGGGGTTGTGGATATTCCAGAACCGATCCAAAACTTGCTTGTAAGAAATGATCGACGGGTCGAACTCCACCATCACCGCTTCAGCGTGCCCTGTGTTTTCGTAGCAGACCTCTTTGTAAGTCGGGTTTTTGGTTTTGCCCCCGATGAATCCAACTGCGGTCGCAGTGATTCCGGGAGTTTGGCGCAAATACTTTTCAGTTCCCCAGAAGCATCCACCCGCAACCACCGCGCGCTGGGCTTTGACACCAGGTTTGAGTTTGAATTTGGTTGGCGCGAGGGTAACAGTTTCGCTTGGCTTTTGGTCTTGCGATTGGGGAGCCAGCCGGGTGATCGCCGCTGTGGCCAGGGCAAATGAGGCGATTCCCGCCGCGATGGCAATTCCGAGTTTCATTGTTCTCCTAATGTATTAGGACGCTGATTGGTTCACGGAATTTGCTTTGTCCTGGGATTGGTTAATAAATTCGTCGATGATGTTCCGGACTTCTTCTGCCTGACTGCGCTTATAGTACTGTCCAATTTCATGATCGTATTTGTATCCTCTGGCGATCACTTTATTGGAAAACCTTTTGGATTTTAGCTCTATGGCCTTGATGTTGTCATTCACCAAAGGCTCTTTGAATTTGATGACTACTTCTCCAGATTTAGAGATCATAGATACGGAAAATATTCTTGATCTACTGGCTAAGAAATGAGTAACTGTAGCTAGCAGTAGCATCCAAGCGGGCATTATTTCTATAGTTGCAAGAGACTGTTTAGTATATAGAACGTAGCCAATGGCTATCAAAGCAATCAAAAGATTAACTATGTGTAGGGAATTTGTCAGATATTTGTAGGCCCTGGATTCAGCAATCTCTAAGTATCCGGATGAGTTTATCTGAATGACATTCGCTCCAATGACTTTTGGAAGTTCCGAGACCTGACTCATTCATTGACCGCCTTGTTTTGATCAAGAAAACCCTGGATTAGTTTTTGAACCTGTTCGGCTTGTTCGATGTAAAGCGTTCCAGATACTTTGCGCTTCTCCAAATCAGATTCGATGATCACACAGTAGTCATGCCACATTTCTTTTTTCACCTTTACGGCGGTGATTTTATCGGGAGGATATTTATCTTTTTGTTGCCAGATAACAAAACAGTTATTTGTTACTTTGATGGGAGGTCGGAGTTCTTTGAGAGCTAGCATAAAAAATAAGCATGAGGATAAAAGATAAGGATGTGCAAGAGTATAAATTGAGAATGGAGGTTCAATGAATACGGAACGAAAAATAAGTGTTCCCAAAACTGAAATTAATATACTTGCCGATACCATGATTTGCGCTCGGCGGATTTGTTCGGAATCTCTAATTACTAAATTGCCTTCCTCATCGATCTGATAAGTTTTCGTCCCGGTTGTGATCGGCAAATTGGAGGCGGTGGCTTCGATACTCTTATTATCCGATTTTATACGGTGTAGTTGCAATGTTTTCGGCGTTATTTGCCCATCCACGGGTTAAAGCCCGTGCCACCCAGTTCGTGATGATTTCCCTCCCCAATTCTGGGGAGGGGCAGGGGAGGGGGTAAAACAGTGGGGAAATAAATGCTTTCACGGGTTTGCACCCGTGGCACCCATCTAGAAAGCTACATCACCCCTCGTACATCAGCCGACCGTCCGCCGTCATCGTATAAAACCGACCGCTCGGTGACATCGTCCGAACCGCGAACCCGCTCTCGTGTTCCAGCACAATATGATCCGCGAGCAGCCGCAAATCCTCACGTGGGAGCAAGCCCTCTGCTCG
Source organism: Fimbriimonadaceae bacterium (assembly GCA_019454145.1). Taxonomy (GTDB): domain Bacteria; phylum Armatimonadota; class Fimbriimonadia; order Fimbriimonadales; family Fimbriimonadaceae; genus UphvI-Ar2. The sequence continues at coordinate 826,727 of CP075366.1, read as the reverse complement.
TGAGCGAGAATCAAGCCCCACCGTCTGGATCAGCCCAAACTTGGTATCCCAATCCTCGTCCGCCGGAACCTTGCTGGCTGAATCCGCAAAATGCAAAGAACCCCAAATGTGCGGACGGTGAATATCCAAGACGTTCGTTGGAGCGAAAGTCCAATACTTTTCAGGCTGGGTGTGATCCTTCACGTAAACGCCGTTGCGGACTTCAACCGGCCAGAACATCTTCATCATATTGAACTTCCACGTATCACCCGCCGAGGGAGCATTGCCGCTGTGCCCGATCTGCGTGAGGAACGTCCAAGGGAACGCCGCGCCAAACCTCCAACCTCGTTCGGTTGCGCTTGGGTCGTTAACTGCGCCATCGGTGATAAGCACCAGCCCGAGATCAGGGATTTCCAGGTCGTCATTTCTGGTTCCGCCGCAGATATAGGGGCGATCCATACTCATATCCAAAATCACGCCAAGCGGGTTGATTTCCCATTCAAAGTAGTTGTGCCCGTCGCAATCGGGGTCAAGAAACAGTTCAAACGCGTTATCGAGCCACACGCTGGAATCGTGTTCGGTTTGGAACGCCCAGAGGTCGTGTTCCTTCATCCGCGCGGCAAGATACAGGTGGGTGTGATCCCAAAGGAGCTTGGCTTCAATGCTCGTGGGGTTGGTTTCGCCGCCGAGGATGCCGTGCCACTCGGTGATCCATTCTGCCGCTTGCCAGCTTGGGTGGTTGAGGTCGCTGAGCGGCGGCAGGGAAGAAGTAAAAGGGCAGACGTATCCTCGGGGCTGGCGCATTGCACGATGCTACCTAGCGGAGCAACGCGGAAAATTGAATAGTCAACCCCACCCTTAATCCCTCCCCATGCTTGGGGAGGGAGATTCAAAGGATCGCGGTTCATTACGGAAAAGGATTTGCAGACTGCTAGATAACGTGTTTGTATTCGAAATCCTTGCTATCTATCTCCCTCACCAATGAAATGGGGAGGGGCAGGGGTGGGGTTAAATCTTCGAGCAATGCGACGAACTGCCACGCCACAAGCCAAAAATCTAGCAAAAGGGAACCGAAGTCGTATGACTGTCGCATAAGTTTTGGTCTGGCAGGAAGTTCGTAAACTTCGTGAACTTGGAATTCGAGTCCGAAGGCAATACGCTATAGAAAATTATATTGCTGATTTTGCCTGCATAAAGGCAAGGATCGTAATTGAAATAGATGGTCAGAGTCACGATGACTCAAGACTTCTGCACGATGAGGAGAGGCAGTCGATTCTCGAAGGACTTGGCTGGCGTGTTCTTCGATTTTCTAATATAGAAGCACTTGAGAACCCTTCGCGCATCGCTCAGATTATTTACGAGAGTTCTGATCAACCCCACCCCTAATCCCTCCCCAGGCTTGGGGAGGGAGATTGCATGGAACCTCCAAGAAGAACAAGAGAAGGACACACAAAAGAGAAGGACACACAAATAATAAAAGCCCCGTCGAGATAAATCCCGGCGGGGGCTTAACCTCACCCCCCGGCCCCCTCTCCATTGAAACGGAGAGGGGGAGTAGGGGAAATGAATTACTTGATTTCGACTTTTGCGCCAGCTTCTTCGAGCTTCTTCTTGAGCTCTTCTGCTTCGTCTTTGCCGATGCCTTCTTTGAGCTTTTGAGGAGCGCCATCGACCATGTCTTTAGCTTCCTTGAGGCCCAAACCAAGAGCATCTTTAACGACCTTGATAACGCCGAGCTTGTTTCCGCCAGCTTCAGCAAGAACGACATCAAATTCGGTCTTTTCTTCAGCAGCTTCAGCAGCGCCACCGCCACCACCGCCCATCATCATGGGCATGCCCATCATAGGTGCAGCGGCAGTTACGCCGAACTTATCTTCGAGAGCGGTCTTGAGTTCGCTCAATTCTAATGCGGTCATACCACTAATGGTATCGACGAGCTTTTCTACAGTGCTTGCCATTGTGTTGGTTACTCCGTTTCGTTTGCAGGTTCATCTGCGGCAGGGGTTTCTTCTGCGGTCGGGGCAGCGGCTTCTTCGGCCGGTGCAGAATCTGAGACATCGGTTGCTGCTTCAGCGGCGGGTGCTTCGGCTTCAGCCTCTACGGCTGGAGCTTCTGCGGGTGCGGCTTTGGCTTCGATCGGTGAGCCTTCGGCTACCTTGTCGGCGACGGCGCCAATCACGCGGATCGGATCTGCGTAAAGGGCTTCGATAACGCCAACCAGGTTGGAGAGCGGAGCAGAGATGGCACCAATAACTTGGGCGATCAATACTTCGCGCGGTGGGAGCTTGCTCAGGCTTTCAACGGCGTCGCCGCTGAATTCCTTGCCACCAAGAACTCCGCCTTTAACCACCAGCTTTTTGCTGGCTTTAGCAAAGTCGAACAGCACCTTGGCGCAATCGCTTTCGTTTTCATAAACAAAGGCGTATGCGGTTGGGCCGCTGGTCATTTCTTCGCTGATATTAGCGGAATCATCACCTGCTGCCTTACGGAACAGTGTGTTTTTGATGACATGAAGCTCGCCGCCCTTTTCCTTCAGTTGTTTTCTGAGGGATTGAATCTCCTTCACCTTGAGGCCGCGGTAATCGGTGAAGATTACGCCTGCCGCGCGCTGGTATTTTTCCTGCGCGCTTTCGACAACGTTAGCCTTTGCGATGATTTGAGGTTTTTCGGCGGTCTGCATATTGCGTTTGCCTTTTTCGGTTCTTGCGAAACGAAAAAATCGGCTCTTGTCCTTGAGGTTGAGGGGACAGGAACCGACCTGAGTGCCGCCAATGGCGTAAAACTGGTTGTGTTCGTCTCGTTCTCCTCGGCGGGCTGGTTTCTTATGGTCGCTTACTTGCGACGCCTGCTGTCTCTGGTGTTTGAGCCGATGAAATTATAGCATGGGTGGGTTCAGAGTGGGCTGGGACTGGAATAGCTGGGCTCATGTCTAATAAGGGTGGCACGGGTTTTAACCCGTGTACGCAAAACTATTTCAACGGCCGGGAAGCTGATGACTAGGGCCAATCTTCTGGGGTAGTGCTTAAGCAACGCTTCACTGGATTATTGTGAATGTAAGCAATGCTGTTCTGAATTGCCTCGTCTGTCCACATATTTCGATCGTAGCCTCCCCCTGGTTGCCAGAACTGGTAAGTAGTTAAACCATCTTGCTTAACAACTGCACATTGCTCTCTTAATTCTGGATATTGCTTCAAAGCATATAGTGCCACTGGCGCCTTAGCCACACGTAGGATTTTTGATATTGAATAGTGTTCATGATTAGGCAAGATGAGGATATGGCAGTGTTCAGGCATTACAACATAAGCAAGTATTTCGAGATCATGTACTTTTCGAACGCTATCCAGATTTTCAACAAAGTAGTTAGCGATTTCGGGCTTAGCAAGAAACTGATGGCGATTCTTTGTACTGAAAGTTAGTTCGTGAACATGGCCTGGAATATCAAATGACTTCCGAGTCTTGGTCTTGGCCGGATAAGTCGGGAACACACCTTGATTTTATCCGACAGGTTTCTTTGCACTGGTTAAAACCAGTGCCACCCATGTAGCAGTCTCTTGACTCACCTTGACCTGTCACCCATTTTCTCAGTAAAACTAACCTCACGCATGAACACCTTCTCCATTCCCGCCGCCGACACAGAAGCAGGACGCCAGTTCGCCAAAGACGGATACTACATCGCCAAGGGCGTCTACCGCCCCGATGAAGTCCGCGGGCTAGAATCCGATTTCGACCGCATCGTCAACCAAATTTTGGCGAGTGGTGAAGGGGTGAACGCGCGGTGGAGCGGGCCAGAAATGGATCGGCTCGATAGCCAGAAACTTGTGGTTCTGCACACCCACAACGTTCAGCAGTATTCGGCGGTGTGGGCCAAGGCGTTTTATCAAGAGCGGTTCATCCAAGCCGCGACCGATATTCTCGGCCCGGATGTAGTGCTGCACCACAGCAAGTTGTTCCAAAAGCCCAGCGAAGAGGGCGCGCCGTTCCCGATGCACCAAGACTGGACGTACTTCCCAACCGTGAACGACACGATGATGGCGGGGATCATCCATGTTTCCGCGGCGACCGACGAAATGGGCTGCCTGCGGGTTTATCCTGGTTCGCACAAACTCGGGCGGGTGGAAGGCAGCAACGGGCAAACCGAATCAGAAATGCTGGCGAATTATCCACTGGAAAACGCCCTTCCGTTAGAAGCCGAACCGGGCGACGTGGTGTTCTTCCACTACTTCACTATTCACGGTTCTATGCCCAACCGCTCACCCAAAACCCGCAAAACGGTTCTGGTGCAGATGCACTCTGGTTCTGATCGCGTTGAGCCAGGAATTCAGCATCCCGACGAGCATTTGGTGTTATCGGGCTGGAACCATCACGCAACGCGCAACTCCGCCGGAATGGCGAAGTAGAATTAACCCGTGAAAGTTTTGTTTGTCCAGCCAGAATTGGAGTTTTTGAAGGAGCGGCTCAGCGGTTTTAATGGCCTCACGGCGCGGGGGATGGGTCTGGATGGAAAAGGGCCGTCCACCATCATGCGCGAATCGCGGGATATGAAGTTCGACGTGGTGGTGACCACCGACCGCTCGCTGCGGTTCCCGATGGGGTCAGAAGGCTGGACATTCGGGATTTTGTTCTTGGAAATCTCTCCGCTGGACGAAGCGACGTTGACGGAACAGTTGGATCGGATTCGGTCGGGGATTTTGGGGGCAAGGGCGGGAGAAGTTTCTACCGTCCGCTGGCCTCGGTGAAAGAGGCGATATACGAAAGTCAAAAAGGAAAATCTTTTGAAGCAATTTTTTCTGCATGATCTACAATGGGTTGCAAGAATTCTGAAATTGCGTAAAAAGAGTATGGCTTGTCTCTACCCGGAGACACAAAGATATATTTTGAAGTTATCATCTTTCGATTTACACAATAATTCCAAAGGTCTTTCAGAAATTGATACTTAGGATAGATGTCTTCGTTCTGCTGATAGCATGATAGCGAATACCTCAATCTTGTATGCAATACGCTTAATGATGCGTCCAGTATGTCTGGTTCAGTAATATTTTCGATAATTTTGATAGTCGAAAAAGGATTAATGAACATAATACCGTCATCTTTAAATCGAAATAGCATCGAATCAATAGCCATTTTCTTGAGTACTGGGATAGACTCATTATCGTTGGTGAGGTAGTTTCGAACGAGTGCTTCAGATTCACAGCACAGAGAGATTATAGGAAATTTAGAAACTGACTTCTCTAATTGGACAGCATGGATAACTGGTAACCCTACAACGATATTATCCCTTGCTATCATGTGTCCACATGAAAGCCCGCCTCTTGTCGGTATCCCCGATGAGTGTAAATTAAACTGGATCATTGACAAAATCATGCTTAGATAAACTATCATCTCGCGGTCACTACCATCTTTTGGGTGCTCAACATTGACGTCACGTGTAACATACAGAAAAGCACTATCTGAGATCATTTGGAAGTTGAAAGAAGTATTTTCCACGAGGCGGGGCATATCTCTAACGGCGTTTACTATACTTTCTTGAAATTCACTTACAAGCTCATCCATCGAATCCAAATTACCATTGCTCTGTTCGAGCAGTAATTTTTCGCTATGACCTAGAATATCAATAAATGCACAGGCCCCGAATGAGGACTTAAGTTTTGCTGGTTTTTCTATGGTGGATTTCTCAGCCATAATTATCTACCTCCAAACCCCGTCAGCCTTCAGAAGATTCACCAACTCTTCCACTCCATGCTCCTGCGGAATGCCGGACTTGACCACATCCCGCTTGCGATACAAAGTGATTTTGCCGCCCGCCGCGCCGACATAGCCGTAATCGGCGTCGACCATTTCACCCGAGCTGGGAGAAGTTTCTCCCGTCCGCTGGCCCCGGTGAAAATTTTGGACTGAGTGACTCTATAGGAACGTGTAGCTTTATCGATTATTGTAGCGTACTATATTATTAGTATGAGAATCCCCGATGATCTCAAGCAAATTCTTTCAAGTGACCCGGAAGTTATGTCTGGGGTTGTTTGCTTCGTAGGTACTCGGGTGCCTGTAACTACCTTGCTGGATTACATTGCTGCGAACAAGATATCCGAATTCAAAGAAGATTTTCCGCGAGTTACGGAGTCTGCTATCGAAGCAGTGCTGAAATGGCAAGTTGGAAATTCACGTAAGGTTTTTGAAGAAGCCTCGTGAAAATTCTTATTGACGAGAATTTGCCTAGGCGAGTCCAGAATTTGCTAGAGGGAGATGACGCGCATCACGTTGTTAACCTAGGATGGCAGAGCATCAAAAATGGTGAACTGATGCAACTTGCATTTGATGCAGGGTTTGAAGTTTTTTTAACTGCTGATAAGGGAATTCCGCATCAACACAATTTGCAGAAAATCGGGCTTGCGATTGTTGTCTTACGTATTAGAAATACTGATCTGGAATCATGCCGGCGGGTTTTGAGAGAATTTGTGTTTGACCCATCTGAATTGGTGCCGGGCAAAGTAATTGAACTATCTATTGACAGCTAAACCACACTCGGTTCATTCCAAACCCCGTCAGCCTTCAGAAGATTGACTAACTCTTCTACCCCATGCTCTTGTGGAATCCCTGACTTAACAACATCGCGTTTGCGGTACAGCGTGATTTTGCCGCCCGCCGCGCCGACATAGCCGTAATCAGCATCGGCCATTTCACCCGGGCCGTTGACAATACAGCCCATCACGGCGATATCCAGCCCCTTGAGGTGGCGCGTGGCGTCGCGAACTTTGTTCAGCACGCTCGGTAGATCGAACTTGGTGCGTCCACAACTGGGGCAGGCGATGTATTCCACCTGGGTTTTGCGCAGGTTCATGGCCTGCAGAATCTCGTAACACGCGGGGATTTCGTTGATCGGGTCTTCGCTCAGACTCACCCGAATCGTGTCACCGATTCCTTCCGCGAGCAGGGTAGCGATCCCGGCGGTGGACTTGATGCGTGCATACTGCCCGTCGCCGGCTTCGGTCACGCCGAGGTGGAGCGGGTAGTTCATGCCTTCTTCATCTAGGCGCATCGCCATCATGCGGTTGGCAGCGATCATCACCGGAACTCGGCTGGCCTTGGCGGAGATATTGAGGTTGAAGTAGCCGTGCTTTTCGCAGATACGCAGGTATTCCAGCGCCGACTCCACCAAGCCTCGCGGAGTATCGCCGTAGGTGATGAGAATTCGTTCGGAAAGCGAACCATGGTTCACGCCGACTCGCATGGCGCGGTCGTACTTCTTGCAGGCTTCTACAACTGGAACAAAGTCTTCTTCTATCGCGGCGATCTCGTTATTCCATTCGGTTTCCGAATAAGCTAATTGTGACCGGAGCGCTTCCACGCTGGTTAAATCTTCTTCAGTGCGGCCACGCATATCGCCGTTGTCGGTGCCGGTTTGTTCGCCGCGGGAACCGTGCCGTTTGAATACAAATAGGCCAGGATTGACCCGGATTTCATCCACGTATTTAGCCGCTTCCACCGCGATCTTAGTGCCTTGGTGGTGCACGTCGGCGGTCATCGGGACATCTTCGTGGCGCTCGCGGACTTTTGCTTTGATTTCCTCGAGGCAACTCGCTTCGCCGAGAGTCGGGGTAGTGACACGGACGATTTCGGAACCCACTTTGTGCAGGGCAATGATCTGCTCGACGCACGCTTCGATGTTGCGGGTTTCTTCGGTGATCATGCTCTGAACTACCACCGGGTGCCCGTTGCCCATAGTGATGTTGCCCACTCGGCAAGGTTTCGTGGCGCGGCGCGGGTAGGTGACGTCGAGGTTCATCGCGTGGTTATTAGTTTATACGGTCTGAGCCGGGAGGTGTTGTTGAGTCCCTGTGAGGTCTGACCTCACCCCCCAACCCCCTCTCCATTTAAACGGAGAGGGGGCTTTTATTTCCCTCCCCAATTCTGGGGAGGGGCAGGGGCGGGGTTAAAGTTTGCAACTCCCTTCCTTCGCTTTGCAAAGTAGGGGCACCGTTTGTTTTCTTCCAATCCCAAGGTAGGAGAATTTGAACTCAGTTCTTGGGTTCCCAGCCGTTTTCGCCGCCGAGCAGATCCCACATGGGCCAGATCGGGCAGAAGTCGTCGCCGGGGCCGAATTCTGTGTGGTTGGTGCGAACGATGGAGCCATCTTCCAGCTTTTTGAACGCGCTCACGCCAGGCCAGTAGCCCTGGCCTTCCTTGTAGTAGCCAAGTTCAGTGGTGAAGTTGGAATCATCCTTGACCATTTGATAATCCCATTTGCGGTCGGCGGCAATTTTGCTTTGAGCATCTACCGGGTCGGGGCTGCAAAGTGCAATTTCGGCCCTTGTGCGAATTTTGGGCACGTTAGAGTTCAGCGTATCTGCCCACAGGGTGCAGTAACTGCACCCAATACCCATGTTGTGGATGACAAATAGCTCATCTTTGCCGTTAAATAGGTCGGAAAGTGATTTTTCGCCGTTCGCGGTTTGGAATGTGTAGTTTTTGACCGGTTCGGCGGGATTATCTTTGCGGGCGGCTTTGAGTTCTTCTTTCAGCTTGTAAATCTGTTGTTCGAGTTCTTGGATGGTCGGCATATATTTAGTTTACATCTGCTGGGGAATGGTGTGTTCCGTAAACGGTTAGTGGGAAAGAATATAGAGTTCGATCAGCATAAGCACCGTGACGATGATTCCGCTGAGGGCGAACAGAAAAGGCATATAGGGTTTGAATTCGCGCGGCATCCAGTGAGATTTTACTTGAGTGGGTCTTGAGCTTGGAGATAATCGGCTGGCCACAGCTTAACGCCTTTCCGGTCAAACTGACCACTGAGCGAAGGCGCGAACTCATTCCAACGTTCTTCGCGGAAAAACTTGTGGTGACCATCTACAAACACTGCCGCTACGCCTCTTGTCTCTCCCCAAAACGGAGCGTAGAAAACGGCAACACTTTCTGGATTCGTCTGTGTTGTGCCGGGGTACGGGGGCAATTTTTCGGATACTCCTGCCAAGTTAAAGTTGAACTGAGCGGGCGGAGAATATCTGCTAGCTGGCTCGAAAAGGTTCGAGTTTTTTATATACGGATTCATCACGACCCGGACTGCAGGCATCCCACTCGCTGCCGGGTAGAGACCATCGAAATCACTACAGTAGATTGACGCCGAAGTGTTGATCTGCCTTAGCTTTGAAAGGAGAACAGTCTTGTATGCGCCTGTGTGACTGTAGCCAACTGGCATAAACATTAGAAACAGAATAATTGCGGCGAGAGTGATAAAGAGGACGCTCCAAATTGACAGTTGGCTAGAATGGTGTTTCGGTTGCATTACTTACTTTCCTTCAGCGGGTCTTGTTCGGCGAGGTAATCGGGTGGAAAGAGCTTGACGCCTTCGCGGTCAAATTGGTAAGAAAGGTGGCGGAGAAAGTCTGTTTCGTTAAGAGAAAAGGATTCCGAATAGCGCAGAAATTTGTTTCCCAAATCTACGCCAAATATCCGATTGAATTCATAATCGGAAACATAGAAAACTAAAATATCATCTGTTTCAACCGACTTATATCCCAATGGGGAAAGAACGTTTTCTGAACTCACTCCTGCCAAGTTAAAGTTGAATTGTGGTTCCGAGAAGTTTTCTGAAGCTTGCCAGTTTATGTCGCTTGATTTGCCAGGCGCGTAAGGCTGCAGTAGTGCCCGAACTGTTGCCATTGATGAGGCCGGCATGAACACACCATCAAAATAGTTCATGTAGAGAGAATTTGCTTGCGAGAGGCTTCGTAGCCGGGACATAGCTTCAGATGATCGGGCCGCCGATTTGGCACTTCTGAAAATATGTGGCATACCAGTGATAAAGAACAAGATCGTTGCGATGCCAACAAACCAGAGTAAGAATTTGAGAGAAGTTTTCATTTTTTGAGTGGATCCTCATTAGCAAGATAGTCGGGTGGGAAGAGCTTGGCACCCTTGCGATCATATTGATACGAGAGCCTACGGAAGAACTCTGAATCCTCTTTGTTTTCGCTCTGACTGCCGCCCAAATACCACTTAAATTTGAAATCCTGTCCCCATCCACATGTCGCATACCGATTTTCTTTTGTATCAAAAATGTAAAACACAATCGGTTCTTCGGCGAGAAACTCGTAACCTAGTGGGTCGGGGAATGAATTATACAAAAGTTCTACCCCGGCAAGATTGAAGTTAAATTGCACCTGAGAATAGCCCTTATCTGATTTCCAGTTGGCGTTTGTTTTTTCGTATGGTGAAAGCAAGGCTCGGAATGTCGGCATCGATGATGCCGCAGGCAAGCGGTCGTCATAGTCGCTTGCATAAATTTGAATAGATTTTTGTAAGGAGTCGAAAATGATGTGAGGATAGACTTGGCGGCTTGCAACTTGCGCACTCATTGTCAAATGGAATCCTTCGAATCCGCAAATTCCGATGATGCAGATGAGTAGTGTCCAGCCAGCTATTTTGAGAAGTCGGTTCATTCGCTCTCCTTCAATGGGTCTTGATCGGCGTGGTAGTCCGGCGGCAAGAGCTGGACTCCTTTTCGGTCGAATTGCGGGACTAACAGATTTCGGTATTCACCGTGTTTTGCAGCCGAATAGAACTTCACCGAAGAATCGGCATGAGCGACGATAAAGCCGTATGGTTTTGCCAAGATGTGGGAATACCACATTGCAACTTCTGCTGGTTCTCGTTGCTCAGTTCCCGGATATGGAGGCAAAGTATCTTTGACCCCTGCCAAATTGAAATTGAAATAAGGGGTAGTTGTGTAGTTTTTGTGGGGAATAAATAACTCTTTGCGTTTCGTAAAAGGCGTCAGCTGAACACGGATTGTTGGCATACCTGAACCATTCGGATAAGTTCCTTCGTTGTCTGCCGAGTAGATTAAGAGAGAGGTAGCGACTTGTTTATGGTTGGAAAGGCTTTGTGTTTTTTTGGGGGCCGGTTTGGAACCGAGGAAAACTGGTATGGCGATGCCAGCGAGAATCATTAAGAAAATTATGAGGATGAAGGCAAATAATCCTTGTTTATTGACGTATTTTGTCATTTCTTGTCCTTCAACGGGTCTTGGTCGGCGAGGTAGTCGGCGGGCATGAGAACAACGCCTCTGCGGTCGAACTGAGGTTCTAAAGCTTTTAACAATTGCGAACTCGTGAGAGTGCCACGTTCGTTAGCTAAGTAATAGACAAAGAATTCATACTGCTTTTTAGGATTCCGAGCCCACGTTACAATCACCTTACTTGGTTCTACTTTGATACCTCCATGATAGGGTGGTGCACCCATCGAAACGCCAGCAAGGTTGAAATTGAACATGGCTTTTCCTGCGTGTATCCCCGGTTCATAGACGGTGTGATTTTTGATATAGTCGTAAGTAAGCGCTCGGAGAGTCTGTTCGGAGGCGGCGGCAGGAAATGTATCGTCAAAGTCCGAAGCATAAATGATTAAAGCCGTAGCTAAACCGGCGTATCTGCTCTGACTGCGATCCATGCCTTCATCTGCCACTTTGGGTCGGGCAAAAACTGGAAACAGGAGTACGCCAAGAACCCCAATTACTAAAACCCATACAAGAATGTGGCGGATCGTTGTCATTCAGATTCCTAGTTCCGCCAAACAATTATCTCAAACCTAGGATGCCACTCCGGCGTTAATGATACTGCAACGCCAAGAACAAAGCAAGCAGATTATTCGCCCAGCAAATGCCCAAGCGAACGGAACCGTTCGTACCTTTGAACACGGAGTTGTTCGCCTGTCATCGGAACCAATTCGCTCAGCCCCTTTTCAATTGCTTCCTTCACGATATCTGATGCTTCGGCGGGGTTGCGGTGCGCTCCGCCGAACGGTTCATGCAGAACCTTTTCGACTAATCCTAACTTCAAAGCAGAATCGGAAGTAAGTTGCAAAGCGGCGGCGGCTTGAGCCTTCTTCATAGGGTCGCGCCAGAGGATTGCCGCGCATCCTTCGGGCGGAATCACGCTGTAAACCGCGTGTTCTTGCATATAAACACGGTTGGCAATGGCGATTCCAATAGCGCCGCCACTTCCACCTTCGCCGATAACGATGCTGATGACGGGAACCGTAAGTTCAAACATCTTGAGCATGCTGGCCGCGATTGCCTCGGAAATCCCGCGGGATTCTGATTCCACGCCCGGGTCGGCGGCGGGGGTATCTACAAAAGTGATGACCGGCATGCGGAACCGCTCGGCCATCTCGAACATTCGGATAGCTTTCCGGTAACCCTCAGGTTTTGCCATCGCAAAGTTGCGGTAGCCGCGCTCTTGGATGTTTCGCCCTTTTTGGTGACCGACCACCATCACGGCTGTTTCGTTGAACCTAGCCGGACCAGCCACAATCGCGTGATCCTGCCCAAACCGGCGGTCGCCATCAAGTTCTAAAAACTCAGTGAAAATCGTATTGATGTAATCGAGCGTGTATGGCCGGGGTTCGGCGCGGGCAAGTAGAACCTGCTCCCAAGGGCCAAGCCGCGAATACCGAACTTCGATGAAGTTTGTGATGCGTTGCTCAAACTCTTTGATGCGAGTTTCCAGAGCCTTACGCTTAGATTCATCGGTTTCCTTGCTCGCCAGGTCTTTGAGCTTGGCAACGCCTTCTTCCAGATCAAGAACTGGCTTTTCCCACTCTTTCCACGAATTCGCCATTAGTTAATCCCCTTGAGATGCGCGCCAAGCAACCCGCAAAGTTGGCTTAGTGTTGATTTCATCTCCGAGCGTTCAACAATCCGATCCAGCATCCCTGAGCGGAACACGAATTCCGCAGTTTGGAAGTCGCCTGGAATTTTGCTTACCCCCGCTTGTGCGCTCACGCGTGCCCCGGCGAACCCGACCAGTGCTTTGGGTTCGGCAATGATCACGTCGGCGATTGAAGCGTAGCTCGCAAGAACCCCCGCCATTGTCGGGTCGGTGAAAACTGCGATGTAAGGAATCCCGTTTCGGCGGCATGCATCAACTGCGGCGGTGGTTTTTGCCATCTGCATCAAACTCAGCAAACCTTCTTGCATGCGCGCTCCACCAGAGGCGCAGAAGATAACCACGGGGCAGTTTTTTTCGACTCCACGTTCCATTGCCCGGGCGATTTTTTCTCCCGCGACTGAACCCATCGAGCCACCCATAAAGTGGAAGTCTGCAATCGCAGTTGAAATCAGTTTGTTGTCAATCCGCCCGAGGCCAGAAACCACACTATCTTTTTGGTCGAGCTTGGCCTGGGCTTGAGCGTACTTTTCTTCGTATTCCGGGAATTCCAGCGGGTCGCCGCTGTACAAGTCGAGGTCAAGTTGCTCGAATGAACCAATATCGAAAGTAACTTCTACCCGTTGTTGCCAGGTGAGTCGGTGGTGGTGCCCGCAATTGGGGCAGACCCAAAGATTAGCTTCAAAATCAGCGAGGAATAGCGTTTTTTTGCATCCTTTGCATTGGACAAAGTTTGGGTTAGGTGCTTGCGGCGCTGACTTCCGGGCGAGCATAGAGGGTGAGAATACCTGGCAGATTCAGGCTCATTTGGGTTCAACCAAAAATGCGGTGGAAATCTTGTGTGCGATAGTTTACTAAGCTACCGATGCGCTGAAATCAGAATCTTGCGTGATCTGCCCGACGAATTCAACTTCGGCATTCGAACTGACTTCGTTGTAGGCAATCACCGGAACATGCAAGCCATTGCGCTCCAAATGCTTACGGAGTGGAAGCCGGATCTGTGTGCTGCAAAGAACGATTGGCGAAACTCCGCTACTGTTGGCTTGGTCAACCGCGGATTGTACGTCGTCCACCACTTGTTTGCCCAATGCTGGTTCCATTGCGAGAGTAACTCCGCCGGCCGTATGTTGCACCGATTCGCCGATCTGATGCTCTAAAACTGGTTCCAAGGTGATGCAACAAAGCTTTCCAGAATCATCGGAGAACTGCCGCGTGATGGTACGAGCGATAGAAGCTCGGACAAGTTCGCCCATTTGCTCCATATCTTTAATACGTCCGGCAAAGTCGGTCATGGTTTCAAGAATCGTGACCATATCGCGGATCGGCACTCGTTCACGAAGGAGGTGCTGAAGAACCTTTTGAACGTCGCCTGGAGTGATTCCCATAGGTTCGAGTTCACTGACAACTGTCTCGTTTAGAGTTTTGGTGTTCTCAACAAGCTTGGTCGTTTCTTGGCGGGTGAGCAGTTCGCTTGCGTGGTTTTTGATGACTTCGGTGAGGTGGGTGGTCATCATCGCGGCTGGCTCGACTACCGTGTAGCCGTTGCGTTCGGCCATTTCCTGCATGCCTGGCTCGATCCAGAGCGCGTTGAGGCCAAAAACTGGTTCCTTGGTTGGTGTGCCCGCAATCGGATGAATCACCGCGCCGCTATCAATGGCAAGGAGTTCGTTTGGATAAGCGGTCGCTTGAGCCACGGTTTCGCCGCGGACTTTTAGAACATATTCATTTGGCTTGAGTGCCGCGTTGTCGCGAATCCGAACGCTGGGCATCACATAGCCAAGTTCAACGGCAACTTGCCGTCTGGTTGCGCCGACTCGGTCAGCTAGATCGCCGCCCGCCCGCACATCGGCAAGCTTTGTGAGCGAATATCCGATTTCGATTTCGATTGGGTCAACCCCGACCAGCGCCAGCACCTGCTCTGGCCCAACCGGAACTTCGGGAGCAACTTCCACCGGAGCAACTGCTTCTGGCTCTGGTTCTCCAGACGCCATGCGTTTGAACGATGGGTTTTTCTCGGAAAGCCGACTCAAACCAATCAACCCGCCGCCGATCATCAAAAAGATCATGGTGGGGAAACCAGGAATAAATGCGAAGAGCACCATCGCGCCGCCCGCGACTCCTAAAACGCGAGGCTGGTTCAGCAACTGGCCGAACATGGTTCCCGCCATGCCGGTTTCTTGACCGTTTCGGGTAACGAGCAAACCGCTAGCGGTTGAAATCAAAAGCGCCGGGATTTGGCTGACCATGCCTTCACCCACGCTGAGCATGGCGTAGGTGCTGAGAATCGTCATGATGTCGCCTTCGCCACGGGTGAACCCCATGATGAACCCGCCAATGATGTTGACCAGGATGATGAGCAGGCTGGCGATGGCGTCGCCTTTTACAAACTTAGAAGCACCATCCATCGCACCGTAGAAGTCGGCTTCGGCTTTAACTGCTTTACGCCGGGTACGGGCTTGGTCTTCGTCAATCAATCCGCTGGCTAGGTCAGCGTCAATCGCCATTTGTTTACCGGGCATCGCATCCAAGGTAAATCGAGCGACAACTTCTGAAACCCGGGTCGAACCGTTTGTGATAACGACAAACTGGACGATCATCAGGATGATGAAGCTGATGAATCCGACGACAAAGTTTCCGCCGAGAACGAATTCACCAAAAGTTTGAATCACGTGTCCCGCAGAACCAGAACCTAAAATGAGTTTGGTTGCGGCAATACTCAGGGCAACCCGTAAAAGCGTGGTGACAACGAGCAGGGAAGGGAAAACACTAAAATGGAGTGGTTCCTTTACGTTGACCGCAGTGAGCATAATCACTACCGCGCTCGCCATTGTGATGACAAGGCCAAGGTCAACCAGGATTTCTGGCAAGGGAAGAATCAGCATGCCAACGATTAGGATCATGCCCACACCGAGTAGCAAGTCGGTATTCTTGAGCACCTTAGCGACGTTGTTCATGCGAGTTCAAATGGGCGTAATTTCCGCCTATGGATAGCTTCGGTAGATTTACGAGGAATCTTGAGGGGGCAGGTTCAGAGTTTTGGTTTATGCAGCTGCCTAGGATGTTCAGTGGAGGAAGCGGAGTATTCTAAAATAAAGCAAGCATGGCGAAAACCACCTCCCTGATCAAATTCCAAGCTGAACTCCACCGCCCAGCCGATGGCGGGGACTGGATTTTCTTGCGACTGCCCCAATCGGCGAGCGACAAACTTCCAACCCGAAGCATGTGCTCGGTAGAAGGCACGATCAACGGATTTGAATTTGTGACCACGCTCCAACCGGATGGGGAAGGCGGGCATTGGCTGAAAGCAGAACCCAAACTCAGCAAAGCGGCAAAGATTCAGGCTGGCGACGTGGTGGAACTCGAAATCGCGCCGACTGAAGTAGAGCCCGAACCAGAGGTTCCCGACGACCTGCAAGCCGCACTGGCTGCATCGCCCGAAGCAACCACGGTCTGGGAGAAAACCACCCCCCTCGCCCGCCGTGACTGGATTTTTTGGATGACCACTGGCAAAAAGGCCGAAACCCGCGGCATCCGGCTAGAAAAAATGATCGACATGCTCAGCAAAGGCAAAAAGCGGATCTGTTGCTTCGACCGCTCGGGGCAGTACAGCAACAGCCTCAGCTGCCCGGTTCCTGCCGAAGATTAAATCTGTGCCTTTGGCTTATTTCAGTTGCTGTTTACTGCGGGGAACGGTTTAGTTTGTTTCTGGACGCCAGACTGAACTCGATGGATCGATGGTTAAGAGGACAAATTTGCTGGTTGCCATAACCCAATCTCCAGACCGCCATAAATAATAATTGCGCAGGCACCGTGCTGTTCAATATTCGTAGGAGGTAATGCTACAGTTGCCCCCAGTTTTTCTGCAGCCTTAATGCTCGTTAAAATATTTGATGTGAGTTGATTATAAGCCCTGACAATAGGTTTTTCTGACTCGCGCAACGGTGCACGCACGCCTACCAGGCCTCCGCCTTTGAGCATGGTGGTTCGAGCTCCGCCAAGGTTGGGGTCAGACTTTGGAGAAAAAGTAACTCCGTGGAGAGCAGAGAGCAGTTTGCAAGTGTTGTCAACATCAGCCGTCACATATTCCAAATAGTAAATGCTGACGGGAGTTTTTGTACGGTCGGGCATCGGTTGAAATGCTTCGCCCAAAAAACGTTCTGCTCCCGAATGCATGGCAATCGCCATGCTGGAAAATAGGAATTCGCGTCGGTTAATCATTTGTCTTTCGATTCTTCAAATTGGCAATTTGTTACAGCATATAGATTCTGAAATTGAAAACTCTAACTCAGTAATTCTCTAAGATCAGAGATCGTCACATCCGGAGCGACCGAATCCTCGCCGCGTTCCTCTGGTTTTCCCGTCCGCGAAGAAGGCGGCACGTCGCTCGGGCGGCGAATCCAGGCCGTTTTCCATCCGTATTCTATCGCCGGAACAATATCGTGTTTGTAGCTGTTGCCAACAAACAAAATCTCTTCGGGAGGCAGGCCGACCGCTTGTTCCGCCATCCGGAAAATGCGCTCATCAGGTTTGCCGATTTTGTGCTCGCCTTCGATGAAGATATGCGGGAAGTATTCGCGGATGTTGAGTTTCTGGATTTCCTGCTGCTGGATATCCGCCGGGCCGTTGGTGATCAGCCCAAGAGGGTATTCCTTTGCGAGTTTTTGAATGACTTCTAATGCTTCGGGAAAGAGCTCAAGGGCGGCTTGCCGTTCTACATGGTAGGTGTGTGAGAGCCGGAAGGCAAGTTCTTCGTCGAAGATGTTAAGTCGCTCTAGCATCCGTCGCATTAGTTCGACGCGGGTGATTTCGCCGCTGGCGCAGTATTTTTCGTACCAGTGGGTTTTGCCGATTGTTTCCACGAAGCTGGAAAACGCAATGGCCCATTCACTGAGCATGGCCTCGGGAGTGCTCCCGTGTTCTGGGTGGTCTTCAAACGCTTTACGGAGTCCGGCTTTCGCGGCATCCCAATAGGTGCAGAGTGTGTCATCGAGGTCAAAATAGATCGCCTTGACACCATTGAACTGCGGGATGAGCATGCGGTGTTTAGTATGGCAGAACATGAGCAAATGGTTGCAGTTCCGAGTCTCACGAAGGGTATGCGCATGAGCGTAAACTCAGGGCATGTCCACCCGGATTGAAAAAGATAGTTTAGGCGACGTTCATGTGCCTGCCGACGCATATTGGGGAAGCCAAGCCGAGCGCACCCGTGGCTTGTTCAAAATCAGCGGTTTAACCGAGCACCCTCGCATGATTGATGCCTACATCATGCTCAAAAAAGCATGCGCGGTCGCTAACGGCGAACTTGGTTTACTCGACCAAAAGCAAGCCGATGCGATTGCTCAAGCCGCCGATGAAATCCTGGGAGGAAAGCTGCGAGACCAGTTCCCGATTGACGTGTTCCACATGGGCGCGGGCACCAGCTTTAACATGAACTGCAACGAAGTCTTGGCGAACCGCGCCGAAGAAATCCTGGGTGGTAACAAAGGCGAATACAAGCTGGTTGGTTCCAACGACCATGTGAATTACGGTCAGTCTACAAACGATACGTTCCCGACGGCAATGCGCGTGATGTCGCGTTTGATGATGGAGCCTCTATTCGAGCAAGTTGACCGATTAGAAAAAGCACTTGCCGACAAAGGCAAAGAGTTCGATCACGTTCTCAAGAGCGGGCGAACCCACCTGCAAGATGCGGTTCCCATCCGGTTAGGTCAGGAGTTCAATGCTTATGCGGCGAGCATCAAACGAGCCAGGAAATGGCTCGAAATGGCTGCTTGGGAACTTGAAGATTTAGGAATTGGCGGTTCTGCGGCTGGTACTGGCATGAACACCCATCCGCAGTACCGATTCCGGGTTGTTGAATTACTCGGTGAATACACCGGATTGCCATTCCGGGCCAGCGAAGATATGCGCGAGGCGATGCAAAGCCAACTTTGTATGGCGGCTCTTTCTAGTGGACTACGGGTGCTGTGCTTAGAACTCACTCGCATTACTAACGATTTGCGTTTGATGTGCTCCGGGCCGCTCACGGGTCTTGCAGAAATCACATTGCCAGCGGTTCAGCCAGGAAGTTCCATCATGCCAGGGAAGGTCAATCCGAGCATGGCGGAAAACATGAACCTAGTTCTGTTCCAAGTTTTGGGTCAATGTCAGGCGTTGGATTACTGTGTGCAGGCTGGTCAGTTAGAACTCAACGTGATGATGCCGAGCATGGCATTTAGCTCGCAGTTCTCGCTTCAAATTCTAGCGAATACAATCGATACGTACGTTGATAACTGCATAGTTGGAATCACTGCAAACGAAGAGCGGTGCAAGATGTACGCAGAAACATCGCCCAGTTTGGCAACAGCACTCAACGCTCATATCGGCTACAAAGCGGCGGCAGATGTGGTCAAAAAATCGCTTGCTTCCGGCAAAACGATCCCGCAAGTAGTGCGGGAAGAGGGGCTGCTGGATGAAGAAACTCTAACGCGTTCACTTGATCCTGCACTGCTTACCGAACCTGGCATTCCAGGGAAGTAAAACTAAAAGTCTATAAAAATTGCGGGCAGTTGGTGATGGCGATTGCCCGCAAAGTGTATTAAAATAGAGGTGCTTCACTCTCGGTATGCGAGGTGTGAGCGGAGCAGTGCTATGAGACAGAAATTTTCGGCGTTTGCCGTGCTTGGTTTGGTTGGTGTTCCTTTTGTTGCGAACGCGATTACAATTCGCGATGATGTTTCCGATGCGGCTTCCCAGGCGTTTGCGGCCCAGAGCCAATTTCAATCAGTAGGAAGAATTGGCAGTGGTAGCGGTGTGCTTATTGCGCCTAATTGGGTGCTGACCGCTTGGCACGTCGCGTCTGGCTATGTTTCAAACCCTAGCGATGCGGTTTTTGGCATTAATGGCGGTTTTTATACTGGCGCAGAAGTTTATAATCTCGCTCCATTGGGTTCAAACGTCAACACAGTTGTAACTAACGGCACAGATTTGACCCTCATAAAATTAACCACGAATGTTGTGGGCGTAAACCCAGCCCAACTCTACACAGGAACTTCGGAAGTAGGACACACCGCTTCCGCAATTGGATTTGGTTCCGGCGGATCTGGCACAAGTGGTGCGAGCCTTGGCGCAGGGGTCAAGCGAGGAATGAGAAATACAATCGACTTGTACGTTGAACCAGTGCCTGGCGGTGATCCAGGAGACATTCAGGGTTCAGCAAGCCGGACAAATACGTTTATCAGCGATTTTGATGATACGACTGCAGGTCATAACCAAGTAGGAACCGCAGATTGGCTTGATCTGGAAGGAAATGTTGCCGGTGGAGACTCTGGCGGCGGATTGTTCCTCGAAGAAAACGGACAGTATTTCTTAGCAGGTATTTCTTCATTCGCAGGCTGGGATGTCCCGCCCTCCGTTCCTTATGGCTACGGTTCGCTCTCCGGATTCACAAGTGTAAGCGGAAACATGGGCTGGATCCAAAATACGATCAATCCAGTGCCCGAGCCAGCGACCATGTTTGCTTTGGCGGGTCTTGCCGCGATTGTGGCTCGGCGTAAGCGAAAGTAAAACCGACCTCACCCCCTATTTCCCCCTCTCCATTAAAACGGAGAGGGGGATTGTTGTTTTAAACGGTAGCCCGCGTTTTGGCGATAACGCCCGCCAAAAAGGCTTCGTTGGTTGGAGTGCGTTTCAGCAACTTGATCAAAGATTCGGTTGCATCCACCGTGTCTTTCGCGTTGGCGAGCATTCGGTGGAGGTGGTAAACCGCTTCCAGAGTGTTGTCGTTGAACAACTGCTCTTCGTGACGGGTTGAAGAGCGACGCACGTCGATTGCTGGCCAGATGCGTCGCTCGGCGAGTTCTCGATCAAGAACAAGCTCCATGTTGCCGGTTCCTTTGAATTCTTCAAAGATCGCATCGTCCATCTTGGAACCAGTATCAATCAACGCCGTTGCGATAATCGTGAGCGAACCACCTTCTTCAATGTTTCGCGCTGCACCAAAGAACCGCCGCGGACGGTAAAGAGCGGCAGGATCAAGACCACCGGATAGGGTTCGACCAGATGGGTTGATGGTGAGGTTGCTTGCCCGTGAATAGCGGGTGATGCTATCTAGCAAGATAACAACGTCTTTGCCTGCTTCCACCTGACGCTTGGCTTGTTCCAAACAAAGGTCGGCGACTCTCATGTGGTTTTCGGCTGGTTCATCGAATGTTGAGCTGATGACTTGACCTTTCACAAATCGCCGCATATCGGTGACTTCTTCTGGTCGTTCGTCAACAAGCAGAACCATCAAAACTGCGTCGGGAGTGTTTTCGGCGATTGCTTGCGCGATTGCCTTGACGATTGTGGTTTTCCCGGCTTTGGGTGGAGCGACAATCAATCCCCGTTGACCTTTACCGATTGGAGCGATGAGGTCAATGATTCGGCCGATAGTTCGGTCGGGCAGAGTTTCTTGCTTAAACCGCTCATCAGGGAAGAGGGGAGTAAGAGTTTCAAAGTCTCGGCGAACTTGCAATTCGGGTGATTGGGTGGCCAAGCTATTGACCGATTCAACCCGGAGCATGCCCATGTACTTTTCGCCTTCTTTTGGCAATCGCACTTGTCCGAAAACAGTGTCGCCTGGCTTGAGGGAATGCTTTTTCACCAGCGACTGGCTGATGTAAACGTCTTCGGAAGACTGCTGGTAGTTCGGCTGGCGCAAGAATCCCCAACCATCGTTGACCATTTCCAGAATGCCACGTCGATAAACTGCGCCAGCTTCTGCATTGGTCGTGATGAGGAGTTCTTCAATAACCTTGCTGCGCTCCTGATCAATGGAGATTTTTGCCTTTTTGGCAAGCTTGGCAAGGTCGGTGGGAGAAAGCTGGTCGAAGTAGTTGTAATCTTCTTTTGGCAGGCTTTCCAAATCAACGACGTCGTTGTCTCTGGGTCGGTCACGGTGGCGCCGAGTGCGCTGGCGTGAGCCGCTTTCTGATTTCCGCGGACGGAATGTGTGACTCATAGGGGTCTGATACGCAAGTAATGCGTTACCTTAAATGGAGAGGAGTTTGGGGGAGCAATCAGTTGCGAATATCATTCGGCTGAGCTCGTATCAACGAGTAGAGCGACATAAGGCAGATTGCGATACATCTCTTTATCGTCTAATCCATAACCTACCACAAATTTGTTCGGAATTTCAAATCCTATATATTCGACCTCAGTTTCGTGGGTCCTCGCATCTGGTTTAGAGAGAAGTGAGGCCACCCGGAGCGACTTTGGCTCCCGGGTTAATAGCAGTTGGCGAAGGTGGGTAATAGTTAAACCAGAGTCAATAATGTCTTCGACGATCACAACGTGTTTGCCCTTGATATCAAAGTCGTGGTCTTTTTTAATACGAACCGTGCCTGTGGTTTCTCGTCCGCCATCCCAACTACTGACCTGAATAAAGTCGAACATCACGTTACCTTTCAGTTCGCGAGCAAGATCAGCGAGGAAAGGGAATGCGCCCTTGAGTACACACAGTAGAACGATGGTTTCGTCGCCGACATCTTTGCGAATCTCAGCGGCTATTTCTGAGACTCGGATTTGGATCTGTTCGGCGGAAATCAGCGTTTCTAATTTGTGACTCATGATAATTTGTGGGTGAGGGTGACGGTTGAAGTGGCGGTTTCAAAAATCGTGACTTGCAACTCGGAAATGTTGCTGTAAGGCTTGAGCGGATCGACTATTTTGCCGAGGAACCACGCCGCAAGTTCTTCGGTGGTGGGGTGGAACGGAACAAGTGAGAGCTTCATGCCCTGCGAAATAAGAAAATCCACCAGAGGCTGATCGTTTTCATGAAGCATGGTTGAATGGTCGAGATCATCAATGATCGGCTTGATGATGCGGGTGATGTCGCCAAAGTCGAACACCATTCCGCCTTGGTTAAGCGTGCCCGTGAGAGTCACGCAAATGCGGTAGGAATGTCCGTGCAGGTTCTGGCAACCATCTGTGTGGTAACTCAGCCGGTGACCCATCTCCCATCGGTATTCCTTGGATATGGTTGTGGGAATTGGCTCAGTCATCGGCGTTGAGGAATTGTGCCGGATGAACTGGTTGGGGCCTGGGCAAAATCGCGGAACTTCTGCTTAGTGAAAGCTGAATTCATCCGGTTGTAGAACAGGATGACGAGGTCAGCCTTTTTCGCCAGCGCCGGATACTTATCGTATGCCTTCCAAAACACTTTGTCTCCCGTAAACAGGGCCTGGGCAAACATATTCAAGTCTTCTTCCTTACTACTTGTTGAATATTCGCAAATAAAACCCTTTTCGTGATACTTGGAACTGTGAGTAATGTCTGCGGTGCCTTCCCTCAGCGATTGGGTTCCGTCGCCGCGGTATTTGAATAAGGTTGGTAGTGCGGCATTCCATTCAGCTGTGGGGAATATTTTTGCGTAGTTGCGGAGGAGGATGCTGCTGAATTCATGGTGGAATGCTTCCTCAAGGTACGCATCGCTAAATCCGTTTCGAGCACCGCTGTTTGCCAAATAGATTGCGTCCAGGGAGTTCGTACCACCATATTCGAGTCCATAGAATGCGATAGATTTGGCAATGAAAATGGTTTTCAGATTCCGGTTCAAAAAGTCGCTTGGATACTTGGGAATCGCTTTTTTGATCGCAGCGATAGATCGTTCTTTTTCGCGATCATCAATCTTGACCGCGGTCGGCTTGATCTCTTCTGTTTTCCAGTAAACGGGGAAAAAGTTGTCGTCAATATCCGAAACAATTTTTGGCTGCGAAAGCTGGGTTTGGAGCACCAGGTAAATGGCGGTAATCATGGACTATTCCCACTCAATTGTAGCCGGAGGCTTGGATGTCAGATCGTAAAGAACCCGGTTGACTCCATCCACTTCGTTGACGATACGGTTAGAAACGTGCTCTAGGAAGTCAAAAGCAAAAGGGAACGCCTGGGCGGTCATCGCATCTTCGCTTGTTACTGCGCGCAAAACGATAGGTTGCTCGTAAGTGCGCTCGTCACCCATGACGCCGACGCTTCGCACATCAAGTAATGCGGCGTATGATTGCCAGATGCCTTTGTTGAGTCCAGTTTTTAGCAGTTCTTCGCGGAAAATCCAGTCTGCGTCTTGAACAATCTTTACCCGCTCTGGAGTGACCTCGCCAAGAATCCGAACTCCAAGTCCCGGGCCAGGGAACGGTTCGCGGTCAACAACTTCGCTGGATAAGCCAAGTGCACGGCCGACTTCGCGGACTTCATCTTTGAATAGCCAGCGGAGCGGTTCAATTACTTTGAGCTTCATCCAATCAGGCAATCCACCAACGTTGTGATGAGTTTTGATCTTGGAAGCGGTCGGAGAACCGGATTCAATCACGTCGGGATAAAGCGTTCCTTGTGCAAGGAAATCGTGGGCTTGCAAAACCGCTTTGTTTCGCTCAAAACAAACCACAAAGTTTTCACCGATGATTTTGCGTTTGGCTTCTGGATCGGTGACACCTTTGAGTTCGCCAAAAAATTGGTCGTGCGCATTGATCACGATGAGGTTGGGATGAAATGTTTTGGTGAATGTTTCACGCACTTGCTCGGCTTCGCCTTTGCGGAGAAGCCCGTGATCAACAAATACGCACGTGGTTTGCGATCCAACGCTTTCTGCTAGTAGTGCCGCGACAACCGAGCTATCCACGCCACCAGAAACGGCACAGAGAACCTTGCCGTCTCCCACTTGTTCACGGATAGATTTGAGCGTATCTTCGATAAAGTTCTGCGGAGTCCAATCTCCTTTTAGCCCGGCAATGTCAAATAAAAACCGCTTGAGTAGTGCTCGCCCATCGATTGTATGGGTGACTTCCGGGTGGAACTGCACTCCGTACTTTTTTGCCGCGACATTTTCCATCGCTGCAACTGGGCAAGTCTCGGTATGCGCGGTGATTTGAAATCCGGGAGGAACTGCGGTGACTTTATCACCGTGAGACATCCAAACTTGATCGTTGTTCAACACTGAAACAAACGAACCTGGTTCGGTTTTGCCCAAATGACGGCGACCGTATTCGCGGGCTGGACTCTTTTCGACGAGTCCACCCAAGCGCAGTGCCATGAGTTGCTGACCATAGCAAATCCCAAGAGTTGGGATGCCTTCCAGAACTGAGAAATCTAAATCGGGAGCATCGGCTCCGAGAGTGCTTTTTGGCCCGCCAGATAGGATCACCGCGCTGGGTTTGCGATCTCGAATGTGCTCGGCGGCGGATTGCCAAGGCACCATCTCAGAATAACAGCCTTGTTCGCGCACTCGGCGCACGATAAGCTGGGTGTATTGCCCACCAAAATCAACAACGGAAACGAGTTGGTGCTCCAAGTGAGAAAGTATGTCCGAAGGTTCAATATCCCGGTAAGGACTCCAGGTTTTTGCGCGTCACAAGAGTTGGCACGCCAGGTGCATATAAGCAGTCCATGGCATCTGGCAGTAAGCAGAACAAGCGGCTGATAACTGGAGGGTTGATTGTTCTGCTGGTAGGGTCGGCGGTGGCGGCGCAGGCATCAGGTGGTTCTAGTTCAGTGACCCCAGAACTTGCGACTCCGATAATTCCGTTCATTGCTTCCGTTGCGTTTGCCTTCAACCGCAAACGAGCTTAAAAGATTTTCTTCTCAAATCCTCAAATCCGGCTGGCTTCCTGTTTATTCAGGAGGCCGGTTTACTTTAAGTCCAGCAGATTTTGGTAAGCGGTAACTACTCGCTCCGTCATGTGTTCAAGAGTAAATCTGGAATCAAATGTAGCTTTTGCGTCGCGGCCAAGCGTTTGGCTCAATTCTTTTTCTTCCAGCAATCGTTTGATTGCCGATTCAAAATCAAGAGGATTCGGCTTTTCCGGGTCATCGGAGTAGATGAGCAAAGCGTTTTTATCGTGAGTTAGGATTTCAGGAATTCCTCCCGTGGCGTTTGCGATGATTGGTTTGCCGATTGACATGGCTTCAACTACCGTCAGTCCAAACGCTTCCTTCCAAATACTCGGAACCATAACCGCATCCATTGCCAGCATATGGTTGGCGACATCGGTTTTGTATCCTTCAAAAACGACGCGGTTACTCAGATTGAGCTGTGCGACGAGATTGCGAAGCTCCGTTTCGTGTGGCCCTTCTCCAAAGATATGCAGAATAGCGTTCGGTAAGTTAACTATCGCTTTGATCGCGACATCTTGACCTTTCACCCAATGCAGGCGTCCAAACACTCCGATATGGAAGAGGGAGCCATCTAACGATTTTTTAGCTTCATCTATCGAAACGGTTGGCATCAAATATGGTGAACCACTAAGAGCAAGTTGAATTTTGTTAGCCGGTATGCCATCGGCAATAAGATGGTCGCTTACAGTTTGTGAGATGGAAACGAACCCGTCGTACAGCCGGTTGTAATGTTTTGCACGCTTGCCTTTGAAGTTCACTGCGACATGGCGGGTCATCAGGTTCTTTGGCACTTTAGCTATGCGCGCAGCGAGGGCCGGAACGATGTAATCAGGCGAAAAATGAGTGACAATGAAGTGCGGATTTTCGCGCCTAAATAATCGGATATGCGACGCTAAAGCAATAGGATCATACTTGGTTGCCAACCTGATTTTGTAAGAGGGAACTTCCAAGTGTTGCGCCAGCGGTGATCCATTGGGAGCTGTTACGGTAACCAGATGACCATTGCGCGCTAGCTCGCTGGTGAGAAAGGCGATGTACCGCTCAATGCCGCCCCAATCTTTGTGCATGGAGCTACCAATATGGATATGCGGCGGGAGTTTTTCGGACACCGGGTGCTAGTTTAGCGGCTGATCAGGCGTGAATAGCTCGCTGAGTTTCCACAATTTGCTTAAGTGCTTCAATTTGTTGAAGCATCTGCTTAACCAAGTGGATTTGCGTCCGTGCCCGGTCAAGATTTTGGTTTGGCCGATGAGTGCGGAAGTATGTATCTCCGTTCAGGAAATCTGTCAGGAACCGGATGCCAATTGTAAGAGTGATAACCGCACCGCAGTAAGGCATGGCATCCCATTCGGCAGGATGTAGTGATTTGCCAGTAGTTTCAGCGAATCCACGGATGATTGCAGCAAATTTGGATTGGTCAAAAACCACTTTGGTCAGGTCGCGCTCGTCTTCGGCAGCCGTGTTGCAAGCAGTGCGGATCAAATCTCCAATATCGAACAACGCCGTGCCGGGCATCACTGTGTCGAGATCAATAACTGTGAGTCCGGTGAGGGTTTCTTCGCAGAACAGCACATTGTTGACTTTCGTGTCGTTGTGGGTGACCCGAATCGCTTCGGGATAGTTTTGGATCACTGCCATCAACTTTCCGGCTAGCTCTCGATGAGATTGGACGAATTCGGTTTCTTCTTGTGCCAGTTCCACGCGGCCTTCAACTGGATTCGCGAGCGCCTGGTCAAATTGGCTCAACCGAAAAAGAGTGTTGTGAAAATCCGGAATCGTGATATGGAAATCAGACGGGTTTAGGTCGCTGAGATCATTGAGGAATGTTCCAAAGGTCAGTGCAGCTTGATAAGCGATATCAGGATTAGGAACGATATCAAAGCTGGTTGAGCCCTCAACATATTTATAACACCGCCAGTAGTGGCCATCGTCATCCAAATAATAATCTTGCCCATCTTGACTCGGAATTAGGTGCAGGTTGCCCGCAAAATTTGGGCGCTTTTCCGCTAGGTGGTCTACAACCTTACGGATGTTCTTCATCATTTCCGGCGCGTTTGGAAAAACGTTCGTATTGATGTGCTGATGGATATAACGAAGGGTTTCGCCACCCTCACGCACCACGGTCATATATGTGCGATTGATGTGACCTTGTTCGATTTGAGTATCTTGCAAGAGTTGCCCGTGCGGCAAAAACTGCGGAGTAATCGGACTTAAGATCGCCATACCAATTTTCTCAATAACATTACCAGAGACGTGGCGGAAGCATTCCGGATTTATGCAATTGCTTGAGTCTGCTTTTTACGGAATCAATATCTTCTTTGAACGTGAGTCCAAACCACTCGGAGTCGCTGAGCATTGTGTGTACTTTAAGATCTGAATGATTGATTTCGTGTTGCAAGAAGTCCGGCAAGGTGATTTCCGCCGATGTCTGGTTATCTAGTTTTTCTTGCACGTATTGTGCCATGAGTTCAATCAGGGAACGAGAGAGGAGAAAGCAGTTCATTGAAACAGGCGCATCGAGGGCAACATTGATGCTTTGACCGTTAGCTTCACCGTTAGCATGGTCACCCGCACGAACGATTTTGTGAGTCTCTTGAATATCAACAAGATAATCGTCCTCAATGGTGCATATTGCCCTTGAAACTCCTCCGTATTCAGATAGCGTATTTTTGAGCAAATACGGAACTGTCGCGGCTTGGGGATGTGCATGTGAAAGCTTTTGGGTTGCGATAAACGTTGCCGCTCTATAGTAATCGTCCGCGTTAATCACGATTGCTTGGTCTGTTTCTAGGGCAGGCAAGCAGGAGATAACTGCATGCGCTGTTCCGCGAGGCTTTCCGTTTGGAGTTTTTTGCAGGACAATTTCTATGGGGATAGGCAATCCCTTTACTGCTTCCTGAGCCTGAGGCAGAACTTCTGACCGTGTTAGCAAAATCAGCCGATCCACACCATTCTGCATTGCGTGGAACAGTGAATAGTGAAATAGGCATTCGTCATTTGGGCCAAGAGGAAAAAACTGCTTTGGCCCGCCAAAACGCGTACCAAGTCCACCAGCAAGAATGATGAGCGTCAAGCTAGTCACTCACTTGGCGCGTCGACAGGCTTAAGAGGCCTTAAGGTAGGAACCATCTGACTCAAATTACGCTTTTTCACCGGAGTCAAAAACGCGAGTGCGCCCGCAATGCAGTAGGCATTCGACATAATGTCGGTCAGCTGCAGGTAACTCGTGGTTTCCGCAAAAGAGCGGAGAAACATGGAAAGCGAAGCAACCAGAATGAATTTTCCAAGCAAACGGTTCGATCCTTGACTAAATCGGAAATGTTCAAATCCCTTATAAATAATTACAAAGAACAAGGCTAGGTAGAAGAAAACTCCTACGATTCCGGTCTGTAGTAGCAAGGTGATATAGAGGTTGTCAGCACCACCCGATCGGAACCCGTATCCAAATAATTGGGAGTTTTGCCAGACTTCAAGAATACGACTAAAGATATCAAGGCGTCCAGCGGTGGGGTCGTCAACGCCAAAGGTTCTTCTTTCAATATTTTTTACAACAGGAACCTCTCGAAACGCAGACCCGAACAAACCGATCATGATGAGGGAGCCGATAAATCCCACAAAACCACGTACCGAGTATTTTTTTGGATTTTCAATCAAGTTGAGCAGAAATAGCAATAGAAGAGCCAATATGGTCGCTACGAGTGCCGACCGACTCTGAGTGAGCAAGAGCGTATAGGCACCGCCACCAACAAGGAAAACCCGAGCCCACATTTTAAGCTTTGGATCCATAAACGTTGTGTAAACAAGGATCGAGGCAAATTGGGCGCAGAGGTTTGGGTGAAGCCAGGTTTCAAATGCACCGCGACCAGAGTTAAAGATCGTCACGCCCTTCATCAAATAGTACGCATTTGTGGCAAACGAAATAATGCCCGCCCCAACAATCAACCACCGAAGAATGTGCTCGATTGCAGGAGTTTTACTGCGAGTCATACACCGAGGAACGATAATAAACACAACAACAAGCCGCATGGTAAGAATAAAAACGTACGCAAGAATCTGCCCCAATCCGAGTAATCCCGGGCGCAGAAAGAGTACGCCAGGCACACCAATCAAGACAATAAGAAGGCTGAATAGTTGAAAAGCGTTGACTTTAACTTTTGGCTTAATGTGGTATTCCGCATAAATAGCGAGGGCGGTTGTCACCAGCCAAACGCCTACAAATGCGATTTCCGCTTCGAACTGCACAAGCTGGCAAGCAATAAATGCCAGAGGCATAATGATGAACAGCGTGCCAATAACTAGCTTAAACAGAGCTTCTGTATTGCGTGCCGCCCCGACTTCGCCGCGAATGTAGGGAGCGCCGACCAACGGCTTCATGTTAGCCATAGGAGGTCAACCTCTTGAGCGTGGGGGATTGCATCATGCCTTCGGAAAACTCAACGACGAGATTACCAGATCACGTCGGGGTCAAACTTGGCTCAGAACCCGTTTGACTACATCAATTTTCGGGAGATTGAAGCGGAGTCTTAAATGAAATTGCCCGGCAGGGAGCACCGGGCGAGATGAGCATACTTTCGTACGTTGGCTTTATCGAGACTCTGATTCGCTGAGTTCTGGAGCAGGCTCTATTGGAACTGCTACAGAAATTCCCAAAGTGATGTATCTTTCTTCCGGTTCTTCTTTCTCTGGCGGGCAGGCGGCTTTGCCCATTAATGGCGTGTTTTCAGGAGCAACCTCGCCTTGCTCAACATCCGGCGGAACCATATCACCCATTCTGGGAGATGGTTCGGCAACCGTTTCACCTAGAGCGGCGTTGGATTTATAGCCTGGGTCTGGTTGGGATTGGTCAGGCGGGGCAACCGCATCTCCAGTGACAGTTGCATATCCTGGCTCACAGCCAGTCATTGGAATTAGCGTGAGAGTTGCCGCCCCGGCTAACGCCACCCGCCTAAACCAGCCTTGCTTAGTCTTAAAACTTCCTTGCGGGCCTCTGACCATGCGGATGCAAACGCGTCCGCTGGTGTTGCAGAGCAGCTGCTCGGCATCGTTAGCCGACATTTCCGCGAGATTGTGTACCGATTTTTCGCAATGTGAGCAAAACCGCGACTGGTCATCGCCGGTCATTTCGTTCCAATCTTTAGGACACGGTTTGGCAATTCTTACGTCGTTTTTGTCGGACATATAAGCTTAGTGTCAACTTCGAATGAAACAGTTCATAAAAATTCTAAAAATCTCACAATCAACAAACGTGCGGTCAATTCTTAATGTCAGGATTCACAAACCGCACGTCCCGTCCGTTGACCCACATCTTGGTTGGGTTAGCCGTTTGATTGTATTCTTCAAACTGCTCGTCGGTTAAAATCCTCATCCCGTTAGGGTGATAAAGTGCGCGTCCTTGGCTGTGCAACACATAAACGAGCCGCCAGTTCTGTTCTAAATCGCCATTCAACATAGTTTCAAGGTAAGGCAATTCAGAACGATTTGTTGCGCTTGCAAATAATTGTTTATGGAAACTTTATTGAGTGTAAATAAGAAATGGACGCATCTTCTTTGACTCTCACCGCATGAGGTCAATCGCGGCGAGAGTTCAAGCAAAGAAACGAAACAGTGTGTTAGTTGAGTTCAGGGTGCTGGACAAAGTCTGGCGGCTGATCAAACGTGAAATCACGTCCTCTTATCCAAAATCGGTCTGGTTTTTCGTGCCTGATTTTGTAGTCTTGTAGCTGCGGAACAGTGAGGTAATGGCGGCGACCTTCGAGCGTGATCAGGATGTTGTTTTGAACCGTCCATATTCGCTCTAATCGCCAATCACAATCTTTGTTGAATCGCACGAATCTCCCAAAGAGAGAGCGTCGGCCCATTTTTTTGTAAGAGTGTTTTGCACATGGTGTGGATTCACCTGCCTGTAGGATATACCAGTGAAGGGCGATTTTCAAAAAGGTTGTTAACAATCTATTCGGATACGAAATGACTAATGAAGCCGGAAGCATCCCGCAGGTCAAATTATTTGAGTGTTGAATTTGATTGAAATCGGTTCGTATCGGACATTGCGAGCGTGTTGAGTGATTTGGAGAGGTCGGTGGGCTGGAGCGGGATGTTGAACTCTTTGGCAAGTTTGTACCCTTTGAGTGTTTGTTCAGAACTGCTGAGATTCGGGCGATCGTATCGCTGATCTTGATCCTGATCAACTGGGTGAGTTTATCAGATAGGCTCAGATATCTTTTCAGTGAAAAGCACAGAAGTGCCTCGCGGCGAAGATTCGCATTTTTCCCAATCTAGATAATTGATCACCTACTTTTGCCATCGTTTGACTTGTCAATCAATGCTTTACTCGCAATTTTGTTTTCTGTCAATTCTTTCGGTTGTAAGTCGTGATGAACGGCAGACGATTCAATACCTTTGCCAGTTGCATGTATTTTTTCATAACTGAATTCAAAGGAGGGAAGTTTTAGATGTAATCGAATTTTTAGAATAGAGTTTTGCTGACGAGGCGAGCATTTTAGCAACTTACTTAACTTGGACGTTGCCCAACCCAAACCTTTCCATAACCAAATTTTGACTTTCGTAATCCAAGTAGTTTCCAATGTAACGCCTTCCACACGCCTCCCCACTGACGTCTGGTGTAGTTACAGGGAATTACCCTGACCGCGATATTCAGTTTTTTAGCGTTGCCCTTCTGGGGGAGAACAACTAATTGATGTAATCATGTTTGTCCTCGTAGCCGTTAGTGGCGACTACAATCAACAAGACGCACTAAGCCCTTAGTTCGTTGCATTTTTTTGCCCTGCTGATCCTAAGTAATTCTATCGAGACAAAAAGTGTAATCAAGAGTTGCATGTCGTATGTTGGGTAACATGCCTTGGAAAAAGCATACATAGAAAAGCCAAGTTCCTAGGAACTTGGCTTTTCTATGTTCTGGAGCCACTTACCGGACTTGAACCGGTGACCTGCTGTTTACGAAACAGCTGCTCTACCGCTGAGCTAAAGTGGCCCTTGTGAGCCAACATTATGGCAAATCCCCGACTGATGCGGCTAGGTTTGAGCATCAACTGGGGAATTGGGGGCAGTTCCACCCAGGAATTGGTCTCCCCAGCAAATTCCGCCCGTATAATGAATTCAAGGAAACTTTGAGATGAGTACTGATTCATTTCCAATTCGGCGTGTAGACCATGTCCGCCACTTTGTGAACAACGCCCGCCAAGCTGCGTTCTTTTACCAACACACGTTTGGATTTTCGATCACCGGGTACCGAGGGTTGGAAACCGGCTCGCGCGACCAGGTGGATTACCTGCTGGAGCAAAACAACATTCGACTGGTGTTCAGCGCGCCGATGCGACCGGGCCACCCGATGGCGCCGCTGATTTCGGAACATGGCGATTTTGTTCAAGACATCGCTTTTGAAGTAGACGACGTGGATTGGGCGTACAAAACCGCAATTGAGCGCGGCGCAGAAGGGTTCATGGAACCGACTTGGCTCGAAGACAGCAACGGTCGAGTTCGCCAAGCGGCGATCCGCACTTACGGAAACGTCGTGCACAGCCTCATCAACCGCGACGAATTCAAGGGCGAGTTTATGCCTCAGTTCCGTGAAGAAAACGAACCAGGCGATCCGATTGGTTTGATCGAAGTTGACCACTGCGTTGGCAACGTCGAACTCGGAAAAATGAACTACTGGGTGAAGTGGTACGAAGATGTTCTTGGGTTCAAAAACCTGATCAGCTTTGATGACAACGACATCAGCACCGAATACACATCTCTGATGAGCAAGGTCATGGCGAGCGGCAATGGCCGCGTGAAGTTTCCGATTAACGAACCAGCCCCAGGAAAAAAGAAGTCACAGATTGACGAATTTCTTGAGTTCTTTGGTGGTGCGGGGGTTCAGCACGTGGCTATGCTCACCGACGACATTATTCACACGGTCAGCCGGTTGCGCGCACGGGGAATTCCATTCCTCAGCGTGCCAAAAACATACTACGATATGTTGCCGGATCGGGTCGGAACGATTGATGAAGACATCGAAGTGTTGAGCGATCTCGGCATTCTGGTTGACCGCGACGACGAGGGGTATCTGCTCCAAATCTTCACGAAGCCTGTCACCGACCGCCCAACGATTTTCTACGAGATTATTCATAGAAAAGGGGCAAAGAGCTTCGGTAAAGGCAACTTCAAGGCGTTGTTTGAATCAATTGAGCGCGAACAAGCTCTGCGCGGAACTCTGTAAGTTCTGATAGAAGCCTTCCTAGCCCTCCCAGAATTGGGAGGGAATTTTTACTTGTGGGTTCCCCTACCTTTGAAAGTCAAAGGTAGGGAAGCTGAATTCCATCAGTAAACCTGGGGAAGGAGAGGTTCAACAGTTGCATCAACCCCACCCTAACCCTCCCCGATCTCGGGGAGGGAAAGTGTTGAGTCTTGAGTGGCACGGGTTTCGGCTCGTGTATACAAAAGTTTTCGGCTTCGCTTCTCCCTCCATGGTTGGGGGGAGATTGAGAGAGGGGTTGTTACTTACAAAATCTTCTAATCAACCCCTCCCGACCCGATTCTCGGGCCACCCTCCCCAATCCTTGGGGCGGGAATATGGTTTATCTTGTACGGCACTGGTTTTAACGCACTTATTAATAATCAGAGGGTTAAATTCAAAATAGTCCATGGCAACCGAAGACGATGTCCGCAGAATATGCCTTGCTTTACCGGAAACTGAAGAACGCCCCTATGAACGTTCTCCAAGTTTTCGCGTGAAAGGCAAAATGTTCGCTCGGATTCGTCAACAACCGTACGCCTTGATGGTGGGTCGGCACAGCGTAGAAGAGAAAATGGCATTTATCGCCGCCGAGCCAGAAAAGTATTTTCAGACTCCGCACTACGAAGGGCACCCGGCAATGTTGGTTCATTTAGATGCAATTTCTCTGAACCAGCTTAAGGGCTTGCTGGTGGACGGATGGTTAATGAACGCGCCAGTTCGCGTGCGCGCCAAGGTTTCTGGCCGGGAAGAACTTCTAGCGATTCTTGAAACTTATTGATAACTCTTAAAATTGGGTGGCACGGGTTTCAACCCGTGTATATAAGAACCTCACCCCTAACCCCTCTCTATTAAAACGGAGAGGGGGCTAGTTTTAGAAACCTTCATAATCATCCCGTGCAAGAAATGACTCTCGGGCAGGCGGCGATGGCGATCACTGTGGAACTTCTAAAAGAAACAGGTGAGGATGCAATCGCTTGGGAGCAACGAGCCAGTTCGATTCTCGTCAAGCCACACCAGGGGTTTGAGGCAACGCTTTACGATCAAGGCGACGAGCTGATGATTTCCGCTGAGAGATGGCACACGCATTTCGATGATCCTGAAGAAGCCGCTTGGTGCATGCGCTGGTTGATGACCCCGATGACCCGGATTGTCCACGAACTCAAGGGGGGAATTCTTGCCGCAGTGTGGGTGGAACGGTACGCAGAAAATGGTTGGGAGGCGTTTGACCCGGCTTACTTTTTGAATCCAGAATATCCGCCTGATTGGGTTCTAGAACCGGGGCAGAAGTGGTACCGACGCACGATTCATCAAGCCGCTTTGGCGATGCCGATGGAAGTGGACGATGTCGAACTGATTGACGGATTACCCGTCGGCTGGACTAGCGAAGTAGTGACGGTTGAAGTCACAGAAAGCATGGGACTTCAGCTATTTGAACACGAAGATTGAGGATTTTCTTCGATAATGTCCTCGACGGTTTCTTCAAGTTCTTCTAATTCTTCGCCCAAATGAAGCTCTTCGGCGATCCATCCGCGTGATTCCCAGAGCATTCTTAATGCACTGGTGATAATGACCGCAAGCGCAAGGGCAGAAAGAACATCGGCAGGGTAGTGAACGCCAATATAGACACGCGAGAACCCGACCATGAACGCCCATGCGAACGCAACATAACCTACCCACGTGTATTTTGTTTTGTACAGCATCCAAGCCAGCATCAGCGCCATCGCGAATGAAGTGGTGGAGTGCCCACTGGGGAAACTGCTGTCGCCATAAGGGATGACATCAAATGTTTCTCCCCACCAACCGGGAAGCCCGCCGGGCCAGCTAACCGGGTTCACAAAATCGTAGTTAGTTGGTCGCTGACGTTCAAAAATATCTCGGAGTAGCAACCGAATTCCTCCGCAAACCACAAATGCTGCGAGCAAGGCGAGCCCAATTTTGCGTGTCTTTTTAAGAGCGCACAGGCCGATCAGAACTGGAATCTGGATATGACCGTCACCTGTGTAGGTGAACAGCAACATGATTCGATCTAGCCAATCTCGGTGCAGATCCACATGGATAAACCGCAGAAGGTCGCGGTCAACTTTCCAAAAAGGCAGCAGGTTAAGGATCGACATGGAGCGTTTTTTCTCGTTCATAAACCGCTAAACCAGGGGCCGAGCCGCGGGGTTTGCGAACGTATTTTTTGAGAGTGTAATCAACTGGGACGTGCGAAGAATGCTTAGCGACGCTGTTTTTCACGCTGACCGTGGCGGCAAATACCAAATCGGGCATCTGCACTTTCTCCGGCTGGTTCTGGGTGAGGAGCACAACATGGGCGGAAGTTTGACCGCGAACGTGAAACCACCAGTCGTTGCCTTTGGCAACCTTGTTCGTAAGAAAGTCGTTACTCGTGGCAGTCGTTCCGTAAAGCACGCGATATCCGCCTGGGCTGAGGAGTTCACGAATCGGAAATCCCTGAAATGGCCGATCTTCTTTGGCTTTTGGGGCACCGCTGACGTGTAGCCATTTGTGTTGCTGGGCGACTTCGCGGAGGTTCTCGATCTCGTCGAGCGTAGTTGCCGATTGGAGTTGATCAAATACGGATTGCCCTTCATTCAAATCGCGCTGAAGTCGGATTTGTTGGCTTAGTACTTCAGAGCGCCGCTCTTTCGCGTGTTTCGCACGGTTGAACAACCGATTGGCATTTTCGATTGGGGTTTTATCCGGGAGAAGGGCAATCGTAATCGGATTACCTTCGTAATCGTAAGCATCAAGCTTGGTATCGCCAATCCTAATTTGTCCCTGATAAGCGAGAATGAGTTCACCTTGCTGCTGGATTTCTTGACTCCGGTCAGCGAGTTCGATCGCTTCTTGAATTCCAGCGAGAGCCGTGTTACGAGCATCAATCACCCGTTGAAGTTGGGCTGAAAGGGAAGTCTGCTTTGCTCTGAGTTCGTCGCCTTGTTCGCGTAATGCGAAGGCTTGTTCCAGCGCGATTGACATCGAAACTCGGGGTATGGAGTCCACTGAAAAAGGAAAAGGATATGCCCCGTATTCGTGGGAAAAGTGTGGATCGTAATCTCCGGTTTTAACCGCTCTCTGCACCTGCTCAATGCTGATTTCCTCGCCTATAAGTTCTCGTAAGAATGGCGAAACGCCCTCAACTCCTTTCAGGTCGCTTGTCGAATCAATTTCTAAAAGCGACGGCTTAGACTCGAATGGCGGCGGATCATAGGCAATCCCCGGGCGGATTGGCCGTTTGGATTGCTTCGGGGAAACGTGCTTCGCGCAGGCCAAGATTTTGCGATGGCTGTCAACTAGGATCACGTTGCTGTGCCTGCCCATCAGTTCGATCACTAACTGAAAATCTCCTTCCGGTGCAGAGATTCCGATGTCAACAATCCGATCTAATCCACGTTGGCGGATAAAGGCGATTCGACCTTCGCTCACAAACTTTCGCAGAGTCATCGTTAGCGAAGTCGGATTTTTCGGCGACGATGGACGCCTCGCCAATAAATGCATTCGGGCGAATTCTGGGTGCCAGATAATCGCTAGAGGGTTCTCTCCGGCGAGGTCGTTCTCGGCCGAGTTTTGACTTCGGTACAAACCTAGGATGAGGGTGTGGTCGTCGGTTTGGGCGATACGCTGCAGGCGTGCGCCAACCAGCGGCTGGAGTTCATGAACAACCGCCGCTAAGCAGATAGCATCAAAAGGGGTTCGCCGCACCATGGCAGAAATAGATTGTAAACCTTATTCCTTTTTGCGCTCGGGCCAGACAAGGATGAGTATTGCCGCTACGAAGTCAACCGTAGCGACGGTAAGTAATAGCTTTGCCGATGGGCCAGCGACGACATCAAACATCACTAGGCTCAGGCAAACTATTCCAACAAGCAGGCATGCAAGCGAGGGAGCCAAGTGGCGACCCATCAGGAAAATAGCTTGGCACACGCAGTACATAATCTGCTTGGTATGAAGCCAGAAACTGTCATTACCTGGAACAAAGCGTATTGCTGGGCAATGGTTATATTTTATGTTCTCTTAGCCTCGGCTTGCTTTACGGCAACCACGGCAATTGACCTTGTGAAATCAAGCATGGCGGAAAGCGGCTACGATATCTCCCGAAGTGACATAGCATTTTTGTATCAATTCATCGGTTACTATGCTTTGCTTATGGCGGGAATGAATATCGGATTACTGTTTGTTCCTCGAACGAAGGCTTGGTGGCTGGCTCATTTAATCAACCACGCGGCGGGAATTATTAAGTGCTGTTGCATTCCCATCGCCGTCCCCATGTTGGTGATGTGGCTACGCAAAGATGTTCAGGCTTTGTTCGATGAAGGAACGGAATGAACCCACAGGTGACTCTTTCTTGGAATCACCTTTATTGTGTGATCATGGCGTGTATTCAATTTGGAATACTGACTTTGCTAATCTGCGCCTATATTTTTGTTATTGACAATGGTGAATTATTAAGGTCGGAAGGCGAATTCTTGAGCCAAATCACTTGGCTACTCTTTACTTTTCAAGTCCCTTTGATCTGCGGTGGCGTGTTAAGTGGGATCCTTGTTTCTGCACCAAAGACGAAATTCTGATGGTGGGCACATCTTTTTCACCAAATTATGGGGCTGGGCTCGTGTATTTTCTTTGCAATTCCTTTGATTATCTTTTGGTCACGTGAGCCGCTGATCGAAATCTACTTTGGTCGAAAGCGAGCAACAAGACGGCGTCGTCAAAGGGCAAGTCGATAGTCACAGGCATATCGAATGTCCAAATCTTTGGGAGTCATTTCTAATAAATGGCAAAACCAATTCATCCTGGTGTTCGCATTGGCCACGTTCATCTCAAAGTCGCTGATTTAGAACAGGCGCTTCAGTTTTATGTTGGAGTTCTCGGGTTCGAACTCACCCAGCGGTATGGACGTGGCGCGGCGTTTGTGAGCGCGGGCGGTTATCACCACCATATTGGATTAAACACTTGGGAAAGCAGAGGTGGCTTAGCCCCTGCTCCCGGAACGACGGGCCTCTATCATGTAGCGATTCTTTATCCCACTCGCCAAGAACTGGCAGATGCTCTCAACCGGTTGAACAATGCAGGAATTCAATTAGATGGATCGGCAGACCACGGAGTCAGCGAAGCACTGTACTTACGCGATCCAGATGGTAACGGTATCGAGCTTTACTGGGATAAGCCAGAATCGGAATGGCCCAGAACCGAAGACGGTGGTCTGGCGATGGTTTCCGATCCGTTGGATCTAAAGGACTTGCTATCTGAACTTGAGCCTTGATATGTTTATGAAAATAAACGCCTCTCAGCCTTCCCCAGAATTGGGGAGGGAAATTCTGACTACTCCCTTCTTGAACTCCCTCAAATAGATTGGCACGGGTTTCAACCCGTGTTAGTGAAGCAATAAACTTCACTTGAGACGATCTAACCTGGGGACGAATGAACCCGACTGGTAACCTACATCTGCGACATGGCAATCACCGAAGCACAAATCCTCGAAGCCCTCAAATCAGTTGAAGACCCTGACCTTCACCGCGATATTGTGAGCCTGGGATTCGTGAAAAATGTGGTGATCGAAGGCTCTAAAGTGAGTTTTACTGTAGAGCTCACCACCCCAGCTTGCCCGGTCAAAGATATTCTAGAGGCGCAGGCTAGAGATGCAGTTGCTTCAATTGAAGGAGTTACCGAAGTTGATCTCACCATGACGGCGCAAGTGCGTGAACGACCCAACCCTGCCGACACATTGCCAAATGTCAAACAGATCATCGCTATTGCATCTGGAAAAGGTGGAGTAGGGAAGAGCACGGTTACTGTGAACCTTGCTGTTGCACTTGCAGAACAAGGTGCACGAGTCGGAATAATGGATGCTGACGTCTACGGCCCCAGCATCCCAATGATGACGGGCACTCTGGGTCAGTATCCACTCACTCAAGATTCCAAGATCATTCCGATCGAAAGGTTTGGTGTCGCCATGATGAGCCTGGGCTATTTGCTCCAAGAAGGCCAAGCTCCACTCTGGCGAGGGCCGATGGTTGCGGGAACCGTCAAGCAACTCCTGAACGATGTGAAATGGGGCCAACTTGATTACTTGCTCGTTGACCTTCCTCCTGGAACGGGAGATGCGCCAATGACGTTGGCTCAGCAAGTACCGCTTACCGGGGTTGTGATTGTGACTACTCCTCACAACGTTGCGGCAAATATTGCCGGAAGCTGTGCGTCCCTGTTCCGCCGCCTGAATACGCCTGTTCTCGGAGTTCTTGAAAACATGGGAGCAATGATCCTGCCGAACGGCGAAACTATGCGGATATTTGCCGGAAAGTCTGGCGACGAACTTGCCGAAGAGCTAGGGGTTCCATACCTCGGTGCTGTGCCGATGAGCCAGGAAATCAGCTACTCATCGGATATCGGCGTGCCTGTGATGAAATCTTTGCCAGAAGGAGATCAGGCTAGTGCGTTCCGCACCATTGCGGGCGAGGTTGCTCGGCAAGCAAGCGTTGTAGCAGTGAGCCGGAACCTCCCTTCTGAAGAGGGGCAGAGTTTGAACTTTGTCCCGAGCCAAGGTTAGGCCAGCCAGCGTTCCAAGTGACATCTGCAGCCGTTACGAAGGTCGTTACTTTTCTCGGTCGCATTGCGGGGAACTTGCGCTTATCAGCCTTGATTCTTTGTTCTAGGCTCTGAATTCGCTTCTCTGTATCTGGGTGAGAGTTCAGAATTTCGGGTGGCTTACTACCTTTGCTTTCGGCAATGATGATTTTGAAAACATCAATCATTCCTCGCGGGTTGTAGCCAGCGTTGGTCATCATGTCGTAGCCAACATTATCCGACTCCGTTTCGTGCTTGCGGCTGTATGGCAGTCCAACTAAAATGCTATCCAACATATCGGTGGCATTCAAAATATCGCTGTTCGCCTGAAGAATAGTGAGAACTACCAAGATTCCAACTTTCCGCTTCATATTGTCAGCATATTGGCTGGCCCAGTGTTGGTTTCGGATGTGCGTGAGTTCGTGTCCCAGGATTCCAATTACCTCATCCTCGGTTTTCATTTTGTCGAGAAGGCCAGTGTAGAAAAAGATCGGCCCACCAGGTAAAGCGAATGCGTTGATTTCTTTTGAATCAATCACGTCGAATGTGTATTCAAACGGTTTATCTTTTTT
Source organism: Fimbriimonadaceae bacterium (assembly GCA_019454145.1). Classification (GTDB taxonomy): domain Bacteria; phylum Armatimonadota; class Fimbriimonadia; order Fimbriimonadales; family Fimbriimonadaceae; genus UphvI-Ar2. The sequence continues at coordinate 786,090 of CP075366.1, read as the reverse complement.
TTCCTTATCAGGAATTTGAGAAACGAGCATTGCTCCGAGACGGCGGAGTTCTTTGACGCGAGGGTCAGAATCTGGAAGAATCTTTTCTTCTTTCCGAACTTGGGCTGCGGCTTCTTTTCCTAAGTCTATTTGTTGCCGAACACTTGGTCGAAATGGATCGGCACTCGCCGGAGTGAGCAGTGCAAACGCCGCTACGACAGGAATGAGACAACGCACTTTCATGCTGATTCTGACGACTCCTTTACGTGCAAAGTTGCCATAGCTGGGAAGAACGGATTGAATATTTACAGTATTTTTATCAGTTATTTTGATCCACGTGAACGGAAAGAAGGGGATAGCGGTTCATTCGCTCGCCTTGTGTGAAGTGCATTGTAACCGGAGGATTTGAGCACACTATGAAGAGTAGAAAGAATTCAGGTTTCACGCTTGTTGAAATCATGATTGTTGTTTTGATCATCGGCATTTTGCTAGCGATCGCCGTTCCCAACTTTGTTAAGGCACGACAAAACAGCCGTGTTCAAACTGTTGTTGGCAACCTCAAGCAAATTGAAGCAGCTAAAGAGCAATGGGCAATGGATACCGGTGCCGCATCAAACGCATCTCCAACCACTGCTAACTTGACTCCAACTTACATGAAGAAGTGGCCAAGCGGACCAGTTGGAACTGGTGCTGACTATGTTCCTAACGACATGGCAACCTTGCCAACATTCAAAGGACAAAGCGCAACTCTGTTCCAAGATCCAACCACCAAAGATGCAGCTATCGCTGCTGCTGGCCTGTAAGCCAAAAGCTCCAGCCAAATCTTTCGGAGAATCGCTCTCTTGCGTAGTGCAAGAGGGCGATTTTTATGCAGATTCCCTTATTATTCAACCGAGAATATTAGAAGGACAAACTCGTAACCCTACGGGGAAAGAGGGGCAAAGCTAATGGAAAAACCCCTCCAGGGTCTAAGTGCGTCACGGTGAAGATAATCATGCGAAGTAATAAAGTTAGAGGTCACACATTAATGGAAGCCATGTTTTCGGCCTTCCTGGCCCTTGTGTGTGCGCTCATCTTTACCGCTACTGTTCCATTTGCAAACTTCACCCGGGGTAAAGCCGACAATTTGAACGCAGCTACAAGCTTGGCTCAAAAAACTTCCGAGTCAATTCGAGGCGGCGGCTACGCAAACTCAAGTGCTCAGCGGCTAGCTGATGATGGAAAGGTTCAAAGCTCGACAGCAGTGAGTATCAGCGGATTTTCTTTTGGTACGGCAGGTGAAACTGCCCTCGAATTTACGACCGTTGACGCAGCCAATGTTGATAGCCCAGCGGCTGTATTGCCGAATGGTCGGGGCTATATCAAGTCTGAACAGGTATCTGCCGATCTCCGGCGAGTAACCGTGATCATTGCATGGCAAGAAAAGAGCGTTTGGAAGAGCGTTCGGCTCGCTACATTAATCGCTAATTTATAACGGAAGTGACTATGCAGAAAAGAATTCGATCTCGAAAAAGTGGCTTCACGCTTGCGGAAGTTGTTGTGGGTTCCATGATATCCACAATAGTTTTGACGTCAGCGGTGAGCTTGCTTATTGCTTGTGCTGGCGCATGGGCACGAGGTGAAAACTTGATGGATGGCGAGAACGATACTCGCCAAGCCGTACGGGTCATTTCCGACGAACTTCGTCAGGCAATGTTGGTAACTATTGACGCAGACGGAAGAGGAATTACGTACCGTCACCCAAACAAAGATGTCAATGGCAACTTTGCAGTTCCTGTGGTTTGGGATGGAGTCAGCCGCCGCATTTATCTGAATGGCACTAACCTTATCTTGCGGGGAACTGGCGGGGTTGAGCGCGTAGTCGCAAGGAATGTCTTAACGGTTGATCCATTTATGCTCAGCACAACGACCGTGCAAAGAAAAATGCGCCACACGAGCCAAGGTGCAGAAGTTGCGCCGAGTTATCGAATTTTTACCGCCAGTTCAACGGGCCTGATCAATGAAGTCATTGTTCAGATTGTCACGGGAACCAAGGGCGGACGTGCAGGCGAATCGCTGAGGACGAGGAAACGGGAACGAGTTGTTTTACGCAATGTGCCGGAGTTGATCAAGTGAGGGCAAAACAAGAATCGGTGAAAGTTATGAAACCCAAACGCAGACACTCAAAGCAGCGGGGCGTCGCCCTGTTGGTTACCTTTGGATTGATGATGGTCATCACCATTGCTGCGACCAGCTACATTGATCGCGCAACTATGTCGATCAGGTTAGCAAGCCATAACACCAAAGAGGTGCAGACCACCAACCTTTGCGATGCTGGGATTCAAGCGGTTATGCTTCAGCTTTGGAGACCATTCAAGCAAAGCCAAATCTTTACAGATATGGACAGTCAGCTTGTTGGTGCGGCTGAGGCAACACCTAAGGGAAGTCAATCTGGGCAATTGCCATCCGTTGGGCGTTATGCGGCTGGAGTAGTTTCATACTGGACTCCAGCGGGCGATACCTACTCGCGTATGGTGAAAATCCGTTCAATCGGTTGGATTGATCAAAACAATAATTCTATCGCCGATGCTGGCGAACCACGTAAAACCGTTGAAGTCATTGCAGAATTCCGATTAGCTCGAAGCCGCGTTTTTGACTACACCTACTTCATTAACAACTACGGTTGGATGAGCGGGTTCAGCCCAAGCAACTTGATTGTAAACGGCGATATGAGGTCGAACGCTGACTTCGACTTTCTGAACGGTTCAGGAACGATCAACGGATCGGTTGTTGCGAGTTTGAACGAGAAGCTCACTCCAGCCGCCGCTGGCTTGGTCAATCACACGCCGCTCAAGATGACCGACTCAAGCTACGCGTCACTTTACAACAACGCATCTACTCCGCACCGAACTCGCATGCGCCAGCCGTACGATCCCGCAAGACACGGAGCTATTGGCAGTGCTGAATTCGAAAAATGGCGAGACTTGGTCTTCTTCAGTGAAGCGCAGCTTGCGAACAACCGAATTTTTGGGGCGGCAATTGAGGATTCAAAAGGCTCAAGAGGATGGGTCAATACGGGCGGAGCTTCTACCGAAACAATGCTCGATTCTCGACCAACGGAAGAAATCATCATGCCTGATCTTCGTGATTTTGGCAACGTCACCGACGTGGCGGATTCCGGCGGTAAACGTTTTGCAAAAAGCAAAGCCTACACTGACGATAAGGCGACTTACTCCGATGGAACAGCGAATCCGAATTACTCCGGAAACGCTGGCTCGCAAGCTGAGTTTATATCCGGTCAGCCAAACGTGAACTATAAGGGTGCTTATGTTGACGTTTGGGATGCTTCCTTGAATAACGGCAACGGCGCGTACAAGCGCGTGAGTTCCAACGGCGTTGTCAATGGCAGTGCGCTCCTTATTGGAACTGATGCCAAGCCGATTCGTATCCACGGCCCGGTTGCCTTTAACGGCGACGTAGCTGTTTCTGGAACGATTCAAGGCCAAGGCACGATGTATTCCAAACGAAATATCCATGTTATCGGATCATTCAAGTACAAAAATCCCCCGAACTTCACTGGCTCAAACATGAACTCGATTGAAGCCGCCGCCGAAAAGGCAGACTTCGTAGGATTAGCTGCAAGCCAGTCAATCATCATGGGCGATACTACGACGTTTGGCACCAATCCGCTTCAGTACATGACCCCTCCGTTTACCAAGGGACGTTACGATGACAACGGCAACTTGATTCCTGCATACAACGCAAACGAAGTTGATAGCTGGGGAATTAAGAAGTACCAGTCGCTCCTTGAGTTTGACAATGCAACGAAGGCTGCCTACAAAGCGGCTGCCGCTGGCGGCGTAAACCAAATTGATGCGGTTCTTTACACCAACTTCGTCGGTGGTGGAAACGTTGGCACAGCCGGTGGTGGCATGACCCTCAACGGAACAATTATCAGTCGGGACGAAGCGATTGTTACTTGGAGTTTGCCTATCCGTATGAATTACGACAACCGCATTCGTGAGCGTGAAGTTACCAAGCAACCGTTGATCGATCTTGATCTCCCGCGTAGCCCAACCATTTTGCGCAGTACCTGGCAAGACAAAGGATTCAGAGTGGACTAAATGAAGAACATCGCAAAACGAATAGTTACGATCATGCTTGCAGTATTTGCGGCAGGTCAATGCTTTGCTCCAATTGAGGGCAAACCAGACGGGAAGAATTTCCATGGCGAACTGAGTCAGCAAGAACTTTCACGTTTGCAGGGAAGTGGAGTAATCAATAGCTCGGGTGGAGAATCGGAACCTGCACCGTCGAGCAATCCAACGGATTATCAGAACGATCCGAATGCCGCTGGAGTCTTAGCCGGTGCCGCAGGCGAAGCTAATGGATCAAAGAGTGCCATAAACAGCGATCCAGCTTTAGAAAGCCTCAAATTGGCTCATAAAGATGCACAGGCTCCGAAACCAAAACCGGGATTTAATCTGATGCTGGTTGGATTCCTTATTATCGTTGGACTTGCTTCTGCTTATGGAATCAGGAGCTACCTCGGTAAGGTCATTCCGAACAGCCCCGTGTAGGCACGAATCGTCCACAGGTGAAACTAGGGTTCTAACTTGAGATTGAACCCTAGTTTTTTTGTATCGTGCCGGATGGCTGTATTCCAATTTCAGTTCACGTAGAATGGTGGGAATGGCGGATTACGCAACAAGTGGTCGGTTTGGAGAATTCGGCGGAAGATACGTCCCAGAAACCCTTGTGCCTGCGCTTGATGAGCTAGAGCAGGAATTCAATCGGGCTTGGCAAGACGAGTCCTTTCTCGCTGAGTTTCGCCGTCTTTTGCATGATTACGTCGGGCGCCCAACTCCGTTAACCGAAGCTCCGAGACTTTCGGAATTGACTGGTTACCAAGTTTCAATTAAGCGTGAGGATCTAAACCACACAGGCGCACATAAAATCAACAACGCCCTCGGTCAGTGTTTATTAGCCAAACAAATGGGCAAAAAGCGGATCATCGCTGAAACAGGAGCCGGTCAGCACGGAGTTGCCACCGCTACGATTTGCGCGATGCTCGACATCGAGTGCGTGGTCTATATGGGTGAGGAAGACTGCGAACGCCAGAAACTTAACGTTTTCAGAATGAAGCTTTTGGGGGCGAAAGTTGTTCCGGTTTCTAGCGGAACGAAAACACTGAAAGATGCCTTGAACGAAGCAATGCGGGATTGGGTTACCAATGTCCGCGATACCCACTACGTGATCGGCACTGCTGCCGGCCCGCACCCCTATCCCTATATGGTGCGTGAGTTTCAATCAGTAATCGGTATCGAAGCCCGAGAGCAGTACTTAGAGCGTCACAAATGCTTGCCTGATGTCGGAATCGCTTGCGTTGGCGGTGGATCAAATGCGATCGGATTCTTCCACGCTTTTGTCGGTGATTCGGCAATGAAACTCTACGGAGTTGAAGCGGGCGGCTTAGGTGTCGAAACTGGCCGCCACGCGGCTCCTCTTAGTGCAGGCAGACCAGGGGTTCTGCACGGTTCTTACAGCTACTTGATGCAAGATGAAGATGGACAGATCATGGCGACGGAATCAGTTTCGGCCGGACTTGATTATCCAGGCGTGGGAGCGGAGCACTCATTCCTGAAAGATTCTGGTCGCGTGGAATACGTAGCGGTTACAGATAACGAGGCGCTTAACGCTTTCCGATGGCTTGCCGAGAACGAAGGCTTGATTCCTGCATTTGAATCCGCCCATGCGTTTGGATTGTTCCAACGCGGACTGTGGACTCCGGGAACCAGGGTTCTTGTTAACCTCAGTGGTCGAGGCGACAAAGATATGGAGCGCGCATCTCAACTCTTGGAACTGTAGGTGATTATTCGCCCGAGCCTTGTCTAAGTTCCGAGGGTAAGAATCCTGTGTATTCGCGGCAGGCGGTTCTCATGGCTTGCGATGAACCAAACCCGCAATGTTCGGCGATTTCATTGATCGTCTGTTTTGATTCCAAAAGCTGTTTGAGGGCAATTTCCGTGCGGCAACGATCCACAAATTCGGGGAATCCAATTTCGGTAGCGGCTCGGAATACCCGGGACAAGTGGAATGGAGAATATCCGGCAAGTCTTGCCGCTTCCGTCAGGCTCCAACCTCTTTGGGGTTCTGCTTTTATGGATAGAAGAAGCTCATTGATCGGTTTAGTGACGCCATCGGGAATGTTGCAGAAAGCAAATGTTTCGCGTCCTTGGTTCAGCCCAAATGTTGCGAGGTTGAGCCAAGCCGAAGTAAGCCTCGGGTCAAGTTCGCCCGATTCTAACATTCCCAATAACGAGTTTGTAAATGCGCGGAATATCCGGCACTCTTGCGGTGGATGCCAAGCAGCTTGGGGAGCTGTGAGATTAGGATTTACAATTGTATGGGCGATCACCAGAGCCGTTTTTTCCCAATGGCCGATAATCCACTTCTGTTCTCCGCGCCCAAAAGCAATTTGCGTGTCTGAGCCAGAAGGAACAAATAAAGTTGACTGGGGCCCCACAAGGATCGGTTTTTCTTTACCGCTGAATACAAAGGCACATCCTTGTATCGAATGAAAAATTTGATGGCCTTTTTGAACTTGAAGGGAATTTACGTAAGTCGGAGTCGTAGGCTGACCAACCATCTGATTGATGGTGGGAAGATCTGGTGAAGTAGATCTGCTGCTGACTTCTTTCAATTCGACCAATTGTTGCCCCTCTTTGTGTTGATCTGATTTCATTATAGGGAATTAATTTCTAACGCAATGGCTTTCTAAGGGGTCTAGTAATAAAACTTGCCGAATTTAGATTCCATCTGGTGATCAGAAGTCCCCGGTATAGGCTACGGTTCAACTCACAATAACGGCATGCAAAAGGAATTGAGCGTAGCCGTGATTGGCGCAACCGGAGCGGTAGGAACCGAGATCGTTGAACTTATAGAACGACGCGGATGGCAACTCAAGCACCTCCTCCTTTATGGCAGCTCAAGGTCAGCGGGTTCAGAAATTAAGTTCAAGAACTCAAGTATTACTGTAAAAGCTCTTGAAATGGCTAACTACGAGGCAGTCGATATTGCTCTTTTTGCGGCAGATTCGAGTATTGCAAAAGAATGGAGTCCGAATTTTATCGAAACAGGTGCCTTTGTAGTTGACAATTCAAGTGCTTTTCGTATGGATCGCACCGTTCCTTTAATTATACCAGAAATTAATCTAAGTGCCGTGACCTCTGGGACAAGATTAGTTGCAAACCCTAATTGTTGCACAATTATTATGCTTATGGTGGTAGCTCCACTAAGAAAGTTTGGCAAGATAAAACGGATTATCGTCAGCACATACCAAAGCGCAAGTGGGGCAGGCAGAGACGCAATGAATGAGCTTGAATTGAGTACAAAAGCCGCTGTTTCTGGTCAGGAATATCAGCACAAAGTTCTACCGCACCCTTATGCTTTTAACTTGTTTAGCCACAATACTCCGATCGGCGAGGACGGCTACAATGGCGAGGAATCAAAAGTTATTCAGGAAACTAAAAAGATTTTAGATGATCCTGATATTTTAGTGAACCCAACTTGCATCCGGGTTCCTGTGATGCGTGCTCACAGCGAATCAATTACTGTTGAGTTCGAGGGCAATGCACCCTCGGTCGCTGAAGTACAGCAAGCATTATCAGAATTTCCGGGTGTTAAGGTCGTAGATGATCGCGAAGCGAACTATTTTCCGATGCCAATTGATGCAAGCGGCCAGGATGATGTGCTGGTTGGTCGGATTCGGCAAGATATTTCAAATCCATCCGCAATTTCGCTTTTTTGCAGTGGTGACCAACTTCTGAAAGGAGCCGCACTCAACGCGGTTCAAATTGCAGAGGCGGTATTCGGTATTAAGCTTGAATTAAGCCCAGCGATGAGTGGTTAAGCCCGGGAAAGATTTCGTTGACTGAAGGTGTGCCGAGCCGCTTGAGTGCGATTTCTGCAAGAACGTCGCGGTAATCAGTAGTAACGGGCAAATCTCCTGGGCCAGAGAGTTTGTTCGCAATCAGTCCGGGCCAATCTGCATAAATCTTGCCGCCGTTGACCCCGCCACCAAGAACGAGCATGCACCCGCCCGCCCCATGGTCAGTGCCAAGACCAGAGTTTTCTGCGACACGCCGACCGAATTCAGATTGCACGCAAATCGTGACGCGGTTCATTTCACTTCCTAAGTCAGTTTGAAATGCCGCAATACTGTTGGCAAGATCGGCAAGAAGCTCGGTAAGCCACCCGCTGGTTGATCCCTGTGTAACGTGGCTATCCCAGCCAGTGCTATCCAAACAGCAGACCTCAAGCCCGACATCTTGTTTGATCAAGAATGCCGCTTCTCGGAACGCTTTGCCTAGCTGGGAATCAGGATATTGTGCGTTTGGCTCTGGTTTGTAGACTCTCGGATCAAACTCGTTGAGCATGGCGAGTACTGCAAGTGTCTCTCGACCCGCAGTCACCATTTCATCGTTGCCGCGAGCGTAGAGTGCTCGCAGATCACTCATCCAATCAGCATCTTCGCGTTGCAATCTGTAATCTGCGAGTTCTGAAATCGCAAGCGCGCCAGTTGTTCCGCTCAAACTATCGGGCATCGTGCCACTGAACGCAACCGCTCGTAGTGGTGTGCCTTTGGAGCCACTGGCATTCAAATGCCGAGCAAGCCAACCACCAGAAACTCGACCAGTTTCATTTTTCAAACCGAGCTCCATTGTTGACATCGCCTGAAAATGCGAATGTGTGGAATCGTATGATCCAACTGCGTGGATTACCGCCATTCTACCTTCTCGGAAATCAGGAAGTAGCGAGAGCATCGCCGGGTTGAGCCCGAAGAATCCATCAAGGTAGGCAAGCTTTTCTGGTTCGGCTTTTCCCGCTTTTGGATTTGCGATTGCTAGCGAGGGCCGGAATTTGTAGTAGCTGTCTTCGCCATAAGGGGTGACGACATTGAGTGCATCCGCTCCGCCGCGCAGGAAGACCGAGATAAATACGTTTCCGTTTCGGCGATCAGATCGAAGGGTGGCTTGGGCAAGTGCCGATTTCGCTCCTGCCCACCAGACTCCACCTGCTACCAAACTTGCCGCTCCGGCAAAAAGCTGTCGCCGGTTTATGGTTTGGCGTTTCGGCTGGTCAAGACGACCATCACCGTCGCAATAAGTCCAACTATCTTTTAACGCCATTGGAACTCCGGACTTGCAATCGCAAGCGCGATTTGGTCGGTCAACTCACGTTTTGGAGTTGCAGATGCGAGTGATTGAATGGTCGGCGCGGTGTTCGGAATTCGGAAAATAGCTTGTAAGCCTTTGTCACTCGATAACTCGCCAGTCAGCTTATTAGCATCAATACTTGTTCCTTTTAGTCCATTAGAAGCAACCTGGCTTGCAAAATTCCAACGAGCCAACAACGAGCTTGTCCACGCGGCTATGTCTACTGGGAAGCCATCGGGCATGGGCCATAAATTCAGAGGCTGACCCATCGCTTCTAACGATTTTCTGATTGGATCACCTGCATCGGTCGCCGCATCTAACGCCCTGAGTGAAGAAACAAGAAAGTCCAGCGGTCGCTTCACAACTTTCGTTCGCGTAGCTTTGAATTCCTCGAATATGATTTTCATCATGCTCGGAATATCGCCTTCAGTTGCAAGGAATTCGGATGCCACTCTCTTTTGAATTTCCTCGGTTGGGTTGCCAAGAAAATATGTACACAGTTTTCGGCTGATGTGTTTAGCCGTACTTGGATGCCGCGCTACCTTGCTAACCACTCGCTCGCCGTCTTCAACCCCGCCGCCTGCAGGAATGACTTCGCCGAGCACTTTCTTTTCTTTGGAGTCGTGGAGATCGGCCCGGAAAAGGAATGCTCCTTTTTTCTTGAGAAATCCTCGTTCTTCGGACCAGCCAGTAAAGCAACGTGCAACCTCCATCACATCAGCTTGGGTGTAGCCACCGTCTACTCCCAGCGAATGTAGTTCAAGCAATTCCCGCGCATAGTTTTCGTTGGGATGGGCGGCATTGGAGTTCTGCTGATCAAGATATATCAGCATTGCGGTTGATTTTGCCGATGCCATCAGCATTTCAGGAAACTTTCCGAGCGCATGTTTTCGGATGACCTCGCGATCATCATGCGGACGCCGGTATGCCGCCAAACCCTTTTTGCTAAAGATATTAAAGTGGTTCGACCAGAAGTCAGCCATTCGCTCTCGGAGTTGCCAATCGCTGTAAACCGCTTTCAGGATTGTTGCTTGCTGAAGCTGGGCGATGATTGCTTCCATCGGCCAGTCACGCAGATCCCAAGGACCGAGGTGGTTAATCTCAAGCCGTTCTAACCTGAACTTTAAGTGATCTGGCTCCGATTCATCAGGATTCAGTTGGTTATTGAACCATTCATCTACACCTTGATCTCGGATAACGGCAAGTGAATGAGTTGATGGCCCGAAGCCGAACCGATTCAGAACAGCGACGTGAAGGTCGTCGTCTGCCGTTGGTGGTGTAATCGGCTCGGAAGTCAAAGCATAGACTCGGTTCGCTAGCGGATTACATCCGGTCAGGCTGGAGGCGGTCGCGACCCCAGCCGCGAGAGCAAATGCTTCTCGGCGAGTGAGCTTCATAGTTGCCTCCTAGCTATTTGCCGCATCCCAAGGAGTAACAGGGTTGCGGCGCGTGAGGAAACCGTTGACAAAGAGGCCAACCGAAGCGAAAATGAACAAAGGAGCGAATACAAACCAACCAACGAACGGGATGTTGGCGGCTCCGACAACTAGCCCAGCCGCTCGTGTCACACTTCCGTAATGGCTCACATCGGTAGCAGTGTTTTTGATACGGTCACTTGCTAATCGCACTATTCCTGCGGCACCTAATGCCGAGCAAGCGAGCAATGCAAACAAGCTGAACAGAGCAAGTAGTTTAGTTCCAGGATTTGGCAGGTTAGCCATTACAACAATGACTAAGATTGCCGGAAGCGTAATTGATGCACCAGCAAGGAGGGTTCTGCCCGGCATGGTTTCAATACGGTTCGCCATTTTCGCGCTATGCACCGGAAGCAGAAGGGTTACCAGTACCAGAGCCGCGAGAAGTGAAGAACTCAATAGTGCAATTGCACCAAAAACCATCAGGACGTCGCCGATTGTTGTCATTGTCAGGATTCTCCTTGTGAGGCAGTGTAAAGACGATTGGAGACATTGCCAAAGAGTTATTTTTTCTCGGGAGTTTTGGCCCTTAGTCTGTTAGGGCGATGGTCGGCTTTTTTAGTCTGAAGTCCCGACCGAACATTTGAGAACCGTAAGGGAACTCCCATTGCAGTCGGAGTGCTAACATTGAACGGATGTTAGGCTTGATCATCACCGGGATTTTTTGCTTCGCGGTCACTTTGGGTTTCCGTAAGCTGTTAAGCCGATGGATGGGCGGGCTTGACCCTCAAGAAGCTTTTGGTGTTTCGGGATTAGTTGGCCTCGGCTTAGTTGGCACGCTTACGATTATCCTAGGATTGATCCCCAAGTTTTTGATGCCAGGAATGGCGATTATTGGCGTCGGGGTTTTAGCACTAGCGATTTGGGCATTTAAGGAATTCGGTAAATCCGCGATTCAAACAGTTAAGCCGGAAGGAACCCAGTTCGTTGCGGTGGCTGGGCTAATTGTTCTATTCTTATTGCCGTTAGTGGCTTCACTAGCCCCGAGTACACCCGTTGACTGGGATTCACTGGCTTATCACTTAGCGGTTCCAAAAATTTGGCTTGCAGAAGGGCAAGTGACGTGGATTCAAACTATTCACCATAGTAATTTTCCGTTTGCTCTGGATTCTCTCTATCTTTATGGCCTTACATGGGGCGGGGAAGCAGGCGCAAAAGCATTCAACTTCTTTATCTTGATGATGGGCTGCCGCGCTTTATTTGGAGTGGCCCGTCGGTGGTCGGGTGAACGTACTGCGATTTGGGCGGCACTTGCATTGACCGGAGCACCCGTTGTTCTATGGGAATCCGGTACCGCCTATATTGATGTTGGACACGGTTTGTTCGCAGGCCTTGGCGTTTTGTATGTCGCGGAAATGGTGAGCCGCCTAAAACTAGGTGAAGAACTAGAAGGACTGCCGATTCTTGCCGCCCTCAGTTGGGGGCTTGCGATGGGAACGAAGCTCACCGGGTTGCAGACGTTTTTCGTTGTCGGGTTCTTATTCCTTGTTTTTGGATTCAAAAATATCGGAAAGGTGGCAAAGCCGGCTGGCTTAGTCGCGGGAGTTGCATTGCTTATTGCATTGCCGTGGTTCATCAAGAGTGCAAGTTTTACAGGTAACCCTGTGTTTCCGTTTTTTTACGAAAAGTTAGGCGGCAAAGGCTGGGATCAGTGGCGGGCTGACATCTACAAAAACGAGCAACAAACCTTTGGTGTCGGACGAACTGAAACCGGGCGTGATATTAAACAAATAGGCCACGCAATTTTAGGTTTGGGTTACCAGCCAGGTCGGTATGTGAACCCCGGTCAGACCAAGGGGCTGGGATTCCCAACTGGGGCAATAGGGATAGTTCCGCTCCTCGTGTTTATCTTCTGGGCGGTGAGCGGCAAAATGCGCCCGCAAGAGCGATTTGTGGTTGCTTGGGTTGGCTTAAGCATGTTGCTGTGGTTCTTTTTGAGCCAGCAGAGCCGTTACCTTACATTTTTGGTTGTTCCTGCGGCGGTACTTGCGGCGGGAGGAATAGAACGTCTCAAATTCGGCAAAATCCTGGCCGGGGTAGTTGGATTACAAGCTTTAGTTTCAGCCGGGATTTTGTGGAACACGCAAACTCCCGATCAGTTGAGAGTTGCAACGGGACAGGTTTCGGCAGAAGATTATCGCAACCGGACAACTGGTTTTGGCCCCGCTGCAGAAGTTATCAACGAGGATAACTCAGTTACAGAAGTAGCATTGTTCGATGAAGTTTTTGGATATTTGCTTGACAAAAAGTATTTCTGGGCGAACCCAGGGCACAGTGACCGAATTCCTTTTGAAAAAATGTCAACTGGGCTTGAACTTGCTGATGAACTCAAGGCACAGCATGTGAGTCATGTTTACCTTAGCTTTACATATACAGATAAAGAGACAGTTCAGAAATGGCTGGAATCATCGGGAATGATAGAGGGGATGGGCTGGACGGTTGAAGAACGCACAGCATTGTTGGAAAATCGTGAAGTCGCCTGGAAGGTTATGCTGGCGGAAGCAGTCAGAGACGGACGACTTACACTTGTGATGGAACCAAGCTCTCGTGGTCTGCTGTTCCAAGTTCACTAAGCTTTCTTGAGGTTCTTTTTAGGTTTGCGGTCGGCGATTGCCAGCTTGTAAAGGTCTTGGTAAACCTTCGCGCTCTTCGCCCAACTAAAATCAGAAATCATTCCGGCTGTAACAAGAGAATTCCAAAGCTTTTTATCTTGAAAAGCTACACATGCGCGTTCAACTGCATCTGCCAAATCCGAAGGCTCCTTATCCATAAAGACAAAGCCGTTGTGATCTTCAAAAACCGTGTCGGCTAAACCGCCCGTATGTCGAACGATGGGAACAGTTCCGTACCGCATGGCGAACATTTGCCCGAGTCCACAAGGCTCAAATGCGCTTGGCATCAAGAAAGCATCGCATCCTGAATAAATTCGCTGAGCAAGATCAGCATCAAATACTTCAAAGAACTTCACGCGACCTGGGTAAAGAGCTTCCAGCCTTCGCAGTTCTCCTGCCGCCCAGGGGTCGCCGAGTCCTTGAACCACCAGTGAGGCTCCTGTGGCAATCATGCGATCCACTGCGCCCAATAGCAGGTCGAACCCTTTTTGTTCGCTGAGCCGGGTGACCATGCCAATAATTGGCCCGGACTGGGATTTATCCAGCCCCGCTTCTTCGACCAGCTTTTGACGGCAAATCAGTTTGCCTGAAAGATCAGTTGCTGAGTAATGTGCGGAGATTTCTGGGTCGGTGGCTGGGTTCCAAACTTCCGTATCGATGCCGTTTAGAATCCCGTGTAGTCGCCCATGAGCGTGCAGGTGCCGCATGTGTCCGTCAAGGCGGCAACCGTATTCAGGAGTTTGGATTTCGTGCGCGTAATTCGGGCTGACTGTATTGATCTGATCGGCGAATACCGCTCCCGTTTTTAAGAAGTTCACCGCTCCGTATGCTTCGCAATATTCGGGATGATAATAAGAGTGTGGCAGTCCGATTTCGTCCAGCGTGTCAAACCCAAATTCGCCTTGATACGCAAGATTATGAATAGTGAATACGCTCGCGACTTTATCCCAGATGCCTGATTTGTGAACTCGCAACACGGCAGGAATAAAACCTGTATGCCAATCGTGGCAGTGGATGACATCTGGAATCCAATTGGTTTCTTGGCACGCTTCAATTGCCGCCTGGGCAAAAAATAGATAATCTTCTCGCTGGAACGAATAAATTTCGGAACTTTTCTGAGCACGGGCAAAATTAGATTCCGGGGAATCAACCGACCAGATCGTTAAGCCATTAAATTTGATTTCCTTTAACGAACTTGTAACGAACCGGGAATTGTTGACTCGCACAAAAAATGGGTTGACAATATCTTTGGAGTTTTCGGTTGGCAGCAATCCGTATCCGGGAACAAAAATAATGACTTCGTGACCGAGTTCCTTAAGAGCCTTAGGAAGTGAACCAGCGACATCAGCAAGGCCGCCCACTTTTGCAAAGGGTGATAGTTCGGCGGTGACGAAGAGAATTTTCATGCTTGTGGATATGGTTGGCGAATCAGCCTCGCTTTGCCAGGGCCATGATGATGTTCCACTCTTTTTCTGTGACGGGCATTACGGATAACCGCTGACCCTTGCGGACTACGAGCATTTCTTCCAAACCTGGAGTTTCCTTGAGTTGTGCAAGCGTGATGATCTCTTTGAATTCCTCCACGAATTCAACGTCGGGGGCCAGCCAACGTGAGCCATCCTTTGGAGCTTTTTCATCGTAGTAATGCGATTTTGGATCGAACTGGGTAGGGTCTGGATAGGCGGCTTTGGCAACGCGCATTGTTCCGACGATTCCGGCAGGCGTGGTGCTTGAGTGGTAGAAGAAAGCCATGTCGCCGACTTTCATATCGTCGCGGAAGAAATTACGAACTGTGTAATTACGGCAACCTTCCCAGATATCCGGGCCATTTTTAGCTTTTAGGTGCTCAATTCCATAGACATCAGGTTCTGATTTCATCAACCAATAGCGCATACCAAGGTAGGTTTACCAGTTTTATACGTGGTTTCGCGGGAAATTACTTTCTTGGACAAATTTTTGAACCTCCCAAACCAGGCACCGAAGCAAGGGAGCAGCGAGGGCGCGTTTTGCCACCCGTGGTTGGTTTGGTGTTCGAGGTTAAACAATGAACAAATTGGAAATTACGGTTGGTGTCATTTTGCTGATGTCAACCGCAGTAGTAGCCACTCCCATGCTGTCTGGCTATTCATCAACGCAATCCTATACAGATGAAGTCGTTCAAGGTCGCCTGGCTGAGAATCTGATTCTCGAGCCCAATGACGATCCGATCACCAACCCCGGTAAGCCAGCTTGCCGTTGTGCAAAGAACGCGCAGGTGCAGGAGTTCACCAAGATTTACAACTACGCGTCCGACATGATGTCCTGCATCATGCTCGACCCGATGGAGCCAAATAGCAAGGGAATTGCAACTCACCGCAAAACCATTTGCGAAAACGGCTCTTATTGGACATGTACATACGAATCTGGTCAGGGCTGTACCGATGTCGAAGACTTCAAGCCGACTTGTCCTGAGGGAAGCTGTAATCCTTAAGGAAGCGAGTTAGCAAGATATGAAAACTGCTCGCAACAAGTACCAAGGCTTTACGCTGATCGAATTGATGGTCGTAATCGCTATTGCCACAATTCTCATTGGCATAGTAATGCCTGTTCTGGCAAAAGCCAAAACGGCTGCTCGAAAGACCGATGATTTGGTCCGAATGAAGCAAATCGGTTTAGCGGCAACGCTCTACCGGGATGAAAACGACGGAGAAATCACACGGGGCATTGATGTCCTTGTGGAAAGTGGACGCTTAGAAAAATATATGGCGTCTCTTACGTCCGATCCAACGTCCAAAGGCTTAGGGAACATTGTTGCGAGCAAAGTTGATTTGTTTATGGGAATTGGGGGCGATCTCACCCTCCCCTATAAAAACAGTACGATTGGGCTCCGAGAATATAGAATAGGAGAAAACGCAGACCGTTTTCTTCTCGAAGGGCCAGCAGGTGGTTGGCTACTTGACTTTACGCAAATGACCAAGCAGAACAGCGAAGATTACATAGACAGCACTGGAACCTATCGAAGGTTATGCTTTGACACCTCAGTGGTTACTCGAAAACCGCGAATGTCAGATTGTGGTCTTGGCGAATGCAGAATGTTGGTAACATTTTTCGTAGACGATCATCAGGAGTTCACAGAGTGGATAAAACAGTTGTAGGATTGGTTTTCGGCATCATTTGCTTCGTTCTACGGCAAAGCTTTGTATTGATCTTGGGAAAAATGGATGGAATTGTGATTCCCCTCTATAAACTGTTCAATACATGGAGTCTCACTGTAGTCTGTGTCACCGCTCTTCTGACATTTTTCATCACATTCATGACTTTTCGCGCGAAACACCCAGTTATCGTTGGGATAGTCGCAGCAGTGGTTGGAACCTTAGTATTCCTTCCCGGGTTATTGCCCGATTTGGTGAGCTCAGATTTAGTAGCATTGCAAATCGTGTTCGTTGATTGGTTAGTCACTGGAACACTTGCTGCCTATCCATGCTTCTACCTGCTGGGTTATTTCGAGAAGAAGAGAGCCGCAAAACCAAACAGACTCAGATCAATCTGAGCTTGCCCCAAGATTTGTAGCCCGGCTGATCTATTGAAAGGCCGGGTTATGTTTTATTTCTTACTCGTTTCCTTTACTTCATGATTGGTTTCGTAAGATATTCCAACTATCTCTAACCTGAAAGCAGCACAATAGCCCGGGATGCCGAAACTGGGCTTGGATTCACCCGTCTTTTACATTAGAATAGGTTCACAAAATGAAAAAATTCCTTCCTTTCCTTGTAGCCGGCTTGATGGCAGTGGCTACACCTACCATTTCACAAGCCCAGCTTGGAAAGGGTGGGGGCTCAGGTGGCGGTTCGGGCGGAGGCTCGGGCGGCGGACATGGTAATGGCGGCGGCAACGGCGGTGGACGTGGCGGCGGAGAAAATCCTCCTCCAAGTCGCGGCGGTGGTGGTGGAGGTGGTGGAGAGCAAACTCCTCCCCCTAGCAAAGGCGGTGGTTCCGGTGGCGGAAGCGGCGGTGGTGGTCAACAATCACCTCCTCCTGGTAAAGGTGGCGGCTCCGGTGGCGGTAGTGGCGGAGGCAATCAGTCTCCACCTCCAAGCCGAGGCGGTGGCAGCGGTGGCTCCGGCGGTGGCCAACAATCTCCTCCTCCAGTAAGAGGCGGTGGCGGTTCCGGTGGTTCTGATGGTGGCGGTGTTATCGGTCGAGGCGGAAACAATGGCGATCGTGGTAACGGCGGTCAAGAGCGAGAAACTCCTCCAACCGTAACTGGTCGCGACCGCGGTGAGAATTCCAGAAGTGGCAATGTCACTTACGGTGGTTCAAACAACCAGATTTCACGAACTCGAAGCGGTCAAGATTTTGCGCCTCCTCCAGTTGTGCGCGGTGGAAACCCCCAAACTCGCGAAGCTAACGGTGAAAACCGGGTAACTCGAAACGTGCCGAACAACTATCGGCAAGGGTACTACCAATACAACAACAATTGGCGCGATGACTATTACTGGTATCCACACTATCAGTTCAGTTACAACGACCGATGTGTTCCGTCACCTTGGTACAGCTATGCAAACATGCCTGGCTATATCAATATCATTCGGGTCAACTTCGATTTCATCAGTTTCGAATGGCGCAGCGGCTCAACATACCGTTGGCAATACGACAATTACCGAAATGATTGGGGTTGGAACAACAACTACAATCGAGACTACATTGATGATGCGGTAGATGATATCTATGATGCATTCCGACGTGGTCGAGTGCGGTACATGGAATCGTTAATTCCAGATCGTGATTGGGTGAGCGTTGATATGGGTCGGTACGCGCAGTACAGCCTACGTGGAGATGATTTCTACGATCTAATCCGCGACTTAGTGGAAGGTACGCAAACCATTGACTACCGTATCCGCGAAGTCAAGAACAACCGAGGTCGAGTGACGGTTTACGCTGAACACGTGTACCGCGATCCTTGGGGACGACAACGAACTCAGCGACACTACTACGGCCTGGAAGAAGGTCGGCGTGGCTACCAAATCGTAGCTTTCAAAGTCGACTAAAGTTAAAAGTGAAAATCCCCACCTGATTTCAGGTGGGGATTTTTTTATGGCTCTGGCGGTTTGCTGTAATCCGTCGGCTGTTCTGTCGGTGGTGACTGGGGTGGATTATCACCAACATGAGGCATGTGTGCATCGAACTCACGTGGATATGGCGAGTAGCCATCGGCTTTGTTGATCGGTTCCACCAAATGTACGTTGGCTAAATCTCGATAAATCAGCATTGAAGTAATGGATAGCCAAGGCTGAACAAAAAAGTATCCGATACAACATGCCAGAAATCCGACAAAATTTAAAAACACGTAAGCAATTAAGAAGAGAATAATCTTAAAGAAATTATTAGAAGCAAGAGTCACTGATTTCATTATTGCTTCTCCAGGTGGCAAATCCTCCACGAGCACGGCTATTGGTGCCATAAAAAAGAAAGCCCAAGCAATAATATAAAGCAGTAATCCAATTGCATAGATACCCATGAATTGGGATAGAAGTGAGAAGATTTCCGCACTGCTCGCATTGGATCTGAAAGTAGACATATTATTCATTAATACAGGTAGTGCCAACGCAATAACTGGAACCATAACCAGTATCGGCAACGTGCCCGTGATGGCGAGGGGAACAAACTTTCTAAAAACGTAAAACCCTTCAGAAACGTCAGGGATTTCTCGGCGCATAGCAGTGCGACCCATGGTCATCATTCCTGCCATTGTGCATGTTAACATTGCTTGCTGCAAAATCATACTAATAACTCCGCCAATAACCGAGATCATAATAATAGAGTTAAAGGGAAGGCTGTTTCCGGCCCCGAACATGATAACTGTCTGAGGGATATTTCCAACCTGCCCGACAACCATCAAGATAATCAGCCCGATCAGCGAATACGCCATGAGCGGGATTGGCGCCAGCTTCATGATATCTAGTGCTTCGCTAAAGACGGCGAAATCAAATCTTCCGCGTGGAGGGTGCGGTGCTCTCGGTTGGTATTGATAGGTTGGAGGAGTACTCATGGGAGTAATATAAAGAGCATCCTCGACACTAGAGGATGCTCTTACTTATTTATTCTTCGTCGATCAACTCCATTTGATCAACTTCTTCGCCGGCTGGATTATCTCCTTCATCTGGGTCATCAACCAATCTGGCGATTGAGGCAATCAAGTGGCCTTCCTTGAGATTGATGAGTTTGACACCTTGGGCAACTCGCTTAACTAAGCGGATATCTTTCACCTTGATGCGGATTCCTTGACCACCAGTGGTGAGCACGACGAGTTTATCGACATCATCAACGATTTCGGCCGAAACAATGCGTCCAGTCTTTTCGGTGCAGTTCATTGTGAGAATTCCAGAACCTCCGCGAGTTTGTTTTCGGTATTCCTCTAGGTCGGTGCGCTTGCCGTATCCATTTTCACCGACAACCAATAGTGTTGCACCTTCACGAACGATGTCAGCCCCAACAATGTAATCGCTTTCGTCTTTCAGTCGGATTGCGCGTACGCCGCCAGCGGCGCGTGAGCGGGAAGTCGCATCAGTTTCTTTGAACCGAATGGACATTCCGTTGTGAGTCACGATCATGATGTCGTTTTGACCAGCAGATGTGAGAACCCAACCGAGTTCGTCGCCATCCTCGATATCGAACGCTCGCAGACCGTTTGACCTCAGGTTAGCAAATGAATCCATTGGAGTTCGCTTGACTTCACCGTACTTAGTGATCATGGTCAGGAAGCCTTCACCCTTGATATCTTTCACGCTGACGGTTGCGGTTACTCGTTCTTCACTTTCAATCGCGATGTAGTTAATTACCGGCATACCGCGGCTGTAACGCGATGTTTCTGGTAGATCGTAAGCGCGCAGTTTGTAAACCCGGCCACGGTTGGTGAAGAACAGAATGAAGTGGTGCGTATTCACCTGGAATAGGTGAGCAGGTTCATCGTCTTGCTTCATCACCGATTTCAGACCCTTGCCGCCGCGTTTTTGTTGGCGGTAAGCATCTACGGAAATCCGCTTGATGTAGCCGTCTCGGCTAATGCTCACGATCGCTTCTTCTTCTGGAATGAGGTCTTCTTCACTGAAATCACCGGCTTCGCGCGGAATGATCTTCGTGCGTCGCTCATCACCATACTTGTCGCGCATGGTGGTGACTTCCTCGTTCAAGATCGCAAGCAATCGCTTCTCATCCGTAAGGATGTTCATCAAGTCTTGAACCTTGAGAAGGGCCGCTTTGTAGTCGGCTTCCAGCTGAGCCTGGTCAAGTTGAGTAAGTCGGCGCAGTTGCATGCTCAGCACTGCACGAGCCTGAGCGGGCGACATATCAAATTTGCGAACCAAAGTCACTAGAGCTTCGTTTTGGTCAGCGGCAGAGCGGATCGCCGCGATAATTTCATCGAGGAACCTCCGCGTGATCTGATAGCCTTCTTGGAGGTGAACAGTTTCTAACGCACGATAAAGTTCGTACCGAGTTCGCCGAATGATAATGGTTCGGCGGTGCCGGATGTATTCATCCAACAAAGTCAACAATGGGCTGACCCGAGGAGCACCGTCAATCAAACTGAGCATGGTGCAACCGAACGTTGATCGCAAAGCCGTGTGCTTCAGTAGATAGTTCAGAGCACGGTTCGGGTTGACATCGCGGCGGAATTCAACTTCGACGCGCATCCCTCGTTTGTCGGAATAGTCTTGAACATCGGTGATGCCGTCAAATTTTTTGAGTTTGGCCAAGCGAGCAATGTTTTCAACCAAGTTCTTCTTGTTGACTTGGTAAGGCAGTTCGGTAATAACGATTTTGCTCTTGCCCATGTCCGATGGCTCGATCATGGTTTTGGCTTGCATCACAACTGATCCACGGCCGGATTCATAGGCGTCGCGGATTCCTTTCTTACCCATAATCAACCCATAAGTGGGGAAGTCAGGGCCAGGAAGGACTTCCATGATTTCATCAAGCGAACACTCAGGATTTTCAATCCTCATCAAAATGGCATTGCAGACTTCGGTGAGGTTGTGCGGAGGCATTGAGGTCGCCATTCCAACCGCGATTCCTTGAGTTCCATTGCAGAGCAGGTTGGGGAACTTGCCCGGAAGGTACATGGGCTCGTTAACCACGTTTGAGTAGTTGCGCATCCACTCGACGGAATCTTTTTCAAGGTCTTCTAGAAGCTCCATCGCAATCGGAGCGAGGCGACATTCGGTATATCGCATCGCAGCCGGCGGGTCGCCATCAATTGAACCGTAGTTGCCCTGACCCGTGATCAGCGGATAGCGCATGGTGAACGGCTGAGCCATACGCACAAGAGTTGGATAGATAACTGCTTCACCGTGCGGGTGATAGTCGCCACTCGTTTGACCGCAGACCTTAGCGCACTTCGTAAAGCCACTATCAGGGGTCATGTTGAGCTCGCGCATTGCGTAAACAATGCGGCGTTGAACTGGCTTCATTCCATCGCGCACATCGGGGAGTGCACGCGAAATGATAACGCTCATCGCGTAGTTCACATAACTTTTGGCGAGTTCCTCATCAATAGGAACGGACGGGATAGTTGGATCCTGATCAGGCACGGTTGAATTCCAGACGAACGATAAGATTTGAGAGCCGCACAGTGCGCGGTTTTCGGGTCAATTTTACCTGGGAAAAGTATTGTGCCTTAGGTTCATTCCTAGTTCAAAAAACATTATGCGAGAGGATCAGGCTCTGCCTCTACACGAATGCCGATTGTGGCGATGATTTCTGCCGCTTTTTCGCATTCCGATTGACTGGCTCGGTGCACGGGGCATTGCCCGTAATGGTCAATTTCCCACGTTTCGATATACGCTTCTTCCGCATCGCAACCAGTCGCGATCATCAGGATTGCAACGACTTCCAAATAGGTGTTGGTTTCGTTGTTAAAAACGGTGACTAACCAACCTCCGCCCGTTTTATCACTCTGGCTTGGAATTACATCAGGCTCGGCAACTGGGGAACTGTTTTCCCAGACTGGCGGTTCAACAACCGCAGTGTGGCTGACGGTAAGTGCGCCGAGGTTTGTCAATCGTTCCATTCTGGCAACACCTCTGTCTTGACTCCGACTGATTGGATGAGATCGGCGGCCCGTTGGCATTCGATCTGGCTTGAAAAATGGACATTCGCCTGACCAAAGTGATGGGCTTCCCACATTTCAATGACTGCTTCTTCAGCATCGCACCCAGTGGCCTGCATCAAGATCATTACAACCACGTCCATCGGCGTGTAATCATTGTTGAAGATCACCGTTCGGAACCGCTCCTGCTGGAGTTTGGGTAGTAGATCGGGAAGAAGTTCTGGTCGGAGGCTCATGGCTCAGTGTTTTCGGCTTCTTCTGATTGTACGGGATTTTCGGCTACCTGTAGCTTTCGCACCGGGATCAAGTCTGGTTTAACAGCAAAAATCAGGGCAAAAACCGCAAGAATGTACAGGAAGACGGGTGATTTTGATCCAGGAGGAATATAGACGAACGAAAGGTTTTGAGATCCTTCCTTCAGTTCAACCTCAATCCATGTCTCTCCGCTGATTAGTTGCGGGCCGCTGTTATCGAATGCGATCCAGCCAGGAATGTTGCGATAACGTGCGGTGAGTTTTCCTGGCCCAGTGGCAGTCACTTTGAACCCTTGAGTATTGAGTTCTGTGATTTTTGCGTCTTGCTGAGGACTCGAAAGTAACCCCGGCCCAGCAAGATGATAAATAAAATATCCTTCCTTGCGTTCGGTGGGTTCGGAAAGCTGGGGCAACTGTAGCCTCGACCAAAGTTCAGTAACGCCCGCTTCTGAGAGTTTGGCGGGATCAAACTTTGTTTTTATGAACATCATGTTGCCGTTGATCGGAGGAGCCGCATCCTCGGTGTTGATGTCCCGTAGCAACGCTACGGTGTCGCGGTGAAGTAAGGAATCGTAGCCGCCTATATCCTGCATCCGGTTGATCGTGGCGGTATTGGGAGGCATGAGCGCGGTAGTCGCACGGAAGAAATCCCATGGGCCATTCACAAAGGCACGCCGGGTTTGTAATTCGGTTGCCTGTGGTTTTGGAGGCGACGTGCTAAACGGCAGAATTTGCGTTTGCGCGAGGACTAGGTGGGCTAGCAAAGCCAGACCCGTTCCAAGCCATAATTGTGCTTTTTTCGCCCACATAAACCAGGCTCCTGCACTGAGTGCAATAGAAACGAGAATGAGAGGCAGAGTTGCAACCAATCGCCGTGCGACGGACTGGGCAACCGAATCGCCGGGAATCCATGTCGGCAAGCTTCCGAGGGTGTTTACGTAGAGAATAGTGGCTACACAAACCGCAAGCAAAACAAAAAAGCTTGTTGCTTTTTCCTTAGGGTTTGTATCGCTAGCATTCCGTGGAATAGCGATTGCCGCTAAAGTACAAGCGGCAATCACAAACAGGATTCCCGCCCGACCAGGCGAGCCAGTTGCACTGAACCCAGGGATGTTGAAGTAGAGAAGTGCGTTTAGCCCGGTTCCCAGGGCCAGGGCCAATCCAAATAGTCCGATTGCGATCACTGGAGCGGCCGCTTTGATGTCTATTCGTCGCCGAATCATGAATAACGCAAGGAGGATAGGAACAGTGAGATAGATTGCTGATTCGGCGTAATTCCCGCCTGCTTTGATTCTCATCGGCCAGGTGTTGGGGATGACGCTTTCTTCAGATTCCTCTTCCGGAACTCCCGGCGCGCCGAGCAGTCCCGGCGCGACCAAACCGATGAGTTCGTACGACTTCACGCTAGATGCTTGATAAGCGGCAAATCCTTCGGCAGTTGGGGCACCTGCACGGTGCGAATACTGGCTGAAACTCTGCACTGGGCTGAGTTGGCAGAGCGAAGCGGCTAATCCCAGGAAAACGGCACCGATTGCAAGAACAGAACCCCAAATATGATCACGAGATTTCCAGTTCCCAACAGCGGCCCAAATCAACCCGGCAATAAGTAGGGCTAGCAGTCCGTACAAAGTGAACTGCAAATGCCCACCAGTACAGAGCATAGCTACCGATCCGCCAAGCGTTATGAAGCTGGCAAAGGTGTATTTTGTTATGGAACGATGAAGGCAAGCAAGAGCAACGGGAATCCAGCAGCAGGTCGTCATCACGCTGGGCAGAGCCGTCCACGCGATGGCAAATGGACTGAGGGCGAAAGCTGCGGCACCAAACACCGCGCCTGGCTCGCCTGCTCCCAGGCGTTTTGCAAGAGCGCGTACACCTAATGCTCCTATCGCCAAGTGAATCCAAGCCAGCAAGGCGATGGCTAGTCCGGTAGGGATTCCCAATTCGCCAAAAAGAAAGTGTAAAGGATAAAAGGGTGCGGATTGCGAATTGGCAATCAGAGGCGTTCCGCCGAGTTGGTAAGGATTCCAGCCAGGGTGTTTTCCGGTTCGGTGAGCTTCAAATACTAAATCGCGCCATCCGTAAAACTGGAGTGCGCCGTCTGCTTGCAAAATATCCCAAGCACGGTTCGATTCCTGGGTTTCCCAGGTCGGAACCATTTTCGAGATTTGGTCAAACGGGCCGATTACTTTGCCGGTGAACACCGCGGGCCAAAGCGCAATAAGGGGCACCACAACGAGGAATAACACAATCGCCCAACTGGGGATGTTGATACTTGGCTTAGTAGGTTGCGGAGTTTCTTCCACGTTCAAACAGACTGTTTTTTAGCAGTAAACGGTTTGCTGTTTTGCTTTTTCGTGTCCAGGATTTTGCCGCAGAATTTCGTTGAAGTTCGCGCAAGCTTCATCCTGCATTCCCAACATCATCTGAGTCATCGCAAGATCGTAACGACTATCTAAGTGGCTAGGATGAGCTTTTACAACGGCTTCTAATGCAGCGATGCTACCATCGAAATCGCCTTCGAATCCGATGACGACTCCGAGTTGCCAAGCTGCATTTGCATGGCCCGGTTGCATTTGAAGAACCCGGTTAAAGCAATCCTTTGCTTCTGAGTATCGGCCTTCGCAACGAGCCTCAAACCCCTGTTCGTAAATTTCATCCACGCTCATAATCGAATCAGTCTGACCATATTACCGAAAAAAAACTTGCGGTGTTTGCAGAACTTTTTTATATTCGAATTACGTCAGGCCCTAAGCTGTTCCAGGTTCAAGTTTGCCTGGTGAAACTTGGCCTGAACCAGGAACGGACTCTGATTCAGAGGTTTCAACTGCTGGTGCAGAGCCGCCGTCGCGTGGAGGAAGCTTTTCACCCGACATAACGAGCAAGAATTCTTCACGATCAAGAGTTTCGAATTCCAACAAGGCATTGGCTACGTCGTCGAGCTTTTGTCGGTTCGCTTCAAGCAAAGCTCTGGCCCGCGCAAGGGATTCATCAACGATGCGCTTAACCTCTTCGTCAATTTGCTTTGCGATTTCTTCGCTGTAGTCAGAATCTGACTGGATTTCCCGACCTAAAAACGGGTTGCTGTTGCTTCGTCCAAGTGCCAGGGTTCCAAGCTTTTCGCTCATTCCGAACTTGGTGACCATAGCTCGTGCGATTCGGGTCACTCGTTGGAGGTCACTAGTTGCGCCTGTCCATCGTTGGTTATAAACAATTTCTTCTGCGAGCAATCCACCTAAGCAGACGCAGATGTCATCAAGTAGTTCCTGCATGGACGTGTGATAGCTGTCTGTTTCTGGCAACGACCAGGTTGAACCAAGCGAGTGTCCTCGAGGGAGAATCGTTACTTTGTGAACAGGGTCAGCGTATTCAAGCAGTTCGCCAACAATCGCGTGACCAGCTTCGTGGTAAGCAGTGATTGCTTGCTCTTTCTTATCCATGACTCGGCTCTTGCGCGCTGGGCCACCGATTACTCGGTCGAGTGCTTCTTCCAAATCATCTCTTAGAATCTTTGTGTGACCACGTCGTGCGGCAAGTAGTGCACCTTCGTTCAAAGTATTGGCCAGGTCAGCCCCAGTGAAGCCTGGGCTTCGTTTTGCAAGTGCCTTGAGATTGACTTCAGAACTGAGCGGTTTGCCTTTTGCGTGGACTTCAAGAATCTTTTCTCGACCAATGGCATCTGGCGCATCAATGTAAATCTTTCGGTCAAAGCGACCAGGTCGCATAATGGCTTCATCAAGTACGTCAGCTCGGTTGGTTGCCGCGATAATCACTACACCAGAGTTGACTTCAAAACCGTCCATTTCAACCAGAAGCTGGTTCAGGGTTTGCTCACGTTCGTCGTTACCGCCACCAACACCAGTGCCGCGTTGGCGACCTACTGCGTCAATTTCGTCAATGAACACTAGGCAAGGGCGGTGAGCCTTTGCAGTTTCAAATAGGTCACGAACCCGTGATGCACCAACCCCGACGAACATTTCAACGAATTCAGAACCGGAAATGTGGAAGAAGGGAACTCCAGCTTCACCGGCAATCGCGCGGGCAAGGTGGGTTTTTCCAACGCCTGGAGGGCCAACCATCAAAACTCCCTTGGGAATTTTCGCACCGAGCGAAATATATCGCTTGGTGTTTTTGAGGAAGTCAACGACTTCAAAAAGCTCTTCTTTAGCTTCATCAATCCCAGCAACATCTTCAAAAGTGACTTTGGGAGTGTTTTCTCCGGCTCTGCGGGCACGGGAGCGACCAAAACTCATCGCTTGGTTACCGCTTGCCTGAGCTTGACGGCTCATAAAGTACCAAATCAGCGCGACAATTATCAGTAGAGGAAGGAATGACGCCAGTACACCGAGTACTTGAAGGCTAGCTGGAGGATTCAGGAGCTTGTTATCAATTTTATTCTGCTCCATATACTGCATCAAGTTAGCGGCGGAGTCAGTTGTAGAAGGGCCAGCGTTGACTACGAACTCTCTTTTGGAATCTTTATATTTTCCGCGAATGGTTGAGCCTTCCCATTCCACTTTTGGTTCAATAGCTTGGGCGGCAATTTCATTCTTGAAACCTAAAACAGTAAGTTCTTTAGGCGCCTCGAACCCGAATGCAGGCGACTTGACGACCAAGGCGTTCATTAGAACAATGATCAGCAAAAACGCTGCTGCGACGACTACTATATAACGAGCACCTTTCAATTTTTCACCTGGTGATGGATCACCTTCAGTTCAATTACGTCTGACGAGTCGCCGACGTTCCTGACATTATGACCCTCTCAGGCCTTCTAGCGGTTCCAACCTTATCCGTAAGGCCCGCTGGGTTGCTTCAGTGATCTTGACTCGCTCCGCGAGCCTGACCCCTGGTAACCATACTGGCCCAAGCATATCCATTATTATCGGCAATCTTTGCCTCGCGGCCTTGGTTAATTTTGCTTTTGTGAGAAGTTCAGCAACTTTTTTCGGTTTATCTTCTCCCAGCGGCACCATAACGTCACCGGATTGCAAAGAACGGAAATGTAAACCACCACTGCTTTTGCCCTGATCTAAAACAATATCCAGCGAATTATTGTCTCTTAAGTAATCAGACGGAGACACCGATTCAGCCGTGAGTTTCCAGCCAAAAATCTCGCTTTCTGTCTCACCTGGAACGGTGAGAGGGAACCGAAACGGCTCTTCCGGCTGCAAATCTCGAATATGAATCGTGTCTTTATCCATTTCCACAACCACCTGAGTATCAGGAATAGTAATTGATCCCGTTTCTGAATTCTTGAGCCATTGAGATAGAGTTTCTATGTGGTGGAACTCTAATTCTCCTCCAATATACTGAGTGGCCAATCTAAGAGCGCGTCGAACAATTACCTGAGGGGCATGCTCTAGCTTAGATTTGTCGAAAGCCACTTCGCAGTCGCTAGATAGAAACCTCAAATTGCCGTTCAATGGGATTTCAGCCTGCTCCAAAATCCCCGCCGCCATTCCGTTGAGGAATTGATCTTCGCTTCGGGCGGTTTCGGCAAGGCGAGCAACCGCATCCCCAAATTGGGGATTGATGCTTTCAAATTCAGGAATGATTCGGCGACGAAGTCTCACCCGAGTAAAGGCTTCGTCGAAGTTGCCTGGGTCATCGTGGAACCAGAAGTCGTTTTCTTCACAGAATGCGCGGGTTTCAGATCGGCGGAAGGGAAGAAGAGGCCTTATAATTCCGTCACGTATGGGATGAATTCCTGCAAGCCCGCTGAGCCCGCTTCCGCGAGTCATGTGCATCAAAACGGTTTCGATGTGGTCATCTAAGGTATGCCCTGTCGCTATAAAATGGCATCCGGTTTGGTTTACTGACTGCCGAAAAAACATCTGCCGAGCGGTTCGGCCTGCTTCTTCAATACCGACTTTCATGTGATTAGCAATGCCGGGAACATCGGCTTTTCCGGTAAGAAACGGAATTCCCAAACTATCCGCAAATTCTTCGCATTTGAGTTGCTCGGCATCGCCTTCTGGCCTCATTCCGTGATGAAGATGCGCGGCAACCACATCAACCCCGGCACACTTGAGCAAATATAGAAGGCAAGTGCTATCGGCACCACCGCTGTAACCTACCAAAACCGATGCCCCCGGGGGGATCAGTTGTGAGGATTCTAAGTGGGCGATAAACCGCTCAAGCACTGGTTGATCTTACTGCCTAGCAAGATTCAAACCCAGGGATTGCACCGGTAGACTTCACCTATTATGAGGAGGGTTTCAATTGCACCGATCAAAGATCGTCTTCAGCGATTGGCCGTCCTTGTTCAATCATTGGGGCACAAAAAGGCGGCGCCTGAAGTTCGTGAGGAGCTCAAAGACGACCGAGCCGAAGACTTAGCCGACAACATCGCACGAATGGATACCGAAGATGCGGTAGCACTTCTTCAGGCGATGGATGTCATCCAGGCGGGGAACGTTATGGTGGAGCTTCCCACCGAAACGGCCCGGGAAATCGTAGACGAACTCCCGGACGACGTTGTCGCTTCCTACCTCGACGTTCTCCCGATGGACGACGCAATTGATTTGCGTGAGGAAGTTGGCGAAGAACGATTTGAAGCTCTTCTCGAAATCATTCCCGATGAAGACGCGGCAGAAATCCGCCGTTTGCTTGCCTATCCGGAAGATTCCGTTGGTCGGCTGATCACCGAGCACTTCTTTAGCGTGACGCCGGAAATGACGGTCAAGGACATTCTAAAAGACCTCCGGCAAGCAGGGGATGAGAAGTACGAAACAGTCAATGATATCTATGTACTCAATGAGTACGGTTATCTGGTTGGCGTGACCAGTCTGAGGAGAGTGTTGAGGGTTCCGCAGTCCACTCAGGTTAAAGAAATCATGCGCACCGATCCTGTATCGGTTACGGCAACGCTAGACGAAGAATCCGCTGCTCGTATGATGGCACGCTATGGTTTTTATGCTTTGCCGGTTCTTGATGAAGAAGGCCGTATGGTTGGACTCTTCACTGGTGACGACGCACAAACAATTCTGCGTGAAGCTGAAACCGAAGATGTGCTCGCAGTTTCGGCGGTCAGCGGCGATGCCGAGCCTTATTATTCGCTGAGCCCTTGGGATTTGTACAAGCGGCGTTTTCCATGGCTTGCAGCATTATTTGTTGCGGAAACATTGACTGGTGCTGTAATGCGCCATTATGCCGGGGCAAACAATGAGTTGCAGATCAATCCGCTTATGTTTTTTATCCCACTTGTAATTGGTGCCGGGGGCAATAGTGGCGCCCAGGTTACGACTACAATTACTCGTGCTCTAGCTCTTGACGAGGTGAAAACAGGCGATGTTTTTGCAGTAATGGGTAAGGAAGTTTTAGTCGCTCTAATGGTTGGCACCAGTCTCGGACTCCTCGGCTTTGGTAGAGCTTTTTTCGGATGGGGCACAGGGATGGAATTAAGCTTAGTTGTAGGCTTTGCTCTGCCAGCAATTGTGATCTGGGCAACTACTATTGGGAGTGTATTGCCATTAGCGGCAAAACGGTTCGGAGTAGATCCAGCCGTGATGAGCGCACCGTTTATTACGACTTTCGTTGATGCAACTGGGCTGATCATCTATTTTCAGATCGCCCTTATGCTCATGCACAAATAAACTTTTTGGTTATCGAATCGTCTGATATTCTAGAAAACGGCACTTTTTTCGCGTGATTTCGTGTAGAACGTGCCAGGAATTGCATTCATCATTATGAAAGCCATGAAATTGAGATTATTGAGAGTTGGAGTTCTCGCCACCTTGGCGGCTTCGACCGTAATGGCATTTGCCCAAGTTAAAGATACGGATGTCATGACTCCGGAATCGAAAGCTGATGTGTTGGCAAAATTGGAACGAGCTTTGACTTCAGCGGCATTTGTGCCGGGCGTTGATTTTAAACAATGGCCCGAGCGTGTGAAAGAACGAAAAGACAAAATCGATGCGGCAAAAACTGTCAACGATTTTACGATTGAAATGAACAGCATCATTTCAAACTACGGTTTCAGCCATATTGTTCTTTTTCCGCCTAGTTACGGAGTAGCTCGTACAACTCAACAACGTGCTGGGATTGGAATCCGAATCGAATTGGAAAAAGAAGGAATTAGGGTGACGGATATCTTCCCAGAAAGCCCAGCGGCAGAAGTTGGATTGCAAGCGGGAGATTTGATTATTGAATCGGATGGGAAACCCACCCGTGCAGTGGCTGATCTTGCCGGAGTTGAAGGACAAGAATCCAATATCACCTATATGCGCGGAACAGAAAAGCGCTCGGTTAAGGTGACTCGCCGATTGTACAAAACGGTTATTCCTGAAACAGTAACGTGGAAAGGCGATGTTGCGGTAGTCAAAATTCCAACATTTGACCAGGGCTACAACGCTGAAAACATTGAGATGATCATGAAAGATGTGAACGACCGTGCAAAGGGAATCGTTCTGGATCTTCGAGGCAATGGTGGCGGCCGTGTGATCAACCTGCAGCATCTCGCTTCGTTCTTCTTAGATCGGGAAACTCAACCGATGGGAACATTTATCGGTCGCCCTCAAGTTATGGCGTTTGAAGCTAAAAATGGCCCTTCAAAGGATTTAGCTTGGATCGCGGCGAGTACACCAGATAGCCAACGAACAAGAGCTACCAAAAACAAGGCTGATATTTTGTTCAAGATTCCAGTTTCCGTATTGGTTGATGGTGGCTCGGGAAGTGCAAGCGAGATCATGGCAGCGGCTCTCAGAGAGCAACTCGACGCAAAGGTTTACGGACGTAAATCAGCGGGTGCCGTTCTTGCATCTGTAATTGTTCCTCTCAGAGATGAATCTGAGTTCTGGGTTCAGTTTCCAGTGACTGACTACATCACAATTCATGGTCATCGTTTAGAAGGAAATGGCATTGTTCCTGATGTTGAAACAAAGCCAAGAGTCTTCGGTCAACCTGACACCGCTGTAGATATGGCAGTTGCACAGTTGAAAGGCCGAGCCTTAATCGATAAGCTCGCAGGCTAAGGCATTTGCGAAAGAGGAACCTGTTTGGTTCCTTTGGGAGCAATCTCATTAGGGATTGCTCCCATTTTTCTTGTGTATGTTGTTACCGTTTTCGGCAGCATTTCACCGTTGACTGTTTTTGGTTTCGATTCGACGCGCAGAACAAACCCATCCCGTTTTGCTACCGCAAAATTAATTTCAAACATCGAAGTTTTGCCAACAATCCAGTTTGCTGATTCGCTCACACCTGATCCACTGCTTGAGGAAATGGTCGTGTAATCGTTCAATAGCAACCTGTATGGGTTGCGTCCAAGAATCAATGATCTGAGAAGTACTTCAATACGGCTACCTGTTTTTGCCACGTAGTCAATTAATTCAGCACCTGTGGCTGTACCCGTGTACATGGTTTTCAATTTTTTGTCATAAAGCCGGAGCTCGCGACCGTCGTAAGTCCATGTCGCAAAATCATCTGATTGATAAATCATGCTGGGTGAGTACTGAACCGTGACGCTATCATTTGCCGATTTCGATACATACCCCAGTGACTTGGGTTTATCGTAATGGGAAAACATTTGGTTCAATGTTTTTTCGGCTTCTTTGCTGGTCGCTTTGCCTTGTCCGAGCATGTCGTCGAATTGAACGACTTCGTAGCTACCTTGCAGGCTTGCTGGATTTTGAATCTTAATGCCGTTCTCGTATTTGAGATTCCACTTGATAACTCCGCTCATATTAACAAAGGTGAAGTTTGATGGTCGCAGAGACGACTTTGAAAAGGCGATTTCGGTTGTTCCGTCATCTTGCTTATATTTGAGGCTGGTTTGCCCATTTTTTGTGAGGACAGACCATTTATTATTTTTGATATCTAATCGTTCGCGTAATGTGTCGAATCCGTTTTGTGTCGCCAGGACGATCAGAAACTCATCAATCTTTGGGGTGACTTTTTGAATGAACTCGGTTAAGTTGGCTGCCTGCGCAGTAGATTGAATGTACTGCTTTGTTTTTGGTCGATAAATTACACATACGCCGTCTTCCTTGCCAAGGTCGTAATAATAAACTTCTTCAAAGGCGAAGGCAGGATTCGATTTAACCGTAAGCTTCCACTGATTAGGGCGAACAACATCAAGGATATATTCGGTTTTGAGTGCGCCGTTTGGCGTGAAGACTTCCGACGTCGCAAGGATTCTTTCAGCCTTAACGTGGGCCTGATTTTCATCCATCCCGTCAAACAAGAACGGCACGGGTCGAAAAACGAGCGATGCGATAGAAGCGGAGATAATCATGTTGTTTATGGTTTGCCCAATCCGGCGGGGGCTCGGCTTTTTCCTGCGATGCCAGCCAGAGCGACGAGAGTCACCAAATAGGGAAGTGCTTGCCAGAATTCACCGGGAATAACTTGCCCAAAAAGTGGTTGCCCTTGTAATTGTAGCTGTAATGAATCGAAAAGCCCAAACAAAACTGCAGCGATTAAAGTAGGCCAGGGTCGCCAGCCGCCTAAAATCAGCGCGGCAAGAGCGATATATCCGCGTCCCGAAGTCATGCCGTCACTGAAGCTCCCGGCGTTCGTAACGATCAAGGCTCCGGCAAGACCTGTGAGTAATCCAGTTCCAAGCAAAGCTTGCAATCGAACCTTGCCAGGCTTGATTCCCATTTGTCGAGATTTATCCGGATCGTTTCCAACGGCATAGAGTCGCAATCCGCCTCTGGTTGATTTGAGAATCCACCAGATTGCAATCACCGCCGTCCAGGCGCATAGCCAGTAAACGTAGATGGAAAATGCTGCCATCTGTTTAGAACCAAGCTCAGGGAAAGTTTTAGAAATGAGGGATGTTCCCCCTGCGCAGAGAGCGTTGATTCCCATACCGCTGATGATGTGGTCAATACGATAGGTTTGCGTCAGCGTCCAGTGGAGCATGGCGAGGAGAGTCGCAACCAAAATTCCTGCGGTTAAGCCGAGCACCGGATCCTGACTCGCTTGAGCAATGTAGCCAGTAGCACAGGCGGCGGCAAGCATTTTGCCTTCTAAGCCAATATTGATCACGCCTGATCGTTCACTGCAAAGTCCGCCTAATGCTCCCAGAATAAGGGGCGCACTAAAAGTGAGTGTGCTGGTAAGCAAACTCCCAAATGAAATAGCGGCGACCAAATAGGTGAGATCAATCATGCGACGGCTCCTTGCGGTAGCGGAAAGAGGCAAACACAATCACCAGAATTCCAAGCAGAATAAATGAAAGACCCTTCGGCACTCCGGTAAGGCTAAGCACGGTGGTGGATTTGCCAATGATGCCGAACAACAGACCTGAGCCAAGCAAGGCAAGCGGAGAACCACCTGCAAGCAACGCGACTCCGAGTGCATCGAACCCGTAGCCGGGTGAAAACCCTGAATAGAATCGGTTTTCGTAAGCAAGGACTTGCAGGGCACCCGCTAATCCGGCAATAGCACCGCTGGTTGTCATGGATCGCACAATGACTTTTTCGATCTGGATTCCGGCAAACTTTGCCGCTTTTGAATTTGCGCCGGTGGCGTTCAGTTCATAACCGCCAACTGTTCTTTTCAGATACCACCACAACGCTAAGGCGACGGCGATCGCAAACAAGAGGGCAATGTTCAACCGGAACGGCCCGTTTTGAACAAGATTCGGCAGTTTTGCCGCTTCAGCAATATAAGCCGTAGTCGGGCTTTGACTTTCGGGATCTTTGAGTACACCTTTGACTAGAAACACACTTAGGAAAAACGCGATATTGTTCAGCATGATCGTAGTGATGACTTCATGGCCACCTCGGTATGCTTTGATCAATCCCACAGGCAAAGCCCATAGCCCGCCGGCAAGCGTGCCAACCACGATTGCGAGGGGAATGGTCAGCGGCCCGAAGTTATGAAGCGCAATTGCTACCGATGCCATAGCACCGACAACAAATTGTCCGTCTGCCCCGATGTTAAACAAACCTGCCTTAAGAGCGAGAAAAACACTACATCCAAGGAGAAGAAGAGGAGTTGTTTCGCGCAGAATATCGCGCCACCCAGCTGGAGTAGTGAGTGCTTTTTGGACAACGGTCTGGAGTGCCTCTGCCGGGACTGCACCCGCAACAATAAGTGCGCCGATGACCACTCCAAACCCGGCAAGTGCAAGAAGAATCTGCTTCCAACTCATATGAAAGGCCTTCATTCTGCACCCACCATCATGCGTCCGATTGCACTGCGGTCTTGGCGCAATTCGGCTGGAACTTCGGCAATTTCTCCGTGGTTCATCACCAGAATGCGGTCGCAGTAGGTCATCAACTCATCCAGGTCAAAACTCACAACGAGAACGGTTGCACCTTCTCGGGTTGCTTTAATGAGGCCATCATAAACGAGGCCAGCGACATATAAGTCAATGCCGCGAGTCGGCTGAAATGCGAGAACGACTTGCGGAGATTCTTGCAGCGAACGCGCGGCGACGACTTTTTGCTGGTTTCCACCGGAAAGGTCGCGAAATTTTTGGTTTACGTTGTCGAACTTTGTCGGAAAAATTTCTGTTACATTCTTCGCAAGTTCAGCCTGAGTGTTGCGGTTGATGGAGCGACCCGCGAGCACCCGGTTTGTTCTTTGCAAGCCCAGAATCGCGTTATCCGCAATTGACCAATCTTCGATAACCGCTTCGTTATGCCGGTCTTCGGCAATCAGTCGGATTCCCGATTGAATTCGCTCGGCGGTCGAAGTATTTGTCAGGTTTTGAATGCCTAGATGAATTTCACCAGAGGAATTTCGTGTTCCCATCAAGGCATAGAAAAGTTCTCGCTGACCATTACCGTCAACCCCGGCAATGCCGACCAATTCGCCAGATTTGAGTTCAAAGGAGGCTTCCTTGACAGCATCGTTGCCTTTATCGCCTTTTACGACGAGGTTTCTAACGGTCAACAGAGTTTCGCCAGGATTGCAAGGAATTGGCGAATGTTCGGTTACCGCTTGACCAACCATTTTTTCGGCCAGTTCGGCGGGATTGGTTTGCGCAACGGGGCAAGAATCAATCAGCTTTCCGCCGCGTAGTACGGTGACTTCATCGCAATGCTCCATCACCTCGGGGAGTCGGTGAGTGACGACCAAGACCGTTGCTCCTTGCTCAGTGAGTTCGTGCAATTTGGCGTATAGCAAATCTGCATCATCCGGTGCGAGCATTGCCGTCGGCTCGTCCAGGATGAGAATCTTTGCGTTTCGCCAGAGCAGTTTGAGAATTTCTAACTTCTGGCCTTGGCTCGGCGAAATTTCAGATGCTTCCTCATGCCAATTAAACTGAAAGCCCATTTGCTTGGCGAGTTCGTTCGCGCGGGATTCGGCGGCGGCGTATGAAATCACCGGGCCGGGTTCTGCGCCGAGCACAAGGTTTTGCAGGCAAGTCAGTTCGGGAATGATGCTGTAGTGCTGGCTGACCATGCCAATGCCTGCGGCGATGGCTTCTTTTGAATCTCGAAACGAAACTGGTTCGCCGTTAAGATTGATTTGCCCGTCGGAAGCTTGATGCGCTCCGTACAGAACCTTCATCAAGGTTGTTTTGCCAGCGCCGTTTTCGCCAACAATCGCGTGAATGTGGCCAGATTGAACTGTAAGGTCTACGTCCCGCAGAGCTTCCACAGTCCCAAACAGCTTTGTGATGCCCGTCATTTGTACGGCGGGAGTCAAGTATTGGACTCCTTTTTCACCAAAACTTCAAATAAGGCGGCGGTGGTTTCTTCTTCGCGACCGCTGGCTGTTAGTTCCGCAAGCAGGGCATCCACAAGTGCGGTGCCAGGAATCGGCATATTCATTTCTGCGGCAGATTCTTGGCAGTAACCGAAGTCTTTGCGCTGATTTTTGACGCTGAATCCGGGTGACCAATCTTTGGCGATCACTTTTGGGCCGTAGTTATCAAACGCCCAACTGCCCGCCGCGCCAGTGGAAAGCAGATCGCGCGCAGTTTGTAAATCTAGTCCGGCTCGTTCGGCAAAAGCCAGCGATTCGCAAAGCCCAAGCAACGCGCCGCCCACGGCAATTTGATTCGCCATCTTCATCATCTGCCCCTGGCCCGATTCGCCGACGTGAGCGATTCGTTTGCCGTACGCCTCCAAAACTGGCTTCACAGTTTCAAAAGCAGATTCCGTTCCTCCGCAAAAAATGGTGAGTGTTCCGGCTTGGGCACCCATTGAGCCGCCCGTAATTGGAGCATCTACAAACTCAACTTGGTGCGATTTGCAGTAATTAAAGAGATTCCTTGCTCCGGCAGGAGAAATGGTGCTGTGGTCAACGATGGTTGCCCCTGGTTTGCAGTTTTCAAGGAGGCGACCAACGATTTCGGTGACGTCGCCAGTTCGACCTAAGCAAAGAGCGATAATGTCGCATGTTTGCGCGACTTGCTCAGGCGAATCAGCCAGAGTTGCTCCACACGAAACGGCATGAGCTTCTTTGCCAGGTGTACGGTTCCACACAAGCGTGTTGAATCCTTTTGAAGCTAAGTGACCAGCCATCGGACTTCCCATAGTGCCAAGTCCGATAAATCCAATTTGAAGGTGGTCAGATGCCGCCATGCGGGTACCGTTTTACCCGTTTTGGAGGCCGTCAAGCGGACAGTTTCCTAGTCCAATTTCATGCAGAGCGGTATCCTGATTAGCATCAAAATGCATGACCAAGTAGGATCAGAACCAATCGAAGAAAATGGTGCCGGAACTGCGCCCGAGAATGCAGTCGAAGAATTAGCCGCTGAGAACAGTCAACTAGCGGAAGAATCTTCGGAAACAGAAGATATTGTTGCAAAACTAAAAGCAGAGGTTGCGGCCCTTAACGACGCTCTCATGCGCACGATGGCGGAGTCGCAAAACATCCAACGCCGCTTGCGTAATCAAATGGAGCAGGATCGGAAGTATGCAAACGAAAGTTTGATGAAGGAGATGATTCCGGTTTTGGATAACTTTGATCGCTCCATCGCCGCCGCTCAGCGGGGAGCAAGCCCCGAAGCCGTTATTGATGGAGTCGTCGCGGTTGATAAGAGCCTTCGGCGAGCATTGGAGCAATTCGGTTTGACCCGGCTTGAAGTTGTCGGCAAACCCTTCGATCCTGCAATTCACGAAGCGATTGTCGCGGTTGAAACTACCGAAATTACCCCGGATACGGTGACCGATGAACTTGAGGCGGGTTACATTTTGGCTGACCGCGTGGTTCGCCCGGCTCGCGTGCGAGTGAGCAAAGCTCCCGAGGCATAAATGGGCAAGTATTTTGGAACCGACGGAGTTCGTGGAGTTGCGAACCAAAAACTTACACCCGAACTTGCGTTCCAAATTGGGCAAGCCGCCGGGTGGTGGCTGATGCAACAGCCTGATTTGCCCAAATCCGCCATTCTTGGTCGTGATACGCGTCGTTCTGGCCCGATGCTCGGAGCCGCGCTCGCCGCAGGATTTTGCAGTGCGGGAGTGAACGTGAATTCGATGGGCATCGTTCCTACCGGATGTGTGACGTATATCGCTCGCACCGGAGAATACGGCATGGGAGCAGTAATTTCTGCGAGCCATAACCCTGCTCCAGATAACGGGATCAAGATGATCGCCGCCACTGGAAAAAAGGTTTCGGCGGAAGTTGAAGCTTTTATTGAGGAACACCTTGAATCTGGTCTAGATTCTCGTCCAGTCGGCGGGGAAGTAGGAGCCTTGACCCAAGATCGTTCAGCGGTAGACGATTATTTGAACTGGCTCGTGGAGATGGTTCCTGAGCGGCTAGAGGGAATGACTATTGCCATTGATGGCTCTCAAGGTGCTGCGTTTGAACTGGGTGTTACCGTTTTTGAACGGCTCGGAGCAAAGGTGGTCATTACCGGTTGTACTCCCGATGGGATGAACATTAACTTTGAATGTGGGGCAACTCATCCCTCAACAATTCAACAGCTCACTCACGAATCACAGGCTACTTTTGGGGTTGCTTACGATGGTGATGCAGATCGGGCCGTGTTTAGTGACTGCCAAGGTCGTTTAATCAATGGTGACCGCACAATGGCAATTTGGTGCGCTTATTGGAAATCGCAAGGCCAATTGAATCCGTCATGTGTCGTCGGAACAGTGATGTCGAATGGTGGTTTTGAAGAGTACATGCGCAATTCGGGAATCGAACTCGTGCGGGTAGATGTGGGCGATAAATATGTTTCGGCCAAGCTTACTGAACTCAGCGGCAAAGTGGGCGGCGAACAGAGCGGACACATCATTTTCTCTGATCACGTTCCGACTGGCGATGGATTAGTTACGGCCCTGCAATTTGCCCGAGTTCTTAAACGAGAAGGCAAGTCTGCTGCCGAACTCTATGAAAGTTTTGATAACTGGCCGCAGGTGTTGGTGAATCTAGAAGTTGACCGAAAAGACGGCTGGGAAGCCAATGAGCGGCTGAAATCTGAGATAGCCGATGCCACTTCAAAACTCAGTTCTCATGGTCGGCTAAACGTACGGGCAAGCGGCACTCAACCGATTTTGAGGGTGATGGTCGAAGCCAGTGAAGCCTCGCTTCGCGATGAAGTCGCCGATCGCCTGGTGAGCGAATTTTTAGATGAATTGGGGGGCAAAGTCTACAGCCGTGTAGACTTAACTCATGCTCTGGGCGATTGACATCGGCAACACTCAAACCGTCGTGGGAATTCATGACGGAACAAAGTGGGTTGCAACGTGGCGGCACGATACTGATTCTGAGCGCACAGAGGACGAAATGGCTGGCTTGCTCAAGCCATTATTAGATTTATCCGGGTTGAGTTTTGGTCAAGCCGATGGAATGATCGTAGCAAGCGTGGTTCCACCCGTTGATACGAATTGGGAGAGGTTCGGAACCAAGTACCTGAACTGCAAACCCTTGTTTTTGCGAAATGGTGAGCAGGTTGGACTGCCGGTTACCTATGAACCACCGAGCGCAGTAGGGGCAGACCGAATCGCCAACGCCATCGGTGCACTCGCTAAACACAATCCACCGGTCGTTGTCGTTGATTTTGGAACGGCGACGACTTTTGACTGCGTTGATGCGAGCGGGGCATACACTGGCGGCTCGATCATGCCGGGAATCTTGGTGAGTCTGTCTTCGTTAGTTGGAAGAACGGCGAAGCTCCCAGCGATTGCTATTGAGGCTCCGGCAAGGGCAGTAGGGAAGAACACAGTCGAATCTCTCCAGTCTGGTGTAGTGTTGGGTTACGCCGAAGCTATTGATGGCTTAGCTCGGCGGATCAAGGCAGAACTGGGCGAAAACACAACGATCCTCGCGACTGGCGGATTAGGTCGCGTGTTTGTAGATTTGTGCGACATGATTGACACCTACGATCCGGTTCTGACACTAGATGGTTTGAGACTCGCCTGGGATAGACATTCAGGTCGCGTCAGCCAGTAGTTTTTTGATTTCCGAGCTAAAGCGGTCTGGGTCGCGGACGACTCTCTGACCAAAGTAGGTTAACCCTAAATTGAACTTTACTCCGCTTACCTTGGCGCGACGGGCGTATTTGTTGATCTTTCCTGCGACTACCCAGTCAGCGGCATTTTCCATGTTTGGCTCAGGAACAACGTACTCAGTGATCGCCCTCAGCCACCGATCGACTGGCTGAATATATATTCTGTCGGCGGGATGAATATCTTTTTCTAAATCGTAAAGAAATGCAATGTCGCGAACGAACGTGGAAGTGCTTTTGGGGCCAACTCCACGGATATCCACAATCCGTAGAAACTGCGGCTCTAACCGGTCAGCGTTATCTACTCCATCAACTAGCCAGGTAACAATAGAGCCATTATTATCTTCGCGATAGATTTCTTGAGCGAGTTCGAGGAGGCCTTGAACAATCCCTCTATTTTGCGCTTCGTTGCTTTTTCGCCCTTTGGACAGGCATTCAGCTTCATAGGAGTTCCACAACTGTGTTCCATCGGCTTGAGCGAGCAGTTCTTGTATTGATTGGTTTTCTAATACTAGATTGAGGGCTTTGAGTGCAGTCCGGCTGCATTCATCGCGGTCTTTGCCACGTCGAGCGAATCCGTAATGCCCCAAAAATACTTGGAGAGCTGAAAGTGGATTATCTAGCTCTAATCGCCATTCTTCAAGTGTGGTGAATTCCTTCTTAATGGTTTTTTGAAGATTGGGGATTAAAAATGTCGAAACATACTTGTCGCAGTATTTGCCAGCAATAAGTTGATAGAGAAAAACTGCACTTGGATCAAGCGGCGGAGTATCGCGTAATTGCTCTGTAGGTTCCATTTTGAAAATGAAAAGGCCTTGAGTTAATTTACTCAAAGCCTTTCGTGGATTTTAGAACCGGCTATCGCGAGCCATGTTTGTCAGAACAGGTAGGGTTGGTGTTTGAACCGAACCACCAATGCTTTCTGAATTTGAACCACGTCGCATGGTGTAAAACACATTCCAACAGAAATCCGAAATGGGAACTTCATTTGTAAAGAACGTTTGCAAGGTCTTTGTGAACGCGTAGGTGTAGAGGCCGATCTGCTTTCCACCTGTCACAATGCTCGTGATCTGCCCACCGGGGATTGTTGCGTAAGCTTCGCTAACCGTGCCGCGCATCAATCTTTCCTGACCAAAATAGTTTCCGCCTTCCATAGTGCGATTGGATTGCGTGAACAGGTAGATGCTTGCACCTTTATCGCTGAGGGGTCGCAAGATGTCCTGCTTTTCGACCATCTTGGAAGTATCGGTGTGAAATTCTGCATCAACGCCCGCAAAGTAGTCGCGTCCACCAAGATGAGCGGTTACTCCGGTGAAGTAGATGACTACGGTTGCATCGTTTGGAATCGATTCTGCAAGTGCTTTAGCTGCATCTCGAATTTGGCTAGCGGTGACGTCAATTAAGGTGACAACCTTTTCCGCTTCGTATCCCCCAAATTGAGTGAGCGCATCTCGTACAGCTTCTGCGTCACTTGCCGCAAATGGAATAGCCGCATCTTTGTCTGCTGATTTTGAATTGCCGATGACCAACGCATATTTGGTATCAATCGTGGTTACCGGGCCCTCACCAAAAATACCTTCAAGGTTGGTGTGTTCACCGGCTTTGACTTTGATGATTTGGCCCTTTGTGTCGCCAGCTGCGGTTCCGCCCGGTGCTCCTACGTTTGAGCCACCATTATTGCGAGAACCACCAGTATTGACTGATCCAGCTTGATCTTCTGCCTGGACAAACGAAGCATCAACCTTCCAGTTGGGAGTTAATCCCTTCAGGTTTGCTTTTGCTTCCTTGTCTCCAAGGAGATCGTAAACTTTCCCCAGGGATTTGATCACCTCTGGGCTGACCTGATTCTTATCTTGAATCAAAGATTGCATTTCACTAGCTGCGAGCGAAAGGTACTGGCTTTTATCCTCTTCCGAAGCTGCATTCTTGCCAAGTTGATACGCTGAATATGCAGCGGCAAAGTTTGGGGAATAGAGAGCACCATTTCGCCAGTAGCGTGGTTCGGTGATTGGCCCAGGCAAACGAGTGGATGTATTTGCATCGTCGGCGCGGGAAGCCATAGCGGCTACAAAAGAATCACGAGCAACGCCCCAGTCGCCATTCTTAGCTGCTTTCAAGCCATTTTCATAGTCGGATTGCCAGTCAGCAAATGCGGCAATCGCTACGACTGCCGCTCCAAATACGAAAAGCAGTTTGAATGTTTGTTTGCTCATAAGATTTCGTTCTTAGTTCCCCGGTTTGAACGTGATGCCCAGCCCAATATCCATTTTGCCTGATTCAAAAGTTCGGGCGAAGTTGAGGTCAATTGAGTATGGCTTACCAATCGGGCGATACCCTAGACCAAACGTGAAGGCATCGCGACTGTCGAAACCGTTGCCACCCGATGGCAGAATGCTGAATCCGAGACGGATAGGAATCCGAGCGTTGTAGCGATGCATGTTGTATTCAACACCGAAGCCGAAGGTTGCGTAATTCTTGCGGGAGAACAAGAGGTCTTCATCACCGCCAAAGTAATAGTCAACTTGAGCAAGCCAGACTAAGAAATCTTCGCCTCGAGAGAATCGATTGAGCTGACCGCCGACGCCGAATGATGCCTTGCCTGGAATCTTGTCGTAGATTCCACTTGTTTCGCTATTGCCGTTAAGATCAATAGGCGTGCGAACTGAAAGGCCCCAAGCGGTAGTGTTATCAGAACCCATGTAGCCTTGCACACCAGCAACTACACCAACGCCGATGCCATTGTCGGAAGCAGAGATGTTGGTTGATCCAACTGGAGTGTTGCCATCGAACAGCAAGTACGATTGCGAATACTTGACGTATTGGTTAGCAACAACCAAACCAATACCAACGTTCAAACCTCCATTTTGGCGACCGTAGGAAAGGGTGAAGAAGTCTGTTTGCGCTCGCATGGTTTCTTCAAGGTTTCTAACGGTGAGTGTGTTGTTAGGGAGATTGTTTCCAGTCGTCACGGCATCCATGTGTCCGCCGACCGTGTAACTCACGCCAAGGGTTCCTCCTGCAAGTGGCGTGGCGTATCCAACGTGGCTTAACGCAATTCGACCGCTTGTTTCATCGGTGCTGTTGGATCGGTCGTTAAAGTTTCCACTCGCTAAAATGGTGCTCTTTGGAAGGTTGCGAAAAGAAATCGAAGCAGTCGGCTCACTAATAAACGCGAGGCCGGCAGGGTTATCTAATGCGGATTGAGTAGTGCTGTCTGTTACTCGACTCGCGCCACCAACACCCATCGCTCTGCCGCCAGCATCTAAAGCATTCAAAAGATCGGGGACTTGTGCCGAGGCAACCCCTGGCACGATGACTAGAAGGAGGATCAGCCCTATTTGCTTCCTTGCGTTCATGTTGTTATTCCTGATTTTTTACCCGTTTTTGTCTGCGAATGCTAGTTGTTGCGGTTTCGACCACGGTTTCCGTGACCATTTCGCAAAAATGATTGCGTTGTATCTCGAACTGTCTGACTGACATATGCTGCACCATGGAGCGGCCCTTCGGAATGAGGCTTTTCAGAAACCCCCCGTCCGCCTTGAGTGATTCGCACTGTTTGATCAGCTGCCAAATTGCCAGCTTTGTCAGTAGCGATGACTACGATATCAAAGACTGACGGAAGTCTGGAAAGGTCTCGAATTCGACCTGACCAAGTGACCGAACTACCATTGTTATTAACTGATCGGCGCGCGACTCGCGTAA
Source organism: Fimbriimonadaceae bacterium (assembly GCA_019454145.1). Classification (GTDB taxonomy): domain Bacteria; phylum Armatimonadota; class Fimbriimonadia; order Fimbriimonadales; family Fimbriimonadaceae; genus UphvI-Ar2. Next base: position 742,427 of record CP075366.1, on the reverse strand, counting down.
TGAAGTTCCCACTGGTGTCTCGGATAAGTACGTCAATGGTTCTGGCATCCAGTGAACCGTTGAACTGATCTTGAACCTGAACGACAACTGGAATCTGTCCGTTGCCAAATACAGGATCAGATGGCGTAGGGGCCAGTACCGTTGAAGTCGGAGGAGTGCGATCGACGGTCACGCTAATGGATCGGTTTGCGGAGTTACCGGCAAGGTCTTCTGATGAAAGGGCAATGGACTTTGTGCCGTCTGTTGCTTCCAACGAGGAATCCCAGATCACCATTAAATTGTTAGTGTTTCCTGTATTGTTGGGGATGTCGGAGCCGTTGACCTGCACGCGCCATTCCTTCATGTTGTCTTCAAGGAATTCGGCCGTCACGATTACCGATCCGCGGACAAAGCCAGCATCTATCGGGTTGAATTGTAAAAACTTCGGATCTTTAACGTCTACGGTAACGTTAAGCGGGGCAAGCACATTGTAAGTCGCACCTGGCTCCGTTGGTGTTACCTGCAAAGTGTAAGCACCATTAGTCAATCCTTCGCTTAGATTGAAGTTAATACTTCCGTTAATCTTGCCATCAACATCTGGCGTAAACTGCTTGGTGGTTGAAATAGAGACTGTAGGATCAGCAACTTGTGTCAACTTGACCAAAACTGTAACCTGAGCCGAAGCATTGGTGATATTGAAAGTGATCGTATTGGCTTTTCCAAGAAAATCACCCTCGTTTGGGGCGGCTAACGTAATGGTGCCTGCAAATGCGCTCGCGCTCAGTAGCGCGAATAGGCATGAAATGGACGCTCTTTTATGGCTCCTCATTCGCTTATTATACCTCTCATATTTAACTTTAGTACATCTTGGGCGAACTCAGCGAAGCCGCCTTCATCGTTAGAACTGTACATCCTTTGTGCGACGGCTTTGATTTCCGGTGCTGCGTTCGAAACGCAGGCAGAAAATTCTGCCCACACCAGCATTTCAAGGTCGTTCGTCCAATCACCGATTGCCGCTACTTCAGATTGTGAAATGCAAAGAGATTCGGCCAATCGAGCGAGCCCAATCCCTTTGTTTATTCCAATTGGCAAAAACTCAAGATAGTCTGGTTCGGAAACAACGACGGCAATATTTGTACCGGCCAGAATTTCGGCAGTGGCCTTGGTATGATGGATGATCCTGTCTGGGTGGTCTACAAACAGAAGCTTCGTTGCAGAGCGTGAATTGAGTTCATCTAGCGTTTGTATCGTCGGGAAGCATCCAGTTCTGATACGGTAGAGATCGGCGAACTTGCCTTCCTGGCTAAAAAATATGTCGTCTCCTGAGTAAAGGTTAACGTGAATGGAATGGGTTCGTGCGTATTCAATGAGTTGGGAAAGGATGTTTTCGGGGAGCGAATGATTCGCAATTGTTGTTCCGATATGGTCAATTACAAAGGCGCCATTGCTACTGACCGTCGGCCCTTTAATTCCAAGTTCTTGCCAGAACGGTTCAATTGTGGAAATACCTCGGCCACTAGCGAGACAAAAAACAATTCCCGATTCAAGAAGCCGGTGAACCATTTCTACGTTTTTAGGCAGCAGCTTTCTTTCACTGGTGAGAAAGGTTCCATCCATGTCTGTGGCGACTAATCGAATCACAGTCTAGGGATACCGAAAATTTCAAATTTGCTTATGGGAATCTCTATGAACTGTGAAAATGCATGAAAAATGGTGTCCGTAATATCAGCAGTGTTTGGAGCGGGAGGTATCTGCTAGTAGGATTTCTTGCGCTGTTTATATTTGTTTCTACAACTTGTCTATAAGAATCTAAAAATTATTCCGAGGATAAGTAAAGGTTCAGGAACCATCACAATGGCTTTACGTGCAGAAAACTTACTCCTTCGACGCTATGTCGAAAAGGCAATGGTCGATCTTCCGGCCTTGCCGACCGTAGTTATGCAGGTTGTCCAGGCAACAGAAAGCGATATTTCTACGACAAGTGAAATTGAGGGAATGTTGGTTGCGGATGCGGCTATTACAACAAAATTGCTGAAAGTTGTGAACTCTGCGTATTTCGGTTTGCCGCGACAGATTGTCAACGTCAACCAAACAATTGCTATTTTGGGGATGCACCAAGTACGGAATTTGGTTATGAGTATTGGTGTTTTGAACGCACTCAGCTCACCTAGCCCGCGTATTGTTGAAGTTCAAAAAGCGTTCTGGCAACAAAGTTTTGCCGCCGCGACTTGCGCCGAATCCATCGCCAAGTCCAAAGGAATGTCCAAAAAAGACGTCGAACTCGTGTTTATCGGAGGTTTGCTCCATGACGTGGGACGACTATTCCTCTTCACTCTCTTTAATCTGCCTTACCAAGAAGTTCTCAAAGAATCTGCGCTCCGAAACGAACCACTTGAATCGGTTGAAGAACGAATTCTTGGTGTCACTCACGCTCAACTCGGTGGAATTCTCGGTGAAAAATGGAATTTTCCTGAAGAATTAATTCTGATGATTCAGAACCACGACAAGATCCCTGTGGGCGGAGCGACTGATCACGTTTACTGCACTCATATTGCCGATGTCGTAGCGAACCAACTTTCAACGCCAGATATTGTTGGAACTGCTAATGATATTGACCCTAAAGCGAAGTTATGGCTCGGATATTCCGATGAGCAATGGCAGGAACTCAAAGCCAAAACCGCAGACCAAGTTGAACTTGCAAAAGAGATGCTTGGCGTGATGTAAGGCAACCAAAGTAAGAATTACAGGATGAAGCGAGAGTTGCTAACCAAAAATAAGGTGGGCAACTCTTAAAACTTGGAGGAACTATGAGCATTAACGGACCACAATCAGGAATTCGATTTTCTGGACTCTCATCGGGTCTGGATGTTGAGAGCATTGTGACTCAGCTTATGTCGCTGGAGCGATTCCCGATCCAGCGAGTTCAGGCTCAACAAGCTCAACTCCAAGCTAAGCAAACAATCTTCGCTCAGTTCCGAAGCAGTCTGCTGACATTGAACTCAGCCGCAACTGCCCTGAACTCAGTTGCAACCTACAAACCAAACAAAGCTTCAGTAGCTGATACAAGTATCGCCGCCGTTTCTGCTACTGATGCCGCAGTTCCAGGCACCTACGCAATCAATGTCACCCAACTTGCCAAAGCGCACAAGATAACGAGCGCCGCGCAGACAGATGCAAGTTCTTCGCTGGGAATGACCGGATCATTCCTAGTCAATGGAAAGCTTGTGAGTATCAACGCTGACGATACGCTCCAGGGGATTGCGGGCAAGATCAACGGATTAGGAGCTAATGTCGCCGCAACTGTGATCAACGGCGGAACAAACCAGGCTTATCTTGTGGTTGGTTCAACTGAAACAGGCGTCGAAAGCACAATCAAGATCGCTGATGTCAACGGAGGTTTAGCGAGCAGTTTAGGCTTAATTAATGGTACTTCGTCGGTCGTCTCTCAAACTGGTTCAGTAGCTAAATCGAGTGGATTCGGTAGCGACACGAGTTCACTTCAAACGCTTTTGGGGTTTGCGAATTCAGGAACGTTCACGTTGGGCGCGGATGTGATTTCGTTCGACACAAGCGTTGATTCGCTGCAGGATATTGCTAGCCGAATAAGCGCGACAGGAAATCACACCGCGACGGTCATTTCCGAGAAAGTAAACGGAGTAGATACTTTCCGGCTTTCTATTGATTCCGCCGCTTGGCCGAGCACCTACGACGATACGAACGGATTTCTCAGTCAAATCGGTGTTGTTCAGAGGGGGTATGCGAATCAGGTTGTGGGAGCACAAGACGCAGCGGCAACCATTGATGGAATCGCCGTGACTTCCAAAACAAACCGCTTGCTAACTGCGGTAGGTGGTATGACGATTGACCTCGTGAAAGAAGGGAACACAACCGTCACCGTTACCCGCGACACCACGGCAATTAAAGACAAAGTAAAAGCTTTTCAAAACGCTTATAACTCAGTAATCGGGTTTATTCGCGACAACTCTCAGTTTGATAGTGAAACATTCCAAACTGGAACGCTTTTTGGCGACCAAACCGCCAGCCAAGTTGAAAACACACTCAACAATATGTTGTTCAGCAGCGTAGGTACAGGTTCTCTCAAGAACTTGGCCGAGATCGGCTTCAGCTTGGACGACAAAGGCATGCTGGAACTTGATGAGTCGAAGCTGGATACGATCATCGGTACAAAACTCGATGACTTGAAAAAGCTGATGATGGCAACTGGCTCAAGCACGAACACAGAAATCAACTATGTGAGTAGCAGCAATAAAACGGTTGCTTCTGGCCCAACGGGGTATTCGCTGAATATCACCCAAATCGCTACAAAGACTTCCATGCTGGCGAACAATGCCTTTACATCTCCGGCGACTGGGGCAGAGGTTCTGACGTTTGGCGGTGCGTTGTTCGGCAACAGTTCGATTGACTTGACCATCAATGCTGGCACTACCCTGAGCACGCTGATTTCTCAGATCAATTCGGATAGCCGACTCAAAGATTTAATCACCGCTTCTGATGAGGGTGGTGTTCTAAAAATCGAGAGTAAGCGCTACGGCACGGCTGGACGATTTACCCTGACCAGTAATCTAAATGCCGCTGGCGATAACTCAGGCATCGGTAGCACTGGTGGAATTCTCACAGATGGGATGGACGTCGCCGGAACGATCAACGGGGAAGAGGCCACCGGAAACGGTCAGTACCTTCTGGGCAAAAATGGCAACCCCAAAACCGAAGGTCTGCAGATTCAATACACAGGCACCACGCTTGGAGCAGTTGGAAGCATTATTTTCAATCAAGGAACCGCATCTGGAATCGGATTCCGGGTCAATTCCTTTACAGATTCAGTAAATGGTCTGCTTTCAGCGGTTGACCAAACCCTTACCGCCCAGGTGGAAGACATGACTGAGCGGATTGCTCGGATGACAGAAAACCTCACGCTGAGAGAATCCACTTTGCGATTGAAATTCGCAGCAATGGAATCTGCGATTGGCCGGTTGAATCAGCAAGGCTCCCAACTCGGCGCTATTATTAGTTCACGTAGCTAAACGCGAAGTACGATTTCTTCTCTGCGGAATAATTGAATTGAGAGCCTGAGAAAAATTGCGGCAAATGCAAAGTTCTCCAGAAGCGCGGGGCCAAGAAATGCGTAGTGCCCCTCGCCGGAAATCAAGCTCTTGAGCAACACGGCGGTGTTTAAGATCGGCGTCCACTGAACCCAAAGTGCTCGCTCCATTCCGGTAAATCCGATGATCTGGCTGAATATTGCCGGAAGGATGATGACGAAACTCAGGAGCCCGAGATAAGTCTGCGCTTCGCGGATGTTTCGGCTGTAAGCGCAGATTGAAACCAACATCGTGGCAAAAAAACTGACCAGGCTGATGAGAAGAATAAGCGCCGCGAGGACATCAATAAACTGCACTGAAAGTCCGCTTGGAAATAGTGTTTTCGTCATGGGCAAGTTGAGCTTTGCTACTGCGAAAACAGCGACCAAAGTCGTTAAACTGCTGACAAAGCAAACCACCATCAGCGAGAATATTTTGCCGAGTGCCACCGCCGCTCGGCGCACAGGGCTGACGAGCAGAGTTTCCATTGTGCCTCGTTCTTTTTCGCCGGCTACAAGGTCGGAAACAATGCTCATTCCGCCGTAAAACGCCCAGAGAATGATGAGGTAGGGGAGAAGCGAGATGATATTAGAGCCAGATGGAGCTTTGTCTTTGGAAAAATTAACTTCATCAATTTTGATTGGCTCGGCGAACGATTCATCGACTTTGAAATGAGTGAGTTTTTTCTTGACTTCAATATTATTTTGATGAGCGATTGATTGTTTAATTACACCTATCGCCACTGGCGACAGGGCATCATCGGAGGAATACCCAATCTTCGCACGCGCATTTGCGTTGGCCAGAGTTTTTTCGTTGATATATGTTGTATCTAGAACGGCTTGTACTTCCTTCTCACGCAGAAGTTTCAATCCTTCTTCCCACGAAACTACTGGTGTTGAATTGATTTCATATTCCATACCAGGAAGATTGACCGAGCCAAATTTCTCAGATCCCACAACCGCGATTTCAACCGCCTTGCGTTCAACTACGGATTCTTGGATAACCCCCATGATCATCACGAAAATTGCGATGATGAACACAGGCATCACGATGCTTGCCTGCAATACGCGGCGGTCGCGAGCAAGTTCGCGGATTTCTTTCAGAAAAACTTGCTTCACGCCGTAGCCAATTTTCATGCAGTAACCCCCTCTTTGGGCTGAATAAGGTTCAAGAAAGTTTGTTCTGCATTGCTTGATCCGGTCTTCAATTTCAGTTCGTCCAGAGTTCCAAAGCCCTTCACTTGCCCTTGATGAATCACGGTGATTCGGTCGCAAAGCCGTTCGACTTCGCTCATGATATGGGTGCTGAACACAACCGTTTTGCCTTGATCACGGGCCGCCTCAATGAACTCCAGAACGGTCTGTGCGGCAAGGATGTCGAGGCCGGCAGTGGGTTCATCCATAAACAAAACTGGTGGATCGTGGATGATGGTGCGGGCTATGGAGACTCGCTGTTTTTGTCCGGTAGAGAGACGGTCGCAGAGTTGGTTGGCGAACTCTGTGGCTTGAGTTCTTTCAAGCGCGTCTTCAACTCGCTTTTTAAGTTCAGCGCCGCTAAAGCCGTACAAACTCCCAAAATAGCCGAGCATCTCTCGTGCGGTCAAACGACCGTAAAGGGCAGTAGATGTACTCAGAAATCCTATTGACCGTCGAACCTCAGGGCCGTTGGCTAGTACATCGAACCCATTAACCGTAGCCGTTCCGCCAGTTGATCGAATGATTGTGCTGAGAACCCTTAAGAGAGTTGTTTTCCCAGCACCGTTGACTCCCAGCAGGCCATGAATCTCGCCCGGATGAGCCGTGAAATCAGCGCGATCCACCGCCAAGATGCGGTTCTTTTTCGCATCAATAAACTCTTTGCTGACTCCGGTGGCAATAACCATGAATTACTGCTCGGGTTCACTTTCTGGCATTGTTGGGCCGTGCAATTTCACAGGAGTTCCGTGACCAATTTTAATATTGAGAAGTTGAACTGCGGTTGCAAACGCCATGGCAAAGTATGTGTAGCCTTTTTCGATTTCAACGTGCATGCTTTCGGCAACCAGGTTGACACCAATTAGAATCAAGAACGAAAGAGCCAGAATCTTAATTGCCGGATGCTTTTCTACAAAGTCGCCGATTGCGTTTGCAAAGGTCATCATTACACCGACGGCAATGGTCACGGCGGCAACCATAACTTCGATATGCTTTGCCATTCCGACCGCAGTGATAACACTATCGAGGCTAAATACAATATCTAGAATCATAATCTGGATGATTACACTGCTGAAAGAAGCGGCTTTGTAATCTTTTTCTTTTGCTTCGTGCCCCTCAACTTTTTCATAGATCTCGTGGGCAGACTTCCAGATGAGGAATAAACCTCCAAGCATAAGAATAAGGTTCTTGCCTGTGGCCTCAAACTTGCCGATAATCAGTTCTTGACCTCCAATTTCAATTGGATGAACAAGCTTCATCACCCATCCCAAACTGAGCAACAGCAGAATTCGGGTAATGAGTGCGGCGGCAAGGCCGAGTTGCCGCGCTCTTTTTCGATCCTCTTGCGGAAGCTTTCCGCTGAGAATGCTGATGAATATGATGTTATCAATACCAAGAACGATTTCGAGAATCGTCAAGGTCAGCAGGGCAATCCATGCATCTGGTTGGGAGAGCAGTTCCATTGAGCAACCTTAAAGACGGCAGATAACTGAACATCGGTTGCGAATTTTCGCTTAGACCCACGAAATTTCCTTGCTTGTTGGGTCATCGTGTCGCCAGAATGAATTTGTGAGACGGCGAGACTTCTTAAAAGGCGCAAGCGCGGCAGGATTAATGGCAGCAGGAGGGAAGTTACTTTCTTCTCCCGCAACTCAAATAAAACGTAAATCAGTAGCGGGATTAGTCACACCAAAACTTGATAAGGTTCGCGTCGGATTCATGGGTGTTGGCGCTCGCGGAAGCGGACACGTTGAGCAGATGCTTGCAATCCAGGGCGTTGAAGTCAAAGCGATCTGCGATCTCTACCAAGACTGGGCGGAGAACTCAGCTAAGAAAGTCGTTGAAGCTGGTCAACCCGCACCAACTCTCTATGTAGGCGACCCCTACGGTTACAAAAAAATGAATGATCGCGATGACATTGATATCGTGATCATTGCGACTCCGTGGGAATGGCACACGCCGATGGCAGTGGATGCCATGCGGAAAGGGAAACACGCTTTTATCGAAGTTCCGGCTGCTCTGACTATTGATGAAGCGTGGGAGCTGGTTGATACCGCCGAAGCTACTCAGTGCCATTGCATGATGATGGAGAACGTCAACTACGGCAGAGAAGAGTTGATGGTTCTGAACATGGTTCGCCAAGGTGCACTAGGCGAACTACTGCATGGAGAAGCCGCTTACATTCACGACCTTCGGGGGCAAATGCATGAAGAAAAACGTGGCACTGGCAGCTGGCGCACGGTTCATTACATGACCCGAAACGGCAATTTGTATCCCACACATGGACTTGGGCCAGTGGCTCAATACATGAACATTAACCGTGGGGATCGGTTCGATTTTATGAGTTCGGTCAGTAGTAACAGCCGGGTTCGGGCGGAGTACGCAAGAGCCAATTTCCCCGAAGGACATAAATGGCGAAAAGGGAAGTTTGTGTGTGGCGACATCAACACTTCGATTATTCGTTCGGTGATGGGCAAAACGATCATGGTTCAGTGGGACGAACAACTGCCACGACCCTACACACGCCATAACCTGATTCAGGGTACAAAAGGATGCTGGAGCGGGTTCCCCGGGAAAATCGCTATTGAAGGCCTGACTAAAAATACCGACTCCTGGGTTCAGGGTGCAGACCTCGCCGAGATTTATAAGAAGTTTGAGCATCCAATGTTCGTTAAGCAAGGTGAACTCGCAACCAAAATGGGCGGTCACGGAGGAATGGACTTTTTGATGCTTTGGCGGATCGTTTATTGCTTGCGTAATGGCGAGCCAATGGATCAGGATGTGTACGACGCAGCGGCTTGGAGCGCAGTCACTCCGTTAAGCGAACTGAGCGTCGCGAACCGTGGCAGAAGTGTTGACTTCCCGGACTTCACTCGCGGGGAATGGAAAACGATGAAGCCGCTGGGAATCGTTGATCCGGTGATATAGCGATCTGCAGAATATAGATTCCGTAAAGCTTTCGGTACAAACGTGATTGAGCAAAATCACCGCTCGTCTGAACCACTATGTTGCGTGGTTTGTTAAAAGCTCGATTCGTGGCGATTGTGGTTCTGATCGCTGTCCTGATTACTGGTTGCGGAGGAGGCGGTGGATTTGTCTCGGGCGTTCAGGGTGTATGGAGTGGGCCATTCCAGGTTTACAATCCTGGTGGTGGCGTTGAGAGTAGCGGAACCATGGCGCTCGACATTGACAGTTTTGGCGGCGTTTTCGTGACATTGCAGAGGACGGACAGTAATCCTCAGACTCAGTTCATCAACAATGGAAGCCTGAGCAATAATCGCGAGCTCCGATTCGTTTGGCATTGGAACGATACTAACGATCGAGAAAGCAAAGGGATTATTCGCCGGAATGGCAACTTTCTCCAGCCTGATTCTGGCGACAATCGGATTCAAGTCACCTTTGCTGGCGGCGGAATTGGCGGTATGGAATTTACATTGACCCGCCAAGGCACGTTGTAACAATCTAATCTAACTCAAATTCATTTAATCCAGCTGGCATTGGTGCTGGCTGGATTCCGCTATTCAGAACAACGGACTGCCCAGCCTCTGCAGACTCATGTGCCGCATGCATGATTTCAAGAACGTGGTGAGCGAGTTCACCGCTGGCACGGTGGTTCCGTCCAGATTCTATTGCGTCCGCCATATCGGCGAGCCCAAGCCCGCGCGAGTTTTCAGAGTTGGGAAACTGCAAAGGAATCTCCTCCCAATCCGAACCTTTTCCGCGCATGATTTGCCCGCCGAATCCATTTGGATCAGGGCAGGTGAGCGTGGCTTCGGTTCCGTAAACTTGAATGTGCGGAAGCGTGTGCGCTTTGACATCAAAGCTGGTGATGAGCATGCCGACAACCCCGCTTTCCATTTCCAGCAAACATTGAACGTGGGTTGGGATGTGCACCTTGGCAATCTCGCCAGCATGGGGCTGAGAAGTCACCAACCGTTGATCAAAAGCCTTGCTTGTGGTTCCACTGACCCGCTTGACAGGGCCAAAAAGGTGAACAAGAGCTGTGAGATAGTACGGCCCCATATCGAACATTGGCCCACCACCGACTTCGTAATAGAAAAATGGATTTGGGTGCCAGCTTTCGTGACCTGGGCAGAGCATGAATGCCGTAAACGAGGTTGGCTTCCCGATACCTCCTTCATCAATCACTTTGCGGACGGTTTGGTATCCCGCGCCCAGAAAGGTATCCGGGGCGCATCCAACTCGAACGCATTTAGAATCTGCAAGCTGCAGAAGTTCGGAGCCTTCCTGCTTGGAAATGGTCAAGGGTTTTTCGTTGTAGACATGCTTTCCGGCGGAGATTGCCGCCTTTGCCACCGAATAATGTGATTCAGGCGTGGTGAGGTTCAGCACAATATCTACATCGCCATGGATAAGTTCTTCTACTGAGTATGCAGTTACCTCGTGCTTTGCCGCCGTTTTCGCGGTTCGCTCTATATCTAAGTCAGCGCATGCGACGATCTCAATCGGGGACATTCGCTTTGCGTTGTCAAAATAGATGCCGCTAATGTTTCCGCAACCAACTACGCCAACCTTAAGCACCAATGTAAATATCTCCAAACTTCGCGCCCTGAACGGTCGAATTCTTATCGGCGGCCCACAATATCCCACGGGCGACAAATTCGAGAACTGTGGGAATTTTCACAACTTCGGGTGAGTGTCCAAGTGAACAGTAAAAAACACGCCCGTCGCCCCAGTTTTTCGTCCAAGCGACTGGCATTACAGTATTTTCAAAATCTTCGAATACGGTGGTAGCAAGCACTTTGATTGCTGGATCAAGGTGCATGTAATAGCTCTCCGTTACAGCCTCAAAGTCTTGGAATCCCTGAGTGAGCGGGTAACCCTTGACGAACTCTACTTGAAAGTGTCGTTCGCCACCGCCGGGATGCTCGACAAACTGTCCCCCGCACATAAATTGATATCCAGTGTATGACCGAAAAGCGTCTCCCATTCCACCGTGGATGCCGGCAACTCCGATTCCTTGCTCCACGGCCTCAAGTAATGGTTCTATTTGGGATGGCTCTACTTCGCCCATTGTCCAGTTGGGAATAACGACATCAAAGTCTGCCGACTGTTGGAAGGCATCTAAATCTTGTGAGTTTTCGACTGTCATTCCAAGAGATTCGAGCCTGTCAGTTAGGATTTCCGCGACTTCAAACGGTTTGTGTCCATCCCAACCGCCGCTCACAATCAGTGCTTTTGCCATCGCTTCATTATGGCGATTTTGATCGTTATTATTCAGCCGCTTGCCGGGTGAAAATCACTTCGCAAACCGTCCAGCCAATGCGGTTTTCGATCTTAAATGTGCCGCCCAGTGCCCCGCTGAGGGAACGGATGATCTGCAAGCCAAGCTGACCCGAAGTTTGAGGGTCGAAATCATCTTTGAGTGGGTCGCCATCGTTACTCACCCAAAGGCCAATTTCCCCATCATTGTCCTCTACCGTGATGTGGATTTCGCCCTCTGTTGAGTTGGCGAAGCCGTGTTCCACCGCGTTCTGGATCATCTCGTTGAGAATCAACGCGACCTGGGTGGCTTGGTTCATGTTCAGGTGAACTTCATCGCCCCGCACGCTGAACTTAATGCTCTTGTCGGGCAAAATAAACGACTGTTGCTGGTGGTTGCACAGCATCTCTGCAATGTGACGAATGCTGACGTGGTCTAGGTCGTCGCGTGAAAGAAGTTCGTGAACCGAAGCTATCGCCTGGATGCGGGCAAGAGAGTCAGTGAGGGCATCTTCTAATGTTTTGTAATGCGATTGCCGCATTTGCAAGCGGAGAAGTGAGGCCACCTGTTGGAGATTGTTTTTTACTCGGTGGTGCATCTCTTGCATCAGCGTATGGCGAACTTGCAAGCGAGAGTGCTCAATGGTGACTGCTGTTTGCTGGGCAAGAGTCATGAGAACTGAGATTTCGTCGTCGGTGAATTGCCGAGTCTCACCCGTGTAGCAACTCATCACTCCGACTGGCCGATCCTGAACAATAAGCGGAATGCAGATCATGCTTCGCAGACCTTGCTCTTCGGCCAAATCGTGTCCGATGTAGTCTTCGTCGTTGAGAACGTCTAGTGTGAAAACCGGTGCGCCAGATTGAATAGCTTTGCCGGCGATGCTTTCTCCAAGCTTTATTGCTCGCTTACGCTGATATGCCTTGTTGGTGGCCTGAGTGGCACGCAGGATCAGTTCCTGTCGTTCATGGTCAAGCAATCGCACAGTGACAACGCGGTAGTTAAACCGCTGAGCCGTGATGTTCACCAGGAGTTGAAGAACTTCCTCCAGGTAAGGGTTTGTGGATACGGTTCTTGCGACTTCGCTGAGAATATCTAGCTTGCTTTCGTGAGAGCCAGTTGATAGTCCAACTTTAAAGGCTTCAAACATCTGAAACACTTGGGTGACTTCCCGAAGAATTCTGTCGATTTCGTCGGCAATGAGCGTTGCCCAAGCGACTTCACGCCGCAGGTAAACCACACCCGAAAGCGATTCTGAAACATGGTAGGGAATTGCGATTGCTGATCGGAATCGCTCGTCGTCCAAATCTTCAACCGGACGATTGCGTGAGTCGGTGGCGAGTTCGTCACTCACTTGGATCAGTTCCTGAGAGGTATACGCTGCGCCCACCAGGCCAACTCCTTTGGCTAGGCGGAGTCGTTCGATCAGTTCGGGGCTCCGTGAACTGCTCGTAAGAATCAGCGAGCCGCCGCTAGCTGCTGTGAGAATATCAACCGCATCCGCTTCAAAAAGGGTTTGGAAATGGCTTCCAATAGCCTGGAATCTATCTTTTTCCGAGTTGTGGTCACGCCAAGCGGTTAAGAGAGATTCCACAAGGCATCACCTATTTGGGGGCTGGCCCAATCACCGTGGTTCGCATGATTGAAGGTGCGAATAACTTATGCGAAAGTTCCTGCACTTGTTGAGCAGTGACGGCATTGATTTTGGCGACAGTTTCTTCGACCGGGATTTGCCGACCGTAAACGATTTCGTTCTTTGCCATCCGCATCATACGGGCGTTGGTGCTTTCCAACCCTAAAACAATGTTGCCAGCGATTTGCTGTTTGACTTTCGCGATTTCAGATTCGGTCGGGCCATCGTAAACCATTTTGTCAAGTTCAGCGCGAACAACGGTCTGAACTTCGTCCCACTTCTCAGCGCTGGTTCCTCCGTAGATCGTGAAGGCGCCGCCTGAGTTGTAGCTCATCATATAGCTACCGACGGCGTAGACCAATCCTCGTTTTTCGCGTACTTCTTGGAATAAGCGGCTGCTCATTCCACCACCTAAAACTCCGTCTAACACGATTAGACGGTAGAAATCCTGGTCGTCGTGGTAGCTTGCCCCGGATGTGCCGATGCAGAAGTGGACTTGCTCGACCTCTTTTGCGACATAGTTCAGCCCAGGCTGAGGGGTTGGCCGTTCCAGTTCCGGAGATTTCTCACCCGATTCAAACCCGCTTAGGTAATCGTTTGACCATTGGACGAACTCGTCATGGTCAACTTTGCCGGTTGCACTCACAACCAGGTTGTTGGCTTTGTAACGGCGATTTATGTACGCTGTCAGATCATCGCGATTAAAACTAGAAACCGATTCGCTTGTGCCGATGATTGAAAGACCAAGTTTGTGGTCGGGCCACAGACCTTGCAAATGAAGATCATGAACGTGGTCGCCTGGCTCATCTTCGCCGCGCTTGATTTCTTCAAGAACAACGCCTTTTTCTCGTTCTAATTCTTCAGGGTCGAGCAGAGAATTGGCGAGCATATCGCTCAGAACTTCAAAGCCATTGCCTGCATCTTCAGCGAGTGTTCGACAGTAGTAGCAAGTGCGCTCTTTGTCGGTAAAGGCGTTGAGCATTCCGCCGCGACCTTCGATTTCTTCGGCGATTTGCTGACTGTTCCGTTTTGCTGTGCCCTTGAACAGCATGTGTTCGATAAAGTGGGTGATTCCCGCTTCGGCTTTTGTCTCGTGGGAAGAACCAGTTGTGCACCAAATTCCGATTGCGGCACTGCCAACATGGGGAAGGTGCTCGGTGAGAACCCGAACTCCGTTCGGCAAAGTCGTCTTTTTAATGCTGTCCATGTTTTTTATTAGCCGATGCGGCTGTTAATTGCGCCTAGCCCTTCTATCACTACGCGCACTTTGTCGCCAGGGAGTAGTGTCCTGCCTAATTCGCTCGATTCAAGGTCAGGAATGGGTAGGGAAGGCCAGGCTACGACTTCACCGACTGCCATCGGTGATCGCACGCTTGCCCGTCGGAGCAAATCGTAGAACTCCACATCAAAAGCAAAGTTCCGGTTTTCGGCAATAGCAATTCCGTTAATGTATATGCTGTATATCCACTGGAACCCGGATTTTGTTTCGCGGATGAGATATTCGCCTAATTCTTCAGGAGTCACAACAAACGGTGAAAGTAAAGCTCCGATATCGTGAGATTCAGTCCAGATCGCCGGGTTTTTATCTGCAGACTCCTGCAGAGTGTTGTCCACAAAACAAAGCATGAACGTGTATCCGAGAAGATATCGCTCGGCCTCGTGAGGCTCGATCATCTGATCGCCGTCTTGGAGCACGCCGGCGACTCGAAGTTCGATACCGAGTTCTTCCACTTGCGGAGGGAATCCTAGGGTTTCATCCGTTCCTTTCAACTGGTTCGGATTCATGAAGATGTAGCTGAGGATGTATTCGCCGGGTAGGGATTCGAATTGTTCAAATAGCCGAACCGCAGGTGGTCGCCCAATGGGAGCCATGAACTTTACGTTTGCCGGATCGTGGATCGCTACCGGAGCGTTCCCGTCGGTTTCGTAAATTTTGCCTTCATGGAAGACGCCGGTTCGTGGTTCGCCGGGTCGGTTTGCGAGATCAAAGCGGCAGAGCTTCAAGGGTTCGTAATCCTCGGATTAGTCAATCTGCACCATATCGTAGGCTTCAACAACGTCGCCTTCTTTGAAGTCATCCCAACCGTTAAACCGCAGGCCGCAGTCTTGACCAGCAAACATTTCGCGGACGTCTTGCTTGACATTGCGGAGCGATTCGATCGTGCCTTCGAAAACAAGCTCAGTGCCACGGGTAACGCGAACCTTGTCGTTGCGTAGAACCTTTCCATCGGTGACGTGGCTTCCCGCAACTTTTCCAGCTTTGGTGAGCTTGAATACAGCGCGGATTTCCACTGTTCCGTGGTATTCCTCTTCGAACTTCGGTTCAAGCATCCCTTTAACGGCTGCTTCGATATCTTCGATCAGTTCGTAGATGATGGTGTACGTGCGAATTTCAACTTTCTGTCGTTCTGCTTCTGATTTCGCCTTGTTTTCTGGCTTGACGTTGAATCCAACGCAGATCGCGTTTGCAGTGCTGGCGAGAAGAATGTCACTTTCGGTGATGGTGCCAACGCCGGAGTGGAGGATACGAACCTTGACCTCGTCGTTTTCAATTTTTTCTACGAGTCCACGAACCGCCTCAACCGAACCTTGAACGTCGGCTTTGATGATGAGGTTGAGGTCTTTGACATCAGAAGACTCAAGATGCTTACGCAGGTCGCGGAGCGACATCTTCTTTTTCGGGCCAGTTTGGAGTTTGGCTCGTTCTGCGTCTTCGCGCTTTCCGGCGACTTCTCGTGCTTCTCGCTCATCAGCGGCATATTCCACCCGCTCACCAGCACCAGGAACATCGTTCAGGCCGAGGATTTCAACTGGCTGGCTCGGGCCAGCGGTTGTGACTTTGTTTCCGGCAAAGTCGGACATCGCTTTGATCTTGCCGTAGGTACGACCGACAACGACAACGTCGCCGATTTTGAGAGTGCCTTCTTCAACCAGAACCGTGGCAACCGGGCCGCGACCTTTTTCGAGTTGGGCTTCGATTACGACGCCTTGGAAAGTGCCTTTCGGGTCTGCTTTCAGTTCCATGATGTCGGCTTGAAGTAGGATCATTTCGAGAAGGTGGGGAACACCTTCGCCTGTGTGTGCAGAAACCGGGACGCAAATGATGTCACCACCGTACGATTCAGGAACCAATTCGTAATTCGGCAGAGCTTGCAAAACCTTGTCAACGTTTGCGGAAGGTTTATCAATTTTGTTGATCGCAACAATGATCGGAACTTCTGCATTTTTAACGTGACTGATTGCTTCTTGGGTTTGAGGCATGATGCCGTCGTCGGCGGCAACTACCAGGATTGCGATGTCGGTGACCTGGGCTCCTCGGGCACGCATTGCGGTGAATGCCGCGTGACCAGGAGTATCGAGGAAAGTGATGACTCCTTCGGGAAGATCAACCTGGTATGCCCCGATATGTTGGGTAATTCCTCCGTGCTCACCGCTCACAACTGTGGTTTTGCGGATGTAGTCGAGAAGGCTGGTTTTTCCGTGGTCAACGTGACCAAGAATTGTAACGACTGGTGGGCGTTTGATGGCACCAGTTACTGCTCCAGCTGGTTTTGCTGATGCCTTTGGTTTGCTAGCGGCAGGATCGGCCCACTTTACGGTTTTGCCAAATTCAGCACAAACTTTTTCGGTCAGATCATCTGGCAAGGTTGTGGTGAGAGTCACCATGGCTTTGAACTTCTTGATCAAAGCCATTTGAACTTCTTTGTCAGCAACTCCAAGCGCGGATGCGATGTCGCGCGGGGTTCGTCCTGGGGCCATAGTGATCGTGTCTCCACCCGATTCAGAGGTTGCAAGATGTTCTTTGAGAAGATCACGAGTGTCATCGTCGGCCTCGAAGGAGCCATTGACTACTTCGAGGCCATATTCCGCGAGTACAGAGAGCACCTCGGCGGGGGTGACTCCACATTGTTTCGCGAATTCGTTGACATTGATCTGCATTAGTTGTGAATTTACCTGTGTTGGCATAAAGCGGTTTGGACGACCCGTGTAAGGGCGTCAGTTGTGATTTGTTTTTTCATGACTCGGCTGGCAGAGCGCGAGTCGGCACGATTAAGACAGTCTTCGGTGGGGCAGATGTAGAAGCTGCGACCCGTTTTGGTTTTTGTAGCAATTTTGAGTTCGCCTTGCTCATCCAACTGAAAGCGGAGGAGTGAGGCTTGGGGGAGTTTAGCCCGGCAAGCGATGCAAGTTCTTACCGGGCTTGCGATCAGTTTGAACCGCCTTTTTCTTGTTCAGCTTGTTCTTCGCTACGAATGTCAATCTTCCATTCGGTGAGCCGAGCTGCTAGTCGAACGTTTTGTCCGCCGCGACCGATTGCCAAACTGAGTTGGGAATCCGGTACCACAACGTACGCTGACTTTTCTTCTTCGTTCATTGTGATAGTGTTTACCTTTGCTGGGCTGAGGGCGTTGATGATAAATGTCTTGACATCTTCGCTGTAAGGCACTACGTCAATCTTTTCTGGTCGAAGCTCGTCCATTAACACTTGGATTCGTGAACCACGTTGACCGACGCATGCACCCACCGCATCAATCCGCTCGTCGTGGCTTTGCACGGCAATTTTGCTTCGCTGGCCAGGCTCGCGGGCGATGGATTTGATTTCAACAAGTCCTTCTGCGATTTCAGGAACTTCCTGCTCAAGCAACTTGCGGAGAAGGTTTGGGTGGCTTCGGCTTGCTACGACTTGGAATCCACGGCGGTCTTCATCAATCTTAAGAACCAAAACGCGCATGCGTTCTTGTGGGCGGTAGTCGTCAGTACCGACTTGCTCGCGTTTAGGCAACACGATTTCGTGTCGGTTGACATTGAGAAGCACATTGCCTTCTTCACGTCGCGCGACAATTCCGCTGACCACGTCGCCTACCATATCGCTGAACTGATCATGCAGTTTGCGGAGTTCTGCCTCGCGGAATTTTTGTTGGAGAACTTGCTTAAACGTCTGGGCTGCGATGCGACCAAAAGTATTCGGGTCTACCTCGACGGCAATAAAGTCGCCGATTTGTGCTTCTGGCTGACGCTTTTGAGCGGCTTGAACGCTGATCTGCATACTTGGCTCTAGAACTTCGCCAACGACTTCTTTTTCGATGACTGCACCACTTGCAACAGATTTATCCAGGCGTAGAGTTACCTCGCCTTGAACCGCCTTATACTTTTTATAAGCGACGGCCAGCGCTTCTTCGAGCTCAATTTTGAGTTCGTCTAAGGAAAGTTCTCTTTCCTGAGCAATAACTTTTAGCTGGTCCAGAATGTCCATTTCTCGCTTTCTCCTTACTCCGGGTAGGTGCTTCGCGTAACAAAAAAGGCGGCCCGTGCGGCCACCCCTCTGTGTATGGAGCCCTGCCTGGTTGTGATACGTTAATTATATCACGTTGCCAGGCAGAGCGATAGACCTTAATCCTTTGCTTTTACTCGGCTAGAAATTGCCACGTAATCACCGGCTCTTACTCCTAGTTTTTTGAACAAACCGGCCTTAAATTCGATGGCATATTTTGCATTTCCATAAGAACTGTAGTCAGTCGTTTCATCCAAAGCTTTCATCGTGTAAGTGCGGACGATCCGACCAGAAGAATCTACATAAGCGATATCGAGCGGGACAAGCGTATTCCGCATCCAAAACCGGAGTTCACGAGCGGCTGTGAATACAAAAACCATTGCCTGCTTTTCAGTGAAATCTTTGTCTTCCAAGAACATCATGCCCTCTGATCTTTTCGCATCAGTATCCATCACCCATGCTTTCAGTTCATGCTTATCTTTTAGCACTATGGTTGTGGTTTCCAAATCTTTCAGTTGATAAAGCCGCTTTTCGTTGTGGCGCAACGGAGCGATATCAGGGTCTTGCTGGTTTTGAGTTGGCAAGATGGAAATGGCGAGCAAAATGGATGTGAGCATCATGATGATCCTGCGACCTAATTAGTTTAGACGCTTTTGGCTGATGGAAGTTTTACTGTGATGGGGCAAAGCTGTTCCAAGACTTCTCAAACTCAGCAATCTCAGTGTCGTAAACAAGGGTTGTACCAACCAAATCTAATCCTTGTATGAGTTGGTTTTTTGTTGCGGCGTTAATTTCAAACGGCAATTCCTCGCTGTTTGCGATCACTTTTTGATTAGGGAGGTCAATAGTGATGGTTGCCCCTTGACCAAGGGCCGTGATTTTATTGTGAGATTCTGCTGGAAGCTCAACCAACAGCAGTCCGCAGTTCGCCGAGTTTTGCCGGAAAATATCGCTGTATCCGGGAGAATCGGGATCAACTCGTGCAATTACGGCTATGAATCCAGCCTGTTGAATTGCCCAAACCGCATGCTCTCGCGATGAACCGCACCCAAAATTAGTTCCGGTAACGAGGATAGAGGCACCTTCAGCTTCCGGTTGATCGAGTGGGAAGCACGATTCTTGCTTACGGACATCGGCGAATAATAATTCGCCATAGCCCGATTTGGTGACCATAGTAAGGAACCGTGCGGGGATGATCCGGTCGGTATCAACATGGTCTTGGGAATAGATTGCAATTTTGCCGCTAGCAACGGTGAATCCGGGCATAAATTAGATTATGAACAGTTTTGGCATAAAAAACCCCCTGAGAGTGCCGCCCTCAGGGGTAATTTTGGTTCCCATTTGCTTTCGCTGTTTACGCTTGTATTAGAAATTGATTGGGGAGATGGTTGATTTAGTTTCGACCAGCGACCATTCGCTGACTTGCCGGAGCGACTTCTACGTGTGCCGATGCAGGTGCAAGTAGGTAAACACCGTCGCCGAGTTCTTCCCAGCTACCTTCAGCGTTGTAGTTCACACCGCACATGAAATCTTTGATTTTCTCTCGCAGGTCTTGTGGGCAAGCGGAGATATTGAGAACTTGTTGCTCGCCTCGCTTGAGGCCATCAGCAGCAGCCACCGCATCTTGGAATGAAACAACTTGGCGTCGAACCGTGACGTGGTAACGATGCACAGCGTGCACTTTGAGGTTGGTTCGAGTAGGGACGTGGTCTGTGTCCATTTCTTCCACGTCTTCGCGTACGAAAAATTCGCGAATGCGACCAAAGAGGCCGGTTTGTTCCAGAGTTTCTTCCATGATTCCTGATATCCCTTCCGTAGGAGTTCAGCGTTCACCAAAGATTGCCGTTCCAACTCTGATGTGAGTGGCTCCTTCCTGGAGCGCAACTTCAAAGTCGTGACTCATTCCCATACTGAGCGACTTTCCACCGATTTCTCGGTTGAGATTTGCCAGTTGCCGGAAAATGGGTCGGCTTTCTTCAGGATCGTCAACTGCTGGCCCAATGGTCATCAATCCACTAAACTGAACTTTTGATGACTTTAGAACATGTGAAAGGACCGTGTCAAGGTTTTCTGGAAAAATTCCTGATTTTTGTTGTTCTCGGGCGATATTGACTTGGATGAATCCTTCAAAGGTCCGGTCCACTTTATTGAATTCTGCAATTTGCCGTTCGTTTTCGATGGTGTGGATGACATCAGCCAGAAGGGCTATGTTTTTAGCCTTGTTTGATTGGACCTTTCCAATAAAGTGCCACACAATATCGCTAGGTAACTTGTGGACCTTTGTCTGTAATTCCTGAAGGTAGCTTTCTCCGAAGTGGCGTTGCCCGGCTTCGTAGGCTTCGAGAATCGCGTTAACCGATTGTTTCTTAGATACCGCTATCAGTGTGACTTCGCTAGGATTACGACCGTATCGCTCACATTGCAGTTGAATGTGTTGATGTACCTGCTGGAGGCGATCCTGCGTTTTCATATTTTTTTAATGTCCCTTGTAATTACTTTTCACTCTTGGCATTATATTTTTGTAATCATGAGCACATTTCAAGATACGGATACTACTCAAAGCAATTGGTGGCGCGCCTTCATCTTTGAACTAAATTACTACTTGTTCTTTTGGAGGTTTGAGCGAAAGCCCAATCAGGTAGAGACGGCTGATAGTTCAGATGGGACAACCCCAGTGCTTAGACATATCTCCCCCTGGCCTGGCTATTTGGCAGGACTCAGGCAGGCACTGATCGCGATTATTCCCCAATTAACCGTAACCATCATCGCGTATTTTATTTACACTTTCGGCCTTCAGTTTCGAGAGCTTATGCTGGCTGCAAATCAAGCTTATCTCACTGTTCTTATATGGATATCTTTTGCTGTATACGTGTCCTTTGTTTTGAGAGCCGGAGATGTTGCAATAAAGCAGAGGAATGTCGAAAGGAGTTCATTTGGAGCAAGCATCGGTCGTTTTGTTCTTTTTGCCGCGCTCATGTTTGGCCCAACGCTTATGCTGATTCAATGCATTCAAGACCCCATAAAGGGGGGGCACGTGACAAGAACGCTGGCAATGATCGTTTTCGGAGACATTCTTGCGCTCATTTTTTTGGCTGTTGGTCGCAGAAGACGGGAGAAAATTCGCGAAAAATCGAAAAGAAACGCGAGGCGTGCGCAAATGTCAATGTTTCTCGTCAAATTTGGCGGAGCGACTGTCTTGACGGTAGGCTTTGTAGTGCTCATGCTATTTTTTTACAATATCGACCGATTTAGTTTGGTTCCGCCTAGTGGGTGGAGTTTTTTGTATGTTGGGCTGACAATTATCATTGTAAATTTTGCCCTATGTATAATTTCCGGTGTCTTCTTCACTCTGATGGCTATGAATGAATTGCCTTGGCTGAAGTCACTGAGCAAGAATTTTCGGATCGGTTCGTTTACCCTTGTGATTGCTTCGCTACTAATTATTCGCTTTGTTTCCGGCCTTTGCTGTTTGAGTGCATGGCATCCAGACAATCGTGGAGTCGCCGATGTCCGTATCAAGGAAAAACATTCCTCCGTGTTGACTCTAGCGAAAGCTGTTGACCGATTTGATAAACGTTATTATTTTCCAGAAGAAATTTCGACAACATCTGAGGCAGAACGGCAGAGAAGAATGATTTTTGTTGCGGATGGCGGAGGAATCCATGCCGCATATCGAGCAGCTCGTGTGCTCGCCGAAATGTATGATGATAACCCTGAATCGCTCAATCAAGTGTTTGCGACAAGTACAGTAAGCGGCGGAAGCATTGGAACCGCTCTCGTTTATGCAATCGTTTATGCAATCGAATCGCAAAAAAGCGAGGAGAAAATTTACAGCGTAGTAAAGGAAGTTGATGCTTACTTTGACCACAATTTGCTTGTTCCGGTCATCGGAAGGATGTTCTTTACAGAATGGGCTTCTATGGTTGTTCCCGCTGCAGACAGATTAGACCGAGGCAAAGCACTTGAGATCAGTGTTATCAAAGGTTTGGGGAGAATCGACAAAGACCTTCGCGAGAAAGCGGAGGAGTTTCTGAATTCCGGAATCTTAACCGGTGAGCCAATAAAAAGGATCAATACCACACTCATTTTTAATACGACAATGCAGTCAACTGGCGAGAGATTTTTGCTCACAAATATGTTGACCCCAACAATGAAGTCCTTGGCGAACCTTAAATATCCCCAGGATGTTTCAATTTTATCTGCTGCATGTGCCTCGGCAAGATTTCCAATCGTTACCCATGTTGCTCGCGTACGAACAGGATTTATTAATGGCGTGCCCCAGTATGTGTATTTGTCTGATGGCGGAATATATGAAAATAGCGGTTTAGAAACTGCCATAGAACTCATCAGAGGAATTAGAGCCTTGGAAGCAACAGGAAATCAAAAAAGGCCACCTTCAGGCATGATGGTAACGGTTGTTGGCAATAGTGTTATGGGTCGGATCAATACAGAACAGAAAGATCTTTCTGTTGTCGGACCTATGATGCTCGATCAAGATGAATATCGATCCGACTTATCCTCTCTAACGAGCACAGTTTTAAATGGAATTTTTGCCCGTAATTCAGCGAATGCTCTTCGCCTCAGAGATTATTCGGAGGAGTACGGTTTTCATTTAATCTATTTCCCATGGTGTGGAAACGTTATCTCAAGTCCCTTGGGCTGGTATTTGTCCCCTGCTAGAAGAAACTTAATTGACGGAAATCTTGGATTTGCTTATTATCACGAGTCAGACCAGAGGTCGGCATTCAAGGGCGGAACCGCCCCATTTAGTCCCACGAACCCTTGTGTGGAGTGCAAATTCACACTTTCGCAAATGGAAATGTTAGGGCCAAATCCAACTAACGCTCCTCCAACATCTCAACTTGCCGCAGTCCGCGATTTTAATCGAATGTCAATGGTGAAAATCGAAGACTTTTGGTGGCTGCCCGAATCTGTCCTTGAATCTATTGAAAGCAAAGCTAAGAGTAATAAAAGTGTGAGCGAGGAAAATATTCCAATACGGAAGTTCCTCTTATCAAACGGGAAATACGTGAGGGTTAACCTGAGGCCGTTTTCTGAAGTACTTGGAAGCAGTCAAAAACGTGGGACGTATTACGGTGGAAACTAAGCATCTGCCGCCCGATAATTGCCAACTTGATTAAACTGGCAAACATGCCATTTGAAGACGCTTCTAGGATCAATAAAAAGCCAGTTGTCCATCGCTTGCTCGCCGACCTAGAAACGCCCCTGAGCGCATATTGGAAGCTTGCCCACGATGAGCCGAACAGCTTTCTGCTAGAAAGCGTGAGTGGGGGCGAGCAAGTAGCGCGGTATAGCATGATCGGGGTTCGCCCATGCGGAGTGCTAACGGCGTTTGGCGATAAATCTTTGCTCAACGGAAAACCACTTTCAATCGGCACCGACCCTTTAGCCGAGCTGAGAAAGCTTCTTCCACAGATTGATCCCGAGTTCGATGTAACCGGTCTTCCAAAGTATCTTGGTGGCGCGGTGGGGATGATCTGCTACGACTACGTGCGGCAGATTGAGGACATCCCGGCCACAAACCCAGACCAGCTTGGCCTACCCGATGTCGCTATGATGATCTGCGATTCGGTAGTCGTGTTTGATCATGCTCGAGCAGAAATTCTGATCATCGCATTAGCAGAGCCAACTGATGAAGGACAAAAAATGGCAGAAGCTGAGATCAACCGGATTGAATCCCGTTTGAGAATGCCTCTTCCTCCAATGCCAACTGGAAACTATGAGTCGCATCCGGTGAAATCAAATATGGAGTCTGGGCAGTTTGAAGGAATTGTTGAGCGCGTTCGGGATTACATTGCAGCTGGCGACTGCATCCAGGTCGTGGCTTCACAGAGGTTCACGCAAAAAGTTGATGCTCACCCAGTTACAGTTTATCGAGCGTTAAGAGGGTTGAACCCCTCGCCTTATATGTTCCTTTTGAGATTTGAAGAATTCGACATCGTGGGGGCGTCGCCAGAGTTACTCGTAGGGTTAGAAGGCAGAGAAGCGATGGTAAAACCGATCGCCGGCACTCGACCACGCGGAGCAAATCATTTAGAAGACGAGATTCTTGCCAAAGAGCTTCTTGCTGACCAAAAGGAACGCGCTGAACACATCATGCTGGTGGATTTGGGGCGTAACGATATTGGCCGGGTGGCATCTCCTGGAACTGTAAAAGTTGAAAAACTCATGCAGATCGAAATGTATTCCCACGTGATGCACATTGTGAGCGACGTTGTGGGAGAGCTCAGGCCAGAACTGGATGGTATTGATTTGATCAGAGCGACCTTTCCAGCGGGCACCTTGAGCGGGGCGCAAAAGGTTCGGGCGATGGAGATCATTGAAGAGTTAGAAAACACAAAACGTGGACTCTACGGTGGAGCAGTTGGGACAATTTCGGCGAATGGTGATGTGAACCTGGCAATTGCGATCCGTACGATTTTGATGAAAGACGGTATGGCGCATGTCCAGGCAGGAGCAGGGTTAGTTTACGATTCTGTGCCAGCCACTGAAAATGAAGAGTGTCACAACAAGGCGCGGGCCGCGCTTTTGGCGATTGAGAAGGCTCAAGCTGGGATTGGCTTTTAAACCCTAGTCAGGCAGCTCTCGTCCGTAGCCGTCGGTCTTAACCCCGCCGGCGAGGATATAAATACCGTCAACCCAAGACCATATTGCGCCAACGACACACATAGCGGACAAAAATTGAAGAATTCCATGCGCCACGTAGCCTAAATAGAATCTTCCAAACCCGGGAATGATGTTTAAGAACCCTGCTGCGAGCCGATTTTTATCGCTTTTGGGTAAAGCCAACGGCGACATCATCCATTGATGAGTTCCGTACGGAGAGTGCGCCAAAGGGTTGGCTGGTACGAGCGGCTGCATCTGCCCATAAGCATCCATGTAAGTTGGAACTGCGGGAGTCGCTTTTGGCGGGTTTGAAGCTGAAGGCGGTGGCGGAGGCTGATTTTGAGATTGAATGAAATGTGAAGAGAGTTCGACAATAAGATCAGCCGTTTGCCAATCTGGCATTCCGGGCTTCCAGACGTAGGTTTCCTTGCTAATCACGCCGTCGGCGGTTAGCTCGTTCATATTTTGTAGGGTCAGCGGTCCAAGTTGACCGTAGTGCCCGACGTAATACCATTCTGCTGAGTCTGGGTTGCTCATGCGTTGCAAATGCCCGTTGCGTGAATAGACATGAGTTTGACGGTATTGGTTGCGTTTTTTGCCCTGATTTTTGATTCCCGGGCCAAAAGGGTAGTTTGGTCACGCTAGAAAGTTCTTACTGGCTGGTAGCCTCGTGGGAATATGTCGGTACGAGTTCGATTTGCCCCTTCGCCCACTGGGCTTCTGCACGTGGGTGCTTTGCGAACAGTGGTGTTCAACGATCTGTTTGCGCGCGGGCATCAGGGCGACTTACTCCTGCGGATTGAAGACACGGATCGAACCCGATACAACGCCGATTCCGAAAAAGAGTTTATTGATAGTTTGAAGTGGGTTGGTATTGAATTTGATGAAGGCCCGCACGTTGGGGGTGCTCATGCACCTTACCGCCAAAGCGAACGCAAAGAAGCGGGAATCTACCAAAAGTACGCAGATCAGTTGCTGGCGGAAGGCAAAGCGTACCGAGCATTTGAAACCGCTGAAGAACTTGACCAAATGCGCGAGTTTCAGCGCATCAATAAAATGGCGACCGGCTACTTTGGGGGCGATTGGCGCGATGCTTCGGCGGAGAAGACTGAAGCCGCCCTCGCAGAAGGAAAGCCGTTTGTTGTACGGCTCAAGATTCCTCACGGAGTAAAGATTAAAGGTGTTGATTCTGTTCGCGGAAACTTGGAGTGGGATGGCGAAACAGTTGATGATCCCGTTTTGATTAAAGCCGATGGTATGCCCACGTATCACTTTGCGGCGATGGTTGATGACCACCTGATGGGGATTACCCACGTCTTTCGTGGCGAAGAATGGATCGCTAGCTATCCCAAGCACATCGTGCTTTTTGAAGCATTCGGTTGGACTCCGCCCGTGTTTGTTCACTGCCCGGTCATTGTTGGAACCGATGGCAAAAAGCTGAGTAAACGTCACGGTGCCACCAGAGTTCTGGATTACGCCGCGCAAGGATATCTGCCTCAGCCGCTCAAGAATTTTGTTGCGCTCATTGGTTGGAGCCCAGGAGATGAACGCGAAGTCATGAACGACGTGGACATGGCAACTGCCTTTAATTTGAAAGGGATCCAGCCAAGCCCTGGTAGGTTCGATATGGAAAAGCTCGACTGGATGAACGGTCTGGCGATCCGTGCGATGAGCATTGACGAACTAGAAGCCGCCCTGAAACAATTTATTGCTGATCCTTGGACAACCGAATACTGGACAACAGTAGAAGAACCCCCCGCGGGCAAGAATCCAAAAGCAATTCTGAAAGGGCTCAAATTGCTCGAATCAGCTTTTGAAACGCAACCGGAGTTTGTCAGGCAGGTGCTTCCGTTAGAACAACAGCGAGTCAACACATTAGCTGATTTCGGTACCGCTTGCGAATTCTTTTTGCTGGATGAAGTTGAATTCGATTCTGCAGCAGTTGCAAAGGCGTTCGCTGGCGATCATGTCAAAAAGCTTCTTGGCGATATGGCGTACCAAGTGTCTGGTCAAAACGCGATGACTCCTGCTGAATGTGAAGCTATGGTCAAAGATTGGGCATCGGCAAATGGGTTTGAGAAAATCGGGCCAGTGATCATGCCGATCAGAGTCGCAATGACCGGGCAACTTTCCGGGCCAGGATTGTTTGATCTTATGTCAGTGCTCGGCCCGCAGCGCGTCAAAGCGCGTTTTGAGCGAGCATTGGAGCAAATCGGTTGAGCCTACTTCCGGTCTACGGTTTTGGCGATGAGCGGCTTAGCCGTTGGATGAACCGTCGGCCCAAATACGATTCGCAACTTGTGAGCACAGTTGCTTCAATCATTGCAGAGGTCGAACGAGAAGGGCTTGAGGCAGTCGCTCGACAAACTCGGCGGTTTGATGCGCCAGAACTGAATTCAGTAATTGTCACTGAGGAAGAACTAAGTTCAGCGAGTATCGCCCCCCAATATTTCGAGGCAATCCAAACTTCGATTGAGCGAGTCCGGGATTTTCACAAAGTCCAGCTTTCAACCCTCACTGAAGGTTGGGATGAACTTGACCTCGGCTGGGGCTGGCGGATGGATGCCATTGAGGACGCAGAGGACACAGGCTACGAGGGCCAGCGGATGTTGCCGCTTAGTTCGGTTGGTGTCTACGTTCCTGGTGGAAAAGGCACTTACCCGAGCAGCGTGATCATGAACGTTCTGCCAGCCAAAGTAGCAGGTGTTGAACGTGTGATCGTCGCAACCCCACCGCGCGCTGATGGCACGATTGATCCTGCGGTTTTGGTGGCTTGCCGAGAATTGGAAGTTGATCTAGTGATCAAAGCGGGTGGGGCCTCGGCCGTCGCAGTGATGGCTCTAGGTTGTGCAGAGCTTGCGCGGGTAGATAAGGTTGTTGGTCCAGGAAACAGCTATGTCAATGAAGCCAAACGTCAACTGTGGGGAAGTGTTGGATTGGATTCTTACGCTGGCCCAAGCGAAGTTGCGGTTTACACCGATGGTGTTTGCTCTCCAAAGGCGTCGGCTATTGACCTACTGACGCAAGTTGAACATGCAGAAGATAATGTTGGAGTTCTCATCTGTCGCGGTCAAGAAGTCGCTGATTCAGTTTTGACCGCGGTTGAGCAACTTTTGATTGGGGCAGAACGCGAGCAGATTATGCGCTCGGCTTTGCACGATCATGGAGTGTGTGTACTTGTGGAATCCGATGAACAAGCGATTGAGGTGATCAATGCTTTTGCGCCAGAACACCTTTCGATTCATTGCGCGGATGCGGGCAAGGTGGCGCAAGGCGTGGTGAATTGCGGATGTATTCTCATCGGGCCGAACACTCCACAAAGCGCGGGTGATTTTGTCAGCGGTCCTTCACACACTTTGCCGACGGCGGGCTCCGGTCGGTTTGGTTCTCCCGTAAACGTGATGGACTTCCTGAAAGTGCAGTCAATTTCGATGCTGACTGAATCCGATTTGACAGAACTCAGCCCGGTCATTGAGCGGTTTGGTGAAATGGAAGGATTCCCGATGCACGGTCGGGGCGGATCAGTTAGGCTGAAGGTATTTTAGTTTTTCTTACTTATCCAACCAAACTTCCTCATTACAAAAGGCACCTCTGCTCAATACACGACTCACGACGGCTCTATCTTCTTTGATTTCTTTGTCCCAAAAAGACAGAATATCATAGTTGCGACCCTTACGATATTTAGTTAAAGATGAGATATTAGGGTTTCCAGTTATGTCTTTAAGCCTTTGTTCACATATTCTAGTATGTTCAAGAGTAGCATGTACTTTAGCGGCGATACTTGTCGTAATTGTTTTAGACTGGAATGCCTTGTATAGTTGCTTGTAATGGCTGTCAAATGATCCCCAGAAAGGGCAAACTACGTGGGCTGAGATAACAAGGCCGCCTTTAAGCTTAATCGGTATGTCAGGCAGTAATCGCCCGTCAATGAGATTAGCTAAATCTGCATTTTCTTTTGCTATTGGTGAGTAATTTTGATATCGCCACTGTTCTTTATCGTAGGGGCCAGAATGACAATAAAAACGTGTGTTAGGGTTTACCCAAACAACGGCCGCTTCTGATTGCTCATACAGTTGTGCGGAATCATCTATGGCTGGACCGAGTATTGTTGAGTCCCTTAGAGCATATTTGCCAGCTGTAATGCAACCTCTGAGTAATAATCGCGGGCTTGACCTCAACAGAGCATTTTGTATTTCATTGATCAATACGCCAAGTTTTAGGCGACCATTAATATCATTTTCACTACTTCCTACATATGAAAGCATAATAGTATCGGAAATAATAGCGTATTGAAAGTGCGCGGTGCGATCTTCGATTCGTGTTAATCGAACTCTTCCTTTTTCATCTCTTTTGTGAGTGATATTTTGTTTCTCATCCTCATTAATAAGTGGCAAATGATACACAAATGGTTTATCATTTTGTTGAACAAGTGTATCCAATGATCGACGTAGGCTATCAATAGTCTCTAATACAGAAGCAGGACTATGTCTTTGCCAAATGCCCTTGAAGCCCAAAATGTCAACAAGTGCTACGTTTCCTTCAACCAGATCATTCCCAACGGATTTACCTTCGTTGATGTGCTTATTTTTTGCGAGCGATTTGCCAGCCATTAGTAGATATTTTGAGCACGCGTCCGATTGCAGACACGTGCTCACACATATTTTTAGTTCGGGCTTGGAGTAATCGTAAACCCCTGCGATGCGAGTTCTTGACCGATATGGCGAAGTTTCTTCATCGCGCGGAGTTCGATCTGTCGAACTCGTTCGCGGGTGACGTTAAGTGCGCTGCCGACTTCTTCCAAAGTACGGCTTCGACCATCGTCAAGTCCAAACCGAAGTCGAACAACGTCTCGTTCGCGGCTGGTGAGCCGACCAAGAATGCCGTCAATTTCTTCACGTCGTATGAGGTTGGTGGTCACATCTTGTGGAGTCGGCATACCCGTGCTCGGGATGAAGTCTCCAATTGAACTGTTGTCCTTTTCACCGACCGGAGTTTCCAGCGAGAGCGGTTCAACCGCGACGCGCATCATTTCTTGAACGCGGTCTGCGGCCATTCCGACTCGCTCGGCAACTTCTTCCGGAGTAGGTTCGCGGTGCAGTTCTTGTTGCAGGCTGTTTGCCGTTTTCATCACTTTGTTGATGAGTTCTGCAACGTAAACTGGGATTCGCACAGTGCGGCCTTGGTTGATGATCGCCCGAGCGATAGCCCGTCGAATCCACCAGGTTGCGTAGGTGCTGAACCGGAAACCTTTTCGCCAGTCAAACTTTTCAACGGCGCGGATCAAACCGAGGTTGCCTTCTTGAATGAGGTCAGCGAGGGGAATACCGCGAGCGTTGTACTTTTTGGCAATCGAAACAACCAATCGCAAGTTGCTTTCGATCAGTTGTTGCTTTGCCTTGGTACCGGTCTTCATAACGTCTTTGCGTTCGAAGTCGGTAAATTCGTGATCCTTGGGAAGGTTGAGAAGTTCGGCGACGCGGCTCCACTTATCTTGCTCAGCGAGATCTTTAGCTTGGACTTTCTTAGCCAGGTCTTCTTCTTGACCAGGGGTTAAGAGGTGTGCGCGGCGAGTTTGCCGCATCCACATTTCAAGTTCTTCACCTTCGTCTCGCTGCGTAGTAGAGCCAGAATCATCTTCTTCCTCTTCTTCTTCCACCTCCAGCAAATCATCTTCTACCGGCTCAGCATCATCAATCATGTGCTTGCTGGTATCAATGTAGGCATGGCGGCTGTGCGTACGCACGGTAATCGCTTTGCCTCGTTTTACTTGGGTGGGCATCTTATCTTCCACTAAATTCACACTCAACTGCTTTTCCTTTTAGAGACGCACAAACCGAGATCAAACGATTCTTTTGCATATTGCTTCTTTCGTTGATCCACGCTCAATCAATCGCTCGATGAGAACCTTATTGTCCTCATTAACTTAACAGAGGACGGGTGCCGTGTCAAGGGGGTTCGGGCGAAAAATCTCAGTGGGTCGGTTCGCAATGAATGTCCCACACAAGTCGTGCCAAGTTCTCTGACGTAAGCGACTTCATTTAAGTTGCATGGGTCCTGAGGTTGCTTAAGTTCAATTTCGGAGCGAACTAATAGCACTTTTGAGTTGAGTAGCGAGTTCAAATGCGGAGTCTCTGGTGTTATAGTACGCAAAACTTGCGCGAATGGTGGCAAGTGCCTCTGCATCCGTTTTGCCCAGGGCCTTTAGAACGGGGCTTGGCTGAGTGGATTGGCTGCTGCAAGCGGCACCAGAAGAAATCGCAAATCCGAGACGATCCATATCAATGACTAAGGCTTGTGCAACCAGTCCAGGGATGGTGATGCTGAGGATGAACGGGGATTGCACTGGCGCATCGTTGAAGGTGATGTGGCTCACCGAGCGAAGCTCATCTGTGATGATGTGACGAAGTTCAGTTGCATGATTGAGATTGGCCTGCTGGTTCTCAAGCGCGATTTCTAAAGCTTTTGCCATCCCAACGATTCCTGGTACGTTGAGTGTGCCTGATCGGCGACCTTGCTCCTGCCCGCCCCCGACTTGGTGTGCATTCGATTCATTCAAGTCGTTCGGGTCTTTAATAAAAAGCCCGCCTACACCCATAGGGCCATGGAATTTGTGCGCAGAAAACGCAGCCGCTTCCGTATCCTCAAGATTGAATGGAAGCTTTCCGGCAGTTTGAGTGATATCCGAGTACCAAGTTGCCTCGCTTGTGAGGATCGCTCCTGTTTCGTTGCAACAGGAAGTAATTACTTGGTTGTGGGCTGATGAACTCAGCGAAAAGCCCATATTTGGTATCAGAGTAAAACCTTTCTGTGCGGCAGGAACGCGAATCGCAGAATGCTCAAAAGGCGAAACCGCTGTATCCTTCGGCGATAGAAGGCTGAGCATTGTGTTGCAACTTTCAGTTGCGCCGCTGGTGAAGATAATCTGGCTCGGGTCTTCGGCTTGCAGTAGCTCGGCAATCTTTGCTCTTGCTTGCTCAACCGCATTCTTTGCCCGAGAACCCCAGCTATGCAATGAATGAGGATTCCCGAACCACTCGCCCATCCAGGGGAGCATGGCTTCTTTGACTGTAGGATGAAGGGCGGTAGTCGCCGCATTATCAAAGTAGTTTTCAAGCTTCATCCGAATGTGTCCCTTGCATGATTCTACGATCTATGTAGAAGTAAAGAACCATAAACGCTACGAAAAAGAACAGGCTCGGCAGAATCGGATACCGGGGAAAGATATGGTAGTACCACACCATTTTTTGAAGAAGAACCGCGAGGAGTATCCCGATTGCGACGCTGACGGTGGTGCGGATTAAGCGGTTCAGCCTTTGCGTTTGGGAAGTCTTGGAATCCGGCATCACCTCACCCCTTAATCCCCTCTCCATTGAAACAGAGAGGGGAAGTTAAAACTAAACTCCGGCGGCGACGAGAGATTCTTTCACCATTTCGGCGATTTGCGCGGTGGTGTCGGCCACCTTTGCGCCAGCATCTATGAGCGAATCAACTTTAGATTGGGGAGTTCCTAATCCGCCACTGATGATCGCACCCGCGTGGCCCATTCGTTTGCCTGGAGGTGCGGTTCGTCCCGAAATAAATGCGACTACTGGCTTGGTCATGTGTTCTTTGATGAACGCTGCACCGGCTTCTTCATCAGTTCCGCCGATTTCGCCGATCATCACAACTGCCTTGGTTTCGGGATCGTTTTCGAACATTTCCAGCGTGTCGATAAACCGGGTGCCGATCACTGGATCGCCACCAATGCCGACGCAGGTGGTTTGTCCAAGGTCAGCGCGGGTGAGTTCCCAAGCGACTTCGTAGGTCAATGTGCCGGAGCGGCTGACCATTCCGATTGGCCCCTTCTTAAAGATGTGACCGGGCATGATGCCCATCTTGCATTCCTCAGGAGTGATGATGCCCGCGCAGTTACCGCCGAGAAGTCGGGAAGTTCCGTTCGTTTTGAGCTTATTAACGACGTGAGTCATATCGGCGACGGGAACGCCTTCTGTAATCAAAGTGATGAATGGAATGCCTGCGTCTTCGGCTTCTAATACGGAGTCAGCGGCAAATGGAGCCGGAACGAAAATCAAACAAGCATCTGCGCCGGTTTTGGCAACGGCTTCGTGCATCGTATCAAAAACAGGAAGTCCAAGATGTTGCTGCCCGCCTTTGCCTGGGGTCACACCGCCAACTACCTGAGTGCCGTACTTGAGCATTTGCTCTGCATGAAAACTGCCTTCTTTTCCGGTCATTCCGGCGATAACGACTTTTGTGTTTTTATTGACCAGTACGGACATTGAATCTTCCTAACCTCGGAGAATACCGAACCCAGCGTTGAATCCCGGGCCACTTTAAGGAGACACGGATTTATGAAATTTCCCTCCCCAATTCTGGGGAGGGATGAAGGGAGGGGTTAATCTGAGACCTTGATTTTTATCGTAGTTAACAACAAAGGGAGTAAAAATTTGCCGCTAATACTTTCGGCGATTGCCGACTAACTGGCTAAACTCCTCCTTTAGTTCCTCCCCAGAATGGGGGGACGAGAGTTAGTTAGCGCATTAACGGAATATTTACTTCATCCGCGCCGAGCGAATGAGATCGCCACGCTGGCATTTTTCGATGACATCCCAACCGCTAGAGATTTTTCCGAACGCCACATACTTGCCATCCAACCGCTTGTTGTCGGCCAGATTGATG
Organism: Fimbriimonadaceae bacterium; assembly: GCA_019454145.1. GTDB lineage: Bacteria > Armatimonadota > Fimbriimonadia > Fimbriimonadales > Fimbriimonadaceae > UphvI-Ar2. The sequence goes on along the minus strand of CP075366.1, from coordinate 708,721 downwards.
AAAAAGTGGCTGCTGCCGCTGTTGTCACCCGGAGATTCGAGAGCTATTCCGAGAGTGCCTTTTACGTGGCTGAGCGGAGATTTTTCGAACGGGATAGTTGGGCCAAACGCTTCTTCGCCTAATCCTTCGGTTCCGCCATGCTCACCGGGTTTGACACGAGCTTCGCTCGGCAACACAGCTTTTGAAGTCGGGTCGCCGGTTTGCAGGACAAAGCCATTGACTTTGCGGTGGAACAACATTCCGTCGTACACTTTTTGCTCAATTAGCCACTGAAAATGCTTGCAGGTCAGCGGGGCAGACTGCCGATCTAGTTCGATAGTGAATGAGCCGCGACCATCAACAATGAATTCAACGTGGTTCAATTCTTGAGTTGGCATCAGTAAAGCGGCGGCAAGGCAAGCTGAAAGCATACAAATAGTCTACTAGAGAACTACCGAAAAATCACCCGCCGATTATGCGAGTTGACCTTCGAGAAGTTCGAGCTTCTGATCAATATTGTCGGCGAGAGCATGAGCGTCTTGACTCTGCTCAATCACTTTGTCGATCACCTTGGAAAGAAGGAAACCAACCGCGACGCCGACGGCGAGAAATGCGAGATTCTTACCCACTGCTTGAGTTTACTTGAACTCAGGCTTGAGAAGTACGAGGTTCGGGAGTGATTTGGGACTAGAGAACACGAAGCGGCTCTGGGCTGTGAAAATAAGAATTGTCGTAAAACGGCAACCCGAGAATGCTGGCCCAGCGTGCCCCATTGTGAGCAATGTGTCCAGCCTTTGCGTTGAGGTTCATCCCGGTGGAAAGCACATGACGCTCAGTGCCGATGATGAGCAGAGGCTCTTTGTTGTGCTTCCAGTGGAGTACCAGCCGGTAAACCACCATTTGACCGCCAAGAGTGGGCGTTGGGTCTTGTTCAGCAAGCAGAACTACCGCATCCAGTTCCGCCAGCGACCCGCGGACAATGCGTTTGAATAATCCTTGGCCTTCGCGTCGAGCGTAAGATTTCGCGCGCGTGTCGCATGTCATGCGTTCACTACTGAGTTGTCCCCAGAGTCCAGAAAAGAACACGAGAGGGCCAGTCCATACAAGAACTTCTGGGCCAAGAATGAGAATGTTGAGCCCCACAAATGAACCGAAAAACGCTACGACGCCAAAAACCAAGCAGGCGTAAGTGAGAGTATCGTACCAAGCAGGTGGCGCAAAGATAAGCCGGGTTTCGCGCCAGATTCGCCCAGCGAGGGGAGTTTCCAAACCGCCCTTGTTTCGAGAACGAATGAGTTGCGGACGTTCTGGGGTTGGTCGCTCCGGATACATGGCTTAGTGTATCGTAGACCATCATGACCGAAGATCGCGACCCTTATGTGTTTTATCGCAAGTGGTTCTATGCGGCGGCAATCTATAACCTTGTTTGGGGCGGGCTGGTTTCGATTTTCCCGGGGCAGTACTTTGATCTCATCGGAATGGAACGCCCGACATTTTTGCCGATTTGGTCGGGGGTAGGAATGATGGTGATGGTTTACGGGCTTGGCTATTACTACATTGCCCGTGATCCAGAGCGGTACGGAAACTTTGTTTGGATTGGGCTCCTCGGCAAAACTCTTGGCCCGATTGGTGGAGTTTTGGCGATTCTGCAAGGGCAGTTGCCGCTGGCTTTTGCTTGGACTTTTGTGATGAACGACCTGCCCTGGTGGCCCGTGTTCTGGAGCTTTGCGCTGAAACACGCTCGGAATCCATTTTTGCGCTAGTAATTTAATAGTAGACGGGTGTATTCTAGGGTTATGGCTGATTGGGATTTGATGATTAAAGCGTGGGATGAATACTTTTGGGAGTATTCGCTAGCGCTCAAAGACCTTGACGATGACAAAGTTTGGGTTCGCCCGCATTCGGCTCTCCTGAGCATCGGCGAACTGACTGGTCATGTCGCATATGGGGAAGCGGTTCGATTTCTTGGCGACAAAGAGCGGCCAGATGTGGACAAGATGCCGATCAAAAGCCCACTGATTGACGACAGGTTCCGCTACTATCTATCGCAAAAAGACGCACCAGTCGTTCTCAACATGGGTGCGGAAGAGTTGGCAAGCGAACTTGCCCGAGTACATGAAGCCTGCAAACAAGCGTTTATTGCTCTCAACCCTGAATACGACGATCAACTGGTTGGGTTTGAGGGTTGGACATGGCGGTCTACATTGGTCTATCACATGTTTCACGTTTCGTATCATGCGGGGCAGGCGTATTCGGTTCGCCACCTTTTGGGCGATACGCCGGAGGATAACTGACGAAGTGGGGTGCGCCCGCTTTAGGGGAATACAAGTGGAAAAGCCCGCGTAATTACGAGCATCGGGTGACATACTCATCTCGTCCCTTTCTTTGCCGATTTGCGTCCTGCAGTTGGTGATTCACGCCCTTCATGTGTCAACAGCCTTTTGTCCATCTCCATAACCACACTGAGTATTCGCTGCTTGACGGCGCAACTCGGATTAAGGATATGGTTAAGCGGGCGAAAGAAAACGATATGCCCGCTCTGGCGATCACCGATCACGGGGTCATGTTTGGGTGCATGGAGTTCTACTTCGAATGCAAAAAGCAGGGCGTGAAGCCGATCATCGGTATGGAAGCGTACGTCGCGCCCGGCGGACGTCTCAACCGCCAGCGTGGCGAAGAAAAAGACAGCTTCCACTTGCTCCTCCTCGCCAAAAATATTGAGGGTTACCGCAACTTGTGCAAACTGCACACAACAGCCGCGCTAGAAGGATTTTATTACCGCCCCCGGATAGACCACGAAGTTCTGGCTCAACACGCAAAGGGGCTGATTTCTTCGACGACCTGCCTAGGGAGCGAAGTTAACCAAGCGTTGCTGAATAACGATTACGACAGGGCACTCAAAATAGCGGGTTTCTATCGCGACTTGTTTGACGCCGACAGCTACTTTGTTGAACTCCAAGATCACGGTTTGCCCGAGCAAAAGCTCTGCAATGAAGGGCTCCTTAAGATCGCCAAGGATTTGAAGTTACCGCTTGTGTGTACGAACGACGCGCACTACCTTTGCCGTGAAGATGCTGACCCGCACGACGTATTGTTGTGCATCGGAACAGGCAGTCTTCGCGAAGACAATAAGCGATTTAAATTCACGGGAGAAGAGTTCTATGTAAAGACGCCACAGGAAATGGCGAAGCTGTTCCCTCAGCATCCTGAGGCGATGGAGAACAGCCTGATGTTCGCGGAAATGTGCGACTTAGAACTCGGTTCGGCAACCGCTTTGATGCCAGAGCCAGACCTAGAACCGGGTCACACGCCAATGAGCTATCTGCGTCATCTGGCGGAAAAAGGGCTGAAAGATCGAGTCAATAATCCAGACGATAGCTATTTTGAACGACTGAATTACGAGCTTGGTGTTATCGAACAAACTGGCTACGAAACCTACTTCTTGCTGGTTAAGGAATTCGCACAATTCACCAGGAGCCAAGACATCATGTTCGGTGTGCGTGGTTCGGCGGCTGGTTCATTGGTGAGCTACACAGTCGGAATTACTGACGTTGACCCTGTCTACTACGACCTCACGTTTGAGCGGTTCTTGAATCCAGAACGGGTTTCTATGCCTGACGTTGACATGGACTTTGAAGACGCTCGACGCGATGAGGTCATCCGTTGGGTGACTGAAAAATACGGTCAAGAACGAGTGGCGCAGATCATCACATTTGGAACGCTTGGCCCGAAGGCGGCAATTCGCGATGCCGCGCGAGTAATGGGATTCATGCCGTTTGAGGCAGATCGCGTTGCCAAAACCATCCCGACCGGGCCAGGTTGGAGCATTGATCGGGCGCACAAAGAGGTCGCGGAGTTCAAAGAACTGTATGGCTATGATCCTAAAGTCAAGCAGTTGGTGGATACCGCTCATCGCATTGAAGGGTTGGCACGCCATGCGGGGGTTCATGCGGCGGGTGTCGTGATTTCGCAGGAACCGCTCAGCGACTACGTTCCGCTTTACCGGGGTAGCGATGGTCAAGCCGTTACCGCCTACGAAATGGGCATCCTCGAAAAAATAGGCTTGCTCAAAATGGACTTTTTGGGTCTGAGCAACCTTACAGTCATGGCCCGCGCGATGGAGAATATCCGTGAGAGCCATAAGCATCTACCCGCTGACGAACTGAACCTCAACCACCCAGTTTTGGCGGGCGGCCATCAGGCAATCCCATTTGACGATCAGAAGACGTACGACATGCTCAGTCGGGGGGATACGGTTGGCGTGTTCCAGCTTGAATCTGGCGGGATGCGCCGCAACATCATTGAGCTCAAACCGCAGAGCGTGCAAGAACTCGCGGCTATGGTTGCGCTCTATCGGCCTGGGCCGATGGAGCACATTCCTCGGTTTGTCTCAAACAAGTTTGGCAAGACTCCAATAGAGCTTGTTGAAGAACGGATGCGTCCGTTGCTCGAAGAAACTTACGGCATCATCGTCTACCAAGACCAGGTTCTTAAATTAGTTCAAGCGCTTGCCGGATTCAGCCTTGGAAAAGCAGACATTCTCCGCCGGGCGATGGGTAAGAAAGACAAAGATATCATGGACGCCATGCGCAGTGAGTTCATGGCTGGCTGCAAAGAAAATGATGTCGAAGAATCTGCCGCCGCGAAAGTCTGGGACTTGCTGCTGCCGTTTGCGGGATATGCCTTTAATAAGGCTCATGCCGTTTGCTATGCGATCCTGGCTTATCAAACTGCTTACCTAAAAGCCAATTATCCGGTCGAATATCTTGCTGGTTTGCTCGCTGTCTTCCGTGAACGGGAAGACAAAGTCACAACCTTTATCGAAGAATGTCGTCGAAGCAAGATTCCTGTATTGCCACCGGATATCAATCGCTCGATGCTCGATTTCACAATCGAGGAGCACGAAATCGGCAAAGGTAAGAAAAAACAGAAAACCCAAGCGATTCGGTTTGGGCTCGGCGCGATCAAAGGCGTGGGTGAAGGGCTAGTTCGAAAGATTGTTGAAGAACGCGACCAAGAGCCGTTCGAGCATCTATTCAACTTCTGCGACCGGTTGCGCCAAGCAGGACTGAATAAAGGATCGTTAGAGGGTCTCATCAGGGCTGGTGCGCTGGACAGCATTGATAAGAACCGCTTTAAGCTTCTGAATGCCGCTGAAGGGGCATTGATATTCGCGGATAACGCAAATCGCCAGCGAGTGGTTGGTCAGGATTCTTTGTTTGGCGATTCTGAAGAACTTGAATTGCAGTTGCCGACTTTGCCTGACGTTCCGGCTCCTGAGCGGGGAGATATCCTCAAAATGGAGAAGGAAACGATGGGGATATACATCTCCGATCACCCTCTCCGTGGCTATGAGTTCACGCTCAAGCAGTCGGGTACTCATACATGCGCGCAGATTCTGGAACTTGAACAGCCTCAAAAAGTGACGGTTGCTGGGGTTCTCAGCCAAGTGAGCATCAAGCCAAGCCAGCGGACGGGAAGTTTAGTCGCCAGGCTGGCGATTGAAGATTTCACAGGGCAAGTCGGATGTTTTGCATTTGGGGACACAGTCAGTAAGTTCCAGCACGTGATTGAAAAGGATAAGGTTGTTTCTATTACGGGGCGGATTAAATTTGATGACCGTCCGCAGGCCACCGAGAGAATCCCGGAAATTCAAGTTTATGAGGTTTCCGAACTAGCAGCGCCAATTGCAGTGGAAATGGATGATTCAGTGGCAGGGCGCATTATGCTACGGATCAAGAGTGCGAAAGAAGCACAGTTGTTGCGAGTGCGGGACATCGTTGAAAGCAATCCAGGTGACTGGGAAGTGCTCTTGCAGTTCGTACAGGCGAGCGATTCCACTCCAGTTGTGTTGCTTAACCGGGTTCAAGGCACCGACGAAGTGATCAGGCAATTTAGGAGAGCCTTGGATGATGCCGATATAGAAACAGTAAGCACCGAAGGCTACTCAGCTCCCGAAGTGTCGGAAGACCCGGCAGAGGGACAGAAAGAAGCTCTGGTGCGTTAAGATGATTGGATTCGTCAAGAGAAGAGAAATGAAGAAGTTACTGGCAACGGGATTGATTTTAGGAATGGCGCTTGCCAGCAATTTAGTTTTTGCTCAGAGTTTTGAAGAACAAATTTCTGACATGAGTTTGCTGCAAAGCAAAGAAGTCCAAACTGAACTTGGGTTTACGGAAGAACTTAGGGCCAGACTAAACGTCCACGCCGAAGATTTCAACAAAAAGGCGAACAAGCTTCAAGAAGAATATCGAAAGAAGGCCGAAGGCAAGAATCCGCCTCCGCCAGCTCCAGTCGCCGAAATGGCGAAGCTCGAATCGGAACTTAAAAAGAAGGTGATGAAAGAACTTTCTTCGGCTCAATTAAAAAGGCTGAGCGAACTCACTCTGCAAGCCGCTGGATTTGCCGCAATGTTAGATGAAGCAGTTGCCAACAAAATTGGACTTTCTAAGACCCAACTTGAAAAATTGCGAAACGCCTTCAAAGAAAATGCTCAAGAAGCGCAACGACTACAAGAGGGCGCGATGAAACCGATTTACGACAAGTACGGAAAAGAAAAGCCCGAAGACGAAGCGGCCGCAAAAGCGTTGCAAGAAAAGATTCAAAAGGAAGTTCAAGCCGCTAATGAAAAGATTCAGCCTCAAATTAAGGCACTTCAGGAAAAGTTTTTAAAGACGCTGAAGCTTACGGTTAAAGCAATTCAATTCAACAAATTTGAAGCGCTACAGGGTAAGCCATTCCGATCAGGCGGCAACTAGTTCGCTCGGCTTTGATCCCGGTAAACCCAGTAGCTGTAGGGAACTGGAATTAAAACTGCCGTGATTACCATTGCCATCACGACAATCGGTGACGCGCCAATCAGAGCCAACGTTATTCCCGCGATGGCACTGTAAGTCATGAGCTTTGCCGCAAGGCGGTGGGTGCGCTCCCAGACTACCGGAGATTCAAGTGTCCAAGGTGTGCGGATTCCCACAAAGTAGTTGGGTGTGACTTTGCCCATGAGATTGCCCAAAAAGGCGAACAAACCGCAGACCGCAACTGTAATGTACATGCTGACATTCACTTGGCCCTTCGCCGCTTGAAGCATCGCGAATTGAATGAGCAGCATAAAGGCAAGAACGGCATACACGATAGAATCATAAGTTGAGCGGAATGCTTCTATAGATTTTGTTTTTGGGCTGAGGTGAGGCAATATGGCAAAGAGCGCAGTCATGCCGCCCATCATCCAAACCATGAGCCATGCTCCCGATTCTTTGGCTTCGTAACGGTCGGCAACGCCTGCGGCATTAAAATGCACGGGAATTTCTGCGGGAAGCTTCGGATAGACCATCGCTGTGTAAATCGCGGTTGCCGCAACTATCGCGAAGCAAGTGAGAAGAAAAACCCACAATTTATTCATTGTTGAACCTCAGGATTGGGAATAGCTGAGTCAGTGAGCGACATAAGCGATGCGACAACATCTTGGACAACGGTCGTATTGAGGCTGTAAATTAACTGCTGGCCCTCTCTACGAACCCTAACCAAGTCAGCTTTCTTGAGATAATTCAGATGATGACTCAGGGTAGGCGCAGTAAATTCAAACTTCTCAGCGATCATGCCAACATTCATCTCCCCTTTTTGAAGGAGTCTGAGTATTTGCCGCCGACTCGGATCGGCAAGAGCCTTGAATGCTTCTGTCACATATAATTAGACGGTTATCTAAGCATCTAGGTTGCGCAGTCATTCGTCAAGAAAGCTGATGCTTCAATTCGTGCTTGCGCTTGCTATCTCACAAAATCCAGAAATCAAAGTTGATCCAGCCGAAACACATGGCAAAACGCCGGAACAGATAGTGGCGATGGGTTACAACAAATGGTACGAATTCTATATAGAAAAAGAGCAGAACGAAAGCACGATGGCGATCAACTTCGCCAACATGCTGTACGGGAATTCGCTCTATATTGTCAATACAAAACGGCTTAAGGTAGTTGAACCTAAGCGCCGACAAATGATCGCTGATATCAGAGAGTCACTCGTTCAGTTCAGAGGTTCTTGTATTGAAATTGGTTTCACAAGAAGCGGTGGGGGCACTCTGTGGTCAATCATTCACTCTGCAACGCGATCTGAGTCTGAAACGTTAGTTGCCGATCTGATAGCCGGCAACCTGAAAGGTGAGCGAGCAACCCAAGCCAAAGTGTGGGCAAAGCTCAACGAGGTCGCATTAAAAATCGAACGTGAAAAGGATGACCTGGAAGAAGGCAGGCAGTACAGTAATCGGGGATATGCGGAGGCGATGAAGTACCACGCTGAGGCGGTTACTTATTGGACAAACGCATTGCCAAAGATCGCAAAGTTTCCTAAAGTAGCCGAGCGAGAACGTATTATGAATTTCTACTTAGAAGGGGCTAAAATCGCTTGGCAAGCTGATATGTGATATCTGCACGGCTTTGGGCGGCGCGTGACGCCCAGGTAACTTAGGCAAGTGAATCTATCGGCGAAGTTCAGCGAATTGCAAAATCGGGGTGAAAAAGCGCTTGTACTATTTATCACCGCCGGTGATCCGAGCTTAGAAGCTTTGCCCGAAATTAGTGAAGCACTCCAGGAAGCTGGGGCTGATATTTTAGAAATTGGTCTCCCTTTCACCGATCCTATCGCCGACGGCCCTGTGATTCAAGCAAGCAGTCAACGGGCATTGGATCGGGGAGTCCGACCACGTCACGTTCTCGCAAAAATTGCGGAGTGCAATTTTCAAGTTCCTGTTGTTTTGATGGGTTATTACAATCCGGCATTGCGGTGGGGATTATCGGAATTTGCTGCTGAGTGCAAATCCGCCGGAGCGAGCGGAACGATCATGTGCGACGTGATTCCGGAAGAGGCTGGAGATTGGATTTCAGCATCTAAACAGGCAGGTCTAGATACGGTTTTCCTGGCCGCGCCAACCTCTACTCCTGAGCGGCAAAAGGTTGTTTGTGAATCTAGTAGCGGATTTGTTTATGCAGTTTCGCGCACTGGGGTTACAGGTGCGGGTGAATCGGCTGCCGCTTCTAGTGAGGAGTTGGTTTCCCAACTTAGGAAATACACTTCCACTCCAATTTGCGTGGGTTTTGGCATCTCACAGCCTGATCAGGTGAGGGAAGTCTGTCAGTACGCAGACGGGGCCATTATTGGTTCTTGGCTTGTGAATGAACTCGCAAGTCATTGGGAAGATTCCGCCGCTCGCAAAACTTTGCTGAGCCAGATTCGTGAGCTTAAGGGGGCGACTAAGTCGTAAAAAACGATATGCATCCAAAGAAATCCGTCCACGGCGGAGATTTTTTTAAGGCGATTGGAGAAGATTTTGCCTCTATCGAACTCCATCAAGACGTGATTTCGGCGGATGTTCTGGATGCGTGGTACCCGCCTGCTCCGGGTGTAATCACCAAAATCCGCGAAAACTTAGAATGGCTGATCACAACTAGCCCTCCCACACATAGTGAAGGCCTAAAAGAAACTCTAGCGGAGAAGCGGGGAATTGCCAAGGAAAACATTTTGCTTGGTTCTGGCACGTCTAGCCTCATGTTTTGGGCGCTGCCGAAGCTCCTTAATCCCGAAGATGATGTTTTGATTCTTGATCCTAGCTACGGCGAATATGTGCATATCGCCCAAAACGTAATCGGATGCAAAGTCACGCGATTTGAACTGCCATTAGGTAGCTTTGAACTCGATACGGACGAACTAATAAAAGCAGTGGCGGGCAAGAAGATGGCGATTCTGGTTAATCCTAATTCGCCTACTGGTCGAGCTGCCTCGCGAAAAGAATTGCAAGCGGTAATTCAAGCTCATCCTGAAACACTTTTCTGGGTGGACGAAACTTATATAGATTTTTATAGCAACGCAAGCGGTGAATCGCAAAGTCTAGAGTCGCTTGTTTCGGAATTACCGAACCTAATCGTCAGCAAGTCAATGAGCAAATACTATGCGCTGAGTGGACTTCGGCTGGGTTGCTTAGTTGCATCAGAAGAATACGTGAGTGAATGGGAACTATTTTCGCCACCCTGGGCGGTTGGAATGATGGCTCAGATCGCTGGTATTGAAGCACTCAAAGACGAACAGCATTATTGGGAGCGATCTCGTGAAACTGCGGGTTTGCGGAACCGCATGGCAAGGCAGTTAGAAGAACTTGGCTTAGAGGTTTTTCCAAGTGTTACGAACTTTCTTCTCTGCCGCCTTCCGGCTAACCATGCGCAAGAATTGTGTGACTTTGCCGCAGAGAGAAAAATCTATCTTAGAAACTGTGATTCTATGAGTCCAAGGTTCAAAAATGATACGGTTCGCATTGCAGTGAAGAATGCAGATGCGAACCGTTTGATTGTTTCCGCTATTGCGGAATTTTTAGCTTAGGCTTTTTCGGCGATAAGTTTTTCTACTTCAGCTCGAAATGCTTTGAAGCTTTCTGGGCTGTAGCCAACGTGGAACTCGTGAACAACGCCTTTTCGGTCAATCAAGACAGCGGTTGGGATGCCCGAAACGCCGTAGTTAGTGAACGAATTGTTGTTATCGTAAATGATTGGCCAGTTGATTTTGAACTCCTCTATGAAGCCTTTCATTCGGGCGAATTCATCATCTTGTGAAAGATTTTGCTCTTTGTTATAGTAGCCGTAATAGCGCGTTACGCCGACGATTTCAAATCCTTTGCCTTTCAGATCATCGTACATCTTTCGCATATCGGGGAATGCAGCTTTGCATGGTGGGCACCAGTGAGCAAAGAAGTCAACCATGACCACTTTGCCTTTGAGCGCAGCAAGGCTTGTGTATTCGCCATATCCGCGTGAGCTTTCAATCGGGGCAGGAGCCATGCCGACCATTGTCATGCGGGTTTTTGTATTGTTTAGTGCGCGCATCGCCGAAGCTTCGATTCGGCTATCAGCTAGGCCAGCTTCAATTGTTTTTGCGGCTGTTTCTTTTTGACCAGCATCGGCAAACATTTCTGCCTTTGTTTCGTAATACGAAGCGAGCAATCCAGAGAGGCTTTTCTTTTCTGCATCGTTGGTGGCATCTGGCAGCTTAGCGATAATTCCATCAAGTAATTCAACCCCAGCGTTAACTCCTTTGCTTTCCGCAACTGCGGGAGCAAAAACATTTGCGGCATAGCTCATCATCAGGCTTGCATTAGCAATTGTTTGTGGCTTCATGTTGCTTACTGTTGCCGCGCCATCTTCCATCTTGCCCATTTGGTAGAAGGTCGTCATGCACATTGCTTCTGCATTGAATTTCTCAGCATCAGAAGGCATTGATTTCATGAACATATCGCAGAGTGGCTTGATGTCTTCGTATTTGCCAGCCATGCTGAACAGTTGCATCCATGAATAACCTTGCTTTGGTTCAATGGAACTTGGAGTTACTCCCTCAATAGCTACCAATGCACGCTTTTTCATCTCTGCATTGATTGCGGCAGTGTCTGCGGCTACTTTTGCTTCTCGGGCAGCTGCATATTCAGCAGCTCGATAGTCGTTAATCTCTTTGAGTGCGATATCTGGATCCGCGGCGCCGGTAAATCCGAGCATCACTGCCAGCAGTAGGTTTGTAACCATAACTTTATATAATACTAAAAGCTGGTAGTAAGTTCACTACCAGCTTTAATTTTCGTGAATATTCGCGTACGAATTAACGTGCGTAAAATTCGACGACTTGCTGTTCTTGGAAGAATTCTGGGAAGTCTTCTCGCTCTGGCAAGGCGATGATTTTTCCGCTCATTCCAGCAATATCTGGTTCGATGTAAACAGGAACCGGGTTGCCTTCGTAGTGGTTTGCTCGGGCGATTTTCTTGCTTGCTTCGCGATCCCGAACCGAGATCACATCGCCGACTCGGCAGGTGTAGCTTGGGATGTCAACAAGTTTGCCGTTCACAAAAATGTGCTGGTGGCTGACCATTTGTCGAGCTTGGAAAATGGTTTTTGCGTAGCCAAGTCGGTAAACCTGGGTTTGCAATCGCATTTCCAGCAATCGCAAGAAGTTCAAACCGTTGTTACCGTGCATGGTTCGAGCTTTTTCGAAGGTATTTCGAAATTGCTTTTCTAGCATGCCGTAGTAGCGTCGAATGACTTGCTTAGCCAAAAGTTGCTCGCCGTATTCGGACATTCGACCGTCTCGTCGGTTCGGGCCATGTTGTCCTGGTGGGTACGGTCGCTTGGTGCTGGGGCATTTTGCATTTCCCCAGATGTTAAAGCCGACTTTGCGGCAGATATCAGTTTTTCTTCCTCGGTATGTCGCCATGCTGTTGTTTCTTAGCCTTTTCCTGTAGGTTTCACCCTGGATCGAAATCCGGGCGGGCGGAACAGCTATATTGGCGCATTTGAGCCTACAACAGGTGGGACTTGACAAAAATAGGGAAGATAAACCTAAGGAATATAAGAGATGATACCGTTATCATAACAGGAAGTTGCGATGAAAACAACAATGATTTGAGTGAGTGCAACTTCAATCTGAACCCACAATTCAATTTAGGAAAAACTCAGATAAAGCAGTGCTTGACTTTCTAACCGACCAATTGCTCAGAGTTGTTCGAATACGCGATAGTGTTGTATTCGTGGGGAAAGCTGTCAGTATCGATGGTCAAAAAGTCAGAATCGCTTTTTTTGGCAACACTGACTTAAGAGTCGGGGATGAGATTAAGTTCTCGACGGGTGGAGACCGCGGATTTGCTAACTTGTTTGGGGCAGTGATTGGCTTAGAAGGCAATCAAGCGGATCTTTGGATTTCCATTGATGAAGTTGTTCCTGGCCTTGACCGAGCACCAAGAACCGTTGCTCCTGGAACCACGGCTGTTCTCGTATCTAAGGAGCAAGAACTAGACGCGTCTGTTTGCGATCTCTCTGCTTCTGGAATGCGTGTCCGAACTTTGGGTGTGCTGGATGTTGGAGAAATGGTTGATGTGCATATCAACAGTTTGCGAAGTTCAATCTCACTTCAATGCAAAGTTGCGCGTGTAGTTCAAAGTGATCGTTCCGATACATCAGAGTTAGGCATTCAAATCGTAGGGGCTGATAACCTGAACTGCGCACGATACAACCATTTTGTTGAATCTTTATTGAGAAAAGCCACTCAGGCAGCCTAAGCTAACTTCGCGCGATTGAGATAAATAATATCGCTAAAACAAAAAAGAAACCAAGCCTCACCATTCTGATCTGGTTAAACATAATTTTTCGATCTTTGCCTCGGGTGCTGAAGAAGGCAAGAAACGCTCCAGGCAAGTAAATCATTGAACCTACAAAAACGGGCCAGGGAAGTTCACCCGATGGAACAATTGCCGGCACCAGACTTAAAAGCGCAAACGCCAATCCCGCTACGCAAAGACCAAATCCGATTTTGGGGGCGAGACCAGTGGGCACGGTTCCATTGTAATGCACAGGTAGATTGTGCTTTAGAGATATGGACCTCCGGCCCGTGTGGGAACAGCTAGCCATGCTTGGGATTGAATCAAGCGAGGAGATGAAGTCAGAACTCGTAACTTTTTTAGATGATTTGTATGTGGTGAACGAACACACAAACCTTACGCGAGTTCCCAAAGAAGATGCTCCGATCAGACACATCGTTGACTCATTGCTGGTTTTGCCGTTTATTCCACATGGTTCACGGGTGCTGGATATTGGGTGCGGCCCAGGTTTCCCAAGCTGGGTGATTGCTTGGGCAAGGCCAGATTGCGAAGTTGTCGCAATGGATACAACATTGAAAATGCAGCGGTTTTTGGGCGATCACTTACGCAGTAACCTGTTGCAAAGAATTCAAAGGGCAGAAGAAAATATTTGGCGCGAATCGTTTGATGTTGTGACTGGTCGTGCTCTTGCACCCCTTGGCATTCAAGCGGAGCTTTCAGCGGCCTGGCTGAAAGTAGGAGGCATATTTGTGCCGTTTAGAACCGAGTTAGAGCATGAACTCGTGCAATCTGCCAACATCGGAATGCTTGGACTTAAGCTCAGAAGCTTGAATGAAGTGCCGGCCCGCGATGGGTTAAGTACAAGATTGTTTCCTGTTTACGAAAAAATTAAAGCGACGCCACCGGAATATCCGCGTACTTGGGCAAGAATGAAAGCCAAGCCGCTGGCTACTTAGCATTAATAGTGCGGAACAGGGTTCGGGCTGGCTCATAATTTGCGTCTGCGAGCAAAGCCTTGAGGCATTCGTTTTTTGCCCGTTGGATGTCATTTCTTTGATAGGCGACTTTAGCGATAATTGTGTGGGCTATTGCTGAGTTATCGTTGAGCTTGATAGACTTTTCTGAGGCTGCGATCGCTTCGTTCATTTCTCCACTTGCAAAGTGGAGCTGGGCCAATTCAAGGAGTAGGTCGGCACGCACAAGCTCGTCTTGAACTTCTTGTTTTGGGGGTGCGGTGGTCAAACCATCTAGAAATGCGATCTTTGCCTCTCCATCACGATCAAGAGCTCGCAGAACTTTGCCTTTCAGACTGTAAGAATTGATGGTGATCGGGTCAAACTGAATCATCTGATCAATGAGAGGCAGGGCCTTTTCAAGGTCTGCTTTTTCTTTGCTATTGATTTCCTGCCCCGCCAGATACTTTTGAATCGGGTTCATAACGAGCTTTTGAACTCGTTCATTAGTTTCATTAAACTGCTCAACGGTGTAAATGAAATCCGGCTCCATACCACTGCAGCCAGTAAGAACCGCTGCTGCAAAAACCGCTTTAATTAGCCACGATATTGACGAGTTTGCCCGGAACAACAATGACCTTCCTGATGGTTTTTCCATCGATAAATGATTGTGCCTTATCGCTTGCAAGAGCCTGCGCTTCTACATCTTCGTTAGAACTGCCGGCTGGCATCTGCAGAGTATCTCGCAATTTGCCGTTGACTTGAATCGCAATTGTGATCGTGTCTTCTGCCGCGAGATCAGCATTGAATTTTGGCCAGTCTAACTGATAGACGAATCCTGGCTCTTCCAAGGATTGCCAAATTTCGTCTGCGCTGTGGGGAGCGGCGGGGCTAAGGCATTTGATCAAGCTCTCTAACGCCTCGCTGAGAGCAAGTCGTTCGGATTCCGTAGGATTAGGAACCTGCTTGAGAATATCCGTGATCGTATTTACAAACGTCATCGCCGACGATATGTAAGTGTTGAACGCAAACCGGTCAATATCCTCAGTTGCCTTGCGAATAAATTGATGCGTGGCCCGGCGAATTTCTTTCGACTTTCCATCTGCAGGTTCGTGTTCGATGCTGAGCTTCCAGGCGTCGTTCCACTTTGGCGCGATTTCGCTGGCAAGCCGAAATACACGGCTGAGGAACCGCGAGGCTCCTTGCATGCCTTCGTTATTCCAGTTTACGCTTTGTTCAAATGGAGCAACAAACAGTTCGTAAATGCGCAGAGCGTCTGCCCCGTAGTTGGCGACGGCTTCATCCGGCGTGACGACATTGCCTTTGGACTTGGACATGCGCACCCATCGCCAAGTGACCTCATCTTCCGGGAGTTGGGCGGCTTCTTCAAAACTGAGCAGAATGCCTTCTTCGCCGACGCCAAGAACCTCATCGTCTTTGGGCTGGCGGTAAGGAGTTTGACCAAGTACCTGGCCTTGGTTCATCAGGCGTTGGAACGGTTCTTTGACCTTGACTAGCCCTGCATCGAATAACACTTTAGTCCAGAATCGGGCGTAGAGCAAGTGCATGACTGCGTGTTCGGCTCCGCCAACATAGCAATCCACTGGCATCCAGTAGTCGGCTTTTTCTTGGTTCCATGGCTGGCTTTCGTTATGTGGATCAGCAAACCGCAGGAAGTACCAACTCGAACACGCAAAGCCCCCAAGAGTGTCCGTTTCGCGCCGACCAAGCATTCCATCTTGGGTGGTGACGTTGAGGAATTCCGGAATCCGGCTGAGCGGGGAACTGCCGTCATCGGAAGGTTCGTAGTTGTCAACTTCTGGCAGTTCAACGGGGAGGAGGTTATCGCTGACGAGTTCGGCGTTGCCGTCTTTGTCATAAACAACCGGAATCGGGCATCCCCAATATCGTTGGCGTGAGATCAACCAGTCGCGGAGTTTGTAGTTGACTTTTTGCTCGCCGATTCCAAGCGCAACGATCCATTCAGTCATTTTCGCTGAGCCTTCTTCAAAACTCATACCGCTGTATTCGCCAGAATTGACCAGCGTTCCATCTTTGGTTGTGAATACTTCGGGGAATGCTTTTGGGTCACTCAGATAAGTTCCTTCATCTGTATCGTTTGCCTTGAGGAACGACTCATCTGGGCGGTAGATCGGAACTACATCCAGACCAAACTTGACCGCGAAATCAAAGTCGCGCTGATCGTGAGCGGGAACCGCCATTATTGCGCCTGTTCCGTAACCCATCATCACATAGTCAGCGATGAAAATCGGCACTCGTTTGCCGTTCGCTGGATTGACGGCATAGGCGCCAGTGTTGACTCCCGTCTTCTCGCGGTTATCTGCCTGGCGATCCATTTCGCTCAGCGTTTTCGCTTTCGCTTGATAAGCTTCGATTTCCGCAACTCGGTCATTATCCACACGCTTCTTGATCGTGGCAACAAGCGGATGTTCAGGTGCCAAGACGCAGAAGGTCATGCCAAAAATCGTATCAATCCGGGTGGTGAACACCTTGAACCGAGGATCAGATTGATCGGCAACAACGACCAGGTCATCTGGGTGTCCTACCTCTAGTTCGGAATCGAACACGACACGCATGGTGAACTCAACGCCTTCCGAGCGACCAATCCAGTTGCGTTGCTGATTCTTGATTCCCTCTGGCCAATCCACGTCATCCAAATCGTCTATAAGGCGCTGAGCGTAGTCGGTTATCTTGAAGAACCACTGCGGAATTGCACGTTTTTCAACGGGAGTGCCGCATCGTTCACAAAGCCCGCCAACAACTTCTTCATTTGCGAGTGCAGTTTTATCCTTTGGGCACCAGTTGACTTCCGCATTCGAGCGGTATGCTAAACCACGCTCGTACAGCAATTTGAAAATCCATTGAGTCCACTTGTAGTATTCGGGATCGCTGGATTTGAAGCTTCGTGACCAATCGTAACTAATACCGATGAGTTCCATCTGCCGCTGATAGTTGGCGGCGTATTGGTCAATCATTGGGCCGGGGTGAGATTTGCGTTTAATCGCCTCGTTTTCGGCGGGCAACCCAAAGGCGTCGAACCCCATTGGGTGCAGAACGTTGTAGCCCTGCATATATTTGGCGCGGCAGATCACGTCGGTGGGAATGTAATTCCGGCAGTGTCCAACGCTTAACCCTGCTCCGCTGGGATAAGGGAAGAAGTCAAGGCCGTAAAACTTTTCGCGCGTGGGGTCTTCGCGAGTGACGAAGAGGTCGTGTTCTAGCCAGCGGTTTCGCCAAATTTGTTCAAAGGCGCCAGGCTCGTAACGATCTCTCATGGAGGCTATTTTAGCCCCCACAAAAGCGTTGCTTAGGGTTTACGGCTGAGGCGGAGGGGTTTTATCGTTTCGCTGGTTAGCCCTCTCTGCCATGCGAGTGGCGGATTGTTCAATACGCCCGAGCATATCGGAAGGTAATTTGTTGTAAGGCACGAAAGAGGTTGCCGGGATTACACCCGTAACGGTTCGTGTTAATGTCGTGTTATCGGAATATCGGATTTCAAACTGGTAATAGACCCGGCGAGTGACTCCAAACTCATTAGTGGAGTTGCCGAGCAATCCGGTTTTTGTCTTTACGTTGCTTGACAGTTGGGCGGCGCGCATACCAGCAAGCTCATTTTCTGATAACACCATCTGAATAGATCGGTCAACAGATCGGCCAACGACTACCTGAGACGATCCTTGCGTGACAGTGATGTTTCCATTTGTTGGGAGGCCGCCAGCCAAAAACTCTGTCCGTTCACGAGAGACTTGACCATTGTCAAATTGCCCCCGATTTTGTTCGATTGCAATTTTTTCCATTGTCGCGGCTTGAATTTCAATTTCCATCTTTCCAGAGATGTCAGCAATAAGCGGTAAGTCGTCTAAAGCAATACGACCGCCTGGACGGTTGCCTGATCTGCGTTCTGGCCCGCTTGTAGAATTAAAAATGACGTAATTCAGCCATCCAGAATTCACCGCTGATAGTGGCAGAGTGAGGGTTGTAGAACCGGTGAGACGCGGTTTAAGCGTGTTGTAAAGTTCGAGAGCTTCCAATGAAGAATATTGGAACGTGCCTAGCTCACCAGCGAACTCTTTGCTGAAGACTCTGGCTCCAATTTGTATCTCCCATCCTTTTTTTCCAAAAAAGTTGTTGGCGTACGGAGCGTAAGCCGCTTTATCTGAAAGGTTTAGAACGCCGTATCTTTCAAATGTTTGGGCGAGCTTAGCCAGTTGAACCCGGTTTCGCCGAGTTGCCCATGTGAGGTGTGTGAGTTCAGGCTTAATGGTTACCCAGTTGCCGTCACCCTTCACTTCCAACAAGGAGCTAGATGAATTGAGGCTTGAAAATCCGTGAAGATTCAACCCTGCGGCAATGGATTCCATTTCTTCGTCTGGGATGCAAGCGACAAAGTTGATTTGAGTTGGCGCACCTTCGATCATCGCAGGGCCAATTGCAAAAGCGGCGGGTTCATTTTCCGCTGGGTTCAAGATCATAGCCTTAAGCTCAGATTCATAAGATGCGTTTTTATCGGCTGAGCCTGAGAACGCAGCGAGCCGTTTTTTAGCGTCAGAGTTCTCTATGACTTTCCATGAGTTGAAATCGACACTTGATTTTTTTTCAGGGTGACTGGTGAACGACATCGTTCGACTGGTTGAAATACGCTCAGATCCGGTTGCGGTTAAGCCAACAAGCTCAAAACGGTAGACGTCGAAGGAAAAGCGTTGAGCAACCATGAACACCTTTGTAATCGGCTGCTTAAGCGAATCAAGAACCGATTGGGTGCGCTCATCAATTTTGCGAGCAGCAATTCGTTTGTTGAATTCATCAACTTGTTGCTGCTGAATTGCTTTAGCTTCGGCTAAAGCTGAGTTGTAGCTTGAGCCTGGGAAATTAATTTGATACCGTGTAGGTCGAGTAGAAAAAACTAATCTCCCTCCGATATCCATGTTAGAAATCGCAGATGCAGGCATAGTGGAAATCAAAGTAGACAAGGAATCCAATGCATTGTCAACCTTGATGAGGCCATTCGGTACATCGCCTGAAACTAACCTTTGCGTGTAATTTGCGTAATTTTGCCGAGCCTGAAGAGTGATTTCGTTAGTTTTATCTAGCCGATACCCTTCATCGGTCTTTATCCAAGCGAGTCCGGTTGCATCAGCCACCCGTTGAAGCAAGTCGAATTTTTCAACGCCTTTTGCTCGGATGATAACAACCTCGTTAACTACCTGCGGGGCGACGGTGAGGTTAAGTTCTGTAGCCGCCGCGAGTTCGGGAATGACTTTGCCTAGGGTTGCTCCGTTAGTCTGGTAGTCCACCGCAAATGCGGGACTGATTACGGCGATCAATGCCGAGACGCAAAATGCCCGGTATGAATTCATGAATGCAATGACGAGTGAAGTAGGTGGAAGTTTAGTTTTTTCTGGTTCGGTAACATCACAGTATGAATATGGTGGCGGATGGCAAAGAACGGCTTGACCATTTTTTGAGTCGCCATTTTCCAGGGCACAGTCGGGCCAAGATATCAAAGCACATCGAATCCGGGGCAGTTTCGGTTAATGGCGAAGTCATCACCAAGTCCGGTTTTCAGTTGAAAGATGGCAACGAAGTTTCGACCGAGGAGATTTTGGAAACTGCTCCCCATGCGTTGGAGCCGGTTGAAATGGATTTAGATGTCCGGTTTGAGGACGATGAACTCCTCGTTGTGAATAAACCACGTGGGCTAGCGGTTCATCCTGCAAACACTCTTACAGGAACGACGCTTGTGCATGGTTTGCTCGCGCGATCACACGGTTTGAGTGGTTCAGCGGGTGATTTCCGACCCGGAATTGTCCATCGCCTTGATAAAGAAACGACTGGTTTGATTATTGTTGCCAAAACCGATGCTGCTCACGCAGGATTGAGCGCGCAAATTCAAGCTCGCACCGTTCAGCGAAGATACGTTGCAGTCATCAACGGTGATTTGCCCGACCCTCGGTTCACCATTGATGCGCCACTTGGTCGGCATCCCCGCAATCCATTGATGCGCGCCGTGGTGAGTGATGGAAAAAGTGCTCGTACTCACATTCAGTCGCTTAGGCAGATGAACGAAGGTTTGATGGTGGCTTGCCGGTTAGAAACTGGCCGAACCCATCAAATTCGTGTTCATTTAGCGCACTTTGGATGGCCCGTTTTAGGTGACGACTTGTATGCTCCCGAGAAACTCAAATCCGGGCCTATGCAACTTCACGCAGCGTCGCTTACATTTCAACACCCAAGCAACGGTAAAGAAATCGCGTTGTTCTGCCCACCGCCTGATGACTTCTATGGCAATGATTTAGTGACGGAAAGCGAGGTGAACGATTGGGAGTAGAACACGCGGAAGCACTTCTTCGGGTGCAACAGCTCGGACTGCAAAGTGTGCCGATCCACGATCTTTTGGCTATCCTTCTAAGCCGAGAAGAATCGGATGTTGAAAGTAATGAATCCGCAGCCCTCGATCTTGTGAAGCGGCATCCTGGCTCACGGATTTTAGATATCGGGCAGCATGAACTGCAGAACAAAGCTGGGCTAGAGCCGTTTGAGGGCTTGAGGATTCTTGCCGCGATTGAACTGGGAAGAAGAGTTGCCGCGAACAAGGCAAACCTTGTTACGAAAATTGATGGTGTAGATGACGCCTTTGAGCTGTTCGCCTGGATAGGCTACGAGGATCAAGAGCACTTCTGCGCCGCCTTCTTGAATTCAAAAGGCGAGGTTCTCTCGACTCAGGTCATTCATATTGGAACCCTCAATATGTCCGTCGTCGGGGCAAGGGAAGTGTTCCGTGAAGCGGTTAGAGAAAACGCGGCGAGCGTGATCGTTGCCCACAATCATCCGAGCGGTGACCCGACTCCTTCTCCCGAAGATATTGCGATTACCCGAAAGCTTATTGAGGTCGGTGAATTATTAGATGTAAAAGTTTTAGACCACGTAATTATTGGCAGAAAGGGAAACGTGAGTTTAATGAGAGAAGGGCAAATCTGAATCACGATTTGCCCTTCACAGTCAAATTATTGTAGTTCTGCGGCTGGTTCGTGAAGAGCAAAAACTGCGCCTGTGTTATCCGCGAGAATCGTGATCTTGCCGACCCCCGGAATGTCCATCGGGCCGTGCATTACGTTTCCGCCCGCCGCATTCACCTTTTCCAGTGATGCCGCCATATCAGGGGTGTGGAAGTAGATCAGCCAATGGGGAGGAACCCCTTCCATTTCTGGCGACGAGGTATTCATCACGCCGCAGTGAGCGGGTTTATCGCCGTTTGCCATCATAGGGTACATAAAATCACCCATATCCATTTCGGTAGTTGACCAGCCAAATACTTTGGCGTAAAAGTCTTTTGCTGAATTTGGATTTGGCGAATAAAGCTCAAACCAAGTTGTTACGTTGTTGTCCATGCGAAAATCGTTCCTTGAGTGAGCAAAATTGCTTACTCTCGCTTATTGTATTGAGAATTTAAGAATCAAGTTCCCAGATTTTCTTAATCTTGACCTTCCGCTAAGAATCTACGGGTTTCTCCATCAGTTGGAATACTTGGAACCGCTCCCGGACGGGTGACACTCAGCGAAGCGGCGGCAACACTGTATTCGAGTGCGCTGGGGAAGTCATCTCCGTGAGCGAGTCGGGCAACAAGGCAACCGTTGAACACATCTCCCGCTCCAGTGGTATCTACGGCCCGAACCAGCGGTGCGGGGAAGAAACCCGATTCTGAACTCGACTTCCAATAAACTCCTCGATCTCCGAGTGTGAGCAAAACATTTTGTGCGCCCCTTGCAAGCAGATAATCGCAGGCTTTGCTCATTGAAATTTCGTCTACCGGAAGAATTTCAGTCAATGCCTTTGCTTCTGTTTCATTCGGCGTAATGGCAAAACACATAGAAATCAATTCATCCGAAATATCTGAGTGGGGAGCAGGGTTCAATATGAACTTCGCTTTGTGGCTAGCTGCTTGAACAACCGCAAACGGAACCTCTAGTTGGCAGAGAACGTAGTCGTCGGGGTTGATGCCGGCAGCTTCAATTTGAGCGACTGACATATCCATGTTTGCCCCTACATAGACAGATATTTGGTTCAGACCGTCCGGCTGAACGCTGATCGCGGCTTGCCCCGTTGGGGAAGTTTTCGACTGACGCATTCCCGCGACGTTGATGCCTTCTTGCATCATAAGTGCGATAAATTCATCACCAGTTTCGTCTTCGCCAACGCATCCCAGTGCAAAGGTTGGGGCACCACTCCGAGCGCAGGCAATGGCCTGATTTGTGCCTTTGCCCCCAAAGAATTTTTCAATTGAGCTGACCAAAACACTTTCGCCCGGCTGGGGAAGTCGCGGCACTTTGTAAACGTTATCGAGCACCGAACTTGTGATCACCCAGCAACTAGCAGACATAAGCGATACTTTATCTGATTTGCTATGCGGCGGCGATGCGGGGCATACTGGTCGCTATGTCAGAAAAAGGCAAGGGCATGGCCTTACACAACAAAATCCTGGTTGGATTGTTTTTGGGAGCAATCGCAGGGTTAGCGGCTAACATCATCGGCCCATCCGCAGGTTGGCAAAGTTTGGTCAACGGCACACCGGGTTGGATTCAAACCCCGCTCACCTGGATGTATGTGAACCTGATTCCGTTTGTGGGCGATGCGTTTTTGGCAATGATCTACATGATCGTTGTGCCCCTGCTGTTTTCTGCGTTAATTCTCGGTGTTTCTGAACTCGGAGATGTTGCCAAGGTTGGGCGCATCGGTGTTCGGTCGTTGCTACTCACCCTACTATTCAGCGGAATTGCCGTAGTGATCGCGTTTGCCTTGGTGAACGCGGTTAAACCTGGAACATTCATTTCGCAAGAAAGCCGCGAGGTGCTTTACGAGCAATACGCCACAAAAGGCACCGAAAAACAAGCGGCAGGCGAAGTGAAAATCCCTGATCCTCCAGCAGGCGGGATCATTCCTAAAAACCCCTTATTAGAGGCGACTCGCGCCCTCAGCGGGGGAATCATGCCATTCATGTTCTTTGCCCTGCTCTTTGGGTTAGCGATGTGCAAAAGCGACACGGAAAAAGTCGCACCCGTGAAGCAGTTTTTCGATGGCATTTTTGAGATCAGCCAGAAGGTCATAGATATTGCAATGCTTTTAGCCCCATACGCAGTGTTTGCGTTAATTTTCCAGACTGCGGCGGGCTTGGGAATTGAGATATTCAAAACACTCGGTGCCTATGCGGTCGTTGTTCTGGTCGGCCTTGCTATCCACATGTTTGTGGTTTACAGCATATTGATCAAGGTAATAGCAAAGCGAAATCCGCTGACTTTCTTCCGAAATATCCGTTCGGTCATGCTGACCGCCTTTGCTACAAGTTCCAGCAACGCAACCTTGCCGATTGCGCTTAAATCTGCCGAAGAAGACCTTGGGCTTCCCAAGGAAATCAGCAGTTTTGTTCTAACGGTTGGAGCAACTGCTAACCAAAACGGAACTGCGCTCTTTGAAGGAATTACTTTAATCTTCTTCTGTCAGCTATTTGGTATACCGCTTGATGCGAGTCAGCAGTTCATGCTGCTCATGCTTTCCATCCTTGCAGGAATTGGAACAGCTGGGGTTCCAGGTGGTTCCTGGCCAGTTATCGGATCGATCCTAACAACGATGAAAGTTCCAGCTGGGGCTATCGGAATCGCCTTCGGGGTTGACCGAATCTTGGACATGAGCCGTACCGTCCTCAACGTAACGGGCGACATCGCAATTGCGGCTTGCGTTGCCGAGTGGGAAGGCCAAAGTGTGGAGATTCCCGACGAGGTACTTGCATAGTCCCGATTTAGACTCCCTGTAACCGTAACGCAGACCGTCATCAACCGTCAGTTGTGTAAGATGGTCACGAGGATAGCCTTGAAATTCGATCAATCGCCGTTGAGCGAAAAATCGAACGCCATACCAGCGGGTTTAGTGGCAGATTCGGATGAAGCTTTGGTGCATCAAGCGCGCCAGGGTGATTTCTCCGCATTTGAACGGCTCTTTGAACGGCATCGCAACCTCGTTTACCGTTTTGCTTACCAAATGGCGCCTCGTCGAGACGACGCCGAAGATATTGTTCAAGAAGTATTTGTAAAGGCTTACCAGAACCTGGGCCGGTACCGAGACGAGGCGAAGTTCACAACTTGGCTCCTCAGAATCACGGCTAACCTTGGAACTGACAAAGCCAGAATGTCCACGCGCCGGACAAACCTTGAGCAGAAAGAAGCAATGGGCGCTTTGAGTTGGATGACGGTTGGTACATCAACCGAAGATCCAGTAGAGAACCTTGAACAAGAGCGCAGAAGAGAATTACTCCGCAAAGCGATTGCCGCTTTGCCAGAACATCACCGCAATGCCATAGTTTTTCGCGACATTGAGGAGATGGATTACGACGATATTGCCGAATATTTCAAATGTTCGGTAGGTGGCGCAAAACTCCGAGTATTAAGGGCTCGTAGGGCGTTGCGCGACCGACTTGCACCTCTCATGGAGGGCGAATAAGAAATGAACCAAGATCATTTGAATGATGAACAGATGGACAGCCTGATGCGCCAAATCTTTGGTGAATCGGAAGCTGGCGATCTTGCGATGCTGGAAGGGGTTTCGGCATCGGTGTTAGAGCAGGAGCGAATTGTTCTGAACAATTTACGATCGGAACTTCGAGGGCTAAAGGAAGTACCTGAATGCCAGCTTTCAACCGAGCATCTGCGCAATGCGATCTTGAATCAAGGTTCCGGCAGTAAGCGAACCGCGCCTTGGACTTCGTTCTGGAAGTTCGCCGTGCCAGTTGCCGCATGTGCGGCCATCGCAAGTTGGATGATGTTTGGGCCGAAGACGATGACCCAAACTGGTCAACCATCAAGCGGCAGTATCGCCAAGAATTCTGATCACGTGGCTCAACCGAGTTTGGAGACGGCTCCAAGTGCGGCTGAGATTTCCAAAGATACGCAAGAGCCTGTCGCTTCAAATCAGGAAGTCACGCCTCCTGTGGTACAGGATGAGCCAGAACCACAAACTAAGCAACCAGTCAAGAGTAATCGGCGGCCTCGTGGAAATAGCGGTCGGTTAGCCAGTAATACGAGTACTCCGGCAGTCAGTCTGCAAGACCTCGCATCGAGTGCAGTAGGGGCGATTACGATGGGATTCGGTAGTGCAGGCAACGCAACGATGAAAGCGGCTCCGAGTAGCGACAACGTGAGCGATTCTGCTAACCGAGCCATAGAATCATTTGGTGGTGCTGAACGGGAATCTACTAACACGGATAGCAATAAAGTCGTATTGGTCGGTGGTGGTTCACAGTTTGATGCCCGGGCAAATTCAGCGATGGAGGTTGACAAGCGCGATGTCGTTTTTGGCGGCTAGCCTTGCAGTTGCCATAGCACAGTTCGATGAGCCGCAAGAGCGGTTCATCGATACCCCCATTCGCGCCGTCAACTCGTATCAGTCTGCGGCTTGGAACTCCATCGTCGATGCAGTTGCGGTGCTGCCTGATTCTCACGGAAAACCTTTCGGCCTTGCAGTCATGATTGATGACAAAGGCCACTTTGTCGCCCATGTCTCAAGCCTTGTTGAAGAACCAATCACGGCAAAAATGAGCGGCGGCCTTGACGTTCGCCTCGGTCGGATTGGATTTGATAAAGAAACCCAACTTGTTTTGCTAGGTGCCCAGAATTGGGTAACGGGTAAGCGCCAGGCAGTTCGTGTCGCTCCAGAAGTTAAAAAAGGCGAGCTAATGGTTGCGACTGTCAATGGCCCGGTTCGTGGTCAACTCACAAGCGATTCGCGCCCTGGAATCTTCTTGCCCAGCTTGCGATTTGTTCCACTCGCTGAAATCCAGCTTGAATCAAAAGATTTCCCCGTCGGAGGAGGCGTTGTTTTTGATAACTCAGGAAGCTTGGTTGGCATCCTTGGTGCGATCTTGAACCCGATGTATCCAGAAACCGCAATGGCTACCCAAAGCGTACGGAATGACCCGAAGCAGTTTGGCCCGGCTGGATTAACCGTTGCATACGCGCTTGGCCCCAAGATTCTTAACCGAATTGTAAAAGGTTTTAGAACAGAAAGCCATAAAGTCGAACACCCAAGTGTTGGAATCTTTTTCCGCGAAGGCGAAGGCCCTGGTCAGATCATCGTGGACGAGATTACAAAAGGAAGTCCGTGTGATCTAGCTGGTGTAAAAGCAGGTGATCAAATCATGTCGGCGAATGGCGTTCCGATGGGCAACGTGATTGATCTTGCCGCAATGCTGTTTGAACTAGAACCTGGATCAGAGCTAACTCTCAAGCTGTACCGCAATGGCGAGCAGTTTGAAGCCAAGATGAAAGTCGGTGTGCAAAAGAACCTGAGTTAAGAACTCAGTCGCAAATCTTTCACTATCAGTTTAAGTTGAGGCCGGTTATTGAACCGGTCTTCTTCTATTGTATAGACCAAATCTATTTCTGATTGGAGAGGCAATTCCGCAACTTGCTCTCCAATACCAAAAGCCATAGCTTGCCGTTGACCAGCATCCGTTTCTAATGTTAAACGAGCATGGATTGGATTTCGAGTAGGCGTGCAAGCGGCAAGCCGAACACCCGTTGAAACAAAAATCGGCTCTGGATTTGCTTCGCCGAATGGTTCCAGGGTGGCTAGATGCTGAGCAAGTTCTAGTGATGAATCGGCGAGGTCAAGTTCTTGGTCAATGTTGAGAGTTGGTAGAAAGTCTTCGGGTTTTAGTCGTTCGGAAGCAAAGGTGTCTATTGCCTGGGCAAACTTTTCAAGATTCACGACATCTAAGGAAACACCCGCAGCCGCCGCATGACCGCCTCCTTTGATGAGCAGAGAACGGTTTGCTTCGATTGCTTCAAACAGATTAAAGGCGGGGAGTGATCGGGCAGAACCAGAAGCGACATCGCCGTGAATCCCAAGCACGAAAGCAGGACGCCGGAATTTCTCGACCACTTTGCCCGCCACGATTCCAACGAGGCCTTTCTGCCAGTTTTCTCCGGCGACGACAATTGCCGATTTTTGGTCGAGTCCATCCCTGAGAATCTTTTCGAATGTCTCTTCCATGAGTGCATCTTGCAGTTCGCGCCGCTCAGTATTTTTTTGATTCAAAAAATTGGCGAGTTCGTAAGATTCTCTTGCGTCATCGGTCGTCAAAAGTCGGAAAGCTACATCGGCATCATCAATCCGTCCAACGGCGTTGATTCGCGGGCCAAGTTGGAATCCAATATGGCGAGTTGTGAGCTTGGCTGTGGGGTCGGCTAAGTTGCTGACTGTGAGTAGAGCTTGTACTCCGTGTTTTTGGCTTGCTTTAAGGGCAGTCAAGCCATGCCGAGCAATGATGCGGTTGTTGTCCCGCAATGGCATGACGTCGGCAACGGTTCCCATAACAGCAAGGTCAAGAAAATGCCGATAAAAGACTTCCGGCTTAATGCCAAGTTCAGACGCCAATCCAGCACAGAAGAGAAAAGCGATCCCTGCGCCACTCATTTCGCTTGCCGGACCATCGTAATCCCTCCTCTTAGGGTTGACCACTGCTTCCGCCATAGGAAGGGTCTCCGGAGACTCGTGGTGATCCGTTACAACCACTTTCATGCCTAGCTCGTATGCCGCTTCAAGTTGCTTATGACTGCTGGTGCCGCAGTCACAGGTGAGAATGAGCTTTGCCCCCGATGCATGGGCACGCCGAATCGTATCAATATGGATTCCGTAACCTTCGTTTTCCCGGTGCGGAACGTGACCTTCCACTTCAAAACCAGTCTTAGCTAGGAATCGGTAAAGAATCGCCGCGCTGGTAACGCCATCCACATCGTAGTCTCCGTGGATGTAGATTTTTTCACCCCGTTCTTTTGCTCCTAGAATCGCGGCCTTTGCCTTTTCAAAGTCAGGTAACTCTTCCGGGCGGCTGAAGTGCGCTAGCGATGGATTCAGAAACGTATTGGCGTTGCTCGGATCGGAATAGCCACGTTGAACAAGCAATCGGGCAACGAACGGGTGGAGATTGAGTTCTGCAACTAGCTTCTGCGCCGCAAGTTCATCGGTCGGGCGCAGGTTCCAAATTGTGGGGTAGTCGGTTGCAAGAGCCATAGGCTAAGTATGGACGTGGTGCTAGTTGAGGGAGTCTCTCGAAACTCCCCCAACTTTCCCCAAGATTAGTTGACTTCTGCAAAAACCGTGCGGAGTTCTTCGGCACGCGCGGTTGGAACCATTGCCACCACCATATCGCCAGGTTGAAACTCGGTGTCTCCGTTCACTTGTTGACCAGTTCCGCCTCGGAAGATGTAAACAATGAACGAGCCTTGCGGAAGAGTGATATCACGCACCGCCTGACCAATCAACGGTGATTTTTCACTGAGAAGGCTTTCGACAACTTCTACATGACCCCGGTGGAGGTGACCAATCGGAATAAGTTCATCGCTGGCGATTTGTTGGTCGATCAGGCTAAAGATAATTCCTGTTGAAGAAACCGTGTCGTCAATGCCAATTTCTCGGAAGATTTCCTCATGCGAGGGGTCATTAACACGGGCAACGACTCGTTTGACATCCCAAACTTCTTTAGCCAACTGGCAACAAATCAGGTTGTCTTCGTCTTCACCCGTTACCGAAACAACGATGTCGGCGCGCTTGAATCCTGCTTCTTTTTGAATGAGGATGTCGCAACCGTCGCCATAAAGAATGTGTTGATCGCCGATTAAGTTGCCAAGCTTCTGAGCTTGACGGACATCTTTTTCAAGCACAAGCACTTCATTGTTTCGTGCGATCAACCGCTTAGCGAGTTGGATGCCAACGTTTCCGCCGCCGACGATAATGATGTACATGCTCATACTTCGATCTCCATAGCGTTGACGTTATAGGTATCCACTGGTTGGAATTCAGCGTTTAGTAGCCAGTCGCGGCACATTCCGGAAATGAGGGCGGCGGCGTTGATGGTAAACAGCCCAAGGCGACGATAAGCCTCTGAGCGGAGCGGGTCAGCCACTTTCACTGCAACACGCTCAACCTTAAAGTTCCGCTTAACGATCTGGGCGGCCATTAAGTTTGTGTTATCTCCGCGAGTCATCGCAAAAAAGGCGTCGCAATTGGCGACATCGGCGCGCTCTAGTGTATCGAGATCAAGTCCGTTGCCGAGAACAATTCGGCACGGATACGATTTGCCAAGGCGGCGTAAAGACTCCGGACTCCGCTCAATTACGGTCACTGTGTGACCCAGAGAGGAGAGTTGGACGGCTAGGGAAGCTCCCGAGCGTCCGCAACCCAAAATGACAACCTTCATAGGGATGAAAAAATGTTACCTACTCGTGATGGAATGCCCGCCGCAGTTGGTTGGAATCAATAGGCCGTCCTTCTGGGTCGTAAACGTAAAAGCCGGCGGAAGCTGTCCCCGCCCACTGTCCTAGCCTGGCGCTGAGAATATTCAACCCTTGTTTATGAATGACTTGGCAAAGGCGATAAGCAAGCCCGCGTCCCTTAGGAGCGCGAACCTCGATAATCGTCGGGTTTTGAGAAGAAACTTCTATCGTCAAGAATTGCTGCCTTCGATTCGGGTCTTTGCCCATTGAAGTCATAAGGTCGGCTCGAGTTTTCTCCCCGCTCAGAACGGCTCTTAGTGACCGTTCAACCCTTCGTTGAAGTTCAAGCGAAAGGGGCGCATCCGAACGAGAAATTAGGAATGTATCGAGAATTGTGCCTGGTTCTTGCTCACTGGTTGAACACCGCAGGCTTTGCAGACTGAGGTTATGAGCGTAGAGCGTACCGAGAATATCTGGCAATATCCCACTTCGATCGGGCATTGAAATAGTTAGTTCAGTTAACTGCATATCCCGGTGATTTTGAAATTGCAGAACGATTTCACCTTTCCGAGCAACTTGGTAAAGGGCATGGTGCCGTAATACGATTTCCTCTGGTGTGCTGAGTAAGTAATGCGTTGGCATCACTTCAAGGAATTCTGCGATTGTGTCGCTACTTTCGTCAGTTGGCTCAACGGAGCGGAGGATTCTTTGAACCGTTTCCTGCTCGGTTGGTTCGCTTGTATCTGGGTTCAAAAGGTAAGCAGTGCGTTCAAATAGACTCAAAAGATAGGTTTCTTGCACTGGGCTCCAAATCTGGTTGTTGACAGCATTGATGTCCGCGTAAGTCAAAAGTGTCAGTGCAGAGAGTCGGTCAACTGTGCCAACTATTTTGGAGAATTCAAGCACAGTGTCCGGGTGATCAATATCTCGCACCCGTATGAACTGAGCCATAGTGAGGTGCTCTCGCACTAGCCAGGCGATTTCAGTAACCAGAGTTTGATCAAGCGACCAGCGGCTGCCGATTTGGTGCACGAGTTTTTCACCCACTTCACTATGCGGAGCACCTGGAATTGCTTTGCCAAGATCATGAAAAAGAATCGCTAATTTGAGGATAGAAGAATCGGGAAGGCTTTCGTATATCCGCGCAAACGGACTTGTGGGCGGAATTTCTTCAAGAAACTTCAGGGCTTGAAGCGTATGTTCATACACCGTGTATTTATGCGAAGCATCTCCTGGCATCAGGGTTCGGCATTCGCTGAGTTCCGGCAGAACCGCTTTGAGAACTCCAGAACGTTCCAGATTGCGGACGGTTTCAATGCCAGCGGTCAGGGGAATAATGATTTCTGGCCCAGCTTTTTTGTTAACTGGAGCCGGATCGGTTGGAATCGTTAGCCCAATCTTGGTGGCCTGCCCAATCGCCAGTGCCGCCTGACCTCCCGGCGATCCTGGTTGAATCCTAATCTCTCCCCGGATGGCTTGAGCGTATTTGCCGAGGTCGTATCGGTTTTCTTGCAATCGGTTCAGCCCGTGCAAATAGCTTTCGTGAACGGAATCGAGTGCCCTTGCGACTCGTGATCCTAAAGTAAACGAGGTGACTTTCAGGATTCCTGCAATCTCTTCTCGACGGGCGTAATTGAGTTCGTCGTGATGGTTTCCGACGACCAAGTG
This sequence comes from Fimbriimonadaceae bacterium, assembly GCA_019454145.1. GTDB lineage: Bacteria > Armatimonadota > Fimbriimonadia > Fimbriimonadales > Fimbriimonadaceae > UphvI-Ar2. The sequence goes on along the minus strand of CP075366.1, from coordinate 677,729 downwards.
AAGCAGGTTACGGATCATGAGCAATTCTTCAACCGCTGGTGTGATTGGCTCTGGTCGCTCGCCCAAAGCTTGACCGATCCAGTTCATTGCATGGAAATCACGCAAGCCCCCCGCTCCGTTCTTGAGATGAGGCTCGGTCACAAGTGGAGTGATGTTGGATTGCGTAGTTTCCAACTGCCGTTCTTGTAGTTTCGCGAGCAAAAAATCTGCGGTAGGGAAATCAACCCAAATGCTTTCCTGCATTTTCTGAAAAGGTGATGATGATCCCGCCACAAGTCGGGCATCTAAAAGGTTACTGAGATTGACACTATCTAAACCTGGGATGTCGGTGATAAGGCGATTGACGTAAGCAACGCGAATTCCAAGCCCCTTGCCAAAGGAATCATGAGCGGCATTAAAGAGCCATCTGACTGCATTGTTGAGCCGAGGATCTTCTCGCATCGGGACAAAAGCAACATCTATGTCGCTCCATGGGGCCATCTCCCGTCGCCCGTAACCGCCAGTTGCCACTATGGAAAGAGGTGGCAGATTTTCGAATTTGGACTGCGCCTCAGCGAGAAGTGCACGCCATAAATTATCAAGGAGTTCTGTATGCGCCAGACACCATTTGTAGCCGGTCGGCTTCTTGCGAAGCCTTTTCAGCAGTTGCTCACGATCTGCTTTCGCTTTCGCAACAATTTTTGTGAGATCGCTGCTCATCTATTTAGATAATAGGCTGTTTCATTCAAAGAGATCATGCGGAGTTCCGTGTGGATTTTATGATCCCACATTATGCAGACAGGAGTGAGGATGACGCTGCAGAAAAAGCATCCCAACGCCGCAACTGCCAAGGTGGTTTTAGAAATATGGAGAATAAATTTTCCTGCGGATCGTCGTAAGCGATATGCGATTACTTGGGCTAAAAATAAGTACATTCCAATCAGAACCAGTAGCGAGTAAAAGATTGTTGATTGAATATCGCTCCACCATCCGCTTGGCAATGCGCTGATCAAACTCTGAAATGGAGTCGAGCTAGCGGTCGCTCCGGCACAAACGATGGCCGCAGTTAAAACTCCAAATGAAAAGCAAAGTAATTTAATTGAGAGAGTGGCCTTCGGCGGTGTAGATTGCAGCGCAATTGGCGGGCGGAGCGCAAATAATGCCAATACGAGAAACACCCAGAAGGCTGGCAGTAACAGTTTTGTTAAAAAGTACGTAGCGAGGCCGATTCCAAATGCAAGTGTTAGGGGTACTGCAATTGGCCAAGGCTTTGAAGGTTGTTCTGTACGAAACAAAATAAGAGTGCCTAGTAAAAGACCAGCGATGGTGCCGGTCAGAGCTAGCGAGCCAGGTAATGATGCAGAGAGGGCAGCTTGCCCGGTTAGCTTTGCGAGATTTGCCGCCGAAGTTGGCGAAAAGACCAGAGCCGAGTATGCTTCGTTCACTTTTAACCCTCTTACGGCAATTTGCGAATCAGTATCTGACCTTTGTTTCAACAAATCGAGTGGGAACTGCATTTTTGTCGCAGTCACTTCTCGACGCTTCAAAATGGAGTTCTTAGAGCCAGTAGCCGCAATCTCCATAAGGTTATGACCATATTTAGCGGCCTGACGGTTTTTGGAGCCATCTCGGAGCAGTAGACCGTTTTCGAATGTCGCCCAACGAGTATCAAGAGTTGAGCTTTCATCTATCAGGCTACTGCCAAGTGAATAGATCATACGTGGCGTATCTGTTGAAGTCAGTTGATACGCTACGGCTGGATGCCATGCCATTTCGGCTCCACTTTCATGAGCCATTCTATCTAGAAATTTTTGGATTCTGATTGATTGATAATCGTTCCAATTCGTGCGCGAAGAAGCGCGGTGCCATGCTTTTTCAACTGCATCTTGGTTTTGCAGTGTGTATTGGAAAACAGCTTCGCATTGCCGCCAATATGCATTCTGAGGTTCTTTCTCTGCCGCCATGCGGACAAGCTCGGTTAGTAGCAGCAAATTGTCCCGGCTCATAGGCTCGGCATTAGCGATTTTTCGACATGCAATTTGTGCCCATAGTGAAACCTCTTCTTCGCTTTTTGGTTGAGGAAGTGAATCAAGTGTTCCGGCAAGCCAAGGAGAAGATTTTACAGTTTGCGAAGGGCTAAAGCGCCAAAGACCATATTGTAACCACGGCCTGGAGAGGGGGTGAAATAGAAGTGCGATCGTTGCACCAACGATCGCACCAATAAATGCCCGCTGGGCAAATGTCATCTCTGTGCTGGTTCTTCCAGGTCAGGAATGCTGATGACGGAATGTCGTTCCAAAGAGGCTTCAGCCGCCTTATTTTGAAATTGTGGCAAGACTGGTTTTTCACTCATCATTTGAAGAATTGCAAGTAATCCAACGCAGGCAGCCACAGCTGCAATGGCTGCCGGTGACCAGTAGCCGAGTGACCTTCGTATTTTGTCAGCCCGCACACGAGCTTGCAGGGATTGGTTGAAAGTTGGACTTGCGGATGGAACCTCGCCGAAAATCAAGTGCTCAATGGATTCATGATTGTCCAACCATTCATCCATCCACTCTGGGTTAGCCTCAAGCAAGACTTCAAATTCTGCGCGTTCAATATCGTTTGCCTGAACATCCATTACGAGGTCAGCCAACTCTGTAAACCTTTCGTGAGAATTCAACTTCTCGCTCATCGGAGTTCTCCTTCGTTGGCGGCAATCCAAACGGCTCGGAATCGCTCTCGAGCGGCATGCAGGCGAGAACGGACTGTTCCGACTGGGATATTCAATTGTTCGGCAACTTCGTCGTAACTCAACTGATCCATCTCGCGCAGTACCAGAGTTTCTCGCTGCTCCTCTGTGAGATATTGTAGGAGTTCTTCAACCAGGATCTTAGTTTCAACTTCGCGACCTGTAGTGCCGTCGCCTTGCTCAACAATTTCTGACGTTGGTTTTCTGGATCGAAGGCGATCCATACAAAGTCGAACGCAAATTCGATAAATGTATCCAGAATAGGCTCGGTCGTCGCGAAGCTTTTTAATTTCACGGAAAGATTTAAGGAAGGCTTCTTGAGCTACGTCTTCAGCTTCATGTCGGTCGCGCAATAAATTTGCGGCAACTCTGATAAGTCGGTCGCGGTGTTTTGCGACGAGGCAGTTCATAGCGACTTCATCGCCATGGCGTAATCTGCCAACCCAATTCAGTTCATCCGCTTTCTGATCGGCTTTAACGTTTACTACCCATTCCTCTGACATACACGACTCCTTGACGGAAACTTAATTCTTTAGACACCTATTTTAATCCTAATCGTTCAATAATTGTTGCGAAAATTTCCGGAACGGTAGACTCGCAAGGTTCAACATGATTCCTATCATTCCTCCCGTAACGGCAAACCCAGTAGTTATTACGCCGCCGTTGGAGGTTGCAGCGAGGCAAGAGTTTAAAGTAGACGACACATTAACCATAGAAGCTCCCGAGTGGTACGAAGATTTTGAGACGGGCATTTTAACTTTTTCAGGCGGTGTCCGCGCTACATACGGCCCCACGGTTATCACTTGCGAGAAAATCGTTGTTGACCGACAAACTAAGACATTTGAGACATCCGGCACGACCAAAATTCTGGATCCTATTGGTGTCATTAATGCGGAATCTTTGAAAGCAAGTTGGGCGGATGGCTCTAAAGGAGGCACTGCCTACAATGTTCTGGTAGAAGTTGGCTACGTCAAAATTCAAGGTTCAAAGCTGACCATCGTCACAGAGCCTGAGCAAGTTTGGACTCTCAGTGATGTTCGATTTGAACTCTCGGATTTGGCGACTGGTGGAAACCGACTCCTCGCGAAAACACTTAGGCTTTATCCCGGAAAATACGGTGTAGCCGAGCACATTTTTTATCAGATTCTTGGTCAAAAATTGGGGCCGATTCCCAGACAAAGCTTTAACTTTGATCGTCGGGTCAGCGGGTTGAAAATGCCGAGCATCACTAATCGGCGGGGAGTTGGGGTTGGGATTTCGTGGGACAGTAGCTTTCTACTTAACGAACAGTCCAGCGTGAGTGCTTCGTGGTCCAGTTTTCCTGGTCAATTACAGGAGTACAGGCTTCAATACACGACTTCGCCCCTTCCCGGAGAGCTGGTTAAAACGAAAATCGCGCCAAAAGATAAGCTCGCTGAGCCTCAGGGAGACGGATGGTTTGATAACGTAGCTGTTGCATCTCCGGTTGGTGAACGCAATACCTTGCGTAGCCCAAAGAATAGTTTTTCAGCCGGTTTTGTTTGGAATACCTCGACTGTGGGTCGTGTGGATGATGCAACGGGAGTGAGCAAACTCGCCGATTTCGCCTTTGAGTATGGTGGGGCGGCTGGCGACGCTGGGTGGATTGCGACAACCCGCGCGCAAAGAATTCGGGAGGGAGCTGGTGGCGAATGGATAGATCGCGCGATTATGATGGGCACTTACTTAGCACCAGACTTTCTCGGCGGTGATCAACTCAGCAGCCACTTGCGGACTGACCTGTTTGGAGCATTCAGCGAAAACGGAACTTTTGGGTACGCCCGAAGCGAATTGGGTTTGATTTGGCATCCCAAGCCGGGAATCAATATCGGTGCTGCTTATGCAGTTGGAGGCCAATCGGGGCGTGCTGACTTTACGTTCGATAAGCTCGATTACACTTCAGCGATGCTACTCAGAGCCGATTATTCGGTTGGCCCTTACACATTACGATATTTAGCTAAATACGATTTTCGGGGTCAAACGTGGTACGACCGCGAATGGGAGTTGGCGTTGGCGGCAGGTTCGCTAGAACCATTTGTTCTGAGAAGAGAATTTCCCAGTGACTATCGAATTGGCATCCGTTTCCGCATCGATCAATTTACAAACCACTTGTTTGATCGGAAAGTAAAACGATAATTTGTCGCCCGGAGACCCAACTTCGGGCAACTTGATCTCATACGCTAAAGATGTAGTTAAGCGGCTTTCAAATACGGGGAGGCAGTGATTTCACACGCAATGACTCGGTCGAGTCGCAGTTCGCCGGCATCACAGATGATGCACGGGCCGTAGAGGGGAACGAATGCAACGTCCCAGATTTCGACAACTTCGGTTACTTCCGATCCGTTTCGGTCACTGTACGTGACATTAACGAATTCATTTATGAGGGTTTTAGCTTCGGAGATCAACATTTTTGTTTGTCCGCAATTTCAAGAATTTGTCAGGGAATCCTTTCCCCAACACGTCTATTCTTCCGTGTGATTGGCTTGAACACCCTGTTAACTGTTCCGGTTCGTGCATTTGCAACTACGATCTGGCGACTTTGCTAGGATATTTGAACCTCAGGATAAGAATTTGAATTGGCTCTGGCAGTACACTTCCGCAACGTGCAAGCGGTCAAAAGAATTGTCCCCAGTGATATTTGTCGTACTTATGCCAGGGCATCTCGTTTGGAATGGATTCTGACTAATGGGATCGGGGGTTATGCCATGGGAACAGTGGTGGGGAATAATACACGCCGCTATCATGGTCACTTAGTCGCAGCGACTCAACCTCCTGCCATTCGCACAGTTCTGCTTGCGGGGGTGGAAGCTTATGCAACCGTAGGTGGCGAGCAAATTGGTTTGAGCTGCAACCAATATGTCGGAACGGTACACCCAGAAGGTTATCGCTACTTGGACTGCTTTGAAATAGGCGAATCCGCTAAATGGACATGGATCGTATCTGGGCAAAAAATCACAAAAACTTTGACTTTATCCGAAGGCGAAAACACAGTAACGATTTCCTACCAAAACGAAGGCACAAAAGCAATTACCCTTTCATTGCGTCCCCTCGTTTCTCATAAGTTCTATCACGAGAATTTTCGAGTCACCGATTTTTATCCGGAGTTCTTGTATTTCCCAGAAAATCGGACAACGATCGAGCATGGCGGAATAAAACTTCACATTGACCATGCGGGTGCATCCCGGACTCCCTCCACTGGCTGGTATTACCGATTTGAGTCACCTAGAGAATTAGAACGCGGGCTAGATGGAGTTGACGATTTGTTCTGCCCGTGCGAACTGAAGTACATCTTGACTCCTGGCGACCAGGCGGTTTTAGTTGCTTCCACTTTGGATACTGCGGAGCCGCAGATTCGGTCAGACGCGGGTGGAGTGGAATCAGCAAGTGTAGAAGATTCTCTTGCATCTGCGGCCCGCCACTTTTTGGTTCAAACCAAAAGTCGGACGAGCCTCATAGCGGGATACCCTTGGTTCACGGACTGGGGTCGCGATACTATGATTTCGTTGCCGGGGATCTGCTTAGAGACGGGTCAGATAGAAGAGGGGAAAGCAATTCTTCGGGCTTACGCCAGCCAAATGAAGCAGGGTTTGATACCCAACCGATTTGTTGACCAAAGTGAAACTCCAGATTACAACACAGTGGATGCTTCGCTTTGGTTTGGGAACGCTGTTTATCACACACTTCAAGTCGAGTGGGAAGAAGCATTTGCAAACGAAGCGCACGGGTGGCTTTGCGAGATTATCGAATGGCATAGAAAAGGCACACTCTACGGAATTCACGTGGACGCCGAGGATGGTTTGGTGGCCCAAGGGGAACCAGGGGTTCAACTCACTTGGATGGATGCCAAAGTCGGGGATTGGGTCGTCACACCGCGGCATGGTAAGCCAGTGGAAATCAACGGCCTTTGGGTGAATCTACTCAGAGTAACCCTCTGGCTTGGCGAAAAGCTAGGCAAAAAGCAACTTGAAATTTCGCTTCTTGCCGACCAAGCGGAAGCGAGTATGCGCAAAAAGTTCTGGCACCCGATGGTCGGGCACTTTTTGGATACGGTTGAGCCCGATGATGCTTCGCTAAGGCCAAATCAGCTGATTGCAATGTCGCTTCCATTCGCTCCGCTTGGTGGGGAAGAAGCTGAGAAGGCGTTGGATAAGATTGAGAAAGAGCTTCTTACTCCGATGGGATTACGCACTCTCGGCCCGCGTGAAGCAAGTTACATAGGTCGTTTTGAAGGGCCGCTGGACAAACGGGATGCCGCATATCACCAAGGGACTGTATGGCCCTGGCTCCTCGGGCCGTACGTTAGTGCTGTTTTGAGGGTGACAAGCGACAAGAAGCGAGCGCAATCGGCCTTGACTCACATTGTCGAAGCGGTTGGAAGTTATGGCCTAGATGGGATCGCCGAGGTTTATGATGGTGATGCTCCGCAATTTCCGGGCGGATGCCCTTGGCAGGCATGGAGTATCGGAGAGGTACTACGCGCTTGGCGAGAGTGCCATCAATAAAAAAACGGCTCACTTCTAAAGTGAGCCGTTCGGTATTTAGAAACCTTAGCCCATTGCCATGGGCATGACCACGCAAAAAGTATCTTCACTTTCCGTTGGTCGGAGCACCGCGGGGCGGCTGGATTCGGTCATTTCAGCGCGGATGCCGTCGCTTTCCAGAGCGTTCAGAGCATCCATCACGTAGCGACCGTTGAACGCGATGTCAACTTCGCCGTTTTTGCTGACCATTGCGACTTCTTCTTTTGCTTCGCCCTTATCTTCGCTGCGAACCGAAATCACAACCTTTTCGCCTTGACCGGAGAATCGGATGCGGTTTGCACTGTCACGAGCCAAGATCATTGCACGTTTGACGTTGTCAAATAGCTCGCCTCGATCCATTGTCCAGACCCGGGTGTATTCGCTCGGAACAACCCGTTCCCAGTTAGGATATTGACCGTTGAGGAGTTGGGAGACGATTCGCGCCGTGCCGATATCCACCACGAGGCGGGAATCAGCGAAACCGATGGTGATATCGTCGTCCATTCCTAAGCGAAGGTTGCGGATAATGCGGAGAGCTTTTTCCGGAACGATAGCGGTGACATCTGAACCGATTCCTTCTTGGTGGATCTTGTGAACCGCCATCCGGTGCGTATCTGTAGCGACCATAGTGAGAGTTTCGCTATCGTAGCTAAACAGAACGCCAGTTAGAACCGGGCGGCTAGAATCATCACTGACTGCATAGGAAACGCTTGCCATTGCTTTGATCAGCTGACCAAATTTGAGGTTGAGCGACCCGGTTGCGGTGATGTCTGGAATGGGAGGGAAGTCGTCGGCAGGAAATGCCATGAGCTTCCATTCGGACATTCCAAGGCGGAGGAAAACCTGAGTGCCTTCCAGGCTCAGTTCAACTTCGCCTTCTGGCAGTTGGTGGGCAATATCAGAAAGGAGTTTTTGCTGAACGCAAACCGATCCTTCGTCATCAACGCGGGCGGCGCATTTAGCATCGGCCCACATTTCTCCATCACACCCGAGGAGAGTCAGAGCCCCGTTTTTGGCTTCTAAGCGAATAGAAGCCAAAACGGGCAGAGCGGTGCGGACGGACGATGCCCCCGCGGCAATGTCGAGCGCGTCGCTCAGGTCTTTGCGTGTGACGGTTACTTTCATTGTGGTCTTTCGCTTAAATCTATAACTTCCATTTTAACTAAGCTTCTGTTACATCGGCAACTGGTACTGGCCAGGATGAGACTGGGCTTCCTCAAAGGAAATATCTGCGCCCATTGTTTGCATTCTGAACAGGATGCGTAAGAAGTCACGTTCATCGAACTCAGGAGCGGGATGCGCCTTGAGCAGATTGACAGTTTGAGTTAGGGTGGCCATATCCGTAGCCAAGTTTTCATCGGTTGCTGCGGCGGATTCTAGGTCGAGTGCAAGTTCTTCTGGAAGTTCTTGCCCCGCGTAGAGATCCACTAATTTTCGATACAGATCATTCATTTCAGCTTCTCCAATGAGCCGCCGAGTTTTTCGCGCAAGGCTCTTCTCCCGCGATACAATCGCGATTTCAGAGCCGGGACGCTAATTCCCAGCGTATCTGCCGCTTCCTTGGCTGATATATCCTCTAGATCGCAGAGAATGAGGGGCTCGCGGTAATCGAGGGGCAGTTCGTCCAAAGCTGCTTGGACGGTTACCCGCAGAGCCGCGCGCTCTTCAGTTCCACTGTACGACCGTTCTCCCGAAATCTCTAGCAGTTTCGGCTGGCGCATCTTATCAATGCACAAGTTGCGTGCGATCCTGAACAACCATGTTTTGAAGGCTCCGTCCGCTCGCAAATCGTTTGCGCGCCTCAAAACCCTCAAAAATGTTTCCGCAGTTGCGTCTTCCGCATCCGCACGATTGCCCAACATCCTGAATGTGTAGCGGAAAATCTTTTCTCCGTACAACTTATACAACTCGCCCATCGCAGAAGCATCACCCTTTGCAAGGGCGTTCAACCACCTTTTTTCAGCTAGTGAATCTTCACGAGGATTGCTCGACATATAGGACGTGGGAATCTCCAGTTTCGCCGCAACAAATTATAGCGCAGGGACTTTGTAGAATCCCTGGCTTATTAACACCCTTATGCGGATAACTCAATTAAAGGGTCGAAGGAATCTCGATGAAGTTGATAGTGACCTGGTTTGCCGGGGTCGGATCATCTTCAATTCCGCTCAGCAGAACCAAGTAGACCTTTCCTGGTTGAAGGTTTTGGGTTTTGGATGCAAACACGCCAGAGGCACCAGCGCGACGAATTTCCCAATCTTGGCTTCCGCTATCAACCAGCAGAGTTGCCGAGGCACCGGGATTAATAGAGCCAGTGTTATAGAGGGGTGTTTCTGAAGGGTTGCGGAACTCCACTGCAGGAGTTGATTTGCCAGCGCTTCGCTCAAAGCCGTGGAAGATAATCAGCCGAGCTTTATTACCGATCGGCTGAAGTCGGTTGGCGGAAATAGGAGTGAAGCGCAGTCGCTTGACCTCTTCGCCAACAGAATAATTTTTTATTCCATGAGCGATAACAAGCGAATCTGTTCCAATGCCAAATACGATTGCCTGACGGTCAATTTCAGTTCCTCCCCCAGTTAAGTGAAGCGAAACATCCCACCCATCTACATCGGCCCCCCTGAAGTCAAACTCTGCAAAATTAGGAGTTGTGCCAAGGTAAGCAAGGTTAGATGCAGAAATATCATCGTTCATTTTGAAGTCCAGCCCACCCGCGTCTGCACTAGAACTCACAAACATGATGACTGGCTTATCTTGAGAGCTCCCGCCTCCTCCTCCACATGCAGAAAGAGCCAGTAGCGTCAAACACACGCCAACATAAAGGAAAAATCGCCGCATCATCGCAGGCATGAAGATACCTGAAATGCGATCATTTTGGTAGGTTCTAGTCGCCTGAATTTGACTTCGCACTTATCCAGGACGCATATAAGGGATATATAAATTCGTAGCAGGCGGCGCATCCCATCAATCCAGATTCTTTGGCTTCTTCTAAGGTTTGCCCACAGGCATGACACTTTGAGGACTGTTCGGTGCCAAACAAATTTGCGATAAGTTTGCCTGCGCCAGTGATTTCGACCGTCCGATCAAGATCGGATAATGGAACAACCGTCCGATAACCGTGGGAGTCAATGACTTCGACGGGGTCAGACGGTTGTTTAGGCATTGGGGTTAGGCGTTTGCCATTGCGGCAAATGGAGTTCCGTTCTTTGTTTCTTCGCGGAACAGGCCTATAATCTTTTTCGTCATTTCGCCTGGTTTGCCAGTTCCGATAGCGCGCTGGTCGAGTGAAATCATCGGAATGACTTCGGCTGCGGTTCCGGTTAGAAACGCCTCGTCTGCACTCAGAATGTCGTAGCGAGTCATCACATCTTCAACTACGGTGATTCCAGCTGCTTTTGCTAGTTTGATAACTGTGTCGCGTGTGATGCCTTGCAGTAATCCTTGCGAAGGATGAGGGGTTCGTAGGACGCCATCTTTGATAATGAAAATATTATCGCCCGTGCATTCCGCTACGTAACCTTCGTGGTTGAGCATCAAGCCTTCGCCCGCACCAGCTTGGTTGGCTTCTTCTTTAGCGAGAATATGGTAAGCGTAACGACCAATACATTTCAGTCGCTGATCCAAGGTACTTGGTGGGGCAACTCTGTAAGAAGTAGTAATGACGTTGAGGCCAGTATCGTACATTTCTTGACTGTAAAGTGCCAGTGACGAAATCATGATCATCACGTTCGGCGTGGTTTGGACAGCCCGCGGGTCTAAGCCTAAGCCAGTTCCTCGTGTCACATTCAACCGAATGTATCCATCCGCGATGCCAGCTTGTGAGCAAACTTCTAAGATTGTTTTCTTGAGCATGGGTTGGTCAATCTCCATCTTATAACCCAAGAACTTGCAGCCGAAATACAACCGACTGAGGTGCTCATCTAGCTTGAAAACTTTGCTTCCATAAATGCGAATGCCTTCAAACAAGCCATCGCCATACAGGTGTGCATGGTCGGCCGCAGGTACCTTTGCATTTTCGAGAGCAGTGACTTCGCCGTTAAACCAAACGAGCTTTTGCATATAAAGATATTACCGGTCGTTTGGACTGACAAATGGAGCTTGCGGCGACGAATAGGCCTCTCTCACGTCATACTAATTAAGAAACCGATATTGACGGTGGAAAAGTTCAAGTTTTTATGGCAAGTCGCAAAATAGCTGGAGTGGTGTTTGGCACCCTGGGGGGCATTCTTGTACTAGGAGGAGGTGTCCTTGGTTTTATGTATTCTCAGTTCACACCCAAGGCGTTGCCTGGTCAAAAACTGGGTGATATTGAGCTATTTGGAAGTAAGGAAAATGTCCGCTCTCAGTTCAATAGCTGGTGGCAGGAACATTCCTCAACACCAGTTAAACTCAGTTCTAAGAACCTGAAAGACGGCGAATTTGAAGTCAGTTTGGCTGACCTTAATTCTTCGATTGATATCAGCAAAGAATTACAAGGGGTGAGATTTACAGAGTTTTTCCCAACTTTGCTGGGTGAATACGAAAAACAAAAAGCCGCTGAGGTTGAAATTAAGCCTCATGTATCGGTTGCAGCGCAAGAACTCAAAGAATTTGGCGATTTTGTCAAAAAGCATGAGCGCGATATTGATCGCGCCAAAGCAACCTTGGATGGCGAAAACATTGTTCTCAGTTACGAAAGTGCTGGTGTTGCCCCAGACTTCGAAAAACTTCCCGACGCCGTATTAGCGGCTCTCGATAATGGCGGAAAGGGAGATGTTCCTCTCACACAAGGAGAGAAGGCAGTTCCGGATAAAGAACTTGACCGCATTCAAGAGGTGATGAGCACTTTCAGTACAACGTTCAGTGCGGGGAATGTTTCCCGGTCTGCCAATATCCGTTTAGCGGCTTCCCGGATCAATGGAACCGTTTTAATGCCGGGTGAGACTTTTAGTTTTAACGGATATCTAGGGCAACGAACGACAGCAAAGGGTTTCAAGGTTGCAGGAGTTTATGTGGCGGGTCGGCATGATATTGATGTCGGCGGCGGAATCTGCCAAGTCAGTACAACGCTGTACAATGCCTCGTTGCAATCAGGATTGAAGATTGCTTCACGGTCACCCCATTCGCTCCCCGTGCCTTACGTGCCTCTCGGGCGAGATGCAGCTGTGAGCTACCCCAACCCAGATTTGAAGTTGACCAACCCGTACGATTTTCCGATTGCCTTGGCGGCAATCCCGGGCAAGAGTTCGGTGAAGTTTGCGGTTCTTGGTGCGAAAAAATCGAATCGCACTTATAAATTTGAGTCTCAACTCGTGAGCACTTGGAGCCGGGGAGAAAAGATCGTCCATGATCCATCACTTCCTTACGGCAAGCGCAAAATCGTTGACAAAGGTGGTGTTGGCCGTAAAGTGAGAACCTGGAAGCTGATCTACGAAGATGGCGAACTTGTCGAGAAGGTAGACCTCGGCTATAGCACTTACAGCGGCGGGCCAGTTATCGTGGCAGTTAACAAAAATGCTAAGAAGCCGGATGATTCACCAGATCAAACGCCCGTTGCACTGCCAGAAGAAGCTGGCGGCTAGAGTCTGCCCTGATCAATTGCGATTAAGCGATACTGGCGACCTTCGTAGATTGTTTCTCCGAATTGGCTTAGGTCACCTGAAGGTAGATCGGGGAATGCTTCCGGAATGGGTTGTACTAAGTGGGTCGCTCCGGTTTCTTTGAGTATTGCTACGATTTCTTCGGGAGATCTAGGCTGAAAAACTCGTTCGGCAAGTCCACGACGACGGTTATAGTCGGGTGTTTCGCTCCAGTGACCTGCGTAAGTGTAAGCACCAGCGAATCCGGAAAGGAGTGGATTCAGATCGGGCAAATAGGGTGGGGCAAATAAGTCTTCAGGGGTGCCGCCTGGAATTCCTGGGCGGGCGATCAGAACTTTGCGACCGGGAATTTCATCCACTTTTGCAAGAATCTGTTTCACATCACTGGACATGAAGATGGATTGCATGGTCGTACTGCTAACGTTGGAACGAACAAACAATATCTCTCTTTGGAACCAGTAAATACTGGAGGCAGAGCAGATCAGTACTGCTATAAAGGCAACGAGGTTTCGGTTGCGACGGAAGTTTTCGACCGACTGGTTTTCTGCTTGTTTGAGTAGCTTGAGAGCTTCGTAGAGGCCGTAAGCGGCAAGGAATCCCCAAGGCACAGCGAACCCCATTGAGAGCTTCCGCTGGAACAGTTGCGGGAAGTAGGGAATGATGAGCATCGCAGTCCCCCATGCGGCGAAGAAATTCCAAGCAAGTGATTCTTTAGCGGCGAACCAAACAATGGCTAGGAATCCGCAGAAAACCAGCCCCCAAGCCGACATAGTCATAAAATACTGCTTGGTGGGATCGTAGCCGGTGGAAACAAAGAACAGGACAACGACGGCGGCACTTAACCCACCGATTCCCGCCCAACGGATTGGCCCGGTTTTTTCCTGCTTGAATGCAGGTAAGGCGAGAAGAAACAGCGGAAGGATTCCAGCAATAAGTTGCCGGAAGGTTTCGGTATAGGTAAGGGTTGCCGCCCGCGCTTGAAAAACGGGGTCACTTTGAATAACGTGAATGTACCAAAGGGCAGGCGGAATTGCTCCTAATCCAATCACTCCGCACCGGATCGCCCATTGCTTGTCGAACTGCTTACTCGCAATGAGAGCGACCACAAAAGCGATCAATGTAAAGAGCACGATGAGAACATCGTATGAGTGGATGTTCATTAGCAGGAACATGGCTCCGGCCCCGTAAGGCACTGCGCGCCAAGAATCTTTTGCTTCGAGAACTTTAAGGAATACCGAAACGATCAGGCATAGGCTGACCATAAACAACCCGTTGACGAGCATGGAGGGGAAGCCAAATGCTTCTGGTTGCCAAACGTCAATCGGAAGACGTTGCTCCAACATTCCGGCGACTGGGTTTGTTGATTTCGTCAGGCGACCGAAAGCTTCCCAAACCGTGAACCCAAGTCCGGCACCAAAACAGGCAAGGGTCATACCTGCCTTGCAGACGAAAACCGGGATATCAAGCCGAGTGCAGAGCTTGCCGAGCAGGTGAATAAACAAAAAGGTGAATACCAATCGGGCAATGCTGGATACCAGCGGAATCGCAACACTTGCGCCGAGCCCTTTAAACGGTATACAGATTAACCCAAGTACAAAAAAATAGAGGTGGATTGTTATCCCTGGTTGTGGATCAATGGCAAATCTGTTGTCAAACAAGAAGTGCATATCCATCGCTTGACGCATCCAAGCGGCGTACACCATTTGGTCATCTGAACTGTATTGACTGCCTATGTATAGGAAGCCAGAGGGCATCACCAGCATTGCGATCAGAGTTGGGATAGCCGCGAGAATCGTTGCAATGATCGCAAGCCGCAAGGTTGCTCTCTTGATTTCGTTGGCCCTTTCTTCCGGCGTTGGTTCAGATGATATTGATGGCATTGACTACAAATGAGAGACTACACGAATTCAATTCAATATCGCGATAATTATTTAATCTCATCCAGATTAATTTCTGTTGGTTCTTTGCCGAGTCCAGCGTAAATGCCGACAATAGTTTGTTCCCATTCAGTTGCTTTCGTATTCTTGGGGTCAAGTTTCAGGGTTTGGCGGAATAAGGCGAGAGCAAGGGGATATTTTTCGGATGGGCTAAGGACGGGGGATTCAACGACGATGGCTCCGTACTCGTAACTAGCATTTGCCAGATTTTTATTTGATTTCTTTGCGCTTAAATAAGCGGCTTTGGCTACCGCTAATTCTTGTTTTGCCGCCGCGGTTTTTGCTTCCGGTGAAAGCTCTTGGTTGCAGATAAGAATGAGGGCGACAGTGGAAAGAACCATGATTTATCCTATAGAGCGTTTTGCTTTTTCCTCATTTTCCAATTCGGAGATGTACTTTGTTAAACCATTGGCGATCTGAACCGCATCTCCCCGTCCGACTTCTCGGCCCTGCATCGCGGCTACTTGGCTGAGCAACGCCTGAAAATCGGGATGAACGCGCGAAATGACTTCATTTTCTGGCAAACCAATAGGAAGTCTCAGCGCATGACGGATGCGTTCAATACAAGATTGCCGCAGGATGGCAAGAGCGTGATCATGTCGCTGTGCTCTGAGTAGAACCAAGCTCATGGCGGACATTAGTTCTTTCGCGCCTCTAGAAGTCACAAATTCTCGACTTGCTAATCCAAATCGGGGAGCTAGGGTAGCCACCACAACAAAAATCAGGAGTAGACCCTGCCAAAATGCGGCGGGTGCCCATTTTCCCGCTTCGTCAAGTGCGTTTCGTGATTCTGCATTGCCCGCACTTGCTTCAAGGAAGATCACCTTGCCACCCTCAGGCAAGAACTTCCGAACTAGCCAGAGAGCGAGAGTTGCGTTCTGGTCTAAAGCAAGGTATCGGTTTCGGAGAAATTCTGCATCTTCTATCCGTAGAACGGTGCCGCCCCGATCAGCCACTAAACTTGCGAGAACCCCATCACCTGCATTGAGAAATGGGATCGCGGCCTCATCTCCTACGGGTTTTTCAAATACCGTGTCTGACGAAAATCTCAAATTAAATTTTGTTCTTTCGTTAGCAGTTTTGGCGAGGACTGGCTCTGGTGAAGGAACAGATTCAGATTCGTATTCCCAAAAAACGAATTGTAAAATCCTCCCTCCAGATTTGAGATGTTTCTCTACTGTTCTTTCTAACGGGGTTGGCTCTTCTTTAGAAGACTTGTCTGTTGGTTCACTATCGGGTTGATTCAGATAATCTTCTGCGACATTGTTCCAATACGAAGCCTGGTCTGCTGTTATTAGCAAATCCTTTGGGGTCACTACTGGCTGTTGTGACCGAGTAGATTCATATGGAATCCCTGAGCTTTGCATTAATTCGCCGAAAGCGGCCAATCCAAGTCCCTTAGGATTCGTTGTGCTCGGCATACTGTTTCCGCTGCCGCTGCCAAATACAAAAACTACAGTTGCGGTGACCAGGATCAAAAGCAAAACGAAAACTCCGAGGTTCACACGCTTCATGCTTTTGCCGCCTTGATTGCATCAAGCAATACTTGATATTCCGAACGGAACCACACTACATCAGGCATTCCTTGCGTGTTAAATCCGTACCAGATTTGATCGAACTGCTGAGTCAGTGGCGTGAGATCGAAAGCGGCTAGCCTACCTGGAGAATCTTTATATCGGTAAAGGTGTTCCCAATTTGTTTCGTGTCGCTCAAATCGTAGAATTTTGGCTTCATCTAAGCGTATGAGAGAAGCAAGGTAAAGACACCGGACGGCTTCGCGGAAACGGCCTTCATTTGCAAGTTTGTCGGCTTGTGTCAGCCACTCGTCAGATGAGCGATCTACTTCGTCGTCATCTATCAATCCGCCTTCTTTAACGGCTGAATCTGCTTTCCGCCGTTTATACGCGATGGAAGCAATCATAAACACCACAAACGCCGCTAATATGGCAACCAAAACCCAAATAACCAAGTTGGTAACCACCGGAACCCCGCCGCCCATGCCTGCTTTTTGTTCACCTTTAGGAAACAGATTGGAAAGCCAGTCACCGATTTTTCTAAAAAGGGTTTCCAGAGCATCGCTTAGCCACGAATCTTTCCGTTCGCTAAATTGATCCCGATATATGGGATTGGAAAGAATTTCTTTGACCTTTTCTTCAGGTGCCTTGCCGTTGAGCGAAGTTGGAACATTACCTGAGGGAGTGCCTTGCGTGCCAGTTAAGGAATCACGTAGTTGCTCTAGTCGGGCGATTTCCTTCTTATCCGGAGCAGAAGGTGTTTTTTGGGCGTACGCCAACAGGGAGCAGGCTAACAATAATAAAACGGCAAACCTACGCATCTGTTCTCACCTCCAGAACATCTTGGGCGAGGGTGCGGATATCAAACGCTTCTAAACGGATTCGGCGATCGTAGTAGCTCAAAGTTGCAGCGGAAGCCCAGAAAGGAAGCACAAGCCAGAGCACTATGTAGCCTGGAATCATTGAGATTGCTGATACGATGAGGTCACCCCAAATCACGCTTCCCACAAACGACTGAACCGGGCCACTTCCCAAAAT
This sequence comes from Fimbriimonadaceae bacterium, assembly GCA_019454145.1. Classification (GTDB taxonomy): domain Bacteria; phylum Armatimonadota; class Fimbriimonadia; order Fimbriimonadales; family Fimbriimonadaceae; genus UphvI-Ar2. Next base: position 660,419 of record CP075366.1, on the reverse strand, counting down.
CAAACTTGTGATCATGCTGACTCCGAAGTAGAGACCGAGCACGATGAAGAGGGAAATGAGAACCAGATAAATTCCCACTTCAACGGATGAACTGACCTGATTATGTGCCTTGGATAGATATTTGCCGCGTTTGTAAGCGGATTTAATCGTGTGTTGTTCCAAAGTGAAAACTACTGGGCCAAGCAAGTTCCTAAGGATCAGATAGGGAGTGATAAAGAAAGCAAGAAACGCCATGATGGAGCCAATTACCGCTAGTAAGCCAGGAAGAATACTTTCGGGGGCACTGGCTTGCAGGGCGGCACCAAATAAAAACATTGCCGCGGAAATGATTACTGGCAAGAGTGATTCGGCCCCTATCAAGCTCAGGAAAAACGTGAATTGCCAAACATTTTTACTCTCTCCTTTATTAGATTCGTAATAGTTCAAATTGTCTCCGGTGATAAACGGGCTGACTTGCTGAATCGCTACAACCGAACTTAGTCCCAATCCGTAGACGAAAAGAGGAATCGCGACGAACAAGGTGATTAATGTCGCGACAACCATCTTCACCGCATCATTGGCAAGCTCCTGTCCGCCAGTGACCACATAAAAGTTAGGAAGAAGGAACGTCAGGATGAACGTAAGCGCGATGTAGCACAGAGCAGTCGGTAATGCTGTTCTCGGAAGAATGTGACGGGCAGAAATTTGGTAGAACCGAGCAGCACCTTCCATGATTTCACCCGATGTCATCGGATGCAGCCACTGACGACGATCTAGGGAGTTCAACCTTTCTTGATGCAGGGTCAGAGGGTCTTTACGCTCCATAGATTTGAATCCAGGTTCTGTATCATCGTACCCATCCGTCCCAAAATCCGACACGGCAAGACCATACAATCGTCTCTAGTTGTAGGAAAAATCGCGATGAGTCTTACATTGAGTTTGTTGACAGGGGTTTTGTTGGGCCAATCCAACTCTATCAGTTCTTACTGGCAATCCGGTTTGAAGGATGCTTCCTTCACCGCAAAAGTCGAAAAATCACAGCAAAAAGAACTGCAAAAGATAAATAAGGATTTTGCGAGTTCCTATCGGTTTGATTACACCGATGTGAAAATGAAAGAGCCGTTCAAGTTGCGCTTGGAATCCAAAGTGGATGACCAAAGCATTCTTTACATCATCAACGGCACGATGCGGGCATACAAAATTCCACGTGCCGGCATCAGCAAGAAAGACAACCTTGCGAAAGAACCAGGTAAGCGTCAGACAGTTTTTGATTTCGGACTAATCACACCTGCGCTGTTCAACAACTTTATGGAAGCGAAGTTTGTTCGCATGGATCGAGCCACCGATATGCCGGTGTTCGATGTGACTTACGAAAGTTCGCTGAATGATTCTAGTCGGCACCGAATCTGGGTGGATACCGACAAAAAAATCGTTGCAAAGCGCGAGTGGTACAGCCAAAACGGTTCCAAACCGCTCATGGCGATTTTCCTTTACAAAGATCCAGTTAAGTTCGGAAACGTCTGGATTCCGACCACACTTGAAGTTCAAAACGCGGAAGGCAAGTTTGCTGGACGTACCAAGTACACTGGCATTTCGGTAAACGAAGGATTGTCAGAATCGCTGTTTAGCCTTTAGAGGTGAAGGCTTGGAATTGCGCCTCGGTTCTTACGAACCGGGGCGCAATAGTTTTGTCAGGACGTGCGAAATCGAATTTGCAGTGTAATCGAGCAAACCCATGTTGCGAGAGTAGTTCATACGGGTTGGTCCGATTATCGCGATGATTCCTGCTTCTTGTTCGCCAACCGTAAATGATTGGCGCATGAACGTGAGCGGATAGTGCGGCTCTACCGAGTTTTCTGTTCCGATAGTCACCGTTTGACCAGTTGGCTTTGTCGCCGAAACTTCACCTCTTAAAGCATCTTCATCGGCAAGGGAATTCACAATTTTTTGCAAAGCGGTTGGCTCGCGCTGGAATTCTGGTTGAGAAAGTACATACTCCTCGCCCTCAAGTATCAAATAGCCTCGAGTGAGGTCGCGTGCTATGTTTTTGAGCGCGTTCGTTGCGCTTGAAAGTAGTTGGTCGGTAGTCGGGTGACCGACCGAGATTGGTTTAGCCTTGGAAAGATCGCTCAATGTTTGGTTAGCGGCAAGGCGATCTAATGCTTCATTGGCTTTGCCAATCTGATCAAGGGTTAGACCGGGGGGACAATCGAGAATCCGGTTTTCTGTGTGACCATTCTCAAGAACTGCAATGAACAATGCTCGATCCGGTCCGAGCGCCGTCACGATCGCATTGCGAACTCGAACCCGGGCGTCACGAACGGTTACCGCCGCCGCCATGAGCTTTGTCATCCGGCTCAGGGCTTTGGTTGTTTCGTGAACAAGGTCGCGCAAAGTTTCTTCGTCGCGAGATGCTTTTTTGAGTGTCCTTTTGTCTTCCGTATCCGGGGTTGATTGTTGAACAAGATGATCAACAAAAAACCGGTAGCCGAGATCACTGGGAATCCGACCAGCAGAAGTGTGAGGCTGGTCGAGCAAACCTAGGTCGGTTATTTCCGCCATTTCGTTACGAACAGTAGCGGAGCGTACTCCCAGTTCGTACTTGCTGGCGATGAGTTCGCTGGAAACTGGCTCTGCGGCGGATACATATTCAAGAACAACCGCACGCACGATTTTTCTTTTTCGCTCGCTTAGGTTTTCCATAAACTTGAATCTCTTATTAAACCAGACGCCGCAGATACAAAAAAGTCTTGGTTAGCTGCTTGGTCGTTGAGCGTGCAGGCGTAGAATGGAGATGATGGATCGAAAGCCGGGCGAACGAATTTTTGGAATCGAAACGGAGTTCGGTTGCCTGGTGGATGATCCGTCGGTGCTACCGGAGCGGATTGTTGAGGATATTAAGAACTACATATTTCTTGACCTTAAATTAGGTGCAATAGATCAGCACGCGCGCGATGAAGTTTTTGAGCCGATGGGTTCAGGCGGGTTCATGCTCAACGGTTCGCGGCTTTATATTGATGCGGTTGGTTCACATCTCGAATATGCCACTGCCGAGTGTCGTGATTTAGATAATTTGGTTCGCAACGACCGGGCGGGGCAGAGAATCATTGTTCGCGCGATTCAAGAGCTTGGGTTAGAGGATTACGTCCGGGTTTACAACAATTCCATTGATCACTTTGGGGGGCACACTTTTGGCTGTCACGAGAATTACCTTGTCCAGATGACCGAGAACTTTTTCAGTGAAGAGATCAATGCGTTGTACACATTTTTGGTGACTCGCCAGATATTCGCCGGGGTCGGGCGCGTTGGTGGACACGTTTTGTACGAAGGCGGTGCGCCTAGCATGAGCGAGATGTCGGCAAACCCGATTGATTACATTTGGGTGAGCCAGGTCTATCACGTTTATCCCGATGAAACGGCAGAGTTTCAGTTATCGCAAAGGGCCGATCATATTCTGCGGACAGTAGCCAGCAGAGTTCGGTTTAACCGGGCACTCGTGAATCCTAAATGGGAGCATTTCTATGCTCACGAAGGGATGAACCGACTGCATTTGTTATTTGGCGAAGCGAATCAGAGCGTTTACGCTTACAAGCTCAAAGTTGGTACTACGAATCTGGTTCTTCAACTTCTTGAAGATGGGGTTCTGAAACACGAGCCAGAGTTGGCTCAACCGTTGATCGCTCTTCGCGATATATCCCGCGATACGACTTACAAGTGGGAGGTTATGCTGGAGGATGGCACGATTACTTCCGCTTTAGATATTCAGTACCGTTTGCTTGAACTAACCCAACGATATGCTGGTTCGACTCCAGATGCTGACTGGGTTTTGAACGAGTGGTCGTTTGTTTTGGACAAGCTCAAAACTGATCCGATGTCACTGGGTGACCGCTTGGATTGGGTGGCGAAAAAGCAGATGATCGAATCGTTTATCGCCGATGCTGGTGTGACATGGCAGGACGATGTTCTACACAGCCTTGACTTGGAGTATCACAACATCAATCCGGCGCAGTCGCTCTTTTATGCTTTGCCCGAAGGCACGCCGCTTCGCCAAATTGATGAAATCAGGGTCATTGATGGAATGACTGATGCACCTGAAAACACTCGCGCATTTGGTCGAAGCCTACTCGTGAAAAAGGCAGTTGATCGAGGAGTTGGGATGCCGTATATGTTCGACTGGAGTAGTGCCGCACTCGGTCGGCGAGACTTTTATGAAATGCCTGACCCGTTTGAAACATACGCAGATGTTTTGAGCCAGGCGTAAAAAAGCCTCCACAAAAATTCGTGGAGGCCTCGATCCAGCACTCTAAATTACTTTTTGAGCGAGTTGTATTCCGCTTCTGTTGCCGGAACTTGAATATCGCCGCTGACGATCTTCTTCTTGATTTCATCGAGTTCGGTCAAGAATTTGGGATCGATTTTGTCTTTGGTGAACGTGAGGTCGCTGATGCCAACCCCGTTTTGAGCAAGGTCGTACCACTTTTCACCCGATGCAAAGTTTCCAGCCTTGAGGTCGCTGATGGTTGCGAAAACGGCTTCGTCAACGCGCTTGATCATCGAAGTCAAAACATTGCCTTCAGCTTCGCCATCTTGATCGCTATCCACCCCGATTGCAAACAGATTGCGTTCCTTAGCAGCTCGGATAACTCCAAGGCCAGCGCGACCAGCTGCGTGGTAAATAATGTCAGCTCCGCCATCGAACAACACGTTGGAAGCGACTTTGGCTTGGTCAATGTTGTCCCAGTTGCCGATGTACTTTGCAGGAAGAACTTCTGCATTTGGGTTTGCGGTTTTAACACCTGCGGTGTAGCCGTATTGGAATTTCTTGATCAGGTCAAGTTCCATTCCACCCACGAAACCAACTTTTCCAGTTTTGGTCATCTTTCCAGCAAGGAATCCGACGAGGAATGAACCCTCTTCTTCCTTAAACTTGAGCATCCGCACATTAGGAGCGTTAACGGTGCCGTCAACGATTGCGAATTTAACATCAGGATAGTTAGCCGCTACCTTTTGGAGAGCCTTTTCTTGGTTCAAACCAACGGCAATAACCAAATCGAGTCCTTCATCAGCGAAGGCAGTGAGATTTGCTTCGTAATCTTTTTCTTCTTTCGATTCAACTTTTTGGCTGGTGATGCCGAGTTCTTTTTCGGCTCGCTGAATACCGCGCCATGCGCTGTCGTTGAACGATTTGTCGCCTAGCCCGCCGCGATCAAAGACAATGCCAATCTTCAGAGGCTTTTCATCTGGATTGGCGGTTGAACCAGTCGTACCCGTGGTTGCTGGGGCAGGGGTATCGTTGTTACAGCCTGCCAGGAGTCCCAGCGAAGCCACGACAAGAACGGAGGAAAGGGCCCAAGTCGCCCAGGATCGAACTACGGTGTTGTTTCTCATAGGTAGAATCTTTAGATTATAGACCTGGTTGGTGCAAAGCTAGCCAAGAGGATGAGTCCGTTTGATCACTTGCAATCTGAATAAACCGGAAACCACGTTCGATACCATTCGAAAAACTTACAAAGATTTGAAGCCAACTGACGCGGCTTTAATCGCGACTGCATTGGTCGAAGCAGGTCGCTTCGCAGATGCTGTTTACGATGACAAGGCTTACGCTTGGGTTCCTGAAACCTACGATGAGTTCACTCGTTCGGTAGCGCGCGAAGTCACTCAAGTTCAGGAAACGGTTGAAGACACCAAAAAGGCCAAATTAAAGGCTCAAGAAGAAGAAGCGGTAACTCTCACCGTGAAGCTCAAGCCATCAATGGCGGCGGGCGAGAAAATTCTTGGCGATCGCAAAGACCTCAAGACCTTGATCGGCGACATTCTGGGTGAAGGCGTTGAGTATCTGTTCGCAAACACAGATATTGGATGGCACTGGACTCTCGAACGCGTGAACTGGGCAACCCTTTCCGGTGGCGAGCTCAAACGACACATTAAATTTAAGGCAGATTTCGTAGAGCCACACGTTGGTTTGGAACTCGGCCCGGGCGGAAAACGAAAGAAACGCTAATCGTCCACAAATTACGAACTTTTGAGGCCACGCGGGTACCCTACCAGTGTGGTCTCTTTTCTTTTGGCAACGTTAATTGCGCCTCTCCACCCGCAAGATAAAGCCCCGGAACCAGATTTCCGTATCACGCAAAAGCGAACCCTAGAAATATCCGGTTCTCCCTATATTCCTGTCGGACTAAAAATTGAGCCTACTCCTGAAGCAATTGCTCAGGCTCAGGCGGCTGGCATCACAGATGTTTTGGTGGAGCTTCCGCTAGATGCTGAATTATGGAAACGGACGATTGCCGAATTAGAAGCCAAGGGGATGCGGTATGTCATCGGGCTAAGTTCGCTTGCTCCTGCGGCCGAGGTTGTTGCCATAGAACCAACGAGCTACCGTGTTTCTGGATTACAAGGTGAAATCAATATCGACCTCAGTATCCCTGGAGGTCAAAAGGCGTATGCCGTTTTGGCAAGCGAGGAGAATGGCGGAATTGTGTGGCAAGGAGTCTTGCCCATTCACAACAATCGGCTTGTATTCCAAAAAAATGTCAGTTCTCAATTTAGTAATGTGCTTGTCATTTATCCCATTGTCAAAGATCAACGAATGGTTGATTATTGGGAAGGGTTTGACCAATACCGCGATCAACTGCTCACGATTCTCCGACAAGCAAAGCCAGGGCCGGGAATGCAAGCATTGCTTAACCCGCTAGGAAAGGTTCTCCGTGGTTTTACCAACGAAGACCCGTTTGTACCAACTAGCGAACTGTTTAGAGTCGAGCTTGAATCTTTCTTAAAGCAGAAATATGGAACTCCTCAACTCGTGACATCGGCCTGGAACCTCGGGTTTTCTGAGATGAACTCCTTTAATGAGCTAGCTCGCACTGTGCCGCTCTGGCAAGGTCAACGCGGGATAGATTCAGTTTGGAACCTTGCGCGGGACAAAGCGATTCCTGCCGAAAGAAGATCAAGGATATGGGATGATATCCGCGCCGTAATATTGAGCAGTGCAAGTCGGCGTCTGAATCGCCTTGTGGATGCGGTTAAAGCGAGTACCGGAAAGCCCGTAATTCAGGATTGGAACGGTTGGGGTGGAGCGTACGAAGACCAAGCTGGTTCACTGGATGCAGTCGGTTTTCGTTTGGAAGCTCAAAACATTATTAACGTAATTGATGGAACGAGCCGCCCACTGAGCAGCGCGACTCGTCGTGCTAGACCAATGGCAACTATTGCGACTCAGATTCAATTGCGAGGAGAAGATGCTCCATCCGTCTCAAGCACCATTCGACAAATGGAGTCAATGGGTGTTCGAGGCTGGTTCTTTACCGCCCGCACGGCAGAAGATCGTCAGGCTGTGGCTGAAGCTGCGAGTCTTTATCGAGATTCGGCAAACATTGCAAATGGATCTCCGGAAATCCTTTATTTCCCCGAAGCCGCCATGAATCCTGCCGTTGCAGGAAGGTTACCGGGAGGATATCTCTGGTTGCCTGCGCCTGGTTCTGGAGAGCGACTTGACTTAGGGGAAGGCCTGGAAGGTTATCGTTATTCAGATGGTCGCCGTACTTCGTTTGCCTTTTGGGCGGTTGGACAGCCTCGTCGCATCAAAATGCGTCTAGGGAGCGAAGAACTTCCTCAATTTAAAGTTGTAGACGGTTCTGATTTGCAACTTAAACAAAAGAAACTTGAACTTGAGATGACGGTGCCTACTTCTCCGGTGATCTTGGAGAACGCACAAGAACTTCCAGTGCCAGTAGATAGCTTTGAATACTCAAAAATTGGGGTGAGTTACATGATTGACACGTTTGGCTCTTTGGTGGATTTCAACGGAACAGAATACGTGCGATTGAAAGGTTTTTCAGAATCTTTTGAGCGCTCTCCAAATGCAACTTTCTTGGGTCTCCGCCAGCAGTTACGGACTCTGATTGTCAGAGCCGCCCCCTACAACTGGATTGAAGCAGAGAACCCGTTTAGCACCAATTTCGGGGACATAGCCACAGTTTCCGGATCTTCGGATGGCAAAACGTTAATGCTTAACGCCAAGGTTGTATCAAGCCGACCGCATATAGCCCAATACATGGTGAAAAATCGGTTAGGTGGTCAGCAAGACGTATGGATTGCGGCTCGTATGGACGATATCACTCGTCGAACCCTGCAGATTGCCTTTGGTGGGCAAGAGTTGCCCATTCAGCCGAACCCTGTGAGTTTCTACGGATCTGGATTTGGTTGGTACCGGTGTGGTCAAGTAGAGATACCGGAAGGGCAGAGTGTGATGACCATTTCCGCTCCCGGGAATGAACTACTCAAATGTGATCTGGATGTGATCATGATCTCTCCTCCTGGATTTATTCCGAATGGGCCGTATCCGCCTAGCGGTTGGCTTTGGGACGCCGTGAACCAGGCGCGCCCTCCTCAAGGAACGGATTAGCGCGATTCAAAAGCCGGATAAGGTGCTCATCATCTTGTCCGGCATAAAGATCGGGATCAAGGTCAATGCGTCCGTAGATGCACTCATCTTCGCCCATACGAACCGCGTAACCAGCATCACCGAAGCTGTAATGCCACCACTCATCGCGGCAGTTGCTGAATCCGGCTCCGAGCATTGCGGCGACTAAAATCATCCGGTTTCGCTCGGCTTGTTCGCTCAATCCGAAAACGTAGGTTGGGGCACCGCGTAACCGCTCGTATGGGGAAGTGACATCAATCTCTTCATCGTTGTCGTCCCAGAGCCAAACGTCAACAGCGGCACCAGTTGTATGTCCAGGCGGTGCTTTTTGGTCAACTGGGGCAACGAACCGGCAGAGCATCCGGCGTTTTGTGGTGTAAGAAAGTTCAGGGTGTGCTTCTTCAAGCGCGTTCCACATCCATTCCCAGATTCTTACTTGTCTTTCAAATGGTCGCCAAGCATCTACGACGCCAATGTTGTAGCCAGGTGGAAGCGATTGCGCGGCTTGCTCTAACTTTTGGGCGACTTGTAGACGCAAGTAAGGGATGACAGATTTGCGCTTGATTTGAACCGTCGGACAGTATTCCAAGAGCGAAACAAGCGGTTCGCCGTTATCAACTTCTCGGATTCGATTGAGCGCCCGGATGGGTTCCGGGCGACCTTTCGTTCGATCCCACGTCATGGGATAATTATTTAGAACCCGAGAAGGAACAGAAACGCAATAGCCCCAGCCGCCGCTTTAGTACGGGAGTCCAAAGTCATGTTGGGTTTCGGGCCAGGGATTTCAATCGTTTGTCCTTGACTCAATTCAACATCGCCGCGGTAACCGAGTTCAATATCTTCGAACTTAATTTCTCGTGGTTTGGCATTCGCCGGAGAGAAAATTTTGATTTTGTCAGTTCTTGCTCCCTCAACAAATCCACCGGCCATCTTGATGACTTCTGAAAGCTTAGTCCCTTCAGTAATTTCGTAGCGACCAGGTTTGTTCACTGAGCCGTCAACCGTCACAAACATTTTTGGTCGCTCGGGAGCGTTTACGGTAACAACGTCGCCCGGCATGAGCGCGAAATCGTTGTCGGCTGGAATGGAAAGATCGCGCTTGGATGCCCCTCGTTCCAGAGAAATGGAACCTAACCGTGCACCTTCTAGGAATCCGCCAGCCCGCACTAAAAGTTCGCGAAGAGTCATGTTCGCAACCAAGTCGTACTTACCAGGCAGAGCCACCAGCCCAGCAAGGGTTACTTGCGCTACTGTGCCAGGGTTTGTCACTGGATTAGTTACAGGATTGTTTGGATTCGTATCCGGATTATTGGGATTGGTTGCTGGCTGGTTGTTTGGATCTTTCTTTAAGAATGTCACTTCGTCGCCCGGCATCAGTGATAAATCGTTATCTGGAGATGTAGGCTTAGTGGCATCAACGACCCTGAGTTTGCCGTCTGCCGATTTGATTTGAATCCGGGTGACATCAGTGTTGACTGTGAGTTCGCTGATGCGCATGAGATCAATCAGCGTCATGCCCGACTTCCAAGGAGTTTCACCCTGAATTTTGGATTCACCGCCAAATTTGATCAGCTTGACTTCGGGTGAGATGAGTTGAAGGCTGATAGTGGCTTTTTTCAGGATTTTCTCATCTTCCAACTGCTTAGAAATCTTTTTCGATGCTTCTGCTTCGGTTAGGCCTTGAACCTTGACTGCCCCCAAAAAGTCTACGAGAATCAAACCGTCGCTTGTCACTCGGTAATCGCGGTTCAGATCCGATTCTTCGGCGCAGATGAGTCGCAGAGTATCGCCTGGTTTGATTGTGGTCGCACTCTGCACCGCCCAACTCGCGGCAACGCAGAATACGAACATGACGCTGAAAATCCATCGTGACAACATGATTTGTACTCTTCCTGACGGGCAAATTCCATTGAAGTTGTCAGCAAACTTTGCACGTTGGGGCATTGGGAGCAAAGGTTCGCCTAGGATTAAATTTGAATTCAGTAATAATTGAATAGTGAACAGCCCGTTCCTCGACCGCCTCGCCCAAGGAGTGATGATCTTTGATGGTGCAACCGGTACCCAATATCAAGCGGCGAATCTGCCTGATTCAGATTTTGTGTTGCAGGATCGCGAGGAATATCCAGAATCGGTACGGTTAGCGGCTCGGAGATTAGATGGCAAGCTCCTTGATGGTTGTAATGAGATTCTCAACTTCACTCGCCCGGATGTTGTTGAGCAAGTCCATTTAGATTATTTCAATGCGGGAAGTGATATTGTTGAAACGAATTCATTTGGATCTACTTCAATCGTTCTCGCTGAATACGAAATCGAAGAGCTCGTTTACGAAACCAGTTTTGCTGCCGCAACAATTGCACGTCGAGCGGCGGATAAAGCTACACAATCAACTGGCGAACAAAAATTTGTTGCTGGTGGAGTTGGGCCAGGGACGAAACTCATCAGCCTTGGTCAAACCGATTGGGAGACCTTACTTGCTACCTACACCGATAGCATTCGCGGCCTGATTGATGGCGGAGTTGACGTTGTTCTTCTTGAAACTCTGCAAGATCTTTTGATGGTCAAAGCGGGGATCGTTGCCTCCAAAGATGCCATGGTCGCTTGTGGCCGCCAGGTTCCAATAATCGTTCAAGTTACAATGGAGCAGACCGGAACTATGCTGGTAGGTTCCGATATCGCCGCCGCTCTCAATATGATTGAGTGTTTTCCTGAAGTTGTGGCAATCGGAATGAACTGCGCCACCGGGCCAGATGAAATGGCTCCATTCGTGCGTTTCTTGGGAGAGAACTCTACGCGCCCGATTTCAATTCAGCCAAACGCTGGCTTGCCGATGATGGAAAAAGGGCAAGCCGTATACAAACTGACCCCCGAACAACTTGCCGACGCCCACGAAAAGTTTGTGACCGAGCATGGGGTCGCTCTCGCTGGTGGATGCTGTGGCACCACGCCCGCCCATATTGCCGAAGTTGCCAAACGAGTCAAGGGCCGAGCGCATACGTCAGGACATTGGGTGGCAAGCCGCGATGTTTACAAAAACTTTGATTTCCAATATCAGTCAGAAACTCAACAAAAAGCCCGTAAGTTAGATGGCTGTTCTAGCCTCTATGAATTTGTTCCTTATCAGCAAGATAATAGCTTTCTTATTGTGGGTGAGCGTACTAACGCAAACGGAAGCAAGGCGTTCCGAGAAATGCTTGCGGCGGAGAATTGGGAAGGCCTCACTGAACTTGCCCGGGAATTAGAAGGCGAAGGCTCGCACCTGATTGATGTCTGTACCGCTTACGTCGGGCGAAACGAAGAGAAGGATATGGTGACTCTGCTGAAGTCTTACAACCAGCATATCCAAGCACCCATCATGATTGACTCTACGGAAGCAAATGTGATTGAAGCCGCACTGCAAAATCTTGCGGGAAAGCCCGTCATCAACTCGATCAACTTTGAGGATGGCGAGGAACGCACTCGCAAGGTTCTTGGGTTCTGTCAACGTTACGGGGCGGCAGTTGTGGCCCTCACGATTGATGAATCGGGAATGGCAAAAACCATCGAGCAAAAGGTGGCGGTTGCAGAACGGATTCTCAAGTTCACCCGCGAATATGGGTTGCCCGATTCAGACGTGTTTATTGATGCCCTGACTTTTACTCTTGGATCAGGTGATGAGGAATTCCGAGAATCGGCGATCAACACGATTGAGGCGATCCGGGAAATCAAGAAGCGCAATCCGCTTGTCAACACGATTCTTGGTGTGAGCAATGTGAGCTTCGGGCTAAAACCTGCACTCCGGGTGATTTTGAACTCCGTGTTCTTGCAATATGCGCAGGAAGCAGGCCTTACAAGCGCAATAGTTCACTTCAGCAAAATTGTTCCCGAAACTCGGGTTGACGCCGAGGTCTGGCAAATCGCTTCCGATTTGGTTTTTGATAAACGAAAGTACGCCGAAGTGAGCTAATTCAAAGAGATAGAGAATCTCTGATTCGCTCAGGGCTAGCCGTTCGTCATAAAAATACCGGTCACTTGATGTGATAGGGGTTTTGACAAATGAACGGGGCGTTTTTTGGTGTTTTTGCGGTCGCGGCTTTAGTTTTGGCTTGGTTAGAGCCAAAAGCAGAAGGTTCTAAACCAAGTTGGCATGGGCTCGTTGCTACCGTGGTTGGGATAGGTGTGCTCATCTGCGGCGCAATGTCGCAAGGACTGACCAAAGATTTACCGCTAGAAGCTCTGATTGCTTCGGTTTTTGCTATCGCCCTTGTTTATTGGCGAGGGAATCCGCAGTTCGCGATGATTGGTGCGGGTGCGCTTGCCGCTCATTCGTTGATGCCGGCAACTGCACAAGTTGCCGAAGTCAGTGTCAAGCTTTCTGATCCGATATTTATTAGCCTCGCGGTTGTTGGCTGGGTTGGGGCTTGTCTTGCGTGGTCAGGCGCGGCATCAGGCGGAGTGATTTTCAGTGGTAGTGCCGCTTTGGTCGTTATGGCGAACCGCTGGACACCGGAAGGATTTGGCAAGATTCCGAACAGCGCAGGTTCAATGCTTGCAATTGCGATTCTAGCTGCGGCGGTGATTGTATTGCTGATTCAAAAAGGCAAAGCCGGAGCTGGTTCAATGCTGGCGGGTGGCTTAGGTGCCGCAATAGTCGCGATGGCGGGCTTATTTATCGGCCAGTGGGGAGGAGATGACATGACGCTCCCGGTCACTATTTTCGCGGCGGTGCTCGCGAGTTTTGTTGTTTGCTGGATGACGGTTTCTGAACGCGATACGGGCCGCTTAGTGCTCGGTGGTTTGATTTGGATGGGCGTCGCGACTATGGCCTTTGCGCAAGATAAATCGTTTGGACTCGCGATGGCTTGTTTGGCTGGATTAGCGACGTTTGCCTTGTTTGGCAAGGTGACGTTATCTAGTGTTCTCGGCCCAGTGATCGGACTGCTTTCGTACCGTACATTCCGGCTTGTTTATCCGGATATAACCCGGGCATACGATATCGCTCAGCATTACGGAATGGTGAGTTCGATGATCGGAGTCGGCATTATGATTTTGCTGCTTGATCGCAGCTTTATGGGCAAAAACCGTAGTTCGATGAAAGGCTGGTTCAGATTTGCCATTACCGGGGTAATCGGCGTCACAGCTTGTTTGGTGGGATTGATGTTCTTTGGCACCAAGGGCGGAGTCGGACTACTGGTTGGTCTTGGACTTGGGGCTTGGGTGACTGGATTGATTGATGAAAGCCGTGGTTTTGGCTTGATCCCGCTTATTGGGCTCACGGGCGTAATCGGCGTCAGTTACGGTGCGATTAGTGAATCGTTTGAACTTGCAAGGGATGAAAAAATGCGAGTCTTTTTAATCGCAAGTTCGGTTTTGGTTGTGTTAGCAGCGATAGCCGTATTTGGATTATCTGAACGTCAAGCAAAAGTGGAGGCACCCGTTGAAACCGCTTAGTTGGCTCAAACCCGGCGGAATTGCTAGCGCGATTCTTGCCTTGGTCGTGATGTTTGGATTATTTAGCTTTGGAATTACCTCTGAAGTTCCAGTTGGTTCATTTGAAGGCATAGCGACCATGCCAATGCCAAACCAAGGTTTGCCGAATGCGGACGTGATCCTGTACCGCTCTACTCAAGATGGTTGGGAAGGGCAGGATAGCTGGCGGGCCGTGACGGATGAATCTGGAAAGTTCAAGATTTCTGGATTGCCGACAGGGCTTTACTCTGTTTCCATTTACGGAAAGGCGCACCATATCTATTCAAAGCCAATTGTAATTACTGAAGGTCAAACGACAAACGAGGATTTCTTACTTGAGCGAAACCCGGAAACAGTTTCGATCAACGCGGGGAGCCGAGTGTTTACTCCGGGGCAGGAGATCACGGTTCGAACCGAGGGCAACACGCTTTCTAAAGACGTAAAGTTTTCTATTTTTGCGATCAAAGAAGATCAACTAGACGGAGAATCCTCGCTTCAAAATCTGCTCTATGCGCTCGCTACAAACCGGAGCCGCGAGAATCCGAAAACCCTGGCTACCTTCACCACGGTGAGAGAAGAAACTAAGCCGCTTCTCACCAAAGATATCGAAGGTCTTTTTGTTCAGGAGGAAAAACTTGGTTCCTTGCCGCACGGCATCTATTTACTGGAAGCGCAGGTCGGCAAAGATATCGCTCATGCCTGGCTAACCGTTACCGACATTGCATTGGTCACAAAAACCGATGGCAAGGCGGGCGAAGCGTTTGTCTGCAACATCACAACTGGTGAGCCGATTGCGGGTGCAGAAGTTAAATCCATTCAGAAAGGGGTTCAGGTCGTAGCAGGGAAAACGAACAGCGACGGGCTAGTTCCGATCAAGATTCAAGATCGCTTGAATCAAATGGTGATGGTTTCGGCGAAGCATGAGAACTCTCGGGCTTATACTTGGTTTTCCAATTATCTGCCTCCATCCGAGCAGATCACTGCTCATTACGTCACCGACCGACCAATTTACCGACCAGGGGATTTGGTTCAGTTCAAGGGCACGTTTAGAAAGGGAACAACCGACAATTACACTATTCCCGCGAACGTGCCGGTCGCGGTGACAATTTCGGATACGGACGGAACGACCGTTAAGCAGTTCACGGCAACTTTGGATGAATGGGGATCGTTCTCTAACGAGTTCAAAACTACGAAAGCTGATGGCATCAGCGGATACCGAATTGAAGTTGACTGTTTGAACCAGAGTTCTTCGGAATGGGTTTCGTTAGCCAGCTATCGCAAGCCTTACTTTGATATCGAAGTGACGCCGAACAAAAAGCAAGTCGTGCGTGGCGACCAAGTTGAATTTACGATCAAATGTACTTCTCTCACAGGAGAGCCAGTTGCAGGTGCAAATGTTAACGCTTACCTTTACAAGGGATATAGTTATTGGTCGTCACCATTTGATGAAGATTATTCGGATTATTACTACGACGAATTCGATGGCTACGACAACGAATTTTACAAAGAGTTCAACGGCACCACCGATGAAAACGGTGAAATGGTTATCGCCATTGATACCCGGGTCAAGGGAGAGAACGACCGCTTTGATGATTTGAGCGATGTCAAGTTCACTTTGGATGCAAGTGTTTCGGATGAAGGCGGACGCTATTATTCGAGCAAAGGCTCGGTGATCGCTTCAAGGGGCGAATTCGACATCCGGGCTGAATGGGGCAGATTTGTTGCTAACTCAGGTGAGCCGACTTCGCTTGAGATTGAGGCGGCAACATCCAATGCAGATGGCAAACTGCCGTCGCAAGTCGAGGTGGTTTTTGGTAGGGATCAGTATTCAAAAGAAGGTTGGCGATTTATCCCGGAAACCACGACCAAAGTGAATCTGGATGCCAGTGGCAAGGCAGTTGCAAACTTTTCGCCCCAGAAATTCGGCAGTTACATCGCGAAGATTAAAGCCAAAGATCCACGCGGAAATGAAGTTCAGTACGAGAGCTACCTATGGGTTCGCGGCGGTGCTGATCCGGCGGCGGAAACCGAACTTACTATTGCGCTAGATAAAAAGCAGTACGAAGTTGGTGATGTGGCGGAGGTCGTTGTGCGTTCCAACGAATCCGACGGCAGCGTTTGGTTGACGGCGGAAGGCGATAACATCCTGAGTTCGCAAATCGTGCGGTTAAGCGGCTACGAAACCGTTCTCAAAATTCCGGTGACAAAAGAGTTTGCGCCGAACTTCACTGTCACTGCTACTCGGGTTAAGAATCAAGAATTCTCGGAAGTTTCCCGCTCAGCTAACGTTGGGCAGGAAATGCACAAACTTGCGGTTGAGATAACTCCCGACCGAAACGAAATTCACCCTGGCGAGAGCGTGAATCTGCTAGTCAGCACAAAAGACTCGAACGGATTGCCGGTTCCGGCCGACGTGGCTTTGCGAGTGGTTGATGAAGGTGTTTACCAAATCTCAGAAGACCGCGAAGACCCGCTAGATTCGTTCTATCCACGCCGCTGGAGCCGGGTGCAGACGGCTTATTCGTTCCCATCCATCTATTTGGATGGTGAGGATAAAGCGGACGGCGAAGTTGATATCCGCAAAGAATTTGCAGATACAGCCTATTGGGGGCCAAACGTGCGCACCAGCGACGACGGAACCGTTTCCGTAGCTGTAAGAGTTCCTGATAACCTCACGAGCTGGCGGGTGACCGGCACAGCGATTTCGGCAAACACGCTGGTTGGCAAGGGCAAGAGCAATGTGATTTCCCGCAAAGAACTCATGCTCAGAATGAGTTTGCCTTCGTTTATGACCCAAGACGATGTGCAAGAAATAGCCATCACGGCAACGAACGCTACCGATGCTGAAATGACGGTTGCACTAGAAATGGGTGCAATGGGTGCTCAGTTATCTGGCGATGGCAAGGAAACTCTCACCATTCCAGCAAGGTCATCAAAAGCAATTCGCAGGGAAGTAAAGGCTCCTTCTGCTGGAAAAGCGACGTTCAAGGTGGTCGGTCGAGCACAATCTGGTGGATTCACTGATGGATTAGAACAATCGGTAACTGTGGAACCCCGCGCCGAGCTTCGTCGCGCATATTTCACGGGCGATGTCACCCAAGGCAACGCGCTCGTTACAGAACTCAATCTGGACAAAATGGCGATTCAAGGTTCGCTGATAATTGATCTCAGCCCAAGTCCTTTCAGTTCGCTTGAACCGATGCTGGTTGACCTGATTGATTACCCGTACGGGTGCGTTGAACAAACGATGAGCCGGTTTGTTCCCGCCGTGCTGGTGCGTGATTACTGGCGGCAGACGGGGCAATCCCATCCTGAGCTAGATAAGAAAATTGACGATGTGATCCAGATCGGATTCGGCCGAATACGTGAGTTGCAAAATTCGAACGGAACATGGGGGTGGTTCGGTTACGATCAGACTGACCCATACATGACTGCGCTTGTGTTGGATGGCTTGTATCGAATCCGGCAAGCTGGCGTTCCGGGAACCGATAAGTTGATTGAGTCAGGTTTGGATGGCGCAAAAACATTGCTCAAGGAAGCAAAAACCGAAGATTATCGTCGCATGATTCCACTGGCTTTGGCAGTGATTCGTTACCAGCCCGATGAATCAGCGGAGAAAGTTCTTCTGACGAAATTCAAAGATGTGACTACTGCGGAGCTTGCACAGATTTCACTTGGGCTTTTCCTTCAAGTGAACCCTTACGGTTACTTAGTTAACAGCTCTTCATCAACAGAGCAAGAAGCACGAAAAGCATTTGCCGAACTCAAAAAACGTGCGCTGAGCGGCGGCCAAACCGTCAGTTTTGGCGATGCTTTTGACAGTGCTCTGGCATTAGAAGCGGCGTTGGTTCTAGAACCGCAAAGCGATCTTGCTTCTAAAATTCTCAAGCAACTGATGCAGATGCGCACTCGGCGAGGCTGGGGTGATACTTGGCGCACTTCCACTGCTCTCAAGGCGGCAGTGAGCTATATGCGTACTCGTCCGGTTCAATCTGCGGCTGGGGTTGTAGGGGTTCGCGTCAATGGAAAGTCTATTGACCACATTGTTTTCTCCGGCGGAGCTGATCCAGCTAAGCAAATCCGGCTCTCAGTTGACGAGCTTCAAGCAGGAAAAAATAAAGTCGAGCTTGAATTCACTGGTTCGGGAACCGCGCTTGCTAGTATCGAACTAGAGCAGAAGGTCTACACACAAAATAGCCGAGCAGAGGCAAAGCCAGCAAGCTTTGTTCTAAAACGGGAGTATTTCCGTATGGAACCAACTCGTCTTGAAGACGGAACAATGCGGATTCGTCCGGCTAAGAATCCAAGCACTGAGTTTAAGTCCGGAGAAGTTTTCCGTTGTCGATTGACGATCAAATCAGCACAGGCGGTTGAGTATCTGGCAATCGAAGATCCAATTCCGAGCAACTGCCGAATCGTGGATGCCGATAAACCAGAATCTGGTTACGACTGGATGAATTGGTGGGCAAACAGCACGTTCTTCGACGACCACGCCGCGTTCTTTGTGACTCAACTTGACGCGGGCGAACACGTCATCGAATACGCAGTTCGGGCAGAAGGAGTCGGCGACTGCAATGCTCTTCCTGCCCGGGCTTATCCAATGTATCAACGTGATGTGATTTCCACAACTGAGCAGTTGCGATTAAGGGTGAAGCAATGAAGTGGCTGGCGGCAATCGTTGTGATGGCGCTTCTTGCTTCGGCATTTGTTGCGGGTGGGCATCAAGAAAAAGAGCAGGTCTACGCTGGATACATC
Source organism: Fimbriimonadaceae bacterium (assembly GCA_019454145.1). GTDB lineage: Bacteria > Armatimonadota > Fimbriimonadia > Fimbriimonadales > Fimbriimonadaceae > UphvI-Ar2. The sequence continues at coordinate 641,815 of CP075366.1, read as the reverse complement.
ACTCAGTTGGAAGGACGGTCTTCGGCGCAACGGCACAATGCAACGCTTTGTTCAAATAAGCTCAGCGGCACGGAAATCATGCCGGGTGAGGTTTTCTCGTTTAACGAAGTGGTTGGCCCCTGGAGCCGAGATCAAGGCTATCGCCGTGCGCCCGTAAGCTACGGCGGTCAATTGGTGGATGCTTGGGGAGGGGGTGTCTGCCAAACCAGCACCACGATCTACAACGCGGCTTTGCTGGCGGGATTTGAGATAGTCGAAAGGAATCCACACCACTATGCGCCAAGCTATGTTACGCCAGGTCGAGATGCAGCAGTGGCTTTTCCCAACATTGATTTGAAATTCCGCAACACGCTTGATGTTCCCGTGACTCTTATTTTGAGTCAACAGAACGGCAAACTGAGGGCTGAATTTCGTGCGCGCACTCTGAAGAAGCCTTCTGCGCATGTGTGGCAGACGAACTTACAAACAATCAAGCCCATGACTCTGAACATTTCATCGGAGGGGAAAACTTGGGTGCGGAATCCCGGTAAGCCGGGCTACGAGGTCGAAACATGGCGTGAAATTGACGGAGTTCGCAAGCGCATGAGTCGCGATAGTTATCCGGTTATGAACCGAGTGATTGATGGTGAAAGCTATCGCTAGGTCGTTCTGTTTTTGAACCTACAATGCCAGTAAAATGAACCTGTGGTTGCTTCACTTGTTTGTGCATTTTTAGGTTTATCTCCGGGCGCCCTTACATCGGATGATCTGGTTTATCCAAAACTAAGTGTGGAATATGTGCCGTTTGCTGGGCTGAAAGTGATGGTGGATGATATTGCCTTGGTGGAGGGGTCGGGTTATCAATACTATGAGAAAGGTTGGAAACAAGGTTACTGGAGTTCAGCTTGGAAGCCAGTTGACATTCAAAAAGACCGCTCGGGTGTGATTACGGTCTATGCAAATAGTGACGATGGGCGGGTGGCAAATCGCCAGACGTTTACGCCGATTGAAAACGGTTTTAAATGTGTTGCGGAATTCCGGTGGCGTGGTGATAAACCTGCAATGCTTGAATATGCAGTTGGTCGCTTGTGGGCACCCTATTTGGCGAACGGATCGCTAAAGTTGGACAGTGCTCAAACTCCAATGTTGAGCCGCCCAGTCAAGGAAGGCTCTACTTTTGAACAAAGGATGTTCGGCTCGGCTCGAAAGATTGTTTTTTCTGCTCCGGCAGCAAACTTGAAAATTGATTCAACAACTCCATTGGTGGTGCTGGATGGGCGCAACTACGGGGTGGAGTGGGCGGACGGTAAAGAGTTGTTCTGGGTTGGCGCGACAGATCAGGAGATCAAGCCGCAAGGGACAATACGCTTTGAATACACATTTCAATTAGAGCCAGTCGCTGAAATCAGCAAAAGCCAGGAAACCGTTCCGTGGACGGTTCAACCGTTGACCGCTGCTTTGGGGCAAAACAGTCAGAAGTTTCCAATTTTCCCAAAACCGAAATCAGTACAGAAATCAGGTGGAAGTTTAAGCGTACACAACGGACTTAAATTCTCCGCTCCCGCAGAGCTAGATTCAGAGGTGGAGTGGTTCCAGCGTTTTATGAAGGGAAGTTGGGATTGGGTGCCAGGTTCTGTTGATCAGCGACGATCAGTAAACGTGCTTATCAATCCTGGCATTACTAAGCCGAATGGCTATCAGCTCAACATCAACGGCGGTGGTATCGAGATCATTGGGCAAAGCGTGGAGGGTGCTCGCTACGGCATCCGCACGCTGGCGCAATTGGTTGAGGTGACAAACGGGGAACTCACGGTGCCTTATATCAGCATCACCGATTGGCCATCGGCTCAGTGGCGGGGAGTTCACTTGTTCGTCGGGCCGACAGCGTTGCAATTTCAGAGCACGTTGATGGATCGATTTTTAGCCCCGCTCAAGCTGAATAATGTTGTTCTTCAATGTGAAAGAACCGATTGGGAATCAACGCCTGGCATCGAAACCGCGATCACGATGAAAAAGGCCGATCTCAAATCATTGGCAAACCGGTATCGGGATCTCGGGATTGAGCCGACGCCACTTGTTCAGAGCATGGGACACATGGAATGGTTTTTTGCGAACAACAAGAACCGGGAACTTGCAATCAATCCGCAAGTACCATACACATTGGATTTACGCAAGGCTCCAGCGCGAACATTTATGTCGAGCATATGGGATGAAGTCAAAGAAACCATGAATCCAAAAATCGCCCATTTTGGCTTAGATGAAATAGATAATCGGGGTAACGAAGATAAGCGGCTCACTGATCGGCTTTGGCAAACCGGACTGCCTGTACTGCAAGACATCGCGGTAAAGCACGGCACCCAGACAATGATGTGGAGCGATATGTTGCTCTACAAAGGTGAAGCTGTAGATGCCTGCCATGCGCCATCGCTAGAATCGGCAAAGATGCGACGAGGAATGCTCAAGCGTGGGACTTACATCGCCGATTGGCACTACAAAGATGATCCCAATCCTGACACCTTTGATGCCTCGCTCAAACTCTGGAATGCAATGGGAATGAAGCCGATTGCCGCTACTTGGTTTCGACCCAAGAACATCAAAGGATTCACTCTTTCCGCAATCAAAAACAATGCCGGGATTCTGCAAACAACTTGGGCCGGATACGAAAGTAATGAATCGAACATGGTTCGTGAATTTGAGCAGTTCAGCGCTATCGCTCTCATGGCAGAGTACGCTTGGAGTGGGCGTACCGAAAATCCGGATAAACTGGGTTATCAGCCTGGAGCACTGCTTCAGAGACTGTATTTCGGGCGACGCCAAGCTATTGCCCCGGCGGATGGATTCGCAGTAGGAAGTTCTGACAATGTTCGGACATCTATTGGCTCAAATAGCTTCTTGATATCTGAACCGAGGCAGATGTATGGCGTGACGAGCAACGAGTCGTTCCGTGCTCCCCATTCCATAGTTGTGCCCGTAAACAGCACAGCCAAAGAGGTGGTTTTGGCAATGGATTGTATTGCTCGGGTGAACGAAGTCGCCCTTACTGGTCAAGCGATTATCCATTACACCGATGGCAAGCTACAATCGTTTGATTTGCACTACGGAACTCATTTGCGGGCAATTTCCGATGATCGCCCGACGGTTGGCACTCCTCGATCTGGAACTGTGAGCGCGGTAAGGATTCCATTGGACGCGAATAATGTTGCTAGAATTGAAATCGTGGCGACCAACTCAGCGGCGGGTATGCGGCTCCACGGAGTGACCCTGCTATGAAACAGATTGATGACTTGCTGAACGATTCGATAGCTAGGGGAGCTTTCCCAGGAGCAGCTTACTGCTACGGCAACGAATCGGGCTATGTCATAGGCATGGTCGGCAGTCAATCTGTAGTTAAGGGCTCGCCTAAAGTGAGCGAAGAAACTAGGTGGGATTTAGCCAGTGTGACTAAGGTGATGTCAACCACCATGGGGGCAATCTGCGCCGTTCGAGATGGCCTATTTGAACTGGATGATCTAGTCACAAAGATTTTGCCGGAATCCAAACTCAAAGGCGCGACAATTAGGAATTTGCTGCTCCATGACTGCGGGCTAAAGGCATACGATACGCTGACTTCGGTTAAGGATTCAAGCGAAGCGAGGATGCGGATTCTCACCTCGACGCCCACCGCTAAGCCGGGAGAGAAGACAGTTTATTCATGCCTGGGATTCATTAATTTGATGACAATTATCGAACGTACATCGGGAATGAACTTAGGGGCGTACGTCGGTTCAAAAGTTCATGAGCCGCTAGGAATTGATGCGATGTACTGTCCGCCACCGCATTTGATTCCAAAATGCGCGCCGACTGAAGAAACTCCAGCCTGGCGGAGGAATCTTGCCAAAGAGCGCGGGGAAGAGTGGAGCATAGGCGAATATATACAGGGTTCAGTGCATGATCCGATTGCTTACGTATTGGGCGGATTGAGCGGAAACGCGGGGTTATTTGCGCCGATTGGTGGAGTCGCAAAGTATCTGCAAGCTCTTGCAGCAAATCATGAGATTTTTGGTGGATTACTTCCGCAGTTCATTAAAAATCAAGGCACTGAAACTAGGGCACTTGGATTCGATACCAAATCGCCAACGGGATCATCGGCAGGGACGAAGTTTGGGCCGAAAAGTTACGGTCACACTGGCTACACGGGGACGTGCGTTTGGGTTGATCCGGATCGCAAGGTGTATGCCGCTTTGCTCACCAACCGTGTGCATCCCAAAGATGCAGATATGCAGATCACCGCTATCCGGCCGAAGTTTTTTGATCTTGCGTTTGAAGCGGCTACTTCTTGAGCTTCTCCGTGAGTTCGGGAACTGCTTCGTACAGATCCATCACTAGCCCAAAATCTGCGGCATCGAATATTGGTGCGTCACCGTCGGTGTTAATTGCAACAATCACTTTGGAATCTTTGATCCCTGCCATGTGCTGAGTTGAACCACTGATACCCGCTGCGATGTAGAGGTCGGGAGCAACGATCTTTCCGGTTTGCCCCACTTGCAATTCGTTTGCGGCGATTCCGCTATCCACGGCGGCACGAGTGGCCCCAACCGCACCACCAAGGGCATCGGCTAATCCGCCGATGACTTTTTCAAAGGTTTCTGCATCTTTGAGAGGTCGTCCGCCGCTGACAACGACTTTCGCCGAACTGAGGTCGGGTCGTCCGCCTTCGCGGACGGTTGCGGAAACTCGTTTGGTCACGCCAGTGAAAGTTGGCTTTATAGATTCGTGTTTGCTGTTTCCGCCGATGGTTGGCTGACCAAAGCCAGCGGGTCGGAAGGTTAGCAGACAAGTTGACGCGTTCAATTCGACAGTTGTGATGACCGAGCCAGCGAGAATCGGTCGCTTAAACTTGGTTTCGCCTAAAAGTTCGATGACATCCGTTATCATGGGCCAATCAAGTAACCCAGCTAGCCGGGCAAGGCCATCTTTGGCTTGCATACTCGAAACCGCGACGATTCGGGTGTAGTTAGCGCAAACATCTTTAAGCGCGTTTGCCAGATATTCGGCAGGTGGTTGGCTTGGCAGGTTCCAAGTGGTTACCGTTTCTGCTCCTAAGTCCAGTTTAGGCTCGCCCATGACCTGGATCACATCGTACGCTCCAGTTTGCTGGCAGAAAGCCGCCCCATTTAAAGCGTCGCCAGCATCAAATGCAATCAGCAAAGTTCTACTCACGAAACAACTCCTTTCGCTTTCAATTCAGTGATCAGTTCATCAACGCTGCCGACTTTCTTTCCGCCGGATCGTCCTGCTGGGGCGACATAGTCGAGCACGGCAACTCTTGGTGTATCGGTAGTTTGCCGTTCGCGCTTGTGAAGGGGTTTGCTCCGCGCTTTGATAATCCCGGGCAATGGGATGAACCTCGGTTCATTGAGTCGCAAATCAGTTGTGATCAGGCAAGGGTAGGGAAGCAGAATGGTTTCTTCGCCCGTGTCGGTTTCTCGGGTGACGGTGGCGGATTTGTCACCCAGTTCAACGTGGCTGGCAAAGGTGGCTTGAGGCCAGCCTAATCGCGCGGCTAAGATTTGCCCCGTCTGGTTGTTGTCGTTATCGGTGGCTTGTTTGCCCATTAAAATGATGTCCGGCTGAATTTCTTCGGTAACCGCTTGAAGTTCTTTAGCGACAATGCTTGGGTCGAGTTGGTCGGTGGTTTCAACATGAATGGCTTCATCTGCGCCCATAGCGAGAGCTTTGCGAAGTTGTTCTTCTACTTCTGCTCCGCCAATTGAAACGGCAATGATTTGAATCTCGGAGTTCTTTTCCTTTTGACGGACAGCTTCTTCCACCGCGATTTCATCAAATGGGTTGATGTCGAACTTGACGTTGCCAAGGTCGAGACCAGTGCCGTCGGCGAGCGGCTTCACCTTTGCGTATGGGTCAATTACCCGCTTGATTGGAACAAGAATTTTCATATTCTCTAGTTCCGGAGCGGTTTCCCGGTATCAACCATGTGCTTCATGCGTGCGTGTGAACGGCCCTCTTTGCAGAGTTCGACAAAGGCGTGGCGTTCTCTCTCAACCGCATCGTTAAAGGAAGTCGCACCTGTAAGAACGTTTTTGACTTTGTCGTTGATCTGCGCGTCGTATTCGCTGAACGAACCGCCAGTAATTAGTTCCTTTTGCATTTGATCAATCATTCCTTTGATCGGGCCACCTACTTCTTGCCATGCTGGACGGACAAGGGCATTTGCGGCAAGGGCGAGCTTTTTGGCTTCGGTGAGCAATCGGTCAGGGTGATAAACGGTGATGTCTTCGTCTCGAAGGAATCCCATCTTGCGAGCATCGTCTGCATTTGCGCTGAGTCCGCCAGTTGCGATGAGTTTGGCGGCTTCGACAATTCCCTTGGTTCCATTTGACTGCATCCGCAAACGCATCACGCCAATTCCAGCTCCGCCAGGAACAAGCCCAACTAACGCCTCAGGAAGCCCAATTTGAGTTTCGGGATGAGCGGCAATGAGGGAGCAACCAGCGGCGAGTTCAAATCCACCGCCGATGCAGAATCCCCAAACGGCGGCAACGCTGGGAATACTGCCAATCATTGTGTTGAGCTTTTGGAAATCGGCGATTGCAGATTCAATTTCATCAAACTGTTCTGCTTCGACGGCAGAATTGAAGAATTTGAGGTCAAACCCAGCGGAAAAGACCTTGGCTTCGCTTGTCAAAACTATGCGGCCCAACTTGCCGGATTCTAAGTAGGCGAGCAAACTTCTAACAAGAGTCGGGTCGATTACGCCCATTTTGTTTGTGATGGCAATCGCTTCCACACCATCGCCCATATCGCGAACATTGAAACCTGGTTGCTGGTCAACAATCGGATAATCGGTGATGACCGAAAATTCTGGCTCTGGCTTCGGAGTGAAGTAGGTTCCAACGTTGTCTTGGATTTGGCCGGCTTGGTAGAACGGTTTTGTATCCAGATCAAGGTTCTCAGCCCCGATAGCGTCGATGATGGCGAACGGGCCTTCTTGCCAGCCGAATCCCCACTGCATGACACGGTCGAAATCCCGTACGTTGTGCGAAACTTCTTCTTTGATGCTGACTGCGTATTGAAGGGCTGGCTTTAGATACAAGCGCAAGAATTCACCGACTTCGCTCCGATCTTGTAGTGCCGCTTTGAGCCGTTCGCCCAGCGGAAGCCGCTCAAGCTCTTTTAAGGTTGTTAATTCTGGGTCTTGGACTTCGTTGTATGTGTGGCGTTCGAGGTCAAAGGCCACAAACTGGTTGCCTTCTTTTTTGTAATACCCTTGGCGGGTTTTATTGCCAATCCAGCCCTTTTCCATCAGGTATTCCATGGATTTCGGGGTTTCAAGTTGTTTGGTGCCGGGATCGTGCGGGCATCGTTCGATGAGGTTTTGAGCAATGTCTTGCATGATGTCAAGACCCACCAGATCGTTCAAGCGGAAACTGCCGCTTTTGGGGCGACCAAGGAACGGCCCGGTTATGGCGTCAACTTGCTCGATGCTCAGTCGTAGTTTTTCTGCAACGTGGATCGCGTGGAACATGCTCCACATTCCGTACCGGTTAGCAATGAAGCCAGGTGTATCTTTGACCACAACCACGCGGCGGGCCGCTTTATCGTGGAAGAACTTTGTCGTCGCTTCCACTACTGCCGGATCGGTTTCACTTGTTGGAATCAGTTCTAAAAGCTTTAGGTAGCGAGGTGGGTTGAAGAAGTGAGTGCCAAGGAACTTTCGGCGAAACTCGTCGGATCGACCTTCAGTGAGAAGAGAAATCTGCAGTCCACTGGTATTGGTGGAGATCAGCGCGTCTTTGCGGATCAGCGGATCTAGTGTTTCAAATAATGCTTGTTTGGCGTCGAGTTTTTCGATAATCGCTTCGCAAACCCAGTCGGCTTGCTCGACAGCATCTAAGTCATCAGCAATTGAACCCGTTCGTATAGTTTTGCTTGTGCCGGAAAGATAAAAGTGTGGTGGTCTTAGCGAAGCGGCTTGCGCCAGCTTTTCTTCTGCCATTTCGCGGGTTTGTTCGAGAAGAGTGACATCAAACCCGAGGTTCGCAAGGTGGGCGGCAATCCCAGAACCCATCGTCCCGGCTCCAATGACGCAGACGCGGCGGCAATTCTCAAGCATAAGTTAAGTCGGAGGATACCCACGGGTAGGGCCGGAATGGGGGAGTGGGGATGCCAACAATAGGGAACATGCGCCCTTGTTTGACAGTCTGGATGAACCGAAGATATACTGAGAATGAAACACATGACATTTTTAACAGTGCGCTCTGAGGTGCGAAGCCATTAAGAAAAAGGGATTCCGCGGTCGTCCGCGACGTGATCCAGGGCCAAATATTAATAAGCGGCTCCTGAAATATGATCAATTACGTGTAATTGGAGCTGATGGAACTGCCGTAGGGGTGATTTCATCCCGCGATGCCCTAAAAATGGCAGAAGACGTAGGTCTTGACCTCGTGCTGGTTGCGCCGAACGCTGAACCTCCGGTCGCGAAAATTGTTGATCACGGTAAGTACAAATACGAGCAAGATAAGCAGAAAAAGGACCAAAAGAAGAAGCCCCAAGAAGTAAAGGGTATAAAGATAAGCCCGAATATCGCAGAGAACGATATGCGAACTGCCACGAGAAAGGCTACGGACTTCCTCGCACATGGCGACAAAGTTCGAGTTGTCTGTAGATTCAAGTTCAGAGAGCTTGCTTATCCAGATCGAGGAAAGGAAAAACTTCTTTGGATCGCTAAGGAACTAGAAGAGCACGGAAAACCTGAAAAGGAACCTATTCTGAACGGACGGGAAATGGTGATGGTGATCAATCCAAAACCAGCATCTGGCGGGAGCCAAAAGAAAAATGCCAAAGCTGAAGACACACAAAACAGCAACGAAGAGGTTTAAAATCTCTGGATCTGGGAAGATCATGCGCCGAAGTTCCGGCAATAACCACATGTTCTTCCACAAGAGCGGTAGCCAAAAGCGCCGCTTGGATCAAGCTCAACAGCTCAGCAAAACCGAGTTGCCGCGCGTCAAGCGCCTGCTCGCCCTGAAGTAAGTTCAGATTTGCTGACCACGACCTCTACCGTCACCGCCACATCGGCTGGGAATCGGTTGAACAAAAACAAAAAAACGAAACGAGGAAAATAATAAATGGCAAGAATCAAACGTGGCCTTATGCGCCACAAGCGGCACAAGAAGCTCATTAGCAAGGCTAAGGGTTACTATGGTCGTAAGAAGAACGTATTTAAGAACGCGCACGAACAGGTGATGAAGAGCGGTCAGTACGCTTTCAGAGACCGACGTGCAAAGAAGCGCGATTTCCGACGACTCTGGATTGCTCGAATCTCAGCCGCGTGCCGAGCTGAAGGCGTTCGATACGGCGAACTTATTCACGGAATGAGCAGCAAAGGCATGGACGTCAACCGAAAGATGTTGAGCGAACTAGCAATTGCTGATCCAAAAGCATTTTCTGCTTTGGTCAAAGCCGCAACTAACTAAGTTAACGAAAGAAAAGCCGTCTCCGGAAATCGGAGACGGCTTTTTGCTTTTTGAATCCTATTTCTGTGGCTCTTGCCAAATCATGAATTTGTTTCCGTGCGGGTCAACGTACATTGCATGCCACATATCGGCAGATTTCTTTACTTCGGAAACATCTAAACCCGTAGATTTTAACTGAGCAATATCGGCTTCAATCTGGTCGCTATGGAATGCCGCCATTGCATGCGGCCACGGCTGACCATCTTCGCCATTGTGCTGCATATATCCAATTTTCCCGTCACCTGGCGTTTTCAGTAAAACCCACGAGTCTTGAAATGTCTCAATAATCTCCCAACCAAACGCTGATATCATGAGGTTTGCTGTTTCAGTTGGATTGGGAACAAAGTGAACCATTTCGCTGTAAGTAATCGCCATAGAAAAAGAATACAGCATCGGGCGATGAGCAGGATAAAAATACCGGTTTGTAGGTACTTGGTTTAAACGAGCATAAGAAAGATTGCTCACCATGCGACAAGTGAGATAGATAACCAGTAGAATCCGGTGGTATGTCGCAGACAACGATGGAGAAAGCGCAAAGTGGCGCGGTCATTCCTTCCCTCACTGATTCAGAGGGACAGTTCTTAAAGAATGTCAGGGAATTTGTTGCCAAGGAAGTTCTTCCGAACACCCGCACATGGGAAGAAAACACCGCATTTCCCGATGAAATTTGGGAAAAGCTCGGCAAAGTGGGAATGCTGGATATGGTAGTTCCAGAATCCATGGGCGGCAGTGGTCGCAGTTGTCGGGCTTACGTCGAAATGTGCCTGGAACTGGCGAAAGGTGATCCTGCGCTTTCGATGAACCTCGCGGCAGTCAACGCTTTGGTGATCGGTCACCTCGTTCACTTTGGTAGCGACGCACAACGCGAAAAGTATCTCAAGCCAGCGATGGAAGGAAAGCTCAAACTTGCTTGGGGCCTCACCGAACCAGACGCAGGTAGCGATGCCCGCCGAGTTAAGACGGTTGCTACTCAAATCGAAGGCGAAGACGGTTGGTGGCACCTGAACGGCGAAAAGATGTTCATCACCAACGGCGGTAAGGCCGATCTCATTGTGATGGTCGCTCGAACTGGCGAGAAAGAACTCTCCGCGTTCCTTATGGAAACCGATCAGCCAGGTTTTGAGCTGATTGACCGAATCCACACCATCGGCGTGCGAGCAAGTAATACCGTTCGATTTAAGCTCAACAACGCTAGAGCTTGGCATACGCCATGTACTTTTGAACAAGCGATTTCGCTTTTATACCGAGGTCGCCTTGGTATTGCAGCTATGGCAGTTGGCATCGCAGAAAAGGCGATGGAACTTGCTTTGGAATACAGTCAGCAACGAGAACAATTCAACCGACGGCTCTGTGATATGCAATCGGTTCAGAACATGCTCGCAGACTGCGGAATGGATGTGGAAGCAGCAAAACTGTTGCTGTTCAAAGGTGCGGCTATGTTCGACCGTGGAGAAGACATCACTCTCCAATCCAGCTACGCCAAACTGTTCGCTAGCGAAGCGGCTAACCGAGTTACTAACCGAGCAATTCAAATTCATGGTGGTCGTGGCATGACATTTGAATATCTTGTCGAAAAGCTCTGGCGGGATGCTAAACTCACCGAAATCGGTGAAGGGTGCAGTGAAATCCAACGATTGGTGATCTCAAAGCAACTCCTGCGCGGTTCAAACGTTTAAGGATATAGAAAAGCTATGATGACCAGTCTAATTGCCGCCACTCTATTGGGGACTCAACCTCAATTAGTGGATTTAAGTCGTGTGTTCAAAAAAGGTGCTACTTACACCTATGCGGTAAGGACTCACATGCTGACCGAACAGCGACAGCAGGGGGTAATCACTTACATCCCTAGTGAAGTAGATATTAACTATGACTTCAATTACAAGGTAGATGAAATCAAAAGTTCTGGCTTTGCTTCACTGCGCTACAAGCGCCCAATAATGTCGATTATTGAGGGCGAAACGGCAGAAGCTCCTGCGACGGAATTCAAGCAAAAAGTTGATTACGATTTGCAAATTGAGCTTTCACCGGTTAATGCGGTTGTTGGCATTAAAGATCTCAGCGATGGAAAGGCAAAGTTCGTCCAATTAAACCGTCGAATGGCGGCAAAGGGCGTTGGAACAACGCAAGACATCATTTCTCAGTTTGCGGGCGAGCTTCAAAGGCTTGCACTGTTTATTGGTTCGCTAGATTCGGCTCTAGACTTTAACCCTAAGCTTCCTTTTGAGGAAGTAAAGGTTGGCGAAAAGTGGAAGCGCACAGTGAGCTATCAGCCACAAGAACTGAAAGGTGGCAAAGGTGAGCACGCGGTTCAACGGTTGGATATGGAGTATTCCTATGCGGGCATTATTGAAAAAGAAGGCAAGAAGTTTCACCGGATCAACGCCACACTGGCATTAGATACGGATGCGTCTAAATTCATCAACCAAGCAATGGGAATGACCGCCAATCAAAGTGGTTTGGAAAGTTTGCCACTAAAACTCAATAGTACGATTGAATTTGATCTTGATCTCAACACTCGAGACACGGTATACGCAAAGGCAGTAACCAAAGGCGGCTGGTCGGTCAAGATTGTTGGTTTGGCAGAAGAACTTGTAGAAGAAAAAATCACTGGCAGAGCATCAATTTCGCTGAAATCGGTTAAGTAATCGAGTACTCTAAAAATCCGATGAACACCAAACCCGACCGCAAATTATTAGCGATCGGGTTTGGTGTTTTTTTAGTATCTCTCCTAATCCGCTTGATTGGCATTCAGTGGGGTTTGCCAAACAATGAACGGTGGCACAGCTTCCACCCGGATGAAGAAGTTGTTCTGGCCTATTCTCAATTAATTCAGCCTGCTAAAGGGCAATTCACTCCCGGCTTTTACAATTACGGCACTCTTTTTTTGACAGTCGAGAAGATTGTCACTGATGTCGTTAACGGCTACGGTGGCGGGCCGCAGAAGGAAGACGGATCTGATGTCCATGAAGCCATTGCACGCTACATTCTGGGCGGACGGATACTAAACACGTTAGCTTGTTCACTTGCCGCCCTAGCTGTGTTTTTGGCGATTTGTCGTCAAACGCATTGGCTCGGCGGCGTGATGGGTGGGCTAGCAGTTGGATTGACGCCCGGATTGGCGGTTCATTCGCGTTTCCTCACTGTAGACGTGATGGCGGTGAGCTTTTTGGCTTGGTCGCTTTACTACTGCACCAAGATGTTCCCGGCGCAAGATGGCGACGCAGTTCCCGACAAGGAAATTCTTAAATCGTCAATTCTTGCTGGACTCTTTGCCGGCCTTTCCGCTGGAACGAAATACACGGGAATTCTAGCAATCGTCGCAATCGGCTTTGCGGCCTGGATTGTGGTTCCAAAAGGGAAGTTTGGGGAGTTTGTAAAAGTAAAGGCCGCAGGAGTGCTCGTCGCTCTTTTAACATTCGTTATCGTAACTCCCGGCGCTCTGCTTGATAATGCCAAGTTCATGCAGGATTTCAAATATGAACTGGCTCACACTTCGGCGGGACATGGATTGGTGTTTGCTGGAACTTCGCCTGGTTGGATTTTCCACGTCAGCAATCTGATAGTGGGCTACGGCGGGTTGTTGCTTGCACTCAGTTTGTTTGGGTTGGGTCGTGGAATTTGGCGAAAGCAACTCTGGCTTGTTGGCCCAGTTATTTTTATGGTTCTGATTTACATTTTGATTGGTCGGGCGGAAGTTAAATTTTTACGATATACGTTCCCGCTCATTCCTGTTCTTGCAATGGGATTTGGTTGGCTGATGGGGCAAGGGCATCTAGCGCGAACCAATAAATCTCGCGTGGCGGTAGCACTAGGAATCGTTGCTCTGGGTGGCTTTGGCGGCGGGTTAATGTCTACCGCGAGTTTGACCCGCTGGATGGCGGGAACAGATGTGCGGGATGAGATGGCGATGTTTATCCGCCAGCATTTACCCAAGGGATCAAAGATCGGGATTGTTTCAGACCCTTGGTTCTACACGCCAACGTTTCATCCGAATGCTCAAGCTGGGCCAGCACAGGCACGAATTGAAGATCGGCTGGAGCAACTTGCACAGGTACCAGACTTCGATATCGTTCGGTATACACCTTTGGACATCAGCCAGCGCAGAGATTGGGATATTCGCTTGCTGACCGAGGTCAAGCCCGATTTCGTAATCTTCAGTAGCTTCGAGATCGAAGGTTTGATTAGGCTGTACGAGCAAAAAAGCACTAAAGAATTCTCTGCGCAACTTGCTCAATACACTGAATTTCAAAAGGAACTGCAAGCCAATTACGAGATACTGACCGTGACTGATCAGAATGGAATGAAGGTTCCCGTCCTTGGTTTGGATGCACTCGGCACGACGGCGGGCATCCATGACATAGCTTACGTTCGTCCTCAATTATGGATTTGGATCAAAAAGAACAGTTCAGTAACGGAATCGAATGGTTCCTCGACTCGCTTAAATTCGAACGAGGAGCCAGCGAACACACCCTCGAAGCCTACTCAAGAGACCTCAACCGAGCCGCCGAGTACTTCGCCGAACGAGGGCGAGGCAACTGGGACGAATTAACGCCCGAAGATTTAGTCCTTTACCAGACATCGGTGCGGCAGAATGCGGCGGCTTCAACTGGCCGCAGGCGATTAAGCAGTCTGCGATCCTTGTTGAAGTTTCTCAAGAAACACCACAAAGGTCCGAAAGCTGATCTTCCCAGCGCGGCGGGAATCCGATTGCCGAAGCGAGTGCCGAAAGCTCTCCCGATGGAGCAATTAGAACGACTCTTAGCCTCACCTGATCTAAACACACCGATAGGTTTACGCGACCGCGCACTGATGGAACTGGTTTACGGTACAGGGTTGCGTGTGACAGAAGCAATTAGCTTGCGTATTGACGAGATTGATCTTGACCAGGCGGCGTTTAGGGTGACGGGGAAACGCGGAAAAACTCGCTGGGTTCCTGTGCCGATGCACACTACTCCGTGGATTCACCGCTACCTTTTAGAGGGCCGACCTCAATTGGTCAAGAAGCCGGTCGCTAACGTGTTTTTAGGTTCAAGGGGAGCCAAGTTGAGTAGGCAGTCGGCATACGCTATTCTTGAGCATCACCGCCTGAACGCTGGGATCGAAGCTAGGGTAAGCCCGCATACTCTGCGGCATACTTATGCGGTTCACTTGATCCAAGGTGGGGCAGATTTACGAGTAGTTCAAGAACTACTTGGTCATGCAAGCATCAGCACAACTCAGGTTTATACGCAACTTGATCTTGAGCACGTTCAACGAACGTATGATTCCGCTCATCCTCGCAAGTGAGCTAGTTCAAAACGACTTCGATATTGCCAAGGCGAGTGTCGCCCGCTAAGATCACTGCTCTCCGAACGACGACTGAGCCTTTTTCATTGGTTGCTTTGGCCTTTTGAGGGGATTTTGCCATCTCATCACTCTTTTTTCCGAGTCGAACTTGATCGGTGGACGCAAGAATTTTCCCGCTGTTGTCTGAATAAGTAACTGATTTATATTTTCCGGCTTCTGCAATGCTCAAGAGCGCACGGCTTAGCCGCGCTGGGTCATTGTTGAGGACGGTCGGCTCTATTGCTTCGCTGAGCGCATCAACCGACCGTTCTATCTCGGCGATCTTCGCTTGATGAGTCCGCATATTGCCGCCCCATGCAACGATCATGAGCAAAATAATGGCAACCGCGGTCATCACTATGGGGCGCAAGTAAGGCGATTGCGGTTTTGGATGGGGTTCTGTCACCGATTGCGTTGACTCTGCTTCATCGCTCATAGATGCATTCTAGCGGAGAATTGGCGCGGACGGTAATTCTGAAGTGGGAAACACATCCAAAGTGTGGTCATCACGTTCGCCGCAAGCGAGGCGGAATGAACCAGCTAGTCCAATCATCGCTGCATTATCCGTGCAGAGCGAGAACGGCGGGACGTGCAAGGTCATTCCTCTTTTGCTGCATTCGACAGAGAGTGATTCTCTGAGCGATTGGTTTGCCGAAACGCCGCCTACAAGGCAGAGCGTGTTTGAGCCTAGCTCTTCGCAAGCTCGAATGGCTTTTGCAACGAGGACATCCACGATTGCGGCCTGAAGACTTGCGGCGGCATCGGGGATGTTGAGGTTGGCTCCTTCCTGCTGAACAAGGCGGAGCATCGCGGTTTTTAGGCCGCTGAACGAAAAACTAAACGGATCAATTTTCATCGCGCGAGGAAGCTGGTAGCGTTTTGGGTCTCCTGTCTGGGCCGCTTCCTGAATCGCCTTGCCACCCGGATAGCCAAGCCCCATAAGTCTGGCTCCTTTATCAAATGCTTCTCCCGCCGCGTCGTCTAGTGTTTCGCCGATCAACTGATATTTGCCTGGTGATTTAACTAAAACTAGCTCTGTGTGCCCGCCTGAAACGATCAGCGAAACGTGAGGGAAAGTCAGATCAACTTCAGGGTCGCCGAGTGGGCTGAGTAAATGCCCTTCCAAGTGATGCACGCCAATGAGGGGAATCTGCTTGGCAAAGGCAATGGCTTTTGCGGCGGTAACGCCAACACTTAGCGCACCAACCAGCCCCGGTCGATTTGTCACCGCGACCGCGCTGATCGTTGGATTGCCTGCTTCCTTCAATGCGTCTAAGTAAACCGGAAGAATGGATTCAACGTGAGCTCGGGCGGCGGCCTCAGGAACAACTCCACCCCACTTGGTATGCATTTCAATCTGACTAGCTACGATATTGGAAAGAATCGTGCGTCCTTGGAGCACTGCAACCGAAGTTTCGTCGCAACTGGTTTCGATTGCAAGGATGGGGTCGGGCCAGAGGAGGATCATGATGCGGAAACTGGTTCCCAGGCGCTGAGGCCGTACATCCACATAATCACTGCGTCCTCTTTATTATCGGGATAGTAGCGTTTGCGGATTCCAGCCGGTTTGAATCCCAGTGACTCGTACAGTTTTTTGGCTGGTTCGTTTCCTGCTCTCACTTCTAAAGTGCTGCAAGTTGCGCCAACGCTTTGCGCGCGGAGCAAAAGCTCGGTGATTAGCTTGTTTGCTACACCTTTGCGGCGATGAGATTCGTCAACGGCAACTGTGATGATATGGGCTTCGTCAACCACCACCCAGACGCCAGCAAATCCAACGATTTCGGTGCCTTCCTCCGCAACAATGAAAATGCCATGGTCGGTTTTGATTTCGTTGCGGAACGATTCTTCGGACCACGGGCAGGATTGCGAACTGACTTCGATCTCTAATACGCGCGGAATATGTCGCTCTTCGAGCGGAGAGATTCGGATGTTCGACAATTAGCCTCCGAGATAAGCTTCTTTGACCTTAGGATTTGTCAGAAGGGCTTTGCCAGTGTCTGAGAGCACAATATTGCCTGTTTCCAGTACATAGGCGCGATCAGCTACTTCTAGTGCGCGTACAGCATTTTGCTCGACGAGCAGAATTGTAACGCCTTCACTGTGAAGGTAGTTGATGACGTTGAAAATCTCAGTGACCAGATTGGGTGCAAGCCCCATGCTTGGTTCATCAAGCAGAAGCAATCGTGGTCGGGACATCAAAGCTCGGCAGATAGCGAGCATTTGCTGTTCACCGCCCGACATCGTCCCGGCGTTTTGATTTAGCCTTTCGCGCACTCGGGGAAAGCGATCTAGAAATTTATTCATGTCGCTTTCGACCTCGGAATCTCGCCGGGTGAATGCTCCAAGCTGAAGATTCTCGTGCACCGACATATTGGTGAAAATACGGCGGCCTTCCGGGCTTTGGCTGATCCCCATTTGAACAATTCGGTCAGGCGAAACAGTGGTGATCTCTTGACCTTCAAAAGTAATAGAGCCAGTCCGCGGTCGAACCAAGCCGCTGATCGTGCGGAGCAATGTGCTTTTTCCGGCTCCGTTGGAACCGATGATGGAGACAACTTCGCCTTCGTTGACTTCTAGCGTGACGTCGTTGAGGGCTTGAATTGCGCCATAAAAGACGTTGAGTCCTTCGATCTTCAGCATGAGCGATCATTTTAGCTGATTGGCAGCGTATTCCGGGTCTACTTTGTTAGCTTGGCTAGAATGAATTACGCAAACTGACCTAATGGGGAGCGACGACTGCAACCCGTCCGTCTGTATGCCAGGTAGGAAAACACGATGCTGCCGCTTTGGGCCACCACTTTCAGCATGCTTATGCCGACGCAAATAAATGATGTGAAGACAGTCCGTGCAAACGACTGGAACTTTGCTTCACTTGTGGCGGATGATTTCACGGAGACGACCACGGGCAATGGTTCGCGCTTGCAAGTTGTGGTGGAAGCAAAGTCATTCAAAACTGTAATTCCGAGTTGGAATGGCTCGGCTAAGAGCGGTGCTAGTATGCAAATCTTTCTCAGGCCGCTTGATTCTGCCGCAACTGATTTTTCACTTGGGCAGTGGAGCGAAGGGGAGGCTGGTACCGTTCGCACCAGCGTTAACGATCAAAAAAATCCATTTGGCCGCGTGGACACAGATACTTTGACTTTAACAAAGTCCACAACTAAGTTGCTTGTGACTGTGAGCCTTGTTAACGGATCTAGTGGCACCCAAGCGCGTTTGGATAGATTTCATTTAGTATTTGGGCCATCTCAAGGGACGCCTTCGGCTAGGATGCCTTTGCGTGATTTGTTGCTTGATGTTCCGTACCGTGCTCAGGCGAAATATGCCGGAGGCGGGGTGCTGTGCAGTCCGACCTCGGTTTCGATGATTTTGAGTTACTGGTCAAAAAAGCTGGATTGGCCCGGATTAGATTTTGATGTTCCGGATGTTCAACGTGGCGTATTCGACCCTGGTTGGAATGGGACGGGTAACTGGCCGTTCAACGTTGCGTTCGCTGGCTCTTTGCCAGGAATGACTGGCTACGTCACTCAGTTGCGAGGCGTTAACGATATCGAAGCTTTTGTGGCGAGCGGAGTCCCAGTAGCCACATCGGTCAGCTATGATTTACTCAAGGGTAAGCCTAAAAAAGGAGCAAATGACGGTCACCTCGTTGTGATTGTGGGATTTGACAAAGAGGGACGCCCGATTTTCAACGATCCTGGTCGGAACGTTGTCCGCATGGTTTATGAGCGGGATGCGTTCGAGCGGGCTTGGGCTTCATCCGGAAATACGGTTTATTTGATTCATCCAGAGGGGTGGAATATCCCCGATGACGGGCCATGGCCCACAAAAAAGAAAGATTGATATGAAGAAACACTGGCGAATTGCGCTGATTCTTGGGATTCTGGCATTGCTTGTCGTCGCTTTGGGGGCGTTGGGGCAGGCAGGTAAGAAAGCTGCCGAAGCTAAACAGTTAGAGGAGATGCTGAAAGCCAGTGTCACAAAAGTTGAACGAGGCGATGTTTCGATCAAGGTTGTTGAAACTGGCTCCTTGCAAGCGGAAAAAACCGTCGAAGTCAAGAGTCAAGTAGGCGGGCGAGTCGCAAGGTTATTGGTGGATGAAGGCGACTACGTTAAAGAAGGCGACCTCATTGCCGTCATTGATCCTCAGCAAACCCAACTTCAGTTAGATCAGAATCAGGCTCAGCTTGATGGAGCGGTCAGCAGTGTCCGACGAATTGATATCGAAATCGCGCAGCGGAAAGTAACAGCCCAAACAAACCTAGAGCGGGCGAAGTTGCGTGTAAAGCAACTTGAATTAGAACTGAAAGCCCAACCGGAACTCACATCCACAGCAATCAAGTCCGCGGAAACTGGCTATCAGAATGCGCTGAAATCGTACGATTTACTCACCAAAGTCACGCAACCCAACGCGAGAACGCAGACCGAAATCGCCTTGCAAGATGCCAATAACAATCTCCGCCAGGCAAAGGTCGAACGAGATCGCCAAGCTGGATTGTTTGAGAAGGGTTATGTTTCCAAGCGAGAAGTAGAACAAGCTGACCTTTCGCTCCAATTGGCGGAAACGAAAGCGCGGCAAGCAAAGGAAGCTCTTGATCGGTTAGAAAACGAACAGCGGATTGAACGAGAGCAGCAACAACAGCGAGTAGCTCAGGCTAAGGCTGATCTTGACCGAACAAAAGCCAACGCTTTTGTTGACCAAACCAAGAAGCAGGAATATCAAACTGCGCTCCAAAACGTGAAGGATGCGGAAGCCGCTTTGCGGGATGTTCAGGTTTTAGAAGAGCAAAAACGAGGCTCCCAGGCTTCGGTCGCACAAATCAAGAGCTCCCTGGATGATGCTAAACGGCTTTTGGGTGAAACCGAAGTCCGTGCTCCAATTTCAGGAGTGATCACCAAGCGATTCGTTCAGATCGGGGAATTGGTCAATGCGCTCAGTACATTTTCAGCTGGTTCGCCAATCGTGAAGATCGAGGATCGTTCCAGTATGTTGGTGAAGCTCCAGATCAACGAAATTGACGTCGCCAGACTCACAGAAGGAATGGGAGCAAATATCACCGTAGATGCGTTGCCAGGCAGTGAATTCCATGGCGAAGTCACCAAGATTGCTCCTGCCCAAATTGAGAACGCCTCGGGCGTTGGCGGCGACCCGGTGGTCAAATATGAAGTGGAAGTCACTCTTGATGAGGTTGGAACGAAGCTGAAAAGCGGAATGTCTGCTAAATGCGAGATGGTGTCGTTTGAAGTGAAGGACACGTTGATTCTGCCGCTTGCCTACGTGGGTGAAGATAAAGAGGGTTCTTTTGTGATGCTTTACGATGAGAAAGAAAAGCCAGTCGCGAAAAATCCACTTGAAAAGCCTAAGTTCAAGGGCATCCGTCAAGCCATTGAAGTTGGTGCAAAAGATCAATCCAATATCGCGATCAAGAGCGGAGTGAAGGAAGGGGTTCAAGTTGTGAAGCCGGAATTCACCGGGCCGCCTCGTAAGGGCATGATGCAGTTTGGCCCGGATGACGAGGAAGCTGACAGCACTGAGAAGAAGGAGTAACACTTGAACCTTTTCGAGTCATTCCGAATCGCGCTAGATATGTTGCGCTTGCACAAAATGCGAGCGTTCCTAACCATGCTCGGTGTGATCATTGGGGTCATGAGCGTGACGCTGATTTCCATGATTTCAAACGGATTTCAGCACTACATCACGTATGAGTTTAAGAAACTAGGCTCGGATTCGATTTGGATTGCTTACGATGGAGGCGGTGGTCGAAGGTCAGAGCGAAACGCGATGATCAGTGGAATGCAATATGAAGATTTAGAATTGCTCCTCAATCAGTGCACGACCCTTGATATAGCATCGGCATCTTTGCAGATGGGTGCTCAAAAAATCAGCTATTTAGATCGAAGCATTTCCGACCCTAGTGTCAGTGGTGTTGATGAATACGCCGACGATATGGGAAATGTGCCCCTTGTATCAGGTCGCCAAATTTCAGAGGCAGATCTAGATAATCGAGCGAATGTCTGCTTGATTGGCTTAGACATTAGGGACAAATTGTTCGGTAACGAAGATCCAATTGGTCAAATGCTCACTTTCCCAGGGATCACCCTACAAGTTGTTGGAGTGATGGAAAACGTCGAAATTATGGGCCAGAACAATAAGAAGGAAGTCTGGGTTCCGTTGACGACTGCGCAAGATAAATGGATTGGCGGCGACCAAATTTCGTACATAACTGCGCGCCCCAAGCCGGGCATTAGTACTGATTCTGCCATGGACGACGTTTGGAGAGTGCTTATGGCTAAGTCCGGTAACAAAAAGGTTTACCGCGTTGATAGTCGGGAATCAGTCACGAATATTTTTGGCAATATCTTAGGTGTGGCGGGTGCGATTCTGGGTGGAGTTGCCGCATTATCGCTACTTGTTGGTGGAATTGGCATCATGAACATCATGCTCGTTTCGGTGACGGAACGAACTAGGGAAGTCGGACTTCGTAAAGCTGTTGGAGCTAAAAGAGGAAGCGTTTTAATGCAGTTTCTGGTCGAAGCATCCATGCTTAGCGTTATTGGTGGGTTTATCGGCATGGGATTTGCTTGGATCCTTGGTCTTGGAATAACGGCAATTACTGCAGCGATCAGCATCCCAAGCAAAGGCGGATTGCAAATGGTCTTTCCACTTGAAGCTGCGATTACTTCAACCGTCATTTCCGCGATTATTGGTGTGGTTTTTGGTCTCTATCCAGCGGCGAGGGCGAGTAGCCTCAGCCCAATCGAAGCCTTGAGAACAGAATAAACATTCAGAAGTAAAAATATCCCGCACATGAGTTACGTGCGGGATATTTTTATGTGGAGATTATCGGCGAGCGAGTTTGCTCAATAATCGCAACATTTCTATGTACAACCAAACGATGGTGATAAGAAGTGCAAATGATGCATACCACTCCATATTTTTTGGAAGGCCGTGCTGAACCCCCTTTTCTATCAGATCAAAATCAAGAGCGAAATTGAAGGCAGCTAGGATAATCATCAGAACACTAAATCCTATTCCAATCGGGCTAGAGCCAAAAACTGGCAACTGAGTTACCCCTGGCCATGCGAAGCTCAGTAGGAACGTACCGAGGTAGAAAACACAAACTGCAAGAGTCGCACCGATTACTACAGTTCGCATTGTTTCGGTTACGCGGATAATTCGTGTTACATACAGCAAGAGCATCGTTCCGAACACAACGAGGGTTCCCGCCATTGCCATCGGCACAATACCTTCGTATTTAGTATCGACGAAAGCTGAGGCATAGAGAAGAGAGATTCCGCCAAGGGCAAATCCCTTAAAGGGGGCATAAATAAGACTCAAAGGCATTGCCCATTCTCGCTTAAAGAACAGTGTTATTGCGGCTACGAATGCGATGATCGCTGCGCCAATAGTGAGTGGGAAGTTTCCAGCGATGTATCCTACAACACCAAAAGCCACTGTAATTGCCAACAGGAGAGCTGATTTTCCTATTGTGCCATTGAGCGTCATTGTTGCCCCACTTGAGATTCCGTACTGACGCTCGAAAAATTCTTCCCTCATAGTAGGGTTGCTTGTTCTAAACCAATTGCTCATCTTTGCCTTTGTTTAATTTTACTGTTAACTGTTCAGTTAAGGTGTTTGTTCAATTAATCTTGTGATTTACGACGGAATTTGCTGCATGATTGCATCGAATTTCTTTCGCTGTTCATCGTTGAATCCAACGAGAGGCAGGCGAACTGACTCGCAATCAAAGCCTTTTTTGCTTAGCGCGTATTTGATCGGAACTGGGCTGGGATAGCTAAAAATCGCTTGAACGAATGAAGTAATACTATGCGCGGTTGCGGTTGCTTTCGCCGGATTCGTGGGGAAGTCCGTGATCATGGATTTCAGATGGGTTCCTACGACGTGAGCGGCAACACTGACGAGTCCATGTCCGCCGACGCTCAAAATTGGCAGTAACAGGGCATCGTCACCGCTGTAAACGCGGAATCCCTTTGGAGCCAAGCGGCAAACGTCATTGATTTGGGCGATGTTTCCGCTGGCCTCTTTAACGGCTACTATGTTCGGAATTTCGGCAAGCCTGAGCAAAGTTTCAGTCTCCAAGTTGATTGCACTACGAGGCTGGATGTTGTAAAGCATCACGGGCAGGTTAGTTTCCTTTGCAATCGTGCTGAAATGAGCGTACAGCCCTTCTTGCCCTGGACGGCTGTAATAGGGATTGACAAGCATGATCCCGTGAGCACCAGCCTTCTCCGCGGCTTTGGTCATCTCAATGGATTCAGCCGTGTCGTAAGTGCCAGTGCCCATAACAACTGCGGCACGATCTCCTACTTCTTCCAGAGTTGCATCCAGTAAAGCCAGCTTTTCGTCGTGCTTGAGTGTTGGTGATTCACCCGTAGTGCCAGCAACCACGATGCCATCGTTCTTTTGCACATCAACCAAATATGCGGCGATGCGTTTAGCTTCGGCGATATTAACTTCGTTAGAACTCGTAAACGGCGTCAGCATAGCCGTGAGGAGTTGACCCCAATCGCGTGAAGCAGTGAATGCACCCATATAATGCAGAATACCGATTGATGGGTTTTGGTTTACGAATATGCCCTAGACCTACGAAAATCCCGAATTCTGATTCGAATTATTTCCGCTAATCGTCCATTGATTAGCGGGGTACAACATGACTGTGCGAAACAAATGGATGATAACAATACTGGCGAGTGCCATGGCTTTTCCGGCCCTGGTATCGGCGGTTATGCCAACGTTTGCACTTCCTACGCTCACAATGAACGTAGCGGGGAAAGGGGAAATCGTTATTGAAATGTATAACGATAAAGCTCCCAAAACGGTTGACCACATTATGGGGTTGGCGAAAAACGGGTTCTACGACGGGCAAAAGATTTTCCGAGTGATGAAAGATCCTCGACCATTCTTAGTTCTTTTTGGAGACCCTAACACAAAAACCAAACCGATCACAGATTCTTCCATTGGTCAGGGCGGTAGCGGCAAGCGTATTGCACGCGAGGAAACAGGCAAATCGCATGTTAAAGGTGCGGTTGGTCTTGCAACCCGGCAAGGCGACCCAGATTCCGGCGATAGCCAGTTCTATATCATGCTGGATAAGAAGCCATTTTTGGATGGTAGCTACACAGTTTTTGGTTCAGTAACCAAAGGTATGGATATTGTGGAGAAATTAGAAGTCGGCGATCAGGTAACTTCCGTCACTGTAAAAGGTGACTGAGGGCGCGAAGACAAATTCTCAAATAACGGCAGGCGGACGGTTCTTTAGATTCGTTCGCCCGCTTGTTTTGCGACTCCTCTACGGTTTAGTCAGCTTAATCTTCATTTCGTTCATCACTTTTGTGGCGGATGAAGTTGCTCCCGGTGATGCGGCAACCGTACGAGCCGGAGAAAAGGCCACAGTTGCCCAGATTGAACTTATGCGTCATGAAATGGGATTGGATCGCCCTTGGCCGATTCGGTACGTAGAGTTTTTGGGGAATGCGGCTAAATTCGATTTTGGGAATTCGGTTGTCGGTACTCAACAGCCAATAAATAAGCAACTGGGTCAGGCACTGCCGATTACAATGAAAATCGCACTGCTTGCAATTCTGCTCGCTGCTATTGTTGGAATATTTTTGGGAACCGTCTCTGCCGTTTACGAAAACAAACTTGCCGACCGGGGGATTCTTAGCCTCAGCACGCTTGGTGTCACGATTCCGAACTATGTGCTTCTGCCGATCCTTGTTTACATATTTGCGCTCCAACTCAATCAACTACCTACAAGTTGGGCTCCCGATGGTCAGCGGATTGCACCCGACATTTACTATTTGCTGATTCCTGTCGTGGTACTAGCGCTTCGCCCGATGGCAACTCTCACGCGCTTGATGCGCGCGAGTATGGTTGATACGCTCAAACAGGAATTTGTCCGGCTCTCAGTTGCGAAGGGTGTTCCGCGTTGGAGGCTTTATTCGGTGCATTGCTTCCGTAATGCGATTATCCCGGTGCTCACCGCAATAGGCACTTCATTCGGTTACTTACTGACCGGTTCGTTTGTTGTTGAATCGGCATATCTGATTCCGGGAATAGGCAAAGTTGCCATTGAAGCAATCACACAGCGTGATACGCCCATGATTTTGGCGAGCACCCTGGTCACAGGTGCGCTGTTCGTAATCGTGAACCTGTTAGTCGACTTGGTTCTGCCACTGATTGATCCTCGGATTAGGGAGAGCCAAGTTTGAAAAAACTGAAAGGAGTTAGTCCGCTGTTTTGGTTTGGCGCAGGCTATTTGGTTCTGCTCGTGGTTTTCGCGATTTTTGGGCCGACGATGCGGCACCCCTTTGATGAGCAAGTCAGTAAGCCCTTTTTGACGCCAAGTTCTGAGTTTTGGCTAGGAACCGATGAAATTGGCCGTGACATATTCGCGCGGCTAGCTTACGGGGCAAGAATTTCTCTCGTCATTGGGATTGTTGTGCAGATGATCGCCGTTACGATTGGCATTATTGTTGGGATCACCAGTGTTTACGCGAATAAATGGATCAGTATTCCGGTTCAACGGTTTACCGATGGAATGTTCGCGTTTCCTGACTTGCTACTGGCAATCATGATTGTGGGCGTATTCCAAATGGGGGTTGGGCCGGTTGTGATAGGCTTATCGGTGACTGCTTGGCCCGCGATTGCTCGACTTGTGAAAAATCAAGTGGCGACTCTCAAAGATAGGGAATACGTTGTAGCCGCGAAGGCAATGGGCGCGAACACACCTTATTTGGTGCTCAAACACATTTTGCCTCACCTCTGGGGGGTTCTTCTCGCCGTGATGATGGTAGACGTCGCTGCGACAATCCTTGCGGAAAGCACACTGAGCTTCCTTGGAATCGGGGTTCAACCGCCCGAACCGAGCTGGGGCCAGATGATTCAGGTCGGGAACCTAAATAAGAATTCCTACCCCTTATTGCTTTTGTGGCCTTGCTTGATGCTTTCACTCACGATTTTCGCCCTCAACTTTGTGGGTGACGGGCTGAGGGCGATAGTTGATCCGAAGAAGAATCAGGCAATTTAATTCTCTACATTTGCCTTCAGGAATTCTTTCAGTCCAGCAATTAATGCTGGTTGAGCAGGGCCAGTGATTCCCGCGTCAGATGCCTTGGAAACCGCCTTAAAATTGTGGCTAGTGTTTGGAATCATCAGCAACTTGACGTTCTTGTTCTCGCGTGACATTGCCGCGTTGTAAAGCGGTTTGGCATCTCGTTCGGGATTGATCTGAATATCGGATTCTCCGTTTGCGATGAATACAGCTCCTGTGTACTCCTTTAGAGATGAGATCGGATCGAAATTGAAGTAGCCGTTCAAAATATGTCCGTTTGCCGGAGAGAAGAGCGCAGCAAGCCCAGGGTGTAAATCTGTTGCCGGAGTAGTGCTTGCTTTACTTGTAGATATCGCCCGATCAAGGTCGTTAATGAGTTGAGTCTTAGCTTCTGAATCCGGTAAAGGATTGATTTGTGCCATAAGTTGCTCGCGCAAGATCACATCCATTCCTCGACCCGGTGCAGCGAGCAAACAGATCGCTTTCGGGTTCAGTTTTGCAGCGAGAGCGGTAGTAAACAGGCCGCCTTCGCTGTGTCCGGCAAGAACCATCCGCGAAGCATCAACATTCGGTTGAGCTTTCAAGAATTTAAAGGCGGCCTCAACGTCGGCAAGATGGTTTTCCAAACTAAAAAATGGACTGATCTCAGCAATGGTTTTCGGCCAGAACTCCCGGTAGCGGGCGACTGGTCGCTTATCAAACCGCATCACAACAAAGCCAGCTTCGGTTAGGTTATTTCCGATTTCTTTAAGGAGGTCAGTTTTATAAGTCGGTAGTTGGTTGCCGTCTCTGTCGGTTGGGCCAGAGCCAGGCATGATGAGAAAGGCGGGATGTTTTTTGCCATCGTCTGGAGGCGACGTTATTACACCAGCGAGTTCCAGGCCAACGCCTTGAAACTTCACTTCAACACTCGTCATATCGGAAAAAGCAATGGCAGCGGCAATTAATTCGATCATTGTCTAATTATACGACTAATATACGATTTAGGATTCAAATCCCGCCAGCAATCTTGACAGTATTTTTCGATCGGGTATAATGAACTCACGTCGAATCTGGATTTACATCTGGAACGGGGGAACCACCTGAATTGGGGGTGAAGTGCATAAGGACTTGCACAGGTTTATTCTTGAACCTAACCCGGCAGCTAACCTCGTAGGCGAAATCAAGAACAATGAATAAGAAACTGAATCCCATATCATCAGTCGTAACGGGGGTGACCCTATGTCGTTCGTAAGCCAAATCATGCGCAAAGCGAGCATCGTAGAGAGATCCGAAGTTGCGCCTGCTGAGAAAGTAGATAAGTTCGAAGAGCTTGTAGATGAAGCTGGGGTGATTCGAGATAGGATGGAAGCGTCTTTTGCAAGACTTTCACCTTCTGAAGTCGAATCACTTGGTCCGGGACGAAGAAAGGAAATTGCACAGTTGACGGAAACGATTATGAAGTTGAAGTCAAAACGGCGTGAATTCCTTGGCTCTCGGCCTTCCGGTGAAATCACGATTCACTAACAAAAAATCGGATCCACTCAATCCGTAGGAGGGATGGTCATGAGTGAAAATATGGAAAAGTTCCGGCATCTTGACGGCAGTGACGCCGTAATAGATCAGGAATTTATCAAGGTCACGTTCCAACACGGAGGCACACCGGAAAATATCGGAGCCAACGGATGCCGGATTGAAGACGTGATCGAAGTCTTGCAGCAAAAGTTGCTCGATTTTCAAGGTCGGGAACTAGAATGCAAGGAAAATGCTACTGCGCTATATCACTTAGATTTAGCAAGGGAAGCATTGTTGATACGCCGGAGACGGAGAGAACAACAGGGAGTGATTGGGTCAAGGGCGACCCACGAATCCGCTGACCTTGTTGCCAAATAAAATCTCCAGTGGCATCAATGCGCGGCGATCCTTCGGGGTCGCCGCAATTATTTTAAGGACAGCGAATTACAATTCGCGAACGATTGCATCGCCCATTTCGCTTGTGTTAACAATTTGGCAACCGTTTTCAAATACATCCGAGGTTCGTGTGCCGTTTGCCAATGCTTTTTCGACTGCATTGTCAATGCGGTCTGCGGTTGCGTCATCCTTAAATGAATAGCGAACAAGCATGGATGCGCTGAGAATCGCTGCAATCGGGTTTGCTTTGCCTTGTCCGGCAATATCTGGTGCCGAGCCATGCACTGGCTCGTACAGGCCGAAAACGATATCGCCTTTGGGATCGCTGACAGATGCAGATGGAAGCAGTCCAAGTGATCCCGTGATCATGGATGCCTCATCGCTCAAGATATCGCCGAACATATTTTCGGTGAGAATAACGTCGAACTGACCAGGATCGCGGATGAGCTGCATCGCACAGTTATCTACGAGCATAAAGCTAGTCGAGACTTGCGGATACTGAGTCGAAATCTCAGTAACGATTTCTCGCCAAAGCCGACTGGTTTCCAAGACGTTGCTTTTATCAACTGCGATCAAGTTTTTGCGTCGCTGCATCGCGATTTCGTAAGCGCGGTGCGTGATGCGTTCGATTTCTACCCGAGTGTAAAGGCAAGTGTCGAAAGCCGTATTGCCGTCGTCGCGACGACCGCGTGGCTCTCCAAAGTAGATGCCTCCAGTGAGTTCTCGCACTACCATCAGATCCATCATGCTGCGGCCTTCTTTAAGCGGAGAAGCATGAATCAACGGGGTGAGGGTCTTGGCGGGCCGCAAATTTGCGTACAGGTTGAGTTCGCTTCGAATGGCGAGCAAGCCGCCGATTTCCGGGCGCTTAGTCAAAGGTTGAAGGCTGTCCCACTTGGGGCCGCCAACTGCGCCGAGCAGCACTGCATCAGATGCTTGGCATAGGGCTAGGGTAGCGGCAGGAAGTGGTTCGCCGCAATCATCATAACCAGCACCACCAAACGGAGCACTTTCGAATTCAATATCAAGTCCGGTGGCTTTAAGAACCTTGACGGCTTCGTCCGTTACTTCTGGGCCAATCCCATCGCCGGGCAACACTGCAACCTTGAAAGGCATGGGGTTGATTATGGCACTAGGTTTACTTGCGTTTAGTACCGAAAAGGCAGATTGCACCCACTAAACTCAACCCCGTAATGCTCATTGGTGCAAGTAGAGGTCGTTCGCCAAACGCGCCGCCTAGTTCGCCCTGGGATCGCAAGACTCGTTCTTCCCGCGTATTTGAAGTGAGCATCGCTTGAAGACGATTTACGTCGCCTTCAGTGTGATAATAAACGCCCAGTAATCCAACGACAGAGCATAGAACGAGAAGGGATGCAACGGCCGTAGCTCCCTTTTTGTTAACCACCATTCCGATCAAGCAGAGCAGGGCACCTAAGCCAGTAGCCACAACCGGAATATAAGCAGTCGGATGAGTTGCCCAAACGCCTGCGTGGTTGTATCGAGTTTCGACTACGAGAAACAGAAAGCCAGTAGCCACAAAAAAGAGGATGAGTTTGTCGTTTTTCATTTGGATTACTCGATTTCTAAGCTTCGGAATCTGCGTTCAGCGGGCGAAATATCTTTAGTTAGGAATTGGTATGCCCAGGTTGCTTTGCGGAGCAATTCTCCGGCTTGCTGGGCTTCCGGCGTGCCCTCGGTGAATTGTTCTGGCTGAACGCGGCGGCTAATCCGCTCGTATGCTTTTCTGATTTCGTCGAAAGTTGCTTTAGCCGTTACGTTGAGAATGGTGCGAGCAGTTGCTTCAAGTTCGTTAGCGGTTGCTTCGGCGTTTACTGGTGTTGATTCAGTTGATTTAACTGAAGTATCAGCAGATTGCCCAGGCGTCTCGTCGAGTTCTCGCCATGCTTCCATTACGTCCACACTTTTAATGCGGTCGAATTCCTGGTTCACAAATGCCCGGAGGACGTTGTAGGCGCGTTTGGCTTCTCTCATTGCGATTGTTCAATAGTGGCAGATTGATGGACTTCATCGAATGACTGGCTAATATTTTCGAGTCTTCGGACGAGTTCTGGGAGATCTGAATCGGTTTCGATAGATGGAATCGTCGGATCTTGACTATGGATATTTTGCGTGATACGCAAACTGAGAGCATCGATGGACGCAGTCGCCGCGGCGATTTGCTGATCTAGCTTGTTCAATTGCTCTTGAGCGGCGGATGAGTCGGTTCCTTGCATTTGGGCACGACGAATGATTTCCGTGAGTTGATCGCGGGTTGCGGCGAGTTTGGAAGCTTCGGCAACGGTTCTTTGCACCGATTCTTTAGCCTGGGTGCCGATGATTTTGGTCGCTTCTGCATCAGGATTGGCTTTCAGAATTGCTTCAAATGATTCAGCGGCTTGCCTGAGCGGGCGCAATGTGGCTCGGCTCGTGGAAGTTAGCTCAGAAGGATGAGGGATTCCAGATTTTGATTTTGCGGCAAGGGTAACGAGAACTGCGCCGAGGGCTACAACCACGACTAGCGCGACTAAAATTAGCGAAACTCCCATCATTAGATTCTTATCCTACAATCTAAACCGGATTGTGGTTCCGATTTGCCCAAGACCAGAACTGCCAAATCTAATATGAGGCATGAGAACAACTTGATTGATCAGTGTCCATTCTCCTTCAATACGGAACGAATCACGTTGATCTCGCCACTGATGCGCCCAACTAATGCCGATGCGGTTTTGCCCGCCGGGAAACTGATACCAGCACCGAATATCAGAAATTTCGTTATCGGTATCAAGGGGCGTGTGACCCTGGCGGAGGGCGACGAATTCACCTTCAAATGTAAATGGGTAAGCGAAGTGAACCGTATCTGCGCCATAAACCGTTCGGTAGCCGCGATTCACCCCGATATTGGTGATGTCGTCGCGAAGAACGGAAAAAGTTGAATCCTGAATCGCAAAGTGATCACCAAGAGCAAAGCTGACTCCCGTGGTACGGCCAATTCTCCCAACTACTCCTTTACTTCGACCTTTTCCTGCATCTACGACCGCGAGTTCGATAGGGGAGTCT
This sequence comes from Fimbriimonadaceae bacterium, assembly GCA_019454145.1. GTDB lineage: Bacteria > Armatimonadota > Fimbriimonadia > Fimbriimonadales > Fimbriimonadaceae > UphvI-Ar2. Next base: position 610,977 of record CP075366.1, on the reverse strand, counting down.
TCGAATACAAGATTCGTGCGGGCTTTTAGAGCAAATGCAGTCTCTCGAAATAAGGTTTTTTGACCAAACGGAAGAACTTGCTTGCCGATTCGCCATTCTCCCGGTGACTCTAAGTAGTACTCGTCTAGGAGGTCAGGATCGCCAGTGCCTGGGTAGCGAGCAATGCGTTGAGTTACAGCGATTCTATTGCCCTCTGGCAGTAAAACTTTGAACCCAACTATACTCGGCTTGCCGTTAATATCAAACCATCTAAGTTCGGCATTTTTAGATTCGCCGCCGAGCAAGGTTGGTCTGGCGTCCACCGCGATCACCACGTCAGGTGATTGAGCGAATAGGATTGTAGAAGCGCAAATGAGCAGAGAAGCAGAAAAAAACCGGATCATTCTTCCGCCATCGTAATTTCGAGAAGTGTATTTTCTAACCATTCTGCTAATTCGCTCTGAGGTAGTGACGTTTGTTCGCTACTTGCGAGATTCTTAATAGTCACTTTGTTCTGCTTCATTTCATCGTCACCAATGATTACCGCGAACCTTGCTCCTACTCGGTCAGCGGCTTTGAACTGCTGTTTGATGTTCCGATCATCAATATCGAGTTGAACGGTGAACATCTCGACTCTCAGTTCACGAGCAAGTTGTTGAACATGGCTACGGGCATTTTCAGTAGCAGAAACCAAGTAAACATCGGGCTGGTTGCGGGGGATTTCGATGCCTTTTTCTTCCAGTGTTAGCAACAGCCTTTCAAGCCCGATTCCAACGCCGACGCTGGGCGTTGGTTTGCCGCCCAATTGTTCGATTAGCCCATCGTAGCGACCACCACCACACAGTGAAAGGCCATCTCCGAGTTCGCTATCTACAAATTCAAAAACCGTGTCGGTGTAATAGTCCAGCCCGCGAACAATGCCTGCGTCGTGAACGAACGGAATTTCGTTTTCAGTGAGGATTTGGCAGACTCGCTCGAAGTGGGTTCGGCTCTCATCACTCAGATAATCAGTAATCTGCGGAAGCCCCTCAAGAGCGGCTTTCAGCTTTTCATCCTTGGTATCCAGCATCCGAACGGGGTTCTTACTGAGTTTTTCGCGTTGTTCCTCGGATTGTTCGGCGAGGAATCCTTTAACGTGGCTGAGAATGACCTCTGCATACTTCGTGCGAGTATCTACACGACCAATACAGTTCACCAAAACTTTGGGTGATTCAATCCCAATGGCATTCATGAAGTGGTAAGTCGCGATAATGATTTCGGCATCGGCCTGCGGGCTGGATGATCCGATGAGTTCCATTCCCAACTGATGCAACTGCCGATAACGCCCTTTTCCTGGTCGTCCGTATCGAAAGCTGTGGTTGATGTAGCAAAGGCGCGTAGGCGAGCCAACGTTTCCGATTCCGTGCTCAAGATAGGCACGCATGGCGGGCGCGGTGCCTTCTGGTTTGAGGGCAACGTGGCGGTCACCTTTATCCATAAAGTCGTACATCTCTTTGCTGACGATGTCGCTTGCCTCACCGCTTGAACGGATAAACAGGTCAATCTCTTCAAACATTGGGGTTCGAATTTCTTCGTATCCGTATTGCCAGGCAACGCTTAGGAACTCACTCTCGACAAACTGCCAACGGTGAGTTTCAAAAATCTGGTCAGTCTGGCGAGGGCCGGGAATGATATCGTTGGTTCCGCGAGGGGCTTGGTATTTGCTTTTCAATTGAGACTCCCATTGAGGGCATTTTCGAGAAGGTAGTCAAACGCTTTTTCTGGCAAAGGCTTTGCTCCGCCGAGGGCTTTTGCATGAAGGATGACGGTTGCCACTCGTTCGAGTGTTTCCATTCGGTAGCAGGCGTCGTGCAGGTCTTTGCCCATCACTGCGGCTCCGTGGCTGGCAAGCAGAAACGTCTTGTAGCCTTCCAGCAAAGGTTCAATTCGATCTGGTACTTCTTGAGTGCCGGGCATTGAAAACGGAACCGTTGCGACGCTTCCCAGAACGTACGCACTTTCAGGTAGCAGGTTGTCGGGGATTTCTTCGCCAGCAAGAGCGAATCCAGTTGCCACAGGAGGGTGAGCATGCACGACCGCTTGGCAATCTGAGCGGTTGGCATAGATCACCGTGTGCAGTTTGACTTCACTGCTCACTTTGCCCTCTCCTTTGACAAGTTGTCCTTTGAGGTCAATAATGAGAATATCGTTTGGTTTTAGATGTCCCTTGCTCACGCCGCTGGGTGTGATGAGTAGTTGTCGGGGGCTCAAACGGCAGGAAATATTGCCTTCGGCTCCGCCGATCAATCCGCATTGCCATAGTCGGCGACCTACTTCACAAATCGCACCCCGGAGCTGAAGTTCGGGCATTTCCACTAGGTTCAATTATGCCTTAGCGAACCGCCTGGCCCTACGCGAAGGATTGGCGTAATCGGTGGATTTCAACGATCGTTGTGAGGAGTTGTCCTGCATCTGATAATGCAATCTGGGTTGCCGCATCGCTGAGCGCGTTTGCCGGGTCAGGATGAACTTCCAAGAACAAGGCGTCTATTCCTACGGCTGCGGCGGCGCGAGCCATGGCGGGAATAGAATCGCGGTTGCCACCAGTCGCCGTTCCCGCTCCTCCTGGTCGCTGTGCAGAATGAGTTGCATCGAAGCACACTGGGTGCCCGAAGCTCCGCATGATTTCTAACCCAGGCATATCAACCACCAAAGTGTTGTAGCCGAAGCTGGTTCCACGGTCGGTGAGCATGGCGCCTTTCGCTCCGAAAGCGGATAGTTTGTCGACAATGTTTTTTGTATCCCACGGCGCGAGAAATTGCCCCTTCTTTACGTTGACCGGTTTCCCGGTTACTGCGCAGGCTTCTAGGAGATCAGTTTGACGGCAGAGGAAAGCAGGAACTTGCAAAAGATCAACAACACTTGCGACTGTGCCGACTTGATGCGCATCGTGGACATCGGTGGTTGTGGGGAGATCAAAGGTTTGACCGATGTTTTGAATGATTTTAAGCCCTTCAGCCATGCCAAAACCGCGAGTACCTTTCAATGAAGTGCGATTTGCTTTATCAAAGCTCGCCTTAAAAATGTACGGAATTCCCAAGGTAAGGCAGAGTTCTTTCATCGTGCCCGCGACTTGCTCACAAAGTGCTTGGCTTTCTGCCAAGCATGGCCCTGCGATCAGAACAAGGTTTCCTGTTCCGAATTCTATATCGCGGATTAAGAAGGGATGATCGACGGGCTTCATTGAGAAGCCATATTGTAGCCGTCTTTGAGGAATTTGATGAAGTCTTCGTCCGATGTAGCCAAGCCTTGGTAGACCTTGACAACTTTTCCATCTGGACTGACGATAGCGTAGGCAGGGTTCGTTGCCGATTTGGTCATCTCAGTTCTGAGTTTGTCGTTCGCGTCATCTTCTGGAGTTTCGCGGTCGGTGAAAAGCTCAACCAACACAAACTTTTCGAGTTCAACTTTGTAGTTGGGTTGAGGGAATTTTTGGTATTCCATCACTCGGCAGTTACCGCAAGTTTTTCCTGTGAAGTTGATGAACACAGGCCTGTTTTCTGCTTGAGCGATTTTCAGACCTTCTTCATAAGTTTCAATCCACTTAAAGCCACCTGCTTCGGCGCTTTGGCCGGGTGGATAGAAAGCAAGGGAAGAGCCTAGAATCGCAGGTTTGCTGATTCCGGCAAGAATCCACAAGGCGATGAGAATGTTGGCACCCGCGAATATCTTACGGCCCAGTCCAATCTTTGCTCCATCATCGTGAGGCATCTTTACTATGCCGAACAGATAGAGGGAAGCTACCGTGAAGATGGCGAACCATACTGCGGCAAATCCGGCGAACGGCAACCAAAGCGGATCGTTGACAATCACGTCAATGTTCGAGATGAACTTGAGCGCAGCCGCGAGTTCCAAGAATCCCATGTACGCCTTAACTGCGTTCAGCCATGTACCGGATTTCGGCATTGCCTTGAGTGCACGGGGGATCATTGCTAGCACAAAGAAGGGAATTGCGAATGCAAGGCTAAATGCCACCATTCCGAGGATCGGATACAGCAGGTCGCCAGTCGTTGCGCTAACGAGAATGGTTCCGACAAAAGGAACCGTGCACGTAAAGGTCGTCAAGCTGAAAACGAATCCGAGAAGAATTGGGGCAACTAATCCGCCGACCTTTGATTTGTTTTGTACTTTGTTAACGAACTTAGTAGGTACTTGGAGTTCAAAAAGGCCAAAGAGATTGAGCGCAAGAACAATGAACAGGATTCCCAGAAAAGCGTTTGCAATCGGGCTAGCGGCAAGTTTTTGAACACCGGAGGCCCCAAATGCAAGCGTGACGACCAATCCCAATCCGACAAATGTTCCGATGATGCCAAAGCAGTAGGCAAGCGCGTACTTGAGCGTCGCGCCAGGGCCTTCTTCAGATTTTTTGGTGAAGTAACTCACCGTGATCGGAATCATTGGCCAGACGCAGGGCGTAGCTAATGCAAGCAATCCGGCCGCAAAGCTCAATAGTAGGAACGGTAGTAATCCGGCATTCTTTGCGTCGGCAATTCGTTTGCTAGTGTCATCAACTGGAGCGGCGGGTTGTTCATCGCTACCTGTTTCCGAACCACTTGTTGCTGTTCCGCCAGCCTTTGCCATGACTTCTGGATTTTCACTGCTGACGTCATCGGCAGGAGCATGGTAACCAGCCGGTTGTTCTGCGGGCGTGAGAACAGGCATTGTGCGATCATTTCGCGCATCGCCAGCCGGAGGAACGAAGTCAACTCCCAGTAGTGCCCGTCGGGGACGGTCACACGAATTGTCATCGCAGTTCTGGGCGCGGACTTCTACTTGCGCCTGACCTTCGCCAATTACGCCCATCTTCACGCGAACGGGGATCGCGAATGAAAACTCGCCTTCATACCAAACGCCTGGCTTTTCAAAACCTGGAACATTTTTCACGTATCCGGCAGGATAGATGGCGTCTCCGGCTGGTTCGATGAAGTTGCCCTCTTGTTCAAAATTGAGTTCAATTGAAACCCATTCTCCCGTGAGTTGTGGCCCAAATGCGTGCCATCCATCTTGAAGTTTGCCAGTGATAATAAGTTGGGTTGTTTCACCCGGGCGGGTATCTGGATTTACAAGGGTAGCTGTCCAGGTGGTATAACCGCTCTCAACTGTAGACGGGGCTTTTTCTGCTTGACCGAATGAAAAAGCAGAGGTCAGCACTAAAATGCTGACCAGGAAGAATTGGAGAATTCGATTCATTGTGGTTTAGTTTTGTCCCGCCTGAGCTTTGGCCCAAAATGCGGCTCTGGCGACGGTGTTCCAACCTTTGGGAGATGGTTTGACCTTAAACTTTGCGTTAGCGGAAATACTGGTTGGTGCAAAGCACATAGTGTTTGTGCATTGCTGGTAGCGAACTTTTACGCTGAGACTGTTTTCGCCCGCCTTTCCCACAACCTTGAGTAGAACTGGGATTTCAACGACTCCTGAGTAGGTAAATGATTCTTCGGTTTCACCACCGACTTTGTGTGGTTCTCCAGCGGGGTAATGCACTTGGACGACTTGAACATTGGTGCTTCCGCTAGAAACGGATACAGGGATTTGATAATCCTGGCTCGGAGGATTTTGGTATCCGTGCAATCCATCGGCAAAGGTGAGAATAATCACTCCCGCGACCGGGCCGCCCGAAACGCCTTGTTCACTTTTTAACTTAAGTGAAACAGTTGGCGGATCATTTTGCTGCATGACATGAGAGTTCATTGCGAGCGCGGTGGCAACTATAAGTGATGTCATTTCAATCTCCGTGAATTATTCTACTGAAGTAGACGAATGAAACTCGCCCGATTGTGGTTCCCCGAAAGGGGATTAGGTCGCAATTCGCAGTTAGTTAGTCAAACCCAAGAAGCTCTTGATCTTGTAAACCGTGGTTTGCCGGTTCATTTCGGCAATTGCCAAGGTGAGAGGAACTTCGTTGGGGCACACTTTGACGCAGTTTTGCGCGTTACCGCAGTTGGTGATGCCCTCTTCAGAAGTAAGGAATTCCAAACGCTCATTTGCAAAGGTTTTTCCAACCATGTGTAAGTTGAAAAGAAGCGCTTGCCCGATTGCGGCAGGGCCAACAAATTCAGTGCGTTCGTTGACTTGGGGGCAAGCTTCCACACAGCAACCGCACGTCATACAGCGACTGAGGTCATAGCGGAGTTTGCGGACGTGATCGTCTTGCGGCTGAGCCATTCCCAAGTCGTAAGAGCCGTCGATTGGAACCCATGCTTTGACTTTGATCAAATTATCAAACATTTTTGATCGGTCAACAATGAGGTCGCGGATGAGCGGAAATTTGCTCATAGGCTCAAGCTTGACAATGATTTTGTCGCCTTCCACAATCCCAACTTCATCGATCAGAGCAGTACAGGCCTGGCGGATATGTCCATTCACGTACATGGTGCAGGTTCCGCAGACTTCTTCTAAACATGCGGCTTCCCAGGCGACTGGTTCTACAAGCTTTCCGTCAATCGTAACTGGATTCTTGCGAATCTCCATGAGAGTTGAAATGACGTTGGCATCTTCCCGGTAAGGAATCTCAAATACGTGCCAGAAAGGCTTAGAATCCTTACTGGTTTGCCTTTTCACTTCAAATCGAATTGTTCTCGCCGCAACCGCTGTGGACATAACGCTCCTCTATTCTACGCAATAGACGAGAACTTTGGCATCATTGCCGCTGATAGACCGTCTAGAATTCAAGAAAGTGAGCGCATTGGGGCAAGAACTGGGCACTCAGGATTCCAGAGCTGCGATTCTCGGAGTTCCTATCAACGCATCCACGATGGACGAAACCATTGAGGGAGTTGAAAAACTTATCTTGACGGGCGAGCCTCATATTGTCGTAACCGCTGATGCTTCGGGAATAGTCATTGCTCAAGAAGACCCTGAATTACTTGCGATTTACCGTTCTGCAAGTTGGGTCACGGCGGATAGCAACGGCGTTGTTTGGGCTTTACGACGAAAGGGAATCGGAACCGAGCGGGTCAGTGGGGTTGACGTCGCTGACCGCCTATTTGCCCTGAGTGCTCAAAAAGGCTATCGAATTTTTCTGCTTGGTTCTTCGCCGGGAGTTGCGGAAGAAGCGGCAGAGAGGATCCGGCTCAAGTATCCAGGCTGCAACATCGTCGGCACTCGGCATGGCTATTTCCCATCGGATGATGATGCTTTAGTCGCCGAAGAAGTGGCTCCTTTTGAACCAGATATCTTGTTAGTTGCGATGGGGATTCCTCGGCAGGAAAAGTTTATTGCCGCGACTCAAGAAATAATCAAAGCAAAGGTCGCAATTGGAGTTGGCGGAACACTGGATGTGATGAGCGGTCGCGTGAAACGGGCTCCTGCGATTATTCAAAAAATGAAGCTGGAATGGCTTTGGCGCACGCTGCTCAATCCAAAAAAGTTTTCAAAAGCTAAAACTTTGCCGAAGTTCGCAAGTCTGGTTTTACGTAACAGAGAATGAAAATTTACACGAAAACTGGGGATGACGGCACTTCGGGCAATTTATTGGGTGAGCGTCGCAAAAAAGACGATTTATTGTTTGCGGTTTTAGGAGACCTTGACGAGCTTAATGCATGCCTCGGGTTAGTCGCTGGTGCGCAGGATTTAGATGGCAGAATCTTAGAAATTCAATCATACATTTTTGATCTGGGGGCAGAGATAGCTTCGCTTTCTCGCGATGTGCGTTTTGTTGCGAACGATGTTGAAGGGGAAGTCGCTCAATTAGAACAAGACATAGACGATATGGTTGAGCAATTGCCTGAACTCACCAACTTCATTCTTCCGGGTGGAAGCATGGCTTCGCAATATGCGCATTTGGCTCGTGCAGTATGCCGTCGGCTAGAGCGATCCATGGTTGCACTGCTAAATGACGAATCCAACTCGCTTAGGCCAGAAGTAGTACAATGGGTTAACCGATTTTCGGACTGGCTCTTTACTTTGGCGCGGTTTGAAAACTATTCCAGGGGCATTGATGACCCGATTTGGACAAAAAAATGATTACCACACTCATCGCATCTGTTCTTATCAACACAAGTCCGGCAACCATAAACGCACAGCAAAGCGGTGCCCAAATTGTTTCTAATTGTCTTGCACGTTATTACGGTCGGGCAAATCTCGGTGGTGTGATTTCGTCCAAATTTGAAGTAGGCGGCAAGAAAATAAACGTTGTCACTAAATTGCAGTTATCGAATCCTAACTTGATTTACCTTGAACAAAAAACAAGCGAGTCTCAGCAAGTATTCCGACTTGTTTCAGATGGTGATCAATTCGCTTATCCAGTTGCCACAAACTGGGGCGATAAACAGGAGTATCGCCCTGTACAAGAGCCAATCGAGCAACGAGACGGTACTTTTTTAACCGTAGAGGCCTTATACGGGGTTGTGGCAGATAGACTCCCGGATCGCTCCATTCCGCTGGATATAGTGATGAACCGAGAAAGAGATTTGATTGCAATTCAATCGTTCCTATCTAATTTTCAATATTACGGAGAGCGTGAACTCAACGGTGAAATGGTGGATATCGTTTCGTGCAAAGTTCGCCGCACCCCGACAACGGCTTACAATCTCGAAGGGGCATTCTATATCAGCAAGAAAGGAGACCTCCGGAAGTTTGAAACAGCAGAAAAAACGGTTGAGAATAATCGGGAAGTCATATTCCGCATGAGTTGGGAGGTCAATGTCTGGGTCAACGAAAAAGGGAAGCTTGATCAGAACCTGTTTAACCTCAAGCGGATGCTAGATAAATAACTCAGAATACGAGCCACTGGGCAATCTTTACCTTTAGTGTAAGATTGAGTTGTGGTCGAAATGACTGAGAAAATCCTCAAGGCGAAAGATCTAAAGCGCGGTATGAAAGCACGCGTAGTGAGCATAAACGAAGAAGAGGATGTTTGTCCTCGGTTGCTAGAACTTGGTCTATTTCCTGGTACAGAATTTCAGGTCGTTAAAATTGCCCCTTTGGGTGACCCAATAGAAATCAATCTTCACGGCTACAAACTGTGTATTAGAAGAAGCGAAGCAGGGTGTCTGCGACTTGTTGAACTCGATTGATATTCCGAAGGCGGCAAGAGCATTGCCGCAAATTGCTTTGGTTGGCAATCCTAATGCAGGCAAAACCAGCCTATTTAATGCCCTCACTGGCTCACGCCAAAAAATCGGAAATTATCCGGGCGTAACTGTTGAGAAAATTGTTGGATCGCTTGAACTTGAGGGCCAGCAGCACGAACTAATTGACGTTCCTGGCCTTTATTCACTTACCGCGATTTCTACCGACGAAGAAGTCGCGATAGGAGCTTTACTAGAGTCGGGTCAAGCGCCAGAACTGGTTATTTATGTTTTGGATGCGTCTAACCTGGAGCGTAATTTGTTTCTTTTTTCTCAGCTTGCAGAAACAAGCCTTAATGTGATCGTCGCATTAACTTTGACCGACGTGGTTAAGCGAGAGCAAGGAGAGATTGACCTCGCCGCACTTTCTAGCCACTTGGGCTGTGAAGTGATTCCAGTTGTTGCATACAAAGAAACGGGCATAAGCCAACTCAAGGACGCCATGGTGAGAGCCTTAGCAGACCCACGCGAACTTGAACTTGACGTTGGATTTCCCCAAATCGTTTTAGAATCAGCCGATCGCGTAGTTGACCAAATGAACCGCTGGGGCGTTGACCTCAAGCGCAAAGATGCGCGCTGTGTTTTGCTTGATGAGCACTGTACAACTGGTGATCGGTTTAGAGAGATTCCCGAACTTTGGAACGTTGTTGAAGAAGAACGCGCAAAGATTTTTGGGCACACTGTTCAAGCTAAGACGGTAGACGCTCAATCGCGATATGCTTGGGCGGCAAAAGTAAAGCGTGATTCTTATATTGCGCCTACTGTGCCAAGGAAGTTCACAAAGTCAGATCGTATAGATGCGGTTTTGACCCATCGCTTTTTCGGATTGGTTTTCTTTCTGCTTTTAATGTACGGAGTATTTCAGTCCATATACACGCTCGCCGCGCCATTTATGGACTTGATTGACGGAGGCAAAACGGCCTTCGCTGATTTTGTTTCACCCATGTTGGCTGGTGCTCCAGCCGTGCAAAGCCTCGTCGTGGACGGGATTATTGAAGGAGTCGGAAGTGTAATTATCTTCCTGCCTCAAATAATGATCCTATTTTTGTTTATTGCGATTTTGGAAGGAACCGGATATTTGGCTAGAGCCGCCTTTTTGATGGATCGGTTGCTTGGGTGGTGCGGATTAAACGGTAGGGCATTTATTCCGCTGTTGAGTAGTTTTGCTTGTGCTATTCCGGGCGTGATGGCGGCCCGCGTCATGCCTGATCAGCGAAGCCGATTGATGACAGTGCTTGTAGCGCCGCTTATGAGTTGTTCAGCGAGACTGCCTGTTTATATGCTTCTGATCGGAGCGGTGATTGAACCTCGCTATGGCCCAATTTGGGCGGGATTCTCGTTGTTCCTGATGCACTTCATCGGACTGGCAGTTGCGATTCCCGTGGTTTTGGTTCTCAATAAAGGAATCTTTAAAGGGAAGCGGTTGCCGTTTATGATGGAGCTCCCTAAGTACCAATGGCCCCGCTGGAAGGATGTTCTGCTAACGGTGGTTTCCCGGGCCAAAGTGTTCTTAGTTACCGCCGGGACGATTATCTTTGCGATGACCGTGATTATTTGGGCTTTGCTTTACTTCCCGCGCGGAGATGAAAAAGCGTACAAAGCGCAATGGGTTGCCCAAGGCCATGTTGCGCAAGGTGAAGAATTTGATCACTTTTTGGAAATGCGCCAGCGTGAAGATTCAATTCTTGGTCGCTTTGGTCGGACGATTGAACCAGTGTTCAAGCCCGCTGGTTTTGACTGGAGACTGACAACGGCTATTTTGGCGGCGTTTCCGGCGAGAGAAGTAGTTGTCCCAGCGATGGGAATACTTTTTGGCACGGGGGCAGATGTAGATGAAGAATCTCCCAGCTTGCAGTCTTCAATGAACGCGGCAAAGTGGCCCGATGGTCGGCCGTTGATGACTCCTTGGAGTGCGGCGAGTCTGATGGTCTTCTTTGCTCTCTGCTGCCAATGCATGGCGACTCTAGCGGCGATCAAACGCGAAACAAATAGTTGGAAATGGGCCGCGTTTGCGTTTGGTTACATGACGGCTCTGGCGTATGTATTAAGTATTGCGGTGTATCAAATAGGGAGCCGATTTGGATGAGTTTGCCTGAAGTCATCACCATAGCAATAGTAGTTGGTGTCGCGGTACTGTTTGTTGTACGGCGGGTACTGGCTTCTGTGAAAGGTGAAAAGGGAAGTTGTAAGTCTTGTGGGGATACTTGTGGATGCGAGATCAAGAATCAACTGAACTCCCGGAAATAGTTGCTAAGGAACTTGATAGGCGCCGTAATCGCTGGAGATTCTATTTTGTTGGCGCAGTTTGCTTACTGCTCACATTCATTTATAATGCTGATAATCCGAACTTCGCTGCAATTACGATATTTCCATCTTGGCCATGGTGTTTGTTGCTATTCATATTTACTTTTAAACTACCGCTGAAGGAGTGGCTGCGTAATATTGGCTATGTTCTACTAATTCTAACGCCGACTCTTTTTTTAACTGGAGAAGAAGTGTGGACACCGTTCAATGCACTCCCCAATAATGAGGCTGTCATACCTGCGGCTGTTAGTTTGAATTGTGCTGGCGGTTCAATTGATGCTGCGAAGGAGGCCATTGCAACAGGCGCAGAGATAATTTTTTTGCAGGAAAGCCCTTCAGGGAAAGAACTCAAGAAAATTGGCGAGCCGCTTGGATATCACGTTTATCCGGGGATTGACGGTTCGATTCTCATTAAAGGTAAAGCAGCGGAATTTATAGAGACAAAGATAAATTACTGCTTGATCAAACGCGAGGATGAGGTGTTTGTTTCGCTTCGGCTACAGCCGCCAATTTTCAGATTGGACTTCTATAATCCTGAATGCTGGAGATCACAGACCGAAAATTGGAAATCACGGCGGCAAGAAATCATGGAGATTGTTAAGCGGGTTGAGGCAGTCGGATACAGTACGGCGCTTTTAGTGGGAGATTATAATGCGACTCCATCACAGTTACCCGACATAGCAGTTGGACTGAAGGATATTTGGCAATACCATGGCTCAGGTTGGCCGGGAACCGCCGTAAACGATTTTCCTCTAGCTCGGATTGACAGATTTATGGTTCTGACACAAAGCGAATATAGCTCCGAATCAATGTTTGGCCGAATGGCGGTGAAAAAGACTGTTAACTCGGATCACCGAATGGTAATCGCTTATAAATAGAAATCCCCGGCTAGCGTAAACCAGCCAGGGACTGAACTGAAAACTATTCTTTTTCGACTTGAGTGAAGTCGAGTTCGACAGGAGTGTCGCGACCGAAAATCGAAATCATAACCTTGATCTTTTCGCGGTCGGCGTTGACCTCTTCAATACGTCCAGCGTAATCCAAGAACGGCCCTTCAATAATCCGAACCATGTCTGCTTTGTTGAACGCAACCTTAGGAGCTTCCAGGCTTTGTTCAAGGTTGTTCATGATTCGCTTGACCTCGTAATCTTCGAGGGGGACTGGTTTGTTTCCACTGCTCACGAAGCCAGTAACGCCACTGGTGCCTTTTACAAGCTTAAACGTTTCTTCACTCAGGTTCATTTGAACCAAGATGTAACCAGGGAAGACTTTACGATCAACTTCAACCCGTTTCCCATTGCGGGTGGTCAGTTCTTTTTCGGTTGGAATCAGGATTTCGTAGATATCCAAACCCCAAGCACCTTCAAGTTCGGCTCGTCGGGTAAGGAGTTCTTTTACTTTCTTTTCGTGTCCGGAAATCGTGTGGACGGCGTACCAGGCTCTTGCCATTAGTGAACCCTCAGCATCTTAAAGATTTGATCAATTCCGATGGAAAGAATATACAAAATGCCAGTGACGAGCACGCAGACACCTAAAACTGTTCCGGTGAGGCGGGTTGTTTCTTGCGGTGTTGGCCAAGTGACTTGGCGGCTTTCGCGCTGAACATCTTTTAGAAATGTCCTCGGGCCTCGACGGGAAGTCGGGGATGGCATTTTTGCCGATGCTTTCGGCTTCGTGCTCTTTACTTCGTCAGTATCCTTTGTCATGATTTCCAATGCGGCCGCGAGGCCTAAAAGAGGGGATAAAACGAATATACCACTGCGCTAGAACACAGTGGTATATGTGGTAGGTCGGAATCTGCGAAATTGCAAATTAGGCAGATATCTTTTTGATTTTGTATTTAAGGATGCCAACCGGGGCCTCGAATTCGGCTGTTTCGCCCGATTTCAGGCCAAGAAGTGCTTCGCCCATCGGTGATTCCTCGCTGATCAAGTCTTCGTCGGCATTAGCTTCGATGCTTGCAACGATCCGAATGTCAAAGCTGAAATCTCGTTCGACGTCTTCAACCGTAACTTTGGAGCCGAGTCCAACATAGTCGGTTGGAATTCGGTCGGCTTCAAGAATTTCTGCACCAGAAAGAATGGTTTTTAGCTCGGTAATGCGGCTTTCCACCATTGCTTGCTCAATCTTGATTTCATCCAGTTCGTTGTTATCTTCACTGAATTCGCCATGATCTTTGCTTTCGCGGATGCGGGCTGCGATTTCCGCTCGCTTAGTTACAGTTAGTTGCTGTAACTCAGCTTTGAGCCGTGCATGCCCCGCCGCAGTGAGGAGGACTGGGGCACTCTGTTCTAATTCTAACTCTTCCATAGATTTCGCTTTCCGCTTCTCAGGGAGACGCGTATTATATCGGCTCCGTTTGCTCCTTTACGTAGATTTGTTGTTTTTGTTCCACATAGTAGGCCTGCAGAGCTAAAAATTCTTTAAGCCTATGTAGGGATTTCATCCAAAGACGGTAAGGGAACAAGATTCGGTTCAGGTCATACTTGCAACGTGCGAATTGGCATTTTGATCTTTTTGGTGGGAGTTTTAACCACAGCATGGGGGCAAGATGGAAATTCTGCTCAGAGCGAGGCAGAAATTCCGTTCAGTATGGCGCCACAGGTTTTTGTGACCGTTGTGAAGCCAGAGATCGGCTCTGACTTAGTTACTGTTACCGCCAGGGAAGAAGATTACAATCCAGCATTGCTCAAGTTTCAGTGCCAACAAGTGGGCAAGTTTGCGGGAACCGAAAGCAGAGGAATTGAAATTAAAGGAGCAAATATCGGTAGCCAGGGTGCTTCTGGATTGGTTCGGGCGACATTTGCTTGCGATGGCTTAATTAATCGCGAAAATAAAACTTTGAATATAGATGCCATTGTCAAGGCGTTTTTAGGTAGTCCGAAGCCGATGATCTCAAGTTTCCTCATACAGTTTGAAGGCGAAGAAGCTGGGCCGCAAACAATTCGCCGGATTGTGAATCAACAGTACATGCTTGAGGGTAAAAACTTAGCGAACCCAACGGGTCTGGAATACCGAGTAGAAGTGCTGACGCAGGATACTCGAGCTTTTACGATCCCAAGTTCACTTTCCGAAGTTCCAAAAGTAAAAGAAACACAGCAAACAAACAAACTTCATCCACTTGTGATTCCGTCGCTTGTTGTGGGGTTAATTGCGGCGAGTGCTTTGGTATACTTCGCGGTGCTTCGTCCAAGGCCCAAGCCCCGGGGCAAATGAGAGATTCTTGAAATGCGTGACGTAAATTCAGTAACACTTCGCGAGCTAGTTGAAATTGCCTACAACGAAACCGCTTCCGACATTTTCATTAAAGTGAACAGCCGCCCGCGAATGAAGCAGCATAGCTTCGTTCGTGATATCCCCGGTGAATGGCCAGTGTTGGGAGATGAAGACGTCACCCGCATTATCCGCGAGGTTATGACCGAGCGCCAGTACAATCAATTCCTTGATAAAAACGAAATGGACTTGGCGTTCGTTCTCGAAGGGAAGTGCCGTGTCCGAACCAACGTTTATAGCCAACGAGGCTCGATGGCCGCGGTTTGCCGGGTTGTACCTAGCCGAATCCGAACTCTGGAAGAGCTTGGTCTTCCGCCATCACTTTCTGAAGTCACCAAAAACCGACAAGGATTGGTGCTCGTTACTGGACCAACGGGCTCTGGTAAGACGACGACTCTTGCGGCTCTGATTGACATCATCAACGAGCAACGCCGAGCGCACATTGTTACAATCGAAGACCCGCTTGAAGTTGAGCACCAAGATAAGAACTGCTACGTCAGCCAACGCGAGATTGGTATTGACACGGAAGACTTCTATCCTGCGATGCGCGCGGTTGTCCGGGAAGCCCCTGACGTCATCCTCGTTGGTGAAATGCGGGACACCACCACGATGAACGTTGCGCTCCAAGCTGGTGAAACTGGACACTTGGTCTTCTCAACTGTTCACACCGCTTCGGCATACGAAACTCTTGACCGAATTATCAACATGTTCCCGCCGCACGAAAAGATTCACCTTTGTCAGCGGCTTTCCAACTCACTACAAGCAGTTATTGCTCAAAAGTTGGTTCCACGGGCAGATGGTAACGGACGGGTTGTTGCCGCAGAAATCTTGATTTGTACGCCAACCGTCAGCAAAGCTATTGAAGACGGACACTTCGGAGACATTTACCACCACATGAACGAGGGCGGATTCTGGGGAATGCAGACCATGAACCAATCGCTTGCTCGTTATGTTAAGGCGGGAATTGTTACTGAGGATGTTGCTTACAACTACGCAGGAATCCTCTCTGAACTGAAACAAATGCTTCGCCGCTAAGGTCAAACGGGCGATGCATCCTACATTAGAGGCTCTATTACGCAAAGTTATGGAGGTCGACGCTAGCGACCTCCATATCAAAGTTGATAATCCGCCATTGATGCGGATACGTGGAGATTTGCATCGAACTGATCTTCCAGTTCTAACTGAGAATCAAGTCGAAGAGATTTTCAACTCAATCCTCACGCAAGAACGTAAAGAGCGATTGCATAGCTTTAAGGAGTGTGACCTTTCAGTTGCAGTTCCTGGCCTGGCTCGATTCCGGGTCAATCTTTTTTGGCAACGCCACAAAATGGGCGGTGTTTTTCGTCTAATTCCGTTCACGATTCGTACAATCGATGAATTGCGTTTACCAAAAGTTTGTAAAAATTTGAGCCTGCTGCCTCGTGGGTTGATTTTGGTGACCGGGCCAACCGGAAGCGGGAAGTCAACTTCACTAGCGGCAATGATTGATCATATCAACACCAGTGTTCGCCGCCACATCATGACAGTCGAAGACCCGATTGAATATGTACATCCGGATAAGTCCAGCATTATCAATCAGCGTGAACTTGGAACAGATACTCACAGTTTCGCGGATGCGCTTCGCCACGTGATGCGTCAAAACCCTGACGTTATTCTTGTTGGTGAAATGCGCGACTTGGAGACGATCCAACTGGCGATTACTGCCGCAGAAACGGGACACTTGGTATTTTCCACGCTTCACACAGTTGATGCGGCCCAAACAATTGACCGGATTGTTGACGTATTTGATAGTGAACAGCAAGCTCAAATTAGAACTCAGCTCAGCGTGACGCTCCAAGCGGTCGTCTCGCAAACCCTATTGCCACGGGTAGATGAAGCGGGCCGGATTGCTGCCCACGAGGTGATGGTTTGTACTCCTGCAATCCGCACTCTTATTCGGGATGGCAAAACCCACCAAATTTTGCCGCATATTCAAACTGGAAATGATTTTGGAATGCAGACGTTAGATGGTTGCTTGCTTCAGTTGCTACGTGAACATAAAGTGGATTACGAGCATGCTCTTTCCAAGAGTTCAAATACAGCTGAATTCCACCGTCGGGCAGAAAAAGAAGGCTTAGCGGAGGCAACTTCTCTTGCGCATTGAGGATCTTCTCCGGCGTTGTGTGAGCATGAATGGCTCAGACTTGCACATCAAAACGGACACAGGCAAGGTTTACGTGCGGGTTTTTGGTGAGCTTTACCCGTTAGAAGACGTTCCGCCTTACACAGATCAAGATTTCCGAGAAGCGATCAGCGACCTTCTCCGTCCCGATCAAATCGCTAAATTTGATAACGATTTAGAACTGGACTTTGCACTGGAAATCGCCGGTGTTTCGCGTTTCCGAGGAAATCTGTTCCAGCAACGTGAGCATGCTCAGGCTGTCTTCCGGGTCATTCCATTTGAAATCGCTTCGATGGAGGACTTGAATCTTCCACAGGCATGTTACGATTTTATAGAACGGCCTCGCGGTTTGGTGCTTGTCACCGGGCCAGCGGGCAGTGGGAAGTCCACAACGCTTGCTGCGATGATCGATAGGATTAACCGTAATGAAGATTTGCATATCGTCACGGTTGAAGACCCGATCGAATTTGTTCATGACGACCACGTCGCACTTATCAACCAGCGTGAGTTAGACGTTGATACTTTGAGTTTTGCCAACGCACTGAAGTACGTGCTCCGGCAAGACCCGGACGTTATCCTCGTCGGTGAAATGCGCGATCTGGAGACGATCCACCTTGCAATTACTGCCGCGGAGACGGGTCACCTCGTTTTTGCCACATTACACACAGTAGATGCACTTCAAACTGTGGATCGAATTGTTGACGTATTCCCTCAACATCAGCAGCAACAAATCCGCATGCAACTCTCGGTCAACTTGCTCGGCGTTGTCAGCCAGAGTCTTGTCAAGCGCAAAGATGGACGTGGACGGGTTGCTGCATTTGAAATCCTTAATGCCACAAGCGCGGTACGTAACTTAATCCGCGAAAACAAGAGCTACCAAATCGGCTCAATTATTCAAACAGGGGCAAAGCAAAAAATGCAGACCCTGGATCAGTCGCTCGCCCGCCTGGTTGAAGCTGGTTTGGTAGATATGGAAGAGGCAAAGTCTAAAGCAAAAGACCGCGCTGAGTTTCTCCGTATTGTTGATGTGGGCACAGGTAAGGCGTTCAAAAATAACGCTGTTTCACACGTAAATGCGCCTCCGCCTACTGACCCAACAACTTCCCAGCCTGGGCCAGTGCGAGGGCAACCTAATCGCCCAAAGGTAGGCGGTGACTAATAAAAATGGCTTCCTTTTGGAAGCCATTTTTTGTTTTAGCTCTTCTTTTTTCTTTTTAATATAGCGGCTAATCCAAGACCGAGGGCGACCATCGTGGCAGGTTCAGGAACACTTTGCAGACGATAAACACTTCCGCCAAAACTCGTAAGAAGGATTTCTCCATTTGCATCTGGTTCAATCCCTGTGTAGCTAATTGAAGCTCCTAATCCGGCTGTGTATTCTTCAAGGCTCAACGCAACGTTGCTGGCGTTTGGGTCAATAGAAAAAAGCTTTCGGGTAACAAAGTCAGCGAAGAAATAGCGACCAACATAGTGGCTGCCTAATGCAGAACCTCGGTAGACGAATCCGCCTGTAATACTCTCGCCAACTGAGTGGCTATATTCGTAAATGGGTGGAACTGCGTTAGCGGCGGGAGGAGCGACCGCAAATGGGTTCGGATGGGTGCCTTCCAACGCTTGCCAGCCATAGTTGACACCGCCTATATTGCCTGCCATTCGGTTGACTTCTTCCCATGCATCTTGTCCAACATCGCCAATGTACAGGTCACCGTTTGTGTCGAACGAAAACTTGAAAGGATTTCGCAATCCGTAAGCCCAGATTTCGTCGAGCCCTGGTGCGTTGACAAATGGGTTATCGGTTGGAACTGAGTAACCAGTTCCGCTACCGCTGACATCAATTCGCATGAGCTTACCGAGCATGTTGTTGATGTTCTGAGCATCATTTTCTGGGTCATTGCTTCCGCCCCCATCTCCCATCGCGATATAAAGCATTCCGTCTCCGCCAAATTTGATATTCCCGCCGTAGTGGTTACTTGCGTTTGTTGGATGGGGAAGGCTGATGATGTGTTGAGCTGTCGCAAGGTTGAAATTGTTAGTGCGGATGACATCAAGCGCTTTGGTCTGATTGTTGACGTAACTCAGATAAACGCGCCCGTTTGTCGCATAGTTAGGATCAAACGCTAGTCCGAGTAATCCACGCTCTCCAGCGGTATCAATTCCTGTGACCGTCGCTATGGGTGACCCAACAACTCCGTTGGTGACCGGAACGATCTGCCCGGTTTTTTGGAGAGCGTAATATCGATTTGGATTCAGGGGATCACCGTAGGCGCCGGTAAGCTGGCTCATTCCCGTTCCATATTGAACGGCGGTGAGCTGGGCAAATGCGCCCGTTGCCAGAATTGCGGCGGTTAAAGCAGTTGTTGTTCGCAGGCTTAATTTCATAGTTCTCCTCTCATCACCAAAGCGATATTTCCTTTATACAGGGTTATCCTGTTAATTTTCCTGAGTTTATGAAAACTTTACGTCTGGGCTTGAGGAAAGCGGCAAGGTAGATTTGAGTTCATGCCGAACTTGCCGGAGGATTCAATAGACAGTGCTTTGTTCCAAGAGAACGAACGCACCTCGTCGGTTGGTCAGCCGAAAGAGGTTGTCTCGGTTGGTGAACTCCATCTGAGAGCGGGGGGCTATTTGCCCGATGTCGAAGTAGCATACGAATCTTGGGGCACTCTGAATTCAGATGCTTCCAACGCTATTCTGATCTGCCATGCCCTCAGCGGAGATTCGCATGCGATAGGTTGGTGGGATCGCTTAGTCGGGCCGGGAAAAGCGATTGATACAGAAAAGTATTTTGTTGTGTGTAGCAATGCGTTAGGCGGCTGCCAAGGCACGACCGGGCCTGCAAGCTCAGCTGAAGATGGCCGACCTTACGGCAGCCGATTCCCAGTCGTTCAAGTCGAAGATATGGTCGAAATCCAAGCAAGGCTTGCTGATCATCTTGGAATTGGCAGGTGGCTTTGTGTCGCAGGTGGAAGCATGGGAGGGATGCAAGCACTCTGTTGGGCGGTGCAGTATCCAAATCGAGTCGCCGGAGTGTGGGCTACAGCATCCTGCGCGGCCCACAGTGCAATGCAGATAGGATTTAACGAAGTAGGCAGGCAAGCTATTCAACGTGACCCTGAATGGAAGGGCGGCGACTATTACGATGGCCCTGGGCCAGTAAATGGGCTATCGGTTGCCCGGATGGCAGGGCACCTTAGTTATCTATCTGACCAAAGCTTTACGATGAAATTTGGCCGTAGGCTTCAAGATGGGGACGAGTTTCGATTTGATAACGGAATCGAGTTTGCGATCGAGAGCTACCTAAACTACCAGGGTGATAAGTTCACCAATCGCTTTGATGCGAATTCGTATCTTTTGCTGACCCGGGCGATTGATTATTTCTCACTAAAATCTCTTGAATCTGCGAAATGCAAATTTCTTTTCACTAGCTTTGATTCCGACTGGATTTATCCATCGCATCAAATCGAACAGCTGCATGCGATGGCTCAGGAGGCAGGGAAGCAGTCAGAGTGGCACGAGATTGCCTCGCCGATGGGGCATGACTCTTTTCTTTTGGATGATCAACGCCAGGCGGAGATTGTGAAGGCCTGGTTATTGCGGTTTTAAGTTGCTCAGGCTGGTAAACGCAAATTTAATACATCATAATAATTTCAGCTGTCTCTGGCTAATTAAATTCAAATATAGGGGAGATTTTGGAAAAATACGCGGTGCTCATGATTGGCGGCGAGGAAGCTCGGCGTGGCTTCTTAAGGCGTGCAATGGATCGCACTCGCATTGTTCATGAAGAAGTCTATTTTGTTTATCCGGCTGATTTTGTGGAACAGTGCGGAGAATTTTTTGCGGAAGGCAGACAAGTCAAGTTTATTATTTTGTGCTCAGATTTAGTCGAAGAGGAAGCAGTTCAGATCACGAAAACCTTGCGTGGTTGCGAGGTACTGCATTCTTCAAAGATCGTGGTGGTGCGAAAGAAAGACTCGGATTTGCTACCGATCATTGGGGCGGGGGCAACCAGCATCATTGAAGCTCCGGAAACGCAAGCAGAGGCAGATGAAATTTATTTGCAGACTGCATGCTATTGGATTCTCGCTGACCGCCAGCCTCAGTTGAATCTAAAGAGTTAAGGCCTAATTCCTTGGGACAAGTGGCCCGTTCGTTGCTAACTCACCCTGGGTTATGACATACTCCTAATCCTCTGCGGGGGTGTAGCTCAGTGGTTAGAGCGCCGGCCTGTCACGCCGGAGGCCGCGGGTTCAAGTCCCGTCATCCTCGCCATAGAACCCAGAGTGCCGCGGTAGCTCAGTTGGTAGAGCAAAGCACTGAAAATGCTTGGGTCGCCGGTTCGAGTCCGGCTTGCGGCACCACTTTTTTAATCTATTTCTCGATATGGAGGAGAACTTCTAGCAAGCATACGTCTCTCCATTGACCGTCTAACTGACCATGCTTTGCATGGATTCCTACGTCGCGGTAGCCAGTGCTTCTAAATAACTCTAAGCTGGATTCGTTTTCGGGAAAGATTTTGGCGATCAGCTTCCAAAAACCTTGTTCGCCTGCGGTTGCATGACAACGAGTGATCAACTGATTGCCGATTCCTTGCCCGCGATGGTTGGGGTCAACATACACCGAAATCTCGCCAACTCCCGCATAAACTCGGCGACTGCTTGTTAGGGAGACTCTGACAAAGCCAGTGACGAAAAGTCTACATCGTTGTAACTAACTAGAAATATAGGGTCGGACTCAACGAGTAGCTGAATGTCGTCCCAGCCGCGAGGCTTGGTTTCAAAAGTGGCAATCCGCTCAGCAATTCCATCCGAATAGATTTCTGCCACCCGCTTGTAGTCGGCCATGGAAATCGGTCGTATTGCGATGGAACTGGGCATCGAGAGTATTCTGGCACTCAGCGTATAGCTGTTTTTGGTTCAAACTGCCCAAAATTGCCGTGCATAGTTGAGGCAGCGACCAATGATTCAGTATAGTAGGAGGTCGCGGCTACGCCGTGTTCAGGAGATTTAAGATGGCAAGGGTATGTCAGGTAAGCGGAAAGAAGGCAAACAAGGCGAAGCACGTGCGGCACCGCCACTCGGCTTGGAAGTTCCGTGCACCCCACAAGAACCGATGGCAACACGCCAACCTTCAAACGGTGACCATCAACACTCCTAACGGAAAGGTACGTATGACAGTTGCCGCTTCGGTAATGAAGACTGAAGAATTCGCAATGGTCGTTTGCGGACTGAAGCCAATTCCAAAAGCTTGGCTCACCAAACCAGACTACAACGTTTGATAAAGAATTAAAACAATAATAGCCGCTTGGAATTTACCAAGCGGCTATTATTGTTTTGCTTGGTTAGTTTCCAGCCGCGACGGGAGAATTCAAAGTTCGACCAGGATAAGTTTGCAATGCGATTTCCAAGCAGTCCATTGCTTTGCCTAAGTCTTCCAGGTTGAGCACGTAAGCGATCCTAACTTCATCTAACCCGCATCCCTTTGTGGAATAGAACCCGGTTCCAGGGGCCATCATCACGGTTGAGTTGTTGTGTCGGAATTCCTCAAGCATCCATTGGCAGAAACGGTCGCTGTCGTCAATCGGGAGCCGCACCGTTGCATAGAAAGCACCATGAATGTCAGGGCAGGTCACTCCTGGCATGGCGCGGAGGCGAGAAACCAGCAGATCGCGACGGCGCGTGTATTCCAACCGCAAATCATCGAAATAGCTTTGTGGCGTATCAAGTGCGCCGATAACACCCAGCATATCAAGTGTAGGAGAAGAGAGGCGTGCCTGAGCAAACCGCACTGCTGCATCCATGATCTCTTTGTTCTTTGTAACAAAGAATCCGATCCTCGCTCCGCAAAGGCTGTAACGCTTGCTCACCGAATCAACCATGATCGCGTTTTGTTCGGTACCGGCGAGTTGCAACACGCTAACTGGGCGAACGCCATCGTAAGCAAACTCGCGATAGACTTCGTCCGCGATCACATAGAGGTTGTGTTCGTTAGCAATGGAAATAAGTTCTTCGAGCTGTTGCTTGCTATAAATGGTTCCAGTCGGGTTGCCAGGGTTGCAGATGATAATCGTCTTAGTGCGCTCGGTTATGCGTTTGGCAAACTCTGAACTTGGTGGAAGCGCGAAGTTGTCTTCGATTCTCGTCGGGATAGGAACGACATTGATCCCAGTACCAGCGGCAAAACCGATGTAGTTTGCATATAACGGTTCGGGGACAATAACCTCGTCTCCTTCGTTGCAGATTACGTTGAGAGCGATGCTCAGCGACTCTGATCCAGCGGTTGTGATAATGACTTCATCAGTGGAAACATCTATTCCGTTTTTGCGGTAATCGGCGGCGGCTTTCTCCCGAAGCTCGGCGATTCCGGCGGAATTTGAATATTCCAAGACCTGCAAGTTAGAATTCTTCACGGCATCCCAAAACTGAATTGGGCTCGGCACGTCGGGTTGGCCGATATTGAGGTGGTACACCTTGACTCCTGACTTTTTAGCGGCGTCGGCATAGGGTGCAAGTTTGCGGATCGGCGAGGCCGGCATTGCTTTGGCGCGTCGTGAAAGAGGGAGAGCCATGTGTAATTGGAATATTACTGTAGATTCCAATTTGTTAGGCCCGACCATCGGTTTTAGTGATATTAGATTGGGAATACTGAGGGCAGATGGTTGATTTTTCTGATGTTCAGCGAGCTGCTTCGGATCTTGAAGGAGTGGCGCACAAAACCCCCGTGCTGACATCAAAAACCGCGAACGAAAAGTTTGGGGCTCAACTGTATTTTAAGTGTGAGAATTTTCAGCGAGCAGGCGCGTTCAAGTTTCGCGGTGCGTACTTTGCGCTGAGTCAGCTGAGCGCGGATCAACGATCTAGGGGCGTGCTGACTTACTCTTCGGGAAATCATGCTCAGGCTCTTGCTCTGGCGGGGAAGCTGTTTGGTGTCCAAATTATTGTGATCATGCCAAGTGATGCGCCAGCACTCAAAGTCGCGGCAACTAAGGGGTATGGGGCAGAGGTGATTCTTTACGACCGAGATGAAACAAGCCGGGAAACACTTGGTTCTCAAATTTCCGCTGAGCGTGGGTTAACCGTTATTCCTCCCTATGATCACGTTGATATCGTTGCGGGTCAGGGGACAGTCGCTAAAGAATTATTCGAAAACGTGGGCGAACTGGATTATCTTATGGTCTGCGCGGGTGGTGGTGGCTTGCTCAGCGGATCTTCACTATCTGCCAAGGCACTTTCGCCAAACTGCAAAGTCATAGGTGTTGAGCCAGAAGCGGGGGATGATATCTGCCGATCGTTTCGGTCTGGTCAACTGGAAACTTGCCACAACCCAGAAACGATTGCCGACGGGGCAAGAACTCCTTCGGCAAGTGAACTCACGTTTTCGATCATCAAACAGAACGTATTTGACATGCTGAGCGTGAAAGACTCCACGTTGATAGAATGCACGAAATTTTATGCAGAACGAATGAAGATCATTGTTGAACCCACTGGCTGTCTTTCACTCGCTGCGTTATGGGAAAACCAACTGGATGTTTCTGGCAAAAAAGTAGGCGTTATCATCAGTGGCGGCAATGTGGATTTAGCGACTCTGGCTGAGTTTTGGAGATTCATTTAGCTCAAAAGCGAGCAGTTTGTTGCACAATAGAAGGCAATGATTTCTTTCGCGCTTGGATTAATGATGACCCAGCCAAACATTGCTCCCTCGGTTGATGATAGTTGGGTAACCGAAGGTATTGAATCCATTTGGCCAAGCGAAGAAGAAGAAAAGTGGATGCGTGTTGGTTGGCGGCTGGATTTGTTCGCCGCTCGGGCTGAAGCGCAGGAAAAGGGCAAGCCTATATTTATGTGGATGATGAACGGACATCCCACTGGCTGTACGTGAAACAACGGTCAAGCGGACAAGCGTGACTTGTTCATGAGAGATGATGTGATCGCCCGGTTGAAAGATGAGTTCATTCCTTTTGCCGGAAACACCAACGAGTTGCAAGTGAGCAAATGGGAATCCCCTGAGCGCACTTGGTTCATGGAAACGATCAAGAATATTCATCCAGGTGCATCCAAAGGTGTGACAGCGCAGGGATTCTATGTAGTGGCGCCGGATGGCCAGGGATACGTGTTTTCTATGCACGGGCGTCAACGTGATGAGTTCATGAAGCTACTTGATACTGGCCTAGCCATGTACAAGCAATCCCCGCCAAAGCATGTTGAGATTGTAACAAGCCCAACTAAGCAATGGACACGTCCGAAGCCGGAAGGAACGCTTGTCGTTCGATCAATTTCACGAATTGATCCCATGCCGCTTGATGCCTCGGATAAGAACAAAAGCATTGGACGAGACCACTTCTGGATATTCCCGGAAGATGCAAAGGAAATATTGGATCAAGTCGGTCGTGAATTTGCCATGCCAGCAAAACTTGCTCGGCGTTTAGCTCGGTTCCACTTGCTGGATAACGTGCGTGGTGAACCGACCCGTTGGAGATACGACAATATCCAGTTACTGGATATCAAGATGGTCAGGATGCCAGAAGGCAAATTCAGCTTTTCTGGGCAATTCAAGATATCGAACATGGAAGGCTCTGGCGGAACTGCCAAAGGCACAGAAGGGATTATTTCCGGAACAATGTCTGTGGACAGTAAGCGTGGGATTGCTACAGATTTCACTGCGTTCGTTGATGCAAAAGCCTGGGGCGATCATGACAATACAAGTGGGGCACCAAAAGGGAAGTATCCGCTAAAGATTGCGTTTAGAACCATTGATGACGAGATTGCCCGTTCCGTTCCGCCACAGCAGA
The DNA here is from genome assembly GCA_019454145.1 of Fimbriimonadaceae bacterium. GTDB lineage: Bacteria > Armatimonadota > Fimbriimonadia > Fimbriimonadales > Fimbriimonadaceae > UphvI-Ar2. The sequence continues at coordinate 585,368 of CP075366.1, read as the reverse complement.
GCTACTTCTGGGGCGAGTATGTCGATCCCACTAGTTCAATTCGAGTACCTTGGCCTTAGATAATCGAGATTTGACTCCCTGAATCAGATCATCCAATGCCGCTGGATTTTGCTTGAAAAATAGCGAAGGCTCAATCAGTTCTAATTCTGAGAGGAGCAACTCACCATTGTCCTCGATTAGGTCAACCCTGGCATAGAGAGGTTTTTCTGTAAGCGTATTGATAACAAGGTTGCCTATTTGCGCTTCGTGAAGTTCTACTGGTAAAGCATCTGAAACTGATTCTTCTTGACCGATAAACCGTGGCTGTTTAATGATTTTGTGAGTGAATTTGCCGTCGAGGTAAATCAGTGAGCGTTCGCCGCCGTTGGCAACTGACTCCATAAATGGCTGGCAGATCGGGTCGCTTTCGGCCTGGATCTCGGCAAAGAATTTTTCTGCGCGCTCTAGCTCATCAATACTGAAAAAGTCGGTCATCCAACTTCCGGCTCCGATAACTGGTTTGAGCACGAATCGGTTGTATTGGTTTTCGGATAACCAACTCTTCGCTTCGTTAAAATCACGCGGTAACAGGGTTGGAACTATGGGCACCCCGGCATCGCTCAGCTTGAGCAAATATGATTTGTGAATGTTCGGCAAAATTAAATCTGCTGAGTTAAAGAGGCGCGTGAGTAGCGTCACGCGATTGATCCATGATCGAAACTCTTCCGGAAATTCGGGGTAGTTCCAAGTAGATCGGATCAAAACGGCTTCAAAGGATGGCCAATAGATTGATGAATCTTCCCAAGCTACAAGTGAGACATCAAATCCCGAATCTTTAAACCGCTGAAGAACCAACTCCTCATCCACATCCACTTCGGGGATGTTCTGGCAAGTCACGATTGCAAGCCGGGAATTCATACCCAATCAAATTACTCTAAGGGGTTTGAGAATTGCGGTTTTTTGTGCCAATTGGGCTAGAGATTTCAAATCCCGGTATCCCCACTAGGCTCTGTTTTTGCTGGGAATGGAAAGCCTGAAAAGGAGGCTGCTGGCAATGATTCCAGTCATTGTTGGGTTGGGCAGCACTCTGGTTGAAGGTGAATGCAAATGTTATCGCGGTTAGTTGAAGATGCCCTGAATGCCTCCGATTTAGAAGGCGCAGAAAATACTCTGGGGGAATCAAGTACCCGAACAATTAGCCGAAGAGGAGCCCTGGCTGGCGGGTTGGTCGCCGCTATGTCCGCAGTTGCTGGCGCAGCATCGGCTCAAAGCCGTCAGGGCAATCGAGGCGCTGCAGGTTCTCGCCCTCCAGGCACTGGCGGAATGGGTGGAGGTTCTCAACACGGAAGCCTCTCCACGGGATCGGTGACCTACTCAGGCGGGCTTGGCAATGGAGGCTCATCCGTAAATTCATCGGTGAGCGTTCAAAGAAGTTGGCAAGATAATGATATCAAGCTTCTTCGCCGTATCAACTACGGTCCAACTCCCGCGGATTTAGCTGAGATAAAAACTCTCGGATACTCCGCCTATTTGGAAAAGCAATTGAATCCAGATGCAATTGATGATTCTGCATGTGAAAATAAGGTTCTCCAATTTGCTCCCACCATCAATTTGCCATATGCGCAACTCAAACAAGAACAGTTCGATTGGGAAGTAAGACAGGATTGGAACGATGCGGTCATTCTGCGTTCTATTTACTCAAAGCGTCAGCTAAAGCAACGAATTGCAGAGTTCTGGAACGACCACCTTTACGTTGATAGATGGAAAGTCAATGGATACTTAATGCATGACTACTGCCGCAAAATTCACAGCCTTTCATTAAATACATTTAAGGAACTCCTCGTAGCATCAGCAAATCATGCGGCCATGATGCTTTATCTTGATAATCGAGCAAACACCGCTTCTCGAATCAATGTGAACTATGCGCGAGAACTTTTGGAACTGCATACAGTCGGTGTTAATGGCGGATACACAGAGGCTGACATCTACCAGCTTGCAGATATTTTTACAGGATGGGGAATTCTGAATGATAATGGTGTTATTCAAGATGAATTCGCCTTTCACCCGGAATGGAATACGCCGGGAACCTTTACGGTTATGGGGCGGACGTTCAATCAATCGGGTAAGGCAAAGGGAGATGCCGTTCTGGATTGGTTGAGTAACCATCCAAAAACGATTGCGCATATTGGAAATAAAATGGCTCGCTTTTTCTTAGGACGCGATGCTTCAGCCGCGCTCATGACCAGGATTACCAATGCGTGGGGCACTAGCGGAAATATAAAAGCCGTATTGAGGGAAATTCTTGCGGTTGGTGAGATCAGCACATCCGTTCCAAAATTTAAGAGACCCAACCACCTGATTTATAGTTCCGTGAAGCAGTTGGGTTCGGACTTAGTAAGCATTTGGGGATTGTGGAACGAGCATTTCATTCCCATGAATATGGAGCCGCATCTTTGGAATCAGCCGGATGGATATCCCGATCGAGTGGATTTCTGGGCAGGTGGTATGGTTCGCCGGATTCGGTTTGTCCAAGAGGTCAATTCCCATTGGGGGCTGCTGCCGTTGATTGATGTAACGGCTATGCGCAGCATGGACGATGCGGCAAAGGTCACGGAAATCAACTCTAAGATGTTCCTGGGAGAATTACCAGTTTCAGATCAGGTCTGGATCCGCCGATACTTAAAAGGCAAGACCGGCGATGTTTCCATTCGCGCTGCTTTTGCGATCGCGATGGCTGGGCCTAGCTATCAGTGGTATTGAGACAGGTTTGGAAAAATGAACGACAACGTAAAGAACGCATGCAAAGAGTATCAAAACATGAGCCGGAGAAAGTTTTTAACCGGCGCAGCAGGAGTTGCTGGTGCAATTTCTCTGCCGTTTTGGGCTCCACGGATGGCTTTTGCTCAAAGCGGGCCAGCGCGTGACGTTCTGATTGTCGTTTATTTAAGAGGAGGCGCAGATGGATTGACTTTCTGTGTGCCTCACGGCGATGCGCGCTACTACCAACTTCGTCCAACGATTGCTGTCCCTCAGCCAAGTAGCGGAGCAGCTCGAAAAGCTATTGATTTGAACGGCTATTTTGGATTGCCTCCGGCATTTCAAAATCTAAAACAAATCTTCGATGCGCAACAGCTAGGAATCATTCATGCGGTTGGTCGTTCCAACTGGACTCGTTCTCATTTTGAAGCTCAGAAGTTTATGGAGTACGAGGGCGATATCTTAGGCGGAAGCGGATGGTTAAGTCGGCATTTGGGAACTACTGCGCCTGTTAATCCTAATGGAAGTTTCCGGGGAATAGCTTATTCTGACTCCGTGCCGGGAGCACTTTCTAAAGCACAACAGGTAGTCGTTACAAAGAACCCGGCTGACTACAGATTTAGCACTCGTTTCCCTGATCAGGCAGAAATTGACCAAACGATTGGGCGAATGTATGCTCGGATAACAGATGACTCGCGTACTTATGTTCGCGATGCTCAGCGTGCCGTTCAGACATTCTCCCAAACCAACTTTGGATCGTACACATCTACTGGCGGCTTTCCGTATGGCGATACAGATTTGGGACGAAGTCTCAAATACACAGCGGCTCTCATGAAAGCGGAAGTTGGTCTTGAGTTGGCTCACATTGACTTCTTTGGTTGGGACACACATGCCAGTCAGGGAAGTGTGGATGGAGGCATGGATGTATCCATGCAAGACCTCGCAAACAATATGTGCGCGTTTTATCAAGATTTAGCGGCTACTAACATCAAATACACCCTTGTTGTTATGAGCGAATTTGGTCGTCAAGTTGCTGAAAACGGAAGCCTTGGGACAGACCACGGTTCAGGCGGATGCATGCTGACTATGGGGCCAGGCGTTATGGGTGGTCAAGTAAAAGGCACCTGGCCTGGACTGCAGCAAGCAAACCTTTTTGAAGGGGTTGATTTGAAGCCCACCACCGACTACCGTGCGGTTCTCGGAGAACTTCTGGTCAAACGTTTGCAGAATTCAAACATACAAACGGTCATCCCGGGAGCACCAGCCCCAGCAACCAGCTTCTTCAAGGCCGCCTAAGTTAATTCAAACGTCCCAAACGTCTGTCTATATGCAACTAAATCATGTATTCTAGCGTTACTTGAGTGTATAGGACTCAAGTGGTCTAATGCTTATATAGTTAAGCGGGCCGCGAGCTAGAAATAACATGGGACGAACAGTAGGAATTGACCTCGGGACAACCAACTCGGTTGTCGCAATTATGGAAGGTGGCGAAGCTAAGGTGATCGCAACCGCTGAAGGAAGCCGCACTCTGCCGAGTGTAGTGGCATTCAAAGCTAATGGCGAACGGCTTGTTGGTGTAACTGCTAAGCGTCAGGCGGTAACTAACCCAGGAAACACGGTCGCGAGTATTAAGCGATTCATGGGGCACAAGTTTGATGAAGTGGCTGAAGAAGCAAAGCGCGTTTCGTACAAAGTCATTAAAGATAAGCGTGGGAATGCATCCGTGCATATTCCGGCCGTAGATAAGGAATTCACTCCAGAAGAAATTAGTGCCGTCATTCTGCAAAAACTGAAAGCAGATGCGGAAGCTTATTTAGGCGAAACTGTTACCGACGCGGTAATCACGGTTCCTGCTTACTTTAACGACAGTCAACGAACTGCAACCAAGAACGCAGGTGAAATAGCCGGTATGAACGTGTCGCGGATTATCAATGAGCCCACCGCAGCGAGCCTTGCGTATGGTTTAGATAAAAAATCCAACGAAACGATTTTGGTTTTCGACTTAGGTGGCGGAACGTTTGACGTTTCTATCCTTGATGTCGGCGAAGGTGTTATTGAAGTTAAATCCACTGCTGGTGACAGCCACCTGGGTGGTGATGACTTCGACCAAAAGATTGTTGACTGGTTGGCTAACGAGTTCATGGCTGAGAATGCTATTGATCTCCGTAAAGATTCAAAGGCTCTTCAACGCTTGAAGGAAGCAGCAGAAAAAGCAAAGGTTGAACTCAGCAGTGCTGTGAATACGGATATCAGCCTACCGTTTATCACTGCGGTTGATAACGAGCCAATCCACCTTGAAAAGTCCTTGAGCCGAAGTAAATTTGAAGATTTGTGCGCCGACTTGCTGAAGCGAATTCAAGGGCCAGTTGATCGGGCTCTTAACGACGCTAAGCTCAAATGGGCTGATGTAAATGAAGTTGTATTGGTTGGTGGGTCATCGCGAATGCCAATGGTTCAAGAGCTTGTTAAGAAAACCACCGGTAAGGAACCCAACAAAACAGTTAACCCAGACGAAGTAGTTGCGATTGGTGCGGCAATCCAAGCAGGTGTATTGAGTGGCGAAAAAACCGACATTCTTTTGCTGGACGTTACTCCGTTGAGCCTTGGTGTTGAGACACAGGGCGGAATTACTGACGTTCTGATTGAGCGCAATACTACGATTCCAACGAAGAAGAGTCGCGTTTACACAACTGCGGCCGATAACCAAACAGAGGTGACAATCCACATTCTTCAGGGTGAACGCAGTTTGGCGAAGGATAACAAGTCGCTTGGTCAGTTCAATCTCAGTGGTATCCCGCCGGCACCAGCTCGAGTACCTCAAGTTGAAGTTACTTTCGACATTGATGCCAACGGAATCCTGAACGTGACGGCAACAGATAAGGCAACCGGAAGTCAACAAAAGATTACGGTTTCTGGTTCAGGCAACCTTGCCAAAGACGAGATTGAAGGCATGGTCAAAGATGCCGAGGCAAATGCTGAGATTGACCGCAAAGCGCGAGAATCAGCAGAGCTCAAGAATGATTGTGAGCGGTTGGTGAGCTCGACTCAGAAAATGCTCAAAGATCTGGGTGATAAGGTAACCGAAAGTGATCGTTCTCGCATTGAAGAAAAAATCAGCGAGCTTAATCAGGCAATTGAGCGCCAAGATCAAGAAGCGATGAGCACGGCTAAGGCTTCTTTGGAAGAAGAAAGTCACAAGCTAGCTGAGTCTCTTTACGCAGATTCTGGGGCAGAAGCTCAACCAGAAGAAGCTGGAGTGGGTGCAGCCGCAGGTGGATCGCAAGAAGATGTGATTGACGCTGACTTCAAAGAAGATAAGTAAATAGCCGAAAAGATAAACATTGCCCGCCCATAATCATTAAAGGCGGGCAATGTGACGAATTGAGCCTCGCATCTCGTTCAGGTGACTTTAAAAAGTAGGTCTAAACTCTAATATCTGGTAATTATACGGGGTACGATTAGGTCGAAGTCTGTTAACCTAATTACATTCTCGATCCACTTTGGATAGGGAGAGGATTCAATGAAAAAAGTTCTTTTGATCTCTGTCGCTGCTTTGGCGGCAAGCAGTGCTTTTGCTGCGCCATTCTATACAAGTGGTGCATTAACTGCTAATTCCCCAACGTTTGATGCACCCGGAGGATCTGGTGTAGGGACTGCCGTGCAGTACTACAGCTTCATGCAATTCCAAGTTTCGGTAAGCGGTGCTTACACTATGGAAATGTCCTCTTTGAATACAAGTACAAGTGGGGTCTCCAATGCCTTGGACACATTGCTTGTTCTGTACACTGGTTCATTTAATCCAGCATCCCCAACAGGGCAAACCGGATTTAGTGATGACTTCACCGGAACACTTACGGTATTGCCTGGACCGTATGCTGGAATTGGTCTAACCAATACAGCAACTGGTTTCCAAAATGCACAGCCTAGTTCAAGGTTAGCGGGCGTTAACCTAGTTACGGGTACAGACTACTTTGCTGTGTTTACCAGCTTTAGAAGTACGGATTTTGTAAGCACAGGTGTTGCGGGACAAGCTACAGGTAACTACTACTTTGGCATTGATGGCCCAGGCGATACCATTCCTGCTGTGCCAGAGCCAGCTACCATGGTGGTTCTTGGTGCGGCTGCTCTTGCTGCGGCTGCTCGAAAACGACGCAAGTAACCAAGTAGTAACTCACGCGAAATTAAGAGTAGATCATTTGATCTGCTCTTAATTTTTTTGCATGAAGTAGATAACGGTTCCGACAACCAAAAGCCCAAGAATAATTGCAATGGCCACCTTCCAAGGGCTGACCGGGGCTTCGCCTCTCACTTCGCCAGTTTGACCATTGACTAAATATGCCCAGCTCTTACCACCGTAACGATACGCACCACTCCAGATAGGCAGAAGAATGTGCTTGAAAGTTAACCGGTCGTACTGAACCGAGTAGCTAGATATCATCTGCTCATCGCCGCCGATATCTCTTCGGATTGCATTTTGGATAGTTGGATCCATGATGCGCTTGGCATCTTCGAATCCAGCTTCAAGGCCTTTGTCGTAACGCATGGCCACAAATCCGCTGAGGTATTTGCTATCGTATGGCGCGAGATTAGAAAGTTGCCATGTGTTCATTGCTTGCGCATACCGTGGGGGAAGGTGTTCTGAAGCAACAACTAAAACGTCATCGAATTCTACAAACACGACTCCAGAAACGGGGTACCAATTTGTCCTGCGTACTTGACGAGTTTGAGTGTTGCCGTTTGAGTCGGTGTAGGTTTCGTTTACGTAGTAGTGGATTCCGCGCTGTCCCGTGTATGCAGTAGTTGTAAACGAGTCGTATGTCCAGTAGGGGATATAACAACCGCGCAGGCCATTTTCAACTAAAGCGAGGGCTTTCAGATTGTTTGGTGCCCAAAAGCGGCTACCGATCCAATCTTTGAACTTTTGCCGGGCACCTTTCAAATCAACGGCAAAGGGAAGAACAGACTTGGGCTCGATTCTGCTTTGCGGATCAGTCGGAACGACAACATTGCTTCCGCAGAACGGGCAAGAGCCAGATTCTTTATTCTCTGGCCATGTAAACTCGGCTCCGCACTGGTTGCAGTGGAGCACGCGGTCTGGTTCTAGTGAAGCTGGCGGAAGATGTTGACTTACGTAAAGATTGAAGTCAAGTTCTTCGATCTGAGATTCTGAAACCGGTACGTCTTCTTCAAAACCGCAGTACGGGCACTTCATGTGTGGAGTGCCCGGTGCGTATTCTAATTGAGCACCACATTGGGCGCACGGATATCTTTGCTCTGCCATATCCGGTTAGATGATTACTGAAGCGGCGGTGCTGGAGGCGGTGTAGTTGAGTCGCCAAACAGTTGCTTGACACCTTCAGTTGCTGAGGCGGGCATCCAGCTTGCCATGCCTTCCATCCAAACCATCGTGTCGGCTTGAACACGGCCTTCTTTTACGTACTGCGAAAGCTGATCCATCGTGTAAGGGCCGTACTGCTGACCATTAACAGCGATATGAACTTGAGGGCCAGTGGGAACTGGTGGCGGGGGAGTTCCTCCCATCGGAGGTGGTGCGCCTCCCGCGGCCGGCGCGGATTGCTGGGGTTGCTGGTTCATCATGTTGCCCATTTGCTGGCCCATCATCATTCCAGCCGCCATTTGAGCACCAACTCCACCAACTCCACCTGGGTTTTCAGCACCTTTCACCATTGCATCGGCGGCTTGGTACTTCATGTAGTTGTCGAGATTGCCAACCGCTCCCATTTTGCTTCGAGTATCGATTGCTTGCTCAACTTCGGGTGGAACCGAAACATTTTCGATCATGAGATCGATGAGTTCAAGGCCGAGTGCCTCGATTTTTGGCGACATCAGTGCAGTAAGGGACTTGCCCATGTCATCGTACTTGCTGTACAGATCAAGAACCGGCATTTGCGTTTCCGAGATTGCTTCAGCAAAGCCGCTTACGATGTAGTTACGGATTTGCGTAGTAATTTCCTCGGTTGTGTATTGCCAGTTGGTGCCAACAACTTCTTGGAGGAATAGCTTTGCGTCTTTTACACGCAGTGAAAATGATCCGAACGCCCGGACGCGAACCATGCCGAAATCAGCATCGCGCATCATGATTGGGTTCATGGTGCCCCATTTCTGATCGTTAAATCGCTTGGTGTTGACGAAATAGACTTCGCTCTTGAATGGTGAATTAAATCCGTGCTTCCAGCCTTTTAAGGTGCTGAGAATCGGCATATTGGAGGTTTCCAATGTATACATGCCAGGAACGAATACGTCTGCGAATTGGCCTTCATCAACAAAAACTGCAACTTGGCTTTCGCGAACTGTGAGCTTGGCTCCATACTTGATTTCGTTGCCGTGCCGTTCAAACCGATACACCATCGTGTCGGTTGATGAATCAGTCCATTCGATAATGTCAACAAATTCGCCTTTCAGCTTGTCCCAAATTCCCATTTCTCTATCTCGCAACCGTAGCTGCTATCAAGTATACGTTAGCGGGTTGCTGGGGGATTCGATTGTTTGAATACGATAGACCCTTTTTAATCTGCACTTTCGCGGATAGAATCAATTGAGATGAGCAAAGCAAGCACCAGTGTCCGACATGCGGAGGTTGAGCGTAACACCAAAGAAACAAAGGTTTACGTTAACCTTGGATTCGATGCTGGTACAAAGCAGGATATCAGCACTGGTCTAGGGTTCTTTGACCACATGCTTCATCAACTCGGCTTTCACGGCCAGCTTAACTTAGGTGTGAACTGCGAAGGCGACACTCACGTAGATGACCATCACACAGTAGAAGACGTTGGAATTACTTTAGGAATCGCGATTCGGCAAGCGCTAGAAGGAGCTTCGATCAAACGGTATGCCAGCATTCATGTGCCAATGGATGACGCTCTGGTTTTGGTAGCTCTGGACATCAGCGGGCGCGGATATCTTGGCTGGAATGTTGAGTTCACACGTGAGAAAATCGGTGATTTAAGTACGGAGTGTATTAGCGAGTTTTTTAAGTCACTCGCGCATCATGCGGGGATTACTTTGCATATCCACAAAATCGCGGGAGAGAACAATCACCACATTTGCGAAGCCGCTTTCAAAGGATTTGGCATCGCGTTAAACATGGCAGCTTCGCCCAGTGAGCGCAAGGGGCCGACCAGCACTAAGGGCGTCGTCGAATAATTCATTCGATGTTTAAGATATTCAATTAAATGCTTGAATATCTTAAACATATTTAGTCCTATTATAGAGAATCTGTACCTATTCGGATTTCAACTGAATATTTTTTAATATATATTACGTCTAGGAAGTTCAAAGGCGACCTCGGTTAGGAACAACAGGGACCGCAAGCTCTATATCTAAATCCTAACCAGCTGGAACCGCAGGGGTCGTCGAATTTCCTAAAAACTGGGGCATACTGAGGATAGCAAATGGACGAACTCATTCCAATCGTGGCAATAATGATGGTCTTTGGAATTCCGATTGCGGCAATTCTCACTCATCACCAAAGAAAGATGGCTGAGTTGATCCACGGTAAACAAGCGGAAGCGCAGCAAATGAACCCGGCGATTATGCACGAGATTCAATCATTGCGAGGCGAAGTCGCAAGACTTCGCGATCAAGTGAACTCGCAAACCCTTGAGCTAGAAGATTTACGGTCGCCTCACATCGCCGCGCAGGACATGAGTCAACGGCTCGGAGATTAACAGTTGAATAGTGCAGCCGAGATTCTCCAAGTGATTTTTGGAGGGTTAATAATTATTACGTGGATTTCTCTACATTACGGCCGCAAAATCGCGGAAAGTTTGGCGAAGAAAAATGAGGCAACCAACCCGCAGGAAATTCAAGCTCTTCGCCAAGAAGTAGCGGGCCTTCGCCAAGCCGTGGGTGACTTGATGTGGCAATTAGAAAGCCAAAAAGGAACCCAAGGCATTGAGCCTCAGGTTCAAGATAGGTTAACTCCCCCAGAATTCAACAAGCATTAGCCAAGTTCTGCGTCGAGGAAACTCCGCAAATCAGCATCATTGACCTCAGGCTCGCCAGGAGAGACATTGTCCAATTTGCCTTCTTTCATCCACAGTTCGAGTTCATCTACCAACGAGAATAAGTGATCGAACGAATCCACGATAAACAGAAGCGGCTGGTAATGGTCAATTTCAAAGTACTGATTGATGATCCATTCGAGTTGAACCGGATATCGCTGAACATCTGGTGATTTGATACTGTATTCCAGTTCGCCATAACTGCTGAGTAATCCGCTTCCGTATGCTTTTATTGATCCACTCGCCCGGTCGCGCATAAGGCCGAATTCGATGGTGAACCAGAAAAACCGCGCCATTGCTTTGATAATGCTGGCAACTTTGCGCGTCTGCTCGCTCTTATCTTTTATTTCTTGGGCGAGAACGGCGGCAGTGTGGGCGCATTCGCCGAACCGAACGAGCGTATCGGCAAAATACTTGTCTGTGTGCATTGGCACATGACCAGCGATATCGTGGAAGATGTCCGGTTCGGGCAGGTAATCAAGCTTATCAAGCATCCGAACCGTGATCGTAGTGGGGAAGTCTCGGTTACGGAGGCAATCAAAAAATTGGAACGCGGGCACATAGCCGCTGACCGGCTTAGCTTTGAATCCGGTAAGTGGACTGAGGAACTTATTGACGTCTTCGAGAAGCGGAACCTTTTCTGGGTTTAAGCACAGGTTGGCGATTCCGGCGAGGAAATGTTCGTTAGCGTATTTTTCCCACTGAGGAAGCATGCGGGCGTAAAGCCTGCGCCACGCTTCGTGGTTTTCATCGGAATAAAGGGAATACGGTTGGGCGATGTAAATTTGGCCTTGGGCCTGAGCCTGTTCAATAAATGGTGCCTGGGTGGTGGTCATTCCAATCCCAGCCGGGAAATCAGCCTCCGCAAGTGTGGACATGCTTTTAGTTTACGTGATACAAGTGCAGGTTTGTGCAGTGATAGAACTAATGAAAAAACTTCCGTAGTTGGATACATAATCATCTGGTGGCATTTATACGCCGCGAGGAGCCTCGAATTACAATTTCACAGGGTACTACATAACGGCTTGGCTCAGCTCGCTCGCCGTTTTCAATCAACTGGATAAGCTTTTCGACGCCACGTTGGACGAGATCAGAGAGATTCATGTTCACTGATGTCAGACCATTTGGAATAAGTCCACATAAAGTTGAATTGTTGAAGCTAGCAAGGGCCATTTGATCTGGAATAGCAATGCCTAAATTGCCCGCCGCTTTAATCACGCCAGTTGCCATAAAGTCATCCATCACAAGTAGTGCTGATGGAATTTGACCTGCTTCAAATTGATCCGTTGCGAGACAAAAAGCTGCGTCGTGTCCGAAATCGCAATGGAGAACAGTTGGCTTGAGTCCTCGCTCGTGCATCGCCATTTGGTAGCCAGTGACTCGATCATCGCTGACGGCAACACCTTTAGGACCGCAGAGAAATGCTATATCGGGATGACCTTCTTCTATTAAGTGCAGAGTAGCCATGCGAGAAGCCATGACGTTGTCATTGTCCACACTGTGCCATGCCGCTACTTTGGGGTTTCCGATGACAACAAACGGAAAATCATCGCGTTGTAGGCGGGTCAGCCGGGGGTCGTCCTTTTCTGGTTCGACGAGAAGCAGACCGTCTATGCGGCGGGTGCGGAGAAGTTCATCGTAAACCCGGCTTTGATGCTCCGCAGAATTCGCTATATCAATACAAAGGTGATATTTAGTTGAACTGAGAGCTTGGGTGATTTCTGTAATCAATGCCGCGATGAACGGATCATCGGTGGCATCAGTTGGGCTGCGCTGTAGAACTATTCCGATGAGGTTGGTTCGCTTTGTTCGGAGCGACTGAGCGCGTACATCCGGCTGGTAGTTGGATTCTTCAATGACCGCGAGTACTCTGTCACGGGTTTCTGGTTCAACACGAGTATCTCCAGCCAAAACTCGAGAAACAGTTGCTTGGCTGACTGCGGATATCCGTGCAATATCTTGTTGGGTGACCCTCATTGGCCTTCTTTGATCTCCAGAGATCGTTGTGATTACGTATTCACAACATTAGCGATAGTAACACAGAATATGCCAATTAGTGCAAGAATTATTCTGGGAATATGAAAAAACTTTATTCCCAGGTTCAAATCAGAGGTCGGAGTCTATCGAGCGCTTGGAAAACTTATCCGAGAAAAACATTGCAATTCCCGCCAAGATGGGCACCACAATGATCCCCCAGAAAAGAGCTTTAGATTTGTTACCTAGGTCATTAAACTCCAAGTACATAGGTTCGTTCATGAATTGAATCTGAGCTGCGATCCCAACGACTACTCCTAATAACAAAGGGATATAGGCGAATTTGCGCAGATCGGGTCTGCGTAACTTCTTAGCGGTCAATGCAAGTATGTACGTGAGAATCAGGGGAATTGCGATAAATACGATCGGCGTAATGCGGCCAAACATTATGAAGAAGCCTACGGGGAATGAAGTTGTCAGAGGAATGAGATTCATTGATTGACCTGCCACGAGCTATTGTGACAGAAGAAATTACTGCAATGGTTGTGCCAAGACCTAAGTTCGGGCACGAAAAAACCCCGGAAGTATGACTTCCAGGGTTTCAGCTGAATTCTTACAGGTCGTAGCGAGTAGGGCCGCTGTCGCCGCTTCCGCCTTGAGCGATGCGTTTTACAAAGCTGATCAGTTCCATAGGGTTGAACGGCTTGGTGAGGTACATGTCTGCACCGTAGTGATAGCCTTCAAAAACGTCTTTATCTTGAGCCTTAGCGGTCAACATGATAACGGGGAGGTTTTCGGTAGCCTGGTCTTTTCGTAGTGCCTTCAGGACTTCAAATCCATCCATGTAGGGCATCATAACGTCCAAAACCATCATGTCAGGCTTTTCGGCTTTGACCTTTTCAAGGCCCTCTTTACCGTCATAAGCAGTTACAACTGTGTAGCCTTGTCGTTCCAGGTTCACCTGGATAAGGCGGACAATGTGTCGTTCGTCGTCGCAGACCAGAATTTTCAGCGGAGGCATAGAGTTGTCACCACACTCAATGTTGAGATGCAGGATGAATCCTACCCCAACATTTACTATGTTGGCTGTCCACGGTCAAATGTTTTGACTTTTGGGGCTTGAGACCGGAAAAAAGTCGATTTACAAGAGATTCAAGAGTTCCGCCGGATTAATTGGTCTGGTCAGAATTAGATTTGCCCCTAGTTCGTACATCTTCGGAAAGTCCTCCTCTCGACCTTTAGAGGTAATCAAAACATTCGGGGTCTTTTGAGATGCATTAAAAATTGAAAGCTCTTCAAGAAGGGCGATTCCTCCTTTAGGGTGCAGCATTTCTCCAAAGATACAGATATCAAAGCTTTGGTTCCGAAGCGCGTTGAAGACTTCCTCTAGCGAAAAGGCACAAGTAATATGATGCCCTTGTCGCTGGAGATTGACTTGAATCATGCGCACTAGGTGCCGCTCGGAATCGGCGACCAAAACAGATTGCGGCCCCTTTGGAGGATTCTTCCCACCAGCAGAGGCCGCAATCATTTGATTATTGTAAACAACTATCGGTAGTTTGTAAAATTAGTGGCGTAAGGTAGATCCAACCCTTTCACAAATGCCATTACTTTTTGAAGGTCGTCTTTGCTTTTTGAACTTACACGAACCGCGTCACCCTGCACTTGAGTGTTTACTTTGAACTTCGCTTCCTTGATTTGTTTATTCAGTGCTTTCGCTTCATCTTGCACAAGCCCTTGCTTGAACGTAATGGTTTGCTTTACCGTCACGCCCTTAGCTGGTTCGACATTGCCATAATTGATCATTTTTGCCGAGACTTCTCGCTTGACCAACTTGCTGAACAAAATGTCGCGAACTTGACTGAGTCGGAAATCATCTTCCGCAGTAATAAGAATGTCGTCGCCCGATTCTTCAATCGCGGCGGCCGAGCCTTTGAAATCATAGCGATTGGCGAGTTCTTTGACTGCCTGATTAAAGGCGTTTTTGACCTCCATCTTGTCTACTTCGCTAACGATATCGAATGAAAATTCTCCTGATGCCATATTTGTTCTCCTGTTTTACTGACCTCGCGTCATTATGAATTGAGTAAAGAGTCGAACGCCCCAGCCGCTTGGGCCAGAAACACTCACTTCATCGCTTGGCGCGTGAGACATTCCTGCCATATCAATGTGCGCGTAGGGAACTTCTGGTTTGCAGAAGCAACTGAGGAATGCCGCACCTTGGCATGGGTGGGCTTTGCCACCCACAACGCTGTTGACGAGATCGGCAGGGCCGCCACGCATCATATCGCGGTACCCATCGTTGACAGGCATAAGCCAAACCTCCTCGCCGCTGGCTTTTCCAGCTTCTTTCACTTCATCCATCAGCGCGGAGTCTTCGCAGAACAACCCGCCAAATTCACTTCCCAGCGCAGTGACGATCCCGCCTGTAAGAGTAGCGATATCGAGAATGCAAGCCGGGTTTTCAACGTCGCACGCCCAACAAAGACCGTCAGCAAGTACGAGACGACCTTCCGCGTCTGTGTTAGTAACTTCTACGGTGACGCCGTTTCGATAGGTAATGATGTCGTCAGGGCGGTAGGCGACTGCGTCAATACAGTTTTCTGCCGCGACGAGTAATCCAACAACCGGAAACTGGGGCTTTACAACTGAAGCAACCGCCATCATTGCCCCCAGAACGGCGCACCCACCTGACTTATCGTATTTCATTCCAGGCATTCCGGTTTTGCCCTTGATGCTAAGGCCGCCAGTATCATAGGTCACCGTTTTGCCAAGGAGCACAACCGGTTTTTCATTTGATTGAGCGGGGTTCCAAGCCAGGCGGATCATACAAGGTGGGTTGCTACTGGCTTTTCCAACATTGATGTGACCTATCAGGTTTTCTTTCTCCAGTTCGTCTCCCTGGATCACTCGTACCTCTAAGCCTGGATATTGCTTGGCGAGGTTCTTAGCTTGTTCTGCCATCCAAAGTGGGGTGGCGATATTAGGCGGAGTGTTGACAAGCGATTTTGTGAAGTTCACACATGAACCGAGTCCAAGTCCGTGTTTCAGTCCTTTGTCGAATGACTCACTCAACCCGACAACACCCAGCGTAATCGAAGATTGATCTTCTGTTCTTGCGCCGGGGAATTGGCGGACATTAAATGTTGAGCCTTGGAGCGCTACCCCCATCGCGCTTCCAAATTCAAATGAATCTGCATGAGAATCGACGGCGATATGAACTGTTCCAATCGAACAGTTGCTGAGATGTTGTGCTAGTTTTAATCCTGCTTTGCGAACCGTTTCTACTGATGCCGACTTGGCATCGCCTAAGCCGAGGATTATAGTTCTTGGGCCTGAACTCGGAAATGCCTCAACTACCTGCCCTCGCCTTGCTAGAAATTCTGGTCGTTTTGCCGCATCGGCTGCTTCTACGGGAAGGCTGAGCGGGAGTTCTTGGTCACTCCAAACACAAAAAACAATGGCTTGAGGGTTAGGGTCGGCACGATGCTCAACTTCACGGATCATACGGTTCTTTTACCCAAGAACTCGCTACAATCGGATTATGAAGGCCCATACCGAGTACTTGTGGTTTGAAACTGATAGAGCAGAAGAGTTTGTGAGGATCACTGACGAGGTCGCGGATATGGTGAAGCGATCTGGAATCGAAGATGGGTTCGTATTAGTTTCAGCAATGCACATAACCGCCGCCGTATACGTAAATGACTGGGAAGGTGGCTTAATTGAAGATATCCACGAGTGGTTAGATGGGCTTGCACCGAAGGCAAATTATCGGCACCATCGGACGGGTGAAGATAACGGTGAGGCGCATCTCAAGAACCTGATCATGCATCACCAAGTCACTGTGCCAATCACAGATGGTCACCTTGACCTTGGGCCATGGCAACAGATTTTCTACGCTGAATTCGACGGTCAGCGTAGAAAACGGGTGATTCTCAAAGCGTTGGGAATCTAGCCTACCAATCTAAACCTTCAAGAAAATTCTGCTTTTTTAACCAGTCAAGGCAAGCTTTGCCGAGTGCATCGCTTTGTTCAAAAGGCGTGCCGTTGAACTTGGCAACACTATCTGCCATCGATGTTGTTTTCCTGAAGAGGTGATCATTCCCGGGAAGTAGTAGGAATTCCGATCTACCAGGAGTCTTTTCGTTGATGACTTTAGGAATGAGCTCTTGATCATCACGCAGAGCGATAAAGTCGTTCTCCCCAAAAATGCTCAAAACCTTTGCATCACCAGTTTTTGTCCAGAAATCGCAATAATTTGCGTCATTTGCTTGGCGCATGTATTCAATGCTGCGGGTCATGTTGACTCCATCCGCACTTTGTGTTCGAGCGTATTCTGCGAGATCAGGAACGTTTTGAACAATCCAATCAAATGACTTCCGTTCTGTGTAGAGGTAGGAATAAAACCGCGCCGCATTGAGCACATCTTGGCGGACTTCATTTGGAGTTTGTCCTGAAAGAGGGCCTTGAATTCTTGGTGCTTTGATTTGCCATTCCAACCAAGATTCCGTTACCGTGCCATAGCTGATGATGTTCTTGACGGGGATTTCTGAGCAGATGATCGGAGCGATGCACCCGCCCATACTGTGACCAAATACCGTGATGTTATCGGGATTAACGGAAGGCATCTTCTTAAGTGCAAGCAAACCTTGTCGGAAAACATCAACCTCATCAATGAGGTTTACCAGCATCGGGTTCGGCCCTTCGCTATCACCCACTCCAATTTTTTCCACCCGCATCGTGGCATAGCCAGCATCCGAGAACTTTTTGAGAACCTTTGTAATGTAATTGTTTGCAACTAGCGGTTGATCTACCGAACCGGTGCTAATGCCTTGAATCCAAAAAAGAGTAGGGAAAGGGCCGTTGCCTTTCGGCTTAGTAAAAATGGTACGAACCCGAATTCCGTTGGTCGTTACCGAACTGAGAATGACATCAACATCGTCGTACTTTTCATCGGCTCTGGCTTGAACTTTCACCTTAACATCCTTTTCTCCCGACTTGGTTTTGATCGTCATTGGGATCCAAAGATCAGCAAGAAATGGGCGGACAAGATTATTAAATTCTGGGGCGGAGTTGAACCGCTTGCCATCTATTTTGAGAATAATATCGCCAGCCACAATGCCTCCGACATCTGGACGCGTTGGGTTCTGAGTCACCAAGATTCCAGCACCGTCCTGAATTCCTGCATCTGAGAGCTGTTGCTCGTTCATCATTTGCAGCGGCAAACCGACTATTCCGCGGCGAGGAAGTTCGCTGGCGAGTAGGTTCGCAGAACCTACTAAGAATAGTGCGGATGTGATCACGGGTTTTATCAATCGATTAAATTTCATTGCACAAAACTACTTGGATGTGAATGCAGAATGTTCCCGGGCGACAAATTTTGTTGGTATAGACTCCGATTCTATGTTTACCGCTGGACAACCATTCCCGAAATTTGAATTACCTGATCAGAATAGCGATATCCGAACTTCTGATGAATTTGCGGGAAAACCTTTTGTTGTTTACTTTTATCCAAAGGACGATACAAGCGGATGCACTCTCGAATCATGCGAATTCTCTGAGCGGATTCCTGATTTTGGAGATATCGCAGTGATTGGCGTCAGCCCAGATAGCGTGAAATCCCACGCGAAGTTTGCCAAGAAGCACGATCTTAAAATAACCTTGCTCGCCGATACCGAGCGCACCCTGATAGAACCAAACGGATTGTGGATCGAAAAGATGCTGTACGGCAAAAAGTACATGGGTGTAGACCGTACCACAGTGCTTGTAGGAGCAGATGGCATCATCAAGCAGGTTTGGAATAAAGTCAAACCCGAAGGCCACGCGGCAGAAGTTCTTGCGGCTGCGAAGTCTTAACCGTGGAGGTAAATAACCACACCATCAGGATCTTTCGTGTGGCAGAAACTCACTCCTGGATGAGGATGCTCAATTTCTCCGAAATTACATCCTCGATTGTTGCACTCATTGCGTGCTGACTCCAGATCATTAACGACAAGAGAAAGGGCGGGCGCAAGCGCGGCAACTGGTTGACCGTCGCTATGGAGTGCGATGATGGAATTAGCAGTGTGAAATTCGTTCCAATAAGGATTTATGTCGTCAGATCGAGGCGTTAGTCCGAGCTTATCTTTGTAAAACTCGAAGCTTCGCTTCATATCCGAAGCGTATACGATCACCATCAGATTTGAAATATCCATGTTGCCTAGTTAATGATACAATGCCCCTTGAAATGGTGGTTCCTTTTCTTGCAATTACCTTGGCGACAATGATGGATTTAGATGCTCTTGGACAAGATTTTCAATTCACAGACCCTGGCCCAAATAAAGTTGTCTGGGTTGATTCGCCGAACTTTAACGAACGCCCGGAAGGGGTGAAGATTGACACTATTGTTTTGCATCATACAGCAGGTAGCACCCTTGCAGGAACCGTGAAGTGGTTTACGATGCCGGAAGCTCAGGTAAGCGCTCATTTCACGATTGGCAAAGATGGAAGCATCGTTCAAATGGTGAGTAATTACAACCGGGCGTGGCATGCAGGTGCGAGTAAAGACAGCAAAGACCGAGATAACGTCAACAATTTCAGCATCGGAATCGAGATCGTCAACAAAGGCGATGGACCGGAGACGTATCCGCCCGCACAAGTCAAGGCAGTTGAACTGCTTTGCCGTGTTCTAATTGATTGGTTTCCCATCCGGCAAATCACCAGTCACGAATACATAGCTGAACCGCAGGGTCGCAAAAATGACCCGATCAACTACCCATGGGAGTCTTTGGAAAACGTTGGCGTCCCCCTCATCTATGGTCGAAAGCCAGCCAAGCCATCTAGCGAAGGGTAAAACCTTAGCACGATGGGGCAGAAGCTGATTTTTTCACGAAGTGGTGCCTTTCGGGGCGAAATCCGGCCGCCTTCAGATAAATCGCTGACTCATCGGGCATATATGTTTGCCGCTATTGCTAAGGGTGGAACCTCGGTTATTCATGATCCGCTGAAGGGTGAAGATTGCGAATCAACTTTGGATTGCCTTGAGAAACTCGGGGCAAAGATTGAACGTGTTTCTCACGAAGAAACACGAGTTTCGGCGATTCAAAACTGGAATACAACCCCGGTTACTCTTGACTGTGGGAATAGCGGAACAACTATGCGTTTGCTTTCTGGAATTCTCGCTGGGCAAGTTGGGGTAAACGCTACTTTGGTGGGAGATGAGAGCCTTTCAAAAAGGCCGATGGGACGTATCTCCGCTCCGCTTTTGCTCATGGGGGCAGAAATAGCAGGTGCTACGCCGCCGGTAACTATTCACGGGCGACAACTCAAAAGTATTACTTACGAATCATCTGTGGCCAGCGCACAGGTGAAGAGTGCGGTTCTCCTTGCTGGATTAAAAGCGGAAGGAAGAACCACCGTTACCGAACCAGCTTTGAGCCGAGATCATACGGAGCGAATGTTTAATGCACTGGGTGTAAAGTTGATTCAAAAAGCGAATACCGTATTGGTTGATGGTGATCAAAGTTGGGATTCGTTTACTTTCCGAGTTCCGGGAGACATCTCAAGCGCGGCATTTTTTGCGGCCGCTGCCGCTTTGCATCCAGGCTCACAAGTGACATTCCAGCACCTTGGATTGAATCCTTCCCGCACTGGAATCTTGGATGTTTTAGAGCAAATGGGCATTCGGTGCGAAATAGAAAATTTAGATGATGAACTGGGTGAGCCAGTTGGAAACGTGACGATACAGTCGTCCGAGGAATTGAATCCATTTGTAATTGAAGGTGACTTGGTGCCGCGCCTGATTGACGAAATTCCTGTACTTGCAGTCCTCGCAACTCAGTGCCAAGGGGAAACAGTCATCCGCGATGCAAAAGAATTGCGCGTAAAAGAAACCGACCGCATTGCTGTGGTTTCGGATGGCTTGAAGAAAATGGGAGCGAATGTGACCCCCACCGAAGACGGCATGATCATTATTGGCCCAACTCCGCTACACGGGGCAACGATTGATTCTGCCGGAGACCATCGGATCGGAATGAGCTTTGCAATAGCCGCAAGTATCGCTGAGGGAGAAACCACTATTCTGAATGCGGATGCGATTCATTCCAGTTATCCAGAATTTGAAGAGCATTTCACTCAGCTAACGGGGCAAACTCCACTGGTGGTGAATACATGATCATCGCAATAGATGGGCCAGCAGGAGCAGGGAAGTCAACGGTAGCAAAGTTGGTTGGCTCTGAGCTTGGCCTGGATTTGCTCGACACAGGGGCGATGTACAGGGTGTTTGCCCTAGCCGCATCACGAGCCGGAATTAGTGAAAATGACCAAAGCAGGATCAATTCGTTGCTTCAAGAAACAAGCATCGGATTTTCAGAATCCCAACCCCGTCGGGCAATTTTAAACGGTACTGACGTTGCGGACGAGATCAGGTCTTTAGAGATTTCGCAACTCGCCAGTCAACTTAGTGCAATTTCGGAGGTACGCCGAGCGATGGTGAAGGCGCAACAACAGATCATCGCGACCGGAGACTGGGTTTTGGAAGGTAGGGACGTGACAACCGTGGTCGCGCCTAACGCCGATCTCAAGATATTTTTGACGGCCAGTATAGAAGAACGCGCTCGCCGCCGTTGGGTCGAGATGATTGACCGAGGCGAATCGGTTCGATTGCAGGCAGTCGTCAAAGAAGTTGTCGAGCGTGATCATCGCGACTACACTCGCGATGATAGTCCCCTCATGCTTGCGGAAGACGCGGTGATAATCGAAACATTCGACGTTTCTCCCGCCCAGGTTGCTGGCAAAGTAGTTGCTCTGGCAAGACGGTAACTACACTCAATTACTGGGTGCATAACTCAGTTAATAACTTGCCAGTATTTGCGCCCGTCAATCGTCTGAATGTCGGTAGGATATGTACTCTTAATGGCAGGAAAAAGTCGCTTTAGTCAGATGGATGAATTCGTTCCACCTCAGTCTACTGAGGCGGAAATGTCTGTGCTTGGCGCGATGCTCCTCTCTGAGCGCGCGGCGATGGAATGCGTCGAAATCCTGATTGAGGATGACTTTTATGTTCCTGCTCACCGAGAAATTTTCAAGGCCGCTCACCAACTACTTTTAAATTCAAAAGCCATTGACTTGGTTACCCTTCGGGATGAGCTAACGGTCAGGAATAAGCTTGAAGAAGTTGGGGGAATCGAATACCTTGTTCAGATCGCTGAAGCGGTTCCGAGTGCCTCCAATGCCGCCTATTACGCAGGGATTGTTCAAGACAAAGCGACTCTGCGCCGACTAGAGCAAGCGGGTCACGACATTATCAAGAACGTCCGAGGATCCGAAGAATCCGCTGACGAAAAGGTTGACATGGCCGAGGCTTCGATCTTTGAAGTTGGTCGTAAGCGATTAGGCAAATACTTCATGCCAGTAAGGTCATTGGCGAAAGACTTTTTTGTTGATGTAGACAGTCTGATGGAAGGTGGGGAACCGGCACTTGGAACTCTGAGCGGCTACACCGACCTTGATAACGTCACGACTGGTTTTTATGGCGGCGACCTCATCATTGTTGCCGCGCGCCCGGCTATGGGGAAGACCTCACTCGTCATGAACTTCGCGATGAACGTCGCGCGAGCCGAGGAAGGCGCAGTTGCCGTTTTTAACTTAGAAATGAGCGGTAAGCAGCTCATCCGCCGGATGATCGCCACTCTGGCCCAGGTGCCGATGGGGGCGCTTAAGAAGTCAAACCTCCATGCAAACGATTATCAAAAGCTGGCGGATGCCTGCGATGATATGTACAATCTGCCAATTTTCATAGACGACTCTTCTGAGCTTTCATCTTTGGAAATGAGAGGGAAGTGTCGGCGGCTCAAAGCTGAACATGGCCTGAGTTTGGTGATTGTTGACTACCTGCAATTGATGCGCGGTTCTAAGCGCACGGAAAACCGAACCCAAGAAATCTCGGATATTGCTCGGAGTTTGAAGGTGCTCGCCAAGGAGCTAGATGTCCCGGTAATTGCTCTTAGTCAGTTAAATCGCGGTGTTGAAGCACGTGACAACAAACGCCCGATGCTCAGCGATATCCGGGAATCTGGTTCGATTGAAGCCGACGCTGATATGGTGATGTTTATTTACCGGAATGAATATTATCAGCGAAAAGAAGCAGGCAAAGAACAAGAGTTCAATCCACATGCGGCAGAAGTCGCCGAACTTATTATTGGTAAGCACCGGAACGGCCCAACCGGAACCGTTTTGCTCGGTTTTCAACCCGCCTACACTCGGTTTACACTACTGGATGACATGAGTAAGGATGAATACCACCGTTCGCTCAAAAATAATCATCAAGACGAGTAGTTAAACGGCAGCAGTTTTCTTGCCGCATATTTCACAGATTCTCAGAATCAGTTGCTCAATCGTTTCTTCCGGTGTGAACGCTGGCAATTGACCGTTGACTCTTTCGTTAGCGAGCTGCAACTCTTGAAGGCAGTTGAGGAGTTGGTTGTAATCAAGCCGTCTTGCAATTCTCGTATTGCGTTCTTGTTGCCAATCTGGCCCCTTAGAAAATCCTTTCTCCGATGGCTCCCAGTCTCGGGGGTGCGGGCCAGGATTCCGCTCTAGGTGGCCTAGCGCTTGCCAAACAGTGCGCAGGTAACCGATTATGACGGGCATAATGCGCTGAGCTTCACTTCGGAAGTCTCTGGTCTGAGATTTGATGATCAGGAATTGCTGGAGAGCGCGCCGCTGGTCGCCATTCATCATCGCATCGAGCATGTGCCAGATGTTGTACTCGGGTTCTGGAGTGACACAATTTCGAAGATCGTCTTCGTTTATTTCGGGCGCACCACCAACGTAGATCGCTAACTTTTGAAGTTCTTCTTCCGCTCGATCTGATTTCCCCGCGACCATTTCTAATAACAGGGTTGCGGCTCGCGGGGAAATCTTTTTGCCGTAGCTTTGGGTGAGTTCGCGAATGGCAGGAACAGACTTTTCCTTAGCCGCTTCAAAGGTGAGGACAACTCCACCGTTATCTTTCACAACTTTTCGCCAAGCCGTTGCTGATGTACTCCGGCTTGAGCGTTCGTCTTTGACTGGTTCGTCGTCAACAATCAGAATCAGTAGAGCTGATTCAGGCAAAGTTTTGAGATTCGTCAGAGCAAGGCTTTCTGCTGCTGTGTCTGTATCAACCCGAGCAAGGTTTCGGATGATGACACACCGGCGATCCGCGAAAAATGGGATTGTAGAAGCAGAAGCAACCCATTCCGCAAACGGTTTTTCGTTTGCGACGATGGTTTCTTTGTCCATCGCGTCGTTGCCGTCAAGATCAACTTCTTGCAATAGCGAGATCATCGCACGCCGCCGCTCTGCCGCATGACTTCCATCAATGAGAATCAAGCGGTTTTGAGCAATCTTTGCGAAATCAGTTGCCATAACCTGATTTCATTATGCTTTGCGCTTGTGATCCTTGGCGAGACGTTTGCTGAGTTCCTCGAATTGGCTGACTTGATCTTTGAGGGCTTTGAACTCATCTGGATCTAAATCATTTTTGCCGAATAACGATCGCTCAATCGTACTGAGGAGTGGCAATGCGGCAGAATAAGCTTTACCCAGCCGCTCTTGATGGAAATCCGCGAATTCACGGTGAGTTTGGCTAAAACGTTTGGGATGCCCAGCGAGAAGTTCAAGGCTCTTTTGGAATCGGTTGGCATTCAATACTGCCGCCCTGCGTGTATTCAATTTTTCTTCTGTAGTTGGTCGCCGTTGCCAAAGTAGAAATACGCCAACTAAAGAGGCGATCCCAATTGCGGCAAAAATTGAACTAACGTTTTCTGTAAAGAACTTTTTGATGACAGCGAGAAAGTTGTTAGAACCATCTGCTGGCGTGATGTTCTGAGCACCTTCGGTAGCATCGAAAGCAACCCAGCCATAGTTGGGGATAAACACTTCGCTCCAAGCGTGGCTCTGGTTTTCTCTAACTATGTAATCACCGTTTTCATCGACCTTTTTGGGGTCTATCAGATAACCAGTAACGTACCGTGCTTTTAACCCAATTCCCATCGCCATAGCGGTGAAAGTTGTAGCAAAGTGATCACAGTATCCTTCTTTTGAAGTGAAGTAAAAATACTCCGCAACATCTACGTTTGATGGAATCGCTTCTGTCTGAAGATTGTATTTACATTTGGAAGAGATTGCTTCTTTTATTGCGTGGAGTTTGAGATAGATGGTGGGACTGTCTTGAGTTAACGCACGGGCTTCGCTAATCAATTTTTTGCTGATGTTTCGATCAACGGCAAATCCCTCGTCGTAGGAGCCATAGGGTTCTGCAATCTTAACATCTTCATCAGTTGGATATTCGATATTCGCGATATCGGTTACCTGCGAGAGGAAAGTGAAATCCTCGCTAATCGGCGGTCGACGTTGCTCACCGGTACTCGTTTTTTGGTCAAACAGCAACATTCCGTTTGGCGCTTCATTAAAACGCATATTCGTATCGTCTACTTCTACAATTGGACCAGGCACAGGAAGAATAGACTTGATCTCACTGTTTTTTCTAATTGTGGTTTGTATTAGTTTCGGTTTCGGTGCTTCTTCTGCCGCTGGGATTGGAATTGAACGGCGGCCCTTTAATTGTTCTGGTGCTATTGAAAATCCTAAACTGGTGTAAGAAACGCCACCCCCGTGGTTCCATCCACGTGGACTGTAATCTGAGTAGCTCTGAGTTTTTAGATAATGCGGCTCACTCATCTTTACTGTAAATAAAAGTTCATCGCTTAAATTGGAAGGCCCCCGGCCAACTACGACTGATGGGGGAGTTCTTTGATTTCTGTTTCCTTGAGGGATAGAATTTCGCACCTGAGACTGAACGGTTAGCCTGAAATTTTCTGATACGCCAGTTAACGAACCTTGAATTACAGGTGCGCCGACAAAACTAAGCAGAATAATTGTTCCTGCGGCCGCAAATGCATATTCAGGGCCAGCCATCCAACGCCACACGTCACGTCGTAGCAATTTGGAATCACTTCCTCCTTCCGTAGCCCACCGAATCATAGTGCGTTGATGCACTCTTGCGTACAGCAAAGCTATACACAGCAGGTAGCCGCAGAATAGGAATAACCCCGGTCGCCAGGTGTCAATCGTTCCAACTAAGCCAAACAGAACAAGAGATGGAAGGCTGAGGAACAGTAAGGTTGCGTCGCGCCATGCGAACAGTCCGCCTGCCACAAGAAGTGCAAACATCATCACGGCCGCGAGAATAGCGAATGGAAATCCTTCTTCTGGCAACATTCCGTTGATCGCTCTTGATGAGAAGAAGCCAAGTAATCCAAGAATGGCGAACAGCCATGCATCTATGCCGTGAGTTTTTGTGCCTTCAAAAGCCAGCGATAGCCCGTAACCCGCAATTCCGGAGAGGGCAACAATCACCGCCAGCATCGATGCAAGTTGAGGCTTTGAAACGCTCATTGCAACCGCGTAAACGCCCATGATTCCCGGAAGAATAGCAAGCAAGTGATCGAGCCAACCTTTCTCTACGGCAAACCGCTTCACGAAACTTGCTCCTTGCGTGGCATAAGAATGATCCTCGCTCCCGCTCTTTCAAGAGTATCAATGTAGCTTGGCTCGGATGCTGATTTTGGAGATCGAATTTGTTTGCCAGCGATATATTCTGCGGGATCGTAAACCATTACCACGAACTGAACTCCCGGCCATCCTGTGATCGTATCTGCTAAAGCCGAATCTTGCTCAGCAATTAAGAGGACAACGGTTTCACCTTCACGCAGTTTTCCGCGTAAAGAATAGAGATCGTCACTCAGGGTTTCTTTTGCGGTCGGCATG
Organism: Fimbriimonadaceae bacterium; assembly: GCA_019454145.1. Lineage (GTDB taxonomy): Bacteria > Armatimonadota > Fimbriimonadia > Fimbriimonadales > Fimbriimonadaceae > UphvI-Ar2. The sequence goes on along the minus strand of CP075366.1, from coordinate 558,843 downwards.
ATGTCGGTGAGTAAGCTTCTCACTGTTCTCTCCCGCGCCTCTGGGTGCTCAGACATTGCTCTTTCGACAGATTCTTGGATCGGGAATACGACAATTGCTCCCTTCTTTGCGTAGTCCGTTGCTAAGTACAACGCATGACTACACATTGCCTCAAAGGTTGAAGTCTCTTCGCTACCGTAGTCTGTTCCTTCAGTGCGCTGAAGAAGGAAATTCATCGATACGCCTGAACCCGTTTCGAATTCCTTGACCATCACCTTTCCAGTTTTGGCGGTGCTGCGCCAATGAATGTAACGAATTGGATCGCCAAACGAGAATTCTCGAATCCCTTTGGGATCAAGCCCTGAGCCGTGGGTTCGCCCGCTATCTAAGTCGCTGGCCCCCCAACCAAGCAAGGGACGGATTTCTGCGTTGACGGGAAGAGGGGTCGGATACACCTCTAGTTCCACTATGTCTGTGTGATACGATTTTTCAAGCGAAACAAGACCGAGTGCATCGGTTCCAATAGCGGTGAGTCGCTCCCATGTGTATCGCCCGCGACGCGTTGGAATAAAACTGTATTTAGTGCGAATTGGTTGGTCATAGCTTGGTGCAACCGGAAGGCTGTGTGTGCGATTTTTGACGATCAGCCGACTAGGCAAGTGATCCCTGATCGTGATCAGAGGCCGTTTTAGCTCTCGTTCGCTCCAAACCACAATTTCAACTGTGACTTGTTCGCCGACTTTAACTGCTGGAGGTGCATAGCGTTCAAACCGCAGATATCGAACCGCCAACCATGCTTGCAAGCGGGCCGCACTGATAGTGACAATCATTGCCGTAGCCATGTAAAACAGCATTGGTGAATACACAAGAACAGCCATCACGAGCAGAAAAACTGCCGCCCAACTCATGGATATTCCGGCGTAGCGGGTGATTCTCAATGGAACTCCAGATTAAGCAGTCGCCGGAACCGGTGCAGGCACCGCGCTCAGAACTTGATTGATGATATCTACACCGCCAAGTCCTTTCGCCCGCACTTCGCCTCGAACAATGATACGGTGGCCGAGAACCGATGGAGCAACCGCTTTGATATCATCTGGGCGAACGTAATCCAAACCTTGAATTGCCGCCATCGCCTGACCTGCGTGCATTAAATAAAGCGAACCGCGAGGAGATGAACCAAGCATTAGTTGATTGTTTTCGCGGGTGCTACGAACGATGTCCACGACGTACTCGCGGATGGAGTCGTGAACGGAAATTTCCCTTACTGCCTTTTGGGCCGCGACTAACTCGCTCATCTCGATAATTTGTTGAACTGAGTCAATAGGGTGAACCGTTTGCTGGTTGCGGAGAACTTCTGCTTCCGCATCCCGATCTGGGTAACCAATGGCAACTCGGGAAAAGAATCTGTCGAGTTGAGCTTCTGGCAGAGGATAAGTCCCTGTCATTTCAATGTTGTTCTGAGTTGCCAATACAAAAAACGGCTCGGGTAGCTTTCGAGTGATACCATCGCTAGTGACCTGGCGTTCTTCCATTGCTTCTAAGAGCGCGGCCTGAGTTTTAGGTGTTGCCCGGTTAACTTCGTCTACCAGCACAACGTTGCAGAATAACGGGCCTTGTCGAAATTCAAATTCGCGCGTTTCCGTATTGAAAATGGATGAGCCAGTGATGTCGCTCGGTAGCAAATCGGGCGTGAACTGAACCCGACGAAATTCGCCGCCTATAACTTTTGATATCGCTTTTGCTAAGGTGGTTTTACCAACGCCCGGGACGTCTTCGATCAAAACGTGACCGCTACAAAGGAGTGCTAGTACACATTCTTCAACTGTTTCTCTTTTCCCGACAATAATGCGACTGATTTCATCAATCATCGCGTTGGCAATTTTCTGTATTTCGTTTGGCGACAAACCCCGTTCCTCCAATTGACTCTCTACATGGAGCCTTCCTGCATAATACGACGCCACAGGCCTCAAGCGTTACATCTCTTCAGAAGTCCCGGGTGCATAATGAGCCGTTCAACATGAAATGTGTGATTGGAGTAGACCTGGGAGGCACAAACGTCCGTGCTCAAGCCATTTTTGAAGACGGTTCTCCCGCGGGTGAGCGATTTGAAAATCCAAGCCTAGCGCAAAGCGGCACAGAGCAGATTTTAGAGTCATGTGCACTCACGGTACGTCAAGCGGCGAGCTCAGCGAAAACAGATGTCTCGGCCGTTGGATTAGCGGTTCCTGGTCATGTTGATGACGCGAGTGGCCTGGTGAAATGGGCTCCAAACTTTGGGAAAGTTGTGGACGGCGTTTTCCGGTACTGGGAAAACGTTCCGCTGAAACAACCACTTGAGGATCGTACTGGATTGCTGTTTGTTATGGGCAACGATGCCAACGTCGCCGCACTTGGTGAATACAGATTCGGCACAGGAAGAAACTCTGCTAAGTGTTTGGTCATGCTGACACTCGGTACGGGAATCGGAGGCGGGGTTGTGATGGCCCCAAGTTCGGTTTTTGGCAAGGCCGAAGGACCATTGCTTCTGTTAGGTGGAAATCTTGGCGGTGGCGAGTTGGGCCACACGATTCTTAGCATGAATGGCCTTGATTGCACAGCTGGAGCCTACGGATCGCTGGAAGCCTATTGCCAACGTGATGCGATTATCCGCCGTGCTCAGCATCGGCTCAACCGAGGACGTAAGTCAATTATCAGCGATTTGGTCGAAGGAGATAGGAGCAAAATCACCCCAGCTACGATCAGTGAAGCGGCGGCTAAAGGCGACACGCTGGCGAGAGAAGTTTGGCGAGAGTACGGACAATTCCTCGGAATGGGAGCAGGGAGCCTGATCAATATTTTCGCGCCTGATATTTTTGCAATCGGCGGCCAGATCAGTAAAGCCAATGAATGGTTTATGCCGTACCTCATTCAGGAAGCGGAAAATATTGCGATTCCGTCTCTATTCAAGGACTGCACCATCAAGTTGGCTGAGCAGGACGAAGATGCCGGAATATTGGGCGGGGCGGCGTTAGCCCTGGAATCTATCCGATAATTCAAAATAGTCAGGACGGACCGGGAGAATATATCCCGTTTCCGCGTAGACTGTGAACCGGAGACAAGGGTGTCGCCAACCAGTGCCGCGATTGCACTAATCTGAACGGAAGTTTAAAACATGACCGAAGTGATCATGCCCAAGATGGGCGACGGGATGGAGGAAGGAACCCTCCTTGAATGGTTGAAGAAAGATGGCGACACGGTGAAATCCGGGGAGGTCATCGGCAACATCCAAACCGATAAGGCAACCCTTGAGCTGGAAGCGCCTGGCAAGGGCAAACTCACTGGATTTCTCATCCAAGCTGGCGAAACTGTCCCAGTTGGTAAGCCAATCGCGGCAATTCTCAAAGATGGCGAATCCTTGCCCGAAGGTTGGGGAAGCGGGAAAGCCAAGTCTGCGGCTCCTACCGAAGCAAAGGAAGAAGCTCCCGTAGCCGCATCAAGCGCTCCAGTGAAAGAAGCAGAATCTGCCCCAGCACCTTCAAGCACTAGTGGTCGCATTAAGGCTAGTCCACTGGCTAAGCGAATTGCGGCTGAAGCAGGGGTTGATCTCAGTACAGTAGAAGGCACTGGCCCGAACGGAAGAATTGTCGAAAAGGATGTCCGCGCGGCGATTGATCAGCAAGGAACTAAAGTTTCTGCGCCAAGTATTTCTGCTCCAACAGCAGCAGATACTAAGATTCCTCTCAATAAACTTCGTGAAATCATTGCTGACAGAACTCAGCATAGCAAACAGACGGTTCCTCATTTCTATGTCACAGTAGAAGTTGATCTTGAAAAGATCATGGCCCTGCGGGATCTGTTTAAGGAAGAAGAAGGCGGGAAGATTTCGGTCAACGATTTCGTTGTACGGGCAAGTGTATTAGCACTCCAACAGATGCCGATTGTGAATTCCACATTCAACGGCAAAGAGTTGCTACAACATGGAAGCATCAACATCGGCGTTGCCGCTGCAGTTGATGATGGATTGCTAGTTCCAGTTATTCACGGGGCGCATGGCATGACTCTCCGACAACTCAGCGAAGAAAGTAAGCGACTCGTCAGCAAAGCACGTGAAGGGAAGCTGACTCCAAATGAAATGGGCGGAAGCACTTTCAGCATCAGCAACATGGGAATGCTGAATGTAGATAACTTCGTTGCGATTATCAACGAACCAAATGCGGCAATTTTGGCGATTAGCTCGGCGGGCAAAAAAGCAGTTGTGAACGATGACGATGAGCTAGAAATCCGCTGGCGAATGAACATCACAGCATCTTTTGACCACAGAGTTGTTGACGGTGCGGTAGGTGCTCAGTTCATCAACTTAGTTCGGGAAGCACTAGAAAACCCAACTCGATTACTAAGCTAATCTAGAGCAAACTTTCGGGAGGTGGCGTCGGGCGATCAATTTTGCGCGGCGCCATTCTTTTTGTTGAACCGTTGATATTTGAAACGGACCAGAGCCAGGCAAATACGGTCACGGCAAGAAACGCAAACCCGAGCGGATTACCTTCACTTGCCGCACCTTGCGCCGGAGTACCAAAGAGATTTCGGACGGCTGCAACTCCGCCAGGGGTGAGGTAAAAGCCAATCAGCCCACCAATCCACATGGCAAACATAGTGCCGCCTAAGACATATTTCTCTAAAACGATCTGCCCCATTCCCGGCACAATAAAGCTGAGAATCGCCGCCGATTTTCCACTTGCATAAGAACTTGAATTAGCTTCAAATGTGAGCGGGTCAACGTGCAAATCCACCCTCAGAACCATTTCAGCGTATTTGTTCTCTATCACCGGGTTGGTCGGATCAATTTTATGAGCCTTGCCGTACATTTCCTTTGCCCGGCGGTATTGGTTGCGAGCTTGAAAATCGTCACCTATCGCTTCCAAAACGGCAGCAGAATTGGGAGCGATCTCAGCGGCTTCCTTGAGCAGACGATCCGCAACCGCGCCCTGTTTGCGAACTTTTGCGAGATTCGCCTGACGTAACAAACCCTCTGCCTCGGCTACCTTTTCAGGAGGGTCAGGTTCAAACGATTCTTCAACCTCTGTTTCAGAGGTTTCTTCGCTGACTTCTTCTTCTCGGGGTTCTTCGCTCACTACCAGTGGTTAGGACGCAGATTCTTCACTGTCTGGTGCATCTTCTGATTCAAACAGGTTTGGATCGCGAGGAAGGTTCTTCCAAAAGCTCTCCAGATCGTAGAACTGTCGCTTTTCCTCGATCATCACGTGGAAGATCACATCGCCATAGTCAAACAGAACCCAGCCACCACCGTCGCCATTACGGTCTGATTGCCTGATTGGGCGGATTCCTACATCGCGTAGTTTTTCAGCGACTCGGTCGCAAATCGCCCGAACGTGTGTATCGCTGGTTCCCGTACAGATCACAAAATAGTCAGTGACCGATGTTTTTTCTCGGACATCCATCACATCAATGTCGAGACCTTTCATATCGTCTGCAAATTCCGCGATCAGTGCGGCTTTTTCGTTTGACGGGGCGTTTTTCTTACTTACTTTCTGTTCCACGGTATAAACCACGCTCCTCTATGTATTGCCAAACAGTAGGCTCAAGCCATCTGTCTGGTGAGACTCCTCGGAGCAAGGAGTCTCGAATCATGCTTGATGAAATCTTATTTTCTTCCATCGGAATAATGTCAATCGCGTCTTGAATATCTTCCGGCAGTTTTCGGATTGCGCTGTCTAAATCTGTTCCGGGTCGGACAACGACGGCTAGGCGGCACATGCGTGCTAGCTTGTCCGCTTCTTTCCAATCCATGAACTGATTGACCGAGTCTGCACCTAAAATGATCCATATCTGCCCAGGATTGACGATTTGAAATTCGGAAACCGTATCAATGGTGTAGCTACGTCCGGCGCGAGAGACTTCAACGTCTGAAACCGCCATTCCCGGATAGTTTTCTGTAGCCAGTTGACACATCTGGAGTCGTTCGGTTACCGATGCAATCGCTGGTCGGCGCAGAGGATTTCGAGCATTCGGAACCCAAATGACTTCATCCAATTCCAGGTGGTTGAGTACGGCTTGCGCAACGGTAGTATGCCCCAAATGAGGTGGGTCAAAACTGCCGCCGTAGATCGCGTATTTTAAGTTACCAACCTGCATAACTGAACTCAAAATCTCCTATCCAAACTGTGTCGCCCTCGACTGCACCCATATCTTCTAGCTTTTCAATTACTCCAATTCGCTTCAGTTTTCGGTAGAGGTAATGAACTGCATCTCGGTTATCCAAATTGGTCATGGCAACCAGCCGTTCTATGCGCTTACCGGTAATCGTAAAGCCTTCTTCAGATTGCTCAACATCCCAGAGTGAATCTTCTTCATTCTTGTAGGTTGGCACTAGAATTGGAACTGAACTTTCAGATTCCATTGCCTTTTCAATCGTTTGCCACAAAGCCCACTTGAGAGGATCTAACCCTTGGTTGGTCGCCGCTGATATAACAAAAATCGGATATCCATATTGCTCAAGGCGCCCAAGGATTTCTTCCTCGGCCTCGGGGATGCCCATATCAGACTTGTTGAGGGCGATGATTCTCGGACGTTCCCACATTTCTTCGCTGTACTGCTTGAGTTCAGCTTCGATCATCTCAAAGTTTTTAACTGGATCGCTGTCGTCAATGGGGTAGGCATCGACAACGTGGAGAAGAACCTTATTCCGCTCTGCATGGCGCAGGAACTCGTGACCGAGGCCAATCCCTTCACTTGCTCCTTCAATCAAGCCGGGGAGGTCTGCCATTACAAAAGTATGGTCACCGACGGTAACAACTCCCAGTTGAGGCGAGAGTGTTGTGAATGGGTAGTCGGCAATTTTTGGCTTTGCCGAACTCATCACGCTGAGTAGAGTGCTTTTCCCAGCGTTTGGAAGCCCGATTAACCCAACGTCGGCAAGAAGCTTGAGTTCTAGCTTGGCGTCTAGCAAATCACCGGGAGCACCCATCTGGGCAAATTGCGGCGATTGACGAACGCTATTTGTAAAGTAAAGATTGCCGCGACCCCCGCGACCGCCTTTGCAGATTACGTATTGCATCCCTTCGACCGCGAGATCAACAATCAATTCGCCATCTTGTGCATCTGTGACAACCGTGCCTACTGGAACTCGGATTGTGATGTCTTTCGCATCTTTGCCCGCTTTGTTACCAACCGCTTTGCTGCCGTCATCCGCTTTGTATTCTGCGCGGAGTTTAAAGTCGTACAGAGTTCGCTTGTTGCGATCGGCGAGCAGAGTGATGTGACCGCCGCGTCCACCATCGGCTCCATTGGGGCCACCACGAGGCACGTGTTTTTCGCGATGGAACGTTGCCGCACCATCGCCTCCTCGGCCAGAAATCAGCCGCACATTTGCCTCGTCAATAAAGCTCATTCTTCTTCAAACATCCCTGGAATCGGAGCAACGGTAATCACTCCCGCTTCCAGATCAACGTCTTTGACAAATTCCTGCACCGCAGGAATCATCCCTTTGCCAATCATTAAAATGTCGTGGGCAGGTGAGTGGAATATATCATCCACCTTGCCTAACTCGCGGCCTGATTCATCAATGACCTTCAGGCCGATCAGATCGCTTGTATAAAACTCATCTTCATCAAGATCAGGCAGCTCGTCAGCAGGAACCGTTACCTTCGCCCACTGAAGTTCTTCTGCTTGGTTTCGATCTCGAATCTCTTTAGTTTCGATTCGGATTTGGGTTTTGTGGGTGGTTGTACGCTTGATGGTGTATGGCTGACCAGAGATGAATACTCGCTTGCCAGGTTCAAACCGCTCAAGAAAATCTGTGGATGGTTTGATTTTTACGGCACCCTTAATACCGTGCGGGCCGACCACCTGTCCAATCGTTATCTGATCCGATGGGCGAGGAGGTTGGCCCGCCATGCTGTTTAACCGTTAGTTTTCCGTGTTGACTTTAACGATTGCTTTCACTCGTGATTTGCTTGCAACCGCGCCAACGAACTGTCGAATATTGGTGATCACTCGACCATCTTTACCAATCACTCGGCCCACATCATTTGGGCTTACAGTGACGTTGACGATGGTGGCGGCGCGATCAGTTCCAACCGATACCTTGACTGCATCTGGCTCGTTAACCAGTTGCTTCATGGTTTCTTCAACCAGATTGCCAATACTTTCCATTATTCAGGAGCCTCTTCAGTTGCTTCTGGCGCTTCCTCTACAGGAGCTTCTTCCGCGACTGGAGCAGTTTCTTCTGCTGGTGCAGCTTCAGCGGCAGGTTCTTCCTTCTTAGGCTCAGCATCTGGTGCAGCTTCAACTTGGCTAATCGCCGATTGTCGGCTCATTGCTTGGGTTGTTTTGTCCAAGAATCCAAATTTCTTTTTCGCTTTTGGTCGTTGGGAGAAGAATTCATCCAGAATGCCCTGTCGCTTGAGGAGGATTGCAACGGTTTCAGTTGGTTCAGCCCCGTTCATCAGCCAGTGCAGGGCTCGGTCGTTTTTGAGTTGCACGGTAGAAGGCTTGGTGAGGGGATCATAAGTGCCGATGTATTCAATCGCCGCACTATCTCGCGCGGATGCACTCTTTGCAACAACAATCCGATAAAACGGTCGGTGTTTGTTGCCCATTCTTGTCAGTCGAATTTTAACCACGGTTTACGGTTTCCTTGTATCCACGGTGAACTAGCGGCCAATGAGTTTGAACTCAAATCACGATTTTAGCCTTGCGTAGCACAACTGCGGACTCAACATTATAGCCGCTCGCGCGTTGAATTCACCCGAACTCATCTGCACAATAGGCCCAACAGGGGAGGGAAGTGGGCTAAACACCCTAGCGGCGCTTGAGCTTTTTAAACTTCTTTTCCATCTGCGACATCTGTTTCATCCCTCGTCGCATCTGAGCAAGCTGGTCAATCAGACGATTGACATCTTCGGGAGTTGTGCCTGAGCCGCGAGCGATTCGCTTTCTACGTGAGCCGTTTAGAATGTCTGGATTAGAACGTTCTTTCGGAGTCATGGAAAGGACAATCGCTTCTAACCGGTCAATTTGTCGTTCATCAACGGAATCAAGAGCCTCTTCCGGAATTTGCGAAGCAACTCCAGGAATCATCTTCATAATGTTTTTGATCGGCCCCATTTTACGAACCATTCGCATCTGATTCAAAAAGTCGTGGAAGTCGAGCTTCCCGGTTCGCATTTTTGCTTCCAGTCCTTCAACATCTTGGTTGTCGAATGCGGCCTCGGCTTTTTCGATGATGCCCATGACATCACCCATACCGATGATTCGCTCGGCCATGCGTTGAGCGTGGAAGGAATCTAGCGCATCGGTTTGCTCGCCAATCCCAAGGAATCGAACTGGAACTCCGGTTGCTTCGCGGACGCTGAGCACCGCGCCGCCACGGGCGTCGCCGTCCATCTTGCTGAAGATTGCACCTGTGACGCCGAGCTTTTGATGAAACGCTTCGGCCACATTCACGGCTTCCTGACCAGTTGTAGCATCTACTACGAGGAAAACTTCTTGCGGTGGTACGGCTTTTTTGACTGCGGCAAGTTCTTCCATTAATGCTTCGTCAATGCTGAGTCGGCCAGCCGTATCTATGATCAGAACATCACAGAAAAGGTGCTTGGCTCGGTCTAGCGCGGCTTTCGCAACTTGAACCGGGTTACCAGATGGTTCTCCGGCAAAAACAGGGCAGTCCACTTGCTCTCCGAGCACTTGGAGTTGCTTGATTGCGGCTGGCCTTTGGAGATCACAAGCGGCAAGCAATGGTTTTTTTCCTTTGCTTTTCAGCCACATCGCAAGTTTTGCAGTTGTTGTAGTTTTGCCGCTTCCTTGCAGGCCGCACATCAGAATGACAGTTGGGGGTGCAGGGTTCCAGTTGACCGGGGTTTCTTCTGGCCCAAGCAAGGCAACGAGTTCATCTCGAACAATCTTGAGGATGGTCTGATCGGCGGTGAGGCTTGCGAAGACTTCTTCGCCCACAGCTCGTTCCTTGACCTTAGCCATGAACTGCTTGGCGATTTGGAAATTAACGTCGGCTTCAAGCAAGGCAACGCGGATTTCGCGGAGCACAGTGTTGACGTCATCTTCGGTCAGGCGGCCTTTTTTGCGGATCGAAGCAAAGATGCCCCCTAATCGCCGGGTGAGATTGTCCAGCATGGGTCGGAAGAGGATACCGTTCGCCGTACAAGGCGGATAAGCCTGTGAAACACTCCTTCAAAGGCAACTTTAATATTAGTTCCTAGCCTCCGAACCAATCAAACTGCCATTGCGTTGAAAGGTTTAAGAAAATTTCATTCGGTTTTGGGCGAGTTGCCCTGAATCACTTGAACAATATAACCAACACTTAAAGAACAAACAATCTCAATTTGAGGTCTAAGAGGAAGCAATGGCAAAAGAAACGATCAAGGAAGATGCGATTCAAAAACAAAAATCCGCGTTGCCAATGATTTGGCTGGCGGCTGGGGCTGCCGTGGGTATAGGCGCGGCGGCTTGGTTTTTGAAGACTCGCCAAGGCAAAGCTCTGCCATGGGATGCCGACAAGTTAATTGATGCTTGTGACGCGGCAGCGGCGAAGCTGGATGAAATCTTGTTCACCGAAACCCGCCAAGTAGGTTAAGTCAGCTATGCTGATGGCATGATCATCTCGGCGTAGCGATTAAAAGAGCCGCAAATTAAGAGTACGATTTCCCCCTGAAATCGCGTAGTATAGATTTAGAGCAAATATGGCTATAACTTTGGCACTTGCGAGCTTAGCTTTTTCTATGGTGCAAACTCAAAAAGCAAGCACTCCAGCATTTCGTGCGCTGATGATTTCTGCTCCCATCAGTGAGGAAATGGCCAAAAATCCTGACCTCGTTAAGTTTGGGTACTACATTGAAAACACGGCGTACGGAGCGTATTACTGGAGAGTAGGGCAGAAAGGGCGTTACTTGTTCAGTGCTAGCGATACTGAAAAGAGCGAAATTGTTGATGCGAATGATGCCGGATACGTGCTTGGTAAAACTTACAGGCCGTCAAAAGGCTTCAGTGTTGAAAAGGTCTTTCGATTAAATCCAGATGGATCAATGGATTTTTATCCTCCAATGAATCCGCATAAAATCAATCGCAAAGGTGAATTTGTTGCTACTGCAGTCGTAAATGGTCAGGAAGTGCCAGTATTCGCCACTTCGGACGGGGAAATTTTAAGACTGCCACTTCCAGAAGGTGCTATTTCGGGCACTGCAACGGTGATCAATGATAATGCTGATGTTGCCGGAACAATTCGGTATAGCGACATAGCGATCATGTCAACGCCTTTACTTGATCCTTTTGGAAAACTTTATGAGCCTGAGGATTCTCCGTTGAATAAGAATGTTTTGTGTGGTTGGCGTAAAGGTAGGGTTACTTTAACTGAAACAGGAATGTACGGGGAATCCATTCTGCACGTGACGGATTTAAATAACGACGGAGCAATGGTAGGCGTGTCTGGTGTTGGTATTCCACCAGCCAATGCGCTAAAAATCAACCTTGGATGGCGAAAGCAACTCGGGTCACCTCACGAATATCTCAATCCACAAATGATTTCAAGTGATTACGAACAAAACATTCCTCATTACGCAAGATCAATAAATAAATATGGATACGTCGTAGGATCACATGGGCGTGTCACGGTTACTAGAAGACTCGTCAGGAGTTTTACAGCAGAAGGAAGTGCCCTTGGATATCCAGTACTGTGGACGCCCGATAATCGTATGTTCCGTTTACGAGATATTAGTACTGATTGGCAGAGGAACTTAACTGATTTGACAGCGAGAGAGATTACAGATGAGGGGCAAATAATTGTGGATGCCTTCATTGATCAAGCGGCTAGAACAATTTTGCTGACGCCTCAGTGAAGGGGAATTAGCCAGTAGTGAAGGAGAATCCCCGGTAATAAATTTCCGATAATCAATATTATGACAAATTAGCGTTCATTATCTACTTCCCTTGCTTTTATGTACAAAAATAGCCGAAGCAATACTGCTCCGGCTATTCGTTACGTTTCTTTATTCGGGTTTCGCTACTAAGTCCTCGTAGCGTACGGTTGTTGCGAAAGTTTTTTCTCCAACCGTCAGTTCTACAAGATAAGTTCCCGTAGCAAGGGTCGCGCCACGGTTCCCACGCGGTCGCCAAAATACGCTGTTTAGACCCTTAGCCCCTTTACCAGCTAGTTTTCCCAGAGATTGCCCATCGGCGGTTTTGATGTTCACCTCTACCTTCTCTTCAGTAGATTCTTTCAAGTAGTAGTAAATGGTTGTCCCAGGCTGGGTGTTAGGCGTTGCAAGGATGCGATCGCCTTCAAACCAACCATCGAATATCTTCCCGAATGTATAAGCATCCGTTGGTTGGCAAAGGAACACTTCTTTTTCCATATTGGCCCGAGTGATTTGCTCGAGCGCTGAAACCGGGATTGTCCAGAACGAACGTCCGTGGGTGGCAATGACCAAATCAGCCTCAGTTGGATGGATCAGCATGTCGTCTACACGAACCGTTGGGAATCCCACCTGCTTGTTGACTTTTGTCCAGTTGGAGCCTCGATCTAAGCTCACCCACAGGCCCATTTCGGTACCTGCAAAGAGGAGATCAGGGTTCACGCGGCCTTCACAAACTGAATAAACGACTTCGTTTTCTCCGAGTGATCCACTTAGTTTCTTCCATGTTTTGCCCATGTCATCGGTCATGTACAAATAGGAATTAAAGTTCGCACTCCGGTGACCATCAAACGCGACATAAGCTCGGTTCAGACTGTGGTTGCTGGCAACCACGCGGCTGACCCAGGTTCCGGCAGGCACATCGGGAATTGTGATCTTTTCCCAGTTCTTACCGCCATCCTGTGTGAGCTGGATGTTACCGTCGTCGGTTCCAACCCAAACTACGTCGGCTTTCCTAGGTGATTCACTAATTGTGATGATGGTGCAGTGCATTTCTGCCCCTGTCGATTCGGGTGAAACACCTCCGCCCGGCTTGAGCTTTTCTGGATCATTAGTGGTTAGGTCAGGGCTTGCTTCTGTCCATGTATCACCCCGGTTGACTGATTTGAACAGCTTATTGCCACCTAGCCACAACGTTTGAGGGTTGTGCGGACTGATAATGAACGGCGTATTCCAGTTAAACCGATAGGTTTCTCCCTGCGGAGCCCGAGGTCGGATAAACCGCTGTTCGCCCGTTTGCATGTTGTGCCGAGCGATTGCCCCGCCCTGACTTTCGGCATAAACGGTTCGCCAATCGGTAGGGTCAACTTGGACATAAAATCCATCGCCGCCGTTAAAGAATCGTGCATCGGCCATCGTGACATTGCCTCTTTCTGATTGAGAAGGAATGCCCCAAGTGCCGTTGTCCTGGAAACCGCCGTAAACCCAATATGGACGTCGCATATCCACGGCGACCGCGTATGGTTGGCCAATGACTAAGTTATCTAGGTGCTCCCAGGTCACGCCACGGTCACGGGTAACGGCAATGCCGCCATCGTTCCCGGTCATCATGTGGTTATTATCATTTGGATTGATCCACATTGCGTGGTAATCCACGTGAATATTGATATTCATGACCTTAAAGCTCTTACCGCCATCTTCTGAGTAGTGGAAATTTGTGCCTGGTACATAAACTCTTGATTCATCTGATGGATCTATCCGAGGAACACTGAAGTAGAACGGACGAGGATTCAAATTGTTGAGAAACGTCCAGCTTTCCCCGAGGTCGGTTGATTTGTAAATTCCCCGATCTTCCTTGCTTTCCACGGATGCAATCAATACGTTAGGGTTCTTGCGGAATTGAGTAAGTCCAACCCGTCCCATTTCACTGGATGGAAGACCTTTAGTGAGTTTTTTCCAGGTCTTGCCGCCATCGATGGTTTTGTAAACCCCACTTCCTGGGCCGCCGCTGGCAAAACTATATGCAGTTCGTTTCTTCTGCCATTGGGCAATGATCAAGGTATCCGGATTTCGTGGATCCATGATCATGTCAATCGTGCCGGTCATGTCATTGATGTAATGAATCTTGTTCCAGGTCTTGCCGCCATCGGTGGTTTTGAAGACACCCCTTTCGGAGCTTGGCCCCCAAAGATCGCCCATTGCCGCGACATAAACAACATTTTTATCTTTTGGATGAAATGCAATTTTTGAAATGTGGTGCGTTTTTTCTAAGCCAACAAACGACCACGACTTGCCACCATCCTCTGATTTGAATACCCCTGCACCCCAGCTTGAACTGTTACGGCTGTTTTGTTCGCCTGTTCCAACCCAAACACGATCAGGATTATCTTGGTCAACGGTTACTGCCCCTAGTGCAGATGCTGATTCATATTGAAAAACTGGTTCAAATTTGACCCCGCCGCCTGTGGTCTTCCATAAACCGCCACTAGCTGCAGCAACGTAAAAAATCCGTGGATCTTTATCGTAAACGGCGATCTCGCTAACCCGACCACCCATATTGACTGGACCAAGAGAACGTGGTGTGAGTGCCTGCAACAAAAGATTAGCATCTGGAACTTGTGCGGTTGCAATTGCGCTCAATGCCAAAGCGGCAGCCAAGAACACGCCTTGGCTAACATGACTTACCCTCATAACAGGAACTTTACTCAAACTCAGTCGCCAAGAATTCCTTATTTTTAAAGATTGGTTTCGCTTACGATTGCTATTCAATTGTTCGTGTCCATAGGACTGGTCAAAAAAAGCCCGTACACTGCCCCTATGGACTTTGCCCTGACGCAAGAACACGAGTTAATTCGTGAATCGGCTGAAAAGTTTGCCGCACAAGAAATAGCCCCTGGCATCCGAGAACTAGATAGAGCCCACGATTCCAACCCTGAATCTCTCAAAAAGCTTGGCCAAGCTGGTTTACTCGGTGTGGCGATTCCGGCAAAGTACGGTGGAAGCGATACTGATTACATCTCTCTTGGTTTAGTTTGCGAAGAATTAGAAAAGGCAGATACCTCGGCTCGCGTTGTGCTTTCAGTTCACTGTGGTTTGCACTGCATGACCTTGATGCAATGGGGCACAGAGGAACAAAAACAACGCTGGCTACCAAAACTGGCTACCGGTGAAGCAATTGGAGCATTCGGTTTAACCGAACCCAACGCTGGTTCAGATGCGATCAATATTAAAACTACGGCGAAGAAAGATGGTGACCACTACATTATTAATGGTTCTAAAACCTGGATCAGCCTTGCCGATTATGCAACCCAGTTTTTAATAATCACGAAGCTCTCGGAAACCGATGCTAAAGCTCCGTATGCCGCTTTTATCATTGATCGCAACACTCCTGGATTCAGCAGTCGCCCGCTGAAAGGCAAGCTTGGGGTTCGAGCGGGAAACACCGGAGAAATCTTCTTCCAAGACATGCGGGTTCCCGCTGACTGCATGCTTGGACAGGAAGGCGACGGGTTCAAAGTTGCTATGTCTGCCCTTGATCACGGGCGATATACAGTTGCCGCCGGAGCGGTTGGAATCATCACTGCTTCCCTAGAAGCCAGCGTTAAATATGCGAATGACCGGGTGGTTGGCACGGAGCCGATTGGCAAAAAACAGCTTGTTCAGCAACTCATCGCCAGCATGGCAAAGGGTCGCGACATTGGCCGACTTCTCTACTATCAAGTGGGCTGGATGAAGAACCAAGGTCTCCGCCACACACGCGAAGTCAGCATGGCCAAATGGGTGAACTGCGAAGCCGCCTTTGATGCTGCCAACAAAGCGGTTGAAATTCACGGGGCTTATGGTTTCAGTGATGAATTCCCTGTTGAAAGATACTTCCGCAACTCACGCGGCGCGATGATCTACGAAGGCACCCACGAAATCCACACGCTTGTTCAAGCTGAATACGCACTCGGTTATCGATCGGATAAGCCTCTGGCGAACAATCTGCCGACCTATCCGTTTGAGAATTAGGTTAGTACTTCCCTCCCCAAGTCTGGGGAGGGGTTAAGGGCGGGGTTGGGTTAACTGAATCCCGCCCCTTTTGTTTATAGGACTACACGTAGCTCTGGGTTTATCGTAAACTAAGGTGAAGTGGTTTCTCTTTTATTTGCCCTAAGCACTGCTACATACTACGAATCCAGCGTAATTTATGAAGGGGTTTGCCCAATGAATGCTTATTTTCGAGGCAACGAAATCCTTGTGACCGAAGCAGACCGTTTGGTTGCGCCTAAGTTGATTGCTATTAACGTTTTGAAAACAGAAAAACGAGCGTCAGGTGCTCAATTGCCTGCCAACAATTCTGTATCAGCAGTCCTGGAATCAGACGAAAATTCCGACACGGTTGTTTGGGTGGATAAAAACGATCACTGGACTAATTCATACACGCTTCATCATTTAAATTCTGAGAGATATTCGCTTGCTGGCACATACAAAAATGCGGCGATCCTCACTCATGGTCGCAACGAAATTTATGCCGTGACCCAGTTTGGGGAACAGATTATATTTCAAAACGACAACCCAATTAAATTCGTTTCGGTTTCGGAACGCGGCATCCTTGTAACAGAAGTCGGTGGCATTGTCACCTGGATTCGATGAACCGCTGGTAGACACAGGACTACCAGGGACTGGTTTTTCGGAGCGGTAATCTACACTCGTGGCAGAAGAAACCCTCACTAAAAAGCAACTCGATAAGGCAATGATCCGCCGGATTGTCGGGTTGTTTGCCCCGCACAAGAAGATGGTTTTCTTGACCACTCTCGCCGTGCTTGTCGGCGTATTGTTGGGGATTGTCCCTCCTTATTTGATCATGAAGATCATTGACGAGGGGATTACACATAAGAATCTTGGAGTGATTGCCCAGTATTCGATCTTGATGCTCTTTGCCGTTCTGGGCGGGGCGGGAATGACACTTCTCTACGGTTATTGGGGGGTTATTGTTGGCCAGCGCATTATGTGCGACTTGCGCCAAAAGTTGTTTGACCATCTGCAAGGCATGTCGCTTAAATTCTTCACCAGCACGCGCACGGGCGAAATCCAAACGCGATTGATCAGCGATGTTCAAGGCGTTCAGACGGTTGTCAGCAGCACTTTGGTGGATCAACTCAGCAACGTTGCCATCGTTGTTTCCACATTAGTCGCGATGTTCCTAATGGATTGGCGTCTGACGTTGCTTAGCATTGCGTTGGTTCCAGCGTTTATGGTGATCGGCAAGGCAGTTGGCGACTACGCCCGCACTGTCCGCGAAGGCACTCAAGAGCAAACAGGCGAACTCAATGCCATGATGCAGGAAACCCTTTCAGTTTCAGGCATTCTGCTGACCAAAGCGGTTGGGCAGCAAGGCTTGCTGAGTTCGCGTTTTAACATAGAAAACGAAAAACTCGCTAAATGGCAGATCAAAGCCATGGTCGTGCAGTACATGTTCTTTGGCATGATCCGGCTGATCACACAGCTCGCCCCCGCGCTGGTTTATTGGCTCGCTGGTTGGTTGCTGATTCGCCAAGGTGATACTTCCATCACCGTTGGGATGCTGGTTGCCTTCACGGGTCTGCAAATTCGGTTGTTCTTCCCGATGACTGGATTGTTCGGCGCGCAAGTTGAAATCATGAGCTCGATGGCGTTATTCGAGCGAATTTTTGAATATCTTGACTATCCGCGAGACATTGCTGATGTTGCCAATCCAATTCCGATTACCGACCAAGCCCAAGGCAAAGTAGAGTTCAAAAATGTGAGTTTTAAGTACGAGCCAGAACTTGAGCGCAACACACTAAGCAATGTAGATTTTGTAGCTCAGCCGGGGCAACTGATTGCGTTGGTGGGGCCAAGCGGAGCCGGGAAAACAACCTTTACTTATCTCATTCCCCGTCTGTACGATGCGGATTCTGGCGAAGTTCTGATAGACGGCGAAAACATCAAGAACCTCAAACTTGCCGACCTTGGTCGCATGGTTGGAGCGGTCACGCAAGAAACTTATTTGATGCACACAACAGTTGCCGAAAACCTACGAATTGCGAAGCCAGAAGCTACTCAAGAAGAGCTAGAAGAAGCTTGCAAGTTGGCGGCAATCCATGACCATATTGCAGGGCTGGAAAAAGGATACGAGACGGTTGTTGGAGAACGAGGATACAAACTGAGTGGCGGTGAAAAGCAACGGCTCGCTATCGCCCGGGCGATTCTCAAGAATCCTAAGATTTTGATTCTCGACGAAGCAACTTCTGCCCTGGATACTCGTTCTGAACGCTTGATTCAGGAATCGATGAGCCGGTTGATGGTGGGTCGGACAACGTTTGCAATCGCTCACCGATTGAGCACGATTCTCCATGCCGACCAAATCTTGGTTTTGGAACACGGGCAAATAGTTGAACGCGGCCGGCACGCTGAGCTATTGGCGTTAGATGGCCTTTACGCAAAGCTTTACAACGAGCAGATCAACGCAAAAACCGAAGAGCCGGTCGAAGCTTAGGTTTAGATGGTTCAGTTCGAACAAGATTCAACAGCATAGCGTTGGGTAATGTCTTTTCATGGTTTCCGTTGTTGCATTGCTGGCTATTCAATCAAGTTCTCTGAATGAGCGGCTGAATGCGACAATTGCTCCATACAATGCACAGGGCGGAATTGTTGGCATCCATGTTGGTAAGGTTGACGGGACGGAACTCTATTCACACATGGCGGATACGCGGCTCATGCCCGCAAGCAACCAGAAGATAGTTTCCTCGGCGTTTGCATTCGCTACTTTGGGTGTTCAGCACCGTTTGCAAACTCGTTTTTGGCGCGAACCAAACGGAATCTACGTTGATGCACCCGGCGATCAGATGATCACGCCAGATCAACTCCGCGATGTGGCAAAAAAGCTGAATGCCACTGGTAGAGATCGAGTTTACGTAAAGCAGGCTTATGATTTCGGGTTTGGGCCGGGATGGGAATATGATGATCTTCCCTTCCGCTATGCGCCCCGAGTCCAGGCTTTTTCGGTCAATCGCTCGCAGTTTGATGTGATGAGTAGCGGTAACCACGTCGTCGTTCCAGAATGGGCGCGGGTTAAAGTGAGCTATGGAAATCGCAATGGCAAGCTAACGGTTGATTACGACCGAGAACATCAACGGTTACACGTTTCTGGAACGCCAGAGAAAGATGAGCTAGTCACCCGCTTTGCGCTACCTGAGCCAGCTGCTTCTGCCGCTTCATTTCTTGGTCGCCAGATGGTTACCACGAATTTAGTTCCTGACCGCACGCCAGATGCAGTGATTGATGGGCCAACCCTTGCCGACTGGGGCAAAGCTTGTTTGGAACCAAGTGACAATCTGCTCGCAGAAAACTTGCTTATCCAGGCAACAATCGCAAAGAATCCTGGCAAAGCTTTCACCTATTCTTTGGCGCAACAATCGGCGCGAGAATTCTACGAAAAGGTAGTAAAGATTCCTGAATTTGGGTTCAAATTAGATGATGGTAGTGGCTTGAGTCGGCACAACTTGGTCACGCCAAGAACGTTGGCACATATTTTGCGATATGTCTATTCACAACCCTTTCGGGATGATTACATTCGAGCCCTACCAGCCGCTGGCGAAGGAACTCTCGGAAGTCGGCTAGCAGGGGTGAGAATCACGGCAAAAACCGGAACGTTGGACAGCGTTTCTTGTCTTTCTGGATTCTTGTGGATTGACCAAAGCGATCCGGTTGTGGTTTCGATAATGATGAACCATTATTCGATGACCGCTACCCAAGCGCGGCAGCTACAAGATCAGATTGTGCAGGTGATTCGAGAAGAACTGAATTCATTTGTGAGTCAAGATGGAAGAAACGCGAACTGGTGTGTCAATTTGGAAAACCCTCTTTCCGACCCGAGCTTTGTTACTGCTCATGGTCATCGGGATAATTGACCTCGTTTCGACCGCCCTGCTCCACCACCACGGCCTGATTGTTGAACTCAACCCGCTAATGAAGCCGTTGATTGAGCGCAGTGAATGGCTATTCGCAGCCGTCAAAGGCATGACCCTGGCCCTTGCTTGGCTTGTTATGGTCAAACACTTTGATACACATAGAGATTTTGTGCGAACCGCGGCAACCGCCGGAGCATGCACTTATGTCGGAATCTGGTTAATCTGGTTTATTAGTGGCACTGTTATCGGTGCATAACGTTTTGGGACTTTCTTAAACTTAGGGTAGATTTTCACAAATCTCTTTGGTGAGGCAAACCCGCCTAAACAAAACCTCACCCCCAACCAGTCCATACCGCCCGCCTGGCAAGCGCGCGACGACGAATATCCAACGACTGAGTATCTGCGCCTCATTTGCGCAGCCAAAACAATGAATCAATTTGAAAAATCATCGCGCATTGTCGTGCGTCCGGTTGAGTCAGAAAACGACTTTAAAACCTACTTGCA
The DNA here is from genome assembly GCA_019454145.1 of Fimbriimonadaceae bacterium. Taxonomy (GTDB): domain Bacteria; phylum Armatimonadota; class Fimbriimonadia; order Fimbriimonadales; family Fimbriimonadaceae; genus UphvI-Ar2. The sequence goes on along the minus strand of CP075366.1, from coordinate 538,586 downwards.
GATCGCAAACGATTCTGACCCTCATAAGGCGAACACGTTTGATGACTTTATGGCTCGCCATAACAATTTTCCCGAAGGAAAGTTTCGGCAAAGGTTACTTTTGGATGTAGAAGGAACACCTACGATTGCATTTGTAGTCATGCGCAATATCTGGCAGAAAGAAGATACTAATTTCTTTGCGGACATTTCCAAAGTAGGTGATCTCAGTAGAGATGAATGTGTTGCAGTGCTTGAGCACGCGATTAAGCTTGCAAAAGAAAATGGCGCATTAAAACTCAACACTTGGAACAAGGAAACAGCAACTACACTGAACGAAGTTTTAGCCGAGTACGGGTTTACGTTTGACCAAGCGAACCCTGAATCACGGCTTGACTTGACCCAATTCGATAGCACTCCTTTTCAGGCGAAGGTTGACTACGTACGATCCCAACCTTGGCGGATTATTTCCCTTGCTGATCTTGAACGTGAAGACCCTGAGAACTATATCGAACGGTATTACCACGGAGATAAGGAACTTTCAGCAGATATTCCCGTGCCCTGGGAAATGGACGCCCCGCCGCTTGAAAACTACAAGAAGGCACTTGAGCGAGATCGTCATTCATTTGATACAATCCTCATTGTTCTTGATGGTGAAAAAATCATCGCGACAACCATGCTATTCCGGAACAAAGTGCATCCGGAGGTCTTTGAAACTGGCTTAACTGGGGTTCATCGGGATTATCGCAGGCATGGAATTGCAACCGCGATTAAAGCGATTAACCTTTCGCGAGCCAAAGAGTTGGGTGGCAAGTTTGCTTATTGCGACAACGAAGAAAATAATCCGATGCTTCAACTCAATTATCAACTTGGGTTTGAAACTTACCGTCGGTGGAATTCGACCACGAAAATCCTTGACTAAGGTTATTTTCCAATACAAAACTGGCTGAAAATCTGCTCTAGCACATCCGCCGGAGCAGATTCACCAGTAAGTTCTCCCATCTTTCGTAATGCGGCTCGGAGAGTGACCGCCGCCAGATCATCAGGCACGTTTTGGCTTGTAATCGCTTGATAGCTTTCCTCTAAAAGCGACTTCACTTCACGCATCACTTCGTAATGCCGTTCTATGAGGCTTGTTGGCTCGTTGGAGTCTGAGCATTGAATCTGCCGCAGAATAAGTTCTATCAATGAGTCTAACCCTTCGCCTGTTTTTGTAGAAATCTCATGGCCTTTGCTGGATCGAGCAAGATCGCATTTTGTTGCAATTTGGATGACTTTGTTTTGGAACTCCTGATCCACTTTTTCATCGTTGTCGTCCCATCCTTTTTCGGCATCGAATAGATAGAGAATTAAATGGGCTTGATTGAGTAAGTCACGACTCCGTCCGATTCCGATTTGCTCAACTTCATCGTCTGATTCGCGTAACCCAGCTGTGTCTACCAAGCGAACGGGAATTCCATCAATAGAAACCTGTTCTTCGATGCTATCGCGGGTTGTGCCAGGAATCGGCGTGACAATCGCCCGATCATATTTGAGAAGGGCGTTCATCAGTGAGCTCTTCCCTGCGTTCGGCTGGCCAGCGATAACCACGAGAACGCCTTCCCGAATTCGGCGAGCGAGTTGCTCCAAGGCCAAAAACCGCTCAATAGATTGCTCTGCCTCCGCCAATGGGGCGGTTTTTTCTTCGAGTGGAATCTCGCCCAATTCTTCGCTAAAGTCAGTGAGGGCTTCAATTGTTGTGAGGACTTTGCGAATGTTTGTCGCGATGGGAGCCAATTCTCGCCCGATATTCCCTTCCCTCAAACTATTCGCCATAGAAAGCTGTTTGTCGGTGGCTGCGTCAACCGTCGCACGGATTCCTTCTGCTTGAGCAAGGTCAATCTGACCGTTCATAAATGCCCTAAGAGTGAATTCTCCTGGCTCGGCGGCTCTTGCTCCTGATCGATAGCACACTTCTAAAAGTTGCTTAACTGATTCAGGTGAGCCGTGAATATTGAACTCAACACTAGGCTCTCCGGTAAAGCTAGAGCCTGCGGCAAATAGGATACAGAGTCCATCGTCTTGGTGGGCAAACGCACCGTAATATGCGTGGCGAAAAGTTATTTCTTTGGGCAGAAATGGTGCGACTAAATGCGCTATCTCCAAAGCCTTTGGCCCGCTAACGCGAACAATAGCCACTGCCCCGCGCCCGGGAGGAGTGATCGGCGCGGCGATTGTATCGGCAAAACGGTCAACTCCCATTGGAGTTCATTCTACTTGTGAGTACACTTTAGGTAGTGGTTATCCGTGGCGTCTCAATGGTTCTACTGGTGCTGGCAGTTGCCGGGTGCCAACCCAAAACTCCGTCAGAACCCATTGTTGTGCCTGCCAAGCAGACCGAAGATGTCATCGGAACATATCGCCTCAAATCCACGCCTGATGAAGTAGCAGAGGCCGGTGGTCTCGAAAAACTCCCGACGCTGGTGATTGAACATGATCACTGGAGAATGCTTGTTGACGGCGAGGAATCTTCCGGTAACTGGAAGTATGAGAACGGCAAACTCACGCTGTCCGATAAAGTCACGGGCGAAAATAGCGTATTTCTTTCCGATCAAGGTGGTTTAGAACTCGTTTTACAAGGTGAAGACCCGGTCAGGTTCGCAAAATACGGTGCGCAGAAGCCGAACACTACCGACGAATAACACCCATTCCGTAGAAGCTGGTTTCCGTATAATAAACCAAGCATGATCGCATCTCAACTGACCGAGCAAGGGGGCTCGTTCCTTAGTCAGACGCCAACCTCAACTTTTACGCCTGAGGACTTCAGTAACGACGAAAAACTGATGATTCAGATGGCTGAGGACTTCTCACGTAAAGAAGTCCTCAGCGTCGTAGAACGACTCGAAAAGCAAGAGGAAGGCTTGATGCCAAACCTTATTAAGAAGGCTGGACAACTGGGTTTTTGCGGCATCGATGCACCAGAAGAATACGGCGGGCTTGGGCTCAGCAAAAACCTTGCGGCGCGGATTCTTGAACACCTCAGTTTGGATGCTTCATTTAGCGTCACGGTCGGGATTACTAGCGGCATCAGTCTTTTTGGTTTGATTGCTTTTGGCACGGAGGAACAACGCCAAAAGTATCTGCCCAAGCTCACGAGCGGCGAATGGATCGGTGCTTATGCTCTGAGCGAGCCAAATTCGGGCTCCGACGCGCTGAGCATGTCAACCAGAGCCGAAGATAAAGGCGATCACTGGCTACTCAACGGCACGAAGATGTGGATCAGTAATGCCAAGTGGGCGAATTTCTTCCTCGTCATGGCGAAGATTGATGGCGAACACGTCACAGCATTCTTGGTCGAAAAGGACTTCCCGGGCGTTTCTATCGCGCGAGAAGAACATAAGATGGGATTGAAGGGTTCCAGTACGGCTCGACTGCTACTGGAAAACGCTCAGATACCTAAAGAGAATCTGCTCTACCTGCCTGGCAAGGGACATCACGTAGCCTTCAATGCGTTGAATATGGGAAGGTTTAAGCTGGGAGCAATGAGCATCGGGCCAGCGAGGCAAGCAATCGGGCACGCAGCCGCTTACGCTCAAGATCGGAAGCAATTCGGACAGCCAATCTCCAACTTCGGGTTAATTCAAGCTAAGTTCGCCGATATGGCGGCTTACTATTTTGCGATCGAATCTCTTCTCTACCGGACGGGGGCAAACATAGATGCCGCGTTCGCTCAAAGTGATGGTTCTCTGGAAGGAAACCGAGCTGCCGCAGAGGAATTTGCTGTGGAGTGTAGTGCTTGCAAAGTCCTCGCTACTGAACTCGAAGCGGCCATTGTGGATGACTGTTTGCAAGTTTACGGAGGCTACGGGTTTACCGAGGAATTTCCGGTTGCTCGCATTTATCGTGATGCCCGGATTTCCCGTATCTACGAGGGCACAAATGAAATCAACCGCATATTCCTTTCCGACCGAATGGTTCGCCGCGCTAATGAAGGCAAATGCTCGTTGACGGCTTCAGGTGATTCGTTTATCAACGATCTCACTGGTAAGGCGTACGCAAAGTTCAACAAGGATCAAGAAACGCTCGGCTGGATCAGCGACCTAACTATTCTCTGCCTGGCGGAGCAATCAGCTAAATTGCGCGCGCAAAAGACGGGAGCACTTGGTCAGGCGGCGTACGAACGATTTGCTAACTTTGCCAACGCCAGAGCGGCAGGAATTTATGCGGCTTTGAGCGGGGAGGCGGTAACGATTCCGGCTCCGTTTGATGGTCACACATCGGAGTTAGCGAATGCTGTTCTCTCTCAAAAAGGCCCGATAAGTTTCTAGATTCGGAACAGAACTCTGCCCCTGCTGGTTGAAAAAGCCAATGGGGGCTTATTTTCCTGGAAAAGGCGAGCGACTTAACTTCCTTTGGGATTTCGTTCGCATCCAGATCATTGCTTGTAGCTTTCCGTTTACATTAGTTGCTCTTATTGCCATCACAAAATTCTTGCCTCATCTGCCTATCGCTCGATACGATTTACTCTTTCTCTTATGCGTACTTGTGCAGTTTGTGATGGTGAAAATAAAGCTAGAAACTTGGCGCGATGCCTCAGTTGTAGCAATTTTTCATCTTCTCGGTCTCTTGCTTGAGATTTACAAGGTGAATCAAGGTAGCTGGAGCTACCCGGAGCATTCCGTATTGAAGATTGCTGGCGCGCCTCTTTACAGCGGATTTATGCACGCAAGCGTGGCAAGTTATATGTGTTTAGCTTGGAAGAAATTTGATCTCAAAAGCACTGACTGGCCAACGCCAATGACAGCTTTGACCACCGCTGCAATTGTATACGCACAATTCTTCTTCCCTTCGTGGCCAACCTTGCTGAGAATCGCGATGCTAGTAGCGGTGTGTGTTATTTTTGGTCGTTCGCAGGTTCATTACACGGTCATTAGCAAAGTATGGCGAATGCCGATGGCCGTTGCTTTTGTTCTCATTGGGATTATGATCTGGATCGCTGAAAATTTGGCCACCTACTTTGGAGCTTGGAAATACCCTTATCAACTTGAACAATGGCAACCAGTTCATGCAATGAAAATAATTAGCTGGACACTTCTCATGATGGTCAGCCTGGTAATTGTCGCGGAATACAAAAGGCGACTTTCCCAATTAGAAGGCGTCCGAAGTATCAGTACTATAGACGCCTTTGATAGTGCGATTACTTAATGCGTGTGATTTCTGCTACGCCGTTGGTTGGCGGCATTCCTTCTTGGAAAGACACGTTTTGGAAGTTCATCTTTGAATAAACCAAGTTTCCGTTTGCCTTTTCGAGCCAAATCGTTCCCATGTTGCTCATTCCGCTGCTAGAGTCCAATTCCGCAAACACGACTGAAATCTTCCAGCAGTCCACTCTGTTTTTCACTTCTTCTCCTTCCAGAGTCCATTTAGCTTTTGCGCTTTGGAGTCCTTTCGCTTTGTCAGCCGCCCATTCGTGAGTCCATGAATCGCCAAAGTTGACTGGTTTTTCTGGGAAATAGAACGCGTTGAATCGCTGCATTCTTTCTCCACCACCCATTTCAACGGGAGTCGAATCGCTGACGACTTCTCCGTTCAGTTTTCGGACGATCGTGGTCTTTTCCCCTTCCGGCGGAGTATCGCCGCCCATGTCACCCATTTCCTGACCGTTCATCAGAAGTTTGAAGTCAGACATTGAGCCTTCTTCAGTTACCTTATCACCATCTATCTTGGTGGTTTTGGAACTGATATTGAACATGGCGATGATTTCCATCATTTGTCCGCCAGCATCCACTTGCATGGTGAACTTCATGTTGAGCTTGGTTGTTTCGTTGACCTTTGGTTTCCAGGCAACTGTGTATTCTGCAATAGATGGCTTAGCCGTTGCGATAGCAGCAAAAAGAGCAAACGAAGTGCTGATCATAATTAATCAGTACGATACCAAAGCGGATTAGGTGGCACTGAGTCACCAAAAATTAATTACTTGCGGGTGAACACAAGTGCGTTGGTGAGAAGTCGGCCCTCTTTTCGAACAGCTTTACCGTTGGCATAAAGCCCGCTACTGGCTCCACCGTCGAGGTTCATTGCGTCTACACAGCCCAACTCCTTCATCAGAACCGCCATCTGGGCAACTGTTCCGCTTGAGGTAACGAGTAACACATTCCCTTCTTTATTGATGCCTATCATGCTTCTAGCGCCGCTGGCGGTGAGAATCTTGGGATCTGTGAATCCTTCTTCCTCTGCATCAAGAACAACTTTTCCTTGCTTGACCAAAGTCGGACCTGCTCCCACTCCTTCTTGACAATTAGCCCACCAAGATTTATCCGGGGCATCAATGTTAACTGTTCTGGTGACGCTAGAACCCATCTTAAACTTTTTCCCTTGGGATTCTTCTGTTCCTTTAAAGAAAAGTACATATCCATCAGTGGGAATGGAGGTTGAAGTTCGGCTGATCCAAGTGACTTTTTCGCCTCGGACTTGAACCTGCAATCCGCCATCAAATCCAGTTTCCCTTCCCCATGCCGAATTGAATTCCATTGCGACGCTGGCACTCACCGGATCGTTGTTGAATCGGTACACATACCAACTTTGCCGATCAACCGTGCCCCGAACCCTGATCTTGAGCCGGTCTATCCGGTAGTCACCGCTCGCTCCCATTCCAAACACGCAACCAATATCGCTCGCGTTTATTGGGCGTCGGTTAGATATGAGGGTCTGAACTGTATTGCGGATTTTGTTATCGCTATACGCATCAAAAAACGCCCCGTTGATAGCGGCTACTCCGCCCACTTGCTGCGACATGCTTTCCAGTGTCGCAAGTGATCCAATTCGGCCAGTTCCGGTCACGACCTTGGCTTGGTAGAGCTTGGAGTCTATACTCGCTACGGTGGCAGAAATTGATCGTCCGTTGACGTTGACCGATTTCGTGGAGACGGGGATTGCTGGTGCCGCCAACACCAAAGCAAGCAGTTGTGAAATCACTAATAGATTTTATCTGAGGATCGGTTCAAGGAACTCTTTCGCACCTTCGATCATGCGTGGATGCCAGTCATGTCCCCAGTCAATTTCTTCCAATTGCCGTTTCCCCGGCAAAGCTTCGTAAATGGCACGAACTTGGTCTGGCTTCACTGCCGGATCTTTCAGCCCGAGAGTTACTCGAGTTGGTTTTTCACAGAATGCGGCCTGGTTGAGAGTATCGAAATAGCTCAGAGTTTTGCGGACACTCGCTTCATTCTCCAGTGAAGAGAATGCGAGGTCAGCCAACTCTTTGAGAGGATATCGGAAGGCCTTTGCCGTGAGAACGAACGGCATTGCGCCCAAAAATGGTTCATCAGCCACAACAGCGCGAATCAACTTGCACCACGCACCGAGCCAGATTGCCATTCCGCCACCTTGCGACATCCCGGCGGCAACGATTTTGCTGGAATCGACTTGAGGCAGCGATTCAAAAAGCCGGGTCACGATTACTGCATCCTGGTACATGCGGCGAAATATCCAGGTTCGCTTATCCAAAGCCCCTTCCGCAAAATAACCGCGCTCCGGTTTGTATTCTTCTTGGTGGAATGCGGACTCTCCGTGGAAGTTGAAGCTGATGCTCGCCATTCCAGCGCGAGTGCCGTACTCGTTCGGAAGCATCGACCACCGAGAATAAGGCGCGAGCCAGACCATTCCGGGTGCGACATCTAAATGGGGTAGGGCCAACCAGCCATAACGAGTTGCTCCGTCAATTCCCCGGAACGAGAACGTTTCTATAGTGTGGGTGTCGGATTGGTACTCAGTTTGTGGAGTACGTTGCCAATCCAACTCGGCGGCAAAGGCTTCTTCTGTGGTTTCCCGCCAAAACGGCTCAAAGCCAGGCGGAACGTAAGGTTTGAGTAGGTCTGAGTGGTCGCTCATGCCCCGACGGCGCGCTGTTCAGAATCTACATGGAGTCCGGTTGTCATCAACCAGGAGATTGCACGTTGGGCTTCTTCTAGCTCACCGGTGATATTGATGAGCATGTAACCGAAATCTGTATCAACGTTCGCCTTTAGAATTGTTACCCGAAGGTCGAAATCTTTGCAGAGGCGACAAATCCATGGTTCGCCGACCTGTTGATCGCGGGCGGTGAGGTTCACATCAATACTGACCATTGCCTAAAGATATTACCGCTCCTGGCATTGCGATATGAATACCGACCCAACATCTTAGGTTCGGCATACAAATTGGTCAACTTTTCGGTACCCTGAAAGTATATCGGCGGGCAGGTTCCCGCATGCTCCGGAAAACAAACATGAACCAAGTGCACATCTTCGATACAACTCTCCGCGATGGTGAACAAAGCCCCGGTGTGCGCCTGAACATGGATCAGAAGTTGCAGATCGGTCGCGCTCTGGTTGACTTAGGTGTGAATATTATTGAAGCGGGCTTCCCTATTTCCTCGCCCGGCGATTTTGAAAGCGTTCATACCCTTGCAACCGAACTCAAAGGAGTCACTATTTGTGGCTTAACCCGCGCGGTTGCCAAAGATATCGAATGTGCGGCAGAAGCACTCAAACCAGCAGAACGACGCCGCATCCACACTGGGCTAGGTGTGAGTGAAAACCACCTGGTCAACAAACTTCGCATGACCGAAGACCAAGCGCTCGAAAAAGGAGTTGCTGCGGTCAAGCTGGCGCGGCAGTTCACCGACGATGTCGAATATTTCATGGAAGACTCCGGTCGAGCGAAAAAGGAATATCTTTACCGAGTTGTCGAAGCGGTGATTAGCGCGGGCGCAACGGTTATCAACGTTCCCGATACAACCGGATACACCACCCCGGATGAATATCAACAGCTATTCGCAGACCTCATTAGCAATGTTCCTAATAGCGATAAAGCCGTTTTCAGTTGCCACTGCCACAACGACCTCGGAATGGCAACGGCAAACACTCTGGGCGGCGTGATCGGCGGTGCGCGTCAGGTTGAAGTCACAGTCAACGGTATCGGCGAACGAGCGGGCAATACTTCCCTGGAAGAAGTAGTGATGGCCTTGCACATCCGCGAAGACAAATTCGGATTAGAAACCTCGATCGATACGAAAAAACTGCTGGCGATTTCCAAAATGGTGAGCGAACTCACCGGAATGCTTGTTCAGCGCAACAAAGCCGTGGTTGGAGCCAACGCCTACGCTCACAGTAGCGGCATCCACCAAGACGGCGTGCTCAAAGAGCGCAGCACCTACGAAATTATTGATCCATCCCTGGTTGGGGCAGAAAAGAGCGAGATTATCCTCACAGCACGCTCTGGTCGACATGGGCTCAAGCATCGACTAAGCGAACTTGGCTTCAGCTTCCCTGCCGAACGATTTGAAGAACTGTACACCTACTTCCTGGAAATGGCGGATACCCGCACAGAAGTCGGGGACGGTGATCTGTATGAGTTGGTCAAGAAGTAGTAATTAAGATTTCCTCGCCTGTCGGCGCAGATTTAGAAGGGGTTTAGCAATCGTTAGCAATATGAGAAATAGATGCTGAAATTGCTCAGATCGCAAGGTTGTATGACTGTTTCATTGATCCTGCTTATCGTTGTGATCATTGCTATTCCGGTATTTGCATTCAAGGTTTTCGACGATGTCATGTTTCCGCCTCCTAATGCGCAACACTTTGAACAATTCGAAAACCATCTTACGGCCGACGGCCTGCCAATAGAGGCCGAAAAATTGATTGCAGTTGAAACTGATCGCCCGAGCTATGTAGGTGAAGGAAGACTCACCGAATCTTGGGAAAAAATCAAGGCGCTGGCCGACGCTGATCTTATTGATGAATGGACAGTTATTCTGATAACAAAAGAAGGGGATTGGGCTAAAGTCCGGTTATTAACGGGAGATCGTGTTCGCGTTCTCACGGGAACTCACCTGAAGAACTCCGAAGTTAATGCTTTGTTTGACCAAGAGTTTGACACTGTCAAAGGAAAACACCCGCCATATAACAAACAGGAGTAACTACACGCTTGTGCTTGTGCCCCTACCTTTGTTTGACAAAGGTAGGGGGAATTGATCAACCCCACCCTAACTTTCCCCAAACTTGGTGAGGGCAATTACTGTTAATTCTTAGATTGGGGTTTAACCAGTGTATTTATTACTCCGGTGCATCGGGGACGAAGATTGTCCACCAATCGCTCGGGTCTTCGACGAGTTCAGTATCCACGGGTGAACTTAGGATCGCTTCCCAAGTGGATTCAAACTCGGCTTCGTCGCGGATGATGCGATCATAACACTCAGTGTAGAACGGGGGCCACCGCTCCTGGCTCTTTTTGATGATCGCGTTCCCCGCCTGGCGTTTGGCTTTTTCGATCACGTCCGTGAGTTCGTAAGGCGAACCATCGGGGGATTCGTTGACCGTGAAGATCATCTCGGTTTTTTCGGGCAACACGCACAGGATGTGGTAGTCGAACTTGCGCCTCTGCGCGCGCATCAACCGCTGGAACAGCAGGTTTATCTCTGCGTCTTCTAGCGGGCGTTTGTGGCGGAAGGTGGCGTAATACTGGACTCCATCCGCACGCCAGTGCGGGAGGCGTCCCCGCCAAATTGAGAAGTTCTGCCACTTAGCCATATATATTCACTTGACAACCGACTGTATTTCTGATATATAAATTAGGAAATGATAATAAGCACCATTCTTGCCTTGACTCTACAATCATCCTCTCTTCAGCAATACGCTCCTCCACCAACTAAAAATGTTCAAATTTCCAATTTTGTTTCAAAAAAACGTTACCAGGAAACATTAGTTTGGTGCTGGGCGGCTGGCATGGAGATGGTTCTTGCAACCATGAATATTAAAAGTATCGAATTCGGAGATGACGAGAAACTACCAGTCTCCCAAGCTAATATTGTAAAAATCGTATATGGCGATTCTCTTGTGACAACCATCAAGAGCTTCCAGGAATTTGAGCCACTAACAGAGTGTGTTTTCGTTAATAACAAGAATAAGCGATTCACGATGTCTTTGGATGTGACACCCGTTGTGAAGAGTGACCCAATGGATATGGCTAGTGACTTTGATTCAATTGTTGAATCTATTAAGGAAAGAAAAACGCCTGTGCTCCTCAGCTTATGGAACGACCAGTCGTTCACTACAGCTCATATTTATGCTATTTCCGGAATGTCGTACCAGGAAGATTCAAATGGTTACAAATACCCAAGTTCATTGAGAATTTTTGATCCTATAAGAGGATCGGGGCAATTGCAACCGACGCCACAAGGTTGGGCACTGACTTTCAGTAATCAGAGAGTGCCTGCTGGAACGGGCTTAGAGTATGCCTTCTTTGAATTTGAAGAAGAATGAGGTTGGAATTAGGCGGACGCTTTGTCCGCCTAATTCTTCTTATAACTCGTCGTCATCCCCCGTGTACTTCGAGTGGGTGTTTGTGGCGGAACTTGCGTAATACTGGACTCCATCCGCCCGCTAGTGTCGGAGACGTCCTCGCTAGACTGAGAAGTTCTGCCACCTCATTAGATTCCTATATCCACGCACACTTGACATATATTCAAAGTACCATATAGTTCTTTACGGACTTCCTAGATATAAGAATCCAATCTCTTGGTAACCTGAAAACTCGGTTAGAAAGCCTATATGCACTCTGAAGAAAGATCCCTTGAAGTTTGCTAATGCGTAAACGCTATCTATTGCCTGCAGCCCACTTTCTTCATTATCAAAAACGAAATACAATCTAAATTCGGCTTTAGATTGATCTAGACCATATATGTGCTTTGCAAACATTTGTATATGATTATACATAGTGCGAATTTCCTGAATGCGCTTAAAGCTAAAAAAGATACTTGCATCATTTTGAATTGCCTCATAATCACAAAAGGAATATTTACTTGTTTGAAGAAATAGCCCTTTTTTTGCCAAGGAATTGATTATTGCGTATTCAAAACTTTTAATCCATATTGCTGATTTATCAGGTGGCTCAACGTCGAAATTAGTATACCAATGGCTCAGCAGACTACTATCGATACCAGCAGATACATCCTTTGCATTTTCCACACTAGCCTTTTTAACGTTTATGGACAACCCCTTTCCACTATGTTCGAAAAAGTTAGCAGAATTAATAGTCCCGAAATCCACTTGTGCTTCAGCAAACATCTCAGCTCGCAGTTCCGGCCTGGGCCCCAGCCTTTCGCCCTTAATGATTTCCCACCAGTCTTCTTTTTTGTCATCAGTAATTAGAATAATTGGTCGTTTTGTTTCTTTTGCTCTTGATATTAGTTGAAACCAAACAATGGTATCTCCATAACATTCAGGCTCGCCTTTACCAGCATCTTTATACCCTGGAGGTGTGGAATTGTTTATTCTCTGCTGAGCAATTTTTAAAATTTTATTCAATTCATTTTCGTCATATGGTTGGCCTATTCGTTCAGAAATTAAACTCGTTAATTTGGTTAAATAGGAATCGTCTCGTATCAAGTCTCTGTGACGATCCTTATGAGAGGAAATGCTACTTTTAGCATCAGCTACTGCTCTTTCTATTATATCTACAATATTTTCAACATTCAGATGAGTACTTTTTGAATACTTAGCAATATTTATTTTTTCAGTCAGTTTATCGAGAGTTACACTTAGTTCCTCAAACTGTTTAACTGGCTCCTGAATCACTGAAATGCGGTTTTCGAAAAATTCTTTGGCAGACTGGTGAGGTATCCAAATACGATCCTTCAGGGCAGCGAGAATTTCGAAAAAAGCTTCGCGGGTTTCATCATCATATCTGTACACGTTTAGGAGTACATTCGCGTCTAAAGCAAATTCACAATTTTCCCAAAGTGACTGTTTTTCAGACTCGTTAAGCCGATAATGATGCCTGAACAGATCGTGCATTGACGTCATTTCATTATTCTGCGTTAAGTCGATTAATGTTTACAACTCGTCGTCATCGACTGCATTCAGAGCCGATGACTTTTGATATTCCGTCACCCGGCCTTCAAAGAAGTTCTTCTCTTTCTTGATGTCCATCATTTCCGCGAGCCAAGGCAGAGGATTGGCGATGCCGGGGTTCATGGCGGGTAGGCCACAGCCTTCCAGCCGGCGGTCGGCGATGTAATCAATGTATTGCATGAACTCCTCAGCGCTCAGGCCGACAGCGGCAACTGGAAGGCAGTCGCGGATGAACTCTTTTTCGAGGTTCACCGCTTCCTTCATCGTATTCACGAGTTCTAGTTTGAATTCGCTCGTCCAGATATCGGGGTTTTCGTCCACGAGTTCCATGAGCAGTTGGCGGAACAGCTCGATATGGTTACTTTCGTCGCGCAAGGTGTAGCTGAACATTTGCCCGATGCCTGGGAACTTGCCCTGGCGGTACAGGCTGAGAACCATGCCGAATAAGCCGTAGAACTGGGTGCCTTCCATGCACTGACCGAACATAAAAATGTTGCGTGCGAGTAACTGCTTGTTTTCGGTTTTGGTGAGGTCAATATCGCGCCGCATACTCTGGCTGATGCGGGTGACAAATTCGTTTTTGCGCTTGATGGTGGGAACGTCTTCGAACATCGCCTCGCATTCGTGCGGATTGATGCCTAGGCTGGAAATCATGTAAAGCAGGCTGTCGGCGTGGATATTTTCTTCGTGGGCGTGGCGTCCGAGCACCAATTTGAGCTCGCTGGCGGTGACATTTTCGCGAACAACGTGCAGGATGTTGTCGCCTACGATTCCTTCCGCCGCGCTGAAGTAGCCTATCGCCATGCGGATGACCCAGCGGTCAACGTCGCTGAGGTCGTTATCGCTGCGCCATTGCTCGATGTCGCGCTGCATGGGGATATCTTCCGGCTCCCAGTGGTTGGCCTTCATCGTCCGGTAAAGCGTGTACGCCCAGGTGTATTTGAGCGGCAGAAGGTTGAACGTCATGGTTTCGCGACCGTTGATGACGGACTTAGCGACTTGCGCGGCTTCTGCTTTTTCTCGGTCGAGGGTGAACGACCTTTCGCCTACTTTAATTTGAATCGTATCCATTCGATGATTTCCCAGAGTGAATCTGCCTTTGCGTCCCAGTAGACGCTTGTCTATATTACCCACTCGTTATCGCTGTATTTCTACATGACTCCGACTATTGCTCTTGTATTCTTCCCGCTACAAGATGTGGGGTTGATAGCATGTTCAGGTTACAACATGCGGGGTTCCAGACGAGCCGAAATCGCCGTTTGATTCATGCTTTTTGCGGGATGATTCTCACCGCTTTTCCACCCGGTAAAAGTAACAGGGTTTTGTCATGCTGAGTTGCTTCTGAATTAAATGCAGAATTGCTTTTGCGCTCTCTCCTCCCAAGTTTGGGAGGAGACTAAGAGGAGGGTTGTCAATAAACATGGAACAACCCCGCCCTTCCCTCCCCAAACTACTGGGGAGGGAGGATTAGCACCAAAATATGCCTTGGTGGCTGGCACTGGTTTTAACCAGTGTGTCGTAGTTTAGCAGTCGTTGTAGAGATAGAACTCCATCGGGTGGGGTCGCAGAGCCACCGCTTCGACTTCATGCACTCGCTTGAAGGCAATGTAGGATTCGATGAGGTCCTCGGTGAACACGTCGCCTCGGGTGAGGAATTCGTGATCTTCTTCCAACGCAGTCAAAACTTCTGCCAGTGAAGCCGGGGTTTGCGCGATGTCCGCCTTTTCTTCCGGAGCCAGTTCGTACAGGTCTTTGTCAACCGGTGCCGGTGGCTCGATCTTGTTTTGAATTCCATCCAGACCAGCGAGCATCATTGCGGTGAACGCAAGATAAGGATTCGCGGTTGGATCGGGGATTCGGAACTCGACACGCTTAGCCTTGGGCGAATTGCCAACCATCGGGATTCGGATACAAGCGGATCGGTTTCGTGCGGAATAGACCAAGTTAATTGGTGCTTCGTAGCCAGGAACCAATCGGCGGTAGCTGTTGGTGGATGGGTTGGTGAACGCCAGCAGAGCTGGAGCGTGCTTGAGCAATCCGCCGATGTAGTAGCGCGCGGTATCGCTCAGACCCGCATAACCAGCATCATCGTAGAACAGGTTTTCGCCGTTCTTCCAAAGGGATTGGTGAACGTGCATTCCACTTCCGTTGTCGCCGAACACAGGCTTGGGCATGAATGTCGCGGCGCATCCGTACTGAGCAGCGACATTCTTGATCACATACTTGTACTTCTGCATTTTGTCGGCCATGCGTAGAAGCTCGTCGTAGCGGACATCAATTTCGCACTGACCAGCGGCACCGACTTCGTGGTGGTGGATTTCGACGGTGATCCCTACATCTTCCAAAGCCAGGCACATATTTGCGCGCATATCATTCAGGCGGTCAGCCGGCGCGGTTGGGAAGTATCCGCCTTTTACACGGTGGCTGTAGCCGGTGGCATCCTCTGCCCCACTGTTCCACCATGCTTCGAGGCTATCAATTTCGTAGAACGACTTGTTTGGGGTTACCGAAAACGACATTTTGTCGAAAACAAAGAACTCTGCTTCTGGCCCGAAGTAAGCGATGTCGGCAATTCCTGTGGATTTTAGATATTCCAGGCCTTTGCGGGCAACGTAGCGAGGGTCACGGGAATATGGTTCGCGGGTAATTGGGTCTTCAATATCGCAGATGACAATCGCTGTAGGGTGCTCGGTAAAGGGATCCATGAACACGCTTTCTGGATCGGGACGAAGCAACATATCCGATTCATTGATGGATTTGAACCCCCGGATACTGGAACCATCAAAAGGCAGACCGTCTTCAAATGCATCTAGATCAAACATTTGTGATGGAACAGTGAAGTGATGCCACATACCAAACGGATCTGTAAATCTGATATCGACGAATTTAGCCTTGTTCTTGTGAATTAAATCGAGTGCTTCGGTTCCCGTCATTTTATTTTCCCCAGAACGATTTTAGCTAACTCAAAAGACAAGAGCCCCCGGGACTCTACTCCCCAGGGGCTCCATTGCTGTCGTGTCAGCTTCATCGCTGTGATAACAGAAATAATACCAGTAGGTGCCAGTGGCTGTCTCAACTATCCCGGGATTCTTTCCACCGATTGCTCTGGCGCACCAGATTGACTACTGAATCGCGTGGCTTTACAAGCGGCGTTGCGACGACAGGCAACTTTCCATGAGTGTATTAGTATGCCCGGATTACTCCGTGAGTTCCCCGGTGGTCTGCCAATGCGACCAGTCTCCCAAGTAGAGAGCTTCTTCTTCTAGCCAAACGCCGAATTCTTTATGAACCTGCGCGTTCACATATTCGGCAAGTCGGCGGATTTCGCTGGCAGTTGCACCCGCCACGTTGAGAACAAAGTTAGCGTGACGTGCGCCTACCATCGCTCCGCCAAATCGCTTCCCTTTTAGTCCGCATTGCTCGATAAGATATCCCGCAGGAACAACACCCGCATCTTTCAGTGGCAAAGGGAGTGACGTCAATGATGCGGCAAGTTCGGCATCATTGACATTCTTGAAAAACGATCCCGCGCTAGCCGAAGGAGGTTGCTTACCGATTCTTTGTCGTTGGAATTCCCGAGCATCGTCGTAAATCTGTTTTGCATCGCCATGTTCCAGTTTGAGCTTTACGGCAAGCAGTGTAATAGAAGGTGGATTGACTTGCCTGAGTATGGAATCGCGGTAGCTGAACTGCATGAACTCCGGTGTGAGCCATTCTCGTACTCCATCACGGATAGCCTCTATTTCCACCAAATAGCGACTGACGTTACTGCGGTATGCACCAGCGTTGCTCACTAATGCGCCACCGACTGTGCCGGGAATCCCAACGGCAAACGATAAACCTCCTAAGCCAGCCTGTGCCGTTTTAAGGAATAGTTCCTGGAGCCCAGCTCCGCAATCGGCCGTTACAGTTCCATCGCGGGATATCTGAATCTGAGTGGCTAAATTGACGGTCACCAATCCTGGGACGCCATTATCCGAAGGAAGAACGTTGCTCCCCCAACCAAGAACCGTGTGCTTCAATCCCGTTTGGTAAGCAAACTTGGAAACTTCAGCGAGTGAATCCCTTGATCTGGCGAAACATAATTTGGACGCCCTTCCACCAGCTTTGAGGGTGGTGAGCAACTTGAGGTCGTACTGCTCGTGTATCTCAATCGCATTACTGGCCATGGGTGAATGTTTCTCCCATGATGTGAGTTTGCTTAGCGATGCTGATATTGGGCTGAGAAACGTATTCGGGGACTAACTCTAGCGAACTCACTAGCTTTCGAAAATGGTCGTCTGGAAGCTCGTTGAGCAGATTTTGCAGTTCAAGTTCCTCGGCAATCTTAATTCCGTTTGCTAAGGCTTCGTCTGGAGTCATCGTGGTCGGTTCTTGCTCTGGGATGCGAACGTATACTTCGGACTTCTTGCTTGGAATGGCTACAGCCTCATTTGGATTAACCAGATCAAATGTACTAACTGCATAGATCGGCGCAGATAGCAACTCGCCCCACATTTTGGCAAGGGTTAGACCAACTCGAACCCCGGTAAAGCTCCCCGGGCCGACATCAACCAAAATTTCCGTAGCTTCGTTCAGTTTGAAGCCTGATTCTTCAATCATCGAAAGAATTGCGTTAGAAGCCGCTCGTTTGCTCTCCACAGATTTTCGCCACACCAATTCATCGCGTGAAAACCAAGCGACAACCGCATATTGGCTAGATGTCGAAATCGCGAGGATCACTCAGGGGCTACCGCAGTAAGTTGATAAAGTTCGGTTAGCGAGTCTTTGACTTTTTCGAAGTCAGCTGGAGTGCCACTCCATTCAAGCGTGTAGAAGTATCCACTTGACGAACCGTAGGCAATCCACTGGAATTCCTCGTAGTCACCGACCGCACCTGTTCGGGTCATGACCGAGCCTTTGAAGCCCGCCTTTGTGTATTTGGGTTCAGTTTCTTTTCGGCTGACTACGGCATTGATTCTATTAAGTGCGTTCCCACAAACTTTTAGCCAAGCAGATCGAGCAACACGTTCGTCACCGATTCCATGAGTAACCGTTACTTTCGTGGCCTCCCGTGCTAGTGAATTGTCTTTAAAGCTCCATGTAGTTGGGAAAAACATCATCAATCCGCTGGATTGATCGATTTTAACTTTGGCCTCGCCGCGGACAGATTTATCGGGCTTATTTGTTGGCGGAGCGATGACCTGAACGTTGGAATCTCCCCCAGAGGTATTGACTGGCACATTTTCAGTTGTGCCACCATTCGGAACATTTGGCAGAACCCCTGAGATCGTGTTTGAGCTGAGCAAAACATTGGTCCAAATGTTTTCCGCTTGAGCCGCTACGCTTTCGTTCGCATTGAGGCGGAATAGCATTTTGTCTTGCCGAGCACTGTACAGCAATCCGGTGACAATGATCTGCGGCTCCGCCTTAGCCGTATCTCGAACACGCAGAAGGAGCAGAGGAACACCGAGCAATTCTTCTTCCCACTGCTTAAGAACTTGCCGGTAGTTGTTTTCGTTGACTTCCCGGTTCACAGTCTGCCAGTGATCCTTGGGATAGTTCATCTGTGTGACCATCACCTGAACGGTGACAGGCTTCCCTTCAATTTCAAACGAAAACTCATCGTAAAGGCGATCCTTTTTGAGTTTCCAGTCGGCAGGATAGCTAAATTTAAGGTCAGTTGGTTTACTTTCGTAAACCTTGACATCGTTTGCCTGAAATGCCAACACCGTTGCAATAAAAGGGATCACCATAACCAATTCAATTCCTTAATGGTTCAAGACGCGTCATGCCCGGGCGACGCTTCGCCTAAGCTGACCATTGGGCCAAACTCACGCTACCTCAGATGGGTAGTCTTGTCGGAATGGCCCTAGGTTATCACATGGAGCAAGAGATCCGGCAGCAACCGGAGGTGCTGGCTAGTAACGCAGGTCGGTATCTCGCGGAGTTGAAGCAATACCTAGAGGGCAAGTCGTTCGATATGGTGCTCCTTGCCGCTCGGGGAAGCAGTGATAATGCGGCGTTGTTTGCGCGATATCTTATCGAAATACACCTGAGAATCCCGGTCAGTCTTGCCGCTCCCTCAGTGATTACAAAGCACAAGAGCCAGATTCGCTATCCAAAGTGTTTAGCGGTCGGGATCAGCCAATCGGGTGCGGCGCCCGATGTAAGTGAAGTCATCGCCTATATGAAAGGCCAGGGGCACGATACCCTCGCGATCACAAATACGGCCGGTAGTCGACTCTCAAGCGAAGCCGACCATACTCTTTTGCTAGAAACTGGGATTGAAAAAAGCATCGCGGCAACAAAAACATACTCTGCTTCCCTGCTGGCGTTGGCTCAGATGGTGCGGGCAATGGGCGGTGAATTGGAATCTATCCAACTGCCAGATAATGATTGGTTAGAGAGAGTGCACGATGAGGCCCTCGCAAACAGCGGTCACGTCGTCAGGTCATCTCCGATTTTTTCTTTAGGGAGAGGATACAGCTATTGCACTGCCGTAGAAACCGCCCTTAAACTCATGGAGTGCGCGCTCATTGCGGCGAAGAGTTATAGCATTGCCGATTTCCACCACGGACCAAAAGCTTTGGCGAACCCGGCAACTGCTTGCATTTTGTACGGCGAAGTGCCAGATGATCTCGCGGCTACGGGTGCAACCGTGATCTCGGCACCTTCCGCAGATGTCGGCGTTTGGGCGCCACTCTGGAACATTCAATTCGGTCAGTGGCTTTCCCTGCTGGCGGCACGAGCAAGAGGAATTGACCCTGATCGTGCTCAAAACCTGAAGAAAGTCACAGAAACACTTTAGAGCGGTGCTTCTATTGGGTCGCCCACTGGCTCCTTCACGTCATATCCCAGTGATTGCAGAATCTTTGCCGCAATAAAGCTCACCAACTGCATATTGCTTCCCTTCTGCGTGAAAATTGTAATGGCGAACTCTCGCCCATCGGGCATAACAAGCCAAGCCGAATCGTGTCTTTGTTTAGTCACCCATCCAGCTTTTGAATATAATTTCGTGCCTTTTGGGATCACTCGGCCAATATATGCTCTGGCTTGGTCGTCTGTTTTGTCGAAATCATCTTGCGGATTGGCTCGATTTAGGATCGATTTCATCCATTCATTACGCTCTTTGCGCCAATGCCGATTGAGTGCAATATCTGCCATCAGACGGCTACAGGCATCTGCGCAAAGCGAATTGCGATTTGAATAATCCGCGCCAACCCACTGCGCCTCTCGTCCGTACGGGCCTTCGTTATAAGTTCGCTGAACTGCGTTGATTTTTGGATAGTGTAGAGATTCAAACCAGCGATTGACAACACTGCGTTTTTCGCCAAATGCTTTTAGTTCTTCATCCGACAACTCAGGGCCAGGAGTTGTGCCGCAGATTTTGTCAACTATGTAGCCCGTTGCATCGTTGTTCGAATCCACAATCATGTCTCGTGCGGCCCGTTGCATTTCGTCTGACAAAGTGACTGCTCCAGCATCTAGTTGATGAGCGGCATAAGCCAAAAAGAACATCTTGACGACGCTTGCCGGATACATCTGCTGATCTCCCCGGAATACTCCACTCACCCATTTGTTTTCCTGTCGATTGATTTCAAAAATTGAAATGCCAACATCTTCAGCTTTTAGCGAATCATTAGGAAATTTTTGTTGTGCCGAGGCAAATGCGCTCTCAGCAATTTGATCTAATTCACTGGGGAGGGTGCTCATCGTTTGGTTTGAAAACAGGACGGTTGCGGCAATCGTTGCAAGCATCTTGCCCGAAATTACCTGGTAGATTTCCCTCCATGCCCGCCGACCACAAATTTGTTCATTATCAACCGGAGCGCAAGCCTGAAGAGGAGACTTTACGAATCATCAAGAGCGATTATGAGGTAGCGGATGCAAGGCGCACGGTTCGGCATTTTTCGAGCGATCCTGTTCCTCGTGAAGTCATCGAAACTGCAATCAGGATAGCTGGCACGGCTCCTAGCGGGGCACACCGCCAGCCGTGGCATTTTGTTGCGATCAGCAACCCTGTGATTAAAGAACAGATTCGCGAGGCGGCAGAAAAAGAAGAACGCGAATTTTATTCCCGCCGGGCGACTCCCGAATGGCTTGAAGCATTAGCACCCCTCGGTACAGACTTCGTAAAAGAACACATTATTACTGCTCCTTGGTTGATTGTTGTGTTCCGGCGCGACTACGATGTATTAGAAGACGGCACTCGGCAAAAAAACTATTACATGACGGAAAGCGTTGGCATTGCGGTTGGATTTCTAATTCAGACATTGCACCGAGCCGGGCTTGCTACTCTCACTCACACGCCCGCGCCAATGAACTTCCTACGGGATATCTGCCAGCGACCAGCGCACGAAAAGCCGTTTGTTCTGATGCCAGTCGGATATCCTCACCCGGAATGTTTAGTCCCTGACTTAGCAAGGAAACCGCTCAACGAAATTAGTGATTTCTTCCTATGACCAAGGTTCGTAGTAAACATAGCCTGATCGCATACCGACCAAGAAACCTTCACCTGTCTTTAGCGCCATCAAAGAAAGTGCGAAATCGTCTTCAAAAGCGATTTCTCGATTAACCGTGCCATCTATTGAGCGCAAAAGAATTCTGTCTTCTGTGAGATGAGCAATTTCGCTGCCGAATTCGTCCACGGCAATTGCTGGCAGACCGCCAGGGACTTCAAATTCAAATTTATGCTCTTTCGTTTTGGTGTCGATGCATACTAGGCGGCTATCAGTACGTGACACCAAAGTAGAGCCATCGCCACTTAGTCCAAGACTGTAGCACCGCATTTTGCTGATTTGATTTACATTGCCGGCTAATCTTTGTCTGTCCCATGAGTAGATGTAATTGCCATCGGATCCATAAACATTGGCAATATTAGGCTGGGAAACCAAAAACTTTGGCGCATTGTTAAAGTAACCGGTCTCGATTACCCGAGCTTTGCGATCTAACATTGTCATCTCCCCGCTTGAGTAGGTGATCACGATGTTTTCGTCATCTGTCAAATAGGTGCCTTGCGGAATGCTGGAAAGAAATCCCCATTGCCGACGCTGTTGGTATTCCCAGGCGATATCTGCTGCATTGGTATTGATTGCTAGAACATCAACCGAAGTTGCGCAGTAAGTTAGATCTCCTGATTTCCCTAGACAGAGCATTTGCAGTTCTGCCTCCGCCTTATTCTTCATGCGGATGGGTTGAACATCGAATTCACTTACCAAATTCTGGTTTGCAAAAACGGCAACCTCGCCGCTCCGGGCACCGCAAGCGATGATCTGACCGTTGGGGCTGGAGGTGATATTTCGCACTCCGCCCGGTAATCGGTAGTCGAAATAGGGGGCCGCTAAACTAGGGGAAACTGCCATTTACACCATTGATATACATCAAGTTATAATAATTTGGTGCCAGAGTTCGAAATAAGACTCGCAAATCCTGCGGATATTGCGGGCATAGTCGCACTCCAGCGAGACTGCTTCCCGCCGCCCTTTCCCGATGATCTTCTTTGGCAACCCGAGCACATCATCAGCCATTTGCAAAGGTTTCGAGAGGGCCAGTTTGTCGCTGTCCAAGAAGGCAAAGTTATCGCAAGTTGCACCAACATTCTGGTGAGCGAACAAACGTGGAACGCCCATCTTGACTGGGAATCTTTGACCGGAGGACTCTCACTCAAGCGGCACAACCCGCACGGAACAGTGATGTACGGAATTGACATCAGTGTTCACCCAAAGTTCAGAGGACAATGCATAGCACGCGGTCTCTACAAAGCCAGAATTGAACTCGCAGAATCTAAAAACTGGCAATACGCAACCGTTTGCCGACTCCCTGGCTTTTCTCAATCTGGCGTGAAAACTATTGCCGAATACGCACAAAAGGTGGTCGCTGCTGAGTTGAGAGATCAAACCCTCACGCCCCTGCTTAAGATCGGTCTCACTTACTGTGGACTTATATCTGGTTACATGGAAGACCCCGAATCAGATAACACCGGGGCAATTCTCAAATGGATTCCATAACCGTTGCGGCTGTGAGTTGGGAAGTCAGGATGGCTTCTTCGCTCGACGAATACCTTGACCATGCTACTTCGTTGGTTGAGGAGGCTGCGTCGTGTGGAGCTGCGCTCGTGGTGTTGCCTGAATCAATAGACCTTGAGCGGATGGCTTACCACGGTTTCGTTCCCGCCCCCGAGGTGCCTGGCGTACTCGTCCCTGACTACCCAAAAGTGCAAGAACATTTTCAACAACTGGCAGATCATCACATCGTTACTATCGTTGCCGGATCTCACTTACGAGAGGTTAACGGAGTAGTGATCAACTCAGTTTTGATCTGTTGGCCAGGCGGATTCACGCACCAGGATAAAAATATCCTTACGCAGTGGGAAGTAGCTGAATGGTGCATCAGTGACGGGCGAGGGCTTAGGGTTACACCGCATATGCCGCTGGGAGCATTGGTCTGCTACGACTCAGAATTCCCGCCAGCCTGCCAGACACTCTGCGAAGCAGGAGCCCAGATTATTGCGATTCCAGCTTACAACGAGTACGAAAGAGGGTTCAACCGGGTTAGGCGAAGTGCGTTTGCCCGTGCCATTGAAAACCAAGTCTTTGTGATTCACTCAGCTTTGGTTGGTTCACTAGGATTCGAACCAGTCAAGCAAACGTACGGCTCATCCGCGATTATCTGTCCTCACGTCTCCCCGTTCCCAGAGAGCGGAATTTTGGCGGAAACTCCGCTTAATCAAGAAGCGATTGTTGTCGCGGAATTAGAACTGAATATGATCGAATTCGCGCGAAGCAACGATGATGTTCGTAACTGGCATGATCGCCACAAGGGCGACTGGCGAATTCTTCCTAACTAAGCATCTGCAACCATTTGTTTAAGTTCAGAGTTAAAGTAAATATGGTTGGGATCGCAAAACTCATAAAAACGATCATGATGCTCGCGGCATTGGTGACATCAATTGAAACTTTAGTGCGGATCGTCAGATTTGCTTGGTCTCTTATTCTCAAATTGAGCGATTTGCTAAGAAAACGCTCAATGGTGGGTTCAATGCGGATGAGATTTACCGGTTAGCATCGAGCTTTGGCGTTATCAAAGCCTGAACTTTTTCCGACCATCCTCGGCGGATTTCAACTTCACTGCCAATGTTCACCCATTCAAAAAAGAACTTAGCCGCATTTTGCCCGGTGAGCGGCATTCGGATACATCCATGCGATGCGGGATAATTCGGCACACTTGATGACCCGTGGATGAAGTAATTCCCTTGAAACTGCACAGAAAACGGCATAGGGGCATCTTCGTACAGGCTAGAAGTGCGATACTTACTTTTCTCAGGCCCCGCTTTATAGCTACCAGTCGGAGTGGACATGCCTTTCTTTCCAGAACTGATCTTAGTGTCGATAATCAATCTCTCACCTTGAAATCCACGTAGCCTCTGAGAAGTGAGGTCAATTTCAACCCAATGTTTGCCAACTGTCACGTACGTTTCGCGATGACCGCTCGAAAGAACGTACTCGTCACTTTCATCATCAAATTTATTTGTGATTCCAGTTCCTTGCAGATCATTTATGTCAACCAGCAAAGTTCCGTCGAATAAAGTGCGGATACTTGATTTGCTCAGAGTTTTTTCGCCGACTGATAGAGATTGTTTTTTTGTATCCCAATCCGTACCGATTTCAAGTGCATCTTCCAACTCCATAACTGGAACGTAGACTGCCCCTTTATCACTCGCAAATGTCACGCCTTCAATTGTGAATTCGCTGGGCATGAGCACGGTTGGCCCGCGCTGAGCCATGGCTATCCCACAAATGCAAGATGAGACAAAAAGCGCACTCAATCTCACCATGTTTAATATCGTTGGCATTTGAACGTAAAACTCTCCCCTAAAGTGTTAAAAATCAGTCAAGAAACCGAATTTCAACCGAGTTTACGCCTGCGCTCTTGAACAAATCAACGACTTGGTCTTTTGCCTCACTTTTGGCTTGGCTGAGAATGCCTGCTTTGATGCTCGCTGCTTCAAACCGACTTGCACCTTCTCGACGTGCTTTCAGACCAAGGTTTCTGTCATCCCAGCCAATCGCTCGTTTTTGTGAATGTAGCTGTGCATCCACGTTTGCCGGATAAATTTTTGGCTGAGGGAGGGTTACTAGAACTTTATCCGCCGATTGAATGATCGAAGCCTGGCTCATATCAACTCCTGCTTCCACCGAACCAGTAACTGTCACCAAAGCTTCATTTTTGGTTGCCGCTTCAACTGCTCCAGATACGAAATTACTGAGCATCGGCACACCTTGAGTCCACTCAGCGGCGTCTCGATGACTTTCCATCGTCATGACGGTTTGGTATTTGTGTTCAACTAGATGCAGTTCGCCGAGTGACCGTACTTGCTGCAGGACAACTGGTGCCGGCGTGATGATTTTAGTGGAGTGTCCGATTCGCCCGAGGGAGAATCCGATAGCTAGTACTCCGATAACTGCAATCCAAGGGAGTAAACGAAAGCCGCGTCGCTGCTTCATGTTCATGTAAGACAACGATGCGGCTTCGTGCGTTCCGTTACCCAGCCTTACGGCATAGGTCGGTCAGATTCCCAGTGCTTGAGGATGAACGCCAGATAGATAGCGTGACGATCCCTTGTGTTCATATCTCCGCCCATGCTGTGTCCCCCAGTTGGATCAAGAGCTAGCTCTACAAGTGGGCCTTTACCGGCTTGCAAAAGCTTCTGGTAGACATGAATCGTATCCTGGAACAGAACGTTCGTGTCTTCAATTCCGTGCAGGAGTAGAAGCGGATGGGTTAGATTCTTTGCAAGGTGGGTCAAGCTGAACTTATCCATTTCTTCCGGCTTATTTTTTGGAGTGTTGAAGATAACACCTCCCGTGTACCAGTTGTTATAGTTTTGCCATTCAGTTGGGCCAGCCCCTGCAATCCCAAGAGTCACCCACCCTGGTTGCGTGTACATGGTGTATTGCGTTTGGAACCCACCAAAAGACCAACCATTTAGGCCCACCCTAGTGCGGTCTACCATGCCTTTGGCATCGTAATACTTGATCAAGTCCACGATGTCTTCTGCTTGTGGTTTTCCGACTTGCTCCCAGTTAGCCCCACCAAATTCTGCACTGTATCCGCTTTGTCCGCGAGGATCAATCGTGACCGTAATGTAACCAAGCACATCTGTCAGGTACTGCGCGAACATGTAGTTAGTAGAACCGAACGAGCCATCAACAACCGATTTATCAATACCAAGCGGGCCACCGTAAACGTAAATGAACAGAGGGCGCTTTTCGCCGGGCTTCATATCTTTTGGTAGCATTTGGAAGGCATGAATATCTTGGTTATTTCTGTTTTTGAACGTGAACAACTCCGGCTGATATACGACGTTCTTCCAGAACTCTTCAGAACGGTGGGAACTGGTTACCTTTGTTTCAGTCCTGCCATCGTTGATAACCATTTCGCGCAAGTCTTTCCATGAATTAAAGATTGCTGCGTATTTATCCGTTTTCTCAGCAAAATCAGGAAGAGTGGTAACACCATGATTTTTGGAAAGTCTTTCCATTGAGCCAGTGTCAATATTCACTTTGTAAACATCGAATTGGGCAAGGTTTTCTTTACTGCTGCGAACGAGCAAGTTCTTACCGTCCGCCGATAACTTGAGTGGATAAGATTCAAAGTTCCCCACGGTGAGTTGCCTTTCTCCACCTTTGCTATCTAGGATATGCGCCTGCCGCCAACCTGATTTGTCTAAAAGAGCGATTACTGATTTATCGTCGCCCGCATAGAACGGGCTGGCTAATCCCGGCGTGCCATGCTCACCCTTACTTGTTCCCGTGTAAATCGTGTCGATTTTCTTCGTGGTGAGGTTCGCTTCGAGAACTTTGAATTCTCTGACATCCCGTTTCCAGGTTGCAAAAACAAACCGTTCCCCGTCTTTCGACCATGGATTGCTATCAATGGAAGTTTGTTGCCACTCTTCGCCACCTTTCCAATTCCAGATTTCAAGTGGTTCGTTTTCTTTGCTCTTGTCTTTGATCGTATCTTCGCGGATATCAACAAGGTAAATATATGTTTCGCCAGAAAAATCATCGTCCGCTACGCCTCGCGAGGTTTTCATGGCCTTAGCAAATCGTTCGCGGTAAGTGATGTAATCAACTTGCCGTTCTGGTGGCCCAGCTTTAGATGCAAACAGGAGCATCTTGTCGCCCTGCGGTGAAATAGTAAATCCGGCGAAGTTCTTTCCATCTTTAAGTACAGGGGTTACCTGCACGGTAAGTGGACTGTCAAACCGCATCCGATAGACCGCCCCGCCTCGCTGGAACATAAATCCTTTGTCGTCGGGCAGATATTCGATATTAGACTCAGAATCTGAAGTATCCGTTAACCGAGTTGGTTCTTTATCGCCAACTTTCCAGCGATAGATATCGCCCTTGTAGTTCATCAGGAATTCATTCGATTTGTTTGCCCAACTGATTGAACCAACCCCGCCGTAATTCTTGCGTGGGGTTTTGTCTTTCTTTTGTTCTTCTTGATACTGCTGAACAGCTTCGCGGTAATCCTGGTCAGAAAGCTTCTCCCACTTCTCCCAGCGCTCTTGATCTTCTTGATACTGCCTGACCGCTTCTTTGATATCGCCATCAAACTGCATAAATAAGTCAGGGGTTGTGATTCGGGTTGATTTTCCAGTTTTGGAATCGAAAAGCCACAAATCAGAACCTTGATCTTTGTAGCTGTTCCAAGCATAGGCAAGGTAGCGATCGTCTGGCGACCAACCCATGGTTCGCGCGGTTTTGCCGAGCAACGACCTTCGGGGAAATAAATCATCGAACTTGAGATTCTTTTCCCGGGAGGTTGCTCGTTCAAGACCGGTATCGGCAAAAGAGAATGCTGCCAGGCTAGCGACAGCAAGAATGGAGACCCACTTCAAACGCATGAAACGATCATACGCAGAAAGTACGCAAAATGTCACCCTCGTTTTGTAGTGAGATCAATTTCAAAGCTAACGGTTGACCCGATTCGGATCCAATCCGTGACATACACAAGGTCATCAATCATCGCAAAGACTCGGTTGTTGGTAGCAAACATTTCCGCACAAAGATATTGAATGTTTCGTTCACTGACTCCTTCGATTAGCCGATTGAGCAACTTGCGACCAACTCCTTGTCGCTGAAAGCAATCTGCGACGATTAACCCAAAATCAGCGGCCTCGGGCCGATCTTTGTATCGAATTGCGCGTGCGACCCCGATGAGTAAATCTCCATGGAAGGCAACAATAGCAAGATGGTTTTGATGGTCGCATTCGGTGAGGTATTCAAGCTCTGCCCGAGTAAATCGTGGTTTTGCTCCCATAAACCGGTTGTAGATTGTCTGCGGCGAGCATTCCTCTAAACCAATAACGAAAGCCAACTTGTCATCGGGACGCACTAGCCGGAGAGTGACCTCTCGACCATCTGGAGTTTTATATTTCTCGTTATAGTTTTCATCCAGAGTCATGCTTTCACTCTAATGACGTCCTAAGGCCAATGGAGTGAATTACTTCCAATCAAATTCCACCGCTTTTCCGATTCGCTTTTCTTGGTAAATGCCATCTTTTACAACGTGGTTGCCGCGCAGGAAAACGTGTTCAATTGATCCCTGAACTTGCTTGCCGTGGTAAGGCGTCCATCCGCATTTGCTTTGCACCCAAGAGTTGAGAATCGTCCACTGCTTACTCATGTCAACAAGAACTAAATCGGCATCAAATCCAGCGCTGACACTTCCCTTGTTCTTGATACCGTAGAGTTCGGCTGGTCGTTCCATGAGCATCTTCACGACTGTTTCAACCTTTATTTGCCCCTTGTTTGCCCAATCCAGCATGATCGGCAGTAGTGTTTGGACGCCGGGCATTCCGCTGGGAGATTTCGGATACGGGTTTGCCTTTTCAAACAATGTATGCGGGGCATGGTCGCTGCCGAACACATCAAATAAGCCATCTTTAACGGCTTGCCAGATCGCCAGTCTGTGTTCCTCGCTTCTTACGGGTGGGTTCATCTGCACGAGCGTCCCAAGAGATTCGTAAGCGTCGCTATTCAAGGTGAGATGGTGGGGCGTTACTTCGCAGGTGATGTTGATGCCATTCGCTTTTGCTTCAGCAAGTAGCGGTAGTTCTTCCATTGTGGAAATATGGAGGATGTGAACCGCCTGCCCAGTTTCGGCAGATAGCCTGATCATCCGTTTGGTGCTGATCACTGCAGCCTCAGCATCTCGGATTTCCCAATGCTTGCGGACATGAGGATGATCGCCAAATAGTCCTTTCCTTTCTCGGAGTCTCGCTTCGTCTTCCGAATGAACCGCCATCGGTCGCTTACCATGTTGCATTACCTTGCGTTGATGCTCTTCAACGTCAACTAGCAAGTCTCCAGTTGAACTCCCGGCGAACATCTTGATGCCTGGCGTTCCAGGGAGCATTTCGAGTTCAAAGAGATTGTCCAGGTTCGTCGTCGCCGCACCAACAAAAAACGAATAATCACAGGAAGCCCGTCCATTCGCTCGATTCAGCTTATCTTGCAATGCCCCTGCAGTTACCGTGGAAGGATTCGTATTCGGCATTTCAAAAATCGTGGTCACGCCACCACAAATCGCCGACCGAGTGCCAGATTCCAAATCTTCTTTCTGTTCTAAGCCTGGTTCTCGGAAGTGAACCTGTGTGTCGATTGCGCCGGGCAGAATATGTAGTCCGGTCGCATCAACAACAGTTTCTGCCGGAGCATCGCTTAGGTCATCCACTGCATAGATTTGCTCATTTAAAATTCCAACGTCAACACGTTGTTGGCCCAAGGAACTGACCACAGTTCCCCCTTTAATAATCGTATCAAACTGCACGGCTTACGAACTCCACGTCTAATAATCCCCTAAAGTGGTTGATAGCCGGACGGTATCATTAGGTAATGACTTCTCCTGGCTCGGTTCCGGATGTTTCCGTCATCGTGCCCGCTTACAACGAAGAGAACACGATTCGCGAAGTCATTGAACGCCTGCTGGCCCTTCCAATTAGTTTAGAAGTAGTGGTTATCAACGATGGTAGCACCGATAAAACGGGCGAAATCATTGCCGAGTTCGGTGACCGAATTAAAAGTCTTGCCAACGAAAAACCCGGTGGAAAAGGGAACGCCATTCGCAAAGCTCTTCCCCACTGCATTGGCCACGCGGTGATCGTGCAAGACGCTGATTTAGAATACCGCCCCGAGGAAATCCCTCTCTTGATTGAACCAATCACTCAGGGCAAAGTTAACGTAGTTTATGGCACGCGGTTCTTAAACGGATTGCATCCTCAAATGGCGTTGCCCAACAAGATAGTAAACCTACTTCTGCGGTTGGCGGTTAAAGTTCTGTTTGGGCGTAAGCTCACCGATGAAGCCACTTGCTATAAAGCGTTTCGGCGTGATTTATTGGTTCGCATGAACCTAGATTGCCAGAGGTTTGAATTCTGCCCCGAGGTTACGGCCAAGGCAATTCGGATGGACGAAGAAATCCAAGAGTTGCCTATCACCTATGTTCCTCGCAACAAGGAAGCTGGTAAGAAAATCCGCTGGACAGATGCACCCGAGGCGTTTTTGACTTTGTTCAAGTACCGGGGTTGGAAAGAAAAGGCGGCCCAAACGTCGCCGAGCGAATCTTCCGCCGACTCGCAATCTTAATGGTCACTGGCCCAGTTCCCAAGTCTTCGTTTGGCGTGACCCATCGCCAGATTCGATAGTAATTGCCGCGCTGGATGATCGGGGGTTCAAACGGCTTTTCAAACTTTTGGGTGAGTTCGTTAGAGAGTCGAGTGAATGTCCACCAAGGGACTTGGTCAAGTTCCGATCTCGTTTTCGCACGCTGTCGGTAAATCTCAAATGAGCTAGATTCGATCAACCGCCCATTTGATTCAAAAACGATCCTCACTTCCTCAATTTCGTCTAGCGTTGGTTTTTGGTCATCACCAAGCCCGAAGACTGTTTTCTTCGGAAAAGCACTTAGAATGATTACGTAAACGGGTTTGCGCCCAAGGCCATTCGAAATTGAATTCCACCGTGTATTTAATTCGTTGGTCGGCCACAATTCCCGGGCTTCAAGGAACCCGCACCACCGTGACATAAGTGGAGGCGAAAGCCGGATCGCCCATTCCACATCCAAATCTCGAACACCTTCGTTCCAAGTTCCGAGCACAATTCGATCATCTCGATAAACCTCATCGATCTTCGCGAGTTCGGCGGTTGTTGGAGGGAAATCTATTCTGCGCTCCCAGTTATTTTGATCGCGGCGCATAGCAATCTTCCGCCCGAGTTCAACTTCGGATGTGATCGGTTCACTCGGAAACGCAGTTGCCGAAGAGAATGCGACAATAAATGGGATCATCTCCCGTAATAATCGGCATTACTTTGCTGGTTCGCTAGTTGGCTTTGTCGGGATTTTCGTCATGCCGATAGCCTTTAGCTCGCCATCCTTGATAATAACTTTTTCAACATAAACTGCATCATAAAGCCCCATATCTTTTTTGAGATCAACAACGGGATTCAAAGTCTTTAACAGCACATCCACTGCCGGGCCATCGGCGCGAATCCAGTCAAAAAACACCTTTGCATTCTTAAGATACAGTTTGGTGCCGTCTTCAATTCCTAAGTCAGCGATCACCGCAAAGTTCGTATTGACGACTAGAAACTCGCCATAGCCTTCCACCCAAACGGTGCTTCCGTGCAACTTGACGGTGCATGTTTTGATCTCGGCAAATTTCTTGACCAGATACTCCGCTAAGTCGGCTTCTCTTATCCGAACCCACCCGGTACCGATAGCGCTTCGGCTGAGTCGAATCTGTTTCTCATTTTTCGCTAAGCCATAGTCGTAGCGGCAACCGGGAATATCTGCTTGCAATTCCGCACATTTGAGCCGTTTCAGGGTGAAGTCCGTGAGCCGCAACTGAAGCATTCCGATCTTGCCGCTTGTCCGTCGATCTGGTTCAGTGAAAAGCGGAAGTTCGTTGATCGAAAAGTTATTGGCAGAGATGGTAGCGGTATCGAGTTCGCCCCATGCGGCGGCCAGCCCACTTGGTTGAACCTTGACCTTCACTTCCCCTTGAACATTGTTAAGTTTTGCCCGGATGTCTTCGGCGGCTCGGTTTTCAAAGCGAACCCGCTCTTGGTCGGCGAAAAATATCCCGCCACCCACCAAAAACATTCCCAGAAGACTCATCTCTTTTAGCTTAGCCCCGAACAACCCATTCCGTTGCACCGTATGCTGAATCGAACCAATGGATTTGCAGGAAACTTTGAATAAGTTGCACGCGAGTGCCCTATTGCTCACACCAGTTGACGAGTCAGTTATTGAGCTTTCTGGCGATGATGCAAAGGGCTGGCTGCAAGGTCAAATCACGCAAGACATTAGCTCGTTATCCGAGGGTGACCATGTTGCTTCTTGCATCTGTTCGCCCACCGGACAATTGCTTACCATTGCTCACATTTACCTGCGGTCGGGAAAAATGTTACTTGTCACGCCTCATCCTCAAGTGATTCTTAACCTTGTTGAAAATTTTGTGATCATGGAGGATGTGACAGCAAGAATTATGGCTAGTTCATTGGTATCGGTTCAGGGCAAGGGCGCAGAAAATCTTGGAGAACACTATTTGCCGCGAGATCGGACTGATTTCGGGGGCTTTGATGTTCTCAATCCACGAGAAAACGATCTCAATTACCAGACGCTAAATCCAACATTTCTTGAACCGATAGAAATCGCCGCTGGCATCCCCAAGCTTGGCGTTGATACAACTGCAAAAACCCTTCCGCCAGAACTCGGGCCTCAGTTTGATTCAACTTATATTCACTATCAAAAAGGGTGTTATGCGGGGCAAGAAGTGCTTCAGCGTATTCATTCACGTGGTCATACGAACAAAACTTGGGTCGGGCTACTTTCTACCAGTCTCTTGCCCATTGGAGAGAAAGTGATTTTTGAAGGCGATGAAGTTGGCACGGTTCTTCGCTCTACTGAACACCCCGAACTTGGATTTATCGCGACCGCGATGTTAAAGAACTCTGCTACTGAACAAGGCGCTCAAGTACGTGTTGGGTCAGAAATAGCGACCGTTAAACACTTCCCGCTTACTCGTAGGAAGTAGCTTCGGCTTCTTTGCGTTTCATTGCCATCATATGCCCCATCCCAAGAATTACGATCATCGCAACTGAGAGGATGATTGTAAGGATATGCGGGTAGAACGATGCCTCGCCTTTAACTACTTTGCCCATGAATTGGCCGATAACGATCAAACAAAGAATGACTGTTCCGATATATGCGCCGCGTGGACTGCGCGCTTTGACCGAAAGATAAGTGAAACCTAAAGCGGTTACTCCAAGAGTTCCTGCGGCAATCAAGCTAATTGGGGACACTTTGCTCCCTGGCATTGGGAAGAAATACGCCTGCACTCCCATTGCAATCAAGCACAACCCGTAAATCAGCATCGACCATCGAACGGCGTTCATAACAAATTGAACTTACCACCGAAAGGGCTAAGACCCTGGGTTAGCAAAGTTGGAATTCGGGGGCTGAGCCTAATAGTTTAAGCGCAGTCGTGCAAGCCCATCCGAATTCACGATCTTTGTTGAGGTTTTGCAAGGCTCCCATCTTTGTAAAGTGCTGGGTTAATACTTGCTGCTGGGTCGGCGACAGTGGACAATCGTAAACTGTGCAGAAATAATTGACGATGTCTTCTGCGCTTGTTGGCTGGCGTTTCCGGATTTCATTGACCACGTACTTCACTGGCTCATCGGGATGCCAAATCGTATCTTTCCCTTCTTCTTTAACCGGATACCAGGTGTAAACACCAACGACTTCCTTTCGGCGTAAGAGGATGTTCGTGCTGATCCAGCCTTCATGCCAATCCCACCCGGCTACGGTCGGTGGATAGAAAATATCCTGCCCAGACTGACTGATTTGGTAGAAAACCCCTGCCGATTGATCCCAAACCGGCTTTGGTACTGGTTGATCAAAGTTCATATCTTTAGGTAGATCCTTTTTGAACCGCTCGCCGCAGCGCATAGCGCGGGCTATTCCAAGAACGTAATCAGTCGGGCTTTTGATGAGTTTGCGGTAGCTCTTTTCCCCATAAAACTCATCCATCTGCGCCATTTCTTTCAGAACAAGCTTGATTTCGCCATCTAAGTCAATGAATCGTTTTGCGAGGCGGTCGATCACAGATTTTTCTGGCTTGGCATAAACAAAGAATTCCCACAGTTTCGTGCAGATGTACCGCGCGGTTTGCGGATGGTGGGCCAGTAAATCTAAAACGTCATCGCCAGTTTCGACTTGCTTGCCCAGAACCTGCTTTTTGCCCTTAATATTGATATCTGGTGCGTAAATATAGAACACACCCGATGTTCCTGCAACCATCATATTGCGGAGTCGTTCGTCATTGGTTTTGCCCATGCGCCAATAGACATCAATATGCGCCCAGCCAGTGAGGGCTCGAGAGATTCCTTTGATATCCTTTTCGCTGTAATTGCCTTCGCCAAGCGTGTAAAGCTCCATCAGTTCACGGGCAAAGTTCTCGTTTGGTGTGACTTTGCTGAGCAGCTCAACGTTGAGTTGCCGCAAAACTGCCGGGCTTTTTGCGAACCGTCCAAGAATATCTTTGAACTTACCCAGCGGATTCTCGCGAAGCCGTTCCAAATAGTCGTACATCGCCAGGCCATGGGCAACATCTTCTTCATTTACGGCAAAGTGGTCGTGCCAGAAGAGCGCCATTTTCTCACGTAATGGAGTTTCTGACATCACCATCTGAAGAGCCCACCAGATTCTGAATCTGTATCCTCCAGGCTCTGCTTCAGTTTTATCGTCCTTAAATGCGTAATTCAAAGGGTGGAGTACATCGGTTGAAGTTGAAATATCTAACAGCTTATCAATCGTGCCCCGCACTCCCAAAGGAACATAGATTTCCATTTCGGCAAGAGATGCCCCAAATCCAAAACGCCGCAAAAGGTGCCCTATTTTCTGCCGATCTGTCAGCCCCGCCATATCTTCACCTAGTGTAACTACGGATCGGCTTGTCACAAAGTCCCGAACAGAAAATTTTCAGATAAAGGAATTCACCCGCTACCTCCGTGCGTATACTGGTCAGCATGGCCAAAAAGGCAGAGAGTTCCACGACACCCGCACCCAAGCGCACCCTCACCGAAAACGACCTCAAACGACTTCCCTGGCGATCAGTTGGCCCTGCGATTATGGGCGGTCGCATTTCCGATATGTGTTTTGCCCCTGGCGACACAAAAACGTTTTACGTTGGTTATGCAACGGGTGGCGTGTGGCGAACAAAAAACCACGGCACCACGTTTGAACCGATATTCGACAAAGAAGTCACCTCTGCGATTGGGGCAATCGCTGTTTGCGACGCGCCAGCTGATTGGGAAGGCTGGGATAAGGAAATCAAGAAATCTGAGCGTTTAGAAAAAGGCAAACAGAAAATTCTTTGGGTTGGCACAGGCGAAGGCAATGGTCGGAACTCGAGTTCATGGGGCGACGGTGTTTACCGATCTGTGAACTCCGGAAAATCTTGGGAGCACTGCGGACTTGCCGAGAGTCACGATATTCCGCGCCTTGTCGTAGACCCGAGAAATCCAGATGTCTGCTACGTTGCGGCACTTGGTCACCTGTGGGGCACTAATGAAGAACGGGGCCTCTACAAAACATCAGACGGTGGCAAAACCTGGGACAAGGTTCTTGGCATTGATAAAGAAACTGGCTGTTGCGACGTTGCTATTGACCCCAAAAATCCAGACACAGTTTATGCCGCGTTCTATGCTCGGCTCCGCTCTGCCCACAGCTTTGTTAGCGGTGGCAAGAAAGGTGGCATTTTCAAATCCACAGACGGGGGCAAAACCTGGAAGCAACTCAAAAAAGGGTTGCCGACTAACACTGGACGAATTGGTCTAGATATTTTCCTTGGCGACACAAAAAAGCTTGTCGCAGTGGTTGAGGCAACCGATGGCGGTGCCAACTCGATTCGTGACGACCGAATGCGCGGTGGCGGGGTTTTCCGATCAGACGACGGTGGTGAATCGTGGCGTAGATGTTCACACCGTTCTCCAAGGGCGTTCTATTTCAGCAAGATCAAGTTCGATTCAGCGGATGACAACCGCATTTATATGCTCGGGTGGACAACCGAAGTCAGCGACGATGGCGGCGAAACATTCCGGGGCGGCTGGGGAGATATTCTCCACGCCGACCACCATGCGATCATTGTTGACCCCAATGATCCAACCCATATCATCGTTGGCACGGACGGTGGCGCGTATCTGACCTTTGACAAGGGTGAAAACTGGGATTTCCTCAACACAATCGCGGTTGGACAGTTCTATAACATCAGCTTGGACAACAGCGAGCCGTACCGCATCATTGGCGGTTTGCAAGATAACGGGACTTGGGTGTGGCCCAGTTCGGGAATCAGAGAAGTCGCGGAAGATAAAGCCTGTCGTACGCCTGCGACTGGTTTAACTAATGCCGACATAGAATTCGTAAATTGGGGCGACGGATTCCACGGCGATTTCGATGCAGAAGACCCAAATGTTGTCTACGCTGAGTGGCAAGGTGGAAACCTCACCCGTGTCAATCTCAAAACTGGCGAAAAACGGTGGTGTATCCCAGAAGCCCGTGAAGGCGAACCCAAACACCGCTTTAACTGGAACGCTCCGTTTTTTGTGAGCCAGCACAAACCGAATGCCATTTATCTGGGTGGAAATATGGTTTTCAAACTCACTGAGCAAGGTGACAAATGGGCAAAAATCAGCCCTGATCTCACCACAGCCGATGGCGCGAAAATGACCACCGCTGGTTCAAATGCCGAAAATTTCTGCACCATCGTAAGCCTCAGTGAGTCTCCGTTGAAAGCAGGTCTTCTGTGGGCGGGTTCCGATGACGGGTTGATCCACGTCACGACTAATGATGGAAAAGACTGGGCGAATGTCACTCCCAAGCAAGTCAATGGCTTGTATGTCAGTCGGCTTCACGCCAGTAGCCATAAAGAAAGCGGATGCTTTGCAAGTATTGACGGTCACCGATCAGATGACATGAAGCCATATATCTACGCAACGGATGACTTTGGCAAATCTTGGCGCGATATCACGGGTGACCTGCCTAAAACTCACAGCGTGATGGTGGTTCGCGATGATGATGCCAATCCCAACGTTCTGTACTGCGGAACCGAAAATGCAATCTACGTAAGCATTAACGGCGGCGCAAATTGGGTGAAGATGCACGGAAAAGGATTGCCCACAGTTCCGGTATACGATATAAAACAGCATGCTCGTGATCGTGACCTCGTCGCAGCAACTCACGGCCGATCTGTGTGGGTACTTGACAATGGGAACTGGCTAGGCGAAGCAACAAGTGATGTTCTTAGTAAAGCTCTGCACCTATTCTCGCTCCGAGATGTTAAGCCGATCTGGAAGCTTGAATACAACGGACTCTGGTCGCACAAGATGTTCCGGGCTCCCAATGCACCACGCGGTGTTTACATCGACTATTGGGTGAATGAATACACGGGCGACGACGTGAGTATTTCTATCGAAAATGACAAGGGTGTTGTGATGAAGAAACTATCGGGAAGCAATGCCCCTGGTTTCAACCGGTCTGTCTGGAATCTCGAACCAGATGAGTGGCACAAGCTCGCGGATAAGAGCGAAGAAATGATGATGAACAAGTTCTTTGCCCGGCCAGGCAAGTACAAGGTCAAGCTCAAGATGGGCGATCATTCTGCGGAAGGATCGTTTAGCATTCTCGAATAGCTCATTCTTTTGCTTCTCATACTCCTTGTGCTCAGAATGATTTGAGTGCAGGGAGTATCGGCGTTTCACCTATCCGACGGTTAACTTATCTCACGATCAGCCACAATAGTTGATGATGCGAGTAGTGATGCTCTCTTGGGAATACCCACCCCGGATTGTGGGAGGCATCAGCCCGCACGTTTACGAACTTTCCAAAAAACTCGCAGATCGTGGTGTGGAAGTTCACGTTGTCACAAAGTGCACTCCACTTGCTCCCGATGAAGAAGTCGAACCTTCAGGTGTTCATGTTCACCGAGTGCACTTGGAAAAGGAACCTGATAACTTTGTTCATGAAATTCAATTGCTGAACAAAGCCACCGACCTCCGTTGCCGTCAGCTTTTAGAAGATTGGCGCGAGGAAGGAAAACCCACAGTTTTTCATGCTCATGATTGGCTCTCATTGGATTCTGCACGGAGCCTAAAGTACGAGTACCAACTGCCGATGTTGGCAACCGTTCACGCCACCGAACAAGGGCGGAACAACGGAATCTT
Source organism: Fimbriimonadaceae bacterium (assembly GCA_019454145.1). Classification (GTDB taxonomy): domain Bacteria; phylum Armatimonadota; class Fimbriimonadia; order Fimbriimonadales; family Fimbriimonadaceae; genus UphvI-Ar2. The sequence continues at coordinate 500,470 of CP075366.1, read as the reverse complement.
CAACGACCTTCAGCGTTATATCCACGAATCCGAATACTGGCTCACCTATGAAGCCTGGCGAGTAATAGTCTGCACTGAGTTCATGAAGGCAGAAGTGAACCGCTATTTCAACTGCCCGACTGACAAAGTCGATGTGATCTACAACGGTGTGGATGCAAATAAGTTTCGATTTGACTGGACTGAAGAAGAGCGTGCCGTTTGGCGAGGAAAGCTAGCCAATCCCGATGAGAAAATCGTCATGTATGTCGGGCGGTTTGTCCGTGAGAAAGGCATTCATGTATTACTTAATGCGGCCTCGGTTGTGCTCGCGAATGAACCTAAAACCAAGTTCGTTATTGTTGGTGGCGGTAACCGCGAGCAACTTGAAAAGTTTGTGAACTGGTATGGGTTGAAGGATAAAGTTCTTTTCACTGGATTTATGGCAAACCGATCGCTCCATCAGCTTTATCGGTGCGCTGATGTAGCTGTCTTCCCTAGTCTTTACGAACCGTTCGGTATTGTTGCGCTCGAAGGTATGGCTGCCGGAGCCGCCGTTGTCGCTTCCGATGCGGGTGGACTTAAGGAAGTTGTTCTCCACGATGAAACTGGAACTTCTAGTTGGGCGGGCAACCCAGAATCACTCGCCTGGGGAATCCTGCGGGTTCTCCGAAATCCGGAACTTGCCGCAGAGCTCAAATCGAAAGCAGACGAGCGATTAGATACGGACTTTGATTGGGGACTGATAGCCGATCAGACCATCGCCGTATACGACCGCATTTGGCAGGAGTTCTTGACCTCCTACTGGGCAGAACGAACCCTTTGGCCAATCTCACCTGGCGCGAGAGAACGAGCTGAAATGCTCCGTGTGCGTGATAAAGCAAAAACAGGTGCGTATGTTGCTCGCCCAATGTCGAATGTAGCAGTGCCAGATGTGAAGCTAGACCCGGACGAAGCACTTGCGGCGGGTAAGTCAGCCAAGGATGAAGAGGCTGAAGAATCGGAAGAGTTCTCCAAGTAATAAAACCATTGGGCCTCTGCAACAATTAGGCGCAAAAAATCCTTAGAATAGAACGACATGGCTAACTTAGAAATCGCAACCGTAGGTGGGGGATGTTTTTGGGGCATTGAAGACCTCTTCCACAAGTTGCCTGGAGTTAAGTCGGCGATCTCGGGCTACATGGGGGGACATGTAGAAAACGTAACCTACCGCGAAGTCTGCACGGGATTAACTGGTCATGCGGAAGTCGTGCAGGTCACCTACGACCCTGACGTGATCACCTATCCGGAAATCCTTCATTATTTTTGGGAAATCCATAACCCTGTAACCCTCAACCGTCAAGGGCCAGATATCGGTACTCAGTACCGGTCAGCCATCTTCACCCACTCACCTGAGCAAATGGAACAAGCAAAGGAAAGTAAAGAATGGGCGCAGCAATTCTTCCAGCATCCTATCGTGACTGAAATCACCGAAGCAACCGCTTTTTATCCAGCTGAAGATTATCACCAAGAGTATTTTTCAAAGAATGGCGGGCACGGATGTCATATCCGTCGGCCTATCGGCAGATAACTCGGAGTCGCTAAACGGCACAATTCATAAAAGAAAACGGCACTAATCCTGCCGTTTTTACGTATCTACCTTGGGATAGACGTAGATTCAAAAGGACGTTTGGTTTTTTAGTGAACGGAATAGTCTCTTATCCGTCTCAACCCAAGTTGATTTATAGGTGCAATTGGTGGCGGTAACTCCTAATTCCTCGCAAGCGGCTGAACTTGGATTTAGCTATGTCAATCTCGAAGATGCGAAACCCAACGCAGAAGCGATTGACTTAGTACCGCGCGAATTCGCCCTCAAGAACCAAGTCCTTCCTATCGAAACCAACAATGGTTCAGTAACTGTTGCTATTGGCTCTTTGAAAGGTCTCCCCGCAACCGACGACCTTGCGGTTCTCATTGACAAAGAAGTCAAGGTTGTTCTTGCTGATCCCCAGTTCATTCGCGACATCCTTGAAAAACGATTCCTTGAAGGGATGCTCAGCGATATTCCTGGTTCTGAAGAAACGGTTATTGACGCAGAGGATGTCAGCGACCTTGCCGACCTTCAGAAGTTGGCTGGTGAAGCCGCAGTCGTGCAAATGGTGAACGTCATGTTCGCCCAAGCAGTTCGCGATGGCGTTAGCGACATCCACATCGAACCTTACGAAAAGGAACTCAAAGTTCGCTTCCGTATTGATGGGATTCTAAAAGAAGCAATGTCGCCCGCCCGCCGAATGCATGCGGCGTTGACTTCCCGCCTCAAAATTCTTGCTGAACTGAACATCGCCGAACGGCGACTCCCTCAAGATGGTCGCATTAAGCTCACCGTCGGTGCGCGTCAGATTGACGTTCGTCTTTCCATCGTTCCTACCGTCCACGGCGAACGTGCGGTTATGCGTATCCTGGACAAAGGAACCGGGATGTTCACCCTTCCTGAACTCGGGATGCGGCAGGACACCTTTGCAATTTTCCGTAAGCTCATCAGCATTCCTTACGGGATGATTCTGGTTACTGGTCCAACTGGTTCTGGTAAGTCCACCACGCTTTACGCGGCTCTGCAAGAAATCTACACGCCGAAACTCAACATTCTAACTATCGAAGACCCCGTCGAATATCAAGTTGCGGGAATCGGGCAGATTCAAGTACGGGCCAACATTGGTTTAACCTTTGCGAACGGCCTTCGTTCTATTGTCCGCCAAGACCCTGATGTAATCATGGTTGGTGAAATCCGCGACCATGAAACGGCAGAAATCGCTATCCACGCGGCTTTGACTGGTCACTTGGTTTTCAGCACCCTGCACACGAATGATGCTCCGAGTGCGATCACCCGATTGCTTGATATGGGCGTTGAACCTTACCTTGCCGCTTCTTCGATCGTCGGCGTTCTTGCTCAACGACTCTTGCGAACCAACTGTATCCACTGCTCGGTTCCGCACGAAGAAAAACCCGAAATCCTAGCCGCTCTTGGAATCACTGAAGCTGATTACGATCCGGCTAATCCTCCGTTCCGTGTTGGACGCGGATGCGAAAAGTGCGGCAACACTGGATTCAAAGGCCGTCGTGGACTTTACGAGCTCATGACCGTGGATGAAGAAGTTCGCCGCATGACGGTTGAACGCGCTCCGGCAAGTTCTATCAAGGATCACGCCTTGGCAGTTCAAAACATGCGAACTCTGCTCGGCGAAGGCCGCTTAGCGGTTCTTGAAGGCACAACTACTGCGGAAGAAGTTCTGCGAGTTTGCCAACGGGAGGACATCTAACCTTTGCCAACCTACGCATACTCTGCGGTTGAACCGTCGGGCCGCAAACGCAATGGAGTCATGGAAGCTCCCAGCGAAGCGGCGGCAGTTTCTGCATTAGCGAACGAAGGCAAGTTTCTGCTCGAAATTCATGAGCAAGCCACCGCTGCGGCAGTTCAACGCTCAAGCGATGGTGAGAAGAAACGTAATAAATCTAACCGGGCTGACCTGGCTCTTTTCACTCGGCGACTAGCCGACCTCAGCAGTTCCGGCTTGCCCTTAGACCGGGTTCTCCAAGTTCTTTCCGAACAAACCGAAGCACTCCCACTTGCCCACGCAGCAGAAGCGGCGCTTGAAGAAGTCCGCGGCGGTATGGCGATCAGCGACGCCCTTGCTATGCAAGGAAACAAGCTGTTTCCTGAGGTTTACGTTCAAACCTTACGATCCGGTGAAGCCAGTGGTCAGTTCGCCGATGCGGCTGAGCGTATGGCTGATCTACTTGAAAACGAAGTAGCTCGCCGTAGCTTAGTTATTTCCGCAATGATCTATCCAGCGGTTTTGACTGGCGTTGCGATTCTTGTTATTGTTGCATTGCTCACATTCGTATTCCCTAAACTCGCAGTTGTTTTCGATGGTCTAGGTGACTCTTTGCCTGTGACCACTAAAATGCTGCTTGCCTTTTCTGATGCGCTCACAAACAATGCAGTGCTGATCATCGTGGCGATTGTTGGCGCATTTTTTGGTTACAAGGCATGGGTGGCGACCCCGGCTGGCGCTCTTTCCCGCGACAGAATGCTCCTCAAACTTCCCTTGGCTGGATCGCTTATTAAGCGAGGAATCATCAGTCGGTACTCACGGGTTCTCGGAACTCTAGTGAATGGCGGAGTTCCCATCCTAGAAGCACTAGAACTCGCAGGTAAAGCCGCCGGTAACCGTGTTTTCTCCAATATCAGTGCGCAAGTGGTTTCCAACGTCCGCGAAGGTGTCCCCATCGCCCAGGCAATGAAAGATACAGGTGAATTCCCTCCCGTACTTACTCACATGGTTGCGATCGGTGAAGAAACTGGGGATCTCCCCAAAATGCTCGGTCGAGTTTCTAACAGCCTCGACTTTGAAGTCGAACAAGGCCTTCGCCGACTTACATCTTCGCTCGAACCAATGATCCTTCTCTTTATGGGTGGATTCGTTGCCTTCGTCGTTCTCAGCGTTATGCTGCCAATTTTCCAAGCTCAGGAACTCGTCAAATGATTAGTCGAACAAACCGAAAACTTAAAGCGTTTACGCTTATCGAACTCCTCGTCGTCATCATGATCATCGCGATCCTTGCGGCGATGATCGTGCCCCGTATCATCAGCCGGCAAGCAGAAGCCAAGATCGGTGCGGCCCGTAGCGACCTTGTCAACTTGCGAAAGATGCTCGATACATACCGGCTGGACGTGGGTTACTACCCAACCACCGATGAAGGCCTAGAAGCGCTCCGCACTCAACCTGCAGATGCAAACGGATGGAAGGGGCCTTATGTGACCAAACCGATCCCGCTTGATCCATGGGGTCGTGATTACATCTACGAATGGCCAGGCCCAGATGGAGATGACTCCTTCGTACTTCTTAGCTACGGTTCCGATGGCAACCCAGGTGGGGTTGAAGACACGGAATCAGCCGACATTATCGAATCTGGCGAATAAATAACTGACTGGAGACTGAGCAATGAAGCGTAATCGAGGGTTCACATTTGTGGAGATGGTCTTGGTAATCATTATGATTATCATGTTCTCCGCGATTGTGTTCCCTTCGGTTATAGCGGTTCAGAGGAGCCAGGCTGCTTCTGGTTTTCGAATCGGGCTCGAAAACGTTGCGCAAATCGCAAGAAGGCAAGCTGTGCTCCAAAACAGGGCAACCGTTCTGAAATTTGGCAGTGATAACCAGATCGGCTGGGATTACGTTGAGGAACCAACTGAAACCGATACTCAATCTGAAAATTCAGCGGTTCAGGAAGAAGAGTCTCTTGAACTTGGGCAAGTCCGCAATGGTATTTCTTTAGTTGAAAACACTGAATTTACGGAGTTCCGTCGCAATAAGCTAGATGAAAATCAGTCTGAATGGCAGGTTGGGTTTTTCCCGGATGGAACCGCAGACCGAGCCGTGGCAGAGTTCACTCAAGATGGGCGTTCTTATTTATTGATTATCAGCCCGCTCAATGGAGCAAGTAGCGTAGTTGAAGGCACTCTCGACGATTACGAAGGTGAAGGCTGGGAAGCCGGGGAGATAGAACGTCGTGTCGGCTAAGAATCGTGCGTTCACATTGGTCGAAGTCCTGATCGCAACGTTTATGCTTGCCGTTGGTATTACTGCGATGATGGGAGCTCTCACTGGGCTGACCCGAGCTGAACGGGCAGTGGCCGAAAAAGACTTTGTTGACAAAATCGCGCACGAGAAGCTCGAAGAAGTCGTCGCCACTCAAGCGTGGGTTTCGCAAAGCGGCGGTTCATTCGATGACGAACGGCTCCGCGATTACACCTGGAGTATCGAAGAAGTCAACGTGGGAGTAGACACTCTTACGGGCATCAGGCTAACTGTTTCCAGTGTTGCCAAAGGCAATACCGTCGTTTCAACTATCGTCTACACCCCCGCGACTGCAACTGGTGGAAACGGAGGTGGAACTTGAAGCGCCGCGGTTTCACGTTATTAGAACTCATCGTCGCGATGGGGATGACTGTCATTATCATCGGAGCTATTGGAACAGCATATCGTTTGACTCTTGACTACGCAGAATCCACGCCCGCTCGGCTATCTGCATTTCAGTCAGAAATTCAAATCAGGCGAACTCTGGAAGGCTTATTTACCGGCGCATTTCTAACAACCGATGCAGATGATCGGATGTCTTACTTCATCGCGGCAAATTCTGGTGGTCAAGTGGGTGATCCTGATTCTATTACTTGGGTCACGACCAGCCGCAATCCCGAGGGTGGATTCTTGATTTCTGATAGTGATGACTTTGAAGAGCTTCATAGTCAATACGGCCCGCAAGGTGGTAACTCAGAAGTTTCGCTCAGCATCAACCCAGTCGGCGATGCGGGTGATAAGCAAGGGTTATTCCTCAGAATCCAAACTCCAGCCGACGGCGATTCAACTCAGGGCGGAACTGAACGACTTCTCATTCCTGATATCACGAGTGCTACCTATGAATTTTGGGATGGCACTCAATGGATCACCACTTGGGACACGATTAATGGTGGTTCGCGCCGTCTCCCCGCCGCTGTTCGGATTACATTGGAGCGAGAAGAAGGTGACCCAGAAATCATGGTGTTCCGGCTTCCCCTCAGCGATGTAACGGCGGAAAATCCGATTACTCAGGAAAGTGGGGGTGGCGGAACATGAGACGGCTTCAAGCTGGAAGTGCCTTCATGTTGGCTCTCATCACCATGCTTGTCATGACCCTCATCATCACAAGTTTTAGTATTCGTTTGGACTCTCACCTAAAGACCGAAACTCTTCGACTTGAACGGCGAAAAGCCGAACTTGCCGCTCAGGCTGGACTCGCCAGAGCGATGGCGGCACTAGCGTTAGCGGATGTTAATGTGACCTCCACTGACGACGAGTGGTATTCGCTTGGCAATAACGGAGCCGAGGAATTCACGGTTGGTGAATCTCAATTCCGCGTTCAGATTTTAGATACCACGCGATTCGTGAATTTAAACGTTGTCAATGAGGAGCAACTTCGGCAATTCAATCTCACCGACGAGCAGATTGCTTCTCTTCTGGATTGGCGTAATACCGAACTCCAGCCTCGCCTTCAAGGTGCAAAGGACGAATACTATAATGCGCTCGAAACGCCTTACAACGTCAAGCTTCGCGGATTTGATACAGTCAGCGAACTTCTATTGGTGAAAGGATTTACGCCGAAAACACTGTTTGAACCACCTTCCAACCTTAGCGGAACAGCCCTTAGTACAGGAAACATTGAAGACCAACCCCCTATGGCAGAGTTAATCACCACTGATTCAACTACCGCCAACCTTCGTGCTGATGGAAGCGCACGATTGAACCTCAACGTGGCCAGCAACGCTCAAATGGTTCAAGCTGGTTTCCGAAATCAGGCCGCTCAAGCTATTATTCAGCGCCGCCAAACGCAAGGCCAGTTCACGACACTTGGTCAAGTGTTTACAGTTCCGGGTTTGAACCTTCAAGATGCAGAAGTGATACTCAATATCGGAACAGTAACAGGTGAAACTTTCGTCACAGGGAAACTCAATATCAACACAGTTTCTGAAGAAGTCCTTCGTACGATTCCGGATATGACAGAAGACCAAATTCAAGGAATCATTAGCCGGCAAGGAACGTTTGAACAGCTAGGCGAACTTGCCCAAATCAACGGATTCTCGACCAACACCTTGCGCGACTTTGCGGATTACTTCTGCATCGGTAGCCAAACCTATCTCGTGCGCCTCAAAGGGCGACGCAACACCGCTTTCACATTTCTCGAAGCAATCGTAACCGTCTCTGACGGACAAGCAAAAGTCATAAAAATGAATCGCCCAATCTACCGCGACCCCCAACTCGTTTGGGGCTGGGATGCAGATCCGACGACAACGTCCACTTTGATGGAGGCCAATTAAAATGAGTCACCTTCCAATCATTGAATGGTCGCCCGAGTCGTGCCTCTATCTGGATCCCTCCACCCACCGAGTTCACAGCGCTACAACTCCAGTAGAAGCACTCTCTGCTCTAGGGCGACCGAAAAAGGTTGTCCTTGCACTTGGTCGGCGGCAAATTTTTGTCAAAACGCTTCGGCTTCCTGATGTGAGTACAGAAGAGGCTAAAAATCTTCTTAGGTTCCGCATAGAAGAACTGTTCCCTCTTCCCGCGCACGAAATTGCATACGACCTCGTTTTCACCGATGATAAGAATTCTGAAGGCCGCTTAGCTGTAGTTTTTGCAGCAAAAAGTGAAACCGTCCGCCAAACTACTGCCCTCTTTGCCCATGCTGGCGCTAAGGTGGAGCAAGTTATACCGGCGAGCTTGGGAGCTTCGTTCATTGCTGAGATCGAACCAACAACAGTATTAGTTGCTTCGTCTTCCGACGGAACATCCTTTGACGTTATCGACCATGGAGCCCTGCTTTACAGCCGGGTTGCCAACCACGTCACCACCCAGGCTGAAATTGATAGCGAAGTCGCACGGGCGATTGCCAGTGCGGATGTAGATCAAGCGCGAACCGTGGTTCATACAGCTTTGCGAGAGTTAGTTTCTTCTAACACTCCTCTCGCCGACCAACACCCACTTGAGGTCTTGAGCCAGCGGCACCCAAACATCAATCTTCGGCTTCCTGAAGATATCGCCAAGGAATTAAATAAGGCGGTCATGGGGCGGCGTCAGTTGGCAGTGTTACTGCTGTGCGCGCTCTTTTGTGTCGCCGCACTTGCTTGGTGGGATCGTGACGATGCAGAACGCAAAGTTGCGAAAGAACGGGCGGAAACTACTCGCGTTGTCAATCGGCTGAAAGACAAACACAGTTTGATTACCTCCCAACTTGCCAAGTATGAGACGGAATCTACTATGGTGCGCGATGGTCTTGAACCACGGCAATCCCTCAGTGACGTCGTGACGGTAGCGGTGAATTCAGTACCGGAGGGACTCTGGCTCACTGGAATGACTCTGGAACGGGGGAAAGACATCACCTTGCGCGGAACCGCAAAAAGCAACGCATTAGTCGCTGGCATGGTTGATGCTTTGTCCGCCTCTTCCCGTCTGCGAGATGTTGAGCTTGTTTTCAGCAACAACAACGCCATTGGCGAAATTCCGGTAGTGCAGTTTTCGATCAAAGCCCATGTGGTTGGCAATATGCCGCTAATTGACCCTAAGAAGGAGCGTAAACGTAAATGAACCTAGAGATTGGAAACAATAGGAAGACCTGGAACGCGGTCTGTGCGCTTGCGCTTGTTTTGATGCTTGTTATCGCCCTTGCCGATATGTTCGTACCCAAGCCAACTGAGGCAAAAGAAAAAGCAAACCGGCACCAGCAAGTTAACGAACTTGAACGCAAAATCAAAACTGATGAGGATTACTTGCAAGAACTCATCCTTGCTGAAACCGGAACTTGGGAAGGCGACCAAGAAGTGGTAACTCCAAAAATCCTGCAAACGGTTTCTCAACTGGCTTCTGCGCACAACGTCAACCTAAAAAGTTTCCGACCACAAAGCCCTGTTTCGGATGGAGATACGATTCGAGCGCACTTTGTTATCCTTGCCGATGGCAAATTCCCCAATATGGCGGCTTTCATGAAGGCCCTGGAATCTAATTCGACCAAGATCGGCACTAACGTTGTGCAGATTGCCTCGGCTGATCAGGAGTCCGATATGGTCAATGCCACCATCGGAATCGTCGCCTATATTAAGGCACCACAAGTCGTTGCAACCAATCGGCGACCCAGTACGACGAATACGGTTAAACCAAGGCCGGCAAACAATACAGATACAACAAATTCAGAGGAGAAAACTAATGGCACGAAAGAATAATCGAATGCTGATTTACGGAGGGGTTCTTGCGGTAGCAATCGCTGGCTTCGTTTTAACCGAACCTCCCAAGAAAACGAGCACTATTGAACCTGCTGTTCGACCAAAAAGCACCAGTTCAAGCACTCGCGGACAAAAGGTTTCAGTTTTCACGGAAGAAGATGAACTAGCTCGATTTGATCCACTGAACGAACCCATTTCAAATGCGTTTAAACCTAGTGTAGTTGAAAGTGGTGCGCGCAAAGCTGGAGACAGGAACGTTCCCAATCAAGTTCCACCTGGATTTGTGAACGGCGAAACCACTTGGTACTACACAGGAACAGTATCGTTTGATGGTTCAACAATGGTGTTAATCGAAAATAGCAGTAACGGACAGGGCGAATATCTGCGGGTAGGTCAGACTATCGGCTCCGCCACCGTTATGGATATCACCAACAATAGCGTGACTTTAGCTGGCCCTAATGGCGAAGTCAAACGATTAATCCTGCTTGAGAATCGTCCAATAGTTACGGATCGAGAAATCTCAGCAAGCAGCAATGCTCCGTTTAATCCGATGCAAGGCAACATCGGTAAAGGCCCAGAAGGCGGCTCGATCAGTACCAGCATTGTTCCAACAATTTCTTCCACCAATGGTCCAACAGTTTTGGACACTGACAACACAAACATAAGTGAAAAAGATGCGCAGAACTCTCCTCGTTAGTACCCTGGCAATAGCCATGACAATGGTAGCTCCGCCGCTTGCCAGTGCCCAATTCACGACGGGTGGCCCCTCAATGGGCGGAGGCCAACAAAATAATAAACCAGCGTGGGAACAGTTTGAGCTGCCCAACAAGACAGTCCAGTTAAACTTCCGCAACGCAAACGTTGACTTGGTGCTTGACTTATTCATGAAGGTTTCAGGCATCACCATTGTCAAAGATCCTTCGTTGAAAGAGCCAATGACGGTCAGCAGCCCAAAAGCTGTACCCATTAAGCAAGCCTTTGAAATCCTTAACGCGGCCCTTGGTCTCCGTAACTTCCAAATGGAAAAACAGGGATCTCTGATTGTCATCAAGCCAAAGCGACAGGATAGTGGTGGCTTTGGAAATATGACTCCTGAACAAATTGCCGCAATGATGCAACCTCAGACTCCAAAAGTTGAGTTGAAGGTCTACCGCATCACTTATGCAAGTGCTTCAGAGGTCGCCCGAGTGATCAACGAAGTTTTTGCCCAGCAAGAACAAGCCAATAATCCGTTCCAGCAGTTCCAGTTTGGCGGTGGTGGGCGAAACAACCAACGTGGCGGTCGCGGTGGATTTAACTTCGGCGGGCTTAACTTTGGTCAGCAGCAAGGATCGTCCATCCGCGCTTCTTCCGATGATTTCAGTAACAGTGTTATTGTCAACGCTCCGCGGGATAAACAACACGATGTTGAAGCATTGATTGAAGAAATCGACAAACTCACTGATGCGCCACTGCAAACAAAAGTATTCCCTCTAGAATACGCAGCTGCAAGTGATCTGGTGACAACTGTTCAAACGGTTCTCACGGCAAATGCGCCAACCGGGCGCGGAAACACAGGCCAAAACAACCAAGGCGGCTTTAACAGCTTTATTCGTCGAATCTCCGGCCCCGGCTCAGGTGAAGCCAACGTTGCAGCTGATACACGCTCAAACAGCCTGATCATTTCCGCGACCGAAGCGGCTATGAAAGTTGTCGAAAGCTTGATAAAAGAACTTGACCAGCAAGTTGAAGTCGAAAATACAACATTCGTCATTCCTCTAGATAACGCCCGTGCTGATAACGTTGCTGACTTGCTCAACAATGCTTTTGGCACCCGCAACACTGGCAACCGGACAGGTAATAACAACAACCGAACGGGCAACAATAATAACCGCAATACTGGAGGTGGTGGCAACCGCAACACAGGTGGCGGAGGCGGTGGTGGTCGAGGAATTGATGACGGCCCAACTCGAGTAGTACCCGATGGAAAGGGTGGCGGCGAAGTTGTTATGGACTTTGAAGATGGCGGAGTTGAAGGCGAACTCTACACTCAAGTCCGAACTCAGCAAGGCAACTTTGGTTTTGGTAACCAGGGTCGAACTCAGCAAGGTGGCGGAACAAGCAACGTCGCCCGTAATGCAGATGGCCGGCTAGTTAATGTTCGTGACCTCGGCGGCCAAGTCACGATCATTCCTGATCCGAACACAAACAGCCTCATCATTGTCACAGCTCCAGAAAACATGGATTTGATTCGTTCGATCCTTGGTCAAATTGACCGGATTCCTGAGCAAGTGATGATCGAAACCCTGATCGTAGAGGCAACTCTCGATAAAGCACTGAAGCTAGGTGTCGAATGGAACTACAACCAAGGTTCAAATGGTAGTGCTGCAACTGCTTACGGATTGCAAAACGCAAGTCCGTCATTGCAAGGGCTTCGATACACCTATACGAGCGGTGCATTGACTTCCTTCCTCAACGCCCTTGCGACGGACGATAAATTCCAGGTTCTCAGCACCCCACGAATTTTCACCAGTAACAACGTTGAAGCAGAAATTAATATCAGTCAGAGTATTCCTTACATTCTCTCCACCCGAGAAGATGCTAACGGCAACCTGACTTACAACTATGCGTTCCAAGACGTTGGGATTGTTCTCAACGTTGTGCCACGCATTACCCAAAATGGTACGGTCACCATGGACGTCACACAAACTGCGAACGACCTGCAGGGCTTTACCGACTTTAACGCACCAATCGTCAACCAACGACAAGCTTTTACCACCGTTTCTGTTAACGATGGCGAAACGATCGTTCTTGGTGGAATGATGCGATCAACAGTCACCAGCAAAGTCAAGAAACTGCCTCTGCTCGGTGATATCCCTCTTCTCGGTGAGTTATTTAAGACCCGAGATAAAAACGAAGTCAAAACCGAGTTACTTGTCTTCTTGACGCCGCGAATTGTGCGGAATCCAGAAGAAGGCGCTCGGCTCACGGCAGATGAAAAGAAGCGGTTGAGTGAGGAAAGCCAAAAGGCTATGCAAAAGGCACAACCTCCCACCGGAACAAATGGTTCGGGAATTAAAACCGGACCGAAAAAGGACATCGGAAAATGAAAAAGATCAATCTGATTATTGCAAGCGCAGCCCTTCTCGGTCTGCTTGCTCTCCCTATGACCGCTGAAGCCCAAAACCGACAACAAGGTGGCGGAGCTGGTGGTGGTCAGCGACAAGGTGGCGGCGGTGGCTTTGGTCAGCAACGTGGCGGCATAGGCATGATGAGCGTGACTAAGTCAATGCTCCTCGGTCGAAACGACGTTCAAAAGGATCTTAAGATCACTGCTGAACAAAAGGCAGCCCTTGAAAAGGCTCAAGCTGACCAACGCGCCAAGATGCAAGCCCGTATGGAAGAATTGCGAAACGGCGGTGGTGGCGGTGGAGACTTCACTGCTATTCGAGAAGAGTTCGAAAAAATGTCGAAGGAAGCTGACGAAGCGGCGATGAAGGTTCTTACTAAAGAACAACAAACCCGACTTGGTCAAATCCAAATGCAGTTCGACGGTATGCGAGTCATCCTCAAGCCGGAAATCCAAAAGGAACTCGGCATGAAGGCTGACCAAAAGAAGCGACTAGATGAACTGCAAGAGCAGCAACAAGCAGCAAATGCAACCATTATGCAACGAGCCCGAGACGGCGAAATCAGCCGTGAAGAAATGGGCCCGCTCATGGAGCAAAACAACAAAGCACTTGATGCTGAATTTGAAAAGGTTTTAACTGACGACCAAAAGGCAAAGTTAAAAGAAATGCAAGGTGCCAAGTTCACCCGCGACCCCAAAGACGATGAAGCTATGCGCAACTTCGGTCGAGGTGGACGCGGCGGTGGCGGCGGCAACTAGCCACAGCAAGTTCCTTGATTGATATTGGGCGATCCTAACGAGGGTCGCCCATTCTTTTCATATAGCTCTGATGGTTTCTAGAAATGCCAATGCTAATGCCATGTGACCAGCGGTACCTACATGTATACGATCGGAGCAAAGAGCCATTGCAGGAATGCTCACCGTCATTTCATCGAATATTGATTGCGTATCAACAAACTCAGCGCCATGTGCGTTGGCGATTTCTTGCACAGAAGCTCCATAGTCATCTAACAATGAGCGCATGGGGTCTTCGATGTTAGGCTCGACGATAAACGGAGTCATAAGCACAACCTTAGATTGCTCAAGAGTTCTCTCTACCAAATTTGCTAGCGTAGAGCGATATTCGGGCAATCGCACATGCTGTTCAACTTCCAAATAACGGTCAAGCTGCCTCCATACATCGTTGACGCCGATCATAATGCACACCCAGTCTGGCTCCTGATCTATGACGTCGGTTTCCCAACGGCTTGCCAGATGCCGTACTGTGTCGCCGCTAACGCCCATGTTCTGAACACGAATGCGAGAACTCGGGCGTTTAGCTTTGAGATAAGCATCTACTAGCGAAACGTAGCCGTTCCCTAAGCCACTGGAAGATTCGCCAACAGGTCGAGCCCTCCCGCAATCCGTAATGCTATCGCCAACAAAGAGCAGGCTCGACCCAGGCGCGATGATCAACGGTTAATCCCCGTCGCCATCGCCCGTTGGTAGTTCATATTCTTGAAACGGATTTGCGTCGCTCGCTCCGCCCCGTGCGGGCATGAGTTCTTCAAACTTAGGAGCTAGTTCTGGTCGTCCATTTGCCTTTAGAACCGAGTTGAGTTCAGGCACAAGATTCCTTTCTACAGCATTGATTCTTGCTACTTCAACATCCAGCAAGGCTTTGAGGATTGCGAACACATCATAGCTCTGTTTGGTTGGGCCAAAGTCTCCCGACTGCACGTTTCCAATAAGCGCGGCAAGACGATTGTTTAACTGCATGGGGTAGTTCAAGAAATCTTGGCCCGATTTAGCTTTTCCTTGGTGAAGAGCATTCTCTATTTGATCAAGCATCTCCAGAATCGGCTTAGCCGTTTTTTCCAAGTTGGAACTGCCCTTAACCGATTCCTGAATCGCAGATCGCCATCCTCGGCATCGAAGTACGATTCGGTTGGCTTCCGTTGTAGCATCAGCGACTTCTCGTGACAACTTATACTTAGCGACCATTTCTTCATCGCTCGCAGTACTTGCCGGATTGTTCGACCAGACCGCAACGCCTTCATAGGTGCTTTCTCCGATCTTAATTTGCGTTTTATATTGGCCTGGGGGTGCTTTGAGCGAACCTGTGTAGCCGCTCCACATGAGCAGTCCTCTAAAGCTCTGCATTCCGGGATAGTTAGGCATCAAGTAGACCGTATTCAATCCTTTGCGGACAGAAGTTTTGGTGCTTGCCACCGCAAACCCATCTTGATCCTTTACTACTACTTGGGCTGTATCCGCTTCATCTGGGCTCCAGAATTGAACTTGCAATCCGCTTCCACTTGGATTCTTCCCAACGTCTCCTGCTCCTACTGGCCCAACCCTAGTTGGATTACCAAATGCAGGAAAAACTGTGACTTTGTTGACATTGGCAGTTGCCAAGTTTCGGACAGGCATCAAGTTGTCAAGAATGTAGAAACCTCTACCATGCGTAGCGATCACAAGATCGTTACCTTTAACAACCAAATCATGCACCGGAACCTCTGGCAAGCCACCCATTTTCGACCACGAAGAACCTGATGACGATGTATAGACTCCGACTTCAGTTGCCGCATAAAGAACGCCTTCTGCTGAGGGGTCTTCTCTAACCGCTCTTACAAAGTCATCGGTAGCGATTCCAGCTACCATTTCTGTCCAAGTCGAACCGTAATCATTTGTGACGAAAATGTACGGCTTAAAGTCATTCTGTTGATAGTTGTTAACTGCAGCGTACGCTGTGCCAGGGTGAAATGGAGACGCTTCGATCATGCTCACACGACCATTCTTCGGCATCCCTTTTGGAGTCACGTTTATCCAATTTGCGCCGTCGTTCTTGGTGACGTGGATCAAACCATCATCACTGCCCGCCCATATGAGTCCTCGAGTAATCGGAGATTCCGCGATAGTAAATACGGTGCAATAAACTTCGACCCCAGTGCTGTCTTGCGTGATCTGACCTCCAGCTGGCTGCATTTTGCTGACATCGTTGGTTGTGAGGTCAGGGGAGATACGTTGCCAGCTCTGGCCCATATTCGTGCTTTTCAGTACATGCTGGCTGCCCACATAGATGACATTGGGGTTATGCGGGCTAAACACAATCGGATAAGTCCATTGGAATCGCTCTACCGCCTCAAACGCGCCTCTTCCGAGAGGATTATCTGGCCAAGGGTCAATAGACCAGTTCATATTCGTTCTGTGGTCACGAACAACCATAGAACCGCCGTAGTTGGCACCGATAACGATGTCAGGATTATCGGGCTTTGCTACGGCATAACCACTTTCACCACCCGCTGTATTTGTCCAATCATCGGATGTAATACCGACTCCAGTTGTGCGGCTGGGAACTCTAACGGTGGAGTTATCTTGCTGTGCGCCTAAAAGATTGTAAGGAAAAGCGTTGTCAACCGTCACATGATAAAACTGCCCCGTCGGAAAATCTTGAGCAGACCATGCTCGACCGCCGTTAATGGAAACAGCCGCACCGCCATCATTGCCCATTATTAAGCGGCTATTATCTTTAGGGTCAATCCACATATCGTGGTGATCGCTGTGCCCGGCTACACCAGTGGAGAAAGTTTTTCCGCCATTTGTGGATTTGCCATAAGCAACATTAAGTACATACACCGTTTCTTTATCAACTGGATCAGCGTAGATGTAGTTGTAGTACCAAGGCCGTTGTAGCAAATTCGGATTATCAGAAGTTTTTGTCCAGGTCTTGCCCGAGTCGTCACTAGAATAAATCGCATTGCCGTCGGTAGATTCGATCACAGAGTACATCCGGGTGTTGTCAACCGGACTGTACGCGATGCCGATCTTTCCTAGCAGACCCTTCGGAAGACCAGGTCGGCGACTCACATCTTCCCATTTCACGCCGCCGTCCTTCGAATACCAAAGTCCGCTTCCCTTACCGCCAGAATTGAATGTCCACGGACGGCGATTCATCTCCCACATCGCAGCATACATGTTGTCAGGGTTTTTGGGGTCTATGGTGAGGTCAATTCCGCCGGTTTCATCACCGACGTAAAGAGTTTTCTTCCAGGTTTTTCCGCCGTCGGTTGACTTGTAAATTCCTCGATCTGGGCTTTTGCCGAACACTGGCCCAAGGGCGGCTACCCATACAATATCCGGGTTAGTTGGATGCACTCGAATTCGGCCCGTGTACTGAGTTTTCTCCAAACCCATGTGCTTCCAGGTTTTGCCGGCATCTTCGGATTTATAGATGCCGTCGCCGTGAGTGATGTTTCCTCGGATCGCGTGTTCGCCCATGCCGACATAAATAATGTTCGTGTTTGAAGGAGCCACGGCTATTGAACCGACCGTGCCAGTCCTGAAATAGCCATCGGATATACACGCCCATGTTTCACCTTCATCGGTGGTTTTCCAAAGTCCACCACCAGTGGTGCCCATGTAGAACGTTTTCGGGTCACCTATCACCCCACTCACTGCGGATGATCGCCCTCCTTTATAAGGGCCGACTGATCGCCATTTTAAGTCAGCAAGTATCGGGTGGGTTGGCTTATCAATTTGCGCATTGGCAATAGCTGGTGCCAAGCAAGTGGTAAGCGTAGCTAATGCAATAGCAAAAGCAATATGAGCACGGAAAGTGCGAACCATTTTTCACTTTTACCTAACGAGAAGATCATTTAGGTAAAAGTGATTTAAGATTCTTTGCGAATTAGTGTAGCGGCGGTGGAGTGCGTGTTCCCCCGCGGCCGCCCGAATTCATTTGCTCCATCATGTCTCGCAATTGTTTACGAGCAGATTGAATCCGTCCGATCATGTCTGAAGGAAGCTGATTCAAAGTCAGCGGACTACCCGGCTTTAATTCCCCATCCGTAAACTGTTGCCCGCCTCTCACTGAATTGCCGCCTTGCCCTTTTTCGACAGATGCTTGGATTTCTTTAACCGTTGCGAGTTGGTAGATTTCGTAAGCCGTAATCTTCATCTCGCCATCACTGCCACCCTCGCCATCAATCATGCCAAGGATTGCACCCAACTGAGTGGCACTCATCAGCCGACCGTTGCGGCTTTTACTGAGCTTTCCAAGAACTCCCTCCTGAGATTTTGCAGTTAACTTGAGTCCGACATCAGCGGGAAGACCATTCGGAAACCGTTCAGTAGGCTCGCTATCCTTCGCCATCGCAACAGTTGTATTGGGTTCGGTGTTAACACTAATGCTCATGTTTCCAGAAGCAATCTGAGCACTAATGGGTTCATCAAAAATCAGTCGCTCCAATGCTTGTTTTTCGACTGCATTCATCCGCCCGTAAATCAAGTAAAAGTCACCATCGGGTAATGAATCAACGGTCTTTTTCTGACTTGCGATAATCGGTGCCATCCAATAATTGAAGCCAAAGCCGCCTCGAATATCTTGCGCCGCAAACGGAACTGAAATCCCCAGAATCAGCATATCCAGGGTCTGACTAAACGACATATCATTGCGGGCGGTTGCGTATTCAGCAAGCTCGGACAAATGGGCAAATCCGCGGCTGTTGACTTGTGAAACCAACCGCTCCATTGCTGAACGGTTCATGCGAGTTGACTCGGACAATATTGGCCTAAGCGGTCGAACCGTAGTAACGCCATTTTCTTCCTTGATATCACATAAAGAGCCGAGAACATCCTTCACTCTTTTTTGGCTCAGTTGTGTTACCTGGGCAGGAGATAAGTCTTCCCATATCGCGTCTGGAATAATGGCAATGTAATTTTTATCTCCGTATAGAGCCGCCAATGATTCAGGAACCACTAAATTCAGCGGATCATGTTGCGCTGGTGTCAGGAGTATTTTATTTAAATCGGCTGACGGACTGATGTTTCTTGCCGCTTGACCAGCGGAAACAAATACTGGTGCACCGTCCATGAACACTCCAATTGACCTTGTTGAACCACCACCTAAACCAAAAATCGTAATATAACTCAAAAATTCGGAAGAGATATTAGACAATTTGACTGGATCTGCAACTGTTTCCGGGGTTCTTGGCTCGGTAGGCTCATTTGGATCAAACTCGGTTCCAGGATTGAGGTTTGACGATGTTTGCGCTATTTCTTCTCCGCTCATCCCGACAAGTTGAACGCCAATTATGTATCCGTCTTGTCCGTTGTAAATAGTCACGTTTGCTTTAGCTACGGCCCCGGTTTTCCCTTTGGGGAAACCTACGCTTCCATGAAAGTCCGCGCCGAGATCAGAATATGAGTTTTCTCGGCTCGCATCATAAACATCATTCATGTGTAATACGTATTGCTGAATCGCTGTGCCGAGATTCATTCGCAAAGGTTTTTGCATTCGGTTTGGGCTAGTGCTATAAACCATGCGGCCCCCTTTTGGAATTGCTATCAGTTCAGATGGATCAAGGTTTTGAATGACAGTGGAAAGCAAATCGTAGGCTGGCCCGGCAACTGATGGACCTTCGATCGTCACCTGTGCTCGCTCGTTTTCACCCACCCTGAAATTTTTCAGTAACGATTTTTGAAGCGCATACAGACCATCAACATATTTTTTTGCTGCGTCTTTTGACCAAGCTGGTTGCTTCAATTCTGCGGCTTTATCTTTGAGTTGCTTTCTCAGCTGTTCGACTTCTGCACTTTGTGCTTTTGCTTCGGCAGCTTGAGCAGATTGATTCCGTGCCAGCGTGTAAACACCGTTCTCGAACTTCCATTCACCGTATGAAACGCCAGCCATATAATCCATGCACTCTTTAGCTGATTTGTTCTTTAGAGACGCGAACATAATTTCGCTCCCGAGTTTGCCGGGAACCAGCAGTTTTACTCTTGCGGCGTCACCGATTTTGCTAGCGGCCTGTTGCACCGTTTGTGCCGTAATTTTAAGTTCTGGAATCTGAGTTGCCAGAGGGTCGGCTTGTTTTCCGCCAACCAAAACCATAACAAGTGCGCTGATCATTATTTCCCCAATTCAATCCTTAGTGCTTGTACTGAATTTAACCTGCAAAAAGTTCCGGTATGAAAGCCTAGGCAGATACCCCGTAATTGTCATGCGATTTGCTAGGTCAGTGTCATACGGATTCGCAATATTCCCTATGCCAGCATTTGCAATTATGCTGTCCGCTCTTATGGTCATGCACAGTGCCATGAATATTCCCCTCACAAAAGAGACAAACGAAAAGTCAATGGACTTCTGGGTTGGTACGTGGGAAGTGAACTCTTACACTCCAAAGCCTGATGGAACAATGGTAGAAGCACTCAAAGCTGGAACCAATACGATTTCAAAGATCAAGGGCAATAAAGTTATTCACGAAGATTTCAAATCCCCCGGTTTCACCGGTGAAAGTTGGAGCATGTATATGCCTAAAGATAAAACCTGGCGACAAACCTGGGTAGATGATGCGGGAAACTACATAGTCCTCAGTGGCGGCATGGTAGGTGATGAATTCATCCTGACAACCAGCTACCCTAATACGATTCAACGAATGAGATTTCAGAACATCACTAAAGATTCCTTTACTTGGCTTTGGGAAGCGAAGAAAGGCGATGAGTGGGCACTTTCCTGGCGAATCGAATATAAGCGTATCAAGTAGTAAGTCTGACTCCATAGGCCATAATTGGCTCAAGTGGATCATCTAGGTGTCAAGGATATAGGCGACGGCCCAGGCGGAACGGCGTCTGACGGTCAGCAAACCCGGTTGCAAAAGATCCGCGAAATGATTTCGGAGAATGCTACGTTAACTCCAGAGTATCTCGTCATGAATCTGCTGGCAACAATTGTTGCCTCATACGGACTTATTCAAAACAGCACAGCCGTGGTCATCGGCGCGATGATTATTGCCATGTTGCTTGGTCCAATCAACGGGCTGGCTCTTGCCCTTAATGACAGTAACTGGGGTCTGCTTCGTAAAGCGGGAATTTCTGAAGCACTTGGAGTTGGGGTTGTGCTCGCCGCTTCGATGGTGATCGGGCGAATGCACGCCGATATTCCCTTAGGTAGTGAAGTGCTTGCGCGAACGCAGCCGAATATCCTCGATTTATTTATTGCCCTCGCAGGAGGAGCAGCTGGAGCCTATGCGCTAATCTCTCCTAAACTGCAATCAGGGGCGGTTGGCGTGGCGATTGCAACGGCTTTGGTTCCACCGCTTTCCACATGCGGAATCTTAGTTGCCCGCGGTGGCGGCGACAATATGCGACTTGCGTTGGGAGCGTTCCTTCTCTTCTTCACTAACCTCGTCACCATTCAGGCAGCAGCCAGCGCGGTTTTCTGGTTCAGAGGTTTACATGCACCGATTCGATCAGCCGATCAAGGTTTGATAGAGCTCTGCCGCAGGAACGGTATTTCGCTTGGCTTGATTGTTATCCTTGGGGGATTTCTCCTATTTACATTTCAATCCTCAGTCGAGAAAACCACTCGCGAGCTTCGGCTCAAAGATATGGTTTCTATGTTGATCCGAGCAAAGCAAGAAGGCGCGGCGGTTGCCGACTTTCGTATAGAAGATAGGGACGGCGTCATAAACATCTTTACTGTGGTGAGGTCGCCGATTTCATTCAGTCCAGATCAAGTATCAGCGACTGAGAAAATACTTCAAACAACTTCTGCAAAGCGCATCAATCTCTTTGTAAGAAGCATCATTACTAAAGAAGCCAGCAGTTCGGGATGGCTTCATCAGCAGGATACAGTTGATAACCCAGACACCGACTCCCTTCGGTTCCCTGGCGACTCCAAGGGGCTAAATAACCCTGAAACTGAGGTCAGTGGGTCAATACCAACGCAAACTCCGCCTTCCCGAAGTGGCGGGGACGGAGCAAGCGGAATTGTTCCTCCGGTTACGGAAGGAACTTAGTCAATTACTGCGACTTCGACCGCAGGAACGAGGCCGATTCTGGCCCCTTCGCTTAAGAGCAGGCGGATCGCTTTGATTCCATCATCGCCCATATCGCGAGTTCGCTCGTTGACGTACATGCCAACAAATGTATCGCTTGTATCAACGTCCATTCCGCGAGCAAATGAGAGTGCGTAATCCAGTGCACGGTCGCGGTTGTTGAGACTGGCTTCGATTGACTCTCGCATACAGCGGCTAACTTCCAGGCAAGCATCGTCCCCCAAATCCTTACGAACAACGTTTACGCCGAGAGGCAAAGGCAGACCGTTCGTTTTCTCTTTCCACCACTTACCCATATTGGCAATTTCAACCATGCCTTCTTCAGCGTAGGTGAGTTGGCCTTCGTGAATGATGAGGCCAGCTTTGTAATTCCCTGCTTTGATTTGAGGAATGATCTCGTCGAACGGAACAACCTCAAATTTAGGCTTAACATCCGGGCCAAATTGATCTTCAAACCACAAATTCAACTGAAGGAATGCAGATGTAAGCGTGCCTGGAACAGCGATAACGGTGTCCTTCAAATCTTCGTTGCTGATCATATTCTCGGCAACGATCATCGGGCCGTAATCTTCGCCAAACGAGCCGCCATGCCGGAGAAGAGCATATTTATCGCTGACATAAGCAAAAGCATGAACACTGACCGCACTGCTTTCTAGTTTGCCGTCTTTCGCCCAGTCATTTAAGGTTTGAATATCTCGCAAAATATGCTCGAATTCGTAGTCGCTTTTCACTTCTCCGCTCGCAAGCCCCCAGAACATAAACGCATCATCGGAATCTGGCGAGTGACCAAGACGAATCTTCATACTTCCTTCAATCTACCAACCTGGGCGAATTGTCCTTGGGGACATCTCGTTGAAAGAACAACCAAACCTCGGCTTCATCTGGCAAAATAGGGGCTGATGGTTACATATACGGATCAGGTTGACGGAATTGCGGCCAGTCAACTCGTCGGTTTCTTTGAAGGCTGGCCCGAGCACCCAGATCAAGCAACCCACCTGCGCATCCTCAAACAAAGTAGCCATGTTGTGCTAGCCAAAGATGGTGACCGCATCATCGGGTTCATTACTGCGGTTAGCGACAATGTTTTGTGTGCTTATGTTCCGTTGCTCGAAGTGCTGCCTGATTATCGGCGCCAAGGGGTTGGTAAAGAACTTGTGCGGCTTATGCTTCTTAAATTAGGAGATTTGTACATGATTGACGTCACTTGCGATTCAGAACTCCGCCCGTTTTATCTGAGCATGGGTATGAGCGCAATGACGGCGATGTGCAAACGTAATTACCAAAATCAAGCGGGCAAACTAGACTAGCTGATTTGCCCGCCAAGGGTTTACTGGTTTTCTTGGGTTAGCTGTTCTTTCGCTTGCGTCGTGCAATTGCCAGTGCTGCGACTCCGAGGCCAACCATGCTGAATGGTTCTGGTACTGCTTTCAGATTGTAGCCAATAACATCAAACGCTTGAATGTCATTAGCACTGATTACCATGAGTTCTCCAGGAGCAGCGGTCGGATCCATAATGCCGATTCCGGAGTTGTCGCGCCAGTGGCTTGCCTGGTTGCCGTCACCGAGATTAATACCTCGTGAGAATTGAGATCCCAGGGTAGCTCCATTATTGATTGAGAAGAACTTCGCGTTGTTATCAGCAACGAAGTCTCGTTGTAAACCAAATCCACCTCGGTTTGAATACCGGAACAAGTCCAAAGTTTTTAGTAACCTGCTATCTTCGCTCTGACTTCCATTTGCTGTATCAAGTCCGTCTACTCCGCTAGTAAAGCCGAGGGCGTGACCGATTTCATGAGCTGCAACACCCACAAGGTCGTATTGACCAGATGTGATTCCGTTCGTAGGGTCAAAATCCCAGCTGAATGAGCTACTGAATGTGATAGATGCATCGGTAGTAGCTGTCGTGCTAATTCCGAGAGCTTTTGCGTTAGCCGTATTAATATTCAGCGTGGTGTTATTCGTAGAACCGTTGTTGTCCAAATACACGTTGCTGTTGGTGGAGTTGTGGTTAGTCAAAAAGTTGATGGACGAACCAAGTCCAAGGCTGTTAACCGCAGTCGTATCGTCGCCCGAGGTCGCGTCATTCATCATAGCCGTGCGCAATGTGCTCAGGCTTACGTTTTGAGATGATGAGCCGGCAGCCCCTAAAACGCCAGTCGGAAGGGCTTGCCAACCGATAGTTACGTTTACTGTGAAGTTATCGCTAAATAAGTCGGACCAACGTTGACCTGCCTGGGCAAATGCGTTTTGTACGTTGGTTGGAACGCTTCCGGACGTTGTGAAGTTAAAGCTTAGGGCAAAGGCGCCAGTGTTGAGGCACAAAGCCGCGAAAGCAAGTGTAACCAGTTTTTTTTGCATGCTAATTCCCATCCTAAAAATCTGCAAAGCAGACTCAGAACAAATACGCTTCAAAAACGAAGCGCAACGTGCATATTTTAACCCAACGCTAATGGGGCTGTGCCGCCAAAAAATACTAGATTTGTTTAACAATCCTTCAATTTCCCTAGAACTGGTAAAAAAGCTGGGCACCCGCGAGTGCCCAGCTTTTTTCTTCCGAGCGACAAATTTTAACTGAGTTTCCGAACTGCTGCGATGACATCGTCAACGTCAGGAATACACTCTAGTTCAAGATTTCGTGCATACGGAGTTGGAACGTTTAGTCCCCCACATCGGACAACTGGAGCATCAAGCTCATCAAAGCTTTCTTCACCGATTCTTGCGGCAATTTCACCACCGAACCCACCGAACTTCCAGTCTTCGTACACAACCACAGCGCGGTGGGTCTTGGCCACGCTTGCGTTGATGGTAGTCATGTCCAATGGACTGAGTGAGCGGACGTCAACGACTTCAGCACTAATTCCGTCTTTTTCCAGAGCTTCCGCTGCCGCAAGGTTGACCTGGGTCATTCGCGAATAACCGATCAAGCTGACATCATTCCCTTCGTGAAGTATCTGTGCCTTTCCGAAAGGTATTGAGAAATCTTTGTCATCAGGAATTTCTCCTTTGATCGTGTAAAGACCTGGGTTTTCTGTGAAGATAACCGGGTTATCATCCCGAATCGCCGTGCGGAGCATTCCGTATGCGTCAACCGCAGTTGCCGGAGCGACAACTTTGAGGCCAGGAGCATGCGCATACCAGCCTTCCAAGCAGTGAGTGTGTTGGGCAGAAAGCTGCTTAGCTGCTCCACCCGGGCCACGAACTACCAAAGGAACCTTGGCTTGACCACCCGTCATGTAGTGAATCTTCGCTGCGTGGTTGATGATTTGATCCATCGCGAGAATGGAAAACGACATCGTCATCATCTCAACGACTGGTCGAAGCCCAACCATAGCGGCACCAATTGCGATTCCCGTAAATCCTGCTTCCGTAATAGGCGTATCCAAAATTCGCTTGCCACCGTATTTCTCAAACATCCCCTGTGTAACCCGGAACGTTCCTTGGTAGCGACCAATATCTTCGCCCATGATAAGCACATTTTCATCGTGCTCGATTTCCTCTGCCAGCACCTTAGAGATGGCATCTCGATAAGTCATTTCGATAGTTGCCATCTTAGTGTCCTTTTTCCGGATCCATATCTGTGTAAACGTTTGCGTAGACTTCGCTCGCATCCGGGAATGGAGAGGCATCCGCGGCCTCATAAATTGCCTCGACTTGATCGGTTAGCTCTTCATCAATCGCTTCCATTTTTTCGCGATTCATGATGTTTCGGTCTATCAAAACCTTTTCGAGCCGAGCAATCGGATCTCTCTTCTCGGCGGCTGCTTCTTCCTCTTTGGTTCGGTATAACTGGCGATCGTTATCAGCGGCACCGTGACCGTTGTAACGGTAGTTCATGATTTCCATCACGAATGGCTTTTGTTCCTTTCGCACCCAATCTACAATGCGCTTGGCATCTTTGATGAAGCTCAAGATATCCATGCCGTCTACCCGCTCACTCTTGATACCAAATGGCTCTCCGCGTTTGTAAAGCTCGGTGTCGGCAGCGTGGTATTCGAGGCGAGTACCCATAGCGAATTCGTTATTTTCAATCGCAAAGATTATCGGCAAATCCCAAAGGGCAGCCATATTCATCGATTCAAAAACAACGCCTTGGTTCGCCGCGCCGTCGCCTAGTAAACAAAGAGTGACTCTGTCTTCACCTTTGTATTTGCTACCAAATGCTAATCCTGCACCCAAAGGGATATGTCCGCCAACGATTCCCCATCCACCGAAGAATCCTTTTTCGATGTCATAAACGTGCATCGAACCGCCTTTTCCTCGGCTGAGGCCAGCACTGCGGCCCATGATTTCTCCCATGACAGCAACCGGATCAGAACCAAGTAGCAAAGGCTGTGGGTGATCTCGGTAAGCTGTTATGATGTAATCGTAGGTTGGTTTGAGAACGTGATTAAACCCAACAGGGGTCACTTCCATTCCCACAGCGGTGTGCATATAACCGCCAATCTTGCCGAGTCGGTAAGCAACGTTACACTTCTCTTCAAATCGACGGATGAATACCATCTGCCGATAAAATTCTTCCAGCATCGCCGGGCTTTCTAATTCTTCCAATTTGGCCTTCGCCACGTGAATATTCCTCTTGAATCGTTGATTTTTCGGCCCGCCGCTCCATTGAGACGTGCTTGTTAATTCTACCTGTCGTTCCCTTCTCCCGCCCGGGGCAGATTGCCCGATCAATGGCAATTTTTGCCCGGTACCAATACTGGGTTCGAATCACTCTTAATATCGGTAAGTTGCGGCAATAATGACAACGATAATGGTGGGCACGGGAACTTTGCCCATAATGAACATAGTAAAGGAAGTCAGGATGCTTCACAAATTCGGCTGGATAATTGCGGTGCTTTCTTTAGTCATTGCCGGGGCGGCAGTTGCTAGGAACACTCAGCAAACAATAAAAGAGCGTGAATACACCCAAACGAAGTGGGAAGCCAAAACCGCCTATGCAGAAGGCGATTGGGTCGGTGCTGAAAACCATTACCGCGAAATGATCAAGAAGCATCCCAAGGATGCTCAAGCATGGTTTATGCTCGGATATTCCGTCCATTACCAAGGCCGTTACGATGAGGCTCGTGAGCTTTTTCTCGACTCTGAAGAGCTCGGGAGCAATCGTGGATTAGTGCATTACAACTTAGCCTGCGGCTATGCTCAGCAAGGCAATCAAGAAAAAGCCCTTGAAGAATTAGAATTTTCCGCAAAAGTTGGATTCAATCAACCAGAGTGGGCCGAGGAAGATCCTGACCTTGTGAGCCTTCGATCGAACGAAAAATTTCAGAAAATCGTCAATAAAATGCGAGAAGAGTGAAACGTTCGCTTGGTCTTAAACGATAAATCTAAAGGGCACAATCATGGTATCAGCGTTATCCTTCGTGGTATCTGCAATCGCATTAGGGTTAGATGGGCAGGTAACCGCACCCACAAGTAGAGAGTCAGCAACAGGAGTTGTTGAGCAACTTCGAGGTGAAGCAGGTGCGGCTTACGAAAATTCGGACTGGAAAACCGCCGAGAATAAATATTCAAAAATAACGGCCGGAACCCAAGCAACGGCTACCGATTATTTTAGATTAGGGCGATCTAGGATTGAGTTAGGTGATTACAGCCGTGCAATTAAACCTTTAGATGTCGCCATTACTGCAACTTATCATCGAGAGGAATGCGAATTTGCCCTTTCAAGAGCATACGCAGGCTTAGATTTAGTTGAAACCGCATTCAACCATCTTGACGAAGCGGTGAAGTACGGCTTTGAAGATATAAGTCAAGTTAAAAAAGCTGGTGAGTTCGACTCACTCAGAACCCACAAACGCTACATCGTTGCGGCTGAAATGGTTGAATTTCCTGCCGTAAAGTATAAGAACGGGAAGCTTCTCGACTTCATGTTAGGTTTCTGGAATTACATGATGCCAGGGGGCGCGCAGGGCGGCTTTTCGGTCATCAAGAAGCTCAACAAAGGGTACGAAATTCAAGAATTTTGGACAAGCATAGATGGAACGAAGTCCACCACGACTTACTCCTTTGACAAAATTAAAGGCACTTGGAATTCGACCTCGGTTACGACGGAAGGCTGGAAATCCGAACGAATCGTTTCAAAAGTAGCGGATGGCGTGAGAATTCAAGGGATCACAAATTTCCCAGACGGAACATCGCAATACGTACGTGAAGAATGGAAAAAGAAATCTGATACCGAAATGGAACACGTGATTTTCCATTCCTACGACGAGGGCCAATCCTGGGAAGAAATTGTTCATGGGCGATTCACCATTGCGATTGAGCAAGCCCCGCCTTTGTAAACGAAAGAACTACCGGAATCTTCCCCTTGTTTTGGAGGACAGGGCGAGTGACTTGAAGCGTAAACACGCGATGAACAAGAGCTAGCTACAAAAGCTCCATCCCTATGTTCGCACTCGGCCCGTATTCTGCTATGATATTGACTCAGGCGAACTAGAACTAAACTAATCCTTGTTTTGCTGTTTCGCTTGGCGCTTAACCGATCTTGTCAGATTCATTGCTTTCTTAAAGGCATCCATGAAAGCAAATAATCGCCAGCCAGGTGAAAGTAAGTGCGAAGTTGCTTTATAGTTTCGCCAGGGCCTGTGTTCCGATACGGCCTGAATATATGCGAGGGCATTACCTTCAAGAACTCCCTTAGCAATCATTCTTTTTGCCAGCTTCGCCCACCGATCAGGGTGGATTGTCTCAAAGTTAATATCGAGAAATGTCTTCGGATCTTTCCCGGTGTAAGATGAAAACCACTCTAAGGATTCTTCATTGACTTCATTTAGCCAATCCCCGATAATCTGCGGCTCGTTTTCAATAGCCTTTCCTTCTCCTAATACAGAGAGTGCTAGCAATCCAAATATCCAGAACATTGCATGATTGTCCCAAGGTTTGGATTCACGGAGCACAGCTATAATCTCTAACTTTAGCTTTTCTAAAAATTCCCCTTTCAAAAATATCGCCGAGTCAACCATTGGCTCTAGTAAGTCGGGACTGGTTTGTAAGTAATTTTCATTTTTATCGCCAATCCTGCCCATCGCACAGCACGCAAAAAGCCTTGTAATATGATATTCAGATTCAGACTTTATTTCTTTCTGGCTCTCAAACGTGCTCCAGCGATAGAGCGACAGCACTTCATTGGGCACCCAAGTTAATGGCTTGTCCCAGTTTTGACCGTCTCTAATAGCTTTAATTGCTTCGTAATGCTCTTTTGCATCATGCCCATAATCGCTGTTTGATATGACCTTGAGCATTTTGTTCGTAACGAGAGGGCAAACTTGTTCAAGTAAACCACCCTCTCCAGAGCCATAGCGGTCTGCGAGCACCTGTGGAATAACAAGCTCTGGAGTTGGTTTCATATTTCTATTATCATGAGATTATCTCTTTTAATTGGGGTTACCAGTATCATCAAGCCGTGAAAGATCGGCTAGTTGACCTCTCTTGGAAAAAGGCACTCGTCATTTCAATAGGGATTTCCTTCTTTGGAATACCGATTGGCATTGTTATCGGCCTGCTCATCGCATTTTTTGCACCCGAATGGCCAACCATCGTCTACGAAGTTGAGATGACCGATCCAATAGCCGCGGCCGTGATGATCGGCATCTCAAACGCCGTGATTCTAAGTACGGTCATCGGTGCGGCATTTCTGATTGCAACTGGAGTAGCTCCAATAGGGTCGCATCGAGTCGAACTCAATCCTCTTTCAAACTATCCGCGCGAGAATGTGCAAAATAGTCCCACCAATGAAACCTGATACCCTTAAACGCACGTCACTTGAGTGTAAGTGACTCAAGTATGAGATTCGACAAATTAACTATCAAGGCACAAGAGGCATTCCAGTCCGCTCAACAAGCTGCGACGGAATTCCAACAGCAATCTATTGAACCCGAACACTTACTTCTCGGGTTGCTACAAGATTCAGAAGGCATCACCACCGCCCTTCTGGACAAAGTCGGCGTTTCGGCAAACACAATCAAAGAAGAAACCCGCAAGGCTCTCGATCAGGCGCCAAAGATTAGCGGAGCCGCACAATACGGTTCTAATATCGGCTCCAGAACCGCAACCGCGTTCAATGAAGCATTTGATGCCGCTTCAAAAATGGGCGACGAATATGTTTCTACTGATCACATTTTGCTGGCGCTCACCGAGGACAAAGGCAGTGCCGGCAAGCTCCTGCTCAACGGTGGTGTGACCAAAGAGCGCATCCTCAAGGCTATCGAAGAAATCCGCCAAGGTCGCAACATCGGCGACGCAAACGCTGAGACTTCCCTGCAAGCACTTGAAAAATACGGCATTGACCTGACCGACCGAGCACGGCAAGGCAAACTTGATCCGGTCATCGGCCGGAACGAAGAAATCCGACGGGTTATCCAAGTTCTTAGCCGACGAACCAAAAACAATCCCGTTCTAATTGGGGAACCTGGGGTTGGTAAAACTGCCGTTGTTGAAGGACTCGCCCAGCGCATCATTGCTGGTGACGTTCCAGAAGGTTTGCGCGGAAAAACCGTCGTTGCGCTTGATATGGGAGCCTTGGTTGCAGGTGCTAAGTTTCGGGGCGAATTTGAAGAACGCCTGAAGGCTGTTCTTGATGAAATCAAACAACAGGCCGGACAAGTGATTTTGTTCATTGACGAGATGCATACACTTGTTGGCGCAGGCAAAGCCGAAGGTTCGCTTGATGCGGCTAATATGCTCAAACCGATGCTCGCTCGTGGCGAACTGCGTTGCGTTGGGGCAACCACGCTCAACGAATACCGGCTTTATGTTGAAAAAGATAAGGCTCTGGAACGGCGATTCCAAACGGTTATTGTTGACGAGCCAAGCGTTCCTGAAGCAATCAGTATCCTGCGTGGGCTAAAAGAGCGCTACGAAATTCACCACGGTGTTCGGATTACCGATAGTGCCATTGTTGCCGCCGCTACGCTCAGCAACCGATACATCACCGACCGTAAACTCCCGGATAAAGCGATTGACCTTGTAGATGAAGCCGCCAGCCGGCTCAAAATCGAAATTGACTCGGTTCCGCATGAACTTGACGTGATGGAGCGGCAGATGCGCCAGTACGAAATTGATCGCGAGGCTCTGAAAAAAGAGGAGGACGAGGCAAGTAAGGAACGTCTCGCCACCACCGAAGAAAAACTCGCTAGCCTGAAAGAACAGGCTGATGCCATGCGTGCGAAATGGCAAAGCGAAAAGGACAAAATTGAGGGTCTTCGTGAACTCAAAGAAGAAATTGAGCGGCTCCGTAATGACCTTCAAACCGCAGAACGAGAAACCGACTGGCAACGCGCGGCAGAAATCCAACACGGGCAACTGCCTAAGCTAGAAAAGCAACTCGCTGATGCCACTGCGGCAAACGACGATTCGGTGCTACTCAAAGAAGAAGTCACCGAAGAAGACATTGCCGAAATCGTTTCTCGCTGGACAGGCGTTCCCGTTTCTAAGCTTATGCAGGGCGAGCTCGATAAGCTCATCCACATGGAATCGCTACTGCAGGAAAGGGTCGTCGGGCAAGATGAAGCCCTCACCATCCTCAGCGATGCGATCCGTCGGTCGCGCGCCGGAATCAGCGATCCGAACAAACCGATTGGTAGCTTCATGTTCCTTGGGCCAACCGGGGTCGGGAAAACCGAAACCGCTAAGGCCCTCGCGGAACTGCTATTTGATGACGAACGCGCAATGGTTCGCATTGATATGAGCGAGTACGGTGAAAAGCACTCAGTTTCGCGACTCATCGGTGCTCCTCCGGGATATGTGGGCTATGAAGAAGGCGGCCAACTCACTGAGATCGTTCGCCGCAAGCCGTACAGCGTGATTCTGCTGGATGAAGTCGAAAAAGCTCACCCGGACGTGTTCAATGTGTTGCTCCAACTGCTGGATGATGGTCGCCTCACCGATGGCCAGGGCCGAACGGTGGACTTCAAAAACACGGTTATCATCCTCACCAGCAACATCGGTAGCCACCATTACGGCGAAGGCTTTTTGGAGGGGGAAAAGTTTGAAGAAATCAAGGCCAAAGTTGTGGACGAAATGCGCCACTACTTCCGGCCCGAGTTCATCAACCGGCTCGACGACATCATCGTGTTTCGCTCGCTGGGCGTGGCCCAAATTAAGCGGATTGTAGATATCCAATTGGAACAACTTTCCGAACGGCTAGCCGACCGCCGCATCACGCTGGAACTCACCGACGCGGCAAAAACTCAGATCGCCACCGCTGGCTACGACCCGGTCTACGGAGCACGTCCTCTCAAGCGGGCTATCCAACGCGAGGTTCTGAATCCGCTGGCGATGAAGGTTCTGAGCGGCGAGATTCACGACGGTTCGCACATCGTCGCGGATTATGTTGACGGTGCGTTTTCGTTTAACTCGTGACATCGTGCCCCTACCTTTTGAAAGAAAGGTAGGGAGTTCTTAATGATGCGTTTGATAAAGAGCCAGTGCCCTTTACCTTTTCCAAAAGGTAGGGGTTACCCGAATCGACTCAAACGAGGCATTGGGTCAATACGGGAGAAGTCACCTTCGAAAAATTCTTTTGCACTCGAAAACGCGTACTCATTGGCTGTATTAACTAACCCCGCCTTAACGGGATTGTTGTGGATATAGTCAATCGCG
Organism: Fimbriimonadaceae bacterium; assembly: GCA_019454145.1. Lineage (GTDB taxonomy): Bacteria > Armatimonadota > Fimbriimonadia > Fimbriimonadales > Fimbriimonadaceae > UphvI-Ar2. Next base: position 468,177 of record CP075366.1, on the reverse strand, counting down.
TTTTCAATAGATTGGTCATCTCTGAGTGAACGGTCATATCCACCGCCCGGCAACCAGATTCGATGGCGTACCTTTTCATCCCTCACGATTGCGACTTCATTTAACAAACCCGGGTTCGTTGACCGGAGGTGCTTTAGAATTTGTTTCCCAGAGGAGCCCTTTATTGAACTCAAAATCGAGCTAATTGGGGTTGGTTCATTAAGCATGACCAGGAAATGAACGTGGTTTGACATCACGACATAAGAAAAGAGTTGAAAGCCATATTTCCTCTTTGCCTCAAACAAAGATTGTTCGACATATTGCGCGCATTCTCTATCCCTGAGGAGATGTGTTTTCCTAAAAGTAGAGAAAGTAATTTCTCTGACCACATTTGTTTCCAGATAATCCTTTCGTTTACCCATTAAGCCAGGTTCCTGTTACTCCCTACCATTCAAATTTGAATGGTAGGGGCACGAATACGCGGTTTCACTGCTAAAGCTCAGTGCCCCTACCTTATCTGAAGGATTAGGAGAGGATTTATAGTGAGAAGCTTTTCAAACCGCCTCGTATCCCTCAACTGACCCCAATTCGAAATCATACAACGCCGCCACCCCGAACTCGTCCAGAGCTTCAATCCCCTCAAACCGATCAATGAACTCCTGGCGGTCAGCCCCTTCGGGCAGAGCCAAGTCCGCCATCAGCGCAAACTTGTGCCGCAGGATATCCCGCAGGTCGGCGGTGGTGTTACGAGCGTGGCCCGCCGGATACATCACCAGTCCAGAATCGTAGGCGTGGCCATCCTCACCCGTGATGACAATGGAAGTGGGGATGCCATCTGGATATTTGGCATCGTATTCTGGCCCGCCGTGGGTGAACTCAATTTTTTGCATGAGCGCGCGGGTATCGGGGCAGAAAATCGCCGAATCGGATTCTTGGTAATCCCAAGGATCAAGCATCAAAGCCTTCCAGATTTCATCGTGCGCGCCGCCGCCCTTGGGCAACGAACCGTGCTGTGCCACATAATCTCCGGCTTTGCGAAGCAAGGTTGAAACGATGTATGCCATGGAGTGATCCGCACTCTGGCGGGTTTTGGGGTCTTTCTTCATGGGGTTGCCGATGATGCCAAAAGCCGGTTCATACGCCACGATATTGATGGATTTGATGCCATCTACCCCGTTTGCTAATAGTTGCGGCTGAGCCGCGATGAGATCAATCGCTCCCTGCAACGCCCCGGCGGATTGGTGCTCGTACAAACCAAGTTTGAAGTGCATGCCCATCACGGCAAAATCGTCGCCACTGTGCGAAAGGATGAGGTCGAACGGACTGTCGCCGGTTTCTTTCCATCGCTCGGCGCCTTCGGTGGTGGGTTCAAAGAACCGCCAGATCGCTTCTGGGTTGCGGAAGATGTCGCGCGGGCCGCGGAAGCCACTCATGGACCGCTTCATGCACAAAATCGCGGCTTCCGTGCTGATCGCCGCGCTTGCGCCTTTGCTATCGCTGAGTTGCTTACCGGCTCTAATCGCCCGCCAAGGAATGTAGTGCGCCACAAACATCCCGATTGCGCTTTCGATTTCTTCGGCACTCGCTCCCATGAGCGCACCGTACACCGCCGCGCTTCCGATTGCCCCGTGAACAACGTGATCGAGCTTGTAAGTTTTGAGGCTGAAAACTTCCGCGAGCCGACCCCGGATTTCATCTAGAAGCACCATGGCTTTGAGCGCGGTCGCTCCATCTAGCCCCCGTTGCTGGCAAGCGGCGATGACTACCGGATAGAAGTCGTTGTGCCCGAACTCTCCCGCTGTGTGTCCGTGTTCTGGGCGGAATCCGAAGTTGGTGCCGTTGCTATCCCATTCGCGCACCGCCGCGCTGTTGGCGACAATCGCTTTTTCTGGCATCACGCCTTGGTTGCTGCCGAACACCATTGCGGCGTGGCTGGGGTCTTCGGCTCGGTAGCCGAGGGCTTCTTTTCGCAGAACCACCGGCGCGTTGGTCTGCAAGGCCAGTGCGCTGACTCCGCAGAGCACGGAATCAGTGTGGAAGAGGCGTGTTCGTTCCAGAACTTTGTCGCTCGGGCCTGGGCCGAGCTTGCCGCTGAGAAAATCGATTGCAAACTGCCCTATTCCTAGGGCTTGGTTGGTGTTGCGCGGCAGGCTGACAGAGTTGGACATCGCGTGTGAGTTTATCCTACGGGGTTCAGAAGGATTCTTAAGAAGTCCCTTCGCCAAAGTATCGGTCAATGAACTTTTCGTTGTTATCCATGATAACTAAATCGTCTATTCGAATAGCATCAGATTCCTCATTTTCCGAGTCTTGCCCGTTTTCAATTTCAACGTTGTTCAAGTCAGCTTTTAAGCACCGTGCAGCAATTGTATAAGTCTGTTTACTTAATAGATCATCTGAAACCATAACTATTTCTATCCATGCCCTTGAACAGGTAATTCGTGAAACGTACCTCGTTAAATTGTCTTGAATGTTCACAGTAACTGCATCTTTTTGAGTCTCTCCCCAAACCCTAAGTACTTCACTAATTCGCCAGTCAACATCCGATGATGTAACACCATCACAAATCAAGTCAATCAGCACTCCTTTGGTCAAACCCATGCCTCCTTGGAGTCGAAATCGAAGCATAGTTCGATTGTCGCGCATGAAACAACCCATTCCCCATAATTCAAATTCAAATAGTTCGCGCCAAAATAAGCTGTCCTGTTCGCCATACGGTTCCAACTCTGAAAAGTCGATCCCCGAGTTCGATTCAATTCTCTCTAGCCACCTCTTTTTTGTATTGGCAAAGTAGTCACCATTGTCCATCTCTGAATTCTGTAACAGCTTAAATTATTATTGCTTGGTTATATCACTGCCAAAGCCTGATCCAAGTCTGCGATCAGATACTCAGCCGCTTTTTTTAGTCGCTGGCGAGAGCTTGCTTACCACAATTGAGGTTGCAACTATATGTACGCTCCTCACTAATAAACTGGGAATCGGTCACCCGTTCTAACTGAAGTAACAACCCCGTTGTCGACCGTCACATCAATCTCAACTTCCTTTCCACCGAGAAACCAGTAAGGTCTGAACCAATTCCTTTTGTTTTCTCCAGTCTTCTCGACGGCATACATATTGAATCCTGTGTTACTCATTTCCCTCTCAATAGTCTCAACTGGTTGACCTATCCATACTTTTTGAGCTCGGTATTGCAATGTCATCCATTCGATAGGGTGCCACAATACAAGAGTAAGCAATACTAATAAGGCAATCCCAACCCTACGCGTTATTGTTTTCATCTTGAGTTCGGATTTTGGGTGCAGACAAGCCTCTTTCCTTTTGCAACACTAAGCGCTACCGATTAGTTTCCAGCAAGAGCGCATTAACTTGCGACAATCATATCTGAGCCAACGCCTGATCCAAGTCAGCGATCAGATCCTCGGCCGATTCAATCCCGATGCTCGCCCGAACCAGGCTGTCGGTAATCCCAACCGATTCCCGAACTTCCTTGGGCATTTCAAAGTGAGTCATCGTGGCAGGTTGTTCGATCAAACTCTCCACTCCACCTAGCGAAACCGCCAGCGTGAATAGCTTAGTGGACTGCAGGAACTTGATCGTCTGGTCGAGGTCGGCTTTGAGATAAAACGACACCATTCCGCCGAACCCGGTCATCTGCTTTTTAGCTAGTTCGTGGTGAGGATGCGCGGGCAAGCCAGGATACAAAACCTTTTCGATCTTGGGGTGTTGGCTCAGCCATTCCGCGACCTTTTGTGCGTTTTCTTCATGCGCTTTCATCCGAACAGCCAGAGTTTTCATACCCCGAATCGCAAGGTAGCAATCGAACGGCGAACAGGTTGCTCCAACCGCGTTCTGTACAAACTTCAGCCGCTCAATGCAATCGCTACGATTGGTCATTACCGCTCCCATAATCACATCGCTGTGACCGTTCAGATACTTGGTCATGGAGTGCATGACAAAGTCAACGCCGAAGTTCAGCGGTTGCTGGAAATAGCAACTCATAAAGGTGTTGTCCACTGCCGTCCATGCTCCGAATTCTTTAGCAACACGAACCACCATCTCGATGTCAACCAGGTTCAGCAGTGGATTAGTGGGGGATTCGAACCACACAAGCTTGGTTTTTGTTCGTTGGAGAGCTTCGCGCAGATTGGCTTCTTGGTCAATCTTGATGAATTCAAAAGTGATCCCACGGGTAGCGGCAATATCGGTGAGGTAGCGGTATGTTCCGCCATAGATATCATCTCCGGTGACGACGTGGTCGCCCGCTTGCAGCAAGCCAAATATACAGTCAATCGCACCCATTCCGCTGGCGAATGCTAGCGCATTCTCTGCATTTTCTGCCCGTGCCAGCATTTTCTGCAATACCGTTCTGGTTGGGTTATCGGTGCGGGTGTAATCGTATTCGCGGTAAACACCAGGAGCTTCCTGCGCAAACGTCGAGCTTTGGAAGATCGGCGGGCTGACCGCTCCTGTTAGCGGACATGGGCGACTCCCCAAGAAAACCAAATCCGTGTCAAGCGAACGATTAGCCATAAGAGGCTCTATTTTGACCCCCCAAAACTAATTTTTGCAAAAAAGACTGGGTATTAGAAAAATTCCATGCAGCAAACTTGCTGTTCGGTTAGCACGCCTTCTAAGGCATCAATTGCTACCTTATCGCCCGTGATTTGACCCTCTTTTACGAGTGTTTCCACACTTGGGTCACCCATCACAATCTGGCTAAACGCGGCAATGGGAATCTCTAATAGCTCACCAGTCGTACCGAAGATTATTTCGTTTTCTGGAATCAACTCATCTATTACTTTGAGTCGGAACGGTTTATTCGGACGAATCTCGCTGAGTTTGGTCATCACAGACTCAACATTGAGAACTCGGAACATTGTGTGTCGGTGCCAGTGGGCCGTAATTCCTGAATCCATGAACCTTGCTAGGAACGGAGACTTAGGCGGCTCGTTCCAAATAACTCCCGATTTGTTGACTGCAAGACCCCTAATCAAGCCAAGCAGTGAGTCGTACCCACGCTTACTCGACCAGGCGATTTCGCCAATTTCCATGTCGTTCCAGAATCCACCCGTGTTGGCCCAAAGATAACCTTCAACCGGATCGCCAACTGCATAGATAGAAGGCGGTTTTTTGCCCATTCTGCGATCCCAGTGGTCAGAATTTCGCAAACAAGAGCCACTCATGCCGCGAATAAAGGTTCGGTAACACTCATCAAGTTCACCAATATCATCTGGCATAATCTGCCGAACCGGAAGCTCGCCCTTCAAATTTGGCAAACGATCCGTCGGACACTTGATCTGCCAGCGCCAACCGCACGACTCGTAGCCGAACTTTCGATAAAACGTGTCTCTAAATCCGTAGAGGCTGGCGATTTCAAAGCCCTGCTCCCGGCAAAGCAGATGCAGTTTGTTCATACAAAAGCTTGCGAGGCCAGTATTCCTGGCTTCTGGCAAAGTGGCAACAGCACCAACTCCAGCGCATTTCAATTCAACTCCCCGAACCAAAGTTGGGAATTCATTGACAATGCAAGCAAAGGAAGGAACCCCGAGCTGGCTACCTAAAAAGAATTTTTGGAAAGGTCTTGGTTCCGCCCAGTCATCGGTTACGGCATCACCATAAACGTTGCGCCAGATTTGCAGTAACGTCGGATAATCCGACGCTTCTGCTGGGCGGAATTCAAAAGAAGCACTCATCCTTTCAAGCTGGGAGGATGTTAGTTTCTTTGCTGATACTGAGAACGAAGCAGCTATGAATCTTTCCTACTGCTTTTATTGATGCTAATCGTTCCCTTAAAATTCTTTCGTAGTCGTGCATGTCCTTCGCGACGATTTTTAGCATGAAATCAAAGTCTCCACTGACATGATAACACTCTAAAACCTCGGGTACTTCGGCGATTCCCGAGATAAACTGGTCAATCGGCTTGTCTTGGTGCATGCTCAAACTGATCATCGCAATTACAACTAAGCTGAAACCCAATTTCTCTGCGTCAACCTGTGTAAAGTAGCCTTTGATGTAGCCACCTTTTTCTAGTTTTCGGACTCGCTGCAACATAGATGGCGGCGACAGGCCGACTTTCCTTGCCAAATCGGCGTTGGAAACCCGTCCATCTTCTTGCATGAGTTTTAATATTTGACGATCAGACTTATCTAATTTTTCTTTCACTCTATATTTCCCCCAATAGTTTTGTTTTGCACCTATCCCCATAAGTGCAGGCCTAAGATACCCGACTGCTAGCAAATATGTCAGACAAACTGCAATTTATGGCTGCTCCCGCTCAAACCGATATCCGATGGGATCTCGACGTGTTTTTTGCGTCGGTTGAAGATCCGAAGTACCTTGAAAGTGTTGCTGACTTACCAACCCAGATCAGCAGTTTCGATTCTCGGCTTTCTAAGCTGTCTGCAAACCCTAATGCTGTGACGGCCTTGGAACTCAGCGAGTTCATCAATACTCTTAATGACTTCCTTGAACAGTACAGATTGGTTTACAGCTTTACAAGCCTTAAAGTCAGCACAGATTCGAACGATCAAACTTCGCAAAAGGCACTCAGTTCGCTCAACCCGATTTCCACGCAGTACTCGAAGTTCGCGAGAAAGTTTGAAGCGTTCATCGGCACGCTGAACCCTGAGCTTTGGTCAGCCGCTGGCTCGCCGCTCGCTGACTATGCTTTCCCGCTCAGCCGCACCCTGGAATCAAGTAAGCACCTCATGGCTCCCGATCTTGAAGCGTTAGCCGCAGACTTGAGCGAAACAGGCCTCTCCGCCTGGGAACGGCTGGTGGATGACTTCTCTTCCAATATTTCAGTTCCGTTCAACGGCGAACATCTCCCGATGAGCCGCATTCGAGGCATGGCATACGACGTGAACCAAGCTAACCGTGCCGCTGCCTATGAAGCGGAACTCGCAGGTTGGAAAGCCAACGAAATCCCCCTTGCCGCTGCGATGAACTCAATCAAGGGTGAAGCAAACACTCTCGCCGCAGCTCGCAACTGGCCAGAGCAACTTGATGAAACGTTGTTTAACAGCAACATGGATCGCGCCAGCTTGGAAGCTATGCTCGAAGCTGCACGAGATTCTTTCCCCGATTGGCGACGGTATTTGAAAGCCAAGGGGAAACTGCTTGGTTTCAACAACGGCTTGCCGTTCCACGAGCTCTTTGCTCAAGTCGGCGAATCGAGTGCCTGGACATGGGAAGAAGCAGAAGTTTTTGTCGAAGATGGATTCCGCGCTTACAGCGACAAATTGGGAGACTTTGCGAAACAATCATTCAAAGAACGATGGCATGACGTTTACCCACGGACTGGCAAACGAGACGGAGCGTTCTGCGCCGGCGTGACCCCAGGGGTTAGCCGAATGATGCACAACTTCAAGGAGTCATTCGGTGGAGCATCTACTTTGGCTCACGAACTTGGTCATGCTTACCATAACCTCTGTCTGAAAGATCGAAAGCCAATGCAGAAGTCCACACCAATGACACTTGCCGAAACGGCCAGCATTTTCTGCGAGGCAATTATCAAACGGCGGGCACTCAAGGATGCCACTGGTACAGAAAAACTTTCTATACTTGATGCCACTTTACAAGGCTCTTGTCAAACCGTAGTTGACATTTCTAGCCGGTACATCTTTGAATCCGAAGTTATCGCCCGTCGCAAAGAACGAGCTTTGACCCCAGACGAGTTCTGCGACATTATGCACCGAGCGCAACTTGCCACTTATGGCGACGGGCTTGACCCTGACAAGATGCACCCGTACATGTGGGCGGCGAAGCCTCATTACTACAGCGACCGGGCGTTCTATAACTTCCCGTATATGTTCGGACTCTTGTTTGCGCTTGGCCTATACCGTGTGTACGAACAAGAACCAAATGGCTTCCATGAGCGGTATGACAACTTACTCAGCCGAACCGGGCTTGCAATGGCAAATGACTTGACCAACGAGTTCGGTATCAACATCGCCGACAAAGCCTTTTGGAAAGGTTCACTCGACGTCCTCGTAGAAGATATCAATGAGTTCTGCGCTCTAGCCGAATCTCGATAGATAAACTGTTAAGTCCCCGATCTCAAGTGAGAACGGGGACTCTCTTTTTATTACTTGTAGAACTTTGGATTTTTGAATACAAGCGGCCCTTCTTGTCGAGGGTAGCTTTGACCACGTAAAAACCGACCGTATTCGTCCACGATCGCCACGGTTGCCGCTCCAACTTTAGGTGTCCGGCGAGTTTTTCCTAATGAAAGACCGCACCACTTACCTGGTTCAAATTCAACCATCGCAACCGCCGCGCCTTTATCGAGGTCAATCGTTGTGCCTTTGTAAGAGAGGTTGTTCCCGTTTACAACAAACCCAGCTTTTTTGCAAAGTGCAGCAATCGTTTGGTTGCTATCCGGATGTCCAATCAGAAGAACGCCGCTTAAATCCTGCGGCATCGCCTCAAAAGCTGACTTCCGATCAGTCCAATCCTTTCCACTTGGGTCTAAGTAGAGTTTGAGCCTACGATTCTGGTCACTCCAGCGGAAGTTCTGCCGTGGACGCGCTGGCTGCAATAGCCGATCCCAGCTATCAAGCGAGATCATTTGCACTTCCTCCCCAGGGAAGGGATTTAGTGAGTATTTACCATTTTCATCTGGCTGAATATCGACAATCTTGGACTTCCATTGCCCGCTTATCAAGGCACTTACTTCAACTTTAAATCGATATATTGGCTTGCTAATTCTTAAGTCAATTTTGACGCCTTTCGCATCAAACTTTGAACTAAGCACAGTTATTTCCGGCCATCCGGTTCGGCGAATCCACTGATCAAAAAACCATTTCCATTCAGGCCCGCAAACCGCTTCGAAGTCCTTCCAATCGCCCGGTTCTCCGACTTTGTGTTGTTTGATCCACTGTTGGCAGACTTCCATCATCTTCTCGTGGCCCATTTCTAGTTCTAGTTGTTGCAGAACCATCCCGCCTTTGCCGTAACCCAGATCACTTGCGACTCCGCCGCTTTCTGCCCCCGCTTCTTCACACGTCGCCTGGTTATAGGCTGGCGACGCATTCGCTGGGTCAACGAACGCCATCCGTTTTTCGGCGATATTCCCTATGGCCCCCTCTCGCGAATACAAGCCCTCACTGAAAACGGCGAAGCTCTCATTCCAAAAACTGTTGAGATAGGTGTTTGGGATCAATCCACCCCACCAAGTGTGACTTGGCTCGTGCGGGTCTTCGTCGGGTAGCCAGCCAGTTCCGTAAGTTGCGTAGCTGTAGGCTTCCAGTGCTCCGCCGCCATAAAGGCGTGTATCCACCGCACCGTATTCTTTGAAAGGATGTGGGGCAAACTGGGAAAAGAACTCAATGACCGGCGGCACCATCTCCAATTGGTCTTTGAGATCCTCATTTGTTAGTTCACGACTTGCGGCGTAATACTTAATTCCATCAACATTTCTACTTTCATATCGAAAGTTGCCTGCGCTCAAACTCAGAAAGCAGACCGGCACCTTCATGTCGTATTTGTAAACATCAACGGGGCCGTCAGTATTCTTTCCTACCTGGTCACCTTGACCGACCACGATCCATCCCTTGGGCACGCTAGTAGTGGTTGTAAACGAACACGGCAGGCGACCAATCGCTGGCCACCAGTAATCGTTGGTCAGCATCACTTCATCTTTCGTAATTGCACCTGCAAATCTGGGCTTATCAACGATGCCCTCGTAGAGTAAACGATAAGAAAACGTATCTGAGCTTGGGGTTGGCAAACAAATCACACCTCCGGCCTGCGAGAAATTCACTGGCTTCCCGCTTGAATCTGCAACCCCCTGAACGATGTAATTTCCGCCGAGGCGTAAAAAGAAAGAATCCTCCGCTTTTCCCACCTTTTTCAACTCTGTTTGGCAAAGTATTCGTGCCTTCTTCTCATCCAAATTAAAAGAGATATCCATGTCCAGGTGATTCACTTGAACACCAAGGGTTTCACGTTCATGAATCAGGCGGGTCAGCCTACCGTTCACCATTTCAAAAACTTGGTCGCCGTAATCTTGAGTGGTGAGTTGAGTGGTAAATACTAAGTACGTCTTGCCGTTTGCAACATCGGGTAGCTCTTTGGCTTGCCAGCCGTATCTCCCAACCCCGAATGCACCCTGCCCCTTTAGAAACTGAAATTTGCCTTTCAGTGAGGGATCGCTGTTCGCCTCAATGGAAGCGATGTCCCTTTTAGTTGCCCAATCGTTGAACTCCGAAACGTCAATTGGTCGAAATAAAAGGGCAAATATGAGGCTGGAGACCATATTTCTGATTCTACGCTTTGAAACCGTCCCAGTGCTCGGTGCACAGAATTAAAAAAATCGCCATAATATCATTCGCGTGGCGACGTAGCTCAGTTGGTTAGAGCGAACGGTTCATACCCGTTAGGTCCGCGGTTCAAGTCCGCGCGTCGCTACCATAAAGCATTTTCTAAAAATTTATTTGGTATCTGCGCAAAGAGGTGCTACACTCTTGTAGATCGTTCCTCCAAAAATGATCATCTCGTAACCATAACTTGCCATTCATTGCCCCGACTTAGTCGGGGCTTTTTAATTTCTGAGTTACTTGATTTCTACATCTTGGCTGAAGTTGGCTCCCCCAACTTTCAAGACCAATTTGTACTCGCCAGCCGCAACATATTGAGCACGTTTGGAAGCATAAGGATCGTTCAAAGCAGTTTTGGGATCGTTAGGATCGCCGAACACAGGCGGCAATCCAGGCTGACCAGGCTTCAGTAACAACGACAAGCCAATATAGTTCAGGCCGTGAATTACGTCCACTTGCGATTCGACCACAGTCTTACCATCTTCTGAAACTAGCGACAATGTTCCTTTGCCTTTCTTGGTTGTCCAGAACTCAGTTTCAACTCGGCGATCTCGCGCCTCAGGATCATTGAATGGTTGAGCCCTTTCAAATCCCCATGTTGCACGACCAGTTGGTACGTCGAGCTTGAATGAGTGGAACTCCTCAGCCTCAATTTTTGGTGTGACCTGTCGAATTGGCTTTAGGCTGATCACCCAAACCGAGCGAGCGTGACTCGCCACAACGATATCTTCCGCTTGGGATTGGATCACCAAGTCATGGATTGGAGTGTTCGGGATTCCGCCACCAAGCGTGATCCAGCTTCCGCCCCGATCCCCCGACATGTAAACGCCCATGTCGGTGCCGACATAAAGTGTGTTCGGATCTTTATCATCTTCTCGGATGGTGTTCACACACTCAAATGGAAGGTTTGCCGCAATAGATTTCCAAGAAGCTCCGTTATTTTCGCTCACCCACACATAAGGCGTCCAATCGTCTTGACGGTATCCGTTTTGAGTGCAATAAACACGACCATCTTTGTGGTTACTTGCAACAATTCTTGTCACCCATCGATCAACCGCTGGAGTCGAAATATCTTTCCATGTCAGACCGGAGTCTGGCGTGTATTTCACTGATCCGTCATCTGCGCCAACGTAAAGCTGACCAAACAGAAACGGACTTTCATCCATGGTGGTCAAGGTGCTGAAGGGCACATCGCCGTTGGGCAAATTCTTAGTTAAGTCGCCACTGATCGCAGTGTAAGTCTTGCCCTGATCGAACGAACGATGAACCCTCTGGCTACCCAAATAGATGATATCTGGGTGATGTTTGGAAATCAAGATTGGGCTGATCCAGTTGTAGCGCAGAGGGTCTTCTCCCCGAATATCCCTTGCCCTTGCGTTCCAACGCTGATTAGTCAGCTGATTTTGGGCAGAATGCGCTCCAAACTGTGAGGCAGTGTAAACAATGTCTCCTCCGTTGCGTGGATCAACTGCGACTGCACTGCCATCCCCACCACCAATCGCCTTCCAAGCATTGATATCAGTAAATCCTGGACGATAAGTACTGGGGCCACGCAAAGTACCGTTATCTTGTAATCCGCCATAAATGTTGTATGGAACCTTCGTGTCAACGGCAATGGTGGTGTATTGACCAACCGATACGTTGTTCCACTGAGTCCAACTCTTACCTGCATCCCACGAAGCGTAGATGCCGCCGTCGTTGCCGTTCAACATGAAGTTGGAGTTCTTGGGATCAATGTAGAGTGCGTGATGGTCAACGTGGTTGCTAGTCGCAATAGCGTTCCAACTACCTCCGTTATCCGTTGATTTCAAGCAGAGCAATCCAAGCGTGTAGACTTCGTTCGGTTTCGTTGGGTGAACAACCGCTTCGTTCCAATAGTAGCCACCGTGATTGCCCATATCTGGTCGCGTTTTTTTCCAGGTTTTGCCGCCGTCACCCGTCTTCCAGATTTCAGCGTCGTTCATATCAGCATCAAACAACCCGGGATTCTTTTGGAGCATCAAATCGGCAAGCTCTTTCAAACTCATATCGCCTGCTATGAACTTTTTCACCACGTCTTCAACTTTTGTGCCCTCTGGCATATAGCTGCGAAGGAACGAAATCAACGCTTTGTCTTCAACTTTGCGAAGAGCTGACTCCGTCATTCTTCGGAAACGGTTGAAAGTGAGAACTCCGCTATCGCGGTACTCGTCGTAGCTATCCGATTCCATGTCCGGGCCTTGGTTGTCAATAAAGGCGTAAACAACATCCGGGTTACTTGGGGCCATCGCAAGCGACGTTCTGCCCATATCCGTTCCACTTGGGAGTCCGGGCAATTTCGACCAATTCTTACCTCCGTCTACTGATTTGTAAACGGCGCTTCCTGGCCCAGATTCAAGTAGGTTCCAAGCCCGTCTATCCCGTTCCCACATCGCCGCGTAGATAACATTGCTGTTGCGGGGATCGACCTCTACATCCATACATCCGGTGCGTGCGTCACCTTTCAGGATGCAAGTCCATGTTTTTCCGCCATCAGTGGTGCGGTAAAGCCCGCGTTCGCCTCCTTGGCTGTATAGGGGGCCGAGCGAAGCAACATAGACTGTGTTAGGAGACTTCTTATCAATCAAAACTTTGCCGATATGGTGACTTTCCGGCAAACCCATGTTCTGCCACGTAGCTCCTCCATCAGTTGACTTGAAAACGCCAGTACCTGCATAGCTTGTTCTTTGGCTATTGGCTTCACCGCTACCAATCCAAATGGTCTGGCCATCATCGGACATATCCATGTCTCCAATGCCATAAGTGCTTTGGTCATCAAAAATGGGCGCCCACGATTGGCCCAGGTTATCACTCACCCAAAGTCCACCAGTCGCGTAAGCCACATAGATTTTTTGCGGCCCTGTTTGAGTCACTGCGATATCTACAACTCGACCACCTTGTATTTCCGAGCCCACACTGCGCCATGGCACTTGCTGAAAAGGTGAATCCTTTAGCATTTGCATCCGCTTGCTAAAGGCATTGAGCCGCACCGAAGTCGGCATCGCCGTAACATCAGGTTTATGGAATCTGGTGAGTTCGTTGATCTTAGGCTCGCCGGGTCGAACCTGCATTGGATGATCTTGCCCTTTCGCGAGCGAAGTCAACAAAAGAGCGGCTGCAAAAAATGCCATGCCGTATTATTGCCTGCGATTGATTGCACCATGCAACTCACTACTATATGAATTTGCAAAAGCAATCATGCCATGAGGCAATCGAAAGTTATTTTAGTCAAGCGATTTAATTTACTGTTTCGCCATCAGTCCCTAATATCATTATTTTCGTCAATTCAGAATGATTATCAATATCACAGTCAAATAATCGCATTTACCGATCACTAAACATGAATTTGCTATGCGAACTCGGGCGTTTACGCTGATCGAACTTCTCGTCGTGATTGCTATCATTGCAATTCTTGCTTCCATCCTCTTCCCTGTTTTTGCTCAGGCAAAGGATGCGGCTAAGAAAACCCAGAGCCTCAACAACCTCAAACAAATCGGAACCGCTAGCCAGATTTATCTGGCCGATTACGACGATATGACGCCGCCCGTGTTTTGGTACGACCCAGCGGCCCTTGATTATCCAACCGCCCAAGGATTCCACTACTATCCGTTGCTCTTGCTCCCCTACACCAGAAACGAACAAATCTTCCTCTGCCCCAAAGACCGCGATACAGATCCTGCTCTCACAGATCCAGAAGGAAAGGGGCGATTTGATCCAACTAGCTCGTTCCGCTACTACTTTATGGGAGCAAATCCAAGTTATGGTTACAACTACCGCTACTTAAACAGCTACCTCGGAACGGTGATGATTGGCGGCATGCCGACTCGCCAGTTTTCCGGTGTATCTTCAACTGCCATAGATAATGTGAGTCAAACCATCATGTTCGCGGAATCCACGATGAAGAATCTTCGCGGTGTTACGGCAAACCCAGGATATTCTCTCATCGAACCACCGTTTGCCGTCAGCGGAACTACATACACTGGCTGGACGGGAACTTACCCAGATGCTCGGTCTCAGGGTCAGCTTTGGGGACGATTTGATAAGAAATCGGTATTGGTTGGTTGGCTTGATAGCCACGTTAAATTTACGCCGATTCAGTCTCTCAAAGCTCAAGGCACCACAGAACAAGAAGTCAACCGTTTCTGGAACGGAATGAACTAAACAGAATCAGCGGCTGGTGGATTCAAGGCAAGTGCCGGAAATCCACTGGCCGCAAATAGTATTCGTTGATCGAAGTCGTGCTCGTCATCGCGACCGTTGGCAATTTTCGTTTCCAGTGGGTGCTGGCAACTCGTTTTCTAACGATTTCAATATCTTTGGATTTGTAGCCAAGTGCTTCGATTTGATCAAGTTCATACCGGCTCATCATCAAAACTAAAATCTCATCAGCAAGAGCGTAAGTAATGCCGAAATCACCTTCGTCGGTCTGACCTTCAATTAAGTCAGCAGTGGGTGGCTTGAGGCGGATTTCTGCCGGAACCTCTAGATATTCGGCAAGTTCAAAAACCTGGCTTTTGAATAAATCACCCAGCGGGTTGATTGGAGGAGCATCATCACCATGCCAAGTGTAGTAGCCAAACATTCGTTCGGTTTTATTTCCTGTGCCAAGAGGAAACCCGCCAAGCCGCGCGGCCTGATCGTATAGCACGATCATTCTGGATCGCGCACAGACATTTCCTAGGCGGTAAGGAGTCATTTCCACACTCGGAATTTCGCCGTAACCATCCACCATCGGCGTGATATCTATCGTTTCCGCTGGTAACCCAAGATGATCAATCACTAATTGCGCGTGATTCAAGCTGGCGCTTGAACTCACCTTGTACGGCAACCGAAAGACAAACGTGTTCTCCGCACCAAAAGCTAACGCTGCAAGGTAAGTCGTTACGGCCGAATCAACGCCGCCGCTCAAGCCTATGATCGCTTTGCTCACGCCGCGCTGGACGATACATTCTTGGCGCAAAAACTCGACGAGATATTCTGCCAACAGCTGAGGCTCGCAATTGAGTATTTGCCCAGCGGGTGAACTGATTTCCCCACGTACAACGGGAATTGGCATCAAATAAATGGTACCCGTAGGCATAAAATCAGGACTAGCACAACCCCCAACCATGCTATCCCGTCTTAGGCAATAGACCACTATCGGGATCGCACCATGAAAGTCGGAAAAATCATCGCAATTGGCATATTGGCAATCATTGCCGTGTTCTTTGGAGTTCCTCTTCTCACCGGGCTCATCGGCGGACTGCTGGCTCTGATTCTCAAACTCGCAATTCCCGCTCTCATTGTGCTCGGTGTTCTGTATGCGATCTATCGCATTTCGGGCGCGGACAAATCTCTACCCGGAAACGGTAAATCACTCCCTTAGCAACTGGCTTGCGCGGGTAAAACGGAGCCATGTTTGGCCCGTTTGTAGTCGCAATCGCTTTAGGATTAGATTTCCAGTCCTCACAAGTTGAGCCTGCGATCATTCGCGATTCCTACGGCGTGCCGATGATCCGTGCAAACAATACGGCAGAAGCTTATCGCTTGATGGGCAAGGCAGTTGCCGAAGATCGCCTGTGGCAAATGGAAATGTCCCGCCGAAATGCGCGCGGTCAAATGGCGGAGGTTCTTGGCCCAAACTACGTGGCCAGCGATGAATCAGCCCTTGCTAAATCGTACACGGACGACGAATATAGACAGCTTATCAGCCAACTTCCTTTGGATATTCAGGCGAACTGGAACGCCTACGTTGCTGGGATCAACGAAACAATCAAAGTGCGCATCGCAGCAAACTCCCTTCCTGAACAATACACTCAATTTGGCTTTGAACCTCGCGAATGGACTGCTACCGACTCTGCAGCAATAGGTGTAGGTTTAGCAAGGCAATTCGGGCAAGGTGGGGCGGGCGAAATTCGCAACTACGCGCTCATCCAGTATCTTCGCACTCGCTCTGCGGTAAAAGATAAATTACTCGAGGTTCTTGATGATCTTGCCTGGCAAAACGATCCTCGCGCTCCGGTGACCGTTTCTAAACGCGATGACCCCACACTTCGCGAGCCACAGATATTCAATTTCACTCGGGCAGAATCGGAAGCCCAGCTTGCTGCCCTGCCACCAACTAATCTCCTAGAACTCGCACGTGGAGTACGTACTGCGTCAAATGAAGCGCAAGAGTTGGTCGCTGAAGCGAACGCAGTTCCCTACAAAGTTGGAAGTTACGCAATCGCAGTGAGCCCACGCCGAAGCGGAACCGGAAAACCGATGCTCCTTTCGGCTCCGCAAATGGGGCACACAACTCCGAGTATCGTTCATGAGGTCGCGGTCGATTCCCCAGATTTGAAAGTCGCCGGAATGGATGTGCCGGGAATTCCCGGAGTTCTGATCGGTTACTCTCCCTTCGCCGCATGGGGATTCACCAGTGGAGTTGCCGACTTAGAAGACATCTTTGTCAGCCGATTGACCGAAGGCGACAAATATATGTCGCAAGGCGAAGAAAAGACTCTCGAAAAAATCACCTTTAACATCAAGGTTAAGGGTCAGCCAGATAAAGAGTTCATCCAATACCGAACAACCCACGGGCCAGTGCTTTTACGTTCAAACGGAAGTAAAGCGGTTTACAGTTTGCAATCTGCCTTTTGGAAACGGGAAATTTCCACCATCGCTTCTATGAATGGGCTTTACTCAGCAAAAACCAGTTCTGATTTCACTATTGTTGCCCAAGGAATGCCTGTGAGTTTCAATCTGTTTTTTGCGACAAAAACTGGCGATATCGGTTACCGCTACTGCGGATTGATGCCGCTCCGTGCAAAAGGGGTTGACCCACGGATGCCAACTCTGGACGAAAAAGAATTCCAGTGGCTAGGCTTTGTGAGTTCTAGCAATATGCCAAGAACCGATAACCCCGATTCCGGAATTATCACCAATTGGAACAACAAACCAGTTGCTTGGTGGCCCAATGGTGACACGCCAGTTTGGGGTCGAATTTTCCGCAATCAAGTGCTCAACCAAGCGATTCCCGAAGGCAAGCTCACCAGCTTCGACCTGGAAAAGGCGGCTTGGACAATCGCCCGGCGCGAAACTGATACATCCCTCGAATTCCAGCCTTGGATTCGCCGTGCAATTCAAGCAATGCCAAATACGGAGCCAGACCGAACCGCCCTTGATCAACTCGCCGCTTTTGATGGCTGGAATGTTGAAGGCTCTATCGGGGCAACGCTTTATGCAAACACTGTTAGTGAGCTTCGCAATTTAATGTTTGCTCCGCCACTCGGTAATTTCACGGCTGATAACCTCTTCAGACAAGTCATTCAACCGCACGTCATTCTTGAAGCTTTGGATCAGAAAACCAATGTGAACTACATTCCGGAAGGTCAGACTGCGCTTTCTACCGTGCAAGCGGCGATCCGTTCTGCTATTGCCCTTACCAAGAAACAACGTAGCGAAGTAATCGCGAATTGGGGTTTCCGCCCTGGTTCAATTCAAGTCCCCGGCGAGGATACTGTTCCTTACATCAACCGAGGAACATACATTCAGATCACAGAACTCGCTGGTTGGACATTTGCACGTTCAGTCGCTTCTCCAGGTGTAACCGAAACGGGCAAGAATTCACGTGATCAAGTACCGCTTGCTCGGTCGTGGCAATTCAAAACGATGTGGGGCTGGCAGTAGCCAGGCGCACAGCCTAGGTTCAAAACCCGCCACAATGTAACCGATGATCACGATTGTCGGTGGTGGAATGGCTGGCTCCGAGTGTGCTTACATCTGCGCGCAGGCTGGGCTGAAAGTGCGGCTTTACGAAATGCGTGGGCCACACCAAACCCCTGCCCACAAAACCGATTATCTTGCTGAGCTAGTTTGTAGTAATTCCTTCAAATCGCAAGATCCGGCAACGCCAGCCGGGCAACTCAAAACCGAAATGAAGGCGTTAGGTTCGCTACTCATCCCGACTGCCGAAAAACATTCGGTTCCAGGCGGATCGGCTTTAGCTGTGGATCGAGATCACTTTGCGAAAGCGATCACAGAGACTTTATCAGATCATACTAACATTGAGATCATTCGGGAGCAATTCACCCCAGAAATGGCGGAGCAACTTCTTGGGTCGGGCGGGCAGTTGGTGATCGCAACCGGCCCACTCACTAGCGAACCGTTAGGTCAATGGCTTGCTGAACTTACTGGGCAAGAGCATCTTTACTTTTACGATGCAGTTTCACCAACTGTAGATGCCAGCACCCTTAACATGGATGTGATCTTCGCCCAGTCGCGTTACGACAAAGGCGAAGGCGATGACTACCTCAACTGCCCTTTCAACAAAGAAGAATACGATGCATTTATTACGGCTCTCGTCGCCGCTGACCGCGTGCCGCTCAAAGACTTCGAAGACCCGAAGTATTTTGAAGGTTGCAAACCTATCGAGGAAATCGCCAGTAAGGGGCATGATTCACTACGATTTGGTAACTTCAAGCCAGTCGGTTTGCGCGACCCTCGCACTGACCGACGCCCCTGGGCCGCTTTGCAACTTCGTCCGGAAAACCGAGAAAAAACGCTTTACTCATTAGTCGCCTGCCAAACCAGAATGAAATGGGGGCCGCAACTGGAAGTTCTCAAAATGGTTCCTGGACTGGAAAACGCCGAATTCGTCCGGATGGGCGTGATCCACCGTAACACCTACATCGAATCTCCAAAGGTTCTTACGCCTTGGCTAGAGTTCAAGTCTCGTCCAGGGTTATTCCTCGCTGGTCAGATCACAGGAGTAGAGGGTTATGTCGAATCTGCCGCAATGGGAATCTACGTTGCCCATACGCTGATTCGTCGTTCCCAGGGCTTAGAGCCAGTGGTTCCTTCCCGGCCCAGCGCATACGGCTCGCTGATTAGCCACCTGAGCGATGCAGAAACTGAGCGAGAATTCGCTCCGATGAATATTAACTGGGGACTGTTTCCCGATCCAGAACCATTCATCAAAAATAAAGGCGAGCGGAAAATTGCGAAACTTGCCGCCGCAGAAACCGCGTTTAATAGTTGGCTTGCCGAACTTGGTTTACTCACTCCTGTGTCATGAGTCACAAAGCAATTAATCTGCATAGCCTTGTTATGAATGCCGTGGAAACCGACCCCTGTGGCGTGATTTCATCTGAAACCATATTTCAATTCGAGCAGGTTGATACGTTCGTAACCGCTCAATACAAAGGCGGAAAGATTCGGCAGGGTTATCTCGTTGGCAATCTAATAGCTAACAAACTAGAGTTCCGCTACTGCCAAATTCAAGTTGATGGAACTTTGGATGGTGGCTCCTCCAAATGTGACGTTCTAGTGTCCGGCGGTCTTGTGCAAATCATCGAGCACTTTAACTGGGAATCACGGGAAGGACAAGGCAGAAACGTGATTCAAGAAATGCGTTAGCTACGTTGCCTGCATTGCACCTGGATCGGTGCTGTCCTCGTTAGACTTACTTTTATTTTGACTTACCGCGAATATTGCTATCGCCACAAGGGCTGAGAGAAGTGATCCAGCCATGACACCGAATTTAGCTAGTTCTGCCGATTCCGAGCGTCCAAACGCAAGGGCACCAATAAACAAACTCATTGTAAATCCAAGCCCAGTGAGGATGCTGAGAGCATAGAACTGAAGCCAAGTCGCACCCGATGGCAAGTCTGCAACCTTAAACCGAACAGCTATCCAAGTAACGACCATGACGCCTATCTGCTTGCCAAAGAACAGTCCTGCGAAACAACCAATGGTAACTGGATGCATGACCATAGCGCCAGTAAAAGATCCAAGAGCAATTCCAGAATTGAAAAATGCGAACACGGGGAGAATCCCATTTGCAACCCATGGGTGTAGCGCATTTTCCAAAGAGACCAAAGGCGATTCTTGGTTCTCTTTTCCACGCATCGGAATCACCATCGCCAGTAATACACCAGCGATCGTCGCATGGATTCCCGACTTGTAGACGAAGTAGAACAGGAGAATTCCAGGAATGAGATAGAACGCAAGATGGGTGACTCGCATTCGGTTGAGCACCACAAGCCCAGCCAGAAGAATCCCGGCAAACGCAAGGTGCATGACTGAAATTGAAGCAGTGTAGAAAAACGCAATCGCCAGCACTGCCATCAAGTCATCAATAATCGCCAATGCTGTGAGAAAAACTCGAAGGGAAAATGGGATTCGGTTTCCGAACAACGAAACAATCGCGAGAGAAAATGCGATATCCGTAGCAGTGGGAATCGCCCAGCCTCGCATTTCCCCACCTGCCTGGCGGTTGATTAGTACATAAATAATTGCCGGCACAGCTACGCCGCCTATTGCGGCGATTGCTGGCAACACAGCTTTCTTCGCAGATGAAAGTTCGCCCGACAATACTTCTCGCTTGATTTCCATCCCAACAACAAGGAAGAAAATCGCCATCAGAATGTCGTTGACAAAAAAATGTGCGGTTAAATCATAGGCACTGCCAAGAAAGTTGAGGTTGAGATGGTAGTGGATAATTGCGTCGTAGATTTCGGCTAGCGGCGAGTTCTTCCAAAGCACAGCTATTAAGGCGGCGGCGATGAGAACAACGCCGCTCATCGCTTCTACGCGGATGTAGTTAACGACTGCCCTAATCTTCCGTAATTTTGGTATTTTCAATTCCCGCCCTCCGTAGCCTGATGCCTAGGCTTTCATGAACTTACGCTCAAATAGCCCTATTCATCTTACCGGTGGCTTAAGTTGATACATTGGCCCCAAAAGGGTCTTTGGCGGTAAATCAATAAGCCGCGATATTTTCCGATCCATGTGTCAAGCTAGGTGCATGAACTCAAAATTTGTGGTTGCTACTCCCGAGCTTCCCGACGCAAAACATCTCAAAAATACAGTTGAGAAGCTGGCCTCTTATCCCACTAGGAATTCTTTATCCGCACACATCAAACCAGCTTGCGAATGGCTGGCGGATCAACTGCGACCCTTACCACGAATGCAAGTGGAAGTCATGGAATACACGCTGCCAAGGGGAAGGCGAGTTCCAGAAGATATGCCTAGCTATCAAGTGGTCGCCACATTGCCGGGCAAAACTGACCGCCGCATCATCATTGGTGGACATATTGATAGCCTGAACTTAGAAGTCAAACCAGAAGAAGGCCCAGCTCCGGGAGCAAATGATGATGCTTCCGGCGTCGCTGTAGTCGCAGAACTTGCCCGTATCCTCAGTGCGACTGAGCATGAGCAAACCTTAGTGTTCGTAGCCTTTTCCGGCGAAGAGCAAGGACTATTAGGTTCAACTGCTTTGGCAAAGCGAGCTACGGATGAAAACTGGAAGATAGATGCGGTTTTGAACAACGATACAGTTGGTTCCTCAAGAAACCTTGCAGGTCAAAAGGATAACAAGCGAATTCGCATTTTCAGTGAGGAATCCGAAAATCACCAATCGCGTGAACTCGCTCGTATTGCTGAGTTCTTCATTCGCCAAACCATGCAAGATTTCAGGGCAAAACTCGTTTTTCGGCGCGATCGGTTTGGTCGTGGCGGCGACCATACTCCTTTCGCCAATGCAGGATTCAACGCGGTGCGATTTATCGAAGTCCACGAGGAATACACCCACCAGCACACACCGCATGACTTGGTTGAACACATGGATTTCGAGTACCTGGCGCAAGTTGCACAAGCCAATCTCACTGTCATGGCAACACTAGCGCAGGCCGGCCCACAGCCCAAAAACGTGAGAATGCAACGTGCCGATCATCATGCGACACGGCTTACATGGGATGTGATTCCAGGTCAAAAATACGTTGTGTATCACCGCGAAACAACATCGCCAATCTGGGAAAAAGCAGTTCCCGTCGGTGAGGCAAAAACCCACACGGTTGATTTGGTTAACGTAGATGACCACATTTTTGCGGTTGGAGCCGAATACGGCATCCCAGTGGAAGCGATTTAGTATGGAAAGGGCAAGGTTACGGGCTTATCGGGCGCACAAACAAGGGTTGATCGGCCAGCCGTTTGCAAAGCTTTCACCTGCCGAAATCCTTGAAAAAACAGGTTGGGTTCGAGGAGTTGGCTCAGCGGCACCTTACCAGCACTTTGCTACACGGGCAAACTTCAGCCGAGAGCAAATTGACCAAGCCGTCGCTAACCTAAAAATCCATGAACTCCCTGCCGTGCGTGGTTGCACTTACATTGTTCCTGCTTCAGATTTCGCCCTTGCGCTTCGCTTTTCTCAAGCTAACGACGTTTTTGCGCCAACATCGCCCGAGCGAGCATTGGGAATCACCAAAGAAGAATTAGAAGCTCTTGCGGAACCCACTCTCAAAGTGCTCTCTAAAGGCAACTTCCGGACAAACGAAATCAAAAAAGAGTTAGGTGACCAAGTTCGTTCGTTTGGAGATGAAGGCAAAAAGCGTGGCATCTCAACTGACCTTCCGGGAGTGATCGGCCGACTGCAAACAACTGGGCAAATTCGGCGAATCCCAACTAACGGACGGCTAGATCAAGAAAAGTACATCTACACTCTTTGGCAAGATAATCCACTAAAAGGTGCCATGCCAACACCGGAAGAACTCCATGCGGAAATAGCGCACCAATTCTTCCAATGGATCGGGCCAGCAACAATCGATGAATTCCGGTGGTTCACTGCCCTTCCCGCTGGAAAATCGAAAGTAGCCTTTGACAACGCTGGCCTGGTTGCCGTTGACGATCTTTACTACGCAAATCCGGAAGATGCCGATGAGTTTGCAACGTTCAAAATCCCGTCCGAGCCAGATATTCAAATTCTTGCTAGCCTCGATAATCTCGTCTTGCTCGCAAAGTGCCTGTACGACATTGTGGATGAATCGGATCATTCTAAGAGTTTCGATGGGGTCACACTTGGCGATACCAAAGGGTTTGGCGATCCCACCTGCCACATGATCACTGATCGGGGACGTCTTATCGGCTACTGGCTCTACGATCCAGACCAAGAAAAAATAGTATACAAAGCGTGGGCAGGTGATGCAAAACTTATCGAAGCGGCAATAGTCAAAGCCCAAAACCGTATTAAAGAAGAGTTAAGGGATTTCCGATCTTTTAGTCTGGATTCCCCAAAATCCCGTCAGGGCAGAATACAATTACTGAGCGACGGAAAACCGATCCAATAGAACAGCCATGGCAACTCCGAATTCCCCCTATGCTCCTCAGCGAAAAGCTCTACAACTCACGGTGATTTGGTTCCTCATCCCGATGGTTGCTCTCGGAATTGTTGCCCCTCTGGTCGAGAAAAATATTCCTTCCGCCTCTGATTCAATGGTTCTGCCATTATTCGCGCTTGGAGTTGCGATTTTGTTCGCCGGAATCGGATATGCGTTCGGCATAAAACCACTGCAGGATAGTCTTGCTGATCACAAAGACCTCGATTCCAATCTCAGCAAATCGAAAATCATCACAACCGGAGCGATTTTTGAAATTCCTGCGATTACCGGAGTGATCGCTTGGCTATTTTTCAAAGTCTGGTGGGTCTACGCTTTCGGAATCGCTGCTCTCGCCGCTGTGGTCTTCTTGGTTCTGATGCCAAGCGTCACGAAATTGTACGATCTGCTCGAATTGCTGCTTCAGCGCAAAAACGATGGCGGCACGGTTGCTGTCGCTAAGAAAACAACATACGAGCTTTAACCCAGAAGAATCTTCTCTTCTGGGTAAGAAACGCGGCGTCCAGACTTGGGCCGGGTGAAAGCAAACAGGATTGTGAGGGCACCTAACCGTCCCCAGAACATCATGAACATGATCACACCTTGACCAAAGTCGTTGAGTTCGCCAGTTTTGCTTAGCGTAAGGCCGCAAGTTGCAAATGCGGAAACGACTTCAAACACCGACTCACCCATTGACCACTCGGGATGGCTCATCATGATCAACCAAGACGATGTGATGACTACAAACAGTGAGATAGTGAGGACTGCCGCCGCCTTACGCACCATCTCGCCAGGGATAGCCCGCCCGTAAACAATCGGCGTTGACTGACGGCGAATGTAAGCCACCATTGCTAGCAGCATAACGATGAATGTTCCCGTGGTAATCCCGCCGCCCATACTTGCCGGGGCGCAACCGATAAACATCAGGGTGATCATCAACAACTGAGTAGCCGGATTACAGCCATCAAGTCCGCCCAAAGCAGAAAATCCTGCAGTGCGGCAACTCACCGATTGGAACATCGCCAAACTCGCCTGACGGCCGAAATGTAGGCCTTCCAACTTTCCACCCGGCACGGATTCGCTCAACCAAATTGCAATTCCGCCCCAAAGAATCAACCCAATAAACGCCATTGCGGTTAGCCGAGTGTGAAGGGAAAGTTTCTTTCTGGTGTGGTAAGTCATCACGTCGAACAGTACAGGGATTCCAAGCCCACCAATGATAATAAGCGACGACATAATCGCCATCGTGCCTCCGTCAAGCGGAAACTGGTACTTGCCGTTGAATAAGTCGAAACCAGCGTTACAAAACGAGCTCACCGAGTGGAATATCGCATAAAAAGCGATATAGCCTGGGTCGCGGTGCGCAATCGGGCCGACATTGCTCCAATTGATAAACAAGCAAACTGCTCCAACGAATTCAATTGCTAGAACGGTAAAAAACACGCGGATGGACAGTTGGACAATTCCTTGCAAGTTGATCAATCCGAGGGAATCTTGGAGCGCCATTCGCTCGGTGAGCGAAATACTTCGGCCCAGCATTCGAAATACTAGAATCGCCAAAACCATGTATCCGATTCCACCAAATTGGATGAGTGCCATCAGCACGACTTTGCCAGTTGGCGAAAGGTCGATCGCGGGGGTGATTGTGCTCAGCCCGGTAACTGCTAATGCCGACACCGATGTGAAGAGCGATTGTTGCAACGTGAGCGGTGTGCCCA
Organism: Fimbriimonadaceae bacterium; assembly: GCA_019454145.1. Taxonomy (GTDB): domain Bacteria; phylum Armatimonadota; class Fimbriimonadia; order Fimbriimonadales; family Fimbriimonadaceae; genus UphvI-Ar2. The sequence goes on along the minus strand of CP075366.1, from coordinate 443,031 downwards.
TGCTGGAAACAGGCAAGCTCAATAGAAAAGCTCCGACAAGTACGAAGACCAACAAACCTACAATTAGTCGGACAGCGGCAGGAATATGTCTGCGCTTGCGCATCGGATCAGACGTGGGCACTGAGTTTTTGCACCGCGTCGTGAGGGCCGATCACTACTAACATATCGCCCGCCCGAAGTATTGTCGACTTTTTTGGATTCGGCATCACGGTTGTGCCGCGCTGAATTGCAACAACGCTCAAATTAAATCGTCCAGGAATGTCAGCATCATCCAGATTTTTATCAACAAATGCCTTGGGCACAAGCACTTCGCTGATCCTTGTCCCCGGACACAAAACCATCTGCGAGACAACCGTGGGTGAAGTGATCATCATTGCCAAGCGCTCACCTGCTTCGAATTCAGGTAACACGATTCTGTCGGCGCCTACTCGTTTAAGAATGTTGCGTTGAATTTCCGTAGTAGCTTTGCAGACGACAGTCTTGATACCAAGCGATTTGAGAGCAACTGTGGTCATGAGGTTCGCCTCGAAGTTTGTTCCAATCGCGACAATGACCGTGTCGTAGCTCTGAATATCTATTTCTTTGAGAGCCTCTTCGTCCGTAGAATCCAACGCCACCGTTTGCGTGATCATGTGAGAGTAACGCTGAACAAGAGAAACATCGCTATCAATCCCAAGAACTGTGTGACCAGATTCGACCAATGTTTTTGCTACGCTGGTGCCGAACCTACCAAGTCCAATGACCGCGAACTCCTGATCTAGTTCCGACTTTTTCTGACCAATTCCACGCATAAATGAATTCTCAATTCCAACTTACAGTACCTGACCAAGCAGTTTCTGGATTCAAATCCACAGGTACCATCGTTGGCGCATGAGTCGCCCCATTATCGTTATTGGAGCCGGGGCAGCCGGAATCATCGCCGCTTGGAAAGCGGCAAGCGAAGGAGCAACCGTTCTCCTGATCGAAAAAACTGACCGTATAGGTACGAAAATCTTAATTTCTGGCGGGGGCAAATGCAACATCACCCACGCCGGGTCAATCAACCATGTTTTGAGCGCGTTCCGAAAAAACGAAGCGAACTTCATCCGCCCAAGTTGCTACCGGTTTACGAACGAAGACATCATTGATATGCTCACAGATCGCGGGCTTCGGGTTTACACCCGAGATGATGGGCGAATCTTCCCTGTTGATCAAACCGCAAAAGACGTAGTTGCAATCTTGCAGGCGTATCTGCGAGAGGCCAACGTGCATATCAAATACAACTCTCCGGTCGAAGACATTGTCGCGCCTGGTGGACGTATTCAAGGTGTCAAAGTCGGCGGTGAGATGATCCCGACCGATAAAGTCATCCTCTGTGCGGGCGGTTCTTCTTATCCCAAATCTGGAACGACTGGGGATGGCTATGTGTGGGCAAAGAACTTGGGGCACACAATTGTTCCAATTACCGCCGCACTCGCTCCAGTTGAGTTACTTGTGAAAGGCGAACGAATGAAGGCCGGGCTCGCGCTACGCAATATTATTCTCAAAGCCAAGCTGAATGGCAAAGAGATCGCCCGTTGGCAAAACGATTTATTGTTTACTCACCGGGGAGTTTCTGGCCCTACGGTGCTTGGCATCACGCGAGAGATCGCTGAACGATGGCAAGAAGGCCGTCACACGCTTGAAGTCGATTTCTTTCCTAAACAAAACTTCGATCAACTGCTTGAGTCTGCAAATAAATTCAAATCATCAAACCCAAACCGTCTTTTCCGACATTTCCTCGACCACGAAATCCCGAGTGCTATCGTTCCTGTGTTACTTGATTCGGTTGATATCAGTCTCGACACTAAAAACCAATATGTCAGCAAAAAGCAAATCAATCTCTTAGTTCAAACTTTAAAAGGTTGGGAGATTGGTGAAGTAATTGAAGTGCTCTTTGATAAAGGAGAGGTGGTTGCTGGTGGAATTAGCCTTGACGAGGTTGATCCGCAAACAATGCGTTCAAAAGTCGTCAAGGGGCTTTACCTCGCGGGCGAAGTTCTCGACATTGCTGGCCCAGTTGGTGGCTACAATCTGCAAGCCGCATGGTCAACCGGGTTCGTAGCCGGAGAAACCGCCGCTCACGACTAAGTTGACGAATTCTTTTTTATTTTCTCGGAAAGTTCGCCCCACTTTCCTCGGTGAAGCGAATAGTTAGGCGAAACCCGAATATCACTGTTTGAAAAATCAAAAATTTGGCCCGTGTGATCGCCCTCACGAATAATGACCGAGTAATACGTGTCCATTTCTAATCCGAAATCCTTAACCAGCCATACATTTCCCCGCCCGAGCGGGGTCATGACATCAAGGTAGGTATCCGGCTCAAAAATCTTCATAGTTATTTGGACGCCATGAAATTACGGTTCGGCAAGCGATTTATGAAGACTTAACGCAAGCGGGCTTTAACTTTAGGATTCAGTGGTTCTGAGAGGGTGAATTTTGCTCGCGGCACGCTCAAATGCCATGAAGTACTTTTCTTCAATTGTCGAACCAAGCTCAGCGCGAACAGCTTGAACGAGATCGGATTCATCTCGCTCCCAAGCCGAGTTCCACAACTCACTTATCCTAAAAGCCATCTGAAACTCTTCGTCGTACGCATTCGAGTACTGTTTCAAGTCAGGATCAGAAGGCATCATATCAACACCCAATTGTTTGATCACTAATAAACGCCACAACGTCAAATCGTTTGTTGTAATTCCTAGCTCATCCCCTATCGTAACGACCATTGTTTGAATTCGCACTAACCGGTCTCCGTGGCTTGACTTTAGGCGGTCTGTAAAAGCATTGCATCGACGGCTAAGCTCTAACTGATTAAACATCTGGCATCTCGGGGATTTCGATCTCAGGTTCCTTTTGCGGGACGACTTCTAACAACGCCGCCATGATTTCATCCGAAAACGGAAGCTCTTCGTGCTTGCCCATGCGGTCTAAAATTTCGTGCGGTTCTAACTTGTCTTGAATGAGCAAATCGTCGTAAAGCAAAACCGCTTCATGGACGTCCAGCAAGGTTTCTTGCCCTTTTCCAAGCCATGACCTTAAGAACACCTTTGCCTCCTGTTCAATGTCCAAGTTAGCGGGTTCTGGATCGGGCGGAAAGCCTTCCATCACTAAAACGAAGGTGTTCCAGCCAGTTTTATCCTCCGGTGACATCCCCATTATCGGCCCCATAGCCAGAACCATGTCCCTGATTCGCACATACCGTGTCCATGCAGGGTGATCGGAACCGAGCGTTTTTTCTCGCTCTACTTCTGCGCCTTTGATGTCAAACATTTCTCAATCCTTTTAATACTCCGCAGGTCTCCTTAACTTCGTCAGGAGTTGCCGTTCTTGGGTCTAGCCAAATCTGGCCAGATTCAGTTCTACCAATCACTCCAGATTGGCGGAGGTTCTTCATTAAGTTTGAATGATCTGTGCCTAAACCAAACCGCCAAGTCTTGACACCATCTCCAGGGAACGAGCCGCCACCCAATTCTGTAGTACTGGTCTCGATAATTCCGGTTCCCCACGCTTTCTTTAATTTGAAGCAATCCTGTTTGACCTCAGTCAAGCTCTTTGCGCAGTCTCGCCAAACCGGAATATCTTCAGCTCGATTCTCAAAATACATGCGTAGAGTTGCTTCAAGGCCAGCCAATGAAAGTTTATCAATCCGCATCGCTCGAGCCATCGGATGAGTTTTGAGAGCGGCCATCACCGCTGATTTGCCAACGATGATTCCCGCCTGGGTGCCACCCAGAAGTTTGTCGCCGCTGAACATAGCAATATCGGCGCCGTCGGCTATTGCTTCTCGAACCGTACGCTCCTTGCTTAGTCCGTACTGGGTGGTATCTACCAAGCACCCGCTTCCTAAATCATCGATCATCAGCCAACCTTGGCTATGAGCGAGTTCAGCTAGTTCGCGCGGATGAGGCTGGCTTACAAATCCCACTTGGGCGAAATTACTTTGGTGGCATCGCAGAATCACGCCGGTTTCGGCATCCATCTGGCTGGCGAAATCAGAAAGATGAGTTTTGTTCGTGCATCCGACCTCAACCAAAAAGCACCCGCTGAGTTCGATGATGTCCGGCATTCGGAACTGCCCGCCAATCTCAACCACCTGCCCCCGACTCAAAAGCACTACCTGCCCTCGCCCTTGTGCGGAGAGAGCGAGCATCACTGCCGCCGCGCAATTATTGACGACCACGGCATCTTCTGCTCCGGTGAGTTCCTGCAAAAGCCAGCGAACGTGTTCCTGGCGATCACCTCTTGAGCCAGAATCTAAATCAAACTCAACAGAAGCATGACTATCTGCGACTTCGGTTATCGCATAAACCGCTTCATCCGCGAGTCGTGCTCGACCAAGACCCGTGTGGAGGATTACCCCACTCATGTTGATCAGGGGTTTGATCGTTCCATTAGCATAGTGAGCAAACCGCTCCGATGCGGTTGTTTGCCATTGCTCGCCCGTCGCTACTGCTTCTCTCGCCGCTTTGATTGCGTAGGGGTGTTCTTCCGCGTTAGTAGTCAATCCTCGGGCGATTGCATCCACACTAGGGGGATGCTGACTACTACCCGAACTTTGAGAACCTCCCTTCAAATGCAACCTCACTCTAACCTGCGGCGGTATTATTTGTTAGCATGACATACACACCTCCTCCTTATGGCGAAGCCCCAAGAAAGAAAGGCACTAACCCGCTTGTTTGGATTTTTGTAGCCCTCGGAGCTTTTTGTTGCATCGCCATAATTGCGTTCGTTGGAATGGGTGCGGCAGTTTTTAATCAGGGTAAGGATATGTTTCCCTGCATATTCACAATTTCCACATTAAACAAAAGCATGAAAGAGTATGTTCAGGATAAAGGCAAATTCCCGGATGCCGATAAATGGCAGTCTGAACTCGCCCCTTATTACAACAAGTCATCTAAATCGTTTAAAGACGAAATGAAGGATGCACCTGGCCCACTCAAAGGCATGGGTGATGTAGCTGATATTTCCAAGCCAGTGGCTTGCAATACGTCTGGAACCAAGACCTTTATCTCTTACAACAGCGAAATCGCCGGAAAAGAGATGAAGGACATTACCGATAAAGATAACACAGCAATGTTTTACGAAGATTTGATTGAAAAAATCAACGCTACTGCGCCATTCAAACCAAAAGATTTCAAAGACTCTCCTCGAATGATGGGTCAACCTAGAGGTTGGTACGTGGTTGTGGTCAGCGGCGAAATGCAGACGGTCGACGAAAAAGGTAAGAAGAAGAACGTAGATATCAGCACTGGCAACTAGGCATTGGGCCAAATTCAACAGGGCCGGGAGAACTTCCCGGCCCTGTTACCGTCAAGATTAACAGGGAATCGCCGTATAATAGAAATACAGTGCGGTGAAATTCCGCCCCCGAGCAACAAAATGAACCTCATCCTCAACAGCATCGCATTCCTTGGCACCCAAGAACTGCTCATTGTCGGCGTGATTATTCTTGTTTTGTTCGGTGGAGCAAAAATCCCAACTCTCATGCGTGGCCTTGGTCGCGGAATGGGTGAATTCCAAAAAGGAATCAACGAAGGCAAGAAAGGCTTTGAAGACATGGCTAAAGAGGCTGAAGACAAAGACGCCTGATATCAAAAACGACTTCAACTCAACCACTGATTCAGGAACGAGTCAGTGGTTTTTTGTTTTGAAACAAATAGCTGGAACTAGCAAGCCGCGCAATCCAGTGTTTACCTGCGGCAAAATGAAATTTACACCGATGCGACAACTCACCCTCGTCCTCGCTCTCGCGGCAGTCGTCTCCACTGCCATTCCCGCTTACGCCCAAGAAACCAAACCAGTAACGGCAACCTTTAAGGACAAGCAAGAAGAAAAAACCCAGGAGCAAAAAGATGCCGAGGCATACGCAGAGGCAATAAAAGACCTGAAAAAGTTTTCCGGCGACTTTACTTTTTATCAACGAAAGAATGAAATTCTGCTTGAACTCCCAGAATCGCAATTAGGAAAACTCTTCTGCGTTCAAGCAACTGTTTCAATGGGCGTTGGCTCCGATGGAATTCAAGCTGGCGACCCGATCAACCAGGATGCAATCAGCGTGTATGCCTTTGAACGCGGAACCGACGACATCCGCCTCACCAAACCCAATTTGAACTTTCGATGGCCCGGCGATGATCCTCTTGCTCTTGCGAGCCAACGGTCATTCCCGCAAGCGATTCTAGATAACTACAAAATTGAAGCGAAAGATCCAGAGCGCAAATTACTACTTGTGAACATCACCGAACTGTTTTACGGCGATATTATGGGTGTTCCACAGGCGATCAGCGGAGCAATCGGCGGCGGATATACACCCGACCGAGCAAACTTCTCGGTGAACAGCATCTTTAGTTATCCTGAGAACTCCGTTGTTCGCTACAACCTGCACTATCGAAAAGCAGGGGGCGGCGATGACGACGGATTTGCGGCATTACTCGCGGCATTGCTCGGAATCGGTAAGTCCCCACTCGCTGATTCACGAAGTCTGCCACTTACAATCAGCTTCAATATGTGGAATCGCCGGGATACAGGCTATCAGCCCCGCTACGCTGACCCGCGGGTTGGATACTTCACCAGTGACTATTTTGATGTTGCCAAGCTTAAACGAACTGATCGTACAGTTCGGCTAATTCAGCGGTTCAATTTACAAAAGAAAGACCCGAAAGCAGAAATGAGCGAGCCAGTCAAGCCGATTGTTTGGTACCTGGATAACACAATCCCCGAAGAGTACAAGCAAGCAGTTCGTGACGGAATCCTGTTCTGGAATAAAGCTTACGAAGCGATTGGATTCAAAAATGCCTTGGTTGTTAAGGATGCTCCCAAAGATGCAGATTACGATCATGCCGACGGACGCTACAACGTCATCCGCTGGACAATGACCGAAAATTCTGCGTACGCGGTGGCGTGGTTCCGCCCCGACCCGATCAGTGGAGAAATCATGAATGCAGCTGTCACGGTTGACGCCAACTATCCGGCAAGCGCGTTTACTGAGTTCCAAGAGCAGGTAATGGGTGCGAGTAGTCGAACCCCTTGGCTGGACGATGAAGGCAAGCAAACGATTCTCAACGAATTAGTTGATAAACCGTTTGCGAAGCTAGGATTCAAACGAATCGGATGCGACCATGCCCACGGGTTTGCTGATGAAGCCTCGTATGCTTACAACGTCATGGTAGCGAAAGGGCTACCCGTAGATGTTAAGGAATACACGCGCATCATGATCGCCGATCTCATCGCTCATGAAGTCGGGCACTGCCTTGGTCTGCGACACAACTTCGCCGCTTCTACGTTGCACACCAATGCTGAACTGGCTGACTTCAACCGAGTCGAAAGCCAAGCGGTTGCTTCTAGTGTGATGGATTACACTCCGCTGAACCTGAACGCGGTTCTTGCAGGAAATAAAGGCTACTACAACCCCGTTATCGGTGCTTACGATCTTTGGGCGATTGATTACGGCTATTCGCAGTTCGGCAATAAAACGACTGATGAAGAACGCTACGACCTCGACCAAATCGCAAAGAAAAGCGGTATGCGCGGGCATTTATTCCTCACTGACGAAGATGCCGATGGCGAAAACCCGCTCAGCGTGCGTTGGGATTTGGGTTCGGATACCGTTGGTTATCTGAATGTTCGTAGCAAAACAGATGCCCTTCTACGCAACTATGCTCTGACTCAGGCAACCAAAGATGGCGAATCTTATGCCCGCCGAAATTCACTGCTTCTTCGTTCAATTCGTGGAAAGTTCAGCGCAAGTATCTTCGCCGCACGCATGATTGGTGGATTTGAATTCCGTCGCCAACTCAAAGGCGATATGAACGAGCAGCCTACTTTGCGTCCAGTCTCAGCGGCTGACCAACGAACGGCAATGAAATACATTGTCAACAACGTGCTCAGCGAAGTCGCCCTAGATCTTCCGCAAGATGTTTTGTTTGGTATGAGCCAAGATCCGAGCGAAGGTAACAACGACTACAACGCGCCGTTCCGTGATTACCTGGGTCGCCAGCAACGGTTGATTTTGGCAAGCATTTCTAACCCAACCAAACTTGATGCGATTGCTGAGAACGCCTTCAAAACGAAAGATGCTAGCCAGCGATACACCCTAGAGGAACATCTTGGTGCCTTGTATGAAGCGATTTTTGGTGACATCGGAAATGGTAAGGCGATTTCTCCTCTACGACGCGATCTTCAGCGGTATTACTCCACTGTTCTTATCGGACAATCCATGATGAACAACGGTGGAGTTGTAACGGATGCTCAGATTTTGGCGACTTACCACGTCAAAAAACTTTCAGCAAAAGTCAAAGCAGCTCTGAATTCAACCGCAAAAGCGGATATGCTGACAACGCTTCATTTAACTGAAATGAATGAGGAAATTGACCGATTCCTGAAACGGCAATCTAAGTAATCGCTGAATAGATAGATAGTGCATGAACGCTACGGCTAACGAAATCCTCGCTGGTGTCAATGATGCCATTCAACGCGGCTTCAATGAAGCGGGCGGGGATTCCACGGCAATCAATCCTGGTCACCGGGTGACTTTTCATTGGCCGCCTCATGCAGTTAGCCGTGACTACCATGTGACGCAAGATTGCTGGCATGATGAATCCGAACACGATATTCGTGGAGAGCGTTATTGTATTCAGTGGGCTACCACCGAGCACGGTGTTTTTGGGCGGATTATTGATCTCTGGAACGAAGCCAAAGGGGAATCCCGGGAAGAAGTTCTTTCACTACTGATCGAGGGTGCAGACCCTTGGTTCGACCGAATGGATGCGATTAGTAAATCCATTGGATTACCAAATCGGTTCCACGGACAGCTCGTTGATCTTTCGTCCCCGGATATTGCAAAGTTACTCTTCTGCTCTGACCGAGATGTGGCCAGTGCCGCGGTAGTGGAAATAGAAAAGCGAGCGAGTACCGCAGAATTCCTGCCGAGCTTCATCGCTATTCTCCGCGATGGACAGCATCCGAACCGAAGAACCGCTCAGTGGTGCGTGTTGGATATGCTGGAAGACTATTCAGCATTCTGCAAAACTGAAGCAGAAGTTCAAGAAGTGGTTGATGCTATCGAATTCTTAATGGCTACCACGCACGATGACTACGCGAGGGCGATCTACAAGGCCGGAGTGGTTCTCGGTGGTCACTTCTGTAACGAGCCAGCCGCGAATGCCCTTATCAATTGCCTTACGGCTCCCAGTAAGATGGGACGGCGTAGCGCAATGCATGCGGTTTTCCACCTTGTAGAGTGGCTACCCGCTGAGCGAACTCGCGTCATTGACGCGCTCCAAGAAGCTGCAAAACAAGAGAGCGAACCCTTACTTAAAGAGTTCGCTCTGAGCCAAGCTCGGGATATATCATCTGGAGCGACCGATCACATGGAAGAACCGGTTTTTGCCGAAGAAATTTCAGCCTGAGAAATCAATCTTGGCGGCAAACGGTGGAACTTCCCCACCGTCTTTCTTTTCTTCCTTCTTGTCCGATTCTGGATTCTTAACCCACTTATCCAGCCAGGCTTCCCACCTAGCCCACATATCCAATCGAGTTTCTTTGCCGATTTGGCCGTGATCTTCAAACGGATACATATAGAGAGCCGCGGGTTTGCCTAATGCTTCGAGAACCTGGAACATACGCTCTGAGTTGATGGGGTCGGTCCCAAGATTTTGGTCTTCCATTCCGTGATACATCAAGTACGCGCCAGTCATTTTTTCTGCATTCCACAAGGCAGAAATATCTTGATAGACCTCTCGCGCCCCCCATAACAGACGCGGTTCTGATTGGAACCCAAACGGCGTAAGAGAGCGATTGTAGTTCCCGTCTCCACCAATTCCGGCCTTGAAGAAAGGAGTGTGGATCAGTGCATTTGCCGCACTGAACGCGCCGTAGCTGTGACCACCTATTGCAAGACGATTGCGGTCTACCCAACCTTGATCGGCAAGAGCATCAATCGTTGCGCTTAAGTTCATGCGAAGTTGATGAACATAAAGATTGTTTGCATCGCTAACGGTAGCACCAACAATTGGACAATCGGGGTCAACCACCACATATCCAGCGCGAACTAAAATGTCCGCCGAAGAAGAACGCACGACCGGGAACCGATTCTTGTTGTAAGTTCGCTGGCCTTCGTCGTAATTCTTTTGATCGGTGAACTCATTCGGATAGAACCAGAAGAACGCAGGAAGCTTGCTGAAGCTTGTGGTGTATTTTGGCAAGGTTGCCGTTACCCAAAACTCAAATCCGTCTGCTCGTTTCACACGAATTCGCTTTCGTTCTGCTTGTGTAATATCAGGAGCGTAATCTTTGTTTTGAGTGATTTGAGTTTCTTGTGCCCCCATCTTGTTTATGAGCTGAGGTACTTCAGTCAAACTTTGCCGGGTGATCAGCAAGTTTTTTCCGTCTGCGTCAAGAATTTCAGCGTCTTCAAATTTCTCAGCCGAACTCATGAAAATCCTGGTTGGTTTCATTTCCCCGTCGAGCTTTAGTTCATCAATGAATGGACGAGGCGCGTTTTCTTCCGGTTTTTTATCGTATTGAGTGCCGCTCAGGAACACCGAGTTTCCATCTCTCGACATCTTCACAACCCGTCCATATCCTGGCTTAGTGTCGAAAACGAGAGTGCCTGGCCGCTTGTAAAAGTCAGTATCGGAACTCGTTTCCCAAACTTTCTTGGGCTCAGCGTTAGAACCCATGTTGACAATGCTCGTGATCGTCTTCTTGTCTTCAGTGGTGTTGATGAATAAGGTTTGACCGTCTTGCCCGTATCCGGCAAGGGAGAATCCTTCGGCCTGGTAGACCACAGTCGCATCGTTCTCGCCAAAAGGGGCCTTCCAAAGCATCAGTTGCTTCTTGGGCTTATCCTTTGAATCTTTGGGCAGTTTTTCATCTTGAATAAAACTCAGCCCGGCTCCGTCTGGTCGCCAACTAAGGCCCTGTCGTTGGGGCGGACGGGCATCGGCTTTGATCTGCACTTTGCGCTGGCCTGAGTAACTGAGAAGAGCTACTTCTTTTCCATCGGCGTTCCAAAGGGTTTGCTTTCGCGCACCGCTTCCCGCCGGATTAAGGTAAGTGAACTCACCCTCGAATTCTTGAACAATGTATCCGGTTCCGCTTGGATCAGGATCAAAACTGGAAAGCATTTTTGGCTCGCCTACTCGTTTGACTTGACCGCTTTTCACATCAACAACGCCAATCTGTACGGTGAGAAGGTAACGGAGCAGATCCGTATCCTCAGGGGTTTGGAGTAGGCCAGCGTAGGTGCGCAAGGAATCTGGCTTGTCGTCGCTGGTTCGTACTTTTGGCCCCATTGGAAGTGCGTTCGCCTTCGGAGCACTGACACCTTGTGGAGTGACCGGAACCGCAACTCTAGCGGAATCTCCAAACCATTGCACGGAAGTGATCTCCGTCATCTTGACTTCTTTGGTGAGCTTTCGCAGATTCTCGCTTGCCACATCATAAACGAACAACGCCGTTTCGGTGTCGGTCATGCCGACAAAAGCGATCTTCGTGCCGTCTGGACTCCAGCTTGCGCCCCAAACTCGCGTGTTGGCAGGCAAAGAAACTGACTTGCGCGAACCATCGCTTAGCTTCATGATGTCCAGCCCAACTGTTCCGCGCATCGTCATGTTTCGGTCGCGCATGGCAACAGAATCCACTTGGATTCCCCCAAGATTGTAATGCGGAGCACCGAGCCAAGCAAGTGGAGTTAATCCACCACTCACGTTGACAATCATCCATTCGTTGCTGGCGTTCTTAGACCCACCCGTCACGTTTAGGTGCCAGGGGGCAAGTGCGGCATCTTCGATAAGGGATGAAGGTCGGATGTATCCTTCGGCTTTGAGGACATCATCATTGGAAAGTCCAGCCGAGAAGCCAGCACTCATTAAGGCGGTAATCGCAACTAATGCGATAGCACGAACACTCATGCATTTGAACTTACCCTCAGTTCATTGCTATTTCAAACTTTATTTTGCGCCAAGCATCTGGTCAACAAATCGAACAAAGTATTTGCGCGAATCCCAGGGGCCGGGAGCGGCTTCAGGGTGGTACTGGATACTGCTGGCATCCGCACCTTTGATGCGAATCCCTTCCACGGTTCCATCGTTGACATTCAGTTGAGTCACCACGGCTTTTGATTCATCCAATGACTCTGGATCAACTGCATAGCCATGGTTTTGGCTTGTCATAGTGACCGTGCCATCTTCCAAATCCTTTACAGGGTGATTCGAACCACGATGCCCAAACTTGAGTTTGTAGGTGGAACCCCCAACCGCCTGGCAAAGAATCTGGTTCCCTAAGCAAATTCCAAAAATCGGACGCTGACCGAGCAATTTTTGGGCGGTGGTCACCACTCCGCCTAACTTGGCTGGGTCGCCCGGTCCAGGGCTGAGAAGAATCCCGTTTGGATTGATACTCAAAATCTCTTCGGCACTTGCAGTACACGGAAATACTTTGCTTTGGATACCGAGCGCGGCAAACCGCCTTAGAATATTGAACTTAAGTCCACAATCTAACACGGCGAGAGTGCCTTTATAGCCATCAGCTGGCTCACTGAAATCTTCGCGTCCTGAAAAACCCCATCCGTACGGTTCTCGGGTCGAAACTTCCCCAACAAACTCGCGGTCATCGTAATGCGGTGCATTGGATAGTTTTTGAGCTTGGCCGGATGACTGATCACTCACGATTCCCATCGTGACCCCTGCCGAACGAATTCGCTTTGTCAATGCACGGGTATCAATCCCTTCGATTGCCGGGATTCCACGTTCTTCCAGCAGCTGGTGAATAGTCTTTCGGCTACGCCAATTGCTTGGATCTTTGCATGCTTCGCGAACTACGATTCCTGCTACTTGAATCCGCTCCGATTCAAAGTCGTCTTCGTTGATTCCGTAGTTGCCAATCAGGGGATAAGTGAAAACAACAATTTGGCCCGCATAACTCGGATCGGTTAGGATTTCTTGGTAGCCGGTCATCCCGGTATTAAAAACTACTTCGCCAATTGCATCGCCTTGAGCACCCAAACGGCGTCCTAAAAGTTCTGTGCCGTCACTCAATACTAGTCGCGATTCCATGCGTTCCTAGATAATCACTTTACCCACGCGCTCGCAAGTGGAACTGGGATTTAGGCAGGCAAAATTTCGTAACGGGTATTCCGCCGCTTTGGCGTATATCCCGCGTCCACGATCAGTCGCTCAAATTCTTCGGAACTGAGGATGAATTTATTCCCCGCCGCGCTGACAACATTTTCTTCGATCATCGTTGAGCCGAAGTCGTTCGCGCCGTAACCAAGAGCCAACTGAGCGACTTTTGGGCCTTGAGTGAGAATGGAAAGCTGGAGGTTCGCAAAGTTATCAAGGAAGATTCGGCTGACTGCTACAGTACGAAGATAATCGAAACTGCTGGCCTTGCGGTCAATCGGAAGGTTCGTATCTTCTGGCTGGAAGTTCCAAGTTACAAACGCCCGGAATGGCTCGCATTCATCTTGCAAATCACGGATTCGTCCCAGATGCTCGACGCGATCTTCCAGAGTTTCCACGTGACCGAACATCATACTAGCCGTGCTCTTTATGCCAAGCCGACTCGCAGTACGCATGCATTCCAACCACTCATCAGTCGTATCTTTGTAAGGAGCGATGATTTTGCGGACTCTATCTACGAGAATTTCGCCGCCCGCACCCGGGATTGAATGTAGTCCTGCCGCTTTTAGGCGCGTGAGGCACTCTTCCAAAGTCAGCTTACTAATATGGGCAATGTAGATGATTTCAGCGGGGCTTAACGCGTGAAGAATGACTTGCGGGAATTTGTCCAAAATCATTCTAAAAGTTTCTTCGTAATAGTCGATTTTGAGTTTGGGGTTCAGTCCGCCCTGGAACAAAATCTCTACTCCCCCTTTCTCAACCGTATCTTGAACTTTGCTAAGGATTTCTTCGTTCGTGAGTGTGTAGCCCTCTGCGTGGTTAGGCACTCGGTAAAAAGCACAGAATTTACACCGCACCCAGCAAACGTTAGTGTAGTTGAGAATCCGGCCGATGATGTAGCTCACGACTTTCGGATCAGTAGATTGCTCACGCCGATAGTTCGCTAAAGTCGCGAGGTCAATAAGATTCTCGTGATGGAATAAGAATAGTGCGTCTTCTGGCGTGATGCGTTCGTTTGCGTACACCTTTGCCGCAATCGTATCAATCGTAATGTCCGGAGAAACCGTCGCTGCCATCTGCTCCATTCTACTCCGAGCAGTTTTCTGAGTTTTCAATTTAGGCTGAAAGTTCGTTTTCCGCCTATAATGAGGGCGTGCTTCGGGTTTCGGTCATCGTTGTCAGCTATAAGACCCGAGAGCTACTGCGCGCCGCGCTCACTGCTCTGAAAAGCGAAGCTGTACATGAAATCATTGTCGTTGATAATGCCAGCCAAGATGGTTCCACGGAAATGGTGGAGCGAGAATTTCAAGAAGTTCAGTTGATCAAGAATTCACGCAATAAGGGTTTTGGGGCGGCAAACAACCAAGGAATCTCCGCCATGACTGGCGATGTCGCTCTGCTTTTGAATTCCGATGCTCGACCAAAACCCGGCGCGATCGCAAAGCTTGCATCAGTTTTTGAAGACGAGTCTGTTGTTGCGGCGGGCGGAAGGCTTTTGCATCCCGATGGAACCTTGCAACAATCTGCTTGCTCAAGATTGACCCTGTGGGCAGTATTTTGCGAGCAATTCTGGCTAGAAAAGCTTTTTCCGAATTCAAAGTTTTTTAGCCCGTACTGGCAATCTGCGAGATTGATCCCAAAAGGAGGCGGCCCCCATGAGGTCAGCCAGGTCATGGGAGCATGCCTGATGTTTCGCCCAATCACTAGCTTTGACGAACGGTTTTTCCTTTACTGTGAAGACACTGAACTCTGCGCAAGATTAGCCACTCGTGGAAAGATTCTCTATGTTCCCGAGGCTGAGTTCACCCACGAACTCGGAGCAAGCACAAGCGAAAATCGCTGGTGGTCTATCGCCATGTACAACCGCGGGAAAGAACTATATTTCCGGTTCCGGAAAGGCAGAATCGCTCAGTGCGCCTGCTGGAGCATGAACCGCAAAGGAGCGTTCTTCCGCATGCTTTCTTACGGATTGATGTTCAAAAAAATGCAGGTCAGGCTCTGGTGGAAAGTGTTAACCGCGCCTATCAAAGGACCGCAACTTCCTCACGATGCTTAACGTTCGTCGCCTGCCGCTTGATATGCGGTCAAAACTGCCTCGACCGTTCCGTCCATTTTAACTTCCCCGGCCGCGAGCCAAATACAGCGATCCGCTACCTTACGCACGGAATCTGGGTTATGGCTCACAAAAAGAATCGTTCCGCCCTTCGCCCGGAACTCGGCGATGTAGTCGTAGCATTTCTTTTCAAAAGCGTAGTCACCCACCGCCAACACTTCGTCCACGATCAGGATGTCTGCATCAACGTGAACGGCAATCGCAAACCCCAAACGAGCTTGCATCCCGCTGGAATAAGTGCGAACCGGCGAATCAATATGGTTATGTAATTCGGCAAAATCAACGATTGCCGGAGTTCGTTCCATGACTTCCTTTCGGGTCAGCCCCAAAATCATTCCGTTGAATAAGATATTTTCCAGCCCAGTCAGGTCAGGGTGAAAACCCGCGCCAAGCTCAAGGAGCGGTGCGATCTTTCCATCTATTTCAATTGATCCGCTGGTTGGTTTGTAGATATTCGATAGCAGGCTTAAAAGGGTGCTCTTTCCGGCACCGTTTCTTCCAACTAAAGCAACGCACTCACCGTGATTGACTTCAAACGAAACTCCGCGAAGTACTTCTAGCTTTTCAATTCTTTTCTTCTTCCACCACAGCAAAGCGGTTTTGAGCGAAGCCGCTCCAGAATGGCTGAGTGCGAACGATTTTTTGATGTCGCGCACCGAAATGGCAACTTTGCTCATGGACGTTCTACAAACCTCCACTTCATCCGGTTAAAGGTGTGATAACCATAGAACAATAGTGCAAACGAAACCACAACCGTCACCGCAAACAATCCGTAATCAAACGGACGCGGCCCGATCATAGTGGAAACGCCGTTATCAATAACTTCAATCTTTCCAGGCGGCACCAACGCTTTGCGGAAGGCCGTAGACATCATCGAAACTGGGTTCAGGTGATATAAGGTGTAAATCAATTGCCCGTTCGGGCGATTTTTCAGTGCGTAAAAGACCGTTTCGCTGAAATACATAATCGGTGTGACAAAGAACAGCAGATACAACGCCACGCTGAGAATGTATTTGACATCTTCATAGAACACGTTGTACGCACTGATTAGCAATGCAAGTCCGGTCACCAGCGCCAAATAAGGAATCAACAATAATGGCAAGTAGGCGATCTTCCATGTAAACGGAGCTACCTGGAACCCGGTTGTTGCCCAAACCGCGAAAAGAAATACAAAGAACACCACCAGCGCCAAACACAGGTGGATAAAGTTAGCGATAACTGCCGACAATGGCAAAATTTCGCGCGGGAAATACACCTTCTTCACGACTGGTAGCGAGGCGATCACTGATTGCGCTGAATCCATCAGCGACATATTAAAAAACATGAACGGCAGATAAGCCGCTAGAATATACGCGCTGTAGTTATCAGTTTGGTTGCCAAGCAAGAACCGGAATACAAACCACATGACAGCAACGGTGACAAGCGGATTGAGAAGGCTCCACAAAAAACCAAGAGAACTATTTTTGTAGCGAATGCGGAGCTCACGCTCCACCATTGCAAACATCAATTCGCGGAAACGCCAAAGTTCTTTGAAGTTCTCGCGCATCGGGTTTATCTTACTGCCTAAGGGGCAATCCTTGAAATCTCAATCAAGGTGACTTCCATCGTAAGATCGCCTTTCACCAGAGGCCAACGGCTGAGGAATTCTTCACCGAGGGATGTACCCTGGATCACGGCTTTGCGGTATCCGCCTCGTTGTAGCCCGTTTACCGCAAGTTCAAATACATCTGGAACTTCACCTTGTCCAATAGTAAACGTAAACTGAACTCCTAACCGTTCCGAATCCATGAAAATGACATTGCCTTGACGGAATCGGTAACGGACAGTGACCCTATCGCCAGTTTGTGCCTGAATACCCGCCGTCCTGCGCACCTCAATGGTCTCCATTACGGAGCGTTTTTGCGAAACCACAGTCTGCAACTGGGTACGCATCGGTTCCATTTTAGTGGGCGGCATGAGCACTAAAAGCCAAGGCAACATGATTATTGTTCTAAGACGAACTGTTGCACGTAAGAGACTCTCAGTTATCCACGTTCCAGGTCGTCCGGGACTATTTGCCGCATTTCCCCAGTGACCATAAATACAACCCGTTCCGCCATGTTCAAGGCATGGTCGGCGACGCGTTCCATGTGGTGGACGGCTAACAGCATCCAGCTTGCGGCAACAACCTGGTCGGGGTTAGAAACCATGTATGCATGCACTTGGTTGCGGAAGTCGCGGTACATACCATCAACCTGGTCTTCCAATTCGGCAATCAGCGGAAGGTGGGTCGCATCTTTGCGAACAAAAGCTTGGGCTGATTCGCTCAGCATTTTAGAAACGGTTGAAGCCATTCGGGGCAGATCTATATAATCAGATCGTCCCATTTCTTTTTCGATTTTGAGCGTGATTTTGGCGATGTCTACACTTAGATCGCCGACACGTTCAATATCGGTAATGATTTTGAGAACCGTGCCAATTTCACGCAGGTCTGAGCCCATAGGCTGTTGAAGGGCAAGCAGGTCTAGGCACCGCTCTTCAATCTCCATATCCAGGCGGTCAATTTCATCATCCGCCCGCATGGCTTGTTTTGCGAGGTCACGATCAAGAGTATTAAGAGAACGTACAGCGAGGTCGAACATTGCCAAGGCCTTGTTCACCATTTCGAGAATTTCTAATTCAAGTGCTTCTTTCTCGACAGTGAGCACCTTACGTGGTTGAATCCCCTCGGACATTTTTTGTTAAGACGTTCAGACTACCAGTTATGGTTGGGACAATCTGAGTATAGGGCGATTGGCAAATCCCTTAGTTGAGAGGGAAATGGCACAAAGCGGAATGGTCGCCTTTCATGTCGTTTGGTGGCGGAGTCTGGCAAGTCGGTTGAGCGGCGGGACACCGACTCGCGAACTTGCATCCAGGAATATGGCTGGTTGGATCTGGAATCTCTCCCAGCGGTGCAGAAGGAACGTGACCTAATGCCGCCAGGTTTGGAGAGGATTCTAACAGTGCCTTTGTGTAATGGTGCCGAGGCGATTCAAAAACGTCCTCTGTCTTCCCTAGTTCTACGATCTGGCCCATGTACATCACAGCGACCCGATCTGCCAAGTAGCGAACGGTTTGCAAATCGTGAGTGATGTACAGGAATGAGCAACCGGTTTCTGCCTTCAAATCTTTGAGAAGGTTCAGAATCTGAGCCTGGATACTTAAATCCAGCGCGGCGGTTGGCTCGTCACAGATCACTAAAGGGGGCTGTAAGGCGATTGCACGGGCAATAGCGGCCCTCTGGCGTTGGCCACCACTCAACTCATGGGGATAGCGATCCAATAAGGATACAGAAAGCCCCACTTGCTCAACCAGTGGCTCAATCGGGCGTTTTTCTCCCGCCAACCGGAGTGGCTCTTCGATTATCTTCCGCATCGTCCATTTCGGCTGGATGCTGGCAAATGGATCTTGCCAAACCATACCGATGCGCTTGCCTTGACCGGATAAATCGTGCCCGACTTCTCCGCCCGCAACCTCTATACGACCAGAAATAAAAGGTTGAAGCCCAAGCACGGCTCTTGCGAGTGTAGTCTTGCCGCAACCAGATTCCCCAACAACCGCAACTGCTTCACCTGGCAAAACGGAAAGACTGACTCCGTCAACGGCGGAAATCACACCCGAAGGCACAGAAAACTGGACGGTCAGGTCATGAACGTCCAGCGCGTTTTTAGTCATCACAGGCGTGAGCTTTTGCTCCATTGGAATCTATTCGCCAGCTTACTCAGAAAATCGTGCTGATCAACACTGAGTAGCCGAGTCATGCGAGGGCTTTTTGTGATCCGTACAGAGTCACCGCTCAGCAGGTGAAGCCGGCTTTGCCCGTCGCAACTTAAAACAGCATCTCCACGGGTTTCGATTTGAATATCGATTACTGCATCGTCACGAATAACCAGAGGTCTTGCCGAAAGCGTGTGCGGCATGATCGCCGTGAGTAGTAAGCCGTTGATTCCAGGATCAATGACCGGGCCGCCTGCGCTGAGACTGTATGCAGTGGAACCAGTTGGGGTTGAAACCATGACGCCGTCAGCAGGATAGCGGCTCAAACGCTTGCCGTCAACCTTGACATCAAATGTTAGGATTCTCGTCGTTGCGGAACGTTGGACAACCGCCTCATTCAGCGAGTGCAGACTCGCAACTGTCCGCCCTTCCCGAATCAGATCGGTTTGCACCATCATGCGCTCTTCAATTTGTGCTTGACCATCTAAAAACGAACTGATCGCCGCCCCGACTTCTGTCGGCATACATTGAGTAACGAATCCAAACCTCCCAAAATAAACACCCAGAATAGGCGTGCCGGATTCACTGCAGAGGTGCGCGGCGCGGATCAAAGTGCCGTCACCGCCGAAAGTAATCATTAAATCCGCATTGCCTAATTCATCTGCGGCAACGGCAGGAATTCCAAGAGCAGCCGCAGAATCACGATCCGCCCCGATAGTAACGTTTCGAGCCCGGAGGCTGTCGAAGGCTTCTTTAGCCGATTCGACCGCATCCGGGCGGAATAGATTGACGATTGTATGAATGCGCACGCTTAGCGGGATTTTAGCCGCGAAAGCTGTTGCTGCACACCGTCATTATCCTTATCAACTGCTAATGCAGCTTCCAGAACCTTAATTGCTTCGCTGACTTTATTCTGTCGTTCCAGAACAATCGCGAGATTTTGGTAGGCAGGAACGAACTTGCGGTCGTTGTTCAATGACTGGCGGAACAAACTTGCTGCTTCATCGTGTTGGGTTTGGAGCAACGCCCACATTCCCAACCCGTTTAATGCTCGTGCATTGTTTGGTTGTTCCTTGTTCACATAAGCGTAGTGGAACCGCGCACCTGGCGTGTCACCGAGATTCCAAAGCCCATCGGCAAGGTCAAGTCGCACATCCATTCGTTTCGGATTTGACCGAACAACACCTCGCCAGATTTCAACTGCTTCGTTGAGTTGGCCGAGTTTTACGTGTGCCGATGCGACGTTCAAAGTTGCTTCGACATTTTTTGGATCAAGAGCGGACTGTCGCTTGAAGCAATCCAATGCGCCTTCGTATTCGCCTTTATTCCAAAGCAGAACGCCGAGGTTATTGACTACTGCCGCATTGTTTGAATCGATGGAAAGACTTTGTCGGTAAGCCGCTTCTGCTTCTGCGGTTTGACCAGCCTGATCGTGAGCTCGGGCAACGTTGAACCAGTAGTTCGCGTCGTTCTTCTTCATTTCCCGAACTTCTGGCGACATCCAAATCACCATCGCTTCATCGTGCTTGCCAGTGTTGGTGTAAGCAGTCGCGAGATTCACACGGATTTCTGCGTTTCCGTTCAGCTTGTTAGCACGTTCCAGGTAAGGAATTGCGCTTGCTGGTTGGTTCAACCGCATGTACGCGAATCCTGCGTTGCTGGCAAAAGTATCAACATCTGGTCGAAGATCGCTGGCTTTTGCGTAGTTGCTTGCCGCTTCTTTATCTTCCTTCAGGCCTTCGCAAGCTCGTCCAAGATTATTCAGAGCGTAAGGATCATTACTCCGTGCCGCGCGAACCAAGAATGGCTTAGCTTTAGCGAAATCGCCTCGATTCAGGTAAAGACTGCCGATGTTGTAATCCGCTACTGCGTTACCCGATTGCATTCCAGCGAGCTTTTCGTAAAGTGCAACCGCTTTCGCTTCGTCGCCGCTCTTGCCTCGGCTGAGGTAAGCATTTGCGAGGTTGTTGACAACGACTTCATTTGTACCGTCTAATGCAAGGCTTCGTTCCAGAGAATCAATCGCTGAATCGTATGCTTTGTTTTGAAGGTAAACGTAACCCATCCAACCGAGTTGGACAGCGGTGAGTTCAGAATCTCCGCGAAGAGTGTCGAAAACGCCCATCGCTTCCTTGGTTCGGCCAGTTCGGTGGTAGCTGATCGCGAGATCAACCAGAACGTTTCGGCGAGAATCCATGTCGTCGCCGAGAAGATCAAGAGCTCGGTTTAGCGGATCAATTGCCTTTTCGTAATCTTTGCTCAGAACGTAGCAACTGCCCAGCAGAGAAAGGGTGGTTGCGTTCCCTGGAGCCGCCAAATCGAGCGCAGTGAATGCTTCAGCCGCCTTACCGTATGCTTGAGTTGCGTAGAGTGAACCAGCCAGATTCTTGAGGTTCATCACATTGACATCAGCATTTGCGCTTTTGCCACGGATTGATTCGAGAACTTCAATGGCTCGGGCGTGATTGCCTGTTACCGAAGAGAGGTAACCGATCCATGTCATTACCGAGAGGTTCAGATTGTCGGTTTGGTGGAGTGTTTCAAACTTCTCCAGAGCAACGGACGCCGCACCCATCAGGTCGGTGCTTTCTTGCGCCTTGAATTCTTTGATAATAGCGGCGGCTTGGTCTTGAGTCTTGGAATTGACCTTGCTGCCGTCGACGTTTTCTGCTGGAAGTTTTTCTAACTGGGAGTCTTGAGCAACCACCAAAAGGTGTGGCACCGCAGATACCAGATTTGACCCAACAGATATAGAGCTAGCATGAGCGGCGGCAGGTGCCACGGCTGATACCAGAACGAATGACCAAAACTGAGTGCGTTTCATACCGAAATTTCCCTTTTACTTGGAAGGAGCGAGGTTTCGGCAAACTCAATTGCCAACCCAATAAGCATCCTCCAGCTAATCTAGAACCTTCTCCAAGCAAGAAGTGTGCCAGTGCCGCCATTCAGTTGCCGAGACAACCGCGACAGCTTCTCCATTGTAGCGGAAATTGACCTGATCCCCTAACCCGAGTGAGCCTAGCTTGCGTAGGTTCAAGCCACTGGGAATGTGACTTTGAATCTGATTCGACTGTTCCTTGGTTGTTGCGACAACTACAAATCCGGCAAATTCACCGAATAGCCTTGCGTCGTTTCTGGTGACATTAGGTATCTCAGGGAGATCGATCTCTGATCCCTTATTGCTTGAGGCAAGCATTTCTAGTACACAGTGAGCCAACCCGCCTTCGCTTACATCGTGAGCGGCACTGATCGCGCAGTGATCAACTAGCTTGGCAAGAGTTGAGCAAAGTAGTTTTTCGTTAGCCATATTGGGCGGAACCGGGATTCCATCTTCTATCCCATGAATCTCGGTTAAGTAAGCACTCGCGCCTAATCCTTGCTGCGGAACTTCTGCGTGGTCATAATTCAATAGCCATAGATCCTCGGCTTCTTGAGGAATCACGAACCCGATGTACTTTTCGGCGGATTCCAGTATCCCAAGCATTCCGATCATTGGGGTCGGCAACACCTCGCCCAAATCTCCGTGGTTGTAAAAACTCACGTTTCCACTGATGACTGGTGTTGCCATCGCTTCACAAGCGTCAGCGATTCCGCGAACGCTCTCGTCGAATGTCCAATAAATGCCAGGGTCTTCCGGGCTACCGTAGTTCAGACCGTCAGTTGCCGCTACTGGAAGTCCGCCGGTGCAGGCTACGTTTCTAGCGGCTTCCGCTACGGCAAGTTGTCCGCCCACGTATGGGCTTTGCCGAACCCATAATCCGTTTCCATCAATCTTGACCGCTAATCCCTTCTTAGTTCCTCGGGGAGCGAGAACCGCCGCATCACCCTGACCAGGGAGCAAACAGGTTTGGGTCTGGACTTGCTGATCGTATTGCCCGTAAACCCACGCTTTGCTGGCCAGATTCGGAGAACCTGCCAATTTAAGAATTGTTTGGCTTATATCAGATGGCTCTGGAACTGAATTGATATCAAACTTCTTGGCTCGGATGCAGTGTTCTGGCTCGACACCTTCCGTGCGATAAGTTGGGCAAGTGTCGGCGAGATGTTTTGCCTTGACTTCCGCTACGACTTCCCCGTGACGAGTAACTCGTACGACGCCAGTATCGTTAACATGACCAATGATTTCCGCGTGGACGCCCCATTTGTGGAACACATCAATGACTTCCTGCTCGCGGCCTTTGTGGGCCACTGCTAACATTCGTTCCTGGCTCTCGCTCAACATGAGTTCGTAGCCCGTCATGTCGCTTTCGCGCATCGGCACCTTGTCGAGGTCAATCTCCATCCCGACATTGCCTTTTGCGCTCATTTCGATTGTTGAGCAGGTTAGTCCCGCCGCGCCCATATCTTGAATCGAGTGAACCGCCCCGGTTTCTAATGCTTCTAGCGTTGCTTCGATGAGTTGCTTTTCAGCGAATGGGTCGCCAATCTGCACGTTCGGGCGTTTGGAATCGTTCTCGTCTTCTAGTTCTTCACTTGCGAATGTTGCGCCATGGATTCCATCCTTCCCAGTTGCAGAACCTAAATAAATGACTGGATTCCCAACTCCACCTGCCCCCGCCGTGGCTACTTTGTTGACATCAAGGATTCCAACGCACATGGCGTTTACCAAAGGCCGACCACTGAATCTCGGGTGGAAACTCACTTCCCCTGCTACTGTGGGTACACCTACGCAGTTGCCGTATCCGCCAATGCCACGGACAACCCCATCAACTAGAAACCGATTGCGACGCACGATTTCATCTCTTGCTTCGCCATCTCGGATGGGGCCAAACCGTAAAGAGTTCAAAGATGCGATTGGGCGTGCGCCCATCGTGAAAATATCGCGGATAATCCCACCAACTCCAGTCGCGGCTCCCTGATACGGTTCAACTGCGCTCGGATGGTTGTGGCTTTCTACTTTCATCGCCACGCCTAAACCATCGCCGATATCAACGATGCCTGCGTTTTCTAAACCTTCGCCCTCGATGGCTTCTTTGTATTGCTTGAAGTAATTCAGGATCGGACGGGAGTATTTATAACCGCAGTGTTCGCTCCACATCACGGCAAACATTCCGACTTCGGTCAGGCTCGGTTCACGTCCTATTAGTTGAACGATTTGCTCGAATTCGGAATCTCGCAATCCCATTGAGCGATATACTTCAGGAGCCATCGTGACCATACTCCGAATCTTACCGTTGACCCTCCTCATTCTCGGGTCGGTCGGCTGCTCAAACGACAATCATAAATGGGTCGGAACCTGGAAAGGCAGCAACACCGACCTTGTGAACGAGGAAGTTGCCAAACTCGACCCAATCACAGCCGAAAGTTTGCGGTTGGTTATCCTTAAAATTAATCCTGATTCTACATTTATGCTCTCCCGCGCTGGATTCCCCACGACCGGAACCTTTCTTTTCGGTTCACAAAAATCCACGCTGAAAATTGAGAAAATCCTCGATCAGCCGATTGAAAGAGCTAACCAAAGCACCAAGAATCAGAACCCTAATATCACCGTTGAATGGGTGAACAAAGACACGATCCGTTTAGTTGATCCGGAAGACTTCGGAAGACCACCCGTTATCTTGAAGAAAGAGCGCAACCCTTAAACCATTCATCTCGTCTTTAGTGGTTGAACGGCATGGGATACTTAGTCGGCGCATTCGTCATTTTGGTCATCGGCGTGATTTGGTTCATCGCCATGTATAACCGCCTCGTTGCTTCGCGTCAACTCACCATGAATGCTTGGTCGCAGATTGACGTTCAAACCAAACGCCGCTACGACTTGATTCCTAACCTGGTTGAAACCGTTAAGGGAATGATGGCCCATGAAAAGGACACTCTTGAGCGGGTGATCGCGGCCAGAAACCAAGCGGTCGGTGCGCATGGAGTTACCGAAAAAGGTCGCGCAGAAGGCGCACTTACGGCTGCACTTGGCGGATTCTTTGGGCTAGTTGAAAACTATCCTGACCTAAAAGCCAATACAAATATGTTGGAATTACAGGAAGAACTCCGAGAAACGGAGTCGAAAATCACGTTCGCCCGCCAGTATTACAACGACGTGGTAACGAGCTACAACACGATGCTCGAAACGTTTCCAAGTAGCTTAATCGCTGGGATCGGCTCGTTCAAATCTCGAGAGCTTTTTGAAATCGAAAATCCAGCCGAACGAGAAGCTGTTAAGGTTCAGTTTTAAGCCGCGCGCCGCATTTCGTCTGAATCTACTCCTGATTCCAAGAGTGTTAGTTCAAACTGAGGCTTTGCAGTTTTCGCGGCCACTGTATAGAAAGCGGCTGCGCTGATAATGTAGAGTGCGCCAATTGCAAACCAGATCATTACTGAAGATGTTCGGCTGCTTTTGAAATCTAATTACCCCGCAAGTGTGCGAGAACTAGATTCTTGCTTTTTCTGCGCCTTGACGCAAGGTGCTCGGCGATATTCCGAACCGTTGCAAAAATGCTCGACTAAAGTGAGCAGAACTTACGAACCCCATACCGGACGAAATTTCTTGAATCGGCAAATCGCTGGCAATGATCTGCTGACGAGCTTTTTCTAACCGCAGATGCAGAACGTACTTATGGAAAGGCTCGCCAGTACGCTCGCGGAACAAATGCCGGAAATGACTGGTGCTCATCCCCACCCGCCCAGCGATATCATCATCGCGGACTGATTTCGCAAAATTAGATTCAATCATCCGCAGAGCTTTTTCGATTGCCGCTTGGCTTGGAGAACGGTCGGAACTCATCACATCCATCGTGAGGAATTCAAACAGGCTGGTCGCAACTTCGCAGATTTCTTCCCTGGTCGAGATTTGATCAAGCTTTCGCGCGGCGTCCAGTTGGAATCTATGGAGTTTGCGTTCCACTCCAAAATCGAGCAGAGCCGCGCTCAGAACTGCGAGAAAAGTGAGCACGGAGCCTTTTGCCTCGTCCAGTTCCTTACTAATCAGGATGCCTTCTTTGAGCTGAGCTAATGCCTGTTCGAGCTTTGGCCAATCGCGCAATCGAACCAAAGAACCGATTTCACCCAAAGAAATCTTATCGCCATAACCCCGGAACGGGCAAACAGCTTTGCTTTCTGTTTCAAAGTCTGCTTCAAAGATTACAAAGCTTGCGGGAGTTCCAAGGTCACGGAATTCAATAGAAGCAATCGGCAACTGGTGACCGAGATCAATAGTCAGTTCATCAACCCGGCAAGGTGTGCCTTCGACTTCAACTGTGCCGACCGAAAGCAAACGTGAACCGTCGCCATTCATTCGGTCGAGACTAACGCCGTCGGTTGCGTCACCGTAATGGCGACCGTTGATCAGAGTGAAATTAGCGAGCAATGAGCCATCACTGCCGAGAAAATTAAGCGAGGCCCCAATCGCCCCCACTGGCTCATGGCTGAGTTGAGCGTATAGAGCAAAAATGCCCCGCAAAACGACTTTAGAGACCCTTTGTGCGCCTTCTGGCACTTGAATCACTAATCTCTGGGGAAATGCCCGCGCAGGGTGTAATCGAGCACCACCGCCATGACTTTGCCAGCCAGAAATAGAGGCACCATTCCTCACCCATCGCAAGGAAACGGGTGAAGAATTTATTTTGCCAGGCAGGAGAACGGACACTTGCTTTACTTTTCGCGACTAACCGAAGTTGTTGTGTGCGGCAGGTGACCAAACAGCGATTCTCGCATTCCGGTAACACCTTTGCGATGTAGCTCAATATCTTTTTGGAAATAGAGAGGAATCCACGCGACATCTTGGAGAGCCACATCTTCTGCTTCTTGGTAAAGCGGAATTCGCTCATCCATGTTCACCAATTTGTCTGCTTTGCTTGTCAAAGCATCAAATTCTGGACTGGAGTAATAGAACTTGTTTTCCGGCCCGTTGGTTGCGAGCATGTGGCTCAGGAAGTTTTGAGGGTCGAGGTAGTCGGCCGCCCATCGCATGTGATAGAACACCTGCTCCTTATTGTTGTAAACCTCAAGATACTTTTGCCACTCCATCGGAAGAACTCGGACTTCAACGCCGAGGTTCTTTTTGATTTGACCAGCTACAGCTTCAGCAACCGTTTTGATGTCTGGATAACCTTCGCGGTGGGTGAGCTCAAGAGCAGGCATACCCTTTCCACCTGGATAACCAGCTTCAGCGAGTAGCTTACGAGCCTCTTCTGGGTTGTAATCGTAACCCTTGCCCTTTTCGCGATGCCCTGGCACGCCTGGAGGAACAATTGTATAAGCAGGAGTATTAACGCCGCCCAGCAAGTCGTTGACGATAGAATCTCGATCAATCGCCATCGCAAATGCCTGCCGAACCCGTTTATCACCAAATGGTTTGTAAAGCTTTTGGTTCATCCCAACGTACCAAATGGATGGTCGTTGGAAGTACTTCACTAAGTCCTTCAAAGCAGGATCTTCAAGTACGCCTTTCAAATCTTGGCGTTGAAGTTGGATCACGTCCAATTCGCCGTTTTTGAACTTTGTCAATCGAGTATCAGCGTTAAGAATAACAGGACGTTCAATTCGTGTGAGTTTTGGTTTTCCACCCCAGTAATCTGGGTTCGCTTCCAAGATAGCAAGCTGCTTGTCGTCGAAGCGAGCCATTTTGTAAGGGCCGGTTCCGACCATCTCCTCGGCTTTGTTGATTTCGCGATCAGAAGGAACCGATTCCTTTGGCAGAATCGCGGAAACGAGATAAGTGAGCTTCCCAAGGAAGTAAGGAGTCGGCTGTTTGAGCTTGAATTTGACAGTCATGTCGTCAATGACTTCGATTCCTGGAACAGAATCAGTTGTGCCAGCTCGCATTTCGCTCAGTCCAACCACGTCGCTGAGATAAGCATCAACGGTTTGGGATTTCAAACCGGCGTTGCAAGCACGTTCGATACTCCACTTCACGTCTTCGGCTTTGACTTCGCGACCGTTGTGGAACTTCACACCTGGGCGGATTTTGAACGTTACTTCGGTCGCATCGTCTGAGAATTCCCAGCTTTCAGCAACTAGACCGACAACGTTGTTGTTTTCATCCCAGCCAACTAAACCTTCGTAAACCTGTTGGAGCATGTCTAGCGTGTCGCCGTCTTGGACAACCGCCGAATCAAGGCTTGTTGGATTGTTAGGAATCGCGTACCGCAAAACATTTTCTTCTGCCTTGCCGCCTCGTTCGCTGAAGTTGCCGGGGCTACAGCCGTTGAGAACTGCTAACGCCGAAAATGCTATGGCAATTGCTGCCGTCGAGAGAAAGCTCACCCGCATATTAACTATTTTACTCAGGGTGAGAGTGAAGTAGTAGCCGCGCCATCATTTCGAGCCTCTTGAATCAATCGTCCAAGGGCCACCATCCGCTTATCCGCATGGTATTCCATGATTTCCTTGAGCAAATAAGCGGTTTCAATACTGCGCTTAAATTTATGCGGAGGTTCTTCTATCTCACTTAGCTTTGTTAATCCCACCAAGACCTCAATATCCACCCAGATCACTTGGCCCCCAATCGTGTCGGCATCGTCTACTGGGCCTCCAACGGAAAGATCAAATGGAACCGGTGTTTTAGAAAGTTTTTCACCCGTGGTCATGCACATCAGCCATTCTGGGGCAAGACCTTCTTCTTGCAGGAGCTTGCTCAGTCCCCAAACCAATACGGGCCAAACATCTTCGGTTGCCTCTAATCCTCGCATTACTTGAACCGAGAGTTCAAAAATTTCTGGGGCAGGTGCCCCAAAGGGTACAAAGCTACGAATCATATCGCACCACGCTATTCCCGCCATCATGCTTTCGTAATTCGTGCGAAGGCCCGGAAAACTGGTGATGGGGGCGCAGTGCTTCAAAAAACTACGATGCCGACCCGCTTCCCAAGTGAACTTCGCATAGACCATTAGTTCGCTTGCCCCGGCGAGGCGGCTTCCCCCTTTTCGGGCACCTTTTGCGACGATATCGACCAATCCAAGGGTGTCGCTTAAAAGAATCAGACGCCGATCATTTTCACCGGCGTCTGAGCGATGCACTACAAGTGCGGGAGCAGTTATCTCTGCCGTGGCTTTACACCCTCTGAGTTAGAGTTTGTACCCACTCGTTGACTATAAAGCTCATACGGTCAATAACCAACGCAAACCGAGCCATAACCGTGCTTCCGAAGATTGCTCCGAAACCAACCATCAACATCCAGCGACCAAGTTTGTTCACGCCGAGCATCAGCTTGTTCTTAAGCTCAAAGCTGAAGATGAAGTAACTAAACGCGGATATGAACGTGACCACAAAAATCAAGTTGGTCAACGCTTGAGTTGGATAGAGATTGTTTGCCAACTGTTGCTGAACGTTAGCAAGTTGAGCCGAATCCGCGATTGTTTGCACCTGGCCATTTGCAACCTCAAGAGTTGATGGTCGCGCCATCGGTGAGAATGTCGTCGGAATGATGGGCTGCATGGAGCTATACACCTGCGGACCCCACGTTTGCCACCAAATTTGAACTTGCTGACCCGACCACAAACCAAGGATGATTCCAATCGGAATCTTGCTCATCCAGTTGTGCTTTTTGCTGAACACCATGTAGCCCATGATGCCAATCGGAAGCAGAGCCGCCCAAATCCAGTGACCTGGAGTTGCAGGAGCAGTCGGAGTCGCCGCTGTACCGAACGTGTAAACCCACCAGTCGGTGTAGAGAGTGTCTTTCCAAGCAGCAACTACGCCATAACCAGCCGCGAGGCCAAGGAACAAGTGCTCCCAGAACCGATAGAACTTGGTTTCCTTATACAGAACGCTGTAAAGGCCGATCGTGGCTAAAACGCCAGCGGAAATCTTAATGATCGCAAATGTCTGCGGATTCATTATTCGCCCCCCTTGCGAGCCGCTCTTCGGCTCATGAACATTCCCACGTTTCCAAGGATGACCGCCAAAATCAAGAGCACCAGAGCAACGTGTAACGTGCCGTAGTATTGGTTACCTCGCGCAAATGTCTTACCCTCGGCAACTTTGTCGACACTCGAATTCTTTGCCCATGTCACTTTTGGCTTAGCTTCTCCATCTTTGATGTTGATGCCGTTTGCCATGAGATATTCAGTGTCGTAAACACCTTTCAATCCGATGGCAATGCCTTTAACTTGACCCGATTGATAGAATGGCAACACACCAGGGCCAGTAACCCCGGTGACCATCGCAGTAATCGGCACTTTGTTTGCAAGTCGCTGAATTGCGATATCAATCGAAGCCGACGCGGTGACGACCACCATCATTTTACAGTCGCCGATCTTTCTGATGTCTTTCAAAACGTCTGTCTTGAAGATATCGATTTCACCACCTTCTGGAACCTTTGAAGTTCGGTTCGCCCATGCTTGGCGGAGATCAGTGCCCATGTTTGTGTTGGTTGCTTCTGCGTTGGCAAAGTAACCAAGGTCAAGGTAATCCTTGCCAATTTGGTAAACATAAAGCCCATCCGCCTTACGTTCGGCATTGATTCTTGTGATAACCGTTCGAGCAACCTGAGGGGCAACCGGATCAGCGGCTGAATAGAACACAAACTTGAGTTTTTTGCTCATCAGCAAGCGCATAAGGTTTTCAAAGTGGCCCATGCTTTCGCCGCGCGTACTGTTCGTCCAGTCAGTTTGGACAAGCACCGTGCTACCTTCGGGAATCGCCATGACGGTCGCGTAAAAGTCTTTACTGCTTGGATCAGGTTCAACCGGAATCTTTACAGGGATGAATAACCCCGTACAAACGAACACGACCAAAATCACATAAAGAATGCGACGGTCTACTTTTTGCATCTTGTCCCAGAATGTCACGACGATACTCCTCCTTTTTCTAATCCGAGCCAGAGCCGTAAGCCCATAGCAAGTGCGCCTAAGAAGACTCCAAAGTCAATAGCACGAATTGCAGGAATTTGCATTGTGCTTCGTAGCCAGTCGGCCATTACGTTGAGCTTGAAATTCATGAAGAACGGATTACCAGTCTGTACGACCAGGTTTTCTATGCCAGTTCCCCAAGCGTAAGTCAATGCCCCCATCAGGTTCAGCATCAGGATGAGAGCCGACGCCATCATAACCGTTGCTTCCACACTGCGGATTCGGAATGCTCGGTAGGCCGCAGATAGGATAAAGAACGCGATCATAGAGAACATCGCCGAATCCATCTGCTGGTACATGCCTTCAAAAAGCAAGTCGTTTGCGTATTGGAAAAATCCCCAGTTCGCTGGTTCATTCAGCAAGCCGTTGTCATCCATGAACTTGCGCTGGCGCCAGTCCATAAAGCCAACCGTAGTCATCAGCGCAAAGCAGACCAAGAGAACCGTGCTGAATCCCCAGTTCTCAGACTTGCGGCGAACCTTGGTTAGATGAACCCGCACAAGCGAGAAGATTCCAACACCGAGCAAAAAGGCTTGTAGAACGTTGGTGATCTTTCCGACCGGATCAATAGCTTGGTTGATGGTGAAACCGATCTGCTCCGACATATTCCGAGGGATATCGTTTTGCAAATCTGCACCAATTGGTTTCGGCCATAAATAAGCCAAGACATAAGGGAGACCAGCGAAGAACGTGAACCCAACAATGATCCAACGTCGGAGATTAGATGGAACTTGGGTAAAGGCAAACAGCAAAGCTATGCCAAGCAGTAAGCCGATGATAACCCAAATCACAAGACCTTGTCCTGGCAGTTTTCGCCAGAAGTTCTCTGTGTTTTGGGCTAGCAGGAAAATACTATTGTTCATTCTCCGCCACCACCTGTTTCAGCTTCAGGCTCTGCTGGTTTCTTCTCACGCTCTACTTTCACCAATTCTTCGGGGGTGTAAGGGTTAAAGAAGCGGTGAACTGTTGTATCACTTTTCTTCACCCGCTCCGGAGTCACCGTTCCATCTGAACCAGGTTCAATCGGAGTCATGGAACTCACGCCTTGATCATCTGTACGATGCTCCGTGGTCATTCCTGTCATTTCGTAAGAGCCGTAGAGCGTGCCCAGGATGACCATTCCCGCAACAACGATTTTCGCCCAGTCTTGACCGACGAGCGACCCGACCAACACAGGTTGCCGAGTGAGGTAAGCGGAAGCCGCATAGAATTCGTCACCGATGAGAACATAGTCGCAGGCGGCGATAAAGAACGGAGTCTGCGTAGACTGGGTTGAACCAGCCACCTGAATTGCACCGATCGCGTTTGATGTTTCCGCAAAAATCAGCGACTCCGCGTAAAACGCACCGAGTAGGAATGTCGCCGCTACCTTTTCGCGGTGGATGATCCCGCTGACCCCGGCGGCAAATGCAAATTGTTGGTCAGAGATGAACTGAACGGTCTCTGGTGTGAACTTGTCGCCAACCCCTTGCTGAGTGTAAACGTCGCGGATGACTTCTTGCGCGACCGCATAAACCGGAGCGTTAGCGCAGCAGATGCGCACCGGTGTCGCAAACTGAGCGGCAGTTTTTGTGACCTGCGCAAAGATATTGATCGCCTGAACGGATATTGCGTCCAGTACACCGATGCCAGGAACCATAAGAACAGGTCGGCCCATTTCTGTTGCCCGACCAATAGCATCATCAATTGCGTTCAAACCCGAAATACGGCGAATAAACAGCGAGTCAGCATTTTTGTTCGCCCGCCGGATATTCACCAAAATAAACGTAACCACCATCAGCGTTACGGCTATTCCTATCCATCCGGTATCAAGATACTGTTCGCCCTGCAACCAGTTAAACATCAGTTTGATTCCTCGTCATCATTACTTGTCACTTCGGAACTATCGTTCCTTAAACTTTTCTGTTCATCGGGTTTGATCGGTTCAGTTGGATCTTCGAGCGAGCGAATCAGCTTTTCAACTGATTTCATGCTCCCAAATAACCGACCGTAATCTTGCCAATTCCCCAACCCCACTAAAGATCCAAAAAACGGCGTGGTAGCGATTGCCGCATTGCCAGCAATCCCAGCCAGAGGTTTATGCATCTCCAGAAAGAAGACGACAGGGACTTCCAGTTTTCGTCGCTTAACTTCGTATGTCAGTTTCGCGATCAACCGATCCTCCTCCTCAGGAGTGAGCTTCTCTGTCCACGTCGCTTCCATATTCCTCAATGAGTTCGGCTATTTTGCCCAATACTTCGTCTTGGTTGCCACTAAATCTCAAGTAAACGCCCCGAAATGCGTCTAAACGGGAGTTTTTCTCTAACGGAGAGAGCCGAACCCCGTCTGGCATATCAATCAGACGCTTAACATTCTCCCAACGAATCGCCGTGACATTAAAACCACAATGCGAGCGAGCTTCCTCGTTATTCAGTTGGTAAGTCACTGGCATAAACAACTCAGCCGTGGATGCCACCATCACAACAATGCCAACTAATGCGCCGAGAATCCCGCCGATAAACATATAGCCAATGACAGCTACCACAAGCGTAATCACGCCCACAAACAGGCGTTTCTGCGGCATTTGGTTACCCAGATTCACTTTCCAACTCAAAGGTTCAACTTTGGCTGAACCTGGTTCTTCAGTAGGTTCGATTTCCAAACCGTTATCGCCAGTCGTTGAAAAGGCTGCTGATGGATTCGTTCAAGTGAATCCGGCGGATTGCTTCGCCCAACAATGGAGCACTTGGTAGAACCGTCAGCTTGGGAAACTGCTTTTCACTTCCGAGCGGAATCGTATCCATTGTCACAACCTTGCTGACAACAGAATCTTGCAATCTTTGAGCCGCGTTCCCACTGAAGACTGGGTGAGTACAGCAACACATAACTTCGGTTGCGCCGCGTTTCATGAGTTGTTCTGCGCCCATGATGATCGATCCACCCGTATCAATCATGTCATCAATCATGATGCAGCGCTTGCCTTCCACATCGCCGATGATCTCAACAATATCTACCTTGTTTGGTTCAGGTCGGCGTTTGGCGATGATCGCAATCGGTGCCTTCAGCATTTCTGCAAGACTACGTGCGCGAGGTACGCCAGCAACGTCGGGGCTGACAACCACAACGTCATCCATTTCGGCAAAACCTTCGCCTTGGAAATAACGACCAAGAATCGGTCCGCCGTATAGGTGGTCAACCGGGAGATCGAAGAATCCTTGAATCTGCTCTGCGTGCAGATCAACACAAACAACGCGGTGAGCACCCGCAGTGCCAATCAGATCTGCAACCAATCGCGCAGTAACTGGTTCGCGTGGCTTGATCTTCTTATCCTGGCGAGCGTAGCCGTAGTACGGCATCACGACCGTCAACCGGCGTGCGCTTGCTCTGCGGAAAGCATCCAGCATGATCAGCAGTTCCATTAAAGAATCGTTGACAGGAGCGCAGGTCGGCTGAATAATGAATACGTCGTTCCCGCGAGAGCTCACTTCGACCATCAACCGGATTTCGCCATCACTGAAGCGCGTGGAAGTCAGGCCGCTGAGTTCGATTCCCAGGTAATCGGCGACTTTCTGACCAAGCTCTTTGTGAGAGTTACCCGCAAACAGTTTCATTCCACTCAAATCTGAACTCATTTTTTCTCCGATCCCTTCGCTGCGCGCCAAACTGTGTACCACTGCTCTTTATTCTCCTGCCTGCCACGACCGATTGCCATTGCCCCGCTGGGAACGCCTTTCGTTATCACGCTACCCGCGGCTACAAACGAACCGTCCTCTATCTTAACAGGTGCAACCAGCGTAGAGTTTGATCCCACAAAACAATCACTCCCAATTTCTGTGTGAAACTTGTGGAAACCATCGTAATTGCAGGTAATCACGCCCGCACCGATATTCGTGTTAGAGCCAATGCTGGCATCACCTATGTAGGTCAGGTGGCTGATGCTGGTGTTTGGCCCAATAGCCGCGTTCTTTATTTCAACGAAGTTGCCGATCTTTGTGCTTGGCTTAAGGTGGGCTTGGGGCCGAAGATTTGCGAACGGGCCACAACGAGACCCTTCTTCCATTGTTGCTTGGTCAAGGTGGCTCATAAATGCTCGGCATCGGTTGCCAACAGTTGAACTCTTCACCCAAGTGTTGGGCCCGATCTCGCTGTTCGCTCCAATCGTGGTTTTTCCTTCCAAAACCGTATTAGGGTGAATCACAGAATCTTGACCAATCGCCACATCTGGCCCAATAGTGATTGAACCTGGATCAATAATAGTTACGCCGTTTTGGGCATGCTGCTGGAGAATACGATCCCTAACAATCTGACCTGCTTGAGAAAGTTGCCACCTATCATTAATGCCTCTGAACTCATCTGGGTCATTGCTCGTGAAGCTCGAAATCTTGCCGCCTTGATTCGCAACCATTTCAATCAAATCGGGCAGATAGTATTCGCCTTGCGCGTTGTTGTTCTTGACCTGCGGCAGAAGCTCAAACAACTTTGGGCCGCTAAAGCAGTAAACCGCCGGATTGATTTCTTTGATGTTCAGTTGCTCAGGCGAGCAATCTTTGTGTTCTCGGTTGCCAATAATCGCGCCGGATTCGTTGCGGAGGATTCGCCCGTAACCGCTCGGATCATCCAGTGTGCAAGTGGCAAGGGTGAGAGCCGCCGAATCGCCTTCATGGATTTTAAGAATTGAACTGATTGTTTCCGTGCTGAGCATCGGCACATCGCCCGCGAGAACCATTACTGGGCCATACCAATCTTTCAAAACTGGTTCAGCCGAGCGAACAGCGTGAGCGGTTCCGAGTTGTTCACTTTGCACCGCGTATTCAACTGAATCACCTAAAACTGCGCGAACGTGGTCGGCTCCATGTCCGACCACAACAACGATTCGCTCGACTCCAGCTTCAACCAAGGCGCGGCGCACCCATTCCACCATCGGAACCCCACAAACAGAATGGACTACTTTCGGCAGGCTGCTTTTCATGCGAGTTCCCTGCCCGGCGGCCAAAATTATTGCGGCTGGCTTATTCATCGGCAAGCAAGACGATACCCAACACGCTCAGATCGTGTAGCATTCTGAACTATGCCGATCCACGTCTCGACCCACCCGCTTTCTGCGCACCTGCTTGCAAACCTGCGAGACACGAGCACCGATCCTCAGACTTTCCGGCGTTCGGCAAAAATCCTTTCCACCATCCTTGCCCTTGAAAGCACTCAGCACCTGCCAGTTGCCGAAGGTGAAGTTCAGACTCCGCTCGAAATAACGAAATCTACGAAACTCGGTGCGCCCCTTGCCGTCATACCGATTCTCCGCGCAGGGCTATCCATGCTTGAGCCGTTCCTAGAACTGTTCCCAGACGTCGCAGTTGGATACGTTGGATTAGAGCGAGACGAAAAAACCGCCAAGGCAAGTTCTTACTACTGCAAACTGCCAAATCTGGCTGGCAAAGTCGCCATTGTGGTTGACCCAATGCTCGCAACTGGGGGCTCCGCTTCTCAGGCGATTAAGTTGGTGAAAGCCGAATCACCCCATTCAGTAATTCTTGTTACTGTGGTGGCGGCACCCGAAGGCGTTGCAAAGATGGAAGAAGATCATCCAGAGATTCCGGTCTACACCGCCGCACTCGACCGCGAACTCAACGACAAAAAGTACATTCTGCCCGGGCTAGGTGATTACGGCGATAGATTGTTCGGAACGCTCTAGCTGATTGCTTGAATCCAACCCTTGAGGCTGTAGTAGCTAGTAACTCGGCTGAGTCTGCCGTTTGATTCTTCAAAGAATGCCGCCGCCCTGATTGCATACTTTTGGCCAGTAGCTTCCGGCAAACCGTTATCGGTTTTGATGTACTCGCCCTCGCAAATGAATTCGATTACTCCGCGATTGCCATTCGCAAAATACACGACTTCTTTGAGTTGTTCACGATAGCACTCATCCATGTGAGCCTTAAACTCGCGGAACCGATCAAGGCCGATTTGAGTTTCCCCTTCGTTGATTTCGTGTACGACATCCTCAGCTAATGTGTTAAGCATTCCCTCCGCATCGTGGCGATTGAACGCCTCCACATATTCACGCATCAACTGCTCAACGGTATTCACACCGTCAGAATACGCCCGGCGTTTCCCAAGACCCCCAACCTCAGAGGTAACCTAGCCTTATGCCGCAACTGATTCTTGTTCGCCACGGTCAATCGCTTTGGAACCTCGAAAACCGCTTTACTGGATGGGTGGACGTTCCGCTCACCGAACAAGGGATCGAAGAAGCTCGCCGCGCGGGAGAATTACTCAAACCCACCCTGATAGATGTGGCGTACACATCCGGTTTGCGGCGCGCGCAAGAAACACTTGCACACATTCTGGAAGCAAGCGGAAAGAACTACGTGCCCGTTATCCGCGACCAAGCCCTGAATGAACGAGACTACGGCGACCTCAGCGGACTCAACAAAGATGACATGCGCGAAAAATATGGCGAAGAGCAAGTCCACATTTGGCGACGTTCATACGATGTAGCCCCGCCCAACGGCGAATCGCTTAAAGACACTCGGGCACGCACCCTTCCGTTTTTTGAGCGAGCCATTCTAGGAGATATCAAACAAGGAAAAAATGTGTTGGTCGTGGCTCACGGAAACAGCAACCGGAGCATTGTTATGGCACTCGAAAATCTCACGCCCGACGAGATTCTTGCCAAAGAACTCGCCACCGGCGTACCGCTCGCTTATGAACTAGAAACCAGCGGGAAAATGATCTCCGTTTCCGTCCTCGGCTGAGGAGAAAAGCATGGCTTGAGCCTCCCATGGTTCAGGCCACCCACATTTTCGTTTTTTGCCGAATGAGTTCGTACCGGTTGATCCCAATTGCTCGCATCAAATATCCAAGCTTGGCGATTTCCATTCGGAGCATCTTGCGGCGGGATTCTCCCACCTCGCTCATATCAAGATCAATCCCCATTTCTGATTCTCGAACCGCAGTCGCGGCGGCTTCTTTTGCCCAATCCAAAACCTGAGCAAAACTGCCAGATGATAGAAACTTGTCTACATTCATATTTACATAGACGGTTTTAGTAGACAAATGATTCCTTGTTTACAAATTAGCTTCAAAAATAGTAGGACGCCGTGCCATCCGTGGCACGACGCCCTATCGTTACCCTTCAGCCCAAGGGTGTTTCCATTTTCGCCTTCCTTAGCGTGGTGTTTGATCGTTAGCCAAGTCCATCAGACCAGCAACGGTGTTTTGAGCTTCTTGTTGACTTGGTAGACCCATTGCATCTTTGTGCTCGCTGACTGTATTGAACAGACAAGCGATAGCGCGTCGGGTTTTCTTTTCTACTGCATCAAGATCTTTGGCGTATGCCAGTCGGTGAGTCTTCTTTTGGATTTCGTGCAAAGAGACCAATGCTTGATCCAACTTGTACTGAATAGACTCATCTTCACCGTGGTTTTCGGTCAAGTAAGACAAGAACATTTCGCGCATTGCTGCCGCTACTTCGTCTGTGGTTTCCTTATCTTGTCCGGCCAGGATGATGGTTTTGAACTCATCTTGCTTTTCGATCAAGAAGCTATCCAGAGTTTGATTGAGGCTGCCACTTGTTTCGTGAGCGAGCTTTTCGATTTCGGCCTCGATGTTCACTTCCAAATCCTCGCGGATGATCGGCATTTGTTCCTTCGCGAACTCTGGAACTTGCTTGATGAACGTTGGGATTTCTTGTCGCAGGTAGGAACTCAACTGTGGTTGAGCTTCTTCTAATCGCTGAACAACCAGCCCTTTGGTGATCTTTGCGGCTTCCTTTGGTTCAAGGTTGGTCGCAAAACCATTGGCGATGGAGAACAAGAAGCACATCACGCCGAACACGAATGCTGATCCGAAGATCTGAGTGTTCTGAAGGTTCTTCTTGACTGATGCCAATTCGTTTTCTACGAATTGCTGAGCGGTGGACTGCTCAACTGTTTCTTCAATGTTTGTTTCTTCGTGGCTCACTTCTTTCCTCCTTTGTTGGAAATCACTTTTTGTGCGGATGAGAATTCATCAGCTTTCTTAGCCATCACCGCAGTCTTATCTGGGCGATTGCGTTCCAGGTCTTCCCGGAAAATATCCATAACGAGCAGACCCATTTCCCATGAAGGATCAACACCTGCAAGAGATGGAGCCTCTTTTTCGCCCATCGCTGCAATGTGCTTGTGGATCGCCATCAACGCATCGTGGTGCTTGCCAAACAGTTCAACTGCTGCGCCTTCCGCTTCTTTGCTTGCGCTTTCTGCAAGGTTGGTCAGCAGTCGGTCGATTTGCTCTTCAGTTGCTTCTGGGAACATTTTTTGAAGATCAGCTTCTTTCTTTTGCAGCATTGCAACGAAAGCTTCTCGGAGAACCTTTTCGCCACGAACTGGCAGGTTTGTTTGAAGTTGATCAAGTTCTGACAAAGCGTTTTGTGCAAGAACCGGCATTTGCGCATTGACTTCGTCCACAGCCTTGTTGATTTCAGGTTGTACTTCTGAAATCGTTTGTTTTGCCATGTCTTCAATCAAAGGCTTCACATCGTTGTTCATCTCATCTGTGAGGTGCTTAACGAACTTATCTTGCGTCGGCCCTTTATCTACCAAACCGCGGAACGACGAGTTGACCGTTCCGATGGCAGTGATGGCGACGAGTACGCTCACCCCTGTGAGACCCCAGCGCCAGCCCAAAAGCTGACCCTTGAGTTCTTTAATTTCTTGAATTTGTTTCTCTTCCTTGCCCAAGTCCATCAGGACCCTCCATGGTCGAAATCAACATCCAGCAGCAACACCCGATGTCCCTTCACCCGTGAAACATATCGGCTAGCAGAGATGCTGGTCAGCAGGGTTACGGGGAAAACCTAGTAATAGTCACAGCACCAAGTGTGGGCCTCAATCGCACGGAAAATGAAATGCAATTGGAGACTATAATCTAGGTATGGCAACCGCGCCGATGACTCACCCGCACCGCAAACCTCTTAATCAAGTTGATCCAACCATTGCGGAACTGATTTCCGAAGAAGAGCATCGGCAAGAAGACAACCTGGAACTCATCGCCAGCGAAAACATTGCCTCACTCGCGGTTCGCCAAACCATGGCCTCGGTTTTCACCGATAAATACGCAGAAGGCTATCCCGGCAAACGATACTATGGTGGCTGCGATGTTGTTGACAAAGTCGAACAACTTGCCATTGACCGGGTCTGCGAGTTGTACGGAGCAGAAGCGGCCAATGTTCAACCTCACAGCGGAGCAAGTGCGAATATGGCCGTTTATTTCACGTTCATGAAGCCAGGCGACACTCTCATGGCGATGAACCTGGCCCACGGTGGACACCTTACACACGGCTCACCCGTGAACTTCAGTGGTCAGCTTTACAACGTGGCGGCATACGGCGTGGACGATTCGGAATTCATCAATTACGATGAAATGCACCGCATCGCCATGGAAACAAAGCCGAAAATCATTGTTTCTGGCGCAACTGCTTATTCCCGAGAGTTCGACTTCCCTCGCATTAAATCAATCGCCGATGAAGTCGGCGCGATGCACATGTGCGATATGTCGCATTACAGCGGATTGATCGCGGCGGGAGAATATCCCAACCCAGTTCCTTACTGCGAAG
Organism: Fimbriimonadaceae bacterium; assembly: GCA_019454145.1. Lineage (GTDB taxonomy): Bacteria > Armatimonadota > Fimbriimonadia > Fimbriimonadales > Fimbriimonadaceae > UphvI-Ar2. The sequence continues at coordinate 402,693 of CP075366.1, read as the reverse complement.
TCGTGACCAGCACAACCCACAAGTCAATTCGCGGCCCACGCGGAGGCATGATCCTTGGCACTGCCGATGCCATCAAAAAAATCAACAAGACGGTCTTCCCTGGCTTGCAAGGTGGCCCGCTTTGCCACGTGATCGCCGGAAAAGCGGTTGCCTTCCTGGAAGCCTCTCAACCCGAGTTCAAAACATACGCTCACCAAGTCAAGCTCAACGCCCATACGCTGGCCGAAGCACTTATTGCTGAGGGCTTCCGTATCGTGAGCGGTGGAACAGATTCTCACATGATGCTGGTTGATCTCCGCCCGTTCGGCGTCACAGGCAAAATCGCTCAGGAAGTTCTGGAACACGCGAACATCACCACAAATAAGAATTCGATTCCCAACGATCCAGAGTCACCGTTCGTGACCAGCGGTATCCGACTCGGAACGCCAGCGGTCACTACCCGAGGCATGAAGGAAGCGGAAATGAAGCAAATTGCTTCGTTCATTGCACAAGTTCTTAAGAATTACGAAAATGAATCAGAAATTGCGCGGATCAAGGCCGAGGTCACAGAATTGTGCCATCGATACTCCATCCATGGTTGAATTTTGAATAAATAAAAACGATCAGTGTTATTGCTGAGTTAAGGCTTTCAAGACCTGTTAATCTTGTCACTTGTACTTGTACGGGGATTCTGTTATAGTGCCGAGTGTCGCGGTAGCGATCCCAAGGCAGGCACTCATGAAAACTCCAACATTATCGTCAGTATTACGTGCTTCAGCACTGTTAGCAGCAGTACTTGCAATTCCGCAGGCTTATGCAGTCGAAGTGTATTTAGATTTTTCTGGTGCTGAGCCACTCCTCCATGGATCTTGGGTTGATGGAGGGTACGGGGATGGAGGGCCATTCTCTTGGACGGCTTCTGATTTTCTTACAACTCAACACGCTGTAAAGGCGAAGATGGAAGCGATTTTTGCACCCTTTACATCGGTTTCATTTCATAATTTTGCAGACGTTCCCGGCGTGCCTCATCCAACTCTTTCGTTCGGAGCAACTGGGGGAGCGGCGGGCCTGCTTGGATTAAGCAGCACGTTAGATTGGCGAAACTCAGCTATTACAGATGGTGCGGTGATCTATTCTGGGAAGTTTGGAAGCACATTCACTGCTGGAACCACGGTTCCAGAAAAAGTCGCCAATTTGGACAGATTAGCAAATGCTTTGAGCAATATTGCTGCTCATGAACTCGGTCACACATTTGGGCTTCAGCACTACGACGCCTACGGACTCCCCGAAATAAAGGCACCCGGATATGCAGGCATTACAGGCCAGCAAAACGGCAAGATTATGTCGAGCGGCCCAAGCGGCGCGACAATATTTGGCTTAGGTGACGGACTAAAAACTTTTAGCGAACTGTCTATCAACAAGCTTGAATATGCCGCTGGAGTGGTTCCGACAGTTGGAAAAACCGTTAGTGAAGTCGCGGGAAGTAAAGATACGCTCGCGACCGCTCAAGAAGTCACCTCTGCAAATCTTTTCTTGAGTGGAAAACCAGCCGTGAATATTACTGGTCGGACAAGTTCAGTTGGTCAGCTTGACCTTTACAAATTTGAAGCGCAGATGGGAAACCTGCTGACCCTAAACACCTTCTCCGATTTAATCATTCCTGACAGAACAAACACATCGTTAGGGCTGTACAACTCAGCAGGAACTCTTATTGCTTCTAGTACTGATATATCCTACGCTGGTGATAGTTTTATGACTGGAGCGGGCTTCTACAGTACAGATTCCCTTATTTTGAACTTTGAAGCAACTTACACAGGAACCTACTACGCCGGTGTACTTGGCTTAGAAACAACTGGCGACTACAATCTTCTTATCACCGGCGCGGTTCCGGAACCTTCGGTGATGATCTTAGGCGGAATTGCGGCAGTTGCGCTCCTTAGAAAACGAAAGGTTATTAAAACCTAGAACTTACAGACAGTTTTCTAGCTAGACAGCATGAAAGTTTGCAACGGTACTATTTGTTGCCATGCATACTTTCATGCGAAATTCTAGAATTAATCACATACGCTCTGCCTTTACACTCATTGAGTTGCTCGTCGTTATTGCCATTATCGCCATACTAGCGGCGATCCTCTTCCCAGTATTTGCCCGGGCGAAAACTGCCGCTAAGCGTACAGTTGATTTAGCACACATCAAGCAAGTCGGCACCGCTAGTCTTGTTTATGTCGCCGATAACGACAGCACTTTTTTGAGTTTTCCCTTTGCGGATTCTTGGTCTAGTCCGGCGTATTCGGCCCGACAAAAAGGGCCGTTTTGGACAGACCGCTTGATGAACTACGTTAAGAATCGCGAGATTTTTGCGAACGGTTCAAATACTGATCCGGCGTTTTATCCCCGGGGATACTGGGTGCCAGGAGGCAAGTCTGCAACCGACACCACTCAGTCTCAAGGTTTTTACCGGGTTACGTTTGCCATGAACCACTTGATTTCCCATGCAGATCGTGATCCAGATCGCCCGGGGGCGGCAAGTGAATCCGCTATTGACCGAGTGGGCGAAATCGCTCTCATTGGTCCGCAACAGCAGGCATTTACGTTTTCAAGTTGCCAACCAGATTCTCCAGGATCTCAGACAATGAACTTCATGTGGAACATCAGCGATCCCGTCGCTGGATACGGTTTTGAACTTTGGGGTAACCAAAAACTGAAAGGCGGATTTTCCGGAGGAGCGAACTTCAGTTTTGTTGACGGGCATGCACGCTTTGCGCGAACCGAAGATCGCGGCACTGCCCCTGGAGATTTGATTGGAACGCAGAGCAGACTTCTTTTCTTAGGCACTTTCCAAGGCGTTCTTACAAGGGCCGAGATTTCTTCAAATGGGACCTGTCCCGGTTTTCGCGGTGACATGGCTTTTTAGGTTCAAAACACCTAGATTCAGCCTTAGTAAATCAGCTAAAATTGGGACTATGCTTATTGCGCTTTGAAACGCAATAATTAGCCGCTCGTCCACCTCTCAGTAACAAAAAACACTTTGGGGTTACTCAAGGGGAAACAAAATGAAGAAATTACTCACAATTGCCGCACTATGTTTGGTTTCTGTCGCTGCTTATGCAGAAACTTATGCTCTTTCCATGGGGATCAATGACTATCTTCCTGGGAAAGACGAAGCTGGGAAAGAAGTTGATTTTGATCTAAAAGGTTGTGTCAACGATGCCAAGGTCATGCGCGGCTTTTTCATTGATAAATACGGAGTCAAGGCAAGCAATGCCCGAATGCTTCTTGACAAAGATGCTAACGCCGACAAATTTTTGGATGCTGTGCGATGGCTCATTTCCACCGCAAAACCTGGCGACCAAGTCGTGTTTTCCTACTCTGGTCATGGCGGACAAGTAGAAGATGAAGATGAGGAAGATGGTATTGAAGAAGTGATCGTTCTTGCTGACGACATGCTTGTTCCTGGCGACTTGTTCAACGAAATCGCCAACACTCTCAAACTCAACGGCGTAAATTGCACATTCATTTTCGACAGTTGCTTCAGTGGGGGCATGTCGCGCAACATTGATGGCAAAGTTCGTATTTCTGACAAAAGTATGGGCAAGCTCAAGCCTAAATCAGCAAATGCTGCTACAAAAGTGAAGAACGGCTTCATGCAAATCAAGAGCCGACAAATGGCTCCTGGTACCAAAACCAAAGCAGAATCAGTATTCTTGTTCGCGAGTCAAGAAGATAAGCCGAGTAAAGATATCAGCGGTCTTGAAGGAATCGAAGCTCATGGTCTGTTCACTCTCTTGCTCATGGATATGATTAACGAAGATAAGAATGCTCCGATCAAATCAATCTATGAATACATGGATGAAGCTTTGAAGGAAATCAACCAGTCGTTCAAAGATAACGGCATGGAAACCCAGTTCGATCAAGGCCCGAACTTCGAGTCATCTTCAGCTGATCGCGCCAATAAGCCAATCATCCTTCCATAAGTAAGTTAAAGAATAAAGAGGTAACCCCAATGCGCCATCGCTCCATAAATTCGAATCTCAGATTCATCTTAGGAGCGGTGGCGCTCTTTATTGCCAGCCAGCTCCCAGCACAGTCTCAACAAAGTCGGCTTCGTCTAATTCCCATTATCAGCGACCAAAGACTGGAAGACATTCAGGAATCCCCTGACCACACTCGGCTCCTCACCCACGACCGAGGTTATGCGCCTCGACTTTGGGAACCAAGATCCATGCGTCTTTTGGGCGTGCTTCCTCACTCCTTCTCAGCGGTTAGCCAAGCATTGATGTCCGATTCTGGCAAGCTGATCGCCACCCTTTCTAATGAGGAAGTTCGCATTTGGAACTCGGCGACCGCAACTACGCTAGGCAGCCTTCAATACAACGGCTCTGAAACATTCACTCGGCTCACTATTTCTCCCGACGATCAAACGGTAGTCATCGGTGGATCAAAGGGTTCGCTCTGGCTATTAAAGGCCCCTCTCTTCAAGTGGGAAAAACTATCCGGGCTACAAAACGACGTCGCGGTTCGTGATTTGGCGGTTTCTGCCGATTCCTCCTTAATTGCGGTGAGTTCTCTAACCGACCAGTTACTGGTTCTCAACCTCACTACGAAAGCTCTTCAACGAATTACCGGCCCAAAAGAAGGCACAGCTTGGGTTGATATCAGTCACGACAATTCTCAACTGCTTGGAACCGGATTAGACAACCAAGCTCATCTCTATGCCCTTCCATCTGGCTCTGAGTTAAAAACCTGGGAACACGTTATCGGAGATAAAGGAAGTGCACCTCAAACTTTAATGGCGGCCCTGTTTGTTGGTAAATCTTTCGATGAAATTTTGGTTGCGGGTGCCACCGGCACAATGACGATATACGACCGCAAAACTTTTGCTGAACTTCGGCAACTGAAGGGATATTCGAACGCAATCAGGGAAATCCGCCGCTCTCGCGATGGATTAAAGGTTGCAACTTACGAAGATTATGAGGGAGTTGAATACGACCCCCTTAAAATCTGGAACGTAGAAACAACCGAAGAGTATCCGTTCACTCGGGCAGGCGGCCCAACTGCGGGGGCGTTTAATCCCGAAGGAACAGTTTTTTGGGTCGGCTATGAAGATGGGGGAATTGTCCAGCACAAGCTAGTTGATGGAACCTTTGCATCGAATACAATCTCTGCAGTTTCTCCGATCAGCAACATCCAGTTTTTCGGTAATACGGGACGAGTTGCAATTCTTCCATCTAATGCGTTCAACACCCATTACGTTTGCGACTCTCGGAAAATTGACTTTACTAATCAGTACTCGGCGCGGTCACGAACAATAAAGACCTCCAAGTCCGGCGAATACGCTATTTCTCCTGGATACATAGCGGCTAAGTCTCCAGAAGAAGAAGCCCAAGAAATCCTTGCCGTATGGACTATGGCAACGGACAAAATCCGATTTGGCTTTTGGAATGCGTGCTTAGGTGCCGACTGGGCAGATGAATCAAACCTGATTGCCTACGACGCAGACTCTGTGCACTTATTTGATATGTCTAAAGATCCCGAGGAAGCATACGTCCGTGAGATTTACAACGAAGAACGTGCCGTGAATTGGGCCAAGCCATCTGCGGACGGGTCTCTCGTTCTAATTAAGCTCAACAAAGGTAACGATGAACTGAATGACCGTTACCAAATCTACAACCTGAAAACTCAAACGCTCGGCGGCAAGTTTGTACTCACCGACTACTTCGACATCAACGACTTTTTGCTCGCTGGCGGACAACCTGTTCTTGTGCAGACACGCACTTCTCTCCAAGCCTATTCAGTGGATACAGGAGAACTTGCATGGGAATATAAATATCCGACCATCACCTCAACATACAATGGATCCGAGCGCACCGACCCAGTTTCTTATAAAGTTCAATTTAGTGGCGATGGCAAAAAACTTTTCCTTGCAACACAAAGCCATTTCCTTTCCCTCAATCCATCTTCTGGTGAAGAGATCGGCAAGTTCACGCTTCACGGAAGCAAAGAGTTCTATTTAGACGCTAGCTGGGATTTAGTCAACGGACTCTGCGCAATTTCGCTAGGGCGACAAATCGTTTTTGTAGACATCGAACAAATGAAACCGATTGTCGAGTTGACTTTAAACGGAACTGTAGAATCAATTACTTTTGTCCCCGGCACACAAAGAGTTATTGTTCTTGACGATAACGAACAAGCAACTATTTGGGATCAGAAAGAAATCCGCACCGTTGAAAAGCCTGAACCTCTGGGTTCATTTGTTCTCATGGGCGACGACAAGTGGCTCGTGATGGATCGCGATGGGCGGTTCGATGCTCAAGACCCCAACGACGTCACAGGAGCTTCTTATGTTCTCGAATGGGATCAAGGCTTGGAGCCGATTGACGTCTCGCAGTTCAAGGCACTATTCTATGAGCCAGGCTTGTTTGGCAAGCTCACGGGATATGATCTCGAACCTCGCCGGGCGGTACCAGCTCGTAAAGAAATCCGACTCTTCCCTACAATCAAAGTCGAACGCAGTGAGCGGTCTCCAAACCGTATCAATGTCACTCTGGAAGAACGAGACAACGGCGGAATTGGCAAAATCAGAGTGCTACTCAACGGCAAAGTTGTCGAAACCCGAGATGGCTCCGGCTACTTCAGTATCAATGTTGATGACTATAAATCGTATCTACTCCCGGCAAGCCAACTGCCCGCCGGGCGAGGCAATGAAATTGCGGTTGTCGCTTCTAATAAGAAGGGCGACCTTTCCTCACTCCCCGTCACTGTTGACATCGGAATTCCTGATGACCTGACGACTCCGCAGGTCAATATGTACGCTTTGTTCGTTGGCGTCGGTGATTATGTTGGCAACCGACGAGATCTTTCTGCCCCACCAATGGATGCCATCGAACTAGAGCATGCGATTTCTAAATCGGGCGAAAGACTGCTCCCCGGGCGTGTCCACACGACCGTTTTGACAACAGATAAAGAACACACTCAGCCAGGTAGAAAAGAAATTCTCGATTGGTTTGAACAAACGTCAAAAGTTGCTACTTCCAGCGACATTATCATGGTGTTCTTTGCTGGGCACGGCACGAGCGCCATCGGCGATGCTAGAGGATATTTCTTCTTGACTAATGGCGCTGATCCCGGGGAAATAACCCCCGCTGTTTTGGGTGTCCATACAATTTCAGCGGAAGAAATGCAGGTCGCCCTCGCAAAAATTCCCGCGAATAAGCAGGTGATCATTCTGGATACTTGCCATAGCGGTGCCGCGGCAAGCGACATCATTTCCGACCGTAGCGTGAGTTCAGATTACGTTCGTGCATATGAGAGTATTAAAGACTCGGCCGGAACTTGGCTCCTTGCCGGTGCCGCAGCCGATCAACTCAGCTATGAAGCTCGGCAGGTAGATCACGGACTGCTGACTTATTCCCTCCTCGAAGCGATTGACCGCGTTTCACCCGAAGGATTACGCGCGACCCCAAGTGGAGAGTTATTCCTTGACGTTCAACAATGGCTGACCTACGCGGCAACTCGTGTTGAATCTCTGCGCAACGAAGTCGGTGTGCCCGGGGTTCAAAAGCCCGAACTCAAAAAGTCGAACTCTAACCGTAGTTTTGATATCGGCGTCACCCGTGAAGCGTTTCGCGGTGAAATTGGCCTCAAGCCACCTAAGCCAATAGTTCTGATCGGAACATTTGATGAAGATGAAGTGGACTCTCTTGGCTTAGAGCCACTCGTCGGCAAAGCGCTGGATGATTCGCCGAACTTCAAAATTTGGCTCAATGTCAGCAAGCACCCCAACGTATTCCGCGTCGCGGGGAGCTACACCGTCGAAAATGACAAAATCACCCTGAAGCTCTACATCCAAAAATTTGATGCTGCTCAAAAACGCTCAAACTTGTCGGTTGTCACCTTGACCGGAGAAAAGAAGGATTTGCCAGGACTTGTCCAGCGCATTCGGCAGACAGTTGATGCCGAAATAATTAAGCTAAAGTAGATCAAATTTTCTTGCACCGCCTGCCACGACAAACGTGCTCAACATTAAAACTCAAGAACTTGTTGCGTCTATCCTTAGGATTCGCTGTTCACTCAATCGGTTAGTAGCTCTAAATTTAAAGCGGCAAACACACGGCGAGCAAAAGTATCACCCCTAGGGCGCACTCCTACGATATATGTGCGCATATAAGAATCAGAGTTGGGCGATGGGAGACTATTTACCCTGTTGGTGTAGTCCTCCACAAATTCCCATTCCTTATTGGTTTTGGGATTAACTGTGTCCGGAATGCAAGCAAGGAAAATTTGTGTTGGGGTCTTAGAAATGGCTGGGCAAAATCGGTATTCGTGGAGATTTTTTTCAATCTCGTGCTGTATTCGTTCTTTGTCAAATTTCCACGTTCCATTCTTATCTAACCACTGCCCCCAAGTAAACCACTCACCAAAGTCCATTATTCCCATTCTCGCATGCAAACAACCAACTCCATTTACGCGGTAGCTATCATCGTGCCCAAAACAGTAAATGTCAGGACGAAAAGATGATTTTTTCCTCTTATAGCACCATTGATATCCGAAAACTGAATCCCAAGTATGGGCCACCTGATCAACGTAAACTTTCCTCTTACGCCACCCAGATATGTGCTCTAAAAGATCATCTAAACTTGCAGTCTGCCCTTTTCCGACAGTTACACGATAGATAGTAGTTGACCCCAAGAGATGCTCTTCAAATGAATCAAATAACTGAGCAGTGGCAAGTGCAAATTCAAAACTACTTGAAGTCGATTTTTGAAATTCAATGCAAATCCCCATTCTTGGAGGCGGTAGCTCAGCGACTTTGGATCCGCTAAATTTAGGTGGTTTGGGCCGTGTTGCTATAGAAAGCTGTTCTCCGCATGCAGGGCAAAACTTAAAGCTAGACTGCAACTCTTCACCACATTGTGAGCAAAAGGGCATACACTAAAGAATACTAGGTTCTATCTTGAATTACAACTTAGCTTGTCCAGCGCATTCGGCAGACAGTTGATGCCGAAATTATCAAGCTCAAATAAAGTCCTAAACCCGCGAGGTCCACTGTCCCACCATGGCCCACAGTTAGCAGTCTCACTGGTACACTGCTAACGCATCTTGGGTCTAGTTTTACGGCTATCACCCAACCTATTTGGAGCATATTGGACAAAAATGAATCTCAAACCATTGCATGATCGAATTGTTGTCGAACCGGCATCCGCAGAAGAAACCACCGCCGGAGGCATCATCCTCCCCGATTCCGCAAAGGAAAAGCCACAGCGAGGCACCGTTCTCGCGGTTGGCCCTGGCAAGACTCTCGATAGCGGCGCACTTGCCCCAATCGATGTCAAAGCGGGCGATGTTGTCCTTTACGGAAAATACGCAGGCACCGAAGTCAAGGTTGGCGGAAGCGACTACGTAATCCTCCGCGCTGACGACGTACTTGGCGTTGTCACCGAAACCAAAACTAAAGTCGGGAGCAAAAAATAATGGCGGCAAAAGAACTCAAATTTAGCAACGACGCTCGCAAGCAAATTGAAGTCGGCGTCGACAAACTCGCCAACGCGGTCAAAGTCACCCTCGGCCCTCGCGGACGCAACGTTGTTCTTGAACGCAAATTCGGTTCACCAACCGTTATCAACGACGGTGTGACCATCGCCAAAGAAATCGAAGTCGAAAACCGCTTCGAAAACATGGGCGCGCAGCTCATCCGCGAAGTCAGCAGCAAAACCAACGACCTCGCTGGTGACGGAACCACCACCGCAACCGTCCTCGCTCAAGCAATTTTCAAAGAAGGCGTTCGCAACGTTGCCGCTGGAAGCAACCCCATGCAAATCAAGAAAGGCATTGAAATCGCTACTGATGCTATCGTTGCCGAAGTTGCCAAGCTTAGCAAGCCAGTGAAAGGCCGAGCAGGCATGAACGAAGTCGCCACCATCAGCGCGAACGATCCTGAAATCGGCGAAATGGTTGCCGAAGTTATTGACACCGTTGGCAAAGATGGCGTTGTCACCGTGGAAGAATCCAAAGGCACCGATACCGGATTCGACATCGTGGACGGTCTTCAGTTCGACAAAGGCTATCTCAGCCCTTACTTCATCACCGATCCAACTCGAATGGAAACTGTGTTTGAAGACCCGATGATCCTTTTTGTTGAAAAGAAGATCAGCACCGTTCAAGACCTCGTTCCCATCCTCGAAAAGGTTCTCAAAGGTGGACGCGCTTTGGTCATCATCGCGGAAGATGTTGAAAACGAATGTCTTGCCACCTTGGTTCTTAACCGATTGCGAAGCAACCTTCCCGTCGTCGCAGTCAAGGCTCCCGGTTTTGGCGAACGACGCAAGGCGATGATGGAAGATATGGCCATCGTCACCGGCGGACAGTTCATTACCGAAGAACTTGGCCTCAAGCTGGAAAATGTTGAACTCGACATGCTCGGTTCCGCTACCAAGATCGTCGTTACCAAAGACAACACCACAATCGTCGGTGGCAAGGGTAAGAAGGATGCGATCAAGGGTCGAATCGCTCAAATCAAACGAGCAATCGAAACCACCGACAGCACCTACGATAAAGAAAAGCTTCAAGAGCGACAAGCCAAACTCAGCGGCGGCGTTGCCGTTATCAAGGTTGGCGCGGCCACCGAAACCGCACTCAAGGAAAAGAAAGCCCGCATGGAAGACGCTCTCGCCGCAACGCGAGCGGCTCTTGAAGAAGGCATCGTTCCTGGCGGCGGAACTGCCCTGCTCCAAGCGGGTGCAACCGCTCTGCCTAAGCTCAAACTCGAAGGCGATCAAAAAATCGGCCTCGAAATCATCCGCAAGGCAATCGAAGCACCTCTCCGCACCATCGCGCACAATGCTGGCGTGGAAGGTAGCGTTGTGGTTGACAAGGTCATGAACGGAAAAGCCGGGGTCGGATTCAACGCCGCCACTCTGGTGTTTGAAGACTTGCTGAAAGCTGGCGTCGTTGACCCAGCTAAGGTTGTCCGCACCACTCTACAAAACTCCGCTTCTATCAGCGGCCTTTTGCTCACCACCGAGTGTGCAATCGCTGAACTTCCTGAAGAAGAGGAAGATCACCACCATCACGACCACTAGGGTCGGTTAGATCGTGAACAGTGCCCCTACCTTCCATCTGGAAGGTAGGGGTTTTCTTTTCTGAAGGTCTGATAACATTCCCGCCCCAAGTTTGGGGAGGGTGGTCACTAGTGACCGGGAGGGATTGAACTACAAACCCCTCTCTCAATCTCCCCCCAGCTTTAGGGGGAGAGGCGAAACCAAACTTTTGTGAATCTCCTCCCCAATTCTGAGGAGGAATAGAAGGAGGGGTTAATCTTCGCATCTGTTACCTGCCTTTCTCACGAAAGGCGGGGGCACTAAAACTCAGGTAATTGGATTCTCTCCCCAAGCCTGGGAAGGGTTAGGGTGGGGATGATCGAGCATACTCCCTACCTTTTAAGCCAAAGGTAGGGGCACAAATGTTGATATCTTAATTCCCTCCCCACGCCTGGGGAGGGTTAGGGTGGGGTTGTTCACCAAGACCCCTCAACCTGACAACCCACCTCTTAGTGTCCTCCCAAAGATGGAAGATGCACGGGTTTCACCCGTGACACCCACGTTAGAGTTTCCCTCCCCAAGCCTGGGGAGGGCAGGGCGGGGTTGAAAAAATGTCAGGAAACCCTACCTTTCTCAAGAAAGGTAGGGTTTCCGATCACTAATCCGCCTATCCCGAACCAAGGTGCACCCAAAAAGTAAACTCACCACCTTCACATGAGCGAAGATCGATCTATCCGCGAAATACGCCTCGAAAAGCTCCAGCAGCTTCGTGACCTCGGTTTTGACCCCTACGCAACCGAGAAATTCAAGATTGATCATTCCGTTAAACACCTGCTCAACGAATTTGACCAACTCGCCAACCTAAGCGAATCTGCTAAAGAAGACAAGCCGACCCTTTCAATCGCCGGACGGGTTGTTGCCTTGCGCGAAATGGGTAAAGCCGCATTTGCCCACCTCAGCGATGGCGAAGACCGCATCCAACTCTACATCCGCAAAAACGACTTGGATGAGTGGAACGAAAACGCCTGGGCCGCCTTTAAGCTGGTTGATATCGGCGACCACCTGGGTGTGACCGGGCACTTGTTCACCACCAAAACCGGAGAGAAATCGCTGTACGTGCACACGCTGACTCCGCTCAGCAAGGCATTGCACAACCTGCCGCTTGGTAAAGAAAAAGACGGCGAACAGTGGTACGGCCTTACCGACGTTGACCAGCGCTACCGCCATCGGCATCTCGACCTGATCTGCAACCACGAGGCCCGTGAGCAACTGCTCAACCGCTCCCGCATTGTGAGCGAAGTCAGGCGGTTTTTTGATCACCGCGGCTACCTCGAAGTCGAAACTCCGCTCCTCCAACTTGAAGCGGGTGGTGCCGCCGCACGCCCGTTCCTCACCCATTACAACGCCTACGATATCCAGGTCAAGCTTCGAATTTCGCTAGAGCTTTATCTCAAGCGCATCATCTGCGGTGACGTCCCCAAGGTGTACGAAATTGGTCGCGTCTTCCGCAACGAAGGCGTTTCCAACCGCCACAACCCCGAGTTCACGCTGCTCGAATGGTATGAAGCGTACGCAAACTTGGAAGACATGATGGAGTGCGTCGAAGACTTGTTCCGGCATGTAGCGAACAAGGTTTTTGGTGATGCGCATCTCCACGGCATTGATTTCGGTAAACCCTGGCACCGCGTTGACCTCATGACCGCGATCCAAGAACGTTCCGGTATCGCGCCAGAAGAACTTTCCACCCTCGAATCTGCCAAAGCCGCGATGAAGCGCGTCGGCCTCCCCACCGAAAAGGAAAACAATCTCGGGGGCATCATCGAAAAGCTACTCGAACACTTTGTCGAGCCGCATCTTCAAGAACCCACGTTCATCGTCGGCTACCCAATCGAAACCTCCCCCCTCGCCAAAAAAGACCCCAACCGCCCTGGCTTCACCCGGCGGTTTGAAGGGTACGTGCTCGGCCGCGAAGTCTGTAACGCCTTCAGCGAAATCAACGACCCGATTGACCAGCGCGAACGGTTCGAGCAGCAAATGGGCGAACACGACAAAGGCGACGACGAAGCGCACCCGATGGACGAGCAGTTCATTTACGCCCTCGAAAGCGGAATGCCTCCCACTGGTGGTTGCGGTATCGGCATTGACCGACTGGTCATGCTTCTTACCGGGGCCGAGCATCTGCGGGAGATTCTTCTCTTCCCGATGATGCGTCCCGAACTGACTCACGATAATCCTGAAGATTAGCTTGTGATTTCCCTCCCCAAGCCTGGGGAGGGTGGTCGCAGTGCACCGGGTGGGGTTGACAATAACATCTGACTAGCACGGGTTTCACCCGTGGCACCCAAATTAATGTTTCCCTCCCCAAGCCTGGGATGGTAGAGCTAGGTTGACTACACAAAATCCCGACCTTTGAAGATTAAAGGTCGGGGCACAGGACATTTGACAACCCACCTCCAACCTCCTCCCAAACTTGGGAGGAGAACTCAGAACCCAATGCGGGTAATAACGGTTTAAATCGAGTGGAATCCACATTAGAGTTTTCCTCCCCAAGCTTGGGGAGGGTAGGGCGGGGTTGATTCTTAACTTTGCCTCTTTAGGGATAATGAATTTATGAACGATCTTCCGTGGCCAAGCAATGAGGTATTTCTGCGCGAGAAACAAGGCCCGGTCGTAATGGGAAATCCGCACCCAGTTGATTCCGAGTGGTGCCGGTTCGTAATCCAGAATAAGATACTTCCCCACGAAGCAAGACGACATTACGACATTCCAGAACCTGATAACTTTGAGCACGATCCCATCTGGACAAATTTCAGGATTGGACAAACACAAACGACGATTCCAGATACCATTCGATGGTGGAATTCGCCACAAGAAATCTACATAGGCGGCCAATATGGAGAATGGAGTTCGCCTGATTTAAAAGGCTACAACGATGTCTTTCATATTAATAAGGAAGGAGAGCTACAACACTTTGCATATTTGCCTTCTGACTTTCCACCCGTAAGCTTTCATACCGCTACTTTCGTCGGTGATGGATTTAAAGGATCTCCAGATGGGATCATGATCATCGGTGGTACAGATTGGGAAGCTGACTCCATAGTAGGTACCACTAGGATTCATTATCTCGATTTGGGAAGTTTTTCGATCGAGCAAGTGGAAGTGAACGGACAAGAACCTGGCTCTCTTTCGCATCATCAATCAATATATGTAGATAATCTTAATGCCATCTTAATTTTAGAGCAGAGTCACCGAGACAAAGGTTATACGCAGCGTAGCGGAGACGCATTTTTATGGCTCTTAGAACTTGATCCGCTTAAGTGGCGAAAAGTTGAATTAAAGGATGTTCAAAAATAAAATTGGCTCCTAACTTAAAGTTAGGAGCCAATTTTCAATTAAGTTTACTTAAAGAAGTCCATGGATTCAAGCTTCTGCTTGAACTGTTGCAAGAACCGACCTGCGGTTAGGCCATCAACCAGGCGGTGATCGTAGGTGAGAACCACGTTCATGACCGACCGAATGGCGATCATGCCGTTGATGATGACCGGGGTTTGCTTGATTCCGTACACGCCAGCGATTCCGCTTTGAGGAGCGTTGATCATCGGAGTTCCGAGAACCGCGCCGTAGCTTCCTGGGTTTGTGAGCGTAAATGTTCCACCTTGAACATCCGGCACGCCTAGCTGATTGCTCCGCGCTTTTGCCGCGATTTCATCCAAATCTCTAGCGATCTGCACAAGAGTTTTGGTGTGGCAATCCCGGATGACGGGGACGATGAGTCCGCCTTCTCCATCTTTGCCCAGGCTAACAGCAATTCCCATATGAACACCCTTGTTCATCACGATCTTGCCATCCTGAAGGCTTGCGTTTAGCATCGGGAAGGCTTCAAGCGTTTCCGCGAGCGCCTTGATGAAGAACGGGGTGTAAGTGAGCTTGACTCCGTGGCTAGCGACAAAGACATCCTTATTGACTGAGCGGTACTCCACAAGCGGAGTCACGTCCACATCAATCAAGGTGCTGACAACCGGAACCTGGGAACTGCGTTCCATGGCTTCGGCGATCATCTTTCGCATTCCCGCGAGAGGCACGATTTCTTGATCTGGGCCTGCTTCCACTGGAGCGGAAGGAGCTTTGAATTCTTTGCTAGTGGCGGCGGGGGTTGATGGAGCCGCAACCGGAGCCGACGATTGAGCCGCGGGAGGTGCCGATGGTGTCTTTCCTCGGTTAGCAAGGAATTGCTCAACATCAGTTTTTGTGACCCGCCCGCCTTGGCCCGAACCTGCGATTCCGGCAAGGTCAGCTTCGGTTAATCCGTTTTGCTTGGCAATCGCGCGGACAACTGGCGTGTAGAACCTTCGCTCGCCATCGCTTGCGACGGGCGCAGCCGCCGGAGTTTCTGCGGCAGGAGCAGGAGCGGCTTCTTCTTTAGCAGCAGGTGCCTCTGCTGCGGGAGCGGATCCAGTGCCTCCGTTTCCACCGATCATTTCTTTCGCTTTGGCTTCATCTGGTTCGATGACGCCCATCTCTGCGAAAACTTCTACGAGTTCACCTTCAGGAATGGTGATTTTGACGAGGATTCCGCTTGCCGGTGCACCGAGTTCTGTATTGACCTTGTCGGTCATAATCTCGACGACTGGTTCGTCTTCCTTGACGAAGTCACCCACTTGCTTCAGCCAGCGGCTGACCGTTCCTTCATGAACAGATTCGCCCAATTCGGGCATCAGAATCTCTACGGCCATGCTTCAATTATGGCTAATTAGTCACCGGGCCTAGTGACGGTAAATAAAGATTAGTCAATCCTAATTTAACTCTCTCTTGATGAGTATTATGAGAATGGATGAGCCACCACGATCTTTGGCATAAAGACCGAGTTAAGGACGAATGCGGAGTTGTAGGTTTTTACGTACCTGGCGAAGAAGTCGCTCGTCTCGCCTTTTTTGCAATGTTCGCCCTCCAACATCGCGGGCAAGAATCTGCCGGAATTGCCGTTAGCGACGGTTCTCAGGTTCGGATGCACAAAGATGTTGGCCTGGTCAGCAAGGTTTTTAACGAAGATATCCTGGCGAGCTTGCCCGGTCACTTAGCAGTTGGACACACTCGGTACAGCACCACCGGAGCCAGCGAAAAGCGCAATGCTGGCCCGATGGTCTGTGTTACGGTCATCGGTGAAATGGCGGTGGCTCACAACGGCAACCTCATCAACACAAAGCAGTTAGTGGATGAACTCCACGCGGAAGGTGAGAAGTTTGAAACCACTTCGGATAGTGAACTTCTTGCCGTGCTCCTAATGAAGTACATGCACCTGGGGATTGATGAAGCGATCCGCAAAACTATGCAACGGGCCAAGGGGGCTTATTCTGTGACAGTTTGTATGCCTGATCGGCTGATCGGTTTCCGCGATCCCAATGGAATCCGTCCGCTCTCGCTCGGTCAAATTGGCGAAGGCTGGATGCTTGCCAGCGAATCGTGTGCTTTTGAACCAGTAGCCGCTCATTTCGTTCGCGACATTGAACCTGGCGAAGTAGTGGTGATTGACAGCAACGGCATGCACTCATTCCAGGCTGTTGAATCAACCAAAGGCAATATGTGCCTCTTCGAATTCATCTACTTTGCCCGGCCCGATAGTGTGATGTATGGCACTTCGCTTTACCAAGCCCGCCAGCGTATGGGCATGAAGCTCGCTCAAGAATTTCCGGTTGAGGCCGATTTGGTTGTTCCTGTTCCGGATAGCGGAATCCCCGCCGCAATTGGATACGCGATTGAAAGCGGAATCCCATTCGGCGAAGGCATGGTCAAAAGCCGCTACATTCACCGCACGTTCATCCAACCAGACCAACGGATGCGTGAACTCGGGGTACGCATGAAGCTCTCCCCACTCCGCCAAAACATCGAAGGCAAACGGCTCGTGCTCGTGGATGATTCAATCGTGCGGGGCACTACCACCGATCAGATCGTGCGGATGCTGATGGAAAACGGCGCGCGCGAAGTTCATGTGCGCATCACGGCTCCGCCGATCATGCATCCTTGCTTCTACGGAATTGACATGGCGAGCCGGGGGCAACTCATCGCGGCGAATAAATCTATCGAAGAAATCCGTCAGCATCTTGGCGCGACTTCCCTCGGATACCTTAGCGTCAATGGCGCGATGAATTCAGTGGGTGAAGGCGAGCGGCGGTTCTGCAACGCCTGCTTCACGGGCGACTACCCGATTCCAGTTTCATTCGATCAGGATAAAGATGCGATGATCGAAGCGCAGGCAGTCGGTGAAATGGCTACGGTCAGTGCCGGTCAGATGCTTCTGGATGTTGAGTCGTAGTTCCCTTCTCCTCCCCAATTCTGGGGAGGAATTAAAGGAGGGGTTAAATGGTTTCAAAAGCCTGTGCGAGAAATCAACCCCGCCCTAACCCCCCAACCTTGGGGAGGGAAAGTATTGGCACTGTTTTGTTTATGTTAAGTGACCCTACCTTTGTTTACCAAAGGTAGGGGGTTGAAAAGGATGTGTCCCTAAAAATGGTGAGGGAGATGTGGAATCTCATTTGTTTTCGCTCCGACTTCTTTTCCTGCGCTGACCAGATAGGCTATGTAAAGAGCAATGACTGGTACACCCATGCCAACTATGAGCGTGAATTCATAGAAATGCCCAATAAGAAATCCCACATACATAGACAACTGCGTCCATAAGAAGAGTCCAACAAATGAGGCTATCCTAGTCCAGCTAAATTTTGTCTTCTTCATATAATCCTCAAAAAATAAGAATGCTGGCGTGTCTTTATCAAGCACGCCAGCAATACAAATCCTAATAGCTTAAGTCGATCTTCTCTTCAACCCCAGTTTCCGTGCTCTTATACAAGGCATCGAAAATCGCGTTGAGGATCAGACCATGTTCGCCCGGAACCTTGGATTTGCCGCCTTCTTGAATGGTAGCAACAAACTCTTGGACTTCTTTGACATGGGATGATTTGATATCGGGGATATTCACCGGGCGCTCGTTGAACACCTGCTTATCCCGCTCGCTGAAGATCACGATTGGATCGTTGCTGAACCCGGGGCAGACTTCCGCGCCAGATTTGGTTCCCATAAGCGTGGTTTTAAAGAACTCTTGCTCAATGTTCGCCATAAAGCTGGATTCCAGCGTTACCACCTGACCATCTTCAAACCGGATAAAACCAACTGCCATATCTTCAACTGTGAATTTATCGCGGTCGAAATCACCCATAAAGTTGGTGAGGTTCGGATTTTTGCCCAATATGTCCCAGGTTTTGCCACTCGCGCTCACCGGTTTTGGATAACCCATAAGGAACAAAGTGAAATCCAGAATGTGCACACCGATATCAATCAGCGGGCCGCCGCCTTGCTTTTCTTTGTTGGTGAATACACCCCAACCAGGAACACCGCGTCGGCGCAGAGCTTGAGCGCGACCGTAATAAACGTCGCCCATGTGGCCTTTATCAATGTATTCCTTCATGAACAAACCAGGGCCGCAGAAGCGGTACTGCAAACCCACTTGCAGAATCTTGCCGGAATCTTTCGCAGCTCGGCACATGGCCTTGCTCTGATCAGCGTTCATCGAAAGTGGCTTTTCGCACAAGACGTGTTTGCCCGCTTTCAGGGCATCCACCGTCATTTGCATGTGCTCAAGGTTTGGCGTGGCAACACTGACAGCGTCAATTTCTGGGTCGTTGAGCAAATCTCGATAGTCTGCAGTCAAATTTGAAATCGAATACTTGGTTCCGACTTCCTTCAAAACATCTGGCTTGATATCGCACAACCATTTAATTTCACATTCATCGGGAATTGAAAGGTATCCCGGAATGTGGGCATGGTTTGCAATCATCCCCGCCCCAATCACACCAACTTTCAGCTTCTTAGCCATCGCTTTTCATCTTACCAATTACAAAACCGGTCCCGGCCCTGCGGTAACCTAGTTGAGCATCAATTTGGAAAATAAAAATGGCTGACCCAATCTTTGTCGGAAAATCTGATCAACCCGTGAATCTTCTCCCGCAACTGGCCAACCGCCACGGAATGATTGCCGGAGCAACTGGAACTGGGAAGACGGTTACCCTACAAATTCTTGCCGAACAGTTTTCACGAATGGGGACACCCGTTTTTATGGCGGATGTCAAGGGCGACCTCAGCGGTATGGCCATAGCGGGCGGCGGAAACCCAAAGCTTGAAGAACGCGCTCAAGTCATTGATCTCAGCACGTTGGAATACAAAGCCTGCCCCGTAATTTTTTGGGATGTATTTGGTGAGCAAGGTCACCGACTGCGGGCGACTGTTTCTGAAATGGGGCCGCTGTTGCTTTCGCGCTTGCTTGGCCTAAACGATACGCAAGAAGGCGTTCTCAATATCGCATTCAAAATCGCCGACGACCAAGGTCTGCTCTTACTTGACCTCAAAGACCTCAAGGCGATGCTCAACTTTATCGCCGATAACGCTAAAGATATCCAATCGGAATATGGACAGGTCAGCAGTGCTTCAGTTGGTGCGATTCAGCGCGGATTGCTTGTTCTTGAACAACAAGGAGCGGCAGCATTCTTTGGTGAGCCGGCATTGGAGCTAAGCGATCTTATGCGCACCACTCATGACGGTCAAGGGTTCATCAATATCCTCGCCAGTGATAAGTTGATGCAAAGCCCGGCTTTGTATTCCACTTTCCTACTTTGGCTACTGAGTGAGCTTTTTGAAGAACTCCCCGAAGTCGGCGATCTGGAGAAACCAAAGCTCGTTTTCTTCTTCGACGAAGCGCATTTGCTGTTCAACGATGCGCCCAAAGCACTGGTGGACAAAGTCGAGCAAGTGGTTCGCCTGATCCGTTCCAAGGGGGTTGGGGTTTTCTTTGTTAGCCAAAATCCGCTCGATATTCCTGATACGGTTCTGGGTCAACTTGGAAACCGGTTCCAACACGCATTGCGGGCATTCACTCCTCGCGACCAGAAAGCGGTGCGATCAGCGGCTGAAACATTCCGCCAAAACCCGGCTTTCAAAACCGAAGAAATCATCACCCAACTTGGAGTCGGCGAAGCGTTGGTTAGCACATTGGAAGGCAAAGGAACGCCGATCATCGTTCAAAAAACGTTGATCCGTCCGCCGAGTAGTCGCCTTGGCCCCGCAACTCCCGAAGAGCGAGCCAAGATCATGGCGAATTCTCCGGTCGGGATGACGTACAACAAGGAAATTGACCGCGAATCTGCTTACGAAATCCTCACCAAACGCGCCGAACTCGCTGCCGCAGAAGCCGCCAAGGCAGAAGAAGCCGCCGCGAAAGCAAAAGCGGAAGCGGACGCCGCAAAAGAGGCAGAAAGAACGAACCGAGTCACTAGCCGCGCGAGGTCAACGCGTGAAACTCCAGTCGAAGCAATGCTGAAATCCACCATGCGTTCCGCTGGCACTCAAATCGGGCGAGAACTAAGCAAGAACAGTGGGAAAATCCTTCGTGGGCTACTCGGCGGGATATTCAAAGGTCGTTAGAAATCACCGTTATCCTTGTCCTGGGGCACTGAAAGTTCCCAATCACCTGCTTTCGCCTTTTCAAGGGCATCTTGATAATCTACCTGAACTTGCCTAGCGGCTGTATTCAGCTCACCTTTAAAATTCACTATCCTATTAACAAAAGGATCATCGATTCGATGTGAAGAAACCAGAATTTCATTTTTGGGGTCATGTCTATGAACCAGCACCCCTTCAAGGTATTTCTTAAAGAGCAAATCATCATTCATGAACTCCATTTGTTCTGCTTCCCTCCTATTTATCGAACATAATTTTCTATATGCCAATTCAAGCCAACCGCCGTCGTCATAAAGAGTCCTTTGGTCTAGCATTTCTTTAAATCTTCTCTCGATTTCCTCTTTATATAGCCAAAGTGACTTCAAATATTCCCCATTTGCATCTACGCCTCTAGAGAAATGCCAATAAAAAAGGCAATATGTAACTACGGACGTATCCTCAATAATTTCGTCGAATAGTCCTTGGGTAAAAATGTCCTGCAACTCTATTTTAAGCAAAATATCACTAATGTATTCCATATATTTATTATATTTTCTTACGTTTACCCAGTCTGCCGGCTGACATCTAATCAATCGGATTTCATCCAGACACTTGCGCACAATAGAAATCTTGAGAGCAGAATCCCATTCTCCTACACGACTAAAAATGCAGTTAGCCTTAATCATGCTTTCTTGTGTATCTGACTGCCACGTAAAAGTCTCAATGTCGATAACTCCATTCCTAGCTTCTTCCGATATCAAATCCCATTCATCATCAGTTAGCCAAATCTTTGTCAAGTCTCTTTTTCTGTACAAAGGCCTCCACCGATCATCCCTAAATCTCTTTTTTGAATACTCGTCTCGCCTATTGAAATCACCGACTTCGCCGCTAGACCAATCAATCATCGGGTAGAGTGTTTGAAAAATTAATCGAACAGCGGCAATTTCACCCTCACCTAACTCTCTGATATTTTCTTTGAAACGCGCATAAAACTCTGGAACTTTGTTTCCGTTTTTAATAAGGAATGTCGATTCTCCAAATATGGTTCGCTCTCCGCCTCGATCTAACATCATTAGAAGATGAAATAACTTTGGACATCTTAGCTGCAGAATTGACAACAGTGCTAAATCTGTTGAGTGTCCATAACGTATGCCATTGACGATACATCCATCTATTTTGTATTTGAGGATCCTCTCAAATTTTTCTAGTTGCCTGTACGTCAAGAGCAGGCTAACTACTATCTTAGTCCATCTTTCATTGTTGTCAGTTAATTCTTCAGACCTAGAAAACTCTTGTGGAAAGGCTGACTCCATAGACTCATAGAAGCGGCTCATTATTTCATTTGAATCTATTGGAGGTAGAAATTCTTTGAAGTCTACTAATTTCTCTAGGAATTCTTCTCTATTCTCTTTCTCATATCCTTGAAATGCATTGAGGACATAGTCATAGTCAAAGATAATCAGGAATTTTATATATGGCAATTCTCGGTAACAAGAAACTACCCGCATGACCTCTCTTACATCCTCGGTTGACATTCTATCGATATCGTCAATTATTATCCATATCGGTTTCCCAAGTTTTCTGCATGTTTCTGAAAGTTCTTGCCTTAAGGTGCTTCTTGATTTCAAGTTTTTAAGCGATTTGCTAGCTAGCCCGAATAGCGTGGCTAAAGCTAAAATTGCTACGCCTTCAGGCTTAACTCCTACTGCAGTAAGGGTAGTACCAACGATCGTAGAAAATCTTGTTAAAGACAGGTATATCTCAGCTCGCTCATGTGGATTTTTGCTGATCGCCAGGCGATCTGAAAGTTGAGAGGCTAAATCTTCAACAAATGCGGAATGCGAACCAAGAGCCCAGCTGTTTAGGCGTATTTTTTCTGCCACTACCTTTTCAATGACCATTTCGGCAAAAAATGTTTTGCCTGTGCCCCACTCTCCACATATGGCAAAGGTTTGGGACTCTTCGGCGGGTACTTCATTGATGGCTTTTGCGAAGGCCTTTGCTGCATCAGTACGAGACAACCTATCTTCTTTACTGTTCACGCCCAAAGTATATCATATGTCTACTATTTTCAGTGCTTTGAGTGAAATAATGTTGAAATCCACTATATGTTCCGCCGGTACTCAAATTGGGCGGGAACTCAGTAAGAACAGCGGAAAGATTCTCCGCGGACTACTAGGCGGGATATTCAAAGGTCGTTAGTGACCATGCTGCTCTAAGATGCCTTCCGCTACAAAAATGGGGGCATCTACGCGCACGGCAAGTGCTATCGCGTCGCTGGGGCGGGCGTCAATCACCATATCTTCGTTCCCAGTGTCCAGCAGAATCTTTGCGTAATAGGTGCTTCCCAAAAAGTCGTCTATATCGATCCGTTTGACTTCCCCGCCGAGCCGTTCGATCACTTTCTTGAGAAGGTCGTGCGTCATCGGGCGATCTGGCTGGTGGTTGCCGATGTGAGAACTGATGGCGGTTGCCTCAAAGCCACCAATCACAATCGGAAGCTTTCGAGAGCCATCGCTCAGCAACACAAATCGCTGGATGGAATCTTGAGCCTGAGCCGCAAAAACCGCCTCAACGCGAACCTCTACCGGGTTCCCGTAATCAATCTCGTCATCAACGGGCGTTGGCTCTTCGTAAGGGAAAAACGCCGGTGGCTGATCCAGATCTTCGGGTTCTTCTCGCGGCTCGTCCGGCATGATTTAAGGTTACCAGCTAAGCTAAAGTCTTCGCCGTACCCTGGACGTGTTCGGTGATGGTTTTGCAAGTTGCCCGGCCAGAATCTTCAAATACGTCCAAAACCTTTGCGAGCGCAACCGCCGTATCAATGCTCGTCACACACGCAACTCCGGTTTCAATGCAAGCCCGTCGGATACGCGCCGAATCACTTCCTGCGATCTGCCCCGGGCCGGGAGTGTTGATCATCAAACTGACTTCACCCGCCAGAATCCGGTCGAGCAGATTAGGCGACCCTTGCTGAATCTTATTGAGCTTTTCACACGGGATTCCCGCGTTATTCAGCGCATCGCAGGTTCCTCCCGTGGCTCCCATTGCGTAACCCCGCTCCATCAGCCGACGACCAATTTCAATTGCCGCTGGCTTATCGCTATCCGTAACCGTGATAATCACTTGCCCTTTGGGTTTGAATGTGATTCCACTACCGATCATCGCTTTGTAAAGAGCGGCCTCGTAGGTTTCATCAATGCCCAGCATTTCGCCCGTGGATTTCATTTCTGGGCCAAGGCTTGGTTCGACTAAAGCCAGTTTTTGGAAACTGAATACCGGAGCTTTTACGGCGTATAACCGCGCCGGAGTGACGCCAGCTCGGACTTGATCTACCGTGCGAATCGAACCATCTGCCCTTGGTGCAGCAGTATCGGTTTTGACGATGTGCCCGTCGGTAGAACCGAGTTCCCAAAGGCCACTTGTATAGCCAAGTTCGGCAAGAGTTTGGCCCATCATGCAACGGGTTGCGAGTTGAACCATCGGAACACCTGTGACCTTGCTCAAATACGGCACGGTTCGGCTGGCTCGAGGGTTGACTTCCAAAACGTAGGCTTCCCCATCCACAAGAACAAATTGAATGTTCATCATGCCGCGAACCCCGAGCTCACGGGCAATCAGGCAAGCCGATTCCACCATTCGAGCTTGTAATTCGGAATCAATCGCCACCGGCGGGAAGACTGCCATCGAATCGCCGCTATGAATTCCGGCGCGCTCGATGTGCTCCATGATTCCCGGAACCAGCGTGTCAACCCCGTCGCTAATCACGTCTACTTCGGCTTCTTGACCGAAGAAGTACTTATCAACCAAAACCGGCTGACCAGGGTTGGCGTCTTCTGCCTCTTGGTAAAAACTCCGCAGTTGGTCGGCATCGTGGACGATCTCCATTCCGCGACCGCCAAGAACAAAACTCGGGCGGATCAAAACCGGATATTTGATTTCTTCCGCCACGATCAGAGCTTGGTCGAGGCTCGTCACCGCACGTCCGGGTGGTTTTGGAATTCCCAGCCGATCCAAAAGTTTTTCAAATTGGTCTCGATCCTCGGCGGCGGCGATGGCTTCTGGTTGAGTACCCAGTATCGGAACTCCTTCCGCCGCAAGGGCTTCCGCTAGGTTGATCGCGGTCTGACCGCCAAACTGCACAACCACGCCTTTCGCTTGTTCGTGGTCGAATACATCTAGAACTTCATCGAGAGCAACCGGTTCAAAATAGAGTCCGTCGGCGGTGTCGAAGTCGGTGCTAACTGTTTCGGGATTGTTGTTCACAATCGCGGCTTTGTAGCCCATTTCCTGCAGAGTCCACACGCAATGCACGCAGGAGTAGTCAAATTCTATGCCTTGGCCGATTCGGATTGGCCCTGATCCCAGTACGACAACGCGCTCGCTCACTAAAAGTATGTTTTACCTGTCCCGCTCCCCTATCCACTGACATTAGGCTGATGAACTTTTTTGCTCGATATGATGGAGTCCTCCGTATGCTGCGAGGGCGGCAAGCGAGAGTAGCGCGCTCAACGGGAAGGCACTGCCAATACCAAATGGTGCGATTCCCGCAAAGAACAAACAGGCTCCGATGACCGCAACTGGCATTGATTTTCTTCCAAGCGCAAATAGAACAGCAATGACCAACTGACAAAAGGCAATACCCAATACAGTTGGGGTTGCGTACAACTTGAACGGCTCGGTAATGATTTCCCGGTAAATCGGAACGATTACAAATTCAGCGAAGTCTTGGTATACCGCTGGCTGAGTCAGCGCGAGCCTTGCGTTGAGAATTGCCGCCGCCAAGAAAATCACGATTAACACCCATCGCGCAATGTGGGGCTTGGTCACCGCTAATGTGAGACTAACAACACCGATAGATTGGCAAATTAGGAATGGGATAATGTGCTCCTGCCGCCAGCCCGTGAAAGCTAACGGAATCGCTGTCACGGTGATTATTGGGATCAGAATCCAAATCCGACCATTGAAAGTATTGTAATCAGCAAATATTTTGCTCCACGGATTCTTAAACAAGTAATGCCCCGCAAGAAACTCGAACGCGAGCGTCATCACGAGCCAAATTGCCCCGACCATCCAAGCATCTGAAAGAGAACGGACGCCGATCCAGGATTGCGTAAGGCTAGCTACAAACAGGATTACGAGGGTCAGAAGAAGAGTGCTGAAAACATGACCTAATCTTTCACCCAGTTTTGGTCGAACAACGGCCTCTCTAAACAAACCGTTTAGCACTGCCAAAACGCTCAGTAGTAACCAAACTAGGAGTGCTTTTGGAATCACATAAAAAATTATGATGTAGGTATTAGCATCACAAACCTTGAAACTTTCGTGAAGATTGGCTAGCTAAACCCCAACTACTATCCCGTGCAGAACAACCAACCCCGCGTCCGCTTCGACTGTCTCTAAACGGACATCTAT
Source organism: Fimbriimonadaceae bacterium (assembly GCA_019454145.1). GTDB lineage: Bacteria > Armatimonadota > Fimbriimonadia > Fimbriimonadales > Fimbriimonadaceae > UphvI-Ar2. The sequence continues at coordinate 376,780 of CP075366.1, read as the reverse complement.
CGGCAGGTCACCCGCATCAAAAATTGGATTGATCTTTGCCAGCTGGCCTTCCACCAGATTCTTGGCTCCGCCACCCATTACATCCACTTGCTTTAGCCGAACCATAAGCCGCTTGCCATCTTCGATTTCCAGAGTGCAGACCGCCTTCACGGGAATAGTGACTACGATTTGTGCCTTGGCTTCTACGTAAATCAGCCCGCCGCTGATGGAAACTTGGAAATCTTTGAGTCCGCCCGGGGCTTGTTTGGTGAGAAGGTTCGCAATCGCCTGCTCGGTAACCACCGCTTTCGCCGTCCCTGGCTGTTTGAGATAAAGCGCAAACGGGTTGAGGTCGGCGGCGGCTTCCCCACCATACACCTCAAAACTCTCCACCATCAAACCAAATTCCAGTTCGATCCGCCCAAACTTCGCTTCTAGCGAACCAACCCGCAAACTCTTCACAGTTGTAATCTACCTGCCAACGTGCAAGCTGGTTTCAATTGGTGGGCTGGTACGCTTTGCGCATGGCCACAGTGTTGATCAGCTTAGTTGTGGGAGTTGCTGCAGGAGTGCTCTCCGGACTCTTTGGAATCGGAGGCGGAATCGTGATTGTTCCAGCCTTGATTCTGTTTTTGGGGTTCACGCAGCACAAAGCGCAGGGCACTTCACTGGCTGCGCTCTTGCTTCCGGTTGGCGCGCTGGGGGCATGGAAATACTATCAGGATAAAAACGTGGATTTCGGCTCGGCGATCCCGATCGCGCTTGGGTTGTTGGCGGGGGCTTTGGCGGGAGCGAATATCGCGTCTTCACTCGATCCGGTTACGATGCGGAAAGTGTTCAGCGTATTCTTAGTTGGAATCGCGATTTATTTGTGGACAAAGAAGTAGAGAGTCGACATGGGAGACATTAGAAAAGCAAATATCTTTATCGAATGTGGGTTCAATATACTAAAACAATTGCATGAGCCCCAACGGCCAATACCGGAAGAAATCCCTTATCCTCCTGCATACTATTTGGACACACTGTATTATGGATCTTGGGATCGAGAAGATTTTGGCGGGACATTCGATGAAGAATATTCCTTAAGTGAATTTGAGCCTGACTTCCGCCTATATTACGCTATCGCCTGCTTGAGCTACGTTTGTAAAGGTCATCTTGCGATGGATGCGTTATTCTTAGGAGATTACTTTCGCGAAGTAGCTTTGTACGATGCAGCAGTAACTAATAATCAAACTGCGATAATAGGCATTTCTTGTGTACTGAATGGGATGCGGTTGGTGGAAATAGATATGCTAAATCCGGATCAGAATTGGTTTATGAAGGAATTAGAGCACGAATCTGACTCAACTTACAATTTCTTAACAAAACGTCCGGATAATGGCCCTTTTAAATTTGAATTTGGACGTAGCCTGTTCGACCTGCCATCTTATTTGGAACGCAAGGCGATTACTGCCTCTATCTATAAGACTGCACGTCGATTTGTTACGTCACCATCGCCCGTACACGATGCTTTTTTGAATCCGAAAGAAGCATGCAGGTGGTTATTCGCAACCGAAAACAGTATTACTTCCCTTTGCGAAATAGAGGCCCGAATAGGAGGAAGATACACTATTACTACTCGTACAGGGGACAAGTATCTACGCCATACTGGGGAGTTTTTGGAGATTGATCAACCGACAAGAATTGTTTTCACTTTAGAGATTCCTCAGCACACTAAAGAGATCGACAAAATAGAAATTGATATTGTGTCCAGTGAAAGCGGGTGCGAATTGGCTCTGACTCATGTAAGCGGAAATGAATTTGATGGTGAAGAACCTCGGATTGCAATTGACTGGGATCGAATGTTGCTCGAATTAGAAAAAATCCTCGACGAAGAAACAAAGAATAATGGATAAACCCACCACAACCCTGCAAGTCACGCATCAATACGACCACCCACCTCAAGCGGTCTATGACGCCTTTCTGAATCCAAAATACGCCCATAAATGGTTCTTCGCTACCGAAGCTGGTGAGATGGTGGTCTGCGAGATTGATGCCTCAGTTGGCGGAAAATTCACCATGACTGACCGCCGCAATGGCGAAGACGTTGCCCATGTCGGTACATTTTTAGAACTCGACCCGCCCCACCGTATCGTGTTCACGCTTCAAGTTCCGAAGTATTCCGATGAAATGGACACACTGGAAATTGATATCAAGCCAACCGATTATGGATGCGAACTAACGCTCACCCACACCTACGCCGCAGAACATGAAGAAAACAGTGAACAATACAGAGCGGGCTGGAACATGATTCTGGGCAACTTCCGAACGTGGGCCTTCCCGGCTGATTAGCAAACCCTCAGTGGGTTCAATTCGTCTGTTCAAACAGTGATCGCCGCTTCTCTAGCCCTGGTTCTGCTTGCGCCGCCACCAACTATCAAACTGGTCGACGGCGAATCATACGCACTCACCGGGCGGAAGGCAACGGTGGTCGTGTTTATGAGCCACGACTGCCCTATCGCCAACGATTCGCAGCCTGCACTCAAAAAGATTTACGAAAAATATAAATCTAAGGGCGTTGGATTTGTGGGGGTTTATATAGATCCAAGAGTTTCCGTTGCGACCATTAAAAAGCACAAGGTGGATTTCGGATTTTCGTATAGCCAGGCGATTGACACTAAACACACGTTGGTCAAATTTCTCGGTGCAAAAGTGACGCCGGAAGCATTTGTCCTGAATTCGCGTGGTGAGGTTCAGTATCGAGGCAGGATCAACAACGCTTATTCTGATTTGGGAGTTCGGCGAACCAAAGTCACCGAGAACAATTTGGATGATGCGGTCAGCGCGGTTCTGGCCGGCAAAAAGCCGAATCCTTCGCGCACAAAATCGCATGGGTGCTTGATCCCATCGCTTGCCGATTTTGGAGGTTAGTGCTATCAGCATGATTGGGCCGGGTCACAAGCGAAACAATTACACTGCCGGGTATAGTGTTCTCCACTCCCGGGCGCTTAGCTCAGTTGGTAGAGCGCCTCGTTTACACCGAGGATGTCGGGGGTTCGAGTCCCTCAGCGCCCACCACTATTTTTTATTCTAATTTATTCGATTGTCAGCCGTACCAGTCTTTCATGGAGCATATAACAGAATGTTGTATTTGAGAAACTGTTCGCGTTAGTTCAAAATCCAACGGACACCTACAAAGTTGCCACTCGCGTTTTCCGCTTCTCCCACGATCACACGACCGTTTCCAGAAACTTTGCGTGCAAAGGTATCCCCCGCTAAAACGGGCAGATACTTAAGACCGTTGCTTGCCGTCCAAACCCAACTGCGATTGGCACCGATTGAATCGCCAATCCATTCTATTCCAATTACCGTATTGCCATCGTCGGACACATCAAGTGCCTCCATACTCCATACGCCCGAGCCGATTTGTTGCATTCCTCCTGAATTTGTCCAGCGAAAAGCACGATATTTAGTAGAGTCTGGATCACGGGAATACCCAACTACGACTGACCCATCTGCTGATGCGGCCGTAGCAAATGAACTCTCATCACCACTTAGCAGCCCCAGATTCAGCATCCCACCTCCAGATGTCCATCGAAAGGCCCTAAAATGATCATCCGAATGCATCGCAAAGCCAACGATTACATTGCCGTCCGATGAAATGCCGCGTGCATATACATTTCCTCCGCCTGGTAGGGTGCCTAATGTAACAACGCCGCTGCCTGCAATCCACTGAAAAGCTCTTGTTATTCCGTCATCTATATTCTTTAATTGACCAGCAACAATTGTCCCATCTCCAGAAATTCCGTAAGCTTCCGAGACATCGTATCCCATAACATTCCCTAAAAACGTTGTTCCCACTCCCGAGGTCCACCGAAAAGCTCCTTGGGACGGTGAGTAGCCACACATAGTCTGTCCGTCATCTGAAATGTCTGTTCCTCCTTCATCGCTGCCTAAAATAAGCGACAGTCCAGACAACTCCGTCCAAATGAAACTGCTAATGCCGTTCGCCCCTACAAGCACCGATCCATCGTAAGAAACGCCATAGAGGGTATTGCCGCCAATCTCTTCAATAGAAGCATCGGCGACTTGTGCGCCTTCTGAGCCACCGCCGCCACAGCCAGCTATTAAAAGCAAGAAAAAAAATGAAGCGAAGAACCACCATGAACGCATGATGCGGAGATTCTACACTAAGCTCACACACTGCAACTAAGAAATAAGAAGTGATTTAATTAATGCAATAGCTAGCACCTCGTTTACACCGAGGATAAAATCGAACGTATGACTCTGACTGAAGCAATGTCGCGGCTCGAAGCCCTTGGCAACGAAAAAATGCGGGCGATGAACATAAAAAATGGAGCCGGAGACAACCAGTTTGGCGTCAAAATGGGCGATATCCGCACCATTGCCAAAGAGATCAAAGTTGATCATGACCTGGCGATGCACTTGTGGGAAACCGGAAATGTGGATGCACGATTCCTTGCCCTGCTAATCATAAAACCAAAACAACTCACTGCAGACGAACTTGAAGAGATGGTGAAATCCAATGATTTTGCCCATATCGCCGATTGGCTCTCTTCTTACGTGATCAAAGCACATCCGGAAAAGGAAGCACTCCGCCAAAGATGGATGCAGTCCGATCATCCTATGCTCTCGCGGGCTGGTTGGAGCCTCACCACCGAACGTATCAACAAAAGCCCAGAAGGACTGGACATTCCAGGGTTGCTGGATCGTATCGATCGAGAATTGAGCACGAAACCGTATGCCGAGCAGTGGGCGATGAATTTCAGCCTGATTGATATTGGAATCCAATTTCCAGAGCATAGAGAGCGGGCTATTGCGATTGGAGAGAAGCATGGCTATTGCCGCGACTATCCGACTTCTAAGGGGTGTGTCTCACCGTTTGCACCAATCGCGATTCGAGAACTCGCTAGCCGCCAAAAATAGAAATCACTTACGCTTTCATGACTTCTGAAATACGGCTTAGCAGCTGTTTCCAAAGGTCAACCAAATCGTCTGATTCCCAATGTGGGAGGTAGTCCTTGAGAGTCGCGAGCAGTGAATCTTCCACCCAATCATAATGCTCGGGCAACGCTCCATATTTCACATGCCGATGTCTAAGTGCTTCGAGATTATTCACAACAAGGTGTTCTTGATCAAGAGATTCAATCAGTACAGTAAACATATCCATCAGTTTTTGATGCTGCGCCTTCATATCTTCACCGAACAAGCCTCTAGCTTCTGGATGGTCGGCAAATAACCGAGCGTAAAACTTTTCGGCGAATTCAATCGAATTTGGGATCAGCACAAAGTACGAAAACCGTAATCGTTCTATTTGGACAGGCGTGAATGGGGGAAATATCACGGAGTTTCTCTTAATACTAATTGTAAGCTCTATTTTTTCAAGGTGCTCATGAATTGCGTATAACACAGCAACAAATTCTTATTCTTATTTGCCCGTATCTTTATAACTCCTTCATCAAGGCGCTCCTCATACTAATAAAATGAGAAAATTCACAAGCCTCTTTCTTATTTCCGCCCTCGCGGTCAGCGCTTTCATTTCTGGCTGCGGCGGATCCAGCAGCGATGACGGAACTAATGAAGTTCTCATTGCTGTAAACGACGCTGGCACCTCGTTACACCTTTTGCCAACAGATAGCTGGAGCCTAGGATCAGCTCTGCCGGTAACGGGCCTTCAAACGGGCGAGACCATTGAAGCAATTGATGTCCGACCAGCAGACGGTGTGCTATATGCATTCACTAACGAATACCGTCTATATACAATCGATACAGACACAGGGGTGGCTACACAAGTCGGCGTACAGCTAGTTATGACTGGCTCGGTTGCTGATATTGACTTCAATCCAACCGTTGATCGTCTCCGGGTTGTAACGTCCACCGGTGAAAATGTACGTCTAAATCCTGACACTGGTCTTATAGCCGGGACAGATACGAACCTCTTCTATGCTATTGGCGATACTAATGAAGGCAATTCCATATCTATAGGAGGAATTGCCTACACCAACAACACGGCTAGCGCAAGCACAACCGTGCTTTATGGCTTAGATGCAGATCAAGACACATTAGTTAACTTCCCTTCACCCAATAATGGTGCTGCTTCAACCGTAGCCTCAACCGCCTCGATTGGTGGATCAATGGGTCTTGACGTCTCAGGAAATACTGAATTCGTATACGCATTGAATTCAGGAACTGAAGTCTACCGAGTAAATACAGTGACAGGTGAGTTGATCTCGCAAGTCAACCTGGGGGTTGCACTCAACGATATTGCTGTGCTTCCGTAGCAGAATCGATAATTTAAGACATGTGGGATCGACCGTATTGGTTGATCCCACAATTTAGTTTAAAACCAAGAGATTGCGAGGATCTACTGCGCGGCCTTCGACTGCACTCTGAATCGCGGCTTCTGCAATGGCTACAGCCGCCATTCCGTCTGCCCCGCTGATCGGCATCGGCTCACCCGTCCGCACCGCTTCCACGACTTGAGAAAGGTGCTTGTAATATGGGTCTCCCTGGTTATCCATAAAACTTCCCGCCGTAGAACCAGAATCCATGTGCGTTCTGACCGCTGGCGCGTGGCGCGAATCAAACTCAATCACGCCTTCTGAACCAGATACTTCCAATACCGCTCGAAATCCGCTGGGATCCATCCAGGTGGTTTCCACATGGGCGATCACGCCACATTCAAAAGTAAGCGTTGTGAGCGCGTAATCGCCTTCAAATTTTGCTCCTTCCACAGTGTTTCCGAGCCGAACGGATTTTGCGTAAACCTGAGTGCATTCACCGAACGTCCAGCGGAGCCAGTCGAAGTCGTGGATGGCCAAATCTAAAATCACGCCGCCCGATTGCTCTGCGTCGCGGAACCAGCCTTCACTGCCCATAGGAGCGCGGCCACCTCGACGCATTCGAACACCGGCGGCGGTTCCTACTTTGCCCTGTTGAACAAGATTGTGGACTAGCTCAAATTCTGGAAAAAACCTCACCACATGACCAACTCCGAGTTGAGCACCTGTGCGCTCAGCGGCGTCAATCATTTTTTGGCATTCGCTGAGCCTGCGGGCCATTGGCTTTTCGACTAATGTGGGTAAGCCGTACTCCAACGACTGAATAACAAATTCAAGGTGAAGCGGGGTCGGCAGGCAGATATCAATGTAGTCGGCATGAGCGAGCAGGTGCTCAAAACTTTCGGCTTTTTCTGCGCCGTGGTGCTTGCAAAACGCGCCGAGCTTATCTGCATCGCGATCCCAAGCCGAGACCATCACGCCCTCCATATTCGCGTAGTGGCGGGCATGCACATTTCCCATTCCGCCAGTGCCGATAATCCCTACTTTCATATCTTCATCCTATCCCATCGGGCAACTGTTCTGCCAAGCCTTCGGGCTGAACCTTTTTTGACTGCGCTAACCACACACCAAGCAACACCACCGCGATCCCGATACTTTGCCATACGTTGAGCGATTCGCCCCTGAACGCCCAAGCCGTAAAAGCGGCAACAATCGGCACAAAAAAGCCGATCCTTGAAGCTTGAGAAGAGCCAACTTCCCGAACTGCGATGTAGTAAGCGCAGAAGGCACCTGCCCCGGCGACTATGGTGAGATAAGCCAATCCCGACCAGCCCACCCAGCTGATTTGGGAGTAATCAAAGTTCAGCACCGCCATACCGCCGTAAGGGAGCAAAATCAGCGCGGCCCCGGCATACGTTCCCAGATAAACCCCCATCGCGGGGCGATCTTTTAGAATCGGCTTCATCAGCACCACGCTGACCGCCCAAACAATCGCAGAAGCCAGCACCAGCATCACGCCCTCCGGAGTCCAGTGTTTTGCTCCGGTTCCGAACAAGATAACCGCCGCAACCCCGAGGTACGAAATCAATCCGCCGACATACAGTTGCCAGCGGGCACGTTCTTCCCCATTTAGAGTAGCGAATAAACTCACCCATAATGGCGCAGTTGCCAAGCAGATCGCCCCTTGCGCCGCGCCGACTCGCTGCATTCCTTCTAAAAACAGAACCATGTAAAGGCCAGTACTCAAGAATCCAACCCACCAGAACCGCCAACGGAGTTCCCGAGGAACCTGGAACGTTTGTTTTGCCAACTTAGCAAACCCCCACATGAACGGGATCATGGCGATGTAGCGCAGAACCATCAGCACTTGAACGGACCATTCGCTGAGTGAATATTTAATGATAATGAAGTTAAATCCCCAGGCGAGCACCACAAAAATAATTGCTGGATGCGGGAGCCACTTGGGCCGGGTAGTCACTGCTTAGTCTAGCAACCTGCCACCCCATCAGACCCAGGACAAATTTGGGAAATCCGTGGTTCGCACTCACAATATCGTTCTAATATGGCCGTCATCCCTCAAGAGATGATCACAACGATTGGGCGTGCTTTCCTGCGCGGTCAATTGTGGCTGTCCGAGCAAGGGATTCCTCATGCGGAAACCGTAGATGTCGCCCTTGCCGCGGAAACCTATCGCTATTTTTGGAAACCAAAACCCGTTAAAACCCTTTTGCTGATTCCAAGGGAACGTATCACTTTGCCTAACGAACTCGGCACCGTAGTCAAGTCCGGATTTTTGAAGGTTGGCGAGCACACTTCGCCGAACTCGTTTTTGCGGACTCCTTACTGCCTTGGTGCTGGCGAACCTGAACTCGTTCCCGGTTTAGAGAGTTCGGATGAAGAACGAAATTCGCCGATCTGGCACGTGCTGGCGGAATTAGTTCAACGGGATTATTCGGTGAACCAGCCGTTTCTGCTCCGCATCGAACAGAAAGCGCGGATTCTGCACGAACTGCACCGCCTCGGCATCTGGATCACCCACCCTTCGCTCCATGCCGAACAAAATGACCGACCGCTGTTAGAAGCCTGGTGGCACGGCCCTGGGCGCGAGGTTCATGTAAGTGCCGGTCAACCGCTGGTTGTGGCTCTGGGCCGCGCACTTTACGATGATCTGAGCGCAGTGGGCGTTCCCGTCGCCGACTACCTCTACCACCCGCAGGGGTTGACTTCGGATGAGCAGTCCTCGCATCAGGCAAAAACAGTAGAGACGATTCTGAGGTTTTCCGCTCGGACAATGGGGTGATTGGAAACTCTTTCTGCTCAAAATCGTTTTCCAACTGCCGCGAACAGTGCCGACAGGCTTGCTAAAAGCAAATTCCCAAAATCTAAAGCAAAATTTTTACGGCGCATTTAAGGCATCCTGGGCTTCGATTCCAAATTTGACCTTTAGAAAGGCATACCATCAATGCACCTTGCCAATTAAATTCAGCTATGCACTGAACTGGGAAGGCACAACCGATTTATCAGTTATTGATGCTTGAGCGAACGCTAATTCGTCAGAATAGAAAAATGACCTCGCTCGTTGCCCTCCTCTTGCTCGCGCCGCAAACCAAGGCTCAGCAAGTCTTCATCCCCGCCGCGAAGACCAGCATGGTTTTCCTCGACAACATGAGCCCGGTTCTGATGAGCCAGGAAGATATGAAGCAGGAGAAGGAGACGACCGGATGCGCTGCTTCCTATAAATGGGCAGGCAGCACGCCGCACGTGCTCACCACGCTGAGCTACTACACGTACACGTCCGCTCCGCGCAAGACCAACCGCGAACTGGCGGAAGACATGTTCGCCGCCTCAAAGGAAGCAGCGGAGCGCTTTGTACAGATGACGGGAAGTAACGACATCCTTGAGGCTTTTAAGCAAAAGTTTGTGGATCGGACGGTCACTGAAACGAAGGTCGGCGGCTACCCGGCGTGGCTGGATTCGCACGAAGACAAGCTGGCTGACTCGTGGCGACGCTACCTCGCGTGGGGCGATTCTAAGGAGCAATGGTGCCTGGAACTCATCGGCAGCAACGAAATCCCTGCGGTGAAGGATATTTTGAAGATGATCGTCGAGAGCGTTGCGGCGGTGAAGTTCGACGATGCGAAAACGTTAGCCGACTTGGCCCTCAAGCCCCAGAAACTGCCCGGCCTGATGTGCTCGATCAACGCGCCGGGGGTTTTTCAGGTCTACCCGCGCGTCCCGCTCGACGCCTCGCGCCCCGGAGGTCAGGGCTTTGGCGCGAACATGCCGATGGGCCCGATCTCGGCGGTGATCTTCGCCTCCAAGTACAGCGATTCCGTGGTGTCTTCGACGCTCAAAACCGCCGAGGGGCTCCAGAAGAACACGGTGACTCCGGCGATGACGGTCCGCGGCTCCAAAGTCCGCCCAGTTACGGTCGGGGGTGTTTCCGGCCACGAGTTCGCGCTTGATTTCGACGATGCCGGCGTGCCGTCCTACTACTGCGGCGTCGCCCTGGCCCAGGAAGGGCGGGAGTGGATCGTGCACGTCCAAGCGAGCAAAGCAGCGGGCGGAGAGAAGAAGGTGCGCTCCATCCTCGAAACGTTCAAACCAGAATAATGCCGGTTCGGGCCTTTGGTTCGTGCCGCGACCGTCTTCTTGTCGGCGGCAGGGCAGAACTCGCATCAGCCCAAGGGAGATTGCTGAGCCTGCATTCAAAAGATGTGAGACGCGGGAAGACGACACTCTCTCCGACAACCTGAACGCAGAAGAAGGGCCGCCGTTGGGCCACCCGCTCCTCAGGGAATCTTTCAATAAGCAGTCCTCGCACCAGGACAATTCTGAGGCTTTCCGCGCGGACGATCGGGTGATGTTCACATTTATTGGCTAAGAGGCACCATAGTTTTTTGTAGGAAAAGTCGTTGAATGCAGTTTAGAGTTTTGAATAATTCTTTCTTATCCAGGCTTTCATAGCTTCGGTACCGTTTTTGGCAATACCGTACTTGGGATTGAAGTTGCTTTTATCATAATAATCTAACTTGCCTCCTTTACTGAGAAGGTAATCAGCAACTTCCCACTGGGAAGCGGATACGGCTGAGTATAAGGCGGTGTTTCCATTTTCATCCCCGATATTCACATCGACCCCCGATTCAATAATAGATTTGACATGTGCCAAATCTCCTTTAGCCGCGGCTTTATGAAGCTCGGGCTGGTATGGCGAGCAACTCAGACAAACGGCGATGAGGACGGCGAGTAGTATCGAGTTCAGTTGCTTGGGGTTCATTTTGTCTACCATCCAGTCGAGAAAGGCCACCCGATTTTTGTATCGTTGCCCCAATTGACTATTCCCTGAATTCTACTATTAATGCCTCTTTTGATCGGGCCAGCTCCAACTCCGAGCAGTATAAACCCGTTCATCATCCTGAACTTTGCGGTTTCGCAATTTTCTCGATCCATTGGATGCGTATACATTGTATTGCAGTCGCATTTGGTAAGGTCGTTGTACAACTGTAAATCACAAGGCCCTAATCCATTAATAACAGATTGAACTGTTCCGCCAAGACAATCATCATGTCGTGCACATGCTTTGTCAAGGCAGTCTAGGGCTCGTCCGCTTGTTATATCGAAGCAATTACACTTTTTGGTTTGCCCGCAGCAGTTTCCATACTGGAAACTAACAGGATCCCACCCTGGAACAAACGGAGGCCCGATTGGTGATGGGGGAACAAATCTCGGTGCTACTGGCCCCCGCTTGTTGTTAGGCGGGAGAAATGCTCCGGGGCCAGGCTTGGGTTTGCCGCACGCACGATGATAAGACCTTGCCATCTGGTCGCACTGCAAATAACAAGCGAGAGCATTTGAATGCGATGAACAACTGTTACAGAATTCATAGATATATGCGTTCCAGGCGGGAGTGCATCCCACTCCTCCACTGGGGCGAGTTCCCGGATGGACGTCCATCCCGCTTGGGTCTATTCTGCTCATTGCCATTCCCTCCACATATCCATATGGCATTTCGTTTGGCCAGAGTGGGTCTCTGGTTGTCCAGGCTCCATCCATGAAAGAGTAGTGACGTGCCCGCACATAGTGCGAACTCCACTCAAGTCCAGTGCTTCTATACCCGTGGGCTCCGTTCCAAGCAAAGCGATAGTCGCTCATATTCCAGTTCGTCAAAAACTCGCCAGATGGATCGTAAGAAGCCATCCCTATCTCCCAGTCATCTTGGAACACCGCAACCACATTGCCCAGATGGTCGTGCAGATAATCGCGTGAGCTAGTCTCACCGGAGCGGTGCTCGCCAATGATAACCCCATCTACAGAATAATATGTTTTCGACATTGCCATAAGTTTCTCTCTATACATTGATATAACCAGGAAACAAACTGGTTTGTTTCAACGAAACGCAGAAAATCTCCTTCCCGAACCCAATTCCCCCTCAAAAAGTAAACTCCACCCTGCCCCGTGATTCTATCCGTAGCCAACTTGCGTAAGCTTTTCGGTGTCGACATCATTCTCGACTCCGTTACTTTTCGTATCGAAAAGCGCGAAAAGGTAGCCCTCGTTGGACGGAACGGAACAGGAAAAACCACTCTCCTCAAGCTCATCACCCAACAGCTCGAACCAGATCGTGGGTCGGTGAACCTTCAACGCGGAGCCAAAGTCGGCTACCTGCGGCAAGAACACCCCGTCACCGCCGGGCGAACCGTACTGCAAGAAGCGCAATCTGGTTTAGAACACCTACTCGAAATCAAAACCCGGCTAGATGAACTCACCAAGATTCTGGAGAACAACCCGACCGACGACGACTTCGCCGAGTTTGCTCTGCTCCACGAACACTTTAACGACAGCGAGGGGTATTCGGCCGAGCGCGATGTGATTACCGTTTTGAACCGGATGGGGTTTGAAGAAGCCGATTTCGAGCGCATTACAGATTCCCTTTCTGGCGGCGAGCGCACCCGCCTTGCCCTTGCCCGGTTGCTCCTCGAAGAACCCGACCTGCTCATCCTCGACGAGCCAACCAACCACCTGGATTTGCAAGCAACGGAATGGCTGGAATCGTGGATTAAGCAGTACCACGGGGCGATTTTGCTGGTCAGTCACGACCGCTCGTTTTTGGAAAACACCGCGACAAAGTTTATCGAACTCCGCAACGGCACGGTTTCGATTTACGAAGGCGACTTTCATAAGTATCTCAAGCTCCGCGAGGAAGATGAAGCCCGCCAGGCTGATATCGCGGCTAAGCAGGCTCAGCAGATCGCCAAATTGGATGAATTTGTCCGCCGATTTATGAACAGCCAGCGCACGGCCCAGGCTCGTGGTCGGCAAAAACATATGCACCGATTGCAGGAGCAGCAAATCCAAGCTCCAACCAAAGATGCTTCGATGCGAGTGGGTTTTGGCAAAGTCACCCGCTCAGGCGATGTCGTCATCAAAACCGAGAAACTCTCGGTCGGATTCCCAGATGAAACGTTGTTTAAGGACTTAGATTGGGAAGTCCGCTACGGCGAACGATGGGGGATCGTTGGTGAAAACGGGGCGGGCAAATCTACGCTCATCAAAACGATTTTGGGTCGGCACAAGGCAGTTGATGGTTCGGCAAAACTTGGCTCGCGGGTAGAACTCGGTTACTTCTCGCAAGATGTCGCCGACCTTGATTTAGACGACTCTCCGCTTGACCACATGGTATTTGAAATGGGAATGGATGCCGGGCCAGCCCGGAATCTGCTCGGACGCTTTCTGTTCAGCGGGGAGGATGTATTCCGCTCCATACGCTCGCTTAGCGGCGGTGAAAAAAACAAGCTGGTTCTCGCTTCCCTCACTCAGATCAACCCGAATCTGCTCGTACTCGACGAACCCACTAACCACTTAGATATGGATTCCCGTGCGGCACTGGCGGAAGTTCTTAACGAATATAAAGGCACCCTTGTCTTGATTTCGCACGACCGCTGGTTGCTCAGCCAAGTAACGAATCGCATTTTGGATGTGCGCCGTTCTGGCCCAAAAGAATATCTGGGTGGCTATACCGAATACCGGCGCGGCACTTCCGGTGGCGTAAGCAAAGGAGGATCGGCGCAGGTGGTTCAGCGAATAGAGCCGACTCTCTCACCGCGTGAACTCAGCAAAGAAATCGCCCGTATGCGCCAGGTTGTTGAAGATTCTGAAAATGCAGTCGCAAAGGCCGAAGCAGAGATTTCTCGGATCGAAAACATCCTTGCTGACCCAGCCGAGGGTGAGGACATCCGTAAGCTCACTGAAGAGTATCAAACCGCGCAGAAAACTTTATCAGAAGCTATGACAAAGTGGGAAGAAGACACTCTTTTCTACGAAGGGCTTCAGCTTCAGCAAGGTTAGGGCCGTGGCGTCCAAGGGTATTCAACGTATTCGTTTGTAAAGCTACCATCATCAAACAACTCAACAATTCCGTAGCCGTTAGAAAATTCTTGATATTTGCCGCCCCACCACCCGCCGCTCACCGCTCCGTTGCAGAAGTAGTTCACGCCGAGATATTCAACTTTGTCGACAAGATGGATATGTCCGCTGATTGATACTTTAACGTTCGGGTGCTTATGGAAAATATCCTTGATGCGGCGGAAATCAATATGCATCCATGCCCCAGGCACCTGCCACTCGCCACTCTTTTCGTTGTCTCCATCGAGGAATGCGCAGGCGCAGAACAGCGGAATATGGCTGAGCACCAATACCGGCATTGTTTTCGGAGTTGAATTCAATTCGCTTGCCAGCCACTCAAATTGCAGGTCATCTAACCTCGCTGTGTATCCATTCCCCGTCGGCTTGCGGTGGGTGGAATCGAGCACGATGAACTTCCAGCCCGCTTGGATAAAAGAATAATACGGATTGCTTAGTTCAATTCGATCTTGCGCATATTGTTTACCAAAGTACGGATCACTTTCGTACTTTGAAACGTTGTTCCAACCCCAGACATCGTGGTTTCCTAATGCGTAGTGAACAGGCACGGAGGTATTCGCCTTGACAACAGATGTGAAAATATCGAACTGCGTTTTTGCCCGGGCCATATCGGAACCCAATACGTCCATCACCATATCGCCGCCAATCATGATCATGTCAGGTGATTTGCGCTGAACCTCCTCCAGAGCCTTTTCAAATCCTTGTTGAGCAGCGCGCTCAGGCTGAACGTGCATATCGGTCATGTGGGCTATCCGCAGAACCCGTTTGGGGCCACCGCTGGCTTTCAATCCACCGGGTAGAGCGAGCCCAGTCAACCCGGCTGCACCTATCAACATCAATTCTCTTCGATCCACTCGCATTGGCCCCAAACTTCCAAGGAAAACTGAAGCTAGTCTTTTGTCAACCTCGCCTGCAGTGCCGAGTAGCCATCGAGTTCAAAATGTTCGATCCTCAGGTTATGACGACCTCCTAATTTGAGCTTAATAATGTCGGATTTTGGCGCGTGCCAAGTCCAATCTTCAAAGACTACTTTGCCGTCTAGCAGAACTCGAACCCCATCATCGCTGGTGAGCGAAAGAGTGTAGTCACCCGGCTCAACCGTGAACCTTGTTTCGGCGAGCGTGGCGAAGTGATTGGAGTTCACGCCCTGCGCAGGTGAGCCTCCCCAAGCCTCCTCCAGCGCATTCATTCGTTGATTCGCCACTGGTTCGGTTTCGAACATTTTGCGAAACTCTTCTGGCTTTTCACGGGGATCAATTTTGTCGAAATCATAGTTCCACCAAGAAACGTTCCAGTTGAGGCCAACTTCATCGTGGGTGTAGCCAAATGTAACAGGCTTTCCAGCCGCGGTTTTGATTCCGCGATAATCGGTAGTTTCTTCGCCGATGTATTCCAAGCTAACCTTAAACTGACCTTTGCTCTGAACAAGAATATGGTCGCCCATATTTCCTCTCAACTTGGATACTGCATCGGGTACGAATGGAGGTGTTGTAGGAATTTTCATCCGCCATTCGGGAAGCATTTTTGTGATCTCTCCACCATCAAGTTCGGTGATTCGCCATCCGCCAGATTTCGGGCCAACGACTCTGAAAACGTAGTACTTGCCTCCTGTGGGAGAGTCGTACCAATCTTCTAACCAGAGAACGGGCGATTTGTAATCCACCGGCCCCCATTGGTCGACTAAAATTGTCGAACGCCCGCGACTTACTTGAGAGCCAAGGAACGGCATAATTCCCTCTTCCAGAGGCGATACAAAATATGGTTTTGCCGCTGCATCTCTGCGCTCCCGAGGCGTGTAATCTTCTATTTTTTTGTCGTTCACCGAAACAAGCTGCCACGGCTTAAAATCAATTTCCGACATCTCAGCTTGGAACCTCGCAAGCTCATCGTCTGCTCGCCGTACCAATCCCCTTGTTTCCATGTAAACCGCAGGTGGGGACGCAAGGGGATCAATCGTTACTCTGCCGGGCTGAGTGATATCCATCGGCCAATTCGTTTGATTCTTCGCATCTTCAGGAGTGACAAAGTAATTTTCTCCTTGTGTTGATACGGATTCGACACCCCCGAACTTTCCAAATATTGACTTCACATCTTTTGCGAAGTTTCCAGTTAAACTCACGCCTTTTGTTTTGCTGATTTCGAACACTACACCTGGGATTTTTTCAAACCAGTTGTGAGCAATTACAAAATCTCGGCTCTTAGTGTCGCGAGCTTTTGCATAAGCCCAATCTGGGTCGGCACCACGCTCAAAAAGATTCAAAGCGACTGTGTCGAGCCGAAATGTGTTTCCGATAATTTTGTTGTTTTGGCCGTGCTCAATAGCGAACGCTTCCCCGTTCATACCAAATGTATTTCCGGCGTAAACCGTATCGTAGCTATACCCACCCCAAACGCCGTGCCAGTTTTCCAGCACTAGATTGTTAGCGAACACATTGCGGCTGAACGTCGTTTCAATTCCATTCGTCGGAGCGTGGCTAAAATCGTTCCCATAAAACACGTTGTCGTTACAGCCGCCCTGACCTGTATCCATTGTGCTCTGCCCGGCCCACAGGAATAATCCATCTCCTCCATGCGTGACCGAGTTGTAAGCGACCACGTTGTTGCTGGATTGCTCGTACATCAGGATTCCGGCAGAATCTTGGCCCCGGTTGTAAAAACGGTGTGAATACCCCCGAACGCAATAATCAATGCTGTTGTGCATCACACGGTTTTGCGAACTGCGATACATCCCAACGCCGATAGCGCTCAGGTAACTGAAGTTATTGTTCCAAACCGTACCCCCGTTGCAGCGAGTCATCATCAAGCCACACTGCCCGCCAGTTGCATTAACTCCGCGAACTTCAAAGCCATCAAGATTTTTTAGATAAACCGCTGCACCGAATCGAAGCCACTGGTCTTGTTCGTTGTCATGGAAGCTCATCCAGTCGCTGGTGTCTTCGCGAAGCCGGCCACTTTTGAGTTTCTGCTTCCAGTTGTAACTAGCATCGCAGTTGAGAAGTTTCAATCCATCGGCATCATCGGCATAAATCGCGACTTTGTAGCCATGAACGTTCAAGCCCTTGATGGTGACGTTTTTGCCTTGAACTACTAATCCAAAACCTTTGCGCTGGTCTGGCTCGACGGTAGCTGACGTTCCGCGAAGCTTCGTTCCTGTGAAGTCAATAGTTAAGCCATCGCCTCGCACAACGACTGCGGCTTGCTCAGGAGAGTCCCCACCTGCCAAAACGACTTCTTTGAGGTCAACTCGACCAGATTTCGTGATGATTTTCTGATCTATTACTCCCGCACTCATACCCGTCATCAAAGCTACCCAACATCCAAGCATCATCGCGTTTCCATTCTGCCGGATAGACGCCGTGATTCACCCTCAAATTACAAAAAAAGCACCCCAAACGGGGTGCTAATAGAATTCATGATTGAACTTATGCGACAGAACTAGCGACTAAGCCGCCGTCCAGGTCTTTGCGCAGGAGCGCTCTGGCCCGGAACAGCCAACTTTTGACCGTTCCTTCTGGCTTGCCCAAGATTTCTGCAATCTCGTTAACATCCAGATGCTTGTAGTGTCGAAGAAGAATAATCTCTCGATACTTGCCCGGCAATCGGGTGATTGCTTGGCGAAGCGATTCTGAAACCGCTGCTTCTTCCAATTCGTTAGCCACGTTGCAAGATTCATCCTGCAGTGCGTGTTCGTAAACCTCAATGTTGTCGGAACGATTCCGTCGTCCTCGAATGATATCTACGCAGCAGTTGCTGCATATTCTCATCAACCAGGGCAACATAGGTCGTCCCGATTGGAAGTTGCCAATTGCCCGACACGCTTTGAGAAACGTATCTTGTACGGCATCTTGTGCATCTTCCGAATCGCGCAAAATGCGGCTTGCTTGGGCTAAGATCGCTGGTCGGTGCATTTCCACCAACAGCTCAAAAGCCACTTGCTCTCCGGCTTGCGCACGAGCGATAAGATGTTCCTCCCATTCTGGGATTCTTTTTAGGGTTGTGTTCTTGCGGTCCACAACCTCACTGTATAAACATTTTTGTAAAAACAAAACAAATAGGTCCTTAACAGGCCTTTGTCCACCCCTAAAGAAATAGGACCGTTTCTGCCGATGATTCTATTCATGTGGACAAGGAGACTCCCGTATATTTGCGCGGCTTTAACGCCAGCTCTCCTGCTTGTTGTCCTCGCCATAAATGGGCGATACTTTGTTTCTCCCTGGTCTACACCTGAATATGGCCAGGAAGCCTCAAACGACATTGCTGCCTATGTTCCGATGGTGAGATTCACTTACATCAACTCCAACGCTATCAATCGGCTACATGAAGAAACAATCGAAGAACTTCGCGATAAGTGGTTCCGACAGGAAAAAGCAGGCAAACTGCACTGCTTTGAGCCTATTTCGGCAAGCGATGACGGATCAAGTGGTGCCAGACAAGAAATAGAACTCAGCCGACGTACTCTCTTGAATGGATTAATTCGGTTGGCCTTACGAAAAAGCGAGACGGGCGACTACGAATCGGCTAGCGAATACTTACGAAATGTAATTGAGATCAGCAATATTTCTAAGTTTAACTCGGCTCTCTCGATTACTGGGTCAGCCAGTATGCAGTGCGAGGCCATTCGACGCTATGAAGAGATTAAGCCCCACGTTTCCGAAAGTAGCCAGCGAAAATTTATCAACGCAATTATCCTGATGACCGTTGATCCAGAACGTGTCCAACAATATGCGGCAAAATTTGCCGCCCTCTCTCAAACAAAAAACTCGCTAGAGGAAATTCAACTTCCCAAGGCTAGCGAGGTGAAGCAGCTTATTAGCAACAACGCTGCTTTAAATCATGCAGAATTTGACACCCCGGAGGCTAACTTATTTATGCAGAGCCTCCGGGTTGCTTATGATCTGGAAATCAGGCTTGATGAAACTAAGAATCGTTACCGAATGACAGCGACTAAGAACCAGTCGGAGTCAGAATCGATACTCCATCCTCGCGCAAGCTCAGGCTAAGTTTAGAAGCTGCGAGTTTTGTGCTCCGGATGTTAAAGTCATCCGTTGCCTCAAAATTCCAACTCATGTGCTGTTCTGGATCTGGAACGCGGATCAGGATAGGAGTCCGGAAAGTTGTAGCGATTGCTTTCGCACAATCTACTATCGATCCTTCACCAACTAACAGCGACTCGCTTTGCGTACCTGGGTGAACCATCAACAACTTCGGCTCACCTTTCGCGTTAATTACTTCAAGTGCAACTGTTTCGGGTGATTTCGTATTGATTTCTGTTTCAAATGAAGTCCCCTTCAATGAAACTTCTTCAATCACATCAGTTGACCCATAAGTTCGAAGCTGATACTTAGATCCGGCGTTTGCCTCTAGGTTGAGTACGAGTTTGCCATCTAATGCAACCACATCTACTTTTTCAGTCACATTGGCTGATGGAATTTGACCTCCCAAGCCTGCTTCTAGACCGTCACTACCTGAACCGCGATTAACGACACTCAGCCCACCAGCGACGATTGCGACCAATGCAAGTGCACCGACAAAAGCTAACTTCCAATTACCGAAAAATCCAGCCTTAACAGTTTGCTTTTCCTGCCACGACTCATGATCTAGCCGAGCCATGATCTTGTCATGAAGGTCATGGGGTGCAGGAACTTCTTCCACTGGTTCCTCCAGCATCTTCATGATTTCTACGAATTCTTCGTATTCAGCTTTGAGCGCAGGGTCGGTCGTAAGTGACCGCTCGAAGGCTTCTTTAATTCCGCCTCCTAGCTCGCCTTCGTAATAGGCGCTGAAGAAATCCCGTGCTTTATTTATGTTCATTCAACCTAACTCCTTGGTCGATTTGCTTCGATGTTTTGTACGACTCACCCTAATGAGAAAAGTTCCGAGTTCTGTTGCAAAATGTCCCGAAGGGCCACTCTTGCCCGGTTCAAACGACTTTTAACGGTTCCAATCGGTAGGTCAAGAGTCTCCGCAATATCTTCGTAACTCAACGATTCAACGTGGTACATCACGAGCATCGCCTTCTGATAATCCGGCATTTGGGATAACGCTTCCTGAACCAACTTCTCGCGTTCGTTCCGTTCATGAATTTCGACCGGCCCATCGCTCGTATCTTCAAATTGTCTTTCGTATTCAACTGAACCAACAGTTATCGACTGGTCAAGACTTACGTTTTTGGCTTCTTTGTCGCGCTTGCGGCGATCCAAATAGCAGTTGGTAACGATTCGGTAAAGCCATGTTCCGAAAGCGGCCTGCCCTTTAAAGTTTTTGAGCGCAGAATTCACACGAACAAAGGCATCGGCCACGACATCGGCGGCAAGATCAGGATTTCTTGTCAATCGGTAGGCGTACTGATAGGCCCGATTCTCATACTTGGAGATGAGATCGTTAAGCGCAGAGCGGTCTCCGGCCTGCGCGCGTTCTATCAGGATTAAGTCTTGTTGGGACATTACAGACCGATTTTTGGTCGCGAACGACCGGCCACCGCTTCTTCGATCGCTTGTTCTTCTTCAGCGGTCAGGTTTGTATCGGATCGACCTCCGCGCAACAGTTTGCCAAATACACGGCAGTCCATTCGACCAACTTGACTGGTCACCACGGCTCCATCACCTTCTTCATCAAACACCGCCATCGAAAAACTTTGGCCTCCTCCAACATCGTTGAAGGCATCATAGCGTACCAGCCCGACGTACCGCTTGCTGGATTTGAGTTTGGCCTCCGCAGTATTTAGACGTTCCTTGACCTGGTGAATTTCTTCATCAACAGAGCTGGAGTGCCGTAGCTGCTGCTGTAAAATCTGTTCTAGATTGCCTACCGATAGTCCTTCTGAGAGGCGATCCCACAATTCGGTGAGAGCACGAAATTTTGCGGAAAGTTTGATATGAAGCACGACTAATGTGAAAAATCCAATGAGAAGTGCGAGCACAACAACAGGGAGAAGCAATGGGGCCGAGTTCAAAAACTCCATAATGGTCTGAGGAATAGCTGTTTTTTAGCCGATGTGAAGTATAACCCCGTAAAGGTAACGTCATTACAGCGTATGGCACTTCCACGAGCCAAAACTAGCAAGAAAAAGAAGATTGTAATTAGAGGATTTACTGCCTTCCTCTTCTTCGTGCTTGCGTTTGTGTTCTTCTTCAGTATGAATTTCTCCACGGTTGAAGTCCGTGGCCCTTCTATGGAACCAACATTCAACACGGGCGACCATGTGCTCGTCTCAAAAGCCTATTGGCTTGTCGGCGACATCAAGCACAACGACATCGTAGTGATTCGTAGCCGTGAAAAAAGCAATGAATATGTCATCAAGCGGGTTTACAAGATGGGCGGAGAAACCGTAGATTTTTACAATATGCCGTCTAACTGGAGCATCACGAACGGTGAATTCATTGTTCCCGAACGGCAATATTACGTTCTTGGAGATAACCGACCAGTTAGTGAAGACAGCCGTACGTGGGGGCCAGTTGAACTCAAAGAGGTTATTGGTAAGGTCATCGTCATTAGATTTGGCCTGATGGAAGCGAAAGCGGCAACAAAAGAGTAAGCCAGGTGGCTCAGTACCCTGCCGTTACAACAAATGGCTTGACGATGCAGTTTTATGCCGGGGAAATTCCTCCCCATCTCACCCCAACCTATTCATTAGTTATTCCGTTTTACGAAAATCAAATCGTCATTTGCAACATTGTTGATCGGGGCTGGTGCATTCCTTCGGGCCGTATTGAATCCGGCGAATCTCCTAAGGAGGCGGCAAAGAGAGAAGCTCATGAGGAAGCGTGTATCAGTCTGGAAGAAATCCAGACCATAGGATTCTATGAATTGTCCACAGATGATTCGACCCAATATGCGTCCCTTTTTTCTGCGAATGTCAGCTCGCTCAAAGACTTTTTTCCAACTAATGAAGTTCTAGATCGACAAGTTGTCACTTTGCGGGCTTTGCCAGATATTTACTATGAGTGGAATCCTCTCATGGCGGCGGTTTTTGATTACGCGACGAAACTTCATTCGTCAAATTCATAACTCCAAACTCGTTTCCCGAGTAAATTGATTGTCATGCTTGCCGCGATGCTTGGGCTTTTGCCTTCTAACCTTCAACCAGTGACCCAACCAACGATTGAGCGCGAATTCCGCGCGGTTTGGGTTGCCACCGTAGATAACATCGACTACCCTTCCAAGCCTGGACTTCCAGTTTCACAAATGAAGTCCGAAATGCTTGCGATTCTCAACAAGTGCAAATCATTGAATCTCAACGCAGTCATCTTCCAAGTCAGGCCATCCGCCGATGCCCTCTACGCAAGCAAATACGAACCGTGGTCGTGGTATCTCACGGCAAGCCAAGGTAAGGCTCCCGAAGGCGGATTCGACCCGCTTACCTTCGCAGTCGAAGAATCACACAAGCGCGGCTTAGAACTTCACGTGTGGTGCAATCCCTACCGCGCCAACCATCCTGCGCAGAAGGGGCCATTGCATTCTTCGCACCTAGCGAATACCAATCCGAGCATTGTCAAAAAATACGGCACTTACCTTTGGATGGACCCCAGCGAGAAAGCAGTTCAAGACCGATCTTTTGACGTGTTTATGGACTTGGTCAGCCGCTACGACATTGACGGAATCCATATTGACGACTACTTCTATCCTTACCCGGTCACAGAAAACAACGTCAAAGTTGATTTCCCTGATTCGGAATCTTACGCTCGCTACCAAAAGGCAGGCGGAAAAATGTCTCGTAGCGACTGGCGACGGAACAGTGTGGACGTCTTCATCAAACGCGTTCACGATGGAATCAAAGCCCGCAAACCTTGGGTGAATTTTGGAATCTCACCGTTTGGGATATATCGCCCTGGCGTGCCCGAAACTATCAAAGCTGGAATAGACCAATACGACGAACTTTACGCCGACGCTCTCAAGTGGTACCAAGAAGGTTGGTGCGATTACTTCACGCCTCAACTCTATTGGCCCATCGCTCAGACCCCGCAAAGCTTCCCTGTGCTTCTTGATTGGTGGGCGAGCATGAACCGTAAGAACGTGCACCTTTGGCCCGGTCAGTTCACTAGCCGGACTGATCCCAAAGGCGGCAACTGGAAGGCAACCGAAGTCACAGACCAGATCAATTTAGTTCGGAAACAGAAAGGTTCCACAGGCACGGTTCACTTCAGCATGAAAGCGCTGATGAATAACTGGAACGGAATTTCGGATGAGCTAAAGCGCTCTTACGCCAAGCCTGCGCTAGTTCCTGCTTCACCTTGGAACAAAGTTCCCGCGCCTGGAAAGCTGAGCCTGATCATGGACAAGAAAATGCCTCCTGGACTTCATGTTTCTGTGCCAAAGCCAGATGCAGTTCAATGGTTCGTTTTCCAGGATACAAAAGGGATCGTGATCAATATGCGAGAAAGCACAACTGTGCAAACCGTTCGGGATGCGAACAGTACGATCTTTGTCAGCGTTATGGATCGCTCAGGAAAACTCAGCCCGGCTGAAACAGTTAAGGGTTATCGGTTGTCGCAAGCGGGATCCTAACCGTAAACGTGGTTCCTCGGTTCAGCTCACTCTGAACCGAGACAGACCCGCCGTGCAGTTCAGCAAGGTGGCGGACAATTGCCAGGCCAAGCCCAGTTCCTCCGCTGGCCCGAGAGCGGCCCTTATCCACCCGATAAAACCGTTCAAATATCCGCGGAAGGTGTTCGCTGGCAATGCCGATTCCCGTATCGGCGATAGTTAAAACGGCTTCATCTTGATCAGACGACATTGATACGGAAACCGAACCTTCTGCTGTGTAATTCAAAGCATTGTCTACCAAGTTGAAGACAATCTGAGTGAGTTGAGTTTCATTCGCCTGAACCACATACTCCCCTTCCTTTTTGAAACTGAGCTTCAGTCCTTTTTCGCGAGCTTTTGATTCTAGTTGAGTGACAACGCTCGCCGCGACTTCATCGAAATCACATTCGGTTTTGCTAACGGTTCCGCCTTCTGCGATTGAAAGCGTAAGTAAATCATCGGTAATCCGGGTAAGGCGATCAACCTCGCGAATGATCTTGCCTAAGTAGCGCGACTCAAGCTCAGCATCGTCTGCACTTTCCTCCAGCGTTTCTGCCATTGCTCGGATCGTCGTCATCGGCGTCCGCAGTTCATGGCTTACGTTCGCAACAAAGTCTCTTCGGACTGTCTCCAATCGGCGCAGGTCGGTTACATCGTGAAGCGAAAGAAACACTCGCTCATGCCCGTACCCTTCATGCCAAACACGTGCTTGGAACACCCGTTCCGTCGGATGGCGCAGAGTGATTTCGTGCGAGACAGCGTCCCCCGAAGATTTCACCGATTCCACAAGTTCCGAAAGTTCGCTGGATAAAGTCGCAGCTTTGAGGTTCTCGCCCTTCGGCTGGTTTAAGCGTAGCAGCTGCTGCGCTTGACGGTTTGCGTAGAGGATCCGCTGGTCGCGGTCGAGCAAAAAGATCAATGAGTCCAAACCGTCCGCCAGGTCGTCTAAGGCGTCACGGTGGCGGGCGACCTCACCTTCCAATTGATGCCGCTCTCGTTCCAAGCCACCGAGTTCGTCTCGGGAGGCACCGAGCTCCCGCGCGGTTTGAATCCACCCCACCAACCCAGCAAAACCGAATAAAGCGATTGCGACCAAAGCTAGAGATTTTGCTTCCGGCACAACCAAGCCCACGGCTCCGGCCAAAATGGCGAGCCCACCAAAAACCGGGGCGAATTTCAACCAATCCAAATCTGACTCTTAACAGGCGTGATACCAGACTGAATGCGTTTCTTAATGGGGCAGTGCTTGATTTCCCTCTCCAAGCTTGGGCAGGGTAGGGCGGGGTTGATTTATGTATTTCTGCTAGATCACGTGTTAGAAACCCGTGCCACCCAAACTTGGTGGTTTGAATTCCCTCCCCAAGCCTGGGGAGGGCAGGGCGGGGTTGATCCGCAACACTACAACCCCTCTCTTGGTCTCTCCCCAAACTTTGGGGAGAGAATCTGAAAACCAAATCTCGCATAAAACATCCTCGCTAGTTCTTGGTTACAAGAGTGTTGCATTCCCGCCCCGAAGATCGGGGAGGGTGGTCGCGAAGCGATCGGGAGGGGTTGGGTTGAAAGTGAGATGCAGCATTGATCAACCCCTCTCTTAATCTCTCCCCAAACTTTGGGGAGAGAATTCAGAACTCTCCTTGCAAAGGCAGTAAGGGCAAATTGTTATGCTTTAATTCCCGCCCCGAAGGTCGGGGAGGGTGGTCGCGAAGCGATCGGGAGGGGTTGAAAACGCCTGCAAGCAAAGTAAACTGCGCGCATGAAGCGAGTGCAAGCATATATCCGCATGAACCGCCTGGAACAGGTGAAGGATGCGCTCGCCGAACGAGGCATCCTCGGCCTCTCGGTGCTTGAAACCCGCGGATTCGGGCGTCAGCAAGGCCAAACTGCCGATTTTCGGGGTTCCACTTACGCGCTCAACCTTGTTCCCAAAATCAAACTCGACATCGTGATTTTGGATGACCAACTCGACGACTGCCTGGAAGCCATTATCTCCGCCGCCCAAACCGGGGAGTTAGGAGATGGCAAGATTTTTGTAAGCGAGATCGAAGACGCGGTTCGGATTCGGACGGGAGAGCGCGGAAACGACGCATTAACCTAAGCACAAAAAAAGACGCCAACCAGCGTCTCTAAATCTATTTGGGTGCGGGGATCGGATTTGAACCAATGACCTCCGGGTTATGAGCCCGACGAGCTACCAGACTGCTCCACCCCGCGCAAGAATTATAGGCGTTAATTGCCCCTTAATGCGCGGTGGTCCCAGGCGAACGGCAAGCCTAGCGCGGATACCCGTCTGGATTCGCCTGCATCCAGTTCCAAGCGTGCTGAACGCACACCTTGACATCATCAAACTTAGGCTCCCAACCCAGAACCTGACGCGCTTTGGCGGAATCGGCGATCAACCTTGCCGGATCGCCTGCCCGCCGAGATCCGTAACCGACGGGAAAATCGTGCCCGACAACTTCCTTCGCCGCCGAAATCACTTCCTTAACGCTAAAGCCGTTTCCACTGCCGAGATTGAATTGATTCGACTCGCCTCCGTTTTCCAAATACCGGATGGCGAGCAAATGAGCATCGGCGATATCGCTCACATGAACGTAATCGCGGATGCAGGTTCCATCGGGAGTTTCGTAATCGGTGCCGAACACCGTGATTTCCGGTGCGCGGCCTGCCGCGGCAAGCAAAACGCGAGGGATGAGGTGGGTTTCGGGTCGGTGATCCTCCCCAAGTTCGCCCGCTGGGTCGGCACCGCAAGCGTTGAAGTAGCGCAGGCAAACGCTTCTCATTCCGTAAGCGTCGTTGTATCCGCCGAGCATCCGCTCGACCGCGAGCTTTGTTTCGCCGTACGGATTCGCCGGATTCTTAGGATGATCTTCTGGGATTGGAATCATGCTCGGTTCGCCATAAACTGCGGCGGTAGAACTGAAAACGATCTGCTTAATGTCGCGCTTTCGGGATTCTTCCAGCAGATTCCAGACCGCGATCACGTTGTTCTCCCAAAACGCAGATGGATCTTTAACGCTCTCGCCAACTTCGATATAAGCCGCAAAGTGCATCACCAGGCTTATTGGATACTGGTCTAAAACTCGAGCGATGTCGGCGCGGTTGCGCAGGTCGCCTTTTTCAAAACGAGAGTCTTTTACGGCCGGAGCGTTGCCCCGTTCTAAATTATCAAAAACCACATGATCAATGCCTTCTGCCCTCAGAAGTTTGATCATGTGCGACCCGATATATCCTGCTCCTCCGCAAACCAAAATCATGAGTTTTCAATTCCATTGTCGGGCTGGGGGGCCCCAATTTCTAGGCGAAACCACGCCTTGCCTTCCCCTTCTCCCCAAAAATCCGGCATGACCGCTTTGAGTTCGAAGCCAAGTTTTGTGTAGACGGCAACGTTTCTTTCGCTGGCGGCACCTGTGTAGAGCCAGATGATCCGCTCACCCGCCGCTTTGACTTTGTTTACCGCCCAATCCATGAGCAAGCGGGAAAAGCCCTTCCCTTGAAACTCAGGAAGAACGGCGAGGTCAATCACTTGGCATTGCTCCAGTTCGCGAACGCCCAAATTCTCATCAATATAGATGCCGATGAATCCGACCGCTTGACCACCAAGTCGAATCACTCCGTATTCAGTGCCTTTAGTTTCTTCAATGCGGATGAGCTTTTCTATCGCTGGTTTATCGCATCCGGTGGAAAGTTGAAAAAGCGGCATGAGGTCTCGCAAATCACCTTTGAATTGCTCGACAACAACGCCGCTCATGCCGCCATGCTACCAAATTCTATGATTTTTCCTGCCCCCTTGACAACCTAATTTATATATGCAACACTATTGTTGCATATCATGAAAACAAATGCTATCGAACGCGAATTAATTCTTCCCGCACCGATTGAAACGGTTTGGGAAAAGTCGTTTGGATCGGGCGATGCCCTAGCCGCCTGGTTCCCTGAAAAAGTTGAGGGTGATTACACGCCCGGCGGAGTCTTTTTTATGAGTTGGGGCGAGCACAGATGCCAATGTAGGCTCATTGAGCTCAACCCAACGACAACTATGTCGTACCAATGGCATCCAGGGGATGTTTACAACCTTGACTCTCATCCCGAAGCGGAACTCACAACTGTCACGTTCACCCTCTCACCTCATGCAGACGGCACTATGGTTAAAATGGTGGAATCTGGATTTGCGAATATTCCCGATCCTCGCCACGCCCATGCCCTCAAGGAGAACAGTGGTGGATGGGACGAAGAACTCGCAAAACTCCCCAAGCAATACGAGGCCTAAATGCAAGATTCCATCGTTCGAGAAATCATTCTTCCCGCCGATCCACTAACTGTATGGGAAAAATCGTTTGGTTCGCTCGACGCGCTGACCACTTGGTTCCTGCCTACTATCGAAGGTTCTTTCGAGGTAGGCAGTATCCTCACATTCGACTGCGGTGAACAGGTGGCGCAAGCTCAGATTCTGGAAATTGACGCACCACATAAGCTAGTCTGGCGTGGACATACTGGAGGCGCATTTAGACTCTCAGATTTTCCTGAGTCGGAGATGACAACCGACACCTTTACGCTAGAAACTCATCCCGAGGGCACGAAAGTGACAGTAGTTGAATCTGGATTCAGCAACATACCCGAACCTCGTTATTCAGATGCATTCAAGGGCAACGAAGAAGGTTGGGATATTGTCTTGCCAAAAATGGCTTCTACTTACCAATCATGAGAATGACAAACGTGTCCGATGAAGTCTTTGCCGCATTAGCTGACCCGGTGCGGCGAGAAATTCTGACTCGGCTTTCCCGTGGTGGGCCGCAAACAACTGGCGCGCTCACCAGTCGAATGGGAATGACTCGCCAAGGTGCTTCACGGCACCTGGCGACCCTCGAATCATCCGGGCTAATCACCAGCCGTCGGCATGGTCGGGTGATACTGAGAGAGTTGAATCCTGCGCCCCTTCGGGGGACAGAAGCTTGGATCCAATCGCTTGCAGATCAATGGGATCAACGGCTAGATCGTTTAAAGCGCCAGTATGAGGAGTAAATTCGCCTAGTGAAAATACTAGCTTCTTCAACAATCTTTGGTTTCCAACTTGCGTTTTGTTGAACTGATTAGTTATTTCTGCTACTCTTACTTACGGTGTTGTGATTCATTTCCAGCACTGTTCCGTCGGGCGTTAGTCGGATGGACAAGAGAGGATTTGCATAGTGAAGAAAACTTTAATCATGGTTTTGGCGTTTGGAATCGTCGCCCAAAGCCAAGCCATTGTTCGGCGGCATGATGTCGCAGATTCCAATTACTTAGCCCTTGGGAATGTGGGTGCATCGGCAAGCGTTGGGCTCGTTTTTAACGGCTCACTGGCCGGCAGTGCGACCTACATCGGGTTCGGAAATGGTGCTCACTGGGCTCTCACCGCTGGCCACGTCCTTGATGCAGGTGCACTAACAACATTTCGCATCAATAATACAAACTTTTCCTTAAACGGAAGCTTCCGACCTTCTGATTACAACGCTGGAACTCTACGGTCAGATGTCGCTCTGGTTCGATTTGCTTCCAATCCGGGACTAACTGCTGTAGGAATGTCTATGCGATCTGATATAGCAGGGCTGACGTCGATGTTCGCTGGATATGGTTTGAGCGGGGTTGGTAACAATACTAACCTTATTAGCGACAATCAACGACGGGCGGCGAACAACACTATTGATACTTTCCAAAGTTTTGGTACTAACCAAAACTTCTGGAGAACCACGTTTCAGACTCCAACCCAAGGCGGTGTATTGCCGCTTGAAGGTACCACTGCATCCGGTGACTCCGGTGGCGGATTCTTCTTCCAAGAAGGTAGCACTTGGTTACTTGCTGGCGTGACTTCATGGGGCACCGACAATAACTCGCAGTACGGCGACCAAGCCTACTTCAGCACTCTCCATACAAACATGGATTGGATCACCCAAACTTCGGGAATCCAAGCAGTTCCAGAGCCAACGACTATGGTTCTTTCGGGATTGGCTCTTGCATGGGTTGCTCGGCGACGACGTAACTCAGCGTAAACCCTTTCTGTTGAATTGGCCTGGAGAAATTCCAGGCCAATTTTTTATGTGTATAGGCAGTCCCGACCCGACCATTTAAAGTAGGTAACTTATGCGTCAGATGTTCTTGATTCAAGCGATCCATCATCATCACGCTACCAATTGGCAGCGGTGCTTGATCGTGTAAGAATCTAGAACAGAATCGAAAGCGAGCCCACCGTGAAAACGGTGGGCTCGCTTTTTTTATTCGAGAGCTTGAAATGAAAATTGACTTTGAAAAATCTGGAGGGCTGGTGCCGGCGATCGTCCAAGATGCGACGACTGGTCGTGTTTTGATGCTTGCAATGATGAACCAACTTGCTTGGGAGATGACGGTTGAGACGAAGAAAGCAACTTTCTTCAGTCGCAGCCGCAACAAATTGTGGGTTAAAGGTGAGCAAAGCGGGCACACATTAGAAGTTGTGGGCTTGCAAACCGATTGCGATCAAGATGCGATCCTCGTTCAGGTTAATCCAACAGTAAAAGGTGTTTGCCACGAAGGGTATGAAAGCTGTTTCTTTCGGACGCTTGAAGACGGCGAATGGCAAGTCACCGAGGAAAAAGTCTATGACGAGCAAGCCACTTACGAGGTGAAACCGTGAAACTCAGACTCGGTATTCCAAAAGGAAGCTTAGAGTCAGCAACTGTTGAACTTTTCCGGCGTGCGGGGTGGGCCATTTCAGTCAGCAACCGTTCTTACTTCCCTACTATTGATGATCCTGAAATAGAATGCATGCTCATCCGGGCTCAAGAGATGGCCCGGTACGTTGATCAAGGAATTCTGGATGCTGGCCTGACCGGGATGGACTGGATTACGGAATCAAACACCGACGTGCTTCCCGTTGCCGACTTGGTGTACGCGCGGCAGAGTTTTGGCAAAGTCCGCTGGGTTTTGGCCGTTCCTGAAGATTCTCCGATTCAGTCAGTAATGGATTTGGAAGGCAAAGTCATCGCCACTGAGTTGGTAGGAGCCACCCAAAACTATCTTGCGAAAAACGGAGTTTCAGCTAAAGTCGAATTCAGCTGGGGCGCAACCGAAGTTAAGCCGCCAATTCTCGCTGATGCGATTGTAGAAGTCACTGAAACAGGGTCTTCCCTACGCGCGAATAAGCTCCGCATTGTCGAAACAGTTTTGGAATCTAACACTCAGCTCATTGCCAATAAGTCAGCGTGGCATGATCCTTGGAAGCAACAGAAACTTCAAGATATGAAGCTATTGCTGGAAGGGGCAATCGCCGCAGTTGGATGTGTGGGACTGATGCTCAACGTAGCTTCCGACAATTTGCCAGAGGTTCTCGATGTTTTGCCCGCTCTGAACAGTCCAACGATCTCACCCCTAGCCGATGGAACTTGGGTTGCAATAAACACGGTTTTGCCCGAATCCAGTGTGCGTGCGATTATTCCGAAGCTGAAACAAGCTGGTGCTACTGGAATCGTTGAATACCCTCTCAACAAGATCGTGGTGTAAACAATGCTAGCAATTGTTGATTACGGATCGGGAAACCTGCATTCGGTCGAGAATGCCCTTCGACATTTAGGAGTGCAATATCGAACAACTGCATTTCCACAAGAAATTGAATCCGCCGAGCGTGTTATTTTGCCGGGCGTCGGCAACTTTGGTCAGATGATCAAGTCCATAGATGATCTCAATCTGCGAGAATGCTTGTACAAAGCTGCAACGGATGGGCGGCCCTTTCTGGGAATATGCCTTGGCATGCAAGCGATGTTTGAATCAAGCGAAGAAGCTTCTGAACTGCCCGGCCTTGGGATACTTACCGGCGCAGTTAAAAAATTCCAACTTGATCTCGCGGTTCCGCACATGGGCTGGAATGAGGTAGTTCCAGCTGACGCACTGGTTCCTGCTGGTTGGTACACGTTTGCAAACTCTTATTACGTGCCTGTGCAAAAAGTGACAATAGCAACCTGCCATTATGGAATTCCTTTTTCAGCCGCCCTCAGAGTTGGCAATGCGATCGGTGTTCAGTTTCATCCCGAAAAATCCGGCACCGCGGGATTGCAACTCCTTAAGCAGTTTTGTGAGATGCCACCATGCTAGCAAAGCGTATCATTCCGTGCCTTGACGTTGACAACGGCAGAGTTGTCAAAGGTGTCAACTTCGTCAATCTCCGGGATGCCGGCGATCCAGTAGAACTCGCCAAACGATACAACGACGAAGGTGCGGATGAAATTGTATTACTCGACATCAGTGCGACCCATGAAGGTCGCCAAACAATGCTGGATGTTGTGGCAAAAATTGCTGAGCAGGTATTCATTCCATTAACGGTTGGAGGTGGAATTTCTACCGTTGAACAAGCAAAAAAACTGCTCCGATCAGGCGCAGATAAGATTGGAGTCAACAGTGCCGCCGTTCGAAACCCGCAACTGATTCGCGAACTGGCGGATAATTTTGGTTCTCAAGCAGTAGTGCTCGCCGTTGATGCGCGGCGAAAGGCATCCGCTTGGGAAGTCACGGTCAACGGTGGCCGAATTGCAACCGACTTAGACGCAATTGAGTGGATTGAACGAGGTGTTGTGCTCGGTGCTGGCGAAATACTGCTGACCTTAATGGATGCGGACGGTGCAAAATCCGGATTCGACTTTCCCCTTAACCAAACGATATTAAATGCGGTGGATGTCCCCGTAATTGCCTCGGGCGGAGCCGGAACAAAGGAACACTTTCTAAACCTCTTTCAGCAAACCAGTACCCACGCCGCTCTTGCGGCATCCGTGTTCCACTTTGGAGAAATAAAAATTCCCGATCTCAAAGAGTATCTAAGCGCCAATAAAATCACAGTCCGGAGAACCGCATGATTATTCCCTGTATTGACCTCATGGGCGGCAAAGTCGTTCAACTTATTCAGGGCAAAACCCCCGCGCTAGAACTTGATTCAGTTGACGACGCACTTCGCCTGTTTCAAGCATTTCCGCTCATCAACGTCATTGATCTTGATGCGGCAATGGGGCAAGGAAATAACGACGCGCTTGTTGAAGATATCGTGAGGAAAAAGCGCGCCAGTGTTGGCGGAGGAGTGCGATCCGTTGAACGTGCTCAGCAACTGATTGACACTGGGGCAGAGCAAGTCATTGTTGGCACCCGGGCATTTGCCGAAAGCGGGGTGGATCACAAATTCTTAACCTCCCTCACAAATGAAATCGAAACTGATCGGATAATCATTGCCATTGACAGCCTGGCCGGACAGGTCGCGATCAAGGGCTGGCGAGAAAATATTCGCATGACTCCCGTTGAGGCCATCAAACTACTTGAACCGTATTGCGGAGGTTTCCTCTGCACTTTTGTGGACAACGAGGGCACCATGCGGGGCACAGATTTGAATCTCTTTCGTTCGCTAAGGGCTGCAACGAGCAAAAACATCATTGCCGCCGGAGGGATTGCTGGCCTCGACGAAGTGCGCGAGTTAGTCCAAGCCAACATCCAAGTCGCCCTTGGAATGGCAATTTATACCGGGCGATTGAAGTTAGACGACCTTCTTGAATTCGCCTAAAGATTCAGGCCATCCGTGTGCGGTTCGGTACAATCCAGACCGCACTCGGGCGAGTGGCGGAATTGGTAGACGCACTGGGTTTAGGTTCCAGCGGTTAATAGCTGTGAGAGTTCGAGTCTCTCCTCGCCCACCATCTACATTTCGGTTCACATTAGTACAAAGACCCTTACTTTGTTAAGAAAATTATTCGTTAACACTGATTTAATGCCGGTGCTCATAAATACGTAGAATCATGATAAGGCGTGCTTTTACCCTCATTGAACTCCTCGTCGTTATCGCAATTATCGCGATCCTTGCCGCTATCCTGTTCCCAGTTTTTGCTCAAGCAAAAATGGCCGCCAAAAAAACTTCTGACCTGAGCAACACAAAGCAAATCGGTATCGGACTGAATATCTATTTAATTGACTACGACGATACGTTCCCGATGGCGAACTACCGCAACGCAAACTCATCGGCATTCGGTGAAGTTCACTGGTCGTGGATGGTGTTGTCTTACATGAAAAATGAGCAGATTTTTGTCAGCCCGGCCGACAAAAACGGTGGTTGGGCACCTAGCTGCTGGAACGGCACCAATAACAACCGAGGATTCGGCGTTCCTTCAGTGCAAAGCGACGTTTCATCCGCCGCTGCTTGTTCAATCGCTGGATACAACGCTGGAATCTACACCACCCAAGTTGGAAGACTCAGCTACACCGGCAACCAGCTCCTGATGCCGAGAAAGCGAACAGCAAACGATACTTCAACCACGGTGACCCAAACCCAAATTGATGACGTTTCCGGAACCATCCTCCTCGCTCCAATGACGGAAAGCAAGCAGTGCATGCAAAAAGACGGTGAATACCGTACTTATCGCAATGCAATTGGAATTTCTCTCCGAGGTCAAATTCCAGATGGCTTTAGCAGCACACCAACTGCGGCAGGTGCGTTTCCTCTGGAAGCAATCAGCATTGCAACCGCTAAACAAGTGTTTACCTGCACCACTGGAACCGTGCTTCCCAACTCACTTGATCACACTCTGCGCTATAGCCACAGCGGTCGATTCGATCGAGGAAACAACTATGTTTTCTCCGACACCAGCGCAAAGTTCCGAGAAACATATTCCACCCTCAGCCCAACGAAGTTCGCTTGGGGTAAGGAAGCCTACTCGCTCGGCGGTTCAGTCATCGTTGATCCTCTCACTGGCAATCCAGTTCAGTAAAAACCAATCTAACTACAGAAACGCCTTCGCTTAAATGCGGAGGCGTTTTGCATTATGTGAATTCTATTTGTAATGATCTTTGAATTAAATCTATTAGCCAAGTTGCATACTGAATAAATGGACTTTCGCATTTGGGCGATTCTTTCCGCAATCTTCGCCGGTGTAACCGCCGTCCTTGCCAAAAAAGGCGTGGATGGCGTTCCGGCAAACCTTGCCCTGATGGTTCGAGTCGCATTTGTGCTTGCATTCAGCATCGTACTAGCGCTGAGCGCCCGCGAAGCAGATTTCACGAACCTGACCAAGCAGAACTGGCTCTTTCTTGGACTGAGCGCGGTGGCGACGTTCCTTTCGTGGCTCTGTTATTTTCGAGCATTGCAGGGCGGGCCAGTGGCTCAAGTCGCGCCCATTGACAAACTGAGCTTCGTCATTGCTGTGGTGCTGGGTTTCATATTCCTAAAAGAAAAAGTTGAGCCAAAGGTACTCGGCGGATGCGCTTTGATCATTGCCGGGGTTCTTGTTACTCTGAATTAGGCTATGGCTTGATCATTAATCCCTGTCCCGTTGGCAGACTCAAAATCCGGACACCAACTGCCATAGCGCAACGATCCATTGCCGCCTTCTGCGATTCGTACCCCCGATAAGCGTAATCGTCCAGAAGCACAACCCCACCTGGTACCAACTTCGGCCAGAAATACTCAAACGCGGCAACCTCCGGGGGAGCGCAGTTCATATCCAAATGCAAATACGCAACCTGATCACAGGCCACTTGCGCCAGAGTTTCGGGAATCGCTCCAACTACTATCTGAACGTTCTTCCATTCGCTAAAGTTTTTCCGAACAATATCTACTCCGCCGACATAAAATTCGCCCTCATTCCGTTCAAGTATTCCGCTGGTCTTTTCTTCGTCGCTCACAAACCGGGGGTCTATTCCGGCAAAGGTATCCAGCAACCAGAAAGTCTTATCGAATTCATCCCAGTTTAGGTCGTGCATGATCGCCGAACTCAAAAACCCGCGATTCACCCCGCATTCAATAAAATCTCCAGGCAATTTAGCCGCCACAGATGCCGCCCATAATCCCACATGAACGCGCCAGTGCCAGGTGTAATCCTTTTCACTCGCCAGCATTCCCCGTGTGTAGGCAGATTGAAACCGAGCGTCATTCATGAAATCGTGGTTGTGAATTGATCGCAGTCCATCTTGGTTGTAAATGTTTTCTGGTTCCGGCTGAATCAGTTCCACCCGATACCCTTGCGATTCCAGCAACTTGCGAACAACGCCTTTCAAACCCATTTCGTTAGTATTGCTTTGAAAAGAATAGTTTGGTCAAGGAAAATCTAATTTGTGCCAGGTAACCTGCAAGTCATGCTGACGACACTGGTCACAGCCCTTCTGCTTGCGCAGCCTGCCCAACCCGCACCCCAGCGGCCCAGAGATATTTGGGTGTTCCGCTCGGTGCTCGACCAAAATGCGCGGATGCTCACCGCCGCCCTGAGCAACGACCTGTGGGTGGCATACGACACCAAAACCTGTTCGCTTTACAAAGCGTGGACGGGCGGCGTGAAATTTGATGGCGCGGTTTACACAACCGTCCATGGGCCACAGCCAACCAGTATCGGCGAACCTTATCTGCTCAACCGAGCAAAAAACACCTGGAGCTTTGGCCCGACCGAAGTCAAACCTCGTTACCTCGGCTACAAAATTGTCAACAAGCAGTTACAGTTTCGATTTGAACTGACAGCTGAAGACAAGCAAAAAGTACAGATAACAGAAGTTCCCGAGTACGTTCCTTCAGCATCTGGGACAGTCACGCTTGAGCGCACTTTCACCGTTTCCGGTTTGAAACCCTCGCAAAATCTGCGACTCACATTGTTCCAAGCCAATAACGCTAGGTTGGTTTCCAGTGGAACCACGGTCACACCTTCCAATACCGGAATCGTTCCGCCTGGCGATCCAAATGTTCCGACCCATGCGTTTATGGTCAAAAACGGAACCTCCAAGCTCACACTTGCCTTCCCTAAATCTGGAACTCCCGGCGGAGTCCATCAGGATGAAGATGGCGATCCAACGCCTGCTCCTGCTCCGCAACAAGATGTCAGCAAAGAGCGCGAGCCTGGCCTTTCAATGCGGCTGTACTACATCGGCATTGACATGAACAAAATCCCGCAGTTGATCTCCGGGCAAACGCCGAACTACAGCGTCATCATCCCGCAAGTTAAGTTGGGGAGCGATTCATTCGATGAATACGATGACAACTTCCTCCTTCACGTAACCGGGTTCATCACCGCGCCGGAAGCTGGTTCTTATGAATTCGAGCTTTCCAGCGACGATGGTTCTCGCCTGATGATCGGCGACAACCTGATCGTAGATCACGATGGCCTCCACGGCAAGACCGCGAAGACTGGCCGCGCGGAAATGGTGAAGGGTGAAAACCGCATCTTTATTGAGATGTTTGAAAACTATGCAGACGCCGCCTTAGAACTCCGATGGAAGAAACCCGGCGATAAGGAATTCACGCTCGTTCCAGCAAGTGCACTTTCTACTCCCGCTGGCGAAGTGCGGGTCACTGCCCCAGGAAAGAAGCGAGTTATTGGCATAGACAACTTCCGCCCCGGCGACCGCCGCCCGCTGGAAGATGTGCACCCTAGCTACAACCTCACCACAGTTAGACCGGAGTCATTCAAGCCCCGGGTTGGTGGAATCGGGTTCCTGCCGAACGGCGATATGCTGGTCTGCACATGGGATCCAGATGGAGCCGTCTACCAGCTTTCGGGTTGGACTGGCCCTCGTGAAAAAATCAAGGTTAAGCGGATCGCCGCTGGGTTAGCAGAGCCACTTGGTTTGAAAGTCGTTAAAGGGCGAATTTACGTTCTGCAAAAACAAGAACTTTCTGAACTAATTGATAACGATAAAGATGGTGTTATTGATGAGTACCGTTGCGTTGCAAATGGTTGGGGCGTGACTGCCAACTTCCACGAGTTCTGCTTTGGTCTGGAATACAAGGACGGCAAATTCTACGGAAATCTTGCCACTGCGATCAACCCTGGCGGGAGTTCAACTCAGCCTCAAAATCCAGATCGAGGGCGAACCCTGGAGATTGACGAAAAAACTGGTGAGTACCACTTCATACTTGCTGGTCTGCGAACCCCCAATGGCATTGGGTTTGGTGCGCTAGGAAAGCTCTACATCAGCGACAACCAAGGCGACTGGCTTCCTAGCAGCAAGATTATGCTGGTGAAAGAAGGTGCATTCTACGGCAACCGCTCAGTAGAGCCAGTAGCTAAGGCAAACACGCCTGAAGATCCGCCGGTTGTATGGCTTCCTCAAAACGAAATCGGCAACTCCCCTAGCCAAATCGCTGCTCTCAACGATGGTGTTTACAAAGGCCAGATGGTTCACGGCGACGTGACCCACGGCGGCCTCAAAAGAGTCTTCGTTGAAGAAGTTGACGGCGTGCTTCAAGGCACTGTCTTCCGTATGACTCAAGGCATCGAAGCAGGCGTCAACCGAGTGGTTCTCGCTCCTGATGGAAGCTTTGTGCTAGGTGGGATCGGTTCTAGCGGAAACTGGGGTCAAACTGGCAAAGTCAGCTACGGCTTACAGCGACTGGTCTTCAACAAAAAGTCCACGTTCGAAATGCTAAGCGCAAGCCCACGTAAGAATGGCGTTGTTGTGAGATTCACCGAACCGCTTGACCCGATGGTCGGCAATGTTCCGGCTTACTACGAGGTTCAGCAGTGGCACTATGTGCCGACCAAAGAGTACGGCGGGCCAAAAGTAGATGAAGAAAATCTCACGGTCAAATCAGTGACCGTCAGTAAAGACCGTAAGTCTGTGTTCCTTGAACTCAACGGACTGAAAGAGGGCCACGTCGCTTACATTCGAGTTCACCCAAGCCTTCAATCGGTTGATCACGAATTCGCATGGTCTACGGAAGCCTGGATGACGATCAATAAAATCCCGAACTCGATGGGAGCAGTTGTCAAGCAAGTTCCGCCCGCCACCGAGCCAGCAAAGCCAACCATGCTTACCAGCAGCATGAACAACTTCACTGGCTGGAACAATAAGCCAGTTCCGGCGGGATGGAAACTGCAAGGCGGAATCCTTTCCTTCACTCCTGGCGCGGGCGGTGGCGACTTAAAAACCGTCAAAACCTATTCCA
Source organism: Fimbriimonadaceae bacterium (assembly GCA_019454145.1). GTDB lineage: Bacteria > Armatimonadota > Fimbriimonadia > Fimbriimonadales > Fimbriimonadaceae > UphvI-Ar2. Next base: position 338,176 of record CP075366.1, on the reverse strand, counting down.
ATTTCGAGATGACATGGGAATGGAAGATCGGCCCAGGCGGCAATAGCGGCGTGATTTACCTCAGCGAAGATAAAGGTAGCGGCTACCCGTGGGAAACTGGCCCGGAATACCAAATTCTGGATAACTCCAAGCACGCCGACGGGCTCAATCCGCTAACTTCTGCCGCCTCCCTCTATGCGGTCTATCCGATTGACTTCGATTACACCCGCCCAGTTGGGGAATGGAATGTCAGCCGCTTAGTCGTGAAAGATGGCAAGGTCGAGCACTGGCTTAACCACAAGCTCATTGTTTCCGCTGACCTAAACAGCAAAGACTTTGCGGATAAGGTGATGGCAAGCAAGTTCAAAGATATGCCTGGGTACGGCAAGGTGAAACGAGGGCACATTGTGTTCCAAGATCATGGCGATCCGGTGAGTTATCGCAAGATCGTCATCACAGGAAACTAAACAAAATCGCCCTCTCTTTAGTAGAGAGGGCGATTTTGTTTAGATATTAGTCCAAATCGAAATACTGATCCGCCGGAGTTAGACCGGTATAAAACTGCCCCAGCCTCAGCCGCTTGGAATGACCATCCGCCCAGAACACAGTTGCGCCTTGAGCAAAAGTTGGGTCGGGCCGACCCCAGCAATCCGTATCCATTGCGCTGGGCGGGAGCAAATGCTTGCCATCATCGCCGCACCAACTTCCTTGAATGCTGGATTTCGCCGAACTCAAAACCACCGTTTCTGCTGGTGAACCCAGAGCCGTTGCCGAAACCGCCCGATGTGTGAACACGTTACTGAAGTCAGTCAAAATTGTGGTCAGATACAGTTCGTTGTATCCAAAGTGACTGGTGAGTTCACCCGTTGTATCCTTTTCCGCCACCGTCGAACCCGGGCATAGCCAAATCTGCTTGTTTTTGACGTAAGGATCAACGATATCGAGCCACAGCACAAACGCCGTATCTGTTGGATAAGCCGCCAGGGGAAAAGTGTCGTCGTAATCGTTTTGGTAAAGGATCATCGCAAGTCCAAGATTCCGTTGGTTGCTTAGGCACTGGGTTGCCTTGGCTGCGCCTTTGGCTTGGGCAAAAACTGGGAACAAAATCGCGGCAAGAATCGCAATGATCGCAATCACGACCAGCAGTTCAATCAAGGTAAAGGCTCGTTTACTCATCTCCATTCAATCCATCAACAATGCGTTGAGCGTACCGCTTGCTCGCACCCAAGTTCTGAGCCACTAACGCTTTCGCCGCTCGCCCCATTGATTCCGCGACTACCGAATCTCCAAGAATCGCAACTAACTCAGCCGCCAAAGATTCCGCCGAATCTGCAACGTGCGAAGCACCCGCCCGTAAGGCCAAATCCGCTGAATCCCGGAAGTTGTTCATATTTGGGCCGTGAATCACTGGCTTGCCGTGGGCAAGAGCTTGAATCAGATTCTGCCCGCCGAGTTTATCAAAACCGCCGCCGATCACCACCACATCGGCTACTGAATAGACTTTGCTGAGTTCACCATAAGTGTCGAGAATCAAATACTTCCCTGTCTCGCCTTTGGATCGGAGGGCAACCGAGCCGAATGCTCGCTTGACTCGATCTGCCAAGCCCGAAACTGTTTCCAAATGCCTAGGCGCGTGGATCACTTGCACTGGGGCAAGCCGCTCATCAGAAAGGGCTTTGACAACCAACTCCTCTTCAAATTCCCCGCGAGTAGAACCAATCACCACAACCGGGCGATCTGGATCAATCCCTAGTAACTTGCGCCATTCGTTTGGGTCGGCATCTACTCCTTCCAAAGCTTGATCGAACTTGCAGTTACCGAGAACTTCCGTTTTCTGCGCTCCTAGTGCAGTCATTCGCTCGGCATCAACCGGGGATTGCACCAATACTTCATCTACTTGAGCCAACAGCGGTCTATAAAAGAATTTGAGTTTGCTGGAACGTGGAAAAGATCGGTCGCTTACCCGCCCGTTAATGACCAACGTCTTCGCTTCCACCACCTTAGCCGCCCAGAAGAAGTTAAACCACAGCTCGGTTTCCATAACCGCAACAACTTTGGGCTTTACTTTCACCATCGCACCAAGGCAAAACCGGGGAACATCAATCGGAAAATAAACCAGATGATCGTACAGGCCTTCCGCTTGCTTTTCGGCGGTGGAATATCCGCTGGATGTCGTGATGCTCAGTACGATTTCTGCTTCGGGGGCCAACGCGCGGATCTCGCGCAAAATCGGCAGAGCCGCAACCACTTCCCCTACGCTCACCGCATGAAACCAGATGCGGTCGCTTCCTTTTCGCATCTGCATCCGGTATTCGCCCGACCGCTGCTTCCAATCAACTTTTTCTGCTCGTTTGTTTGCTCGCCACAGCATCCACGGAACCCAAAACGGAGCCGTGATCGTGAGCAAAAAGTTATAAATCCAGAACATTAGCTCGTAAATTGCCGACCAGTGATGCGCTCAAACGCTTCGACGTATTTTGCCCGCGTGTTCATTACAACTTCGTTCGGGAGTTCTGGGCCAGGAGGAGTTTTATCCCAGTTTAGAGTTTCAAGATAATCGCGAACGTACTGCTTATCAAAACTCGGCTGCGGGCCGCCCGGAGCGTAAAGCGTTGCCTCCCAGTATCGGCTGGAATCTGGCGATAACGCCTCGTCAATCCAAATCACACCATCATCGGTAAGGCCAAATTCAAACTTTGTGTCGGCGAGGATCAGCCCGGCTTTCGCCGCATGAATTGCGGCTTCTTTGTAAAGCATTAGCGTCCAGTCCCGAACCTGCTCGGCGACTTCACGCCCAACCATGTCGGATGCTCTGGTAAACGAAATGTTTTGGTCATGCCCTTCTTCGGCTTTTGTTGCAGGAGTGAAAATCGGTTCCGACAATTGAGAACCGTCTACTAACCCCGCTGGCAATCCAAGATCGTGAACGCTGGAATCACGGACATATTCCTTGTATAGCGAGCCACAAATGTATCCGCGAGCCACGCACTCAATTGTGAGCGGCTGCGCTTTGCGGGAAATCATGCACCGACCGCGCAAATTGGCATTATCTTCGCCCACCAATCTTGCCACTTCAGCGTCATCAATCGTGATCATGTGGTGCGGTACTTGGTCGGCAAATTTCTCGAACCAAAACGCGCTCATCTGGTTCAAAATCCGGCCTTTATCGGGAATCCCGTTTGCCATGATCACATCAAACGCGCTGATGCGATCAGTGGTGACAATAAGCAACTCTGAACCTAAGTCGTAAACCTCACGCACTTTCCCCGTTCGGGGTTTGCCGAGTTGAGCGAGATGCGTGGAAGTTAGGGCCATTACAGGCCCTAGAATATCCTTAATTCCCAGCTAAGACTAGATATTCCGACGAGCAAAACGATCTTCGTACGCTCGAATCTTGTTTTCGATTTCCGTTTCGTGTCGTTCAGCGTATCTTAACGCCGCCCGAAGTTCGCCTTCTGTCAGGGCCGCGTAAGCTTCTTTCAATGCCGTTAATGAACCCAATCGTCGGTATTCACGCACGATTTCCCAAACAAAAATCCGGCTCCCGACCAAACTTGCAACGCCGTTTTCATCGCTTTCAATCATGATTGCGTTTTCGTCGTTGCCCGTATCAGATCGGTAAATTTCGAGTCGTACAGCCAGGCTTGATACGTCGGTTGCCAAGCAAACCGCGCATTCCGATGCTTCTAAATCGCCATGTTCGACCGCCATCAAGCAGAGTTCCTCGTAAAGTCCAGGGTGGAACTCGCGCAGGTGGGTTACAACTTCGTCAAATGCTCCCGGCTTGATTTTTGAAAGCCTGCGAAGCTGAGGCAACAACCAGTGTTCGCCTTCAAAATGTGTCATGTATTTCCATCCTTGGCCCAAACTGATCCATCTTTAGATCATCGAACATCATTGTTCTTGGCTCTAGGGCCGCCATGGAGTTAGACGCAACCAGGTTACAAAAGGACGCACCCTAACAAAATCATAACAACTTATGTTTGTCCAGGAATTTATCAAGTGCCTCTCTGAACTGAACAGGATGATTGAGCCGCCCCGCTCCGTGAGTTGAACCTTCGAACCAAACCGCATCCACAGGCCCTTTCACGGAAGCTTTCAAAGCTTCCCCGGATTTCACGGGCACGATGGGATCATCCGTTCCAAAGTAAAGCAAAACCGGTACGTTGCTATCAAGAACTGAAAGCGCATCATCAACTTTGATTGTTTCGGGCCGGAATCCCAGCATCCAAGGGCCGATCCAACTTGTTGGCTTCATCAACTTCGCCGCCGATTCTCCCGCCAGAAAGAGCCACCAAGCATCGGATGCCTCACGCATATTGCGGAAAGGCGCATCTAAAATTACGGCGTCGGGTTTGACTTGTTCTGCCGCAAGAGCACAAGCAACCCCGCCCATAGAGCTCCCCATCAACACAATTTTCGCCTTGGGCCACTGTGTACGCGCCCAGTTGCATACGGCGAGCACATCGAGCTTTTCATCTTTACCGAGCGTGACCTTGGCTTTGCCGCTCCGACCATGACCTCGGTGATCGAAAAAAACCATCGTTGCACCCTTAGGAACCAAGTGTTGACAGATCGGAACCCATTCACACCTGTTGACCAGATAACCGTGAGCGCAGATAAAGATCGTCTTATCGTCGCCTCTGGCTACCCAACCATCTATCAGAACGCCATCTTCGGTCTTCACCTGAAACGAATCTTGCCGAAACCCCATAATCCCCGGCGAAACAAATTGGTGAATCCGGATCGGAAAGAGACTGGCTCTCACCGCGCCGACTTGCACACCAGCGTAAATCAAGAACGCAATCACAAATAGAGTTAAAACAACTGCAACTAAAATCTCCATGCTTTACTTCCCCTCCTGGTATCCGAACTCGCTTCATCCCTGCTACAATCTAAGTTCCACGCCATGTTCGCACTGAACTTTTACACCGAACTATACGATGAATTGCTGCACGGAGGTCGTAAGACCGTTACGATCCGCCTTGGTGATAAAACGAGCAAATACCAAGAAGGCATGGTCGTTTGGGTCACCGTTGGCCCGCGATTCGGTCGCCGACAAAAACTATACGCGGCTATTCTCGACCGGGTTGAAGTCAAGCAGATTTCCGACCTATCGCCCCGCGATATTGAGCGTGAAAACCCTGAAATCCGAAGTCAAGATGAAATGATTTCGTTCCTCTCACGGGTGTACGATGATTTCATTACCCCGGCTCATGCGTGTACTGTGATTTATTTCAGCCGCATCGACGAATAGCATCGGGCAACGCCGTGTGGATCGCCAACCAACGCCAATGTCAAGGAATCGACCGCCGGGCTACTGCGGAATTTGGGATTTCGAGCGAAGAACTCATGGAGCGAGCAGGCGAAGCGGTTTACGCCGAAGTCCTGCGACTCAACCCAGAAAAGCCGTGGTTAGGGATCGTCTGTGGGCGGGGGAATAACGGCGGCGATGGTCTTGTGGTTGCAAGGCATTCGAGCCACGCTTACAAAGTTCTCTGCATCATAGCCTCTCCCGAATTTGAACTAAACGAGAACTGCTCGCACCAGCTTAAACTTGCCCGCGAAGCGGGAATCGAACCTCTATTTTCCGATAATGCAAATTTCCGTGAGGCACTTTCGAATTTAGCGAATCAATCAATCATCGTTGACGCTTTACTGGGAACAGGTGCCCATGGTTCTGTTCTTGGGCCGCAACGCAATGCTATTACTGCGATCAATGAATCCTCCGCTATCGTGGTTGCTGTGGACGTGCCCAGCGGAATCGAAACCAATACTGGGCGTTCACTAGGAGCGCATGTAATTGCCAACAAGACGATTTCTTTTGGGCTTCCTAAACCCTGCTTTTTTCAAGGCGATGGACTAGAAGCCAGCGGTGATTGGGTGATCGCTGATATAGGATTTCCGCGAATGCTTTTGGATCAAACGACGGAAGCGGAGATGACTGGCTCATATATCTCTGCGCTATTTCCAAGTCGCACCAAATCCTCGCATAAAGGATCGAATGGACACCTCCTCATCGTTGCCGGAAGCAACCTAATGCCGGGAGCGGCGGTTCTGGCAACCAAGGCCGCCCTGCATTCGGGAATCGGGCTCGTCACCATCGCCAGCACGGAAAAAGTTTGCCAAGCCGTTTCACACCACTGTCCTGAGGCTCTGCTTTTGCCCCTCCCAGAAAATGAAGGGGTTCTCGCCCCACTAGCCAGCCGGGTGCTTGGCGAAATGCAGACAAAGTTCTCCGCCGCTGTATTCGGGCCAGGATTGACTCAAGGTGAACCGATTCAAGAACTCCTTGCTCAGCTTTGGGATAGTTGGTACATTCCAGCGGTGATTGATGCAGATGCGCTTAACGTGGTCAGTCAAGGTGTCTCGCTTCCTCATTCCTCGTGCGTGCTCACTCCTCACCCAGGAGAAATGGCGCGACTACTAGAGATGCAAACAAGTGAAGTTCAAGCTAACCGATTTAAAACCATCGAAAAGGCGGTTGGGAAATTTAACCAAACTGTTCTGCTTAAGGGTGCCTACACGATGATCGCTTACACTAATGAACCTATCGCCGTCAACCCAACTGGAAACCCAGGCATGGCTACTGGAGGAATGGGGGACGTGCTTAGCGGCGTGATCGGCACTTTGCTAGCCCAGAACTTAGAGCCGTACGATGCGGCGATGCTCGGAGCTTACTGGCACGGTTTTGCCGGTGACCTCTGCGCTCAAGAAATAGGCAAAGTTGGCTTTACCGCCAGTGATGTTGCAAGCTATTTACCGCAAGCGCGGGCTAAAATCATTTCATCGTGAAATTACTGGGTTGTTTACTGCTCCTGATCACCACTTTTGCCATCAGCTTGGCTCAAACATCGCCCTATCACATGTTTCAAATATCCGCCCCAGCCAAGGGCAATTATGCGTATGTGATGCAAAAAGCATCGGAAAGCCGCGAGCCCATCAAGATGGATTCTGACAAAGCCGAGGTCATCGTTCCAGAAGATCCCAACGGCGTTTCCATCTACTTGATCAACCTGGATACCAACCGGGCTGCCAAAACCGACATGGCAACCGTGCTCAAAACCGATAAGTGGGCTCCAAAAGCAGAAGCATTCACCCTTATCGCGCAAATTGATGTGACGATTCAAACAGCAGGCGGGAAACTCCCGGCAGGCAACCTCAAGCTAGAGTCAAAAAACAAGAACGAGTCGGTACTTATCACCGAGTCTTCAAACAATCAAGCCCACTTCAGTTTTTGGCCCGATGCCAGCATCAAATTCACCCTGGATTACGAACACAAAGGCGAAAAAAAATCCACGGCAACAACAGTTGATATTCCTAAAGGACTCTCGCCACACAACGTCACCATCGTAATTCCCGAACAGTTCGCATCTACTTCGCCAACAACCCCCGTAGATCAGAAAGGCGGTGAACGTGACCCACCCAAAGCACCCGAAAGTAAAAACCCATTGCAATCGTTCTTCCAACTTTTGGTTGGGCTAGTCGTAGTGGGCGCGCTCGGTTATGGAGCCTATTGGTACTACAAAAACAACCAGCAAGTGGTCGAAAAACTCGCTAATCAAGCTGGACTGAACCCCCAGCAAAATGCAGATCCAACTGGTGCACTTCCTCCAGAGCCAGTCAAGCGAGAGTTGCAAAAAATTGATCTTGGTTCTGGTGCAGAACCAACCGCCGCCGCCCCCATGGCCGCTGCAGCTCCAGCGGTCAAGAATCCAAGGCTAGTCACCTCCGATGGCGACATCTTCATGATTCAAGAAGGCAACTCTACCGTCGGGCGCGAAGGAGCCGCTCTCACTCTCGCGGGAGAATCCAGTGTTAGCCGTGTTCACGCTACGCTTGAACGATCTGGCGATTCCATCACTCTTTCCGATAACGGAAGCACGAACGGAACTTACTTAAATGGCATCAAGATAGATAGCCCTCGCGTCTTAAACCCAGGAGACACAGTTCAGTTCGGGGCCGTTCAATATCGGTATGAGGAATAACGCAAAACACCCCACAATTCTAACAGGAGTGGATGAGTAATGGGAAAGATGCTTGCCCGTGCGTTTTTGTGTGCCCTCGCCGGGTTGGTTGGCTGGATTCTTACTGAACCGTTTCTTCCAAAAACTGTAAATGCAGATTGGAGTGCCGCAGAATTCCGCATGGTATTCCTGACACTCTTATTGATTAGCCTTGCCGCTGGTTTCCATCAAGGCTATATGAAAACGGGAATTCGAAATATTTTTTTTGGAAGTGCTCTGGGAGCAGTTTTTGGTCTTATTGGGGGCGTTCTCGGATATCAGTTTGGCGGAGGCATCAGCGGAGGCGTATATGGCCCCGCGTGGACGCAACTTGTTCCATTCCCACTAATAATCGTTCCAAGGACTATTACCTTTAGCTTTCTTGGAGCGTTCTTGGGAGCAGGCATCGGGCTTACTCAATTTCGTACCCGCATTCTAATTGCTGGGGCATTCGGTGGTTTGATCGGGGGCGGCATTGCAGGACTAACATTCGACGTAGTGGGAATGGCTACAAGTCCGTTAATGAAGGCGGCAGGATTGTTTGATCCAGGGGCCGCTGAGCAAGGCGCCCCTGGACGAGCGATCATGTTTCCTCTCATCGGATTCACTGTCGGACTCTTCACCGCTTGGCTAGAACAAGCTACTCGCCAAGCATGGGTTCGTTTAGTGCTCGGGCGGAACGAAGGCCGTGAGTGGCCGATAGACGCGGCTCAAACCCACATCGGGCGCGACGAACGCGCACAGGTTCCACTTTTCGGCGACAACAATGTCGCTCCGCTCCATGCAACGATTGTCCGGCAAGGGCACCAATACATCCTTCACGATGCTGGCACTCCGCTAGGAGTCGGTTATCAAGGCGTACGGATGATGCAACCAGTCGCGCTCCAACCGGGAGATACTTTCCAGGTTGGAGCGCATCAACTCCAATTTCTAGTGAAAGGCACCGCCGCACGGCGAATCACCGAAGGCCGCGCTCAAGCGGTTCCGATGGGTTACGGTCAGCCGCAAATGCAGCCTGGTCAACCTGCACAGCCAATGCAGACAGTCCAGCCAATCACCCCAATTCAGCAATCATACCCAACGGTTGCTCAGGCTCCTATTTCTAATCCAACTGTTGCACAGGCCGCAGTCAGTGGATTCGCAGTAGTAGCGATAGATGGACCGATCACTGGGCAGCGTTTCCCGGTTTCGCACGCGATAGAAGTCGGTCGCGAAGCCCAGGGAATCAACCTTTCGTTTGATGCTCAGTCGTCGCGTAAACACGCACTACTTTCTCCCGGCCCGCAAGGAGTGATTGTTAAAGATTTGGGTAGCACCAACGGAACTCATTTGAACGGTCAACGAATTCCCGAAGCCGTCGCCCCGGTTGGGAGCGTCATAAGAATAGGGGCAACCAGCTTCCGAGTGGAGTCCGCATAAATTAACCTCATGAATCCTCAAGACCCGAACCGAACCGTGATGAGCCAGCCCCCCGGCGCCATCGACCCGAACCGCACGATGATCGGTCAGCCGGGAGACATGGGACGCACCCAAGCCATGGCTTCTCCACCAGTGGCGGGCGACCCGAACCGAACCACCGCTTGGTCACCAAGTTCTCCATTAAGTTTTGTCCTCACCCCCAGCCGCGAAGCTACCATGGCGAACGGCCCCGCCCGCGAACAATTTCTGCTTGAAATCACGGCTCCAAGCGAGCCAGGTCTGAGCGGAATGTCGGTTGCTGGTGACCGCGCTCCGCTGAACCTCTGCCTGGTGATCGACCGCAGTGGCAGTATGGAAGGCCAGCCGATTGAATACGCAAAACAAGCGTGCAATCAGGTTGTGGATCTGCTATCACCCAACGATATTCTCAGCATCGTCGTCTTCGATGAAGTTGTCGAGGTTCTCATGCCTCCCCAGCGCGTGACCGATAAGCAACTCGTCAAAAACGGCATCAATCAACTCCAACCGGGTTATACGACCAACCTCTACGATGGCTTGACCCTTGGCAGTCAGCAACTCGCGCAGATGATCGAATCTGGCCGCGTTACCCGAATGGTTGTTCTCACCGATGGCGAGCCAACCGCCGGAATAAAAGATTTTCAACCGCTTGTAAACCATGCCGGAGAAATCAAAGATAAAGGCATCACCACCACCTACCTTGGGTTCGGCGCGGAATACAACGAAGAACTTCTCGCGGCGATGGCGAAGAAGTCTGGCGGGAACTACTACTACATTCCTCAGCCTCAGTTGATCCCAGAAATCTTCCGAACCGAGTTCAATAAAATGGTGAGCACCACCGGGGTTAATCTGCGGTTTGATCTCAAATTTGCCCGATGGGTGTCACTTAAATCATGTACTGGTTATGCTGGCACACCGGGAGAACGAGAAATCTCGGTCAACCTTGCCGATATCGAACGCGGCGCAACGATCCAAGTTGTGGTTGATCTGGAATTCGACAACCATCCGCTTGGTCACTACCGGGTCGGGGCCGGAAAACTCCACTACGATTCCATCACGGGTGGAACTCAAACCGTGGATGTTGATCTAGTGATGGAATTCACCGCCGAGCAAGCCCGATTCATGGCGATGCCAAACCCCAAAGTTTCTGCCGCCGCGGAAATCAGCGCGGCTAGCCGCGTCGTTGAAAAAACGATCATGGGGCTCAAAACTCAGGCGATCACTTCGCAAGCCGCCCTTGCCGATCTTGCCAAAACCCAGGCTCTGCTGGTGAGTCAAGGCAAATCCGCCGACGCTCAGGAAGTCACCATGGCGATGCAGGCTATCCAGCGCGGGGATATCGGCGGAGCCGAAAAAACCCTCATGGGAACTATGGTTCACCTGGATCAAGGTAAGAGTCAGTAGCCACCGCAACTCTAGAGTTGCATCAATACGCGCTCCTATTTGACCAGAATCGACGTCATTTCTCTAGTTCTGAGAAATGATAATGGCAAGTTTGTCGCCCCACCTGGAACAACTCAATTTCGAGTTTATTGATCAGTCTTCTAAGGCTGTGTACAGAAACGGATGGCAAGATTCCGGAGGGGTTCGCCCTTATGCTGATGCAATCGGAGTTTTGAAGAACCTATTACGTGAACTTATAGATGCTGAAAAACAAGGACTTGTAGACGAATTTCCGATTGGCACATTGCAAGATATTCAGTCGCATCTGCAAAATATATGGAGTCATATGACCAATTTAATTTCTGGGAATAATCATGTAGCCAGCTTGGTCGACGAAATTGACAGGCTACATCAAAAGATTTGGCAAGGTGGATTTCGCTACCGCGGCAAAAAGATTGTTGGCTATGAGCAAAAATACAAACAAATATCCCAGCTTTCAGCGGAAATCGAAAAAATAAAACAAAGGGAATCTGATGCTGAAGAAATCCTATCAACAATTCGAGAGATAAGTGAGGAGATCGCAGAACTAGATAAACAACTTCAGTTGCTGAGTAATTCAATAGAATCGAAGGTAACAAAAGTAGATACACTGCATTCAAAGGCGATAGATGCGGAGGAAGAACTCGATTCACAACTTGAGAATGTAGATTCTCTGATAAAGATGATCAACGATAATTCAAATACAGCTCAAGCTAAAGCTGAAACCGCAGCAACAAGCGAAAAGAGACTTCAAGATTTTTTGTCTCGAGTAGATGAAAATGAACAGAAACTTGCCGAAGCAATTCAGAAAGTAAACGAATTTATTCAAACCAAAACAAAAGAGTACTCCGACTATATCAAAGACTCTAGTACGGACGTCGACAAATTCAAAGAGCAATCACAGGATAGACTCATTGATCTGCTTGAGCGAATGGAAATAGTGGAGCTTGATATTCATGACAAGTTACGTAATGCGACTGGCATCTCACTATTTCATGCATTTGAAGAGAAGCGAAAGTGGTCACTTGGGCACGTCTTCTGGCTCTTATTTGCGGTTGGAGCAGCTGGGTCCGCCTTATATATTACAACCGTAACACTTGAGAAACTAGCGGGTCAACCAATGGACGCTGTCGCTTACATCAAGATTGCACTTAGTCTACCAGCTATCCTCTTAGCTGGTTTTGCGCTAGGGCAATATGGTAGGGAGCGCAGGCTAAGAGAAGAGTATGCGTTTAAATCAAAAATCTCTTTATCGTTAGAAGTTTACAGAGAGCTCGTTGAAGAAGCGGTAGATACTTTAACGCCTGAAGACAAAGCTAAATTTGCAGACTTTCTTATTAATAGCGTTGGCATCATATTTGAGTCACCTACTGAAAGGGTTTTTGGTCAACGAAGGTTAGGTGGCCCAACAGACACAAAAGTCATTTCATCATTCTTAAAGAATGCTAAGGATGCGGCTGACCTTATGCAGGGCAAATAGCTCTCTCCGTGTCCAAATCCTCAGGTAAAATCCCTTGCAACGTCGAGGAGCGCTGCGATCGCAAGAGACCAGGCTCGACCACCCCGCCACAAGCGGGACAAGAACTGCGCTCGCAATCAATTCAAGGTTGCGGGCGCATTTTCATTTAAACCCCAACCAAAAGCAAAAGGAACAATACAATGAGCACGATCAGCGCAAACAACACCGACCACCGCATCGCCGATCCAACCCTCGCCGCATGGGGGCACAAAGAAATCCGGATCGCCGAAACCGAAATGCCCGGACTCATGGCGATCCGCGACGAATTCGCCGGCGCTAAGCCCCTCGCCGGAGCCCGCATCGCCGGTTCGCTCCACATGACCGTCCAAACCGCGGTGCTCATCGAAACCCTGATCGCCCTCGGTGCCGAAGTCCGCTGGGCCAGCTGCAACATCTACTCCACCCAAGACCACGCCGCCGCCGCGATTGCCGATCAAGGCATCCCCGTCTACGCATTCAAGGGCGAAAACCTCGACGAATACTGGGAGTTCACCCACCGCATCATGGAGTGGCACGATGGCGGCACCCCCAACATGATCCTCGATGACGGAGGCGACGCCACCATGCTCATCCTGCTTGGCAGCAAAGCCGAACAAGACATCTCCGTCCTCGATAACCCGACGAGCGAAGAAGCCGTCTGCCTATACAATTCCATTAAGGCCAAGCTTAAAACCGACCCGACCTTCTACAGCCGGATCAAAGCCAACATCCAAGGCGTCAGCGAAGAAACTACCACTGGCGTCCACCGACTCTACGAACTCCAAAAGAAAGGCGAACTCCCCTTCCCTTGCTTCAATGTGAACGACAGCGTCACCAAAAGCAAGTTCGATAATCTCTACGGTTGCCGCGAATCGTTAGTCGATGGTATCAAACGCGCAACCGATGTGATGGTCGCCGGGAAAATCGCCCTCGTCTGCGGCTATGGCGATGTCGGCAAAGGCTCGGCTCAAGCCCTCCGTGCCCTCAGCGCCCAAGTGTGGGTCACCGAAGTCGACCCGATCTGCGCCCTGCAAGCCGCGATGGAGGGCTACAAGGTCGTGACCATGGACTATGCCGCCGACAAAGCCGATATTTTCGTCACCGCCACCGGCAACTACCACGTCATTACCCACAACCACCTGAAGGCGATGAAGAACAACGCCATCGTCTGCAACATCGGCCACTTCGATAACGAAATCGATGTCGCCTCGATGGAGAGTTATGAATGGGAAGAAATCAAACCTCAAGTTGACCACGTGATCTTCCCCGACGGCAAACGCATCATCCTGCTCGCTAAAGGCCGCCTCATCAACCTCGGCTGCGGCACCGGCCACCCGAGCTACGTGATGTCGTCTTCGTTCGCCAACCAAGTGCTCGCCCAAATCGAGTTGTGGACGAATAAAGGCGAATACGCCCCCGGCGTTTATGTCCTCCCCAAAGTGCTCGACGAGAAAGTCGCGCGATTGCAACTCGATAAGCTCGACGCCCAACTCACTGTCCTGCGGCCCGAGCAAGCCGACTACATCGGCGTCGAAATCGAAGGGCCTTACAAGCCAGAAACGTACCGATACTAATCAGTTTAGCAGTCGGTGCTTCATCTCTCCCCAATACTGGGGAGGGATGAAGGGAGGGGTTTTCAAAATTAACCCAACATCTATGGTGGTGTTCGCATTCTCCTCGGTATCCTAAAGGGGCCATGCCCAAGCTCTCCCGACGCGAGCTACTAACCACCGCCAGTGCGACGGGTGTTGCACTGGCTACAAGATCTTTCTCCTTCCCGGTTGCCCCCGAATCTTTTGAATTCGTTTACTTCTCAGATACCCACGTTGCGCTTGACCGCAACATCAAAGAAAACGCGGAGATGTTCACCGCGATCAAAGGCGAATCTTCCCCTGCATTTGCGATCAATGGAGGAGACGTCACCGATTATGGTTGGGCGGGTGAATATGATAACTACCAGAAACTAAAGGACGAATTCGGCATCAAAACCTACGAAAACATGGGGAACCATGATGTGCGCTGGTCACCTCAAGGCGAAAAGATATTCAAAGAACGGCTTGGCCCTAGTTATCAATTTTTCATACACCAAGGAGTGTTCTTCGCGGTGCTCGATTCCACGGTGCCACTTAGCCACTGGGGACACGTGACTAACCACCAACTCGGAGCCCTATTAAAGCAACTTGAGAACCTGCCTAAAGGCACCCCTGTCATTCTTGCAATCCATCACTGGGTTGGGCGTGATCAAGTCATGATATTTAACGAACTTGACCTACTCCAAGTGATCCGTCCGTTCAATATCAAACTCATCCTCACTGGCCACGGCCACAATGATCTGCTCTGGAAGTGGGATACATACCAATGCACCATGAACCGCGGTCTCTACCAAGGTTCATGGCAGACGGTAGAAGTTGATCGAACGCTCAATGAAATCCGGCTCGCTCGCTACACAAAAGAAACGGGCACGCTCAAACTTCTCACGCAGATTCCGTTGGAATACCAGGAGCGTCCGGCAATCCACAAAAGCTACTACATCACTGAGCGAAATTCTGCCGATTTTCGGGTCAATGACAAGGCTTGGCAACCGATTGCCGAACTCGAAAAACTTTCTCTGATTGACGGAGAGAACCTCATTTACTTCCGGAACGAGGAAGGTCTTGCGTGGTACCAAGCTAGCCCACCGGGAAGCCCATTGCTCCTGAAAGCGCGGTCACTCCAGTCCGAATCCTCTGCGCGTGGCGAGGTAATGAGCCATCTCACGCCCACGGACGATGGTCAAATCTTAGTCTCCACTTTAGGCGGGCAACTCTTTGCCTACACCTCTGAAACCAACCGGTATTCCCTTACATTCAAAGCCGATGGATACAGCCATTCTACTCCCGCTTCTGATGCAGATCGGGTGTACGTCGGATTTTCAACTGGAGCTATTCGCGCGTACAACCGCAAAAGTAAGGCGATTGATTGGCAAACCAAGATCAACGGGCCAGCGTATGCAGGGTTTGCGCTCGCTCAAGATAATGTCATTCACTGCGGAGGCGATGGCATCTTCCATGCATTTGATGCCAAAACTGGCGAATCCCGCTGGCAGACTCCAATGCCTAAAAGCAATACGGCGTTTAGTCAAAGCGTTCCCTGTACCGACGGCACCCGCGTCTACATCACCTGCTGGGACAGCCACATCTACTGCCTTGATGCCAAAACTGGCGAAATTGTGTGGCGCAAACCTTGCCAAGAACGCACTTTCGCTTTCTCCCCGGCTATCGGCTCACCCTGCTTGGATGACGACAGTGTTTACTGCGTTGCAAACGGCAACGGGTTGTTCCGGTTCAACAAGCTCACGGGTGAACAGCATTATGAAGTTGCGGCCCCTGGCGATAAATTTGGTCATAGTTCGCCAGTTCATCATGCAGGCCGCATTTACGCTGGTGGGCTTGGCGATAACGGCAGCGTCTGGTGCGTGAGTGCCAAAACGGGCGAGATCATCTGGGAATGCAAAACTGGTTCGGTGATCTACGATAGTAGCCCTACCATCGGGCACGGGTTACTCGCAATCGGAAACGCCGAAGGAATCCTAAATGTCATCCGAACCCGTGATGGAAAACTGCTAACTCAGCATCGGCTCGGCGGCCTGTTCCTCAGCACCCCGCTCATTCACAACCGCAAACTATATGCCGCAACATTCCGCGGAATCCTGCACACCTTTGATCTTTCGGTGCTCATCGCTTCGCAAGACTGAGACCAAGTCCAAAGGATTCACCCTCCCTAGCCAATACTTCAAGATGTAGGGCGAACTAACCAATCGCAATTTTTGCGTTAATAATTGCTTAGATTTTTATTATTTCTGCCAGCCCGCTACACCATTGAACTGCCGAAGCATGCGGTTTTCGGCGAGGTGGAAATCAATGGTTCGTTCAACTAAATCTGTTGTTGCCTTAACGGTCGCAATTCTAGCAGTACTCTCGGTGCTGGTTGCTTGTGGAGGTTCCGGTTCATCAGCTGCATCGGGTAGTGAACAAACCATTACCGGGAACATTGTCGTACCTGGTTCGCCGACTCTGGATTTGCGTATCTCCTCGGGCGGGAGCGATTCGCCAGTAGCATCTAACCAATTCACCATATCCGTTGTCGCCGGACAATTCACGACAATTGCAGCAACAGATGCGACTACCGGAAAGACAATCCTTATCGGAATGCGCGATCCCCGCAACGGATCGGTTTCGCTCGACGCGCTGAATTGTGCCCGCACCCTCATGTTCCTCACTATTGGAGGTTCGCAACTTTCCCAAGAAGATCGCCTCGCGCTCTGGGATGCAATCGTTGACAGTTCGGAAGACGAAACCCTCGCGGACGTAATCTCCGCCGAAATTACAACGGATCCTTACGCACTCGAAAACGGGAATACCGCGATCAAGACCGCCTTGGATTCAGCAGTAGCGGGGCTAGTTGCTCCGATTAAGCTGTCGACTCCTCCAACAAATCGAGGTCGAGCGGTCGAGGTTCCACAATTCATATTAACAGGAGAAGCACTTCCCCAAAACCGACGAGCGCAGATCACTCCCGCCAATGATGGCGTCAAGTTCGACAACCTGTTTTCCAAAATTGAAGGATCGGCATTTATCTATAACGTTGGTTATCGAGATAGTGATAACGCCACCCATAACACAACCGCTGAAGCAGTGGGTGGCGAAATTGCTTTTGCTCCCGGCACGATAACGGAACCAGTCCAACTTTCAATTGAGGGTGATCACAACGCCGAATTGTTCGGAGTTATTGCTTTGCAGCCGGTTTTTGATGCTCCCGAACCAGCGGTATTTTCTAACCCCGACTACGCAGCAGTCGTGCCCACCTGGAGGGCGAGCTTAAGCAATATGTTCCGGCGGGGCCTCGTCTCTGTTGCCGGAACCACCATGCTCGATGCATTCGGTGCTCCCCAAGTTGATTTGACGAAAGACTCGTTATCAGCATCGGCAACACAACTAGCCAGCGTAAGTGGCGCAGCGGCGGTGTTTATCGCAGCCGATGGCGGCGAAGGACTCTCGTCGCTCGTTTCGCAACTTGCAAGTATTCCGGCTGGTGATGAAGAAGCGGCGTTTGCAACTCTCGCGGCGCTCGCGCCACTATTGCAGAACAGCTATCCAGAACTTGCCCAACGCCTGGCAAACCGCAACTTGACCTCGGCCCAAATTCAGGGTTTCCGGGGAACAATGCGCATTCTTTCCATTATGGGATCGGTGCAGTATTCAGCCCAAGCTGGTCGGATAGCGGCTGACCTACAAACTGGAAGTCGAGCTAATTTCAGCCGTGGGGTATTGGCACACATCGAATTTTCAATCACTCCGCCTAACAACAGTGAATTTACTCCTAATCAGAGCATGCTGATGACCACAAATTTTAGTCGTGACACCATTGGGCCAATTACATACAAATGGGAGATTTTAGAAGGCCCCGGAAGCGCAACCGAAGTGTATCTCAATGACAACGCTGGTCATTTTGGTGTGAGTTTCACAACATCCAGCAAGACATGCTATTTGCTTAGCACTCAAAGCACGGTGGGAATCGCGGTTGTAAAAGTCACCGTGATGTACACGGATTCCGATAACACCCCACAAACCGATGAACTTGAGGTGCGCTACACACCAGTTGGGCACTTGGAATTCCATCCAATCACATTTAGCGATAGTCAATTTGGTGCCAACTATTACACAATCGTCAGTGGAGACTGGATTATGAAACCACCGCCAGTTAATGGCGTTTACGCAGCGTTCCAGCTCAATTACACGGCGACGATCTCCGGTCACCCAGAAGCGGCGCTCAACGGAACATACACAGCCACTTGGAACATACCTGCGTGGAGCGGGCCAGTGACGCCGACCGTACGTGATCCTCGCAACCAGATACCTCGGGCATCGTCAGGCGGGACGTCTCTCCTGGGCCATGCGGTTCACGACTACGGCGACCGTCTCTTGATCATAAACCACATGGGAGGGGGAATGAACGGCGACGTGGGTTACCAACAGTTTATTACCGCGAAAATCATGGAGTACGCAAACGCAACGCGGGGCCGTTATACCAAAAACTAAGGACTTTGTCTAACCAAACTGATTAAATCAACATAAAAAGTGGGCTAGCCGAAGCCAGCCCACTCCCAAGAAAAACCTAACCTAGCGTTACCGCTTCATGTTGATCAGCTCTTGGAGCATTTCATCAACCGTGGTGACAACTCGGGTGTTTGCCTGGAAGCCACGTTGGGTGATGATAAGCTCAGTGAACTCGTTACCGATGTCGATGTTGGACTGCTCAAGGAACCCTGAGTTGATTTGTCCGCGACCACCAGTTCGTGGTGTACCCACAACTGGGATACCGGAGTTATCGGTGTTGCGCCAGAGGTTGCTACCTTGTCGCTCCAGACCGTTCGCGTTCGGGAAAATCGCAAGGGCGATTTGACCAAGCGGGCGAGTCAGACCGTTAGTATAAAGACCGACAACGATGCCATCTGGGTTGACGCTGAATGAACTCAATGAACCTGGCTCAAAACCGTTTTGGCTGCTGGCTTGAACCTGCATTTCGGTTGCGAGCTGTGAAATCGCGGAGAAATCCAGATCAATTGGGAACGCAGGAACACCAGTTGCAGCGGCAGGAGTTACAGTGATGCTTCCTGGGCTACCGCTAAGCATTTGACCGTTGCTTGGATCGTAAACGAGCGTGCCCGAACCAGTGGCGGTGGTACCTGCGCTACCTGCTACAGTCCAGTTCCATTCGTTCGGAGTCGCTGATTCGGTTAGAGTAATCGAAACCTCGTGTGAACCGCCCAGTGAATCGTAAACTCGCACGACGCTATTTACGGTCGCTAAACCAGGAAGATTGAATTCGCGTGAATCCAAGTTCCCGGCCCAAGTTACGTTGGTGGTTTCTTGAACTGCAGTCCGAGCACCGATAGGAATCGTAATTCTAGAAGCTGGGCCGATTGGTGCATTAGTATTGATCTGCCCCGTTGCCGGATCAGCCGTCCAGCCCATCAGGCGTTCGCCCGTAGCGCGGTGAACAAGATCACCCGCTGCATCAAGGTCAAACGAACCATCTCGGGTGTAAGCAAGGCGGTCGCCGTTGCTGACCATAAAGAAGCCGTTCCCTTGAATCGCGAAGTCGGTTGGTCGGTTGGTTGCGTTTAGCGATCCTTGCTCTTGATTGATATCCGTACCAGCAACCAAAACACCAAGACCGTATTGGATGGCGTTTGTACCACCAAGTGCGGCACTTGGTCGGCTGGCACCTCGAACGGTTTGTGCAAGCATATCTTGGAAGGTGACCCGGCTGCCTTTATAAGCAGTGGTGTTCACGTTAGCCAAGTTGTTCCCAATAACATTCATGCGCGTTTGTTGCGCTTTGATGCTGGCGACGCCAGCGAGCATTGCTTGTAGCATAGTTTTCCTTCTTGTTTGTTACTTACTATGCTGGGAGGAAGACTTGCCACTTCTTGGCTTTGCCAAAGTCCTCAACCTTTTACAGTTGAGACCACTTCTCATAGCTCCCAGTCTTATTGTCATTGTCGGTACTGTTTTGTTAAACAATTACCGCCGAATCGATATTTGTGAAGACATTTTCTTTAAGATGTTGTTGATCAACTGCAGTAATAACTGTTCGGTTGCGAACACTTACCACCAAAGCAACATCATCCACCATCACTAAAGATTCTTTGGCTCCTTTTTGAGCGGCTCTTTCCACCCCTTGCAGAACCCTTTCCCATTTCGCAGCATCGAGTTGAATATCTCGACTTTGCAAGCGTGTTTGAGCGTGATTGCTCACTTTCAAACGGTCGGCAAGGATTGTACTAAAGTCCGGCCCAGTACCCGGAGTAGAGACTCCTGGCTTTGGCGCAGTTACTGGCCTATTCTGTAATAGATCAGCAACCTTGTTATTCTGTATCGGACTACTCATAGTGTTCCTTAGTATGCGATTTCTCGCACGTTACCAATCTCAACTTCTACAATTCCTCCGTTTGCTTCTCGCAAACCAAGAATTTGTTTTCCGTCTCTCATGGTAATTCGCGTAACTTGTCCAGTAACTAAACTGTTAGCCCCGCCCGAATTCACATCGGTCATTGGTCTTACCGCAGTTACTGTTCGGCCGATCATAGTCGCTCCGTTCAATGTGTCCATGCTTGTTTTCAAGCTGTCCATTCCTTCGACCTGACCTAATTGCGCCATTTGAGCAAAAAAGTCCCGGTCGTTCATTGGTTCCAGAGGATTCTGATTGGCTAACTGTACGGTCAGCAATCGCAGGAAAGTGTCCATATCAAGGTCACTTTTCTTGACTGCCTGGCCACCTATATTGGTATAGGTTAAAGCCCCGGTTGGATCAATTGCGTTCATCTTGTTTCCTTTTGTGTTTAAGCTGCGTAATCAACTCGACCGGTATGTGACGACCGATAAGACGGTTGCGCCATAGGTTGAGTCTCAGTGGTCGTACCAAATTGGCTCAGATGAGCCGCTTGGTTGAGAGATTCCCTCATAGAATCGCGATGGTTTTGACCCTGCTGTTGTGCCTGATTTCCATCGTGATGACCCACGTTCAAAGAGCCCAGGCTGGTTCCTTTGCTTTCAATGCTTTGAACTAGCTCTTGACGGTGAGTTTGAAGAGATTGTCGAACCCCTTCGTCGCTTGCGCGAAGATCCACGTCGGCGCGGTGACCTACTTGCCGAACTGCAACCTCAATCGTCCCCAAATCCTGTGGATTAAGTTCGATTTTGATTGAGGATGGTCTTCGCGAAGCGATGAGATCGCTAACCGCTTCCGCCACTTCATTTGCATGGTTAAGGACGGCTGTATCAGCGCGCTCCAATTGAGAAGCATTCATCGCCTTAGAGCTAGTCATCTTTCCTACAACTGCATGAGTTGGAGGCATAACTTCATCCACCAGCTTTCTATCTGCCGTGTTTTCCTGTTTGAACACGTTATCTAAGTCAATTTCCTGCTCAGTATCAAATTTAGTCGCTGCTGAATTTCCCTTTTTGATCGCCGCATCAATTTTAAGATCAGATGAAACTTTTACAGGTTCATCGCTAGCAGCATCTTCGGATTCTAAAATTGCTTTTCCTACTGGATTTTCAGTTTTTGCATTAATGCTCTTTCCGGCCTTATTGATCGGCTTAGCAGATCCAGTGTCACTCAGTTCTGTTGCAACCATTGGCTCACGTAACAACTGCGAAAGAACGATTGGCTGAACTTCAGCTGCCTCTGCAACTGCCACTTGCGTGGATGCCTGTATATTGATCTGATCTTTGTGTGTGCTTGCGAACTTACTCGCAAATTCATTGAGCGAAGTCACATCCAAAGAGGACGCCAAATCAAGTTCTGGCGAGTTTCCGCCAACATTCTCCAGAACTTTGGCTTGACCAAAGAACAAGGATCGGTTAGAGAAGAACTCTTGTTTGCTCAATACGTGTGGCTGCTTTCCTAGCAACAGATCACGGCGGCCACCCTTTGATTCACCAGTGGGAACTTGATAACCTGAATCCTGCTTGGGAACCGGACGGCTTTGGCTACCATACTCAGCCGATCTACTTGTTCCTTTCTTTTGAGAAGCGGCTAACGCTTCTGCTTTAGAACTTGGCTCAAGGTTTGGCCGAGGAATTGGGGCTGGAATCTTCGTCGCATTCGGATTTCCCGAAATAAGTCCAGAGATGTCCTTCTTAGTTGAATTCGAATCTGAAAGATCAATTGGCGGTTGTGAACCCGAACTGATTTTCTGCTTAGTAAGAGAAAGGATTTCCTGAACTAAGCGAACCTGATACTTGTCTCCATCCAGTTTCACTTCTTGCAGCGCATTTTGGATTTGAGCAAAAGTATCTCGATCCGAGCCCAGGTCAACTGCTCGCTGAGATATCACCTCGTTAAGTGCGGAAATATCCTGTGCGCCGAACGGCAGGCCAAACTCACTTAAGCCTTTGACTACACCGGCGAGATCAAATTCTCCGGTAGAGGAATTGTAGTTTTCTGCCAGGACTTGAGCAACATGAGAGGGGCTAATGCCAACCGTCATCATGGAATTGCTGTCGAATCCCAACTTCCCTATTTCGATCGACTGATCGGGCATGGGGCCAGGGAGAAGGTCCAGCGCGATCAACTGGGCAATCAGCCCGTTTGGATCTACTTCCTTATCCTGACCATCAGAAATTGCAGCATCCAGTGCTTCCAAGAACTCCGTTCCTGTCGTACCTTTTATCTCTTCCGTTGTATTGGAATCGACTCCGCATTTCCCGAGTTGCTGCCGACCAACCGATGGATCACCCATCAATTGAATCATTTGCATTTTTCTACTCGCTCTGTGGCTTGTTCTTCATACTCGGACGTTCCTCGTACTTTTTGCAGGCTCTGCAGAAAAATCTCTAGATTTTCTCGTTCAATTGACCCTAGTCACACAATGCTATCTCTGTCATACTTGCGGAGAGGGATGCTTTAAGGGATTTTAATCGTAGTAGCTTGTCGCAATTCCCCTTCACCTGGGTTGCAAGCTCCGATCAAAATCCCGCCACGGAAGGCGAACCTAAACAGATTTTAAACCTGGCGTTGAACCAATGCCCAAAAAGAAAGAAGAACTCGAAACCGCGACCGAAAAAGGCCGCGTTGCAAAAAGTAATACTGACTCTACTGAGTCCACTACAAAAAAAAGAAAACGGCGAACTGCAGACGACATCTTAGCGGCTGCAGAACCTGCTACTCCTACACCAGCCGAAAAGCCGAAACGGGCTCCCCGCGTCCGCAAAACAGCGGCAAATGCGGAAACCAAAGTTGAAAAGCCAGCTGAGAAGGCCGAGCCTCCAGCCAAAGCCGCTCCAACGAAACGTGCCCCTCGAACTCGAGCCACTGCCAAGGCCAAAGAATCAGCCGCACCTGTGGTCCAACCAGTTGCAGAATCGGCGAGCACCAAAACTCCGCTCTTTAGAAAGCCAGTCGTCAAAACTTTAGCTGAGGAAGTTGCCGAGGAAAAAGCGAATCCTCAGCCAAAGAAAAGTACTCCCACCCCGACTGTAGAAGCAGAAAGGCCACGTCGAACGCGACGGGCAAGCAAGTCCTCAGAGCCAGAACAAGCATCAGCCGATGATGTTTCTGATACCGACGGGATTTTCACTCTGCAATGGCGAAGCCGCACTGGTACTGATGAAAAAACTGAGAAGCCGGAACGACGATCACGGAGAGATGATCGGAAGCCATCCGAAGTTAAGGATGTACCTGAAGAAGAGTCGTACACAGCACCGGTTCGACCTGAGCGAATAGAGGATCTGGGCGATTCTGAAGGGCGGGTTTTTATCACTGAGTGGCGCACCGCCGGGAAATCTCCTGCTAACGCTGATTCGGACAAAGCCGAGGAAGAAGCCAACCTTGCGCCCCGTAGATCCCGTAATCGGCGACGAAAGGATAGAGATGATAACGACGGTTCAACCGATGTTGTTACTCCGCCGTTTAGTCTCGACGACATAGAAGAATCAGTCGCGTTCCGCAAGCGAGAAGAAGCTGAACCTGAGATTAAAGAGCCAGTCCAAGAACCGCGTCCACCGATTCATCGCAGTGAAGAAGCGGCTCAAGTTGCCTTGCACCGAGGGCACCCGGCGATCATCAAAAATAAGAGCGTTATTTCCCCGATCTTCTTTTATGCCGATGCTCGGCTGCACAGTCAGCGTGGCATCGTGATGGAGGAACTGAAGGAAGCCGCTGACCAAGGCATCCAAGTTTTCTCATTCCTGGTCGATGTTCAGGTTGACGTTGAGAGCGCATCAAAATCTATCCAATTCACGCTCGATATTCTTGAGCAAGCAGTGGCAGTTGCGCCAAATATCCAAGTCGTTCCTCGCATCTCGTTTAAGCATGCGAGCGACTGGATGTCCAAGTTCCCTGATTGTGTTTACCAAACTGCAAAGCGGGAAACCGCTGACCCTAGCGTTTGCGATGACGCTTATTGGGGCGAAGCGGAAAATACTTTGGTCGCGGTTATCCAAGGTCTCCGCGAGTCCAAATACAAAGACTGCATTCTGGGTGTTCACTTCGACCAAGAGGAATGGTTCCTAGAAGACGGCGACGGCTACGATGTTTCCGCCGCCGCAGTTAAAAAATTCCAAGAATGGCTTCGTTTCCGCTACCGAAACGACATCGTTTCACTCAGGGCCTCGTGGTTTGATGGCTCCGCCCAATTTGACTCCATCCAAATTCCCGACTTCCAAGAAGGCTTGGGTGGAGAAGAGTTCGTCCGCACTGATAGACGCGCCCGCCGCTGGGTGGACTACCACTTGTTCTGCAGCGATGAAATCGTTGACCGTATTGGTCAAATGTGCTACGCGGCGAAAAAAGCTTCCGACGGCGATTACTTAGTCGGTGCGAGCTACGGATTTACCTTTGAATGGTCTCACCCATACAGTGGTCACCTCAGTCTCGGCAAGCTCCTGCGATGCCCTGAACTCGATTACGCCGCTGGCCCGAGCAGTTATCGCGACCGAGAACCAGGTGGAACCGCCGCGTTCCCATTCCCCGTGGATAGCTTCGCGCTGAACGGCAAGTTGTATATGAGCGAGGATGATTTCCGAACCCCGATCAGCGGGCGAGAAGAACACCAGGCCCACAACCCGATTATGAAAACGCCACAAGCGTTGGAAGCCGCTCACTGGCGCGGTATCGGCGGTGCGCTTGCCCACGAAGGCGGTGTGATCTGGATGGATTCCAATGGCGGCGGCTGGCTGAATTCGCCTGGAATTTGGCAACGTGGCAACGATGTACACGACCTTCTCACCCGGAGCTTAGCCGCGTACAAAACTTCTCCAGATGTTGCCTTCTTTGTTGACGAACGATCCCTCACTTACCTCACTGATCCACGCGCATTTGAAGTCTTGGTTCAGCAATCGCGTGAATCAATGCTTCGCTCTGGTCTGAGCGTTGGTTTCTATCTACTCAGTGATCTTGCCCACCGTGAGAACTTCCCAGAAAGCAAGTTATACGTCTTTGTCAATGCTTGGGATATTCGGCCTGAAGTTCGGAGTGCAATCAAATCTCGCCTCCAACGCAACGGCAAAACTTTGCTCTGGCTTTACACAGCCGGTCTATTTGAAGCCGGACGCGACAGTCTAGAGCGAGTCCGTGAAGTCACCGGAATCGCTTTGCGACCGCAACCGTTCAACTGCAAATCGGGAACTACTCTGCTCAACACACGCGATGAGCTGAGCAGTCAGCTTCCTCAAGAAGAACTTGCCGAAGGCGGACAACTTGAGCCAAGTTACTTTGCTATTCCAGAAGATGCGGCTGTTCTTGGTGAATACACAGATACTGGTTTGCCCAGTTTTGTTGTTCGGCATTTTGTCGGCGATCAGCCAGACGAAAAATGGACAAGCGTATTCCTGGGCGAACCAATTGTCAGTCCTGGATTATTCCGAGCCCTCGCTCATAAAGCGGGCGCGCACGTTTGGAGTTTTGATAACGACCTGGTTCATGCAAACGCCCCGTTCGTTACCATTCACTGTTCCGGCACTGGTAGCCGCACGTTGATGCTCCCGGACAATTGGGCCGCGTACCACTTGGATGACAAGGAGTACATGCCGGTCGAAAACAACTCGATCAAATTCCGAGCGGTGGACGGTTCAACTCACACATTCCTCGTCGGAACAATGGGCGATATCCAATCCATCCTCAAGGCCGATAAGCAAGAACTCATCACCGTTACTGAACCGATTGTCAGAGCTGAAAATACCCTTCATTGGGATCGCGTGAACTTTGATGTTCAAGTGATGAAGCTCGACGAATGGGTGGAAGATAACTGGTCAGAAGAACATGCTGACGACCTTCTCTTACGGCCTTCCATGATCGAAAACGACCTCGGCGAAGAACTCACCACCGAAATCGAACCAGAGCGTGATGACCGTGGTCGTTCAACTGGTCGCCGACGGCAACGCCGACGACGCGGTAACGATAAGGAACCACGTCGTGGCCCGCGAGACCAAGAGTTTGGAGAAACCGGAGTCAGCATCGTCTTCCGGAAACGAGACTAATCCATGAAGGCCGGAGTCGTTGCGGTAATTGGCAAGCCAAATGTTGGCAAAAGCACCTTGATCAACACGCTTGTTGGTCACAAGGTGAGCATTGTCAGCGACAAACCCCAGACCACGCGCAAGCGGGTTTTGGGAATAGCAACCACCGACGAATACCAGATGGTCTTCGTAGATACTCCTGGCATTCACCGCCCTAAACACAAATTAGGGGCCGCCCTCAACGAAACCGCTAAGCAGTCGCTCCACGGGATTGATGTCTTGCTTATCATGGTGGATTGCTCGCGCATGCCGAGCCAGGAAGATAAGAATGTTGCCCAAATCCTTACCGAGGCCGGCCTACTGAAATCTGATTCCAACGTCATTCTTTGCCTCAACAAAATGGACAAGCTAAAGGCAGAAGACGTAGAGCGAAACTACGAAGCCTACACTGAGTTGTTCAAAACTGAAAACACGATCATGACCTCTCTCACCAAGAGTCAAAACGTTGATATTCTCAGCGGAAAACTGTTCAATCTTCTCCCGGAAAACCCAACTTTTTATCCCGACGATCTGTATACAGATCAGCCAATGGCTTTCATGGCGGCGGAAATTGTTCGTGAAAAGGCGCTCAATCTAACCCATAAGGAAGTTCCTCACTCACTTGCCACGTTCTGCGAAGAATGGGAGCAGGAAGAAGGCCGCATTTTCATGCGGATCGTTTTGCTCACTGAGCGTGACAGCCAAAAAGCGATTCTGCTCGGGCACAAAGGCGACATGATCAAAAAAATTGGTTCTGCGGCTCGCTCAGAAATTGAGGAAATGGTTGATCAAAAAATCTATTTGGAACTGTTCGTCAAAGTTCGGGCGGACTGGCGCCAATCGCCTCGCTGGCTCCGTGAACTGGATTATTTACAATAAAAATCCCGAAGTATAACTTCGGGATTTCAGTTTTACTTTTATATTGAGTTTAGTTGCCGCCGCCTGCTTTAGCACCGCCGCCGCCGCTTCGACCAGCTGCGCCGCCATTCTTCTTGGCTTCGGCTTCCATGATCTTCTTGATTTCTTCCTTCATGCGTGATTCGTACTTGGTGTACTTATCATTGCCCATGGCCTTTTTCATTTCCGCAACGTAGGTATCGTTGATCTTCTTGAATTTGGCTTGCATATCTTGCCGATTGATTTCTTTTTTTGCTTCTCGCGCCTTCACCATTTCGTCGCGAAGCTTCTTCATTGCGTCTGCTTGCTTCTTTTCAGCCGCAGCGACTTTCTTTGATTGATCAGCGGTCAATTTGAGTTCAGCAAGAACCTTTTTCTTGGCTGCTTCAACTTTCTTTTGAAGCTCTGGGTTATTGCGCATACCGCCTTGTCGTTGGCCTCCGCCTTGTTGTCCGCCTTGTGCGCCACCTCGTGGGCCAGCGCTTTGGGCAAAGCTACCCGTTGCTAATGCTGCCATCACAACGACGGCGAAAACTGTGATCAGACTCTTTTTCATCTAAATTCCCTGATTGCGCTTTTTTAGAAAGGCACGTACAGTCAAACGCTGCAATTTTCAATCAGTTCACAGGTAGTAATAAATATGTTCAGATGGCCTATTTTCTAGCTAGGCTTTCCGATT
This sequence comes from Fimbriimonadaceae bacterium, assembly GCA_019454145.1. Lineage (GTDB taxonomy): Bacteria > Armatimonadota > Fimbriimonadia > Fimbriimonadales > Fimbriimonadaceae > UphvI-Ar2. The sequence continues at coordinate 310,216 of CP075366.1, read as the reverse complement.
TCGCCTTTTGGATCAACTCACCAATCGGGCCATTTTTTTCGCTTCGGAAAGCTTCTGGCGAACCGTTGAAAAGTAACTCACCTTGGTGAAGAAAAAGAATACGATCTGCCACCCGAAAAATACTGCTGACATCGTGACTGACGACTACGCTGGTTAAGCCTAAACGATCGCGGGTATCTACAATCAAGCGGTCAATGCTGTAAGCCGTAACTGGATCAAGCCCGCTCGTTGGTTCATCGTAGAGTAGAAGCTGGGGTTCCATGCAGAGGGCACGGGCTAACCCAACCCGCTTTCTCATGCCACCGCTGAGTTCCGAAGGCATCATGCGTTCCACACCTTCTAATCCCACTTGATCCAGAAGCTTCGCAAGAACCTCGTCTTCTTCAGTTCGGCTTAGGTGCTTTTGTCTGCGCAAGCCAAAAAGAATGTTGTCGCGGACGTTGAGCGAGTCGAATAAAGCGGCGTATTGGAACACTAACCCCATTTTCCCTCGGGCTAAATCTGGCTCAGCGACAACATCAACACCGTCTACGGTTATTGAGCCACTGGTCGGTTTGAGCAATCCTGTTATGCACTTCAGAAGCGTTGTTTTTCCGCCTCCACTGCTGCCCATGATGACGGCGATTTCTCGCTCACCGACTTCAAAAGAAATATCTTTAAGAACAAGCCGTTCGCCGAATTTGTGGGAAACAGACTCTACTTTTAGCAAGGTCAGCTCCCTGCCACAGCAATCGCAGCTTGGCGTGATTCGCGAACCCGTTCGATCTGATCTTCGGAAACCGCTCGTTCAAAACTCCGGTACCCCGCTAGTTTGAATCCGTGTCGCTTTGCCATTTCCTGCATTTCGCGAACTTGATCCGCGTAAACGTGTTTGCCTAATGTGAACGACTCTTTACGATCCTCCAGGGCAAGCATAAATGTCTCGCTCATGCAAGCGTAAGCGGTTTTCTCAGGGAATCCGAAATCGAGTCCAAAATCTACCGGTCCAGGAACTTCTATCACGCCTCCTTCGATCACTAATACATCAGGACGCTCTTTAGCGACTCGAACGCTGACATCACGTGGACGAGCAACGTCACATATCACCGCCCCTTGTTTCAGGTGTTCGGGCAACAGAACCGGAGCATCGGCACTTGTGACCGTCACCACGACATCAGCATCAATTACCGAATCAAGGGTCGCTGTCGGCACGGCATTTGGAATATCCTTCGCTACCAGCTCCGTTTTGGCAAAGTCGCGTCCGACCAATATAGTTTTTCCGAATTCTTTGCCCATGACTTCGGCACAGCACCGCCCGATTGATCCAGTTGCTCCAATAACGGCTAATGTCGCGGTTTTTCGGTCAATACCAACCCGGTCACACGCATCGAGGGTGCCTTCAATCGCGGTAGCCACTGTATAGCTATTCCCGGTCGTGATTGGCATTCCGGTCATTTTGTGGAGCGTCTCTCCGCCATCACCAACCACACTCGTAAAGGCGCCTAGGCCGACAATTTCAACGCCTTGTTCTCGAGCTAATTCCACCGCCGCCGCCATCTTGGCGTACACCTTTTCCAACGGATAAGTCATGAACATGTGCGGAGTCAGAGGTACGGCAATAAAATAGCCTTCAGTTTCCTGCCCAGTAAGAGATTTAATCCCCTTCACATGGCTCATGATCCGCGGACTCATTTTTCCGAGAACCCATTCCAAAAACCGCTCCGAAAATATCCCGGCTATTGGCCATTTTCTTGCCAAATCTTTTGCCGACAGCGGATGGATCAGGAATGCGAACTTTGTCAAAGTAGTGCCCGTTAGGTTATTTTAGTCTACCGGAGGTGGGTTCAATTCCATCACGCCAGGCGACCAATCTAATTTCTTTAATACGCTCAAGTAATCGTCGTCCGTCATGTCGCTAGGCTTCTTTCCTACCAATGCGACGATCACCCCTTCCATGACGTTGGTGGCAAACGTTTCGCCGCCCATTTCTGGGGTTGTGGTAATTAACCTCCACAAGCCTGCCGACTTCAGCCATTCGATGTCAGCCGCCCGAACCGTTTGAGTCAAGATCGTTTTGCCTGATAGATCATCTGGAGCGTACCGGCGAATGTAGTGCCAGTCTCCACAGATAAATGTAGATTCTGCGAACACCTTGGGGAAGCTCGGCTTGCGCTCTTCTTGTTTACTACCCGTTGGATAAAACCATTGGAGCGGCAACTTGGTGATTATCGGCGCAAGAATTCCCGCTAACACTTCTACCGTTTTGTAGCTACGGATCGGTACTGGTAACCCCAAGCCAAACAGAAAGTCTCCGTAAACCACATTTGGGCAGACTTCATCCAAGGCCTGAGCCATTCCAAATCGGTCAACTGCCGAAACCAAAAGAGCACGCTCCTTCTTAAAATCCACTATGCCGTCGCGTTGCAATCGCATGATGGTTTCGCGTTCCAGAGTGTGTTTTAGCCCGCTTCCATCAACGACCGGAGTTTTTTTAACGCCACTTATTAGGCCCAGAATTTCTCGAAAGGCGAATCGCTTTTTGCTTGTAGCGATGTAGATGTCGGCTCCGCCTACTCCAAGCGCGGCGACATTTCCATCAAGCTCCTCCATCAAAGACTTGAACTTCGCCCGATCGCCATCGGTGCCCCGGCGTTCGATGACAAATTTCTCGCCAAGAATCTCTGCCTCGTGCGCCTTATCGCGCTTGCTTGTGCCAAGGCTGACTGAAACAACTCGTTTGACGGTGCTATCGGACACAGATCACTTCAATTTCGACGTCAACGTTCTTCGGTAAACCTGCGACTGCCACGGTGCTACGAGCAGGTGGATCAGATTCAAAATAGGAGCCGTAAATCTCATTTACAGCGGCGAAGTGATCCATCGAACTCAGGAAGATCGTTGTCTTGGCGATGTTGCCGAATCCTAATCCCATCGAACCAAGCAAACCACTGATATTCTCCATGACCTGTTTGGTTTGGGCCTGAATATCGCCTTCAATGAGCACTCCTTCTGGCGTCAGCGGAATTTGTCCAGAACAGAAAACGAATGTGCCGATAGCTTCAACTGCTTGGCTGTACGGGCCAATTGCGCCGGGGGCTTTATCGGTGGAGTGAATTTGCTTGCTCACGGTTCAGAATTTACCTGCCATTAAGCAAACTTGGCTAATTCGATTTCTAGAGCCTGCGTGAGTTCTGCCCTTGTCGCCGAAAACTTCCGATTCGGCAAGGCAGGATCGCGAAAAACATCAGCTGGATTAACGGTCGGAATTCCGACTGGAATTGACGCCTGCACTAGCACGGCTCCGCTCACAACCCGTAAAGCACACCCGCAAACCTTGGCTCCGTTCGCTGGATCCACAATATCGTTCGCGGAAACGTGAGCAAAACAATCGGCCACTTTGCCCGCAGCGCGAACAAAGGGCGTTTCTTCCGCGAGCGCGGCGGGAATTCCAACTTGATTTAATGCCCCAACCAAAATCGGAACAATCCCGCGATATATCGCTTTGACTTCCCTCGGGTCAATGCTGACAGGCATGGCAATCCCAACTGTCAGATCGTGACCGTGGAGCACTGCTTTCCCACCCGTTGGGCGCATGACATGAGGAACCGGACAACCAGGACTGAGGCTCAGCTCAGGCACTTGCGAGCGGCCCAGCGATACCCACGGGCCATCCCATTCATAAATGCGGCAAGCTCCTTGACCAGCGATGGCAGGTTCGATAAGGTCAGCATCGCGGGACATATTGGTGAATCCATCATTCACCCCGTCATCCCAAACTCGGACTTTAGCGATAACGCCAGTAAACATGAATTGGATAGTGGATATGAGGCGGGATTGAGGCCCGGCAAGCTTCTTCCGTTGCCCACGTCGCGATGCCGCTGATTTCATCGTCAACTTCGTCCGAACGACCGATCCAACAGCCATGCATGCCCGGCAGAATCTGCATTTCGGTGAAGTTGTAGCGCATTTTATCTATCCAAGAATCACCTTGGCCCGGTTCCATCGCACGGACGCTCAAGGATAGAACTTCAGATTCATGGACTTTTGCAAAATCAAAATGGTGCGACCAAATTGGAATCTGACGACGGACATCCGGCGCAACTCCCCACTTGAGAACCGCCCCTTCTAAGAACCCACTTTCAACCATATGATCGTAAGATTTGAACAGGGAGTCGAAGTCTTTAAAACTGGTCAGGCGCAGGAATTCGTCTGGCTTATTCAAATCCTGCCAAACACTAGTGGATTCAAAACCCATATCATCTGCGACTTCATCGCCGAACGACCGGAGCATTTCTTCATACTCGCGCTCTTTCCCCGCTGGGATTGAAAATCGGCTAATTGTGACTGCGCCACTCATAGATTCAATCTTACTGAAAATTCTGGTCAGTCCCCGAGCTTTCTGAGCTATTTCGCACGGAGTGCCCGCTTAATGAGTGTGAGTTGCCCAATGTGATACGCAGCGTGCGTAGCAATTCTAATCAGAATTTCAGCTGCTTCCGAATCTGATTTCATCGAATGAGTGAAAGGTTCTGAATTGCAGATATCTCTGGCTTCTTTTATTCCCGCGATGAAAACTTGCTTGAGTTCTAGAAATTCTTTGGCACCGGCGGTTTGCCAATCCCCTTGCCAAATCTCCATAGAAGATCGGCTCGGTGCGCCTTTAAGCCGGTCTAGCCAGATATTTTGCCAATAAACCGTATGCCATAGATTTTCTGCGAATGTATACGGAATCCGATCGACCGATTCAACAGCTACCTTCCCCGAGACCTTAACCAAGGCCTCAGGTTTAGGGATGTCGAAACCTACAATAATATGAGTCAGGAAATGACCAATGGTTTTGGGGTCAAGCGATTCCATAACGATAGTTTACAAATAAAAGCCCCCTCTCCGTTTTAATGGAGAGGGGGTTGGGGGTGAGGTTAAACGTTTGCCGTTTCTTGTTTCGGCTTCCAAGCGACGTCCAGCATCTTGACTGCTTTCGCTTCATCCAAGCGCCCGACTATCTGCGTGGTTGGGGCATCGTGAAGAATATCTGGATTTGAAACTGCTTCTTCACAAATCTTGATTAAGGCATGGCAGAACGCATCCAAGGTCTGCTTCGCTTCGGTTTCCGTTGGTTCGATCATCAAACACTCAGGAACAATGAGCGGGAAGTAGTTGGTTGGCGGATGGAATCCGTAGTCAATCAGTCGTTTACTGATATCCAGCGCCCGAACTCCGTGCTCTTTGTACTTTTTCGCCGTCAAAACGCATTCGTGCATACAGGGTCGAGGATGAGCCGCGGGCAAGACATCTTTTAGCAGTGCCTGAACGTAGTTCGCGTTCAATACGCTATATCGGCTGATATCCGCCATGTATTCTTTCCCATAGGCAAGCAGATAAGTGAGAGCCCGCACCGCCATCAAGAACTGACCATAGAACGAACTCACGCGTCCGATTGTGTGCGGTCGGTTGTGATCGAAGTAAGCCTTACCATCTTTGCGTTTGAGTGCAGGAGCTGGCAGATAAGATTCCAAGTGGCTTTGCAAACCGATTGCCCCACATCCCGGGCCGCCGCCGCCGTGTGGCGTGCTGAAGGTTTTGTGCAAGTTCAAATGCATGCAGTCAAAACCGTGGTCGCCAGGCCGAGTCGTGCCGACCATCGCGTTCATGTTCGCGCCATCGCAGAACACTTGCCCACCAACGGAGTGAACGAGTTCACAAACCTTTGTGATGTTTGGTTCGAACAAACCAAGTGTGCTCGGGTTGGTGACCATAAACGCCGCAACTGTATCGTCGAGGGCGGCTTCTAAAGCGGCGAGGTCGGTGTTGCCTTCCTTGTCGGTCGGAATTGTTTTTACATCGTAACCACAACGTGCGGCACTGGCCGGGTTGGTTCCGTGAGCACTGTCGGGAATCAAAACGATCTTGCGTTTGTCGCCTTCTCCACGTGATTCGTGGTATGCCTTGATCAGCATCAGGCAGGTCATTTCGCCGTGGGCTCCAGCGACTGGCTGCATCGTGATTTCATCAAATCCTGTGATTTCACTCAGGATTTCGTAGACGCTCATCAAAACTTCCAATGCGCCTGGAACCGTGGATTCTGGCTGCATCGGGTGGATGTTCTTGAATCCGCTCAGGCTCGCCGTGACTTCGTTGATCCGCGGATTGTATTTCATCGTACAACTGCCCAGCGGATAGAAGCCTGTCTCAATTCCGTATGTGAGGTGACTGAGGTTCACGAAGTGGCGCATGACTTCTAATTCGCCAACTTCTGGCAGATGGAGTTCCTTGCGTGTGGCCCCGAGTGCTTCTTTCAGATCAACTTCGGGCGTATCTGCCTTTGGGACATTGCTGCCGATTCGACCAGGAATCGACTTTTCAAAAATGAGGTTTTGAACCCTCACCGATTTCATTCGCAGATCAGCCATCTTAGTTCCCCAACTCCTTCTTCAACTTCATCGCAAAATCATCGATTTGGGCTTTTGTCCGCACTTCTGTGACTGCAATAAGCAGGCAGTTTTCAAGCGTCGGATCGTAATCTCCCAGCGGCAACCCAGCGAGAATTCCCTGCTCAAGCAAGGCATCCCGAACCGCGCTCGCGGATTTTGGAAGTTCCAAAACAAACTCGCCGAACACCTTGCCACCGAACCGCAATCGACCGCCAGCCTCGGTCAGTTTCTGAATTGCATATTGAGTGTTGCGAACACTTGTTTCGGCGACTTTTCGCAGACCGTTCTTACCAAGCGCGCTCATGTAAACCGTGCTCGCCAGAGCCATCAATGCTTCGTTCGTGCAGATGTTGCTCGTTGCTTTTTCACGGCGGATATCTTGCTCGCGGGTTCGCAAAGTCATCGTAAATCCTGTGCGGCCTTCTGCATCGGTTGTTCTCCCGACGATCCGGCCAGGGATTAGGCGAACGTATTCAGTTTTGCAGGCGAACAACCCAAGTAATGGCCCGCCGAATCCCATTGGAATTCCTAGCGGCTGGCCTTCGCCGACTACAACATCTGCACCGAATTCTCCTGGCGGAGGCAAGATTCCACAAGCGGTTGGGTCGGCAACCACAATCAACATCGCACCGACTTTATCTGCTGCTTTTCGTGCCGCGGCTAAATCTTCAATTACTCCGTAGAAGTTCGGATACTGGACTATCACACAAGCGGTGTCTTCAGTGACGTTGCTCCAATCGGTAGTTGCGCCATCTTCTGTGTGCAGATCGTCCACCTGGACATCCATGCTCCAGCAGTAGGTTCCCAGAACCTTGCGTGAGTTCGGATGAATCGCTCGGCTTGCCGCAACCCGATTGCGCTTTTTGATGCCAGTCGCCATGATTGCAGCTTCGGCCATGCTGGTCGCGCCATCGTACATGCTGGCGTTGGCGATATCCATACCGTAAAGTTCCGCAACCATGCTTTGGAATTCATAAATTGTTTGCAGATAACCTTGGCTAGCTTCTGGTTGATAAGGTGTGTAAGCGGTTAAAAATTCGCCCCGGCTGAGAACAGCACCGACTGTGCTCGGAATAAACCGATCATAAATCCCCGCGCCAAGGTAGCAGACTGTTCGGCTGAGGTCAAGATTCTGCTCGCTCAAGCCCTGCATGTAGCCCAGCAAGGTGTGCTCATCCATCTGTTTTGGAATATCGAGCTGACCCTTGAGCCGCAGGTCTTCGGGAATTTCGACAAACAAGTCGTCAATCGAATCCACTCCAATGGTCGCGAGCATTTCGCGCACGTCTTGTTCAGTGTGGGGAATGTATGGCATTACGGTGAGGATTAATCTCAATAATAGCTAAGAAGGAGGTTGAGGCCCGGTGACTTGGGAACGGCAAAAACTTACTTTAGGACTTTGGCATTTCAACACAGAAGTACGAACTGCAACCTGCACCCACTTAATCTCCTAATATTAGGTGTGCGAAGAGTTTTTCTAGTTGCGGTTGCTGCAAGTTGGTTGACCATGTCAGGCTGCCAAATGAAGCCAAGCTTGGAAGGTAAATGGGAAGGTGATTTTCCGACGGAAAAGAACTTCGCTTGCACGCTGACCTTTACAAAAAATAAGATGACGATGGATACATTAATGGATGGCCTCCACCTCCGTACAACTTCAAACTATTCAATGCACGGCGATAAAGGCACATACCAGATCTACAATGTCGAACGAGTGGGTGAGTTAACGCCAAAATGGAAAAGCAGGAGCAGTTGGTTGACGCAATGATTTCCTTGTATGAAGGTGGTAAGCAGGAATTCACGGTTCACTTCAAGGACAGCAATACAATACAAACTGACGGACTGCGAAGCAATGCCACCTGGAGACGAGTTAAATGAGACATGCTCTTTACACCCCTCTTTTGCTACTGGGCCTTCTCACAGCATGCAGTAAGCCTGGTTTAGTCGGAAAATGGAAATTAATAGCTAACTCTACACCTGGTCAATTCGAGCAAGCAATATATGAGTTCAAATCTAACAAGCACTACTCCATGGAGTCAGGTGTAGGAGAAACTAAGTTTTTGGTTGAAGGAAAGTATGAATACTCCGGAGATAAAGTCACCCTTTTGTCAATGTCTATGAAGACCATTACTGGTGGCACTACAGTAAAGATGGGTGAAGATGTGAAGCTAAAGGATCAGGGTAAACCGAATTCTTTTACCTACATAATGAAAGATTCGAATACACTTGTGATCAATGGATTGAATGGTGAAACGGTTACCCTTGAAAGAGTGAGATGACTGACCAAGCAAGTTCACAAAAGATTGTTGAAAGAGCCGAATGAACTATTACAGCCGATCACTTATACTTTTAGTTTTGCTGTGTCTATCTCTGGTTATCACCGCATGCCGAAGCGAAAACGCCGTGGTTGGTCAGTGGCAGTTTCCCATGAATGAAGTTGGCCAGCCCGTATATCTGGATTTTCGACAAGATGGGACATTTGAAATTAATTTCGATATCCAAAGTTATTCTAGTACGACTTCAATGTCATATTCCTTTACAGGACGCTACCAAGTCTACGACGAAAAGCTTTCAATGAGTCTGAATACCACTAAATCTAAAGAGGATGTGGACAAATTTTTTAATGATTTATCCCTAAACATATTGGAAATGGCTGTACCTCGAGTTGCATATGCCGCCGACCGCGCTGATTTTGAATTACCGGACTCCAATTCCCTAGTATTGACTGGCCAGGATGGTCAACCGCTTACATTGACCCGAGTGAAGTAGCAGTTACTGACAGTTCCAGCAACCTTTTACCCACCCTTCCGTAGCATAATGTGATCTAATGAAAAAAGTCGCCGCCTTCGTAGCCGTTGCCGCTATTCTCTCCCTTTCTGCATGCAATTCCAAGCCGTCAGTCGTTGGCAAGTGGACGGGCAACATGGCGGTTCAAGGGGCCACAGTTCCTGCTACCGTGGAATACAAAACCGATAAAACTTTTGTGGTTACTGTGGGTCAAGCCGGTGTAAATGTAGAAATCAGCGGCACATACACCACTACCGATACGCAGATCACTACAACAGCACAGAACTTCAAGATCCTAGGCGATATTCCTGCCAATCCAATGTTCACCAAGGCATCGTTGGAAGCACAAATGGCGAAAGAAGCAGGAAAAGCGGAAACTTCCACTTACAAGTTTAAAGATGCCGACACCCTGGAGTACACAGGTTCAAACGGTACGAACTTCACCATGACCCGCGTGAAAGACAAATAAGCCCCGTGCTTGTTTTTAAGCCCCGGGTATAAATAGAACCCGCGCGCGCTCGTAGCTCAGCGGATAGAGCACCAGCTTGCGGAGCTGGGGGTCGGAGGTTCGAATCCTCTCGAGCGCGCCATATTTTTAAAACAAACTCTGCTGACCATTCACCGTTTCTGCGGTCAAATCAGGATCGCGCGCGAAAATCAGCGCCCTGGCTTCCTCTGCTGTTCCGTAAAGCCAAGTTTCTATTTCATCTGCTTCCAAAATCAATGGCATCCGATCTTGGTATTGGCTTACCCACTCGCTAGGAGCGGTTGTGATGATCGTTGCGGATTTTTCGCCTTGCCACTCATCCCACAATCCGGCGAAATACATCTCCGTTCCATCCTCGCGGCTAATCAACGTTTTGTGTTTATTGAACCACTCGTAAAAGCCATCTACAACTATCAGGCATCGATTGGTTTCAACGAGGCCTCTGTAGGCTGGTTTTTCTTCAAGCGTTTCGGAGCGGGCGTTTGTCATCAGCACGCCAGGCACCTCTTTCGACCAACTTGGAATCAAGCTCCACCTAGCAAGAGCCATTTCGTTCGGTCGAATAATGCAGATTTTGTCGGTCGGGTTCTTATCTCCAAAGCACTCCGATCCCAAGTTGAATTCAAGCTTCAACTTTTTCGCGGCTCGAGTCGCGCTCTTGTGTAAAAGCTTGAAGAAATTGCACATCCGTAAGTGCAATTATGAGCTTCTTCGCCGGCGATTCGCCCAACCTTTCTTCGCGGCTCCGGAACGCCGTCGGTGCTCTTCTGATTTACTCATTCCCTGTCCAGAACCCCCAGTACGGCGTCCACCACCCGTTTCTTTGTTCACGGTTGCCCAAGCACGAGCTTCGGCTTCATCTTTTGAAACTCCTTTTTCCTCGTAGCTTTCTTCGATGTGTTTTGCCATTCGTTTTTGCTTGTCGGTGTATTTTCGTTTGTTGTCTCTTTCAGGCATTTGTTTTGTCCTTTAACCATCAAATACGATAAATCCGCACTTAAAAAATTTGGCTTTACGGAGAGTTCATGCCACCCGAAACAATTCACATGTCTATTGAATCAGCAAACTCCTCAAGGCCTCTTCTCACCATGAAATTCGCGAACCATAGGTTTAGCAGAGCGACAAAGTAAACTGCCGGCATGAACACAACCCTCGGCTCGCGAACCATTCGCGCCCCACGAGGCAACACTCTGACCTGTAAGAATTGGCTGATAGAAGCTGCTTACCGCATGATTCAGAACAATCTCGACCCAGAGGTCGCAGAGCGTCCAGAAGACCTCGTCGTATACGGCGGAATCGGCAAAGCGGCTCGTAATTGGCCCGCTTTTGAAGCGATTCTCAAGGCTCTGGAAAATCTGGAGCCGAACCAAACTCTACTGGTTCAATCGGGCAAGCCGGTGGCTGTGTTCCGAACCCAAACCGATGCGCCTAGAGTTTTGATCGCGAACTCAAACCTCGTTCCGAAATGGGCGACCTGGGAGCACTTTCACGAACTCGACCGAAAAGGTTTGATGATGTACGGGCAAATGACGGCTGGTTCGTGGATTTACATCGGCAGCCAAGGCATTGTTCAAGGCACGCACGAAACCTTTGTCGAACTCGGTCGCCAACATTACAACGGCGATTGGACGAATAAATGGATTCTCACCGCTGGCCTAGGGGGCATGGGTGGGGCTCAACCACTCGCTGCGGTTCTTGCCGGAGCGCATTGTGTTGTCATCGAATGCCAAGAATCCCGAATTGATTTCCGGCTCCGCACCAAGTACGTTGACCACAAAGCCACGACGATTGAAGAAGTTTTTAACTTGCTTGAAAATGCCACTGAACCGATCAGCATTGGACTTCTCGGAAATGCGGCGGAACTCATGCCCGAATTTGTGAAGATCGCAAAATCCGGTGGGCCACGCCCTCATGCCGTCACCGATCAAACATCCGCGCATGACTTGGTGAACGGCTATCTTCCCGCCGGTTGGACTCTCGATCAATGGGAATCAAAACGCAAAGGTTCTTCCGCCGATCAAAAGGAACTCACTCAAGCGGCGGCGGCATCATGCGCAACCCACGTTCAGGCAATGCTCGATTTTCACGAGATGGGAATCCCAACCATTGATTACGGTAATAACATCCGCCAAGTCGCGTTGGATGAAGGCGTTTCAAACGCGTTTGATTTCCCTGGGTTTGTTCCCGCTTGCATTCGGCCTCTCTTTTGCGAAGGCAAGGGTCCGTTCCGATGGGTCGCCCTTAGCGGTGATGCGGAAGACATCTACAAAACCGACGCGAAAATCAAAGAACTGTTCCCGGATAACAAACCTCTGCATCGCTGGCTGACCTTGGCCAAAGAAAGAATCGCCTTCCAAGGACTTCCCGCTCGGATTTGCTGGCTTGGGCTTGGAGATCGGCATAAAGCCGCTCTGGCGTTCAACGAGATGGTTCGGAACGGCGAGCTGTCCGCGCCAATCGTCATCGGGCGCGACCATTTGGACACTGGCTCGGTAGCCAGCCCCAACCGTGAAACGGAATCTATGAAAGACGGAAGCGACGCGGTCAGCGACTGGCCGCTGCTCAATGCGATGTCCGCCGTTGCGGGTGGAGCGACTTGGGTGAGCCTTCACCATGGAGGCGGGGTCGGCATGGGTTATTCGCAACACTCTGGAGTGGTGATCGTTGCCGATGGCTCGGCAGAAGCCGATGAGCGTCTTGCGCGGGTGCTGTTCAATGACCCTGCGCTTGGGGTTATTCGCCACGCTGACGCGGGATACGATATCGCTCAAGAAACCGCCGTTGCTCAAGGATTGAACATTCCCATGGGGCATCAATAAGTGTTCAATCTAGAGCCAGGCAAACTCACTCTCACTCAAATACGAGAGATGAGTGAATCGCACGCGCAAATACAACTTAGCAAAGAATCGTGGGGCAAAGTAAAGGCGGGTGCGGAAACGGTCGCAAAGATTGTTGCCAAAGGTGAACCAGCTTACGGCATCAATACTGGATTCGGCAAACTCGCCAAGGTTCATATTCTTGATGATCAGCTTGCCCAGTTGCAGGTCAACCTTGTGCGGAGCCATGCCGTTGGCGTAGGCGACTTCTTAGATGCCCCCACAACGCGTCTTATCGCTCTCCTGAAAATTGCTTCTCTCGCGCAAGGGTTTTCGGGAATTCAGCCTGAGTCTCTCCAAACCGCGATTGATTGCTATAACGCTGATTTGCTCCCAGCAATCCCAGCACAAGGATCAGTTGGAGCGTCGGGCGACCTCGCCCCACTCGCCCATTACACGCTTGCGCTGATGGGTGAAGGCGAAGCTTATTACAAGGGCTCTCTGATGCCGGCCGCAGATGCTCTCAAACAAGCGAATATCAAGCCGCTTGAACTCCACGCTAAAGAGGGACTTGCATTTCTCAACGGTACTCAAGTCAGCACCGCGATTGCTTTGCAAGGGCTTTTCAAAACCGAGCAAGTGTTCGCCGCCGCAGTCCTCGCAGGAGCCATGTCGGTAGATGCCGCCAAGGGTTCCGATGCCCCGTTTGATCCTAGAATTCACGAGGTTCGCGGTCACCAGGAACAAATCGAAGTCGCCAAAACTTATCGTGACCTACTCAAAGGCTCGGCAATTCGCGCCAGTCATTTAGAAGGCGACGACAAAGTTCAAGACCCTTATTCTCTGCGTTGCCAACCTCAGGTCATGGGGGCGATTCTTCAACAAATCAATGCCCAAGCCCGCATTCTTCTTATCGAAGCAAATGGCGTCACGGATAACCCGCTCGTTTTTCCTGAATCTGGCGATGTACTAAGTGGTGGAAACTTCCACGCCGAACCAGTTGCCCTTGCGGCTGATGCGCTGGCCAACGCTTGCGCAGAAATTGGCGGCCTTAGCGAGCGCCGTATCGCTCTGCTGATCGACAGCACTCTCAGCGGACTGCCCGCCTTCCTCACTCCCAACCCCGGATTAAACAGCGGATTCATGATCGCTCATGTAACCGCCGCCGCTTTAGTCAGTGAAAACAAAACCCTTGCCCACCCTGCAAGTGTGGATTCTCTGCCAACCAGCGCAAACCAAGAAGACCATGTGAGCATGGCGACCTTTGCCGCTCGAAAGCTGAACACGATCGCGGAAAACGTCCGCCAAGTCATCGCGATCGAACTCCTTGCCGCCGCACAAGGCATAGAATTCCACCGCCCCTTAAAGTCTAGTGATTCAATCGAGAATCTTCATTCTTTGATCCGTGAGTCTGTCTCGGCGTACAACGAAGACCGCTATTTTGCACCGGATATTTCGGCAATCTCCGAACTCATTAAAGATGATCGCTTGACGAGTTCTGCTTCGCGTTTATTGCCAAGCCAGCACTAATAGCCGCTAGGCGAACCTATTTTTGGTTGTCTGCGTTATCCAATTCCCTCCCCAAGTCTGGGGAGGGTTGGGTGGGGTTGTAAGGATTAGAAGCAAAGTAATCTCTGAATTCTCACATCACCCAGTATCATAAATCTATGATCGTAGAACCCACGCCGCAATCTTGGAAGGGGCGTACCGACCCGCTCGACGGCATCGATGGCAACCGTATCCATCACATCATCCAACTCGGGCCATCACGGCAGGAAAAATCGGTTAATCTGCTCGGGTTCGCTTGTGATGAGGGAGTTTTCCGAAACCAGGGCCGGATCGGAGCAAAAAACGGGCCGCCGCACATCCGAGCCGCGCTTGCCAACCTCGCGGTGCATCAACCGATCCAATTACATGACTTGGGTGATGTGGCTTGCCACGATAAAAACCTAGAATCGGCGCAAGCCGAATACGCAGTTATGGGTGCTCACGTCGTCAGCCGGGATCAGATTCTCATCGGTATGGGCGGTGGGCATGAGATCGCATTCGCCAGCTACCTAGCCTTGCGGCAAGCTAAACCCAAAGCCAAAATCGGAATCCTCAATTTTGATGCTCACTTTGATCTGCGCCGCGATAAGTTCCGAACTTCCGGCACCGGCTTCCTGGATGCGCTTGAGCACTCTCCGCTCGATACAAGTTATTTCGCGATGGGAATTTCTGCGCCTAATAACACCCAAGCCTTGTTCCGCACCGCACAGAAGAACAATGTTCAGTTCCGGTTAGATGACCACATGACCGCAAATCATGCCATGGAAGCCGCCGCCACGCTCACCAACTGGTTTGCCACCATCGAAACTCTTTACATGACCATTGATCTGGACTGCTTCCCGAGCCACGAAGCGCCAGGCGTCAGTGCGCCTGCCACCCGTGGCGTTTGTTACGAAGTCATTGAGCCTTTGGTTCGGTTAGCCGCATCAAGCGGAAAACTTGCGGTTGCGGATGTTGCCGAGCTTAATCCATCGCACGATATTGATAATCGCACTGCTCGGCTTGCCGCGAGGTTGGTCTACGTGATTGCGAACACAGTAGCCGCGCCGGTGCAGATGAGCTGACAAGAAGCTTTTTAATGCTTTGAAGACTTGTAAACCTTAATCCAATCAGAGCTTTCGACAACTACTGAATACTGCTCACCACTTGGGCAAACCGCAGTAAATTCGTATGGCGCACCAGTAATTTGCTGAATTTCATTCGACTTTGAGCAATTTCTACCGAATTCCTTTGGTGGCGATCCTAATTCTCCTTCAAACATCACAGTTAATCCTGAGTTTTGCGGGTCGGCTAAAAAGATATCTGCGGCGTACCGGACTTCTGCGCTTAATTTTCTCGCTAATGCAATTACCCAACAACCGTAAATAGCGACAAGGAAAAGGAGCACCCCAATCCATTGAGCACTTTTGGATACATATTTAAACTTCATTTCTGCGCTCATTACATTAAGATTACGACAGAAGCGACTCAAACGAATCAAGGCACCTTCTCAGATGGCACAAATTCACTGACCATTCGGATTACCGTATGACAGCAAGTTAATCCCAGTAGATTGATAATAGGATTTCGTTTGAACCGATTACCTTGGCTTCATAAGCCGCGCCATCCTTAACACAAACAAGAGCGTTATCTGAATCAAGTGTTGCGCCACCCTTTTCAAAAGACTTTAATATCTCACTTCGTTTCTCAGGAGCCATTTTGTAGGTAATCATATGCCAGCTTGAACCAAGCATTCCATCTTCCACAATGAGTTCGCCCTTTTGAAAGTGATTATCAAGCTGTTGGCACAAGTCGCCGACGTAAGCGCTGCAAACATCAAGTGACTCCTGGCGGGATATGAGTTGCGAAGTTGGCTTCCCTTTACCAAAACCTTCCCAAAATTTTGCCACAGCAAAAAAATGATCAAATCCCGATCGCCATAACCCCTGCACATATTGCCCCAGCCCAAAAGACATTTTTTTGCCCCATGTTCTCGCTCCGTATCTCATAAACGGTTAACCATATACGTTCGTTCCACTTCACAAAGTATCATTTATTCCAGTGACGCCCGACCTTATCATCCGAAATTGCCACATTGCCACAATGACTCGGGGCGGATTGGGCGAAAACTTGGATGGAGTTTTGGTTGTCACCGATGGCAAGATTTCGTGGGTGGGCTCTGAAACCGACTTGCCTTCAATCCCTTCAGCCGAAGAATACGATGCCGAGGGTGCCTGGCTCCTGCCCGGATTGATTGACTGTCACACCCACCTTGTTTACGCCGGGTGCCGCGCACATGAATATGAAGCCCGGCTTTGCGGCACCACTTACCAAGAGATTTGCAACGCGGGTGGCGGAATTCTTTCTACTGTGCAGGCAACCAGGGAGGCAACGGAAGACGAGCTTTTCCAAGTCAGCTTCCCTCGCCTCATGGATTTTGTTTCGCAGGGCGTGACCACAATTGACATCAAATCTGGATACGGCCTGACATTAGAATCCGAACTCAAAATGATGCGAGTTGCCCGACGGCTTGGTAGCGACTACACAATGGATGTGAAAGTCGGACTCCTTGCCGCCCATACTTGCCCGCCCGAGTTTACTGGTCGCGCAGATGACTACATTGATTACATCATCAACGAAATCCTCCCGGTCGTAGCGGAACAAAACCTTGCCGATTACGTGGATGCGTTTACGGAAACTGTCGGATTCACGCCAGAGCAAACCAAAAAACTGTTCACCGCCGCTCAACGCTATGGCTTGCCTGTTCGGCTTCATGCCGACCAGTTATCTAACTTAGAAGGAGCCAGTCTTGCCGCCGACTTTATGGCACTCTCAGCCGATCACGTTGAATTCACATCTGAAGAATCTGTCGCCAAGATGGCAAACGCTGGAACAGTAGCTGGTCTGCTTCCAACTGCGTTTTACTTCTTGAGGGAAACACAGCTTCCTCCTATTGAGGAGTTAAGAAAACATAGCGTACCAATGGCGGTTTCTACCGATTGCAATCCAGGAACGTCGCCCAGCACCAACCTTCTCCTCGCTATGAATATGGCATCCACTCTGTTCGGCTTAACGCCAGTCGAATCTCTTCTCGGAGTGACAATCAATGCGGCAAAGGCTCTTGGAATTCAGGATAAAGTCGGTTCGCTGGAAGTTGGCAAACAAGCCGATCTCTCGTTGTGGAAGATAGATCACCCTCGTGACTTAGTCGCGAAAATCACCGCCCCTCGGCTGAAGCAAAGCTGGAAAAATGGGCGGTTAATTTAAATCTGATTGCCGAATTACCGCTGTCCAAACTGACGTTTTTCCGTTATCATCCCTCGTCCAAATTGGAGCGATCACGCCATTACTTGCAGAGATGTTATTGTAGTCTCCAAAGAACCCTTTGCCCGAAGTCACAAATGGGGATTCGCTGATCTTGCGCTCGGTAAAGGATTGCCCGCCATCTTTGGAATAAGCCAAGTAAACGTCGGTCTGCATATTAGAATGAGCGCGGCGGTCGTAATAAACAGCGTATAAGTAACCCGTGGTTTGATCAACCGCTAACCAAGGAAAGAACTGTTGTTTGCCGGCGCCATCTTTATTAACTCGGAGCGGTTGCGACCAGGTTTTGCCATTATCGCGGCTCTTGATCAAGAAAATGTCCGTGTCATCTCCTCCGTTGCGCTGATCGGCGAATAAAACGTAAAGTGATCCCGCGTATTTGCCCGAACTGTTGTCAATCATCAGAACTGGCATGCCGTTGCACCGACCTACTCCGGGAATTTCCATGTTCCAACCGCCGAACTGGTTCCCAATTACTTGATCGGTAGCCATCCACGTTCTGCCATTGTCGGTAGACCGATCAAAGTAAAGTTTTTCGTTCAGCCCCCAAACAACCGAGATAGCTCCATCTTTTCCGATTACTGGAACCGCTCCCTCGGTCGTTGTATCGTCATCGGTGCAGTCACCAGAAAGTTCATTAATCGCAATTTGCTGCGTAAAAGTTGCACCCCCATCTTGAGAAAGGCTAAACATGATGTTCGAGCGCATGGCAGGATCCTTTACTCCGTATTTATCAAACTGAGTCCAGGTAACGGCGACGATTGGCTTGCTCGGATGGGTTGCCGCCCACTGTTTATCTTGCTGTTTTGGCGGATTGTGACCAATGCTTACCCCATCTGACCACGTCTTGCCACCATCAGTGGATTTTTGGCAAACGATCCGATCCAGATGTCCGTTTGGGCCACGATTTGTCGCCAAGTGCAGATAGTAGAAATTACCTTCGGCATCCGAGAACACCGCTGGATCGCCAAACACACCCATTGAAGACTTGAGCCTACTTTGATCCCAGGTTTTGCCGCCGTCGCTCGTGGTCATCACATAATCCAAAACTGCGCCCGCAACAATCACATTCGGGTCACGTTTACTGATTGCTATGCTCGGTTCGCAGGGCGAATATCCATTTCCGACGAGCTTTCCGATCTCGATATTCTTAATCGGAGTTAGGTTATGTTGAACACTACTAACTCCTCCCACTCCCATAACCGCCGCAAAGGCAAGAAACGCAAACCGCATGAGCAGAATCGTACCAAAATACAATGGCTAGTCGCGCAAAAGTCGCAAGCTTTGATAATCAAAGAATAGGTAGTGAGTTTGAAAGCCTCACTATTAGACCGCTTCAAAAATTAGGCAGAAAAGTGCTTAATGTTAATTCCTTGGGTTATTTATCAAAATCCTCATACGAGCTTTCGAATTCTGATGGCTCGACGTGAAGTCGCATTTGCTCTCCTCCCGGCAAAGCAGACATTTCGTACGTTCGTAATGCTTCCAGGTTGCTCATCTGAACTATGGCAGATAAGCTACGAGCTCCGTGATGATATCGTCGTGCCCTGAGGAATGAATTCTGTACAGCTTGCTCTATGTTTAACGTACCTCTCGAACCATTACTGAACAATGTCGGAGCAGATCGCTCTAATTCTGATCTGAGGAGAAGAGCGCGGCGAAGCAAGTAATAGTCCCTCCAACCTGGATCAAGGTGGCGACCTAAGCCATAGTCCGACCGCATATTTACATGCTTAATATCTGAGGTCTGCTGCCGATTTAGAACTAACTTCGCGTAATCAAGAACCTCGGGCACACTAAGAGTTGGATTAACATCCATTATGTCGAGATAACCTAGTAGCCGACTCTTAAAATCTAGCCCCTTCGCGGCTTTAAAATCATGGAATAAACGAAGTTCCTGCGGCATATCGTTTGAGATTTCAAGCAGGTTTTCTCGATCAAGAATTAGCCCAGCTTCAAGAGAAAGCTGACTTGTAAAGCGACTACCAGCAAAGACAAAAATTGCTCTCCCGATTGGACGGGTAAGTTGACCTTCCTGAAAAACGCCGTCCCACATTGGACCAATAAAATAACGTAGCCAGCCAAATGCTTCACCGTTGAAGCTAGTGTCGTACTCGTCCCAAAAAACGAGCGGCACTTTGCCCTTAATGGCCACATCTCGCACAGTATGAAGAGCTTGGAAAATTTCAGAGGGATCTTTGAATTGCGAAACGTTAAAAGTCAACTTCTCTTTTGCAATGCTTTCCAGAGATAGCGAGCGGATAACTGCATTGACAGCATATCCTTTACCTGCGCCTGGAGGCCCAAAAACCGCCAGATTCAGGGGTCTAGCGCTATCTTGACCAGTTCCAGACCGTTCAAGATATGTTCGAATAATCGAAGCTACATTTCGAATTCCTTCAATTTCTGCTCGATTGTAACTAATAAAACTGCCATACTTTGCGCTGACAAGCTTCCGATCAGAAATACCAGTAGCACCCTTTTTAAGGTATGCCTCAGCAATCTCCATCATAATCTCTTCTTCACAGATTCGACCCCTTGAAGAAGATTCGGCTGACTCAATCACACGTTCTCCTAAAAAGCTCCACCAAGTGCTATCAAAGTAGCCTTGATGCAACAGTCTTTTTGATATTGGATCACTCTCCCTTTCTAATCCAATTCTCCGCTTCTGTACAGAATCAATGATTCTGTACGGAATCTCAAGCTCTGAAATACGGTCAGCTTCTTGAAAATCAGAACGTATATGCGACATTAAATCCCTGATTAGAACCTGCACTTTAGGCCGGTTTCGTGATCTTAACTTATCAATCCAATTCGCAATAACTAATATTTTTTCTTCATCTGCTGCGGCATGATGCGAAACGCAACCTTCTATTATTGATTGCAACCAAAAAATATACTTGTCAATGTCCCCTTTGTCGCCGCTTAACTGGAGCTTTGCATTTGAATTTTCAATAACCCCACTTACAGAAAGAATATTACTGTACTTGAGCTCATTTACGAACTTTCTGAAATCGGAGCATTGATTACAATTCTTAGCATTAGTTTCAGTGCAAACTGCCACTAAATCTAGAGATTTAGAAAGTATAGTGAGCAAAAATAGAAGCGGCTTCAAATCAATCTCTTCTTTCTCGCTAGAATGTTTCCCTTTATAGTATTCGTCTCTAACCTGTGCGGTATATGAAAGTAGGTCGTTAGGAACCCAAGTTATATCATCTATATTTTTCTCTCTAATAATATGCCCAACAGGATCGATAGGATAATAAAGACCTTTACTTGTTTGCCCGAGTGGGGCTAAGCTTCCCTTAGGTTCAATTATTGTATAGTCGAGAGGCTTATCAGACAGCAAAGACATCCTTGATGCACAAGCCTGATGTACCTGAGTAAATCCTCTGAGGTGAAGATACCTTGATGCAACTAATCCGTTGTTAAGTGCCAACTGCAGCTTTTCGCTCACATGTTCGATGCCGATCAACTCAACGTCTTCATTGCTTTTCCCTGCATACAACGTTGCAATATGATAGCTAATCGATGCAAGTAATGCTGTATCGTAGCCTCTCGTTCGCCCAGGGGCTTTAGCAAACAACCCTCCTTCAATATCGCTGGCGTCAGCATATAAGATAGCCCTTTCAATTCCATTAACCCCTTGTAAAATGTACATAACTGCATCTGGAGCCATCGAAATGATTATATGCCGGCTTTTCCCCAAAAACATGTAGCTACTTTCAAGCTTTCTTTGCGCCTCAATTGTAAATTCTTCGCCCGAATCTTGTAGCGACTTATTACGCTCCTTTAGAATAACTTGAACTTCGCGATGTATTTTTGTCAAAGCCTCGATAACAGTTTGAGCAGTGCGTTCCCACGATAACCCTTTGCTAATAGGGTAACCTTGGCGTCGAAGATCTTCTGCTTTTACAATTGTTACTGCACTTTTTGCCGACAATAAGCCATCGTGAGCCACATAGCTTTGAGCGTCATCTTTTTCCTTCTCTGATATATTTAGTAAAAGCTTATTCAGAGACAGTAGGTTTGTATTATCTGCTAGATCAGAGATTCGCCTATCTTCAATTAGTGCAATGCAGCTCTTAAAATCGGTTTGACAAGCATTTTGGGGGAAATAATCCTGGGGTTTAGCGGAAAGGCAATTATATTGAATCGTTAGTACTCGATGGTCGTTGTTTGACAATTCGGGCAATAGCTCAATTCCGTATGAGTCGTAGGAATGCGGCATCGAAACATGCCTTGATCCTGCAATACGGTAGGTTTCAATGGATTCGCCACTCTGATCTAGGTCAGTTTTGCTGCTTAGGCGTGGTACAGGCGAAATACGATATGAATCGTAAAGAAGCTTCCTATTTTGAAGATCTGCTTGAATCTTATTACGTATTTTCTCGGCTTGGCTTGGCCCCGTGAGATATATGTTGCTGTTATCATTATTTACGCTGTCTGCAAAGCGCCATATTGAGTCGGTTTCCCAGCTTCGGGGAAATGTATTATTAACGGCGGCCAGCACAAAGGCCTCAGTTAGTACAGGCCCATGAAAACGATGGATGGATGACCCCCAAATGTTACCTTCAGGGTTAAACGGATTCGATTGAAGAATGTGTTCACGTACTTGGACTTGAGAAATAGAAGGTTCGCCGATGATACATATATTTGCACAGCTTTTCTGTGGTGGCATCTCACTTTCACTGTTTATAACGGCTTTATCAAATCCTGCAACATGCTCTGGACTCATGCGCTTCTTACCAGCTTTTCTCCCCATGACAAACGCCTATTTATGCCTTACCAGCTTGGGATTATACATATTGATGTGACAAGTAGATACTGTCATTTTTGTCGGGGTTTCTGGTTAATCGCGCAACAATCGCAATCCGTTGAGAATAACCAGAACGGTGGAACCTTCGTGACCGATCACCGCCACAGGCAATGGTAGATTCACCAAGAACGAACTCACAGCCAATACAACGATCACTCCCCCTGCAAACACCAAGTTAGCTCGAATAATCCCTTGAGTTCGTCGTCCCAAACTAATCAACTGCGGAATGCGATCCAGCCGGTCGTGGCTGAGGACAACGTCTGCGGCTTCTAAAGCAACGTCACTTCCAAGCCCACCCATCGCAACTCCAATACTCGCCGCCGCCAGGCTTGGAGCGTCGTTGACGCCATCTCCCACCATCATCACTTGCCCAGTGTGCGAAAGCTCTTGAACGATCCGGGTTTTGTCGGCTGGCATGAGCGCAGCGTGGACAGAAGTCAGTCCGACATGCTCCGCAATGCTGTTGGCCGTTTCTGGCTTGTCTCCCGTCAGCATCATGACTTTGCCCACTCCGAGGTGACGAAGATCTTCGACAACTTGCTTGGCTTCTTGCCTGATTTCATCTTCAAACGCAAACACTGCACGAAATTCGGCTCCACTCGCGAGAACTGTTGTTTTCCCTTCCTTTTTTAAGGCTAAGGAAAACTGCTCCATATCTGCAGGAACCGCATGATTCTCCGCCACCATCAACTTATCGTTGCCAACCGCAACCGATTCGCCGTCAACCTGAGCGACCATCCCCATTCCTGGAACCGTCCGACTGGATTCTGTGGGAGGAATAACAACTCCCGCCTGGGATGCTGCCGTAACAACTGCTTGGGCTAACGGATGTGAACTTGTGTTTTCCACGGCGGCAACCTGGGTAAGAACGGGAAGAATTTCTTGTGGCACAGCTTGACCTGGAAGCCAATCCACGCGTATTTCCCCTATCCATACTGAAACTTCCACGAGTTGCGGTTGTCCCTTAGTCAAGGTTCCGGTTTTGTCCATGGTGACTATATCAACCGTCGCCGCACGTTCAATAAACTCGCCACCTCGTACAAGAATTCCTTTACGAGCGGCATTTGCCAATGCGCTCAAGGTTGCGGCAGGGGTAGAAATCACAAGCGCGCAGGGGCTTAAGCCAACCAATAAGATGAGAGAAGAATAAAAAGCGTCACTACCGTTTTGACCGATGAGCAAGCGGACGCCCCAACTAACAAAAAACGCCAACAACACGAAAATCGTATATCGCTGACCGAACCACAGGCTAATTCGCTCCCCGCTGGCTTTGTTTTCCTGCGCTTCTTCAACCAATTTTACAATCTGATTGAGCATGCTATTGCTCACCAGCTTGCCGACTCGCACAAGCACCATGCCTTCTAAGTTTTGAGTTCCGCCGGTAACCGCATCGCCAATATGCTTGCTTACGGGTTCTGCTTCGCCGGTTAGTGCGCTCTCATTAATGGAGGTTGATCCTTCTACAATTTCACCGTCGGCAGGAACACCTTCAAAACCATTTACGCGAATAATGTCGCCGATCTTTAAGTCCTCTACGGCAACAAGTCGTTCAATTCCATCTTTGACCAACCTTGCTTGTTTTGGTCGCAGTTGAACCAAACTCGCAATGGCAGATTTAGTTTTTGCCATCGCAAAGGATTCGAGTGAAGATGACAAGCTGAACAGAAATAATAGAGCCGCCGCATCTACAACCTGACCTACGACAATTGCTCCGATTGCCGCTAGGATCATGAGTAGGTTTACATCGAGTTCCCGTTTTGCGAGCGAATCCCTGGCAGATTTCAGGGCAAATACGCTCCCAGCAGCGCATGATATGTATCCAACCCAATGGAGTTGGGGAAACATGGCGAGCACCAATGTTGCTCCGCAGATAATGGTGAGAAGCGATTGCCAATCGGTCAGAACTGACTTAATTGAATTCGTTGATTGATTGTCTGACAACTAGCGGCCCTGCCCCATCAATTGATTATAGACATATAAAAATTCCGGGGCGTTTCAAAGCCCCGGAATCAACTGATCAAGTAAGTATTACCGACCTAGTCCGCCGCCCATTGCGGCGAGTCCAATACCCGCCATGATGCCAAGGCCAAGACCACAAACACATCCGACGACGAGGATGCCAACGCCCCATTTCGCCCAGATAACCTGGCACTTATGCATTTCGTCAACCGTGGCAAAACGACCACTGTTCCAAGCTATTTCGTTTCCTTTAACGCCTAGCCAGATACAGAAACCTAACTGAGCAAAGCTAAAAATCATGCTTATACCCGCCATACTCGGATCGCGGAAGAGTGCACCTACAATTCCGATTGCTAAAGCCACTAAAGCAAGTGGATACTTGTGGTTTAGGCCCCAAATCCAGTTGAGTAAAAACGCACCCCAGTTGAACTTTCGCAAATCATCGCTGGTTGGCTGATTACCGCCAAACCCTGGACGTGGGTAATTGCTTTCTACCGAAGAAGAACTGTATTGCCCAGTCGGCGTTGGCTGCATCGGATTGGCTTGCGCCGCTGCCGCAACCGGGAAAATGATTCCTGGAACTTGAGAAGCAACGGTTCGAGCTCCAGTTGAAGCACTTTCTAACTCTGAATTTGGGTTAAGCCGATTTTCTGCCGCCCATTGGGTAAGAGTTGCGGCATCTGCCGGGCCGTATTTTCCTCCATCGGCTCCGACAACAAAAAACTGTTCTGCACCGCCACTGGCTGGCGCAGTTTCAACCGGCGTGGTGTCAGCCGGTGTTGCAGCAGTTGGCTCGCTTGGCGTGGCAGCTGCTCCGCCAAAGTTCAAGCCAGGCAAACTCGCCGCTGAAAGCCGAGTGCCATCAACAACCGATTCCAGTTCGGTTTCTGGCTTGATGCGGCCTTCTGCAATCCATTGATTCAGCATCGCCATATCAGCCGGGCCAAATTTTTGCCCGTCTGACCAAATCACCATATATTCCATTCTTTCTCGTTAACTCCTCAAATTCCGCGATCTTTGATGGATGTTTGTAATACCCACCGCATAATCCCCGATAGCGTAGAGACGATTATCCCCGAAAGTTCGGTGCATTGGTTTACTTTCTTTGCAAGTTCACCCTTGACTCTAACGCACCGCACTTTTACCGGCATAATGTTAAGCGTATGGCATCCCGATTTGCGTTTTCTCCTCGAAAATCTAGTGCGACTCCGGCAACATTCGGGTTGATTATCGCTTGTACTGTGGGATTTTTGCTCTGCTGGATTCCCCAAATTGCCGCTGTATTAATCCCTAATTTTGCTCTCAGCTTGGATTCATTCAAAATTTGGCAACCGCTCACTTATCCGTTTGTACACTACGGCGACGGGGGCTACTTTATTAGTTTTATTTTTGATATGTTTTGGCTCTTCTGGTTTGGGAGCATCCTGGAGCGTCGATTTGGACAGCGGCCGCTCATTTCGGTTTTCTTTGCCGCCACACTACTACATGCTGCGTTTCTATTTATTGCGGCTCCAATAGCTGGCGTTAAGGAATCCTTTTTGCTTACAGCTGAGCTTCCCATTGCATTCATCGTAGTCGCGGTTTGCGGCAACCAACCAAAAACTGAAATCTGTTTCTGGGGCATTCCAGTCAAGTTCGCCTGGATAGCGATTATCAAAGCGGCTTGGGTCGTTCTGAGTATGGGAACAGGTAATCCACTTTTTGGTTTGATCCTCGGCATTCCACTTCTCGGCGCATGGTTTTACGGTGCAAACAAAATTCCTGGCCTCAAATTTGGCGTATCACCCATTGAAACAAAGAAACAAAAAAAGAAAGAAAACCGGGAGTTCGATGAATTCATGAGCAAAGTTCGCTCCAAAGAAAAAGATCGCGCTGAGCAAGAACGGCTACGAAAATTATTTGAAGGGAGCGTCGCCGACGACGACACTCCCGAATCCAAGTAAGCGGATTTATTCTGCCAGTGCTTTTTCGATCACTGAAACAACGCTCGAATCATCTGGCTTGGTCTTGCTGGCAAAGCGTTGAACCTTCGCACCGTCGCGGCTCACGATGAACTTGGCGAAGTTCCATTCAATATCCGTTTTGTTCTCGGTTGCGCCGACGAGCCATTTGTAGAGTGGGTGAGCGTTTTCGCCTTTCACTTCAACCTTGCTGAACATTGGGAAAGAGACGTTGTATTTATTGGTGCAGAAGGTAAGGATTTCTTCTTCTGTGCCTGGTTCCTGACCCATAAACTGGTTGCACGGGAATCCAAGAATAACTAACCCTTGATCCTTGTACTTTTCGTAAAGAGCTTCTAATTGCTCGTACTGCGGAGTTAGACCGCACTTGCTCGCCACGTTGACGACCATAACAACCTTGCCGTCAAAATCCTTGAGTGACTTTTTATTGCCCTTGATGTCAACAACGGTGTAATCGTGGAGGTTGTGTTGTTTGGTGTCTAGTGGCGTTGTTTGCCGGTTGCGCATTGCCAGTGCCATTGCCGCCGCAACTGAAATCAACCCCAGAACGACAAGAATAATCTTTGCCATATTTCAAGATTACGCTAAAACTATCCGGTTCAGCCCGTATTCATCGTAAAATAAGCAAAGACCTTTCTCCGCATGGCCTTTTCTCCCACCCGATCTCTCTTTCCGGTCGCCGCGCTTTTTGTGTTGGGCGTTGCGTTTTTTGCCCAACCTGCTAGGGCCGGGTCGGTTGAAAAAGTTCCTCAGGATGCGAACAAGCAACTCAACGAAGAATTCGATAAGTCTATTTATCCGATCCTTGAGATCAACTGTATCGGCTGCCATTCGGGTTCCTCTCCTAGTGCTGGGCTTGATTTAGGTGCGCTAGAATCAACCGCTCAAGTTGCGGCTGAACCAAAGAAGTACGAAAAGGTCATTCAAATGCTTCGTTCGCAGGTGATGCCTCCGCCGGATTCCGGAGCACCTACACTTGCCGAACGGGAAAAAGTCGTCTCGTGGATTCAGAGAGCGCTCAGCCAAAACTGCGTTCTTGATGGCCCGGGCAAAGTCACAATCCGTCGGCTGAACCGAAACGAATATAACAATACGGTCAACGATTTGCTCGGCATCGACATGGATTTGAGTAAGGACTTTCCTTCCGACGACGTTGGTTATGGATTCGACAACATCGGCGACGTGCTTACTCTCACACCTCTGCATTTAGAGATGTATTTAAAAGCAGCAAGAAACGCAGTTGATCGAGCGATTTACGTGGCAAAACCGAAGCTGAGGGAGGCCAATCTTGAAAAAGTAAAAATCCCAGATAGCGCGCGCGTCACTAATGAGGGAGGAATTTTCTTTTTTGCGAACGGCAAGTTTACGACCGACTTCAAGAATCTTGATCCGGGTGAATATGAGATTACGATTTCTGCCTCCGAAACCTACGCCGGTTTCGTTCACGCCCAGATGGAGCTAACACTCAACGGAGTTCGATTTCAGACATTTGAGATTTCAAAAACCACTCTCAGCAATTATAAGTTGCCATTTACTTCAAAGGGCGGCGACCTTACAGTTGGAATCGCGTTTATCAACGATTACTACGAACCGAATAACCCTGACCCAGCCAAACGAGATCGCAATCTTCTAGTTTCAGCGATCTCAATAGAAGGCCCTCAGGGCGGAACCGTCACTCTGCCCGATTCTCACCGAAAACTTTTGACCGCAGTTCCTACTACCACCCTGAGTCACCAAGCCGCGGCAAGACAGGTTCTTGAGAATTTCGTTGGAAAGGCGTATCGCCGCCCGGCAACGGCTGATGAAATCAACCGCCTCATGAATATCTACAACATGGTGCGGGAGAACAAAGACAGCTACGAAGAAGCAATTAAGGTCTGCGTTCAGGCTGTATTAGTCAATCCGAATTTCTTATTCCGTGTGGAACTAGATAATCGGGCGACCGCCAAAGCTCGCGACCTCAATGGATACGAACTCGCTTCACGCCTTTCCTACTTCCTCTGGAACTCTCTGCCGGACCAAACACTCCTTGATCTGGCCGCTAAAGGCGAACTCACCAAACCATCTGTTCTTGAAGCTCAGGTCACGCGCATGCTGAAAGATACGAAATCTGTCCGATTCACGGCGGACTTTTCTACGCAGTGGCTTCAAACTCGGCGACTCGTTGACGCATCACCGGACAATAAGCTTTTTCCTGGCTTTACTCCCGACCTTCGCAAAGATATGGAGCAAGAGGTGGAAGAATATTTCCGCGATATGTTGGCAAATAATCGAGTTTTGCCTGAATTTCTTGATAGTAAGTTCACTTTCCTCAACGCGCGGCTCGCGAGGCACTACGGAATTCCCGGAGACTTTGGCACTCAGTTTCGGCGAGTAGACGTTTCTAGCTACAATCGAGGTGGCATTTTGGGAATGGGTGCCATTCTCACCGTAACCAGCAATCCTAACCGAACTTCCCCGGTCAAGCGCGGGAAATTCATCATGGAAGAAATTCTTGGTTCTCCGCCTCCTCCACCGCCACCCAACGTAGGTGTTCTTGATGAAGATACAAGTGCAATCGCAGTAAAAACCATGCGGGAGCGCCTAGAAAAGCATCGCCGTGATCCTAATTGTGCTTCGTGCCATCAACCGCTTGATGCTTTCGGTTTTAGCCTTGAAAACTATAACCCGGTGGGTCAATGGCGCACGCAGGATGGCAACTTCCCGGTTGATAACAAAGGTGAACTTCCATGCAACCAAACCATCAATGGAGTGGACGACCTCAAAACGTATCTACTCAAACGTGAGAATGATTTCACCCGAAGCCTCACAGAAAAACTTCTCACTTACGCACTTGGGCGAGGATTAACTTCCACTGACTCGTGCATGATCGAAGCAATCATCCCCAAAGTCAAAAAACGAGGCAACCACCTTTCGGCTTTGATTACCGAAATCGTTCTAAGCGATTCGTTTAGAAAACGAACAGTTACGGGAACAACGCAATAAACTAAACAAGAGCCAATCATGAGTCATAAAGTAAGTCGTCGCAATGTTCTACGGGGAGCCGGTGCACTTGTCACTCTGCCCTTCCTCGAAACACTTGCCCCGCGTATGGCAGTCGCGCAGACTACGGTTGCCCGGCCCGTGCGAATGGCTTACTTGTTTGTTCCTAACGGGATCAACATGGCGCACTGGCGTCCAACAACCACTGGTGCGGCTTACAATCTGCCAGGAACTCTTGCCCCTCTTGAATCTGTCCGTAAAGAACTCAGCGTGATCAGTGGCCTTTCGCAAATGAAGGCATTTGCAAATGGCGATGGCCCAGGCGATCACGCCCGTTCTTCGGCAAGTTGGCTTACTGGTGTTCAGGCACGAAAAACCGCTGGCTCCGACATCAAAGTTGGAGTTTCTGCCGATCAGATCGCCGCCCAGGCTATCGGTCACCTCACTAAGTTTCCCAGCCTCGAAATTGGATGCGAACGAGGTGCCCTTGGCGGTAACTGCGATTCCGGCTACTCCTGCGCATATTCCTCTTCTATTTCTTGGCGGGGAGAATCCACCCCTAACTCAAAAGAAGTCAACCCACGACTTCTCTTTGAACGTTTATTCGGCACGATGGATGATGTGGAATCAGCAGAATCCGCCGCCAAGCGCCGCAAGTACGAGCTTTCTATTCTGGATTTCGTCAGTGAAGATGCAGAACGACTCCAAAACCGATTAGGCGTCCGTGATCAGCAGAAAATCGAGGAGTACTTCACTTCTATTCGTGAGATCGAGCTCCGACTCTCAAAATACGAACAGGATAATAAGCAAATTCTATTGAGCGGAATGCAGGCACCGCGCGGGGTTCCTGGCGATCGAGGCGAACACATTCGGCTCATGGGCGATATGATGATCCTCGCTTTACAAAGCGATCTCACCCGAGTTTGTACGTTTATGTTCGCTAACGAAGGAAGCAATCGTCCGTACAACGAAATTCAGATCAATGACGGTCACCACGATATCAGTCACCATGGCAAAGACCCGGCAAAGCTAGAAAAGAAGCGACAGATTGACCTTTATCATATCGAGCAACTTGCTTACATTCTTAAAAAAATGGCGAGTATTGACGACGGTAACGGCACCCTACTTGATAACTCGATGATTCTATACGGCGGTGGAATTTCCGACGGTGACCGGCATAACCATGACGATCTTCCACTACTTCTCGCTGGTCGTGCAGGGGGCAAGATTCCAACGGGTCAGCACTTCGCCTACCGAAACGGAACCCCGCTCACCAACTTATTCCTGACCATGCTGGATCAGGTTGGCGTGAAGGTGGAGGAACTGGGAGATTCGACCGGACGATTGCAGGGGATTTTCTAAATCCTTACCGCATCATCCGTTCAGACTTCTCTGCAACGTCGGCAATAGAAATCACCGCTCGTTCGCGTTGCTTATTGCGGTACATCTTTTCGTCCGCCACAGCCATGAGCTGATCAAGAGACCGGGCATCTTCGCCGAAGTAAGCAATCCCCGCTGAAACCGAAAGGTCAAACGGTAAATCTGATGATGATCGGCTTAAGATTCCACGCAGTCGGTTGAGGAACATATTTGCGCCAATTGAATCTGTGTCCGCAAGTAGAACCACGAACTCGTCTCCACCAAGGCGTCCAACCACGTCGTCACGTTGACCAGCATCGTGAAGTGCCTGAGCAACGATCTTCAAGGCCTCGTCGCCCGATGCGTGACCGTGCAGGTCGTTGATCTGCTTGAACTTGTTACAGTCGAGAAGAACCAAGCTTGCGGATGAATATTCTCGTACCGTGCGGACGAGTGCCCGTTTTGCTTCGGTCACAAACGCGCGGCGGTTCAGCAACCCGGTCAAGCTATCGGTTCGAGCCGCTTCGTTAACGCTAGCGATTCGCTGTTCAAAATGAACAAACACCATCATGACCGCGCTGAGAAGAACTACATTCGCAAGCCAAGCCATAAACGGCCAACTTGCATCGGCACCCAGGCTCATGCTTGTAGAAGTCGCCACGCATGTTAAAAATCCGGCGATTCGACCGCCTTGGCGGGCCGAAAACCAGATCGGAACAAAGTACAAATAACTCAGGCCAATGCCCTTGAACAGCATCGGGCCAAAAACACGCGCTAGCATGCCAATACCAACGAGAATCAGCAATGAAAATCCCACGGTCTTGGCAAGCTCGGCATTGAAGATTTCGCCTCGCATTGCTGCATGCCAAGTCTTTTTTGCCATTCGCTGAATTCCACGGATTGTCATTGCTGTTTCTCCTTATTTGGATAATCGGGCGATACAGGCGAAATTACAGGCGTTTGAGTATAAAGATTCTGTGAAGAAACCAGCAAATTAGCACGATAGGACTGCGAATCAAAACTGACTCCAAAAGAGTCTTGTAAATCCCTAATATCATGCGTTTGACCACGGATCATTAAGATCGCGGCCCATTTAGCCTATAAAAGCCAATTTTCAGGAAGCGCAGAGCGGAAAAATGCGTTTATACAATTAGGACGCGAATCCTCCTCAAAATCAAAGCGCGAGAGGCGGTATTCCCAGAACCGTCTCGTTCCAAATAAAGGCCCCGTACTTCCCAGGCGGGGCCAATTAATTTCTCAACGACCTAGATAGTGGTGCCGACGTTGAATGCCAGCTAATCCAGAGAGTGGCTCTTCAAACCGCACCCGTATTTCACTTGCCATACCTGTGCCATAAGCTGTGGGAATTGCTTCCAATGCCCAACCGTAGATCACGCCGTAGTCACCGGGAAGTTCTACCTTGACGGTATCGCCTGGGCGGACGAGTGCGTTTGAAATCACCTTTGCTCCACCTGCACTTAAATCATTGAGGCTAGCTGGCTCATCGTTTAATCGGATGATTGAGCCACTCAGGGAGGAGTCGCGTTTTTCCGAACGGCGATCAACGTGGCGGACTCGTTCGGGAATCGCCAATGTAAATTCGTGAGTATCAACGTCGCGGTCAACCACCGAAGTCCTAAAGGTGAGGATACTGTCGGATAAAGGAGCCTGAACCATCATGGATTCTCCAATGCGTACAGGAACATAGTGATCGCGCTGGATCGGGGCACTAAAAACTAACCCATGCTTATTACGCCGGAGATAAAAGCACCGGTACGAACCACCTGGACCAACCATGCGGACACGGGCATTTTCTGGGAGAGGAACCAGCTGAACGCTTTTGCGTTTGCTGCGGGTAATGAAATAGGAAATTCCTAGAGAGGCAGCGAAGACGACTGCCAGGAAACCAACCATTTGCAAGAATTCAACCATTTTGTTTCACCAACTGGAGACTGAGCAGCAGCCTGCCCGGATTGCTCTGATCGGTATTGCTCGCGAATCTTTGGCAACATGCGTAAGGCCTCGCCTAAACTCATGGTTCCTTCGTTAGCGGTTTCTGCTTTACCGGTCTTTGCAAACTCAAAGACCTCCGTAGTGGATTGAATCATCAATTTGTGTGCCAATTGGCGCAGTTGATGCGAACGTGAAAAAATCGGTGGCACCGGCCCAATTTCAATTAAAGTCCCCATACTCTGAGCAAATAACAGATTCCTAGCCGCAATTGCGGTCAGATCAGGAGTGACCTTGAGCCGCAGTTGTGGAATGAGGTCTCTCGTTCTCGTTCCAGTTTGCTCAAATAATTTTTCCATGATCGCCATCACTTCCATATATGCGTCTGCGATTCCACTCGCATCTACATCTACTAAGCTAGCCAAATCCTGGCGGCAAGAATCTGGATCACCTGCCAAAGCATGGCTCGCGGCGCGGAAATACACCATTTCTGGAGTTGGGCCAAGCTGGATAGCTTGCGAAAAAGCTTCCGCCGCTTGTGCATAATCGCCCGAACTAAGATAAACCCGACCAAGTAATGCGTATGTGGTTCGGCCCTGCCCACCTCGCGCCAGAACTTCGTTTAAGCTGATTCTCGCCTTATCATCATTTCCGCAACGGAGCCAACATTCCGTAGCTTGTAGATAAAAAGTCACTGGATTTTGAGCCATTGGTGCAGCACGATCAGCCTCTAGAGCCGCTTCATTGTAGAGTCGGCTATCCATCAAAACGTCAACTAATTTAGTGCGATAAATCTCTTCAAATGGGTGCTGATCAATTAAATCGCGTAGGTAGACAATTGCGAGTTCGCGATTACCAATCCCCAGCAAATCGTCAACGTATTTCATTCCGTCGCCGCTGGGATCAAGATTGACCCCCGGAGGCTTGACCACGGTTAAGCCAGGATCAGGGGGAGGCAGATCATTTTTGGGACGAACTGGCAAACTTTTGAACGGGTCTTGTCGGAGCAACCAGGCCCAAGTTTGGGCAATTGTGCGAGACGTAGAGTCCCAGTCATAATCCCGACCAACCTGAATCGCAGAAAATTCGCGTTGAACCCCTTTGTACTGATCATTTGTCTCTTGCACAGATTGGTCGCTTAACTGGCGAATGTCTCCGCTAAAAAATGGAACTAAGCGACGATCCCAATCTCCGTAATTCCAAATTTTTCGCGATGCGGCCCCGCGGTACAGAGTCGCAATTGGTCGAACGATTGCGCCGTTCCGGTAGCTCCAAACGACCAGCGTGTATTCAGCCCCGACTTGGCGGGCAACTGAAACAATATCTCTCTGATTCGGAGTCTCCCAGGAAGTCGGAAATTCTTTTTCCGCCGCAATTTTGCGGAAGACAGGATCAGCCATTGACCAAACCAGCGGCTCGACTTGACCAATGTCGTCTAGTGCCTGCGCCACGTACGAATCAAGGATTAAGCTTTCGTATCCGTTGACGAGTGAAGGGTCTTCCTGCAATTGCAGAATAAATATACGAGGAACACTAGCTCTCGCCGAGAGAGCTAGTGCAAATATGGGGATTATCAGTGTAGCTAGACGCCAATTCCGCAGAATCAGCCTCCCAGAGCCGCGATTGCTTTTTCGCAAGACTCTTTTGCCGCTCTGACTGAAGACGATGCGTTTCCACGAGCGATTTGGTTATCAAATGCAGAAATCGCTTGGCGATAAGCCTGAATTGCATTGGATCGCTTACCTAACTTTTCGTAGCATTGAGCAAGTCGTTGGTAAGTAGCACCAGTGTTGGCTCCGGCCTTAATCGCTTGTTCATAAGCTGCGGCCGCACCAGCATAATTTTCTTGAACGTACAGGTTGCGCGCTTTTTGAATCAGCTGTTCAGCCGAAAGGTTATCTACTGCTGTACCACCGCTAGAGTTGCTAGATGAACCTGGGTTCACCTTCATTTCGATAATGCCTGGATCGTCTTCTTCTTTCGCAACCGGATCTTTGGGAGGTTCGTCAGCAGGCTTTGCAGTTGAAGGTTGGTTATTGTTCGGATTATTTGTTGATAGGCTAGGATTTTGCTGAGTGAGATTGACTGGCCAGTCACCCAAGGTTGGTTGATAAGGTCTGTAATCTTCTGGATTACCATCTCTACCTGGCCCCGTAGTTGTACGTTTAGGATCGTATCCGGGATTGTTATTAACTCCAACAACGCTTGACGTGCCACTAGTTGAATTATCAACCTCCGCCTTCATATCTTTTGGCGGGACATTGGGAACCAGGGTTGGGCTGAGTCCGGCAAAACCGGCAACGGTTGGATCGTTTTTAGCAACAAGATTCTTATCAACTGTGGGTTGACCAGTACTCGCAAAGAAGAATGCGGCTCCGACTGAGGTCAAGAGAACACCAGCTGCTGCAACGAGGAGCAAACTGCGTTTGCGCTCGGATGGAACATCCACGGCAAATTCTTCTGCGGCGACTAACTTGCGTAGGTGAGCGGCTCGGATTCGGTCAATTGCAGAATCCGGGCGAAGTTCGCAAACCTTTTCGTAGGTTTCAAGTGCTTCAGAAAGTTGTCCGTCGCGCTCGTAGATATCACCCAGTAAAGCTAAGGCATCGGCATCGGTTGGGTTGACTTCTAAAACAGATTCGGCAACCATTACCGCTTCGTGAGTTCGACCATCGTTCAGTAATTGACGACCGTCAATTAGTAATTTTGCTGCTTCCTCTCTCATTTCTTCCCGTGCAGATTCAGATAACTGCGCCCCACACTGACGGCAAAATGCTCCGTCAATAGTGTTTTTTGCTTGGCACTGACTACAAGTGATGGTGTGCATATTTTCCCAAAAGTTCCGAAAGCAGTAATTCCCGTACTGAATTCAGGCTCCACGCCATCTTGTAGTTTACCAGGCGTACAGCTAAGACGGAAAAGAATATTAGCTTCGTTCAACATTCAAGCCAAACAGGACTAAAACAATAAACTTCCTGAACTTCTCAGAATATACTCCGTTTCCGTGAGCAACGCCGCTGTAACCCCTCTTCATCCTAACCATATTCAAGCCAACGGGCGAATGGTTGAATTCGCTGGCTACGAAATGCCAGTTCAATATAAATCGGTGATTGCCGAAGCAAAAGCGGTTCGCGAAGGCGCAGGAATGTTCGATGTTTCTCACATGGCTCGCCTGACATTCAGCGGGGCAGGGGTGCTTGAGTTTCTTGAGAAAGTGACAACCAATGACGTCGCTCAGCTCACCCCCAACCGAGGTCATTATTCAATGCTCCCAAATCCACAAGGGGGAGTAGTGGACGACATTATTGTTTACAAAGAGTCCGACGACATTTACAAGATGGTCGTCAATGCTGCCAATCATGCTAAAGATGTCGCTCACCTGAAATCCCATTTACCGAGCAGCGTGACGATGGTAGACACAACCGCCGAAACCGCGATGATCGCGGTTCAAGGCCCGAAAGCGGGAGCCATAGTCGCCCAACTCAGCGATAACGCGGAAGCACTCAACAACTTAGATTTCTTTGGCACGGCCGATTGCAATGTGGGTGGAGTTCCCTGCTTTGCCGCCCGATCTGGCTACACTGGCGAGGATGGTTTTGAACTTGTTTGCCCCGCTGATCAAGCTGGCAAACTTTGGGATGCTCTAGTTGCCGCTGGTGTCGAGCCATGCGGGCTTGGATCGCGTGATACTCTCCGAGTTGAAGCCGGATTGCCGCTGTACGGTCACGAATTGAATGACGAACTCTCTCCCATCGCCGCCGGGTTGGGTTGGGTCATCAGCAAAACTAAGTCTTTCCTTGGTTCCGAAATTATCAACGCCGCCAGAGAAAACGGCACTGCGCAAAAACTTCAAGGCATCCGTATGGAAGGTCGCCGAATACCAACCCCTGGTATGAAAGTTTCCGTGGATGGTAAGGAAGTTGGCAAAGTCACTAGCGGCGTTTATTCACCGTTGCTTGAATGCGGGATCGCCTTTGCCCTTGTAAACAGCGATATTCCGCTCAAGACCGCCTGCACGGTGGACATTCGAGGCTCACATGAAGCAGGAACAATCGTAAGCAAGCGATTTTATAAACGGGCTTAGACCACCCACCGTAACAGGTAAGAGGTGGAAGACTCAACTCCGGAACAGATACCGCCTTCGTTTCTGCCGGATTTTGAGGACGAAAATCAACTCTATAAAATCTGGCTGGCGGCAACTAAATCTGAGCAGAAGGAATTAGAGTTTCAGGCTCCGCCCGATGAATATTACGAAACCGCCCACTATCGCATTGGTGTGATAGTAGAGGCTCTCCTTCGGGCAACTATCATTACCCTTCCTATCTATTTGCTGAACTATCTACTATGGAGTTCTTTCCCACATCCGATTCCGTTTTTATTACTCGGATTGCTGATTACACTAGGCTCGATATTGCGTATTCGATATCCAAAAAACTTCCGACTACGGTTCATTTCGAGATCGTTTTACAAGGCGTACCGCAATCGAAGCCGAAAAGAATCTATCAAAGCAACCTCACAATCCGATTTCAACTTTCAGTCGCTAGAAGTTCTCGTTCCCATCGCCAAATACGTCCTCACACCGACGATTGAGACACTTAATAAATCGAACGTTGACCTTTACCATCAAACGAAATATCTCCAAAGTAAACGAGAACAACTCGAAAAACTCGCCCGACGACTCACTGATGAGATCGCCCAATCTAGCGACGAGGCATGGAAAAGCGTTTTGCGTCCCAAGCTCACCCATATCGGAACATTGATCAATAAAACCACCCAAGATATTGCTCAAATCGATAGCCAAGCCGCAGAAATCCGGCTTCAGCAAGTTGGGCTCGAAAATCAACTCGCGGAGCTCGTGAGGCGCAAAAGACTGATGGATGAATTTAAGCAATTTGATGGTGCAAGCGAAGACGATTCTGATTTCGATATTCGTGCATCCCTCACCGCAATGGTCGAAAACGCCCGAAATCAATTAGAAACAATTGAGAGAAACACTCTGGCTTACGAATCGGCCAAGCAAGAAATCAACGAGCTTCTCAACGATTCATAGTCGTTCAAATTTTTCTTTGACGAGTATCATTACGAAATGGGTGAAGGTGGGCCAGATCAAATTAGTTCTGATCAACTGGAAACCCTTCCACTAAGTATTGATCAGTTCCAGCAGCATGAACTCTATAAGATTTGGCTTGTTCAGAATGGCTACCCAAGGCAAGCAACAGAATCGGAATGGAACGAATATCGAAACCACCCGGACTACCGTAGAGCCGTGGGTATTGATCTCTCTATCTACATGTCATTTTGTCTTGCTTGGATTCTAATTTCAGTAGGGTTAACTTACGCACCTGTGGTTATTACAACCAGCCTGTTTGCTTTCGCGTTCACATATTTTCTGGATTACGTTCTGCCTCGAGAAACTCCCGTCGCGGTCGTAGGAATTCTCTCATTGATGGCATATTTAAGAAGCGCAGCGGATTTGAAACTCAAAGTTCAACCTCCACCAATTTCGAAAGTGAACCTTGATACTTTCCCAGTAGTTGTGGAGGCGGCAAAAAAATATGCGGAACCTGCAACTAAAAAGATAGCTTTCAGGATCAATGAATTAGAAAATGAATTGAGAACTGAGCAGATTGATCGGGAAAAGTTAGAAAGTCTGCACGCCCAGTTGGTAAGCGAATCTCAACGATCAAATGATGAATGGAAAAATATTCTAGAGCCTAAGATATCGAAGATTAAGGAATTGATTATCCACACTCAGGAGCAAATCCAAGAGTTAGAGCATCTGATTGGAAATCTGCAATCCAAGCGAGCAAATCTCGATCAACAATTACAGCAGCTTGTTCACAGGTACTACCTCATCACTCAGGTTGAAAAAGCCGAAAAAGAGGTGGGTCAACCGGAAACAATTGCTGCAAATTCACTCAATGATTTTCTCGTTCTCCTTAAAGAATCCCAATCCGCTTTACACGAAGCCAACCAAGTTTCAACTGCTCACGAACAAGCCAAGAACGAGATTGCGGAACTTCTAGAGAGCTAAATCGCAGCCTCCCCTCTTAAGAACCGATAAATCTACCGATACATACGGTAGGAAAGCTATGAGTCAGGTTCTTGATTGTCCGGTACTGGGGTTAGATACCGAGTTCCCCGAACGATTGTTCATCGTTCGGCACTTGCCCTCAAACAAATACGGCTGTTATTGCTTCGATGGCACTCATGGACTCGCTTGCTTTAGCGACGAAGCCGGAGCAAACGGATTTGCAAGCTGGATTGACATCGGCGGCATGATGGCCGAGGAAGTCAGCTTCGACGAAGCACGTGAAATCGCCAAAGATCGTCCCATGCCAATTGTTAGCCTGATGCTCCTTGACAATATGGAAGACCCAGAAATCCATTTCATTCGCTAAAAGCTCATTCTTGAATTTGAAACAATAGAATCAAATGCAGTTGCATTTGATTCTATTTCTTTAACCGATCACACTATTTGGAACTATAAACCAAGTAAAAATTGTATTATCTGAATATGAAGAAGCTCTCGCTCTCCATACTTCTTGTCAGCATGGTCGGAATGGCCTTTGCCCAAGACGTAAAGCCTCTCACCATTGGTGACCCTGCTCCTGCGTTCAAAGTCGACGGATTCATCAAAGGTGAAAAGGTCGGCGAACTTAAGAAGGGCAAGGCTTACATTATCGAATTTTGGGCAACTTGGTGCGGCCCCTGCATCGCCGTGTTCCCTCACCTGAGCGACCTCACCGCCAAGTACGAAGGTCAAATCACTACCGTCAGCGTGAACACCTGGGATTACCCCCGCGGTCAAAACGAAGACAAGGAAACTCATGTCAAGCGTGTTTCTGAGTTCGTAGAGAAGCAAGGCGAAAAAATGGCGTACAACATCGTTCTGGACGATGCCAATGACACAATCGCCAAAACTTGGATGACCGCCGCTGGTCGCAACGGTATTCCTTGCGCATTCATTGTCAACGAAGAAGGCATCATTGCTTGGATCGGTCACCCAGCGACCATGGACAAGCCGCTGGAGCAAATCGTCAACAAAACCTGGGACGTTGCAGCATTCAAAGTTAAGTTCGAAGAAGATGCGGCTAAAGCCAAAGCTGCGGCTAAAAAGGCCGCTGAAGATCAGGCAAAAGTTGCCGAATTAGCGAAGAATAACGATCTGGAAGGATTTGATGCCCTTGCCAAAGAAATGGGACTCCAGTCCGCACTTATCACCGCAATCAATGGTGATGGCAACTTCGGAACTCTCGTTCTCGAAAAATACGCAGGCAAGGTTGAAGGATTTACTCCCGACACTTACTGCAACATCGCCGCGTACATCGCTGGCAAAAAAGAAACTTCTGCTGCTAGTAAAGAAACACTTGCCAAGGTCTCTGAGGCATGCTTCAAAAAGCTAGATGAAGATAAATCTGCCGGTGCTGCCGCAGATCACGCACGTATTCTGCTCGCCAAAGGCGATAAAAAAGGTGCTGAAGAGTGGGTTGCAAAGGCCGACATTCTGCTTGCTAAATTCATGCCCGAAAGTGGTCGAAGCCGCGTGAAGTCTATGATCGAAGCGGTTAAGAAGCAAATCGAAGCTGCTAACGACTAAAGCTAATATCCGAACTGCCCTTGATCACAGAATGTGATCAAGGGCAGTTTTTATTTTAGCTCTGTTCCCAACTCATCAAACTAAGTTCAGTCGCTACCTTTACATCTTCGTTGTGCGGAATCACGCGTACGATGTAGCCCTTGTGGCCGGGGTAATCACAACGAGCTTTGCCCTGGAATATGTGCACCATTCCCTGCTCGCCAACTGGCTCTAAATCGTACAGGTCAAGATTGATGAGTTCGCGGTTAGAAGTCACTTGTCCAACCAACACCTGAATCCGCACATCACTAGGCGACAAATCGCCGAGTTCAACTTCAGCGTGGACTTCAAACTCACTACCAAGCACCGCAGTAGCCCCTGCGTCATCGTGAACATGAGCGACCCGAACCTTATCCCAAGCCCCGGCTATCTTATCGCGCCAGATAAGCGCATTTTTTGCCCGTTCCAATTTATCGGAGCTAAGGTT
Organism: Fimbriimonadaceae bacterium; assembly: GCA_019454145.1. Lineage (GTDB taxonomy): Bacteria > Armatimonadota > Fimbriimonadia > Fimbriimonadales > Fimbriimonadaceae > UphvI-Ar2. The sequence continues at coordinate 269,772 of CP075366.1, read as the reverse complement.
GTTAAACGCTCGCGAAGCTGGCACATAAAACCGACTTGTGTACTCACGAACCATCCGCAAAGTGCTGAATGTCGGCGCAAGGTCTGCCATTGATTGCCGCATCATTTCTATCCAGCGGGTTGGCAAGCCGTTGTCCGTTCGGTAATAGAACGTTGGCGCGATTTCGTGCTCAATCAGGTCGTATAGGGCTTTGCTATCCAGCCAATCCTGATGGTTTTCGTTTTCATCTTGATTGGCATCGCCGATTGCCCAGCCAACACCTCGTTTGAAACCTTCTGCCCACCATCCGTCAAGAATGGAGCAGTTCAAGCCGCCGTTAGGAACAACCTTCATTCCGCTGGTTCCGCTGGCTTCCATGGGCCGACGGGGATTGTTCAGCCAGAGATCAACACCCTGCACCATTTGCCGAGCCACATTCATGTCGTAGTCCTCGAGAAACACCATTCGGTGCCCTTGGCCTTCAGTACGGATGAAGTTCACAATGTCTTGGATCAGCTTCTTTCCACCATCGTCGCGTGGATGGGATTTTCCAGCGAATACGAACTGAACCGGGCGTTCTGGATGGTTAAGTATTGCTTTCAAACGGTCAACGTCGTTGAACAGAAGTGTCGCCCGTTTATAAGTAGCAAAACGACGAGCAAAACCGATTGTCAGAATACGAGGATCAAGCACTCCATTTACGCTTTGTAGATCAACCGGACTCGCCGTGTTTTTTTGCATCCGCTTACGCAAATGTCTCCGGCAGAATCGAACAAAATCGCCGCGCTGGTTATCGCGCATCTCCCAAAGATCAAGGTCAGGGATTTCGCCAACTCTGCCCCAAATCGAACGGTCGCCCATATCCTCGCGCCAACTGCTCCCAAAGTGACGCTCAAATAGTTCAATCACCCGGCGGCCCATAAATGTTTCGGTATGAATTCCGTTAGTAATCGCGGCGATGGGGACTTCTACAAGTGGGAAGTTAGGCCAACGCTCGTGGAACATAACCCTTGTGACATCGGCGTGCAGTTTGCTCACGCCATTCACGTAGTTACTGTTCTCCATTGCGAGAATCGCCATATTAAACGGCTCGGTCACGTCATCTTTTTTAATGCGCCCGAATCGCAAAAACTGCTCAAAAGGCAAGCCAAGATCGCTCACTGCCTTGCTCACATAGCTCTCAATGAGAGGGCGTGGGAACAAGTCAAATCCCGCCGGAACCGGGGTATGCGTGGTGAAAACGTTACCACTGACCACGCACTGACGCGCGGTTCTGAAATCGCATCCATGATCCAACATAAACTGGCGCAACCGCTCTAGTGAAAGAAACGCCGCATGCCCTTCGTTCATGTGGCAAACGCTGGGTTTGATCCCCATTTGAACTAACGCACGATAACCGCCAATACCAAGAATGCTCTCTTGGCGAATCCGCATTTCTTCGTTACCGCCGTAGAGAGTATCGGTGATGGATTGATCATCCGGCGCGTTATCCAATACGTTTGAGTCAAGTAAGAAAAGCTCAATTCTCCCAACTTGCGCTTTCCAGATTTGGCAAGTCACCATCCGATCTGGGAAATCAACTTTGACGCGAACGGGTTTGCCTTCCCCATCCCGAACCAATGCTAACGGCAATCTGTGAAAATCGTACTGTGGGTAACGCTCTGTTTGCCAGGCATCACTGTTCAAAAACTGCCGGAAGTAACCCCGTGCATAAAGCAATCCTACACCGACCAGAGGAATACCCAAGTCGCTTGCGGCCTTCAGGTGGTCGCCTGCGAGAATCCCAAGACCGCCAGAGTAAATAGGCAAACATTCGTGAATACCAAACTCGGCACAGAAATAGGCGATCTTCGCTGATTCGCGCTCATTGGGAAACTGGCGATTGAACCAGTTATCTCCCGCCATATATTCGTTCAAATCTTTGATCTGGAATTGGAGCTTTGCTACATAAAGTTCATCCGTAGCTAGCTGATTCAACCGATCATCGGAGAGTTGGTTGATGAGTTCAATCGGGTTATGCTCAACTTCTTCCCAAAGCTCACGATCTGCCTCAACAAAGAGGTCTTGTGCTTCGGCGTGCCAAGTCCACCGCAGGTTCATCGCCAGGGTGCGAAGGTCACGCAGAGATTCGGGCAATTCCCGGACAACCTCGAACGAGTGGGCGTATTTCAAGCTCCTCATAAAGACAGTTTAATTATTGACCCTTTTTGCCCGTGTAATTACCGGGCCGGGCCGATTCTGTCACTTTATTCCGGTTTCTTTGAGTTAAAAAACTGTTTATCGTCCACTTCCACCCTAAAACTATTGTTTTGGGCGATCACTTTGATCCATCTATGCCCCACTAGCGAACGGTATGTGACCGATTCCCATTCGCTTGGGATGCAGGGTGAAATTGAAAGATACGCACCCGTTTCAAGCGGAACCACACAATCGTAACCAACAGGTTTTTCATCGTGTAACCGATATCCCAAAAAGCCGTAAAAGAAAGAACCCAAACTGGCTGCCGCACCGGTCACGAAATAGCTTTGCCCTCCGACTGGCTTTTCCCTAAACTCTGCCGTCGGATCCTGCGTGTAAGGTTGCCAGCTATTCAGCCAATCCGTGTAAGCATCATCACGCCGTCCGAGCCGTGCCGCGACAATTGAGCTAATCGCCGTAGACATTGCCGGACCGTCAATCGAAGCCTTGTTCCGATAGGAATCGTACATCTTCTCAGCTTCTGCTTCGACCTCTGGCACTTCAAGTGGGAACAGCGTGAGGATCGCCGCCGCCTGCTGATACTCATTGTAAGAATCGTTGTCGAACGTGGCAAAAGTGTTCCCTCTGCGTGGAAGTCTTATCTGACCGCGAGGCCAGACTTTTTCACCAAATGCTCTGCGAATTGTCCAATCTGCTATAGCGTTTGTATAAAGGTCGTTGTCGACCGTGTGCCACTCATCTGGTGAAACTACATTCTGTAACCCGTACGTTCCATCAGGATTACGGTTCAAACGATGAAGATAAAAAGAGGCGCAACCCTGGATGATTTTTTCAGCTTCGGCTTTATGCACTCCACCTAATTTGATTGCCCGATCGAGCATGAGGGCTACGTCTCCGGTGATGTGATGTTCGTATTTCGTATCGCTCGGGCTAGCTTCATGCCCATTGATATCAGCTTCCCACGGATACATCAAAGGTTCGATTCCCTTTGCCAAAGCAACTAGCTCAGGCAGCGGGGGATGTCTTTTCTTATTAGCAACTGGATATCCGTTTGCCTTCCAACGTCGGAAATTTTCTGCCGCCGCAGGGGCTTGAGCCATGCGAGATGCAGGCAAGTAACGTGACCAAAATGGGTTGACTAAGGTTGCAGTGGGATAAAACCAGACGTCAGAATCCCAGAAACGATGCCCGTTAAACCGAGGGTTAGAACCTCCGAATGGATCATTACGGTATGCGCAGAAATTCACGACATCCAAAAAATGAGAGATGACCTTTTCGTCTCGCTTTGCCATCGCAGAGTTTGATCCAATTGAAAATTCGTAGTAACCTAACTCTCCGGTTGGGCAGTCTAAAATGCCCGTAACAAATTGCAATTTAATTTCATTCTTTTCGCCGAGAGTGGCCCACCTCATTTTTTCTTTAGCAAAGACCCGTTCGGCTGTAGAAACAGCTCGGCCTTCTAAGGTCACTTTGGGTTGGACAGCACTATTGATTCTTATTACTCCTGGCCCAACAGATAAGCCAGCATGCGGAAAGCTAACTAATTTACTTCCAAAAACTACGGTTCCTTGCTCATTGGCGATGACTTCACGCCACGGTACACCGTTCAAACGAAGGTCTGGATCGGGGATCAGAATTTCTTGAAAATTGCCTGAAGAATCCCATTTACAATGCCTGCTTTGCAAACTTTCGATATCAAGCACAATTGTCCCGGTAGGATCGAATTCTGTAATTGTCTTTACTGGCGGGTTGCGGTCGGTTTTCACACGGGCCGGAGCATCGTGCGATTCCCCCGCCGAACACCCTACCAGCAATAAGCTAGCTAAGAGGAATTGTCCGAACCACTTCATACTTTGGCCCCTGTTTGGTCAGTTCGCTCGAATAAATCCCAATATCGTCAACACGCCAACGAACCGCAGGCAAATCCGGCAAACCCGCTATCGCACGCTTAACCGGCTTTGCACTTGGCGGAACCCCGTGCGCCAGCCGAGCAAACGTGATGTGCGGCGCAAACGGACGCATCTCCTTATTCTCAGCCAGCGCGAAACATAAATCATGAACCCGTTGCTGCATTGCCGCTAGTTCGCGGCTGCTACTGCATACTCCCGCGGAAAGAATCTTTGGCACATCGTTGCTCGGCAATCGCTTGAGTCCATCAATTTGCAGTTCGAGCTGAGTCAAATTCATCTCCGCAAGCCCGTTGCCAATGCGAACCATTGTCTCTTCATCCGTATTTCCACAAAAGTAGAGTGTCAGGTGAAGATTATTGAGTTCAGTCATTTTATAAATTTCTGGGCTGATACGTTGCAAACATTCCTGCTGAGTCCGCAGTTCCTGTTTCACAGCTTCCGGGATCGCAAGCCCAATAAAAAACCGATTCCCTTCGCTCACCCCCAAAGTATAGTCCTCGGCTCAAGCTAAACTAGAACCATGGGCGAAATGATTTCATTTGCCGCCAACGGCGAGACTTTTTCCGGGTACTTGGCACCCGCGAGTTCTCCTTCCCCCGGAGTGATCGTGATCCAAGAATGGTGGGGCTTAGTCGGGCATATCAAAGATGTCGCCGACCAATTCGCGACGGCGGGATACACCGCGCTCGCCCCTGATTTCTACCACGGAGTCACCACCACCGAGCCAGATGAAGCCGGATCGCTGTTCATGGCACTCGATATCGCCAATGCCGCCAAAGTCATCGAATCTGCTGTAACCGCCCTCATTGCCAACCCAAATACGAACACCGAAAAAGTCGCCGTCGTAGGATTTTGTATGGGTGGACAACTCGCGTTGTTCGCCGCAGGTCTCGATCCACGAATAGCGGCCTGCGTGAACTTCTACGGAGTCCACCCTAACGTCCAGCCAGACTACGAAGCAATGAAGGCTCCGGTTCTCGGAATTTTCGCTGAGCACGATGAATATTCATCACCAGATGTGATTACCGAACTTGACCGCACTATGACGGCAAACGAGGTCGCCCACGAATTCCATACATACGCCGGATGCCACCACGCGTTTTTTAACTCCGACCGACCGGAAGTTCACGATGCCGCCGCCAGCCAAGATGCTTGGGATAAAACCATCAAGTTCCTGAATAAGCAAATGCGATGACGACCATCAACTTTGCCGATGAACCGTTCGGTCGTATCTACGACCTCATGTCTAACCTAGTGGTGCCGCGACCGATTGCGTTTGTCAGCACCCTCAGCGAATCGGGCATCCCCAACCTCGCCCCGTTTAGTTTCTTCAACATCGGCGGAATCAATCCACCATCGCTCACTATCTGCACGGTTTTGGATGGCAAAGGCGAACAAAAAGACACTTGCACCAATATCGAAGCTACCGGAGAGTTCGTTGTCAATCTACTCACCCGATCAATGGCGGAAGGCATGAACGAAACGTCGCCTAACTTCCCCGATCACGTCAACGAATGGGCTTATTCGGGGTTCACGATGCTGGAATCAGAACTTGTCAAGCCCGCGCGGGTTGCTGAATCGCCCGTGCAAATGGAATGCACCCTTTACCAAATAGTCCCGCATGGAGATGGCCCCGGCGCATCGCGGTACATCATTGGTCAGATTCACAGGATGCATGTGCAGTCAGAACTTCTTAACGGAGCACTTATCACGCCCGCCGATCTCATCGCCCGGTTAGGCGGCCCGCAGTATCTTGATCTTGCTAATCACGAGCGGTTTGAACTCAAAAGACCAGAATAAAAGAGAGCCGCATTTTTGAGGTGCGGCCCATCTTGCAACACGGCGAACAGATTTCGCCAACTGTTAGGAAGTACGTCAGAGCGGAAAATTGCTTCTTTGGAATTTGCTCTTGTACTTGGTTTACTACTCTGCTCAAATGATGCCAAAAACGCTTCATTTAACAATCCCAGTAACAAAACTTTTCCCCAGGTACAACCTCATTGATGGCACGTTACTGGATGGCAGTCTTGATTCTGGTGGTTCTTGGCGGATGCACGATCTCCAGTCCGCCAAAGCCCGAGCCAACTTCTGACGTACAAGCCGCACCTGCTCCGGTGGAATTGGATAAGTCCAACACTTTTATCGCCGAGATCATCGTGCCGATGGCGCAACTCGGGGCAAAACTCCGCGCGATCGCTACCTTTGATAAGCACAATAAGTGGTCGGATGCTTACATCAAAGAAACCCTGACCGCCGCTTCCCTACTTTCCAAAAACGACCGTCTTCAAGGAGAAATGCTCGCAACAATGGATAACGAGTCGGCTTTGATCGAGGTGAACATCATCCGGGTAGAAGAAGACCGCTACGCCGTGCGGGTTGTTTCGAGCTTTAAAAAGCTCTCGGATGCGATTGATACTGAATTGACGAAGAAGTGAGTCTGGTTTCCCTCCCCAAGCCTGGGGAGGGCAGGGCGGGGTTGACCTGCAATTCCTTTACCTAGCCCACGGGTTTGAAACCCGTGCCACCCAAACTTGGTGGTTTGAATTCCCTCCCCAAGCGTGGGAAGGTTTAGGGTGGGGTTGAGCTGTTTATTTCTGCTAGCCCACGGGTTGAAAAACCCGTGCCACCCAGTGTCTACCGTTTGAATTCCCTCCCCAAGCCTGGGGAGGGCAGGGCGGGGTTGATCAGCAATTCCTTTACCTAGCAACAACCCACCTCTTTATCTCCTCCCAAACTTGGGAGGAGAACTCAATTCCAACAGAATCAGATGAAAGCAAATCAGTTAATTAGACGTGCTTCCTAGGCTTACTCCAGCACCCGTATTAGACTCTTAAATTCCCGCCCCGAAGATCGGGGAGGGTGCTCCGATTGATCGGAGTGGGAGGGGTTGAGCTGGCAATCGGCAGGCTTTCAACCCCTCTCTCAATCTCCCCCCAACCTTTGTGGGGAGATGCCAAACCAATAGTCTCGGAGTCTCGTCCCCAATTCTGGGGAGGAATAAAAAGAAGGAGTTAAACAAAAAATACTCCCCACTGAAAATCAGCAAGGAGTATTTAACGAGCAAAGAACGCTTATTCTTCGCTTGGAGCGTCGTCGTCCTGAGCCGCCAGGTCAGCAAGACTCAAGCCGCCGAAGACATCGCCTTCGGACTGCATATCGCCTTCTTCTGCTTCCACCAACGCGGTGAGCGACTGCTGTGCCCAGCTTGGTTGCGAGCGATCGACGTCGACCGCGAGTTCGCGGTGAGCCTTCACACCCGTACCAGCCGGAATCAAGCGACCGATGATGACGTTTTCCTTGAGACCAAGCAGCGGATCGGTTTTTCCTCGGACGGCGGCTTCGGTGAGAACCCGGGTCGTCTTTTGGAACGATGCGGCTGAGAGGTAGCTCTCGGTTGCCAACGATGCTTCGGTGATTCCAAGCAGAATCCAGTTCGCGGTTGATTCGCGCGGGTCGCGTTCCATGGATTCGCCAGTTTCAGGGTTCGTGTACTTGACCTTCTTCCCTTCGGCAATGCGAGCGCGGACTCGTTCGTTTTCGCGGTTGAACCGGTTTCGGTCAACAATCTGCCCTGGAAGGAACGGAGTGTCGCCCGGATCTTTCACCTGTCGTTTGCGCAGCATTTGCCGCACAATAACTTCCAGGTGCTTGTCGTTGATATCAACGCCTTGATCTTTGTAAACGCTTTGCAGGTTTTCGATGAAGTATTCGTGAACTGCCTTTGAACCAGCAAGCTCAAGAACTTCGTGCGGATCGAGAGGCCCTTCGGTGAGCGGGTCACCCTTAATGATCTTCTGACCTTTTTCTACCGGCAAGTTACCAAGCGGTGGAACAAGGACTGGGAAGAGCACGTTGATCTTAGCAATTTCGTGCTTGCGCAACGTGTGCAAGGCTTGAGTGCTGAGCTTTTGACCAATCAATCGTTCAACCGGTGCCGGAACCTTGTCGCCCCAGTTTTGGCTGTCGGTGATGTAAGCATCCTTGAGCGGAGTACCAACTTCGACGGTTGCTTCGATAACAACCCAGCGGCCGAAGCTGCTGCGTTGGATATCGGCAACAATCCCGGTAACCGGGCAGATGATTGCTTTACCCCGTGGCTGCTTTCGAGCTTCGAAGATTTCTTCAACCCGAACGATACCGCTGGATTCACCGGTCCAAGAGTAGAAGAATGTTTTTCGGCTTCGTTCCCAAAGCTTGCGGCTGTCGCCTTCCATCTTCTCTTGTGCCTTCTTGGTGGTCTTTTCGGTTTTCTTGCTTTCTACCGGGCTGACGAAGTTTGAACTGTCGCCGAACAGGCTCTTGATCGCATCTTCTTGGCTTTCCAGCAACTTTGTCGGGTCAAACTCGTTTGCCGTGGTTTGAGTAGCCGATTGGAAGTCTTCTTGGAACTGGCGGATGAACTTACCAGTCTTGTACTGGTTGGTTCGTGCAATGGTTTTAGAACCAGCAACACCACCGGTGTGGAACGTACGCATCGTGAGCTGCGTTCCAGGTTCACCAATGGACTGCGCGGCGATAATACCAACAGCAACGCCGTTTTCAACTGCCTTCTTGGTGCTGAGGTCAACCCCGTAGCACTTGGCACAGATTCCAACGTCAAGCGAACAGGTGATCGGCGAGCGAACCTTGGCGCCAAGGCGACCGTGGTCGTCGAACTCGAATCCAGCCTTTACATACTTTTCGTTGTGCTTGAGCGTTTCTTCTTCGCTCATGCCTTCGATTTCGTTGTAATAGGTGCTTTCGATCTTGTCGAGGTGATCGCACTTGGCTTGAGTCATCAAGTCGCCGAGTTCATAAACCGATTCGCCAGTTGCCGGGTCGCTGATTGCGCTTTGGGAGATACGGCCAAAAGCTCGTTCACCCATGGATTCAATGACCTTGCCATCAAGCAAGAGCCGGAACGCAAGCACACCGTCGGTGGTTTCGCAGTCGTCGGCTCGGATGATGACATCCTGAGCAACGTCCACGAGACGTCGGGTGAGGTAACCAGCGTCCGCCGTTCGGAGCGCCGTATCGGCAAGACCTTTACGAGCACCGTGAGTCGTTACAAAGAACTCCAGCATGCTCAATCCCTTTTGGAACGAGTTTTTAACTGGAAGTTCGTAAATAACTTCGTTGAACTGGTTGAACATGAGTCCGCGCATACCGCTCAGCTGAGCAAGCTGCTTGATCGAACCCCGAGCACCACTGACGGTGATGATCGAAAGTGGGTTCTCTTGGTCCATGTTCGCAACAATGGCGTTACCGATTTCGTCGTATGTGCTCGTCCAAAGTCGAACGAGGTTTTCTTGCATTTCGCGGAACGAAATCAAACCACGTCGGTAGTTTTCGAGAACCTTGTTCGCCTTGGAATCTGCTTCGTCGAGCATTTCCTCACGTCGAGCTGGCGGATCCATGTCGGTGAGCGCGATGGAGATTCCGTACTTGGAAGCGTATTTGAATCCAAGGTCTTTGATGTCATCGAGGAATCGGATGGTTGACTCTGCGCCGACCGCGTTGTAAACCGCAACGATGGATTCAGGAATCGCCTTCTTGCCCATTTCCATGTCCAGATACTTTTCGCTGTATCGGAGCGGATAAGGCAGAACTTCGTTGAAGATCAATCGGCCTGGAGTGGTTGTCACGATGCGTGACTCCATTTCCATTTCTAGTTCTTCAAGATTCTTAACATCTTCATCCAGTTCGTTTTTGGTGATGACGTACTTGAACTCTTGACCAGTCGCCGGATCGCGGTAGTCAATTTCTGAATCTGGTCGCAAGACCGGAGTGCGCAATCGAACCCGGATTGGAGCGTTCAAGTGCAAGGTGCCTTGGTGATCGCCCGGTGCATCCAGCAGATACATCACTTCTTCTGGTGAACCGTAAACGGTTGAAGCTGTGACGTTTTCTCGGTCGGCAGCGTGCTCTTTCGCACGTTGCTCCAGTCGTTCTGCCGCCGCCCGATTTGTGAATGTGAGCGCGTACAAACCAAGAACTGGGTCTTGAACCGGTGCGTTGACTGGGCGACCGTCAGCCGGTGAGAACAAGTTCTGCGTACTGAGCATCAAAACTCGCGCTTCCGCTTGAGCTTGCAAGCTGAGTGGTACGTGAACCGCCATTTGGTCACCGTCAAAGTCAGCGTTATAGGCGTGACAGACGAGTGGGTGAAGCTGAATTGCTTTCCCTTCAACCAGAATTGGCTCGAATGCGAGGATTCCAAGTCGGTGCAGGGTTGGCGCACGGTTGAGTAGAACCGGATGCTCTTTAATTACATCTTCCAAACCATCCCACACCGCAGGATGCATTCTTTCGATCATGCGCTTGGCGGTCTTGATGTTTTGTGTGACCTTGCGCTCAACCAAAACCTTCATAACGAACGGCTTGAAGAGTTCAAGAGCCATTTCCTTTGGCAAACCGCATTGGTGAAGCTTAAGGTGAGGACCAACAACGATAACGGAACGACCAGAGTAGTCAACCCGCTTACCAAGCAAGTTCTTTCGGAACCGACCTTCCTTACCCTTAAGCATATCGCTCAAAGATTTCAGCGGTCGTTGGTTGCTACCAACAACTGGGCGGCTTCGGCGGCCGTTATCAATCAAAGCATCAACGGATTCTTGCAACAGCCGTTTTTCGTGGTTGATGATTGATTCCGGAGCTTGGATTTCAATAATCCGCTTCAACCGGTTGTTTCGGTTGATGATTCGACGATAGAGGTCGTTGAGGTCGCTCGTTGCAAATCGTCCACCATCCAGCTGAACCATTGGACGCAGTTCAGGAGAGATGACCGGCACGACTTCCAAAACCATCCATTCCGGCTTGGATTTGGATTGGGTGAGAGCTTCAACGAGTTCAAGTCGCTTGATTGCGCGCAACCGGCGTTGGCTGGTGGTTACGCGGATTTCCGCACGAAGATCCTTAACTTGCTGTTCAAGGTCAACTCGCTTGAGAAGTTCCTTACAAGCATCAGCACCGATATTTGCGTGAACAAGTTCGCTGATGTCGCGCTTCATGCGGCGACCAACGGAATCAAGCATTTTGCTGATGGCGCGCCACTTATCTTCTTCGATCAGTTGGTAAAGCTCAAGCTGAGAAAGAATGTTTGCCGCGATGTCGAGGTCTTTTACTCGTTCGTCCGCATCTCGGTACTCCGCCCGGATTCGGTCGTAATTTGCCTTCATCCGTTCCTTGACGTAGCTTTCGTCGAAGTACTCGTCTGGGTTGTTGATCATCTCGGTGGCAAGTCGTTGCAGACTTTCCATTTCGAGTTCGCGCATTTGAGTTTGAATCGCGATTTTTTCTTGCTCAACGTGGCTCAAGATTTCTGGCATCAGCTCATCGATTGTTTCCTTTTCGATGTCGATGATGATGAAGCTAGCAAAGTAGATAACCTTTTCAAGCTGGCGAGGGCTGATATCGAGGATCAATGCCAGCGGGGATGGAACACCCTTGAGGTACCAAATGTGGCAGACAGGAGCCGCAAGTTCCACGTGGCCCATGCGCTCACGTCGGACTTTGCTACGGGTGACTTCAACGCCACATCGTTCGCAAATAATGCCCTTGTACTTGATTTTCTTATACCGGCCACAAGCACATTCGTAATCTTTGACAGGCCCAAAAATCTTTTCACAGAAAAGACCATCCCGTTCGGGCTTGAATGTGCGGTAGTTAATGGTTTCCGGCTTCTTGACCTCTCCATGAGACCAACTTCGGATATCTTCGGGAGCGGCGATTCCAATACGAATCTTGTCAAACAGGTTGCTATCAGCCATGGTGTCCAATGTGCTCAAACCACATGAACAATCCCCACGTTATCATCGCTGGAGTCTAGAACAGACGAGAAAAGGGGGTTGGTGAGGTCGGAGCGGACACAAATTATAGCGTGAAACACACCCAATTACCGGGTCTAACAGGCACAAACAACCACCTTTCCGCCAAAGGTCCCAAAACAGGGTTTTGCGGGTTCGCAGGCGGCGTTTATTTGCCTGCCCTCATACTACTCAAAAAATAACGAATCTGTTGGAATTGAATCAACTTTATGAAGCAAAAAAGTGGGGCGTGTTCGACCGGATGAACACGCCCCTACATTTCTCTCCTAGACGCCGGAAGATGCGCTGCGACCAGTGATCAAACTGATCACAAACAAGATCAGGAAGATCACGAACAGCACATAAGCAATTGTCGTGGCAACCCCTGCGATTCCGCTCAAACCGAGCAGACCAGCAACGATAGCGATGGCGAGGAATATCAGTGAGTTTCTCAGCATAGTTTTGTCCTTACAGTTATCACTTTACGAGTTCGGATATGTTGATTCCTAACCACTCCCGGCATGATTTCATAAGGAAAACATAAAGCCCGATCAATGGCTGATCAAAAGGTAAAACCAGAGCCGTGAAGCTGAACACGTGGCAAATATCTGTACTCCTCGCGATTTTTGCCGCCATTGTGTGTATCGCCGCCCAAGGCATTTCTCCTTTACTCGCGGGTCAGCCGATTCTCCTGTTCCCGACTGATCTCTACAACCAAATTGAATTTGTGGGATTCGTGTCCGGCGTGGTTGGCGTGTATCTGATGGTCAAAGAATCCGCCTGGAATTACCCGGTTGGCCTGATCTGGGCGATTGCCTACGGAATCTATTTTTTCAGTGTCGCCAAGCACTTCGGCGAGGCATCTTTGATGCTCATCAACGCCATTTATCTCATTGATGGCTGGATTAAGTGGGCGAGAAGATCCGAACAGCCGCAACTGCCAATCACTCGGCTTTCTCTTAAAAATTGGGGCGTGATTATCGGAACAATGATCGTTTTCATCCCGGTGCTCATTGCTCTGCTTTATTCAGTCCGCGGAAATTTTGTTTACTTTGATGCCACCACAACTTCCCTTGCCCTCGCCGCTCAATATTTGACCAACCGCAAGATCTTTGAGAGCTGGTATTTCTGGATCGCCGCGAATGTTGTGATCATCCCGGTTTTTATCTACCGCGAATACTATCCAACTGCGATTTTGTACACTGTATTCACGGTGATGGCGGTGTTCGGTATTAAAGAATGGCGTCAGTCCATGGAAATGCAACAAAAAATGGCCGACCCTTTTTAGGATCGGCCATTTACTTTCAGCGGGGCATTAGTTAAAGAATCCAACCGAACGAGCCAGTCGAACATCATCGTTGCCGGTGAGTTCATCCAGATCCTTCAAGCTGAGTTCCTTGTTCGACTTATCTTCCACTGCGACCTTGAGACACAGGGAGCGAAGTTCGTTGACAAGAATCTTGAACGATTCAGGGATGCCTGGTTCTTGGATTGATTCACCCTTAACGATGAGTTCATAAGCTTTAACCCGGCCCATAACGTCGTCTGACTTAATGGTTAGCAATTCTTGCAATGTGTATGCGGCACCGTATGCTTCAAGTGCCCAAACTTCCATTTCACCAAACCGTTGACCACCGAACTGCGCCTTACCACCGAGCGGTTGCTGGGTAACCAAGGAGTAAGGGCCAATTGAACGTGCGTGAATCTTTTCGTCGGCCAAGTGCTCAAGTTTAAGCATGTAAATACAGCCAACTGTTACTGGGTTAGGAAGTTCATCACCTGTCAAACCATCGCGAACGATTGATTTACAGCTGTGTGGATCGAGGCCCGCGCGCTTGAACACGTTTTTCTCGATACTTTCCATAATTCCGGCATACACTTCTTTATCAGCTTTGTATGCTTTGCCAGGAACTTCGTTGACTTCTTCTGCCTCGAATTCTTCAACATCAATTGCCATCAACTCTTCCATTGACCGGGTTGAAGGAGCCGCTGTGATGCGGGCAACTCGCTCGAGTGAATCTTGGTCGAGGCTCTTGAGCTTAGCTTCCACCAACGCCAACATGTCGCTGAGAGTAGCGTCGTTCGCAAAACGAATGTTCAGCATCAGCTCGGAGTTCACATAAGCCTTGAGAGCCTTGGTTCGCAAGTGCTCAGCAAGCCTTTCAACTTCCTGCAGAATTTCGTGTTCGGTTGCACCTTCAAACGCTGGGCATTCGTAGCGGCAACCAAGGTGGTAACCAACGTAACCGAGGTGGGTTTCCAAGATTTGACCGATGTTCATCCGGCTTGGAACACCAAGCGGGTTCAAGATGATATCAACTGGTGAACCATCCATCAAAACCGGCATATCTTCCACTGGCAAGATTCGGCTAATAACACCCTTGTTACCGTGGCGACCAGCCATCTTGTCACCAACCATGATCTTTCGCTTGGTGGCAACGTAGGCTTGAACGGTCATGTTCGTACCTGCTGGCAATTCGTCACCAGGAATTTGAAGCAACGGCTCTTCCGTTCGATCGCAGATCAAGCGGTCGCGCTTTTTGCTTTCCTTGTAAACATAGTTGATACTTGGGCTGAGGTACTTGAACCGGCTGAAGACTTTGACGTCAATAACCGTTCCCTTTTCACCGTGCGGCAAGGTCAAACTTACGTCGCGGGTTTCTTCGGCCTTCTTACCGAAGATCGCAATGATCAACCGTTCTTCGGCGGTCATTTCGGTTTGACCCTTAGGAGCAACCTTTCCAACAAGAATATCTTCTGGTCGAACTTCCGCGCCGATTCGGATGATTCCGTTTTCATCGAGGTCGCGCAGAGCGTCTTCCCCAACGTTTGGAATATCGCGGGTAATTTCTTCTGGCCCGAGTTTGGTATCTACGGCTTCGGCTTCGTGTCGCTCAATGTGGATGGACGTGTAAACGTCATCCTTCACTAGGCGCTCACTCAAAATGATCGCGTCTTCGTAGTTGTAACCGCCCCAAGGCATAAAGGCAACAATCAAGTTCTTACCAAGTGCCAACCGACCGTCGTCAGTGTTTGCACCATCAGCAAGCGCATCGCCTTTAAGAACCTTTTGACCAGGGAAAACGATTGGGCGGTGGGTGAAACAAGTGGACTTGTTGCTTTGGAACATGTGGAGCAACTCGTAGGTGTCCACGGTTCCGTCTTCCGTCTTGATCGTGATCATCTTAGACGTCACGGTTTCGACGACACCGCTTCGGCGAGCGATCACGCTTGCGCCGCTATCAATAGCCGCTCGCTTTTCGTAGCCAGTACCAACAATCGGAGCATCGCTTCGCAGAGTCGGAACCGCCTGACGCTGCATGTTCGCACCCATGAGAGCACGGTTCGCGTCGTCGTTTTCGAGGAATGGAATCAAGCTGGTTGCAACCGAGATGATCTGAACTGGGCTGACGTCCATCAGGTCAACACGGGTTGGAGGAACAGCTGGGTAGCTCGCACCACCGAACTGTTTGTCACCACCAGGGCAACGCACGGTTACGCGGTCGCCAACGATCAAGCCGTTCTCGTCAAGCTGAGTGTCTGCCGGAGCAATGCGCAGGTGGAAGTCTTCTTGAGCCGTCAGGTAAACAACTTCGTCGGTAACTCGGCCTTCAACCACCTTGCGGTACGGAGTCATGATGAATCCAAATT
This sequence comes from Fimbriimonadaceae bacterium, assembly GCA_019454145.1. GTDB lineage: Bacteria > Armatimonadota > Fimbriimonadia > Fimbriimonadales > Fimbriimonadaceae > UphvI-Ar2. The sequence goes on along the minus strand of CP075366.1, from coordinate 254,249 downwards.
CATCAATCCGACCGTGGGTGGTGAGCTGAGAAATCAAACCAATGTTTGGACCTTCAGGCGTCTCAATCGGACAAATCCGACCGTAGTGGCTTCGGTGAACGTCGCGGACTTCCAGCTTTGCGCTGTTGCGTTGCAAACCACCAGGGCCAAGGCTCGAAAGACGACGCTTGTTCGTCAATTCGCTCAATGGGTTGGTTTGATCCATGAACGTGGAAAGCTGGTTGGAGCTAAAGAAGCTCTTAATGCTTGCACTGACCGGCTTGACGCTCAGGATGATGCTTGGCAGAAGGTTATCTTGGTCTGCCGAGGTCATTCGTTCTCGGGCAACCTTTTCCATCCGCACAAAACCGAGTCGTAACTGGCTGGCCAGGAGCTCACCAACACTTCGGACACGCTTGTTTCGCAGGTCGTCAATGTCATCGTGATCCGCTTCCTTCTTGAGGTAAGGCTCCATTTCAATGAGCGTGCGAGCAAGATCATCGCTGGTGAGGTTTCGGGTGTTACCCAAAACGTCGAGCTTCAAGCGGTTGTTCAAGAACCGGCGACCGACCTTACCCAAGTCGTAGCGCCGCATATCAAAGAACAAGCTGAAAACGAGTTGCTTAGCCGCATCATCGTTTGCCGCTTCACCTGGTCGCATTCGCTTGTAGATATCAAGGATTGCTTCGCGGGTGTTGGCAACTTTGTCTGCCGCAAGGGTGGTTTCGATGTAGTCAGGAAGTCGGAGCAAGTAAACCTTGTCGATCTTCATGTCAACGAGCTTGACGGCCGTGTCATGCTCGATCTTTTGCATCGCACCAACGATAACTTTCTTACCTTCGGTGAGTTCTTCAACGGTGCGCGCGCCTTCCAAATCTTCAACCGTTGGGTTTTCGATTTCAAGCTCTTCGCCGAAGTACCAGTACATGTCTTCGGTTGAACCGAGCGGGCTTTCCATCATGCACTCAAGTTGCTTGACTTCATCGCTCAGACCAGCAAACACGCGCTTGGTGAGGATGATTCCCTTATCCAAAACGACTTCGCCGGTATCTGGATCAGCTAAGGGTTCTGCCAACCGCTTGCCGAGAGAGTTTTCGATCTTGCGGACTTGGCGATCCCGACCTTTATCAAAGCCGTGGAGAGCCTTGACCAGCTGGGTGATCGGCAACTTTTTGGTTTGTGAAATTTGAGTGTTGACAACACCGTTGGAATCGTTTTCGACTTCCAACCAAGGGCCTTCCATTGGGATGCACCGCGCTCGGGCGATCATCTGCATGGATGTGTCAACGTCTTCTTCAAAGTAAATCCCGGGTGATCGGCTGAGCTGGCTAACAATGACCCGCTCGCGGCCGTTGATGATGAAGGTTCCTTTATCGGTCATCAATGGCAAATCGCCGAGATAAACTTCGGATTCGATAACTTCGCGATCTTTTCCACCAAATCGGACAGTTGCCTTGATCGGTGCTTCGTAGGTGAGGTCGCGGTCGCGGCAATCTTGCATGCCGTATTTGGGTTCGCCCAAAACGAACTCCGTAAATTCAATGTAATTGCTCTGCGTAAAATCCCAAATCGGGCTAAAAGTGGTAAAAAGTTCGGGCAGGCCTTCTTCCAAGAAAAACTTGTAGCTGTTGAGCTGAAGTTCAATTAGGTTAGGAACCTCGAGCGATCGGCCAATGCGCTTCGAGGATGGTTGAATGACTCTCATAATTCTCCGGACAGAATCGGGGAAGGAAAATCATACCTGCAACCCCGGGTGGAAATTGGGCCGTTTTGAGTTCAACTAGGCCCTTTGCAGAAGCGAACCCTCGTCAACAAAAAATGAGAATTCCCTCCCCAATTCTGGGGAGGGTTGGTAGGGGTTAATCAAGTTGTAAAGGTTACCAAGATCAGGCCGCTTTCGCCCGCATCGTACGAAGCTTAGCCACCCGCTCTTCAACCGGCGGATGGGTCATGAACAATTTGGCGAAGCCACCCATTCCCTTCAACGGGTTCACGATGTACAAGGGAGCGTGAGCCGCATCGGTTTTAGTAGGAACCATGCTCGTTCCTCGCTCTAATTTCAACAAAGCGTTGCTCAAACCATCGGGAGTTCCCGCAAACTCGGCACCCCACTTATCTGCTTCAAATTCCCTTGCCCGCGAAACCGCGAACTGCATAATCATCGCGGCAACCGGAGCAACAATCGCCATAGCCAGCAGCCCAAGGATGTTGTTGCCTTCCCCATCATCGCGGCCACCCAGACCACCAAAGATCGCGGCGAACCGGGCGAATCCGGCAAGCATAGTGATCGCACCAGCAATAGTCGCGACTACTGTCATGGTCAGCGTATCTCGGTTGCGGATGTGAGCGATTTCGTGCGCCACTACTCCAAACACTTCATCAGGGGTGAGTAGGTTCAGGAGCCCGGTGTTCACGGCAACCGCCGCATGCGATGGGTTTCGTCCGGTTGCAAATGCATTCGGGCTAGGGTCGTTCACCAAATACACTTTCGGCTTCGGAATCTTAGCGCGTCCAGCCAGCACTTCAACCATCTTGTGAAGATCGGGTGCCTGTGCCGGAGAAACTTCTTGCGCCCGCGCCATGCTCAAAGCCAGCTTATCGCTATACCAGTAGCTCGCCACATTCATGACCAGGGCGATCACGAATGCGATGACCATGCCAGAGTTTCCGCCGATGGCTTGCCCCATCAGCACGAATAATCCAGTCAATGCAGCGAGAAGAACTGTTACCTTGAGTGTGTTCATTTCGTTTATCAGGCTCTCAAAACGCCATTTGAGAACTTGATCTATTCAACGTCTTTGAACTGAAATCCGATGCTGCATAGTCCTAAATACTTGGGTCAAATTGCTAACAATTTGCTGATAAAAGGAGCCACAATTTGGGCGGAGTGAAACAGCCTGCATCCATCATCGCAATCGCCGGATTAAGCGCGTCGGGCAAAACCACTCTCGCGCAAGATTTGGCTGAGGTTCTGAACGGAACACTCATCAAGATGGATGACTATTACCGCGATCTGCCCGATCACCTCCACGAAGCGGCTGACCTGAACTGGGATTGTCCACAGATGTTCCACCTTGACCATTGGCGGAACGACCTCACTCAGCTTGCAAACGGAGTTGCCACTCAAACTCCTATTTATGATTTTGTCACGAGTAAACGGATTCGCTCACAAACAATTTCCCCGCAACCGGTCATCATCGCTGAGGGCCAGTTTTCGCTGCTCCAAGAAGCACTGCCAACGATCCCTTGCCTCAAGATTTTTGTTGATCTGCCCGTAGAACAAGCTCTCAATCGCCGGCTTGAGCGTGACCAGCGAGAGCGAGGCCGAACTCCTGAATCAATCCTGCGCCAGTGGAATAACCATGTGATGCCATCCTGGACAAATCACGTTCAGCCAAGCTCGCTGAATGCAGATATCCACGTGACAGGTAGCGACCCACGATCGCAGAATATTCACAAAGTCACGCAAGCCTTAAATCACTTGCAAGCACAATTCTGCTTTTTGGCCTAGAATTCCGGGAACAACTTTAGCTAACATCACGGTAGCCATTTTGGTAACTACCATGACATTTCTCCCAATCATTTTGGCGGCCAGCCTACCGGCTGTGCAGATCACGCCTGCCGCCCCGCACCAATTTATTGGCGCACGCTCTTTGGCTCTCAGCCCCGATGGAAAAAGCCTGGCATTCACCTATCGAGGCGATATATGGCTTGGCAGCAGCGATGGCGGAAAAGCCACCCGCCTCACCGACAACGTTGAGATGGACGACAACCCGGTTTGGAGCCCTGATGGAAAATGGATCGCCTATGCCACTGACCGCAACGGCAACTGGGACATCTATGCCGTGCCCTTAGAAGGGGGTCAGACCAAGCAACTTACATTCGGCAGCTTCTCAGAAATTCCCATCTCATGGTCGGGCAACCTAATCACGATGAACGCCACCATAGATAAAGCCGCGAGCGGTATCTACACACTTGATGTCACTGATTTAAAGATGAACGAGTTGTTCATCACCAATTTCCGGATTGATTCGCCATCAATGTCGCCAGATGGAAAAAGTGTTGTCTTCGGGCACAAAGCAATGATGAGCATCTATCGTCCAAGATATGAGGGTTCCGGTGCTTCGCAGCTTTGGACAATTGGCGCAGACGGCAAAAATCGCAAATTACTACGTTCAAACCGGTTCCAACATCTATGGCCACAGTACGGGCCAAACGGAAATATCTACACGGTTACAGTAACCGAGAAGACTCCAAGCTCTCGTAACATTGATGAAAAGCCAGCGGTCTTTACAGATAACGTCAACCGTACGCCGAACATCTACGTAGTTGATTCCGCTGGAAAGGCACGGCGTCTCACCAATGAAGTGGGTGGCGATGGGACGCGGTTCCTTTCAGTTGCCTCAAAAACTGGTCACATGGTTTTTGAGCGAGACGGAAATATCTTTAAAGTTGATCCTGTAGTTGGAAACGCTGGGGCAAGCGTAACCGCAGTGACTTTTACCGGAATCATCGACGATAAAGGTCGCAATACAACCCGAAACGTTATCACGAGCGGTGCATCTGAAGCAACCATCTCACCCGATGGCAAGAATGTCGTCTTCCAGGTGAATCGTGAACTGTTCAGTGTCCCAACTACCAAAGGCAAAGGGCCAAACGGAGCCGACGCCAAGCAGGTAACCGACTTTGCCGGTTCTGATACTCAACCGGTCTACTCGCCAGATGGAAAATTCGTGTACTTCACCAGCGACCGAGATGGAGCGCTTTCGCTCTACAAATACAACGTCGCCGATGACTCCATCACGATTGCCCACAAAACGACAACCGACATTCAGGGAATTTCAGTTACACCAGATAAGAAGGCACTGGCTTACTGGGTGAACGGTCGCCAGGGCGGCCTCTTTACGCTTGATTTCGACACTGGCAAGACGACCCGAGTTCTGGACAAGCCATCCCTTCAACAGTACGCATTCTCCCCAGATATGCGGTACGTGGCGTACGTCAAAACTCTGATCAACTCTGGGTTTAAATATTGGGACAATAAAACTAACGTTTGGGTAAGAGAAATCGCCACTGGTAAAGAAATCAACGTTACAAAGCTTAACTCGACCGACAATTCGCCTGAATGGTCTGCTGATGGCAAATACCTTTACTTCTACAGTGATCGTGGCCCAACGGGAATCTTTATCTGCCCAGCGCAACAAGAAGATGCCCCAAGCAACATCATTGAACTTAAGTACACCAAGCCAGAAGGTGCGGTGACCGTTGACTTTGATTTCAACCGTCCCGAAGACCGTATCCGGCCTTTTGTGAATGGTGCTCAACCGGGCCAACTTTACAGCGATAAAGAAAAGGGCGACCTTTACTTTATTAAAGGTAATAACATTACGCGAGTTGGTTACGACGGTGAAAAGGAAGCTCAGGTTTCTCGAACTGGCGCAACTTCGTTTGAAGTTCTTGGCGACACCAACAGTCTGTTCTACGTGACGGGCGGAGTGCCGACCATCCAAAACATTCGACAGCCAAATATGCCGACAACAGCCGTCGAATATCGAGCGGTTTGGACTCGCGACTTAGTTGCCGAACGCAAAGCCGCGTTCCATGAATTCTGGCGAACTTACAATCAGAACTTCTACGACGAATACTTCCACCGACGCGACTGGGCGAAAATCCGGGATCGGTACCAACCCCTTTTGGATGGTGTTGCTCATCGTCGAGAAATGGCGAATGTACTCAACTTTATGGTCGGCGAACTTGAAAGTAGCCACTCTGAAGTTAGCCCAGCATTTGGGGGCGAGCGTTCTGAAACCACCGCTCACCCTGGTTTCACGATTGATTACAGTTACACTGGCTTAGGAGTGCGTGTCAAGGATGTTCCGGCGAACTCGCCAGGCTCTTACGCAAAAACCAAAATCAATCCGGGCGACTATGTGATGAAGGTCAATGGTCAAAGCGTTCGGGCTGATCAGAACTTCTTCAAAATTCTGACCGCCGAGCAAGGCCGAGATGTGACTTTCACAGTCAATTCTAAGCCTTCGATGGATGGTGCCCGAGAAGTTAAATACCGGGCTATTTCATCTGGTGCATTCGGGCAAATCCTTTACAACAACCGCATTGAATGGCGACGCGAATACGTTGAAAAACTCAGCGGTGGATTAGTCACCTACGTTCACATCGCGGGAATGGGTGGAGGAAACCTCAACACCTTTAACGCTGAAATGTGGGAATACATTCAGGGTAAAGAAGGCGTGATCATTGATGTCCGCGAAAACGGTGGCGGAAACATTGCCGACGTCCTGATTGATGCGCTTGAACGCAAGATGCACCTGCGGTACGTGCCACGAGACCAAGATGAAGTCCCTGGCCCTGGTCAGCTCTGGGGCAAACCCACAGTGGTTATGCATGCAGAAACAAGTTTCAGCAACGCAGAAATGTTCCCTGCCGCCATGAAGACCCTCGGACTTGCAACCTTGGTCGGTATGCAAACACCGGGTTACGTCATCTACACATACGGCGGAGTTCTTGTTGACGGCACGGTTATCCGCCTTCCGCAGACAGGCTCTTACCGCGTAGACGGAACTCCACTCGAAAACATCGGCGAAAAGCCCGATATCGAAGTGGATATTGACCCTGATCAATACTTCCGCAACGAAGATCCTCAGCTCAAGCGAGCGGTCGAGGAAGTCATGAAGCAAATCGGTAAGAAAGGTTAGGCCGAAAAAGAATCCCCGCTCAAATCTGAGCGGGGATTCTTTAAGGAATTAACAGCCAGGCGACCCCGTCATTCCGCATTCCCTTACATTTAACTTTTTCGGTATTACCTGTGAACTCAACGTCAAGCAAATATTCACGATGCCAACCCACAACGATCTGGAAATCTGTGAACCTGCGACTAAAATATGTTCTCCTGATCCCGTCTGGATATTCCCTGGCTCCTTCCTCTCTTTCATTGAGACCACATTTTTTGGCAACTTTCTTAAGCTCAGAAAACTCAATCTCGGTACTTGGAGCGCGATTTTGCCAGCACATTTCAGAATCGATCACTGCCTGAGTTCCTATATGGTTATAGAGCATCAGCGTGGGTATCGGCAAAACCACGAGAGCAATGCCCGCTTGAACAAAATATTTGGCTTTCATAGTTTTTATCCGCTTAAGGCAAAATCATCCAAGCGACGCCATCCCACCGATCTAAGTGGGCTTCAACGAGGTTAGAATCGCCAATAAATTCGACATCAAGTGTGACTTCATCATGCCAGCCTGAGACAAGCCCGATATTTGTAAATCGTTTAGTAAACGTGGTGCGACGAACGCCATCGGGATACATTGTTACCCCTTGCTTCCGTTCCGTTAGGCCGCATTGGGTGGCTATTTGGTTTATGGATTCAAATTCCACTGAGGAAGACGGCATTTGACCGTACCAGCACTCTTCGGCCTGTTCAATAGATAGCTTCCCCGCTGAGTTGTATCCGCACACAGCAATCGCGATTGACATCGTAGCCAACAGCCCGTATTTCGTCCACTTGGCAACCATAGCTTAATTACCTGGTGATTACAGTATGCGTTGCAGAACGAAAATCTGTTTGTGCAGTTTTCGATAATTGGTATTGGGTGCCACGGGTGAAACCCGTGACTGAGCACTAAATTGTTCTCTCCTCTTCTTTGTAAACCGCAACAAGCTCCCCGTCGGTTCCTCCTTTACGAACCTGAAAGTCTGCCCGATATCCGACCTCAATCATCCCGAGCTCATCATCTTCAAAATTCGCTACGGCTCCGCCGCGAGTGTAGAGGTCAATCCCCTCTTCAATCGAAACCGCTTCCACCGAAGTAAATCCTTCCGGTCGATTGGTTGCCGAACGAATCCCGTCCCAAGGATCGCCGGCAACAATTGGACGATCTGAGTTAAACGAAAGAGAAATCCCCGCATCCAAAACACTCCGTACCCTTTTGAGGTTCTGCCAAATGCCATCCGGCAACTGCGCTCGGTATGCATGACCAAACCGATACAAGAACTCTGGCTGCATAGTCACATGCGAACCCAGTTTTGCCATGCGTTCAATTTGGGTGTCGCTCAAAATCATTGCGTGCTCAATCCGGTGAATCTTTGGATCGCGGGTCTTTTCATACGCTTCCATCACCAAGTCAGTAGATCGGTCGCCGATAGTGTGCACAGAACACCGCCAACCTGCGGCATCAATATCGGCGATGATCTGCGCGAGTTTTTCGGGTGAATATATCAGCCGGCCTTGCCCACCCGTGGTCACGAATCGGTCGTAAATCGCGGCGGTTGCGCTCCCGATTGCTCCATCGGCAAATACTTTGAGCCCGAGCACCTTGCACTTGGGTTCATCCATCGCCGATATCAATTCTTGCAACAAAGCAGGTTCAATCGCGCCATTCCCCAGAACTTCGCGCCACTGCATATACATCCGCAGTCGAATCTTGCAGCCTTGCTCACTTGCTAATCGGTAAGCCTCAAGTTCTTTTGCCAAGTCCCAACGCCCGGTCATCATGTCGGTCGCGCTGGTGATTCCGTAGCCCGCCATAGATTCTCCAGCGCGGAGGATCCCCGCAACCATTTCATCTAGGCTTGGCTCGGGAGCCTTGCTCGTTACTCGTTCGTGGGCTTTTTCTAGGAGAACCCCAGTGAGTTCACCGTTTTCATCGCGGACATACTCACCGCCTTCCATATCCGGAGTTTCGTGTTCGACTCCTGCCGCTCGCAATGCCGCTGTGTTGGCTACGCTGGCATGACCATTTGAATGCCGAAGCAAAATCGGAATTTCGTTAGAAACCTTATCAAGTTGATGGCGGCTGAGATGCGAACCCCAGCGGTTCTGATCGTACTGAGTCGCGTGGAGCCATTGCCCTGGTTCGATATTAGGCAACCAATCTCGAACCGCATCCAAAACTTCGTTCTCTGTCCAGCAACTGCTCAAGTTGAGTTTGAGCAGATCAAGGCCGGTCGGCAGAATGTGGCAATGCGCATCGATGAAACCGGGAAGAATCGTATGCCCCGCCCATTCACCGCCCTTTAGGTCGCCCCCGACTTGGCTGAATCGCCCATTTTCAACCGCAAACCCGGTCACATCGCCGGGCCAAACTTTTGCATCACTCACCAGCATTTTTGATCTCCTCTACTACACGTTCTGCGCTTTCGAGCGCGCCTTCAATAAATCCCATCCAATCACACGCCCAGTCTCCAGCGAAGTGAATTCTCCCGTACGGCTTAAACCTGGTGCTGTTGATTTTTGACTCCCTCCCCAAATCTGGGGAGGGGTTGGGGAGGGGTTTATCCATGGATGGTGCACATTTAACTGGATAATACGGAAACGCTCCACCTGCAAATTCATCCGAAACCCAATCATGGACCGCACCAGATATAAATGATTCTCGAGCCTCGGGATGCACCTGCGTAATTGACTTCAAAACCACATCAACTGGGTTAGGTTGCTCCATAAGCTGAATCGCTTCAGCCCCGCAAACGTAGACTCCGAGTGCATTAAGATTTCCCCGTCCAATTTCCCAAGTTTGCTGAAACGCAAGATCACCCAACATCCGACCCGACCAGTTCTTATCGCGCCACCAAGCATTCTTGAACTGTAGAACGAGCTTTACTGAACGAGCCATTTTCACTGAGGGGAGATGGAAAACCCAGGAGAGATCATACGAAACAAAACTACCTTCCTGCGGCTTAAGAGAAATTTGGGATTCGACGTCGAGAACCTTTTCTAAACAGCCAGCAGGTAATGCAAAAACGACTCGGTCAAAAAGATGAGTCGAACCATTTTTATCAATTACCTCCCCTTGATCGGAAACGTGTTGGATCGGCGAGTTTAGCCTCAAATCCTGTAGTTTTGCCGCCATACGTTCGCAAAGTTTTCCTCCCCCGCCAGTGATACGGTAGAGGCTCATTACGCCGTCTTCACGGTCAAGATAGTGTGCGTAGCTTTCGAGCCAACCAAGCAAGCTGACTTGGGAAGTATCTTCGCCTTCATCACTTCGCGTGAAAGCCTCCACCCACCAGCGACCGCGTTCACTCTTGCAGATCGAATCAAGCCAAGCCCCAAGAGGTTGATCCTCTCCAATATCCTCTCCCCGCCGTTGTTTCGTAATTAAAGCTTCTGCCGCCTCATGAACCAAGTCTGCATCCAGTGCTGCATCGGGCCAGATCTGATTTTCCGTCGCGAACTCGCCTTGATAAACCACTAACCCCGGCCATTGCGAACTCTTTTCCGGAGCAACTCCAAACTCCCGGAGCAAACGAATAACTCGGTGATGATCTGCGTCAATCCATTCGCCGCCTGCCTCGTAGTATCCATCTCCCATCTCGACGGTTTGCATTCGTCCGCCGACGCGGTCGCGTGCTTCAAAAACCGTGACTTGGTGCCCCGCTTTCTCTAAAAGCATCGCAGTTCTCAGGCCAGCGATTCCTGCGCCCACGACTCCAATCTTCAAGGCTCTTCCGCCTTTGCTTTCTGACCCGCTCGCATCGCAAAGTCAAAAATTTGGGTTGCCACGACCACACCTGCCAATACTCCGACAATCCAAATGGGCCATTCTAGCGAGAACCCGATCATCGCAATCGCGAGAACAACAAAAGCGAACCCCATCAATTTGGCTCTCACTGGCTCTTTTTTGAAACGGAAAACCCAACTCACAGCAAGCAACAGCGAGATTGCCGCGCCCCACTGCAACAATCCAGTCAACTCTTTAATGTCCATCGAGATCCTTTATATATTTCTGCCGCGCCACTTCCCAATCCGGGCGTTCCAATGGCTCATGCCAGGAATATGGGTTCTTGTAGGCTTTCCAAAGCGATTCTAAGTCTATTCCTAATTTTGAGGAATCCTGCGCCGCTTGAGTTGCCATTTCCATTTCGCGCACGCTTGCCACTCCGAGCAAGACTGGGTTCACTCTGAGGCGATCTGCGAGCAACGCTGAGCCAAGTTTCCAATCTATATTGGGCATCGCAAAAAACGGAACACCTCCTCCCCAGTCAAAAACCGATTCTTGAACAACACCAACGCGGCGGTCTAAAGCAGTTGCGACGACACTTTGATAATCCTTTTCAGTGCGTGGGTTATGCGCTACCAAGACGACCTCGAACGCATCATGGAAACGCCACAAACTCGCTACTCCCAATGCAGAACCAGCCACATGCAGTCCGATTGAACCGATCAACCCTTCTTCTTTAGCCGACTGGAGAGCCGCCAATGCCCCATTGATCTGATGCTCTTCCCAAGCCCGAGCAACGCTCAGAAAATAGATTGAAACGAACCCATCTGGCGATCCGGCAACTGAAGCAATGATTTCGCCAGTCATTTGGTTCATGGCCTGTTCTTGGCTCTGAGAGTTGCCAACTTTTGATCCCCCACAGACGACCCAATCACACTTGGCATCGCGCAGTTCTGCCGCCCACAAGGGGCTCGCCATTACTACGCCGGGATTTGACCGCAAGTATTCGCAGATTTGGAGCCGATTTTCTTCATCGCACCCCAGCAATCGCCACCAAAGCCGCGGAAAAACACGATTCGTCCGACCCAGTAACTCGCTCAACGTAGAATCACCCAATCAAGAAGCAAAAACACAAATACACCAATAGAAATAAACCCGTTCAAAGTAAAAAATGCCAAGTTCACTTTGCTGAGGTCATTGGGCTTCACTAGGCTTTGTTCATAGGCAAGCAGACAACCCGCGAAAGCGACTCCAAGCCATCCGAGCCAGCCAGTGCCCATCAACCAGACCGCTAAGGCAAGCAATAACAACGCCAAAACATGAGAAATCCTGCTGACCATCAGTGCTTTGCTTGTTCCTAAGGTTTGAGGCAAACTCCGTAATCCGTTGTCGGCATCAAATTTCTCATCCTGCAACGCATAAATAATGTCAAACCCTGCGGCCCACAACATCACCGCTCCGGTCAGAGCGACTACTGGCCACGTGACATCTCCGCGTACCGCAACCCAAGCAGCCGCGGGAGCAATGCCTAACCCCGAGCCCAAAACATAGTGGCAGAGGGGGGTGAATCGCTTGGTCATTGAATATCCAAGCGTTACCAGCAAAGCAACAGGCGCAAGATAAAGCGATAGGTTGTTCAACATTGCGGCGGCGAGCAAAAAGATCAAAACACTTCCGTAAAAATAAAGATTCGCCGTGCGTAAGCTCAATAACCCAGCTGGAATTGCCCTTATTTGAGTTCGCGGGTTGAGCGCATCAATATCTCGGTCGGCGATGCGGTTCCAAGCCATTGCCGCACTCCGGCAACTCACCATCGCGACCACGATCCAACTGAAAATCCAACCGCCGGGCCAGATAGAACCGGACTTCGTCCACGAAGCCCACATCATGCCGATCATCGCGAATGGTAACGCGAATATCGAGTGTTCGATCTTGATCATTTCCAGATAAGTTCGAAACCCGCGCCAGCCGGTTACCGTAGTCGCCATTAACAGGAAGTCTACTAAAATCCTAGGCCGGGCTATCGGTCTTTAACCTGCATTTTGAATTTTCCCCGGGACGCTCGGGCAAGTTCTCAACTATCTATTAACTTTGGGGTAAATTTATGCGTCAATTGAGGCGCTATCCTTGTGAGCACGCCTCATTTCCGCGTTCAGAGGGCACTTCCAACATAATGCAGAACAATCTAACGATCAATAGGTGGAAAGGCAAAGGCACCAAGCTATTTGCAACCATCTTCACTCTTTTGAGTCTGCTGATCCCCACGATGGCTATGGCATCCGGGGCAGAAGCAAACATCAAACTCGAATTTTCCGACAGCCATAAGATGTTCCTTTACATCTCTCTTGCTTTTGGTCTCATTGCCTTGTTCTTTGCCTGGTTCTTCTGGAATAAGGTTCAAAAAACGTCTCCGGGCAATGAAAAAATGCAAGAAGTAGGCGAAGCGATTCGCTCAGGAGCGATGGGTTATCTCGGTCAGCAGTTCCGAACGATGGGAATCTTCGTAATCCTGATTGCCGTCGTATTGTTCTTCATGTACCAAGGATCATACGGTCCTCTGGTTGCCGCTCTCACCGCTGTGTGTTTCGTTCTTGGTGTTGGAGCGAGCTACATTGCTGGATATATTGGAATGAAAGCCGCGGTCAACGCCAACATGCGCGTTGCCAACGCCGCTCTCACCAGCTATAAGTCTTCTCTTGAAATTGCGTTCCAATCAGGTTCGGTTGCTGGCCTTGTAACCGTCGGAATGGGCTTGCTCGGTGCAACTACCATCTTTCTTGCCCTTCCACAAGATGCAACAAAACTCTTAATTGGATTTGGTTTTGGTGGTTCACTGGCTGCCCTCTTTATGCGGGTCGGCGGTGGAATCTTCACCAAAGCTGCGGACGTTGGAGCCGACCTGGTTGGAAAGGTCGAAGCTGGCATCCCAGAAGACGATCCTCGAAACCCGGCCGTTATTGCGGACAACGTTGGTGACAATGTTGGCGACTGCGCTGGTATGGCAGCTGACGTTTTTGAATCTTACGAAGTCACCTTGGTCGCGGCAATCGTTCTCGGTGCTGCAACCGCCGCACTCTTCCCCACAGAAATGTGGATGAAGCTCATCCTGTTTGCGCTGATGGCGCGAGGTGCAGGTGTCATCGCTTCCATCGTCGGTATCTTCATGGTTAAGGGCTCAGACGACATCAACGTTGACCCGCTCAAGTCCATACGAAAAGGGTTCTACAGCTCAGCGTTTATTGCAGCGGCAGCAACCCTCGGTATTGCGATGTGGATGCTGGGCGGCATCGACAAATCGCAAGCAATTAAGACCAGCGAGTTAGTTTCACAAACCAAATATGATCGTGAAACTGCTCTTGCAATCTTAAAGGCTCAGAAAACCATTGCCGCTAAGGAAAAGATTGCCGAGTATGCAGTAACTCCAGAAGCAATTCTTAAGGATCCTACTGTAAAGGCTCTCAATCTTCCTGAAGATCAAGCACAATTCCAAATTCAAGGCATCTTGAGTGGCGGAGAATCTGCTATACCAGAAGTTGATGGTTTTGAAGGATTCCACCAACTGAATTACAACGATTCCAATATTGCTCTCCTCAACTACGCAACACCGGATCCGGCCCAGGATCCTAACTCACTTGAACCCAAGTACATCACCTTCCAACAGGCGTACAAAGATAAAGAAATTCGTGTTTACGAAATCGAAATCGTGAGTACTCCTGCCGGGCCAGATGGAAAACCAGTTGCAGGGGCAGAACCACAGAAACAAACGCTTCAATTTGGTCCGATTGAAAAGGATAACTTTGAAAAGCAAATTGAGGATTCGCGAAAGGTAAATCCTGCTGTTCAATACAACGTTAAGGCAGAATATCCGGTCACTTTTTACGTGAACTCCGCTAACCAATTGGTAGCTGGTGTCGATGCTGATCCTCACAAGTTGAACCTCAGCACAGTCCGATCTGGCCCGATTGCGGTTGCAGAAACGATTGAAAATGCTCTTGCTTTTGATAAGAAGCAGCAAACCGATCCTACTGCGGCAGGCACACCGCCTCCCCGAGTTTCCGCCAAACTTGCATACGTCAAGCATCAAACTGCTGAATGGTGGAGATTCTTTGTCTGCGTCATTTTCGGAATCATCATGGCGTTCGTTTTCGAAGCCTTGACCGACTATTACGTTGGACTCCACAAGCGACCAGTTCAAGAGCTTGGTCAAGTTTCGACTGCTGGCCCAGCGCCGATGATCATCACTGGATTTGCCTACGGTCAAGAAAGCTCGGTATTTAGCGTCTTCGCTATCGTTGCTTGTCTGCTTGGCCCGCTCATGATCTTCCCACCAGACGCTTTTGGTGGCTATCTGTTGAGTTTCTACGGCATTGCGCTCGTTGGTCTTGGATTGCTGACTACCACTGGTTTCATCCTTGCGATGGATACTTTTGGCCCGATCAGCGACAACAGCCAAGGCGTATTCGAAATGTCCGGTGCGGGTGAAGAAAGCCCAGAAGGTGCCCGACGAGTTCAACTCCTCGACGCGGCTGGTAACACCACCAAAGCACTTACCAAAGGCTTTGCAATCGCAACCGCGGTTGTTGCCGCAGTTGCCCTCTTCCACGCTTATGTGGATGAAGGAAAGCTCTCAACGATTGGTATGCGCCTCGAGATTCCAGAAATCTTCCTTGGCCTTCTGATTGGCGGTGCGGCTCCGTACCTCTTCTCTGCATTCTCCATCAACGCGGTTGGTCGGGCAGCATTTGAACTCATCAATGAGGTTCGGTCGCAGTTCCGAAACGATCCGGGCATCATGGCAGGAACCAGCAAGCCCAACTACGCAAAGTGCGTGGCTATCGTAACGAAAGCCGCACAAACCGAGTTGCTTGGCCCTGGAATCCTCGCTATCTTCTTCCCGGTCATCGTTGGTTTCGGTCTTTCCATTGGAAAACCGTTGACCATGGTCAACGGAGTGGAATACAACCTGGTTGGTGCTCAAGCACTCGGCGGATTCCTTGCTGGTGCGATCCTCTCCGGTCAGTTGATGGCGGTTCTACTCGCTAACTCTGGCGGTATGTGGGATAACTCCAAGAAGCTCATCGAAGATGGTCTTCACGGTGGTAAGGGAACCGAAGCTCACAAAGCCGCGGTTGTCTGCGACACAGTCGGTGATCCGTTTAAGGATACGGCTGGCCCTGCACTCAACCCATTGATCAAGGTTATGAACCTTGTTGGCCTGTTGCTTGCTCCGGCGGTCATCATGAAACGCCCTGAAGGCGTAACCATCGGAATCACCGTTGCGGCAGCAGTTATGCTCGTCATCGCGATCTGGTGGTCCAAGCGCGGTGGAATGGGTTCTGGCATGGCAAAGGCAGAAGCTGATCCGACTCCTGCCGCACCATCTGGCGAATAATTCCTTTCGCTTAGGTTGACCGCCCGTTGGATTTTCCAGCGGGCGGTTTTTTGTTCGCTAGGTTTGTGAAGGTAGCTATCTAACTTCACGTCAAAGATTGGGAGGGTTTAGCGTGGGTGATGAATAGCGACAATTCCCTACCTTTGTGTCACAAAGGTAGGGGCACGATCAACAATCACGTCCCACTCAATCCAGCATCAAGCGCGGTATTATCTTCCCGGCTCAGGGCGACCTGCGCCAAATTCTCACGGAACCTCGTGCCCCCTGGGTCTGAATTCACTTCAGTAAAGGGCGGAATGAGACGATGTTCCGGCGGCAAAACCCACAAAGGAAAAAAGAATATGCCCGAACTCAGTATGAAAGACCTGCTTGAAGCAGGCGTCCACTTTGGACACCAAACTCGTCGTTGGAACCCCAAGATGAAGCGCTATATTTACGGCGCGCGCAATGGTATCTACATCGTTGACCTTCACCAAACCATCAAGTTGTTCCAAGATGCGCTCGACTTCGTTCAATCCATCGTTCAAGATGGCGGGAGCGTCCTCTTCGTTGGTACTAAAAAGCAAGCACAAAGCGCTATCAAAGAAGCCGCAACCAAGTCCGGTCAATACTTCGTCACCGACCGCTGGTTGGGTGGAATGCTCACCAACTGGGAAACCATCAGCCAACGAATCGTCCGGTTGAAAGAACTCGACCGAATGGAAGCCGAAGGCTACTTGGCTCGACTTCCTAAGAAAGAAGCTCTTAAGCGAATGGAAGAGCGCGACAAACTGCAACGCTACTTTGAAGGCATCCGCGATATGCAAGATATGCCGAAGTGCATGTTTATAGTTGACCTCAACAAAGAATCCATCGCAGTTTTGGAAGCTCGAAAGCTCGGCATCCCAATCGTGGCGATCGTTGATACTAACTGCGATCCAGATGATGCAGATTGGGTAATCCCAGGCAACGACGATGCGATCCGATCCATCCGACTCGTTACCCAAAAGTTCTGCGAAGCAATCCTCGAAGTTAAGCCGATTAGCGAATCAATGACCGAAGGTGAAGGCGACGACACTGCCTTGGTTGAAGGCGATGAAGACGGCGAAACTCCGGTGCACTTTGGTGAAGTGGAACAAGAATTCCTCCGATCCTACGACGAAGCGAGTAAGGCCAAAGTCGAAGCCGCTCCAAAAGCTGAAAAAGCAAGCGTAGAACAAGAGGCCCCAGCAGCACCTGCAGAAGCAGAAGCCGAACCAGTTGCCGCCACGACCGAGGAAACAAAAGACTAACTGACATGGCAATTACAGCAGCAGACGTAAAAAAACTTCGAGATCTCACTGACGCTCCGATGATGGACTGTAAAAAGGCATTGGAAGAAGCAAGTGGCGATATCGATCGCGCGAAAGACATTTTGCGTGAAAAAGGTGCAGCGGCTGGTCAAAAGAAGGCCGGTCGGGCAACCAAGGAAGGCATCGCGAAGGTCGCCGTTTCTGACGACAGCAAAACAGCAGCCGGCATCATCGTCGAATGCGAAACGGACTTCGTCAGCCGCAACGATGATTTCAAGGCTATGGTGGATACCATGGTCAATGGAATGCTCGCCGCTGGTCGAGCCGGTGGAGATGTTGAAGTTGATGGTCAAACCATTGATGGTCACATTTCCGACGCTGTCGGACGAATCCGCGAAAACATTCAACTCCGCGCCGCTGAGTTCTACAAGGCTGGTGAAGGTGAAAAGCTTGCGGCTTACAACCACCACGATGGCAAATGGGCTAGCGTGATCGTTTATTCCGGAGACGGAGACGATGCCGCAAAGCAAGTCGCAGTCCAAATCGTTGCGTTCAAGCCGAGCTTCCTGACCAAGGATGAAGTCCCCGCTGACGTCATCAACAAGGAAATGGAAGTTCAAAAGGCTCGAGCAATCGAAGAAGGAAAGACGCCTGAAATGGCTGAGAACATCGCAAAGGGTCGGATTAATAAGGAGTTCTATAAAGAGCAGGTTCTTTTAGAACAACCGATCTACCTTGACCAAAAAATGACGGTCAGCGATTACCTCAAGCAAAACGGTGGCATCACCATCAAGAGCTATTCCCTCCTTGCAGTTGGAATGAGCGGCGAAGGCACCGAAGAAGACTAAAATAAACAAATATGGGCGATGCAGTCAAATTTAAACGCGTCCTCCTCAAAATCAGCGGTGAAATGCTGGGGGGAAGCGCCGGGTACGGATTAGAAGTTGATACCCTTGATTACATCGCCCAGGAAGTAAAAGCCGTCCACGAACTCGGAGCCGAAGTGGCTATCGTAGTTGGGGGCGGCAATTTTGTACGTGGATCAGCATTTAGCGAAAGCGGTGGTATCAACCGCACAGTTGCCGACCACATGGGAATGATGGGCACCATCATGAACGGCCTCGCTCTCCAATCCGCTATTGAAAAGGCTGGCATCCCCACACGAGTTCAATCAGCGCTGGATATATCTGCGGTCGCCGAACCATTCATTCGCCGCCGAGCGATCCGCCACATGGAAAAGCGTCGAGTAGTCGTTTTCGCGGGTGGAACTGGGAACCCTTACTTCACCACGGATACAGCTTCCGTGCTTCGCGCATTAGAAATCGATGCAGACGCACTCCTCAAAGCAACCAAGGTAGACGGCGTTTATAATAAAGATCCCCGCAAGCACGCAGACGCGGTGAAATACGATAACCTGACTTTCACCGATGCAATTGACCAAAAACTGGCGGTTATGGATCAAACTGCATTCACTATGTGCCGTGAGCACGGAATGCCGGTCGTCGTACTCGATTTACTCAGACCAGGCGGCATGGCCCGAGCTGTCAAAGGTGAACCAGAGGGCACGTTAGTCCAAGGAGGATAACAAGAATATGAGTGAAATTCTCAAAGAAGCCGAAAGAAAAATGAAATCAGCGGTTGAAGCAACCGGTCACGACTTTGGTCGAATCCGTACTGGGCGCGCAAGCACTACGGTTCTCGAGCCTATCCTGGTTGACTACTACGGCACACCGACTCCGATCACTCAATGCGCTAACGTAAGCGTTCCTGAGCCACGGCAGATTTTGATTTCGCCATACGATAAGTCCATGATCGGGCCAATCGAACGGGCGATCCAGCAAAGTGACCTCGGGGTGAATCCTAACAACGATGGAAGCGGCATCCGCCTAAACTTCCCTCCGATGACCGAGGATCGTCGAAAAGAACTTGTGAAGCAAGTCGGCCACCGTGCGGAAGAAGGCTGTGTTGCCATCCGCAACGTTCGGCATCACGCCCTAAACGAACTGCGTGAGCAGCAAAAGCAAAAAGAGATTACCGAAGACGATCTGAAAGGATTGGAAAAACGGCTGCAAGATTTAACCGACAAATATGTGGCGGAAACCCACGACTTGCAGAAGAAAAAAGAAGTCGAAGTGATGGAAATCTGAGGCCTAAATTGGCTTCAACCGCGCTCAACTCTGTTCAGCAAAACGCACTCGCTATGGGAATCAATCTTGATTCCCTTCCTGCCCATGTTGCCATCATCATGGATGGCAACGGTCGCTACGCCAAGAGCAAGGGCCTTATGCGCTTATGGGGTCACCGCGAAGGCTACAAGACTCTCAAGAACGTTCTTCTCTGCGCGGCAAACCTTGGTATTCAATATCTGACGGTTTACGCTTTTTCAGCTGAAAACTGGCGACGCCCCGAAGACGAGGTCGGCGGATTGATGAAGCTAATTGAAGAAGCAGCACGCCATGAACTTCAAGGTCTGGTTGAGAACAATGTACAAGCTCAGGCGATCGGACGACTTCACGAAGTTCCGCAAGGTCTCCAAAACGCTCTCGCGGAAATGAAGGAGAGCACCAAAAGCAACACTGGGATCAAATTCACGCTAGCGATCAATTACGGCGGGCGAGCAGAAATCATTGATGCCGTAAAAGCCTTAATCGCGGATAATCCCACAGAAATCACTGAAGAAGAGCTCGCTAAACATCTGTACGACCCATCTATTCCCGAGCCAGATTTAATGATCCGCACCGCTGGAGAGCTCCGCTGGTCAAACTTCTTAATTTGGCAAGCCGCGTACTCAGAGCTGTTTGTCACCGATGTCACTTGGCCTGAATTTGGGGAAAGGCAACTGCTTGAATCGGTTGCCCACTATCAAAAGCGAGTCCGCAAATTTGGTGGTTTGGCCGATTCTCAGTAGGCCCAACACACTCAAATGACAACCTTTGACTACCCAATTTCGTCTGTATGTCGTATCCTACGTGCAAATAGTTACCGATACAACTGAGGGAACCTATGCAATCACAGGCTCAACAAATGGAGGAAGCGGATAGCGATGAAGCTGACCCATCTCCACAAACCAAGCTCTCAATATTCTGAGAAGCGGACGAGCCGCGCTTTATTCCGCTGGTTTGTACTCTCTCAGCTAATTCTATGGACACCTTCGGTCAACCTTCAAGCTTCTGCTGATCATCTTGAGGAAACCGACGAGCTAGTGACGTCTATCCCGGTTCAAACTGAAACTGAACGACGCAATATCGTCAACGATTTCCTCCGGTCGCTTGAATTTAACAAATCTGAATCCAAAGAGATTGTTCAGCGGAATATCGAAGCCATCCGTCTGGCTTCCAAAGCCTACGATGTTCCCGATTGGATGATCGCAACCATTATCTATGTTGAGACAGCTCAAGGCATCCCCGCCGCATGGCGGTGGAACGATTCTGCTTCTCGCGACTTATTTGTCGGATTCGGCAAGCGCACCAGTATGGGTGTGATGCAGGTTCAGCAAAATCCTGAAGAACTTGGCCTCGACGACCATTGGCAACGCATGATGTTCGCTCGGGAATACCAAGCCAACGAAGATTTACAGATTCTGGACGGTGCTAACCATATCGCCGCCGTTCTCAACCAGCCGAACCGAAGCGACTGCCGCAATCCAGGTTTTGTATGGAGCACTCACAAGCTACGCGTTGTTGCCCACGAATACAATACAGGGCCAGTCAATTGGAAAAATACGACTTGGCAAGAAGCCGTCACCTACGAATACGGCGAGCTATTTACCAAGTTCCTTCCCGATGCTTACCGCGCGCTCTATGGCAACGATCTCAGCGAATGGCCACTATTGGAAGTTCCAGAAGGGCACTTTTAGCAGTCCGCATGTGTAGCTGAAGCAAACAATAATTAGTATTCAAACCACTTGGTATACTCCAGGTGTGACCTCCGAAGTATTAAAACTGGAGTACATTTTTATCTTAGTGCACGGGACATTTGCGCCAGATGCCGCTTGGTGCAAGCCAACCTCTACAATTTGCACTACACTAACTGAACACCTAAGTAAAGAAGTGAAAATTCAGTTCATCCCATTTAACTGGCCGGGTAAATATTTTAGAAAGTTTAATAACTCACATGGAGATAGACTATCTGCTGCCGAACGCCTTGCCACACTAATTTCGCAAACCAACCAACTTAACCCCGGTGCCAAAGTTTTTTTAATCTGCCATAGTCACGGTGGAAACGTTGCCTTATATGCTGATAATATCTTAAAATCTGCTGATAAAATTAGCAGCATAATTTGCCTTTCTACACCTTTTATAATATCAGATGATAGAAATCTTTCCGATTTTTCCAAATACACCAGTAGCACTTTTTTAAGAGTTTTACTGTTCATTGGAATAGCATATTTTTTACTAATGGAGTTTATGATTCTAATGATAATGTTTAAAAGCAACCCTGAAATTCAGGCACTTTTTGCTTGTGGGACATTAACCCTATTTCCAGCCATTTCCTTTATATGCATAAAATCTTTGGTGACCCAATCTGTAAACTCTTTTAGCGAGCTCAATGTACAGCCGATTGATGACGATAGATTATACATTGCAGGTTCTGCTACTGATGAGGTTGCAGTTTGGCTTGCTTTACTCGATTTTGCTCCTGCAGTTATAGGGTTGCTTCTAAATAAAAAAGGGGCTTTTGTTACTGCAGCGATAGCTTTCTTTCTATCCCTTTATTTTTCACAAAGCTTTTATTCGGAAAACTTACCAGAATTTTCAAAAAGTATCACCCTAAACGTTCTATCGGCTGCAGGAATATTCATCTTTATTTTTGGAGTGGTTAATGCCATCATTGTTACAGGTGGCACTGTAATGAATCTTCTTTTAAGAGGTCATTTTTTAGGATATGGATATCAGAGTATTAATTTATGGTTTAAAAAGAATATTTATGTTGCTCGAACGCCGAATGGCGTGCATCGCTGGTACGGATATACTATCAGGGGTAAAGGATTGCAACACAGTCGTCTATATAATAGTGTGGAAGTTGCCCGAGATATTGCATTATGGATACGTAACAAATCCTTATAGTTTAGAAATGCAAACTCATTTCGCCTACGCGCTTGCCTCAATCGCAGGAACCTCAGTATTTTCGCAAACCCCTGAGTTCTCCGCTTCCAAAACTGCATTCAAGCTCCGAATCGCGACTTCAATGTGCTTTTCTTCCGGTTCTTCGGTGGTAATGAGCTGAGTCGCCAGGCCTGGCTTGAGCAGAATGTTCACCCACCGAGCATCCTTCATCTTGCCTGCCGCTCGAATCACCTCGTAGCTGATTCCCGCAATGATCGGCATGATGATCAGGAGTTCAAGAGTCAGGCGGAACAACACCGCCGCCCCGCCCGTGATTTGGTAGGTGCCAAATGTTGGATAGCGCGGAATCCAAACCGACATCAAAAAGCCGATGATCACAACGATGATCGCAAAGTTGGTTCCGCAGCGCGGGTGCAGGCGGGTTTGAGCCATGCAGTTGGCTGAGTTTAGTTCTTGCTCTGCTTCAATGGTATTGATCGCCTTGTGTTCGGCTCCGTGATACCGGAACGTATCCAAAATTGCGGGTAACCGCCGGATAAGAGCCAGGTAACCAATAAACATGATCACCTTGAGGGTTTCTGCCACAAAGTTAGTGAAAACCCCTTGCATGTAAGTCGCTTTGGCCAGTTCGCTCGGTTTGTAGCCGGTCACCCATTCTGCTGTACCCTCGGGCACGGCTTTGAATAAAAAGAACCCGAATCCCAAGCTGAAAACTATTGCCACGCCAATCGCAAGTTTTTCGTTTGTGCTAAGCGCGTATTTGATCGGCTTCCAGAACACAGTAAACAATAAACAGAGCACCGCCGCTACTGCCGCGACCATCGGAGCCAACATGGTGTTGGGATCGAATTTCGCCCCTTGTAGAATTGGGCTCCACTTGCCAAACAGAAGAGCGGCAATTACGCCAAGCACGAGGGTTGTGAGGGCAAGGTTACGGAACTCCTTAGGAGTTGCCTTCGCCATCTCCTCGTTTTCGGCCGCGACTCGCTCACGATCTTCTTCTGCAACGTATCGCTCATCCAACTGAACGGAACTCGCAAAGTTCATCGCCCGCATGCCGAGAGCCATGGTATCAAGGAGTGCCAACGTTCCGCGAAGAAAAGGCTTTTTTAAAAAGTCGAGTTTGCCGATCCAAGTTTTGGTGAGGGGTTCGGTTTTAACGATGATTTCGTTGTTCGGCGCGCGGCACGCCACTGCGTAATAGTTCGGCGAACGCATCATCACGCCCTCTGGCACCGCCATCCCTCCAAACTGCAAATACTCGGCCTGCGGTTCCTTCGACATGTGTTTACAGTGTACCTATCGGCACTTTCACCTCCCGGCTCTCTGCTGGGTGCAACTTGCGCTACTGGCTTTTATTAAGATTTGCCCCACACTTGGGAACTTCCCTCCTCTCAACACGTCATAATAGGCTAGGAAGCCCCCAAAAAGGGCAATCCAAGGAGCACAACAACAAATGGGTTCAGTCCATGATAAGTTGGAGCTCTCGGAGGACGAAGCATTTGCTCTTCTCACCCTGGCAATGACCAGCGAGATGGCACTTGATCCAGATTCCGAAAAAGCGGTTAAAAAGCTGGTTGAATACTGCAAGAAACATCAACGCAATCATAATCAACAGCCAGTTCTAGACTGCGAGCTCGTAGGAGCGGGGTAATCCCCGCTCCCAACTATTTTAGGGGGTGCGTTTTTTAACTTTACGAAATCCTTACGCCTTACCGCCGGATTCCAACGCCTTCCCCCACCCGCAAACGCGTAGAACTAAACACAGACGCGGCGGATGAGTTCACCAACTTTCCACATCCGCCCTGTCAAACCAAGGAAAGATATGGCACAACGCGAACAAAATCAAAGCACCGTTTACACAGAACAGGGCGAACAAAGCGGTTACCAACAAGCGGGCGGGCCTGTTCATACCAGTTTAGATCCTGATAACGAAATCAATCGCAGAGCGCGAAACGAAGCGGATCCGGAATACCAAGGCGACGACCTTGACCCACGGCTTTACCCGCAGGATAACGAGATCAACCGCCGAGCGCGCAATGAAGGCAATATGCCCGGCAACGAAGCCGAAGACCCCGACGAAAAGCGGAATCCTGATTCAACCGGGAACATGCCGGGGAACGAAGAACCGCCCACTTCTGAAGAAGGCCCGTGGAACAACGATCCCCCAGAATACGGCGAATTCCAACCCGACCGACCGCACCGACCAGGCGAAGGTGAACAAAACCCGCTCCGGATGGGCGACGGTCAAAACCCTAAAAATCCCACTCCACAAGGCACAGTCAACGAGTCTGAATAGACTCAAACCGTGCGCAAAAATGCGGTGAGTCCTTCCCGCCCGAAGGACGAGCCGCTTTTTTGTGTTTCGCGGTGAAGAAAGCCAAAATTTCTTAATTATTTCCTTATGCAACTAACCGCACGGTCACCGTACAAATACCGTGGAAATAAGTGGGCTGTCCAAGCCCAGAGGTAAACAAAATGCCAGAAAAAAACAAACAAAACAATCGGATGGGTCACGATAAAACGGGTCGAGCGGGACAAGGAAATCAACCAAAAACTCCTCAACGCACTGAAAATAACGAACCCAAAAAGCGGGATGAAGATGCCCGCCAACCACGTAATCCAAATCAATAACGATTGGTTGTGAACCCTCTGCCCCGTGTTTAGGAATCCTTCCCTAGCCTCGGGGCAAGTTCATTTTAGTGTCCTCAGCCCCCCTGAGCCTCCTCCTAATAGCAGGTCAGGGGGTTTCTATTGTTTGATTCCTGCCTCAAGGATCGGGGAGCAAAAGCCGCGCTTTACACTGGTTAGAAACCAGTGCCACCCTAACAAGAGTTGACAAAACCTCCTCCTGCATTCTCGGAAGCAGGCAAAGTAAGTTTCCCTCCCCAAGCTTGGGGAGGGTTGGGTGGGGTTGTTTCCCTTTATTCCCGCCCCGAAGATCGGGGAGGGTGGATGCGCCAGCAGACGGGAGGGGTTGAATAGACACGGGAATACCAACCCCTCTCTTAATCTCTCCCCAAACTTTGGGGAGAGAATCCGGAAGCCCCCGCGCGAATCCATGCTCCGATTCCCGCCCTGAAGATCGGGGAGGGTGGATGCGACAGCAGACGGGAGGGGTTGAAGGCTTAAGCAGATGCTACCAACCCCTCTCTTAATCTCTCCCCAAACTTTGGGGAGAGAATCCGGAAGCCCCCACGCGAAGCCATGCTCCAATTCCCGCCCCGAAGATCGGGGAGGGTGGTCGCGAAGCGATCGGGAGGGGTTGAAGGTTTAATCAGATGCTGCCAACCCCTCTCTTACATCTCTCCCCAAGCTTTGGGGAGAGAATCCGGAAACCCCTCCCCAGTATTGGGGAGGGAGATAAACACCAGCCTCGCATGGAGACTCCAGAGATATTCACACTGTGTGGAAATCTCAATAGAATCTTTAGACACAACTCGTTAAATCTGCCGTAGAATACAAGTGTGAAGCCAACCAATAGAAGGCAGATCAAGGAGGAAATCTTCCATGAAAGGAAACGCAAATAGCATTCGTGCCGTTCGCACCAATCAGGGGATGAAGAATCCACAGTTTGGGAAAGACTCTTGTAGTCCGAACCAACTAAATCGCGACAGAGAGACTCGTTCTCATATGAAGCAAGGCGGCGATAATAACGCAGGCTGAGTGGATTGAACTGTTGCGACGAAACGAGGAGCGAGCAATCGCAATTCGTTTCACAAATTGAGTAGCGACCTCGCCGTTTTCGGCGGGGTTTGCTCATTTTTGGTCTCACAATTTACCGCTAAATATATAGTCTCGATGTATTTGCATGCATCCATATTTTAAACACTGGTCATATCTTACTTGTTATTATTATCGGGTAGTAATTGGCATTCAACCCACTGCTTATACGTCAATTCTTCTCTTGCACAAGCCCTAACTATCACGAACGCTTTGAGCATCGGATTCGCGAATGCATATCTAGTATTGCCAGCAACTGTTTTTGAAACTAAACTTTGATTTCTTTTTTCACTACATAGCTCACCAAGGTGCCTGTTAAATGATTGCAACTTAACCTCTGCTCCTTCAATGATTTTATATACTTGCAATAAGTCACTTGCCCTAAAGTATCCTAGTTCGTCCGTATGAACTAAAGCTGCAACAAGCAAAGTTCTAGCAAATTTTGCGTTTAACTGAGGCGAAGCTACGGCACATTCATAAGCACTATGCAAGCTCTGTTGGAAGGCTAATGCAGCATCCGACATAGATTGAAAAACATCATCCATATCGATGTGATCATTATCTTTTGACAAAGCTTGCAAGGTTACATGTAGCCCGATTACGTGCGCTATGTGAGGATATCCCTGGCAAAAAGATGTGACAATTTCCAAGACCGGTTTTGTATAGGTCATTCCTAAATAGTCCCACCTTAGCGTAAGTACTTGTTTTAGCTCAAATTTGGTCATAGGATCTACCATTATTTGAACTAAAGACCTTTCTATAGAAGGATGATCTTGTATTAGTTGCTGTATGTCATCAGCAACCCCAACCAAGCAAATTGTTTGTGTGCTGCCTCTATCTGCTAGGATTTTGATAAGATCTGTGAATTTTTGACGACTATGTTCATCGCGCAATCTATCATATTCATCAATGATAAATAATTCCTTAACTGGAGAAGCCGAAATAAGATCCGCTATTGTGGTTACACTCACATTGCTTGGATCAGGAATGAAGTCTGAAATACGGCTTTGAGTTTCTTCCTCTCGATGTCTAAAGCCGACTATTGTTTCTACATTTTGGAATACTATCTTACTTAGGAGTCGCATCCAAATACTTCCAAATGTATCCCCTGACTCTACGGTTGTTTTGGCGACATCTTGAATTTTAAGCTTTTCATGAAGAATATTGCACAATGAAGTTTTACCCACTCCACGTTGTCCATACACAACTATATGAACTCCCTTCATCGCATGCGCCTTTAATATGCGTTGAAGCTCATCTATCCGCCCTGCGAAAAACTCACCTTCGGTCAGGGGTGTTCCTGAGTGGAATATACGTTTTGCACGAAATCGTGCTTGATCGACATCAAACTTTTTTACTGGCAAGCCTCACACTCCTCGCCGTTCATCATCGCTTGAATAGAGCAAGCCGCGCGTTCGGCCTCGGTGAACTCACGCACGGGGGCGGAAACAACCGCTTCCCCACCAACAACCTCTGCCTTCTTGACCGCGACGGTGGCCTTTTCGATGTTAGAAGCCCCCAGCGTGCGGAGGTAGTAGGTGGTTTTGAGGCCGACGTGCCAAGCCCGGCGGTACATGTGCGAAAGAGTCTTCAAATCCGCTTGACCAAGGAACAGGTTCAGCGACTGCGACTGGTCAATCCACTTTTGGCGGCGCGCGCCCGCATCAATGATGTATTCGTACGAAATTCCGAACGCGGTGGTGTATTTGGCTTTGAGATCATCAGGAATGCCATCTACATCTTTGAGCTCGCCATCGAAGTATTTGACCTGGTCAATGAGTTCAGGAGTCCACAGGCCACGTGCTTTGAGGTCTTCCACCATGTACGGGTTGACCACCACAAAGTCGCCGCTGAGGTTGCTCTTGACGTACATATTTTTGTACAGAGGCTCGATGCAGGGGCTGGTGCCCATGATGTTGGCGATGGTCGCCGTGGGGGCGATGGCCAGCACGTTGCTGTTGCGCATGCCTTGGCTCTTGATCTTCTCGCGCAGTTCGGCCCAATCAAGGCGTCCGCCGCGTGGAACTTCCACCGGAACTCCTCGTTCGCGTTCCAGAAGTTCCAGCGTATCTTGCGGCATCAGGCCACGATCCCACTTGGAACCTTTGAACGTGGAGTAGCTTCCCCGCTCGGCGGCGAGGTCGGATGATGCTTCGTAGGCGTAAAACGCAATCGCCTCCATCATTTCGTCGTTGAACTCCACCGCGTCTTCGCTGGCGAAGTCCAGACCCTTTTTAAACAGAGCGTAGTGCAGGCCCATCACTCCCAAGCCGACCGGTCGGTGGCGGGTGTTACTGGTTTTTGCCGCTTCGGTTGGGTAGAAGTTGATGTCAATTACGTTATCCAGCGCGCGCACGGCGACACGGATGGTTTCGCGCAGTTTGGTGTGGTCAATTTCGCCCGTTGGGGTGAGGTGGTTGTCAATCAGAATCGAACCCAGGTTGCAGACGGCGGTTTCATCCGCGCTAGTGTTGAGGGTGATTTCGGTGCAGAGGTTGCTGCTGTGAATGACTCCGACGTGATCTTGCGGTGAGCGCAAGTTGCACGGGTCTTTGAACGTGATCCAAGGGTGCCCGGTTTCGAACAGCATCTTGAGCATGGATTTCCACAGGTCAAGCGCTTCGACTTCTCGGCCCCAGATTTCGCCCCGCTTAGCCATGGCTTCGTATTCGACGTATTTTGCTTCGAACGCCTTGCCATACAGGTCGTGCAGGTCTTTGACTTCGTTGGCGCGGAACAGAGTCCAGTTTTCGCGGGCTTCCATGCGCTTCATGAACAAGTCGGGAATCCAGTTCGCGGTGTTCATGTCGTGCGTGCGCCGTCGTTCGTCGCCCGTGTTGCGCCGCAGTTCCAGGAAGTCGTAAACGTCGTTGTGCCAACTTTCTAGGTAAGCACAGCCAGAACCAGCGCGCTTTCCACCTTGGTTAACCGCGACCAGCTGATCGTTGTGCATTTTGAGGAACGGGATGATGCCCTGGCTTTCTCCGTTGGTGCCTTGGATGTATCCGCCAGTTCCGCGAACGCTGGTCCAGCTTCCGCCGAGCCCGCCGGCCCACTTGCTGAGGAACGCGTTTTCGGCGATTCCCCGGTACATGATGCTTTCGATAGTGTCATCCACCTTGTACAGGTAGCAACTGCTGAGCTGGCTACGCAGGGTTCCACTGTTGAACAAAGTCGGCGTGCTGCTGCAGAACCGTCGGCTCTTGTAAAGGCTGTACAGTTCAATCGCCCGGTCTTCGCGGTTTGGTTCATCTTTGAACAGGCCCATCGCTACACGCATCCAAAAGATTTGTGGGGTTTCGAGCCGTACCGACTTCTTGCCGGTTTTATCGGTGATGAGGTAGCGGTCGTACAGGGTTTGCACACCGAGGAAGTCGAAATCCAGGTCAGCGGTTGGGTCGAGCGCGTTTGCGAGCTTGGCAAGGTCGTAACCCTTGAGATCAGCGGAAAGGCGGTCGATTTCTACGGCGCGATTGATGTACCGAGTGAATGCCTGAGCGTGGAACTGCTTGAGTTTTTCAATTCCATCGCGAACGATGTCCCAACCCAGAACTTCTTCGTAGATGTAGCTCAGCAGAATCCGTGCGGCGAAGAAACGGAAGTCCGCATCCTTTTCCATAAGCGTTTTCGCGTTCATCACTATGAGCTTACGGAGGTCGGCGGCGGGGATATCGGCGGTGATGGAGCGGCGCAGTTCGACTTCAATGCGGTCGCGCGGCATATCGATGCTCAAACCGATGAGCGCGAAATCTATGCGGCGGCGGAGGTCTTCGCCATCCCAGAACTGGCTGTTGCCGGCTTCATCCAGAACCGAGACCATTTCGAACTGGTCGCTGGCGGCGGCAACCGATTGCTCGTTCAGGCGCATCATCGCCCGTTGCGCGCGGTAGGTGATGTACGATTCGGCAACCTTAAAGTGACCGCCGCGCATGAGTTCTTCTTGCACCAGGTCTTGAATGGTTTCGATACCGACGTATGCGTTTCCGGCGCTGAGAACCTTTTGGCTGACTGCTTCGGCGATTTCCACCGCTGGTTCGCTGTTGAGGCCAACGCTGAGGAACGATTTTCGGACGGCGATTTCGATTTTGTCTTGGTTCCACGGCACAACTTGGTTGTTGCGGCGGATCATACGGACGTTGGAAACTGGATTTTCCGACTTGGGTAATCGGCTGCGCTGGCTGACGAGGGATTTGGCGACTTCAAATGCACCAGCCTCGATGAGAACGGCTTCGATGAGGACAGAAAGGTCGTATTCGGTGATCGAAAGTCGGTCGCCGCCGAGAGTGCCGAGCCGGTCGGTTACGTCCCGCGCAATTTTCACGGCGAAGTTCCGGTTTTCGGTGGTGTCTAAATCACTGCGTCCTTGGCTGAGGAGTACGGCCGCCATTGCATCGCCCACAATGTCGCCCACTACGCCTACTTCAAAGTTTCGATCTCCACCCTTGGAAACTAAAGTGATTTCTTTCTCAACTGAAAGCTCCCGCTCAATCTCTTCGGCCCAATTGAGTTTTGGTCGCTCGATGCCGCTCATTAGGGCAAATCTTTTCAGTTCAATATCATTCAGCGTATTGCTCATTTCCGTTTACGTAATCCCAGTTTTGAAAACGCCAGCGATGGCGGTAGCCCGGCCTCGGTGAGTAAAAAGCTCTTGGGTTTTAAGCCCAAGAGCCGAATTTTCCCCAGTGGAACCCTTATCATCCCTACTCCCTCGTTGGAGTAGCCCATTACTGGATGAAAGCGTCGTCCCAGCGGCGCGAATCCGTTCGGCCCTCGCTACCGGCGCGCAACAATGAAAATTCGTTGCGAACCGCTACATTCTGTGGTCAAGACGGGCATGAACCACAATATGGAGCGACTTTTTCTATTTTTTCTTTCCAAGACTTGTCCCCAACTTTTTCCCGATTTGGGATGAAGAGACTGGCTGTTTTTATTCTACGCCAAATATGTAGACATTCGTATTTAATTATTGAGGTTTACATAAAAAAGCCGGATCATTTAATGATCCGGCCAAAAAAGTTCTTACGAGCTTTTGCTTATTTGCTTGATTTACGTCGTCGAGCCGCTGCAGCCGCAAGACCAGCGAGTACCAACATGGTTGCTGGTTCTGGAACTGCATTTACAACTGCCATTTCATATTCGCCGTTGGTTGAAGTGGTGGCGGCAATAATTGAAGCGGCACCAGTAGTAGTGTTAATCGAAACGAAGTTACCAACACCACCACCTGTGTATGTCGTCGCGTAAAGGGTATTGGTAGATTGATCAAAATCCATACCCTGTGCAAACTGAAGATTGATACCCAAAGCACCGATCAAAGTTGCAGCTCCAGTACCTGCATTAACACTCCAAAGAGAGTCGCTTGTGATATCCGTAGCATAAATATTGCCGCTATTGTCTACTGCAACATCAATAAAAGTTTGCACTTGAGCATACGAACCGATGAGTGAAGCAACTCCTGTACCGAGGTTGACTGTGTAAAGCGACGCGCCAGCAGCTGACCCCGAACTCAGATAAGCAGTTCCATTACCAGCAATTGTAATACCGTTTACAGAATCAGTGGCGTTTAAGCCAGTAATAGATACCGCAGTACCCAGAGCACCATTTGCAGTACTCATGGTGTGTAGTGTATTTGTGCCAGCAGCTGCACTTGCTACGGCCCAGAGATTGCCACTTGTATCAAAGTCAATGCCTCTTACGGTGCCCCAAGTGGTACCGGTGCCTAGTACAGTTTGGGTTAATGGAGTCGCTGTATCAAATGTCACGAAGCGGCCCGTTCGAATATCAGCCGCGAATACGGTGGATGCAAACGCGCCCGCCGAAAAGGTGCTTAATGCAAGCCCTGTAAGTAATGCTCTAGTTTTCATTTCCTCAATCCTAAATGCCCGTGAAAATACATGGGCCATGCATAACTGCACATACGTATTCTAGCGAAAATAACGGTACAGAAATTATTTTTTTTTAAAATAATAAGAAACTCTGGTAAAAGTAGCAGTCCTCAATGAAACTTGAACTTTCACTGAGGACTGTGTCTAATCATTTAGGGCAGACGTTTACTTATCTTTGTTGCGGCGATGTTCGCGCAAGAACGCCGGAATATCAATTTCGCTATCCGATTCTTCGTAAACGTCGGCTGGCTGTTCTGCGGCCACTTCTCGCTGAGCCGCGCGGTTGCGATCCCAGATGTCGCGAATCGCGTTTCCGGTTGGTGATTGGTACCGCTTTGATTCAGGAGCTTGCGGTGCCGTGCCATCCAAAGTTGCTTCGCCTCGGCTTTCAGTTTGAGTTGGAGCCTCAGGTGCTGGCTCGACCACTGCGGTCGGTTGAGCAACTGGGGTGTACTTCACGACTCGGCTTGCGCCGTTGCTTTTTGCATCGGTTGGATCAAATCCAGTGGCAAGAACGGTGATGCGAACTTCGCCTTCCAGCCGTGGGTCAACCACTGTTCCGAAGAAGATGTTTGCTTCTTCTTGGTCGCAAAGTGAATTGATGTATTCCATCGCTTCGCTGACTTCGCTCAAGGTGAGGTCTTCGCCGCTGGAAATGTTCACGAGCAATCCGCGTGCGCCGTTGATGGTTTGTTCGAGCAGTGGGCTAGAAGTTGCTTGTTCTGCTGCTTGCAGAGCGCGATGGTCGCCAACGCCGTAACCGATTCCCATCAAGGCTGGGCCAGCATCCACCATAACCGCCTTCACGTCGGCAAAGTCCACGTTGATTTGGCCAGGAATCGTGATGATATCGCTGATGCCTTGCACGCCTTGTCGAAGAACGTCGTCTGCTACTCGGAAAGCATCTTGAAGCGAAGTACGTCGCTCCACTACATCAAGCAGGCGGTCGTTAGGAATCGTGATCATCGTGTCAACTCGACCGATGAGTGAAGTCACACCGTTTTCGCTCATGCGCTTGCGGCGAGGGCCCTCAAAGCCAAATGGTCGGGTGACAATGGCAATCGTGACCGCACCGAGTTCTCGGGAAAGGTCGGCGATTACTGGCGATGCGCCAGTACCAGTTCCACCGCCCATACCGGCAGTGATGAACACCATATCGGCGCCTTCCAAAACCTTTCGGATTTCGTTCTTGGTTTCTTCAGCCGCGGCTTTACCCACTTCTGGGTCGCCGCCCGCACCTAATCCTCGACTAAGGTTAGGGCCAAGTTGAATCTTTTTTGTTGCACGGGCTTGATCCAAAACTTGGGTGTCTGTGTTCATGACAATGAACTCGACCCCTTGGATTCCCGCTTCGATCATCCGATTTACAGCGTTGCAGCCACCGCCGCCAACCCCGATTACTTTAATTACTGCGCCGTCTATATTTGCCATGTCCTGATCCATGTGTTAGTAAATTGATGTGACTACTTTTTGCCACCAAATCTTGAAATCAACATCCGAAAACGATCGTTCCAGCCCCCCGATCCACTGATCGGCGCAAGATCTTCTTCGTCAGTCTCTAAAGCGTACCGCGCAACGCCCACAATTGTTGCAAGCATGGGCGATGCGACCTGCCCGCTGAACCTTCCAGCCACCTTAGGCTGTGCAACTTTGCATCGTTTGCCATGCAAGTTTTGCTCGCAAAGTTGCTCAGTACCGCGCAAAATGCTTCCGCCACCTGTTAAAACCACCATAATTGGAATTTCTTCTAATGGGGAAAATTCTTCGATTTTCCTGACCGCCATTTCAAAGATTTCCCTGGTACGGCTTTCGATGATCTCTGCCAGCACTCTTCTTTGCATGGGGCGAGCCTCGCTCATGCCTGTTTGCAACACGGAAACCTTCTCATCTTCCGATATCCCCGCCGCTAATGCCTCACCAAATTCTGTTTTAAGCCGCTCGCCCTCTTCCCAATCCACGCTGAGGAGCTGGCAGATATCGCGAGTAACGTGAGCCGAACCCATAGGCAAAACTGCTTGAAAAGCATAAGTTCCTTCCAAGAAAATACCGATATTTGTCCGCTCTGCTCCGATATCTATCACGGTTGCGCCGAGTTCCATTCCGTCCGAACTGAGTGTTCCAAGTCCACTCCCTAGAGATGCAGGAATAATCCCTGCCACCTTTCGACCCGTAGCGGCAACTACGCTGTCGTAATGGTTTAAATCATTGATATCACAACTCACTATATGAGTGGAAACCTCTAATCGCGATGCCCCGACCCCAACTGGAGAATGTATGTGTCCCTCACCATCTATGACGAATTCGCTCGGGATTGCCAAAATCTGTTCATGACCGCCGGGAAGCC
The DNA here is from genome assembly GCA_019454145.1 of Fimbriimonadaceae bacterium. Lineage (GTDB taxonomy): Bacteria > Armatimonadota > Fimbriimonadia > Fimbriimonadales > Fimbriimonadaceae > UphvI-Ar2. The sequence goes on along the minus strand of CP075366.1, from coordinate 220,137 downwards.
CGACTTTGCGGCTGGTTTGTACGAGTTGGTGGATATCCTGCCGCTTCACCGCTCGACCGTTGGGGAAAATCGGAGTCATCGCCTGTCCAGTCGTACTGAACATGGCCTGCGAGCTCACACTGAGCCAAACCGAATCAATTGGAACCTTGATGTGCCGTTCCAACTTGCCCAAAACGTTGGCAAGTGCTTCGCCCGCCGCTTCAACATCTTCAATCTTGCCCCGTTCTATCCCTGCGGCGGGCACGTAAGCAAGCGACGCCACCTCTAATCGGCCTTTTTCATCTGGGCGCGCAACAATAGCCGCAGTTTTTGCCGACCCAATATCTACTGCCACAATGGCCCCTTGCAAGTTCATCGTACTGTTCCTAAACAAATCCAGCGCAAACTATGCGCTTTCACTTTCAGCTTTCGCCGCCGATTCTCGTTCGACCATGCGTTTTGCTTTCTGGTCAGACATTCTACTGACAAATACGCGTCTAATTAAACTCAAATTTGTAAAAATCCTTGTTCCGAACACAACGGCGACGGCTAAGAGTAAGTTTAGGCCGATTCCTAGGCCAAGCCAAACAAAAAAGATTGCTAACAAAATGTTGAACAAAAATCCCGAGCTGAATATATCGGCCTGGAACTTTCCTTCTAGATAACTGCGTGAACCACCACAGATCGAATCCAACCCCGCCAAAACCGCAACGCTTAAATATGGGGCGAATGCGGGTGGAACCACCGAAGAAAGTTGAGCGCCTAACAACAGCCCAACAAACAACGCAAGGATGGGGATCAGAATCACTTCTTCACCTCCGGAACCTTGGCGATCTTGAACGTAGCTGAACCATCAAATGCTGGCAAAAGTAATTCTTTAGCTGGTTCAACCTTCACCATAGCTGGGTCAACACTGCGGAGCTCTTCCAGGATTCCGCCGGGCATATTCATTGCTCCGAGAAGAGTTTTGGAATCACCAATCGCTTGAATCGTGATCGGTGGAGCGATTTTTTGCGCGTCAACCATGATGGTAGTGCCCACGCATCGGAGGTCAGTTCGTGGGCCGACCCGCAAACCATTGACGGCAATAGCTTCCGCACCAGCATTGAACAGTTCGTTGACTGCTTTAAGAACGTCCAAGTAGTGAACAATCGCGGCATCGGCAACGATAAAATCATCAACTGACTTTTTAGAATCGGAGAGCGTAACGATCAAACCTTCACCCTGAAGTGGAGTCAGTCCAGCAAAGATTTTGGTCTCCTGCAAACTGTCGTTGATTTCTTTGCTTGCGTTGCCTTGCTCGGCGAGTTTTGTTTCAAGGGCGGTTTTTTCCAACCGGAGTTTGGCAACTTCATCCTTGACCTCTTGGAGTTCGGCGGCCAAATCTAGGTTAGCGATGCTCCCGCTGCGCATTTCGGGCGGAAGCTGCTGCATTCCCAACCGTTTTGCCCCATCAGCCAAAAACGCCATACTTAAAAGCATTCCCAAAGTCAACGTCAACAAACTCATGGGTAATACCCAACGGTTAGTTGATTGGCGACGGTTGGCAAAGGGGTTCATGGTTTTAATCTGTATAAGTTGGGCGGTCTGGTGCGCTCACATTCACAACCTTAACACGTTTCATTCGGTCTGCGTCATCTCGAAAAGCACGTTCGAGAACCTCAAATTTCCGGTCTAAATCGTCGTCGGTTCCAAGAATGATTTTTGGGCCAGCGGCTACATCCAAGGATAGAACGGATTGATCATCCAGTACAAGGGTAGAGGGTAGTTCGGGAAGCACACTTGAGACTCTTGTCACGACTTTTGCCACCGATGGCAAGGGCCAAGCCGCCCCAATCGCCAGATTCACTTGATTTGTAGTTTTCGGCAACTTGAGTTGAGGCATCACTTGCTCAGATGAATTCCCTCGGTAAAGCACTCCATTTTTGTCCAAATAGGTTTCCCAATTTGGCGGCGTCTGACCTTCTTTGACCTCTCGAAATACTTTGGCGACTGGCACGCGATTGGTTACTATGACTTTGCCACGTCCAAAAATATTTGAAACCACGCTGGCTGATTCAATCCGGTTATCGGCTAGGATCGCGGTAGCCATAGATGCTCGGCTTTGCTGAACCCATGGCACAGTTCTAAAAACTTGTAATCGCTTTTCTATATCTGGGATTTGGTTAGCATTCGCGCCAGTAACTTCCACAGACCGAAGACCAGTTACACTACTGAGGCCAACACCCAACCCGATATTCACTATTGCTAGAATCCACAAAATCCCCTTAACGTTCCAGTTCCTGCGAACTCTCCGCCTTTTTCTTTTAACTTGGGGGGTTTTGGGTTTAGCCTTTTTTGAGGGCATCTTGGATCATCCAGTCGACCAATTGATTAAAGCTCATCCCATCTGCACTCGCGGCCTTGCGAACCAAACTTGTTCCCGTCATACCAGGCAAATTATTAAGCTCCAACACAACAATCCTATCCTCAGTGACGAACATATCCGTGCGAGTGATTCCGGCACAGCCTAAAGCCTGATGAGTTCTTAAAGCGTAATCCTGTGCGAGTTCAATTTGAGCCTGACTCATCTGCTGAGGTGGGCATAGCTCCTCGGTCGCCCCCGGCGTGTATTTGTTGGCGAAATCGTAACTCCCTTTGTTCGGAACGATCTCAACAGGCAGCAAAGCACGATCTCCTAAAACGGGAACGCTGATCTCTAGTCCGAAAATGTGCTCCTCAATCAGGACTTCGTCGCCTTGTTCAAATGCCTTGGCGATAGCCGCTGAAAATTCATTTCGCTCATTCACGAAACTTAATCCAACGGTAGAACCTTGTGAGTTTGGCTTCACAACCGCTGGTACGGGAAAATCGGGGATCGGATCGCCTTGCTTGAGCAATACCCCTTTGGGAACTGGAATTCCAGCTACCTCCAGCACTCGTTTGGTGGCTTGCTTATCAATCGCCAACGCGCTTGCCTGAATTCCCGAACCTGAATAAGGCACGCCGAGCATATCTAACAAACCTTGAATAGTGCCATCTTCGGCACCCTCGCCGTGCAATGCGAGCAAAACAACATCTGGGCGATCCGGCCCGATTAACTTGCTCAGATCTCCTTGTCCTAACGCCAAGGCATGAATATCAACTAACTCGCAGGGATATCCAAGTTCTTCGACCGCTTGATAAACTCCGCGACCGCTGAGAATCGAAACTTCCCGCTCTGCACTCACTCCGCCATAGGCCACCATTACACGGGTGATTCCTTTGGAGCGCCGCTCCATTTCTTTCTGGAAATCACCAGCAAATTCAGCAATGTTCCCCGCGCCCATGCCAACAACAACGTCGCCTGGTTGAACCCATTTCGCCACCTTCATGGGCAACTGCTGGCGAGCTGGAACATACCGGCCTGGCTTCTTGCATTGCTCAAGCACCCGCCAACTGCTTACACCAGGAATGGGGTCTTCCCTTGCCGGGTAAATGTCCGTCATTACGACCAAATCCGCAATGTCCAGCGCGGTGGCAAATTCTTTAATCAGCGGTGCGGTTCTTGAGTACAAATGCGGTTGAAAAACAACAACGAGCCGCTTGCCCTTGCCGTTTTGAATCCATCCCTTACGAATCGCCTCCAAAGAGAACGTCACCTCGGTTGGATGGTGAGCATAGTCATCTAATATCGTGAGTTGACCAAATCGGGGCATTTCACCATCAAAATACAGTTGCTGACGACGCTCGGCTCCGCCAAATCCTGCGATTCCCGACTTAGCATCTTCGCCCCCCCCAACTGCCTGAATTGCCGCCCAAGCCGCCGCCGCGTTTGCGATGTTATGCGCCCCATTTTGGCGCATTTCGTATGTGTCACCCAATCCCTTTTCCGGGTCAAATCCCACTGTTTCACAACGCACACGCTGGGCAATTTCGCAAGCCCCCTCATCTCGCACGTTATAGATAAGTTTTTGCGCTCTATTTGCAAATCGAGTTACTGAATCGCGTAAGTTTTCCAACGAAACATGGAAATCAATATGATCCAGCTCCAAGTTCAACAAAACCGCGATTTCTGGGTCAAAGTCATGGAGACTGTCATAAGCTTCACACGCTTCTACCACGCTCCATGAACCATCCCCTGCATGAACAGAACTACCTAATTCCGGAATTTCAGCACCCACCACAACGGTTGGGTCAAGGCCAGCGGCTCGCAATCCCGCCGCAATCATTCCCGTGGTCGTTGTTTTTCCGTGGCTACCTGTTACAGCAATGGTTTTTGAGCCTTCCAACAACCAACCAAGAGCCTGCGACCGGCGATAAATTGGCAATCCTAATTCTTTTGCTCTGGAAACTTCAGGCGAAGTCTCAAGTGGAATCGCATCCGTCAGTATCACTGCGTCGTCGGGCGAAATTTTTTCGCCGCTGTGCCCAATCCAAACTTCAATCCCTTCTGACCGTAACGCTTCAATTACGTGTGAAGGAGTTGAATCTGTGCCGCGAACCCGAAAACCCCGACCATGAAGTAACCGAGCGACTCCAGCCATCCCGGCTCCGCCTATTCCAACCAAGAAAAATGATTTGAAATTCGATAGCGAACTTCTATCCCCAAACGCGGTGGCAATTTCTTGTTTTGTGCGCATAACTTAGCCAGAACCCACTTTTTCAATCATGTCTAATATGCGAGTGCTGGCGTCCGGTACGTCCCACTTAGCAAGGGCTTCTCGCGCCGCCTTTTGCCGATCATTATCATATAGCCAGCCTAGAATTCGGCTTTCCAGCACCGATGCATCTAAGTTGCTTTCTTGAACAATTTCCGCCGCGCCAATCTTTTCAAATTCCCGAGCATTCATGTACTGGTGGTTATTAAATGCGCCCGGATAAGGCACTAAAACCGATGGTTTTCGGAACGCGGCAAGTTCAGCCATTGTCCCCGCCCCGCTCCGGCAGACGGCCAGTTCGCACCCGTACATCGCATCGGCCATGTCCTGCGATTCTAAATACGACTTAATCACGTATTCTTTGCTAATTCCCATTTTGTCTAGGGAATTCATCGTGTTCTGAAAGTGGTCAACGCCAGTAACATGCAACCAGCGAACATCTTTATCCGCCATTCGCAAGGCTGTTCCCAAAGCACGATCATTCAATGCCGCGCTCCCCTGCGAACCGCCCATCACTAAAACCTGCGGCGAATCGCTTGTGTTTTCTATCAGCCTTGCCTGCTGTGAAGCCGCTCGCATGGCTTTTCTAATAGGCATCCCTACCCGCACCACTTTGCTTGGATCAAAAAATTGTTTACTCGATTCAAATACCGTGCAGACATACTTTGCCTTGCGGCTCATGATCTTATTTGTACGGCCTGGAATCGTGTTCTGTTCATGGAGAATCACAGGAATTCCAAGCCGGTGCGCCGCGCTCACAACTGGCACAGAAGCGTAGCCACCTGTTGAAAAAACTGCATCCAATTTGAGGTCGCGCATATATGCCGAAGCTTTTCGCGTAGATTGAGCCAAGGTCAGCAGGCTTTTCAATCCGCGAAGTGAACTGATTCGGTAAACAGGGCCAGATTCAAACCCTTGAAACTGCATCCCCACCTTGTTGCAAGCGTTTGATTCCTGCCCCCGATTTGAACCTAAATAGCTGACTTCATGCCCGCGTGTTTGCGCATCAAGCGCAACTTCCAAAGCAGGATAAATGTGCCCGCCAGTACCGCCCCCGGTTACAACTATCCTCATCTGATCGAAGCCGCCCGAGTACGTGCGCTGATCACGGCTTTTTCTGGGTTGACTGGCTCGGCCCCTTCCTCTAGTCGGATATTGGGCGAAGTGATGATGGATTGCGCCATTCCAATACCCATCCACAGAGCAAGCAAACTCGAACCGCCTGCGCTGAAGAATGGAAGAGGAACCCCCATCGCAGCGACTGAACCGTTTGCCATGATGACGTTTGCTACCGTTTGAACCGATATCCAGCAGGCCATTCCCATCATAAACAACCGCTCGTACCGGCTGACGCGAGTCATTCCTTGCGCGTACAAACGCCATGAGATGGTTGCGAGTAAAGCTATCGCGAACAACGAGCCGAGTAAGCCCATTTCTTCGCCGATTGTGGAGAGAATAAAGTCGGTCGTCGGTTCCGGGAGTGTGTGCTTAGCCCGACCTTGTCCAAGCCCAACCCCAATCACTCCACCCGAAGCCAATGCGGTTTCCGATTGCGTCGTTTGGAAACCGATAGATTCGATCTTGTTTTCCGACCAGCGGCTAGTGTGGTTAGTAATTCTCTCTAGACGGTACGGCTCTTTGATGACCAGCATCAAGACAACGGCTCCGCCTAGAGCCGCTAAAGTAAACAGAGATTTTCGTGAAACACCAGCCACGATCAGCATCAAAAAGCTTCCTGCGACGATCACCATTGCGGTAGCCAAATCTGGCTCGACCTCGATCAGCAGAACTGAGAACATAACGGCAATGAATGGCCAGCCGCGCTTGATTTTAGGCAACCAAACTCTATCTAACCTTTGCGCCCAATTCTTGATTTTTGGCTGTTTCCAAGGTTCTAGTTTCGCTAGTCCGGCAGAAAGGTACATCACACAAACGAGTTTTGCGAGTTCGGACGGCTGGAACGAAAACGGGCCAAGCTTGAACCAACGTGTTGCCCCGTTGATTGTGTTTCCAACAAATAAAACTGCGACGAGCATCAACACCGAAGCGAGCATCGCCCAGCCCGCCCACTTAGGCCAAACCTTTGGCGAGACTTTGCTGATTCCAATTCCAAAAATGACACCCAAAACGGCAAAAACTGTTTGAGAAATAAACTGCCTGGGAAGAAGCTGACCCATCGCGGCCGCACCTGCGTAGCCCGCATCCCACACGGATAGAACCCCGAACAAGGTTGCAATAATCGCCGCTCCGTAAAGAACGTAATCTGGGTTATTTGTCGTCCGTTTCATCTTTGAGCCACTCCTTGGCTACCTTTCTAAATGCTTCGCCGCGCTCCTTGAAATTTGCAAATGGGGCCGAACTTGAACACCCAGGAGCAAGGAGGATGATCTCGCCCGCCGTGGCGTTTTTCGTCGCCGCATCAAATGCAGATTCTAAGCTTGGGTATTCGTCTAACTTGCCTCCAAGCAAGCTGTTCAAAATACCAGCGTCACTCCCGTAAAGATACACTTTTTGACCGCTTTCTTGCAAGTAGTCTCGCACTGGAGAAAAGTCCATGTTTTTGGTGTTTCCTCCCATGAGAACATGAAGTTTCTGCCGGAAACTTTTACAACTCTGGATCACCGCCATCGGGTTGGTACACATAGAATTATTGATAATTCTCACCCCTTTGCGCTCTCCCAGGGGTTCTAAACGATTTGCGAGCGGGCGAAACTCTAAAAGCCGATCTAACATCTGACGATCTGGCTCGCCTACGTAAGCGCACGCCATTTCCCAGGCCATCATTGCGTTGGTGTAGTTCATCTCGCCAACAAATGGCAAATCATCTAGTTTCACTTCCCACTTGCTAAACACAATGCTCTCGTTGTGGCGCAATGTGTTGGGATTCGGACGTGAACCACCCATCGGCTGGAATTCTTGAATCTTCGCCTTACCGTACATTTCGGGTCGGAGCGAATGTTCGTGGTAGTTATAAACCCCAACCTGCTCATCGGTCATGTTTTTGAACATATTCAGCTTCGCAGACTTATATTCATCAAAACTCTTATATCGGTCGAGATGGTCTTCCGTAATGTTGGTGAGTGCCGCAACATCAGGTCGGAAAGAGATCACAGTTTCCAGTTGCGCGCTACTGATTTCAGCCACTAAAACGCCATCGGCTGGAGTGTTAAGGGCCGCTTCGGTTAGAACATGCTCGGGGTAACCAGACCCGGCGATATTCCCGCAAAGCACCGCGCCGTGATCTTGCAAACACTTGTAGAGCATCACCGTGGTGGTGCTTTTTCCATTGGTGCCAGTAATTGCCAGCATCGGAGCCTTGGCAATCCGGTAGGCAAACTCCACTTCTCCCATGATCTTGCCGCGCATCTGGCTCATTACCGGATGCCCTGGCGGCAATCCCGGAGAAACCAAAACCCATTCAAAATCATCTTCAAGTTGGCCCGTCCATCCGGTAACGACTTCAATTCCCTGTGCCGAAAGCCGGTCGAATGCCGCCATCACGCCCGGAACATCGCCCGTTTTCTCGTCGAAACCAATCGGAATTGCGCCAATCGCTTTGGCGGCTTCACACATCGCGATTCCACTCACGCCCAGACCGATCACCGCCAGTCGCTTGTCAACAAACTGCTCTCGATTCTGGTCAGGTCGGCTCATAGCCACTTCCATGCAAGGGCTAGCACAACTAAAATCGCTTGAACTAAGTGGAACAGCCACACAATGCGTGTATGGGGCCAGCCAAGGTCTTCAAAAGCGTGATGAATAGGGGTCTTAAAGTTGAATGCTCGCTTTTTAAACACTTTCACCCAAAAGATTTGTAGTGGAACCGGAATGATCTCTGCGAACATGATTCCGAGCATCAGCATCATTGGGCCTGCGATATGCATCGGGAAACCCATGCCCGACTGCATTGGTGATTCTAGGATAGAAGCAACAAGAAATGCGAAAACTGCACCTATCGGCAAAGCACCCACATCACCCATAAAAACTCTTGCAGGAGGCGCGTTATAGAACAAAAACGGCAGACAAGCCACCCCTAATGCGCTAGCAATCAAAACTTGCAGTTCCGAATTGCCATCAACAACTCGATAAATCAAATTGAATTCGCCATCTGGGCCAGGCTGACTTACATTCCATAGTACGAATCCTACACATAAAATGAGTGCGAGACCACCTGCTAACGTATCAAGACCATCACTAAAGTTATACGCATTGCTCAAAAACAGAACCAAAAACACGAACAATCCCATCTGCAAAGGATCTGTCCAACCAGTCAAAAACGCCGCGCCAACCGCCGCGCCGATCTCTAGCCCTAACTTGGGCATCCAACTCAGACCGCGGCTACCTGGCTTTAACTTAGGAACCAAATAATCATCCGCAAACCCAACCGCCGCGAACCCCAAAATCAAAACCAACAGCCCAAGATATTCGGGCCGCCAAGTGCAAGCCATTCCGCATAGCAAGCCGATCAAAATAATAATCCCGCCCATTGTGGGCGTGCCTTGCTTATGCTGATGCCCTTCCAAATGCGCACTCACATTTTGTGCGCTTTTGAGCTTAATCAGCATCTTGAAAACAAACGGAGCGGCAATCCCGGCACCAACCAGGGAAGCCAGAGCGGCTAGCGCGGCTTCACGCACGCCAGCCCTCCAGTGCTTTTTCTAACCCCAAAGCCCGACTGCCCTTGATCAAAACCGTATCTCCGCTGCGCGCCCCATTCAAAAATGCGCGAACCACCGAAAGGCTGAGGTCAGAAACACTTACTAACCTATCCTCATTCATGCCTGCTTGCCGCGCCTCATCATAGATAAAACGGGTTGGGCCGCCGGTAAGGAGCGCGAGATCAATATTTGCCGCCGCAAGGGCCAAACCAACCGCTCTATGACCCGCCTCGGTGTAGTTGCCCAACTCCTTCATTTCGCCTAAAATCGCAATACGCCGAGCCTGCGCGGGGCCCTGAGCGAGAGCCTCCAAAGCCGCAACGGTTGAATCAGGACTTGCGTTGTAGGTGTCCATCAGAACTGTAACTCCCCCGCGATCCAATATTTCTAGCCTCATAGCAGGCAGGTCAGCTTCTGCCAAGGCTTCAACCGCCTCGCTGAATTTCACACCTGCACTCACTGCGACCAAAACCGCAGCGGCGGCATTCAAGGCCTGATGCCTACCAAATGTGGGCAGGTTGACTTCTGCTTCCTCACCTTTGTAAGCAAACCGCACCGTGCACTTGCCCCATTCCAAACTCCGATAACCGATTACGCGACAATCGGCATCTTCTGAAGTACCAAAACTCAGTGTAGGGCAAGGTGCTCTTTGCTTGAGTTCATCGTAGAAGTCGTCCTCCCGCCAGATGATCGCAGTTCCATCGTGCGGCAAGCTAGCGAAAAGCTCCGTTTTAGCTTCTAAAATTCCTTCTCGAGTTCCTACTTTTTCGATGTGGGCCGTGCCGACAACCGTGATGACTCCAATCGTTGGTTGAGCAATTTCTGCAAGGTGAGCGATCTGCCCAAGCCCTCGCATCCCCATTTCTACGATTACACTTTTGTGTTCATCAGTCAATCTAAACCACGAAAGCGGACTCGTGTACTGAGTGTTTTTATTGCCTTCAGATTTCAGAACCTTGCCGAGCGGACTCAATGCGGCGGCAGCGAATTCCTTGGTTGTTGTTTTGCCGTTGCTCCCTGTGATTCCAACCACTGGCCCACTGAATTCGGCACGAACCGAGCGACCAAACATCGCGAGAGCATCTTCGATGCTCTCCACCAAAACGTGTGGTTCTGTGATTGGTCGTGTGACAAGCGCGCCAACCGCCCCCACCTTCATCACGTCACGAACAAAGTCATGCCCATCTACCCGGTCGCCTTTGATCGCGATGAACAAAAAACCTGGCTTAACTTCGCGAGAATCAGTGGCAAATCCAGTGATTTCTGCATCTTCTGACCCGTTCCAAACTCCGCCACAGCGTTCCGCAAACTCTGCTACTTTCACGCAAGGGCCTCCCTCGCAATTTCGCGATCATCTAAATGAATTTTTGTGCGACCAATGATTTGGTAATCCTCATGCCCCTTTCCGGCAATCACAACAACATCGCCTGGTTCAGCCAATTCAATCGCTCTGAAAATTGCTTTCTTGCGATCTTCAACTGCTTCGTAATTGCCACTCAGTCCGGCTTTGATGTCGGCAAAAATTCGCAGGGGATCTTCGGTGCGCGGATTATCGCTCGTCACGACAACTTGGTCACTTAGCGAACAAGCTGCTTGCGCCATTTTCGGACGCTTGCTTCTGTCGCGGTCGCCGCCGCACCCAAATACTGTGATGATTCTGCCGTCGGTGAGTTCGCGCACGGTTCTCAGCAATTGACTCAGTGCATCCGGCGTGTGGGCATAGTCAACCAGAACCGCAAATCCTTTCTCATTGGCGATTGGCTCAAACCTTCCCGGCGATGGCTTAACGCTTGCTAAAGCACCTTTAGCTTCATCTATCGAATATCCCAACGCCACCAAAGTTGCCAGAGCCGCGGTTCCGTTTTCGGCATTGAAAGCTCCACCCAAAGGAATCCGAACCCCTTCGTGCATCTCATCGCCCATTTGCAAACCAAGATCAACGTGGTCAACCGCTATCGTAGTTGGAACTGCCACTAAGTCTGCATCCAAACCGCCAAATGCAAAGGTTCGACACGGGAGTTCGCGGAGCCACTCTGCTCCCCGCTCATCATCCTGATTGATGACGCCCACAAACGGTTTATTTGAAAAAGCTGCCCACTCGGTGAAGAGCAGTTTCTTTGCGGTTGCGTAATGCTCCATTGAGCCATGAAAATCTAGGTGATCTTGGCTCAAATTGAGATAAACACCTGCGTCCAAGTTCACGCCTGCCATACGACGTTCTTGCAAAGCATGACTGCTGGCTTCCAAAACAAAATCTGTGATTCCCGCGCGTTTTGCTCGGTCAAGTAAGTTCCAAAGCTCAACTGGAAACGGGGTCGTGTTCGCTGCGGTTTCAATTCCATCAGGCCCTAAGTAGCCGAGTGTTCCAAGATAAGCAGCTTTGCGACCGAGGGCGGTCAAGGCTTGCTGGAGAATCCAAGTGGTTGTAGTTTTTCCATTGGTGCCAGTTACACCTATGACCCTCATCCCCGCACTTGGATCACCTAACGCCGCCCGGCACAAATGTCCGACGACAAAATTAAATCTGCTTCCGCGAGGCTCCACCCAGATTGCGGCTAATCCAAGACCCGCCGCATACTTCATTGCCGAACTGGAATGAACGACCGCCGCAGTCGCCCCAGCCCGCGCGACCTCTGGTAAAAACGAATGGGTATCGCGGCTTGCGCTCGGCATACAAACAAACAGATTCCCTGGCTGAATTGCCCGGGAATCTGCCGTAACGCCAATTACTTCTGGGTCACCCTGAATCAGAACCTCCACGGGCAACAAACCCGCGATTCGCACTAATTCAGAAACCCGAACGCCACTCACGGTAGTTACTCTACCGCTCCGCCGCAGGAGTGACTGGAACCTGAGCCATTCGCTCGGCATCGGGAGCGATGTTGTAACGGCGGATCACCTGCTTTGCCATATCCACGAACACTGGCCCGGCAACGGTCGCCCCATAGTAACTTCCGTTTCTAGGGTTATCAATCATCACCAAAACCAGTGCTTTTGGCTGCTCTGCTGGAACAAAACCAACGAAGTTGGAAACATAGCCACCATTGCGACTTCCTTTCTTTTCCGCAGTTCCGGTTTTGCCTGCCAGTTGGTAGCCTGGAATCCTCAGGCCCTTTCCAGTACCGAAATCTTTTTCGATTGTCGAAACCATTACGGTTCGTACGTAGTCAGCAACTTCCGGCGAAACGATCGTTGATTCGGTTTTAACTGGTGTTTCTTTTTCGCCAATCTTGGCGATCAGCCTGGGAGCCATACGAACCCCGTTATTGCCGAGCATGCTGTATGCACTCGCCAGGGCTAGAGGGGTCATGTTCATCGCCTGACCAAACCCGTTAATCGAAACCTGAAGCTCCTTTGCCGGATCGTTTTCGTTGTACATCCCTTTGGTTTCCCAAGGAAGCCCAACTTCTGGCTTTTTCAGCAATCCTAAATCTTTAAGGTAGCTGTGCATGTGATCCCAGCCAACCTGCTTCGCCCAGGTAGACGCCGCGACGTTGCAACTCTCGGCAATTGCTTTTTCCCAGTCGATATCGCCGTGCGCCCCGTGCGAACAACTCACAGCGTGGCTTTTTGTCACTTGCAAACGACCATTGCACTGCAGATGATCGTGGTATCCCACCTTTCCTTCTTGAAGAACCTTCGCCAAGGTCATGATCTTGAAAGTTGAACCAGGTTCAAATAGACCTCGGTATGCGACGTTCAAATCGGTTCCAGGCTGGATATTCGCATCAGGGTTGAAACTCGGCCAATTTGCCATCGCCAGAATGTTTCCGGTCGAAGGCTCAATAATCACTACTGATCCGCTTGCCGCCTTGTTCAACTCAACCGCGTGACGCACCGCCATCCCCGCCGCAAGCTGAAGCTCCGAATCAATCGTCAAGGTCACATCTTGACCATTCACCAACTGAGTGAGATCCTCGCTCACTACTGGCATAAACAACCCGGTTCGATCGATGTAGCCCTTTGCCCGACCGTTCTGACCACTGAGGACATCGTTCATGCTGAGTTCAAGACCGTTGAGTGCTTTGCCGTCGCGCACCAGCCCGAGGATTCCGCTCGCTTTTTCTTCCAGCGGATAGGAACGACGTAGAATTCGGCGCAGACTTAATCCGTCTGCTCGCCAATCCTTGATAAGTTTGCGAACCATGGTCGCCTTGCCGCCAGAAATTGGCTCCGACCAAATTCGGCTTTTCTCGCCGAGCAGAGAAGGTCGTCGCAAATCGTCAATCGAAATTCCCGTTGCTGCGGAGAGCTCAGCAAAGAATCCCGGCGACTTAGGCAAACGGTCATAAAACAGGCCGAACTCGAAAACGTCTTGGTTCTGCACCAAAACTCGCCCATCGCTCGCGTAAATCACGCCGCGTTGAGCTTCTTGGTTCTGAGTGATTTCGTATCGCCCGCGCTCCAAAGCAAGATTCATCACCTCTTGGCGGCGAAATACCTGAACATTTGCCTGACTAACGCCTGCTAAAACGAAACCAGAGGCTAACGCCAGCCCAACAACTCGCGCATTGCCTCTTTCGCTCTTGCTAGAGCGTGCCAACTTCCTCAACCCCTTTGCCATAAGCCGGAACAAATCCTCGTGTCTTGGCCCAATCGCCAACCACCGAAGCATTGCTCAGACGATCTAAACGATCGCGAAGGCGCACGATATCGGTTTCAGCCGCTCGCGCCCGGGTTGTAGCTGCCGCAGTTTGGCGACGAGCGATTTCATTAAAGGAGCTTCCCATCAAAACAGAAAATCCGAAAACAATCGCCGCAACCACCGTGAACGTCACCACCTGACTCACCGCAAACTCAATGGCATTCATGCCCGCCTTAGCTTTCCTTCGCGGCTTAACGGCGACCGATGCCGCTTCTGTTGGTCGGGGCCGTGGAGCGGGTTTGCGCTTAGTTTGGGTGTATTGTTCTCTAACTGTAATATAGGGTGCTGCACTCATGATTGTTTTGGATCCTCCGCGATCCGGCGCACAGCTCGCATGATTGCGCTCCGTGCCTTTTTGTTCGCTGCGACTTCCGCATCTTGGGGTCGCAACGGTTTTTTGAAAACTGATTCAAAGCTTCCTGTGGAAACTAGGTTTTTGATCGCGTGTTTAGCCGCTCGGTCTTCGCCGCTGTGATAGCTCAGAATCACCATCACACCGTCAACTGCCAAAGCAAGACCAGCGTCAAAAATCGCTTCCTCTAATTCATCCAGTTCGCCATTCACTAAAATGCGAATTGCTTGGAACGTGCGGGTAGCGGGATGAATTCTCTTGTCGCGCTTCGCCGCTGGGATTGCCGCCAGAACGCAATCAACCAAATCTGCGGTCGTTCGCAGTGGCTTTGACTTCCGCCGCTCCACGATTACCTGGCTGATTTTTCGAGCCCATCGCTCATCACCAAAGTTCCACAGGGCACTTTCTAGTTCACCTGGAGAAATTCTGTTCAGCAAAGCACTGGCTGGTTCGCCACTGCTCCGATCCATCCGCATATCGAGATCACCATCTTGCTTAAAGGTAATCCCACGCGTTGGATCTTCGATCTGCGCATTGTTCAAACCAAGATCGAGCAGGACCGCGTCCGCAACCGGAGCGCGGCCTGACTCTTTGCACGCACTTTCCAACTTGGCCCGAAGTTGGCGATAATCGCACTGAAAAAGCTTGATTTCTACATCTCGAACATCGCTTAATCGAGATTCTGCTTCCGCGAGCATTTGCGAATCCCAGTCTAAGCCGACCAATATTCCGCCTGGAGCAATTCGCTCGGCAATCATCTTCGCATGGCCTGCCAAGCCCAGAGTTCCATCCACTGCGGTGACGCCTGGCTTGAGGGGCAAGGTTGCCAAAACTTCTGCCGCCATTACCGAAACATGAGTCATGGTGGAGTCCATATTAGTAAGCCCCCTCATCAATCATCTGCCGGCGAAGAGTTGACATATAGTTGCGTCGCGCGGCGTTGTAGCCCAAGCGATCTTTGTCGTACTTCTTGAATTCTTCAACTGGCCAGATTTCCGCAACATCACCAGCCGAGATGATGATGACGTCGCTGTTGAGGGACAGACCGGCCTTCTCGCGCGCGACGGCAGGAATCACAAAGCGACCGGTTTCTTCGCACTCGATCCCGGTAAAGCTGTTTCCCATGATTTCGAGCGCGTATTCGCGCCGAACATCTGAATGCTTGCTGTAGCGATTGATCTCCGCCCAGATTTCCAAATAGTTAGCGTTAGAAGTTGCTTCTAAACAACCCTTTTTGCCGATCATCAATACGAATGGATTACCGACGGCAAGCCGCACAGATTTAGGTAACAGAAGGCGACCCTTCTTATCTATCGTGGTTTCGTCTCGACCAGAAAGCAGACCCTGGACGGCAATAAAGCTTTGATCTAAGCCGCCATCCAGTTCCATAGTAGTTCACACCCTCTTTGAGAAATCTGGGCCGGCTACCCTCCTGGCGCCGACCCAAACTCGATTACTTTTCCGGACACCCCGTCCAGTCCTCCTTACTTCTCCCTTCCCTGGTTTCCGTTTTGGATTGATTGGTAGTATGCGGGAATTTTTGGGAAATTGCAACACAAAACTGCAAAAAGTTATAAAAAACTTAGGAATTAGTGGAAATAGTATTTATATGTCTACTATATATTTATAAATGTCCACATTTATTGCAGTTTTGACTCTCGCGGTTAGTCCTGAATGCCAAAATTAGGTATAGGTTGTTTATGGCTTCGTTAATCAAACTGAGAGCGTTTCTTTTTTGCGTTCTCCTTATTGCGCTGAGTTCAATCGGACTCGGCGCGGCTTACGATAGCCATTCCGAAAACCCGTTTCTTGCCCAGCTTCCAAGACCGAATCCCAATCAATCCCAATTTTTTGGCAAAGTCACGGCGGTTGATCAGCTACGGATGCTCGTAACCCTACAAACTGAGGTCGTTACTCAACCCGACGGTACAGAGCTAAATTTCGGCACTCCTCAAGAACACGTCTTCTCGCTCACCTTTGTTACACCGGTAAACCATATCAATACTCCTCAGCGGTGGCTGTCTCTGAGTGAGCTGAACAAGGGCCAGCAACTGGTTGTTTACGGTAAGCCGAACGGAAACTCGGTCATCGCTGATTCAGTGATCGTTCCATTTAATGATCCTAAAATGCCAAAACTGACTTTCGTCACTCCTTCTGGCCTTAACCCGGTGGAGTACGACAAAGTCTGCCTTGATCCTGTCACGATTCCTATGATCTTCCCTCTTGCCGGAAAGGTCAACTGGTCGGATTCATTCCTCGCTTCTCGTGGAGGCGGTAGCCGCCGTCATCATGGACAGGATTTAATGGCGGCGAAGCTAACTCCCGCCATCGCCTGCTTTGATGGCACAGTATTTATCACTCTCGGCAAAACTGGCAACGCCGGAAACATGATCACCATCGAAGGCAATAATGGGTGGACGGCTCAGTATTATCACATCAATAACGACACTCCAGGAACCGATGATGGCAAAGGCACTGACGATTACGCCATTGCCCCGGGTCTGAAAAATGGTCAACAAGTTTCCGCTGGACAGCTCATTGGCTGGTGTGGCGACAGCGGCAATGCCGAAGGCACTGGCCCGCATGTTCATTTTGAAATCTGGAACCAATTCACAGGCGCGGTTTACAATGCTTATGAGTCGCTCAAAGCCGCAAAGCGATTAGACAAACCCACTGTCTTCGCGCCTGCCCCTGATCTCGTTATTCCAAAAAATCAGACACGCTACGAAGGAGTCATCCGCCAACTTGACCGTGAACGAAACGTGATCGTCATAGACCTTCTCGCCTCCGCAAAATCGGGCAAACCACTCGAAAGCGTGACCAAACCCACTCGGCAATTCCTACGGGCAAATGAAGTCTCAACCTTTTACGTGTTTGGAATGAGCGAACCACTCTCCTTTAATGATCTGCTCGTCGGCGACCGCATTACTGCGATTTCACAAGCCACTCAGCCAGGCAAAGCCGATAATCTCACTAAAATCTATGCCTTGCGGATGAATCCTTTGCAAACCGCGATTGCTCAGCAAAACCAATCGCAAGAGCAAACACAAGTCCCTACCGACCAACTTGAAAAGCCGAATAATGGCGTCATTCTCTTTGGCCCCCAAGATGACTTTCTCTTGGCTCTCAGCAAAACGGTTCTCGACGAGATCAACCCGTTACGTGCAAAAAAGAACCTACCACCTATTCAGTTCGATGCCACGTTAGCTCGCGCTTGCCAAACCTGGACAGTGAACATGGTTGACGGTGACTTTTATGACTTGCGCGATTCACGTACGGGCAAGACTCTCGCGAACCTTGCCGAGCGAGAAGGTACGACCCATTCGCTCACCGGGATCATTTGCAATGCAGTTTCCATTAAGGCAATCGCGAACGAAATCATCACCAACTATCCAGATTTGATCAACAACCCCAAATCCGCAACAATTGGAATCGGGCACACCTATTTGGATGAAGACCCTGGCCGAATCACTCACCAGCATTACTGGGCGATCTTAATCAGCAAAACTAACTAACCGGAAATCTGGTTAATCCGACGAGCAAGTTCAAAATCGTAAGCAGTTAGTCCACCGCCTGCGTCGTGGGTGACCATGCTTACTTTGACTTTTCCGTAGCCAATCATTAAATCGGGATGATGATTAAGTGTGTCGGCAGCATGTGCAACCGCAACTCCAAACACAACACCAGAAGAATAAGTTTCAAACGAAAACTCACGAGTGAGGGCACCCTCAATCACTTGCCAATCTGGAACAGTCCCTAACTCTTGCGCAATTCCATCTGCATCTAATTTCTTGTAACTCAATTCAGCCATGCTTTAATCTACTCCAATGGTTCCCCTTAAAAACGATGCGGGGCATCCAAAATGGATGCCCCGCAAACTCAGATGATTAACTGTCCCTTACGGGCAGGTTGCCGTATCTTCTGAGTCGGTGATGTTGGTACCTGGGATACCGTGCAGGTCGTTGTAAGGACCAGCTGTTCCGTTTGCAGTGTAGCCAGTTGAAGCAATAGGCACGGATTGGAGCTTTCCTTCAGTGTTACACAGGCCACTGGTTCCACAGTTAGCAGTATCTACGCGCCAGGAATAGTAAACCGGAGCGCGGCTACCAGTTGGAGTTGGAATATCGTTAGCAATGCTGTTAACGGAACTCCACTTGTAGTACTTAGCGTGGCTGTCAGCGAAGTTGATTACAACGCCATCTGCATGTCGTGCGAACGCCATGAAGGTGTAGAAGTTTAGATCTGGGAAGCTCTTGCGGATATAGCCGTCAAAGAACATGATCGTGTTGACCGGTTCTTGCAATCCAGCATGATTGCTCACTGGCGTGTAAGCAGTCTTGCCTGCCAAGCCGCAGAGATTTTCACCAAACAAGCCAAGGTTTGGAATGTAGCTAGCGCGTTCCACGCCGCCAGTTGAAACTGCAAGACCAAGTCCGGTCAAGCGATCCTTCCAGCTTTGTCCTTGTCCGTCTGCTGGGCTGATCAAGATTTGCTTGTTCTTCATGTATGGTTGAAGAATGTCGTAAACCGAGATAATAACGTTGTTAACGTTTGACTGCCGATAAGCAGCTTGTGGCAACACGTCGTCGTAGTCAGCGATATAGATGTGAACCGAAGTACCGGTTTGTTTCAGGTTGCTGATAGATTGGGTCTTCTTTGCCGCGTCTTTCGCTTGAGCGAAAACAGGGAAAAGGATAGCGGCCAAGATGGCGATGATCGCAATAACGACCAACAGTTCGATGAGGGTAAATGCACGTCGCTTCATTCGACAAATTCTCCGTAGGCAGAGAGCTCAGAGCAAAAATCATTCTGCTCTAGAGGCAAGAGATGATCATAGCTCATTACAACTATGACTTGCAAAGATTTTTTTAGTTCCCCGCACTCTTACCAGTCACGACGGTAAAAGTGCGGTGATCAGTTCATTTCTTGTTAAAACGCACGACTGAAGAAAATTGCGTTCAACCAGAGCCTACGTTGTGCCGACATGAATCCACGGAACACGGGATTATCTGCCATTAACACGACTCGCCCACCACCCATTCTTTTTGCAAGAACAGCCGCAGATCCTCTTGAAGCTTCTAAGACTTTTGGGGAAACATAGCCCGCCAAAAGCGGTGAATTTGTATAACGAGCAACGGTTACTCCTGCTTCTTTCGGGACATCCCAGAAACTACCGCTTTCTCTAAAACTCGCGGTTCGATCGCATCCAAATGTAAGTGGATGAGTTTTATCCAATACGGTTTCAAAGATTGTTCCGGGAACAGTGTGCTCACCTCTAGCGGCTTCAAGTTCTCCATAAGATAGTCCTTCAAAATCAGATCGAACACTCTTGGAATCCAGCTTCCAGATTGTCGTTCCGGCAACCCACTCTGCTCCGCCCGCGGTTGCAACCAGTGTTCCACCCGCCGAAACCCATGCGGAAAGTGTTTCGGCAAAGGGTGCTGGATAGCGGCCCCCTGCCAACAGTACAACGTTATAGTTAGCCAATACGGATTGAGTTGCACTGGCAGCATCAATGACCGAGACTTCTATATTGTGTTCGTGGTCTAATTCCCACCACTGCTCTCCCGTGTTATTGCTATCAGTGCCAGAGCCCGCGATCAAAGCAATCTTTGGCTTTTCAACCAATGTCAACTGATTGCCGCCCCAGCTTACGATCTCGCCAGTTTGACCAGCCACCATTTCTATGGAGTCTCCTTGGCCATGCAGGGCTTTGTTCAAAACTAAGTTTTCATTCTCAATTAACACAAATACGTCTCCAGGCCGAGCATTGCCCAAAGCTGACTTCACGAAGTAATGCCGTCCATCGGGCATCGTGTAATTCACCAGCTGGTGAAAATTAGGACTTTCTTTGCGGATGATGTAGCCGATTGGCTTTTCCGCTTTGATCATCGAATCCTTAACGGCAAAATCTGATTCCTTGAGTTCTCTGGCTCCACTGATTTCTCCCCGACCTTCTGTAACTGTCGCTTCAGTCGTATACATCAGGGACCAAGCACTAATATCGTAAAACTGAGTGTCCTCAAATGTGGTTCTGGGTTCAAACATCGCTTTGGCAAGAGTGCCGAAACGTTGACTAACCGGAACAACAAAATCACCGTCTAGCACCATTACTTTGACTTGATGGGCTAAGACGTTATTCACCAATTTCATCCCTGCCGAGTCTCGCTTGATACGGTAATAAGTCACGCCATTTGTAGGCAAAACTGGTGTGCGGAAAAAGTCTCGCTGATGCTTCAACAACTTCACCCGCATGTCCTGACCAGCCTGTAATGAACTCAGACATGTCGCAAATTGATTTCGCACAGTCTCTTCGTAATGAACAAACTCTTCTCCTTTACGGATCAGCCCACGAGTAGAACCTTGCTCAAAGAGAATTCCGATAGAACCAATTACATCCGGATAAGTTGAGCCTTTACCGATATAGAAGTCATCGTAGCGCTGCTCGGTGAAGTACCGCTGACCAATCCTTTCCAGAGCCTTGGCGTGATAGCGAGCGATTTCTTTAGTTATTTCCTGATTCGATTTTGGAGTCAGCGGATTGACGCGACTCTGAACGCCTGGTTGGAAGAAGTAGCTTTCTCCTCCCATTTCGTGGTAATCCAAAATGAGTTGCGGTCGAGCGGCTCGCAAAATTTCGTGTCGGCCCTGGCTTTCTGGTTGAGTCAGCGGGAACCAATCTCGGTTCAGATCGAACCAGTAGTGGTTTGTTCGCCCGCCTGGCCAAGGCTGGTTATGTTCGCGGTCTGCATTTTCAAATGTGGCAATCGCCCCGCGATTTCCATTTACCCAGCTAACGAAGCGGTCGCGACCATCGGGGTTGTAATTTGGGAAAAGGAAGACAACCGTGTTATTCAGTGTTTTCTTCATTTCCTCAGATTCATCAGCCGCTAAGTGATAGAGGAATGCGAGAGCCGCTTCTGGCCCGCTGGCTTCATCGCCGTGAACGCCGTGACCGCTCCAATAAATCAGCGGCATATTGGCAATTTCTGCATCCGAAACAGATTCCGGTTCGTTTACAAGCTTCCGATTCTGCTCAATTATTTTATTGAGATTCTTGTGATTTTCCGGGGAGGTGACAACCGCGTAGATCAATTCGCGTCCTTCATGCGTGCGACCATAGTTGCGTACTACTACTCGGTCGGAGAGTGCCGCAACCGCCTTGTAATATTCGTTTATTTCCCAGCTAAATGTATGCCGCGAGCCGAGAACGAATCCAGCCGTTTTCACCGGAGTTGGAATCTTGTTCGAATACTTGGAATCGGTTACTTTCCAAATGCCGTATGGAAGTTGAGCCCACGTTGTTCCTATAGCACACAGGCCAACAGCAAGAGAAATTGAACGAAGAATCCCAGCGCGACGCATGAATCAATCCTACCTGCCTAATTGGGCTTTGCGCCGTGCGGTAACTTCACTCCCCGCATGGCAAATCAATCGTGGAAGAAAGCGTTTCAGCCAGGCATCGAATCGCTTCGAGCTTCCTGGCCTCCCATGCTGTTAGTGCAGATCGTTTGCGTTGCTACCGTCATCGGCTACTTTAACTTTCCGCCTGCTTACGATTTTCTTGTTGCGGCCTCCGATTTTAAGGATCGGACGGGGCTAGTATTTGTTCTAGGTTCGGGGTTTATTGCGGGCGGACTGCTCCCTGAGATCGCCAAAATTCTCGTCGGCCGCATACCAAAGTTCGACCGAGGTTGGCTGTCTCTCACGGCTTACACGGCCTGCGTTTACATGGCTCTAGCCGCGCTCGTTTTTTATATGTTTAAGTTTCAGGTTGTGTTGTTTGGAGATTCTGGCGACTTAGTTTCGGTCGCCAAAAAAGTGATCTTTGATCAGTTCATCTTCTCGCCGTTTGTATCGATCCCTTTAGGCGTTGGGTTATTCAAGTGGCGGCAGGCAAATTTCAAACTCTCAGGGTGGAAGCAAGTCATCACCAAGGCGGGCTATAAAGAAAATGTCTTCCCCGCCCTTGTCATGTGTTGGTCATATTGGGGGCCAATCGTTTGCGGAATGTATTGGTTGCCGGAGCGCATCCAATTCGTGGTCAGTGCCTTCTGCCAGGCCGCCTGGAGTCTTCTGTTTGTATTCATGGTCGAGTCAAAAAAGCCCGACCTTGCCCCGCCGGAGTAAATCATGCGCAAAGAATCGTGGGCGGTGGCAATCCAGTCGGGAATTCGTTCAATTAAAGCAACCTGGCCGCCAATGCTTGTTATTCAGATCGCAACGTTTTTTGTGGTTTTCGGATACTACGCATCGCCCGCGATTCGCGATATGCATATCTTCATGTCGAATCTTAAAGATCAGGGCGGGATGCCATTTATCATCGGTTCTGGCTTTGTTGCAGGAGGTTTGCTGCCCGAGTTAGCAAAGCTGATTGCTGGGCGTGTACCGAAACTCAACAAGGACTACTTTAAACAAGTCTTTTTCACTGGTTTGGTTTACGGAATTGTTGCAGTCTTGGTTTTTTACCTATACAAGCTTCAAGTATTGATGTTCGGAGATAAACCAACCTTCGCTGCAACCACGCTAAAAGTTGCTTTCGATATGCTTATCTTTAGTCCATTTCTGAGTATGCCGTTTGCGACAGGGATGTTTATTTGGCGCAGGAACAAATACGCCTTTTCTGCATGGAAAAAAGTGTTCACTCCCGCCGGATATTCTCAAAACGTATTAGCGACACTTGTGCTCTGCTGGGCGTTCTGGACTCCAGTTTTGGCTTGCGTATACGCATTGCCCGAAAAGCTTCAGTTCGTTGTGGCGATTCTTTGCGAAGCCGCCTGGAGCATCGTCTTTGTGTTTACGGTTGACCCACTTTCAACCCAAGTCGAGATAGCTCCTCCCGAATAAAGGCCACTGGATCACCATCTGGATCAACCCGCTCGGCAAACCAGCCAACGTTTCTTGCGCCTTCTACATTAGCCGGGAGATCATCAAAAAAGATGATCTCGTTTCCGGAAGCGCCACTCAGTTCTTCCATCGCTCGGTAAATCCGTGGATCAGGTTTGTTAAATCCAACAATGTGTGAAGAAAGCAAATGAGTAAACGATTCGCAAACCGGAAACCGTCCGGAGAAAAATTCGGAATGATGCAAAGCGTTGGTATTACTCAGGCAATAAACATCAATACCCTTTGACCGAATCTCATCTACGAGCTCTTTTGCTCCTGGGTAATCCTCCATCAATATCAATCCATGAGCTTGCTTGGCTTCCAATTCAGATAGGTGGAGTTCTTCTGCAAGCCGTGAAATAAATTCTTCTTCTGTGATTACCGATGCTTGATAATCGCTGAGTAACTGGTGGTCAGCTAACCTGTCGGAGGCAAATCCAGCCGGAAGCGACTTCCCCATCACCGACAATATTTCCGACCAACGATGGCGGATACGTACCATTACTCCGCCGAGGTCGAAGCAAACGACTCGTACCAATCCTAATCCTTCAAACCTTTCTTAATCAAAAAGTCGCGACTTTGGATGACTGCCTGGAGAGGATCTATTTTAGGCTGGTCATTTTCAATTACGGCATAAAGCATTTTGGCTGCCTTACCCTCTTTGATAATTCCGTCCCAATCCAACGATCCTTGACCAACTTGGGCGAACTCGCCCTTTTCGTCAAAGTCCTTAAAATGAGAAAATCGAAGCCGTTTGGAGAGCTTTCTGAGCCAAGTCACTGGGTCGTGCCCACCTTTTTTCACCCAATAAACATCTACTTCGGCGAACAGTTTTGGCGAAGCATTTTCCCAGAGCGTCTCAAATCCGCAGGCTCCGTCGTGCATTTCAAATTCAAAAGCATGGTTGTGGTATCCCAAATGAAGGTCATGCTTTTCAAACCGTTCTGCAAACTTGGAAAGTGTTGCGGCAACTTCTTTCCAGCCGCCTTCAAAAGATTTCGGATCAAGCCAAGGAATCACGACATATTCAAGGCCGAGAGTATGAGCATCGCCTACAACTCTATCTAAGTGATCGCGCGCCTCATCAAAACCGATGTGCATGCTTGCCGCTTTCATCCCGCGTTTTACAAGCCCTTCCTTAACATCAAGTGCAGAGTTTCCGTACAGTCCAGCCAACTCTACTGTTTTGAATCCTGCTTTCGACAGACCATCTATCGTGCCCCAGAAATCTTTTTCGAGCAGACTCCTCACTGTGTAAAGTTGAACGGAAATATTCATTTGCATATTCTCCCCTAATTCGGGCACTAATCACATTCTTCTAGTGTCTGCCAGAATAGAATCATGAATCGAGCAGTCTGGTGTTTAGCCCCGATCCTTGCTTTAATCACGCTTACCGGATGCAACTCCGATGACCTGGGTGGCAAACCGCGTAAAGAACCTCCTATCCGAGCATATGTAAGTTTAAGCCCTAGCACCACTGAATTGATCACGGCTGCAGGTGTTCCTGCAACATCAATCCTCGGCATTACAAGTTCCTGTAACTATCCTGTGACCAAAGCACAAATCGTAGTGCACGGCACGGAACCCAATTTTGAAAAAATAGCCGCTCTAAACCCGCAAAGAGTGATTCTTGAAAAGGATTTGTACGGCGAGCAAACGATTAGCAAGCTCAAAGAACTTGGATTTGATCCAATCGTTGTCGAAACCAACACATTGGAAAGCTATGAAGAATGGATCATCAAAATTTCTAAGCTTTCGGGTTCAGAAACTGCGGCGACCGGATATCTCGACAAAGTCTATGCAGGTCTTTCTTCATACGAAGGCACCGTAAAGAAAGGAATTAAGATTTGCGTCATCACTGGAAACCCTGAATCAGGCTACATGGCCATGGGCAAGCAATCACTATTTGCAGATCTCGTGACGCGTGCAAAGTCAGAATTTGTTGGCCCTGATGGTTCCAAATTCCAGACCATTAATATTGAGCAGCTAGTTGCGTGGAACCCCGATGCAATCGTCGTTCCCAAATATGAATTGGACAAAATGGTTGCGGATCCTGCGCTCAAAGCAGTGCCAGCTGTTGCACAAGGGCGGATACTTGGAATAAACGCAGACATCTTGCTTCGGAATGGCGGAAGAGTAGATCAACTACTGGAAGGGCTGACCATCGGCATCGGTCGAATTGTTGATCTGCGAGGTGATAACTAATGTCAACGGCGGAAATCGGAGTATTTGGCGGTTCTGGGTTTTACAGCCTGCTTGAAGACGTCACCGAAGTCAAGGTTGATACTCCCTACGGTGCGCCTAGCGACAGTATCATGTTCGCAACAGTTGCGGGACGCAAGGTTGCCTTCCTTCCTCGTCACGGGCGAAACCACACAATCCCGCCGCACAAAATCAACTACCGAGCCAACGTTTGGGCGATGCATAAACTCGGAGTCAAGGCAATCATCAGCCCTTGCGCAGTTGGTTCGCTTCAACGGCACATCGCACCAGGATCATTCCTTGTAGCTGATCAATTTGTAGACCGTACTAAAGGCCGCGACGACACGTTTTATGATGGCCCGATCACATCGCATATTTCCCCTGCGGATATGTACGACAAAACCCTGCGTAACATAGCGGTAGAAACCATTCGTGAGCACGGAATCGAAGCCCACGATGGTGGCACTGTTGTCGTCATCCAAGGGCCAAGATTCAGCACTAAGGCGGAATCCGAATGGTTCACCAAGATGGGTTGGGAAATTATCAACATGACCCAGTATCCCGAGGGGTATCTCTGCCACGAGCTTGGAATGGCGGTTGTCAACATCAGCCTTGTTACCGACTACGATAGCGGAGTTGTTGCCGACGTAGAAGCAGTAACGGCGCACAGCGTGCTCGAGGTTTTCCAAAAAAATGCGGAAAACGCTCGCAAAGTTGTGCTCGACATTATCAAGAAAATGCCGGCTGATCTCGATTCACTGGGCAAAAAGGATGCACTACAATATACGAGAGGTGATGGTCATGCGTCATCTCCTTACGACATCCGCATCTTTGATTGATGTCTTAACCGTCTGTAGAGACAACTCAACATGCTGACTACTGCACTAATGCTTACCGTTGGACTGTCCAAGCAACAGTCCAACCCCCTTGAATTTCAGTCCCTCACCGGTCAGCCGGTTGATAACCTGTTTCCAAAGCTCGATATGCCCGCCAGCACAGTCAGCGTTGGTGGCCTTACTTTTGCTCTGAAAGACGAAAATACCGTTGGTGCTTATTTGCCGAGTTCAAATGCGGCATCAATGTGGGAAGGAATTCAATCTACACCCAATCCTACGATCTCAACTGGTAACCCGAAAATCCGCATCAAAATCATGCTCTTCTCCGAAGTGCTGATGATGGATCACACAAGCCGCGGATGGATGAGTAAACGATCCAACTTTTCGTTTTTTGATCGCGAAGAAATCACTCGGGCGATGGCTCAGTTCGATTTAGTTCTGCGTCGTTCTGGGTTAGACCCGTATATCCAATTTAACGAAGACGACGATATTATCGTCGTGACAAACGAGCCAGGCAAGAGCGAAAACATTTACGATGTCATCAGTGAAATTATGGCTCCCCGGGCCAACGATGATCTCTTTGAAAGTGATGACCCCACATATCGAGGCCCATTCGATATTATCTTTGCCCTGCATGCAGGAATAAGTGATCGGATTGAAGTTGGTTCGCTAGGTCACACTCCTTTGGCCGTAATTCCGCTCCTTGGCGCAACCCAACACAAACTTGACATTGACCTAAGCACTCATTTGATGAAAATGGTGTCAAATCAAATTCAACAACGGCGGTT
Source organism: Fimbriimonadaceae bacterium (assembly GCA_019454145.1). Taxonomy (GTDB): domain Bacteria; phylum Armatimonadota; class Fimbriimonadia; order Fimbriimonadales; family Fimbriimonadaceae; genus UphvI-Ar2. The sequence continues at coordinate 193,172 of CP075366.1, read as the reverse complement.
TCCCCTTCCCACCAGCCGCCTTTCTTGGCAAGTGCCATTCACCACGGTTGCGAGCCTTCCATCAATCGATCCAAGCCTGAGCGCTCCTATTCCGGCAGATGGGCGGGCAAAGATGGAACCTGTGAAGTTCCTTGATGCGGCAGATCAAATCAGTTCTCTTTCCGCCGACACCACGATGGCAATTTGGGCAAATGATTCGGAAACGAAAGTCGCCGCTACCGGCATGGGTTGGATGGTTGCAAACCAGTTGACCTCACCATTCACTTACTCGTCGGTCGTAGCTGATAGAACGGGTCGTATCTGGCTCGTCGGAACAATTCCGGGTCGGCATACGCTTGCTGACTTGATTTCGGGCACGGTAAAAATGGCCCCGGTCAATGAACAGCCTGCCCCGATCACTGGTGCGCTTCCGCTCAATCCCCAACCGTTCGGTTCGTTTGTTTGGCAATTGAACGATAAGAACGAACGCACGGGCAAAATCACCCAAACTGCGGCTCGAACCAACGGTGGTATTCAGCTGATTTCACGTAAAAGCAAACCAGTCATCAGCAACCCTCCCGCAACGACTCTAAGCCTCAAGCTGCGGTTGAAATCAGTCGAAGCCTATGCGCTCAACTTCTTCGGCCAAAACCACGAATATCTTGGTTCCGTGCAAATCAGCGGAAACCGCACTGATGAAAAGAATGTCCTTGCAGCGCGCCAACCGCTGACTGGCGAACTGCAAACATTTACTTTCAAGCTGACTAACATCCAACAACCGATTTACGCAATTGAATTCGGCCCAACTCAGCAGATGACCCTTGCTACAAGGCGATCCCCAGAGCCAGCCGTGTTCCTCATTGAGAGCTTATCGTTCGCTGATGAAGCCGCGCTGACCTTGGATTCTCCTACGGAATTTGAACAGTTCGACCGCAACATCTCACAAGAAGCACTTGTCAAGACACAAGATTTTACGAACCCTCTTATCGCAATCGCTGCGGCAGGTCAGATTGCTGAAAATGCAAAGCCAGAAAACCTCGCGATGTACGCTGAAATGAGTCGGAGTGGTCGTGAGCCAATTGCGTTTTTTGGCTGCAGAGCCCTCAAAAAGCTCAATTCGCCAGCTTCGCTCGCCGAACTCAGAATCACATTACAGCAAGGCCCGTTTGATACCAACCGGCGATTTGCGGCTGAAGCCATCAACCAACCGCTTTCTGATGAATGGTTGACCGACGTGAACTACTGCATGGCCTCAAGGAGTTGGCAAACTCGATACCATGCGGCTCAACTTTTCAAGCTCAACACTTCGCCGAGATCGCAAATATTCCTGGTCTCTTCACTTCAAGATCCTGTCTCGAACGTCCGCGCTCAAATTGCCGCTGACTTAGATGCTAACGTTTCACTGAGTGCTCGAAGACTTCTCTTCCTAGCTGTGAACGATTCTAGCGAGCAAGTCCGTGCGATCAGTTACGGAAGACTTCTTGAATCCAAAGATGCGGCAATTTTAGACGAGGCACTTAGAGGTATCCGAGACGACAGCCGAGCCGTCAAGCTCACAATTCTCAACAAGATCGAAACCATGCCTGATGAAAAATTCCGGAGTGCCCTGCGAATTGGCGTCTTGGATCGAAGCCCTGAAATTCAGGCCGCCGTACTCACCGCCTTCCAAAAAATGCCAGAAGCCGTATCGTTCGGTGAAATCAGCAACGTGGTGGGAAGTCAATCTGAAGCCGTGCAACTCGCACTTCTTAGATTAGCCGAGGCAAAAAGTATTGCTTTACCAAAACCAGAACTTGATCGGTTAGCGCAAAGCAACAATGCGACGATTTCCAGTATCGCAAAACGATTAGGCGGTGGCTCATAAAAATCACCATTGGTTCCGATCACGCTGGGGATTCGCTCAAACGAGCGTTGGAATCGCACCTTTCCGCGCAGGGTCATTCGATCACCCTAGTCGGTTCTACTGGGCCGGAACGGTTCGACTACCCTATCGCTTCTGATCTTGTCGCCGCCGCGATCAAATGCGGAGATGCAGAGTTTGGGATTCTGGTCTGTGGTTCTGGCATAGGCGTCTCAATTCGAGCGAATCGCTATTCGTTCATTCGTGCCGCACTCTGCACAACGGTAGAAATGGCGCAATTAGCCCGAGAACACAATCACGCAAACGTTCTATGCCTTGGTGAACGTATCATGAATCAAGAGCTCGCTTTGCAGGTTGCTGACAAGTTCCTCACCACCGAGCCAGATCGGAACGAGCGCCATGTTCACCGCGTTGAACTACTTGGCGCGGAACTTGCGATAGAATCCTGCTAAGCTCTCGCTAAGCATCACTCATGGCTGACTCAAAAAATACTGCCTGGGCGTTTATTGCCCCAATTATCTGCGTTGCCGCGCTCGCAGTTGGCTTCCTTGCCCGGAACAAAGCCGAAATGGGATCGCTGGCTTCTAACAAGCCAGTTGGAGTCGGAATGATTGGCGACAAAAGTAGTTTTGGAGAGCTCAATGAAAGCGAATATTTTTACGAAGTCGCTTCACTGCTCAAAGCTAACTATGTTGAGCCCACGGAAATTGATCAAAAGATGGCGACCGGAGCGATTCGAGGCATGGTCTCCAGCCTTCTTGACCCAGACAGTATTTTTTATGACAAAGAGCAATTTGATTCGTTCCTCGCCACACAGCATGGAAACTATTCTGGAATCGGTGTAGAACTAGAATACCGATACGACCAAACCGAATTAAAAAAGCTTCAAGGAGGTTCATCCGGCGTAGATTCCCTTCTCCTCTTGCCACAAATCCTTGTTGCTTCGGTTCTTCCGGGTAGCCCAGCTGAACAAGCCGGAATCAAAGCCGGCGATGAATTCCGCCAAATCGCTGGCAAATACATAATCACGGGTCAGGACATCAAAAAACTTCGTGACCTGCAAACTGCAGTCACCGAGAAAAAAGCCGATGCTTCGGAACTCCAAAAGTATCGTGATGAGATATCTGAGTGGGTGAAGGATGTGATGCCCGCCGGGAAAATTCGCGACCACCTGCTCAGCGGAGCTGAAGGCGAAGTAGCCGTCAAAATCAAAAGGAATGGCGAACTACTCTCATTCGATGTACCTCGCCGAAAGGTCAGTGTAAAACCGCTAATTGATACTCCGCAAGGCATTCATGTGAGGTTCTTTGAAGGAGCAGTCGCCGAATTCAGTCGCACAGACTTTAAGAATAATAAGGTTCTTGATCTGCGGAATTCCGGTTCCGGCAACTTCGACGAAATGGAAAGAGCCTTAGGCAACTTCCTTCCTGCTGGAAAATATGGTTTTGTTATCAACGGCAAAGCCGCACCTAAGCCGATCAATGTCGTGGCGGGGCTAAAAACACCGATCTATTTCACACTGCTCGTAGATAATTCCACCCACGGAGCCGCCGCTGTTTTTGCCCATATCCTCGCTGATTCTGGCAATGCCACCGTCGAAGGCACCCTTCCCCCAGCGCCTAGCTGGATAGAAATCCAAAAGTTAAGTGATGGAACTGGTTACACCCTAGCAACCGGTAAATATCAATTGAGCGACACAAGAACTGCCGCAAATGAACAAAAGGAGCCAATCCGATGAAAGCCGCCCGAGTTGCCCTGTTTTTCGCTGTGATTGCCGTGCTTTTCGGCACAGGATTCTTTGCGCATGATGTATTAGCCGGAACTCCACCCAACTTTGCTGCCCTCGGTCGAATCACATCAACCTCAGCCGCGCGAAATTCACAAACGCCGGTTGAAACGTTCCAACACCATTACGACCTCATTCTGGCTAAACATGGAGACACAACCACTCCGGACAAACTTCGCGATGCAGCGATGGGTGGACTAGTTGCCAGCCTCGGCGACCCGCATACCAACTATCTTGAACCCAAAATCAATGAATCGTTTACGACCGAAACCAAAGGCAACTACACAGGAATCGGTGCTCGACTCGGCGAAGATCCCCTCGGGGCAAAAATTGGAGTCGTCTTCAAGGGTGGCCCAGCCGATAAGGCAGGCTTAAAACCTGGAGACGTGATTACCAAAGTTGATGATTTTGATGCTTCGGGCAAAGAGGTTGACAAAATTGTTGACCGAATCCTAGGCGAAGAAGGCACCTCTGTCACTCTCACTCTCATTCGAGAAGGTCAAGCAGGGGTTCAATCTCTCAAGATTGTCCGACGGCAAATTCTCATCCCTACCGTCGAATCTAAAATGCTTCCTGGAAATATCGCTTACGTCCAGGTCAGCGGATTCAGTGAGCCGACCCCCATGCAATTCCGGGAAGCCGTGAACGAACTTGATGCACAGCATCCGAACGGGCTCATTATTGATATGCGCAGCAATCCGGGTGGACTACTCGATGCCGCCGTCAAAATGCTGTCGCTATTCGTTTCCGATAAACCCGTAGTCACCATGAAGGAACGAGGTGGAAAAACCATGACCGCGCAAACTGACCACGGTCAAGTGTTAGGAATTAACTACCCGATCACTATCCTCATGAATGAAGATTCTGCCAGCGCGGCGGAAATCTTTTCTGGCGTAATGCGCGATTACAAAAAGGCGATTCTTATTGGCACACACAGCTATGGTAAGGCCTCCGTGCAGAACCTTTTCCAACTCCCCAGCGGAGCGAGTGCCAAGATCACTATTGCCAAATACTTCCTTCCTGCTACCGGAGATATCAGCCGCAAAGTGGATGAAGACGGCACCTATATCAAAGGCGGACTTGCCCCCGATATCAAGGTCGAAATCCCAACCAAAGGCGAATGGAAATTCGGCGAGCCAGGCAAAGACCCGCAACTCGACCGCGCCATCCAGTACATGGGCGGAAGTAAGCAAGGTTAATTGAAATTAACTCCCTCCCCGAAGATCGGGGAGGGATAAAGGGAGGGGTTGAGAAAATAATAATCTGGTCATCAACCCCCCTCTTAATCTCCCCCCAACCTTTGTGGGGAGAATCCTCAGACCAAACTTCCGCCGAAGCCCTTCTTCCCAATTCTGGTGTGGAATTAAAAGGATGGGTTAATCTTAATTGAACCTGGGTGGCACGGGTAAGCAACGCGCAACCCGTGAACAACAAGCCCATACTTTTTATAGAATTCCCTCACAAGCCTGGGGAGGGTGGTCGCATCGCGACCGGGAGGGGTTGCCCTAACCAAGAATCCCATCTTATTATTCCAGTGTAAGATCAGTCTAATCAGATGAACCAAGCTTGGACGAACGCCTTCTTTTATGTTTTTCTTCCAATACTCGCTGTAGTTGGCACTCGAAGCTACACCAAATCGCTCCGTTTAGAAGCCAAGGAAAAGCCCGAACTCAAAATGTCATTCGGCACTGCAGTTAATGTTGAACAATTCACCCTCATTCTTGCAATCATAATCATGATTTACTACCTGGTCACGATCTTTCCCGAATCAGTGCTTCATGGGGGCAGGCATAGTTTTGGCACTGGCTATGGTAGATAATCTCTCACCGCTTAGAACTCACCATCTCCCAAGCCTGACCAATCAACCCTGCGAGTTCATCCCAATCGGTATCCGGAAGATCAACCCGAACCCCGACCCAGCCTTTGACCCCCACATACGGCGGGATAAAATAGCGGCTCCCCCTCTCCGTTTCAATGGAGAGGGGGTTGGGGGGTGAGGTTTCCCCGCTCACCAGACCCGCCGCGACCCCCGGAGGCGCCGGAACCCAGACCGCCGTCCGCTCCGCCCCGTGGTGATGGTCATCGAACATACACACCACCCGCTTGTTCTTGTAGAACCAACACGGCTCCCCGTGCGAAGGCCGCTCGTTTACATCTGGCAAAGCCAAGCAGATTTCGCGGATTCGGTTTAGCATCAAGTAAGGCTACCTGCTGAAGAATATACATCCCTTTCCTGTCCGTCCAATCATTTCGGAGGCAATCTAACTTTAGACAATTAAAAATCCCCCACCCGCAAACGCGAGGGGGGGCTTCGAGCTTTTGAATCAGGCTGAGCTTAGAAGCCCATACCGCCCATTCCGCCCATATCATCCATGCCGCCGCCGGGCATTGCCGCTTTCTTTTCTTCCTTCTTTTCAACCACAAGGGCTTCGGTAGTAAGAACAAGACCAGCGATGGATGCTGCGTTTTGGATGGTGGATCGGGTGACCTTAGCTGGGTCAACGATTCCGGACTTCACCATGTCAACCATTTCTCCGGTTGCCGCGTTGAGTCCCATGCCAGCTTTGCTTGCTCGGACTTCGGTGACCACAACACTGCCTTCCAGACCAGCATTTTCTGCGATCTGTCGCAAAGGAGCTTCTAGAGCACGCTTGACGATGTTCACACCCGTGAGTTCATCGCCTTCCAACTTGAGTGAATCTAGGGTTGCCGCCGCTCGGAGAAGAGTGGTTCCGCCGCCAGGGACGATGCCTTCTTCAACTGCCGCACGAGTCGCGGAAAGAGCGTCTTCGTAGCGGTGCTTCTTTTCCTTGAGTTCGGTTTCAGTACTTGCACCCACCTTGATAACTGCCACGCCGCCACTGAGCTTAGCCAGTCGTTCTTGCAGCTTTTCTCGATCGTAGTTGCTATCGGTGTTTTCGATTTGCGCCTTGATTTGACCGATTCGGCCCATAACTGCATCTTTCTTGCCTGCGCCTTCGATGATTGTGGTTTCTTCCTTTGTGATCACAACCTTCTTAGCGGTACCGAGCATATCCAGAGTCACATTGTCGAGTTTGGTGCCGAGGTCTTCGCTGATGAACTGACCAGCAGTGAGAACTGCGATGTCTTCCAGCATTGCCTTGCGTCGGTCGCCGAAGCCAGGAGCTTTGACCGCGGCTACGTTAAGAACGCCGCGAATCTTGTTGAGAACGATGGTCGCCAGAGCATCTGCTTCCAGGTCTTCTGCGATGATCAAGATCGGTCGTCGAGCTTGAGCTGCTTTTTCGAGGAATGGCAACAGTTCTTGAGCCGAAGAAATCTTCTTTTCATGGATCAAGATCGCTGGATTTTCGAGAACGGTTTCCATTCGCTCAGGATCGGTTACGAAGTAAGGGCTGATGTAGCCTCGGTCGAACTGCATCCCTTCAACGATTTCGAGAGCGGTTTCGCGGCCCTTGGATTCTTCAACCGTGATAACGCCGTCTTTGCCGACTTTATCCATGGCGTTGGCAACTTGCTCACCAATTTCAGGATCGTTACCTGCGATGGTAGCAACAAACTGAACTTGCTCTTTATCTTTAACAGGCTTAGCTTGCTTCTTGATTTCGGCGATGACTGATTCAACTGCCTTGTCAATTCCACGCTTAACCGCGATTGGGTTACCACCAGCGGCTACATAGCGAAGGCCTTCGTTAACAATGGATTGAGCCAAAACGGTCGCGGTGGTGGTTCCGTCACCGGCAACATCGTTGGTTTTGCTGGCAACTTCTTTGCAGAGTTGCGCACCCATGTTTTCGTAAGCGTCATCGAGTTCGATTTCTTTCGCGACGGTCACACCATCCTTGGTGATGGTTGGGCTTCCCCATTTCTTATCCAAAACAACGTTGCGACCTTTGGGGCCAAGGGTGACCTTAACCGCATCGGCAACCTTGTTGACACCACGCTCAAGAGCGCGTCGTGCATTTTCATCAAACATCAAAGTCTTTGCTGGCATTTTCTTTTTATCTCCTTCTTACTTCACGATTGCGTAGATTTGGTCTTCGTCGAGAATTGTCATTTCTTGACCTTCGAGGGTCACTTCGTTCCCGCCGTATTTACTGAAAATCACTCGATCGCCTACCTTCACGGTGAGGCTGTTGCGCTTGCCGTTATCCAGCACGCGGCCCTCGCCCACTGCGATCACTTCTCCTTCTGTCGGCTTCTTTTTTGCCGAATCAGGAAGGATGATCCCGCCCGCAGTTTTTTCTTCTGCGTCGAGAACTTTAACGACAACCTTATCGCCGAGAGGTCGAATTCCTGCCATTGTGTTTCAATAATCTCCGTTTTAAATACAAACCACGGTTAGCACTCGTGGCTTGGTTCTGCTAATGATTCTACTTGCGGAGACTCTACAATTTGGCAATCTCGTAGGCCGACTGCTAAAATACGGACCAAAATCCCACATTTCTGGACTACGAATAATCTTTTGAATCTTAAACAGAAACTGCCTACTATTGCCCTCTAGCCCATTCAACTGGCATACTGTTATCATGTCAATGGCCATGGATCTTCACTCCGCCCTCGAGAATAACTATCTCATGCAGGGACTTAACCCCACTCAGATTTCTCAAATCGCCGCGATCAGCGGCACAAAGGAATTCGGCGGAGGAGATATTTTGGTTCGACAGTTCGCAAAAGATGCCGATCTTATGATCGTTCTGGAAGGCTCGGCCAAGATCAAAACATTCTCCGGTGAAGAAATCGCCGAAGCCGGCCCGGGCTCCGTTATTGGGGAAATGTCGCTCATTGACGATAAACCTCGCTCGGCAACCGTGGTCAGTGCGGGCGGAACCAAGGTCGCCACCATTCCCAACGCCATGCTGTGGCAACTCATGAACGATGAACCATCCATCGCTAAGGTGATTCTGCTCAACATCGCCCGCATCCTCACCGCTCGCCTCCGCGCCGCCAACGTCGCGTTGGATAGCGTCGTCGAACGGTAACTTAGCTCTGATTCCTTGGCCAAAATAATTAACCGCGCTTTCATATCAAAGTGCGGTTATTTCTGTTTAAGACTCCTCCCCAATTCTGGGAGGAACTCTAAGGCTAGGTTGCATTTATTTGAGATGCCAGTGCCCCTATCTTTGCAATGCAAAGGTAGGGATCAAGCAACTAACACCCGTTTGCTACGCGAAATTAGATGTTTCACCTACACGGGTTGAAACCCGTGCCACCCAAATCAAAGCTAACCCTCCTCCCCAATTCTGGGGAGGAGGGTTAATCCAAAGATTTCCTCCCACTTGGGAAGGGTGGTCGCATCGTGACCGAGTGGGTTTATCCGAATGAATTCCCACCCCGAAGATCGGGGAGGGATTAAGGGAGGGGTTGATTATCCCCCAGAGGGGGCCAAGGGGTGAGGTCAACAAACTTCCAAGATTAACTTTTCGTTGTTAATGCAAATTTCGTCCCGGGCTTAACTCAGCCTTCAAATTCCCCATCCAAATTGAACCTGATCCCACCGGATCGTTGAATTTCCTTGAACAGGATTGGATGAAAAAATGAAAAAACTCGCTTTCGCAACCCTCACCTTAGGGCTCGTCGCATTTTCTGCGACCGCACAAGCTGCTTATATCTTCACTGGTGCAAATATCACCGAAGATTTCAACTCGCTTCCAAGCTCCGGAACCACCACGGGCTTGTTCACCGTCGGCACCCAAACCGCTATCCCAGGCACAACCGGATTTGTTGGCACTCGTGTTGGAGGCAGTGGCAGCGCAATGAACTTTGTTGCCGATGCTGGTACTGGTAACTCTGGCGCTCTTTACAGCTACGGAGCTTCTGGTTCAGGTGAGCGCGCGCTAGGCTCTATTGCTTCTGGTAGCAACTGGGGCGCATTTGGTTTTGAACTCGTGAACAACTCCGGTTCGGCTATGACTTCGGTTACCCTTCGATTCACCGCAGAATTCTGGCGATCCAGCACTTCCGTGCAAAACGTGCTTGCGGCTACCGTTGGCGTTTCTGGTGGCTCGGCTAACTCATCGAACTTCCTTACCGACAGTTCGATGGCTGCTTTCACTTCGTGGGATATCGTTGGCCCTGGCCCAGTTGCTTCTAACGGCGCACTTGATGGCAACAACCCTAACAATCAAGCTTCGGTTATTGGCACATTTACGTTCAGTACTCCGCTTGCTAACGGTCAAAGCTTCTTTGTCAGCTGGAACGACATCAATGATGGCGGTAACGATGCTGGTCTTGCAATTGACGATCTGACCATTTCTGCAACTACCGATGCAGTGCCTGAGCCAGCAACTGTGGCGGTTCTCGCGGCGGCTGGACTTGCCGCAGTTGCTCGACGAAAGCGCAAGTAAGCACGACTAATTCCCTCCCCGAACTTCGGGGAGGGATAAAGGGAGGGGTTGATATTCTTTGATTCGCTCAGCTGAAATATTTTGTGAAACGCTTTGCAACTAGCCAAGCTAAATCTTTTAGTAAAAATAATCGCAAAAACCTCACCACTGTAGAAGCGGCATTATGGAGCCGACTCCGTGTTCTTAGATCAGAAAACCTCGTCTTTAGACGCCAGCATCCAGTTGGCCCGTACATAGCTGACTTTGCTCATCTCAAGTCAAAAACTGTTATTGAACTAATTGGAAAGAGCCACGCCGAATCTGGATCTGCTGATTTAATTCGTGAAAAATTTTTCCATGATCAAGGCTGGCAAATCCTGTATTTCGACAATTTAGACGTTATCAAGCAAATTGATTGGGTTGTTGAGCGGATTGTTGAGGCCGTGGCTCGGTAGGGCAACCCCTCCCTACCCTCCCCGAACTTCGGGGAGGGAGTTCCTTGCGAGATTCTTCAAAAGTATTGACTTACGTTTTGCGAGTATGTGGAGTTAGACCCGCATATTCGGCAAATTGCATCCCGGAATTCCCTCCCCGAAGTTCGGGGAGGGATTAAGGGAGGGGTTGCACAGGCTAAGTCTAGACTGAGCACAAAGGCACTCCCCAATACCCGCAAATGTACTGGATTGACCTACCGGTGACTAGCCTTTAACATTTCCTTAAGATATTCTTATCAAATTCGAGTCGGCCTAATTTGGGCCGTTGAATTCCCTTTCAGGATTGGAAAAAATGAAAAAGATTGCTTTCGCCTCCCTTACGCTCGGCATGGTTGCATTGTCAGCTACTGCAAGCGCATCGTACAGCTTCACCGGTGCGATTATTAACGAAGATTTTGATTCCCTGCCAAATTCGGTCGATTCAGCTGGATTGTTCACAGCTTTAAACCAGGTTGCAATTCCAGGTTCCACTGGCTTTGTTGGTGGACGGATTGGTGGTACGGGCAGTTCAATGAACTTTGTAGTTAGCGGAGGAGCAGCTACCTCCGGCGCATTGTACAGCTACGGGACTGGTAACGCAACCGAAAGAGCATTGGGAGCATTGGCTTCTGGATCAAACGTTGGCGGCTTCGGTTTTGAACTTATCAACAACTCGGGCGCAAACATCACTTCGATCACACTCAGCTTCACGGCCGAATTTTGGCGATCCAGTACCGTCGTAACCAACGTGCTGACCGCATTCTACGGTTTTAACGGGGGATCTGCAAACAGTTCAAACTTCTTGAGCGATGCTGGTATGACTGCATTCACAGGTTGGGATATTACTGGCCCCGCATTTGTTGCATCATCTAACGGTGCCCTTGACGGAAATGATCCAGCTAACCAAGCACTGGTTGCAGCAACCTTGACTCTGCAAACCCCACTTGCCAACGGCTCTAGTATGTTCTTCGCATGGAGAGATACCAATGATGCGGGCAATGACGCTGGTCTTGCGATGGATAACCTTTCCATCCGAGCAACCACTGACGCAGTTCCTGAACCAGCTACCATGGCAGTTCTCGCGGCGGCTGGTCTTGCGGCTGCCGCTCGACGAAAGCGCAAATAATCATCTGATCCTAAATAGTGGGTTTGACTCTCTAGTTCGACAGCCAAACCCACTATTTTTATGCCTTTTCATTGAATCTATCTGTTAGTTCTATGCGTTCTCTTGCCAGCCCTGCGTAAATCCGCTTTCCTAGTATCTCAATTAATTTATTGCTTTCTTCGCATCAATAATTCCTAGTACAAGTTGTGGCGCGAATCTTGCTCGTAAGTGGAACACGAACCACAGAGGCTGTCTATGAATCACGTTGCTAATAATTCCGCCGCGCCCGTGCGATTGATCCCGCAGGCCGAAGCACTAGCTCTCTTGCCCGCAAACCTTGCTTCTATGCATAACATTCTTCCTTTGCGAACAATGGGCGGTTCGCTTGTGTGCGCAGGGCCAGGGCCGTTTGATTTGAACTTGCTCACGCAACTCCAATTTCAACTCCAAAAACGGCTGACCCTCGTCAAGGTTCCCCAAGATTTGTTTACCGAAGCGTTTGAACGCCAATACGGAACTCGGTTGGTTCCTCAGGCTCCGGCTTTGCTTGACCTGCTCTGCGGCGAAAAACCTGAAATCACCGACCGTGAAATTCACACCAATCTCGAATTTGCCAGCCAACCTTGCCGGACGGTCGCATTCCTTGGCGCAAAAGGCGGTGTAGGCACGACATCCGTAGCAGCAAACCTCTCGGTTCATTTAGCGCAAATCGGTAACAAAGTTGGTTTGCTGGATGCGCACTTTGCCAATCCTACCGCGCACATTGCTCTCGGCTCAAAACCGAAATCTACTTTGCGCGACCTCAGCCGAAAGATCAGCACTCCGTGGGCGGCCCTCAGTATGGGTTCGGCCGGCGTCCGGGTCTTAGCAGGTGAACCAGGTTCCGACCTTCGTCTTGATCACACGGAACTCCACGACCTCGGTGCATCTCCTAGCCAATTCGCCGATCACTTCGACTTCTGGCTGATTGACCTTGGCTCGGAAATGAGCGACTTGCAAATGACCTACGCATTGCGATCTGATCAAGTGGTCATCGTCACGACAACCGAACCAACTTCGCTTCACAATGCGCTAGTTCAAGCCAAGCTGATTTGCGACAGCAATCCGTATGCAACCCCTCAGTTGTTGTTCAATGAAGCTGCATCTGCCGGAGAAGCCAAGAAAGCGTTCCTCAAAGTCCGCTCAATGTTGGGTCACGATCGAATCTCATTCGCTGGTTCAATTCCTGCTTCCAAGCACATGTCTAAATCTTGGGCGGTAAGAACTCCACTTGCTTTGTTCAGGCCAAAGGATTCGGCAATGACTCAACTAAAGCAGGCATTCGGTTCACTCACCAAGCCTCACATGGCACGAGCGGCTCAGCCCTCAAGCCAAGGCGTAAACCAGGCGATCTAATCTCGCTTAATAAAGAAACCAACGCTATCGGTTTCCGGGAAATCTTTGAGGCCTTCGCTTTCCGCGAGGCCTCTGAGATGACCTCGATGATACGTTCCGTGGTTCATTACATGGTGAACAAGCTCGTGCAATAACACAGATCGGCTCTGACCCTTCCCTTGATTCCATTTGAGAACTTCATCCAAATCACGGGTTTGAACAACGTTTTTCCATCGACGCAATAATTCCGGCAAGTCGCGTTCGAGTTCCAGTTCTTCATCAGGAACATCTTTCCAGTCATCCACGCTGGTAATCCATCCGCTGTGGCATCCGACAATGTGAAGAAGAATCTGTTTTGCCCGCTTCCGATTTTCAAACTTGGGCAAATAGTTAATCCAGGCCTCATTCGCCCAAAGCTCGTAGTCAATCATTTTGAGAAGCAGCTCACGCCTCAAATCTTTCAAATAGTCCCCCCAAATGGCACCCAATTTAGACTCATTTCAATGTGGTCGAAGTTCCATCCGAAAACATAAACCTCACAAGTTGACTAAAGTTTGTTCCATATATCGCCAAAGATTTCACATGGAAAATTGACAATTTTCGATTTTCCTGCATTTGGAGCCTAAAAAGTGAGTTTAAGGATAAACACAAACATCCCGGCAATGACCGCCATGCGACAGCTCGATGTCAACGAGAATATGTTGCAAGGGGCCATTACGCGGCTGAGCACAGGTCTACGGATCAACAGTGCCGCCGATGATCCATCGGGAATGATCATCAGCGAAGGGCTGCGAGCGCAGATCAAAGGCGTTCAGCAAGCCATTCGCAACTCACAAGATGCCGTCAACCTTTCTAAAACTGCGGAAGGCGCACTAGAAGAAGTCAGCCGACTCTTGCAATCTATGCGGGCACTTGCGGTTTCATCCGCGAACACCGCAGTTGTTGATGCCAACACGCTCCAAGCCAATCAAAATCAGATTCGCAATATCGTTGCCTCACTCAACCGTATTGCTGATCATACAAGTTGGGGTCAAAAGAAGCTTCTTAACGGTGCGAGTGGAACCATTGCCAACGTCACCAACACAACCGACGTTTCCAGTTTGTTCCTCGGCAGCAGCATTAACGGAGAAACCATCCGCTCCGGTGCAATTGACATCGCCCGAGTTCAAGCGGCAACTCAATCAACCATCGCTCCAATGGCGAATACTTTTGCAAACGCTTCTTCAAGCGTTAACGCGGGCGTTTTTGCGATCAACGGCGTTTCGTTCACCAGCGAGCCAGGTGAAACGGTTGGCAGTTTGCTAGCAAAAATCAACTCGAAGGCAAACCTCACCGGAGTAATTGCAGGGCACACAGCGGGCGGCGGAATTTCACTAACTTCAGTCGAATTCGGTAGCCGATTCCCGATTCAATACACCGAAACCTCCAACATTCTTAACGGTGGTGCGGCAACTTCAGCGGTTCTGGGAACCGATGCGATTTTTGACGTTACCGTTCCGGTCGAACCAAGTCCGGCAACCCAAGTCGAGCGATTCACTGGCGGACAAGGGCCGGGAGTCAACGGTTTAACACTCACCTCCCCCGGTGGTAACCGAATGGTCATCACTGCGGCGGGTAACGCGACTGCGGGTTCCAACACCATTGGTAGCGTTACAGTAGGAGCTGTCCGATTCCAAATTGGAGCCAACGCTAACCAGTTCGCTTCATTCAGCTTACCAAGCGTTTTTGCCGCTGACCTTGGATTAAACGTGATTTCCGGTCAATCAATTGATACGGTTGACATTACAAACGAACAAGGGGCGACCCAAGCGATCCAAATTATTGATGCTGCGGTTCAGCAACTCGGCGTGATTCGAGGTTCCCTGGGATCGTTCCAACAAAACTTCCTTGATTCAAACGTCCGCTCACTGGGTGTCACAGAAGAAAATCTCACCGCTTCAGAAAGCTATATCCGCGATGCTGACATGGCGCGAGAAATGACCGAATACACCAAGATCAATATCTTGCGGGAATCCGGTCTTGCGGTTCTGGCGCAGGCGTCGCAGTCACCGCAAAGCGTGCTTCAACTCTTACGCGGCGGATAAACCGTCCGACTCAATCGTAAGCAATGACCAGACCAGCAAGTTGCTAGTCTGGTCATAATCTTTTAGTGGTCGAACTATTTATGAACGGAGTTAGCACATGAGACGTGCGTTGGGTAAAGGGCTTTCTCAATTGCTGAACGAACCAGCGGAGACTGGTTCCGTAAACTCTGTCCCGATCAGTTCGATCCGGGCAAATACACGACAGCCGCGAACTCAGTTCGACCAAGAAGCACTCAAAGAACTTGCAGCCTCTATCCGAGAGTTCGGAGTGATCCAACCGCTGGTGGTCAGGCCCCTCGGTGACGACCAATATGAGCTTATTGCGGGTGAGAGACGCCTTCGGGCTTCTAAACTCGCCGGATTAGCCGAGGTACCGGTCACAATCCGCGCGGCATCGGCGCAAGCAAGCCTAGAAATCGCACTCATCGAAAACGTCCAACGCGAAGACATCACAGCTATGGAATGCGCGGTGGCCTACAAACGGCTCGCGGATGAATTCGACATGAGCCAGGAGCAGATCGCCCAACGAGTCGGCAAAAGCCGGGTCGCAATCGCCAATACTCTTCGGCTTCTTCGCTTGCCCGATCAGATTCAGAAAGCGATCTACGATGGCGAGCTCAGCGAAGGTCACGCTCGCGCATTACTGATGGTGGAGTCGCCGATCCAGCAAAACTCGCTCTTCCAAAAAATTCTAAAAGACGGGCTTTCTGTGCGAGAAGCAGAACGCCAAGCCAGGCATTCTGATCTTCCCCGTCCCGCTGGTTCCAAACCACAGAAGAATAAAGCGACCAACAAAGATCCGAATTGGTCAGCATTGGAACAAGGACTGAGCGAATATTTCGGTACTCCGGTCAGCCTTAATGCAGAGCAAATGGGCGGCAAACTTTCGATCAGCTTTTATAGCGAAGATGATCTGCAGAGGATTCTGGACATTCTCGGCGTTTCACTTTAGTGGCGCCGCAAATTCCTCCAAGACCATAGTGCACTCCAAGTAAAATGGCAGAGTAATGGATTTGATTGCCGGAATTAAGAATAGCTACCTCGCAGATGGTCTGAGCGATGACCAAATCGCCGCCATGGCGGCAATCAGCACCGTGGTTCATGCCAACGACATGGAAGAGATCGTGAAAGAGTATGAGCAAGCTAACGATATTTTCATTATTCTCGATGGCAAGGTTCGAGTGACCACTGTCAATGGCGATCCAATTGCTCGCTTGCAACGCGGCGCATTGGTTGGAGAAATCGCATTATTTGAAGACGCAGAGCGATCTGCGACTGTGCTTAGCGAAGGGGAATCAACTTTAATCCAATTTAAGGCCGATAAGCTGAACGAGCTAATGAACGAGCAGCCACAAATCGGTTTGCAAATTCTGCGAAATATTGGCAAAACCCTGTGTCAACGGTTGCGATCGAGCAACGTTCAGCTCGAAGCTGTTTTGGGCGTACTCTAGTTTCGTCCAAGCAAAAAAATTCGCAAGGCCGAAATTTCTGTACCGACTAGGATGTTTCCGTGAGGCCCCGGGGGAGGGCTGCAACCCCACGTAGTTGCGGTACTCGATCCGGGGATTTCTGGGGAAGAGGGATACACCCGGTCGACCTTGCAAATGGTTGACCGATCACTTTGTTTATTTAGTTCGTGGATTTTTTGATATTTTTCAAAAAATTTTCAACAACCGTATTTGAGTGTAACTCTAGTTCAAAAAATTCGTCAGAACCGATATGATGGTTGCGTTATCTCTCGCAATGGCTCTTGCTGATCCTTCCGCTTTTATGTCGGCGGCGCACTATCCGGCTGGCTCTACTCAGCCTGATCAAACAGCACCGGGCGGTTTTGCGACATCAGATAATTTTCCAGCAGAAAACAACAGCTCAACTCCAAAGGAATTTCTTACTCTGACCAACAACAAAGGAATTCTCAGCATCACAATCGCAAACCACAATCAACCAGATTTGTGGCTCCCAGCCACCGATTCCAATCTTCGAGGTTGGTTAGAAATCCAAGATGGACGGAATTGGAGTCCGGCTCAATACCAAGGGTGGGCTTCCTGCGGAAATTCTTATCACAAGGTTTTTCTGGATAAAGGACACAATCTTCAGTACAAGGTTGGAATACCCTCTGGAAGTTGGAAAACCAATATGCGGTTTGTTTTAATGACTATGGATAGCAAGCCCAATTATTCCGAGCCGATTTCGGTCAATACGGCAAGGACAATTATGCAACTCGACCCTGCGAAAGCTTCTGAATACAAAGTGGATACTCGCTGGACGGTTCCTACTTTGTTGCCAAAAGATATGTGATTAAGCTCTTGTCCAGCGGAAACTGAGCCAATATCCCGCCAGATACCAGGCTTCGCGGAGCCAAAACTGAACTGTTTTCTTGCCACCCGTGTACAAGCTTGTGCTCGTCGGGTAGCTTTTTGCATCTAAGCCAACACCATGGGCCATCGCTATTGCTCGACGCATGTGAAGAGGATCAGAGACAATCAACGTGGAATTAATGTCGTGCTGTTTGCAGACTTTTTTGGCGTTCACTAGGTTTTCCCAAGTGGTGCGGCTGCCCTCTTCGGTAAAAATCTTTTTTGCAGGAATACCGCGGTCTTTTAGATAATCCTTACCCACGCTAGATTCGCTTGGCCCGCCTAACCGGCCAACTCCCCCTGTGACAACTACGGACTTAATCCTCCCATCCTGATACAACTTAACCGCTTCGTTTAACCTTTCTCGGAATACGGGGCTGGGTTTTGGCCCCCAGGCAGCGGCACCTAAAACGATTGCCGCATCGGCATTGGAGGCACTACGATTCTTTGCGAATAGATATATATCACCCAGCAAAACCCCAAATCCTACGCTGGCTAACAAGGTAAGTGTACAGAGAATTCGGAACCAGCGCCAGCGTTTCATCCGCTTGATACCTTTCCTCATCCCCTTCATCACTCCCAAAACAATCATTTGCGGCGAAGAAATTCTACTAGACCCTGCGGTCACTGCCTGATTCCCCCATTTCCTCATACAATTCTCACCAACCTGTTGCAAACTACTGATCATGGAGTTCTTCACTTCTCGTTACAATCGGCGCACATTTTTGCGAGAACTCACTATGGGAGCGGCGAACTTTACCGGACTCTCGGTGTTCTCTCAAGAAGCATTGCGGTTTATCGCGGACGGTGATTTTGCGCAGGAACTTATCCGAACTCCATCTCAAACCGAAGGGCCGTTTTATCCTAACAAAATGCCCCTAGATACAGACAACGACCTAGTGATCATCAGAGGCAACGCGACTCCCGCTCTTGGCGTGGTGACCCATCTATCTGGTCGGATTCTCGACCTAAGCGGCAACCCAATCCGCAACGCCACCATTGAGATTTGGCAGGTTGATAACAACGCGGTTTATATCCACACAGGATCGGATGGATACGAAAAGCGCGATAAGAACTTCCAAGGATTCGGGCGATTTGAAACTGACTCCACTGGTGCATACAGATTCCGCACCATCAAGCCAGTCTCGTATCCAGGGCGAACTCCACACATCCATGTGATGGTCAAGAAAGGCGACCAGCACCTATTAACGACCCAGCTTTATGTTGCGGGTGAAAAACAAAACGACCGAGACGGAGTGTTACTTGGCATCCGCGATGAAGCGGCGCGAAAATCGGTGATTACGCCGTTCACGCCTTTGGCTGGTTCAAAAGTGGGTGAATTAGAAGCGAAGTTCAATATTCATATTGCAATCACCCCCAACGAAGGCGAAGATCACGATCATCACGACCACTAAAGCGGTAAAACGTTGTTCGGGATATGACCAGAACAATTTTTGCCATTGGCGGCGGCGCATTCGATTCCGACCAACCCCACCGCTCTGCCCTGGATCGGTACGTTCTGAGCTTAGCAAACAAATCTAATCCAAAAATCTGCTTAATTCCAACCGCAACTGGCGATTCGCTTTTGAGGATTGCTCGGTTCAATAAGGCTGTCGAATCGCTGGAATGCCAGCCGTCGTTGTGCGAATTGTTCCGTCCGCCGAGTGCAGATTTGGAAGACTATCTACTCAACCAAGACGTGATTTACGTAAGTGGTGGTAGCACTTTCAATATGCTTGTTTTGTGGCGTGCCTGGGGATTGGATTCCATCCTCCGCAAAGCCTGGGAGCAAGGTATTCCCCTTGCCGGAACCTCTGCCGGGGCCAACTGCTGGTTTGAACGATGCAGCACTGATTCGTTTTTTGGCGAGCTCAGCGTTACGCCCGGTATGGGTTGGCTGCCGTTCGATTTTTGCCCGCATTACGACGAAGAAGAATCGCGACACCCCACTCTCCGCCGAATGATAGATGCTGGTGAAATGGGCCGAACTCTGGCTTGCGATGGTGGGGCTGGTTGCCACTTTGAAAATCTGGAACTTAAATGCGTGATTTCTACTAGGCCCGACGCAACTGCATATTGGGTTGATCGAGATGGATACCACGAAAAGATCGCCAGTCAGGTGATTAGTTAGTTTCTATACGCGAGTTCTAAGAGAACTTCATACAACTTCACCATAGCAAGGGTGTCGCGTTTACAGTATTCAAGTAATGCTTTGCGGCGTTTCGCCAATTCATCGCCTTGCAATACTCCCTGCCGGGCCAGGATATAGCTCATTTCGGCGACTCCGCCACCTTTGACTTCCAAGTCGTCGTAGCTGAGCCCCGGCACCATGATCGGCAAAACCACCTTAATTGAGCTCTTTCCCCGAAAGGCGGGATGATAAACCTGCTGCTTAAAGTAATCCTGCAAATCTACGGCGCATTCTTCAAAACGACTCAGAAGTTCTTTTGCACCGAAAACTCCTCGCTTATCGAGTTCTCGCAAAACTGTGCGTTCAAACCCAGAATAGTGAACTACACTTCCCGCGCCAGCGAGTACGACATTGAGTTCATCCACACACCGTGGGTGAGGATTGGCGCTCTCTAAATCTATGTATTCAAAGTGGGCTAAGTGCCCGCCCGGTTCGCTGAGAACGTGAGCACTCCATTGGAATACGATCAGTTCCCCGCCTTTGAATCCGGGATCAAGCGGAAACATCGGCCGAGCCGTCTCAAAATCTAAAAACACGGCTGGGAACTTAATCCGCTCTAGTTCTTGTTTTAAGTTCCGGCTGACCCAAGGCACTTCTCCACTTGCGAATGCGTTGCGTACG
The DNA here is from genome assembly GCA_019454145.1 of Fimbriimonadaceae bacterium. Taxonomy (GTDB): domain Bacteria; phylum Armatimonadota; class Fimbriimonadia; order Fimbriimonadales; family Fimbriimonadaceae; genus UphvI-Ar2. The sequence goes on along the minus strand of CP075366.1, from coordinate 173,033 downwards.
AACTCACTCGTTGGCGGCAAAGTTTCATCGGTAGGCAGGTCGCTGAGGCGGCGAATGCCTCGCGACTGTAAATCGTCGAATCGCTTTTTTACAATGCCCGGAACGAACATTAAATCGTCATCCTCAAACCCCGCAAAGCAGTGGTTTGTGAAGGGGCAATCAGAATCACAATGTTTCCCTGCAAGGATTTGAACCGCCTGACCTGACTCAATCTGATTTTTTAGTCCTTCGATTTCAGATTCGACTTGCGGAATCAGTTCTCGGACTTTTTCGGTTGAATCAGTAATCGAAAACAGTTGCGAAACTGCGGCACTTTCGATCATAGGTGCTTCTCGGGATATAGTCGCAATTTGAGCCGACGAGATTTCTAGCCCACTTTTTTCGGCCACCAGCACCTGAAACGCTACATCAAACAAGTGGTCGTCGCTCACGGTTTTCGAAGACTTCACTTCTCGGATTACCCAGCCATCGGCAACTCGGAACAAAATATCAACTTGAGCGAAGAGGTCATCGGCTAGAAACGCAGCTTCATAAATGATGGAGTGCCCTTCGCGAATCAACTGTTGCGTTATGTCAGCCCGTTCTTCAAGTGATCTGGCTTCGACGATTTCGCCACCTGGGTTCAAACCTCGAGCTAGTTCGCCGACTTGCCTGCCAAGTTCAGCCCGCATCTCCATGCCTTCGTCCAAGGCACGCAGTTGCGGCTCATGCCACCGCAGATACAACCGTTTGGCACACTTTCGCCCATCCTTATATGCTGATTTGGATAACGTGCGCCAGGCGGAGTTCACAGGTGGAATCTACCCGCTGGCAAGCAGAGAAGCTTCCCGGTTTTTGTTTGACCACTTATGACCGCCAAAGAACAAACCGGCTAATACGGCAAAAAACGTAGCAAGTTTGCTTGATTCGCCACTAGGTGGGCCGCCAAAAGTGAGAAGCCGTGAGCCGATCAAGCCGTCCCGTCTTTCGTCATCTTTGCCATGGTAGTTCACACCTAATGCTTCAAGTCGGTTCTGTGCTTGAGGAAGATTTTTTTGAAACCGAGCAAAGTTCTTCTGCTTTGCTGGCGTCCACAACGCTTCGCTGAGCGCAAGCAAACGCGGAAAGACCATTTCTTCGACCCTGTCGAAGCTCTCCATTCGCTCCGTCCAGACGTTTCCTTGGGCTCCTAGGAGTAGGGCTTGCTGAGGAATGGTCAGCTTCGGCGGCATTGGGTCGAATCCGTACACCTTTTCAACTGGAGTAGTCGCGTAGCTGTAATCAAAGTAACAGTAGCTAGTGGGTGACATCACAGCGGCAAATCCTTGATTGATTGCTTTGGCACCACCCTCAGTTCCGCGCCAACTCATCACGGCGGCATCTTTTAATTTGCCGCCATCCAAAATTTCATCCCAACCTATGGCGACTTTGCCCTTGTTTTTAAGATAACTCGCCATACGGGAAATAAAATACGCTTGCAACTCGTCGGTGCCATTGAGCCTCTCTTTTATGCGGCGGTCAACGCATTTTGTACAAGTTTGCCAAGCTCTTTGATCAACTTCGTCACCGCCAATATGGACATATTTCCCGGGGAACAGCTCGCAGATTTCATCTAATACGCCTTCTAAAAATTCGTAAGTTTTTTCATTGCCAGCGCAGTAAACGTTGGCGAATTGATACGGTAGGTTCGGCAGTAATTTGTTAAGCGTAGCATCGTCACAAGCTAGTTCGCGATTCACCCACAACGCTGGCAAGCTATGACCTGGCATTTCGATCTCCGGGACGATTTCAACATTTCGCTCTGCGGCGTACGCAACAATATCACGAACCTGATCCTGCGTATAGAATCCGCCGTAGACTTCAACAATCCCGTCATTCGGATGGAAAAATATGTCGGAATTGCTCCATCCGCGCCCGTCTCCCGCTCGCCAAGCCCCGATTTTAGTCAGATCCGGATACTTCTTTATTTCGACCCGCCAGCCCCCATCATCAACCAGGTGCCAATGAAAGCGGTTGATCTTATACAAAGCTAAAGTATCGATTAACTTTTTTACTTTTTCCTGTCCAAAAAAATGGCGGCTTTCGTCGAGCATCAACCCGCGCCAACTGAACCTCGGCATATCGGTGATATCTAATCCCGGAACCTTCCAATTGGTAAAGACTGGTTCTTTGCTTTCAATGCTATGTGGAAGCAACTGGCGTAATGACTGCACTCCGTAAAATAATCCTTGAGGTGTGGCAGATCGAATGCTGATAAATGTATCGCGAATGTTGATTCGATACCCTTCTGGGCCAAGCCATTTCAGTTCGTCTTTTACTTCAAACTCTATGTAATCTTTGGTAGGTTTTGTTGGTCGTATCGAAAGCGGGTATCCCGTTGGAATTCGGGCATAAGTCGCAAAGTTATTAGCTACCTCCAATGCTTCGCCCGTCGCGACGATTTGCGTGGAGGGCAGAATTTCGAATTCGCCGGTTTTTTTTGTCATCTCCATCGGATAAGGGATGACAACTGGGTCTGGCTTTGCTGGTTGCCCAAACAAGCCGGCAACTAATACGCTCGCCGCAAGCAACCCAACCATTGCCAGTAAGTGTACCGAACTCGAAATGGCCTATATCCGGCATAAAAGCCGGAATCTCACTGCAACTGTCATCCCAATTAAACGTTGATGTAATATAGAGCCACTAAAAATATGATCACGATTGCATTAGCCGCATTGCCGTTATTGGCGACCAATACAGCGATTCAAGCCGAATCAGAATGGCCCTTCAAGGTCACGGATCACGCGATCATTGTTGATTCGCAGGTGAACGGTCGGAATGTTTCATGTATGTTCGATACGGGATTTTCCGGTTCATACGTTATGAACCAAAGCGTCAACATTGGCAAGCCGACTGGAACCATGACTCTCCAAGACTTTGTCGGCACTTTTGAAGCTCCAACTGTCCCAATCAAAAGCCTCAAAATGGGATCGGTCACTTTTGATACAAATGGCATGACCGTTGTGCAAATGCCAGATGAAAACTACACTCTTAGCTATGGAACCCACTGTGATGGAATCATGGGGCTGGAAGTGGTTGCTCATAAGGTCTTCCAAATCAATTTTGAAAAGAAGAAATTTGTTTTTTATCCGCAATCCTATGACATCAATAAGTTCAAAGGTCAAGAAGGCAAACACGTTGTTAAGCTTTTGCCGTTTGGCAACAACTCAATGGAAATGAGTGTTGTCGCCCATAACGGCGAGAAAATGCACCTCGCGTTGGATACTGGAAATGCTTTCTACAGCACAACTCACAAAGATACTCTTGAGCGAATTGGACTCTGGAAAACTGGGGTTGAGCCAAACTATCCCAAGCAAAGTTGGGTTGCATCAGGGCCAGTAAAGAGTTGGGACATTGAAATGAAAGATGTGAGCATCTTTGGTGTCCCCGTTCCTAGCGCAGTTTGGAACATCATTGACCGACCATCAAGCTCGGCTGAAGGTGATGGAACCGTTGGGTTCGGATTCCTCAAAAACTTTAACATCACCGTAGACATGGATCGAAGGGTTGTCATGCTTGAAAACTGGACGGGCAAAGTCAGCGATGACCCAGAAGGTGAAGTTGGAATTAGTGCGTTCTACAGTCCACGAGACAAGCGAATGTTGATCTACAACGTTACTCCGGGAAGTCCAGCCGCAAAAGCTGGAGTCAAAGCCGGAGACTTCCTGATCGGTTTAGAAGGTGAAGTCATTGAAAACATGAATCCTTACACTCTCCGCGATAAGCTATCTGGCAAGCCCGGAACAACCGTAAAGATTTCGGTTTCTCGAAACGGATTGCTTGAGCGATTTGAACTAGAACGCTCGGTGATGGTGAATCAGATTCACAAGTAATCGCCAGCAAAGTTAGACCAAGGTTAAGCCCAGACTAAACATCTGGGCTTTTTCTATTGATATCAGCTAAATTAGGTGTATGCGCCGGATGCTGATGTTATTGCCCCTTTTCTTGGTTGGCTGCGCCACAACCGAGCGAGTTGGCTCCAACGAAAAAGGAACACTTCTGCCGACTGGATATTTTTTGGAATCTCCCGGAAAGCGACTTGAAATCCCGGGTCGCCCGGTTGATATGATTCTTGCCGCTGACGGCAAAACGATCGTAATAAAAGACTTTAAGTTTGTTCATACCGTGGATGCCGCGACTAATAAGCTACTGGCGACAACCGATCTTCCCGGCGGTGCTTCGCTGTATGGAATCGCTCAACAACCCAAAACAAACCAGGTATGGGTTACAGGGGCCGGAAACCAAATACACATCTTCGATATTGCAAATACGGCTGAGCCAAAGCGCTTGGATCCGATAACTCTTCACGGCAAAGATGGAAAAGGTAACTCCTTCCCTTGCGGTATTGCTTTCACGGAAGATGGATCGAAAGCAATTGTTGCTCTTAGTTTAACTAACGAGGTTGCTTGTGTTGATACAAAAACCCACAAGACCCTTTGGCGCACTCAGGTTGGAGTTGCACCCTACGGAATCGCCATTCATCAAGGCAAAATTATTGTCACCGAACAAGGCGGCCCAATTCCTGAAGAGGGTATGGAAACCGCCCTCAGTGCGGGCACCGAAGTCGAAATCGAAGAAGATGGCATCGCGGCCACTGGTTCTGTTTCGATTCTTGATTTAGAATCCGGCAAATCAATTAAGCAACTCAGAACAGGATTACAGCCTTGCTCTATATCCGTGGACGCCAAAAAGAATCTAGCTTATATTGCCGAAGCTAACAATGATTCGATCACTGTATTAGACATTAAAAACAACAAAATTCAGACGTCATTTGAATGCAAACCAGATTCCAAGTTGCCGTTCGGTTCTATGCCGAGTGCCCTCGCTTTAGATTCGTCTGCCAATAAGTTGTATGTCGCCAACTCCGGAAACAATGCAGTTGGAGTTTTTGATCTGAAAACTAAGCGAATGGTTGGTCAGATTCCTACCGATTGGAATCCGTACGGCTTACTCATTAACAAAGGCAACCTGTTTATTCTTAATAATAAAGGAATCGGGGCAAGGCCGATTAACGGTCAAACCAAGCCAGCATACAACTCGCATGAGAAAAATGGAACTCTGATTTCACTCAAGATTCCTGGCGAAAAAGAGTTAAAGGAATACTCTGCGACGGCTAGCAAGCTCGCTAAGCAAGCCCAAATCTTGGCTTCACTTGAGCGCAATGGCAGTTCTTCAACACCAGAAGTTCCAGTACCAGCAAAACTAGGCGACCCTTCCAAGATCAAGCACGTGATCTACGTGATCAAAGAAAACCGAACGTATGATCAGCTATTTGGCAACTTGCCAAAAGGTGAAGGAATGCCGTCGCTTAATATCTTCACCGACAAACACATCCCTAACCATCGCCAATTGGCTCAGGATTTTGTTCAGCTCGACAACTACTACTGCAACGGTGTGCTGAGTGCCGACGGTCATTCTTGGGCGACCGAAGGCAACGTAACACCTTATCTCAACCGGGCGTTCGGCGGATTCACCCGTTCATACACGTTCGGTAATGACCCCATTACCTACAGCAGTTCTGGGTTTATTTGGGATGGAGTGCTCGCCGCTGGTCTTACCTTCCGCAATTACGGAGAAATGGATTCCGCTGAACCAGCAACTCCTATGAACGGCAAGCAGATCTGGGAGAAATACATCGCAGGCGAAAAATTAGAATTCAAGCAAGACAACCAAATTGCCAATCTTCGCAGATATTCCTGCCCTAACTATCCCGGCTGGAACATGAACATTCCTGATCAATTCCGCATGGATCGGTTTATGGACGAGTTTAGAGAGTTCGAGAAGGCGGGAGAATTGCCTAACTTCATGATTCTCTACCTTCCGCAAGATCACACGGGCGGCGTAATGACTCCGGCAGCCCATCTAGCGGATAACGACTTAGCGATCGGACGGTTAGTAGAAGCGGTTTCTCACTCTCAGTTTTGGCCCAATACAGCAATTTTCATTAACGAGGATGATCCACAAGCGGGAACCGACCACATAGATGGTCACCGCTCCGTATGCCTTGTCGTCAGCCCGTACACCCGAGGTCGAGGATTGGTGAGCAACTTCTACAATCAAACTTCAGTGCTCCATACTATCAACCGCATTTTTGGAATTTCTCCGATGAACCAGAAAGATGCAGGTGCCCCGTTGATGACGGATTGCTTCAATGCAACCCCAGATATTGCGCCCTACGATGCTCTCCAACCAGAGCAGCCGCTAGGCGAATTCAACTCGAAAGAGACTCTTTCAAGCAAAGCATTGGAGTTCTTGAGCGAAGTGCAGAAAATCGATCTCAGAGAGCGTGAGGTTCAGACGGAATATGAGATGGACACTCTTTCGCGATTTGTTTGGCACGCCATGAAGGGCAACGCTCAATACCCTTCGGAATGGGCAGGTGCTCATGCTAAAGGATTAAAAGCTAGGGGGCTGACCCTTTCTGACATCACTGGTTTTGATTTAGATGACTGAGAAAAAAATCGGGCTGACGATTTCGTCAGCCCGATTTAGAGTTAGTTAAGTAACTTAACTGCCTTTGCGTTTTGTGATTTTGATACCGTACTTTTTCTTTTCTTTCTTGGTGGCATCAATTTCATCTTTCACAACAAAGTCATCGTTGACTTTCTTTTCTTTACGATAGACACCGTTGACTTCAACCGTGTCGCCATCTTTGGGGGCGGCATCGCCTTCCAGCTTGCCCTGCATATACACGCTTGCGATTTTGTTTTCACCCTTGAGTTTCAGAGTCACGTAAGGGTTACCCAAGCGAGATTCGCGTTGGCGATATTCCGAAACTACACCAGTGACGACCACATCTTTGTTGTCGTACTCATCTCTTTCTTTCAGTAGCTTATCAACGGTCAACGCTTCTGCAGCAAATGCGGCAACGCTGAGTACAAAAATCAGTAAGAGTGCTCGTTTCATGTTTCTATTGTATCAGTAAGTGATCAAGCTGTGAATGTCGTACCCGGGCAGATTTTTTCGACCGCCGAGGAATTCAAGCTCAACCATGAATCCGAATCCACAAACCGTGCCATTCAATCGTTCGATCAACTTTGCCGCGGCGGCAGCGGTTCCCCCGGTTGCAAGGAGATCATCCACAACGTAAACTCGTTGACCGGGCGAAATTGCATCAACGTGCATCTCAATCGTATTGGTGCCATATTCTAGCGAATACTCTTCGGTGATTTTTTCGTAAGGGAGTTTTCCGATCTTGCGTGTGAGCGCGAATGGCAAGTCCAGATCCAAAGCAAGCGGCACACCAAAAATAAATCCGCGGCTTTCGATTCCGACAATGACATCTGCCCCTTTCGATTTCACATCTTCTTTCAGAAGTTCAACTACTTCATGAAATGCTTGCGGGCTTTGCAACACCGGGTGAATATCTTTGAAAATGATGCCCGGTTTCGGAAAATCCGGAACGTCGCGAATTAAACTTTCGGCCAAAAGAGTTGCCATGGCGTCCAGGTTTATACCTCTGACTGATTAAGGATCCACGGTCGGGCCTGGATCCCAACCCTGTTCACTTGCCCGCATGAGCACTGAAACACTCATTTCCCGGTCAACCCGAATTTGGCAGCTTAAACGAAACTCTCCCAAAACCCCATCTTCTTCCAGGCTGTTCATTTCATCTGAATCCATGGGCGGCTCATCCGATTTAAATTCGACTCGGCATGTAGTGCAACGCGCGAATCCACCGCAACGATGGCTCACATCCACACCATTGCCTTCCATCGCATTAACAAGCTTTGTGCCTTCGGGAACTTCAAATGTTCCGAATCCAGCAACTGTGACCTTATGATCGGGCATATCAGCGAAATCCTACCTGTGTTTACCAAAATATCTGTATCCCGCTTTATCATATTGTGCGGTTGGTGTATTCCAGTTTTCGTCAGTTAACCAAACATTCTGTTTGACTAGGACTGAGCGCAACCAACTTTAACCCCGACTGGTATCATCTACAGTTCCCTATGAGTGCCAACGAGAAGATTTTTCCGGCCCCAGATATTCTGAATGAAGTCGAATACGGCAAGTTCGTTCTCACGAACCTTGCTGCTAAACGAGCCAAGCAGATTAAAGAAGGCGCCCCCCCACTCGTTCGCATTGATACCAACCATCCTTTAAGTATCGCATTGGAAGAAATTGCCAAAGGCAAAATCAAACCGATCCTTGGCGCAGATGCTCAAGCCGCCGAGTTGGACGAAGACTATTCAGCACTCGACGAATTGGGTCTGGACGACGTTGGTCTATTGCTTCCTAGCATCGAAGAAGACGAAGATTCAATGGACGACGACGATCTTCTTGGTCTTGGCGACTTTGGCCTAGACGAAGAAGATGACGACGAAGATTCTGACGATACCGCTGATGAAGACGCTGATCCGCTCGCCGCTCTCCTCGGCGATGATGACTCAGACTCGGATTCCGACTCAGAAGAATCAGATGTAGTCACAAAAGATTCGGACGAAGCAACTGAAGTCTCGCTCGATGACCTGGCGGAAGAAGAAGAAGCCGGCAACGACGAAGAGTCTGACGATTAACCCATGAGTGTTCAAGACCCCTATGCAACTCTAGGGGTGGCTCGTTCAGCAAGCCCCGACGAGATTAAATCGGCGTACCGCAAGCTCGCGCGTCAGTATCACCCGGACGTCAACCCTAATAACCCGGAGGCTGAAGAGAAATTCAAGGAGATCAGCCAGGCATACGCTATCCTCGGCGACCCAGAAAAGAAGGCTCGCTTCGACCAATTTGGTTCCGTTGAAGACACGGGATTTGGCGGCGGACAAGGCGACTTCTTCCAAGGTGGCGGATTTGGTGACCTGTTCGAGGCATTTTTTGGGGGTCAGCAAGCTCAACCTCGTGCCCGCGGCGGCGCTCGTGACGGCGACGATCTCCGAGCTGAAGCAGTAATTGAACTCGTTGATGTTTTAGAAGGCAAAGAAGTTCCGGTGAAATTCCGCAAGGCCGCTCGGTGCGAAACCTGCTCAGGCTCGGGAACATCAGATGGCTCCAAGCCAACTACTTGCTCCGAATGCCAAGGCCGAGGTTCCGTAACCGCCGTTCGCCAAACCATGATCGGTAGCATTCGCACTTCTACCCCCTGCCCTAAATGCCGGGGCGAAGGAATCACGATTGAAAATCCGTGTTCCACCTGTCGAGGCGAAGGGGTCACGCCAGTTCAAGAAGAACTCTTTGTGACCATCCCGCCAGGAATTGACGGCGGACAAACGTTACGCGTTCAAGGCAAAGGTTCCGATGGTATCCGGGGCGGCAGCAATGGCGATTTGTACGTAGTGGTTCATGTTGCCGAAGATAAGAGATTTATTCGCGAAGGCCGCAACCTTGGAACGGAAGTCGAAATCACCTACGCTCAAGCGGCAATTGGAGATGTAATCGCCGTGGAAGGATTAACCGAAAATCTTGAGTTGAATATCGAACCAGGCACTCAGCCAGGCGACACTTTCCGCATCAAGAATCAAGGATTGCCACGAATCGGCGGCGGGACACGAGGTGATTTGTTCGTCGAAGCGAAAATCGTCGTTCCAAAGAAAACCAGCCAGGCCGAAGCTAATTTGTTGAAAGAGTATTCCGAGCTACGGGGCGAGCCGGTTCCTCAAGGGCCGGGAAAATCGGCCAACATCTTTGAAAAGATATTCAAACGAAAATGAGCGTCTGGATTGAAGTCAAGGCCCACCTTGCGGCTGCCCCCCTGGATTGGTCAGCTTGGGACGAGATTTTTGCCGACCATGGCGTGAATGGAACGGTTCAAACCGATGAACCACCAACTCTTTCTGGATATATTGCTCCTGGTTCCGAACATTTAAAAGAAAACCTCAAAACAAAGCTTTTGGAATTTGGTGCCCAAGAAGTCACCGAATCTGAAGTGCCCGAAGTGGATTGGGCAGAAGCTTGGAAGCAGTTTTTTGTTCCTCGCCGCGTCGGCAAAAGGTTTATGGTCGTTCCAAGTTGGACGGAGTTTGAACCAGAACCTGGTGACTTAGTCATTACTCTCGACCCTGGTCAAGCTTTTGGAACCGGCGATCACCCAACTTCCCGAGGTTGCTTAGAGCTTCTTGAACGAGAAGGAGCTGAGGGCAAAGATATCGCAGATATCGGTTGCGGGAGCGGAATTCTCAGCGTCGGAGCTGGACTGCTGGGCGCAAAGTCAATCGTCGGTGTGGACACTGAGCAAGTCAGCGTGGCTTCTTCGCAAGAGAATCTGGAGCGCAACGGTATCAGTGGAACGATCTATCATGGAGCAGGATTTGAACCCCTCCCGGCTGATGACTCATACGATCTTGTTCTCAGCAACATTATTTCTGCCGCGCTGATTGGAATAGCGCATGACGCGGCAAAACGAGTGCGTCTGGGCGGAGCGTGGATCATTAGCGGAATCATTGAATCCAACTGGCCCGACGTTTTAGACAAAGCAACCCGGTGCGGGTTCACATTGGTTGACTCTATTCAAGAAGGCGATTGGGTTGCGGCCAGGCTACGAAAATGAGCCAACTCCCAATGCGGGCGCTTCCCCGCGCTTTTGTAAACGTACCAGTCGACATAACAAATCTTCCCGACTCAATTCCACTCCCCGAGGAAGATTTTAAGAAATTCAAAAATGTCTTGCGGCTTGGAACGGGCGATCAGGTGGCAATTCTCCCGGGAAACGGTGCGGTCATCCGATGCGAACTCGCCGGCAAATCGGCTATTCCGATTGAAGCCGAGTTTCCCGAGACTGAATCAAAACTGGAACTCACCTTAGCACTTGGCATATCTAAGCCCGATGCGTTAGAAGAGTCCATCCGCATGGCTTCGGAACTTGGAGTAGCGCATTTTGTACTTTTCACGGCACGTCGCACGGTCGCTAAATGGGAACCAGCCAAATTTGAAAAAAAGCTAGTGCGTTTGCAGACTATTTCCCGCGAAGCGTGCGAAGTCGCTTACCGCACTAAACTGCCAACTTTTTCGATCCTGAAAGATTTATCCGAAGTTTTGAAGCAGTATCCAGATTCGCTAGCTCTCAGCGAAATGGATTACGTTACTGCCACTTTGCCAAAACTGAAATCTAAGGCGACACTGATCATTGGCCCGGAAGGCGGATGGGATCAGCGAGAAGTCGCGCTGATTGCCGATCGTTCCATCACTCTCGGCCCCCGAGTTTTGCGAGTCGCCACCGCTGTGACAACAGCTTGTGCCCTCGCTCTCTCGAATCAATAACACCGGTCATTCCGTTAATGTTTTTCTCAAAACCCTGCAATCAGTCCTAGTACATTGAATTCATGATAACGTTATGGTAACTTACCTTCATTGACAATTATATCGATTGTCTTGGAGAGAATTTACTAAAATGAAAATCCAATCCCTTGCCTTCGCTCTCGTTTTGAGCGCATTCACAGTTCAAGCTCAAGCTTCGCTTTACAAAGTCACCGTTTCCGCAAATGTTGACTACAACGTCATCGGCGGATCCATGGCTGGCGTGCAGTCCGGCGCACCAGTTTCTATGTCGTTCAACGTTGACTCGGATACATTTTTGAATAGTGCGATGTTTCCAACTCGCGGCTACAACGTAATCGCAAGTTCTTTTGCAATGACAGTCGACGGGCGTCCAGTCAACTTCGATAATCCTCAACCCAATCCGGCTTACTTCGTTCTGCGAAACAATGACCCAGCGATTGACGGAGTTTTCCTTTCTTTCGGAACTGACTTTGACGTTCCTCTTGCAGTCCACATTCCTGGTCTCACACCCACGCACGAGCTGAGCTTCAAGCATACATTTGCTAACGGAACGACATTCAGTTCGTTGAATATCGGCGACGCAGTCGGAACTTATGACCTCTCGGCCAATGTAAGTTCCTATTTATTCGGTATAGGCCGGTTCGGCAACTTTGGCGCGGAATATATTCCGTCAACAATGACTATTGAATCGGTACCAGAACCAACCACAATGGTTCTTCTTGGTGCCGGTGTACTTGCCTTTCTACGAAAGTGCAAGAAATAAACCTCTCATCCATTCCTAAATAGATAGAAATCGGGTCGGATTCGTCCGGCCCGTCTTTTGTTTAGAATTACCTCGTTGCGTTGCTTCAAAGTAAAATGGAGCGATGCATCATGACTTGATTACTTTGAATAAATTGATCGCGTTTGAAGAGTCTGGTCGAGTAACAATTGGACTGGATCGCTCATCGGCTACAACTATAATGGCTAAACAGGATCGTTCGGTTGGCGCGATGGTGTTGACTGTTCTGATTCTTATTGTTGTGTCCGTGATAATTGGATTTACGAAGGGAATCAATTTCGGCTGCGTGGCAATTGTGATTGCTATTCTCTCAGCACCACTCGCTCAGAAATTTGCGGCAGCAAAAATGAGAGCGCTTGCATACCGTGATGTTCGTTTCTTTGATATGTGGTACGAAATGGGGCTCATTATTGTTAAAGACAAAGCGCAGAATAAGCGATATACATACCCTGAGGACTGGTCTGAAATTGAGTGATTGCTACTCCCGAGAGCCTGAGAGTGCCAACCGGTAAACTGCTTCCTATGCGCATTGACGGACGAGCATTAGACGAGCTCCGCCCCATCTCAATTGAAACTGGCGTGGCAAAACACGCTGAAGGCTCCTGCTTTATCAAAATGGGTGACACCCACATGTACATAACCGCAACCGTCGAAGACCAAGTGCCGCGGTGGCTAAAAGGCAAAGGCCAAGGTTGGGTCACCGCCGAATATTCCATGCTCCCTCGTAGCGGCAAACAACGCAATCAGCGAGATGCACACCGGGGTGGCCCGAACGGACGCACCATGGAGATTCAGCGGCTTGTTGGCCGTGCACTCCGCGCAAACATTAACATGGAAGTGATGGGCGAGCGCACCATCACCATTGACTGCGACGCAATCATGGCGGATGGCGGGACACGATGCGCCAGCATTACTGGAGCCTACATCGCCACCTACCAGGCAATGCAGTGGATGATGCAGAATCGGATGCTCAAAAAGCCGTTCATGAAAGAGCCAATGGCGGCAATCTCAGTCGGCGTTGTCCGTGGGCACGAAATGCTTGATCTGTGCTACGAAGAAGATTCCACCGCGCAAACCGACATGAACATTGTAATGACGGCTAGCGGGAAGTTTATCGAGATTCAAGGCACAGCTGAAGCTGATCCGTTCGGAGCCGACACACTGGGCAAAATGCTCGCACTCGGCAAAAAAGGCATTCTTGAACTTATTGAAGCTCAAAAAAATGCTCTGAATCTATAGTATTTAACACAACAATAAGTGGTAACAATTAGGAGTGAAGAAGCTAAAGTCTAGCGGCCTCAAGATTGTTACCATTTGTGCGGTTCTTGGATTTATTGTTTTGTGTCTGTGGAGTGCATCCTTAGCACTTGAGAAGCCTCAACCACTAGCGGTCAAACCGATGAGCCCCGCACAGCGGTTTAAACTTATCCCTCGACCTACTTCAAGCAGCGTAGGTAGCAATATTTCCCAAATCAAATTCGAGCCGGTCGAGTATCCCGAGAGTTCACGGCTCAATTCCGATGCTTCAACAATTCAGCTCCATCTGGAATTGAAAAACGAATTCCAAGAAGCTCGACGACTTATTCGTATAATCCCTTTCAAAGCAGATGGGAATAATACGCGCCAAGTCGGCTATTTAATGAATGCCGCACGGCTCGTGAGTAACCAAATCCTCTTTTACATTGCAACTAATGATTTTCAGGAAGCTGAAAAAGCAGTGAATGATCATGTGGCCTTCCTCGACTTCTGTGCTAATCATCGCAATAAATTTGTAAGTAGCAATGGCAGAACTATTGCAAGCATCTATTTACGTTCAATAACTGATGCGATCAATACACAGCCAACGAGCCTGAAACAAAGAGAATTTTTGCGACAAGTAATCAAAAAATACAAGAACATTCCGTCTCGGTCAATAACAGATGTTATCAACTATGAAGTATCTGATGCAATTTTAGATGTTAGGCATTCCAGAGGCATGAACAAAATGTTTTTCAATAAAAAATATGCGGATTGGAACATCACGCCTCCTGCGTTCCCCGCAAAGGAAACTGAAGACTGGCTTATTCAATATGCGAACAGCCTGCAAACTGCGGCTACTTACGGTGCTGATCGATCACCTGAGCAAATACTTGCCATTTTTGAAGTGGAGTCCAAAAGTCGCCCAAAAGAATCGTTGCTCAATCCGCTGTCGGTAGCGATCACCAATTGCCAACCGCGGCTTTCATTGTTCGCGATGTACGCCACAGATATAGAATTCTTGATCCTGAATTTCAATCTGAGCTTGCTCGATTATTTAGAGGCACACGGCCGACTACCACTCCTTGGAGAAATCGAAACTCCAATTGATCCGTATACACAAAAGCCGATGAAATATGCTCCTATCACTTCTTCAGAAGAAATGAGTAAGGATATTGAGTACGAGAAAGCCTTTGGAAGAAGGCGCAGCAAATATCCGCCAATGTGGTCATTGTCAACCGATTTACCCAAGCCATTTAAGGAAGATTACGCCAACAATTACTTAGCAGACACAGCCTATTTTATCGGCGGTGTTCCGAAGGCAATGCTCAAAACTCAAGCTAAACCCAACGCTGTATCTCGCTAAGCCGTAAAATAGAAGGGATGGCTCTTAGCAAAATCGTTCTCGCTGCGCCGCGCGGATTCTGTGCGGGAGTTGCTTACGCCATCGAGGTTGTGAACCTCGCGCTTAAAATTCATGGCGCACCGCTGTACGTGCGCCACGCCATCGTACACAACGAGTTCGTTGTCAAAGATTTTGAATCCAAAGGCGTGATCTTCATCGAAGACGTCACGGAAATTCCCGAGGGTCAAACTGTCGTCTTCTCAGCGCACGGAGTTTCGCCTGCGGTTCGCGAAGCTGCTGCCTCCAAGAACCTCAACGTGATTGATGCCACTTGCCCGCTCGTCACAAAGGTTCATAACGAAGCAAAACGGTTCGCCGCCAAAGACTTCCTGATGATCTATGTCGGGCACCGAGGTCATGTTGAGGCCGAAGGAACGATGGGCGAAGCACCTGAGCGGATGGTTCTTGTGGAAACCCCAGAGGAAGCGGAAAACATCACTCTGCCCCCGCACGAGCGGCTTGCGCTCGTCACTCAAACCACACTCTCCGTAGACGAAGTCACCGCGATCACATCAGTGCTTGAACGCCGGTTCCCTCACCTTCAAAAGCCACAAAAAGAGGACATCTGCTACGCCACAACGAACCGTCAAATCGCCGTGAAGTCGCTTGCGGAAATCTGTGATTTCATTATTGTCGTCGGTAGCACAACGAGTTCTAACTCAAACCGGTTAGCCGAAGTTGCTGAGGCTTACGGTGCGAAGTCCACACTTCTCATGTCGCCGGACGAAATGAACCCAGAATGGGCGCAACTGTACGGCACAATCGGTATCACTTCGGGAGCTTCAACGCCGGATGAACTGGTCGAAAACGTGATCGGCACTCTGCTGAATTGGATGCCTGGAACTCCAGTCGAAACGCTTGAAGTCGTGAAAGAAGAAGTTGAGTTTCTACCGTCTCGGAATCTCGTCAACCTGGCATTGGCCAAAGGCTAAAACACCTGTAGCGCCGCTTTTTGACGCTTAACTCGTTCTGGCAAACCGCCCCCGAACGCTCTGCGGCGAGATTCAACTTCCAACCACACCTTACGAGCTTCCAATACCTTGCCCATTTTTGCAAGTATTAAGGCTTGGTGAGCTAAAGCGTATGTTGCACTCAAATGAAACTCTTGGGATTCACAAAGCGAAACAAGCTGCTTAATGTTTTCTAAAGATTGCTGGTAGTTCCTTTTCGTTGTTTGCACCACAATCTGGCTGAGTTCTAACATTTGGTCACTCGTAAAATCCAGCTTGGGCTGAATCAATTCCTTCGCCTTTAAAAGACAATTTCCGGAGCGGATCGCATCTTCACGCTCGGCAAAGAACAGCGAGGCGTTTGCCCAATAATGAAGCTGTTCTGACCGAGTGCTGGATGGTAGCGATGATAGTTCTATGCTTTCCATAATTGATGACGCCTGGTCAAAATCGCCAGCATTCCAATAAAACGCAAGCTCAGCGTTCCTCACCAAAGTTCGGGTCAGCGGAGTCCGCTCCATTTTTTTGAGCGTCCCGAGCCACTCTTGTGACTCAGTTTCCTCACCCTTTTCCAAAAGCCAGAACATCAAATAAGCAGCTGATTGAGCGGAAACTGCAGACTGCCTCTTCTTCTGAGCGATTCTAAAAGCGCGAAGCGCATAGTTCACTGCCGAATCGAAACTACCAAACCGCATGGCACACTTAGATCGCTCCAAATAGAATTCAGCAGAATAAACTTCCATTCCTCGGCGCGGGCGCAAGGCAGCAAAAATATTCAGAACCTCAGCTTGCGAGTGGGCTTCCAACAAATGCGCCCCCGAGGTCAGAACCGCTCGTCCAATCTCACGATCACTTTCACTTAAGCCTTGCAACATGTTATAAAAATGGGAGTGTTCAGTGCTGCCGATCGCGCCAAACCGAGAAGCAAATTGCTGGCGTAGCTCATCCATCCAAGGGTGATCTATTCCCGCCGCAATTCGGGAAGCCGTGACCAGTTCGCCCGAACTATTCGCAATGCGCATGAGCCAGGGAGCATTTAGCCGAATTCGCCGCGATTCAACGCGAATCTGATCGCTCCCAATCCACTTCTTTAGCCGGAACAATGTTTGTCGAAATGAATTACTTTGCGCTTTTGGATCAGTGTTTGGGTGGAGCTTCGATTCTAGTTCGCTACGAGGAACCCAGTCGTTGTTGAATGCAAGAACAAGAAGCAGAACGGCAACCGCTGAACTAGGGGGCGGCCCTAAATCTTTGCCCGCTAACAGAACATTGAACTGCCCGCCAAGTTGAAGTTCGCCGCCAGAATATAAATGAGAATTATCCATCTATCCAACTCCAATAACACTTTAGTAACGGATTGATTCTACTTTGAAGAAGTACGAGAAAGTAAATAAATGGCAGGGGCAACAGGATTCGAACCCGCGACCTAAGGTTTTGGAGACCTTCGCTCTACCAACTGAGCTATACCCCTGCTCGGGAACCTATTTATACCCAAACCCGAGTAGTCCCCACTCAGACCCAAAGGCACTCAAAACGTGAATCGTTTAACCTACCTCGTTAGTCTGAAATCGTACAGTGATCCCAACTCTTCTCGGCGGCATTCTCCTTGGGCAAGAAAACCCCTTGCTCCGGCCTCAACAAGGCATTGATCCATTGCGGCTGGCAATCACGCCGATTGCCGACGGCGTTGTTTCGGATCAGGAATGGGATCAGTTCACTGAAACCGAAGGCGGGCCGACTTTCTTCCAGTGGGAACCAGGAAAACTGTATTGGGGAGCCAAACCCCGACCAGGGTTTGACGTTGTTCTGAGTTTAGATACCAACGGCGACGGCTGGCTGGTGGGCGATGACAACCTAGAAATTCGGGTGACAATGAACGGCGAATCTACGAAGACAACCGTTCGCCAATTGGATGCCACCGACCGCAACGGCCCGGTTTGGGTGGTGCCGCGAGTTCTGCCAGATTCAATCAAAGTCGCCGGAAAGCCTTCTACCGCCTATTGGAATCTTGAAGGCTCATTCAACGTCGAAGGATTCTCCAAAGAAATCAAAGAAGATTCACGAGTAGGCGTTCGGGTTGACATTTTGCCAACCGATGCCGATACTGGCCCTTCCTATCTCCCCCGCAATCTGCAGTTTTTGAGGTTACGGTTCGATAAGTCACGCAATTTGTTCAGCGGATTGGTTTGGAAGCCCGGAATCAGTAACCGCAACGTCGCACGGTTCGATCCGCTTAATTTCAAGTTCAATTTCACGGTAGAAGAAGACTGCCCGATGATTCAATCGGTAGATATTGTTGGCGAAGGCTACGCCCGCGATGCCATCAACCAAGTCACGCTTCCCTTCCCTGGACTCGATAGACGTGGCAACGCATCGCTGAATTACAGTTCGGAAATCAAAAACGAGGCGGTTGGCGGTTACCGGGTGCTGCGGGCAACGGTTTTGGCGGCAGATGGTCAGATTGCGCAAATCCGCACCAGTTTCAGAATCGCTGATCTGCTTGATTTTGAATTCGGATTACCCAAATCTGTGCGGTACTCCGAAGAAGCTCAAGTCATTAAGGGAACCGTGACTCTGCGCTCCCAAGGCACAGGGCGAATGGACGGAACGTTCGATTACGTTCTGCCCGAAACTTGGTCGTCACGGCGAGGCAAAGCAGAAAAGTTCTTGATCTACTTCTCCCGCGGTAACGCCAAAATCAACGTGGAGTATTCCATTCCCGGCGGCACGGTTGGCACCTTCCCGATTACCCTTACGGCAAACGTGGGAGAGCAGAACCTCAGCAAGACGTTTTACGTTCAAGTAAAGTAAATTCATGAGCCAAAAACCCGCCGACCCACGATCTCAGTTCGGGGCCGTCGCGGAGAACTACCTCACATCAAAAGCACATAACAAACCCGATGAGCTAGCACGCATTGTCGACCAGGTTAAACCTTACGGAAAGATTCTCGATATCGGCACGGGCGCTGGCCACACCGCTTACGCATTCGCCCCTTACGTTGAACAAGTCACCGCAGTTGATATCACTCAGCAAATGCTTGACATCGTGGCTCGTGAAGCCAAGGCAAAGGGGCTTCTAAATATTGATACGTGCCTTGCATCTGCGGAAGATCTTCCGTTTGAAACTGGATCAATGGACGGCGTAGTTTGTCGGCTCTGCGCCCATCATTTTGATAGCGTGAGTAATTTTATGCGTGAAGTAGCACGTGTTCTCAAACCCGGCGGATTTTTTGTTCTCATCGACACGATCGGCCCAGAAGATGAAGCGACTCAGCAACTTGTAGATGAAATAGAAGCTCTCCGCGATCCATCTCACGCTCACGATCTAAGCACTTCGGAATGGAACCAGCACTTAGCAGACGTTGGATTCAAAACCGAATGGATAGATGTCACCCGCAAGCAACTCGATTTGGAAGATTGGCTGGAGCGAATGAACGTTCCTGATCAGCACAGAGTTAGTCTGCGCGGTCAAATTTTGGATTCTGCTGGAACGTTGCGTGACTACCTCAACCCGCAAACTGAACCCAAAACTGCCTTCGATTTATGGGAGATCACATTTCTTGCCCGTAAACCTGCGACAACCCCTTAATCGCATCCGTCCCTAATTGCGTGGAAATCCCGCGTCTCATTGTTCCGCTGATCACGCCATATACCGATGACGGCTCGACGATTAGTGAAATCCGGCTTGCCCGGTTGATGCGGCATTTCCGAGATCAAGGATTTGAGGGGGTTATTGTTGCTTCCGACGCGGGTGAAGGAGCGAGCCTTTCACTCGCCGAACGCAAAAAGCTATTAGAATGGGTGATCCGCGATGCCGCCGATATGGCGGTTTACATCAACGCCACCGCTCAAACCACTGCTATTGCCATTGACCTTTGCCAAGATGCCGCCGAATCGGGTGCGGTTGGCGCAATCATCTGCCCTCCTCCTTCGGGGCACCTCACGCAAGAGGAAGCGGTGAATTACCTCACCGTAATGCGACGTCACGCCAATTTAGCTTGCGGATTCATAGACCCGACCGGGCACCTAACTGAACAAACTGCCTCGGTGGAAACTGCAGGTCTCAAACCTCCCGGCTCGCTCGCTGAACACAACCTCGAACATCTCGCGGTAACTGCTCACGGGAGCAACTGCGAATGCTGGACTCCCAGCGGAATGATCCACCCAGCCGCGATGTTCGGTATGAACGCCGCAAACAACATTCTGAGTAAGTGGGAAACATTCAAGCCCGTTATTCAGGGGCTTCTCAAACTCGCTGGCCCGGCACGGGTTGGCAAGTACGTCATGGAATCGCAAGGTTTAGAAAGCGGCCCTCTCCGGGGTCCGTTTATGCCACTTAATCCGGCAGGGCGGGAGATTGTGGATCACATCTTGAAGGCTTAGCCTAAGATTTCAATAGAGTAATCTCCGCCGATCAAACCGTACAAGCTCTACTGCTCGCTCCTGTTCGTTGATGGACTGCTGAATTCCATCATTGGCACGCTAATGGCGGTGTATTTTATTAAGTCTGCAGGTTTGGGAGATTTTCAACTCGTCATTCTCGGAACCATATTTGAAGTCACAATTTTCCTATTTGAAATCCCAACCGGCGTTGTTGCCGACGTTTACAGCCGCAAGCTCAGCGTGACCCTCGCGTATTTATTAACCGGTATCGCTTTCTTAATCACGGGCCTATCCACTCCATTTGCCCTGCTTGCATTGGGAGCCGTGGTTTGGGGGATTGCCGAGACTTTTCTTTCCGGTGCCCGTGAGGCATGGATCGCCGATGAACTCACTGCGGTTCAGCCGAATGTTTCTGTCGACCAGGCATTTATTGGCGGAAATCAGTACAGTCTCGCAGGGCGGTTTATCGGCGTTTGGGCGGCCTTTGGGATAAGTTTTGTCAGCGTTCGAGCCTCAATAGTTGTGGGGGCGATTGGCTTCGTCATCTTGGGTGTTCTGTACTTTTTAATGTCAAGCGAACACGGATTCAAGCGCGTGGTCGGTCATACACATAATCTTGGCGATCTGAAGCAAACTCTTTTTGATGGATTCAATGTCATCAAAAGCCGCGCCGCGTTAGTGGCAGTAGTGCTCACCACGTTCTTCGTAGGGTTTAGTAGTGAAGCTATGGATCGCCTCTGGCAAAAGCGGTTCCTGGATTCTTTTACTTTGCCGACTTTGTTCAACAATCCGGAGGGAATCTGGTCACTGCTACAAAGCGGGGTTTTGCTTGGAACGATTATCGTGCTAGCAATTTTAAACAGGGCGAAAACCGAAATTCCACCGCTCAAACTCCTTGGAATCATTCTGACGTTGGTCGTCAGCATTGCTGGCGGAATGATTGTTTTTGGGTTCGCACCTGTGCTTCCAGTTGTGATTGCCGCATTTTTTGCGGTTCGTATTGCTCGACGCGCGCTCGACCCGCTGATCAAGGCTTGGCTCAATCGCCGGGCGGAATCGGCTGTCCGCGCTACAGTTTTGAGCTTTGCTGGGCAGGCTCACAGCTTTGGTGAGATCATTTCAGGGCCAGTGCTTGGTTCAATCTCTCAGCTTGCCGGATTCCGCTGGGCGATGCTTGCATCATCAGGTTTGCTTATGCCGAACATCCCCATCTTGCTCAAGCGGATTGCGGTTGTGAAATCTGACCCTGACAATCCTGATCATTAGCACCTACACAAAGTGGTCAAATAAGACTACACTGCATTCAATGAACGACTTCCGCATGACATGGGAACTCTCGCGTGGGCGATTTATCGAATCGTTTTCCAATCTCAATCACGAACAGTTGAACTGGCAAATGCATCCAAACACGCTCACCATTGCCGAGATGGCCATGCACGTTGCCGGAGTCGAAGTTTCATTCGCTAGCCAGTTACTTGGCACTACCCTTACCCCTGAGCAAGAACTTATTCTATCCTGTTCGACACAGGGTGTCGTCAATGATGAACAGTTCCCCGTTGCACCAGAACTGCTGAAGCCGGAGTATGTAAAAGAAGCCATGAATGTTGGCAAAGGCTTTGCGGAAGCTCTTTTTGAACAAGGTGAAGGCCTCAGACAAAAAGAGTTAAAGTCGGCTCTCGGGCCGATGATTACGGGCGAAGGAGCATTTGCACGATTAGCAATGCATGCGCTTTATCACCAAGGTCAGGTGTATCTTATGATCACTGATCCACGATTTCCGAAATAACTCACGAAATAGGAGAAACGTCATGAAGAATATGAAGCCAATAATCGTTGTTGCTCTGGCGCTAGCAACCGCATTATCGCTCACAGCGCAAAACACGCCGAGCTATCCGCCAATCGTAAAGGATAAAAAACTTTACGCCAAAGTTGATCTGCGCGGGCAAAAAGCACCCAAAATGGTCTTCGGTAAGCCACTCAATGGTTCACTTCCGAATCTTAAAGGCAAGGTTGTGCTGATTGACTTTTGGGCAACATGGTGTGGCCCATGCCGTGAAGTCATGCCGGAACTTGATGAATGGCAAAAAGAGTTTAAAGAAGACCTTGTTGTTATTGGGGTCAGCGACGAAAAGCCAGAAGTGATTACCCAGTTCCTAGAAAATTTCAAAGTGGAGTACACGATCACTACTGACGAAGAGAAAACTATGAGCAAGATTCTTGGAGTCGAAGGAATTCCACATGTAATGGTGGTAAGCCCAGATGGGATTGTGCGATGGCAAGGCTTTCCTGGTTCAGTTGAAGATAAGCTCACCGCTGAAAAAATGAAGCAAATTATTGCGGCAAGTAAAATGGACAAATAATCGGATAAACAAAAAAGCGGAGTGATGCTAGATCACTCCGCTTTTTTTTTGCCAGCTTAATAGGCCGCGTCTGGGAAGTAGTGGTCTTTCGCGTTATCCGGTTTCACCAATTCAACCGGAAGAACTTCATCAACTTGAGTGCTACCTTTGGTTTTGCCCGCTTTGAGGTCAGCTACGCATCGTTTGATGGCATCAGCGATCATCATTGGAGAATAGGTGACAGTTGCCGGATACATTTCATCACCATCCATGACTCGCTTGACAACGTCCTTCATTCCGCCACCGCCGACCAGCCACACGCCTTTGCGACCAGCTTCCTGCAGAGCTTTTTCAATTCCAAGAGCCATGTCGTCATCCGCCGCCCAGATCGCATCAACCTTCGGATGTTTAACGAGCAGATTTTGGGCAAGCGTGAAGCTCTTGTCTCGGCTCCAATCGCCATGCTGCATATCTAGGATTTTAATGTCTGGGAATCCTTTCATGACTTCTTGGAATCCAGCAACTCGGTCATCATCAACCGGGCCAGCAATTCCACGGAAAACCAGGATTGAACCCTTGCCGCCCAGTTTTTCTGCCATGAATGTCGCGGCTTCGTGTCCAAATTTCTTATTGTCGCCGCGCATCCATACGTCTGCGATTGGTTCGGTGAGACCACGGTCAACGCTGACGATATAACCAAAACTGTCGCGATTAGCCTTAACGATGGGGGTCACAACATCTGGCTCAAAGCTGAGAATAACCAGCGCATCATAACCTTGAGTCGCAAGAGTTTCCAGCTTTTTAGCTTGATCGCTTGCGGTTTCGCTGGTCACAACCGTGATGTCCGCATCTCCGCCGAGTTCCTTGGCGGTTTCATTTGCCCAATAAACAACACCTGCCGTCCAACCATGAGTTGCAGTTGGAATACTCACCGCAATTTTTGGCTTTGGAGTATTTGCCTCGGGAGCTGGAGCCGTTCCGCCACCAGTATCGGTAGCAGGTGGATTGCATGCAAACATCGCAAGACCAGCAAGGGCGGCTACGCCCCATGATAAAAGTCGCGTCTTCATCAAGTCCATTCTGCCCTATTCTGGGCAATGAACGCACCTAGTTTTCTCGTTTGCCTCGAGAGATCAGCACAGCCACCAAGATAATCCCACCTTTGACCACGCCTTGCCAATAACCGCTCACTCCCGCCGCAACCAATGTAGTTGTGATCATTCCCAAAAGCAGAACGCCAATAAACGTGCCCCAAATTCGACCTTTCCCGCCACTGAGAGCGGTTCCACCAATGACAACCGCCGCGATAGCATCCAGTTCGTATAACTGCCCTAAGGTGGTGCTCGTCACTGAGTTCAATCTTGCCGACGCGACCCACGCCGCTAAACCAACACACAGACCAAGAATTGTGTAAGTCCACAGACGCACTCGGTCAACCGAAATCGCCGAATACTTCGCCGCCCGTTCGTTACTTCCCACCGCCACTAGATGGCGACCGAATGGCGTCCAGTTCAGAAGAAATCCTAAAAAGAGGGCTACGGCAATTAGTACAAAAACGCTCCAAGGAATCAGCATCCCCGCCTTACCGACGGGCAATGTAACACCGGTAAGCGCTACTTTTGCCCATTCATTCTTACTTGAACTCGTAATCGTGCCACCGTTGGCATAAGCCAATGCAAGGCTACGGAAAACGAGCAGCCCCACAAGAGTTGCCACAAACGGCACAACTCGAAATTTTGTGATGATCACGCCGTTGATCGCACCAAGGACTCCGCCGATTCCAACCATTCCCAGAGCACTGAGCAGAACCGCTGATGATTCGCTCCCGCTTCCCATTTGGCGATTCAAAAACGATAACCCGAGCACCCCGGTCAAAGCCAACATACTGCCGACGCTGAGGTCAATGCCCCCGCCGATAATGACCATCGTCATCCCCAGCGCAATCAACCCGACATCAACGTTTTGCGAAAATAGATTTCGCCAAGTGAGAGGGTTGTGGAAGACATCGGGAAACTTAACGAACACAAAAATTGAGAACAGAACAAACGCGATAAGCACGCCCCATTCCTGCACGAACTCGCTGACCTTAAACTCTTTTTTCATGCCGACTGCACCCCGGCGGCAAGTTTCATCATCGCTTGCTCAGTTATTTCTTCACCCTCTAATTCTCCCGCAAACGATTGGTCGCGCATGACCACAACCCGGTGGCAAAGTCCGATTAATTCCTGCATCTCGCTGCTGATCACCACGACACCTTTTCCCTGGCTCGCGAGTTGGGCGATGATTTCGTAAATCTGGGCTTTACTGCCAACATCCACGCCGCGAGTTGGTTCGTCGAGGATAATCACCTCTGGGTTGCCTTCAAGCCATTTGGAAAGACTTACTTTTTGCTGATTGCCGCCGCTCAGACTGCCGACCCTTGAGGCGACCGTCGGTACTCGAATTGAGAGCTTTTCCTTCCAACCTTCAGCGCAAGTCTGAACTTCTTTCCGGTTTGTTACTACCTTGCCAAACTTGCCGAGCCACGGCAAAACGATGTTGTCTTGAACCGAAAACTCCAAATGCAGCCCTGCCCCTTTGCGATCTTCGCTCACGTACACAACCCCGTTTGAGATTGATTCCGCATAGTTTTTTGATTGGCTTTGTTCACCAGGGCGTAGTCCGCAGATTTCTTCCCATAGCTCCGTTCTGCCACTGCCGATCAAACCAGCAAACCCCAGAACTTCTCCCGCCCTCACTTGCAGCGAATTGCTCTGCAAAAGAGTTTTTTCCGTCGTGGGCGTGCTTTTCACCGGGAACAAATCACCCAGTTCTCGCCCAACCATCATGTTGGCTAGTTCATGTTCGTTGATTTCGCTGGCCTGAACCGTAGCCACAAACTCACCATCACGAAGTACAGAGATCCGGTCGCAATTTGCAATCAGTTCGCCTAACAGATGCGATACAAGAATGATGGCTTTCCCTTCTGATTTCAACCGCTTCACAAGTTTAAAGAGAGCCGACTTTTCACGCTCTGATAGAACCGCCGTCGGCTCATCCATGATCAGTACATCCGCATTGCAGCTCAGAGCCTTAGCGATTTCGACAAGCTGTTGCTGTGCCAGAGGCAGACTCCCAACCAGATCCGTTGGTTTTGCATCCGATTTGACATCGGCTAAATACTGCGCGGCGAGTTCATTCATTTCTCGCCGATTGAGCTTTGGCCCGACCGCAATCTCTCGACCTAAAAAGATGTTTTCCGCTACGGAAAGATGGTCAACCAGATTCAATTCTTGGTGGATCATGGCGATTCCCGCCTCCATCCCATCGCGGACATTTTTCAGTTTGGTCAGGCTTCCTGCAACCGAAACTGTGCCTTCGGTGGGTTCTTCCACTCCAGAAAGTATCTTCATCAACGTGGATTTTCCGGCCCCGTTTTCGCCGATAATTCCGTGGACTTCTCCTTCGCGAAAATCCAGGCTGATTCCGCCAAGCGCACGAACGCCGGGATACTCTTTCACAACGCCCTGGCATTCCAACCGAACCATTCCGTTCATTATCCCCAAGTTCATGCGGAACGTGCTTAGTGTCTCATATTTGGATTAACCCCTCCTTTGGTTCCTCCCCAGAATTGGGGAGGAGATTTGCGTGACCTTACACGCTCAGAGGTAAAACAAAGCCATAAAAACGCTCGTCATCGCCACCCATAACGCTAAAAAAGCCGGAGAAATGGTCACAATTCTTTCTCGAGCTTTTCCTGAGCTTGAAATCCGCACCTTGGCCGACTATCCCGGAGCACCGGAGCCAGAAGAAACCGGCACGACTTACGCAGAAAATGCCGCGATCAAAGCCGAATCAGCCGCCGCTTTCACGGGTGAATGGTGTCTGGCCGACGATGCAGGATTAGAAATTGACGCTCTGCCCGGCGAACTCGGCGTGTTCAGCAAGCGGTTTGCGGGCGAGGAAACCCCTTTCCCCGAAAAAATGGCGATTATCCTTGACCGGATGAAAGGATTGCCCGAAGAAAAACGCGGCGCAAGATTCAACTGCCACATCGCGCTGGCTTATTTGGGCCAGCCAACCCAGAATTTCTCCGCTATCTGCGAAGGCCGCATTGCCGAATCACCCAACGGGAACGGCGGCTTTGGCTACGATCCGATTTTCTGGTTGCCCGAACTCGACTGCACAATGGCTGATCTCACCGCCGATCAGAAGCACCAGATTTCGCATCGCGGAAAGGTTCTGAGTGCGTTCTCCGAATATCTTAAATCAATCTTGTGAAAGATTTTTGAACTTGAGCATCACTTCATCAAGCATCGCTTCAGTCAAACGACCAGTAAACGTGTTCTGCTGGCTAGGGTGATAGCAACCCAAAACTACCAAGCTTCCCCCTCTCCGTTTCAATGGAGAGGGGGATTGAGGGGGTGAGGTCAGCGCGACAACGCTTTCCACTCCGTGACCAAATTTCGGCACGGGACGGACACCCAGATACCGATGAACCTCGTTCCAAGCGATTCCGCCCAGGCAGAGAACCGCCTTCCACTCTCGCAGGGCAAAGGTGGCGGTCAGCCAATCCCGACAGTTTTCAATTTCTTCGCGAGTCGGTTTGTTATCGGGCGGCGCGCAATGGCAGACCGGGGAGATCATTGTGCCAATCAGTTCTAGCCCGTCATCGGCAGAAACCGCCTCGGCTTGGGTAGCCAAGCCAGCTTTGTGCATGGCGCGGAATAGCCAATCTCCGCTTCGGTCACCAGTGAAAAGCCTTCCGGTGCGGTTTGCTCCATGAGCAGCGGGGGCAAGGCCGACGATCAATCCTTTCGCGTTAGTATCGCCCATATTGGGGACTGGTTTGCCCCAGTAAGTCCAATCCATAAAGCTCTTGCGCTTTTCTTGAGCGACCTGCTCGCACCATGCCCGCAACCTTGGACACCGCTCGCATGCCACAATCTGCTCATTCAGAACGTCAAATTCCTGCAAGACTCTATTCAACCCCATGCCTCTCTACGAATACGAAAAACGCGAAGGAGAATGCGAAATGTGCCCGGGCAGATTCGCGGTTTTGCAGGCGATAGATGACGAACCGCTTGCCTACTGCCCTACATGCGGGTTACCAGCTAAAAAAGTGATCTCACGGGCGAGTATTGCAACGACTCCAACGAAAGTGGATTACGAAAAGGCCGCTCGGCATGGCTTAACCACATTCCGGAAATCTGGCGAAGGCACTTGGGAAAAAATCGCAGGCGAAGGAGTTGATGCGATCATCGGCACGGATGAGGATAAGCAAGCGGTTCGGGAAGAAAAGGAACCTGGAATCGTGATTGATTTGGATGAGTGAGTGCTTACTCGCTGGATACTCAACCCCACCCGTTCGCTATGCGACCACCCTCCCCAAACTTGGGGAGGGAAACTCAGTCTCGTGCCCCTATCTTTGCGAAGCAAAGGTAGGGAGCTAACATTTTAAAATAACCCCTCGCCAGAATTGAGAGTAGATCGAACGGATTAGTTTGATTCAGGCACTTGCAAGCCGAGACACTCTTCAAATCCGCACATTACATTCATCGCATGAAGCATCTGCGCGGCACCGCACTTGCCTTCAGCATCGGCCATGACTAAACAGGTCACCAGTGCCCGATCTTCGCCTACGCTCACCCTGAGCGAATAAACCGCATGGTGTTTATCCCGCACTTGCTCGACATCCCAATAAAGCGCATCCACTGGGCGGATAAAGAACGACCGACCAAACGCCTCGTCGTAGAGTTCATCAATCTCTTGGTAGTCGTCCATGAGCGGAACTTCTGCCATGCACACAGCGGCGCGAACCGAGCCGAGTTCCTGTTCATCCACCGAAACAACCGCGTCACCCGACCAGCCTTGGATACGCAAAGCTTCCTGCAGATCATCTTTATCTGACGTAAAGCTAAGTTGCACAACCGGATCGTCGAGAATTAATCCCGCCCGAATCAGCGGCCCAAGTCCGATCAGAGCAAGCGTCGCTTCGGGTGAAGGAACGCTGAAAATATCAGCGCAGACGAGTGGATTATTGTCACAAAGTTCAACTAACCCATATAGGCAACCATTGATCGCCTCAAACCCTGGCTCGGCTACCAGCAGCTCACGATTCCATTTTTCTTTGTGGAAGTGAATTCCCGCTGATGGCTCGCCCCCAACCTCAAAAATAGGATGACCCTCCAGCAAATGCTGGAGGGCCGGATTCTTTACAGGCTGGACTGACCAGTTCATTTCTTGGTCATTTTGACGACCATGTTGATCGTTTGTGATTGCGGTTTGCCGCCATTTTGTGCAGGCATGGTGAATGTCATTTTCATGTTCATGGTTGAACGCAATGTATGACCATCTACCATTGATATCAGACTATCCGAGCTACCAGAGCCTTTCAGTTCTGTTCCACTAGCGGTAGTGATTGTGCTCGCGATGTGCGCGTACTGCTTGCCGGAAATCGTCTTAAAACCTTTAAGAGTGTGCTTGGCCGTGCCATCCATCGTGCCGCCTGTCATGCCAGGCAACGAACCTTTTGTTGACCAACTTTCGCCAACTCCAATAGGGTTCACGGGATATTCAAGGAAGTTGCCCATACTTTGAGAATCGCCGCCTGAAACCCGGCCTCGGTCATCTATGCTAACTGTGCTGGAAGAAGGCTTTTCGCCCATTCCGCTCATGGTGACCAAGACAGAACCAGTTGTTCCTTTCACACTTTTAACAAGATAGGAGAGGCCCATTTTCATGGATTGGCTTTGACCGGGAGCCTGGACATCAATGTCGTAGCTCATTTTCAGGTTCTTCGTCCACTTCATTCGAAGTTGGTACTTCGTTCCTTTTTTGCTGACTTGAGCCTCAGCCATTGAAGGGGCAACGACTACTGCCGAACCCATCAGACCAACCAATAACGCCGTTGTGATGATTCTCATTGTTATCCTTTTAGACGAGCTAACCTTTCTTGCCGTTGACGCTAATTAGGTCTACCACAATCTTTACTGGCTGATTGCCCTGGATATTGGCATTGCCGTATGGGCCGAAAACGAGAGAAGGTGGGAGAACAAGGGTGCGCTGTCCACCAACCTTCATACCTGTAACTCCTGCAACCATGCCAGGAATCGCGTCACTTTCTTTTTCGAGCACGAAACTCACGGTTTTGCCCCGTTTGCGTGAATCGTCCCAAACCTTGCCTGTCAGGTAAGTGCCAACGTAATGCACTTCAACCGTTGATCCCGCAACTGCCTCGGCACCAGTGCCCACTTTATTGTCGTTGTAATCGAAAATGCCTTTTTCGTCTTGCTTCATGACGAAAAGCAATTTGACTTCAAAATTCAGATTCGCCTTCGGTGGGATTTTGTCGCCGTCCCCATCTTTTCCATACGCAAGCTCCCAAGGAATTTCTAACTTACGGGTTCCGCCTTCCTTCATACCAGGAATACCTTCATCCCAACCTTTAATCACTTGGCCCGCACCGACACCGAATCCGTATGGCAGTTGCGATTCTAAGTCATCCATATTTGTATCAAACTGCTTGCCGTCTTTTGCCAGAGTTCCTCGGTACAGTACAAGAGCATAGTCGCCTTCTTTAGCTTCGCGACCAGTGCCCACCTCAATATCTGTCATTTTTACTTTTGCCGATGACTCAGCAGCTTGCTTAGAACCGCCGCCTGGGCTGCAACTCATCATCATCAAACACAGGCCTATCCCCACCGCCGTGTAACTCTTTTGCATCCCGAAATGGTACCTTTTTGAACTCACGGTAAACTCAACGACCTATGGGGGCGAAAAATTCCAAAGCGGGAGAAAAAAAAGGCCCCGCAACAATCCAAAATCGGAAAGCTAGTTTTGATTATCATTTTGAAGATACAGTCGAAGCAGGAATCGTACTCATCGGTTCTGAAGTCAAATCCCTGTTTTTAGGGCGAGCCAATCTGACCGATGCTTACTGCATTGTCAAGGATGATGAGTTGTGGCTACATAACCTCGACATTGAGCCATACGAATTTGCCCACAAATTCGGACACGAACGGCGAAGAACCAGAAAGTTACTGATGCACCGCAAGGAGATTGATCAACTTCGCCGTAAATCCGAAGAAAAGGGGCTCGCTTTGGTGCCGTACAAAATCTACTTTAAAGACGGCAAAGCGAAGGTAGGAATCGCTTTGGGCCGAGGTAAGAAAACTTACGACAAACGCGAGACGATCAAAGCTCGCGATGAAAAACGCGAATTAGAACGCGGCGGTTAATCCTCGTCGGGCCAGCAGCCACGCAAACCAAGCCACGAACCAGTAAAAGAGCGTTCGGCCGGGCCAACCATTGCCACCCGGTTATTTTCGATTTCAATGTGCAAGTCTCCGCCTGGCAAGTGAACCAACGTCCGCTCGCCGACCAATCCTTTCACTTTTGCCGCGTAGGCCGATGCACACGCCCCAGTTCCGCAGGCCATCGTTCTTCCTGCGCCCCGTTCCCACGTGATTTGGCGAATCTCATCCGTTCCCAGTTGAGTGACAAAATGGACGTTGGTTCGATTTGGGAATGAAGAATGGTGTTCAAGAGTTGGACCCCAATCTTCCAGAGGGACATCTATCTCAGCCGGAGTAAAAATCACTAAGTGTGGATTGCCGACAGAAACTGATAGACAATCCAGTGTGTGGCCCCCTATTTCAATAGAATTCGGATATCCATCTGTCAGTAGTTCGACTTCACCCATGTCAACGGCTACCTGTCCGTCAGCGCGAATATCACAGGTCAGATCTCCGGCTCCCGTTTGAAAAACGTACCTTGCAGGGTGGCGCTGTGCACGCTCATCAAACCACTTGCCAAAACAGCGAAGTCCGTTACCACACATTTCGGCTTCAGTTCCATCTGGATTCAGCATGATCATCCGAGCATCCGCACGATCAGATTCACTGAAAAGTAACAGGCCATCGGCTCCTACGCCAAACTTTCGGTCACAAATAAAACGGGCAAGCTCGGCGAGATCACATTCGCCAAGCTGTTTAGGTATGGATTCTAAAAGCACGAAATCGTTACCGATTCCGTGCCATTTTTCAAAATTCAAGCTCACTCTTCGTCGCGAGGAGGACGCGGCTGCTCCTCATCTTCCTTTCCACCGATTTGTTTACTTGGTACTACGCTCGTAATTGCGTGTTTGTAAACCAATTGAGTTGGCTTTCCGGGAGAATCCAAAAGAACTGTGAAAGCGTCAAAACCCCGAACGCTACCCCGCAGTTGAACCCCACCCATCAAATAAACCGTAACCGAGATTCCTTCTTTTCGAACCTGGTTTAAAAACATGTCCTGCAAGTTAATTGCTTTGCCCATTTCTCATCATCCATTTGCCGATGCCAGGAGAGCCCAAATTCTCTCTCCAACCAGCTGTTCAGTATCGGCGGTTACAGGGTCAAACGGTATTTCCGTGATCCCTGGTTCCTTACGCAACCAAGTCCTCTGACGTTTAGCATACGCCAAGGTTGCTTGCAAAACCTCCGCCTTTCCCTCGTTGAGCGACAATTCGCCCTTCAAAAGTCTGACCCAAGTGTGATACCCGATTGCGCGGAAACCTGGTGCATTTTCGGGTACTCCATTTTTTAATAATTTTTCTACTTCTTCAACCCAGCCCGCCTTAATCATCTGATCTAACCGTTTTGAAATGCGATCAGCAAGTGTTTCTGAATTCAAAACTATTGAATACTTCGCTTTTTGGTATGGCGGAATTTTGAATTCAATTGTTTGGGGATTCTCTAACCTTTCTAATGCACGACGAACTCTCACTGGGTTCTTTAAGTCCGTAGCTTCTGCAATATGCTTTGCTCTCAGAGTTAACTCGTTGACCAGCGATTGCAAGCCTTCATTTTTCTCGCGAATCATCAGTTGCTCGCGCAGTTCCTCATTCGGTGGCCCGCTCATTTCCGAGTAGCCCTCAAAAAGTGCACGAATGTACAGGCCAGTACCGCCAACGAAAACGACAGGCTGACCGCTCTTCCAACATCGGTCGAGCACCCTACAAGATTCTTTAATCCACTCACCCAACCCGAATTGCTCGGCTGGATCAACTATGTCAATCAGCTCATACTGAGAGCAATTTTCAGGCTTATTGGTACCAATATCTAAACCGCGATAGACCTGAAATGCGTCAGCATTGATGAGTTGCGCGCCAATTTTTCTTGCGACAATCTCAGCAATTCCGCTCTTCCCCGAGCCGGTCGGGCCCATCACGGCGATCATTTTCAGGTTCATTTGTTCGGTTTTCGGCTTATACCCAATTAAATACTTATCCCCACTCTGCATTCCAGTTTCCGATTGATAACCCAAGTATTTCTTTGTGGGGATTTGTTCAACTTACCGGGAACAACTCATATACCACCGGGCAGATTCTGCCTGCATTTGGGGCCGTTATGTTGAAATCCACAAGTTTGATCACAGGGCTGGCACTGTTCACTTTATCTGCTGGGATTGCCGATCCGAGCAAGAACAATTTCCGAGAATCTGACCTCGTGCAACCAAAAGTTCGAGATCTACTGAAATCCGCCAACGATGCGCTTAATCAAGGCGATATTAACAAAACTCTGGCTTATGCCGACCTGATTTTGGTGCATCAAGAAATCAAGTACTCGATTGATACTTCAAAAGTGCAAGATGGTCGAGAAGCCGAAGCTCGCCAAGCGGCTGTTGATGCAATCAACGGTTGGCAATCTAGTCTTGAAGGACAAGTGAAGTTCACTGAAGTCCCTCGCAACGAGGCAACAGTGCGCATTAACTTCGTGGATTCAGTAAGAGAAATGGGCCGTGAAGTTGCTGGCTATGCCGTGTGGCAACGCCAGGTCGTTGATTGGGGACAAGGCAGATACTCAGCAAGACTCTCCGGAGATATTAAGATTCGCTTTACGACCCCGACTGGTCAGGCAATGCAGCCAGCGGCAATGGTTCACACAACTGCTCATGAAGTCGGACACCTCCTGGGATTGTGGGATAGCCCCAACTATGGCGACGTGATGGGGCCACTTTATCTAAACCACCCGGTTACCAAGCCAAGCCTGCGAGAAGTAAACGCGCTGAAAGCAGCACGGGCGGAAGCAGTTCAGATCGCCGGCGCAGCACTACAAGTACAAAGCCACAACTAATCTCCAAAAGTGATCAAACTTCAGCCCTGAGCCTAATTGGTTCGGGGCATTGTTATTTCAACTGGTACAACAAAAGTCTTGAAAAAACTCTGGCCCTGGATTCTCGCGGGAGCGGGAGCTTACGCTTACGGATCGCTTGTCGAAGCAAAACGCATTCAGCCAGAGCGGCGCACCATTCGGCTCAAGCGATGGCCAAAATCGTTAGATGGATATCGCATTGGGTTAATCGGCGATATGCATATTCGCGACCAGAACACTGTGACTCTTACACGGGCGGCCGTGAGTTGGCTCGTTGACGAAAATCCTGACGTTCTTGTTTTTGTCGGCGATCTCATCGAAGACTCAAATAATGATCCAATTCCATTACTGGAATTTGCTCTCCAAGAAGCTGAGTTTTTTAGTGGTCGTGCGGTGGCAATCCCCGGAAACCAAGACTACAAGAACCACGCACCTAGCGAATTTGAATGGGTGCTCGCTAAATACGGAATTCGCCTTTTGCAAAACCAAGTCTGGTCGCACGATGGAATCGAATGGCTGGGAATTGATTCAGCTAATGCAGAAATGGCTGATCCGTTCAGCACAATCCTGAAAGCTGACCCAACGAAACCGATGGTTGCGCTTTGGCACGAGCCAGATATGGTTGACGTTTTGCCAATCGGGCCAGAACTAATGCTCAGCGGCCATTCGCATGGCGGTCAGTTCGGCTTGCCCGGCTGGACACCAATGAAAACCCGCAACGGCCGGAAGTACGTGCGAGGGTTCTATCCTCATGCTCCAACGCCGCTGTATGTGACTCGAGGACTGGCGACGACATTCTTGCCTGCGCGGTTATTCTGCCCGCCGGAAGTAACGGTGCTGACAATTCGTAGTTTGCAGTGATTTGAAACCCCTCCCAGCCCTCCCCATATATTGGGAAGGTGAGGGAGGGGTTAATTTATTTACGCATTAAAATAGGAACTGCTCGACCTTTTCTTCGGCTTGAATCACCTGCGACAAATAGATATTTGGCTTATCGGTGACGTGCCAAACAACTTCCACATCTTCCAGCAACTTGACCAACTTTTCGCAATACTTCCAATCTCCTAGGCTTTCTACGGATCCATTTTGAACCCGGAAAATTTCTACGAGCTTCGTTGTCGTATTCGCCGAAAAGTAATGCCCTGATACCATCTCTTTTCTGTTACTCCACTTACAGAGTATCTGTTTTTTGCGCGGATTTACTCTTCGCCCAAGAACGGATACCTGTAATCCACTGGAGAAACTAGAGTTTCTTTAATAGTTCGTGCACTGAGCCACCGATACAGGTTTAACGCCGAGCCAGCCTTATCATTGGTGCCACTGGCGCGCGCACCACCAAAGGGCTGTTGCCCAACGACCGCACCGGTGGGTTTATCGTTGATGTAGAAGTTCCCGGCGGCTCCACGAAGCTTATCAACCGCAAGTTCTACTGCCATTCGATCGGTGCTAATGACCGCTCCGGTGAGAGCGTAAGGCGAAGTTGTATCAACCAAATGCAGAGCTTCTTCAAACTTTTCAGCATCGTAAACATGGATCGTCAGAACTGGTCCGAATATCTCCTCGCACATAGTTCGGTACTTTGGATCCTTCGCTTCGATAACGGTTGGTTCGATGTACCAGCCTTTGCTCTTATCGTAGCCGCCACCGACCAGGATTTCAACCCCGGAATCTTTCTTGGCTTGATCCAAGTATTCGGCAATAGAATTGAAAGACTTTTCATCAATCACTGCGTTCACGAAGTTTCGGAAGTCATCAACCGGCCCCATCTTAAAGGTTTTGATTCCGGCAACAAGCTTCTTTTTGACTTCATCCGCGATATTAGATGGAATGTAGGCTCGGCTAGCGGCTGAACACTTCTGACCCTGATACTCAAATGCGCCTCGGAGTAAAGCCGTGACAACCGCATCCACGTCGGCACTCTTATGGGCGATGACGAAGTCTTTCCCGCCTGTTTCACCAACGATTCTGGGATAAGTTTTGTACTTACCCATGTTCTCGCCGATGGTCTTCCACATCTGGTTGAACACTCCGGTTGAACCAGTGAAGTGCACGCCAGCAAAATCCGGATGGTTGAAGCAGACATCGCCAACCGTCGGCCCGCCAACAAAAACCAAGTTAATCACGCCATCTGGAAGGCCGGCTTCACGAAGAACCGTCATGATCATGTTCGCGGAATAAACCTGGGTGTTTGCTGGTTTCCAAACCACAACGTTGCCGCACATCGCCGCGCTGGTTGGCAAGTTTCCGGCAATTGCCGTGAAGTTAAATGGAGTTACTGCGAGCACAAATCCCTCTAGCGCGCGGAATTCAAGTCGGTTATGAACTCCGGGACTGCTAATCGGTTGCTGACGATAGATTTCGTCCAAAAAGTGGACATTAAATCGTAAAAAGTCGATGATCTCGCAAGCGGAATCAATCTCAGCTTGGAAAGCATTCTTGCTTTGACCGAGCATGGTGGTGCCGTTCATGTAGGGGCGGTACTTTGTTGCCATGAGTTCGGCGGCTTTCAAAAAGATATTCGCTCGGTTTTCCCAGCTCATGTTCGACCATTCTTCGCGGGCGGCAAGCGCGGCTTCAATCGCCTGCTCTACGTGCTTGGCTTCGCCCATGTGGAAATGTCCAAGCAAATGCGCGGTTTCGTGAGGAGGTCGGATTTCAACCTTTTTATCGGTGCGGACTTCTTTGCCGCCGATGATCATCGGGATGTCGGCGGTTTCGCCTTTCAGTTCGGCGAGAACTTCTTTGAGCCGTTTTTTCTCAGGGCTACCCGGAGCGTAGTTCAAAACTGGTTCGTTGGCGGGAATAGGATAACTGAAGTTACCGACTTTCATGGGAACAGTCTACCGACCGATTCCGTATATGCTTGCGGATAGACCCGCGCCATGACTCCCTTTGCTGAACTCACTCCTCGTGCTCAAGTTGCTCTGCTCCGACCCTACGCCGCCGAATTTGCGGCGGAATACGGTTTGAAACCCATCAAGATTTCGCTGGCGAACCACGGCTTTAACACGACTTTTAGAATAGACACGGCGACCAAAAGTTATGCGCTCCGGATGAATATCAACTCCGTTCGGTCTCTTGAGAATCTACGTGCGGAAATATTTTGGACTTCGCGACTAGCGAACTCTCCGGTTCACGCGGCTAAGCCAGTCAAGGCAAAGAACGGCGATTGGATTCTGATCCGCACGATTCCGAGTTTGCCACGCGAAACGGCGGTAGCGGTTTATGAATGGCTTCCTGGTCGCAAATTCCCCGGCATACCTAGTAAGGCCACGATGAAAGAATTGGGACGGGTTACTCGGTTACTCCACGAAAATACCGAAGGTTTGGCTCTTCCAAATGACGCGGCACTGCCACTTTTTGAAGATGTCCTGCTCGGAAAACCGCTAGAGCTTCGTGAGCATGGTTTTACCGGCGATCTTGGCGTTATGCAGGCGGTTGTGGATGAAGCGAATGCTGTCGTAAAAGTGCTCGCCAAAAAACCTGCACAGATCATCCACTACGACCTGCATCGGTACAACATCATGAAGGAACGTTCTACACTTCATGTCCTCGATTTTGATGACTGCTTACTCGGATGGCCAATGGTAGATGCAAGTGTTTCGATGTACTACGCCCGCACCTTTAAGCCTTCTGCAAGTTTTAGAACCACCAAAGAGCCAGCCTACTGGCAAGGGTTTGGAAGCCGTCCTACCGATCATGGCATTAGCGAAAGAGATTTCGAGGCATTGGTCGCAAGCCGCCGGGTGATGCTTTGTAATGAGCTGTTCCAGATGATGAACGCGGACTATCGCAAAAAGGTCGTGGTCTACGCAAACAAAGGCGCAGAGTTGATGGCGAGTTTCCTAAAAAACGGAGTTTACGACCCAACTACACAATGAAGTATAATTTCATGCTGAGACCTATGCCACAAGCCCGATCCTAACAAGGTTCTGAGTAGTTTACAAAACGC
The DNA here is from genome assembly GCA_019454145.1 of Fimbriimonadaceae bacterium. Classification (GTDB taxonomy): domain Bacteria; phylum Armatimonadota; class Fimbriimonadia; order Fimbriimonadales; family Fimbriimonadaceae; genus UphvI-Ar2. The sequence goes on along the minus strand of CP075366.1, from coordinate 135,644 downwards.
GCAGAGCCACATAAATTTCCTGTCACCCGGAGCTATTGCTTCGCAGTAACCCATTTCAATTAGGATCACTTGAAACGCACAAAAACAAAAATATCATCACGCCAACTTAACCAGCCGTTCCGTTGCCGGAATTGCTCGGTTATGGTTAATCCCGAAGGTGCAGGATCGCACCACCGAAACCACTGCCCCAACTGCCTCCATTCACTTCACCTGGATGACGTTCCAGGTGACCGAAGTGCCGACTGCGGTTCCGTTATGGAACCAGTTGCACTTTGGGTACGCAAAGGGAGCGAATGGGCGGTTATTCATCGCTGTAAATCGTGCGGAACGCTTAGTTCTAATCGGGTAGCAGCCGACGACAATCCCTACGTTTTGCTTCAATTAGCAGCAAAACCTCTCGCTAATGCTCCGTTCCCCATCGAACGTCTCCCATGAACTCATACCAAATAAGAAACCCCCGACCTAACGGTCGGGGGAGGGTTGAGAACGGACTCCAAACGGCTTGTTTTAGGCCGGATACGCCATGTATCTCTCACGGCCTTGGAGAACATCATGCAAACGTGAGTTTGTCAATGTTGCCGCTTCATCTTCGCTGCGAGTGATAAACGTCACCCTTTGAGCGCCAGAAAGCAGGCATGTCTCCCGGATTTCTCCGAACATCTCAGAGACTCCTTTATCAAGTGTGCTTGCGGTGGAATAATCCACCATTACCTCGTACTCGTGTCCTTGTTTAGAGAGCAGCATATCGTGAATATCCTCACTAAAAGCCGAGGTTTCACTTTTGGTAATGTGTCCGCCAAAGCTGACTTCAATTTGGCTGTTTTCAGGGTTCCAGGTCATCAGGTACATGGGTAAAGGTCAATCCTCAATCAAAGTGCACCTCGCAGAAAACTCTTTCCAACTAGGTACATCAAGGTTATTCACTATTCGGCGTATGGATTCCCCGTAACAGTTAACAGGCATGAGATATTCCCGCGTTGTTGCTGGGATTGAAATTCAGTTATAAGATGCGACTAAGTAGAGAGAGGAACAATGTGCCCCTACCTTTGTGATTCAAAGGTAGGGATTTATTTTAGTGGTCAACCCCGCCCTTAATCCCTCCCCAAGCTTGGGGAGGGAAAACAAAAAATCGCCTCCCGCTTTTTAGCAGAAGGCGATCAGTTGGTTTATTAAGAAAGAGCTTAGCTAGCTTCTTTGATCATCTCAGCCGTCATCAAAATCGGCTGAGTCTTTTCAGTAATCACTCCCGGAGGAATGACGACCCGCTTGACGTCAGTCTTACTTGGAACTTCGTACATCACTTCCAGCATCATTTGTTCAATGATGGCGCGAAGAGCGCGAGCACCAGTTTTGCGCTTGAGTGCTTCCTGAGCGATTTCGCGCAGTGCTTCTGCAGCGACTTGGAGTTCTACGCCGTCTAGTTCAAAGAACCGCGCATATTGCTTCATAATTGCGTTCTTTGGACCGGTGAGGATTTGGATGAGTGCTTCCTCATCCAATTGATCCAGCGCCGTGATCACCGGCAGACGACCGATGAATTCTGGAATCAAACCAAATTTCATCAGATCTTCCGGATTGACATTTTGCAATACGTCGTTCTTGCGTTCCTGCTTGCTTTGAGGTTCGCTGCGGAATCCCATCACATTCTCTTTCTGGCGTCGCATGATGATCTCCTCGAGACCATCGAACGCGCCACCGCAAATGAAGAGGATGTTGCTGGTATCCACTTGTAGATAATCTTGCTGAGGATGCTTCCGTCCACCTTGAGGGGGAACATTGGCAACTGTTCCTTCCAGAATCTTGAGCAATGCTTGCTGAACGCCTTCCCCGCTCACATCACGGGTGATGGATGGGTTGTCGCTCTTGCGGCTGACTTTGTCAATTTCATCCACATAGATGATTCCGCGCTCGCAAAGATCTTTCGGATTCCGAGGATCCATGGTTTCGGCGGCTTGCCAAAGCTTGAGCAAGATGTTCTCAACATCTTCGCCCACATAACCAGCTTCGGTGAGAGCGGTTGCATCAGCGATAGCAAACGGCACTTCCAGCATACGAGCCAGGGTTTGGGCGAGCAGTGTCTTACCGCTTCCCGTTGGCCCAACCATAAGGATGTTGCTCTTTTGAAGTTCAACTTCCGCATCGTCGCCGCGAGTGTTGATCCGTTTGTAGTGGTTGTAAACCGCAACTGCGAGTGCCCGCTTTGCCGATTCTTGACCAATTACGTACGAATCAAGGAATTCAACGATTTCCTTTGGTTTAGGCACGGATTCCATGCTTCCGCTAAATCCGCCAGCTGTGGCCTGAAGAGCAGCTGCCGGAGCGGCATCAATTCGCTTGGTGCCTTCGTTGCTCAGAATCTCTTTGCAAAGCTCCACACAATCCGAACACACTGCCCCGTGGAGACCCACGATCAGCTTCGGAACTTGCTCTTTTTTCTTACCGCATAGACAACAGCGGTCTCGACGCTCTTCTGTTTTTGCCATAAACCTTCTTTTATTATCGTTCGCCCGGCTTCAGAACTTTATCTACAATTCCGTAATCTGCCGCTTCTTGCGCCGACATGAAGTAATCACGGTCGCAATCCTTTGAAACTTGCTCCACGGTTTTGCCGGTTGCATCCGCCAAGATTCCCATCAGAACCTGCATGTATTTCTCAGCTTCTTGGATGGCGATCTTCATATCGGTCAACTGACCGCGGGCTCCACCAGATACCTGGTGAATCATCACTCGGGCGTTATTCAAGCAATATCGCTTGCCTTTGGTACCACCAGCGAGGAGTACTGCCCCCATGCTGGCCGCTTGACCCACGCAGATGGTTGCGACATCAGGCTTGATCATCTTCATTGTATCGTAGATGGCCAGTCCTGCACTTACGCTTCCTCCGGGGCTGTGGATATAGAAATCAATGTCCTTATCAGGATCTTCTTTTTCCAGGAATAGAAACTGTGCAATCAAAAGGTTTGCTACATAGTCATCTACTGGGGTGCCCAGAAATACGATGCGATCCTTTAACAGCCTTGACCAAATGTCGTAGCTGCGTTCTCCACGGGCGGTTTGTTCAATAACAAACGGCACTCCAACATTCATTTCATTCATGTATCAATCCTTTGTTCTCTTTTGTTATCGGGCCTGGCGTGTCATCCATGCAGGCCCAGTTTAATTACTTCTTCGCTGGCTTCTTCGTTCCCTTAGCCGGAGCCTTCTCCGCCTTTGGTTCCGCTTTAGCCGATTTAGATGCGGCTTTTGCCGGAGCTTTGCCTCCGGTGCTACCCTTGACTTCTTCAACTTTCGCGTTTTCGATCAGCAAGTCTGTAACCTTGCTCGCCATTGCGCGGAAGATGATTTCTTCTCGGACTTGACCACCATATTGCTTGGTAAACGCATCAACTTGATCCTGAGGAACATTGTTTTCAGCAAGAACCTGGCGGAAATGGAAGTCAACATCGGAGTTCTCAATTTTCATGCCATGGTCTTGGAACAAGCGCTGAATAATGAGCGCACGCCGCACATTGACCTTTGCTTCTTCACGGAGAGAATCCATGAACTGCTCTTCGGTGAGGTTGTTGGCTTCAAAGTATTGAGCAAAAGTTGCGTTGTTGCGATCGAGTTCGGCTCCGAGTTCTCGAATGCGGCGATCAACCACTCCTTCCCAAGTGTTATCTGCTACGTGAACAGTGCTCTTTTCGAGCAGTGAATCGAGCAGTTGGTCGCGAACCATATCCTTGACCATGTTTTGCTTGACGGTGGTGATTCCTTCGCGGACTCGTTCCTTGAGGGCATCAACGTTATCAAAGTTGAACGCGGCGGCAAATTCGTCGGTCAGATCAGGCAACTGGAATGCACTGACTGACTTGACCAAAATCTTGGTTTTGAGCTTTTGGCCCTTCCAAGCTTCATGTTGGAAGCTATCGGGGAAGCTTAGTTCTTCAACCTTTACGTCGTCGGTGCTCATGCCCATGATGGCTTTATCAAGGCCAGGAAATGTTTGACCAGCGATCACCATAAAGCTACGGGTGTCGTTAGCATCCCAATCAACACTAAGAGAAAGAACAACTGCGTCGCCTTCTTGGATTCCACGAGTGGTGACTTCGCTTTTCTTACCTGCGCCTCGGCGAAGCTCGTCAATCTGGTGGTTGATTTCGTCTTCTGTGACCTCAATCGCTGGCTTTTGAGCTTGAAGACCTTTGAAGTCAGCCAATTCAACAACTGGAGCCAGAGGCACCTTCATTTTGAATTCAAAGGTCGGGGTTGCGATTTTTCCGTCATCCAGAGTTTCGCCGCCGCGGTGGAACATTGAAATATCCACGCTTGGCATTCCATCTGGCTTAATGGATTCCTTTTCTACAATTTCTTCGTAGGCGGCGCGGATGATCACGTCGGCGGCCCTTTCGTAAAGTGCCTGAGGGTTCAGCCCTTCTTCGATCATGTGTTTGGGGGCTTTGCCTGGTCGGAATCCAGGGACTCGCACCTTTTTGCCCAATTCACGTACTGCCTTCTCAAATCCAGACTTAATCTGATCTTCAGAACAACTGATTTCTAATTGAACCGTCGCTGGGTTCAAATCTTCGCGCTTAATTTTCATGTCTGCCATAACGGAATTGGCCATCTTGTATCCCCTCAGGTTACCCGGCAGGGTTCGGCGAAAACTGGGCACCCGCTTAGCCCTGGATTGAACTTAGGAATCTGGGTAACTTTGAATCTGAAACCAGCTTGACCTATCGTGGGTCAAGACGTTCCGATCTTGATCGGAGCGTTCAGGGGAAGTCCGGTGAGAATCCGGCACTGTGCCGCAACGGTGATCCTTAGCGATAAGGTCAGTCCGAATGCCTGCCGTGTTTCGTTAAAATCAGAAGGCTAACCTACGAGCATGGGGCAGGCGTCAACAATGGCGTTTGTCTGGCCCTTCGTAAATCAATCCTTCTGGCCCAACTGGTCAGAACAATGAAAAAAGCATTCACGCTTATCGAACTCCTCGTCGTCATCGCGATCATCGCGATTCTTGCCGCGATCCTTTTCCCCGGTTTTGCCCAGGCAAAAACCGCCGCCAAAGCTACCCAGTCGCTAAGCAATCTCAAACAAATCGGCCTCGCCTGGAATATGTATCTCGCGGATTACGACGACACCTGCATGCGCGATCGAACTGAATCGTCCGAGAAAACCTACTACTGGTGGGGCAGTTTTGACGGGACAACGCTCCGTAAAAATGAGGCGTTACTTTTCCCTTACATGCGGAACGGGCAGATTCAAAGCGACCCTCTTTTTGATCTCAAAAACCGTTCTGCTCTTGGAGACACAGGCTACGGATACAACTACGCCTATCTTTCACCAAGCGATTACCCCGCCCCGACTTACAACGAGGTACCAAGGCCCGTAAATGCTTCGCAAATTGAACGTACAGCGGAAACCATTGCCTTTGCAACAGCGGCTCGGATCAACAATTGGTCTTCATCTACGGCGGTTTTTGAATCGAATTCTTACCTCGAGCCACCCAGCTCGGAATTCCCCACCATTCATGGCAGGGCGGCAAAGATGGCGGTCGTGGTTTGGACTGATTCCCACGCCAATCGCATGCGCCCGGTTCTGAGGAGTGGCTCGTTTGGTTATGGTTACAACGAATCCATGTTCAAGCCGCACGATTTAGGCGATTTGCTCAAAGCTGGGTGTTCATTTGGTTCGGCTTGCGAAGATTACTATTTCGCGACAGCGAAGGTGGAGTAGGTTCCAGCGACTTTTTGAGGGAGTTATTCAACCCCACCCGGTCGCTTTGCGACCACCCTCCCCAAGCTTGGGGAGGGAAACGGTTCGTACTCTCGTGCCCCTACCTTTGATTGCAAAGGTAGGGATTCCAGTAGTTCAACCCCGCCCTAACCCTCCCCAGGCTTGGGGAGGCAAACTTAGAATTAACCCTACTTACAGCATTTCTGATGCACAATCGTATTGTGAAAACTGCGGGCTGTCTCATTCTGTTCCTATTTCTATTCGGGTGCTCTTCAACTAAAAAGTTTGCAGAATTACCGCCATCCGTTGCGAAACCGGATATGTCGAACACACAAACGGTGTCGGTTCCCGCAGGCAAAAACAAAAAATCATTCACGTTTCAGATGCCAACAAGCCTGGTTACACTCAAACGTATCAGAGAAGGAACAGTAAACCTTGAGTCGCGATCAGGAGCAAACATTATTGTTGAAGTGCCGATTCCAACTGATCGCGAGTTTGAAGATGACTTCGGACGTAAGCAAATAGAATCTCAATACTATAGTAAAATAAAAAAAGAATTACTTGAGGAAGTTAATCGCAGACCAACATCTGATCATATTATCGCAAATAGTTTTGCCGGATACTGGCGGTACCATAGTTTTGGTGCAAGTATCCATTTGTTCTCTGAAAATGAAGTCGTGATAATAAGTTGCGGTTTTGAGAAAGATAATTCCCCGACAGAATACGAGTGCCTGCAATTCATCCACTATCTTATTTGGAGCATAAAAATAGGCACCTCTTAGCAAAGTCAACATTAGAAGCACTCATTCTCTTCCTTTTCCGAAAACTGATCGTGCCCTACTTTTGATTTTCAAAGGTAGGGATTTTTGAGGACTTAGATTAACCCCTCCCAACCCTCCCCGAACTATCAGGGAGGGAAACAAAACCAATTTCAATAAGCTGGCTTGAACTCAACCGGATCGATTTCGTCGAACCCGATCTCAGCTTCATACTTACCCGTCCGGTCGAACATCCGCTTCACCGCATCTTCGATATGCTGAAAATCTAGCCCCGGGAAGATGGCCGTTTGGCGTAGATTTCCATCTTCATCTGGCACAAGCCGGGTTTTGCGGATGCCTTCTTCAAGCAGTCGTTTGCTCGCCATGCCAAGGTTGTCCAGAGCCTTTTGAATCACGTCGCGGCTGTGTTCACGGGGGCCGTAGATGCCCGCCTTATGAACGATAGTTGAGAACTCGTTGTAATCCGGAATCAACGCCCCCGCCGGCATGGAGAAGTACTTGATCACGTCGTGCATGGCTTCCAAAGCCTGAGCCGGATAGTAGTAAAGGAACAGCCGTGCGCCTTCGAGGAAGAAGTTGTAGTGCGCCGCTTCATCAATCGCGATCAGCTTACAAGCCTGAACCAAAACCGGGTCAGCGGAATCTTTGAATTGTTCTACCTTGCTCTGGCCCTTAGCGATAACGCCCATACCAAGGTAATTGATCTGGGTGGCCCGTTCTTGGAACACTGTATAGAAAATCATCCGGATCGGGTCGCCTTCCCATGGCAACTTCCAAGTGTTTGACCGCAGTTCGCCCATGTAGTTGCGAAGCCATTCCGGAGAGCGGAACCGACTAAACAAAACTGCGTTGTGCCAAAGATCAGCGTGTTTGCTTTCTTCACTGCCCCAACGGATTTGGAAGTGAGAACGCCCGTGGCTTTTGCGGATGAGGTCAACAATGCTTTCCACGTAGTCGGGAACGTACTGTTCCACAGCGAAAAACCCTTCCAGAATCTTGTTAACTTCGTAATTGTGGTCTTGCCGAATCTTCTTCCAGAGCACGTCGCGGTCGGGATTCCAATTTCGCAATGCTTGGCTCCGATCAACGTACCATCGGTACAGAGCAAGGAATCCACGCTCAATCAGGCGGTCTTTTTCATCCCGGCTGAGCAATCCAACGGGAATCTTGGGGCGGTCGGCCTCCAAAGTTTCGACTATAGATCGGTCGTAGCTCAGCATGATTTCTCTTCCAGACGTTTGTACGCCTAGTTTATCGCTTGCGTTGTCGGTGATTTAACGAAATGGCCGAACGACTGCACAAATTTTCCGCAAGAAACTCAGTGTTGTTTTAGGCCCCCAACCTAGTATTGTTACGAGTAACGAAACGTCATTGACTTGGCACAATTCCTACTGGGCACATTCCACATGACAGCTTTGGCGCTTTGCACTTTCCTGATTTCCAACGTATCAGCAGAAGATCATCTGCGTACGCAGGTATTAAGCTACGCCTCAGAACACATTGGTCAGACTGTGGGAAGCGGCGAGTGTGCAGAACTTGCCGACGAGGCTCTAAAGGCGGCGAAAGCCAAAGCCTATGGCAGTTGGGCGGATTCTCCCCAATCTGGCGACTACGTATGGGGCAAAAAACTGGCGACGATCACTCCCACTAATTTTTCGGTAGAGCCTAACTTATTCCAGCCAGGCGACATTATTCAAATCCGCAACGCCAAGTTCGTTGAAAAAGCTGGCCCAATGACCACAACTTACACGGCGAGTCAGCACACAGCAATTATTGAGCAAGTGAAAGCTGACGGTGCCGAGATCACTCTGCTTGAGCAGAATTCAAACGGAAAACGATTTGTTACCCGCAAAACGATCCGGCTGAACACGCTCAAGTCCGGAACGATTTGGGTTTATCGCGCTCAGCCTCGTTAAGCGGCAGTTCTCATTTTTGATGGCAGATGCTTCACTAGCATCTCGGTTTCATCCGCTTTCGCCATAACGGTTGCGCGCTCCATCGTGTTTTCTAGCTCACGCACATTGCCCGGCCACGGATAATTTGAAAGGACTTCTAAGGCCTCATCACTGACGGTAGCGAGGCTACGGCCGTTTTCTTCGGAGTACTTCGCTAAGAAATGCTCGCAGAGGGGTTTGATGTCTTCAATTCTTTCGCGCAGTGGCGGCAAGTGGATTTCCACGACTTGAAGCCGATAAAGCAGATCGAGACGGAACAGCCCATCATCAACCGCTTCCTGCAAATCTCGGTTGGTCGCGGTTACAAGCCTAACATCTACTCTGGTTGGTTTGGTTGCACCAAGGCGCTCGAATTCTCGTTCTTGGAGTACGCGCAGGAGCTTGATCTGAATCGGCATTGGAATATCGCCCACTTCATCCAGGAAGAATGTTCCGGTATCTGCGAGTTCAAATCGCCCAGCTTTTGCGGAATCCGCACCGGTAAACGCACCTTTTTCGTGACCGAAAAGTTCGCTTTCTAAAAGAGTCTCCGGTAACGCCGCACAGCTAATCGCGACAAACGGATTTTCATTTCTGTTTGAGTAGGTGTGGATCAACCTGGCAATGACTTCCTTCCCTGTCCCGCTTTCGCCGGTTACAAGTACCGTTGCTCGAGAATCCGCCACTTGTTGAACCATCTCCAGAATTTCTTTCATGGCCGGAGACTCAGCAATAAAGGCTTTGGATGCGGAACCTCCGGTTGCCTTTTTGCGAGAAGATTTCTTCGCTTTTGCGGAATCGCCTTCAAGCGCAGACTGAACAACTTTCTTGACCGAATCCAGATCAAACGGTTTTGTGACGAATTCAAATGCGCCAGATCGGATTGATTCAATCGCTTGAGGAATCGTGCCGAAAGCAGTCATGATCACAACCGGCAAATTGGGAAACTTATCGGCGATTTGTTTTTGTAAATCGTAGCCGCTCAGCCCTGGCATTGTGACGTCGGTGAGTACACAATCCACTTCTTCTCGGCCCAAAACTGCCAAGGCTTCCTCACCCGATTCGGCAGTCAATGCAACCCATCCGTTTTTATCAAACGATGCCTGCAATATGCGACGGATATTCAATTCGTCGTCAACAACCAAAACTCTCTTTTTGCTACTCATTTTTGATTCCGATCCAAACAAACTTCAAATGTGGTGCCCTTGCCCACTTCCGACTGCACACGAATCTCGCCTCCGTGGGCATCTACAATCTTGCGGCAAACGCTCAATCCGAGCCCAGTTCCGGCCGACTTCGTGGTGAAGAATGCAGAGAACAACTTGGCGACTTGCTCTTCACTCATGCCGATTCCTTGATCCGTTACCCTGAATGTTCCACCTTCGGCAGAAACCGTGATGGACTGGCCCGGTTGACTTGCGTCGAATGCGTTCCGAACGAGGTTATGAACAATCTGCCCAACCCGACGAATATCAAGCTGTACTTGCTCTCCACCTGGCGAAAATTCGAATTTGATTTCGATTCCCTTTTCTTCCGCAAGTGGTTTGAGAACTTTGAGTACGTCGCCGATGACGTCGCTGAGAACCACTGGCTGGAGGTTCAGTTGCATCGGCCTTGCGAACTCTAAAAACTCGTCGCAGAGGTCGTTGAGTTTCAATGCTTCTTCCTCAATGGCACCAATGAAGTCCGGCATGGTTTCGGGATGCTGGGAAATCATCTGCGCCGCACTCCGAATCCCGGTCAGGGGGTTGCGGATTTCATGGGCGATTGCGGCGGTCATCTGACCAATTTCGGCTAACCGCCGAACTCTGCCCAGTTCTCTTTGTTGACGTTCGTGGTCAGTGATTTCCTGGCACGTGATAACCGCTCCACCAGAGTTCAGAGGTCGAGCTTCCACCATCCAAGTGCGATCAAAATCCGAATCGTAGAACGGCTTTTTGACCGTTTCGTGAAGAGTCAATGTATCCCAAATCACATGGGAAATGGATTCCCCTAATCGGCCCGCGCTGGGAGCAAGGATGTCTTCCTCAGCTGTGGAATTCTTGTTTACAATTTCGCCATCGCCATCTACTACGATCACCGCGCCACCAACAGAATCAAGTACGGCCGTTAGCTTTTCATTCGCAAGTTTTGTTTCTTTGACGGTTGATTTGAGCCGGGTTACCATTTGAGCGTTTGTCACCGCCAAAGTAACATGAGCGGCGAGTGCAACTGCTTGATCTAAATCTCGTTCTTCAAACGGATGTTCGCCAGTTTTACGGCTGATGTTGAGAACCCCGATCACTCTACGCCGAACATCAACCAGCGGGATGACCATTGAACTTGAAATGGATTGCTTGGTTTCAATTTCCGACATATCCGCATAAAAGGTCGGATCGTCAATCAGCCGGGCAACTCCGCTTGCGGCAACAATTCCCGCAATGCCAACTCCGCTAATCACTGCCGCATCTTCGGGAAGTTTGCTTTGGGCACCCACTTTGGCCTGCAATCCAAAACGGTCTCCGCCATCGGCGAGGAAAATTGAACCGCCAGACGCACGAAACCAACTCACGCACTTGGCAAGAGTGATGTCCAAGTACTTAGCAATATCCGAATCTGAGACCGGGCTCAGGTCAAACAGATCCCAGAGGTCAGCTTGTGACCACCGTGGTTGTGCCGCCAATTCTCTCAAATTATCGGCAGATCGTCAGCTTGAATTCAGGGTTATTCGCCGTCACTGAGAGCGGGCGTCCATCGAGGATCTGGTTGATGGCTGAGATAAGTGATTTGAGTGTAAAAGTAACCAAGTGCGTCGCCAACTTCTTCCTCGCTGATGTTCTCACTAGGATTCGAAACAAGCGGACCAACCGGGCCGATCAATCCCCATCGTGAAAGGGTAAGCAAATCTGCTCGCAGAGTCGCGTCCTTGTTGTATTTATCAATAACTTCTGGATAAACATCAAACGGTCGCGGGGTCACGCGGAAGCTGGATTGATAATGCTTCATCAAAGCGATTAAGCGAGCGGCAACTTCCTTACGAGTGATATTGCCTTGTGCGGGTTTAACAGTTGCAATCGGTTTGATCTTCAAACGCTTGCTCATTGCCGCATCAAGTTGAACAACTGCAGATTCAAAATCGGCTTTTTTTGTCGTCTCGTAAGGGACAATAGTGGTGCCCGATGCGGAAAAGCAGAGAGCTACAAACACGCCGATCAAAATCGCTCTTTTCATATTCTTGTCACTGCCCCAGATTTTTCAATCGCGTCCATTTCTTCTAACGCGCGACCAGTGCCGATTGCAACGCAATCAAGAGCATTATCGGCGACACGAACTGGAATTTGCGTGATGTTTTCCAACAAGGTAGATAGCCCCCGGAGCAATGCACCGCCACCCGTGAGGACAATTCCTCGCTCAATCACGTCACTGCTGAGTTCGGGCGGAGTTTCTTCTAAGACCTGGCAAAGTTTTTCCGCAATTTGGCGAACTGGGTCGCTCAACGCCTCGCGGATTTCAATGCTGCTGACCTCGACCGTTTTGGGAAGCCCGGCTACCATATCACGGCCACGGACGTTCATCGTGAGTTCAGGATCAAGCGGAAATGCGCTACCAATCCGAATCTTGAGTTCTTCAGCAGTGGGTTCGCCAATGCCCAGATTGTAAACGTTTTTGATGTGACGGATAATTGCGTCGTCCATCTTGTTGCCGCCGACCCGGAGGCTGGCAGACTTGACGATTCCCCCTAAGCTGATCACAGCGATATCAGTGGTACCGCCCCCGATATCAACGACCATATTCCCGCCCGGTGCTGAAATTGGTAATCCGGCTCCGATCGCTGCGGCCATCGGCTCTTCTATCGTGCTTGCCCGCTGAAATCCCGCCGCGTGCGCCGCTTTGATAACCGCACGGCGCTCAACGTTTGTAACCCCGCTCGGTACACAGATGAGGACGATCGGTTTGATCATCCCGGCGCCCGGAACGACCTTCTTCCGGATGTATTCAAGCATCTTTTCGGTGACCGTATATTCCGCGATTACTCCGTCGCGCATCGGGCGGATTGCCGTGATATTGCCAGGAGTCCGGCCCAACATTTCGCGGGCTGAATTTCCCACCGCCAGCACGCGCTTGTTTTTGGTATTGATCGCTACAACGGTTGGCTCGTTGAGAACAATGCCCTTGCCACGACGAAACACAATGATGTTCGCGGTGCCTAAATCAATACCGATTTGAGGGACAAATCTCAATGACTTGATTGCTCGGGAACGTTCACCCCAAGCCACTCCTCTTCGCTCAAACGTTCGATGTTCCCGCCGAGTTGGGTAAAGGTTTTGACCAAGTTTTCGTATCCCCGATCAATAAAGTGCACATTGCGAACAATGGTTTCGCCTTCAGCGGCAAATCCGGCAATGCAGAGGGCGGCTCCGGCTCGGAGATCACTTGCTTCCACAACCGCGCCTTGGAGTCGTTCTACGCCTTCAATCAGAGTTGATCGGCCTTCCACCGATAGCTTTGCGCCCATTCGATTGAGTTCGGAGATATGACCGATTCGGCTTTCGTAGATCGTTTCTTCGATTGAACTTGGGCCATCCGCCAGAGCTAGCAAAGCCGCAGTTGGTTGCTGAATATCAGTCGGGAATCCAGGGTAAGGCATTGTTTTGATGCGAATGCCTCGTCCACGACCAGTTGACCAAACGCGAACCCAATCTGGCCCTTCTTCGGAATGGAAACCTGCTTCTTTAATCTTGTTGACAAGCGCGGTTTGATCTTCGGGGAGAATTCCCCGAGTGGTTACATCTCCACCAGTGATCGCGCCAGCCAAGAGATATGTGCCAGCTTGAATTCGGTCAGCCGGAACCGAGAAAGTACAGCTTTCTAGTTGATCAACTCCGGTAATGGTGATCGTGCTGGTTCCCGCTCCTTCGATCCTTGCTCCGGCGGCGTGGAGAAACGCAACCAAGCTGATGACTTCTGGCTCAATGGAAGCGTTTTGAATCACCGTGCAGCCAGGCACAAGCGTTGCGGTCGCGACAAGATGCTGGGTTGCACCCGCGCTGGGTGAATCAAGATAAATCTCTGCGCCACGAAGGTTTTCACCAGTAGCGACATAGTGACCCGAAACGGTTTGGATATCTGCACCAAGGGCATGCAGGCCCTTGAGGTGGAAATCAACTGGTCGTGCGCCGATTTTGCATCCGCCGGGCATTGGGAGCTGGACTTTGCCAAGCCGAGCCAATACTGGCCCGAGCATATAAAATCCAGTGCGGATTTTGCGGACTTGCTCTTCTGGAAGTTCGCCAACCTGCAAGTTGGTGGTATCCATAAACAAAGAACCTTCTCGATACTCGGCTTCAATACCGAACAATCTTAGAAGACCAACTTTAATATGGATATCGCTGATATCGGGAACGTTGTGAAGCGTTACCTGGCCCTTGATCAGTGGCACCGAGGCAAGGATAGCCAAGGCAGCATTTTTGCTTCCAGCAACTGAAACTTCACCGCGTAGCGGTGTTCCCCCAACAATTCTTAATACGCTCATTCCGACAAGTCCCTTCCTTGGGTTTTTGCACAGAGCCGACTAATCAACCTGTACCTGCATTCTACCGGACGTACCCGATAGATAAACGGTTGCGAAAAAATTCTGCGACCAATTCCATTGAGCAAGTATTTCCGCCTGCGAATTGTTAACGGAAAATCAATTTGCGCCAATTTTGGTCATTCAATCGTATATTAATATCAACAATGCCGTACGGTAAGCATCTGCCGCCAACAAGGAGCGCGTGCCCATCCATACTCATGGACACGTTGATACACCGTTGTGCCCTGGTGCCTGCAAAACCCGCGACTCAGAACAAGATTCGCGGGTTTTTTAGTGCTCGAACGGCTCTGCAATTATTCCGGTGATTCCCATGGCCAAACATGAAGTGCTTCTGCTGAATGCAAATTACGAACCGTTGAACGTTTGTAATCTCCGACGAGCGGTGACATTAGTGTTGCTGGGAAAGGCGGAGGTTATCCAGGATACGGGCATTGATTTTCGAACCCCGAGTGGTGAATTCCAGACTCCCTCCATCGTGCGGATGATTTACCAAGTTCGCCGACCGATTCCGCGATTGCGCCTTTCGCGCCATTCAATTCTTGCGCGGGATAACTATACTTGCCAATACTGCGGCTCTGGTCGAGATTTGACTTTGGATCACGTTATCCCTCGCTGGGTGGGCGGTCCTCATACTTGGGAAAACTTAGTGACTTGTTGCCGCAAATGCAATCTGAAAAAGGCCGACAAAACCCCTCAGCAAGCAAACATGAAGCTCAAAAAGCAACCTAGGCAACCCCATTACGTGCCGTATCTTTCGCTTCAGAAATATATGGCGGCGATTGACCGCGACGACTGGGCGTTCTATCTGCCGATCTTCAAAGAGTTCGGACAGAAAGCCGTGAGCTAGTTGGGTTCATCTGGCCTCGGGTTTTTTAGGTAGCGGATAAAAGACGTCAATCCGGCGAACTTGTATTCGCTATCTACGTAATGCTCGATCACGTAGAACATAAAGTAGTACCAGCGACTCCCCGCCCAAACTGCTAACGCGAGTAACCCAAAGGTCAGCCAATCCGGGTGCAAATGGAGCAATGCTCCGCCCGCCATGAGGCAGAGGATTAGGAATAAAAATCCTTTGAGCAAAATCAAACGGCGATCAGAAATATCCTCGCTCAGTCGCATATTTGATTATACGAACAGCCGAAGGACTATCCGCCGTTCAAACGCCAAATTGCGAAGTTCAAATACGATGCAAATCCAACCCACGCAATTAAAGGAGCGATCATCCATGCGGCTTTGTTTGAGTACTTCGCAAAGTTCGCGGCGGTGAAAATACACACGAAGAAGTAGGCCACGATTACCGCAAGTCCGCCCACAATGCTCTGCGAACCAAAGAACACAAGCGTCCAAGCAAGGTTCACTAGCAAGTTCACTCCCATGATTGCTTTGTAATCTTCTTGGCCTGGCTGACTTTGTTTCTTTACCAAAAGATAGGCTACAAACATCAGCACATACAACGTCGTCCAGACTGGCCCAAAAATAGAATTGGGGGGATTCAATGTTGATTTTTGAAGTTCGGCGTACCATCCTGTTTGGATGGACTGCGCCGTTATCCATCCGCCAATTCCTGAAACGGCGAGCAATCCTAATCCTACAGCAAGAACATCCCATTTGCTTCGGTTTGCGAATGAAGTCCGCAATTGCGAATCGTTTCCCAGTTGGTGCGCCATAAATATAATTTACGCGAGAATAGGAAAACTTTAAATGAACGAACCATTGGATCGAATAAAGAAGGTGTGGAGATTTTTCTCCATCTAATAGGAGGACAGGTTATAAAACCCCTACCTTTGATATCAAAGGTAGGGGCACGAATGTCCGATTAAGCCTTACTTATCGAGAGCAACCTTTGATCGCTCTTTTACCGCCGCTTGAGCGGCAGCGAGGCGAGCAATCGGCACTCGGAATGGTGAACAACTCACATAATCCAAGCCGATTTCGTGGCAGAAGTGGACTGATTCTGGATCACCGCCGTGTTCTCCGCAAATGCCGCATTTGAGGTCATTGCGAACCGCTTTTCCTTCGGAAACCGAAAGTTTCATCAAGCGGCCAACCCCGGTTTGATCAATGGATTCAAATGGGTTGGTTGGCAGAATCTTCTGCTCAACGTAGCGCTGAAGGAACTTGCCCTCTGCATCGTCTCGGCTAAATCCGAACGTCATCTGCGTGAGATCGTTGGTGCCGAAGCTGAAGAACTGAGCGTATTCTGCAATCTCTCCGCTCGTGAGCGCCGCGCGTGGAATTTCGATCATCGTTCCAAATTGGTAAGGAATTTCGACGCCTTGCTCGGCGATGATCGCTTTGGCTTCTCGTTCAAGCTGACCTTGAACGACCTTGAGTTCGTTGACCGTGCTGACCAGCGGGATCATGATTTCTGGATAAACCCGCTTTCCAGCTTTGATGAGTTTTGCCGCCGCTTGCAGAATCGCGCGCGTTTGCATCACAACCAGCCCGGGAAGGATGATCGAGAGGCGTACACCACGTAAGCCCATCATCGGGTTGGCTTCCTTCATGGTTTCGACTTCATGAAGAAGCTTGGATTTATCCTCCAATCGTGGTTTGAGATCAGGATTTGCCCCGGCTCGGAACGTGAGTTCGGCGACTTCACGAACAAGCTCGTCGTGGCTGGGCAAGAACTCGTGGAGAGGCGGATCAATCAACCGAATCGTGACTGGCAGACCTTCCATCGCTTCAAAAATGCCTTCAAAATCGCCTTGCTGGACAACTTGAAGCTTATTGAGCATGTCTTGTCGAACTGCTTCATCCTTTGTAAGGATCAATTCTTGAACGAGTGGAAGTCGGTCTGGCTCGAAGAACATATGTTCGGTGCGGCAGAGACCAATTCCTTCGGCACCGAATTCAATGGCTTGCCTTGCATCGCGTGGATTGTCGGCGTTGGTGCGAACCTTGAGTCGCCGGAATTCATCAGCCCAGCTCATCAGTTCACCCAGCGAACCGCTGACTTCAGGGGCAATCAATTTAAGCTCACCCAAGTAAACGGTTCCGGTGGAACCGTCCATAGTGATTACATCGCCTTCTTTAACTGTATGACCGTTTGCTTTGAAGCAGTGAGACTTCACATCAACGTCAACGCTTTCGGCACCGGCAACGCAAGGAATTCCAAATCCGCGGGCAACAACCGCCGCGTGAGAAGTCTTCCCGCCACGGGCAGTCAGAACGCCTTGAGCGGCCAACATTCCGTGAACGTCATCTGGGTTAGTTTCTTCCCGAACCAAGATGACTTTTTCACCCGCACCACCATGTCCACCTCGATCAGCAGCGACATCCGCTGTGAAGACAGCTTTCCCAACCGCTGCCCCTGGTGAGGCTGGCAAACCGACCGCTAGAACGGTTGCGCCTTCCAATGCATCTGGATCAATTCGTGGGTGGAGAAGTTGGTCTAGGTGTGATCCGGTCACTCGCTGAATGGCCTCCTCTCGGGAAATCAAGCCTTCTTTCACCATTTCAACCGCAAGCCGAACTGCCGCGGGGCCAGTGCGTTTTCCGCTTCGGCATTGGAGCATGAACAGCTTTCCGTGTTCAATAGTGAACTCCAGATCCTGCATATCCTTATAGTGGCTTTCCAAAATATCGCAGGTTTCAATAAACTTCGCGTAGACCTCGGGGTTTTGCTTTTCGAGTTCCGAAATTGGGACAGGAGTTCGCACGCCAGCAACAACGTCCTCGCCTTGGGCGTTCATCAAATATTCGCCGAACAGCAGTTTTTCGCCAGTGCTTGGATCGCGAGTGAAGGCAACGCCGGTTCCGCAATCATCACCCGCGTTTCCGTAAACCATGGATTGAATATTGACCGCAGTGCCGATTTCATCTGGAATCTTTTCGGTTCGGCGGTAAACAATCGCCCGGTCGTTGTTCCAGCTTCGGAAAACAGCCTCGGTCGAGAGCATCAGTTGCTCCCAAGGATCGCTTGGGAATTCTCTTCCGGCTTCTTGCTTCACATAAGCAAGGAACTCATCGCAAACTGCACGCAGGTTTTCAGCGGTGAGGTCAAGGTCGTTTTTCGCGCCAACCTTTTCTTTATATGCCTTAAAGATTTCGTTATCAAAGTGGTGCTTGCTGATACCAAAGGCAACATCGCTGAGCATCATGATGAGGCGGCGATAGCTATCGTAAACAAATCGTGCGTTGCCGGTTTCTTTGATCAATGCCGCAACCGTGGTTTCGTTCAAACCAAGGTTGAGAACGGTATCCATCATCCCCGGCATGGAGAACTTGGAACCTGATCGCACGGATACAAGAAGGGGCTTTTCGGAACCGCCAAATGTGCGGCCCATGGATTTTTCAACGTCTGCAATTGCCGCTTCAAGTTCAGCTTTCAAAGCTTCGGGGAGCTTTTTGCCGTTCGCGTAATACTCGGTACAGACGTCAGTGGTGATAGTGAATCCCGGAGGAACCGGGAGTCCGATGTTGGACATTTCGGCAAGGTTTGCACCTTTGCCACCGAGGAGATCGCGCATGGTGGCGTTGCCCTCGCGGAAGAGATAAACTCGTTTTTGGCTCATGGGTCGTTCC
The DNA here is from genome assembly GCA_019454145.1 of Fimbriimonadaceae bacterium. Lineage (GTDB taxonomy): Bacteria > Armatimonadota > Fimbriimonadia > Fimbriimonadales > Fimbriimonadaceae > UphvI-Ar2. The sequence continues at coordinate 117,114 of CP075366.1, read as the reverse complement.
TGAAATAGCTCAGAATCCCCCATCCGCTTCTGGCACCATTGACAAACACGGTGGGATCGCGTACGTCAGTATATCCGTCTCTTTTGCTGGCTTACCGGGCCGTTATCAGCCGCAAATTAAGCGGCTTCTTTGGTGGAATTCCAGATCGACGAAACCGATGGAACCCGCTCGTCGAAGTATTGAAGAAGCTGAATAAACATATCCACCACTTGCGGATCAAAGTGAGTTCCCCGCTCTGCCTGCAAATGTTCGCGTACCACGTTCTGAGGCAGACCCTTTCGATAAGGGCGATCAAAACTGAGAGCATCCCACACGTCAACCACCGCGAATAAGCGAGCCACAAATGGGATTTCTTCTCCCTTCAAACCGTATGGATAGCCCGTTCCATCGAATTTTTCATGGTGATATTCCGGAATAGGCAATGCAGGCAATAGATATTCGATCGGCTCAAGCATTTCTTTTGCGTGAACCGGGTGCATTTCCATAATCTTCCGCTCTTTCACTGTGAGCGGCCCGGCTTTTTTTAGGATCGTATCGGAAACTGCCAATTTGCCAATATCGTGCAAAAGGGCACCGCGCCAGATATGTGGCAGTTCTTTTTCCGGAAGTTCAAATGCTTTTGCCAGATGCACCGTCATTTGTGCGACCCGCACTGAGTGACCTTCTGTTTCTTGATCTCGCAGGTCGAGTGCCTTCACCCATCCTTGAATCGTTTTGTCATAGGCTTGCTGAGTTAACACGAGAGCTTCATGAATTTCTGCGCGCTGTTCGGCAAGTTTTCGGAAACGGTTGAGCCGCATCACGTTTCGGATCATTGCCGACATTTCAATGCGGTTGTACGGTTTTTGAACAACTGCGTCTGCACCTAATTCAAACGAACGGATTCTCAAATCAACGTCGGCAAAACCAGTGACCATAACGATCGGCAGGTCTGCAAAGCCTTTTGTGTTGCGGATATCGTAGAGAATGTCCCAACCTTCAAGCCCGGCATAAGAAACATCTATGATGAGCAGATCGGGTCTCGTCGTCTTAACGACCTCGACTGCTTTTTGAGGATCGTTTTCGCGAATGAAAACTGTATCATCAGCGGCAAAATGCTGTTCGACCTCAGAAAACCCAACGGAAGAGTCATCAACAATAACAATTCGACTTCTGTGCATTTTAGTAGCGGCTCTTCCGAATTTCATTGTTGGCTTGCGCTGTCTGATTGCTTAGTTCAAAATAGTCCAGATTGCGGATATCTTCTTCGCAGGTCCCGAGTGGCGTTGAATGAACCCGATGATTCGCGCCATAATGTATGGCCTTGACTGGCAATTCAGGAGTGATTTGAACTATGAAAACCGAAACTCATCCCGTAAACCACCCCGTTCTGTTCGTAGACGGTGATCATGAGTGGACTGGGATTTCCACAATGACGAGCAACGAAGTCCGATCCATTGATGGCATTGACCACTACGTTGTAAAAGTCGAAATCAGCGCATTCACCCACCCGTTCTACACTGGACAAAAGCGAATTGTTGATACCGCTGGTCGCGTTGAGAAGTTTATGCGACGCTACGGCAATCAAGGCAAAAAGTAAGAAAAACTCAATTACTGCCAGTCATTTCAAAAGTCGTCCCGATATTCGGGACGACTTTTCTTATTATTTCTCTTCGCGCTACATTTATTTTCTAATTATTAGTTCTTCAACCAGCAAGTCAACATTAAATAAGTTAACTTAGATTGCAATCCGAACAGAAATCGGTCAAGAATAGAATATGTCACGCGAAGATTCGTATCGAGATCGTTCCGTATTGATCCACGGGAAATTCCGCTCGGAAAAATGGGATTTCCAAGATCACATCATTCCGCCGATCACAACCGCAGTGACATTCCGACTTCGCTCGGCTGAGCGCGGGGCTGAGGGATTCCAGCAATTTGCGAATCCTGATATTGACCGTTCTACAGCAACTCCAATCTACATTTATGACCGTCTGGACGAACCGTGCCAGGGCTTGCTTGAAGAGACTCTCGCATTCAGTGAAAAAGGTGAATGCGCGGTTTCCTTTGCAACTGGAATGGCGGCGATCGCGGCGGCAATCGGAATCCATGTTCAGCAAGGCGACCAAATCATTTACCATCCTGCGATTTACGGATGCACTCACGGGCACATCACCAACTGGCTGAGCCGTTACGGAATCACTCACGAATCAATTAACTTCAACGATATTGAGGGCTTAGAAAAGATTATTACTCCCTCAACGAGAGTTCTGTATTTTGAAACTCCTTCTAACCCCACAATGGAGTTGGTAGACATCGAGGCGGTTACCTCTCTCGTCAAACGGCTGAATCAAGACCGCAAAGAGGATCGGAAGATTGTCACGGTGATTGACAATACTTTTGCTTCGCCCTACGCCCAACGCCCGATTGAAATGGGAGTGGATTTTGTCGTCCACAGCTTAACCAAACACATTGGCGGGTTCGGGGCAACGATGGGTGGGGTGGTTATAGGGCCAAGCAGTTCGGAAACCAGCCTGCTTCTCTACCGCAAAGATTTCGGCGGCTCGCTTTCTCCCGATGCGGCATGGCACATTCTCACCTATGGGGTTCCAACTCTCGCGGTTCGGATGGAGTCGCAAGAAAAATCTGCCCAGCGGGTTGCGGAATTTCTCGACTTGCATAACAAGGTGTCTCGCGTTGCATATCCTGGCCTTGATTCGTTCCCGCAAAAGGAACTCGCTCGTAAGCAAATGCGCGACATAGATGGCGATTTCGCGCCGGGAGCAATGATCTACTTTGAGATGAAGGGAAACCCCCAACAATCTTATGACCGGGCGGTTCAGATGATCAATCATCTGGCGCAGAATTCACTTAGTATCACTCTCGCTGTTTCGCTCGGTCAGATTCGCACTTTGGTTGAGCACCCAGCATCCATGACTCACTCCGTAGTGCCCCCAGAGGATCAACTCAAGGCAGGAATTTCACCCGGCGGAATCCGCCTTTCACTTGGAATTGAAGACGTGCGTGACATCCTTCGTGACCTCGAAAGTGCGCTTGCCGCGGCGAAGTAAACAAAATCCGAATCTCAGGGCGGTTTATTACGTCCCAAATGAACAAGGAATTTTCTCAAATTCTTTGGATTGGCTGGGAACATGCTCAGTCATCCGAGAGTCCCACTTTAACGCGGGACAAAAATTACAAGATCATGCCGCTCTCATTACATGCCGTTAAACAAGAGGAAGTTGCAACTCTCAGCAACTTGCTCCAGTTTTTCTTGCATGAAACATCCCGCTACACTCCCAGAACCATTTTGGACGATGGTCGCTATGACACCACCCTTTGGACAGAAGGAGTTGCTTCCGGAACGGTTCAAGCTTCACTCATCAAAGTAAAGGGCAAACTCGCCGGATTCGCGATTATTCAGCCACACTTCCAAAATGACCGCATTGTCGCTCGGAGCCTCTCCGAGCTTTTTATTATTGAAGGGTATCGAGGATTTGGAATCGGTGAAGAAATTGCCCGCATGATTTTTGACGAAAACCACGGGCTTTGGCAGATCCAGGTCGACCCAGAAAATTCTCAAGCGCAAAAGTTCTGGGCCACGGTTCTCTACCGCTATACCGCCGACGATTTTCGAAAGATCTCTTGGCACGGCGACCACGACCACGTTTTTGAGTTCAAATCGCCCGGCCCTCGCCCTCAAGTTGACCTAAAGGCGAAGAAAGTAAAAGTCATTCCTGATATCCAGGCCGAAGGTCAAAAAACGTAAGCAATTTATTTCCAGGGTAAAAGCGATTGGGCTCTTTCCACGAAGTGGAGGGGGCCCTTTTTATGCCATTCGTCTTGAATCACTATTCAGACCCAAATCACGATGGTTCAACCGTGCCAAAATACTTTGCCGCAAATGTACTTCCATGCGGTGGAGTCCGTATTTTGGCCAAGAAGACGAACGCTATTGAAACTGTTGCCCGCGATTACGCAGACCGACTGGTTCTGCAAAAACTTACCGAGCTTTACGAAGTCGTCAAGCCCAGCGAAATTGCTGAGCAACTCACTTCCCATGGGTTAAGTCTCGGCGTCATCCGCGCCCTCCTTGCTTCTAACCCCGAACGATTTGCTTACAGCGAACGCCGATGGGTTCCTGCGGCTCGAATTGCATCCGAAGGTCGCCCAGTCGCTGAACTGGTTTACAGCATGGCTTACCGGTTTGGCGCACCTATTCCTGTTACGCTAGTTTCTATCGAACTTTCTCGTACAACCGACCTTGACGAAGAAGTTGCTGAATACACAGTTCGATCCCACGCGCAGAGCGATCCTCGCTTGATCCTCACCCTAGATGACCACATTGTTGCGGCTGATTCAGTTTTCACTGGTAGCGATGAATCCATTGAGCGCGCTTACTTGATCAACAATGTAGACGAAGAAGCCGTCGCAGAAGTCCAAAAGGCACTTGGAGATTTCGATTGGCGACAAGAAGATGCAATCGTTAAGGCAGTTGAAAAAGCGGCTCCGGTAAACATCAAAGCACTGGGTGCAGCCGCATGGCTTGCGCTTAACCCGCAAGTTCCAACATCACATCACCTTTACGATTGGAAGAAGTTCAACGCAGAATTGCTCAGCATCCCTGGCTTCATTCCTTCGGTTGACGGCAACCTTTATCCAGAATCAGAAACCAAGAGTTGGATCACGACTGCTGGCAAGATCGCCGACAAGCTGGATGCAGTCATTGAAATCGAGGATGCAACGCCTCTCGAACTCAAGAAGGACGATATCGAAGAATGCGTCAAGCTCATCCTCAAGTCGGATGAGGCGATCACCGCAACTTGGCTTCTGGAAAACAAGTTTGAAGTCACGCCAAACGTCAAGACATATCCTGACGACTTGACGAACATGATGAATGCGCTCAAGGAAGACAAGCGCGTTGAATGGGTTGGTGGCGACCGATTCATGAAGCCAGATTCGGCTCCTGAAATCGCGAAGGAAGTTCCGCTTCCGTTCCAGTTCGAGCAAACCCCGCACAAGCAGGAAGATGGCGAACCAGTGGATGCTGAACTCACCGATGAAGGCTTGAGCAGTTCACTCCGAAAGCTTATCGCTCACCCGCTAGCGACCGACGTTCTCGACGAAGAAATTGCTCCGGCACCAAAAACAATGCCGGAATCACTGCGATTGGTTCTCAAACCAATCCACCGCGAACTTGGTACGTTCCCACTCAGTCAGTTCCCCACTGGTTGGTTTGATCCAGAACCAGCTCTGCAAGAAGTTATCTTGCAAGATGCTGATGGTAAGGAACTGCAAGTTTGGGTCAACCACGAAGCACGGCTGATCTTCAACTTATTCGATTGGTGGCTCGACCAGCCAGTTGAATCCGGTTCAGTCTTCCAACTGACAAAGACCAGCAAGCCAAACGTATTGGAATTCCAATGGCTTGAACAATCTGACCCAGTTGTTTACATTAGCAACCAACGAATCGAAGAATTGCGAGAAATCGCGAGTGCATCCGAAGGCAAGTCCACATTCGAGCTTCTTTGCGAAGTGATGGCGCACTGGCCTAAGGGTGCTGACTTCCTCACCGTTCTCTGGGAACTGAACGTTGTTCGCCGTACAAGCCGACGAATGCTCGCTTCTATCCTCAGTAGCTACGTCTGCTTTTACCAACGATCCGGTTCACCTGTATGGCACTACGACCACAAGAAAGTGGAACAAGGATTCGACAAGAGCAAGAAGAAGTTCATCAAGAAGGACTAATCAACCGACAATAACCTGGTTCAGATGGCCCAAGAGGGTTGCTATTTTGCCAACCCTCTGCCATCATCTCTAGGCCAACCGAGCAAACAAACATGGCTAACTTAAAATCATCCAAAAAAGATATCCGACGATCATCCAAGAAGACTGAAGTCAATAAGGGTGTTCGCACTTCCTTGAAAACCTATGTAAAGAAGGTTCGCGTCGCAGTTGAAGCGGGCGACAAAGATCAAGTTCAAGCGAACTTGAAGCAGGCAGTCAAAAACATTGACAAAGCTGCTCAACGCGGCATTATCCACAAGAACCAAGCAGCTCGACGAAAGAGCCGAGCCGCTAAGTTAGCCAACTCAGTCGGTAAGTAAATCAATCACAGCTCGGTTGTAAATCTGGATTGAAAAATTGTTCAATCCAGATTTTTTATTTATTTAGTTGCTACTCACACTATCTTGACTGTATGATGCATCTATCGCAAGGTTTGGCCTGGAACATGAGCTACCCGATGAGGTAGTACTCTGGCCTTCAAGAGTGAATGTTATTGACCGAAAGAGGCTGGAACTAGATAAGGAAAGAGCTAAGTTGCCGGCCACTAACCGCACTCTCCGGATGGTCGGCATTTTTTATGCCTCAAATTTGAATCTTTCCGCGGCCTGAACTTCTTCCTCGGTCATTCCAATAACCGCCGCGATTGCATTCCAGAGCTTTGGCTGAGTTTCACGCGGGATAGCTTGCAAAATCCAAACGGTTTGACGACGATACCGCTCTAGTTTGTAGCCGGATCGCGTTTTTTCCGATTCCTTGATGTTGCTCAGACGGTCGCTGAGTTTAATAAGGAGTGCTTCTTTTGGCATTTCAGCGATTTCGTCCAGAAGCATTTTTGTGCGGAGCATCCAGACTTCATCTTTGTTCAAGCCTTTGATTTCCGAATCCTCTGGTTCAACTCGGGTGACATTAGCAACAATTTCTGCAACTTCGGCTCCAAAAATATTACTAATTTCTTCGATAGTCGAAGGTGTGCCTTCAACCGTATCGTGTAACAATGCAGCCGCCAGTGTGTTTTCGTCTGTGACCCCCGCTTCAAACCGAAGGGTCAGCATCACTTCCACGGGATGGCAAGCGTAAGGAACCGCCGCTTCCCCATCCCGATAAGTGCCAGCGTGCTGAGTGACGGTGTAAACCAACGCCCTTTGCAACTTCTTGAATTCAGGCATTGGGTCTCGCGTTTGGCCCAAAGTTGGCATTGTAGTAGTTTGAGATGTTTGAACCTGGTTCGATAATCCGATCTACCGCCGCCAAGCACTTCTCGCTAAGCTTAATTTGGCAAGCCTCAACACTTTGCTTGAGTTGTTCAGGATTCTTTGCGCCAATGATCGGAACCGTAACCCCCGGCTGATTGGCAACCCATGCCAGGCTGAGTTGTGTCAGAGTCAGCCCAAACCGTTCAGAAACTCGGTTGAGTTGCCCGACCTTCTTAGTACTGTACGCGCTAACTCGGTTCATTGGATCGGAGCTTGAATAGCGCGCTCCCTTGGTGCCTTTTTTCAAATACTTGCCGCTGAGTTGCCCTCCCGCAAGTGGCGACCAAGGCAACACCGCGTAATCGTACGTTCGGCAGAACGGAAGTAATTCGCGCTCGATCCGTCGGTCTAGCAAATTGTAAGGGGGTTGTTCGCTCACAAAACCCGCTGTTCCCAAAGCCTTAGCAACGTAGTGAGCTTCTGTCACCTGCCAGGCCGCGAACGTGGAGCAACCGGCGTACCGAATCTTCCCCGCTCTCATTAAATCTTCCAGCCCTCGCAAAGTTTCATCAATCGGTACAGCGGGTTGTGGGCGGTGGATTTGATAGAGGTCAATCCAATCGGTGCCTAAACGCTTCAGGCTGGCATCGCACGCTTCGACAATATGCTTTCGCGTGTTCCCCCAAGCGTTTGGATCTGTGTCACTCATCTTGCCATGGCATTTAGTGGCGATCACGAGTTCGCCGCGGTTCTTTTTGCTTTTCATCCACTTGCCGAGGATTTCTTCGCTCAGACCGCGGGCATAAACGTCAGCGGTGTCAAAAAAGTTAATTCCAAGCTCTTGGGCGGCATCGGCAACCGCGAAAGATTCCTTTTCTGTCGAGCCCCAGTCGTCCGGATTCCAGCCGAATGTCATTGTTCCAAGGCAAGGATTGCTGACCTGCACACCAGTGCGACCGAGACTGCGAAATTCCATAAGGACGGTTTACCCGAGAACCATCTGGCTTACCGAGTCCCGCCAGCAGGAACTTATCGAAAATATTTTGCTTTGATGCTGATATGGAAGCGGTTCCAAGAGGGCGAAGAGTTCATCTGAGCACGGTACTTTTGATCACGATTGGGTTAATTGATTTGGTCAGCACAATCGCATGGCTCGGGTTAGGCGGGCACGAAGGCAACCCAATCTTCCGTAACTTGCTGAATCACGGGGTTCCCGCGTTCGCACTCGGAAAACTTGCGTTTTTAGCTGGCCCGATCGCTATTTTGGAATTCGCCCGCCGCAAAGCCCCTCATAGCGCGGAAGCCGGAACCTGGATTGCTTTCGGATTCTATGCGTTCCTTTGGGGACTGCAAGTGCTCAGATTAGGTCACATGCTCCGGTAGCTGTTCTGATACACTCATCTTGTGAGGCTCACCGAAGGATTAGGTTTATCATCCGACGAAAATGCACTCAAGCCGACAAGCTACTGGCGGTTGAGTTCTCGGGTTGAAGAACACCTCCTTTCAAATCGCCAAGAAACCGCCTGGGTTCGTATTGTTTTTTGGGCCATTCTCGGCATCAGTGCCAGCTACGTTATTTTGTTTTTGCGGCGTTCTGACCTCACCGATGATGTTGTGTGGATTCTGCACCTCAAGGGTTATGTTCTTATCACCTTGATGCACGCGGGTCTGTACTACATCTATCGCCGACTAAACGACCACCTTCACATCGGGCCGGGGCTCAAAAAGCTCAGAACCAAAATCCCGAATGAGGATGCTGTTCCCGTAAGGTTGCATATCCTCCAACACAACGCGATCACTGGGGTTGACGAGGGTTACCTATGGATTGAAAACGGAACGATTTTCTACAAAGGAATTCAGACTGCCTTCCGGCTGAACTGGGAAGATATCCCGCCGATGAGCTTGTGGGATCGCAAGGATCGCCCAAACATCGCGGCTAACCGAATGCCGACCACCTTGCCCATTCCCTTTGATAACCGCAACTTAAAAATCAAGTACGAAATTATTGATTCCCACGAAGATTTCGGTACTCGCAAACGAGCCGCTATGTTTTACAATTCACTTCTTGATTGGCTTCGGGAGCGACCGAATAGTTCGCTTGAAACTTTGCTACCTCCGACCGAAATCCATCCGGGTTTCTGTATGGAGGGCCGAGCCAAACTTGAGCCAGTCTATGCAACCGGTATCCTAGCCGGGCTCGACCTAATGCTATTACTAAGCATGAACTTCGGTGTGAGCTTCCGTGGTTCGGCGGTTGGGTTCGCCACTATGGCTACTGCCTTGCTCAGTGTTTTGTTCGTTATTTCTCTCCGATTGTTCCTACACTGCTTCAATGCAAGTAAAGTTCGTTCTAGATTTCAGAATTCTTTGTTAGGACTTTGAACGGTTTTGGTCGTTCCTTACACTTAACTCATGGATCGGCCAAATGAATTCATTAACGGATAAAGCGCAATCCGGCGACCCAGAAGCTTTAAGAAAACTTGTCTGTGAACATTACAGTCAGGTGTTCAAGTTCTGTGCCCGCCGGGTTGGCTCCCAAGCCGCTGCCGACGTCACCCAAGAGGTGTTCCTCACTATGCAGCAATCAATTAAACGATACGAGAACCGCTCGTCATTTTCAACTTGGCTGCTCGGCATTGCTCAAAACCACTGCCGAAATCACAGTCGTAAACAAAAAAATTCTTGGCTCCAATTGCAAAACTGGTTTGCTCCAACCCAGCCATTTGAACACAAAGCGATCGCTTCAGTGGTGCTAACCGAAGCACTGGGCAAACTGAGCGACGATCACCGCGAAGTCGTGGTTCTCCACGAGCTTGATGGAATGACTTACACCGAAATCGCCAACCTGCTCGGTATCCCCGAAGGCACAGTGAAATCGCGGCTCCACCACGCTTTCCAATCGCTCCGCACTCACGTGAATGGAGGTACCGCATGAACGAAATGCTGAAAGCATATTTAGATAACGAACTGAACGCAGAAGATCGAGCGGCAGTGGAAAAAGCTCTGGCGGAAAATCCCGAGCTTCAAGCCGAACTTGACGAACTGCAGTCGTTATCTGAGGCGATTGAAAAAGGGGCGACGCAAATCCAGATTAAAGGGCTAGAAGCTACTTTGAGCGCATTGGGCAAAAAGCGCAACCGCTTCGCTTGGGTCAGGTCGCCTTATGCGTTGGTCGCAGCGATGACTTGTGTGGTCGCGCTTGTGATGACATCTCCTGCTTTTATGACCGCTGGGGTTACGGCAAAAAATGAAATGGCGGACATGGCAAATACCGCGAGTGTTGCGGAAAGCCGGAAAATGGATTACGCTCCAAGCGAATCAGCGGCAGATGCACAAGCGAACAGCCGAGTGAAGCAAGAAGCGGAAAGACCGCAAATCAGTGATGGTGCAGATTTACGAAGTGAATCTAAGCATAAGGCGCAGTTTGGTCAAGAAGAAGCTTATAGTACGAAGCCCTCAGGCGGCTCAACATCCGTTGCACAAGGAAATCCCCGCCTCATCATAAAAAACGGGAACATTCAACTCCTCGTTAAGAACCTGGAATCCACGTACAAATCTGTTGAAGACCTTGCCAAAGCAAACGGCGGATTCGTGGAATCGGGCGATCGTTCTAAAACCACTCAGTCTAAGTACGGTTCGCTCAGTATTCGTGTTGACAGTAAGAAGTTCGACCAAACCATGCAGTCTCTACGATTACTTGGTGATGTGCAGTCGGAAAGCAATTCTGGGGAAGATGTGACAGCAGTAGTTGCCGACGCCGAAGCCCGCCTCAAGCAGATGCGGTTGGAAGAAAAGCAGTACCAAGAAGTGCTCAAGCAAGCGAAAAAGGTTTCGGACATCCTTGAGGTCAAGCGGTATATCAGCGAAATTCGCCAGCAGATCGAAGGCACCGAAGCCCAGATCAACGCGATGCGCGGCATGGCAACTCTTTCCACGATCTACGTGGGCTTGGAAGAAAGGCTGCAAATCACTTCGGCCCCTCGCCGCGACTGGCTATCGAACTCCTGGATTCGAGCAATCAACCGGTTCACTGGTATCACCCGAAGCTTGGTTTCGTTTGCCCTGAATATCGTGATCCTGGCTCCGTTCTGGTTGCCAGTCGTAATCGCCCTGTGGATATGGCGCAGACGAGCAATGAAGAAGTAATCGTTCATCGTTGATAGTCAACCCCTCCCTTCATCCCTCCCCGATCTTCGGGGAGGGAATTTCCTAAGCTTAAATCTGTAAGTTCCCTACCTTAGCTTTGCTAAGGTAGGGGCACGTAAATTCTACCGGTTGGTTCTTTTTTGAGTTCCGCACTCCCAGATCTTTGGGGTTGGAGTTTTTTTGATAATGTGCCCCTACCTTGCTTAACAAGGTAGGGGTTCCAAAACTCTTATTCGGCTGGTTCTTCTTTGAGTTCTGCGCCAGCAAGAGCAACGAACAGGTCACCGTTCACCGCGCTGACGTCGATCAATCCGCCGCCGCCACCCAAGGTTCCGGTGACCTTCATGGACTCTTTGTTTTCGTCCGTCAGCGGGAGTTTGCAGGTGACTTCACCCCGCAAAGTGCTGAGGCTAACCCGAGCATCAGAGCCATCTGGCATATGCATAGTGATGTCACCACTCACCGTTCGGATATTTGCGGTTCCGGTGACTGGTTCGATTAAGTCGGCAACGATATTTCCGCTTGCTGCTTCAATCGCCAGGGTTCGACCAGCATAGTTGTACAGAGTGACATCGCCACTGGACGTGCGGATATTCGCCGCGCCTTTTGCGTGATCCAAAATCACATCTCCACTTTTAGTTTCGACAGAGATTGACCGTAAATCACTGTGGCTGACTCGTACATCACCGCTTGAAGTCGAGAGTTCGGCAACACCGGATGCAGCTGAGACTCGGATATCGCCACTGCTTGATTTCACCGTAACTCCAGCGAACGTATCGCTCACGCTAACGTCGCCACTGGCTAACCGAACAACGACTTGCGTGCCTTTAGCAAGTTTCACGGTGATATCTGCGGTGACTCCGTTCGGTTCTAGTTGCTTGAGTGTGACTGAGTCTTCGCTCTCCTCTAAGGCTGGTGTGAAACGATCGGCTAATGCTTCGGCTTCTTCGTTGTTATAGCTTCGGAATCCGGCTTCGATATTGACCGAACCAAGATCATGTCCGCCTTCAATTCTCACATCGCCGGAACTGGATTCAACAACGAAAATCTTGCCTTCTGGAACTTGCAGAGGAAGGTCTACCGTGCGAGTGACCTGCGCGGAGAACATATTCCCGAACGGCCCTTTGCCAACCTTAGCTTCCTTGGCCGCTTCCTTGATCGCATCAACTCCTTTGCCAACTCCCAGCCTGACTTGATTTGAAATATCCTTCCAATCAATGTTATGGGCTACATCTTTGGTCGCTTTTTCGATTGAACCAATCAACCGAGCAAAAGGATCATCGTTTCGCGCTTTTGAACCTGGCGGCGGATCCTGCACTTCGCCTGAAACCGATTCAGCCCGAAGCTCTTCTTGTGGGGGAGTTTCCTTTGGCTCGTCGGGAGCATCCTGAAACGCCTCAATTAGTTCGGCGGCATCATCGGGCGACAATTTGCCGTCCTTCACCAACTGCATAATCCTTCGTACTTCGTCTTTCATTTCGCCCCTACCTTTTTGAGTTGTTCTTTGGCATCGCTTGCCGAAATCTCTCCCTCTTCTAACATTTTCAAAATTTTCGCTCGCTCTTCGGCCCGAACCTCGGCTTTGCGGTCAAGTTTGAATGGTTCCAAATCCATCGCTTCCAGCAGAGAATCAACCCTGGCCTTAACGGTTGGGTAACTGATTCCCAGTTCCTTTTCCATCGTGCTGATCACGCCCCGCGCACGGAGAAATACTTCCAAAAATTCCTTTTGATCCGATTCTAATTCAGCAGTATGCGGAAGGGCAAACTTGCCGCGGATCACCACGCCACTTTTCAAAGAAGTCAGCTCACTTACGTAAAGTGGCTCCCCGGTGATGGGGCACTCCTTGGGAATATCGTGGAACTGATCTTTAGCCATAAATGTTCTCACCTTGCATGCTTCTACTCAAAATTCTTGCACCACGATGCATGCCATCTTTAAGATTTTTGAGAATTAGGCCAATTGTATCTGAAAATTATTAATTGCAGACCAGACCCTTTGCACGGGCAGATCGGCAACAATTCCACCGACACCCGGCTCAATGACTTTGAGGTTCGGAACGGGGGGCGCCCACAGGCGGTGGATGCCGTTTCTAAACAGTCCGACTACTGGAGTCTGGGTGGAACAAGCGAAGTGCAGGATTCCGTTGTCAAGCGTAACAACCAAACTGGCGCGGTCGAGCGCGCCTACTACCTGAGGAAGCGTGAGTTCGCCACGGAGATCATCCACGGGAGCTTCTTGAACCAATCTGGTTTCATCATCGGCTCCCTTCCAAAACTTGCCTTGATCTTTCGGCTTTGCGCCAAGCAATCCCATAGTTCTTCCAGAATCGGCGATGAGATGCGCGAGTTCTAGCCAGTTTTCAATCGGCCAAAGTTTTTCTGGCAAACTCGCGGTGGTCGCCATGAGCACATCTGGAATATCTCGGTTAGGGTCGTGTTTGGGCAGGTGGTAAGCAGGAATCGGGCCATCCCAATAACAACAACGGGCAACAATTTCCGCAATGTGTCCGGTTGATAAGAATGGATAATCAATCCGCAAATCTTCCCTTGTCCACTTTGGATCGGCCCACAAACGGCCTTCTGGATTATTCTCGAATGGAAAATCACCGCGTCCATCGGAGTTAGCGCAAGGGCCGATGACCATTCCATTTTCTCCGGCAAGAATCGAAGTCAAGCTCTTCGCCCAAGCCGCGTTCTCGACATTGATGACAAGGTCGTATTCTGGGCGATCAAGGAGTTTGCGAGAAACGGCTCTCGGTGAATCGCCATAGACAGCAATCACTTCATCAAACCACGGACATTCTTCGGCAATTTCCATGACTCGGCTACCAGTAAAACCATCCAGCCGAGCGGGACGATGCATCTCCCGCAGAATCTGCGCGATGGGGCTAGAAATCGCAAAATTGCCCAGCGCATCATTGGCGATCAGGGCTATGCGGGAACTAGAACCAAGGCGTCCGCTGGAGTATCGGTGCATCAGCCCCAGTCTAGCCCAAAATAACCCCTTTCCTGTGGTAACTTTCCCGCGCCTAATGCCCACTTTTCTTGGGATAGATTGCGGCGGTTCTTCAACGAGAACTTGCCTTATAGATTCCGATGGAGCCGTTCTCCACCGGGGACAAAGTGGCCCCGCTAACCTAGCATCCACGCCTCAATTAGAAATTGAGCGGCACATTCGTGAGGCGCTTGCTGAATGCCCTTCCGCAACGTACGCGGCAGGATGTTTTGCTGGCTTACTTACCGACGCAGACCGATACCGAGCACTAAATCTGCTTGAGTCGTTTTTAGGCGATAACTGCACGGTTACTGCCTACCCGGATTATCATGCGAGCTTGGCGGCAGACGAGGCAACCGACGTGATTGTGATCGCGGGCACCGGTGCACTCATTGCCAGCCGCGACGATCAGAACCGTGTCACAAAATCTGCGGGTGGTGGCCCTCTCCTAGGAGATTTTGGTTCGGCCTTCGATGTCGGTCGGAAAGCCTTGGGAGCAACCGTTCTTGCTCCCAAGCCATCTGAAGCAAGCCCGATGTTCTGGGAATCAGTGGTTGAACTGTTTGGCACCCGCGAGCCCAATCAAGTTCTCGCTAGTGTGTACCGTTCCGTCTCCCCAGCCGCGCGGGTGGCGAAACTGGCCCCCGTTGTGGTTTTTGATGCATTGCGAGGATTGGAATACGCAAAGCAAAGTGTAGACAGTGCCTTAGATAGCCTTGCCGAAAATACAACGGCGCATATCGCGGCTCACTGTCGTACGGCAGAAGAACTCAACATCCGACTCGCTGGCGGACTTTGGGATATTGATGAAATGCTGAGTCATATGTTTAGAGAACGGATGCTCCGGCTACAATCCGAAAGCTCTACGTGCGTCTTTAATATAGAACTTCTCAAAACTGAACCTGTAATCGGTGCAGTGCACCTTGCAAAAGAACTTGCAGAATCTCGACCAAAATGAAGACTGAAGCCCGTAACCCACGATCAATTGGCCTCGACAAGATGTCGGCCAGCGAAATTGTTCGACTCATGAACGAAGAGGAACAATCGGTGATGCGCGCCCTGAAAAATGCTGAACCAGAAATCGCGGTGGCAATAGAAAGAGCCGCACAAGCTTTTCAGTCTGATGGTCGCATTATTTACGTGGGCGCAGGCACAAGCGGACGGATCGCCACAATGGACGCGGCAGAAATGCCTCCTACATTTGGTATTGATTCTGAGAGATTTATCGCAATCGTCGCAGGTGGCAACGAAGCAGGTAGCAAAGCCATTGAGGACGCAGAAGACGAAGAACATGCGGCGATTCAGAGGCTGAATGAACTGAACCTTTCCGTCAACGACATAGTAATCGGCCTTGCCGCGAGTGGTGGCACTCCGTTTGTTGTTGCGGCTTGCCGCCACGCCCGGCAAAAAGGCATCTGGACTTGCGGTATTGCCAACAACCCAAAAGCACCGTTGTTTGATCAAGTTGACCTCTCAATCTTGATCGAAACAGGACCAGAAGTTCTGACTGGCTCGACCCGCCTAAAGGCGGGTACCGCTCAAAAACTTGTACTTAACCGCATTTCAACGGGAGCGATGGTACTGAGTGGAAAGGTTATCGAGAACTTGATGGTGGACGTCAAAGCCAACAACTCCAAGCTCAAAGATAGGTGCGCCCGCATCGTTTGCGAACTTTCTCCAATCACCCAAGAAGAAGCTCGGTTCCTGCTTGAAAAGCACGATTGGAACGTTCGCTCAGTATTAGAAAGTTTAAAAGAGACCTCGCAGTAAACGAGGTCTCTCGTTCTCTTTTATTTCAGCCAGATATCTGCGTAAACCGGAAGGTGGTCACTCGCCCGAGTGCCTTCTTCTAAGTACTCGACTGTTCTCGCGCCAGTATTGGGATCTTCGCTGACTTTGACTCGACCGCCTAAACCTCGCAGAGCATCTTCACCATCATATACAAACGCATTTGCGCCACGAGCGTAAATGTTCGGCGAACAGAAAATTTGATCGAAGAATGCCTGCGGCACCTTTACATCTTGTGGGAAACGGTAATCGCGGTCACGAAGTCGGTCGTTATCTGCCTTGGCTCCCGCGACAATTGCCTTCACGCCTGGTTCGCCAAAGTACAAGCTGTGCAGGTCAAACGTAATGTAATCTTTTTCAGCTAATTCTTGCGTGATGTTGGCGAGAAGTCGGAAATCCTTTTCATCTCCAGCCTTCGCGTTCACATCGCCTGATTCAAGAATGTTCGCGGTGCGGTCGTTGGGAGCATCGTTCATGTCGCCCATAACAATCACATTTTGATCACCGCGCCACTTGATGTAGCTGGCGAGCATTCCGGCAGCCATTTGCCGTTGAGGATCAGTCTGCATCCGACCGCCGCTCCGACTTTTCATATGGTGAACATAAACGATGAGTTCCTTTTCGCTGGGCATTTTAATCACCGCTCGCAAAACATCGCGGTGCCCGGGAAAGGCGTAATCTAACGGTTTGCCAGTGAAAACCAGTTCATAGCTAACCAATTGATAAGGCCGCTTGACCGCAATCCCAACTTCTTGGAATTCATCGGGAAGATCGGCGATGCCAATTTGCCAGTCGTTATCGAAAACCCGCTTGAGGGCGGCTCGCCCTTCGACTTCTTCCACCCCAACGATATCGGGATTGACGTTTTTTAAAACTGACTTGAGGTTGTTGATCCGCCCCTCAGAAGCTCCTTTATGAAACCACTGGATGTTATAGGTCATTAAGCGCGTGTGGTCGGAAGGCTTGTTTGGAACTGGCGTCTGCGCCAAGGCAAGCGAGGCAACGGCAACTGCCGCAAATGCAAAGGAAAATTTTCCCCATTTCATAGCTGAAAGCATACTGGGTTAGACGGGCTGGGAGCCAGCCCGATCCGAGCTTTGGACAATAGACTTATGCGCGGATATTGATGTGTCGCCGAGTGAGGCGCATCCAATAAGATTTCGCCACATTTTGAAGCCATTGCCACCGGGTGAGAGGCTTTGGTTCATCCCAGAGAGCTACGATTTCGGGGCACTGGGTAGCCAGCTCAGCCAACCGCATACGAACCATCGTCTGATTATTTTCAAAGCAGCCGTGCCAGCGGCAGGCAAAACACTCTTCATTGTCGTTTACATTAAGCGTGCTGCACAAAGGGCAGACTTTGAGTTGTCCTTCTACTGGCCAATTCTTGAGATGTCGCAATGTTGTTTGAACTGAGTGTGTCTGCGGCATGAGTACCTCTGAATAGTTGGACTCCTGTTTCCATTTCTTCAGCATAAATACTGTATGAATTTTTTTGACCTTTTATTCAGATCAAAAAAGGGCTATTTCTATGGCAAAACCTAGTTACATCAAATACTTCCGCCGACAATGTGGATTAGGTAAAAGACTATGAGCGCACTCGGAATGATCGCATATATGATTGGTGCCGTAATTGTTGGCGCTGTGATGACTCTATTACTTTCTATTTTCCGGAGCATCAAAGAGCACGATAACTTCCGTTCGTGGCGTTATGCGATTGCCTTCAGCATCATTGCCGCAGTCGCTCCCTACGTTTACGGCGAAGTGAAAACCAAGATGGATGGCGAAGGCATGCAGAAAGGCGTTGAATCTGTCATCAAGTCCGGAAAGGTAGATGGCAAGATTCAATACTATCGCGTAATGAAATGCGACGGCAAAACCGCTCGCGTGATTATTGTTGCCAAAGAAAAAACCACCCTCAACGACAACGAAAGCTGCGTGATTGACGCTACTTTGGTTTACGATGCCAAAAAGGGCTGGAAAGCAAAGGAATTCGAGTTCATTGATAGCTTTAAGCGGAACAAAGACGGAGTCACGTTCCCACCCTACTGGTAACAAGCTAAACTATTCGGCATGACCTTGCGCGAGGTGCTCCATGCCCACATCCCTACCCTCACTCACGAAAGCACGATTCGTGATGCGGTGGACAAGATGGACATATATCAGTTCCCCGCGCTTGTAATTGTTGATCAGGATCAAAAGCCGACCCACGTTATTACCGAAGGCGACATCGCACGTGCGACAATTCTGCGAGGCAAACTGGTTGCTTTGGGAAGTGAAAAGGCGAGCTTCTGTGCCAGCAAAGATCCTATCACTCTGCCTCCCGATACTGAGATTAGCGATGCTTTGCACACAATGCTTGATCGTGGGATCACGATTCTTCCTATCGTTGAAGAAGACCGGCTAATTGGCATCACGTTGCGGGTTGATTTAATGCAAGCACTACTAATGGACAGTGCAGTGAGCCAAAGTTAGACTGGCTCGCCGAGATACGCTTCGATAACCTTGGGGTTGTTTCGGATTTCCGATGGGTCGCCATAGGCGATTTCTTCGCCGTGGTCGAGAACCACGATTTTTTCGCACAAGCCCATTACGAACTTCATGTCGTGCTCAATAAGCAGAACTGTTTTTTCGTAATCGTCGCGGATTTTGAAAACAACATCGCGAAGTTCATCTTTTTCCTGCGGGTTCATTCCGGCTGCTGGCTCGTCGAGCAAGATCAACTTGGGGTCGGTAGCCATCGCCCGAGCGATCTCTAGCCGTCGCTGTTTTCCGTAACTCAGGTCGCAAGCCCGGCTGTGGGCTATGTCGGTGAGGTTCACAACACTCAACAACTCCATCGCTTTTTTGCGAAGTTCAGCAGTTTCTTTAATCACCGCCGGAGTCAGCATAAACCCGCCGAGCAAGCTCGTTTTATGGCGCAGGTACGCGCCGACCATGACGTTTTCGAGCGCGCTCAACGTGCCAAACAACCGGATATTTTGGAACGTACGGCAGATGCCGATCTCCGCGATTTTATTCGGAGCCATTCCGCAGATGCGAGTGCCCAGGAAATCAATATCTCCGCTCGTTGGCTCGTAGACGCCAGTAATCAGGTTGAAGCAGGTTGTCTTTCCAGCCCCGTTTGGACCAATCAGACCAAACAAGTCGCCCTTTTCGATATCAAAGCTGACCTTATTGACCGCAGTTAATCCACCAAACTTAATGGTCGCATCTTTAAGAGTGAGCAAAGCCATTACGCTGATGCCTCCCCAGCTTTGTTGCGATTTAGCACCCGTTTTACCCAATCCCAACTAAATTCGTGGTGCCCGAGCAATCCGGTGGGTTTGAGCAACATGATGACGAGCAAGACGACTGCCAGAATCATGTAGCGGATTTTGTTCGCGTCGTATGTTGTTGTTCCGAATTGAGGAATGTTGTTGAGCAACTTCCCGACCACAACTGCAAGTACAGCCAAACCGATGTTCGCTCCAGCAACAACAAGCGTTCGCTTCAGTTTGTCTGGCTCGTGGTACTTCTCCATGAACTTGCGGTTCATCCAGACCAAGACGCCGATCCCTACCAGCACGGAAAGCAGTAACCCAAGGCTCATCTTGAACGAAACAATCCGTGGAAGTTCTGGAAGAATAAACAAGGTTGCACCAGCAAGCACGGAGCCTGTAATAGAACCCGATCCACCAAGAACAACCATTGTCAAGACGAGGAACGAAACCTCCATTTTGAAAAGGTCTGGATTGATAAACGATTCCATGTGACCGAACAATGCTCCGGCGGCTCCGGCAAACGCAGCTCCAACAATAAAAGCAACAACCTTGGTTTTGGTGACGTTGACCCCCATCGCCTGAGCCGCGATTTCATCTTCGCGAACCGCGAGGAAGGCTAACCCGTGAGCCGATTTGAGCAGGTTGCGGCAGGTTGCAATGCAGATGATCGCCAAAAGCCAAATTAGCCATCCCGCTTGGTATTTGGGTGCGATAGCATAGCCGTAACTCCCTCCCCACTGATTTTGGTTCAGCACGATAATCCGGATGATCTCGCCAAACCCAAGGGTGACAATCGCTAGGTAGTCACCTTTTAATCGCAAACTCGGCATACCTACGATCAGCCCCGCAATCGCGGCAAACACTGCCCCGATCAGCATAGAAATGATCATGTAAGCGGGAGCGGCTAGAGGCTGGGTTTTGTAGATCGCGTTGGAAACAATTCCGGCGGAATAAGCCCCCACCATATAGAAGGCGGCGTGCCCAATCGAAAACTGACCAGTGATCCCGTTGATCAAGTTGAGGCTCACCGAAAGCGTCACGTAAAGTCCGGCGAGCATAACCAGGCGAACAACGTATTCGTTGAGTTGGCCAGTCACAAAAGCATCAAGCCCAAAGCAAAATGCGATCGCCAAGACAACGGAAAGCACTCTCGTTCCCAAAATCTTGCTAAGGCTCATACCTTCTCCACCTTGTTAGAACCAAGCAAGCCGCCGGGCCGAACGAGCAAGATCAGAATCAAGATTACAAACGCAACTGCATCTTTGTATTGGCTGAAACCGATCCAGGTCACTAGCGTTTCTGCTAAGCCCATGAGGAGGCCGCCCAACACCGCGCCGGGGATGTTTCCGATTCCTCCCAAAACCGCGGCGACAAATGCTTTAACACCCGGCTGAAGGCCAAAGAAGGGGTGCATCGCAGTGCCTTCAAAGGTTGCCAGCATCATTGCACCGGCTCCCGCGAGAGCCGAGCCGAGCATGAACGTAAAGGTAACGACGCGGTTAACGTTGATGCCCATTAGGCTAGCGGAATCAAAATCGTGGCTCGCGGCCCGCATCGCGCGACCAGCCTTGGTGTAGCGCACCAAGTAGGTTAGGGCGAGCATCAAGATAACAACTGTCACAAGCATGACGATTTTTCCAACGGTTACCGTGATATCCATCTGCGGCTTGATCACATCGCCCGCTGCGTTCATCTGAGCAGGTGAAAGCACAAAAGAAACAACCTTTTGGTAAGGGTTAACTTCTTGTGAAATGCTTGGTGGAGGGTTCGCCGGGAGAAAAAGTTGACCTGCGTATTGCAGAAAAAGTGAAACACCAATTGCGGTAATCAAAGCGGCAATTCGGCTTTGGTTACGCATAGGACGGTAGGCAAAAAATTCGATGATCGCGCCGATGATTGCGCAGACCGCCATAGCGACTAATAACATAATAACGAGGTTCAGAGGGCTACTCGTAAGGGGGTGATCTGCCTTGAACGCTTTGCTAATCGCGTCGGGTGTAAAACCCATCACCCAAGAGCTAAGAAGGGCGGTGTAAGCACCCAGCATGAAAACTTCACCGTGGGCAAAGTTAATGAGCCTGAGAACCCCATAAACCATCGTATAGCCCAAAGCGATGAGGGCGTAAATCGCCCCCACCACCAGGCCGTTGACAAGTTGTTGGGGAAGGGTGGAAAAATCCAGGCTTAACCCACCCACCGAATGAAGAACCAAATCCATGCTGTGTGCTGAATGATTCTAACTTATCGCGCCATAACTTCTGATGCTTCGTATGCTTTATTGAACACAAAAGCAGTCTTTTGGACTTCAACAACCAAGGCTCGTTTGGCTGGATCGCCGTGTGTGCCTTTCAGAGTGATCGAACCTGAAACGCCAGGGTAGTTTTCGGTCGCCATGATTTCTTCGGCCAAGTTTTTGGAATTGATTTCCTTGCTAGCAGCGGCAAGTCTCTTGAGCGAATCGAATACAACCATCGCAGCATCGTAACCAAGTGCACCCATGGTAGTTCCAGGCAGGTTGCCATTGTTGTTTGCCTTGAATGCTTCGAGGAAGTCTTTGACTTCTTTTCGATCTTCCGCATCATTGTAGTGGTTGCAGAAGTATCCGCCTACGATAGCGTCGCCACCGGAAGAAACGAGGTCAGAACTATCCCAACCATCGCCACCCATGAGAACCGCTTTATCCATTCCAAGTTGTCGGATTTGGCGAGCCATTGGGCCAACTTCTGTGAAGTAACCAGACATGAAGATTCCGTCTGGGTTCTTTGACTTCACGCGAGTGAGCTGACCACTGAACTGGTTTTCACCGCTTTGATAGAATTCTTCAGCAACGATTTGACCACCGAGTGCCTTGAATTTTTCAGCAAATGTCTTACTCAAACCAGTTGAATAAGGCTGCTTTTGGTCGGTCATGATTGCGACCTTGCGAAGGCCTTTATCGTAAGCAAAAACCGCCATAACGGGGCCTTGAAGATCGTCGGTGTAGCACACACGTGAGATCAAACCTTGGCCTTCTTGAGTGATTTCTGGGTTGGTTGCACCGACCGCAACGAGAGGAATTCCTTTTTCAAGAGCCACGGTTTTGATTTGCTTTGTAATACCGCTGGATACTTCGCCAATCATGCCGATGACATTTTCGCTAGCCAGCTTAGCCGCCGCTGACTTGCCTTCTTCTGGCTTGGAGTTACTGTCGCCGATAAGCAATTCGACTTTCTTACCGCCGATTCCGCCAGCATCGTTAATTTGCTTTTCCGCTAACTTCGCGCCAGCTTCGCAATCAACACCCCATGGTCGTAATTCACCGTTTTGGCTGACAACGAGGCCAATCTTGATGGTGTCGCCTGATTGTTCTGAGCCGCTTCCGGCAGTTCCAGTAGAAGTTCCGGTCGTGTTCCCACCAGCTGCGTCATCTTTGCAGCCAGCGAACATACTCATTGATGCAACGGCTAATGCACAAGCCGCTAGTTGGAGCAATCCGTTTTTCATAATCAATTCTAACAACCGCCGCGAGCCCCAAAACCCGAGCTAACCGGTTGCCTCAGTCAGGGCGAGTATACAGGAAAATTTGCGCCAGGTTGCCTCAAAAGTTCAAACAGTAACGCGGCCCAAGCAAGTTCCCTACACTCGAATACACTCTTAGAATATGCGCCGAACCGGGTTCAACTGCGCTATCCTTCTCTCGCTTTGCACACTTGGTGCGTGCCGGTCTAAGCCTATTTATAAATTCCCCACCGATGAAAATGAGTTTTGGTCGCGCGAAGCCGCCCATGATGATATCCAGATTTTTAACGATTCTTATATACGATTCGCTAACGAAAACGCCGAAATCTTGGCGAAATCGAACGACTCGTTCGACTTTCCTGTCGCAAGCTCTTACCAAACTGGACTAGCATTACTCAACGCAACAGAAGGTGAATCGTACACTGCAGCGGCTCGGTTTTTGCGGACGGATCAGCCTGATGAGTTTTCGCTCAACCAGGGTTTTGGGGAATTCCTGAAAGCGACTCGTCACTCGGTTGATGTGCGGTCTTCTTTGTGGATGATCTGGCCGATTCAAGTGGACGTTTCATTCCAAAAAGAAATGGCAGGGCGATTCCAAATTGACACGATTAGGCTCGGGAGCATCGGAATTACCGCCCAAAAAGCCGTAAAGCGGTGGATGGATCGTTTTCCGCCCGAGATTGCCGAAAAGAATGTTGAACTCACCAAAGCGAATCAAATGATTGGGCTTGGGGGGACGGTTTTTGAACCGACTGGCTCCAGTCGTAAATTAGTGAAGGGCGATAGCGGCTATTCAGCAGTTAGCGATAGCTTTGAAATTTATTTTTGGGAGCCAACTAAAGATAGATTCATGCCAGATTTGAGTTCGCTGAGAAGCTCGAAGGGAGTTGACAGTGCTGCGACCTCTAACCCATCAGTTTTTGTCGTCGCATCAGAGCTAGATTTAGCTCCTCTGATAAGAGCAAGTCAATCAGAAAGGCTTTTGAGCGGTAAGAACGATTTTCGGCACCTTTCAATCGAACTGATAGATGAAGCGAGCATCCCGGTTCTAAGACAATTTACTTATACAAAAATCAAACTCCAGAACACCCTTTCCACTGGAGAAAAGCCATTAGGATATGCGATTTATATGAAAGGTAGTGACCTGCCCATCATCATCGGAAAAATCGCTCCCAATAAACAAAGATAGTGGTTTGATCTTATACAGATCAAACCACTATCGCTTATCAATGCCCTAGTACCGGCAGACTTTGAGAGCTGCTTCGGTGATTTTCGCCACGCTTGGCAGAACATAAAGTTCAAGCGGCTTAACCCAGGGCACGGGGGTATCCATTCGCGTGATCCGCACCGGAGGAGCATCAAGATATTCAAACGCTCGTTCGGTCATACGGCTCAGCAATTCACCCGCGAATCCGCAAGTTCGAGGAGCTTCGTTGACCACTACAAGTCGGTTTGTTTTCTTGAGCGATTCCACAATCGTGTCCTCATCGAGAGGAACAATTGTGCGGATATCAATTACTTCTGCGCTGAAACCTTCTTCTTTCAACTTTTCCGCTGCACCAAGGGCGTGGTAAACGTTTTGTCCGTAAGTGACAATGGTTACGTCATCGCCTTCTTGGACAACTTTTGCTTTGCCAAGCGGCACAACGTAATCTTCTTCGGGCAAAACTTCTTCGATTTCACGCTTTCGGTAAAGGTCTTTGATTTCGTAAACAATGACCGGATTCGGGTCGCGGAGGGCCGCTTTCATCAGTCCCTTCGCATCGTAAGGAGTGCTCGGGCAGATGATTTTAAGGCCAGGAGAGTTTGCAAACCAAGCTTCGTTCATTTGGCTGTGATACAAAGCACCGCCGCCGTATGCACCAGCCGGGCCGCGGATCACCATTGGGATGTTGACTTCGCCCGCCGTTCGGTAGTGGTAGGTTGCCGTCATATTGACGATCTGGTCAAATCCGCATGAAATGAAGTCAATAAACTGCATTTCCACCATAACGGTTTTGCCGTTCAGACAAAGTCCGCAAGCCGTACCAACAATTGCCGCTTCCGAAATCGGCATATCGTAAACCCGCTCGCGACCGTATTGGGCGATTAGGCCATCGGTAACGCCGAACGCTCCACCGAGAGCACCGATATCTTCACCCATACAAATCATGTCTGGGTTGCGAGCCATTTCTTCGGCGATGGCTTCTTTAAGTGCGGTTAAATAATTCTTTTTCGTATCGGGGGTAACTGCAATAGCCATTATTCACCCTCCTTGAAGACCCACATCGCGCCTTCGGTTTCATCTGGTAATGGAGCCTTGACTGCAAAGTTCACGCCTCGGCTGAGATATTCAGAAACTTCGGCTGGGAAGTCAGCATCAGTGACTTCGCTAGCCCCTTTGCCTTCGGCTGGGTGCTTATCGGCTTCTTCTTGGGTGAGAATTCCCATTTCGATCATGCGGGTTTTCATGACATGAAGGGGATCGCGCTTACGGCCTTTTTCGACTTCCTCGGCTGGCCGATATTTTTCTGCGCGGTCATCGTCGTGGTCGCCGTGACCATAGGCTCGGAAGGTTTTGCATTCTACGATGCTCGGGCCGTTGCCACTGCGAGCGTGTTCGACCGCCTGCATGACTTTGTTGTAAACGTCAATCACGTCTTGACCGTCAGCAACCAAACCGGGGATGCCGTAGCCGTCGGCACGGCGGGCGAAATCTTCTAGGGGATATTCGTAGTGAGTGGGGGTTCCGTACGCCCACTGGTTGTTTTCAATAATCGTAACTACCGGGAGCTTTTCGACGGCCGCGAAATTGATCGCTTCATGGAAAACACCCTGCGCGGTTGAACCTTCACCGTTGTAAGTGACAGCAACGGTATTTAATCCGTTTAATCGGTCGGCAAGCACGACTCCAGCGGCGGCCGGGATCGTTCCGGCAAGCATGGAAGTCGAGTGGATAATTCGCTTGCTTTTGCTACCGATGTGGCTCCAGTTATCGCGGGCGCGACCAGGAGAAGTTGCCTTGCCCCAAACCTGGGAGCAGACCTCTTCGATGGTCATGCCCATGCGGTCTGGGTTGTCCCAGCCAGAGCGGAAATCCTTTAAGAAAAATGCAGGCATATCGCGGTGAATTGGCGATATCCAATCCATCGGCTCTAGGCCGTACAGTGAGCCAACGAGAATAGCTTCTTGGTTATGAGAAGAATAAAGCGTTCCGCGCAGGCGACCACGTTTTTTCTCCTTGATTAGCCGCACATCAAAGTACCGAGCAAGATAGAGTTGCTTCAGTAGTTCGCGGTAATCATCATGGGTCAGCCGATCACTTGGTCGGTTTCCCGGACTGCTCTGGCCATCGGGGGAAGTTTGGGCCGTGTCCGTCGTAGTTGTTGCCACTCGCAAATATCTCCTTCACACATCGGATTCTTCGCTCAAATCCCTGTGGAAAAGTTCGCGTAGTGTACCGTGCAAGGTGCCCCGACCTAGTACAAAACCATCCAAGGGCCTAACCTCTTTGTCGGACGAAAAAACCCTGGGAAGAGACTTCAACCCAGGGCTTTTTCTGTTATTTTTGCGGATAGGCCGCTTTTAACTTATTTGCCGAACTTGCTTTGAGCGGTTCTGACTTCGCCCATAACTTGATCGAATCCGCCGTAACCAACGAATTCATGAACCACTTCACCGGCACCGTTAACAAACTTAACGGTTGGCATTGCTTCAATTCCATATCGTTGAGCGATAGCGGTTTGCTCATCAACATCAACTTTTACGAGAACCATGTTGCCAGTAGCTTTCTTGAATTCGTCGGTATTGAAAACTTGAGCTTCCATCATTTTGCAAGGGCCGCACCAAGAAGCCATGAAGTCAATCATGACCAACTTGTTGCTTGACTTAGCCAAGGTCAGAGCTTCATCAAAATTGTGGAGCCACTTTCCGAGACCCATTACCGACATATCAACTTTCTTTGAATTTGCTGGTGCTGAGAAAGCAAACGCATCTGCCGTTTGAGCTGCCAATTCAATGGAGTCGGAAGCAAGAATCATTTTTTCTTCGCCAGTCAAAGTCTTGCTGGTGATAGCAAGGCGATTTGGCATTTTGCTTTCGTCGCTCAAATAGAACTCCATCGTGGTGTCGCCTTTTTGGTCAGCAACGGTTACGATTGAGTGAGCTTCGCCTTTGATCTTTCGATCGCCGGTTTTCTTTGAAGTCATTGAAGCAAATGCTTTTTCGTTGAAGAACGGAGCCCACATTTGGTATTCAATACCACTCATTGCTTCTGCAAGAGATTGAGGAGTTTGCGGGGTGGTGTAGTAGTAATTCTTATCTTTGACGTAGGTGGTGATTTCATTACCATCGGCTACGATCAATTGAGATGCGGTATCGATGCGAGCCTTGTTTGGCTTCGCCAAGGTGATTGTGTACTTGTGCGTGCCTGCGGCATCGTTGATGGATACCTCTGCCTTTACGCCTTCAGCCTTGCCCAAGGTGGACTTGAAGTTATCAAAGGCGGGTGCACTCATCAAAGCGGTGGCTGTCATCGCCACGGCTAAGACCGGCACGGCGAGCAATAATCGAGTTGATTTCATGGTTTTTAGATTGCCTCACTGCCAGGTAAATGGATTTTCCTGCAATATAATTTTACCAACTATCGGCTCTGGATGTTGCAAATACAAAATATTTCTTTAACATGTCCAGTTCATAAACATGAATTACCGCTAAAATAATGCGCGATGAGATTGCCGATTCCGTTAGTGGTTTTGCTTCTGGTTTTTGTGACCCTCTGCGGTTTATTTAACAAAAGCACCCCTTATCGCGAACCGGGATTATTGATATTTCAAAGCAAATTCGACGAAAATGGGCAACGCGTGCCAAATGTTATTCCCGATATCGGGGCACCCGATGAACGCCAGCATGCAAACTATATTTCTTATTTGAAAAGCGGCAAAGGTTTTCCGGTTTTAATTCCTGGTTCGCCCGATTTATTTGAAACTTACCAAGCGCATCAGCCGCCGCTTTACTATATTCTCGCTACTGGTTGGAGTGCGATAACTGGTGCCGACCCAGAAGATAGCGAGGCTGGCTTTCGGCTCAGGTTTCTAAACTCCCTCATCGGAATCGGAACAATTCTAGGAATCTACTTTGCGGCACTTTGGGGTCTTGGTCGCCAAGATGTCGCCCTTGCGGCAAGTGCTTTTGCAGCGTTGCTGCCTATGAACATCGCGCTTCACAGTGCTATTTCCAACGACCCTCTTCTTTACTGCATCTGCACATGGGTTTTGGCATTAGCGATTAAAGGTTTGCAGCAAGGCTGGCACTTCAAAATGGCCATTGGAATTGGAGTTCTTATCGGCTTAGGAATGCTCACGAAAACAACAGCTTTAGTCTTATTCCCTACTGTTATTACTGCACTGTTCTTGTCGCACAAAAAGCATCAAGCCCCCGCAAAACCTAACGCGATAGTGTGGGCGGCATGCCTCGTTTTGCCTTTGATTGTTGCCGCACCTTGGCTGATTCGAAACATGAACTTATACGGCGATCCACTTGCAATGTCGGTGTTTAAAGATGCCTTCCCTGGTTCACCTCAAGCGAGTTCGTTTATAGAACTATTTGGTAGCTCTGGCTATTGGATGGGCATGGTGCTTTGGTGGACAGCCAGGAGCCTTGTGGGAGTTTTCGGCTACATGGATATCTTTTTATTTGAAACTATGGGCAACGAAAAATCAGGGACGCTTTATATCGCAATTCTCTTTCTACTCGGTGCGGTTGGCCTGTTCGGACAACTGGGATTCAAGAAATTCAAAGACGAGGCAGAGGATCAGTCACTTCCCCAGCCAGGCGGATTTCAGATAGTTTCGCTTGTATTGCTCGTATTCACCATCCTCTTGTTTATCCGATTCAACATGCAATATTTCCAAGGTCAGGCACGATACTTGTTCCCAGCACTTGCGTCATTTGCATTCCTGATCGGTATGGGTACCGTTCGACTTTTCGGGAATTCCAGCAAATATGCGTGGATTGGCGTAGGAATATTTATGCTGTTACTTGATTTCGCAAGCTATTCGGCGATCACAAACGGCTTTGAAATGCGTCAACCCTAGTGCTCAGGTAACTTGGTTTGAACGGATTTCGTCTTATGGGTGAGTGTTGAGTTCAACGTACGAACATGCTAAATCGGAACAATTCGACGAGGATCTAGTCCTCGTTGACCGAGTGCTGTCGTCTGACCATCACGCCTTCCAATCGCTCTACGAAAAGTATTACGACCGGGTCTATGCGATTGCTAAAGGGATTCTTTTAGAGGCCGATGAAGCTTCTGACGCCGTACAGGAAATATTTACTTTAGTCTATAAAAACCTACCGAGATTTGACCGTCGGAGCAAGTTCAGCACTTGGCTATTCCGCATTTCTGTCAACCGCTCTATTCAATCTGCTCGGCGGCTGAAATACAAAAAGCATCAAACGCCGTATTCCGAAGCCGTTGAGTCAATTCCCGATCATGAGCGACCGCCCGAAGATGCTGACCCACGAGTGGCAGAAGGAATGTCGCGCCTTCACCCCAACGACCGGGCAATTTTGACTTTATTCTATTGGGATGAACTGACCTTACAAGAGATCGCCGACAGTTTAGAATGCTCCGCTAACGCGGCAAAAACTCGGCTTTTCCGAGCGAGAGAGCGGTTCAAGCAGATTTATGAATCCTTGCCGGAGGTTGAATCGTGAGCCACATCCCTCCCGAAATCAATGACCTGATGT
This sequence comes from Fimbriimonadaceae bacterium, assembly GCA_019454145.1. GTDB lineage: Bacteria > Armatimonadota > Fimbriimonadia > Fimbriimonadales > Fimbriimonadaceae > UphvI-Ar2. The sequence continues at coordinate 87,734 of CP075366.1, read as the reverse complement.
GGCAAATCGCTGAGAGTCAGGATGACAAGGCCATCGAGCAGTTTCACGAGCGATATCCGGCGTACCGCGCTGAGTTGATGTCTAGGATGACTATGGTTCGCGGAATCAAAGGCTCTCGGCCAGTTGAAATCAAATCGAAATCACGCTTCTTACCCACTCCCCAGCGACTGAACTCCGAACCACCTCGATGGGTGGCATTTGCAGCGGCAACATTTCTTTTAGCAGCCGGCGTTTTTGCAACGCTAGGCACATTGAAGTTTGTCGAATCAAAAAATTCCCCACCACCAGTTGTTGAGGGCGGGCTCAAAAATATGTCGGCTCAAAGCCAGACTTCAGGTTCAACGGGTAGTCAACAAAATCAAAGCATCTCTCCTGATGAAACCAAACCGGATATAGGTGAAGAGGCCCCGGTCAAACCAATTACAGCGATGGAAAAACGAGTGACAATCGTCGCGAAAAACATCTCACTTGACAGTGCCCTTAATGATATTGCTGTTCAGGCGGGCATCAGGCTTGAATCGGCACCGGGAATGCCCGACATTATTATCCAGCTAGATTTTCGAGATATTCCCGCTTTTGAAGTTTTGCAAGCCTTAGGAAGATCTTTCGGGTTTACGCCGATGATTCAGACGCCAAATTCGGCTCTTCTTATCCCAGCCCGAGATCCAAATTCCGCAAGCGGTGGTCAATTGCCCGGTTCAGCTGGTGAATCACCAGGCAACGAACATGCTGGAACCGGATTGCTACCCGTTCCGGGAGGGACTGATAATAATGAGAACTCTCGCATTGGTCGCGAAACCAATGGAACCCTAAGTAACGAAGGCTAGTATTAGTACGGGCTAACATAGCTCAGATTGAATTTTCTAAGCTTTCACTCTGTCGATAATTCTATAATCAAGCCCTCAGGTATTCACAAAATCATGAAAAAAGGATTCACACTGATTGAACTATTGGTTGTGATTGCGATCATCGCAATACTCGCAGCCATACTCTTCCCTGTGTTTGCGCAAGCAAAAACTGCCGCGAAGCAAGCTCAGAGTTTGACGCACATGCGTGAGCTCTCCCTCTCCGTAATGATCTACGCTGGCGATTACGACGATAACTTCGTTCCCGCAAGTGCTAGAAGCACCGATCCATCTATTGATCCGATCATCTGGACGCAGGGTCTTCAGCCATACGTCAAGAACAAGCAGATTTTCAGCGCACCCGATTCAAATGGTGGCTACGCAGAAAACTGGGCGAGCCGTCGCCATCAATCTGTTGGATACAGCGACGCAACTGGCGTTGATCCAGCGAGCACTGCGGTTGTTGGAAATGCTCCTGCAGGAACAGAAGGGTTCACAGGTTCAGCCAACTTTAGTCAGGCCGAGTTTGTTTCTCAAACTGGACTGTTTGCTCTCACTGCTAACGCACCAAAAGACGTGACAACAACCAAACACCGAGGTTATGTGTTCAATCCTTACAATGGCTTGAATTCCCCAGATGGTGACTACTACAAGGGTCTTCCACTGATCTCAGATCGTGACCTTGTTGTCGAAACTGGTGATGCAAACTATCCCACTTCGCCCAGCCTTTCTGCTGGCGCGCTCAAGCCAATCTACGCACGGATTGGATCGGATAAAAAGAACGGTGGTCGTACGCCAATCGTTTTTGCTGATGGTCACGCTAAGGTTTACACCGCTAAAGCTCTCAACGGCTTTGGAACTGTAATCTGGCGCTTCCGATAAACAGAATAATCACTTGCCCCTTCTGCACACTGCGGAAGGGGCTCTCTTTTATTTGGACAAATCTCTTTCTGAATCTGTTAAAGCTTCCTTTGCGTCACAATACTAATCTAAACTAATCGCAAAGAGATAACAGCATGAGTGACCAAGATCAAGAACTGCAGACTCCGGAAGAACCGACTGTTACTCAGGCGGAATACGCTAAAGAAGCGATAGCCAGTGAGGGGATTCCTTACATTGTTGGCTCAGTTCTTATTCTTATAGTCGCTGGCATCATGGCCTACTACACCAACCTGCAAAACGGCAGTGTTATCCCCGTTGCTTATGTTTTGATAGTGATTGCCTTAGCATTAGGGGGTTATGGCGCGTACCGGATGACCCGGATCACCAAGGTCAAGGAATTCAATTTTGAGTGTCCTTTCTGCCAAACAAAAAATGTTTTGACAGCTAAGCCAATGGATGACTTCCGCTGTGTGCACTGTAACCGAGAAGTTCCGGTAGTAGATGGCGAGGTTCTCGCCGTATACCAAGTGCGTTGCGGTTTCTGCAACGCTCTTAACTACTACAGCGACAAATCAACTGGCCTGATTTGTGAAGAGTGCGACCGAGCCATTCCAATCGCATCCGATGAAGGCACCCACGCTAAGAAAGTATTTGAAAACTTCACGATTCACGATGACGATCAGCCATACGACCTTGTTCTGGTCAGTGCCCCAAAGTCGGAAGAAATGATTGCCTGTCTCCAACAGATGCTGGCGCTCAACCGAAACCAAGTGAAAGATTTGCTTGAAGATCTGCCTCAGACTTTGCTCACAGGTATTCCAAAAAAGAAAGCGACTCTGCTCACCACCCAGATTTCCGTTCACAAAGGCAAGGCAGAGGCATCAGTCAGCCAATAAAAAACTTTTCACAGTAATAACACTGGGCTTTGCAAATACGTCAACCAATTATAGAATTGGTATGAAGACGAACCGACCTACTTTGCTCGCGGCAACTTGTGCAATCTCCATTGGCATTCTGGGCTGTGGCGGAGGTGGTTCATCAAGTGGCGGTTCGGGCAGTACTCCGCTTGTTTGCGGGCCGAGCTACTTGACTCCCAACTATGTGTTGGCAACCGATCCCGGCGACAACGAGCAAAACGTTATCCTTGTCTGGCCTTCATTCCCTCTTGCCGTCATGTTTGAATCAAACGAAACTGCGACATACAGTTCGGTTGATTACGATACAAACGACATTTTCTGGGAAGGAGCTCAGCGATGGGTCACGGCAAGCAGCGGTGACGCTCAACTCACTCAAACAACCAACCCGGGCGCGGCGAAGATCAAAGTCAACACAAACCGGATTTCCGCGCAACCTGGAGCAGGCGGAACTCTCGCGTTCACAACGATCAGCTATTACCCGAGCACAGGGCAGATCATATCGGCTTCTATTGTGATGAACACCTGGCCGGGCATGACCCAAGCCCAGTTTGTAGACGGATTAAAACACACATTTACTCACGAGATGGGCCACGCTCTGTTCCTACAAGGTCATAGCGACAATATCAACGATGTGATGTACTATGCAGGTTCGGCGAGTGTTGATGCTCCGCTCACAACGCGGGATAAAAACAGTTTCTTAACGGCTTATTGCGGCGATTTCAACGGCTCTGCGTTAGTCGCAACTGGTCGTGTGGGTGAGCAACCTGTCACAGTGACGATTGAGTGTAAGCGTTAACCACCGCCAGGTCCCTTTGGACTGTTTACTTTGATCTGCAGTCCCAAATCAGCCGCTACGGCCTGCAGAAATTCAGCATCGTCGTACTGCCGAGTACTCATTACGGGAGCCTGGCGAACAACTACTAGGTTCGCACTCCGAATAATATAACATCGCTGATTGCCCATTCCCGCAGCCATGAACATGGTTGGCTCTTTGCTGTAAATCGGATCAGTAGCAAGATCGCCGCTTGTCCAAAACGTTAGCCCGTACTCTTTGTTTGGGACACTAGATTCCGACAGCTTCATCACCTGCGATTTTGCGATGAGCTGCTTGCCTTCCCATTTGCCATATTTGCGAACGAACTCGCCAAACTTAGCCCATTCCCTTGCGTTCATATAGCAACCGCTAGGGATTGTGGGATCGCCCGCTTTCTTGCGCCAAAAACCGATTTTGCATCCAATCGGATTGAGAACTCGGCGCTCTAAGTAGCCGATGTAATCTTCGCCTTTCGGTTTGAGCTTGCGCTTCATGAGTTCGCCGAACACCTGGAAAGGCGAAGGCCCGTATTGAAACCTTGTGTTGGGATCAGCGAAAGTTTCTTCTTTGATGGCATCGGCATAAGCCGGAGGCTGAAGGTTTGGGCCACCCTTAAGACCGCTGACAAGATGAAGTAGTTGCCAAATCGTGATCTGAGACTTGCGCTTATCCGATTTCCATTCAGTAATCGTATCGCTGACTTTATCGGTAAGTTTGAGGAGACCATCTTCTTCGGCGGCAATCGCCACGACTCCGGCAAAGCTTTTGGTTCCGCTCGCTAATTCGCTTGCGCGTTGACTGCCTCTTGATTCAGCGTATTTCTCAAAAATAATCTTGCCGTTTTGCATGATCAGCAAGGAGTTGCCTTCCATTTTCTCGTGGTATGCCACGGTTTTAGAAAACGTCTTCGGCTGGCCAAGTAACGTTGCGGCGATCAGAGAACTTAGCATCTTGGCAGGAGAGACGCGAAGCTTCCAATGGAGTTCACTGAGGACTAATTTTAGACTTGGGCTGCTTTTATTCAGTCACTACTGTTGTTCTTAGCTAAAACTGAGTCAGTCCACCACCTTTCAATCGCCTGGGATAGAAGTTCGTTTTTGAATGGCCCCTTTGAACGTAGAAGAAACATTATTTCTGAATTCCTATCCTTTTTTTGAACCACATACCAGATCCATTTGAGAGTGTAGTCGGCAGAGATGGCGCCGACATAACCATAAACTTCTTGGTTTGGAATCGTTATTTTCCCAATGAAATGTGTATCCTCGACAGCCTTCCTTCCGCCTGACATCTTATCGGCTAACCCTTTGTACGAATAAATCATTGGACTCTTTGTTATCGTTACCCCGCTACTCGGATCGCTGATCGAACCGCCATTGTCCTTTCGCGTAAATACGTACAAAACCTCGGGTTTGGTTGATTCGGTCGGGAATTCGTAAATCTTGTAAAGTGTGAAGTCTTTTTTAAAATCCGTGAGAATTAGCTTTTCAAGTTCATCACCGACACCTTTCGATTCGTATTTCTCGGCTGGCATCGGTATATTAATGCCGCTCACCGGCTCTGCTTCAATCAGATCCTCCGGCAATTCTCGCTTGGGAATCGGTTTGGTATTTTCCGACACCGTGGCTGGTGTCTGACCGCCAGTATTGATGCAACCTGCAACTACGGCAAGCAATAACGCAAGCATCGTTAGTCTCACAATTTGCATACTATATAGTATTGCAGAAGCCCAGAACGGGTTTCATTCAAACCGCAGAGATTCCATGATCTGCTCATCGGGGGTGAGTTGAACGTCCCCCGAGCCAACCTCGAAGAACATGACTTGATAGTAATGCCCAGCATGTTCGCCTGCGTAAATAATTGTTGCAACCGACTGGCCACCTTCGCTTCCGGCAATAACCCCACGAAACGCTTTTCCGATCGGGAGTTCGACTTGGCTCTTGCTCACTTCCCCGCCCGTCATGCCGAATCCGCTCATCATGTCAACCATTTCGTTCACAGAACCTTCTGGATTGTTGCCAGAGCCGCGAACCGTAAACGCGGACATCATAATCATGCAATCTTTGCCGTTTACATCTGGCCCTTCGTAAAACCGGAATAACGATCCAGATTCATTAGCCATTAGTTGGGAATAAAGCTGACCCATAAAGTTATTCGACCCACCCATTTCCTGCTTCAAATAATCCGGCAGAACAAAAGACATTTCGGTTCCCGGCACCTTTTGAACCGAGTGAAGTTCCGGTACATCGGGGGCGGGAATTGCGGTTGCAATCGGGTTATTCGTGCATCCGCTTATCAAAACTGATAGCAATAGCAAATAAGAAAGTCGCGCCATTCACGCAGAATAGCGCGACTTACCCGGAAATATCAATCTATCTGATTGCGTCCCCAGAATCTCCGTCAAAAATGTGTACTTTATTCAAATCCATCACAAATTTGGCGCTGCTTCCCATTTCTAAACGGTTGGCGGGGTCAAGCGTGGCTGTCATGGAAAGATCGCCCATTTTCAGGTAGGCGGTATCTTCCGCACCGAGTTTTTCCAAGACGTCTACGGTGGCTTCAAATGTATTGCTATCGTTGCTTTTCACAGTGCTCGTATTGCAATCGTAAATATCTTCCGGTCGGATTCCAAAAGTGACCTTTTTGCCTTCCATTCCCGCCGCTGGGTGATTGGATGGCAATCCGAAGTTCACGCCTTCAGAAACAAATGCTCCCCCGCTGATTGAGCCTTCGACGAAGTTCATTGGAGGTGCTCCAACGAATCCAGCGACGAATTTGTTGGCTGGCTGGTTATAAACCGTTTCTGGTTCGTCGCATTGCTGGAGAATTCCATCGGACATGACCGCTATCCGCTGGCCCATGGTCATTGCTTCCACTTGGTCGTGGGTGACGTAAATCGTTGTGATTCCCAAGTCGCGGTGCAGACGAATAAGCTCGGCCCGGGTTTGAATACGTAATTTCGCGTCCAGATTGGAAAGAGGTTCGTCCATCAAAAAGACTTTTGGTTTGCGGACAATCGCACGTCCAAGAGCAACCCGTTGCCGTTGACCACCGGAGAGTTCTTTCGGCTTGCGGTGAAGCAAGTGGTCAATGTCCAGCATCTTCGCTGCTTCTTTCACGCGGTTATCAATATCGGCCTTAATTCGCTTCGCTTCGCCAGCATTTGCCAGTTGCCAGAAGAATCCTTTTAATTCGCGGAGCCTCAGTCCAAATGCGATGTTGTCGTAAACCGACATGTGAGGGTAGAGCGCGTAGTTTTGGAAGACCATGGCAATGTCGCGGTCTTTGGGTGGCACATCATTGACCCGTTTATCGCCTATGTACAAATCACCAGCGGTTGCTTCTTCCAGCCCGGCAATCATCCGTAAAGCGGTCGTTTTTCCGCACCCAGACGGGCCGACCAAGACCATGAATTCCTTGTCTTGAATTTCGAGGTTGAGATTGTTAACGGCCTTGACGTCTTTGCCGAAAATCTTTGTAATGCCCTTAAAACTGACTCCTGCCAATGAGGTTTCTCCGTTGCTGATGGGCCACGCTGCCCTGCGCTGAGTTAGTATAGCCAATTGGCCTGCGTTGATCGTATTTTCCTACATTTCATTTCCTTTGCAACCGTAAAATCAAAGTTGCAATATTTTTGGGAACTTGGCATAAATCCCCGTATAATGTCTGTGGATTTCCTCCGACTTAGAGTCAAGGAATTTTTGCCTTATGAAAAAGAGTGCATTTACATTAATCGAACTGCTGGTGGTCATTGCGATAATCGCAATTCTCGCCGCAATTCTGTTCCCTGTTTTCGCGCAGGCGAAAGTCGCAGCGAAGAAAACTCAGTCGATTAGCAACGTTAAGCAGTTGGGAACGTCGGCTCAAATCTATCTTGCAGATTACGACGATCTTCACCCACTTGGAATTGTTCGCTCAACCGCATACGGCGGCTGGACTTGGGACAGTTTTGTGCCAGTTCCGATCAAAGCTTACACGTACGGAACTTCTGCAAACGATATTGATCGATTAGGAGCAAACTCGGCATTTGTATTTAACGCAATGCAACCGTACATGAAGAATCTTCAGCTTTATCGTTCTCCTGGTGCAACTTTTGAACGTGCGAAGCTGGCCTTCTCAATGACTCCAGATGCTAATAAAGGGGCAGGCGGTGTTAACCTTCCAACTTCAGGTACCGGTTACTTCAGCTATACCTATAACGGTTTGCTCACGGGCTACTCTTCCACCGCAATTGCGAGCGTTGCTGAACTACCAATCTTCTGGGATGGTATGGGCCGCCGTTCAATATACGGTCACATGTATGCAAGTCCTAACCTTTTGTGCGGAATTGCTGCATCCGATTGTCGTTACGTTCCTGGCTCCGCAGGATGTAATGGCTTGGCACGAACAAACGGCGAAACTTCATTTGTAAGCACGAACACAAACCGATCTGGTTGGGATGTCTACAGCCGAGGAATCGTTATGACCTTCGCTGACAGCCATGCTAAGTTCCGACGACTGAGTTTGAGCAACAATAGCACTGTTCCGACTGGACCGATGACGGATCCAAGAAACGATCCATTTACGAGCTACGTTGACACCAGAGCTTATGGTCGTTGGTATGACCAAAACTTCTGCCACGTCTACATGTTCCGCCCGGATTATGACTTTAGTGCTCAGCCAGCGGTAGCAAGCCAACCTGACTCAGTGGATGCTCCATGAAAAATATAAGGTTTCTTTTACTTGGATGCATTGCCTTGTCTGGGATTGCCACACTTCTGAGCGGATGTTCATCATCTGATCCGAATGAAGGTGTTCCTACCCGACAAGGAAAGGTAGAAACCGTAGAACCACCCGCAGGAACCGTCCCTCCCGAACAACGGGGTGGCGGCAACGGTCAACAAACCGACGGCGGCTAGACCAACAGACCGTGCTCTGCCTTAATGTAAGGCAGAGCACGGTCATTACTCGTTGTATCAATTGTAAAAATAATTGAAAAAATATGTTTGCTCTTTATTAATTTAATTCTCCAAATTTTCACTATAATAAATTTGGTTACCTTGAGTCATTTATGAAACAAGGGAGATTGAACCTGATGAAAAAGAGTGCATTTACCCTGATCGAACTGCTCGTCGTCATCGCGATCATCGCGATCCTTGCAGCAATTTTGTTCCCAGTTTTCGCGCAAGCAAAGGTTGCTGCAAAGAAAACTCAAGCTCTCAGCAACGTCAAAAACATCAACACAGCCGCACAAATTTATCTCGCGGACTACGATGATGTATGGCCATTGTGGTCTGCAGGTATGGGATGCACTGTAGCAGACTGTCCTCCCCGTGCCGGCACATCCGACACAGGAAGCGTGTTTGACCTTCGATATATGTTTCCTACCCTCATTGATCCGTACATCAAGAATGGCGTCAACTCTAAGAACGGCGAACTGAAAGACATTTGGGTTAATCCCCTTTCTGATGGTATTCGACCGAGCAAAATCTATAACACATTTGCATATAACCACTGGACACTCGGCGGATTTTCTACATGTGCGAGAACCATTAACCTGCTCACAACTGGGGTTTGTGTTACGAGAACAACCGCAGCATATGGCGAATATGCCGATCTTTCGTATAACTACCCCGCTTCGTCAACAATCCTGGCATCACCAGCCGAAACCCTTTCGTTCACCGACGGATCTCAGTTAAGCCGCCCTCCTCAATATGCAATCGCTTCCCCTACGGGTGACGTGCGTGATATTGCAGTCTGGGGACCTTCTGATCCAGGAAACGGTCAAGCCTATAACGTAAACGGATCATTGACAATTGAACCGCTCGGATGGCGAAAAAACCTTATCTCCGGCAATGGAACAACAGCTTCCTACGCCGATGGACACGCAAAGCATGTTCCTACCGGAACCCTCTATCACGTTCTGTATAAAGCGGACAAATGGAAAGGGGCTGCGACAACCAATAAGGGATGGAGCCGGGACTGGGGCAATTAATGAGCGTTCGTTTGACCGCATTGGCTTCAGCATTGCTGAGCATGGTGATCGTTGGTTGCTCACAAGCGCCGGCAAGCCAAGAGCAGGTTAATGCGGACGTGAAGGCCGAGATACAAACGCAATCTCAGCCAGCAGAGATAGCTGAAAACGAAGCCATTCAAAGATAATTGATCAGGCACCCCGTTTACACCAATTTATGGTGTAAACGGGGTGCCTGATTTTGGCTCTCCCATATTCCCTCAATGAGATATGCCTATCCTACGTTTTTTGTGGCACTCCGAACCAGCTTTTAAGCATAATAAACCGTAATGTCCAAAGACATCTTGCGAATCGTTGCCACTGACTGCGGCTCAACTACAACCAAGGCCATCATGATCGAGCGGAACGCCGAGGGCCAGTACCGATTGGTCGCCCGTGGTGAAGCGCCGACTACCGTTGAAAAGCCGTTTGAAGACGTCACTATTGGTGTCACCAACGCCATGAACGAGCTCGAAGAAGTAAGCGAAGGCAAGGTTCCCGAAGGCTACACGGCAGCAAAACGAAAACTAATTCGCGATGGCCAAGTCTGGCGAATGATTAAAGAAGGCAACCGCACCGAAGAGCGCAATGGCGAATTTGATGGCGCAGATATGTACGTCTCTACTTCTTCAGCTGGTGGTGGACTTCAAATGATGGTCGCAGGCGTTGTCAAATCCATGTCTGCTGAATCAGCAGAACGCGCCGCATTAGGTGCAGGGGCAATCCTTATGGATACCCTCGCAGTTGACGACGGCAGAAAAGACTTCCAAAAAGTTGAACGACTTCGCAAACTCCGCCCCGACATCATTCTCATGTCTGGCGGCACCGACGGTGGAACCAAAACTCACCTTGTAGACATGGCGGAAGTTATCCTTCGAGCCGACCCAAAACCTCGATTTGGCGATATGAAGCTTCCGGTTATCTTTGCCGGAAACAAAGAAGTACGTGACGAAGTCAAGGAAGTTCTAGGCGATTCGATTGAACTAAACGTGGTTGATAACCTTCGCCCGACTCTTGATAGCGAAAACCTTGATCCTGCTCGCGAAGAAATCCACGAGCTGTTCCTTGAGCACGTTATGCAACAGGCTCCTGGCTATAACAAGCTGCTAGAGTGGGCGAGCTATGAGGTCATGGCAACTCCAAACGCGGTTGGAAAGCTCCTGAAAGCCTACGCTGACCAAGAAGGAATCAATATCCTTGGCGTTGACATCGGCGGAGCCACCACCGACGTGTTTTCCGTTTTTGACGGGGTTTACAACCGAACCGTATCGGCTAACCTCGGCATGAGCTACAGCATCTGCAACGTACTCAAGGAAGCCGGAACCGAAAATATCGCCCGCTGGTTGCCGTTTGAAATTGATCCGTTTGAAGTCCGCAACCGTTTGCGCAACAAGATGATTCGTCCGACGACGATTCCGCAAGCTTATGAAGACCTGCTGATTGAGCAAGCAGTCTCGCGAGAAGCTCTACGACTTGCCTTCTTGCATCACAAGTCGTTGGCTCGGAACCTCAAGGGTGTTCAGCAACAACGCGACGTTGGACAAATCTTTGACCAAGCTGAATCTGGCTCAACGCTCATCAAGATGCTCAAGCTCGATATGATCATCGGTTCGGGTGGGGTTCTCTCCCACGCTCCATTGCGGGCTCAATCTGCGCTAATGATGATGGATGCTTACCAACCCGAGGGTGTGACCATGCTCACGGTTGACAGTATCTTTATGATGCCTCACCTCGGGGTTCTCAGCGAGCACTTCTTTGAAGCGGCTAAGCAAGTATTTGACTACGACTGCATTGTCAAGTGCGGTCACTGCGTTTCCCCGATCGGAACTGGCAAAGAAGGCGATCCGATGGTCACCATCAGTGGTGACGGAATCAATGAAAGCATCAAGGTTGGTCAAATCAAGGTCATTCCACTTGGTCGCCACGAATATAAAAACGTCACGATCACTCCTGCCAAAACATTCGATGTCGGTGCTGGAAAAGGTAAGGAAATCCAGGCGAAACTCGAAGGTGGAACGGTTGGCATCGTGATTGATGGTCGTGGCCGTCCGCTTGTCTTGCCGCAAGATTCAGCAACTCGAATCGCAAAACTGCGGGAATGGCTCGAAGCAATGGGCTTGCCACTTCCAAAGTAAGCAATTCATCTGTATATTAAAAAGTAAGCTCCAAGGGAGGGCGGGTTAAGGATAGTTGGAGACAGCCTTTTTTGACCTTTCGGTCACCCGACTCCCCTTGGAGTTCAATAAACATTTACATTCAAATACGCGAAAATAGTTCCCCTATTTTTGTAGACCTACCCTTAAATCCAAATGTGTAAGATTTCAAAAAAATACTGGAGATTTGACTCTGGGATACCTAAATATTTCTAGAGCCACGCTCAGGACTCATCCATGAAATTCAATCTTATTGCCGGTGCGATTCTATCAGTACCAGTTGTTGCAAGCGCGGCTTCAGAACTTCCGTTTGACGTTTCGCTTGACAGCGCGATCTACTCAAAATATGTTTGGCGTGGGGTCAATCTTTCCAACGGCGGGGTTTTCCAGCCTAGTTTGACGGTTGGATTGCAAGGCTTTGAACTCAACGTTTGGGGAAGCTATGAGTTTACAAACAACGTGCTCTACCCAAGCGGATCTAACGGGAAAAACCGCTTCACCGAGTGGGACACAACTCTCAGCTACAGCGGCGAATCTGCGCTTGGCTCATGGACTGTGGGAGCGGTACAGTACGCCTATCCGACGACTGGACTTGCAAACACAACCGAAGTTTTCGCTCAATTTGGTTTTAACCATCCACTAAACCCCTATATCGCGGGTTACTTTGATGTAGATGAATCCAAAGGCACTTATTTGAAGCTAGGTGGATCAACGAATTTGAGCCCATTAAGTCAATTACCGGTTGAACTCAACTTCTGGGTTGGCTACGGCGACAAGAAAAATAACGACTTCACCTACGGCAACGCTCGAGCAGGTCTGGCGGATTACGGACTTGAAGCTAAGGTATCAACTCCGCTCGGCAAAAACGGCACTCTCTGGACAAGCGTTGGATTCACCAGTCTTTTCGACTCGAAACACTTGGAAGGCAGTAGCAACCGATCCAACGTGATCGTTGGATTTGGCTATGGACTCAAATTCTGAGGCCTGGTCTAATTACCAGTTTAAAACCGCATTTGTTCTATAAACTGCAAACTGAATTGTATAGCAAGCAAAGCCTCCCGTAAAATATGCGAGGAGACAACCTAAATTTGGGTTGAAGACATTGGTGAAAAAAATTGCTTTTCTTTTTTGTGCCACGCTCGCAACTGGTGGTGCCTTTGCCGCGACATTTTCAGTTCAGTTCGATGACCCTGGGAGTACCCAATCAGCTTATTATTCGGCCTTAACTAGCGTTATTCAGGCTTCGGGTCAAGATTGGGCTAGCAGATTCGTAACTGACCCAGGAAATCCAAACATCACCGTAAAGGTCAGCTTCGCAAACATTCCAACCGCGAATGGTGCAAGTGCAACTACAGCATTTGTGGGGTCGTCCGGCGGCTTCAATATATTCGACCAGGGTGCGGCCCACAAACTGAAAACTGGAATCGATATGAACGGAGCCGACGCGGATATCAACTTTACGGTTGGCACCAACTACTTAGCTAATGAACTCTGGTTCGATCCTAACTATGCGCTCAGAACCGCACTGATTCCTTCAATGAAAATTGATGCTTATTCTATTTTCCTCCACGAATTCGGTCATGCATTCATCTTCAATGGGTGGAGAAACGGAACAACTGGTTCCCTTCCCGGTAATTACATGTCAACGTTTGATCAGCATGTGACTTCGAGTGGCGGATACCTCTACTTTAACGGGGCTAACGCAACTGCCGCATACGGTGGGGCTGTGCCTTTGACTCTAGGCAATTACGGGCACTACGGTAACACTGCTCCTGGGCCAGGCTCGTCACTTGTGGGCTTCAGTCTGATGAATGGGGTTGCCACGTACTACCAAAATCGTTGGCATATCGGCGACCTTGACCTTGGCTTTGCGTACGATGTTGGATTCCAAGCAGTTCCAGAACCAGCAACGCTCACGGTGCTTGCGATTGCTTATGGATTAGCATTGCGACGAAAACGCAAGTAACTTTCCCCGCTCAGAAAAAAAATCCTGCTTGATCTCAAGCAGGATTTTTTTATTTTCCGCGAGATTTCACCCTAAACACCCCAGTAAATCTACCGAAGATGATGATGAGCCGGAATAGAAGCCGCTCAAATCGCCTTTAAAGCTAGGTTCAAACCAAGCGATAAGGCAACGGAAAGGAACACACCGTGCAAATCTTGAACAAACTCTTCGGCGCACACTCAAGGAATCTTGAACGTGCGATGGATGCCACCAGTCAACGGGCGGGCACCCTCACGAAAAACCTGGCGAACGTCAACGTTCCGGGTTACAAGCGCGAGGATCAAGAATTCGCAATTGAAATCGAAGGTGAAACTCAAGAACCAGGTAGCCGCCTGCGAGCTATGCAAAACAAATTTGGCTCGTCAACTCGCTCAAGCAGTTCTATCCGTTATGACGGCAACAGTGTTGACCTAGAAACCGAAGTTATGGCGATTGCCGAAATGGAAATGCGCTACCAAATGATGGCTGAGGTGACTGGTCGGTATTTTAGTGGATTGCAAAGCGTAATCCGGGAAGGTAGATAATGACAATTAACTCCGCCCTCCGAGCAAGCGCATCTGGCCTTCATGCCGAACGTATGCGCCTCGACACGATTTCTTCAAACATCGCAAACGCAAACAGTATCTCCACTCCAAGCCAAGAAGCTTACCGACGAAAAATCATCGTTCTGGAAGCAACTGACGATGGGGTCAAGATCAGCAAGATCATGGATGACCAATCCGATTTGCGTGAAGTGCCCGAGCCAGATAACCCAATGGCGGACGAGCGCGGCAACGTTTACTATTCCAACGTTAACCCAATTTACGAAATGATCGACATGATGTCGGCAACCAGAGCTTATGAAGCCAACGTTGCGGCATTCAATTCTTCCAAGGGCATGCTGCAAGCAGCTCTTTCTATCGGAAGGGTTTAACCACCGCTAAATCACTAAGAGGCACAAACCACGATGAGAATTAACGGCAACCCTAACCCACTTAATCAACTCGCACAACCACCGCTGACCAAACCTGCCAACGGGCAGGGTGAGGATTTTGGTCAGATGCTGATGGACGTCATCAAGGAAGTCAACGGAACTCAGGCTGATGCCAAGAACTTACAAAACGACTTGATGACGAATCGACCGGTGGAATATCACGACCTCATGATAGCTATGGAACGTGCAAGTACCGCAATGCAACTCACAATGCAAGTGCGAAACAAAGTGCTCGAAGCATATCAAGAAGTTGCCCGAATGCAGGTTTAGCATCCGCTAATCTCTGCTTTGGGTAGTGAAAAACCCACCCGTCATTGGACTAAACAAAGATGGGTGCGATCATAGATCGTTTAAGACAGTGGTGGGATACGTCCGACCGCACGCAAAAGTTGGTGACCGTTTTCGGGGCTGCCTTTTTGGTGCTGATGCTGGGAGGAACAGTGTTCTTTGCCAGCCGGCCAAAAATGCAACCCGTTATCCCGGGCATGAACAGCCAAGATAGCGCAGCTGTTTACGAAGAATTGACCAAAGGCGGATTTTCAGTAGAAATCACTCCGCAATCTGAGGTCGTTGTTCCAAGCGGCGACGTTGCTCGGGCCAAGATGTACCTGGCAACCAAAAACAAGATGCCGAAATCCGGTGGCGGCGGCTTGGCACTCATCGATTCCATCGGCATTGGCGATAGCCAACGCAAAGAGAACGAAAAGATCATTGCCGCAAAAGAACGAGAACTTGCTGATTCCATTAACACCATGACTGGGGTTGAATCGGCTCAAGTCCACTTAACTCTCGGTAAAGATTCCCCATTCGGCGATCAAACCACTCCTCCTACTGCGGCGATCCGTATCACCGAATCAAACGAAGGCGGCGTCACTATGGAAGCGGGTAAAGCCATCGCCCGATTAGTCCAAAACTCCACCACTGGAATGACCGCGAAAGGCGTTACCGTTGTCTCCAACTCCGGTCGAATGATTTTTGATGGTGAAGAACAGAACTCCACTACGACAATGGCGAATCGCAAAATGGAGGCGGAAGCAGCGGAAAGCAAGCGCCGCACCACCGAACTGCAACGCGAGCTTGATATGGTTTTTGGTAAGGGCAATACGATTGTCCAGATTGATGTTCAGCTGAACATGGACGCCACTAAAATCAACAAGAACGAAACCTTGCGAACCGGCGAAGCCATTTCTGAAGAAACCGCTGAAGAAAAAATGAAAGGTACCGGCACGATTGCCACTCCTGGTTCTGGATCAATCTCCAACATGCCTGGCCAACCTGCGACCACTGAACCAAATCAGCCTGCTGGTTCAAACGGATACGAATCAACTTCAAAAAGCAAGCAGTATCCAACTAGCACGACCCTCACAAATATTGAAAAAGCCGCTGGCGAAATTGTTGCAATGAACGTGACCGTCATGGCAAATAAGTCCGTGATCGATACTCTCAAGCCGCTGGAAGAACGAGTTGCCAGCTACGTTGCTCCTTGGCAAGGCGACCCAAAATTTACACAAAAGGTTACCGGTGTTGAATTCAATACGTCGGCGAAAGATGCTCAGGCAAAAGCAGCGGCATCAGCCGCGAGTGCAGCACAAATGCAGCAGATCATTTCCCTGCTCCCAGTTGCGGCTCTGATTTTAGTTGCCGTTTTCTTGATGAAATCTCTGTCATCTACGATCAAAAAGTCTCAGCACCAAACGCTTGTTCTTTCTAACGGCGAACGACTGACCGTTCCGGCAAACTCCGATCCTAAGCTGCTGGCTCTGATTGAAGAAGCAAGCCGCCCAATCACCATGTCGCTTCCCGGCAATATCGAACCTGAATACGAAAATGAGGAAATCGAAGAAATTGATCCTGAAACTGGCGAAACAGTTATGGTGACTCGACAAAAGCCGAAGAAAAAGAAATTTGAAGAAGAGGAAGAGGACGACCTGGATGTCGAATCGATCAAGAAGCGAGTTGACGTTCCTCTGGAACAAATCCGCAAGATGAGCCGGCGAAATCCTGAAGCGGTTGCCATGCTCCTCAAGAGCTGGATGATGGAGGAAGCACGATAATGCGAAAGAAGGCTATCGAACTCACTCCTCGTCGCAAAGCGGCAATCATCCTCGCCGTACTCGGAGCTGAATACGCCGGAGAAATTATGAAAAATTTCACCGACGAGCAGATCGAAGCGATTTCGCTAGAGATCGCTCGGCTAGAAAAGGTTTCACCTGAACTCAAGGCTAAGATCGTGGATGAATTCCACGAAATGGCGCAGGCGCAAGATTTTATCGCAGAAGGTGGCGTTGATAACGCACGGCGCACGCTGATCGCCGCATTCGGTGAAGAAAGAGCAAACGAACTCACTGGCCGAATCGTGAACGCCATGCAGGTTGTGCCGTTTGAATTCCTCAAACGCGCTGACCCACAGCAGTTGTTCAGCTTTATTCAAGATGAGCACCCACAAACGATTGCCGTGATCTTGGCTTATATGTCCACCACTCAAGCGGCAACGATCATCAGCAAACTCCCGCCCGATCTCCGAGGTGAAGTTGCAGAACGAATCGCGGCAATGGATCAAACCCCGCCAGAAGTTATCCGCAATGTTGAAAGGGTTCTAGAAAAGAAAGTTTCTAACGTCATCAACACCGAAATGAGCAAAGCCGGCGGGCCAAAGGCTTTGGTTGATTTGCTCGGGCGAGTTGACCGCCAGACCGAACGCTTGATTTTGGATTCTCTAACCGAAAACAATCCAGAACTCGCCGATGAAGTGAAGAACATGATGTTCGTGTTCGAAGACATCGTTCAGCTCGATGACCGAGCGGTTCAATCTATTCTCAAGGAAATCGATACCAAGGATCTTGCCACTGCGCTTAAGGGCGTGAAGATGGAAGTTCAGGAAAAGATTTACCGAAATATGTCGGAACGGGCCGTAAACATGCTCAAAGAAGACATGGAATTCATGGGTCCGGTGAAGATGCGAACCGTAGAAGAAGGTCAACAAAAGATTGTTGCCGCTATCCGACGGCTCGAAGAATCCGGCGAAATTGAAATTAGTCGCGACGAAGAGGACATTCTCGTTTAACCGCTTATGTCTAAGAACATTGTTCGCGATCTTCAGACTTCTGGCAGTTTTCTGGATCAGCTACAGACAACCCGAGCAGTTGCCGAATCTTCTCCGGCCGCGCAGGTGACTCGGAGTGAACTCAAGCAGAAATTCCATAAAGCGTATGAAGATGGTCACCTTGCTGGCTATGCTGATGGACACACCCAGGGCGAAGCAAAGGGGATGGAGGCTGGGTATGCGGTTGGCGTCGCCCAGGCTCATGCCGAATTGGATGCGGCTCACGCAGAAATGATTGCGGCATTCGCTCAAGATATGCAAGCTTTGGTCACCAAAACCCAGGCTGATATCGCAGCTTGGTATGTTCAAGCCGAAGCAAGGCTTGCAAAGTTAGGAATCGAGATCGCCCAGCGCGCAATTTCACACGAACTGTTGATCCACCCAGAAGCGGTAGTTGAAATTGCGAAAGATGTTCTGCGTGAAGTTACCAACGGCACCAGCGTCCGCTTGCGAGTCAACCCAGTTCAAACCGCCGTGCTTGATTCGCGAAAAGACGACATCATTGCCGCGATTTCCCATATTCGCGACCTCGAAATTGTCGGCGATCCGAGTATTCATAATGGATGCGTTGCCGAAGGTGAATCGGGGGTCGTTGATGGACGGATTGAAACCTATTTCGGGCGACTCGCCGAAACAATTGATGGGGAGGCAGCATGATTCTTCCTGAGTTCAAAAATGCCTTCCGCGCAACGGAAACTGTTCAACGATTTGAAGTAATGGGGCGCGTGACGCAGGTCGTCGGCTTGGTCATTGAATCCGCTGGGCCATCCGCTCGCATTGGCGATATGTGCATCGTCGAAACCGAGCCGGGTGAACCTGATCTCAGATGTGAGGTCGTTGGCTTCCGAGGCGACAAAGTTTTAATGATGCCTCTTGGCGAACTGGCGGGAGTGAAATCCGGGAGCCTCGTCAAGGGCACCAATCACTGCCTGCGAATCCCCGTTGGTGATCAACTCCTCGGCCGCACTCTGGATGCTTTAGGGCGACCAATGGATAACCTTGGTTCACTAGACATACACGAATTCTATCCTTCCCTAGCCGCTCCGCCGAATGCAATGGAACGACAAATGATTCAGCATCCGTTCGAGACCGGGGTGCGTGCCATTGATTCTGTTCTCACCATGGGAGTTGGACAGCGAGTCGGCATCTTCGCTGGCTCTGGCGTAGGAAAATCCACCCTGCTGGGAATGCTCGCCCGAAACGCACAAGCCGATGTAAACGTGATTGCGCTGGTCGGTGAACGAGGCCGTGAAGTCAAGGAATTTATTGAAAACGATCTTGGGCCAGAAGGTTTAGCACGAAGTGTGATCATCTGCGCGACTTCGGATGAACCAGCTCTGCTTCGTATCAAAGCGGCCCTGAGCGCGACCGCAGTTGCCGAGTACTTCCGCGACCAAGGCAAAAACGTAATGCTGATGATGGATTCCGTAACCCGCTTCGCGATGGCTCAGCGTGAGATCGGGCTCGCTATCGGCGAACCCCCAAGCACAAAGGGCTATACGCCGTCGGTTTTTGCTCTTTTGCCTAAGCTCATGGAACGCGCTGGTTGCGGTCCGAAGGGAGCGATCACCGCGATTTATACAGTTTTGGTTGATGGTGATGATACAAATGAGCCGATTGCCGATGCGGCTCGCTCGATTTTAGATGGCCACGTCGTACTCGACCGAAAGCTCACAACAAAGGGGCACTACCCGCCGATTTCAATTATGCAAAGCCTCAGCCGGGTGATGCCGATGGTCACGACCGACGACCATGTGAAACAGGCGAATGCCCTTCGTGAACTCATGGCGGCTTACTACGACGTGGAAGACCTTGTTTCGGTAGGAGCTTACAAACCGGGGACGAAACCCATCGCCGATGAAGCGATTGATAAATGGGATCGCATCAACGCCATGCTCCGGCAAAACAAATCTGAGAAAACCAGCATTCAAGATACGATTGATGCGCTGGGATATGTGGTGAACAACAATGTTTAAGTTCCGATTGCAAACTGTACTAGAACTTCGATTAGAAGCGCTTGACGAAGCAGAAAAAGCATATCTGCTCGCTAAGTCTAAACGAGAAAGTGCCGAGGCCGATCTTCTAGCAATACAACAGCTTCGAAGCGATCAAATCAAAAAGCCAGTCGGCGATATCCAGTCGCGGCTCAGCTCGCAGGCGTACCAAGCTCGGTTAGAAGATGAATTCCGTGCCATGCAATCGGCGATTGCTGTGCTTCAAGATGAAGAATCCAAATTAATGGAGGCTTGGATAGAAGCCCGAAAAGAAGTGAAAGCAGTAGAAAAACTGCGCGAAAACGCATTAGCCGCCTACCAAAAAGAGCAAGAACGATTAGAACAACTTGCACTTGACGAGTGGGCAACCATGAGGAGAACCGCATGAGTTTTGAACTAAGAGGATTTGAAGGCACTCAACGCCGAATACAAGAGATTCAGGCGAAGCTAGAACAACTCAACCCTAACAAGCGGAGCATGAGTTCTTTGGAAAACCAGTTCGCCGCTTCTCTGCAAGGAGCGATGAAAGGGTCAGCTTCCAAAGCTCCCGCGAGTTTGGGTAACCAACTCCCCAGCGCGCCGTTTGATCCAGTCGCATCTGGATTAATCAATCTGGGCGGTGACCCAGAAATGAGCGATTTGCGAACTCTTGCCACAACCATCGCCGAAAAGCATGGAGTTGATCCAAAGCTGTTCCAGGCACTGATCACCCAAGAGAGCGGTTTCAACCCCAAAGCCGTGAGTCCAGCCGGCGCCCTTGGATTGAGCCAACTCATGCCTAAAACCGCAAAATCGCTTGGCGTGACTGACCCATTCAACGCAACTCAAAACCTAGAGGGCGGAGCCAAATACCTTGCCCAAATGATGAAGGAATTCAACGGAGATACAAAACTTGCGCTTGCCGCCTACAACGCAGGGCCGGGCGCGGTACGTCGGGCAGGTGGGATTCCACCATTCCAAGAAACGCAGGATTACGTCAAGAAAATACTCGGAAACTTAAACGGAGGATAAACCATGGCAGATGAGACAAATGAAGTAGTCGAAGAATCCGCTCCTAAAAAGGGCAAGAAAAAAGGCAAAGGATTAGTCATCGCTTTGGTGCTGATTTTGCCGATTCTCATTGGAGGCGGTGCCCTCGCGGCGGCGAAGATGGGCGTGATCAAGATTCCTGGATTGACTCCGGCAAAGGCAGTCGCTAAAGCGGCAGATGCGTACGGTGACAAGGATTCTAAAATTGATTTAGAGGTTCAAACGCCGACCGAAGAAGAGGTCACGGAAGAAGAACCGCCAAAAAAATTGGAAGCGGTCAAGCCGCCTGAGCCAAAAACCGACCCAGAAATCGGAGCGAAAAAACTCGCGGGAATCTGGAACAACATGGAGCCTGCCCAAATTGTCACCATAGCGGCAACTTACAAAGATGAAGAATTCGCCTTTGTCCTCAGCAAAATGGAGCCAGAAATCGTCGCTGAAGTGCTGGCGGCTATGCCCGACCCCAAACGGGCGGCAAAACTGAGCCAGCAAATTCAAAACATCGCCAGCGTCATCCCAGAACCTCAGACATAATAGGCGTGTGGCTTACGGTCAACCTCCGGCTGATTTCGAGATCACAGTTGACCTTGTAAGCAGGTTAATCCAAAGCCAGTTTCCGGAACTCGCTGACCTCCCAGTTGCAGAAGCAGATTCAGGCTGGGATAATGCCATGTTTCGGCTCGGCAAAGACCTTGCGGCGCGGCTTCCGCGCCACAAATCGGGGATCGAACTGCTTCGGAACGAAATTACTTTCCTTCCTCAACTCTCCCTCACGCTTCCGGCTCCGATACCGATCTATGTCGGCGAAGCAAACGCCGAATTCCCGGCTCCGTGGACGATTGTGCCTTGGCTACCCGGCGAGCCGGCTGATCTTCACCCTCCGCATCCATCCGAAGCCGCGACCCTCGCTACTTTTCTGCAAACTCTTCATCAACCAGCGCCAACCAACGCGCCGATCAACGAATATCGGGGCGTGCCGCTCGTGAATATGCAAGTAAGGCGGCATCTTTCTAATAACCCAATCGAGCCGCACCTCACGCCGCATCTGCAAAAGATGTGGCAAGTGGCATTAGAAACTCCGCCAAGCCAAGAAAACGTTTGGATTCACGGAGATTTGCACCCGCTGAACGTTCTCACCCAGGATGGGAAGTTTTCGGCAGTGCTGGATTGGGGCGATTTGACTTCTGGCGACCCGGCGAGCGACTACGCCCGCTTTTATATGCTGTTTTCCGATCCGATGGCGATTCTCGCGGCGACTTCTGATGCCGACACCATCCGGCGAGCGCAAGGCTGGGCGATCCATTTTGGCGTCACGCATCTGCTTCATGGTTCGGCCGGGCAACCGCGCCACGGGGAAATTGGCCGAAAAACGCTGGAAACTCTAGCCCAGGCCCCAATCAATTTATAGCGCGAGCGGTATTATCCATGTTCCAAATCCGGCTGTAGCTCAGTGGATAGAGCACTGGTCTTCGGAACCAGGTGTCGGGGGTTCGAATCCCTCCAGCCGGGCCAATTTTTGTTGTTGCTTATCCTTAACCTTTAACTATCATTGATCTGCGTCAACTCGCCGCATTAATCCGCTAACTGATCCTGCGAATAGAGTTGTAAGAATCCAGCCTGCGGCTGTTAAGAACCAGTTTAAGGCAGTCAGACCCCATCCAAACCAATTGAATTGACCCGGAGGTGCGTCGACGCGAAAGTGAAACATATCGACTTGACCAAAGTTGATAATAGGCAGGAATTGATCAAGCGCGTACATCGGACCAGAAAAACCAGGATAGCCCAGCGGTAACTGCCCGGGTTTGACTCCCTGTTGATTAAAAGTCGCATCAAGAGTAGGCACGATCATTATTGGATGAGCGATAGCCACCCATGAAAAAATAATTGATCCAAGAATCCAAATCATTACGGACCAAACAAATAGTTTCCTCGGCTTATATCCGTGCCCGGCCCACCGTGACAGAGAATAGCAAATCTCATAGAAAAGTCGCAAAAGGAATTTGGGTGAATTGTTTATTTTTTGGATATGGCGATGCTCGTGCATGCGAATGACCACTTCCGTAGCCTGTTCTGAATGGCCGCCATCTTTAAGCACGCGGAACAGCTGACGGTATGGTTGAGGTAGGTAACGACCCTCATCAGAATTTTCCAATAATGTAAGCATCGGAAGTTCATCTGCTTTGTCCGGTTCAAACACCGCTTGGTAACGCAGTCCGTTTATCTTCCATCGCGCTGCCATCTCAGCTGTTGTCGGGGGCGTTAAATTCAGAGTGCCAACCGAGGCCCCAGTCAAATCAAGAGCGACTTGCTCAATAATTTCAGTTTTAAAAACTCCGACGACAGCAATACCTTGGAAATCCCACACCCTCGCACTAGGCATTGTGTTTGGAGCATTTTTATGATTAACAACCAAAGTGGCATCCCCGTCGACTTTAAGGCCAGGTGCGAAAATATTTGGAAACCCATATTCAGTATTGCTTGTTAAATGGCAATCCCAATTCCCTTTAAAATGAGATCTTTCAAAAGAAATCATTCCGTTTACAGAGGTAGTTGACCATGTGGCCCCTAAGTAAGTTTTGCCCGCTACCACTAGCCGATCACCTATGATCGATCGCCACGCGTTTGAAAATTGAGCACCTTGACATTCCCAATCACCGCCAATTCTGGCACCCATCAAGTTTACGGTGCCAACCGCCTCGAACCGCGGACTCTCATTTTCACGCATGAGGAGACTTCCTCCAATATCAAAACCTGGGGCCATAATTGCAGCCTCTCCTTTGCCATCAAACGAGCCGCCGGTACAATCCCAATCGTCGCCAATCTTGGCACTCATCAGGTTGACGGTGCCAACCGCCTCGAATTGGGAACCCCCGTATTCCCCCATGAAGACACCCCCCCTAACATCAATGTTTGTAGCCACAATAGCAGCCTCTCCGTTGCCGTCGAACGAACCGCCGGTACAATCCCAACCACAGTCAACCTTGGCACTCATCAGGTTGACCGTGCCCGCTGCCTTGAACCGCGGACCATTGTATTGCCGCATGAGGACATCCCCCCTAACATCAATGTTTGTAGCCACAATAGCAGCCTCTCCGTTGCCATCAAACGAACCGCCAGTACAATCCCAATCGCCGCCAATTTTCGCCCCTAGTAAGTGGACGGTGCCCTCTGCCCTGAAACGGTGACCATCATATACTCGCATCTGGATTGGTCCACCACTCTCGAGAAAATCGAAAGCTATTGCCACCTTTCCCACATTTTGGAACTCAGTGCCTTCAAACGAACCACCACTGCATACCCAACCGCCGCTTATTTTGGCCCCAATCAAATTGACGGTGCCTCTGGCGGAGAACCGTTGACCACCATCGCTGTGCCCCAGAACATCTGTAAACAAAACACCATCAATCTCGCACCTTGCGGCGCGTAACGCTAGGCCAGCTTGACCGTAACATACTGTCTTTGAGGTCAGCGATGCACCCGATAAGCAGCAATCTCCTCGGATCTCTGCACTATGTAGACATAGCCAATCCTTAAACTCGGCTCGTTTGGCGGAGAAATCGCCGCGAAGCTCCATGTGACCAGCGTCCACCCATTCTTCAAAAATTGAATCATCCAAGGTCAGTGTGCGGAAACCAGTTTCCAGCAGATTTACGGTTCCCACAAACGTACAATGAGTGAGACTCAGAGGAAAATTCGTATCAATATTGCTAAGATCAAGTTCGACGTTGAATCTGGCTCCTTTCAGGCGGATACCCGCGGCCTCTATTGTTGCCCCAACGACTCGATCCTGCATAAGTGCCCTGAGGAATTCGGGGCGGATGGTACGGTCGGCCTTTGCCAGATTAGAAATATCGGCCTCTTCTCCATTATTGACCGCTTGGACAAGTTGTATCTCACCTTTATTATCAGGAACCATTAGATTTCGTCTTCCTAGCAAATTACGTTATCTCATTATTGCGGTTGCACTGAATTTAACCCTGTGTGCAAAAAGTTTTATTTCCCGAATACAGGCTTTATTGCTTCATGCAAAACCCTTCTCTTTCATAGTTTAATTGTTTTCCATCCACTCCCGCAAACGACTAGGTTGATCTGTGTTCACCCAATCCACCTGCGTATCAACCATCAGCCGCCAGAAATCAACCCGATCGGGCACTCCCCAGAACCGGAATTTGCGGCCTTCCCGATGAGCCGCGCCAACAAAATCGTTCAATAACTTCTGATTCTCCGCCGAAAGCTCGACGTTTTTATTCCAGCCCACCGCCGTCCAACTTTCACTAATCAGTGGCATCCGCCGAACCGGGATTGCCTTCCCCACATCTCCTGGGCGACCATCCAGCGCGAGCCAACCGGTTTTGCTCGCCAGAATCAAATCAATCGGGCGGTCTCCACTCACTACCACCCGCACAGCGCGAATTTCTTTATCCGTCGAAAAGGTGCTCGCACGGGCGGCGATTAGGCTTTGCAGAATCGGAAACACTTTTTCTCCATCCGCCTTGATATCCACCAGCAACTGGATTTCGGGCCAGCCTTTGCCGAGGCGATTCGCCACCTTGGGCAAGCGAACAAGCGGATCAAGGTACATGGCTTGCAGACTTCCCCCTTTTTCGGCCGAAGCCCGGTCGTGACCGACTCGCAACACGCCGTCAATTAGAAAAATATCGGCTTCAATGCTGCACATTCCGGCTGCAAGTGCTTCTAACAATGGGCGGGCTTGGAGATAGTCGTTATGCGAATGTCCGTTCACGATTGGAGTTGGCAACTCCTCAAGCATTGTCGCCAAAATTACCAAAATCCCCGCCAGCATAGATTTATTGTGAGTCATTTCGAGGTTTGTAGGCGTTAAACTAACAGCAAGAAGTCTTCTTATGAAACTCTCCATTTCCCCCGCACTGGCAATCGCTGCGGCTCTGATTTTGGCTCCGGTTGCACGGGCCGACGAAAAAGTGCTCCTCCCTGGCGATAAAGCTCCTGAAATTAAAGTTTCCAAGTGGATGCAAGGCGATGCGATCAAGTCGTACAAAAAGGGTTCGGTTTACGTTGTCGAATTCTGGGCGACCTGGTGTGGCCCTTGCATCAAATCCATCCCACACATCAACCAACTCAGCATTAAATACAAAGGCAAAGCTGAATTCGTAGGCGTGAGCATTTGGGAAGAAAAAGAAGATTTAGAAAATCGCACGGCTAAGTTCATGAAGGACATGGGTAAGGATATGACTTACCGTGTTGCCATGGATGCAGCCGACGACTTTATGGCGACCAACTGGATGGAAGCCAGTTACAGCAACGGAATCCCGACCGCTTTTATCATCAACCAAGAAGGCAAAGTCGCATGGATCGGACATCCAATGGAAATGGACGAGCCGCTCGCGCAGATTATTGACAAGAAGTTCGATATCGCTGCTTCTCGCGAAGAATACAAAAAGCTAGTCGAGAGCGAGCAAGAAGGCCGTAAAGATTACGCAAAAATTGAAGAGGCGGAAAAGCTGTACAAAGAGGGCAAAGTGACCGAAGCGCTAGCGATTCTCAACGAACTTGCCGCTAAGGAAACGCAGATCGCAGTCGATGCGAAAATGATGAAGCTGAAATTGCTGGCTTCTGATAATAAGGTAGCGGCAACCGAGTTTATTCATGCTCTTAGCAAAGGTGAGTTCAACGATCAGTTCGCTTTGGCAATTTTCAGCATAGAAAATGCGACTGAGGAAGGCGGCAACCGCGAGCTAGCGTTGGTAGCAGCAAAAGCAGTTGTCGAAAACGTGAAGAACGACGACCCGTTCCTGCTTTATTACTGCGCCCCGGCGTTTAGTACGAGCAAAGATCACAAGAAGGCAATTGAAGTTCTGGAGCGAGCATTGAAAGGCTTTGACAGCGGCCCTTATGCGGCAGATTCCGACATGAAGGATTTCCGCGAGGAAATTGTAAAGGCCCTCGAAAAAGAAAAGGCAGCAATCGATAAGTCGTGAAGATCGGCCTCTTCACCGCGCTCTTCGGGGACAAATCACTCACCGAAGTATTAGACATCGCCCAGTCCATCGGACTGGGCGCAGTTGAGATAGGGGCCGGTGCTTATCCTGGTTCTCCCCATTTAAACGTGGATGAGCTTCTGAACAGCGAAGATGCCCGAAACCGCTTCAAAGATGAGCTTGCTCGGCGTAATCTGGTGCTGAGCGCAATCTCGGTTCATGGTAACCCTCTGCACCCGATTGCTGAGATCGCGCAGGATCACCACAACGCGTTTATTCGCGGGGTAAAGCTGGCGAGTTTGTTGGGGATTGAAGTGGTCAACGGATTCAGCGGTTGCCCGGGCGATGGCCCCAATGCGGTAAATCCAAACTGGGTGACTTGCGCTTGGCCAGATGAGTTTCGCGCGGTTTTGGAATGGCAATGGAACGAGCGAGTGATTCCTTATTGGACTGAACAAGCCAATTTCTTAGCCGACCACAACGTGAAGTTCGCGATTGAAATGCACCCAGGATTTGTTGTTTACAACAATGAATCTCTATTGCGGCTCCGCAACTCAACGGGCTCAAACGGTAAGCAGATCGGCGCAAATTTCGATCCTTCTCACCTTTGGTGGCAAGGTATTGACCCGATTGCTGCGGTTCGAGAACTCGGCAAGGCGGGTGCTCTGTTCCACGTCCACGCCAAAGACACACTAATTGAACCGGAAACGAGCAAACTCAATGGCAACTTGGATACCAAGTCGTACGGCGATATCATGAACCGTTCGTGGGTGTTCCGATCTGTAGGCTATGGTCACGACGTGAAGTGGTGGCGTGACTTCGTTTCGACACTGCGAATTGTCGGTTACGACCATGTTCTGAGCATTGAGCATGAAGACGGATTGATGTCGAGCATGGAAGGCTTGACTAAAGCGATTGCAACTTTACAGGAAGCGGTGATCGTTGAATCTGCCGGGCCGATGTTCTGGGCGGCGGAATAGTTGCCTTGTGGTTTGACGCTTTTAGCGTCAAACCACAAGCATATCAGCCTCATTTTTAGCTATCATTAGTTCAATTCTGTGGTTTCTCTCATCACTGCCCTGCTGATTTCCCCAACTAGCGATTTGCTTGAGTCGTTTTCGTATGAGTGGGCTGACCAACTTGATCAATTTGAGTTGAATTGTGTGGTCATTCAAGGGAAAGATAAGGGCGAGATTCAGGTGGAGCTTCGCAAAAACGGCGAGGAGATGTGGAGACGCATCAAAACGGTTATCGAACCACTATCCGATCCTTCGCAATCAGTCGTGTTAAGAAGCGCTACGGCATCGGGCGACCGGGTGCTGATTATTGATATCAACCGTAAAAGTTGGTTCGATAGTTACGTGGTGCTATGCACGCAATCAGCAGGCTACGATTTCGGATTCTCCTATCGTAATTCCCGGGCGAATGTGATGGAATTCACTCGCGATTCGTTTGGAATGGTCACGGCCGTAACAACATACGATAAATACATTACGGGCAAACCCAAAAGCGTTAAACAGAACGGCGAGATACTTGATCGATGGGAGCAAGTCAAAACCCATAGGCTCACCTCAAAAGGCTTCCAACCTTATTCGACCAAGTACCGATTGATCAATGTCACGGGCGGGGGGATTTCCGAAAAAAACTTTATGTGGCGCACCGATTGGGAAAAACGGTGATTCAAGAGTCCGATGAGCAAAACGACCAGTCCCCTATAACCGTCTAAGCACTACACACCATGTCTCCACTCTTGGCTGCCCTCATTATTGCGCCGACGCAAACCCTCAACTTCGCTCAGCTCGAAGAAAAAAAAGTCGCGGCACTGAATTCGCTCACCGGGTTCCGAGGAACCTACGTGATGGTGAGTATTCCGTACGAAGGGGTGGGAATCCGACAAGAAGTAACTCTCACTATCTCGCCAGATGGACGACGTACCAAATTGCAAGTCAACGGTACGGTAGTGGGAGAATCCGCATACAACAAAAAGACTAAGTGGACCGCTATTCACCAAAATAAGAGCTACCAATTATTCGAACCGCCAGCAGGATTCAAACTTCCGCCCGATGTAGATCCGCTCAAAGCGCCCGAAGGTCAACTCAACTTAACTCTTGACGACTTGGGGCCAAGATTTGCGACTAATCCCGAACCAACCCTTACTGGCCCACGTGAAGAAACCTTAGACGGCAAAAAACTCACTCGTTACGATGCCAAAACGGTCATCGAATCAACCAAATCACAAGTGCAAGTAATCCAGTGGTTCGACCCGAACAGTTTTATAGTTCGCAAGTTTGAAATCATTAAAACGACTGATGGCAAAGTCAGCACCGTCAAAGGCTTTTTGGTCAACGATACGATCAATGCTAAAATCAACGTTTCCGAATTCGATCTACCAGCGGACATCGCCAGGACTTACAAGCGGGTAGACGGGTAATTTCGGCCCATACCCCAACTGGGAACAGATTCAAACCGCTGGTATAATTCGCCTCCTGGCCTAGTGTCAGGAGGAAATCCTTTTGCAGTCACGAAACGTTTGGTTTCTCGTTCTAGTTGTCGTTTTAACGGCACTTTCCATATTTGGCTACGTCAAAAAAGACCTTAAAAAAGGACTTGATGTTGCGGGTGGTATCCGGCTCACTTATCGGATGGACATCAACAAGCTGACGGCGGAGCAAAGGAAGAACATCTCTAGGATACAGTCTCAAGTTCAAGGAAATCTGGAGCGGCGCGCCAGTTCTGCCCTCGGCGTTGTTGAAGCTTCAGTTACTACTAAAGGCGAAGACCAGTTCGTTGTCGAACTTCCAGGTGCGACTAAAGTAGAGGATGCACGAACTGTTCTTTCTTCAACGGCAAAAGTCCAGGTCTATCACGCTAAGAATGTGAGCACGGGCAAACGATCCAAACGATACATCGCTGGTACCCAACTCAAAAATGAAGATGGTTCGCCTTACGTCACTTTCTCAAGAGTCGGCAGCACAAGCAGTGAACTTAAACCTGGTGATCCCGAATACGCAAAGATGATCGAAGGTTGGGAGCTTATCCTTGAAGGCCAAGACGTCATAGATGCAAAGTCTGAGATTGTCGGCACTAATTCCGCCCGACCCAGTTTTACATTTGGTGGAGAAGGAGCGAGAAGGCTTGTTGAATGGTCACGCAAATATCTGAACGAAGGAGAGCAGCTAGCATTTGTTTTAGACGGCTCAGTCCTACAGATTTCACCAAAACAAGATGGTGCGATTCTAGATGGCGGTGCTTATATAGATGGCAAATTCGACCCTGCTTATGTTCGCCAACTGACTAGCTTGATCAAAGCTGGCTCTCTTCCAGTCGACCTGATCGAAGAAGCCAGCGAAACCGTTTCGCCGACTATTGGTGAGAAGGCTTTCGGTCAAATGATCATTGCTGGGGGGATCAGTTTGGGGATTATTATCGTATACCTCATTGGCTATTATTCATTCCCAGGCGTGATTGCTGCGGTTGCAATGATCCTTTACACCTTGTTCACGATAACCGTGTTGAAGTGGATGGGAGCAACCTTTAGCCTTGCTTCTGTTGCCGGTTTGATTCTTAGTGCCGGCATGGCAGTTGACGCAAACATCTTGGTGTTTGAACGGCTTAAAGAAGAAGTTAGGGCTGGGCGCAAACTTTCCACTGCGGTTGAGCTTGGATTCAAACGGGCACTCAGCGCAATCCTTGATTCGAACGCCTGTACGATCATTACAAGCATCGTTCTTTACGCACTCGGTACATCTGCGGTAAAAGGATTTGCCACGGCATTGGTCATCGGTGTGCTCATCAGCTTCTTCACAGCTATTACAGTCACGCGTTCGCTACTAATCGGTTTGACATCTATTGGTATAGGGACAGATCCGAAATGGTACGGGTTGAATCGTTCCTTGTTCGGTGAAAAGCTAGAGGCTAATGCGGATACAAAGCGTATTCAAATCATTGGCAAGTCAAAACGATGGTTCACTCTCTCCGCGCTTTTCATCTTGCCTGGCCTGGTCTTTATTGCATTAGGTGGAATCAAACCTAACGTTGAATTCCAAGGTGGGTACGAAGCCAACTTTATCCTTAAGCAAGATGTACCGCTTGCCACCGTGCGGGCGAACTTAGAAAAAGCCGGGTACGAAGGATTCAACCTTAAGGAAGCAAAGGTCAACAACCTCAAATCTATCTACATCACGATTCCTAAGAACGAAACGAAAATCAAGCCCAAGGATCCTGAAGCCCTCAAAACAATTGGTGCGGCAGCAGGGTTAGATACCGCCGACGGCGGACTTCAAGAAATTGGCCCGAGCGTGCGCGCTGAAACTACGAACAACGCAATCCTAGGCGTTGCTTTAGCTACAGCGTTCATTGTGCTTTATATTGCAGTTCGTTTTGGATTTGCTCTCGGGGGCATGAAAAATGGACTCAAGTTTGGGCTATCTGGGGTTGCGGCCATGCTCCACGACGTTGTCTTTATCCTTGGCACTGCGGCAATCGTCGGCAAATTGCTGGGCTGGGAAATTAGCTCGCTGTTCATAACGGCTATGCTAACAGTCATCGGCTTCTCAGTGCACGATACTATTGTCATCTTTGACCGAATCCGAGAAAACCTCCGGAAATCACGCGGGGCGGAAACATTCGAAGATCTGTGTGACAAATCGGTAACCCAGACTATAGCTCGTTCAATCAACACATCTTTTACAGCAGCTCTAACCTTAGTTGTGGTGTTTTTCTTCAGTCCAACTCCAGAACTAAAATTCATGATCTTAGTCATGTTCCTTGGCATCATTATTGGAACTTACTCATCTATCTTCAATGCGAGCCCAATCCTGTGGCTATGGAACCGAGCATCGGTGAAGCGCAAAGGGCCAGATGAAGACTTGGTTGTAGAAGCTCAGCACGAATCCAAGCTGCGGGCCGCTCAGGTGGTTGCTGCTCCTTCGCAAGAAGGCACCGTCAGCGCTAGCGACTACGGAACAATCCGGCGAAAGCAATCTGTGAAAGAACAAGCCAGCCACGTGCTGGATGACGAAGACTAAGTCATCAAAACCAAATCCCCTCACCTCTGGTGAGGGGATTTTTTATGCCCCAGGTAATCTTAATTCGGCATGAAGTGCGCAATCGTCATCCCCTCCAGAATGGGTAGCACCCGATTCCCTGGCAAGCCTCTGTGTGATCTGCTCGGCAAGCCGATGGTGCAATGGGTTTACGAAGCAACTCAGCGCGCAGAAATTACTGACCAGATCGTAGTTGCCACTCCTGATCAGGAGATCATTGACGCCTGTGCAAGCTTTGGGGCAAAAGCAATTTTGACTTCGGCTGACCATCCAAGCGGAACAGATCGAATTGCTGAAGTTTCTCAGCATTTGAAAGTCGATTTCTACGTTAATGTTCAAGGGGATGAACCGCTTATCCAGGTTGAGGATATCAAAGCCTGCGCCGCCCCGTTGTTCGAAGATGCAACGGTTCAAATGTCTTCGGTGATGGCGGAATGTCCGGAAAACGAGATCGAAAATCCGGCGGTTGTCAAAGTCGTCACCGACCTTAACGAATTTGCGTTATATTTCTCACGCCACGCCCTTCCCTATCCACGTAATCCGCGTGAGACGCCGGTTCGCAAACATATTGGGATCTATGCTTACCGGTATGAGGTTGTTCAAGCATTTGCCGGATGGAGCCAGACTCCGCTTGAAAAAGCGGAATCCTTAGAGCAACTCAGATTCATGGAGCACGGCATCCGTATCAAAATGGCGCACGGATCGGGCAGTGCGCTGGCGGTTGATACTCCTGAGCAAGCGGATGCAGTGCGTAAACTCCTAGCTCATCGCGCCAACGAAGGCTGACCGCGCATCAGCCTGAACTGACACCCGTCCATCAAATCTTTTGCCGCGGTTCGTAGTTGAGCTTCTGTAACTTGGTTCAAAGTCTCCACCCATTTGGTAATGGAAATTGATGATAATCCCATTGAGTAAAGCAAGCCGCGCCATCTCAGGTCATCGCCTGGTTGACCATAGAGCGTGTAGTTTCCATCAACGTAAACGCAGGCAAAGGGGCTTGGTTTGGTCATCACCTGAGTGGCCATGGCCTTTGCTCGGTCAAGCGTGATCTGATCGTAATGCTCAATATCTTTCCGTAATAAATCAATCATCATTCCGGAGTATTTGAGTTCAGATTCTTCAGCTCTGCGTAGCATGAATATGCGAGGAACGAACCCTTTTTGAGTTGGCCAAAAAATGCCTTCCGTTCGATAGCAAAGTCCAGCTTCTTCCCGTAGAGTTCGCCATGTACTGCAGTCTTTGCCAGCTCCTAAAGCGATCAGTGCCAGGAACTTCGCCGCAGAATCAGATTCTCCAACTCGGATGGGCTTTCCAGTCAACTCAAACGTCGAAACGCCAAGCATCTGCTCTGTGGGCCAAGGACCTTCTTCGGCGTAACGCGGCAAACGAGCGTATGGCTTGACCTCCCACATTTTCGAGTACTGATCCACAACTGCCTTTGCTGCACCGCGTTCAAATGGACCGCTGACAACAATAGAAATTCCTGATTTATCTAAGATTCTGGCGTGAGTGCTGGAGAAATCTTGCTCAATCATTTCCTTTGGAAAGGTGGGTTTGGGCCAGAGAGAGTTTTGCCAAGGATCAAGCACCCTGCCTTTGGCAACCGCTAATTCATCTTGCCAAAAGTTCGCTGTCCAACTGGGTTGCGAGACCAACGATGTAGCGAGAGCAACTGCGTTTTGCCACTTGGCGGGTGTGGCAACAATCTCGACTCTCACAAATCCCGGAGCCTGCACGACTCTCGGCGCAATTCCCGCCGTAGAGCCAAAAAAGCTCACTTCTCTAGGGCCATAGGTTACGGATATTTCACCCATACTGTGGCTGATTACCTCCCAAGCTGCGTCTTCTCGCTCAAAGTTTCGATCTCGCCAAAGGTATGCGTGAATGGTCACCACGTCGGCAGTCGGATCTGGTAATTCCAAAACCGAGGCTTTGACTCCAACTTGTAGAGTCGCCAAAGCAACAAGCGTCGTAATCATCGTGTTCCCTCTATGTGCATAGCTGAGCCTTGCCAGTCGCGGAGCGCATCCCAAATCTCGTCATCAGTTAATCCGTAAGCGGTATCTCGCATTCCCTCTAAGTTAAAAGTAGGTTGCTGCCTCAGGAGTTTTGCTTTCATAACCGCGTAATCTGGCCCACGCAACAGCATTCCGTTACACCACATCACCGCCATACCCCGGCTGAGAGGCGCGATCCGCCGCAGATCATCTTCCCCGTAGCTACGGAGCTTTTCCAGAGTTGCGGCAGAATCGGCGTAGAGCAAAATCGGACCACGGTCGCAACTCGCTTCGTAGGTGACTATAATTCCTGGGAGCATTCGTTGCATTGCCAGGGCGGTTCCTAACCGGGCGAGAGTCATGGGGCGGTCTATTCCCGCAGAAATCACGGCCCTTGCATTGCCGGCACCATCAACTGTCGTTTTTTTACCGATTGACTCTAGTACGTCCCTTGGTGCAAACATCACCTTACTTTGGGGAGCATCCGAAAGCACTTCGGTTGCGCGCAAGGCAATCACCGCAGGGTCAATATCGCCAGCAATGAACAGCGATAATCCGCCGCTTGCCAAAAAGGTTGATGCCGAGTTCGCTAACTTCTCAGGTGTCAGCGTAGCCATTGCTTTGATGTCACCGTGAACCGAGGGGACAGCTGGTTCAAATAATCCCGCCCATGCGGCATCTAAAAACGGAGCAAACTTAGCTCGGAATACGCCCTCTTCATCAATGATTTTAATTTCTTTATCGATTTCTTCTTGGCTAGTTTTGAGCGGCGCAAAAAGTTCACGAATCGCTTCGACCGCTATCGCGGCTTTGTCGCTCGGCCCCATGATAACGAAACTCGCTCCGTCTCGTTCAGTACGAGCCACGAGAGCTAATCCCACCGATTCCAACCGGCGATCCAACATTCCGTCTGGCCCTTTTGCGATCAAATGCTCTAGCAGGTGACGAGTTCCCGGTACGCCTCCATCTCCTGGCATAGAAGCCTGTGAAACGAACAAGCTAACGATAACCTCACCTTTGTCGGCGGTTCGTTCAATGCGATATTTGGCTCCGTTCGGAAGTTCTTTTTGCAAGATATCATCGGATTGTCCGATGAGTAGAGCGCAAGCGAGTGAGGCAAACATTAGCGTAAGTAACTGGCTCCATTGATATCTATAACGTTTCCGCTAAGGTATGCGGCTTCATCACGCAAAAGGAACGATACCGCCGCCGCGCAGTCTTCTGGTCGAGCCATTCTGCCAAGCGGAATTCCCGCCAAGATTTCAGGAAGTCGGTCTCCCATCCCTTCTCGGGCCATTGCGGTTTCAACCCAACCCGGCGCAATTGCAAAGTGCTGCACGTTCTTCCCTGCATGCTCGACGGCTAGAGCCTTGGTTAAGTTCAAAAGTGCGGCCTTGCTAGCAGAATAAAAAGCGGCCCCTGGTTCACCTCGATGTCCGACCCGGCTGCACACGTTGACAACCTTTCCTCCGCCGCTGGCAATAAAGTGCTTGGAAGCATCACGAACGAGCCATGCCGGGGATTCAAAGTTCACAGTCATGCACCGGTTAAAAGCAGTTTCAAAAACCGCATCGTTCGATTCCGCGAAATCCATTGTGAGATAGACGCCTGCGTTGTTCACAAGCGCGTGGATTGGTCCATCCTTCAAAACTCGTTCCATGAGTTTTCTGGCAAGGCGCACATCGCCCAAATTTGCCTCGTAAACTCCGCTCGCCCGGTCGCCTAATAGCTGGACAACCTGATCGGCATCTTTGCGTTTTTCATTGAAGTGCGTGGCCACATCCCACCCGTCGGTTGCGAGCCTAAGAGCAATAGCTTTTCCAATTCCGCGAGAAGACCCCGTCACAAGGACTCTTTTTGATGCCATGTACTAAACTGTGACACAGATTGACGCGTATATTCCTTAGACTCAGCCGAGAGAATCAATGAAATTTAACCAAAAGTGGCCCATCCTATTTACACCAGCTATCGGAATCTTGGCACTCGGTGTATTTTTTCACCCTAATCCTTCAGTAAAACCAGCACCGCAAACGCCTCCGGCTGGCATCAAAGCTGTGACTTACGCTGAGCACGTTGCGCCGATTCTCAATAACAGTTGTGTGAAATGCCACCGGCCCGGGCAATCGGCTCCGTTCTCTCTCATAGGTTATGAGAACGCCAAACGATACTCGGATATGATCGCTCTTGCGACTTCCAAAAAACGAATGCCGCCCTGGAAGGCAGTCCCAGGTGAAGTCAAGTTTTTGGATGACACCCACCTCAGCGACGAGCAAATCACACTTTTGAGTGCATGGGCAGATGCAGGCGCACCTAGAGGTGACAAGTCAAAAGAGCCTGTAACTCCGACTTTCCCTGAGGGCTGGGCCCTCGGTAAACCAGACATGCTCCTGGAAATGCCTTATGAATTCGAGCTCGGGGCAGATGGAAGCGATGAATACTGGAACTTCGTCATCACCCCAAACATCACCAAACCGACATATATTTCCGCGATTGACGTAGAGCCAGGCAACAAGCGAATCGTGCATCACGTGATTGCTTTCTTGGATAAATCTGGACAAGGCAAAAAATTAGTTCAATCACGCGGCGACAAACGGGCAGGATACAAAACAACTGGCGGCGGAGTTGGCTTCAATCCAGATGGTTCTCTAGGTGGGTGGGCGCCAGGTGCGAAGCAATCTCGGCTTCCCGACCACGCGGGAATGTTGATCGAACCAGGCACCGATATTATTCTGCAAGTCCACTACAACAAAAGCGGAAAGCCTGAGAAGGATCAAACAAAGGTTGCGGTCTATTTGAACCAAGGCGTGCCCAAGGAGCAGGTTGACGTCAAGTTCATTCCTAATCCGTTCATTCGAATTGTTCCAGGCAAAGCAGGACAGAAGTTCAGGTCAGAAATTCCGATTCCCGCAAAAATAAAAATCTATTCGCTGATGCCACACATGCACTTGCTCGGTCGAGAAATGAAAGCCACGGCTATCTATCCGGACGGCAAAGAAAAGGTGCTCATCGAAGTCAAAGATTGGGATTTCAACTGGCAACTCATCTACAACTTGAAAACGCCAGAGATTCTGCCAGCAGGTAGCAAGTTGCGGCTTGAGGCCGAATACGATAATTCGGTTGATAATCCGTTCCAACCCCACGATCCTCCAAAATTGGTGCGTTGGGGCGAAGAAACCACGGACGAAATGATGCTGTTAGTCGCTGGAATAACGGTTCTACGAGACTAACGAAAGCTATATAGGAGGAGCCAATGATTGTTCGAAAACAAAATCATTGGCTTCGAACTATTTTTAGGATCACTCTTGTTCTGCTCTTTCTGACCGGACTGTTTGGGTTGACTCTTTTGCCAATCCTAAAGTTTTCGCGTCCAGAGGAGGTATCGCTAATAATGCTGACCAGAACTGGTGGAGTAGTTGTACCGGCAGATTTGAACGCACCGTTTAAAGATATGACTCTCGAATTCTGTCCGGTTACGTCGCCGGGGCCTTTCACCTTTGAATGGTCAGCTGAAATCAAATCTCTCTTGGGAGATTGCTCCGCTGGTAGGATTCTTGACTATGAACTGGCCAACAGAATTCTTGGTAATTCTCAAAAGAAGATAATTCTGTTTGAAACGTACGACGGAGCAGAAAAACCTTACCAACTCATCAGGCTCAGACTGGAGCGAGCTTCCAATACTGGCATTCAAATTGCCCTGCACGGATCGCCTCTCACCCAATCAAATGTATCAATCGCTACGCAATACAAATGCTCCCCTAAGAATTGCACTCTACAGAGTAATAGCTGGGTGCGACGAGTTAATTTCTGGGACTACATAGATTAAGGCACATCTAAAATTAAGAACCCCGACCTGAGATGGTCGGGGATTTTTTATGCACCCAGGAGATCAAGTTCATGACGAAGCCCGATCAACGAGTCGTTGGGTTCGCTAAAACCCGTACTCTCCCAGGTGGTTCCGTTTATGGTTATCCATCGTGTGGCACCACCTCCTTTGGTTTTTAGATTTATCGCTTGGCAAGCCAACCGACAATTAATCAGACGTCCTTCGGCGAAAGTCAGTTGCAGTGAAATTTAACTATTTCGCCGGAGCTTCGGCAGTGGCAGTTTTAACCATTTCGTCTGCGGCGGCAACGTCGCGTTGAGCAGAATCGACGTTCATTCTCAGACGATCCATCAGGGTAGCAAGTCCAAGAACCGTAGTCACAGTATAAGTGTCCTTGGTTTCAGGAACAGTGCAGATCATCAACCTCACAGATCCACTGTTCCAGAAAGCGTACTTCGCGGTTCGACCTTCGATTTTATTCATCGGTTCACCGTACACAAAGGTGTAACGGGTGAGGATATCGTCATGCTTTTCCTGCGAAATCGAATTCCAGGCATCCAGCGCGAGGACGAGGTCATCTTCTCGACCAACCATCGAAACCGTTCTTTCTGGTGATTCCCAACCCACAGAATTGAACCCACTGCCAAATCCCGGGGGGAGTTCTTTGAGAAGCACGGCTCGATCTGGCTTTCGGAATCCGCCAATCAACGAGGCTCCCAATTTTTGACCAAGTCGAACCGAAGATTGCGGGGTCATCAGGGCCAAATTGCTCGTCAGCGCATCGCTATCAATGGTGATGTCGTCAGCGGTGACGGTTTCGGTTTGGACTCCGTTGACCGTGAATTGCGACGCATCACAACCGACGATGAACACCATCGGAACAAGGAGAATTAAGCGAGCAACGCGCGGCTTCATTGTTTATTTTATTGACAAAATCTTATACTTTTGCAAACCACCAGGCGTTTCGACTTCAATTGTGTCGCCTTCTGATCTTTCGAGTAATGCCGTTCCCATAGGTGACGCAACGGAGATCAAATCGTTTGCTGGGTCGGCTTCAAACGCTCCGACTAAAGTGATGTTCATCTTGTCGCCCCATTCCAAATCTTCTAAGGAAATCTTTGAGCCAAGGCTCGCGGTTCCATCCGTTGCTTTTGCTTCAACGATTTGTGCATGCAGAACAATCCGCTCAAGCTCGGCGATGCGCGATTCGAGGCGTGTTTGGTTTAACTTTGCTTCGTGATACATAGCGTTTTCACGCAAATCACCATGCGACTTCGCCTCGCGAATGTTATCCGCGATGCGTTGTCTTTCGTGACCTTTCAGGAATTCAAGCTCCTTTTTAAGCTTGTCAAATCCTTCTTGAGAAAGCATTGTATCGTTCGACATATGAACTTATCATTCTACATCACGCACAGCTTGAACCCAACTCGGTCCTCATACGCCTAGGCATACGGTTGATCGGAATCCCACTTGAGCTGTTCGGTTGGGGTTGCCCTTTCTTCTAAGTGCAGAAGGTCAACCGCCTTTTTGCCGACTCGGCGACCGACAAGCATTTCTTCGTCAACCACCTGATCGGCCCCAACCATATCGAGTTCTTCGGCGTAAATGTGATACCGGCTACGGCTAATCACAGGCACTTGTGGCGCGAGCTGCTTGCACATAGAAACCGCCATCCGGCAAGCCGTGTGGTCGCTGATCGTGACAATTACCGCTTTCGCAGTTGGTACACCAGCGATTTCTAAAAGCTCGATACTGGAAGCATCGCCGATAATCGCACGGTGCCCGCAAGATTCGGCCAGTCGAACCAGCTTCGGGTCAAGATCAATGACTAGCTTTGGCCAATCCACGGAAGCAATCACAGAACATGCGGCTTGTCCAGCCTCACCGTAACCAATAATCACCAAGTGACCAGACATCACATTTGGCCTGGCTTCCCGCTCGCTACGGGCTAGTTTACGGGCGGGGAAAATGCGCTTGGCAATGCTCCGGGCAAATGGAAGAGCATGAGCCACGGTAAATGGAGTTACGACCAGGGTCACCAAGGTTGTGGAGATCACAAGTTGGAATACGTCCTTTGTCAGTAGGCCGCCTTGCTCCCCAATGCTGAGCAATACAAAAGAAAACTCCCCGATCTGACTCAGCGTGATCGCAGTGGCCATTACTTCAATAATCCCGCGCACAAATGGTCGCAGGGCGAAGTAGGTAGCAACCGCTTTGACTAGCAAAACAACAATTGTCGCACCAAGAACCCAGTGCAAGTGCATTGCCATCCAAGTAAGATCGGCAAGCAATCCAACGCTCACGAAAAAGATCGTGACAAACAGCGTTCGGAGTGGCAACATATCAGACCGCATTTGGTCGGAGAACTTAGAATCCGCCAATAGCATCCCGGCGAAGAATGCTCCCAGCGCGGGTGAAAGTTTGAGTTCGTGGGCCGCCCAAGTGGCTCCCACACAAGTAACAACGGCGAGAATAATCGGCAGTTCTCGATTCTGAGCCACGACTTTTTCGTGCAGAAGCCGGGGCACAACTTGGCTTACAAAAATGATCAAGACAACGACTAAGAAGATCGCTCCCATGATCGCCTGGGTGACTTCTTGCGCGATTCGGTTTGAGCCAGAGGCAACAAATGTGACCGCTAGCACGAGCGGGACAACCGCAATATCTTGAATGAGAAGAACTCCCAACGCGGTTTTGCCATGAACGGAATCCAGGTCATTGCGGTTTCTTAGAACCCGCATAACGACCGCTGTTGAGCTCAATGAACCAGCTGCCCCCAAAACAAATGCAGCTTGCAAGCTCAGACCAAACGCCGCGCCTACTCCTGTGAACACGATCACACATGCAAGTACCATCGCGGCACCGCCAAACAATATTCCCGAGCCTAGCCGCTTCAAACTTCGCCAACTGAATTCTAAACCGATAGTAAACAGGAGGAGAGCAACACCGATTTCGGCAATGACTTTGACCTGCTCGTTTTCTTGAACGAGGCCAAATCCGCCCTGCCCGACCGCCGCTCCAGCAAGCAGATAGCCAATGATCGAACTGATTTTCAGCCGCTCAAAGATGAGGCCTAATAAGAGTGCCGCCGATAAAGCAATCAATAAATCTAGAATCATTCCCCAACCTGTGTTCATGGTTGGTTAAGCCTTGCGAATCGCTCGGTCGTAAACTGCTTCCATGCGCTCCATCATCTGCTCGAACGTAAACCGTTCGTGAATGAGTTGGAGAGCGTTGGTGCCCATTTCCTTTCGCTCAGCTTCGTGGTTGAGCAGATAATTCATGCCACTGCTGAACGCTTCTGCGGTCTGATCAACAAGTAAGCCAGTTTTTTCGTGGATGACGAGTTCATCCACTCCGCCGATGTTTGCCCCGACTACGGGGCGCTCGCGGGCCATGCTTTCGATAACCGCAAGCGGACAGGCCTCGGCAGAACTCGGCAGGATTGAAAAATCCATTGCGTCAAGCAATCGGGCAACATCATCCCGGTTGCCTGTAAATGTCACTCGCTTATCTAAATCTCGACGAGAAACTTCCTTTTTAAGAAAGTCCGAAAATTCGCCTTGATCTCGCCCTACGAACATAATGTGGGCATCAGGCGATTCAGTGAGAACCTGCGGCAATGCGTTGACGGCAATGAGGTGGCCCTTTTCTTCAGCAACGCGCCCAACTAGACCAACTAGCTTGCGGTCTTTAGGGATTCTGAATTCATCGAAAACGTCAGTTGATGACGGATAGCTCACATCGTGAAAA
Source organism: Fimbriimonadaceae bacterium (assembly GCA_019454145.1). Lineage (GTDB taxonomy): Bacteria > Armatimonadota > Fimbriimonadia > Fimbriimonadales > Fimbriimonadaceae > UphvI-Ar2. The sequence continues at coordinate 46,452 of CP075366.1, read as the reverse complement.
TCTGTTCCGTTGTGAACCACATCAATGTAATTTGCGGGGACACCAGCATGAGTCAGCAAACCTTCGATGTAATTGCTGACTGCGACCATGCGGTTTGAACCCCGTGCCGCCATCCGGTAAACAAAGTAGTTTGTTTTTACATGCACACTGCAGACTAAGGGAGTGCCAGCAAATGCGGTGGCGACAAGGCTCAGATAAGCGGCCCGACTGAGGTGGGCGTGGACTAAATCAAACTTTTGGCGGCGGGCTAAGGACACCATGTAACGCATGGCGGCAAATCCGCTGGCTTTACGCATATCAAGCTGGTGAACCGGAATATTATCGTTACTGAGTTCATCACGAATCCAGTCGATGGGAGGGCTGACGACCTCCACGTGGTGGCCTTCGGAATGAAGGCGACGGGCAAGCGCAACCGTATGTCGCTCGGCCCCCGACGTGGCAGAACTAGAAACCACTTGGAGAAATCGTAAAGATCGCACGCTCGCTCCCGCTCATACCCTTTGCAATTATACCAATCTCAAGCCCCATAGAAAGTGCCATAAGTAGCGTATCCTGATTCCTATGGCTAACCTTATTCGGAGTGGAATTGACTTGCTCCGAAACTGGCCTGCTTTTAAAGTCTTTCAACATAAAGACTTTCGATTACTGTGGTTCGGTGCCCTCATTTCATTTACTGGCACCCAAGTCCAAATGGTCGCTCAAGGGGCTTATGTTTATCACATTACTGGAAGCAAAACTTCGTTGGGGATGGTCGCCTTTTTCAGCATGATTCCGGTGACTTTTTTGAGCCCGATCGTGGGCGTTTTAGTTGACTTACTGGATCGTCGGAAGATTCTTATTGCGACCAGTACTATTCTTGGATTAGCCGCAGTCTTTAATGCAACCGCGGCTTCGCTCGGAGTCTTAACCTTTGTTCAAATTCTCTGTGTTGCTTTGATTGGCGGCTTGGTGCAGTGTGTCGAACCAACTTCGAGACAAACTATTGTCCGCGAAGTTGTTGGCGAAGAACAACTCGCTCAGGCTGTTCCCTTGCAAGCAATGACCTTCAACTTGGCTCGGGCAGTTGGCCCTGCGCTGGGTGGAATCCTGACGGCCGCATTCGGCATTGCGATCTGCTTTTGGGTGAATGCCATAAGCTATATTGCCATTCTTTACGCGGCAGTCGCTCTGAGAACGAGAATTCAACCGCGTACCACCCGCGCTCAACCGATCAAGGACTTAATCTTTGAAGGCATGCTCTTCACCATGAGAGACCGCTCTCTTCGCATGCTGTTTATCATGGAAGGAGTTCTTTCAACCTTTGGGGTTCCCTATATCTTCCAGATGCCCGCTATTGCCAAGGATTTGCTCCACCTCAACGAGGCAGGCCTAGGTTTATGTTATAGTTCCGTTGGAATAGGTGCACTGATCGGATTGATCACAACCGCAACAGTTTCCAGCAAACCTCTGAAAACAAAGATCGTATTGATCGCAATGTGCGGCTTTGGCGTAGGCATGGTCGCCCTTTCATTTACCCATTCCATTATTTTTGCTGCCCCGGCATTGGCGTGTTTGGGGGCAGGTGCAATTTCACAATTCAACACCACGAATACTCTCTTTCAGTTGCTATCGCCGCCAGCACTACGAGGACGTGTTCTTTCGATGCACATGTGGGCGATTGCCGGCTTGGCCCCGCTTGGTAACCTAGCAATGGGTTCGCTTGCTGATGGAATCGGCCTTTCGCGAACTCTTTTGTTCGGTGGCACAATTGTGGGGATCGGCGGAATCGTCGCCTTTATCCTGCGCAAGAATTTGCGAGAACCTGATCATTAAGTCGAATAAATCAGGCCCATGCTTCAAGGGTATGTCGGAGAATCACCTGATCTGATCGGCGGAATGTTTAGATATCCTGCTCCTTTTAGATAGGGCCAATATTGGCTATTCCGAATATCACGGTCTTCTTTCCAGGGAGTTGAAGAAATAAACGTGGCTTTCCAGTTGAATGTACGACCTTCCAAATTTTTGTTGATCATTTCATTAATCTCTGTTTTCCCCTGCGTACGAAGAGTTATGCTCAGGTCATTACTAGCATCGTCTGGTTTGATACGATTCAGAGCGGGAACGCGAACAGTTACAGATTCTGTTCCTGGCTCAACCATAAACGATGCTTTCGTGATTTGTTTGGTTAGATCGCCAAATAGAGAACCAGTTACGATGCCGTAATTCTTCCAGTCTGTATCGAAACCAGACTCTTTAACAGCGATCAACCTGGCTGGCTTCCCCACCTGAATCTGGTAGAGCTCAGCTCTTACTTTGGCCGGGAGAACATCAGGAATCCTAAATGTATATCTTCGATTCGGCTCTTTACTTGGGTGCTTATTGTGGTCAACATAATCAACCCGTTTGAATTCGTAGGCAGGCCGTCGGCCCACGTTTTTAACCCCTTCGACCTCACCATTTATGCCGACGTAGTAACCGCTGACGTAAATATCGACGTAATGGTCACGGGCTGGCTTGCTTAAGACAACATCTACTTGCAGCATTCCCTGACTAACATAAGGATCGCTTACTTTTGTTACGTTGAATTGCGTAACTTGAACATCGCCTGCCTTGGCCTGTACTGTTGGTTATTTGCCAGGCGCAAGAGATCCACGCTCCCAAGAACCAAAAATGCCAAGTTGGGCACCAATTGCTGGAAGAGGGAGAGTTCCTGTTGGAGGCTTATTTGATTGTGTAAGTGAGCCATCCGGAGATTGGAGGGTTGTCAAAAGGCTGGCAAGAAAGGCAGTTATCACAGTATTCATTCTAAACAAAAATAGTAGCTAATAGAAAAATAAATCGTGAATTTATGGGTGCTGAATGCTTATCCCGCTACTAACCTAATTTACGGGCTTACTTCCTAATACGCTTAACACAAAGGGATGGTAAAACATAAGTAACGGGCGGGGATAGACATATCGTCTGGCCCCGCCCGTTAGTAACTAATCGTCGTCGAGTTTGGCTTTGACTCCGGTCATGTTTGAACCTGAAACTGTGCCATCTACTTCTACAAGTCCACCTGCCAGCAAGGCCGCAAAGAATGTAGCCTCATTGATAGAATCACCATTGTCGTTGCGGTATGTGGCATTTGAGTTCATGGTCACGTTGATAGTAGTTCCGTGGCTTCCTGCAAACCCACTCCAGCTTACGAGAGTCACGGTAAATGAGCGATTGCCAGGATTGATGTTGGAAAGATAGCCGTGGACTTCATGAGGATCATTTCCACCTCCGCCGCCGCCACCACCACCGGAGTTTCTGAATTCAACGCGTTTTGCGAGAATCGTTCCCCCACTGTAAGTGCCTTCCACTTTAACAACACGACCAGCCGTAATCGCACCAAAGAAGGCCGCCTTGGAAACAGTTGCTCCGTTCTCATCTCGGTAGAGCGTACTGCCGTTAGTAGTGATGTTCAGATTTCCACCGAAGCTACCGGCAAAACCTTCCCATTCCGACATTGAGATCGAAATTGTTCCGGCGGATTCATTCCATACAGTGGCTCCTCCTCTTGCTTCTTGGTAACCGTCATCGCCTGCGCCATCTTCTAGCTTGGCTTTGAGAGCCGTCATAGTGTTAGTGTTGGAGTCGTAGGTCCCTTCAACTTCTGCTGAACCAGAGCTCAATGCGGCAAAGAACTCTTGGGCCGTGATTACTACACCACCACGGTTGAAGAACCTTGTTGATCCGTTGGTTTGAATCAGAACCCAAAGATCGCTTGGTAAGAATCCTCTGGCAAGCTCCGCTTTGACCTCAAATTGCAAGCTACCGAAATTTGGATTTCGTACGAGACCCTTGACTTTGTCTTCATCGGAATTTGCTGGCCCATCTTCAATCTTCACAACAGTTGCAAGAAAGGCTCTTGATGTCGTTGAGAACGAGCCTCTCACTTCCACTACCTTTCCGTTAGCAATAGTAGGCGATGGTGCTCCATTGCTATTGAGGATGACGGTATTGACATCCGTTCTAACTGGAACAGCATTGCCATATGCAGTAGTTACCGTCATTGTGAAGTTCGGAGCAGTTCCGCCCAGGTTACTCACTGTCCCCTTAAAATCTTCATTGATATGATTCGCCGGATTATCTAGCCCTGAACCACTGAAAATGGTGACCACAGGGGTAACAAAACCACCTGATAAGTTCCACTGGGAAAGATCGAAGTCAAATGTCACAGATGATCCAGACGCAGCAGAAATCGGTGTTCCTGGTGTTACCGTAAACCGAGACTTTCCATTTGGAAGATCAAAAGTCGAAGCAAATGCTGCCGTCGTGCTTGTAGTAGCCCCGGTAGTGAATAGTTCTAGATTTCTACCAACCGTAAACTTGATGCTTGTCACAGGTTGTGATGGAAAACTTGACACGCCGAGAAATTGGAATAAGTTAGAGCTGCCGTTATTGAGCGCGCGGAGATCAACAACTTGGCCAGCACTCGAATCGAAGACTTTTGTGCTTCCGCCAGAATGCTCTAGCTCGATTTCGTGAATCCGTATCCAAACATGGTCATAACCAGCGTCTAGATTGTCGGTTATAAACATCGAGACACCGGACGAACCTCCAGTAGATCCACCGCCACCGCCACAACCAGCGATCAGTCCGATGAGTAAAGCAGCAAGCAGGCCAAATAGCCATTTAATCTTGTGTTTTGAAATCATTTTGCTCCCAGGGCTTGAAACCCCAAATTTAGTGCATTCAGTAGTGCACTGAGAAATTTATACTGCTCAAATGCTAGAAAAATTGCCTAAATCAGAAAAACCGCAAGAAACCAATTGCTCAGAAAATATGTACATTTTTGTATAGTTTTAGTCAGAAAACTTTATTATTTCTTCCGCAATCATTGTTTGTAGGATTAGTGTTTTTGATTACCTCCAACAAGGGTATTGAATGATGGCTAAGAAGATAGTAATGGAGCCCGATAACAGATTTGAACTGATGACCTACCGCTTACAAGGCGGTTGCTCTACCACTGAGCTAATCGGGCCTGAGGCGAAAAGTTACCCGACTGAGAACAGTTCGTACTGTGACCAGTCGGGTAACAATCTTATGAACTGATTACGACTTCTTTGTGCGCTTTCGGGTTTTTGCCAAGCGAGGCTGACCATCTGGGCCGATGACCAGTTTGTGACCCGCAGGAATTTTTGCCAGAGCGGCTTTTAACTCATCAGGAACTTCTGCGCTGGTTTTATTAGCACCGCGCTTGCGTCGGCGAGATTTTTTAAATTCGTTCACCGCAGTTTCTGCTTCTGCAGGATCGGTAACGACGACTAAGCCGTCTTTTGTGATCTTCATTACCTCGGCCGCAGGAGGAACGTGGACGAAAACATAGTTGTCGCTTTGAAGCAATCGAACTTCGTAAGGAAGCGTGTGCTTTTTAACTCCTAATTTAAGGCTCAGTGCGCCTTCTCGCGAAGCGGTCTTGAGCTTGAGACCCGCCTTTATTTTGTTCATTGATTTTGCCATGCCATTCTCTCTCGCACAAATCCATTTACGTGCAATTTGATAATTATATCACAACAATTTAATTTTCGCTTGGCCTTTAATTTTGTGATTGAATAGGTAGAGAAACGTTATCAATGAGTCGAACTCCACAGAACTGAGCGGCAACTATAATTCTATAAGGATTTGATGTTCCTCCTACTTGACTCAACCTTTGACTCAATATTTGACCAAGCTCTTGTTCAGTCACTGGTTGCATGGTCAATGAGTTTACTAATTCCAGATACTGCACTTCAAATTCAAGATTTGAAAGTTCGTTTAATGCGCGGTTCAGGGCAGATTTTTTATTCTTAAAATCTTTCGCGATCTCATTTGCACAAGCAACAATGACTCTATTTAAGTTCGAGGCTCTCTCAAACTCACCAGCAGAAAAGTATTTGTTGCGGCTACTCATAGCCAGGCCAGATGGCTCCCGCACGGTCTCGCAAAACTTTAAGCCTACGGGAATGCAGAGGTCATCAACCATTTGCCGAATAACGGCGCATTGCTGCAAATCCTTTAATCCGAAATAAGCTACATTGGGCTGGACGATTCCAAATAATTGGGCGACAATAGTTGCTACGCCTGTAAAATGCCCTGGTCTTTTCTCGCCTTCAAATAAGTCGGAAACTCCGGTAACAGTTACCGAAGTAGCATTGCGACCCAGCATTTCTTCCACGCTTGGGCAAAACGCCACTTGAACTCCAACTGAGCTTGCCATCTCCAAGTCTTCTGATTCTTGTCGGGGGTATTTGCTTAAATCTTCGTTTGGTCCAAATTGAAGAGGATTCACAAAAATGCTAATAGCAGAAGTATCGTTTTCTTTTGCTGATTGCTCCATGAGGCTCAGATGACCCTGATGGAGAGCCCCCATTGTTGGCACAAATCCCAATTTGCCAAAACTTTCTCGCTGACTTCTAAACTCAGCTATTGTACGAATGACCTTCAAAAACTATTTTCCTCCGAAGGAAACGAGCGGTTTCGCACAGCCTCTGAGTAGTTCTTTAAAGCGTGTGTGAATAATTCCCGTCCATCCACAAATGAAGTTGCATGCTTAAACTTGTGCGCGCTCAATCCAAGAACATCGTGCCAAACTTGAATCTCTCCGTCGCATTCAATGCCAGCCCCAATTCCGATTGTGATTGCATCAATCGCGACAGTGATCCTTTTTGAAAGTTCAGCAGGGATCAGTTCTAAAACGACCCCAAAAGCTCCGGCGTCGCTGAGCCGTTTCGCCATAGCAAGTACCTCATCGCCGTTATCGCGACCCTGAACTTTGAATCCGCCAAACCCGTTCACACTTTGAGGAGTGAAACCAACGTGCCCCATCGTAGGAATTCCTGCCTTAACTAATGCGGATACGGCTTCTGGATAATCACCTTCCAGCTTGACTCCTTCGGCTCCGGCTTTCATTAAAGTCACTGCACTATCAACCGCTTGGGCTACGCTGGATTGGTAACTTCCAAATGGAAGGTCAGCAATGAGTAAAGCGTTATGCAACCCATTCCGAACCGCCCGAACGTGGTGCTCTACCTCTGTTAGAGTCACCTGAACCGTGGTTTGCTGACCAAGGATTACGTTCCCAAGTGAATCGCCGACTAATACAAGGTCTACTTCGGCGAGGTCAGCAATCTGCGCGGACATCACATCGTAGGCGGTCAAACAGACCACACGGGATTGTCCCTTTTGCGCGAGGAGGCCGGGGGCAGATCGCTTTTTACCCATGAAAACCGATATTACCGGTTCAAATATTAGAACCCTGGTAATCCCAGTACGGGCCCAATTCCACCACCAACGTCACCTTTGATCTCAAACCACTTGCGCGTATGATATTTATCGCAAATCTCCTTAACCTGTGAATCTGTCTGAATACCGAATTCGTCAACTCTGCCCGTACTTTTGCCCAGCATGGAATATGCCTTGGTTAGAGCTGACTGAGGATCTTCGGCAATACCGGAAAAAATGTCCATCACTTCGCCGAACATAGCGCTACATTCGCCCAAATGTTGTGAATAGCTTGCTTGAATTGGAGCACACTCAGAAGGTGGTGGAACGCTTAAAAAGAACTTCTGTAATTCTTGCCACTCTGGACGCCTGTCTGACATTGCGTTTTTAGCAACTTTATCGGGCGAATCTGGTTCTCCGCTGTCGGGATTTGAAAGACCCTCGACACTTACTCCAGCGGTTGGGCCACCCAATTGAGTTTTAAGAATCGAAAAGTCAGCGATTTGAGCTAAAGCAAGTTGATGCTTCTTTTCTTCGGTAATCCTCAGATGTTCTAGCCAGTTGTAGATGTCATCCGGCATGGCTACATCTTTCGGTTTTTCAATGGGCAAAGCCGGAGCCACTGGCTGACCAGCTTGAGGCAACGCAATTGGGGTCTTCAACGGAGCCTGTGAAGTCACGTTTTGCCCTTTGGGGCCAAACAATCCTAGAGCAACTAAGCCACCGCCGATCAGCAATAGCGCAACTAAAACCCCGATGCCTATTCCAAGGGCGAGTGTGTTGCGCCGTGTTTCCAAAGCGTAAGGATCGATTGGGGCCTGTGGCTTCATTGCTGCTGTAACCTTTTAGACGTCTTTTATAACTCAAGGTTGCCTTTTATTATCGGGTGTTCCCCACCCAGCAATATAGCCAGAGTTTTCTTAACCATTTACGTTCACAGACCGATAATACAGTTAGGCGGTTGAGAACCTGGATATTGGCTTAATCGTCTAAGGTTTAAATGAAAGAAATCAGTTCAAGTCATCCGTTGTCGATGCTGCTGATTGACCTCATCAATCAAGAGGTCGAGCGGCATATTGGCTCGACCGTCGCTCCTTCTACCAAGAGTTATCTGGGCACCTTACTCCTCGACTTCATGCGCACGGATCGCCTCTATCAAATTCGTTCCGCCGATGGTAAGCCTGTGCAATCAATTATCGAAATGCTTGCCGAAGGCGATGTGCGAACAAAAGCTGATTCGTTTGACCGAGAGCGTGAAGTCCATAAACATATCGGCGATTTCATTTTGTTTTGGACGGGGATTTACCCTGAGCATTTCAAAAAAGCTTCCCTCTCAGATTTGACTCTGCATTACATTCAACAAGGAAAGCAGAGTTACCATCTAGTGAGCACGTTCAGCCACAAACCATACGATGCGGAAGCCCCGATTTTTGACCAATTAAGTCAAGGGTTCGAGGATTTCGCCTTCATCCTCAATCAAGTTGGTTACAAGAGCGGGCTCCAGGTCGCCTGATTCTGGAGTTGTATCCGGTATTCGCGCGGCGATAAACCGCGGGAAGAAGAATCCGCCAACACCAGATGCCGCCAGCCCAGCACCCATGATGATAAATGAGTTCTCGGCACCAAAAAACTTGAGCATTGGGCCGGTGAGAGCCATCCCGACTGGAACCATGCCTTGAGTCACCATTGCCCAAGATGAGTTCACACGCCCACGCACCGAATCGTGGATTGCCGTCTGCATATAAGTGCTGAGTGGCAAGATAATAAACGGCAATACTATGCCGCAAAGTGCATTCACGACAATGAAAACCCAATATGGTTTGCTCCACGCCATAGCAACAACCAGAACTCCGATTGCCGTTTGGGCAATCGCAAAACTTAACCCTGGGCGGCTCACTTTAAGCTTACTGACAACAATACTGAACACCATCATAGTGGCGGCAAACGAAAACTCGATCCAAGCTAATGTGCCAAATTCACCGCCGTACCACGCTTTGTTCACGGCGATGTAAACCACCATAAAGCCGCTGATGAAAATTGTTCCGATGACGTTTAGCGGAAGCGCAACCCGTACCAGCGCATCGCCCCGCATAACGCGAAGACCTTCTTTAACTTCAGTCTTCATTTGATCTAAAGCGTTTGAGATCGTTTTCCCAAACGATTGGTTCGACATTTTTTCGATCATCTCTCGATCTGCTTTTATGCTTGGGAGCCTGAGTAGGAAGATCACCGAAAACGCGAAGGTCAAGCAGTTCACAGTAGCCGCGATGAAGAAGAAGTAATTGGGAGCAAGTTTGTAGACCAAACCGAGCGCGCCAGCAGATAGCCCAATTCCCGCCATCGCGACTACTTGCTGAGTTGCCATTGCCAGTCCGTTTGCCGCATAGACTTGATCTTTTGGCACCAGTCGAGGGATTGCGGCTGACCTCGCGGGTAAGAAAAACGTGTGGGCGGTTGCCAACAAAAACGCAGCTAAACAAAGCACCCAAACTTCAGGATTTGGATGAAAAAATGCATAAATCGAGAGTGCCAGCGTAAAAGTCACGCTGCACATATCCGCAACAATTAATTGAGTGCGGCGATCAATACGGTCGGCAAGGATTCCCGCAACCGGGCCAAGCACAACAAAAGGAATCGCCTGCAAAACTCCAACCAATCCCACCATCAGCGGATCGCCGCTGACATGTCCGGCCATAAACAATAAGACCAGCGCATAAACGGCATCGCCGAATTGCGAAATGGTTTGGCCAAGCCAGAGATTGCGGAAATCGCGGAATGAGAGTACGGAGTTACGACCGAGCATGAGAATTGCCCCCTCCAGATACGTAAAATTTTACTATCCGAGTTCCTGTTTCAAGGGCGAACCACCCACCTTCAGAAATGGAAAAATCCGCCGAACGAGACGTTTGGCGGATTCCTTTTAAACTTGAAAAAGCGATTAGTCGTTCAAGCTAGCGGAATATCCTTCTGGGCTCAGAAGTGAATCTGCCGCGCTTGGATCATTGAGTTTGATCTTTACAAGCCAGCCGCCACCGTAGGGATCGGAATTGACGAGTTCGCTTTGAGATCCAAGGCTTTCGTTTACTTCGACGACTTCCCCACTCACTGGTGAATAAATATCGCTGACGGTTTTTACGCTTTCGACCGAGCCAAACGTTTCTTCGGCTCCGATTGCTCGACCCACGTTGGGAAGGTCAACAAATACGATGTCCCCGAGTTCGCTTTGGGCGTGGTCGGTAATTCCAACGGTGGCGACATCGCCATCTACTCGCACCCATTCATGGGACTTGGTGTATTTCAGATCGTTTGGTACGTTCACAGCAAATCCACTTTACCCGCCAAAATCCCGCAAAAACCAATGGAGAGCTTTAGGTCGCGGTAACCTTAAATCTCGGCTTAATATGCGCATTGATTTCGTCACACTATTTCCTGAGTTAGTATTGCCTGCGCTTGAGCATTCAATGATGAGCCGCGCAGCTCGGGCGGGGATTGTGAAGTTTTCAGCGCAAAATCCACGCGACTTTGCCACTGACAAGCACAAAACTGTTGACGATTCGCCTTACGGTGGCGGCCCGGGCATGGTGATGATGGCTCCATTAGTGGAATCCGCTCTCACTGCCTGCGAGCGCACTTCGGCAACTGCTGTAGTATTAACCGATCCGGCCGCACCGTTGTTTACCCAGCACGATGCAGAAAGTCTCGGCAAATTTGAACACGTTGTTTTCGTTTGCGGGCATTACGAAGGGATTGACGAGCGAGTCCGTACTAAACTGTGCACGCACGCGTTCTCCATCGGTGATTTTGTCCTAACCGGCGGCGAACTCCCGGCTCTGCTCATGACAGATGGCATTGTTCGACTCTTGCCCGGAGTTCTTGGATCGCAAGAATCCCATGAAGATGATTCGCACTCCAATTCTGGCTTGCTCGGATTTCCTCTCTATACCAAACCAGCGACATTCCTTGGTGAATCTGTGCCAGAGGTGCTGACCTCAGGAAATCACCAGAAAATTGCCCAGTGGCGCCGCCAACAACAGCTGATTCGCACAAAAAAAGACCGACCGGACCTATTCTGCACCGCAGACCTGAGTCCAGACGATTTAGATTTGCTATAATCGTGAGTCCGAAACGGCTTCCCGGCCAGTATTCAGGAGACCAGAATTATGTCAAAGCAAGCCATTCTTGCAAGCGTTGCCCAGCCGAATATCAAAACCGATGTTCCCGATATTCGACCTGGAGATACCGTCCGTGCTCACGTAAAGGTTCGTGAAGCCGGCAAAGAACGAATTCAGATTTTTGAAGGCCTTGTTATCGCCATCAAAAACGGTGGAGTCGCCAAGAACGTTACTCTCCGAAAAATCAGCAATGGTGTGGGAGTTGAAAGAACCCTTCCACTGCACAGCCCAAACGTAGCGAAGTTTGAAGTTCTTCGACATGGTAAGGTTCGACGAGCAAAGCTCTACTACATCCGAGACAAAGTGGGTAAGGCTGCTCGCATCGCCGAGAAGCGCTAATCATGTTGCCTTTGGCCGGGAATCTGTGGGCCACTGCCCAACCAAACGGGATCTTCTTTATGATTGACCGCATTGCGCGGGTTCCCATCAGCACCATCGTGATCTTCTCGGTGGTGCTTACTATTTTGCGATTTGCACTTTTTGCCTTCCTTAAAAAGACGCCGATTCATTTACGCACTGGTGGATACAGTTTTGCGAGAGTCGTAAACGATATTTCCGATGCGTTGATTTATGCGGCGGTCGTGGTTTTTATGCTCGTCCGACCGTTCGGCATTCAAACATTTTTTATTCCAACGCCATCCATGGTTGATACCCTGCGCGTGGGAGACTTTATTGTCGCCAACAAATTTATATACCGAACGACTAACCCTCAGTTTGGCGACATCGTTGTTTTCAAGCCACCTAAGTACGCTTTGCATGCCGATCAGTCAGTCGAGGACACAGACTTCATTAAGCGATGCCTTGGCGTTCCGGGCGACATCATTGAAATGAAGGATTGGCAGGTTTACCGCAATGGAAAGCCAATTGATGAAGCCTATAAGGTGATCAGCGATCCGACCAAGGGCAACTTGGTTCCGCTCGAAAAAGATTTGTGGGGCAGCTACATTGAAGCCATGCCCGATTTCAAGCTGATTGATTGGCCTCAATACCAAAACAGCAATCCTAATAATCCTGGAAACCCGGCTGGCGTTATCCCCCTTATGTATCGGTCCGACGAAAATTCCGGGCTGAGCGTGAATGCTTGGGATCCTAAATTCCCGATTGAAATCACTGATTGGCAACAAGCTAAAGATGCCCCGGCGGTGAAAATTCCTGACGGCTACTATTTGATGATCGGTGACAACCGCAACGGTTCAAGCGACAGCCGATTTTGGGGACTTGTTCCTCGCTCGGCAATTATCGGAAAAGCAGAATTCGTTTGGATGCCGATCAAACACGCCAAGAAACTCGTGAATCCGCACGCAGGCAAGTAAACTTGGCTCCGTGAGAGTTGCAGTTGTCGGTGCTGGTGTCATGGGGCTATCAAGTGCCCTCGCTCTTGTCCGCCGAGGTCATGCCGTCACTCTTTTTGACCAGTTCCCGCCCGGCCATACGATGGGTTCATCGCATGGGAATTCACGCATAGTCAGGCGCGACTACCCTGATCCGTTCTACACGCGCATCATGCTTGAAGGCTATCCGCTTTGGTCGGAGATCAACGAACTCCTGGGCGGAGACATCTTTTTTGAATCCGGCTTACTGTACTTTGGCGCAGAATCTGACCCCGATCTGATCTCACTACAAGCTGGCTTGCGAGAGAATGGAATTGACCACCAAATCATTGGAGAAGATCAATCGGTATTCCCTGCATTAAAACTTAATGCTGGTGAATGGGGGATTTTCAACCCAGGTGCAGGATGGGCGCACGCAGACCGATTCAGAGCTAAAGCACTGAGTTACGTTTTAGAGAATGGGGCAACTTTTGTTCAAGAAGCAGTCAATAACCCAGCGGCTTTGAGAAACAAAGTTGACCGGGTAATTGTGACGGCGGGGGCTTGGGCGAAAGAGATGTTTACCCTGCCTGTCACCGTAAACTGCCAAACCTTTGCTTATCTAGAAGTTCCAAATCCCGACGCACATGGGCCTGTGTTTATTGAATCTGGCCCGCATGGAATTTACGGCTTCCCTCCTGAATCTTCCACTTCAAATTTGATCAAATTCGGGGTTCATTCGCCCGGGCCAGAGATTGACCCAAAAGATGATTGGCGACCAATTGATGAAGAAAAGGCCGAGCTCCTCCGCGATTTTGCGAGACGCAGATTTGAAATTGCCAATCCGAATTTAGTAAGTATTCAGGCTTGTCTTTACACAAACACGGCGAACACGGACTTTATTTGGGGCGAACCAGAGACTGGTCTGTTCTTCGCCTCTCCCTGTAGCGGTCATGGATTTAAGTTCGGGCCTTGGATCGGGGAACGTTTAGCGGATTTTGCCGAAGGCAAAGCTCATCCAAGAGATTGGCCGCGATTCAATACGGTTTGTTAGAACTTTTTGCATCCTGCCTTCGTTGAAACTCGTTACTTGGTTCAGGCTTGTGGAAGCGATGATAAAGTAGGATTAACGCGATGATGATTCTTTTGCTCATAGGGGCAGTAATTTGGTTTTATCTGTTTTTTGTTTCGCTCACAAATGCGCTCATTCTGCCGCGTGCTAAACCTGGAGCAGCTGGAAAAGTTGGCACGGTTTTGATTCCCGCTCGCAATGAGGCAGAAAACCTCAAGACACTCCTCCCTGCTCTAGCTGAAGAGGCTGAGCAAATCATCGTCTTCGATGACCAATCGACCGATGGTACTGCCGAAGTCGCGCAAAGCTTGGGGGCGACCGTGATTCGGGGCTCCGAACTGCCCGATGGTTGGACTGGTAAAAACTTCGCTTGTTATTCCCTTGCAAAGACTGCAGCAGAGGTCAGCCCATCGGAATGGTGGGTTTTCCTGGATGCAGATACAATTCCTCAACCGGGATTTGGTTCGGCGATTCAAGGATTGATTGATAGCAACGGCGGTCGGTTTCCGGTGATCACCGGATTTCCCAAGTTGCTCCCGGGAAAGTTTCCGGAGCCGATCTACTTATTCTGGGTTCCCTGGGCATTGTTATCGGTACTGCCGATGGGAATCGCTCAATCCACGGGCAAGGGCCACGCGAAGTTCACCAACGGGCAATTCGTTGTTTGGAAAGCCAATCGATATTTTGAAATCAATCCACATGAATCTTGTAAAGGCGAAGTTTTAGAGGACATTCAGATAGGAAGGCTTCTCGCACGAGAAAAAATCCCGGTTCTTGTCGCCAATTTATCTTCGGTTCTGCACGTTGCGATGTATCAGAACCTCAGCGAAGCGTGGCGGGGAATGAATAAGAACGCCTTCTGGGTAACAGGATCGCGGATCGGCGCACTGTTGACTGGTGTGATTTTGGTGTGCTTGACAATAGCCCCTGTGCTGAGTATGGGAACATCTTTAGCCGCCGCTATTGGCTTTATGATGCTTGCTTCTGCCCTAGCGACCCAACTCGTTGTAAGGGCACCGATTTATACGATTTTCACGATTCCGCTTAGCATTTTAGCGGCGGCAACCACCCAGTTTATGGCGGCGGTACGCGGCGGTAAATCGGTCGAGTGGAAAGGGCGAACCTACTAATCTTTCTTTTGATCTGGGTAAGAACTTCTAATAATCCTACCTATTGCATCTGAATTTTCAGCGTCTATGATCTCAGTGAGTTGTTCGCGGAAACCAGCTTTCAATAGGAGTTCTGTCCAAGGAAGCGGTTGGGCGGTTTCTACCATCAAATCGTAAAGAGGGCCAAGTTCTTCCCCGCCAAATTCTACACAAAGTTCGCGAATTCGCCCTTCGTCGTAGCCTGGATTTTTGAGACCAGTCTCTTTGTAAAGCGAA
This sequence comes from Fimbriimonadaceae bacterium, assembly GCA_019454145.1. Classification (GTDB taxonomy): domain Bacteria; phylum Armatimonadota; class Fimbriimonadia; order Fimbriimonadales; family Fimbriimonadaceae; genus UphvI-Ar2. The sequence goes on along the minus strand of CP075366.1, from coordinate 31,304 downwards.
ATGAACACGTCGTCAAGTTTGTGCGCATTGTCCGAACCTCGGCGAATTGCCAAATCTAAAAGGAACGAGACGACTTTGCCCTTGGTGTAGTAGCTCACGCCTCCGAAACCTTGGCTTCCTCGCGTTTGCCAAACCTTTTCCGAGCTATCTCTCAGGCTGATCGTGTTATAAGCCTGACCTCCCCGTCGAATCATAGAGTTATAAGTGCTAGACATTTCGCGCAGGAGTTCCTTCTTGCTCAACAGGCCTGCGCGGTAACGAAAAACGTCTGCTAAGTAGTCAGTTCCACCTTCAAGCCACCAAAGCGTTGACACCGTTGGGATATTCAATGCGTTGATCGGTCGCAGCTGTTTAGGTCGGATGTGCTTGACGTTATAGGCATGAACGTACTCATGGAAAATTAGGCTAGCCGCATCGTTTGCGTTCTTGCCCCACAAGCCAAGCCGACACCCTTGCGCGTGCTCAAGGCCAGCGGGGAATCCTCCGAAGTGTCCCCAAAAAGTATAGTTTTTATAAGGATAAGTTCCAAACATCTTAAAACCTTCTTCGGCGGCTTTGTTGCCAATCGCACCGAATTCATCAATGTTTACTCCCGCGATGTTGCCAAAGCCAAGAAACTGATGATCAACTTTGTGCAAAGTAGATTCGTGTTTGAGCATTGAACTTGAAAAGAAAAATGGAGTGTCTCCGATCAACTCCAAAGTATCTGATTTCAACACCTGATTTGAGACGGGTTTTCCTGCATTCGAGATGCTGAACTCTTCTGGGTCGGGAGCAATGGCTTCTAGCTCCGAGGGTTGTGAGTAAGTGTCGTCAATCCACCCGAGCAGTCCAGCTCCGTTTACAAAAATGAGGTTCGGCTGAATAAGTAGGTTGTCGCTAAAATTGCCCCGGCTGGGAGTAACAGTGTATTCCACAGTATCAAACGATTCGTTCGCATAAAACTCATTGACCGATCTACCTCGATTCATCGTCACATCTTCGTCGTATCGCGTGAACTTAACCGACTTCACCGTATTCCCAAAATTCCAAGCAAAGTAGTCGCCCGGAATCCATGCAGGCATGGTAAAGCGAGTTCCCTTTTCACCGTCCGGCAACTTAATGGTGATGATCGCAAGCGGCGGGTCTTTTTGGAATTTCATCGTGTACTTAACGGTCTTATCCGCCGCATTGGCAAACACTGCCGCAAAAGCAAACACTCCTAATCCGACTAACCTTAAATTCATCTTGCTAACCACTCTTTAATTGCCTCTTCTTCTTGTTCGACGCCTATCCCACTCTTTAAGGGTCGTTTGAGACCCACAGATTGCGTCCAATCGTAGGTGTCTCGAATGGTTTCGAGCATGGTTCTTTCTTTTAATCCAACCGCAATCGCCGCCGTGCAATCGCCAGTTGATGCACCCACTGGCAATAGGCTTGGAAAGTTCCGCCAGGGGATGAGGTCGTGTTCTCCAAGCCAATCGAGCGGAGCAGTGACTTCTTCAAAATCAATACTCTTTTGAGTGGCAAATGCTCGAAGTCCAGCAAGCAAATCGTCCCAAACTGCGGTCGCTCTATCGCAGTTGAAAACACCGGGAACGTTTCGGTCAATCACCAGCCGCGTGAACTCGGCAAAATCGCGGACATCAAGTGCGGTGATCGTCATTCCTGAAGCCTGAGGTAACAATATCTTCCCACCATCAGCAAACCGAATCGGCCAGTAAGGAAACCGCTCAGTGTGATCCCACGGGCCAATGATAACCCCTGGACGGAGGATTGTGGCTTTATCTCCCCATCGTTCATTGACGAGGTTCTCACAGATCACTTTGTAAGCTCCGTAGGTTTCGTTATCGACTACCCCTGTGTCTTCTTTTAACTCTTGGAGCGCGGCTGATTCTGGAAGTCTCGATTGTTCGCCGTCCGCATAAACAGAGATCGTGGAAACAAATACAAACCTTCGGACGGAATCTTTTAGAGCCTCGTTCAGCCGTTTGGTTTGGTGCGGCAAATAAGCGTTGACATCCACCACCACATCCCATTCCTGGCTGGCGATTGCCGATAAATCTTCGTTGCGGTCTCCGACGATTGTATTGACCCCAGGGAACAGGTCGGGATTCGTCTTGCCACGGTTAAAATGGGTGACTTCCCATCCCGCTTTTAAGAATTCCTCCGTGAATGTCCTACCCACAAACTGGGTTCCTCCCATCATCAAAACACGCATGCAGTGACTTTACTTGACCTAGGGGATTCTGAGTTCCAACCGGTACTCTTCTGGTAGCGATGAATTTCCCCCGTGCACCGTTCGACCAAGTGCGCGAAGATCGCAGAACTTTTAGAAAATCTACTAATAAATCTATATGGCAAGTGTATTGGCCGCTTGCGCTGAGTTGGATTTTCATGGCGTTTGAAGGCCAAATCGCGCTGTGGATGATTGGTCAAATGCCGAACAGCAAACTCAATGCCGCTGGGCTTGGGCTGATCATGCCGATTGCCATTTTTATCGAAAGCCCGGTGATTGATCTACTCAGTACCGGAACAACTTTAGGAACGAACAGGCAAAGGTTTGCCGCTTTGACCAGGTTCACGTTGATCTTGATGGCTTGGGTGACATTTGCTCACTGCCTCATCGTTTACACGCCGCTATATCCTATATTTGCTGGTCAAGTATTAGAAGCTCCTGCCAACGTTGCTTACGCCGCGTGGACAGGTTTAGCATGGATGCCTATCTGGAGTGCCTGCGTCGGCTGGCGGCGGTATCTGCAAGGATTGATGATCCGAGCCGGGAAAACGAAACCGATCAGTTGGGGAACCCTGGTTCGCATCTTGGCGATGTCCGGGGTTGGACTTGGGCTGTATCTCACCCACCTTCTTTCGGGTCTTGCTTTGATCGGCGCGGCGATGCTCGCGGCGGTATTTGCTGAAGCTCTCTACATTCACATCGTTTCGCGCCAAGTCGTGGCGGCGCTTCCTGACGAACCAGAAGCCGAGCCGCTCTCACTTTCCCGCCTGTTCAAGTTCCATCTGCCGCTCACTGGTTCAACCGTTCTCATGTTGACCACGCCAATCTTTTTGACCAAAGCGATCAACCAGTCAGCCGATCCGGTTCTTTCGCTTGCCGCGTGGACAACCGCCGGAACTTTGGGATGGCTGTTCCGTACGGTTACGTTTGCTCTACCGGAAGCCGTGATTTCGCTTTACCAAGCCGGGCGGGAAAAAGTGATTCTTGTTTTTTGCACCAACATCGGTTTGGCCCTCACGGTAGCCATGGTAGCGATGCACCTCACCGGATTCGATGTGATCGCCTTCCGAGAATTCTTCAAAGCCGATCCTGGGATTCCTGAGCGGGCGGCATTTGCCTTGCTCATCATGGCTCCTTTACCGCTGCTCAATGCCGTGATGGGTTATTACCGAGGCCTGCTGACATCGCACCATGTGACCAGCGCTCGTATGATCGCCTTAGCGATTGCCATCGCTGGGATTCTGGTTAGCCTGCCGATCACCATTTCGTTGAAACTCGGCGGAATCGTGGTCGCAGGAATCGCTTTGATCGTCGCCCACGTTTTGGAACTCAGCACCCTCGCCACTTGCTGGAACTTTTGGCGAAAGCGCAATCCCGCTCCCCTCGCCTAGAGGCCCCGGACTTGGTTCATTTGAACCAGAAATCGGGGTATACATCGCGGACGATGGTCGGTCGATTGCTCAAGTTAACCCCTCTCTTTTTTGCGACCGCCGTGCCTTTGATTTCGCAAGCATCCGGTGACGGATTCGCCTTGTACGCCGACCGTGTTCCGACCGCCGCAGAAGCCGCCAAAAACTACACAAACGCAAAATTTGAACCACGCATCGGTTGCTATGCAGGGGCCTTTATTGATCTCGACAGCACGATTCTAGAAACGTTTCAGGATAAAACGGGCAAAGTACGCCGAATGCCATGGGCGTTTGAATCGGTAGTTGGCAAAGAACACGCCACTTACTTTTATTACATGGGCTACGGTTCTCGTCCTGCGTTTGATTGGGTTTCTAAGCTCGGCGACAGCAATAAGATTGTTCACATTGCACTAGAACCTAACAACGGCTTAGACCCGATTAAAGAAGACCAATACCTTCTCGACTTTGCGAAAGGGCTAGGCGAAACCAAAACCAAGATTTTCCTTCGGTTTGCTAGCGAAATGAACGGCCCGTGGGTGAATTATCACGGAAGCCCGAGCAAATACATCGAAAAATTCCGACTTGTAGCGAATGTGATGAAGCGGTTTGCCCCGAACGTCGCTATGGTTTGGTGCCCTTACGCGACGCCGACAAGCCCGATTCCTAACTACTATCCCGGCGACGAATACGTGGATTGGGTGGGTGTGAACATTTACAGCGTCACGTATTACGATCAAGACCCCAAGAAACCAGCCTCGCGGGTGCATCCGGTTCAGCTTTTGGATTACATTTACAGCCGCTACGCAAAGAAAAAGCCGATCATGGTCGGTGAATATGGAGCTACTCATTTCTCGGCACTAGAGAACAAGCCGACCACCGATTTTGCCAAGCGTTCGATCATCGCGATGTACGAATCTCTCCCCCGGGCTTACCCACGGGTGAAATGCATTAACTACTTCAATGCCAACAATTTGGAACTGGCTCACCGCAAAAACAACAACTACGCGGTTACACAAAATGCCGAAGTTCTTAATCTTTATCGAAGTCTGATCTCGCAACCTTATTTCTTGAGCGCAGCGACTGATTCCAACGGCTACATTGATCAATCTGCCGTGATAACTCCGGTGAGCGGCGACCAGGTGACGACCCTATTCCCCGTCCAGCCATTGCCCGTTATGCAAAAGCAAAAGCTCTCAGGGGTTGTGAAGCTTTCAGGTTGGATTGAAGACCTTTCCGGCTCAGTCAAGATGCGGTTCATGGTCAACGGAAAAACTGTTCACATCGGCGAAAGCAAAGATGATTGGAGTTATCCGCTTGATACGGTTGAGTACCAAAACGGGCAACTCAAGCTAGAACTCCGGGCTGAGAAATCGGGCAAGGTTCTCAAAAAATATCCCATCACGGTTACTATTGCTAACTGAATTCAACTTTTGGAGTGAAGTTCAGAACACAATCATTTTGTGATCACTTCCTCACTTATTCTCGCCGCCTTGCTAAGGCAAACCACGCCTCCGAAAGAACCCCTCAATGCCAAGCTGGATTCACTTGCATTCATGGCGGGGACTTGGGAAGGCACTCGAGGCGCGACCTGGATCGAAGAAGTATGGACGGCTCCGCGAGACGGTGTAATGCACGGCTCGTTCCGGTTACATGAAAACGGAAAGCTCGTCCGCAGTGAATCAGAAAGGCTAGTTCAAGAGGGCGACAATGTGTTCTTGCACGTTCGGCACTTTGATGCCGAGTTCAAGCCGTTCCCCGGAGAAAGTGGCTCGGCGACTTTTGTTCTGGTTTCGGTCGGTGAGAATTCAGCGAGCTTCTACCAAAAAGATGATCGCGGCGGGTTCTGGCTAAGCTACGAACGGAACGGGGATTCCAGTCAAGCGTGGCTTCATCGCGATGGAAAGAAGCCGAGAGAAGAGTTGATTTTTAAGTTCAAGCGGAAGGGTTAGGATTCGTTATCCCTACCTTTGAAGGTGATTTATTCAACCCCACCCTAACCCTCCCCAGGCTTGGGGAGGGAATCTTATAAGACAGCTTTGCGGTTAATCCGGCGATTTCGGGATTGAGTTCTCCTCCCAAGTTTGGGAGGAGATTAAGAGGAGGGTTGATCAGTCGAGATTAGCCGCGTTTTTTCAAAGGTAATGGCGTGAGGCAATGATGGAGGACTTTGGTGGGCAACACTGGATTTCCATCCTCAGCCCACGGCTCCATCGTCCATTTGCCATCCGATTCAAAGTAGAGCGAATCGCCGACATTGAGAAAATATTCGTCTTCCTGGATAATAAATTTTGCACTGCCTTCAACTACGTAATTTACAAACGCGATGTTGCTTGGCGGTTCCGTCCAATCGCTCCCGTATAGTTCAATAAATACTGCTACATACCTTTCTTTTGAAAGGCTTGCACTAAGAAGCTTCTGAAAGCCTACAGACTTCCCATTCAAGCCTAAACGACTCCGTTCTGCATCTTCTTGAATTGTGTCGGGATCACCGTAGCCTTCAATATCTGAATATTCGTGGCCCATTCGCTCTTGCCGCTTTCGATAAGAAATGGCGTCTTCCTGGTTCAAAAATTTCCAGCGGTACTGGTTGGATCGAACGACATTTCGATTCCCTCTCTGATTAAGATCAACTTGCCATAAGGTGCCCAACGTAATGCTGTACGCATAACAGATTTTGAGTTCAGCCGATTCATGAAAGGGGTGTCCTTTCTCAATACGGTTAACCGTTCGTGGACTTATCCCGGCACGTTCTGCCAGTTCCCGCACTGACCATCCTCTCCAGATGCGGTGTTGCCGCACGTTGCTTCCGAAAAGCGCATAATCCTTCTCCACAACTTAATAATAAAGGGATTTCCAAAAACAGTGCTGACAAACTGGCGCAATTTTAACCACTTATTGCGCCATATCAAATATCTATCGAAAATCTGCCCTTGCTGAGCGAAAAAAGGTGATGTAAGAATTCGTTATCCCAGTTTGGGAAGTTTCGGGGCAACTCCCCAAAAGGTGCAATAAATGAAATCTTTGAACTGCAAAAATCAACTATGCCGGAGCCGCTGTCGAGATGCCGCCGCTTTCACCCTCATTGAGCTTCTTGTCGTCATCGCGATAATCGCGATTTTGGCGGCGATCCTCTTTCCGGTTTTCGCTAGAGCCAAGGTAGCCGCTAAAGCGAGCGCATCGCTTAGCAATAACAAACAAATTGGTACGGCTTATCAAATTTACATAGCGGATTACGATGATACCGCGCTTATTGCAGGTACTTATGAACCTGGCAATCCTTATGCAACTTTAACAGGTCCACAAGCAGGCTATCTTCCTTGGACCGGAATTCTGCTTCGGTACATGAAATCTTACACTCTATTCGGCTCTCCTTTAGCTAGCAAAACAGAACCTGTTTACTACACTGGCCTTAATTATTGTAATAATGAAGCTGAATGCTTTCTGCGGTATCCGAGCTTTGGATATAACTATTTTCATATGGCACCTCTTTTCCGCGACTCATCAACAGGTGCATATCTACCAACCCCAAGAATATTGACCAATGTGGCAAAGCCTGCAGAACAAGTGCTTTTCACTGAAATCTGGTCAAGGCAAACGGCTATTGGTCCAGGCCTCGTATTCGGTTCAGGAACTAATGCATATGTGACTTTTGCAGAAGCTACACCGCCTGATAAGAAAGCTACAGAAGCGGTTTTATTAGCGTCTTACGGTACACCGAGACAAGCCAACTGGGGAATGTCTTGGGGCAAAGACCTTGGAATTCCTGCTCCTATCGGATCTCTTCCATCTTTCGAGGAGGGGAAATTCACTGGTGGGAATGCATTCAGAGCGAATGGTCTAACCTCTGTCGGATTTGCAGATAGCCATGTGAAACGACTTACACCTGCCCAATTGGCGGCAGGGACCAATTGGTCGATAGAAACAAAAGATATGGCACCCAGCACTATCGTCAATCAACTCAATGGCAAATACCTATGGCATCCGGACGGAAACTGATCCTTACCATTCTCTGCGCGGCCTTCCTTTTGGTTGGTTGCACAGAGCAAACAAAACCATCCACTCCCCAGGAACCAACGGTTATTCAGGGCGACGGAACCCCCGAAAACCCGGACGTCAACAATTAGAAACTCTCATCCGCCGCGAGAACCAAATCTTGCGGCGGATTTTTCAAGTTGCCAACCCCGCCCTGCCCTCCCCAGGCTTGGGGAGGGAATCTGTTGACCTGGTTGTCCTGATCAAAATAGCCAAGAGACGGCGGTTTAACCCCTCCTTTAATTCCTCCCCAGAATTGGGGAGGAGAATTCGGGAACATCCCCGCCCTAACCCTCCCCAAGCTTGGGGAGGGAAATTTAAGCCAAGTTTGCGGTTAAGTCAGCTATTTTGGGAATGAACTCTCCTCCCAAGTTTGGGAGGAGATTAAGAGGAGGGTTGCTGGTAATCCCTACCTTTGCGTTGCAAAGGAAGGGGCACGAGCACGAGTCATCCATTCAACCCCGCCCTACCCTCCCCAGACTTGGGGAGGGAAATAGAGAGTTAGGTGCCACTGGTGAAACCAGTGCCAATATCTACCCAAAATCTCACGACTCACTCCATGCCCCAGCCCGATTCAACCGAACCTGTCAAAATCTCCGAACCATGGCTAAGGATTTAGGAGTCACCAGCAGAGAAGACAACTATGCCGAGTGGTACAACGACGTCGTCAAAAAAGCCGACCTCGCGGACAACTCGGTGGTACGTGGGTGCATGGTCATCAAGCCGCACGGATACGCGGTTTGGGAACACATGCAACAAGCCCTCGACCGGATGTTCAAAGAAACCGGTCACGTCAACGCCTACTTCCCTCTGCTGATCCCGAAATCCTTTTTGAGCAAAGAAGCCGAACACGTTGACGGCTTTGCTAAAGAATGCGCGGTTGTGACCCACCACCGTTTGATGAACGATCCGAACGGCAAAGGCGTAGTCGTTGACCCAGAAGCGAGGCTTGAAGAAGAACTGATTATTCGCCCGACCAGCGAAACAATCATTTGGCACAGCTACAAAAACTGGATTCAAAGCTACCGCGATTTGCCGCTGCTTATCAACCAGTGGGCGAACGTGATGCGGTGGGAGTTGCGTCCGCGTTTGTTCTTGCGGACGGCGGAATTTTTGTGGCAAGAGGGCCATACAGCACACGCAACTTACGACGAAGCTGAGCAAGAAACGCTGACGATTCTGGGAATCTACAAGCGGTTTGCCGAAGAATGGATGTGCGTGCCCGTCGTGGATGGAATCAAGTCGGACGGAGAGAAGTTCGCCGGGGCTGACCATACCTACACCATTGAGGCAATGACTCAAGATCTGCGCGCGATTCAGGCGGGCACATCACACCACTTAGGGCAAAATTTTGCCAAAGCGTTTGATGTGACTTTCCAGTCGGCGGAAGGAAAACCTGAGTATGTTTACGCAACAAGTTGGGGCGTTTCTACGCGGTTGATCGGAACGATGATCATGGCGCATTCAGATGATAAAGGACTGGTTTGCCCACCAAAACTTGCACCAATCCAGGTCGTTATTGTTCCAATCGGTCGTGGTGATGAACGCGCTGCCGTGCTTGAAGCAGCCGATAAAATGGCGGCTGATCTGCGGGCAACCAATTGGGCTGGCGCACCGATCCGCGTGAAGATTGATGACCGTGAAAAAGAATCGCCAGGGTTCAAATTCAATCACTGGGAGATGCGCGGGGTTTGTCTGCGGATCGAAATCGGGCCACGTGATCTTGCCGAAAACAAATGCTTGCTCGCAAACCGAGTGGCGGATGAAAAGCAAGAAGTCAGCCTCGATCAAGTCGTCAATCAGATCGTTGCTGGGCTGGATGGATTCCAATCCACGCTTTACAACCGAGCGTTGGAACTCCGTAATGCCAACACCAAACGGGTTGACACTTGGGACGAATTCAAGGCTGTGTTCGCAAACGAAGGTGGTGCGGGATTCGTGGTCGCCCATTGGGATGGCACTCAGGAAACCGAGGATGCGATTTCGGAAGCCACAAAGGCAACGATTCGCTGTATTCCGCTCGTTGCGCTTGACCCGAAAGATGAAGAACCTGGCGTTTGTGTTTATTCCGGTAAACCGAGCAACAAGCGCGTGATTTTCGCCCGAGCTTATTAAAAACCGGGATTAACTCCTCTCAAGATTATTTGAGAGGAGTTTTTGTATCTGCACCGCTGTTTCTTCAACCCAGTTCCCCAGCCGATTGGATCGCCAACTCAGCCACATACGCCGCTCTTTGGGCCACCAAGTGAGTTCCAGCGTTCCTTTTTCGTTCGGCTTACGAATATGCCAATGCCTTCCGCCGGCGTACTGCTTGGTGCCCATTTCCTGCATCTGCAAACCCATTGATTCCACTAACTTTTCAACTTGCGAAATGTCTTCGGTGAATGGTAGTTCAAGGCTTTGCACGCTTCACAAATACCCGAGAGTTAAGTTTCCCGGTTCGAGATGCCGAAAATAGTTTTGGGAAGTTGAAAATGAACTCACTGCGGGGAATGGTGCTGGGCTTGCTTCAGCAACAAAACGGGTTGACGGACGAGGAAATCGCGTATCAGCTTCGGCAATTCGTGCCTTCCACCCACGCGGTTTCATTGATCTGCCGCCAGTTTGAAGCAGAAGGATTGCTCAAACGCATCAAGCGCATCGGCAAACCAAGCGGCAACTATCTCACCGAGGAAGCGGTTCAGCCGGAAACAATTGAGTTCGCGCCTGAAGCAGTTGCCGAACCGGTTGACGATTCGATCCCAGTTGGCAAAGGGCAAGAGCACATCAACGATCTCAAACAGATCGGATTCCGCTGGGTTGGTGACTTCTACAAAAATGAGAATCATGTTTCGTTTTCAATAGGAGAAAACGGCGACATGAATGATATTCTTGTTGCGTTTGTGGTTGATGGCGCGGTCGTGTGTTTTATGCACTCTCTCCGCTCGCTGGGTCACTGCTTGGCATCCTTGACTTCTGGGTCAGCGACGGGCAATCTTGGCAGATATCAAGGCTATATTAAGGGATTGCTCCAACGAGATAGCAAGATTGAGATTTACGCGCTTTCTGATCCTGGTGGATTGCAGTATGCCGGACATAAGCTGAGTTTGTGCACAGGAATCTTCCCTGCTCTCATCGAGCACTTTCATCCCGCTTGGAATAAGAATTCCAACGATGCCGCGGCTTAGCCGGGCGTTAGCCAGCCTGCTTCGGCAAGTCCATCTGCGATCACTTGGGCGTACGATTTGCTCGGTGGATTGAGGTCTGCTCTGGATTCGGCCCAAGTAAAGGTCACCACAGGAATTCCTTGGACATCACCCAAATTAACTGCCTGTCTGTACCACCCTCGGTCAGCGACGAACATCGTTCCCTGCTTTTGAAGGGTAAGCCAATCGAATTGGATATCTCCCGGCTGTAAACCATTTTCCATTGCGCAGATGTCTTCAAACTGCTCTCGTGTCACGCGCCAGAGACGGAGTGGAGTCTGTGGATGAGAGCCAGCGATTTCAAGGAAAGCCACCCCACCTTCCCCCCAACTGCTCGTTGATCCGGCATAAACCACCGGATAGCCGCAGGTTACGATCATGTCATCGGTAGGATCACTATCGTCGCGACAACCTGGATGCGGAGCGTGGTTCTTGGTTGGAGCCGTACCTTTGATATAACACAGGAAACGAGACTTAAACAGGTTTGAGCCATAAGCGGCATACCAAACGTCATCAGGGATCTGAGGATCGGGTTTTTGGGAAATAGCTAAGTTCATTTCAGAGTGAGATTCCCCGCCCTGCTTTGGATCAGAGCGGGGAAATAGTGCTTACATGTTCTTGATGATTTCTTCGCCGAATCCAGAACAGCTCACCAGAGTTGCGCCGTCCATCAGCCGCTCGAAGTCGTAGGTAACGGTTTTTGCGGAAATCGCACCTTCAACACCTTTGATGATCATGTCAGCCGCTTCTGTCCAGCCCATATAGCGGAACATCATTTCGCCGCTCAGGATGACCGAGCTAGGGTTGACTTTGTCTTGATCGGCGTATTTCGGAGCGGTTCCGTGAGTAGCTTCAAAGATCGCATGGCCGCTGATGTAGTTGATGTTTGCACCAGGAGCGATTCCGATTCCCCCAACTTGAGCGGCGAGTGCGTCGCTTACGTAGTCGCCGTTTAGGTTCAGCGTAGCAACAACATCGTATTCGGCAGGACGCAGAAGAATTTGCTGGAGGAACGCATCGGCGATGACATCTTTGATGATCAGGCCAGCTCCGCGATTGCCTTCGGGAATCACGTGCCAAGGACCGCCATCTAGTGGCACTGCACCAAAGAAATCTCGAGCCACTTGATATCCCCAGTCGGCAAATGCGCCTTCGGTGAACTTCATGATGTTGCCCTTATGCACAAGAGTTACGCTCTTTCGACCCTGTGAAATCGCCGCTTCGATCGCGCTATGGACGAGCCGTTCGGTTCCAACGTAGCTGACTGGCTTGATTCCGATTCCGACTTGAACCGGGAGATCGCGAGCAGGAGCACCGATTTTTTCTAGTTCGCTGCTCCACTCATCGATCTTGGCTTTCGTGCCAAATCGAATTTTTTTGTGCATTGCAGGAAACTCTTTTTCGAGGAAGCCTAGCAGTTTGTTGGAGTCTTCACTGCCACCGATGAATTCAATGCCGGCATAGATGTCTTCCGTGTTTTCGCGGAAGATGATCATATCAACCAAGTTTGGTTCTTTGACCGGGCTCGGAACGCCAGTGAACCATCGAACCGGACGAAGGCACACAAAAAGGTCGAGCATCTGGCGGAGAGCTACGTTGATGGATCGGATTCCGCCGCCAACCGGAGTGGTGAGCGGGCCTTTGATTCCGATGAGATATTTGTTGAACTGATCAAGGGTTTCTTGTGGGAGCCAATCGCCAGTGGTATCGAACGCTTTTTGACCAGCGAGAACTTCTGTCCATTCGATTTTTCGTTCTCCGCCGTATGCCTTTTCAACTGCGGCATCCAAAACTCTTTTACTCGCACGCCAGATATCAGGGCCAGTGCCGTCTCCTTCGATAAACGGAATGATCGGATCGTTAGGCACGTTGAGGCCAGTTGGCGACTTGGTAATTGGGGTTCCCATAATGACAAAGTGAGGTTACCCGTGGCTTTTAACTGAGTTACAGACCATTTAGCCTCATACAGATTAAGAGAACCTTAGGCACTGACTCGTGAATCCTGTAAAATTCAAGCATGAAGTTTGAGGAAATGATGGAGGAATTAGAGCGATCTGGTACTGAACAGAATCGCGTTGTCTACGCTAAGCATGGCATTCGGATGCCGATGTTTGGTGTGAGTTTTGCCAATCTCAAACGAATCGCGCGGGAGTACAGAAACTGTTCTCGGCAAGCTATGCTTTTGTGGAACACCGAAAACCACGACGCACGCATGCTCGCAACGATGATCGCCGACCCAGCGGTGCTTGGTCAAGATGAACTTTGCCTGTGGGCCGAAGAAGCCGATAATTACGTTCTGTGTGGCAATGTAGCAATGCTGACCGTTCGGTATCCGAACCATTGGATGATTGCTCAGGGCTGGATCGAGCATCCCTCCGAATGGATGTCAACCATTGGCTGGAACACTATTTCGATTCTTGCGGCAAAACAGATGAAGCGACCAGATTCGGATTTCCGTCCGCTGATTGATTTCATCGTCAAGAACATCCATAAGGCTCCGAACCGTACGAAATACGCAATGAATTCCGCGTTAATTGCCATTGGCCGAAGCCGCAAATCACTGACTCCAGTTGCTATAAAAGCGGGTGAAGTGATTGGCGAAATCAGCGTAAACCACGGTGAGAGCGGCAACAACACTCCGTTTGCACCAAATGCGATTAAAGAAGCGGTTGCCGTCGCCGCTGAGTAGGTTCTAACCGTGAAAACCGTTGTCGCATTTTACAAATTCGTTGAATTGGCGGATTATGCAGAAATGCGGCAATGGGTGAAAGACCACGGACTACGCAATAACCTCCGTGGAACTATTCTCTTAGCTCCGGAAGGCATTAACGGTGGACTCTCTGGCGAACCAGAAGAAGTCGAGGCCTTTTTTGCCGGGCTCGCGGAAGACGCCCGATTTGCCGAAATCGAACGCAAGTATTCGCAACATGAAGATCATCCGTTCAAGCGATGGCTGGTGCGGCTCAAAAAAGAAATTGTACGGATGAAAATCCCGAACATAGACCCTAACCAAACGGTTGGAGAATACGTTTCGGCGCACGACTGGAACGACCTCATTTCTGATCCAGAAGTAACAGTTGTTGACTGCCGCAACGAATACGAAATTGACTTTGGAACCTTCAAAAATGCGATCAATCCGCGAACAATTGAATTCCATGAATTTCCTGCATACGTTGAAAAGAAACTCCCGCAGAAGGACGCGAAAATTGCGATGTTCTGCACGGGAGGCATCCGGTGCGAAAAAGCAACGGCTTATATGAAGCAAATCGGCTACGAGAACATCTACCACCTTCAAGGCGGGATTCTTAAATATCTTGAGGAAGTGCCGGAAGAGGAAAGTTTGTTTGAAGGATCGTGTTTTGTATTCGACCACCGCATCGCCCTTGATCACAACTTGCAACCAGTTCCTGGAGCAACCCGTGAATCAGCATTCGGGGACGATCACGGGTATTCGGAGAGCTAGTCCGCCTTCGCTGGTTTCTTTGTAGCGGCTGTTCATATCCAGCGCGGTTTCCCACATTGTCACGATCACGTCGTCCAAGCTGATCTTTGCAAGAGTCGGATCGCTAGCAAGAGCGATATTCGCCGCAGTGATCGCCTTCATTGCGCCCATGGTGTTTCGTTCGATACACGGCACCTGAACCAATCCGCCAACCGGATCGCAGGTGAGGCCGAGATGGTGCTCCATTGCGATTTCCGCCGCCATCAGAATTCGGGCCGTGTCGCATCCCAGCATGTAAGCATGCCCCGCCGCCGCCATTGCCGAACTCACGCCGATTTCTGCCATACATCCGCCCATCGCCGCGCTGATGGTTGCTCCTTTTTTGAACAAGCATCCGATTTCAGATGCCACAAGAATGAATTCTCTGAGTTGCTCGTGCGTGAATCCTAAGAAAGTATGCCCGTACATCATCACTGCGGGGATCACACCCGCTGCCCCGTTTGTTGGGGCGGTAACAACCCGGCCAAATGCTGCATTTTCTTCGTTCACCGCGAGGGCGAAAATACTGATCCAGCGGAGCGTTTGCTGAAAATTTGGGCTAGAATAACGCATATTTTCCACCCATTGGTCGAAGCCCTTATAGCTTCGCCCGCTCATGAGGTCAGCGTTGAGTTTCTTGGCGCGACGAGTGACATTTAAGCCACCGGGCAGAACACCTTCCGAATGACAGCCACGGTAGATGCACTCGCGCATAGTGGCCCAAATCTCATCCAGACCTGCGTCGGTTTCTTCTTTTGGTCTCCAGCACCGTTCGTTGGCACGCACCATATCTGGAATGGTTAATTCCTTCAGTTCGGCATACCGCACAATATCCGCCGCATGCTGAATGGGATAAGGGAGAAGAACACATCGGTTTTCACCAAGTTCCTCATCTTCAGTCACAACAAACCCGCCACCAACTGAATAATATGTACGTGACCGAACTTCTGAGTTCTTTAACCAAAAGGTGTATTTGATTCCGTTAGGGTGGAATGGAAGTGTTTCATCCATGTGGAACACGATGTCGGTTTCTGGATTAAAAGATATATGATGTTTGCCCGCTAGCAACATCACACGATCTGACTTCAGTGAAGCGATCGTTGGATTGATCTCATCAACCGGGCACGTTTTGGGATCCCAGTCCATTAAGCCAAGCTGAACGGCAATGTCTGTACCGTGTCCCCTTCCCGTTTTTGCCAAGCTTCCGTATAAATCCACTTGCACTCGCTCTACATCGGGCGAATAGAAATCACGCAGAAAGAGTCGACCAGCACGCCAAGGGCCGAGCGTGTGCGAACTCGATGGGCCAACCCCGATTTTGAAAATATCAAACGTGCTGATCGACTCTCGAGACATGATTTGAGTATACGACCACTTGGTCAAGTGAATTTGAGTATCCTCAGCATGATGGTGGATGCGATCAAGTGGATTCTGGTTGGCCTCGGAATTGGGGTCGCAGTCGAATACGCCCGCCACATAGCTTCTCTCAAGGAGTTACTCAAACTTCCCGACTTTCAAGCAGAAGCCGAAGAAGCACAAAAGAAGGCATCTTCCCTTGAATCACTCGTGCCAAGCCTCAAGGCGGATGTCGAGGCCCACCTCAAAACAATCGCCAAATTAGAAGCTGATCTGAAATCAAAACCTGCGGTCGCTGAGACAAGTGTTGAAATTCAAACTCCGGTAGAGACAGCAACTCTCGATCAAATCACATCTCTTTCGCCACAATTTCGAGCCTTGCTCATTGAATCGGGAGTGACTTCTCCCGACCAACTCTCGGCCAAATCAGAAGCCGAGCTTTTAGACATCGTTCAAGCCCAGCCTTGGGATCTAGTGAATCCTGGGGACTGGATTACGGAAGCGCAATCGCTGTCAACGGGAACTGTTCCCGTAGCTTCTTCAAGCACAGGGCAAGATGATCTTCACGCTCTTCCCGGCATCACCAAGCAGCAAGCAACTGCGTTACAGAATTCAAGTTTAGCGACATTCGCCGCTATCAGCCTAGCAACCGAATCACAGTTGCTAGAAGCGGTGGAGGCGATGCCGTGGGACATCGTGAACGCGGAGGAGTGGATCAGCTATGCCAAATCTCAAGCCTGAACCACGACCAACCAACGTTCAGGAAATGATTGAGCGTACTAAGCGGTTTGCGGTTGAAAAGGTGTTCATCCTCGCGGTGATTGTGATGCTCAGTCTGTGGTTCTGGAACGCGCACTAACGCAGGTGCGCGAACCCTTGATCCAAATCAGCTTTCAGGTCTTCTATGTCTTCTAACCCCAAATACAAGCGCACGACCCACTGCTCCTCAGGCCAATCCATGGGCTTGCCGTAGATCGGCACGGCAAGGCTCTCGAATCCACCCCAACTCACGCCCATTTGGAAAATATCTAGCGACTCCGCAAACTTGGCGAGTGCTTCATCGGCTTGCACTTTGGGTTTGAACGTAATCAAGCTGTTATGCCCGGTTTGCTGAGACTCGATGAGTTCTCGTTGCGGATGATTCGGATCGCCTGAATAATAGACTTCCTCAACTTCTGGGCGGTTTTTCAAATAATCGAACATCAGCGCCCCCATCCGTTTGGCTTCATCCATCCGCAGTCGCAAGGTTCGCATCCCCCGGAGCATCAGCCAGCTATCAAACGGAGCAAGCCTTCCGCCAAACCACTGGCCTTCGCGCATAGCAATTTCTTCGCAGATCGCCTTGCTCGCGCACAATGCCCCGGCAACCACATCGCTGTGCCCGCAAAGGTATTTCGTAGCGCTATGAACGACGATATCAACTCCCATAGCAGCAGGATTCTGAAATAGCGGGGAGCAGTTGCTGTTATCCGTGATCGTTTTGATTCCCTTAGCTTTTGCAATCGCGGTGATCGCTCGGAAATCTTGGATTCTAAACAGAACACTGCTGGGTGATTCGAGATAAATGAGCTTCGTATTGGGTTGGATTGCGGCTTCTATTTCATCAGTGTGGCCTACAACATAGGTAGTTTCCACCCCGTAGCCCGGCAGATAGTCGGTCATGAACGAGCGAGTTGGCCCATACGAAGTATCCACACATACAATGTGGTCTCCAGCGCGGACGCAGTGCATAACGGCCGCGGTGATAGCGGCCATTCCACTGGCAAAAACCATCGCGGATTCCGTTCCCTCTAGCATCGCCAGCTTTTTTTCAACGATGGTCATGTTGGGGTTGCCAACGCGGGAGTAAACGTACCGTTCCTCCACGTTGGGGTCGGCGATCATCCCTTTGAGACTTGCGAGCGTATCATGAACGAATAGCGAGGTCTGGAAAATTGGCGGAGTCACGGCTCCCGCGTAGTGTTTTTCTTCGCCCAAATGTTGGAGGTGGGTTTCTTTGCCCCAAGTCATTCGCTGACTTTACCGAAACCAGGATGGGTTCGCACTGCTCTCAAGAATAATTAGGCAGAGAAACTGCTACCAGTGGCACTAATAATCAGCCATCGGCTTTTAATTCACTCAGCGCCAAATGAAGCTTAGGATAGAGGAAATTGAATCCGTTTGCCTGAGCGATGACGGGATTCACTCTTTGCCCTTGCAGAATCAAAGCCCCTTCTTTGCCCATGGCACTGCTCGCCAAATTGATCAGGAACGCGGGAGCAGGCGGAACCGGAGGCCTTTCCAAATCTTCGCGCATTGTTTCCATCAGCTCTGAATTTGTCACAGGGTTCGGTGCGGTAGCGTTGATTGGGCCTTCTAATCCAGAGTTCAGCGACCAGACCATCATACGAACCAGATCATCTACATGAATCCAGCTGACCCATTGCTTCCCATCGCCCGCCGCGCCGCCAAGAAATCTTTTAGTCAACGATTCGAGTACGGGGTACATCCCGCTTTCTTTGCCGAGCACGATGCCAGTACGGATTGCAACCTTTCGGGTTTTAGGCAAGGAGTGTTCAAATATAGAAGACTCCCATTTCAGGCAAGTTTCGGGCAGAAAACCGGTGCCGGCGGCAGAACTTTCGGAAAGCATCTCGTCACCTCTGTCTCCATAAATTCCGATGGCACTTGAGTTCACCCACACGCGGGGGGGAGTTTTGCTCGCCTTAATTGCCTCAGCGAAAATGCAGGTCGAATCAACCCGCGATTGCACAATGACCTTTTTATAATCATCCGTCCATTTTTTTTCAATTGGTGCTCCGGTCAAGTTGAATACGGCGTCGGCACCGTCAAACTCTTTCACCCAGTCGCCGAGTGATTTGGCATCCCACTTGACCTCACGATATCTGGCACCCGCATCTGGCGACCGAGTCAGAACCGCTACTTCGTATCCAGACTTTTCAAGTTCGTTTGCTAAATGATTTCCAATAAACCCAGAGCCGCCCCCAATGACCGCTTTCTTATTCATCTTCTTGCATCCACTGCCCTACTATTTTTTGTTCTACGCCAAGTTGCTGCAGAATTCTTGCGACAACTGTGTCAGCCAAGTCTTCCAGGCTTTTCGGATTTTGATACCAGGCGGGGCTAGCGGGGAGAATAGTTGCTCCCGCTTCGGCGAGTTGAGTCATGTTGCGGAGGTGGATGAGGTTCCACGGCATTTCACGCGGGACAACTATCAGGGGCCGCTTTTCTTTGAGGCAGACATCCGCACTCCGGGTGAGGAGGTCGTTGCTGATTCCGTTAGCAATCCGCCCAACCGTGCCCATACTGCAAGGCACGATCACCATGCCGTCGTGGCGGAAACTTCCGCTGGCTGGAGGTGTAAAGTAGTTTTTTTCGTCTAAAAGTTTAATATTTCCAAACGATTCACCGAGCCAAGGTTTGGTGTCGAAGTTGGCTCGATTGATTGTGGTGCCAAGTTCCGTGATGGCAACGTCAATGGCTTGATTGCTGAGCATAAGGAACACTTCGTCCCAATGCTTTGCCGCGTGAACCAAGAACCGCTGAGCGTAGATTGCCCCGCTCGCTCCCGTCACGCCCACTACTATCCGCCCTGTGCTCATCGCTGATCTATTCTACGCGAGCATTGGAAGTATCCTTCGACCATGCTCAAAATATGGATGGTTGACTTTGCGCGAGAGCAGTCCCCAACTCTCGATCACCTGTACCATTACGCAACCATCGCCCAACGCTCGGGATACGATGCGCTTGGGCTCTATTTGGAGCATCGATTCGCATTCGCGGCAACTCCATGGAGCCATGGTAAGGGCGCAATTACTCCCTCTCAGATCGAACATCTCCAAGCCGAATTTCCTTCTCTACAGATCATCCCGTTCATCAATCTGCTCGGGCACTTCGAAGGTTTCCTTTACACAGAAGAAGGGCGCGAGTATCGAGAAGAAAACTTTTCCGGGTTGCAGGCTTGCCCAAGCAATCCAAAGTTCGTCTCACTCTGCGAACAGATTATTGATGAGACGATTGCAATTTTTAAATCAAATATTATTCATATCGGCGGAGACGAAACCGCTCAACTCGGAAAATGCACGCGATGCCAAGAGCGTATGAAGGGCCAAGCCGAGGATGAAAAAGCCTGGCTTTACCGAGAACATTTTTCGCCGTTACTCCAGCGTGTGATTGACTCCGGTCGGCGACCAGCGATCTGGGGAGATATGTTTTTGGAACGCCCGGATGCGCTCAAAAACATTCCGACCAACACTTTGATTTTTGATTGGCAGTACGAAAACGGGGTCAAAGAAACAGCACCGAAGTTCGCGGGATATGACGTGATCGCCTGCCCCACTACCGCCGTTTACAATGCAGCTTGGATGCACATTGAACGCACTGAAAATAATGTCCGTCAGTGCGCCCAAGATGCCCACGACTTGGATCTCGCCGGATTCTGCTTGACCACTTGGGAGCAGACTTTGCTGAATCCTTACGATTCGATCTTCCCCGCCGTAGAGTGGGCAAGCGCAGTTGCAGATAATCCGGCTTGGGAGACTTCGCTAGTTGATTCGTTCGGAGAAGCCAAAGAGTGGGCGACGGCTTTGGGGATTGAACTCGAAAAGATGGGTGGAGTCTGGGCGGCAAGTGGACATCGTCATAAGCTCAAATGCCGATTGCTCCTTGCAGGAAACCCGTTTTTGGCTTGGCTGCACCATCGTGATGAAGTTCAAAACGGGCGAGATAAAGAACTGCTTCTGATTATCGAAAAATCTATTCATTACGCACCAAACGAGGAGTGCAAAAATGTTTCACTTGCTCTACGGGCAATGGTTGAAGCACTGATGATTATGGACGAAGCGCACAAACACTACGCGGCTCGCCAGCCAGATGCCGCCATCAGCAAACTTGCCCCAATGCGCTACTTATTTGAATCGCTCGCCAAACTGGGGAAACAAAACCATGAGCGGATTGGCGGATCGCTCGCCGATATTGAGCGGTGCAAAATCGCCAAGCGGCACATTGAAATCTGCATTCAGCGCATTCGCGATTACGAAAACGGCGAACTCGGCTATCTGCCCGCTTTCGAGGTTCTGACTAACCACCGATTCACTCCGCACGATCAGGCGTGCTGGTGGCTGGTGAATAAGTGGGCGAATGAATAGTCCTAATAGTATCCAAAGTGATCATATTGTTCCCGGCGTGCAGTCTCTTCTAAAAGTTTTACATCTATTTTCTCGCTAAAAACCCAACTTCGCTTAGGCATATTCAACCAATATTGTGTTATCGAGTCATCTCTACTGAAGCTAGCATAAGTTGATTTTCGTGATAAAATTCGGAAATATACTTCACAAGCTACTAAAGCAGTCACGTGCAAATATTGATCGATTTCCGTCTTGAATTTAGTGCGTTTTTGATATCGTTTTCTGTTACGCCATAAGCCATTCATATGAAGGACAGCATTTCTTGCTGTGTAAAGTCTATTTGCGAATAGCGGCATATGCGATAAATCAACAATCAGACTCATCCTGTCTGCGAATTGTTTTTCACCTTCCTTTTTCTGAAGAAAAAATAGTGCCTCTAGAGATCTAACGAAGTAGACAATTCTTTCGTCTGCGCGAGGTTCAGTAAACCCTTTTAGCATCATCTCTAGACCTCTTCTGAACCGCCAGTGCTTGCGGTCGTTGGATTTCTCCATGTACATTTGCCTTACATCACCGATTTGTTTTAAGGCATGGACTTTTGCGAGACGAAACGGAAACTGTTCCCAGTAAATAACGTGGCCAAATGGGTGAACCATCCTCGCAATAAATTTGCCTTCTTCCAAAAATCCTTTGATAATATAGGGTCTGCCAATGATGTGTATTCTGAAAACCAATAAAATCCATATTAAAATGGATATCTTATCATATAATTCTGAGCTTTCTTTGTCTATCATATCAGGATGGTCGGAACTCATATATGATATAAAGCCCAAATTACAAGATTTAATTTCCTCGGATTCCGAAATACCAATAAACTCTTCAAATCCAGATGACATCGTCTCATTCAAATCTATTGGCCCAACGATGACATTATCATGAAACTTTATGGAATCGCCGTAATAGTGAGGGCAATGAATTGCAAGAATCGCAAACTTGTTGCCAGTTACACCCATTGATTGGAGCGCTTCAGGAATACTGTTTCTCGTTTTTGTGCCCACCTTGCCGCGATTTTATCATGAATGTAATGGCCTAGTAAATAAGTAGGCTAGGTTAACGAATAACTGACTTGTTAATTGCCCGTGCAAGCCGTTCAGCCGCATCATCAATTTCGCCTAGCTTGATGTTATTGAACAGCAGTCGTAGATTCACGAAATTTTCGGGATTAAAGCAGATGTATTCGTTTGGAACTACGGCAACATTTTCCGCCAAGGCATTATTAAACAGCTCGAGTGCATCCGGTTTGTGCGGGAAACGAATTGTCATGCCGTGGCCTCCCTCGGCACGAAACACATTTACGTCACTACTGACATAAGTTCTGAGTGCGTGATACAAGCGCTGTGAGCGTTGACTAAACTCAGCCCTGCATTTATCCAGGTGTCGCTGAAAATTCTTGTTGAGATATCTGGCCAGAGCTAATTGGCTGATTCTTGTCATTCCTTCTTGCCCAATCTGCGGACGACGTAGCAAGTCGTTGATTTCTGGCGGGACGGAAAGCGCGGTGCACTGCATTATATCGGTAGTTAAAACAGGCAGTGAAATACTGAACCAAGCATTAACACCCCTTGGCACCGGAGGCAAATTTCTCTTTGCTGTGTGAGGTAAGAGCCCAATACCAATTGACAAAAGTAACGCAAGGTTCTTTACTTTCGACACCTCGTAGAGTCGAATTAATAGATCATCTGGCCAACCCATACCAGTCATGAACCCATAGTGCGGACAAGCCAACACCCCGTGCACATTTTCACGTTCGACTAATTCTGATAATTCCTCTGGCTTCATCCGACTCGGATCAATACCAATAGCTCTGATTCCTTCCTGTTTGAGGACTTGCTTGAGCAATATCCCCCAGGGTTCGTCTACAAGAATCGTCTCTCCTGGATCTACTGCGTAATGCAAAAAAGTATCAAGCGATCTGCTGCCAGTATTGATAACTATTTCATCTGGGTCAAGGTCAGCCCCAAGTTCCTTAAACCAAGGAACGAATGCCTTACGAAGTTCAAGCTCTCCACCCCACTCGGCCATATATAAATTCCAGTTGCTTTCTTGTGCAAGCATCATTTGATACGCAAAGTAATCTTGCAGTTCTAGAAGCGAACCATCGGGCATAGGGGTAGCGAACGATCTGATCTGAGCTTGACGGCAAATCTGTTCAAACCCGATAATCGGGCCTCGCTCGGCAAACTTTCCGAGATATTGGCGCGCTACATCACGGTTGTTGAGTTGGGCAACAAAGGTTCCGGAACCAGGATGGCTCACCACGATCCCTTCGTCGCATAAGATTGAATAAGCGCGGTGAACCGTCAACCGAGAAACACCAAGAGACTCTGCATACTTGCGGATCGGGGGTAATTGGTCGCCACTTTTTAGCCTCCCAGATACGATTTCATTACGTATGTGAGTTGCAGCCTGCTCGTAAAGAGGATCAGTTGTAGGGATGAGTGGTTCGGGAGTCACCACTCATCCCTACTTAAAGTAGTGAACTATTTGTTACTTCGTTTTTTTCTTAGCAGTGAGAGCAGGCTAAGTCCAGCAATAGTAAGAGTTGCTGGTTCAGGTACCGCTTCGGGACCAAGAGTAAAGTTATTGGGTCGAAGCAAACCGCCACTATTTGCAAAGGTGCCTAAAAATGCGCCAGTCACTTCGTTGTATCTTAGTATCGCATTGCCGCTGTAACTTCCTATTAGCAAAGAACCATCAAGACCAATTATCTGACCTTGCGTATCGGGTGCAACAGTAGCAAAAACACCTAGGCTTGCTCCTGTTGTTCGATTCAATTGATAAATTGCACCGGGTGAATAACTATTTACAAAAAAATTGACGTTACTCCCCTCTCTTAAATCAAGCAGCAGTCCACCTAGGTTCGCGGAGTCGGAAATAAAAGCCCCCGTTGTTGCGTTATATTTCTTCACAACTGCGGTAGTTGGAAAATTTGCTACCGCGTAGAAGAACCCATCGCTGGCAAACATGTGCCCATCACTACCACCACCAGCTGTATCGGCAAATAATCCCAAATGGTTTCCAGTCGCATCGAATCGGTGAATACCGTTTGTGGGGCTGACAAATCCACTGAATTCCGCGGCATACAAAATTCCGTTGTGCCATGAGATATCAGCTGCATATTTGAAGCTATATCCAGTATTGAATTCACCCATGTAAGCACCATTCAAACCGCTGTATTTTTTTATGGAAGAAACCGATCCTTGCACCGCAACGCTCGCAACATACAAGTTTCCGTCGGGGCCAAAGGCAATTCCTTGAGGATCGACTAATCCACCTGATCCAGAAGCCACAAAATCGCCTAAGTAAGCTCCGGTCACACCATCAAATCTCTTAACTGAATTAGTTCCCGAAGAACTTACGTATAAGTCGCGGCTCGCCGAAAAAGCCAAGTTCACGCTCAGCAATCCAAGAATAACCAATGCTGGTTTAATTCCATTCCATTTCAAATTCATCATCACAACAATTCCCTTTTGCGGCAACAGGGTTGCCCTCTCTAGTACATCGCACGCTCGCCGAAAAAGAGTGGAACAACCTCAGGTTTTGTGGATGACAATTGCTGGTTTACTAAGACCCAGCTTAAAGGCATGGGTGGGAACCAAAAGGAAGTTACAATCATTTACATGCCTGATGCTCGCCCTCACATCGGCAACCACCAGTATCACCAAGAGCCAAAACCAGAGGTTGGGAATGTTCGCTAAGAAGAATTCACTGAATTTCGAGCGAGAAGTTTCCCCTGAACTTCCGGTGCTCTACCGCGTTGCCAAACGGTTGGGATGCAAACACGAAGAAGCCGAAGATTTGGTTCAAACCTGCCTGATTAAGGCGTACAAGGCTTGGGATAGATTTGACGGGCAACATTTGCGATCGTGGCTGATCCGCATTTTGAGAAACGAGCGACTTATGGTGATTCGTTCACAAAAAGACGTTATTTCACTTGACGAGCACGAAGATTTAGACATTCCGGTGGAAGGATTCTGGACTGCTTTGAGCGGGAAATTGGATGCAGAACGAATTTTGGCGGCTATTGAACAGCTTTCGCCCAACTACCGAATGACGATTCACCTATGCGATGTTGAAGAAATGAGCTACGAAGAAGCGGCGCAGATTATGGATATTCCGGTCGGTACGGTTCGATCTCGGCTTTCCCGTGCTCGGCAAATCGTTCGAGATACTCTGATCGCCGAACAAACCTCGATGGAGGCAACACTTTAATGGACAGAAAGATTCAATCCTATGTTGATGGTCGTATGGACGCGGCAGAACGAGCGGAGTTTGAGGCTCAATTAGCGGAAAATCCACAGTTAAAGGCGGAAGTTGATGCCTGCCTAGAGCTTAAGGAAGCTATCAGAAAAGCAGGCTTAAGCGCATCAGTTCCTAATTTACAGCCCATGCTGGCAGACATTTGCCGAGCTAAACAGCCATTTTGGCGGTCAAAAACTCTGGGATGGTCTCTCGCGGGAGTTGCGTGTTTTGCCATCGTCTTTTCTGTGGCTAGATCGCCGGTAGTAAACCCGTCGGTCGAAGTTCAATATGCCTCAGCGGCAACCATTGACTTGGTGAAATCTCCGTTGCAAAACCACTGGCATGAATCTGATCCCCAGAAAGCGGCTGAGTTAGTCAGGAATTCGATGCACTGCCCTACTCCAGTCATTTCATTAGAAGGCATGGGAGCCAGTCTAAAATCAGCGGAATGCGGAAGTTGCTGGATGGCTTTTGACGTTGAATATCAAGGCGCAATTTACACTCTTTACGGACGTAAAGAATCGGGCGGACTAGATGCTGGCAAACCCGAAGCTTATGGCGATAAAACTCTTTATTGGATGAAGGATGCTATTGGCTGGTACTGCCAAGGTGGAATGACCTACGTTCTCAAAGGTGGTAGCCCTGAAGGTCGGCATGCCATTGCAAAAAAAGCATGCAAAGAGACCCCTAAGCTCTTCTGATTTCGTTCGCAAACCGAATGGTTTCTAAATACTCTGCATGACTCCAAGTGAGTGGACTGACACTTAGTGGCTCACCCGTATCCGGATGGTACTGTTCAGCGAGCATGAAGCTTTGCGAACAATGTTGCTCTGGCCACTGGATCAGGTTCTGGTATTCCGCAATCTTCCCTTGCAACAAATAAGCCCGGGCTAACCACATGGTGCAAATCACCCAAGGGTTACCGGGATATCCCTCTCGAACTCGGCAGTAATAGTCTCCTTCGTATCGGGCGACCCCGCCAGATGCAGTTTGGTTTGCAAGGTATTTCTCAACCATTTCAACTGCAGGGGCAAGAAAATGATTTTGCAATTCCGGGCATTCTAAGATTCCGGCAAGAGTGGCGGAGTCCGCCGTGTAATCGGGAATCCATTCGCCGTTTTCTTTATAAATCCGTCGAGGAATCTTACCGTTTTCAATTAAGAACTGAGACTGGACAACCTCGACCATTTGGTCGGCGGCTGATTGGCATTGCCCTCCAAGGAGTTCCGCACCGGTCTTAAAAGCTTCGATTACAGTTGCTACCGTCCAAAAATGGATACCAAACCGCTCTTCCCATAAATCCCAGCTTTGGCAAGGCAATCCATTAGGGCCAACTGATTTCAATAAGAGCTTTAGCCACTGAGTGAGGCGAGCTTCATCTTTTTCGTGGCTTGGGCTTTTATCGAGATTCTTGATTCCATAAGTCACGAGCAAGGCTGTTTCATCCATTTGGTAAGGGAATGCGTTATCCCCCGTCCATGGGTGCCAACTGCTTCCGCGATAGCCTTCGGGGTGGTATTTCTGCCACAGAAACTTCCCATCATCACGCCTTGGGATAAATGCCAACAAATCGTCTTTGCCGCCCATGGTTCTGGCGGTCAGTACGGCATCGCGCATCCACACGTAGGCGTAATTGGATCTATTCGATCCCATAATGTCGCTATCAATCGCGGCGATAACTGCTCCGCCATTTCCAGTGTTGGCACGCAATACAAGTTCGCTGATTCGAGCCAACGGGGTATCGGTGCCGTGTTCCAAAACCGTGGGTACTGCTCCACCATGCTTGTGAGTTTCCAACACATCTTCGGCAGTTTCACCACAGATAATCGGAAGACTAAAATCACCTCGCCCGCCTTCTATTTCCACTTTTATGCCAAAGATGGAATCCACGCTCCCCTGTTCAACGGGTTTTCTGGCAAGGTGGCCATCTTCTGCATCAAGCCAAGTGCCTTCCATTCCACATGTGTACTGGTCTAACCAACCGGTTAACCCTTCACCAAAGAAGCCAACCGTCACGCCTAATTTATAGTGGAATATACATTCGGGTTCCGAATGACAATAACAAGCGTCGCCGATATCGGTTTCACCAATTCTTAAATCGTGCGCTTGGTAAATCATCACTTCCCCATCGGGGCCAGTGATCTCAAATTTCTGCTCAAAGTAAGGGGTTTCGTAATCTAGGCAAGCCTTTCTACGGATGACGTAGCCGAACCCCGCCCATTGGGTGATGCCATAGCTGGATTCGTACCACTGGTTCACCGCCCAGCCATCTCCCTCAAGCCAACTAAACCATCCATCGCGCCAAATTCCGAGTCGAATTTTTCGCCCGGCTAAGTGGTTGGGCGCGCCAACCGTGGGCCAGCACAGTTCACGAATCAGCCCTCGGCGATCCATCGCCACATACATTGAACCGTTTCCGAACACAAGATCGCGTGGCATTAGCTCAGTTCAAATTTATCGCCTTGGGCGGGAATAATTGTGTCCCAGCCAAGCATTTCTTGAATATGCTTTTGCTGTGCAAGCGCGGCATCAGGTTCGCCGTGGACGATAAATGTCTTCTTAGGAGCCTCTTTGAAATTCCCCAACCATCGGAGCATTTCTCCATAGTCCGCATGAGCCGAGAGCATATCAAGCCTTTGAACCTCCGCTCGCACAGGAATCTCTGCTCCGAGAATTCGCACTTCCGCTTGTCCATCCAGTATTCGTCGGCCCAATGTTCCATCTGCTTGGTAGCCGGTAAACAAAATCAATGTGCTCGGGTCGCTTGCTCGGGCCTTGAGGTGATGTACGATCCGTCCGCCATTGCACATTCCGCTTCCGGCAATGACAATAAATGGCCCGTTTGCGTGGTTGAGTTCTTTACTCATATTTCTGTCCCGAACCAGGTGAACCATGTCGTCGCGGAATGGGGAATGACCTTCGCGCATATCAATTTTCATGTCCGCGTCGTGGTCTTCCTCCGATTCTGTGTAGAGTAAAGTAGCTTTATTAGCCATCGGAGAATCTACATAAACACGCAAATTGGGCCAGCGTCCTTCCTTCTCCAAAAGGTGGAAATACCAAAGTATCTCTTGAGTTCGCCCGATTGCGAAGCTCGGTATAAGTATAACTCTGCGATTTCGTTCGGCTTCCGAAACTATTTCCGCAATCTTTTCTTTGGCGTCTCCATCGTTGTGCAAGCGGTTACCATAGGTGCTTTCAATCACCAAATACTCGGCGAAATCCATCGGCGTCGGGTCTTTGATGATGGGTGTATCGTAGCGGCCCAGGTCGCCGCCCATCAGTATTCGCTCTCCGTTAGCGAAATAGAACTCGATAAAAGCTGATCCTAAAATGTGCCCCGCTGGCACCATGCGGAACTGTGCTCCGCCCGGAAGCTCTTGCCATTGGTGGTAATGAAGGGGCTTCATCAGCTTGAGTGCATCGTACGCATCTCCTTCCGTAAATAGGGGTTCCGCTGGTTGATGCCGGCTGGTTTGATGGCGGTTGTGGTAGCGGGCTTCTTCTTCCTGCAAGCGCCCTCCGTCTGGCAAACTCACTCGGCAGAGGCCAACCGTGCCCGAGGTGGCATAGACTGGACCTTTGTAGCCGTTCCGCACGAATCGCGGCAGAAATCCGATGTGATCCGTGTGAGCGTGGGTCAACAAAACTGCATCAACTTCATCGGGGTCAACCGGGAAGGGTTCCCAGTTTTTTGCCTTGAGTTCACGCCCGCCTTGAAACAAACCGCAATCGACTAAAACTTTATGACCATCGTATTCGAGGAGGTGTCGAGAGCCAGTAACCGTGCCGGCGGCACCATGAAACGTGATTGAAGGCATGGCTGTTAGTATGGCGCGGTATTCTCACTCCGTGCACAAAACTGCGGCTCTACGGATTGATTACGCTTTGATTGGGGGAACGGGAATCGGCTCTCGATTGGCGGAAATTCCTGGTTCTGCGGTTGCTGTTCCAACACCTTACGGAATGCTTCGAGGCAAGCTGATTGACAATCACGGCAAGCGTGTTCTGCTCGTTCAACGGCATTCCGCCGGACATAAAAGCCCGCCGCACTTGGTGAACTACCGGGCGATTGTTACCGGAATCAAACAACTCGGCGCGCAGTTCTGCATTTCGTCAGCGGCGGTCGGTTGCTTGCGAGCTGAGTGGCCGGTTGGATCGCTAGCCGTGTGTTCAGATTTCCTTGATTTATCCGCCAGGAATCTCACCTTGTTTGACCATTCGGTTGAGCACCGAGATTTTTCAAAACCGTTTCCTTTGTCTGACTCCCTGCTGGAACTCGCCCAAAAGAAAGGCGTTGCGGCGCATCATCCAGCCGTGTATGTCACAGCCAACGGCCCTCGTTATGAAACGCCGACAGAAATCCAAGTTGTGCGCAAACTGGGTGGCGATGTAGTTGGCATGACAGCTTCAACCGAGGCTATTTTGATGCGGGAGGCGGAAATTCCGTACGGTTGTTTGGCTATTATTACGAACCAAGCGGCTGGAATGTCGGATGAGATTCTTGACCACACAGATGTGGTTGACGTAATGAACCGCGCTGGACAACAAGTCGTTGATCTGATGCTTGATGCCCACCAATTGGTGAAGTAATCTATGCCGGTTTCTCGCAGAATTCTGACTCTGGCACTCGCAACCTGCCCGGGAATTGGAGCAAAAACCATCACCAGAATTCTTACAAGAAACGACCTTTTGGGGCGGTCGCCAGACGACTTCTTAGCTCTTGGTTCGGAGGCGTTAAGGGAAGAATATCGGCTTGCCCAGTCAAAAGCCGAACAGTTCAACGTTCATAAAACTCGGCTTGTAGCAGAAGCAACCCAATTAGAAGCAAATCTTGCGCAGATGGGAGTTACCGCCGTAACTGCAGCCGATGCTCACTACCCGCGGCAGATTGAACTTTATGAACCTCATCCACCCGAACTGCTTTATCTCTACGGAAACTCACGGCTACTTACCGCGAAAACGTTTTGTGTGCTGGCCAGCAGAAATTCCTCGGAGCAAGCACTCATTGAAATCGAAAAATCTACGGAAAATCGAATTCTGCGGGGCAATACGTTGGTAACCGGACACGACACTACGGAATATCAGCGGAGTGCAGTCACTGCCCTTCGTTGGGGAGCACCAAGAATTATGGTTCTTGATACGGGCTTTTACAATGCATTGGGCGACGATCTGCGCCAAGAACCGTTCGCCGCAGCACGGCTTTGGCGGTACAAATTTGATCCCAAAACCGACCTTGCGGTCTCCGCAGTTAGTCCATTTGGTGGATACCATCGCAATAGCAATCGAGTGCGCGACCGCCTGATCGGTGGACTTAGCATGATCTTTGAAGGAATCAATATCAAACCAGGCGGCAACATGGAGCGATTACTTAAACTCGGGCTCAAAGCAGGTCGGCAAGTTTCGATCAGCGAAATTTCTCCAGGGTACGAATCACTCATTGACCTCGGAGCAGAATTCTTGCCGCTCCAAGCTCGCTAACTCACAAGTTCGTCCACCAATCGGAGGTAACTCTCGTAACGCACCCGGGCAATTTCTCCCGTTTCAACCGCTTCTTGAACGGCACAGCCGGGTTCTTCCAGGTGCAAACAGTCGCTAAATTTACATCTGCCCACTTGGTTGAAATCCGTAAAGCACTCGGCGATTTCTTCAACTGAATCGAACTCCACCGCGAATTCACGGATGCCCGGCGTATCAACAATCCGCAAATCACCAGCTTCGACAAGATTCGCCCGAGTAGTTGTGTGTTTTCCCCGCCCGTAACCTTCCGAAATATCGCCCGCAAGGGCCGAGCCAGGCACAAGGGAGTTCAATAGAGATGACTTACCGACTCCACTGTGACCGACAAATACGGCGGTTTTCCCCGCGAGCTCTGCCCTAACCGCTTCGATTCCTTTATCTGTTTTGTTGGAAACTGGAAAAACGCCCACCCCCATTTCTGAATAAGGTGCGAGTTGGGCTAAATCTTCTTGCAAAGCGGCATTGGATTCATGCAAATCCGTTTTGTTGACGACAATAATGCCTCTCGCACCGCCTTTGTGGATGGCGGCAAGGTACCGGTCGATAATCCGCACATGAAGCGGCGGGGCGACTACCGAAACAACAACCGCCACCACATCTACATTGGCAACAATTGCTCGTTCTCGGTTCTTGAAGTGCGGGTCGCGGCGAGTCAGCACGGTTCGGCGGTCAAGC